>JARLJL010000011.1 GCA_031291235.1 Sulfuriferula sp.
AGGGGTCATTCCCTGGCTGTGAGCCGGGATTCAAAACAAGCGTCAGGAATGTATTGTCAAAGGCAACGATCACTGGATTTGATTACCGCCGTCAGTAAGGCTTCCCCATGATTCAATGGCATCTTCTGGCCATTCAATATCAAGACGCCTTAACTCATCGATTATAGAGCGTAGATTTTTGGAATCAGCGCCAACCACATCTTTGATGTCTAGTTTGGTAGGGGCCCAGTCACCACTAGGACTCCTTGTCCATAAACCAGGACCAGAGACTTTTACGGCTTCAAATAAATGCTCTCGGAGCTTTTTGGCTATTTCATCTGTTACGGTACACATCAAAGTACCTCCGCTCTCCAAGCGAATTCGCGCATGAAATTCATTTCTCGCATCGGAAAGCATGTACAAATAGCCAATGACCGTACCCTCGTCAGGAACCTCAAAGGCTTGGATTTGGCTGGGGCGTGTGCCAGGAAAGCGTATTATGGTGGCAGACCGCTCTCGTAAGACAGCAGTTGTACCGTCCTCACCGACCATATTATTTATGGTGCCGAACGCCTTCATGGCGTCTGCGGGCGCACTTTGGCTGCGGATGGCGCGAACTCTAGCTCCAACCTTACCTATAGCCCGACGATCTATTTTACTGACAAGCGCGGTACAATTATTCTCAACACGTTGAAAATGCACAAATGCTTCTTGGCCAAGCATCTTCGCTAACTGCTGCATGTATTCAGCCAGCCGTGCCATAGGAATGGTGTCGGGCGTAAACCCCTCCAAAACTAGCCGATATTCAGCTCCGGCGCGCATTTCAACAACCCATTTTTTCAGGCCCGGACGCCTCCAAACGAGTCCCGGTACATCAAACGCTTTCCAACAATACCCTTTAAAACGCCTTCCGTCCGAGTGTTATCATTGAATCCCAGCTTTGCGCGCAGATTATACCTGAAATCGAATTCTGCAAGGTAGCGGTGCAGATGCTTTTCGGCGCAATGCTGATAGACGCCCTTCATGCCGCGCTTGAAGATGCTAAAATAGCCCTCAATTGTGTTGCTGTGGACGGTCCCGCGCACGTACTCGCCCTGGCCGTGACGGGTAAAGTCGTGGCTCGCAAAGTGCTGGTTGAGCTTG
>JARLJL010000012.1 GCA_031291235.1 Sulfuriferula sp.
ACGTCTGACGACCATAGCGTCTTGGAACCACCCCTTCCCATCCCGAACAGGGCCGTGAAACGAGACAGCGCCGATGATAGTGTGGATTACCCATGTGAAAGTAGGTCATCGTCAGACATCTATCCCTAAACCCCCAAGGCTCGCGCCTCGGGGGTTTTTTATTGCCTAAATCCTCGTCAGCCGTTCCTGAACGTAATGTATACTTTGCGCGCGACATTTGTTGCTTTTAAAATCAGGGATAAATCAAAATGAAGAAAATTTTCAAGTTGGCATTTCCGCTCGCGGCTTTGTCATTGTTCAGTGGATGCGCATCAATAGTAAATGGCACGAATCAGCCTGTATCGGTTGAAACAAGGCTGAATGGGGCTCAGGTTGCGGGGGCTTACTGTACGCTGGTGAATGATAAGGGAACCTGGTTCGTTACTTCTCCGGGCTCTGTGACCATACACCGCAGTATGACAGACCTGAATGTGAAATGTGAAAAGAGCGATATTCAGCCGGGTATGGCGGATGTTAAGTCTTCTACCAAGGGTATGGCTTTCGGCAATATATTGTTTGGCGGCGTGATTGGTGCCGGAGTAGATATTGCGAATGGATCTGCATTCGATTATCCAACATTGATACAAGTACAGATGGGTAATTCGATTGTAATTGCACCTCATGCCCCGGAGGCGGTGGCTGACAAGGCTAATGCTGCTAATTCAGCAACGCTGCAAGCCAATGCAGACAATGCCAGTACAGCGTCCAGGCAGTAATTTTGCGTTTGTTTGCTTGGGCAATGCGGAAACAGGCGGGTACCGTTACAGAAAATAGGCTCAATAAAAAAGCCGCATAAGCGGCTTTTTTATTGAGTGATTTGGGGTGAATGATGGGGCTCGAACCCACGACAACCGGAATCACAATCCGGGGCTCTACCAACTGAGCTACATCCACCGTTGAAAACTGGAATCTTGGCCTGCCCGACAGGAATCGAACCTGTAACCCCCAGCTTAGAAGGCTGGTGCTCTATCCGGTTGAGCTACGGGCAGCTCATAAACCGGCACCATGACCGCCTTGCAGATGACTACAACTACTATAAGACCAACATAAAACTTGGTCGGGGCGGAGAGATTCGAACTCCCGACATCCTGGTCCCAAACCAGGCGCGCTACCAGACTACGCTACGCCCCGAAAGACCGAAACTATACGCGTTGTACGCGATTCCGTCAACATCAACTTGAAAGTAGGTAACTAAAAATGAGATGATTGCATCTTTAATAATCCACGATACTGGTACATTATGTCAGCTCGACTCCTTGATGGAAAAAGTTTATCCGAGAAAATCATCAGTAACATCCAGACGCAAGTAGCCGCGCGCGATGCTGCAGGGTTGGCAATGCCTGCGTTGGCAGTGATTTTGGTAGGTAGTGACCCCGCTTCCAGTATTTATGTGCGCAATAAGCGTAATGCCTGTATCAAGGCGGGAGTACGTTCGATTTCGCATGACTTGCCTGAGACTACGACCCAAGCCGAACTGCTGGCATTGATAGATGCGTTGAATAATGACGCTAGCGTACATGGCATACTGGTGCAAATGCCGCTACCTGCGCAAATTGACCCGGAGACGGTGATCGAGCGCATACATCCGGACAAGGATGTGGATGGGTTTCATCCTTACAACATAGGCCGCCTGGCCGTTCGCATGCCGACTTTGCGTTCCTGTACGCCTTATGGCGTGATGCGCTTGCTGGCCTTGGCACACAGCGATCTGAAGGGATTGAATGCCGTGGTTGTGGGATCATCCAATCACGTCGGTCGTCCTATGGGGTTGGAGTTGTTATTGGCGGGTTGCACGGTGACTACTTGCCATCGTTTTACCAAAAATCTGGCGGAGTTTGTGAGTCAGGCCGACATACTGGTGGTGGCGGTCGGACGTCCCGAACTGGTCAAGGGCGCCTGGATCAAGCCCGGTGCTACTGTTATCGATGTCGGTATCAATCGTCTGGACGATGGGCGTTTGAGCGGGGATGTGGAATTTGCGCCAGCCGCGGAGCGCGCCGCGTGGATTACGCCGGTACCAGGTGGGGTCGGGCCGATGACGGTAGCGATGCTGCTGGAAAACACCCTGCTGGCAGCGCAGGCCGCCGATACGCGTATGGCATGACCGTCAGGCGAGGTCTTGCTCGCCTGATTCCTGTGCTAGCCGGCAAGAAATCGGGTTATCAGGGCTTTTTCCAGATTAGGTGCCAGCGGGATCTTGACGTGGTGTCCACTACCCGGCGCTTCCTGCACCGATTCGCCGCGTTTATTCAGCATTCGCGTTAATGTCACGATGCGATTGCCGGTCGGGTGTATTATTTCCAGACGGTCGCCGACCAGAAATTTATTCTTTACTTCAACTTCCGCCAGCCCGGTCGTTTCATCGTAGCCGATGACATCGCCGACATATTGGCTGCGGTCGCTTTCCGAATGACCGCGCATGTAATTCTGGTATTCCTGCGTATGGTGACGTTCGTAAAAGCCGTCGGTATAACCGCGGTTGGCCAGGCTTTCCAAATCGGACAGCAGTGACGGGTCGAACGGACGTCCCGCTACCGCATCGTCTATGGCTTTGCGATATACCTGTGCGGTGCGCGCTACATAATAAGCGGATTTGGTACGACCTTCGATTTTGAGCGAATCCACGCCTATCCTGACCAGCCGTTCGATGTGCTCGACTGCGCGTAAATCCTTGGAGTTCATGATATAGGTGCCGTGATCGTCTTCGATGATCGGCATCATCACGCCGGGACGGTCGCGTTCCTCTATCAGATACACCTTATCCGCCAGAGGATGGCGCTGCTGGTTGCCGCAATCGGCAAAGGCAGGCGCTTCCATGGCAGAGCGGAAATCGAGATCGATTTTTTGCACATCGCCGGTTGCATCTTCATCGGTGTCGTGTACCTTGTAATCCCAGCGGCAGGAGTTGGTACAGGTGCCCTGATTGGGATCTCGATGGTTGAAGTAACCGGAGAGCAGACAACGGCCTGAATAGGCGATGCACAAGGCGCCGTGCACAAATACTTCCAGTTCCATTTCCGGACATTGCTGCTTGATTTCCTCGATCTCGTCAAACGATAGTTCGCGCGACAGGATTACGCGGGTCAGTCCGAGCGCCTGCCAGAATTTGACTGTGGCATGGTTTACCGTGTTGGCCTGTACCGACAGGTGTATCGGCATTTCCGGCCATGCTTCCCGTACCATCATAATCAGGCCGGGGTCGGCCATGATCAGTGCATCCGGCTGCATGGCAATGATAGGTGCCATGTCCGCCATATAGGTTTTGATCTTGGCGTTATGCGGCATCAGATTGCTGGCAACGAAGAATTTCTTGTTCATCGCATGGGCTTCGCGTATACCGGTATCCAGCTGTTCCAGCTGGAATTCGTTGTTGCGTGCACGCAGCGAGTAGCGCGGTTGTCCTGCATAAACCGCATCTGCGCCGAACTGGTAAGCGTAGCGCATTTTTTCCAGGGTGCCGGCAGGAGCCAGCAGTTCGGGGGATTTCATCGTCATAATCAAGTGCAGCGAATAGTGATGTTTAAAACCAAAAAAGCACCTGTCTACGGTGCTTTTTTGAACCGGTACAGTATGGGGTTAGTACGTTTTGCGCTGCGCCAGTTCAATTGCCTTGCCTATATAGCTGGCGGGTGTCATTTCCAGCAAACGTTGTTTATCGGCGTCGGGTATGGCCAGGCCACTGATAAAGGCATGCAAACTGTCGCGGTTGATGCCGGATTTGCCGCGTGTGAGTTCCTTGAGCTGCTCATAGGCATTGGGCACGTTATAACGGCGCATCACGGTCTGGATAGGCTCGGCCAGCACTTCCCAGTTATTGTCGAGATCTTCGGCCAACCGTTGCGGGTTGGCTTCGAGCTTGTTGAGACCGCGCAGGCAGGAATCGAATCCCAGTAAGGCATAACCTAACGCCACGCCCATATTGCGCAATACAGTGGAATCGGTCAGATCGCGCTGCCAGCGCGAGATCGGCAACTTCTCCGCGAGGTGGCGCAACAGCGCATTCGCCAGCCCCAGATTGCCTTCCGCATTTTCAAAGTCAATTGGATTGACCTTGTGCGGCATGGTGGACGAACCGATTTCGCCGGCTTTGACTTTCTGCTTGAAGTAACCCACCGAGATGTAGCCCCAGATGTCGCGATTGAGATCGATCAGTACGGTATTGACGCGACTGATGGCGTCGAACAGCTCCGCCATGTAATCGTGCGGCTCGATCTGGATGGTGTAGGGGTTGAAGGTTAGTCCCAGGCTTTCCACGAAGCGGCGCGCGAAGCTTTCCCAGTCGATTTCCGGATAGGCGGACAAGTGCGCATTGTAATTGCCGACCGCGCCGTTGATCTTGCCCAGCATGGGTACAGCGGCGATCTGGTCGGCCTGACGCTGCAGACGGTACACCACGTTGGCCATTTCCTTGCCCAAGGTGGTTGGCGAGGCGGGCTGGCCGTGGGTGCGCGAGAGCATGGGCAGGGCGGCATGTTCGTGTGCAATGTCGGTCAGGCGCGCAATCACGCTATTCAGCGACGGCAGTATTACTTGCGCACGCGCGGCCTTGAGCATCAATGCATGCGACAGGTTGTTGATATCTTCCGAGGTACAGGCAAAGTGAATGAATTCGCCGACTTTGGCGATTTCCGGGTTGCTGACAAAACGCTCGCGCAGGAAATATTCGACAGCCTTGACGTCATGGTTGGTAGTACGTTCTATGGATTTGATGTTTTCCGCATCGGTTTCGGAGAAATTGGCGATCAGTTCGTTCAGTTCGGCAACGGTATCGACGGAAAAGGCGGGTACTTCGGTAATGGCCGGTTCGGCGGCAAGCGCTTTGAGCCATTCGATTTCTACGGTGACGCGGTTGCGAATCAAACCGAATTCGCTGAAATGGGCGCGCAATGGTGCGACTTTGGCGGCATAACGGCCGTCGAGGGGGGATAAGGCGGTGAGGGCTGACAAGCTCATGGCGTACTGAATGTAAAAAGATAAAAACATGATTTTACAGGAAACTGCCGTCGCTGGATAAATTGTGTCAGCTTGAGTTAAGGTCGGCTTATAATCCAGTATAGTGACCGGCTCCCCTCGTTTGTGATTTTTGTTATGTCCAGCGCCTTATCCATACTCAATAGCGTCTTCGGTTATCCTGCCTTTCGCGGCCGTCAGGCCGATGTTGTTGCCCACGTCGCCGGCGGCGGCGATGCGCTGGTGCTGATGCCGACCGGCGGCGGCAAGTCGCTGTGCTACCAGATTCCGGCCTTGCTCCGCGCCGGTACTGGCGTAGTAGTGTCGCCGCTGATTGCGCTGATGCACGATCAGGTCGCGGCACTGCGCGAAGCTGGCGTGCGTGCTGCGTATCTTAATTCAGCCTTGTCGGCGGCCGAGGCCAATGAAGTGGAGCGGGCTTTTGTGCGCGGCGAATGGGATCTGCTGTATGTCGCACCGGAGCGGCTGGTTACCGCGCGCTTCATGGCATTGCTGGAACGCGTCGAGATCGCCCTGTTTGCAATCGACGAAGCGCATTGCGTATCGCAATGGGGGCACGATTTCCGCCCTGAGTATATCTCGCTGTCGGTATTGCACCAGCGTTTCCCGGAGGTGCCGCGCATCGCATTGACGGCAACGGCCGATGCGCAGACTCGCGCCGAGATCGTTGCACGCCTGCAGCTGGAAGATGCGCAGCAGTTCGTCTCCAGTTTTGACCGCCCCAATATTCGTTACCAGATTGTAGAAAAGAATGACCCGCGCAAACAGCTGCTGGCGTTTATACGGGACGAACATGCGCAGGATGCCGGTATCGTGTATTGCCTGTCGCGGCGCAAGGTGGAAGAAACTGCGCAATGGCTGGAGAAGCAGGGACTGCGCGCCATGGCCTATCACGCCGGCATGGATGTCGCCACGCGCCAGCGTCATCAGGATGCGTTCCTGCGCGAAGACGGCATCGTCATGGTGGCCACCATCGCTTTCGGCATGGGTATCGACAAGCCCGATGTACGTTTCGTAGCGCATCTGGATTTGCCCAAGAGTATAGAAGGCTATTATCAGGAGACTGGCCGTGCCGGCCGCGACGGCGGCCCGGCAGATGCATGGATGGCGTATGGATTGAATGACGTGGTGCAGCAGCGGCGCATGATAGAAAGCGGCGAAGCCGATCCGCAATTCAAGCGCGTGGCGCAGACCAAACTCGATGCGCTCCTGGCATTGTGCGAAGCCACCCGTTGCCGGCGGGTGCGGCTGCTCAATTATTTTGGCGAAGAAGCCGAAGCCTGCGGCAATTGCGATGTGTGCCTGTCGCCGCCGGCAACCTGGGACGGTACCGTGGCCGCGCAAAAAGCCCTGTCGGCGGTTTACCGTACCGGCGGCCGTTTCGGCGCGGGACATGTGATTGACGTGCTGCTCGGCCGCGATACCGAGAAAATTCAGCAATGGGGGCATCGTCAGCTCAGCGTATTCGGCGTCGGTGCAGAAATTGACGAAAAAGGCTGGCGCGCCGTGTTGCGGCAACTGATGGCGCACGGTTATCTTAGCGTCGATCACGACGCTTATGGCGCACTGGTGCTGACTGAACACAGCCGTGCCGTGCTCAAAGGCGAAGTGCAGGTATGGATGCGCAAGGATCTCGGCACCAAGCCGGTCAGACGTCAATCCGGCCGTCCGCTGGCGGCGCCGCAGAATGCTGCCGACGATCAGCTGTTCGAGAAATTGCGCGTGTGGCGGCAGGCTGCGGCGCGCGAACATAACGTGCCGGCCTATGTGATATTTCACGATGCCACGCTGGCGCAGATTGCGCAACGGCGTCCCGCGGATCTGGCCGAGTTGGGCGAAATATCCGGCATCGGCGCGCGCAAACTCGAGGCTTACGGTAGCGGGATATTGGCGGTAGTGAACGCCGCGGTCTAGCCGCCATGCTATGATGCGGGCTTGAATAATAGCCATGCGAGTTCTATAGTGGAAAGTAATAATGATGTATTGCGTAGCATACGATACGCGCTGGATTTGCCCGACGCAGCACTAGCCGAACTGGTCGGATTGTCCGGGGCAGAGCTTGCACCTGAGCTGATCCCCGGATTGCTGAAAAAGGAAGACGAAGATGGTTACGTCGTCTGTGATGACGAACTGCTGCTGAGTTTTCTGGACGGGCTGATCGTACACCGGCGCGGCCCCAGCGATACCAAACCGTTGCCGATTAAACGGCTGACGAACAATATTATTCTAAAAAAACTGCGGGTTGCGTTTGAGCTGAAAGAAGAGGATTTGCACGATATTATCAAGCTGGCCGGTTTTCAGATATCCAAGCCCGAGTTGAGCGCAGTTTTTCGCAGCCCGGATAGCAAAAATTACCGTGTTTGCGGCGATCAACTGCTCAGGTATTTTCTGAAAGGCCTGAGTCAGCGATTACGCGGATAATAAGCGATGTCTGAGCCTACTTCTGCAGACCCATTGCACGGCGTCACGCTGGAAATGATGTTGACCCGGCTGGTTGCGTATTACGGCTGGGACGGCATGGGGCGGTAAGTCAATATCCGGTGTTTTACCCATGACCCGAGCATCAAATCCAGCCTGCAGTTTCTGCGCAGAACGCCATGGGCGCGGGCTAAAGTCGAAGCCTTGTATTTGACTATCCCCACCTGAATGATCAGGGCCAAACGTTGACTAATGATGACGCTGTCATTAAGGTTTTGTAAAGGAATTAACAAAAAGTAAAAATTCGCTTCGATTTCTCATAAAGTTTGTCTTTTATAATCCGTATACGTAAATACCTGCTCCAATTCATAAAATAGCGTCTGCCTGTCAGGAAACGGAGCTTCAGGTTTCAGGAATGGAAGAATAATGATAAATCGTAATGAATTACTGGTTGCTGCAAGGGCTGAGTTCTTGCGCGCCTATCTTGAAGCGTTCGATCAGTTTCTTCCGCAAAGCATAGAAGACGCTTTCAAAAAAGCCGATACCAGCCGTTCTTCCATAGATCAAAGTCGTTACCTGACTGTACGCGGCATATTGCGCGGGGGCAGCGCCGAGCTCCGGGAGCAGCTGCATCACAACATGGACAAGCTGCTGAATCGCAGTCTGCAAACCACCTATAACTCGGAACGCCCTGCGCTTGCAGCGTTTGCCAATACCGCCGGTTTGTCTCTGGTCGACACATCGACGTACGAAGACGAATTGCAACTGGTGGCATTTACCGATCGCCTGCGCAATGAAGCGGCTGAACAGCTGCGCGATTTGAACATACGCATTGCCCTGCTATTCGGGCAGGACGATATCAAGGAGCGCGAAAATCCGTTCCGCCCTTATCTGGTGACGCGCTCGCTGGCCGATGCGGCTGAGAGTCTGGGGTTACCCAAGGAATTGTCCAATGTGCTGACGCAATTGCTGGCGGACGGTATGGAGAACCGTATCGACAGCATTTATGCCGTGGTCAATGCGTTTCTTGCGCAGAACGGTTTGGCTGCCGAATTGCCCCTGAGAATCAGGAAATCGCCGCTTAAAACCCCGCCGGTAAATCCATCGTCATCGCAAGAAAATGCGGTTAATAATCCGGACGTTGCTGCACATGCGATATCGGAGCCGTCATTCGCCAGTGGTAATAGCGCCCAGCCCGGAGCAGGCAGCGCGGCCAGCCCCGGCTCAGCCGATGCCAGCGGTTTGGGGCAGAGCGTAGATCAGTTTCTGCAGACGATCAAAGCCATGGTCGAGACGGCCAATCAGAATGCCGCGCAAGTTGCGGCTTATCCCCCTGCGTCTACCGCTGCCGGCATGAGCGGTCAAATCGGGAATACGCTGCCGACAGCCACGCATGAACAGAAAGTCGATCAGTTGCTCGGACTGGTAAAGCGTTATAGCGAGAGCGTACCGGGGGCGGGGTTTGCTGCCGGTGGCGGACAAAGGCAAACCGGCGGCATGCAGCAGGCTGGCGGCGGGCAGGCGATGCCTGCCGGTTCCCCCGCAGCGGCATCTTCCGGCGCATCGGCTCCAGCCAGATCCGGATGGCTGAGCGGGGTACAAAAGGTGGGCGATGTGCTGCGCAAGTTGTTTGTTGGTAGCAGCGCA
This sequence comes from Sulfuriferula sp., assembly GCA_031291235.1. GTDB lineage: Bacteria > Pseudomonadota > Gammaproteobacteria > Burkholderiales > Sulfuriferulaceae > Sulfuriferula. Next base: position 9,076 of record JARLJL010000012.1, read on the forward strand.
CAAGCCGGGTATGCGGCGCCGCCTGCGCCACGTACGCTGACAGTCCAGCTGTCGCAATCGATAGACCGGCTGCTGCAGGAGCATACGCCGGCGACTGCCGACATGCTGGGCGGCAATGGCGAAGTGCGCAATCTGATACTGGAACAGCGTTCCGGTCTCAGCGAACAGACCCGGGAAGCCGACGAACAGATGACGATCGATGTCGTTGCCATGCTGTTCGAATTCATACTGCGCGACCATAGAGTGCCGGCGGAAGTGCGTGCACAACTGGGCCGGTTGCAGTTCCTGATGCTGAAACTGGCGTTGCGCGATCCGACTTTCCTGACCCAGAAGGGCCATCCGGCACGCATGCTGATTAACCGTATCGGCTCGATTTCCGTCGGATTAAAGCAGATCGATCCGGGCAGTGAGCGAGTAGGCGCGGAAATCTGCATGATTGTGGAGACGCTGCTAAACGATGCGGCAAAGCGTCCGGACCAGTTCTCTTCTCTGTTTGCCAGGCTGCTTGACGATTTCGACGAATTTGTCGCGGCAGAATTGCGCGGCAAGGACGACAAGCTGAATCGTGCCGTGCAGGCAATAGAAGATGTGCAAAGCCGTACTCTGCGCTTTACCCATATTTCGGCGCAAATGGCGGAAACCTTGTCTGGCCTGACGCTGGATGCGTATCTTCATGATTTCCTGACCAATGTCTGGGTACAGGTGATAGAGCGTGCTGAATGTAGCGACATGGCGCGCGCCAGACGTTATCGGGAGCTGGTGCCCGATCTGATCTGGAGCATCGCACCCAAGGTCGACGAATACGACCGTGAGGAAATGTCAGCGATATTACCCATCATGATCAGCACCCTGCGCCAGGGTCTGGCATCGATCGCATGGCCGCAGGCGCAGCAACAGGAATTGCTGGGCTGGCTGTTCGATGCGCATAACCGTGCGCTGCATTCCATCATTGTCGAATTTCAGGTGCCATCGTTGCCGATGATGCATACCAACTTCGAGCGGCTGGTCGAGAATGTGGCGGTAGCGCATCCGCCGGTGGAGCCGGAAACGCATCATGCCGCTGAAAGAGCGATGATGGACACCATGCTCAGGGAACTGAACACCGATCTCGAATCGCTGGATCAGTATTTCGATCGCGAAGAGCATGGCGAAACAGATACCGGGAGCGCGGCGGGCAGTGAGCGAGCGGACGATGCAGTTCATGTCGCGATAGATGAAAGCATCGTTGAGCGGCTGCATAGCGGAATTTATATTGAAATCAAATTGAGTCAAAAGCCCAGCCGTGCGCGTTTAAGCTGGATCAGCGCAGATGCATCCAACCTGATCCTGAGTCTGGATGATCAGCGCGCTCCCAGCCTGATGAGCTTGCGCGTATTCCAGCGCCTGCTGGCGAATGGACGGGTACGATTTATCGAAGATCAGCCGCTGTTCGAACGCGCAGTGCAGTCGTTGCTGGATTCCGCAGAAGAAATGGACAAAGTCGAATCCGTCGCTGCGTAATCATTCGTGGCGCAGCGCTTCGATAGGGTCCAGTTGCGCGGCGCGGCGTGCCGGGAAATAACCGAAAATTACCCCGATCACCGCCGAAAACAGGAAAGACAGCAGATTGATGCTGGGATCGAATAGGAAAGGCACTTGCATCAGTCGCGCCAATACTATCGAAACTACCGTCGCCAGTGCGATGCCGATCACACCGCCGAGAGAGGACAATGCTACCGCCTCGATCAGAAACTGTAACAACACCTCGCGTTCCAGCGCGCCTATTGCCAGCCGAATGCCGATTTCGCGGGTACGTTCGGTGACCGACACCAGCATGATGTTCATAATGCCGATACCGCCCACCAGCAGACTGACGGCGGCGACCGCACCCAGCAATGTGGTCATCACGCGGATGGTACCGGACAGGGTTTCCGCGATCTGCTTGGTGTCGAGCACATTGAAATCGTCTTCCTCGTTATCTGAAATCTTGCGGCGTTCGCGCATCAGCAGATTGATCTGATCGGTGACCTTTGCTGTCGAGGCACCGGGGCTTACCGATACCAGCAGCGTGCCAACATTCTGATTGCCGGTCAGACGGCGCTGCACTGTGCGCAATGGCATGACCACGATGTCATCCTGATCCATGCCCATCGCTCCCTGACCTTTTGGTGCAAGCAGGCCGATGATTTCGCAGGAGAATTTCTTGATGCGTATCTCGTTGCCGAGCGGGTTATGGTTGCCGAACAGCTCGTGCCGTACGGTCTCGCCGATCACGCACACGGCTTTGCCAGCATGCTCTTCGGCGTCGCTGAATATGCGTCCGGAAGCCAATTTCCAGTTGGCCGTGGGAAAATAGGCATCGGTACTGCCATAAATGGTGGTCGACCAGTTTTGGGCGGCATACACCACGGTCACGCTCTGATTGGCCAGCGGTGCGACAGCGGCGAGGCCGCTAATCTGAGCGTAGATGGCATCTGCATCGCCGCTTTTGAAGCTGGCGGCACCGGCGGTATCCCTGCCCGGGCCAAGCCGTTTGCCGGGGCGTATCATCAACAGATTGCTGCCCAGACTGGAAATCTGATCCGATATCACCTGAGTCGCGCCGTTGCCCAGTGTGACCATGGTGATGACGGCGCTGACGCCGATCACGATGCCGAGTATGGTGAGGAAAGAGCGCATCAGGTTGCGACGGATTTCGCGCAGTGCGAGCAGGAGCGTATTGCCTAGCATCAGCTTTGCCCTCCGTTGCGCGTATCGCTGTCTACCATGCCGTCCAGAAAGTGCACGATGCGCTGGGCGTAACGTGCCATGTCCGGCTCATGCGTCACCATCAGGATGGTGATGCCGTGCTCGCGATTGAGCGCAGTGAGCAGGCTCATGATTTCATGACTGGTCTTGCTGTCCAGATTGCCGGTCGGCTCGTCCGCCAGCAGTACGGTCGGCTGGGTAACGATGGCGCGGGCAATGGCAACGCGCTGCTGCTGACCGCCGGAGAGTTCGGACGGGGTGTGATGTTCCCAGCCTTGCAGTCCGACTGACGCCAATGCATTGAGTGCGGCGGCATGGCGCGCTGCGGCGCTTTCACCGCGGTAGAGCAGCGGCAGTTCCACATTCTCCTGCGCCGAGGTGCGGGCCAGCAGATTGAAACCCTGAAATACGAAACCGAGGTAATGGCGGCGCAGCAGGGCGCGCTGGTTGCGGCTCAGCTGCTCGACATGGGTACCTTGAAAGCGATAGGTGCCGCTGCTGGGGGTATCCAGACAGCCGAGTATATTCATGGCCGTGGATTTGCCCGATCCGCTCGGCCCCATGATGGCAACGAATTCGCCTTCAGCAATGGCGAGATCAATGCCGTGCAGCGCCTGAAAGGCGGCCTGACCCTGGCCGTAGGTTTTGGTAATGCCGTTCAGTTCGATCAACGCTGCGGCAGATCCTGGCACAACGTTCATTGCGGTGCGACCACGCTGTCGGTGATGACCTGCATGCCCTGCTGCAGACCGCTGCCGCTTATTTCGGTCTGTTTGCCGTTACTGACGCCGACAGTGATCGGCACAGCAACGGGTTGGCCGTTGCGCAGTATCCATATTTGCTGATTGCCGTTGCCGATCTGCTTTACCGCCGCGGGTGGCGCTTTCGGCATCAGGCTGGAGACGAAGCTGCCGTTATCCTTGTTTGCAGCCTTGGCCGGCGGGGTGAAGCGCAGCGCGGCATTCGGCACCAGCAATACATTTTCGCGGTGGGCGGTGGTGATTTCGGACGTGGCCGTCATGCCCGGACGCAGGCTGAGATCGTCGTTGGCAACCTTGAGTATGGTCTGGTAGGAGACGACTTCATCCTTGGTTTGCGAGCCGTAGCTAACGCGGGTAATGCTTGCCGGGTATTTGCGACCGGGGTAGGCATCCACGCTGAAAGTGGCCGATTGGCCTTCGTGTACCTGGCCGACATCGGCTTCATCCACATCCACCTGCAGCTCCATTTGCGCCAGATTTTCAGCTAGCGTGAACAATACCGGTGCCGAAAAGGAGGCTGCTACGGTTTGTCCCGGCTCTATTTTGCGCGTCAGTACCACGCCGTCGATAGGTGAGCGGATCGACGCTTTCGACAGATTGGTTTCGTCGGACTTAAGTGTCGCGCGTGCCTGCGTGACTGCAGCGCGAGCACCTGCTTCGTTGGCGACGGCGCGCAAATAAGTGGCTTGTCCGGTATCGAGTTCGGTTTTGGACGGCACTTTGCCGCCGGAGAGTACGGCGACTTCACGTAGCCGTGCAAGGTTGGCACGGGATTCTTCGACCGTGGCTTGCATTTGCAGCACAGTGGCATCGGCAGCAGCGAGCGCCGCGCGCGATTTGGCGACCTGATCGTTCAGTTTGGAAAGATCGAGCCGGGCGAGCAGCTGGCCTTTGTGCACCCGGTCATTATCGTCCACCAGCACCAGGTCCATCGTCCCCGACAGCTCGCTGCCGACATCGACCTGATTGGTCGGCTGCAAATTGCCTGTGGCCGAGACTGTAACGGTGAGGTTGCCGCGTACGATTTCCTCGGTGACAAATTGGGGTGCTGTCTGGGTGCTACGTGCGAACATGTAAATTGTGCCTGCTGTTACCAATATGAGCGGGATGAGAATCAGCCACAACCGGATGGACAACCCCAGAAAACGCCGGGATTTTTCTGCTGCGATAATGCTTTCCAACTGTTGTTTCGGGGCCGTTGCCGGGTTGCTCATGATGTTGTGCCTTGTTTCGCAGATGATGTTTTATTGTCGGTAACGGGTTGCCAGCCGCCGCCCATTGCCTTGTAGAGCTGGATCAGGGCAGTGATTTTGTCCGCTTCGGTAGTCGCCAGACTATCCTGAACCGTCAGCAGGGTGCGTTCGGTATCGAGTACGGTCTGGAAATCGGTAATGCCGGTAGTGTAACGGTGCCGTGCCAGCAGCGTCGCGTTATAGGCGGCATTTTCCGCCTGCTGCAGCGCCAGTTCGCGTCTGCGGCTGTTGGCGTAGGAAACCAGCGCGTTTTCCACTTCCTCTAGCGCATTGAGTACGGTTTTTTCATAGCTGACCAGCGCTTGCTCCTGTACCGCATTCTGGATTTCGATGGCGCTGCGGATGCGACCGCCGTCGAACAGCGTTGCGGCGATGCTTTGCAGCACAGAATGGGTCAGGCTGTCGCTGCCGCCCAGTGCGTTTAAACTCAACGCCTCCCAGCCGAGCGAACCGCTCAGTGTAAATGCGGGATAGAGCGCCGCTGTCTGGACGCCGATACGCGCAGTTTCTGCCGCCAGTTTGCGCTCGGCAACGCGTATGTCCGGCCGCTGACGCACGGTGTCGGCGGGTATGCCGACCGCGATATTGTCGGGTGCTGCGGGGACTGGGGCCGGTGCTGCGAGCTTATCGTACAATGCGTTCGGCGCTTGTCCCAGCAATGTTGCCAAACGGTGTTTTGCCTGGGCAAGACTGGATTCCAGCGTGGGGATCTGGGCGCGTGTCTGTTCGAGGTTGGTGCGCGATTGCTCGACATCCAGCGAGCTGGTCAAGCCGGCCTGTTCGCGCCAGCCGGTCAGCGACAGCGTTTCCTTCTGGCTCGCCAGATTATTCTCGGCTATGGCAAGACGGGCCTGATAAGAGCGCAATTCAATGTAATTGAGCGCGACTTCGGCGACCAGCGTGACCTGCGTATCGTGCAGGCTGGCTACGCTGCCTTCCAGATCGGCCTGCGCGGCCTCGACTGCGCGCCGGTTGCCGCCGAAAACATCCGGCTCCCAGCTGGCGTCGAAGCCGGCGCTATATAAATCCGTGGTAACGCCGCCGGTTGATGGGCTGTTTTTGTTGTAACTCCGGGAGGCGCTGGCGCCGATAGTGGGGAACAGGTTGGCGCCGGCCAGCTTGCGCTGGGCGCGCGCTTCGCGCAATTTCGCCTGAGCGCTACGCAGGTCGGGACTGTTCTGCAACGCTTGCGTAATCAGTTCGGACAGCAGCGGGTCGTTGAGCACGGACCACCAGTGCGACAAATCCTGCATTGAGGTCTGTCGGGCTGGGGCATTGGCCCAGTTGGCGGGCACTGCTGCGTCGGGCTTGACATAATCAGGCCCGACCGGGGCGCAACCGCCTAGCGTTGCGATGACAAAGGTTGACAGGGCAAAGCCCGAATGGATTTTCATGGTTATTGATAGTTTATCTGTTTATTGTATATCCATTTGAATATTAGACTACGAAAGCGTTTACGGCATATCTCGTTGCGGTTTTCGCTGTTGCAGCCGGGCGCGTTGCTCGGGCGTCAGCAGCAGGTATATTTGATGGTCGATGCGGGCTTGCATTTGCGCAATCCTGATCATGGCGGCAGTATTGGCTTCAGCAAGCGTTTTTGCTTTTGCTTCGCTATAGTCGTCCGACAGGCTGAGCTGATGCAATGCCATTTGCGTCTGATGCATGACTTTGAACTGGTCGCGCATGTCCGGTGTCTGTGATTGCATCAGATTGGCAATCTTGTCGCGCTGGACATCGCTCAGCTGCACATTGTGCAGGAAAGGCGGTAAGCGATTTTCGCCGGGTATGCCGGGCGCTCCGTCGGGCGGACGCCGGTTATCTGGCATGCCCGGATCTCCGTACATTTGCATCGGGCCGCCGCAATCGCCCGGGCCGTCCTTCATGGGTTGTGCAGTGGCGCCGAGCGGCAGGCCGAGGGCGATAGTGCTGGCGATCATGAAGCTGGCTAGTCTGGCATTCATTTGTCATTCCTTTTCCGGTTAACGGTAATTGATGGCTGTAACGCCGTATCCGGGTTACAGTGCAAAGTTTGATTGAGGCGGGCGTTAAGTGCCGTTATTGCAGCGTAAATTTGTGTAAATATGACGTTCTACGCTGTTGTATGGGGGGGAGCTTCGCTATCATTGACTCTTTGTGTTGAAGGCGGCAAGCGTACGACTATGACCAAGGTTTTGCTGGTGGATGACGATGTTGAGCTGGTTGAAATGCTCAAGGAATATCTGGAGCAGGAGGGCTTCGCTGTGACGGTGGCGCACGACGGCGAGGTCGGCGTCGGCGAAGCGCTGTCCGGTCAGTATGCGATCGCGGTGCTGGATGTGATGATGCCGCGCCTCAACGGGGTGGCGGCGCTGCGTAGGATACGGACCAAGAGCGGCATGCCGGTGATCATGCTCACTGCGCGTGGCGACGATGCCGACCGCGTTGTTGGTCTCGAGCTCGGTGCCGACGATTATGTACCCAAACCGTGTACGCCGCGGGAGTTGACGGCACGCATACGGGCCATACTCCGCCGCACCCAGCATACGCTTTCCGACAACGAGCCTGATGTGTTGACGGTCGGGCCCTTGTCCATGTGGCCGGCGCAGCGCCGGGCGGAATGGGAAGGGCGGCCGCTGGAATTGACCAGTACCGAGTTCAACCTGCTTGAGGTGCTGGCGCAGGAGGCGGGCCGCCCGGTCAGCAAGAACATCCTGTCGGAGCTGGGACTGGGCCGCCCGCTGGCACGTTTCGATCGCAGCATAGACGTGCATTTGAGCAGTATCCGCCACAAGCTGGGTGCGCTGGCTGATGGCCGGCCTCGTATCCAGACCGTATACCGGCAGGGCTATCAGCTCATCAGGGAGTAGGCGTGGGGCGGTTATTCTGGAAGTTTTTCTTTTTTATCTGGCTGGCGCAATTGACGACTATCGTAGCCGTCGGCACCGTGTTCTGGCTGGATCACCGTGATCAGGATCGACGGCTGGTGCGCGAGATGCACAACCCACCGGTTAGTCCCGCGCTGGAATCGGCTGCCGCTACCCTGCAATTCGGTGGCACGCATGCCTTGAAAAGCTTGCTGCTGAGTCAGACACGCATGCCGGTATATGCCGTCGATGACGATAATCGCGAATTGCTGGGGCGTGATGTTGCGCCGGTTACGCTGACGCGCATGCGCTGGATGCTGATCGACGACCCCGCGACATCGGCTGTGCGTAAGGTGGAAAGCCCGGACGGCCATACTTATATCCTGTTTCAACTCCGCCCTGAGATAGAGCTGGGCGATCATATCCCTTCGGACGGGCCGCATCATGGGGAGCCGCCGGGCCTCCCCGTGGTGCCGCTGGTTGCGACGCTGCTGGCAAGTCTGATATTCGCAGCCTTGCTGGCCCGCTATGTATCGAAACCAATACGCCATCTGCGTTCTGCATTTGAATCGGTAATCGGCGGCAATCTGGCTGTGCGGCTGGACCCGGTGATGGGCAAGCGCAGCGACGAGCTGGCCGACCTTGGCCGCAATTTCGACCGTATGGCTACCCATCTGGGTACGCTGATCGACGGTCAGCGGCGGCTGATGCATGATGTGTCGCACGAATTGCGCTCGCCATTGGCACGGCTGCACGCTGCGATCGGGCTGGTGCGGCAGCAGCCGGAGCGGTTGGAGGCTTCGCTGGAACGCATAGAGCGCGAAAGCGGGCGCATGGATAATCTGGTGGGAGAGTTGCTGACATTATCCCGTCTGGAAGCGGGCGTGATGGGGGCAATGGACGAGGATGTCCGCGTCGGCGAACTAATAGCCGATGTGGTAGCGGATGCCCGTTTCGAGGCGGAGTCGAGCGGGCATGTCGTGGATTTATCCGGGGATGTCGATGTACATGTCAAAGGGCGAGCCGAATTGCTGCACCGCGCACTGGAAAATGTAGTGCGCAACGCGTTGCGGCATACGCCTCGCGGTGGCAGGGTAGATGTAGAAGTGGCTTTGTACGCCAATGGCAGCAATTTGCGTATTACCGTGCTCGATCAGGGGCTGGGCGTTCCCGAGCATGAGCTGGATTCCATTTTCGAGCCGTTCTTCCGCGGCGAGGGCGCCAAATATCCGGATGGTCACGGTCTGGGGCTGGCTATCGCCCGTCAGGTCATAGAAGCCCACGGCGGGTTGATACGTGCAGCCAACCGGCTGGAAGGCGGTTTGTGCGTGGAAATTATTTTTCCCGTCATGCCGGTCGCTGTCGGCTAGGCGCGCAGCGTTGCGGCGGCGATCAATGTTATGATGGCGCTCGTTACTGTTACGGCTGCCGGCATTGAAAAAAATCCTCATCACCATCCAGGGCAAGACCCTGATCCTGCAATATCAAGTCAAACCCGGCCTGATGCGCAAAGGCGTAGGCTGGACGCCGTATATTCAGGTGCTGCCGTCGTGGGAGCTGGCCCGTTTCAACTTGCGCGGGCTGACCCCGGACATGTTCTGCGTCAATATCGCCGATATGGTGAACGTACGCGGCCTGCTTGCCGGTGTGGTGGAAAACGAGCAGCAGTTGCCCGTGGCGCGCTGGGAAATCAATCAGGACGATTATCGTGACGCACTCCGCATCAGCTTGACGCATGCCCAGATCGTAGACTTGCTGGCAGGCTTGCCGGGCTACGTCGAGGAAGTCGATGACGAATTCGTCGAATTCGAACAGCAGGCGGTGATCGATGCGGCGGGTTATCGCCTGACCGTCGTCACCCAGAATATAGGCGATAAAACCGCGCCGTACGCCTATTATCATCTGGATACGCATGATGCCGACGGCTGGCAGGATTACCCGCCGCCGGTTGCGCAGCACGAAATTATCCGTAACGCACTGGCCGGGCAGTTGCAGGCAATCAGCGATGCCGGCGTGCAACTCACCCATGTTTACGACGCCACGGATTACGCGATCGCGCAAGAATAGCCGGGTGCCGGTTTATTTAGCCTCGGTTTTGGTCGCGCCGCAGCGCTTGCATGCATAGCGCGTGATCAGACGTCCTTTGTCCACATCGAACGGATTCGACAGCACCGCTTCCCATTTGTGAAAACCGCTGGCGCACAGCGACAGGCCCTTGAACTTCTCGCCGGGCTTCGGTTTTTTGAATTTAACGACTTCACCCATTTCGGTATGCGATCACGCTGATGCTGTTGTCATATGCGCCTGTATTGTGCGTTGTCGCGCATGGGATATCAAGGAGCAATTGCGGGCGCTGCGCTGTCGGCTTTGCGACAAAAGACGACAGCGGGCACGCCGCCAGTGCGATAAACCGGGCTTTGCGGCTTGGCACAATGCTTGCTGATGTAGTAACCGTACATCACCACTGCATCGTACCCAGGGAGCCGGCATGTTGAACGCATCACTGTTATCCATTATCGAAGAAGCCTGCATCACCGTACTGACCCTGACCGAAGGGCTGGAGGAAGACGAATTCCTTGGCTCGCGCCTGACCCGCGCGGAGGTGACCCGCCAGGTCAAAATCATGACCGACATCGCTGCCAGATTGCCGCCGCAAACGTGCAGCATCATGGCCGAAGTGGATTGGGACGGTTGGGCCGCGACAGCCCGGCAGCTGGACGAACCGCCGCCTGCAGCAGACGAAGCGATGTGGTTTGCCGTGCGCTCGCTGATCCCCGCGACCATCATGTGGTTGCGAGTGTATCGCAAAAATCAGCCCGAACTGTTCGAGTTCGCGCCGGAGGTGGCGCAGGGGCGTTAGCCCGATACGATTGCCATATCCGGCAGATGCTCAAAAACCTGCTCTACCGTTGCGTTTTCCGTCAGCGCCCTGATCACGACAGGCAGCGGCTCCGCCCATATTTCCGTGAAATCGCGTTCCGCAGCGCTGATAATCGGGAATGCCAGTCTTTCTGTCGGCGGCATGAATTCGGCAGTAACGCCCGGCTTGTTGCCACGCGCGTCGATTCGGTACCAGCCGTGTTGTTGCAGATAAACCGCGTTTAACCCATGCAGGCAGTAAGGCGGCCCCTCGCTGCCCACGCTCAGGCGCTGGTAGCATAACCCGGCCGGAATGGCGTTGGCCCTTAACAGCGCCGCCAGCAGATGGCTCTTGGCATAGCAATAGCCGGTGCCGTGGCGCAATACCTCGGATGCCTTGCAGGTCACCGGATTCCTGCGGTAATCCCAGCTATGCTGAATAGCATCGCGCACGAATTCGAAGCAGCGTTGCGCCACAGCGGCATCGTCGCGGCAGCCATCGGCAAGCGCTGCGGATTTAGCGAGGATGGCAGGGTGGTGCCAGTCGATGTATAGGCTGTTGGACAGGTATCGTTTCATGGTGTGCTTTTTCTTGATGGCTAAATGTTAGCACATGCTGCTTATTGGTATTGGAGGCCGGGGGTTGCCTGGCGGCTGGTATCTTTCTTTAACTAACAACAAAATCAAAATTAAGTATGGTTGTCTGGACACAGCCCGGACAAACAGGATCAAATAAATTCATCACGCGCGGGCGCGTAACTCTACGCCTTTAATGCTTTTCTCTCCTTCTGCATCGCTTCGTCCGGGCCGTTCAGGCGGGAGGGGTAGGCGAGCACTGTTTGAGCTCCGCAGCAGCTTGCGGGGTGTGCAAGCTGTCAGGGCGAGTTGCGCAGCCCCCGTCTGAACGGTTCGGACGAAGGGACCCCGCAGGGGCGAGGCTGCAGGGTGCACTTCTCTTTGGTTACTTTATCTTGTGCAAGCAAGAGAAAGTAAATGCCGCCGGGCAACCCCCGGCCTGACATGGCTGGAAATTCGCTGCACAGATGAACTAAACTTCATCTGTATGACTGGCAAAGGTCAAGACCAGACTCTGCAGCCTATTCCGAGATGATGCGGCCTTAGTCCCTCAAAATCGCCTCCCCGGTCCGCGGGTTAGTGATGGTTACGTTTTCAAGGGCTTGAATGCGCCAGATCTCGTTCTGTCTGGTCAGTACCGCGAGGATCAGAGTATCGACCTTATGCGGTCCTGCCGGGTGAGCGCTGCCAGCAGCCAGACAACTCCAGAAATGTATGACTACTGCCCCATCGGCAATCTCGGTTACGTCGATCAATTCATTTTCGAGGGTAGAGTCACGATAGATCGTTTCATGGATAGGACGGTGCATCGCTACGATCGCATCAATGCCGCGGACATAGTGCCCGAAGCGGTTTACGAACGTCGCACCTTTGTGAAACAGGGCGCCCAGCGCGTCCATGTCGTGTGTGTTCCAAGCGACTTGAAACACACTCGGTGCATCTTCAGGGCGGCGCATTTGTGCCACAGGGGTTATGGTCATGATTTTCTCCGTTGACGCCGACGCTTAACATTTAAGGTAAGAGGCAGGCGAAGCCCGCTGTAAGCCGGTCCTGCCTCACCGCAACGTTAGGCATCGCCATCCGGGCGCAATAGCTCGGACAAATCGGGCATGGTTTCATATTGTTTTCCAGGCGATGTAATCACATCCCACGATGCTTTTGAGCCAACGAACAGGTGGGCCCTGACCGCAAGTTGGACATCCCCTTCAAGCAGACCGGCAGGCACCCAATAGTACGGCGTGCTTCTGAGTGGGTTAGGGACGGGGGAGCCGCAATTAGAGCAAAAATCAGAACGGAACCCAGTATCCTTAATCCAGGAGGAAATGTGTTCTTGACCGCTCACCCATCGGAAATGCGCTTTGCCAATAATGGCTGCGGCATTCGACGAAGCCCCGCCTTGCTTTCGACATAGGGAGCAATGGCATTGGTAGAGCTTCGGAACCACACCGACAATCTCAAACTCAATCAATCCACAGAGACATTTACCTTGCATAAAGCGCTCCTTGTATGCCTAACGAAGCTGTAATAAAAAGTATATTCATAACCGCATCATGCCGCGAACTAATGGAAAAGCTGAGTTCAGCTCTTGCAGTGCGATCGCGAGTCTTTTTGATATGTCAGGCAGGACAACCTCCAGCCTGACGTGGTTGGAAATTCGCTACAAAAGAAATAGATGGGTTTCGCTGTGCTCTACCCATCCTACGGGCTGTTATCTGCTTGAATGAATTGTTACGCCCTATCGTTAGCTTTGTGCCGCCTCTTGCTTTTTAGGTAGCTCTGGGTTCATAAAGTCCCAAGGTGCAGCACTGTCTACATGAAAATCTAACTTTGGAACATAGTTCGATGAGTCATTTAAGGTTCCAGCCTTTATACCCAGTATCCCTGGCATATTGCTGAACCGAGCGAACAATTGAGAACCGCAATTCGGGCAGAAACCTCTTTTGTGCATATTTCCGCTGTCTGCCCGAGACTCGAAATATTTTACTTCACCTGAAATAACAACATCTTTTTCAGGGAAAATCATCGCCGGAATGAATGCACTGCCTGATGATCTTTGGCAGTCTTTGCAATGACAATTCCCGGTAAACACAGGCTCAATATCAACTGAATAGCTGATTTCCCCGCAAAGACACTGCCCAGAATACTTTGCATTCATAAAAGACTCCTATTTGATAATGGGTGTATAGCGTTTGTGGGATTACGGGGCCAGTCTTGCAATCATGCATTTTTGCATAACTTCTCACAACGCTGCTCACAGTAGCGTAATGTGGCCATAAGGGTATGACTATATGGGTAATTTAATGGGCGAAATGTTGCTTTGCAAGATTTGACCCCGAGCCTCACGTTCGCAGCGCACATATCTCTATAAAACAACCTCAAAGCATTCGAGTTGTGGTGGACCCATGTAAATATCTTTTCGACTGCCGGCACTTGCATGGGCTTTCCTGAATGCTTCGGATTTTGTCCATGCTTCGAAATCGTCGCGTGACTCCCATGTGGCGTGGGAAGAGAACAGCGTGAAGTCATCGTTGCTTGGCCCTTGTAAAAGATGAAATTCCTTAAAGCCTGGAACGGTATGGAGATATGAATCACGGCCTTTCCAGATATCAATAAAGTCTTGTTCGTGGCCGGGTTTGATTTTGAATCTGTTCATTGCGATAAACATAGTAACCTCAATTTGTTTTAATGAATGTTGCAGTAATGTCGCTTAACGTTTAAGAAGGAAGCACGGGGTCTGGTTTTGCGTTTTACATGATCCTATAAAATAATAACAATATATCAATGCGTTATGTTGGTTGTGTGAAACGTAAGGCCCGACCCCAAACAACGTGTGCGCTCCCAAGACGCTCAGCCCTGCGCCGCAGGGTTGGGCGTCGCGTTCACGCTCTTGCCATTTGCATGACTTTGCATACCGTTTTCCAATTGCGATCAGTCATTGGAACGCCCAAGAGTTTCTCAGCGCTTGCGGCAAGCTTCGACCGGCCGACACCCTCAGGCGCATGGAGGTAAAACACATCTTCGGTTAGGTGAAACCGTTCGCTGTCTTTTCTCAAGCTAGAGAGCTTTTTCAAATCAGGACTCTGTGGTGACGAGGCAAGAAATCCGAGATGCAAGCTGCCAGGATCGGTTACAGCCTCGGGATAAGGATTTTCTGCGATGGCCTTGGCGAGTGCTTCAATAGTGAGGATGTGCACATATGGCTCGAAACCTCTGCGATTCAATATTTCAGCGGAGAGCTGGGTGGAAAGTCGAGCCGCCTGCTTTTCGGCGCTCTCGAATACGGCGTTGCCGCTTTGAATATATGTCCTGACATTCCGTGCACCTATTCCTTCCAAGGTGGCGACGAGTTCTTTCATCGGCAGGGAGCCGTTGCCTCCCACGTTGATGCCGCGAACAAATGCGACGTATGTATTCATTCAGCCACCGTGTGAGTGTGGGTTATGTGACGTTGCAATCATACGTTTTTTCATAAATGCGCACTCCGTTGTTCGCAGTAGCGTAATGTATTCATGGACATACGTGTGGGTAATTTGAAGGGGAAAATGTTGTTTTGCAAGACTTGACCCCGATCTTCTAACGGCAGAGCTCACCTGATTCGTGGCGCGAATTGTTAGGCCTGCCTATCCGAAATGTTTTTAAAAAACTCACCAAATACTTTCCTGCCTTGTTCAATGTTCTTATTAAATATATCCAAGTATGCATCATTGGAAATAGTGAGATTGAGGTCTTCTCTTACCGCGAGTACTGCGTCGGGCAGTAAAGAAGTTATTTCGAAAAATTTATTCATGCACTTCTGCGTAAATTTTAGATGTTCTTTATTCTGTGTTTTCCATAGGTCACTAATTTCTTGCGAGAACTTGTCACGCTGTTGCGTCTCGAACTGAACGCTATTATTTATGCTATCCCATAAGCGCTTATCTTGATTTCCTTCTAGGTTTAGATTCTTCATTATCGCAATATAACGATCAATTTCGCCCTGCGCTCTTGAACGAAATCCCTCTAGCATCTCGATAGTATTTTTTCTCTCAACCAGGATCCCTCTTTCTAGCATTAGCTCCATAATGGCAGTACCAATCGAGGCCATTATTGTTGTTACTGCTTTGACAGTTCTTTCAGAGCCAACGATTTGTACTTTTGCTATTAGCCCTGAATCGTTTACCATTCCAGCAGTTATTTTTTGTTCATCGGTGTTCAAGTTGGATAAAGTGCCGACAATATTTTGGGTTCGAGTTAGTGCTTCTACAGCCTGCAAATATACTTCTTTCTTAATATTCTTCTCACGCTCGATTTCCGCGAGTTTCAGTTGATTGTTACTTCTCAGCTCTTCCAATACTTTTGCGTAATCGGTTTTAACCGACTCGACTTTATCTGTAATTGATGCGACATCTTCTTTAGTCGCAAGATTCTTGCCTTTTTCGGAAAGATATGACGGCAAGAATGATTTAAGAAGAAGATATACAGCTAATGCTCCTATTATTGCACCGAGGCCAAGACTTCCAAGGAGCGACATAATTTTTTCTATTTCTGCTATTTCCATATATGTCTTCTTAGGCTTAACGTTTGAATTCTCCGACCTTGCGCGGCTTTATGCGCAAGGTCCGGTGGAATGATGGGTTGGGCGTCATTGGCGAATAGGGCACTGTCATCACCGAAGCTGCCTTTGTACTTGCTCGACAAGCGCGGAAAGCTCCGTAGTCATAGGTTCTGGCGCCGGCGTGGAAATGCTGTGGACTCCTGTTGAGTATCGTAGGAAATACGGTGAATCATGCAACTGGCTCAAGCACGCGACCCATTGTGGCGGTTGGCTTTGAATTTGCAGGCCGTCAGAATGGGCGAGCGACCACAAGGCATTTAGGTTGTGACGAACACCGTTTGCTTTGACGCTCCGATCATCGCCAGAGCGAGACAGGTAGGCCTTGAGAGTGCATTCCAAGACATGGGCGCTGACCATTGCCAAAGGAAGTGCTGGTAATGGCGAAGCAGCTGCAAGAACTCGTACTCCCGGCAACATTGCGAATGCGATGCCTTGATACGTGTGCGGCGGTCCTGCGGGTTCGACCCGGATAGCGGGCAAGGTAACCGACAGCGTTCCGATGACCGGATCCATGACTATGACGCCCAACGTCTAATAGACACCGAAATCGGTGCCTATTTCATTTGGCAAATCGGTGTCTAACAAAAAATATTGCATTTTCAGTTTGCCGCCTAAATCGTGTTTAATATGTATCATATTAATGTTTGTTAACGATTATTTAACACGTATGCCTGGCGCGCCTATTGGGCGTTAATTAAAGTGTAAATAGGCAACGATTAAAGTAAAAACGAACACACCTGCCAGCACTCCGCCAAAATTGCCAGTAAGGCGTATGCCCAAGCAGTCTGTTTGCCATGCCGTGTTGTTGTGTTGATTGTAGCAGTCTCAGTTATCTATTTCGGCTAGCGGTTGCGTAATTATTTCGCAGATGCCGGCGGGAGGTGCTATTTCCCCTCCCGCGCAATCCTTCTCTGCCACCACCAATACCCCGCAATAATCACCGCCACCCCACCGAATATCGCAATCGTCAGGATATGCAGATATGACTTGATCAGCACTTCATTGCCGCCGATGAAGTAGCCGATCAGGGTCAGTACGGTCGACCACAGCCCTGCGCCGATCATGGTGTAGATGGCGAAGGTAGCCGGGTTCATGCGTGCGAGGCCCGCGGGCAGCGAGATCAGATGGCGGATGCCGGGGATGAGGCGGCCGGTGAAGGTGGAAACTTTGCCGTGGCGGGCGAAGAATTCATCGGTTTTATGCAGCAGCGGCGGGCGTACGAAGAAGTATTTGCCCCAGCGTTCCAGGAACGGGCGGCCTACCCACAGCGCGAAGGCGTAGTTGATCGACGCGCCGGTGAGGCAGCCGAGGGTGGCGCTTAACAGGATCAGCGCCAGATTCATGTGCCCTTCGAAGGCGAGATAGCCTGCGGGTATCAGCACCAGCTCGGATGGGATAGGCAGGACTGTGGATTCCAGCGCCATGAGGATGAAGATACCGGCGTAGCCCCAGTTATGTACGGTGGCGAGTATCCAGTTGATGAATTCGTGGAGCATGGTGTTCCTTAGTTGGAGGGTTGAATGCGGCTTTGCCAGACATTGGCGGTGATTTTGAGGGTGCGTTCGTCGAGCGCGGTGAACTGGCGGTTGTCTACGCGCAGTTCGCCGTTGACCCAGACGTGGCTGACCTGATCGCGTCCGGCGCTGTAGACCAGTGAGGAAACGGGGTCGAAGCAGGGCAGGGTGTTGAGCTGGGTCAGATCGACGGCGATGAGGTCGGCGTATTTGCCGGGGAGTAGCGAGCCGATGTGCTGATCCAGCCCCAGCGCGCGGGCGCCGTTAAGCGTGGCCATTTGCAGCGCGGTGTGCGCGGGCAGGGCGGCGGCATCGTTGGCGACGCCTTTGGCCAGTAGCGCGGCCAGCCGCATTTCGCTGAACATGTCGAGTTTGTTGTTGCTGGCGGCGCCGTCGGTGCCGATGCCGATGTTGAGGCCTTGTGCCAGCATGCTGGCGACAGGGGCGAAGCCGCTGGCGAGTTTGAGGTTGGATGCGGGGCAATGGGCGATGTGGCTGCCTTGTTGCGCCAGCAGTGCCTGCTCGTCGGTATTCATGTGCACGGCGTGCACGGCGATCAGGTTGGGTCCGGTCAGGCCGAGCTGATGCAGCCGCGCCAGCGGGCGTTGCTGATATTGCGCCATGCTTTGCGCGATCTCATCGGCGGTTTCATGCAGGTGCACATGGATAGGCAAGTCGAGCTGGCTGGCGTAGGTGATGACTTTTTCAAAGGTGGCGTTGCTGACGGTATACGGCGCGTGCGGGGCGAGGGTGAACGACAGCAGCGGTTCGTCGCGCATGCGGTCGCGCATGGCCAGTCCCTTGTTGAGATAATCGTCCGGGTCGCTGGCGTAGGCGGTGGGGAAGTCGATCACGATCATGCCGATGGCGGCGCGGATGCCGCAGGCTACGGCGGCCTCGGCCACGGCTTCGGGGAAGAAATACATGTCGTTGAAACAGGTGGTGCCGCCCTTGAGCATTTCCGCACAGGCGAGGCGGGCGCCGTCGCGCACGAAGTCGGCGGACACGTGTTTGGCTTCCGCCGGCCAGATATGGCCTTTGAGCCATTCCATCAGCGGCAGGTCGTCGGCATAGCCGCGCAGCAGGGTCATCGCGGCATGGGTGTGCAGGTTCACCAGGCCGGGCATCAGCGCATGGTCGGTGAGGCGGTGATAGTTGCGGGCGACGAAACGCTGGCGTGCTTCAGCGGTCGGCAAAACAGCGACGATACGGTTGCCGTCGATGGCGATGCTGTGGTCGTGCAATACGGTGTTGGCCGGTTCTACGGGGATGATCCAGCGGGCTTCGATGAGGGTGTCGACAGGATGGGCGTTTGGCATGTTGTACGTTAATGGTCAATATCAACGTACTATAAATTGCAGCCGGTGCGCTGACAAGGGAATTCAGTCGGTGTGCGGTGGCCGTGCCTGCTCTACGCGATTGCGCCCCAGCCGTTTCGCTTGCAGCATGGCGGCGTCGGCCGCTTCGGTCAGCGTGGCGGCGGTACGGGCCAGCGGGAAAGATGCCACGCCTGCGCTGAAGCTGGTGCGCAATACGCCGCCGGGATGCGGGTGCGGCAATGCGCAAAAATCGCTGCGAATACGGTCGATGACGGCAGTAGCCTGCTCCGGGCTGATGCCCGGCAAGGCGACGATAAATTCTTCGCCGCCGTAGCGGCCTATCATGTCATGGGAGCGCAGGCGTCCCTTGAGCAGCCAGGCCAGTCTGCGGATGACCTGATCGCCTATAGGATGCCCGTAAGTATCGTTGATCGCCTTGAAATGGTCGATATCTATCATCGCTACGGTCAGCTGTCCGTGCGGCGGGGTCTGGCCGAGCAATGCCCGCAGCCGCTGTTTGGCGGTGGAGTGATTGAGCAGGCCGGTGAGGCCGTCGAGACGGCTGGCGCGCTGCGCTTCGCGGAAACGCTCGATCTTGGCTTTGATGATGGCTGCCAGCAGCACGGGGTTGAACGGTTTGATGATGAATTGGTCGCCGCCCAGCCGCAACGCTTCGACCTGCATGCCGACATCGGATTCGGCGGAGAGATAGACGATGGGCAGCGAGCTGTAGGCCGGCATTTGGCGTATCACGCGCGTGGCCTCGATGCCGTTGAAACGCGGCATGTACATGTCCATCAGGACCAGGTCGGGATGATAGCTTTCCAGCATTTCCAGCAGATTGCCGGGGTCGTTGATGGCGCGGGTGTCCATGTCGTGCTGCGCCAGCGTACGCTCGATTAGGGCGACGGCGACGCGCGAGTCTTCGACTATCAGTACCCGGTATTTTTCCTGTTCGTTGATCTTGACCAGATCGAGGATGCCGTTGAGGACATTGGCGGTTTGTCCTTCTGCCGGTACGGTCACATCGATGCCTGCACGCATGAGGCTGACGATGGGCTCGATGGCCGATTGCGCGCCCAGATACAGCAACTGGCTGGCCGGACAGCAGGCGCGGATATCGGCGATACGCGTCAATTCCTCGGGCTGGATGCGGTCGTCGGCGGGTATGAATAACACGGCCAGCGCGGTACTGTCCGGCAGCGGTGTTTCATTCCAGCATAGCTCATGGATGTCGAATCCGAAGAAGCGCAGCTGCGAACTGATGGCATCGGCGACTGCGCGCTTTGCGGCTGCGGATACGATCCATACCGAACGCGGCTTGATCCAGTCGATCTCGTCTGCAATGGCTGACGGTTCCGGCGTGCGCTGATCGACATTCTGGGTGCGCGAATGCGCGATCGAGCCCAGCAGCGTGTCGATTTGACGCTGCAGCGACAATACGTCCTGCTGTGCAATCGGGTGCGATGTCTGGTCGCCGAGTTTGGCCAGTACGGCGTTTTCCAGACCTTCGCAGAGACGTACCAGACCGGAGAGGCGCAGTACATTGAAATATTCTGCCAGGCTGTTTACGGCGACCGCGAATTCGATGAATTCGTTAAATTGACCTTGCGCGACATAGTTGTCCCAGTGCGTTTGCAACACATGGAGACGCTCTTCCAGCGAGTTGGGTGCTTGCCTGTTCATGATTTATTATATTGCCAGTTGTACTGGAATCGACTATTTTTCCAATTATATCAGTATCCTGTGCCTGCGGAAAACAGGTACGGCAGGCATGGCCGTAAAAAAGGGCGCCGGTGCGCCCTTTTCGTTTAATGCCGGCTTATAACGTCAGCCACAATGCATTCAGCCGTTGCACGAAGCTTGCCGGGTCTTCCAGCTGCCCGCCCTCGGCCAGCAGCGCCTGATCGAACAGGATGCGGCTCCAGTCGTTGAATTTGTCGCTGTCGGTCTGGGCTTTGAGGCGTTGCACCAGACCGTGTTTGGGGTTGATTTCCAGTATGGGTTTGGTGTCGGGCGCTTTCTGGCCGGCGGCTTTGAGCATGCGTTCCAGATTGGCGCTGATGTCGTTGTCGCCGACCACCAGACAAGCCGGTGAGCTGGTCAGGCGGTGGGTGATGCGCACTTCCTTGACCTGTTCGCCCAGCGTAGCCTTGATTTTGTCGGTCAGCTCCTTGTAGTCATCGCTTTCCTGCGCCTGTTGCTGTTTTTCTTCCTCGTCGGCGAGGTTGCCCAGGTCGAGATCGCCTCTGGCGACGGACTGCAGTTTCTTGCCGTCGAATTCGGTCAGGTAGGACAGCATCCATTCATCGACGCGATCGGTGAGCAGCAGCACTTCCACGCCCTTGGCGCGGAAGATTTCCAGATGCGGGCTGTTCTTGGCAGCGGCAAAGCTGTCGGCAGTGACGTAGTAAATCTTGTCCTGGCCTTCCTTCATGCGGCTGACGTAGCCGGTCAGCGCAACGTCCTGCACGTCGGTGTCGTTGTGGGTAGAGGCAAAGCGCAGCAGCTTGGCGATACGCTCCTTGTTGGCAAAGTCTTCGCCTACGCCTTCCTTCATGACGCTGCCGAAATTCTGCCAGAAGGTCGTGTATTTCTCGGGCTGGTTCTCTGCCAGATCTTCCAGCATGCCCAGTATCTTTTTCACCGAACCGGCACGAATGGCGTCGATGTCCTTGCTCTCCTGCAGGATTTCGCGGGATACGTTGAGCGGCAGATCGTTGGCGTCGATGACGCCGCGCACGAAGCGCATGTACACTGGCATCAGCTGTTTGGCGTCGTCCATGATGAATACGCGGCGCACATACAGCTTGATGCCGTGGCGCTGTTCGCGATCCCACAGGTCGAACGGTGCGCGGGCGGGCACGTAGAGCAGCTGGGTGTATTCCTGTTTGCCTTCCACCCTGGCGTGTATGTGCGCCAGCGGCGCTTCGAAATCGTGGGCGACGTGCTTGTAGAATTCGTCGTACTGTTCCTGCGTGATCTCGCTCTTGGGGCGCGCCCATAGTGCCGAGGCCTGATTGACGACATCGTCTTCATCCTTGACGACCATGGTTTGCGCCTCGGCATCCCATTCTTCCTTTTGCATCACGATGGGCAGGGTGATGTGGTCGGAATATTTACGGATGATGGTTTGCAACTGGTAGCTGGCGAGCAGGTCGTCGTTGTCTGCGCGCAAGTGCAGGGTGATTTCGGTGCCGCGCGCGGGCTTTTCCACGGTTTCCAGCGTGTAATCGCCTTCGCCTGCCGATTCCCAGCGTACGCCGTGTTCGGCGCCGAGGCCGGCGCGGCGGGTCACCAGCGTGACCTTGTCGGCAACGAGGAAGGCTGAATAAAAGCCGACGCCGAATTGGCCGATCAGATTGGCATCCTTGGACTGGTCGCCGGACAGCGTTTCAAAAAACTGGCGAGTACCGGATTTGGCGATGGTGCCGATATGTTCGATGACTTCCTGGCGATTCATGCCGATGCCGTTATCGGTAATGGTGATGGTGCGGGCTTGTTTGTCGAAGGCGATGCGTATCTTCAGTTCGGCATCGTTTTCCCACAAGGCGCTGTCCGACAAGGCCTCGAAGCGCAGTTTGTCGGCCGCATCGGAAGCGTTGGAAATCAGTTCGCGCAGAAAAATTTCCTTGTTGCTGTACAGGGAATGGATCATCAACTGCAACAGTTGTTTGACTTCGGTCTGAAAGCCTAGCGTTTCCTTGTGTGCTGCTACGGTCATGGTGCTTGTACTCCGTGTGATGTTGAACAAAATTTGTAGCTTAAATGGGGGTGTGCGGCGTAATTTCAAGAGCCGATGGCAGGGGTTTGAAATGGTCGTGAAAACATGCCACCATGAGCCCTCCCCGTTTACTGGAGCAAATGATGAGTGTCGCTTACTGGTGTGTGCTGTTCGCTGCGTTGTTGCCTTACCCTATTGTGATGTTTGCCAAAGCCGGTCAGAAGTACGATAACCACGCGCCGCGCGAGCAGCTGGAACATGCGCAGGGCTCGCGCAAGCGCGCTTACTGGGCGCAGCTCAATGCGTTCGAGGCGTTTCCCGCGTTTGCCGCCGCGATCATCATTGCCCAGTTGCAGCACGTTGCGCAATCTACGGTAGATCATCTGGCGCTGGTTTTTGTGGCCATGCGCGTGCTGCATGCGCTGTTCTATGTGCTCGACAAGGCGCCGTTGCGCTCCATGGTGTGGGCGGTGGGCATCGGCTGCGTTATCACGCTGTTCGTGCTGGCAGGCACGCGTTAAACGGCGGTTGATGCCGTCTGTAATGTGACCAGCGTACGGCTGATCTCGGCAAACAGTGGGCGTCTGGCGATATCGGGATCGGCGCAGCGCTGTTGCAAGGCACTGAGCGCCGCATCGGGCGCATCGCAGCGCATCAGCAATTCTTCCAGCAGGCAGGCGTAAGCGCGGACTTCGATGCGCTCCAACGCCTGCGCGCTATGCGTTTCCGTGACGAAAGAGGCGGCGCCGAAATCGCCCAGCAGGCAGTCGCCTGCATCGTTATGCAGAATATTATGGGCATACAGGTCGCCGTGCATGATGCCGCGCGCGTGCAGGTGCTGCGCTGCCGAGGCGATGGCATGGGCGATGCGCATGACGGTGTCTGGATCGAATACGCTGTGTTCGGCATAGCTGTCGCGGGTGCATGAATCCAGACTGGGCGGGCCTGCCAGATTACGGAACACCGGCGCCACCAGCGCCAGTACCAGCCCGGTCGCGTCATCCGGGTGGGCGTCGATTTTGCCGTGTACGGCGATCAGGTTGGGATGAATGCCGGCACTGATGCAAGCGGCCATTTCGCTGTGCGGCAGGCCGTCGCTGGTCACTGCGCCTTTAAACAGTTTGACTGCGACGTTGTGTTGTTCCCCGTCCGTTTGCCATGCGGCTCGATGTATCACGCCGGATGCGCCTGCGCCCAATTGTTGCTGCAGGCTGAGATGGGCCCAGTCGATGTGGGGTATGGGGTTTTGCGTCAGCGCAGCAGATTCATCCTGCTCGCACAGCGGGTTGCCCGCATAGGCCAGCCAGGATAAGCGCGGCAAGGTAAACAGCCAGTCCGGTAGTGCGGTAAAGCGGTTGGCTGAAATGCGCAGCAGCTCCAGCCGGGTGCAGGCTGCCAGCGTCTCCGGCAATGTTTGCAGCCGATTGCCTGCCAGCATCAGTTTTTGTAGCCGGGTGCATAGCCCCAGCTCGGCCGGGAGCTCGTCGATTTGATTATCGGTGAGTATCAGCCAGCGTAGAGCCGGCGTGAGCGCAGCAGCAGGTACGGTGCGTATCCGGTTGGCCTTGAAGCCTATCATGTCGAGTTGCAGACATTGCCCGAGCACTGCGGGCAATGCGGTGAATTGGTTGTCCGAACAGAACAGGACGCGCAGTTTGTGCAGGCGACCGAAGTCGTCGGGCAGCGACGATAGCGCGTTGCCGGAAAGGTCGAGTATTTCCAGCGTGTCTGCGAGATCGAAAATTTCCGTTGGGAATGCCTTCAGTCCGCATGACAAATTCAGGCGTCTGCTGCCGGTCAGTTTTCCGGCGCGCAGTTGCGCAAGCGTGTGCATGGGTTCCATATGCGATTATTGTCGTTGATAAATATATCGGCGATTTTACCTCGGCAGCGCCATGGCTGTTGGTATAATGTCGGGATTTTCCACCTTGCCGGCTTCAGTAGCGTATTTCGTGCTGCGAGTCAGGTCTTTGCCCTGATAACCGGGCGCAGCATATTTCCCATACTTAAATGATTACCTTAAAAAATATTACCTTGCGGCGCAGTGCCAAAGTGCTGCTCAACGATGCTTCGCTGACCATTAATCCCGGCGAAAAAGTCGGTCTGGTGGGGCGTAACGGTGCCGGAAAATCCACCTTGTTCGGCTTGCTGAACGGCACACTGCACGAAGATGCCGGCGATTTTTATTACCCCAAACAATGGCGCATGGCGCAGGTAGAGCAGAATATGCCGGAGACCGAGGACAGCGCGACCGAATTTGTGATCGGCGGCGATACGCGGCTGACAGAATTGCGCGAGGCGTTGCGGCTGGCGGAAGACAGCGACGACGGCATGCAGATCGCGCAGGCTTACGCCGATCTGGCCGACGCCGGCGAGCATGACGCCAACGCCCGGGCGCAGGCGCTGGTGCTCGGCCTGGGCTTTCAGGTACACGAGCTGGACAGTCCGGTGAACAGTTTTTCCGGCGGCTGGCGCATGCGGCTGCAACTGGCGCGCGCGTTGATGTGCCCCTCGGATTTGCTGTTGCTGGACGAGCCGACCAACCACCTGGATCTGGATGCGCTGGTGTGGCTGGAAGCCTGGCTGAAAAAATATGCCGGCACCATGATCGTGATCAGCCATGACCGCGAGTTTCTCGACGCGGTTACCGCCACCACGGTGCATATCGATTGCGCGCAACTGACGCGCTACGGCGGCAACTACAGTCTGTTTGAAACCCTGCGTTCCGAGCAGATGCTGCTGCAACAGGCGACGTTCGAGAAACAGCAGGACAAGATCGAGCATTTGCAGAAATTCATTAATCGTTTCAAGGCCTCGGCGAGCAAGGCCAAACAGGCGCAAAGCCGGGTCAAGGCGCTGGAACGCATGGAAAAAGTTGCGCCTATGCTGGCCAGTGCCGACTTTAGCTTCGAATTCAAGGAGCCTACGCATATCCCCAACCCCATGCTGTCGATATCGGATGCCAGTTTCGGCTATGCGGGTAAGAACGAAGAAGGCGAAGATTTGCCGCCTAAGGTCATTTTGCGCAAGATCAGCAAGTCGGTGCAGGCCGGGCAGCGTATCGGCATACTGGGTGCGAACGGGCAGGGCAAGTCTACGCTGGTCAAAACCATTGCCCGCGACATGGCGGCGCTGGGTGGCACCATTACCGAAGGCAAGGGGCTGAATATCGGTTATTTTGCCCAGCAGGAGCTGGATGTGCTGCGCCCCGAAGATAATCCGCTGGAACACATGATACGGCTGGCGCGCGAGGCCAATACCCAGTCCCGCGAAAAGACCGGCGAGCAGGCGCTGCGCGGTTATCTGGGCGGCTTCAATTTCAGCGGCGATATGGTCAAACAGGCTGTCGGCACCATGAGCGGCGGTGAAAAGGCCAGGCTGGTGCTGGCGATGATGGTATGGCAGCGCCCCAATCTGTTGCTGCTGGACGAGCCGACCAATCACCTCGATCTGGTTACGCGTGAGGCGCTGGCCGTCGCGCTCAATGAATTCGAGGGCACGCTAATGCTGGTCAGCCACGACCGCGCCTTGCTGCGTTCGGTGTGCGACGAATTCTGGCTGGTGGGGCGCGGCGGCGTGGAGCCTTTCGATGGCGACCTCGACGATTATCAGCGTTATTTGCTGAATGAGTCCAAGCGCCTGCGCGAAGAGGCCAAGGCCGCATTGGGCAACTAGGTTGAAAATCCTGACTGTTTCGAAAGTATATGCATTTGCAGGCGGGGTGTATACTAACAAGATGTTGAGATCCTGAATCCTTGTCCCGTCGGGTAGGGTGATGAATGTTTTGAGGTAGTCATAAATGCTAGAAAGCAATTTACCCTGTTTTTATATCAAAGGCCGGCGCTTGCTGCCCATCGTTCAGGGCGGGATGGGCGTGGGCGTATCTGCGCACCGGCTGGCGGGATCGGTGGCGCGATTGGGCGCAGTCGGCACTATTGCCAGTATCGATCTGCACCATCACCATCCCGATCTGGTAGCGCAGGCGAAACACAGCCGCGACAAGGCAACGCTGAACGAACTGAACATGATCGCGCTGGATCGCGAAATCAAGGCGGCGCTGGATATGGCGAACGGCGAAGGTTTGATCGCGGTCAATGTGATGAAGGCGGTGGCCGAACATCCCGCGCTGGTGCGCCAGGCTTGCGCCAGCGGTGCGCAGGCGGTAGTGATGGGTGCCGGATTGCCGCTGGACTTGCCCGAGATGACCGAGGGCTTTCCCGATGTGGCGCTGATTCCTATCCTGTCCGATGCGCGCGGTATCGGTATCGTGCTGAAAAAGTGGATGCGCAAGAACCGTTTGCCCGATGCCATCGTGATCGAGCATCCACGCTATGCGGGCGGCCATCTGGGCGCGCCCAAGCCGGAGGATATCAACGATCCGCGTTTCGATTTCCCGGGCATACTGGAAAGCGTGTTCGAGTTGTTCAAGGAGCTGGGGCTGGAGCGCGAACAGATTCCGCTGATCCCGGCGGGCGGCATTAACACGCATGAAAAAATTCGCGCTTTGCTCGCGCTGGGCGCCAGCGCGGTGCAGCTGGGTACGCCGTTCGCGGTGACCGAGGAGGGCGATGCCCACCCCAATTTCAAGAAAGTGCTGGCGGAAGCCAAACCGGACGACATCGTGACATTCATGAGCGTTGCCGGCTTGCCGGCGCGCGCAGTGCTGACGCCGTGGCTGGCAAATTATTTGCGTCGCGAAAGCAAACTGCAGGAAGGCGCTAAAAGCCATCCCGACCGCTGTGCGTCAGGATTGCATTGCCTGACCCAGTGCGGTTTGCGCGATGGTGTCGCCAAGGCGGGTCAGTTCTGCATTGATTCGCAGCTGGCTGCTGCGCTGCGCGGCGATGTCGGCAAAGGGCTGTTTTTCAGAGGGGCGGAAAGCTTGCCGTTCGGTACGGCTATTCGGCCGGTAAAGGATCTGCTGGAGTATTTGCTTAACGGTAGCGTCCGCGCAAATGCGCCGGCAGTTGCAACGGCTGTATCCGCAAGCATGTAAGACTGCTGCGCGTGGGTTCTGTGCGAACCCGTGCGCAGCGCAGTTGCAGTTAGCCTATATCAACACCGGCAGTGGTATTGAAGCCGGCGTCCACATACGTGATTTCACCGGTAATGCCGCTGGACAGATTGCTTAGCAGGAAAGCGGCGGCATTGCCGACTTCTTCTATGGTGACGTTGCGACGCAGCGGCGAATTCTTCTCGACATGGCTGAATATCTTGCCGAAATCCGCGATACCGCTGGCAGCAAGCGTTTTGATCGGACCGGCCGAGATGGCGTTGACGCGTATGCCTTTAGGACCCAGGCTTTGCGCCATGTAATAGACGCTGGATTCCAGGCTGGCTTTGGCCAGACCCATGACGTTGTAATGCGGCAGCGAGCGTACGGCGCCGAGATAGGACAAGGTGACCAGCGCGGCGGCACGGCCTTCCATCATCGGCAAGGCGGCTTTTGCCAGCGCAGTAAAGCTGTAGGCGCTGATGTCGTGTGCAATATGAAAATTCTCGCGCGTTACCGAATCGAGATAGTCTCCTGCCAGCGCCGCCTTGGGTACGAAAGCGACTGAATGCAGGATGCCGTCCAGGCCATCCCAGCGTTGACCGAGATCGGCAAATAATTGGGTGATTTCCTCGTCGCTTGCCACATCGCACTGAAATACCAGATCGCTGCCGAATTCCTTGGCGAACTCCGTTACTCTGTCCTTGACCTTCTCGCCCTGATAGGTAAAGGCGAGCTCGGCGCCTTCGCGCTTGCAGGCTTGGGCTACGCCATAGGCGATGGAACGGTTGCTGATAAGGCCGGTAATCAGAATGCGTTTGTCGTTAAGAAATCCCATAATTTTTCCTTTAATGAAAAGCCATAGCATTATACCTGCTGTACTGCAGATGCTGCATGCCTGTCTGGTTAATCTTGGCTAATATAAATGCATTTCGTCGATTTGTTGCGTGCACGCGGAGATTTGGAACGTTTGGATAAATCGTCGGGATATCGGCTGATGGGCCTGTATCCGAGGGGCAAGCGGTCATCTCTTGCGGCAGACGATATCTGTATGCCCGATACGGCGGTCTTGCTGAGGCAGCATTACAAGACTGGTCGGGGTGAGAGGATTCGAACCTCCGACTCCTGCGTCCCGAACGCAGTACTCTACCAGGCTGAGCTACACCCCGTCTTGTTATGACTGACATTGCCGGTGATATCGGGGCAATGCAAAGTTTGTAAATTGTAGCAAAATTTTCGCGGTTTGAATCCTGTCGATAGCAATTGTATATATCAACTATGAATTTTTTATCCATTTTCGGGCGTCTGCGCCCGGAAATGCGTGTTGTCGTAATAAATGTCTTGCTACATTGTCATAAACAGCGTACAAGGATGTCTGGCGTTTGATTCCGAATCACTGCAGTCCTGGTCTTACCATGTGCAATCTTCAGATTCAAATAGTTTTGCGGGGAGTTCCCGCTATTTTTAGTAAGGAAGTGTTCACATGGCAACAGGTACAGTTAAGTGGTTCAACGATGCAAAAGGTTTCGGCTTTGTAACCCCAGATGATGGCGGCGAAGATTTGTTTGCACATTTCTCGGCAATCAACATGAATGGTTTCAAGTCTTTGCAAGAAGGCCAAAAGGTCAGCTTTGATATCACTCAAGGCCCTAAAGGCAAGCAAGCTTCAAATATTCAAGCCGGTTAATTCCGTCTGAGATGTTAAAAAGCCCGGCATGAAAATGCCGGGTTTTTTTATGCCGATTTTTCATGAGGGGGATATCCCATGAGTGTGTTCGATCATAATCGCGTGATTCTGTGTCATTTCGATAATTACAGCGCGGCGTCGCTGTTTGCCCGATACGGCAGCAGTGTGCTGATGCCGGCGCCATTGCCGGAGGATGCCGTTGCTATCGCAGCCCCCGCAGACATCGATGAGTTATATGCGGCTGATGCGGTGATGGCGGCACTGGTCGCACAGTACGGCTTCGTTCCGGTTGAGCTGGCGCATGCCGATGGCTTTCAGGAGTGGATGGGTTGCGCTGCCGGCCCTATCCGTATCCATCTGGTGAAGTTTACTACGCTCGATGCGCCGCGTGCAGCGATAGAATCCCACGGCGGCGTGTTCAAGCCTATCAGCGAAATGCGAGGAATGCCGATGATAGAGCTGAATTTGCTGCGGCGGGCTTTCGATCTGGTGATGAGCGGGGGGTAGTTCCGCGTACGTTTTTGAAGCGGCGGCAGAAGCGCCGCCCCGACCGAAGTCAGGGCGGCTTGGTTATTGCATGGGTTGAGGGTTAGAACTCTTCCCACTCATGGTCGCTTGATGCGGTCGATGCGATTTTTTTGTTCGCGGCGAGCGGTTGTTTGACGATTCGTGTGGCCGTCTGTGCCGACCGGTCGCCAGTTATCGTTTTCATCGGCGTACGTAGCGGTTGCGGCAGGCGTCGCGTAGTTTCCAGTTTGAACCTGTCCACCAGCTCTTCCAGATGGCCGGCCTGATCCTGCAGCGACTTGGCTGCAGCGGCAGCTTCTTCCACCAGCGCGGCGTTCTGTTGCGTGGTTTCGTCGATTTGGGTAATGGCCTGATTGACTTCCTCTATCCCCTGACTCTGCTCGCGGCTGGCTGCCGTGATTTCGCTCATGATGTCGGTGACACGCTGCACGCTGGAAACCACTTCGCCCATGGTGGTACCGGCTTGCGCCGCCTGCTTGTTGCCTTGCTCCACTTTTTCGACCGAGTCGTCGATCAGCAGCTTGATCTCCTTGGCGGCTGCCGCACTGCGTTGTGCCAGACTGCGCACTTCGGTCGCAACCACAGCAAAGCCGCGGCCCTGTTCGCCGGCGCGCGCCGCTTCCACGGCGGCATTGAGCGCGAGAATATTGGTCTGGAAGGCGATACCGTCGATGACGCCGATGATATCGGCAATCTTGCGCGCCGATTCGTTGATGAGTCCCATGGTATTGACCACATCGGACACCACAGCGCCGCCCTTGCCGGCGACTTCCGATGCGGTTTCGGCAAGCTGGTTGGCCTGGCGGGCGTTGTCGGCGTTCTGCTTGACGGTGCTGGTAAGCTGTTCCATCGCCGAGGCGGTTTCTTCCAGTGAACCGGCCTGGGATTCGGTACGACTGGATAAATCGAGGTTGCCGGCGGCGATCTGACCGGACGCCGAGGCGATGGATTCAGTGCCGCTGCGAACTTCGCTGATGATTTTAACCAGGCTGGTGTTCATGTCGTCCAGTGCTTGCAATAGCTGGCCGAATTCATTGGTCGTGGTGACTTCGATTTTCTGGGTCAGATCGCCGTCTGCCACATTTTTGGCTATCAGTATGGCTTCATTCAGCGCTTGCGTGATGGACTTGATAATGACAAACCCGGCTAGCGCAGCCAGCGCTAATCCGAGCAGGCTGACGATCAGTATGGTGTTGCGCACGGTATGGAATGTACTGACGGCCTGTTCGCTGGATTGTTTCGCGTTTTCCAGTTTGAGGGCGGCCAGTTTTTCGAATACGACTTGTGCCTTTTCATAGCGGGGAATGAATACGCCGAGTACAACATCTTCGGCATCGTTAAAATTGCCGTCTTTCAGCATGGATAATGCCGGTGTTAAGCCTTTTT
The DNA here is from genome assembly GCA_031291235.1 of Sulfuriferula sp. Classification (GTDB taxonomy): domain Bacteria; phylum Pseudomonadota; class Gammaproteobacteria; order Burkholderiales; family Sulfuriferulaceae; genus Sulfuriferula. The sequence goes on from JARLJL010000012.1 coordinate 39,840, forward strand.
TCATGAAGTCGTTGCGTTTGCTCAGCCAATCGTCAAACAGGGCTTTCCCTTCCGGTTTCATGTTGCTGTTTTGTATGCTTTCCAGTAATTGGTCGCTTTTTGCGGTGTTGCTTTCTATCTGGGAGATATATTTCGCGGTTGTTTCGGTGCTGGCGCGAGCGATGGTGGCCGTGAGCACGATTTGTATGTTTTGGCGCATCAGGTTATTGAGTTCACCCATTTGCGATACCGGTATCAGACGGTTCTGGTAAATTTCTTCCGTATTCTGGTTGGCCTGGCTGATGCCCCGCAGTCCGAACAATCCGACTATCGCAAGTGCAATAAATGATAATCCGAATGCCAGCCACAGTTTCATGCCGATTTTCATATTATTCATAGTTTCTCCCCGTTATTCGGAATAAGAAGTCCGGTTCCCCTGCCGACTGCACGGAGGAACCGGATAGCGCAGCGTTGTTACTTTATTCGATTGGCAAGCCTTTGGCCTTCCATTCAGGGAAGCCGCCGCGGAACCAGTAAACCTTTTTATATCCGCCTTTGATTGCAGCAATGGCGCCCTTGTAGCTCTTCCAGCACTCAGGACCGTTGCAGGCCAGAATGATGGCGGCATTTTTATCTGCAGGCAGTTTGCCGAGGTCGAAACTATCCTGGCTGGCATCGAAATCAACGGCTTTGGCACTTTTTTCCCGGTAAGGTACATTGATGGCACCCTTGATATGCGCATCGGCATATTCGGCGGCTACGCGGGCATCGATCATTTTGGCGCCGGCGTCCATCAGGGATTTTGCTTTGGCTGCATCGACTACTTCGGCGCCCTTGAGGCTGGTTGGGGTGTCGCCAGCAAAAGCCGGAGATGCCGCTATTAATGCGGAAGAAGCAACTGCGAGGAACAGGCCGCGAACATAAGCTAAAGAACTCATTTTCATTCTCCATAAAAGCGGGTACAAAAGGGAAGGGTGATGCGGACATTGCGTACGTTTGCAAAGCCACAGCACCCTCATGGATATTACCCGGCAGTTATTGATCATGCAATTTTGGAAAATTCGCCAAATCCACTCATGCTCTGGGTTTGACGCCCGTTTGCAGAATTTTTCCGGCAGTGGCGATGCGAAATTCTGACGAGACGCTTACAAAACATCATCATTATCAAATCGTTACATTGATCCTTGAGATGTCGTTATCCGATATTGGTAATGTTGGGGAAATTGTCTGGACGTTATTTTTATTAGAAATATGTTGTTTTTCAGCAACAATTAATCATGACGTTGCTGCATTGCGACGTTGATCGCAATGCCGGGCATCAGGTAATCACGGTCGGCTGCTCTCTTCCGGTACGCTGTTTCAACTCCGTTATTTGCAATGCGGCCTGTATCAGTCCGGCGAGCGCCTGCTGTGCGTCCAGACGATGATTGGCAATATCGGGGTCGTAGGCTTCCAGGTAAACGCGCAGCGTGGCGCCTTCGGTACCTGTGCCTGACAGGCGCACGACAATGCGCGAGTTGTCGGTAAAAATAATGCGGATGCCTTGACCGGTACTGACGCTGCCGTCTATCGGGTCTGTATAGCTGAAATCGTCGCAGCATTTCACGGTGTATTTGCCAAAGCGGGCCCCCGGCAGAGCGGCAAAGCCGGCTTTGAGGTGATCCATTACGCCTTGCGCGTCTGCGGTCGGCAAACCTTCGTAGTCGTAGCGCGAATACACATTGCGACCAAAGCGCGCCCAGTGCTCGCGCACTATGGTTTCAACCGGCTCGCGGCGGGCGGCGACGATATTGAGCCAGAACAATACCGCCCACAGGCCGTCTTTCTCGCGCACGTGATCGGAGCCGGTGCCGAAACTCTCTTCCCCGCACAGCGTGACTTTGCCTGCATCCATCAGGTTGCCGAAGAATTTCCAGCCGGTAGGCGTTTCGTAGCAGGGAATGTTCAATGCTTGTGCAACGCGATCGACTGCTGCACTGGTAGGCATGGAGCGCGCCACGCCGGCCAGTCCGTCACGGTATGCCGGGGCAAGGGTGGCGTTGGCCGCGAGCAGGGCCAGGCTGTCGGAAGGCGTAACGAAAAATTGCTTGCCCAATATCATATTGCGGTCGCCGTCGCCATCGGAAGCCGCGCCGAAATCGGGGGCGTCGGCGGCGTACATGATGTCGACCAGTTCAGCCGCATAGGTAAGGTTGGGGTCGGGATGGCCGCCGCCGAAATCCTCAAGCGGTATGGCGTTCATCAGGCTGTCGGCCGGTGCGCCCAGACGGTGATGCAGTATCTCTGTGGCATAAGGGCCGGTGACTGCGTGCATGGCGTCGAATTTGATGCGAAAGCCACCGGCCAGTAAATCGCGTATGGCGCCGAAATCAAACAGCGATTCCATCAGTTCGGCGTAGTCGCTGACCGAATCGATCACTTCCACCGTCATGTCGCCTAATTTGCTTGTTCCCAGCTTATCCAGTGCCACATCGGGCGCATCCAGTAGCCGGTACTGGCTGATGCTTTTGCTGACGGTGAAAATGGCTTCGGTGACGGTTTCGGTGGCGGGGCCGCCGTTACTGCTGTTGAATTTGATGCCAAAATCGCCGTCCGGACCGCCGGGGTTATGGCTGGCGGAGAGGATGATGCCGCCGAAGGTCTGGTGTTTGCGGATAACGCAGGAGGCGGCGGGTGTCGACAGGATGCCGCCCTGACCTACCATGATCTTGCCGAAGCCGTTGGCGGCCGCCATTTTCAGTATGGTCTGGATCGCGGTGCGATTGTAGTAGCGGCCATCGCCGCCCAGTACCAGCGTTGCGCCTTGCGGGGCATCAATGCTGTTGAAAATGGCCTGTACAAAGTTTTCCAGATAGTGCGGTTGTTGAAATACGCCGACTTTCTTGCGTAAGCCGGAGGTGCCGGGCTTCTGGTCGGAAAACGGTTGTGTGGCGATGTTGCGTATGTTCATGCTGTTGCCTCTCGCTATGTGTAAATTCGTCTTTGCCAAATCATATCATTGCCGGCAGCATTCGTTTATTACGGTTTGAACAAGCCGGCATCCATGGCACGGGCCAGTGAGGCGGCATCGGTATCGTCGCGTTTGTAAAATTCCAGATAGAAGCTGAGCGGCGTAATGAGCGGCGTGACGCGATGCGGCAGCTGTTCCTCGATGATGCCGGGGTGGTCTGCATCGATGCGGTAATGCCGAGCAGGTTCGGCCAGAATTTCGTAATCCAGCGCCCCTTCCAGCACGACGATCTTTGCCCAGGCGCCGGGCTTGGTGTCATGGCGCCGGGTGAGCGATTCGGGCAGGTCGGTATCGGTGAAGTTGCGGGTGCGTTTGTACGCAATAAAATCGGGCGGCATGGGTTTCATCGTGGGCTCACAATACTTGATCCAGTAAGGCTGGTTGCAGGATGGCGATGCTGTCGGCATGGACGGCGATCAGGCCGTCGTCTGCCAGACGGGCGAGTATGCGCGAGAGCGTTTCCGGCCTGATATCCAGCAGCGATGCGATATTTTGTTTGCTTGCGGGCAGCGGTACTACCCATGTCGAATTTTCCTTGCGCGCGAGCTGGGCCAGCAGGTATTGGGCGAGACGGCGGGTACTGCTTTGCAGCGTCAGACGATCGATTTCGGCAACCAGTGTATGCATTTGCCGGCTCATGGCGGCGAGCAGGGTGAGACACAGGCCTGAATTGTCGCGCAACAGGCTGGCGAAGAACCGCGCGTCGAACGCGATCAGTCGGGTTTGTTCCAGCGCGGCGGCAGAAACAGGGTAGCTGCCGCCCATGAACATCACCGCTTCGGCGAATAGCTGTTCGCGGCCGATGAGTTCCATGATGTGTTCCTCGCCATCTTCGGATAATAAGAACAATTTAACCGCGCCGCTTTTAACCAGAAAAAAATATTTGCCGGTATCGCCCTTGGCGAACAGGGTCTCACCTGCGTTGAATTCGCGCCAGGTCGCATGCCGGGCGATGTGTGTCAGTACGTCGCGATCAAGATCGCGGAACAGGTGGGCGAGGCGAAAATCCTTGATGTCGGGGTTAATGGGCATGAATTGATCCAGGTCAAGGCGTTAAAAATCAAACCTGCTATGCTGAAACTGTCGCGTTAAAGGGAGAGTTTACATGCATAAGCGTAATCGTTGGTTTGTCAGTGTCGGTCTTGTCTACGGCTTGCTTGGCGGCCTGGTCGCACTGACGCATCTGACCATGCCGGGCCTGATTCCGGGTAATGTGCCGCGCATCCATGGGCACATCATGTTGCTGGGTTTCATACTGATGATGATTTACGGCGTGGCTTTACATGTGCTGCCCCGCTTTTCCGGGCGTGCGCTGTATTCGGAACGCATGGCGAACTGGCAGCTGTATCTCGCCAACCTCGGCTTGCCGGTCATGATAGCAGGCTGGTTAACGATGCTCAATTGGCTGGTGCTGGCGGGCGGTGTGCTGGTGTATGTCGGTATTGTTCTGTTTGCCGTCAATATGGGCTTGACCGTGCGGCCTAGCGGCCCGTGGAAATGAGAGGTGCATCATGTCTGAACATCGCGGCTGTGAATTGCCGGAAGACCTTTATTACGATCTGGATTATGTCTGGGTGCGCCCGGAAGAAGGCGGCATCTATACCATCGGCTTGACCGACCCGTCGCAGACCATGTCGGGCAAGGTGCAATACGTGTGGATCAAAGATGTAGGCACGCACCGCGAGTGGAAAAAGCCGCTGGCGCGCATCGAATCGGGTAAGTGGGCAGGCGGCATTCCTGCACCGTTCGCAGGGGAGATTGTGGCGCGCAACGAGACGGTGCTGGCCAATCCGAACCTGATCAATATCGATCCGTACAAGGATGCCTGGCTGGTGCAAATGCGGCCGGACGATGCGGCGACCGCACTGGATCATTTGACTACCGGGACGGCTGCGCAGCAGGCGCTTGCAGACTGGATAGACCGTTACGATGTGCAGTGCATGCGCTGCCAGCAATAGGGGAAGATGATGAAAGTCGAATTACTGGTTTCGGAATGGTGCGCATCGTGTCATCAGGAAGAAAAGGTCTGGCAGCAGATCGCCAAGGAAAAGGATATCAATTTTGCCGTCGTCGACATGGCGCAGCCCGAAGGGCGGGCGCTGGTGAGCCGGTTGCGGCTGAAAACCATACCTGCGTTAGTCATTGACGACGAGTTGAAAGGCTTGGGCGTGCATACTCTGGCAGAGGCCCGCGAATGGGTCGCCGCTGCGCCGGTAAAAAGGCAGACTGAGATGCAGAATGCCGGTATTGCGTTGTCGCTGGACAATCGCCTGTTTATCGTCGCTGCGATGGTCTATTTGACGCTGGGCGGGATCGGCCTGCTGGTGAATGGCGCATTATTGTCGGATGGACCGACACGCCCGGTAGCATTGCATCTGGTAACGGTGGGGTTCATGCTGATGCTGGTGTACGGGCTGGGTGCGCACATGTTGCCGAGATTTACTGCCAACCCGATCCGTATGGGGATATGGCCGTGGCTGCAAATGGGGCTGGCGCATGCCGGCATGATTGCGTACGCGACCGGATTTCTGGCGGGGTGGTATGTCGTGATCGTGGCCGGAGGCTTGCTGATCTGGTCGTCGCTGTGGGTATTTAGCTGGCGTATCTGGCCGGTGTTGTGGCCGCGCCCGGTCAAGACCGATGGCATGGTCATCCGCATCCATAGCTGATCCGCGGTTACTGCCCCATTGCCTCGCCCATGCGCACCGGGCGTTCAGGCGCCCATGCCGGGTTGAACTGCAGCGTGTCTTTGGGGAACAGCATCACGACAGTGGAGCCGAGCAGGAAACGCCCCATTTCTTCGCCCTTTTTCAAGGCAATATGCCGGTCGTCGTAACGCCATTCGCGCACATCGCCTGTGCGCGGTGGATTGACTACGCCATGCCAGACTGTGGCCATGCTGCCGACGATAGTGGCGCCGACCAGCGTCAGCACAAACGGGCCGCGGCTGGATTCGAATACGCACACTACCCGCTCGTTGCGAGCAAACAACCTGGGTACGCCGCGCGCGGTAACCGGGTTGACCGAATACAGGCTGCCCGGTATATAGATCATGCGTAGCAGACGCCCGTCGCAGGGCATGTGTACGCGGTGGTAATCCTTGGGACTGAGATACAGTGTGGCGAACAGGCCGTTTTCGAATTGCGCAGCCAGTGCGCGGTCGCCGCCTACCAGCGCCGTGGTCGAATAATGATGTCCTTTGGCCTGGAATATCTGGTCTTGTTCGATGCCGCCGAACTGGCTGATCGCGCCATCTACCGGTGATACGAAATCGACCGCAGCCAGCGGGCGTACATCGCTGCGCAAGGCGCGGGTGAAAAATTCGTTGTAACTGGCGTAGCTAGTGATATCGGGATTGGCCGCTTCCGCCATGTTGACATCGTAGCGACCCAGAAACCAGCGTATCAGGTATTGCGACAGCCATGGATGACGGGAATTGGCCATCAGCCCCGCTAAATCGGTAAGCGCCCGCTTGGGGGATAGGTGTTGCAGCAATACGGCGAAACGTTCGGACACGGTAACTACCTAATCAAAAGTCAGTCGCGCATTATAGCAAAGGCGGGGGATATGTTTTTCGGTAATGTGCCGAGGCCATGGTTTAGCGCTATCGCAGCAATAAAAATAACTCATTGGAAACTGGCGCGAACCCGGTTTTAAAATGCATATTCCGGTTTGCGGGACGAGAACCACGCATGGTATTGCCCCGCATTTATTTAAATCGGCGGCAAGCACGTCATCCGGTTTTACCGAGTACGCCGCCCGTGCTAGAATCACGGGATTATCCGTTCACATAAAAATCATTACGCAATGGAATCTTTCGCTAAAGAAACGCTTCCGGTCAGCCTGGAAGATGAAATGCGCCGTTCGTATCTCGATTACGCCATGAGCGTTATCGTGGGGCGTGCCTTACCCGATGTGCGCGACGGCCTGAAACCCGTGCACCGCCGCGTTCTGTTCGCCATGCATGAATTGTCCAACGACTGGAACAAGGCCTACAAGAAATCGGCCCGTATCGTCGGCGACGTTATCGGTAAATACCATCCTCACGGCGATACAGCCGTATACGACACCATCGTGCGTATGGCGCAGGATTTTTCGCTGCGCTACCCGCTGGTCGACGGTCAGGGTAACTTCGGCTCGGTCGACGGCGATAACGCGGCTGCAATGCGTTACACCGAAATCCGCATGTCCAAAATCGCGCATGAACTGCTGGCGGATCTGGACAAGGAAACCGTCGATTTCGGACCCAACTACGACGGTTCCGAGCACGAGCCGCTGATTCTCCCGGCCAAGATCCCGAATTTGCTGATTAACGGTTCCTCCGGTATCGCAGTCGGTATGGCGACCAACATACCACCGCACAATTTGACCGACGTGTGCGATGCCTGTCTGACCCTGCTGCATGCGCCGGATACCGATATCGAAGCGCTGATCGACATCGTCAAGGCACCCGATTTCCCGACTGCCGGCATCATTTACGGGCTGGTCGGCGTGCGCGAAGGTTACCGTACCGGGCGCGGACGCGTGGTGATACGTGCGCGTACTCACTTCGAGGATCTGGACAAGGCGGGCAATCGCCAGGCCCTTATCATCGATGAGCTGCCGTATCAGGTCAACAAGGCCAATCTGCTGATCAAAATCGGCGAACTGGTGCGCGAGAAGCGTATGGAAGGTATTTCCGACCTGCGCGACGAATCCGACAAATCCGGCATGCGCGTGGTGATAGAGCTGAAGCGCGGCGAAGTACCCGAAGTCGTGCTGAACAACCTGTACAAGCATACGCAGATGCAGGACAGCTTCGGCATGAACATGGTGGCGCTGGTGGATAACCAGCCGCGCCTGCTGAACCTGCGGCAGATGCTGGACGCGTTTCTGCGTCATCGTCGCGAAGTAGTCACGCGCCGCACTGTATTCGAGCTGAAGAAAGCGCGCGAGCGCGGCCATATTCTGGAAGGTCTGGCGGTGGCGCTGTCCAATGTGGACGATATCATTGCGCTGATCAAGGCAGCGCCTACGCCTGCCGTCGCCAAGGAAGGCCTGATGGGCAGAACCTGGCGTTCGCAGCTGGTCGAGGAAATGCTGTCGCGCGCAGTGGCCGATGCCAATGCATTCCGTCCCGAGGGGCTGGCGATCGAGTTCGGCTTCTCCAAAGACGGCTATCGTCTGTCCGATGCGCAGGCTCAGGCCATACTGGAATTGCGTCTGCAACGACTGACCGGTCTGGAGCAGGACAAGATACTCAACGAATACAAGGAAGTGGTGGCAAAAATCGCCGACTTGCTGGATATTCTGGCAAGACCGGAACGCATTACCGCTATCATTGCCGACGAAATCGGCCTGATCAAGCAGCAGTTCGGCGACAAGCGCCGTTCCGAGATCGTCGTCAATGCGCAGGATCTGAGTCTGGAAGACCTGATTACGCCGCAGGACATGGTGGTGACCCTGTCGCACGGCGGTTACATGAAGTCGCAGCCGCTGGACGATTACCGCGCGCAAAAACGCGGCGGGCGCGGCAAGCAGGCAGCGCCGACCAAGGATGACGACTTTATCGAGCGCCTGTTCATTGCGAACAGTCACGATTACATATTGTGCTTCTCCAACTTCGGCCGCGTGTACTGGGTCAAGGTATATGAAGTGCCGCAGGGCAGCCGCATTTCGCGCGGCAGGCCGATCGTCAATCTGCTGTCGCTGTCGGAAGGCGAGAAAATCAACGCCATCCTGCCGGTCAAGGAGTTTGTCGATAATCGCTTTGTGTTCATGGCGACCGCGCATGGCGTGGTGAAGAAAACGGCCCTGTCCGAATTTGGCAACCCGCGCAAGGCAGGCATAATCGCCGTAGGCCTGGACGAAGGCGATTATCTGATCGGCGTTGCTGTGACCGAAGGCAGCCACGACATCATGCTGTTCTCCAACGGCGGTAAGGCTGTGCGCTTTGACGAGAACGACGTGCGTTCCATGGGCCGCGGCGCCCGCGGCGTACGCGGCATGAAGCTGGGCAAGGATCAGAAAGTGATTTCCCTGCTGGTTGCCGAAAACGAACAGCAGTCGGTATTGACTGCAACCGAAAACGGCTACGGCAAGCGTACCAATATAGCCGAGTATACCCGTCACGGCCGCGGCACTCAGGGCATGATTGCGATACAGACCACCAAGCGTAACGGTCGCGTGGTGGCGGCAACGCTGGTCGAGCCGGATGATGAAATCATGCTGATTACCGATGGCGGTGTACTAATCCGTACGCGGGTCAAGGAAATGCGGGAAATGGGCCGGGCGACGCAAGGCGTGACGCTGATCAATCTTGATGACGGGCAGAAACTGATCGGAGTGGAACGCGTGCTGGAACGGGACGACGAAGAGTGAATGCGATTCCACGGATCAAGGATTGGTTAGGACTGAGCACGACTCAGCGTAATCATCCTCGCTACGTGGAATTAATCGTCGCCAGCTCGGGACGTACCGCTTTTACCTTACGCCTGAATATCTATTACCTGCACTGGGCTGTGGCCGGGCTGGCGCTGATGGCGACGCTCTGGCTTGGCGGGCTGGCCTGGGCCGCTTACGATCATTACGCCAACAGCGATGCGCTGGATCATATGGATGAGATGGCGTTGCAGGTCAGGGAGCTGGAGCAGCATAACAGCGATCTGACGCAAAGCCGTACCGCGCTTGCCGGCCATTATCAGGATATGCTGAACAAACTGGATAACCTGGAGTCGAAAGTCAGACAGTTGGCCACGCGCTATCATCTCGGCGATCAGGCGAAGTCAGGAACATCCGCACCGGTCGGCGGTATGGGCGGGATAGCCTATCCTGTTGAGCCGAATGCGGGCATGTCCATGATGCAGCAACAAACCCAGTCGCGGATAGTTAGTCTGAATCAGGCGCTGGACCGTATTATGGCACGGCCGCACGGCTGGCCGATTGCCGGTGCTGAAATCACCTCGCACTTTGGCGTTCGTGCCAATCCGTTCGGCGAGGCTAACCTGGAGTTTCATAAAGGCCTGGATTTTTCGGCAGCGTTTGCAACGCCGGTGCAGGTGACAGCGCCGGGTGTGGTGGTCGCAGCAGGATTTGCCGGTGCGAACGGCAATCTGGTCGAGGTCGATCACGGTTACGGTTATCGTACCGGCTATGCACATTTGTCATTGGTCAAGGTTAAAGTAGGCGAGACGCTCAAGGCCGGGCAGGTGATCGGCTTGTTGGGTAATACCGGGCGTTCGACCGGACCGCATTTGCATTATGCGGTTTTTATCAATAATGAATTGGTGGATCCTTACCCTTTTATCGAATAAAGGAGCAAAGTCGTGTTTAAGTCCTCAAGCGAAAAAGCCGCGCAGAAAAATGCCAAGGTACAGCTCAACAGCAACATCACCTTTATTGGTGCGGGATGTAAAATAGACGGCGACATCAATTGTGCCGGCAATCTGCGGATAGAAGGCGAAATTAGCGGTAACGTTGTGGTGCAGGGCGATGTTGAAATTGCCGTGAATGGGCGTCTGTCGGGCGATTTGCTGTCGGCCGATAATGTTATCGTGCACGGCCATGTCAAATGCAGGATCAACGCGCGCGGTCAGCTGCGCATGCATAAGCATGCCGTGGTGGAGGGCGATGTTTCGGCAACTGCGCTGGATATAGAAACAGGCGCGCGTTTCGTCGGTTACAGCAATACCGGTGCAGCGGAAGCAGAAATTCTGATGCTGGATAACACCGTCGAGATGAGTAAAAGAGCAGGATAATTCAGATGACACAGATATATAATTTCAGCGCCGGTCCGGCCGTGCTGCCTAAAGCGGTGCTGGAACAGGCGCGCGACGAGATGCTGGATTGGCACGGTAGCGGTATGTCGGTGATGGAAATGAGTCATCGCGGCAAGGAATTTATCGGCATAGCGCATCAGGCCGAAGCGGATTTTCGCGAACTGCTGAATATTCCCGCCAACTATAAGGTACTGTTTTTGCAAGGCGGCGCATCTTCGCAATTCGCCATGGTGCCGATGAATTTGCTGCGCGGCAAAACCAGCGCGGATTATATCCACACCGGCATCTGGTCGGGAAAAGCCATAGACGAGGCGCAGCGTTACGCTAGCGTCAATGTGGCTGCGAGCAGCGCGGACAGAAAGTTCACTTACGCCCCTGACCAGTCGGTCTGGCAGCTTGATCGCAATGCGGCATATGTGCATTACGTTTCGAATGAAACCATAGGCGGCGTAGAGTTTAACTGGATACCGGATACCGGCGATGTGCCGCTGGTGGCCGATATGTCGTCGAATATTTTATCCAGACCCGTGGATGTCAGCCGGTTCGGTCTGATTTACGCCGGCGCGCAAAAAAATATCGGCCCTGCCGGACTGACTATGGTCATCGTTCGCGAAGATTTGCTTGGCAACGCGCTGGCAGCGACGCCGACCATGTTCAATTACCGGACACATGCCGAGCATGATTCCATGTACAACACACCGCCGACCTATGCCATGTATATTGCCGGACTGGTGTTTGCGCTATTGAAGCGCGAAGGCGGTCTGGCTGCGATGGAGCAGCGTAATATCGCCAAATCCGGGCTGCTGTACGATTATCTAGATGCTAGCGATTTTTATACGTCGCCGGTAGCGCGCGAGAACCGTTCGCGCATGAATATCCCCTTTACCTTGCGCGATCCAGCGCTCGACGAAGCATTCCTCAAGGGGGCGCAGCAGCGCGGCCTGTTGCAACTGAAGGGCCATAAACTGGCCGGCGGCATGCGGGCTTCTCTTTATAATGCAATGCCGATTGAGGGTGTACAGGCGCTGGTCGCATACATGCAAGATTTCGTGCAACAACAAGGCTGAATGATGTCAGAAGATTTACAGCAAATTCGCGCCCAGATTGACGCCATAGACGAACAAGTGCTGGCGCTCATCAATCAGCGCGCACGACATGCGCAAACCATAGGCCGGCTGAAGAACGGCACGGTGTACCGGCCGGAACGCGAAGCGCAGGTGTTGCGCCGGATCAAGGAGTTGAATGAAGGGCCGCTGGCGGACGAAACCGCTGCGCGGCTGTTCCGCGAAATCATGTCCGCCTGTCTGGCGCTGGAAAAGCCCTTGTCGGTGGCGTTTCTGGGGCCGCAAGGCACCTTTAGCCAGGCTGCCGCGATCAAGCAATTCGGCCATGCTGCCGAGACGCGTCCCTGCGCTTCCATCGACGAGGTATTCCGCGAAGTGAGCGGCGGTGGTGCCGATTACGGCATCGTGCCGGTAGAGAACTCAACCGAAGGCGCAGTTAATCGCACGCTGGATTTGCTGCAGGATACGCCGCTCAAGATTTGCGGCGAGGTGGATTTGCGCGTGCATCAGTCGCTATTGCGCAAGATCCCCGGTCTCGACGGCGTCAGCGTGCTTTATTCGCACAGCCAGTCGCTGGGTCAGTGCCACGAGTGGTTGAACCGGCATTTACCTGCCGTGCCGCGCATACAGGTAGCGAGCAACGCAGAAGCGGCGCAAATGGCCGCTGCCGATGAATCGGCATTGGCCGTGGCTGGCGAAATTGCGGCGGAAATCTACGGGCTGCAGCGTTTGTTCGATAATATTGAAGACGAGCCGGACAATACCACGCGTTTTCTGGTTATGGGTAAACACGACGCCGCAGCTTCCGGTCACGATAAAACTTCGCTGGTGATGTCTGCGCAAAATATGCCGGGTGCGATCGTCGGCTTGCTGCAGCCGTTTGCGCGTCATGGCGTGTCGCTGACCAAGCTGGAGTCGCGACCGGCGCACTCCGGATTGTGGGAATACGTGTTTTTTGCCGATATAGAAGGTCATCGCGATGATCCTGCCGTAGCTGCCGCCCTGGCTGAATTGAAGACCAGGGCTGCGTTTTTGAAATTGTTAGGGTCGTACCCGATAGGTGTTTTGTAATTGATATCAAATTTATGTGACCTTGCGCCATCCTACATACGCGCGATTGCGCCATATCAGCCGGGCAAGCCCATCGCCGAACTGGCACGCGAACTGAACCTGGAACCGCATCGTATCGTCAAGCTGGCTTCCAATGAGAATCCGCTGGGCGTCAGCCCCAAGGCGCTTGCCGCGATGGAAGCGGAAATGGAACAGCTGGCGCGTTATCCTGACGGCAGCGGTTTCGAACTCAAGGCCGCGCTGTCGGCCAAGCTGGGCGTAAACGCAGAGCAGATCGTGCTGGGCAACGGCTCCAACGATGTACTGGAAATGGCTGCGCATGCTTTTCTGGCGCCGGGCGTCTCGGCCGTCTATTCCGAACACGCGTTTGCCATATATCAGCTAGCCATTCTGGCAGTCGGCGCCGAAGGCATACAAGCGCCTGCGCGCGCTTACGGGCACGATCTCGATGCGATGCTGGCAGCATGCCGTGCGGATACGCGCATGATTTTCATCGCCAACCCGAATAACCCTACCGGTACCTTGTTATCCAATGCCGACTTATTGGCGTTTCTGGAAAAAGTGCCGGGCAATGTACTGGTCGTGCTGGATGAAGCCTACGGCGAATATTTGCCGGAGGCGTTCAAGTCGGACGCACTGGCCTGGCTGGCGCGTTTTCCCAATCTCATTGTCACCCGCACGTTCTCCAAGGCCTATGGTCTGGCAGGCTTGCGCGTCGGTTATGCGCTGGCAAGTGCGCCAATAGCTGATATGATGAACCGGGTACGCCAGCCGTTTAACGTCAACAGCCTGGCGCTGGTAGCCGCGACCGCTGCGCTGAACGACGATGAATTTATCGCTCGCAGCTATGCGCTGAATCAGCTGGGCATGCGTCAGATCGCGCAGGGTCTGATGCTGCTGGGGATAGATTACATACCGTCGTTCGCGAATTTTCTGGCGATACGCATAGGCAATGCCACTGCGATGTACCGACGCTTGCTGGAACACGGCGTGATTGTCCGACCTATCGGCAATTACGGTATGCCCGAATATTTACGCGTCAGCATAGGGCTGGCGTCAGAAAACAACCAATTTTTGCAAGCGTTGGAAGACGCTGTTAAGGAGCAAGCATGATTATCGTAATGAGCCCCGGTGCCAACGAACAACAAATCGAAGCAGTGGTTAAAAAGATCAAGGAATACGGCTGCGATGCCAATATTTCACGCGGTGTCGAGCGCACCATCATCGGCGCCATCGGCGACGAACGTCCCATCGATCAGGAATTGATCGATGCCATGCCTGGCGTCGAGCAATCCATGCATATTGTGAAACCATATAAAATCGTCGCCCGCGAATGGCACAAGGAAAACACCGTCATCGACATCAAGGGCGTGCCGCTGGGCGGCAATACCGTGCAGATCATCGCCGGACCTTGCTCCGTTGAAACCCAGCAACAGATGGACGACTCCGCCAAATACGTCAAGGAAGCCGGCTGCCGTTTGATGCGCGGCGGTGCTTTCAAGCCGCGCACCAGCCCGTACTCGTTCCAGGGCAAGGGCGTCGAAGGGCTGGAAATGTTCCGCAAGGCGGCTGACGTACAGGGTTTGCCCATCGTCACCGAACTGATGGACGTACGCATGCTCGATACCTTCATGGAATGGGACGTCGATGTCATCCAGATCGGTACCCGCAACATGCAGAATTTCGACTTGCTCAAGGAAGTCGGCCGCGTCAACAAGCCGGTTATCCTCAAGCGCGGCATGTCAGCCACCATTTCCGAATGGCTGATGGCGGCTGAATACATCGCCGCAGCCGGTAACCACAATATTATTTTCTGCGAACGCGGCATTCGCACCTTCGAGACCTACTACCGCAACGTGCTGGATGTCACTGCGATTCCGGTGCTGAAGAAGGAAACGCATTTGCCGGTTATCGTCGATCCGTCGCACGCCGGCGGCAAAGCCTGGATGGTGCCTGCACTGTCGCGCGCGGCTATCGCTGCCGGTGCCGACGGCCTGCTGGTGGAAATGCACCCGACGCCATGCGAAGCATGGTGCGATGCCGATCAGGCGCTGACCCCGGATGAACTGAAAAAGCTGATGGCGGAACTGGGCGGTATCGCCAAAATACTCGGGCGCGACATCTGAGATAGCGTGCTGTCGGCTGCCATCCTATGACTTTTACCGTCAATAAACTGGCCCTGTTCGGGGTCGGGCTGATCGGCGGTTCGCTGGCGCTGGCGCTGAAACAGGCTGGCGCAGTCAGCGAGGTCGTCGGCGTAGGCCGCAGCACGGCCAATCTGGAAGAAGCCGTCAAGCGCGGCATCATCGACCGGATTGCAGCCGACCCGGCCGACGCTGTGCGCGATGCCGATATCGTGCTGCTGGCAGTGCCGGTGGGTCAGATGGCGGCCATCATGCAGGCCATCGCGCCGCATCTGTCCGCCCACACCATTGTCACCGATGCTGGCAGCACCAAGCAGGACGTGGTTGCGCTGATGCAAACGCATCTGGCCGCACATACGGCGAGCTGCGTCCCGGCTCATCCCATTGCCGGTGCCGAGTTAAGCGGCGCCGCCGCCGCGCGCGCCGACCTCTATCAATCCCGTAATGTAGTACTGACACCGCTGGCTGACACGCATGCCGATGCGCTGGCACGCGTCACCGCCATGTGGCAGACCTGCGGCGCAAGAATCAGCGCAATGAGCGCAGCAGAGCACGATGCGATCTTTGCCGCCGTCAGTCATTTACCGCATTTGCTGGCCTACGCGCTGGTAGACATGGTCGCGCAACGCGACAATGCCGATCAGCTATTCGGCTTCGCCGCCAGCGGTTTCCGCGATTTCACCCGCATCGCAGGCAGCAGCCCGGAGATGTGGCGCGACATCGCACTCGCCAATCAGACAGCCCTGCTGGCCGAGCTGGACGCGTATCAGGCGCAATTAAGCGGATTAAGGGAAGCGCTGGCGAATCTGGACAGCACCGCACTGAGTGAGGTATTCAGCCGCGCCCGTCAAGCGCGTCAGGACTGGCTGGCGCGGATTGCCAGCTGAGTATTGGGCGCGCTTCACCCTATTCTTCGCCCCATCACATCCTCCAGCAACCCCAATTGCGCCGGCAGGCAAACCCGTTTCAAGTCGAAGCGTTCGACAACCGTCTGTCTGGCATTGCGGCGTATCTGGGCAAAAGCCTCAGGCTGTTCCAATGTGGCAATTACTGTTTCTGCTATTTCAGCCGAATTAAAGAAGTCCACCAGTAACCCATTATCCTGATGACGGATAACTTCCTCCACTGGCGATGTACGCGAACCGATGATGAGACAACCGGCTGACATCGCTTCCAGCATCGACCAGGACAGGACAAACGGGTAGGTCAAATAAACGTGGGCACTGGATATCTGCAGTATCTGTAAAAAGCTTGAGTAAGGCACTTTCCCCATGAAGTGAACGCGAGAGCGATCCAGACTGTCACCCAGTTCCTGTAGCACTTGTTCTCTAAAGGTTTTGCCTGCTGGCAGGCCGGGACCATAGCTGGTCTCGTCTCCGCCGACAATGATAATTTGTGCCTTGGGTCGCTTGGCCAGTATTGCCGGCAAACTGCGCATGAAATTCGGGAAGCCTCGATATGGTTCGAGATTGCGTGCAACATAAGTGACAACTTCATCGCCGACGGTTAACGTGCTGCCATTTGGCAGTGTGACGGATGCTTTGGGGTTGGGCGTAACCACAGCCGTATCCACTCCCTCATGTACTACCCGTAATAAAGACCGGTAACGCGCCGGGTACAAGGATTGTTGCCACTGCGTCGGGCACTGGCCCAAATCAACTGCATCCAGCCCCAGTAAATTGCCTATATTTTTGGTGCGTAGCCGCGGCCCGGTGTCGAATATCAACGATTCTTTCGGATCGAAGCCGACATCGGCACCTTGCATGCGGTAGAAGAATTCGAAATAACCGATCAACGGCGTATCCGGAAATACGTCTTTCAAATACCAGATTTCACCCCAGCCGTTATGGCCCACCATCACGTCAGGTACAAAGCCTTTCTGCTTCAGATCCAGTGCGGTTCGCGCTACTTGTTGCGCATTCAGCACCCCGGCCTCGGTTTCGCGCAAATAGTGGTGCACATGGTTATCTACCTTGCGTCCGGGCTTGTAGACAGCTTTCTCTACCCCCGGCAAGCTGGTCGCATCATCCCGTTGAGTCAGGAAAACCACTTGATGCCGACCTTGTGCACCCAGATGGCGTACGACATGCAGATACTGCCCCGGGAAATTCTGATGGACGAACAGGAATTTCATTGGATTATGCGTTCTTTAAAAGAGGATGATTGGTAGGTTCTGTATTATGCCGCTGGCCAAGTTCATTGTGCGCAATCGCGCTTTGTATACTGTCCACAACGCAAGTCACAGCCTGCTCGGTATCAAAGCCCTCATATTTTTTGGCAAACTGTTTTGCTGCCGTGCGGAAGCCTGGCTCGGATAATAGCGTCACGATCATGGCGGCATAGGATGCTTGCGTCTGCTTTCCTCGCACCGGAAGGCCCGCGCCCAAAGCCTCTACGCGTAGTGCGGTCAGATATTGTTCCGACCAGCGTGGAATCACGAGTAAAGGCACCCCGGCGAGCAGTGCTGCGGCAACGGTACCGCTGCCATAGCCGATAACCAGATCGGCCGAAGTCAATAGCGGTTCAAGCGTGACTGCCGTAGGGAGTATTTGCATCAGCGGCGACTGGAAACGCTTGAGTTGCGTTGCGGAAACCCCCGGAAAAGCGCAGATCACATTGGCGCCGCTAGCCTGCAGTGCATGCAATAGGTCTTCTATGTCGGGTATCCATGGTCGCAGGTACGCAAAAATGCGCGGACCTGTATTTGTTTTATGCCATTGTGCGGACTGGGTTTGCGGCATTTCAAAAACAGGACCGGCATAGATTTGTCCGCTACGCTCCCCGTAATGATCCAACTCCGGGAAAGTGGTGATGATTTTACGTTCGCCGTGGAAGATATCGGCGAATTGGGCTAATGGTTTGGTCTGGAACTGCGCCAGAACATGATTTATATTGCGCAGCGCTACTTCTTCCGCGAGTAGGTGTCGTTGTATAGATGGTTTCTCCCATGTGCGAAAGGATGGCAGAGGCGATGATAAGGGAGGGAGTTCGAATCCGCTACCGGTCAACACCGTCGGCACTCCGGCAATGCGGGCTGCCAATAATGCGGTCGGCGCGTAATCTATCACCACCACATCAGGATTGAATAGCTCAAATAATCCCAACCATCCGCCGATGAGGCCATGCAATGTATCCCGCTCGCCATAACCGCCGACGATCAACATCTCGGCATAACTATCGATGGGTTGGGTCGTTCGTGCAATGCGACGCGACATCGGTGCCTGCACGAATGGGATAGCTGCCGGTGCCAGAACTTCAGTGGCTATCCTTGTGTCGTATACCGCGCATAGTACCTGATGACCAGCGGCGCGAAGTTGTCGCGCTACCGGCAAGTCGCGGGACAAGTGGCCCCAGTTTTCCCCGAACTCCCAGGCAAGCAGGATGTTACTCATTGCGATAGCGTTCCAATTTTACGGAGTATAGGATACTCACTTCTAATGCGAGCGTCTGTGCGTAATAAAGCGTTTTCTCGAGGAAATTGTAGCATAGGTATTTTTATTACCCGTTTGATTGAATCCTGTAGCTTGCCTTTTACGTCCGTGAATGAGGCGTTTGATATCTGTGCCTACAGCAAAATTTTGCAGTAATTTTTAAAAGATATTGCAGCCAAAAAGACAGGCGAATTGACGTTAACAGAATAATATTTTGTAGTCTTGAAAATGGGAGTTTCGTACCCCTGTCAACTAATGCAAATTGACAAGTCTGTCAGCACTTCGTCAGTAATTAATCCATACTATCCATAATAGGATAAAGTTGAAATAAGATAAAAGGGAGGCTGTATGCCGCATATCTGTATGCGTAGTGGGTGGCTATGCTTTTTGCCGGAGAACGAGTGCAAAACACGCAGCGCGGGGTATAGAAAAAGAGGATTAGCACTGCCTCTGCACACTATTCGGTCTTTGACTTTTATTGTTATCCTATAATGCCGCGCCGACTGTTAAGGGTCGTCGCCAATCGGCTGTCTCGGGAGCCAGCCCCACTCCCGCCTACCCATCAGTTCGGTGTGGAGGATATCGTCTGGGCCATGGGCAGTTTCTGTGCCTTGAATCGCAAGCCCTTCGATCACGAGCTGCTGATCAAGCAATTCCCCCCGCCCTATAATTCAGATTCCATTATTCATGCAGCGCGTGCGCTTGGCTTCAAGATCAAGCGCTGGGACGGCGCTGCTGAAACGCTGGCTAATCTGCATTTGCCTTGTCTGGCGATATTGAATGAGGTTGTAGCCCGCGATGCGACAATGCCTGTGGAAATTACAGCAGCTTTAGTCGATGCGCCGCCATTAATGCCGTCTACACCCGTCCTTAAAGCCCATCCCGCCATCATTGTTCAACTCAATGACGAGAGCGTAACCTTGTTCGAGGTCGGTACCAACACCCCTAAAACCATGAGCCGTGCCGAATTCGTGACTCGCTTTACGGGCACAGCCTTCCAGCTCGCGCTGGAAACCAAAGCCATCAGCGATCCCGATGGGGCCTTATCCAAACAGGCCACCTTCGGTTTTCATTGGTTTATACCTGAGCTGCTAAAGCACAAGCGAGTCTGGCGCGATGTGTTGCTGGCCTCTCTGGTTATCCAGCTGCTCGCCCTGGGTACGCCGCTGTTCACGCAAGTCATAATTGACAAGGTAGTAGTGCATCACACTCAAAGCACACTCGTTGTGATTGGCATAGGGTTGGGTGTATTCATGATCTTCTCCGCCTTGCTCACTTGGGTACGCCAGTATTTGGTGCTGCATACCGGCAATCGGGTGGATGCGGTGTTGGGCGCCGCCGTATTCAGCCACCTGTTCAAGCTGCCGCCGCGCTATTTTGAGCATCGTCCTACAGGAGTAATTGCAGCGCGATTGCACGGTGTGGAAACCATACGCGAGTTCGTAGCCAGTACCGCCGTCACCCTGATACTGGACTTACCCTTTCTGTTCATTTTTTTAGGCATCATGCTGTATTACAGCGTAATGCTCACCGCTGTCGCGCTGGGCGTTATTTCCATCATTATCATTACCAGCCTTGTCGTCGCACCGGTTTTCCGTAACCGGTTAAACGAACAGTTTCTGCTCGGTGCACGCAATCAGGCATTTACCACTGAATACGTGTCGGGGCTGGAAACAGTCAAAAGTCTGCAAATGGAACCTCAGCTCAATGCCCGTTACAGCGACTATCTGGCCGAGTATCTGCGTTCCGGTTTCGCAGTAAAACAGATCGGCAACACCTACAGCGTATTCTCCAACGGTATGGAACAAATGATGACCCTGCTTATTCTGGTCATTGGTGCCTATCTGGTGATGAACAATACTGACTTCACCATCGGTATGCTCGTTGCCTTCCAGATGTTCGCCAGCCGCCTGTCACAACCCATGCTGCGGCTGGTTGGGTTATGGCAGCAATTTCAGCAGGCCAATCTGTCCGTACAGCGCCTGGGCGACATCATGAATGCCCCTGCCGAGCCTTATTCCATCATCCCCAGCCGCTTACGCGAAGCGCATGGGCAAATCGATATTGCCGACCTCAGTTTCCGTTATGCCGAGAACCTGCCGTACCTCTATCAGGGATTCAACCTCAAGGTCGGCACCGGCAAGGTCGTTGCCATCATGGGGCCGTCAGGTTCCGGCAAAAGCACGCTGACCAAACTGTTGCAAGGCTTCTACGTCCCAGCAGGCGGCACGATCAAGATAGACGGCAACGACATTCGTTATCTTTCTGCTAACGAACTCAGGCATAACTTCGGCGTCGTCCCGCAGGAAACCATCCTGTTCTCCGGCACGCTGTACGACAACCTGCTCATGGCCAATCCCCATGCCAGCTTCGAACAAGTAGTGCATGCCTGCAAGATGGCGGAGATACATCAGAGCATAGAAGCCCTGCCGCAAGGCTACCAGACTGAAATTGGTGAACGCGGTGTGGGATTGTCCGGTGGGCAGAAGCAACGCCTTGCCATTGCCCGGGCATTGATCAAGCAGCCGAGGATACTGATCTTCGACGAAGCGACGAGTAGTCTGGATAGTGCTACGGCAGAGCACTTTGCTGCCACCATTAACCAGCTCAAGGGACAGGTCACCATGTTGTTTATTACCCATGCTTTGCCTAAGAACTTGCTGGTGGATGAGATCGTGAGGATAGGTCAGGGTGCGCTGAATGCGGTGGGGGATGGGTATGGCGAACTTCGGCAAGAAGGGGATGGCGGCGTGCATGGGTCGCAAATTTAATCAGCGCCAAGTCGTAGTGAACGTGATGGTAACAACTATGGGAAATAACCTGGTCAGGAGCGCGGCATGAATAACGGACAATGGTGGTTGAGGATATTCCAAATTGTCGGACTGGTATTGGCTCTAGGAGTAAATATGAGTGCAGAGGCAGGATTGTTTGGCGGTAGCAAAAGCTGGAAAGAAGAAGTGCTTTTGCATGATGGCCAGAAAATCATCATTGAGCGTTATTTCAATCTGGCGCTACCTAATTTTGAGAACCGTGAGCGTAAGGAACTTGATGAAACCATCACATTCACCCCGCCAGGATGGAATAAAAAAATTTCTTGGAACACCGAATTTAGGGATGATGTGCCTACCTTGAATAGCCTAGGTCCATTATTGCTGGATATAGTCGGCGGAATTCCCTACATTGCTACTAGCCCAGCTGGATGCATTTCTTATAACAAATGGCAGCGCCCGAATCCCCCGTATATCTTTTTTAAATATGACAACGGTGAGTGGAAACGTATTCCACTTGAAGAGTTTCCAGCAATATTAGTACATTCGAATTTAATGAGCACGCCTGCCTCCGACACGCTCAAATCGTACTACACCGCAGAGCAAGTTAAGCAACAGATGCAAGACCGAAGTATTGCTGCTGAAGCGACAATCATTTATCGCAAGCCGATTGTGACATGGTTAGAGAGGTGCCCTAACCTAGTTCCAGTCAAAGGTGGTGGATGGCAAACACCAGGTAGTTATTGATTAAAATTTATTCGCATCTAATGCGAATGCTAAAACAAGAATTGATTGAAAACTAAATATCCGTTAAATATTTCAGGAGCAACGCAATGACAACCCTAGCAGACCAGTTTGAAGTTGATTGTGCAATGATGTCCGGTGCGGACTATGTTTCAAATCGCAACCCAGTTAATCAATTGCCTATGCCATTAGGTTGGACTCTAAAGAAGTATGTATCCATACCCGCCAGTGGCTTCGAAGGCGCCAGCTTTACCAATGGCTCGCAAATAGTCATTTCGTATACAGGTACGAATCCGTTAACTGTACCGGATTTAGTGGCTGATCTTGCGTTAGGCACTGGTTTTGGTTCAACGCAACTTGATCAAGCGGCAGATTTCTATTTACAAACGGTTGCTGCCAATCCAGGCGTGCCGGTTACCTTCACAGGGCATAGCTTGGGTGGCGGGCTGGCATCATTGATGGCGGTGTTCTTTAATCAACAAGCAGTCACCTTTGACCAGGCGCCATTTGCAGCTTCTGCAAGCGTAGCTATTGCAAATCAGCTTATCGACTATTTAAGCGATCCGGCCAGAGGTTACAATACTCCAGCGTTAATCGACGCCGAAACTCAGCTTGTTGATAAATTAGACTATTTTGTCGCGTCGTTGGATGCGGGCAACCCGCTAAATACTAGTCACATTACCGACTTTAATCTACAGGGCGAATTACTTTCAACTGCACCATTTACTATAGCTGACAGGCTCGGCACTCAGACTGTCGTAACGCTAGGCCCAAATAATGTATCCGCATCGAATTTACATTCCCAAGGATTACTCGAAGCTTGCTTACTGAGCGAACAGGCTAACTCGCAACAATCGCTCGACGGCGTGACATTCAAGCTCACCGATTTGTTGGGAATGATCTTTAATAGCCAGTTATATTTTAACGATCCCGGCAATATAAAACCTGATGCACCAAAAAATTTCATTGAACTGCTCGACCAGCATCAGGAGGGTATCGGCGGCAGCACATTAAATAATGTGACAGAACCTGTCATCCAATCTGACAAAATGATTACTCGCTTCACCGCCGATTTGTGGGCCATTGCCCAGGATGGCGGCCTGACCATGAGCGACAAGTATCTCACCGATGCGCTGATCGCTTTCGACATGCAGAAGTATTATTACGAGCAGGCTGGTGCAGCGGGTGCTGGAGCAACGCTCTTCACTGTGGGTAACGGCTATATCCAGTTCGATACCGCGGATATTCTTTCGCAGAATGCGCCAGTTGCCAACTCCCCGCAAACCTATTCGGCAGTTCCTATCACTCAGGACAAGGGCTACAACCAGTATTTCAAATATTACCTTTGGGATGGCAGCTTGCAGGCAGGTGGGTTGAGATCTAGCGAAATCGGACTCATCCAGAGTCTGTTACCCACCCTGAGTGACTGGTACATTCAGGCGAGTGTTGCCAGTATGTATGTAACCGATACCAGTACACTAAACGCCTTCATGCTGGGCGGTAGCGGAAACAATGATCTGGTGGGTGGTGCAGGCAATGACGTACTGGTAGGTGGGTCGTCAGGTGACGACACGCTGGATGGCGGTACAGGTAATAATGTGTTGATGGCAAGCACCGGCAATGACGTGCTCATCACCGGGCAAGGTAATGATACCCTGTATGGCGGTAGCGGCAACGATACATTCGATTTCATTACATCTATAGATGGCACTGCCACAGCGACCATCGTTGATACTTATGGTCAAGGGAAGGTAGAAGTGAACGACACGCAATTGATTAGCGTAAACACACTTCTGACAACCAACGATACAGGAAGCACCTGGAGCGACGATAATGGCGATCAATACCAGTACGTTGTGTCTCCTACCGACGCCAGCACTGGTACGTTGACTATCACTCAAGGCTTGCTGGGCGACAATGGCAACCAGATCGTCATCGACAATTTCGACATGAATGCAGCGCAAAATGGCGGTTACCTTGGTATTCAGTTTGGCAGGCAAGTTGCTGTTGAAGCAGATGCTTCGGCTGCCAGTCCTTTCGCTGCCGGTGTCCCCGCCAATCAGGCAACGATCGTAGCCAACGGCAACACCAAAACCTTTACTATCTACGCCTCATCGGTCAGCAATAGCGATCAGATCGTACAACTGGCATTAAGCGGGGGCACAGGCACCTATGCCATTTCCACCGGCGCGACTCTGTTGCCGTTTAGCGGCTTGCTTAACTTTGTTATTCCCGCAGGTCAGGATCAGGTTAGTTTCACCCTGGTTGATCTTGGTAATAGCAAAGGGCCAGACACAGCCCAATTGATTGCAAGCCTGGTTGATGCCGATGGCAATGCAGTTAACAGCAACAACTTGACCATTACCTTTGATAAACCCTCGGCAGGGGCAGGCACCACCGTCACGCCAGATCGCATCATCAATGGTGACTTGCTCCCGATTAATTTTGGTACGCCCACGAACCCGAGTTATGCGCTTGATGATCTGGGCAATATTTTTACCAGTGGTGCGGCTCCCGGCTTTAACGACACACTTTCCGGCAGTTCGGGTAATGATTTGATTAACACCGGGAGTGGAGACAATGAACTGGATGCCACACAAGGCGGTAACGATACCATTGTTGGCGGCAGTGGCAACGATGGGATACATGCTGGGAATGGCAATAACATCATCAGTGGCAATGGTGGGCAGGATTATATTTACGCTGGTAATGGCAACAATCAAGTCTATGCTAATCAGCAAACTGATTTGGCTACAGCACTGCAACAAGCCAAAACAATACTTCCTACCGGGAAAGCGGGCAGTCTGATTTCAGTAGGTGATGGTAATAATACGGTTGTGGGCGGTGCTGGCAATGATGACATTGTCACCGGCGCCGGGAACAATATTGTTGTGTGCGGCTCAGGGGCCGTCACCGTGCAAGGCGGGATACATCAAGGCGCTGACACTACCGCGGAATCTACAAGTAATGATTACGATATAAGTTATTCCAATTATCAGGTTAATTGGAGGATGGCTGCATGAAAAGTAAAACAAGTATATTTTTTATGTCTTCATACACCATAAAAGTATTAATCACTATTCTTGCCCTGCAAGCGCCGACAATTGGACATGCTGATACGGGGACCGGCTGGTTGAAAACGTTATTTGAGTCGAAAGGTAAAAGCATGAAAGACGTTGCAGTCAAGGTCGCTGAATTAGATGAAGATGAAAAAATTAATATTTGGGGATTGGACTTCAGCCCGGATGGGAGATATCTGGCGGCAGTTCCACATACAGTATCAATGTCTTCTAAAAAGCTTGAGGTGCAGATATGGGATTGGCAGAATAAACGCATTGTGCACAGATTGGAATTAGCATCTGGAGCAAACATTGGTCAAACCACTGAGTCGATACGCTATAGCCCGGATGGACAATTATTAGCTGTATGCCATGGCCGGCCAGGCGGTAGTTCAGATGGTAACGTCATCATTCGAATTTGGAATACCAAAACCTGGGCGGTGGCTCATGACATTACCGATACTAATTATGGTAGTTGCAGTGCTATAAGTTTTACCGCTGATGGGAAATTATTGGTAGGTGTCTTATTCCGGCTTGGTGTTCACCCTGGCGACAATCTGGTCATTTATGACACGACCACATGGCAATCTGTATGGGGGTTGCGCACTGTGCCTTATTATCCGAATGCGCTGGCCATCAGTCCTGATGGGAAATTGGCCGTAATTGGTGGGGGTGCATATGACAATGAGGGCAAGTTGTCGCAACAAATCAGTATTGTTGACCTAACCCAACACGACATTGTACGCACTATTTCAAACCCAACAGGCACTAATCAAATTGCATGGAGTCCAGATGGCAAGTATTTCACAATCAGTAGTGGTGGCGGAATAGAAGTGTTTGATGTTGGCTTGGGCAAGCCAGTTATTAGTGAATCGCTAAATACTGGGGACACATCTGTACGCTATACCCCAGATGGAAAATATTTAATTGATGCCGCCTTGGGCGGTTTAACGGGCAATCTAGGCATCCGAATCTGGGACAGCCAACACCGCGAATTATTACAGGAAATAGCTGGAAATTATAAAGGACTTGCTATTTCACGAGACGGCAACTACCTTGCAGCGGGTGGTTATAAGCCAGTTGTGATTTGGAAATTGAAATAAAAATCAACGGAAGATAATTGAGAGGGAATGGCGATGGCAACAATACTGGAATTGGCAGAATTAAGTAATTTTGTTTATGGCGGAGCCTCTGCCACAGCGGCTGCGGCTATATTGGGCGGGGTCGCGGCAAATGCCACAGAGGCATCAGCTACAGGTGCTCAATGGACGCTATTAACGACATCGCAAGATCCCTCCAACGCCCCGTTGGCGGAGGCTTCGCAGGTTGCTGGATATTATGGTGCTGCCTATATAAACAACAGAACGGGCGAAATCGTCATCGCCAATCGAGGGACGCGACCGACAGCGCTTGCTGATTTATTTAGTGATATTGAGCTTGCGACAGGCGTGGAGTCGAAAGCACAAGATGCGGCTGCGGCTTTTGCGCTCTCAATTGCGAATAATCAACTTTATAGCGGAAAATCAATCATTGAAACAGGCCACTCATTGGGTGGCAACGAAGCGCAAGCAGCTGTGGTTGCACTTACTACCAATGGGACGACTGTATCAGCCGTAACCTTCAACTCGCCTGGCATAGGCGGTTACCCTGTCCCTGCGGGTGTGAGTTACACAGTACAGAATTTCTACGATCAGGGCGACGCTATCCACCTTGCGGGTGGAACGCAGCTAGGCAGCCCGCCTATCATGTTACCCGCCGGGCCGAACACATCAGCATTGGCGTTGGGAATGCCTGTAGCCGTTGCAGCCGGGCCTCTGGGTATGGCCGCCCTGCTGGGCGATGCACTCTGGGATGTTGTCGGCCCGGCGCATTCAATCAATACCATTATTGCGTACTTGCAGGGTAATGCACTGGGTGCGATAGATTGGACTGCTACGGGACCCTCCTCATCATTGCCGACTACTACTTCAGGAAATGATACCGGGCCGACCATGTCGGTAAATAATATGGGTGCGCTCGTACTAACTTATGCGAGCGGAGATTCCGTCATCCTGAACGAGTCTGCTGATAAGAAGAATATTCTTGCCACATTTAGTGGCTCCAGCTCCCCAATAGTGCAGCAGCTGGCTGCCATGGGGACGGTGACGATACCATTGGCCGAGTTAAATCAGAGCATGGCCAGCCTGACAACTGTTGCAACCATAAACGAAACGATTTCCAGGAATGCCGACAATACATTTGGCGTGATTTTTCAAAACACAGGGGTATCCAATTCCGGGGATCAATTTAAAGTAAGCGTGGCAGCAAACGCGGATTCTGCTTTTGATTATGTGGTCCCAACCAACGGGCAAGCTGTCTTGGAAACGATCAACAATGGAAATAGCATTTCAGGCACAGTTGCCATTATTTCAGATACGGGGACGACACAGCTTACAGGCGGCACCATGGTTGCAGGTAGCGACAACACATGGGTCGACAGCAACGGCGATCAATATGTATTTGATCCCACTGTTGGCACGTTGACCATTACTCAAGGCCTGCTGGGTGACAATGGCAACCAGATTGTCATTGACAACTTTGACATGAGCGCTGCACAGACTAATGTCGATGGTTATCTAGGCATTAAATTTGAAGAACAAGTCGGAATTCAGGCAAATGCCTTGGCTGCCAACCCTTTCGTTGCCGGTGTCCCCGCCGATCAAACAACAGACGTAGCCAACGGCAACACCAAAACCTTTACTATCTACGCCTCATCGGCCAGCAGTAACGATCAGATCGTACAACTGGCATTAAGTGGTGGCACAGGCACCTATGCCATTTCCACCGGCGCGACTCTGTTGCCGTTTAGCGGCTCACTTAACTTTGTTATCCCCGCAGGTCAGGATCAGGTTAGTTTCACCCTGGTTGATCTTGGTAATAGCAAAGGGCCAGACACAGCCCAACTGACTGCTAGCCTGGTTGATGCCGATGGCAATGCAGTTAACAGCAACAACTTGACCATTACCTTTGATAATCCATCTGCTGGGGCAGGTACCGCCGTCACGCCCGATGCCACCATCAATGGCGACCTGATCCCGGTGAATTTCGGGACAACCGACAACCCGCAATACAAGGTTGATAACCTCGGCAACATCATTACCAACGGATCGGCTCCCGGCTTTAACGACACGCTGTTTGGCAGTTCGGGTAATGACCTGATTAACACCGGGGGTGGTAACAATTATGTGGGTGCGCTTCAAGGTGGTAACGATACCATCGTAGGTGGTAGTGGCAATGACACAATTTTTGCCGGAAATGGTAATAATATTATTAGTGGCAATGGTGGGCAGGACAATATCGTCGCGGGTTCCGGTAACAATCAGATATACGCAAACCAGCAAACCGACTTGGCAACCGCGTTAAATCAGGCTAAAACAGCTACCCCTACCGGGGTGACAGGTGGTAGTTCCATATACGTAAACGACGGCAATAATACAATTATTGGCGGCAACGGCAACGATGATATTACCATGGGGGCAGGTAATAATGTAGTCGTGTGCGGACCGGGATCCGTATCCGTTTTGGGCGGAGTGGATACGACTGTCCCGAATAATGTGACATCTACTACTGTTAATGAGTATGGTCTTGCATACACAAATGATGCGTCGGTTACTGAAGCCAGCGCTCCGTTCGACGCACCTGCAAACTACAACGGTAGTACCTTTAACGGGGTGCCAGTCGGGCTAGGCAACGACACGATATTTGGCGGGACGGGGAACAGTGTCTACTGGTTATCAAACGGCAACAATTATCTGGATGCAGGCGGTGGTAACGATTACATCCAGGCCGGGGTTGGTAATAACACCATATTTGGCGGTATAGGTAATGACACCATCCATGGCGGTGGCGGCAATAACTATATTGATCTTGAATCCGGTAATGACTCGGTTGCCGCCGAAGGCGGCAATACCACCATTATCGGAGGTTCAGGTAATGACACTATTTACTCTGGGGATAGCGGCTCAGGCTTTGCTACCTCAGAGACTTCGGCAAACAACTACATTTATGGCGGCTCTGGCAATTCGGCTATTTATGGTTCCGGCGGTAATGACACCCTGCTTGGTGGTACGGGTAACACTTCAATATATGGCGGTAACGGTAACGAATACATTGTGGGAGGAAGCGGCAACGTTTCCATAGTCGGGGGTAACGGTACCGATACTATTTACGCCGGGGGTAACGGCAACGATACCATCTATGCCGGCGATGGCAATGCCACTGTTTATGGCGGCGATGGTACAGATATTATTGTTGGTGGCGCAGGCATGGATAACATCCAGGCAGGGGATGGAGGTACTGCCGATGCGGCAACGCAATTATACGCAGGCTCCGGCACCAGTACGCTGTATGGCGGTGCAGGTGTTGATCAGCTGATTGGCGGCACTGGTACCGATACGCTGGTGGCTGGTACCGGTACCAGCACCCTGCAAGGCGGCACCGGAACTGAAGTCATGTACAGCAGCATCGGCAATGCGACCCTCATTGCCGGTACCGGCAGCGATACCCTGTACGGGGGCGGTGGTACCGATTGGTTGCAAGGGAATAGCGGCGATGCTCTGTTTGTGGCCGGCTCTGGTATCGAGACCATCTATGGCGGGACGGGAAACAACACCTATCAATTCAATGACGGCTTTGGCAATGTTGCGCTCCTGAATGCGACCGGCGCCGATACCTTTCAGTTTGGTTCGGGAATCAGCCTTGCCGATTTGACGATTACAGCCACAATTGATGCATATGGCAATAACGCATTGGAAATCGACACGGCAGATGGCAGTACTGTGGTGATCGATGGCGGTCTATCTAGCGCTATCAGCCAGTTTGCATTTGCTGACGGCACTTTGCTGACCCGTGATCAGTTGCTGACGCAAGCGAGTTCGACCTCGACAGAAGTCGCGGGAACGAATGGTAACTTGGTTTTTAGTGCAAATAGCGGTGACTTTTTGACGGGAGGAACCGGCAGCGACACGATCTACGGTTATGGTGCTGGCCAATCCTTAACTGCAGGTACGGGTGATCAGCATATTTATGGCACGGGTGCAGACCAACTCATTACCGGGGGGGCCGGCAACGATACTTTGATCGGGTTAGGGGCCGACGATACGCTGGTTGCCGGTAGCGGATGGGCTACCCTGATAGGCGGTACAGGTAACGAGACATTCGTGATCAACAATGTTTCCGATATCATCCAGGCGCAATCAACCGGGACGAATGTCAATACGGTAATGTCTTCGGTTAATTATGCAGCCGGCGCCAATATACAGAACATTACCCTGACAGGAGATGAGAGTCTGGTGGCGATGGGCAACACGCTCAACAATGTCATGACCGCAAATAACGGTAATGACACGCTGATTGCCGGGTCAGGTAATGACACCCTCATCGGCGGTAGCGGACAAAATACCTATGAAGTTGATCCGGGATTTGGCAACGTCGTCATCCAACCGGGATCGGTCGGTGATACGCTGTTATTCGGCACCGGTATCACATTAACGGATCTGAGTGTGACGGGAACCATAAACGACGCTGGACAAGCGGTTTTGGTAATCGATGTGGCTACAGGCGGCAGTGTCAGCATTGTCGGCGGATTGGCTGACGCGCTGGACAACTTCAGTATCGACGGCACGACATATAGCCTCCAGCAATTAATGCAAATGGTTAATATCGTTCCTGTCGTCTCAATTGGGGCTGCCGGCGATCTGATTCTGAGCGCAACGGCTGGCGACACCCTGACCGGGACGGGCGGAAACGACACGATTGAGGCGCTTGGCGCCAATACCTCCCTGATTGGCGGGGGAGGTGACACGACCTTTATCGTTAACGATATGACTCAGGTTGTCTCGGAAACAAACAGTAACGTGAATGATACGATTCTGACTTCCGTCAGTTATGTGCTTCCGGCCAACGTGCAAGCCTTGACGGGTACCGGCAACACCAGTCTGACATTGACAGGTAACGATCTGAATGATGTTATCACTGCCAATCTGGGCAGCGATACCCTGATTGCCGGGTCGGGATTGGCAACCCTAGTTGGGGGGATGGGTGGCGATACATTTATCGTCAATAACGGCGCAGACGTGATTCTGGCTTCTGCCAATACATACAATATTGTTCAGTCCTCAGTCAGCTATGTGATGCCGGAGAATGTGCAATCCATGTTGTTGACCGGGCGTGATGATCTGACTGCGACAGGCAATGACCAAAATAATACCATTCAGGCCAATAGCGGCAATGACACCCTGATCGCAGGCGCCGGCCTCGTGACGCTGATAGGCGGTACAGGTAATGACACCTTCATCGTCAACAATACAGCCGATGTAGTGCAAGCCCAAGTGAGTGGGGTAAGCAATACGATATTGACTTCAGTAAGCTATGTGGCACCCGACAACGTGCAGAATCTGACGGGTACGGGTAATGCCGATATCAGGCTGAATGGCGATAGCCAGAGCAATATGGTTGTTACTGCAAACACCGGCAATGACACCTTACGGGGAGGCAGTGGAAGTGGCACACTCGTCGGCGGTTCCGGTCTGGATACTTTTGTACTGGCAGCAGTCGGGAATTACACCGCCATCAAGATGGATGCCAGTGATGCAATAGTGCAACTTGATCCGGGGTTCGATTTTACTGACGTTACGGCAGTGCAGTCGGGTAATGATTTGTTGTTGCAGATTGGTGGGGGATCAAGCAGCCTGCTGTTGCAGAATTATTTTCTGGATCCGCAGAACTGGACGATTCAGGATAATGCAGGTAACACCACCACAGCTCAAGCACTGTTGGATGCAACAGCACAGGAATCGGCAAATACGCTAACCACGCTGGAGAACCAGTTCCTTATCCGGGCCAAGGCGGGGTATATTCAGCAACTGGTCGGGCAAGGCTATACGCAACTAGCCGATGGCAGTTGGTCTGCTACCTCCATGTATGGGTCTGTCGGTGCTCAATACGAAATCAACAACAGTAATACTTCCTGGGGGGATTTCAATCCCACCACTGGCATGATCAGTTACTCAACACCTGTCACACAGCAGACCAAATCCTGGTCATCAAATTTTCTGGAATATATTGAGTCTGCTGCAACAATTCAGCAGATGACGACCGATGCAACCGGCTCGACGATTTACGCTAATACAGGCAGTTATTCATCAACATACGCTGCAGTGTGGTTCAGCGTTAACTGGAATCAGTCTTTAGGTTCGCCTAGCTACAAATATTCATATGGCACATCACCTATGGTTCCTGATGTGCCTGTGTCTGGCGTTGCCACTTCGTCCTCGGGTTATGTTTCTACCGATAATGGTAACTACTATTGGGAAGATCAGTGGGGTACAAACAGTTACTATAACGTGAGCGGTACGATCAGCGGTGGCATGCTTTTCAGCCCGGGGAATCTTACGACCACAGGCGCTTTTGCTCAGTTGATTGCGGCTGGTTTATACCAAAACCAGACTACCGATGTAGTCCAGCAAATCAACGTCGAGGCAGGTGATCACACCGTCTATGCATCGAGTGCTACGCTGGTGAACTCCGGTAGCGGCAACAACACTATTTATGGTGCAGGCTTTGTCGATGCGGGTACCGGCAACGATGTGATTTACGATTATAACAATACAGGTACTGTCTATTGCGAAAGCGGTAACGATACTATTTATGACGCTGCTTCGGTATATGGCGGTTCGGGTAACGACACTATATACGGTGCGCAATCTGTCTATGGTGGCACAGGTAATGAACTGATCGTTAATGCGACGACAGTGGTGGCCGGTAGCGGCAATGACACGATTATCGGATCGGGACCCGGCAACATTACCATCAATGCCGACATATCCGGGATGGATCTGATCGGAAATGTGGAGAATCAGGATTTTGCGTTTTTAAACGCTTATTATCAGGCACAGGGTATTAGCGATGGATTGGAGCGCTATCAATATGGTGGTTTGTATCTAACAAATTACTCATCTCTCCCTAGTGTCTACAATACTGCCGAAGTTGCATTGGATATGCTTAATAGCTATGGCGCGGATGTGACGTTGCAACAGGCGCTTGATAATGGTTGGCTGAATTATATCAATCCGTTATCCAGTATCGTCATGTTGAAAGATGGGGCCATTCAGCCTGCAGATTATTATTCAGCCGGACAAGTACCCATTACGGCCACTTTTGCCGCCAATGATTTTACTGCATTGGCGCCTTATTTCGGTAATAGCAGTCTGCCTGCGGAGACGGTGACGTTCGGTGCCGGGATTAGTCTGTCCAGTCTCCAGTTTACCTGGGGACAGGTGACTACCGCTTTGAGTGGCGTAACGACCGATCCGCAACAAACTTATACGACACTGGATATGACCTGGGGTGCAAATCAGGGTATCGAGGTTGTTATGCCGCATATGTACGATCCGATCGGCTCGGGTGTGCAAGAGTTCGTCTTTGCCGACGGCACCACGATGAGCATGGCTGACATGATTGCCTTGGCTCCATCAGCCCCGAGTTTTGATCCGGAAATCTTCAATTTCAAGCAGGGCATGGGGCAGCAAATACTCCCCTCCTATGCACAGCAGATCGCATTCGCAACGGGAATCGATTTCTCCGCTTTGACTTTAACCCTGAATGGATCGGACATTATTCTTGGAAATCGAGGTGGGACGGATACGTTAACTATTCCTGACGGTGTGAGCAATCCCGCTGTGATGCCTAATCTGCAGTTCACTTTTGCTGATAGCAGCACAATGGTTTATTCAAATGATGGTTTGGGTGACGTTACATTATTTCATTACGATCTCCAGGGCAACTTCCTTGGCGATTCATGGATATATGCTGATGGTCGTTACGGTAGCGATGCGTATAATTCCGACGGTTCTATTAGTCACTCTCAGACGAATGCGGATGGTTCAGGTAGTGGCAGTACAACTAATGCTGATGGCAGTTATAGTAATTACACCCTTGATACTCAAGGTAATCTGACGGTAAACAACTATTCCAGCAGCAGTATATTGTTAAGTAGTGCATGGTCAAATACTGATGGTAGTTATACTGACACCATCTATAATGCAGATGGCTCAGGTAGCTATACCTGGGGATATGCCGATGGCAGTCACGGAAGCGAAATTTATAACGCAGACGGCTCCGGCAGCGACACCTGGACAGGTGCTGACGGCAGTTATGGCAGCGATACCTATAATGCCGATGGTTCCAGTACTAGTACGACGTATAACCCTGATGGCAGTTATAGCAACATTACATATAATGCTGACGGCTCCAACACAGGCACGAACTACAACCCGGATGGCAGCTACACCAACACCACGGACAACGGCCTGGGCCTCACCTCAGCATACAATTATGCGGCAGACGGCACGCTCACGAACTACAGCTGGAGCAGCAACGACGGACAGGGCTTAACCATCACCGACACCTATGCCGCCGACGGCACCTTGCAGACGGATCATCAGGTCAGCAACGACGGCAATGGCAATACCAACGACACACTCACCCAGGCAGACGGCTCTTACCAGAACAGCTGGACGCATGCCGACGGCAGCTACGGCACAGCCGGTTACATTGCCGCCACCGGCGAAACACTAGGCACCAATCACACCGCCGGCACCGACTACGTCTACGGCTGGGATCAAACCACTCTGGCCAATGGCAGTATCGAGAACAAGACCAGTGATTTCTACACCGACGGCAGCAGTTATAACGCCGACACCGTGACCCAGACCGACGGCTCCTATCAGGAAACCTGGCAGAAATCCGACGGCAGCTACGGCACGGCAGGTTACGTTGCCGCCACCGGCGAAACACTCGGCACCAACCACACCGCCGGCACCGATTACCTCTACAGCTGGGACACCACCCTCACGGCCAACGGCAGTACCGACACCAAAACCAGTCTGGACTTCACCAATGGCTACAACTATTCTACTGAGACCCTCACAGCAACGGACGGCTCGTATCAGCAAGCCTGGACCACCAGCGACGGCACCGCCGGCAGCACCACAGTAGACGCCAGCGGCACCCAGACCGGCGACAGCTGGCTGCATGCCGACGGCACACAAGGCATCGACGCTGCCGGCAACCAGCTACTGCTGGGCAGCGCCGTTGCCGACGTACTGGTTGCCGGCAACGGCAACGCCCTGCTGATCGGTGGCGCCGGTAACGATCAACTGACCCTGGGCAGCGGCAACGACATCATCGGCTTCGACATAGGCGACGGACAGGACACCGTGATTGCCGGCAGCGGACAGAACAACACCCTGGCGCTGGGCGGCGCATTAACACTCGACGAACTGAGCTTCAGCCGCAGCGGCAACGACCTGGTGTTGGGCGTCGATGCCGCAGACAGCGTCACCTTCAAGGACTGGTATGCCGCCACTGGCAACCAATCGCTGGTCACCCTGCAAGTGCTGGCGGAAGCCATGCCCGACTATGCCCCGGGATCAAGCGATGTATTACGCAACATGGCGGTGGAAACCTTCGACTTCAAGCAACTGGTCGCAGCCTTCGATCAAGCCTCTGCTGCGAATCCGACGCTCAGCGCCTGGTCGCTGTCGCAAGACCTGTTAACCGCGCATCTGTCGGGTAGCGACAGCGCCATGCTGGGGGGCGATCTTGCTTACAACTATGGACAAAACGGCAGCCTGGCCGGCAGTTCGGTGCTGTTAGCCCAAGGCACCATCTCATCGGCCCAGTTCGGCACAGCAGCGCAGTCCTTACAGCCTGGTAGTGCCAATGCAGGCATTGTGAGCCTGGCGGCATGAGCGGGTGGGAATGGTTGACGGGGTGGGGTAAGCGCAGGCTCGCGCATGTGCAGCATCGCGTCGTCCCTGTTTCTGCTGATTTTGCACCGGGCTTGCTGGCTGTACAGGAAAGCCCGCCAGCACGATTGCCCCGTCTTATCTTGCAGGTAGTCGTTGCGCTGTGCGTCATTTTGTTGTTGTGGGCGACTTTCGGCAAACTGGATATTATCGCCAGTGCCGAGGGTCGGCTGGTGCCTCAGACGTATCTTCAGATCGTACAGCCGGCTGATGCGGGGATAGTGCAGCAAATCTGCGTCAAGGAAGGGGAGGCCGTTCACGCCGGACAGGTTTTGATTCGTCTGGATCGCAAAATGACGGAAGCGGATGCGCAATCCGTCAAAGGTGATCTCGATCTGAAGGCCATGCAGTTGCAGCGCATTGACGCGGAGTTGAGCGGTAAACCCATGCCTGCGGTAACCGGCATAGCGCCAGTACTGCAACAGCAAGCCGCCGCGCAGTATGCAGAACATCGTCAGGCATATGAAGACGCTCTTGTTATTGCCCAACAAGCCTTGCACAAAGCGCAGCAGGAATATGAAGCCGGCCAGGAAACCTTGGACAAACTCAAGGAAGTGACTCCTATTCTGAAACAACAAGCCCAGGCTTATGCCGATATGGGCAAGGACGGTTATGCTCCGCAAGTTACAGTACGGGATAAACAGCGCGACTATATCGAGAAATCCCGGGATCTGGCTGCGCAACAGGATACGGTGGACAGTCTCGCTGCAGCGGTAGATGAAGCTGCGCGTCAGGTTGCTCAGGTGACTTCGAAATACCGTAGCGATCTGCAAAACGAACGTATTACTACCGCAGGCGATTATCACAAGTTGCAGGAAGAATGGATCAAACAGGAACACAAGGTGGCGCTGCTGGAACTGAAAGCGCCGCAAGCAGGTATCGTCAAGGATCTGGCAACGCATACCATAGGTACAGTCGTATCGCCCGGCACGGTGCTATTGTCGATTGTGCCGGAAAACGAACCGCTACTGGCCGAAGTGATGGTCAAGAACGACGATATAGGATTTGTTTACCCACAGCAGCACGTCAAGATAAAGCTGGCGCCTTATCCGTTTGAAAAATATGGCATGCTGGATGGCACCGTATTGCGCATAGGCCCGGATGCCAATACGCCGGATAATGCTTCATCTGCTTCAACTTCGTCCGGCAGTAATGGCAACAACGCCAATTCCGACAAATCGCAGCCCTCAACTTACAAAGCGCTCATTTCGCTAAAAACGCCTTATCTGGAAGCGCAAAACGAACGTTTCAATCTGGTACCTGGCATGCAGGTTATCGCCGAAATCAACCAGGGACGGCGTACTGTCCTGGAATATCTGTTGTCGCCGATTCGTACCGCGGTACACGATAGCGGACGGGAGCGTTAATGCAGTTGCATATCAGACGTGGCATGGCTTTGCAGCGCTTTATTATTTGTGTATCGGGTTTGTCGTTGTCTGTATCGGCACATTCAGCCGATCTGCTCGACATCTATCATCAGGTTCAAATCAGCGATCCGACCTACGCGGCGGCCCGCTA
Organism: Sulfuriferula sp.; assembly: GCA_031291235.1. Lineage (GTDB taxonomy): Bacteria > Pseudomonadota > Gammaproteobacteria > Burkholderiales > Sulfuriferulaceae > Sulfuriferula. The sequence continues at coordinate 77,232 of JARLJL010000012.1, forward strand.
TACGCTCGAAGCCACCGAGCAGAAAATCCCGCAGGCACGGGCGGGTTTGTTGCCTACCGTGAGCATCAATGGCACCGATAACCAGACTTCAGCGCTGACGACTTATACCGGCACGCCGCCAGTGCAGCGCGACGTGAATGCATGGAATTGGTCGCTGCAACTGACTCAGCCGCTGATCCGGATGCAGAATCTCTATGCTTATAGGGAATCCAAATCGCAAGTGGATGCGGCGCGTGCCCAGTTTGATCAGGATCAGCAGGATTTGATACTCAGGGCGGCACAAGCGTATTTTGATGTGCTGGTTGCACAAGAAGGGATTGTTGTTGCCGAGGCACAGGTTAATGCCATGGATGAACAATGGGCGCAAGCCAAACGCGGTTATGAAACCGGCGTGAATGCCGTAACCGACATGCACGAAGCCAGAGCCAAACTTGAACAGGCGCGGATGCAGTTGATACAGGCACAGAATGATCTGGATGACAAACGGGCTGCGCTGGAGCAGCTCACCGGCATCGCGCCGCCGCATTTGGCGGCATTGCTTCCAGGTGTCGTATTGCCCGGACCGCTACCGCAAACGGTGCAACCCTGGGCAAACGAAGCTGAAAACAACAACCCACTAGTACGCCAGCAACGCATGGCGATGGCGGTTGCCGAAAACGAGATTTCTCGCAACCGTGCCGAGTATTTACCGACTCTGGATTTGACTGCTTCACACGGCGGTAATTACTCATCCGGCAGTCTGACTACGCCAACCGATTATGCTACGCAGGGCACCAGTAATCAGGTGGGCGTTCAGTTGACCATACCGTTGATAAACGGTGGGGCAACTGGCGCCAAGGTCAAGGAAGCCATGGCCAATTACTATAAAGCGCAGGCGCAACTGGAAGAGGCCAGACGCAAGGCAGCTACCGATGCGAAGCAGGCGTTTTCCGGGGTTATGAATGGCTTGGCGAAAATTGCGGCGTTGAAGTCGGCCATAGCGTCTGGCGTCAGTGCAGTCAAAGGCAATAAGGTAGGTTATCAGGCGGGTATTCGTATTAACAGCGATGTGCTCTCTGCTGAACAACAGTTGTATACCTCGCGCCGCGACTTGGTGAAAGCGCAATATGACGTTCTGCTGCAAGGACTTAAACTCAAGGCAGCGGCCGGGATTTTAGGGGAAGCGGATGTTATTGCGATTAACGAACATCTGGAAAAGATAGCCCATGATATGGTGCTGCAAGGGCTGAAGCTCAAGGCTGCGACGAGTATATTGGGGGAAGTGGATAACGTAACGATTAATGCGCATTTGGAACAGAAATAAATTTTAAGTTGCAGCTCCCGTCGAATGCCAGCGGCTGCGGCTATTTGAGTAATGTCAATACTGCTCCGCCGGTCTGCGTCCCGCATCAAAAAACTCCCTCATCATGAAATCTTCCAGTCCCGCATTGTCTTCCAGGCGTGCGGACAGGGTGACTACGCGGTTCAGGCGGCGCGATTCCCAGGTGAAGTCGCCGTTGTGGCGTGCGCGGATGATGCCTATCATTTTGCGGATGATGGCGTGTTCTACGTCCGTGTTGGCGTCGGCTTCGACGGTGATGGTTTCCTGTAGCGGGCTGGTATAGGTGTTGCCGCCCCAGCCGCGGAACAGGAAGGTGGCGGTGTGCGAGCCTACGCGCATGATCTGGAACACACCGCCGCCACCTTGCTGGAGGTTGCGTTTGATGTTGGCCATACGGGCGTCGTCTGCTGAGGGTTGCGGCGGGCCTTCCGTGGTGGCGCCGGATTCGGCGTTGCGGCGGGCACGCACGGCGTTGATGTAGCTGCTCATATCGGTCGGTGCGGCATTGGTTGTATCGGCAGGCGGCGGTGCGGGCGGCGCTGTCGGTATGGTAAACGGCGGCGGCGTGCTCGATGCGGGGCGGGTCATGACGGCCTGGCGTTGCGGCTTGGATTTTACCGTATGGCGTTGCGGTTCAGCATGCGGGGTGGGCGGCGCTGCGGGGGCCTTGGCTGGTGCGGTCGAGGGCGGGCTCAGTTGCACGCTGAGGGTATTGTCGCTGGCGCCGACCGGGCGCATGTCGAGTTCCACATTTTTCATCTTGAAGAAAAACAGAAACAGGCCGTGTATCAGCAGGGAGGCAATGACCGCAATCAGCATTTTGCGGCTGATGCGGATTTCCAGATAGGTCTCGCCGCGCTGCGGGGCGGTCGTCAGCCAGGCGTATTCGGCGAGCGGGGCGGTCATTGCGTGGAGCTTATCTTTGGTTTTAATGGGCATGGGCAAGCAAGCAGGGTATCAGGGTACAAGCCCGGTCATGCCGGGTTGGGCGATGTACTCGGTTTTGCGCTGATTCGACATCGTCTGCCCCTGCTCCGTTCAATAAATCTCGCGGGTTTCCAGGAATTTTACATCCGGGAAGCGCTCTTGCGTCATGGTCAGGTTGACCCGGTTCGGCGCCAGATAGACATACTGGTCGGCACCGTCCAGCGCGACGTTGAAGCCGTATTTGTCGACCAGCTGTTTGAGGTCGGCTTCCGAGCCGCGCAACCAGCGCGCAGTGGCGAATTCGCAGCCTTCGAACAGCACGTCTACGCCGTATTCGAATTCCAGCCGGTGCGCGACCACGTCGAACTGCAGCGTGCCGACTGCGCCGAGGATCAGGTCGTTGGACGAGATGGGGCGGAATAATTGAGTGGCGCCTTCTTCGGCCAATTGTTGCAGGCCTTTTTGCAGCTGCTTCATCTTTAGCGGATTCTTGATCCGCGCCTTGCGGAAGAATTCCGGCGCAAACGACGGTATGCCGGTGAATTTCAGGTTTTCGTTTTCGGTGAAGGTGTCGCCCAGCCGTATCGTGCCGTGGTTGGGGATGCCGATGATGTCGCCGGCGTAGGCTTCGTCGGCGGTGTTGCGGTCCTGCGCCATGAAGGTAATGGCGTTGTTTACTGCCATGAATTTGCCGGTGGATATCTGTTTGATCTTCATGCCGCGATCGAAGCGACCCGAGCACACCCGCAGGAAGGCGATGCGGTCGCGGTGCTTGGGGTCCATGTTGGCCTGAATCTTGAATACGAAGCCGGAGAATTTCGGTTCAGCCGGTTCGACCAGTCGCGATTCGGTGGCGCGCGGTAACGGCGCCGGGGACAGATCGACTACGGCGTCAAGCATCATCTGCACGCCGAAATTGTTGACTGCGGAACCGAACAGCACCGGGGTCTGTTTGCCGGACAAATAAGCCTGCGAGTCGAACGTATGCGAAGCGCCGCGCACCAGTTCGATGTCGACGCGCAATTCTTCGGCCTGATCCTTGCCAATAAATTCGTCCAGCCGCGGATTGTGCAGCCCCTGGATGATTTCGCTGGTGCCTTTTTCCGCCTGCGGGTCGAACACCAGCACGGTGTCGTCGTACAGGTGATACACACCGCGGAAGCGTTTGCCCATGCCGATAGGCCAGGTCATTGGCGCGCATTGCATGCCCAGCACCGATTCGATTTCGTCCAGCAGTTCGATAGGCTCGCGACCTTCGCGGTCGAGCTTGTTGATGAAGGTGATGATGGGCGTGTCGCGCATGCGGCAGACGTTGAGCAGCTTGATGGTTTGCGCTTCCACGCCGTTGACCGAGTCGATCACCATCACCGCCGAGTCGACCGCAGTCAGCGTGCGGTAGGTGTCCTCCGAGAAATCCTCGTGACCGGGGGTGTCGAGCAGGTTGATGATGTTTTCCCGATAGGGGAACTGCATGACCGACGAGGTGACCGAGATGCCGCGCTGCTTTTCCAGTTCCATCCAGTCGGAAGTGGCATGGCGGCTGGCCTTGCGCGCCCGTACTTCGCCTGCGACCTGAATGGCGCCGCCGAACCACAACAGTTTTTCCGTGAGCGTGGTTTTACCCGCGTCAGGGTGGGAGATGATGGCAAAGGTGCGGCGACGGCGAATTTCGGAATCGATGGACATGAACTGGCAGTCAGACGGGCAAAGGCGAGATTATAAACCAAAACAGCTGTTTATCCGGCAAGATACGTGGCAGCTGGGTTAATTGCTGTCGTGCTGCAGATGTTGTTCGATAAAAGTTCTGGTTACCAGGAACAGCGCGTCCAATTCGGTCAGATATTGCGCTGCATTTTTCCAGTCGGCGGTCTTGATCGCGGTCTCTGCGCTGTTGCAGAGCCGGGATATGTCATCGGCGCCGATGTAGGCCGATGCGCCTTTCAGTTCGTGGGCATAGCGTGCCGCATCGGTATTTTCGGTCTGTATGCCGTGTTCCAGCTGTGCGATCAGCGGCGTGCTGGTACTGACGTACAGTTGCAGCAATTCGGTTATCAGCGCGTCGTCCTGGCGAAATACCTGTTGGAGTCTGGCGATGTCGATCGGCGGATTGGGTGCAGCGTCGGACGCATTCAGCCAGCGCTCGAACAGCCTGAGGATATCGGCTTCGAGCACCGGCTTGGCGAGGTAATCCTGCATGCCGGCAATGAGGCAGGTGTCGCGCGTGTCCGGCTGGGTGTTGGCAGTCATGGCGATAATAGCGCCGGTGTGCGGCGCCTGATGGCGGATGGCGGCGGTGGCGGCAAAGCCGTCCATTTCCGGCATCTGGCAGTCCATCAGCACCAGATCGTAATGCTGCGCTATGCAATGCGCGACGGCCTCGTTGCCGTTGGCTGCAGTATCGACTTGCAGCCCCAGCGACACCAGCAGGTGGAACATGACTTTACGGTTGATGGCGTTGTCGTCCACGACCAGTATGCGCTGGTTGGCATAGTGCAGCGCGGCAGACGGCGCATTGTTGTTGACATCGTCGGCCCGCGCCAGCATGACCGGCAGGCTGAACCAGAAACAGCTGCCCTGGGTGCGATGATCGTTGACGCCGATTTCGCCGCCCATGAGTTCGACCAGTTGTTTGCTGATGGTGAGTCCCAGCCCGGTGCCGCCGTATTTGCGCGTGGTCGAGCCGTCGGCCTGGGAAAACGCCTGGAACAGCCGCCCCTTGGCTTCGTCGCTGATGCCTATGCCGTTGTCCTCGACGCGCACGGCGAGTTGGTTCTGGTCGAATTCGACACCGACGCGCACACCGCCGGCACTGGTGAATTTGATGGCATTGTCGATCAGGTTGGTCAGTATCTGGCGGATGCGCCAGGGGTCGCCGAAAATGTACGGCGGTACGTTGTCGGCGATATCCAGCGTGAATTCCAGATGCTTTTCTGCGGCGCGCAGCCTGAATAGCTGCGTGGTGTCGTGCAAATGCTGGCGCAAATCGAATGCGATATGCTCGATATCGAGCTTGCCGGCTTCGATTTTGGAGAAATCCAGTATGTCGTTGATCAGCCTGAGCAGGGTCTTGGCAGCGCTGTCCACCGTGCTGGCATAATCGCGCTGCGTGGTATCCAGCCCGGTTTTCAGCAGCAGTTCGCTCATGCCGATGATGGCGTTCATCGGCGTGCGGATCTCGTGACTGACGTTGGCGACGAACTCGGCCTTGATACGAGCCGCTTCGAGCGCCGCGTCGCGTGCATGTTGCAGATTCTGTTCGGTCTGGCGGCGTTGGGTAATGTCGCGCATGATGGCTTGCACCATGGGCTGGTCTTCGATGCGCATGGCGAACATGGCGATCTCGGCCGGGAAGGTCTGGCCGTTGGCGCGCATGCCTACCCATTCGAAAGCATAATAACCGTCTTTGCGCACGCGCTGGATGGCTTCGTTGGCGACGGTTTCGGCGCTACGGCCGTCGGGTTGTATGGGAGCGCCCAGCAGATGGGACGGGCGGCGAACGAATTGGTCTACCGTGTCGATTTTGAACATGTCCAGTGCGGCAGGGTTGCAGTCGGTGAAGCCGTGTTTGCCGATAATGACAATGGCGTCGGAGTTGGCTTCGAACAGGGTCTGGTATTTGAGTTTCTGTTTTTCGATTTCATCCGCTTGCCGACCGGCGCGGCGGGTAACGAAGATGGCGATGAACAGCCCCACGAGTCCGGCTGCAGCGCCCATGGCGATAACGAAATTGCGCGTCTGATCGTAGGTGTTGAATGCAGCGACCGCTGCCTCGGCATTGGCGTTGCGCTGTACCGCCAATAGCTCGTCGAGCGAGTTCAGTATTTTTTTCTGGGCGGGAATGGTGCTGTTCTGCAGCAGAAACAGAGCTTCGGTATTGCGCTGATCCAGCGCCAGGTCGGCAGTGCGTACGCCCAACGGCTGCGCGACTTTCGCATATTCGCCGATTTGGTTTAGCAGTTGCTGTTCCTCCGCATCCAGCGGGCTCAGATTGAGCGCTTGCAAAGCCTGGCCGAAACGCACGCTGTTCTCGTGAAATTCGTACAGTTCGTCGTTCTGGTCGAAAGGCGTGGTGTTGAGCACCAGCGAATGCAGCGTGATGGTACGGTCGCGCAAGGCGTCGCGCATGATGGTGATCAGTTCGGTTTTATAATTGTTGACCGTGACAATGGTTTCCAGTTTGGCATTGATGGAACGCATTTGCGCCAACCCCAGTAGCGTCAGGGCCAGCAGCAATGTGAGCATGAGGCCGAAACCAATCGTCAGACTGAGTTTGAGGTTGATCTGTTTCATCGGGTCGCCGGCGGATGTGCTTATTCTGTCGCGGCGGCAGCGTTGGGTATGGTCGTAATTGCAGAAATGGGATTGATCAGGCGGCGTGCGCCGTCAAATTTGGCCGACCAGTAAGGATCGTCCAGATGTGAAATCATGACCACGCCGGTTCTGCTGCTGGCGGCATGGATAAAACGATTGTCGCCGAGATAAATGCCGACATGGGAAAACGCGGTTTTCATGGTTTTGAAGAATACCAGATCGCCGGGCCTGAGTTCTGTCTTGTTGATTTCGGCGCTGATTTTACTCATGGCCAGTGCATTGTGCGGCAGCTTTAGTCCGGCGACTTCGCTGTACACGTATTTGACGAAACCGCTGCAGTCCATGCCTGTACTGGGATTGTCGCCGCCTGGTTTGTACACTGCGCCGATCAGACCCATCGCAAACAAAGCCAGCTCGGTACGCGTGGGCTCCGGTTTCGGCGATGCGTCGTCCGCCCGGCCGGAAACGGCAGGAAGCAGCAGTGCAAAGATAAGTAACAAATTGATAATACGCATGGTTTCGTAATTTAATCGAATTTTTGCGATTGGTCAAAGAAATATCCTGTATGGATTTTCAAGCCGTTTTCTATGCGGCGAATTATGCAGGTAGAATGGTGTGACTTTAAATGCTGAAAGGTGGAGCCGGACTATGCTGTGGGAGACGTTTAGCGTGGTGCGCGATTTGTCGCGGTTGCATGAGATTGCCAGCATACTGATACGCTACGGCTGGGGCGATTTTGTGCGTGTGCTGGGTATCGGTACGGTGTTGGAACGTGCCGGGCGCATTTTACACTGGCATGCGCAGCCTGACGAAATCAGCGGGTTGGAACCGGCGATACGGGTACGGTTGGCGCTAGAGGAACTGGGGCCGACCTTCGTTAAGCTGGGGCAGCTGCTGGCCACCCGGGTCGATCTGCTGCCGCCTGCCTGGATAGTGGAGTTGGAGAAGCTGCAATCGCATGTGCCGCCGGTCCCGTTCGAGTTGGTCGAAGCCGATGTGACCGCCCTGCTCGGCAAGCCTATCGAAGAGGCGTTTTCGAAATTTGACCGAGAACCGTTTGCGGCAGCATCGATGGCGCAGGTGCATCGTGCGGAATTGCCGGACGGCACGCGCGTCGTCGTCAAGATACGCCGCCCCGGTATCGACAAAAAGATCGAAGCCGATTTGCGCATACTGCAACATTTTGCCCGCCTGATAGAACATGACATACCGGAGGCGCGGCGTTATCAGCCGTCGATGATGGTGGCGCAATTCCGCCGCTCGCTGCGCCGTGAGCAGGATCTGCTGCTGGAAGCGCATAATATAGATCGTTTCCGGCAGAATTTCGCCGGTGATGAGACTGCGCATATTCCGCAAGTGTACTGGGATTACACTTATACGACGATGAACGTGCAGGAGGAACTGCGCGGCATCTCCGGCACCGATCTGGCGGCGGTGCGGGCAGCAGGAATGGATACGCCGTTGCTGGCCTCGCGCGGTGCCGACATCGTCTTGAAAATGATACTGGTGCACGGCTATTTTCATGCCGATCCGCACCCTGGCAATGTGATCTATTTGCCCGGCAATCGTCTGGGATTGATCGATTTCGGCATGGTGGGGCGGCTGACCGATTATCGCCGCCAGCAATTGGTGAATCTGCTCGATGCGCTGGCGCATAATGACGAAGAAGCGATGCTGCAGGTCCTGATGGATTGGACCGGGGATGGCGAAGTTGATGAAATGAAGCTGGGCGCCGATGTTTCGGAACTAATGTTCGGTTACGACAATCTGCAACTCAAGGACGTTAAAATCGGTGCGATGCTGACCGATATCGCCGGACTGATACGCGAAAACTCGCTGGTATTGCCCGCCGACCTGACGTTGCTGTTCAAGGCCATGATTACATTGGAAGGTCTGGGGCAGCAACTCGATCCCGAATTTCATCTGGTCGATCACCTCACGCCGTTTGTGCGTGGCGTGATTGCCGAGCGTTATACGCCTGAGGCGTTGATGAAACGCGGGCGCAAGAGCCTGAAAGATGCATTTGAGGTGGTGGCCGGCCTGCCGCGCGATCTGGCACGGCTGATGCGGGAAGCGCGGCGCGGGCATCTGCGTATCGATCTCGATCTGAAGCGGCTGGATCAATTCGGCCAGCAGCTCGATCGTGCCAGTAACCGCATTACCATGGGGATACTGACCGCCTCGCTGGTGATAGGCTCGTCTATCGTGATGACGGTGGACGGCTGGCGTTTTATGGGGTTTATCGGATTCATACTGGCATTTCTGAATAGTCTGTGGGTGATACTGTCGATCTGGCGATCCGGTAATTGAATAAGAGAAAAACTGTTTTTTTGTAGTGTATGTCGTCGGATAGGATACTGTGAAGCCTTACGAATTATTTATCGGGTTGCGATATACCCGTGCCAAGCGGCGTAACCATTTTATTTCATTTATTTCGCTGATTTCAATGTTGGGGATAGCGCTGGGGGTGGCGGCGCTGATCGTCGTGCTGTCGGTGATGAACGGCTTTCAGGACGAGTTGCGCAGCCGCATCCTCGGTGTCGCGGCGCATATCGAGATAACGGGATTCGACAATACACTGGCAAACTGGCAGCAGGTTGCCGCGCAAAGCCGTAAAGTGAGCGAAGTGCAGGCGGCTGCGCCGTTCGTCACCGGGCAGGGGTTACTCGCCAACGATCAGGCCGTGCAGGGCGTTGTAGTACGCGGCATATTGCCGGAAGCCGAGGACAGCGTCGCCGATATCGGCCGCAAAATGCGCATGGGAAAATTGAGCGCGTTGCGTCCCGGCGAGTGGGGTATCGTGCTGGGTACGGATCTGGCGCGGTCGTTGGGCGTGCAGCTGGGCGACAAGGTCACCCTGATCACGCCGCAAGGTCAGGTGACGCCGGCCGGCATGGTGCCACGGCTCAAGCAGTTCACCGTGGTCGGCTTGTTCCAGATCGGCATGTACGAATACGACTCCGGGCTGGCGCTGATCGCAATGCAGGACGCGCAAAAGCTGTTCCGTACCGGCGACCGGGTATCCGGCGTGCGCCTCAAGCTCGACGACCTGTATCGCGCGCCGCAAGTGGCTGCGAAACTGACGACTATCCTGACCGGCGACTACTACATCCGCGACTGGACGCAATCGCACAGCAATTTCTTCCGCGCCGTGCAAATGGAAAAGCGAGTGATGTTCGTGATCCTGCTGCTGATCGTCGCCGTCGCTGCGTTCAATATCGTATCTACGCTGGTGATGGTGGTGACCGACAAGCAGGCTGATATCGCCATATTGCGCACACTGGGCGCCTCGCCGCTCAGCATCATGAAAATATTCATGGTGCAGGGTGCGGTGATTGGCGTCATCGGCACGGCGCTGGGGCTGGTAAGCGGGATATTGCTGGCGCTGAATATCGGCGTGGTGGTGCCGTTTATCGAGCATACTTTCGGCGTGCAGTTCCTTTCTGCCGACGTTTATCAGATCAGCGAAGTGCCATCCCAACTCGACTGGCACGACGTGACGGTGATCGGCCTGGTGTCGCTGGCCTTGTCCTGGCTGGCAACGATTTATCCGAGCTGGCGTGCGTCGCGCACCAACCCGGCGGAGGCATTGCGTTATGAATAAGCCGATTATCAGTTGTCAGGCGCTGGTCAAGTCCTATATGCAGGGCAAGACTGTGGTGTCCGTATTAAACGGCGTCGATATTGCCATCGCTAGCGGCGAGCGCGTCGCCATTATGGGCGCGTCTGGATCCGGCAAGTCGACGCTGCTGCATCTGCTCGGCGGCCTCGATCATGCTAGCGGCGGCTCGGTGCATATCATGGGGCAGAATATGCAAGGCATGAGCGAAGTCGCGCGCGGCGAATTGCGTAATCGCTCGTTGGGTTTCGTGTATCAGTTTCACCATCTGCTGCCGGAATTTACGGCGCTGGATAACGTCGCTATGCCTTTGCTGATACGCCGTATGGCGCCGAAGGCGGCGCGCGAACAAGCGGCTGAAATCCTGAATGAAGTCGGGCTGAGTCATCGGTTGACCCATACGCCGGGCGAGCTATCCGGCGGCGAGCGCCAGCGCGCCGCCATTGCTCGCGCACTGGTAACGCGGCCGGCCTGCGTACTGGCCGACGAGCCTACCGGCAACCTGGACCGGCATACCGCAGAAGGCATACACGAACTGATGCTGAAGCTCAATCAGCAGCACGGCACCAGTTTCCTCGTCGTCACCCACGACCCCGAGCTGGGTGGCAAAATGCAGCGCGTGCTGCATTTGAATGACGGCGTACTGGTTGAACATCCGCAGGAAGCAGCAAAATGAAAAATACCATCGATGCGCATGTCGAGTTCGATTACAAGGGTGAATCCCATGCGCCGCGCATGACGCTGGATCTGGACGCGTTGCTGACGGCAGAGGGCGCTATCCCGTCGATACATGTGCTGCTGGCCAAGGCAAACGGTATCGACAGCTATTCCTACCAGTATGAAGTCATGCAGGACAGCGACATCGTGTTTGACAACGCGCACGGGCTGGCTGCGGATTATTTGGTCGATGGTCTGTTCGACCAGACCGCATTCATCGCCGCATGGCACGACAGCAAAGTGCTCGGTTTATTGCAACCGATAGCGCAACGCGAGCTGGGCATCGCCGATTTCGCGCAACACCCCGAGCTTAAAAATGCGTTGCTGCAGGCTTACCGGCTGGGTGCGAACAGTATCCGTTAGCTTGCCGGTCAGAAGCGTCTGCCCAAGGCAAACAGCATCATCCGGTTCTCGGTGAAATTGACGTAAGGGTCGTAAGCGACTCGCACAAACCAGGGTTCGAAATCGTAGGTTGCGGCGAGGCCGCTGCCGGCAACGTAATTATCAGCCGTGCTTTGCCCGCTCTTGTAAGTAAAATCGAGCGTAATCCGCTGCTGTCCGGCCAGTTCCCTGCGTACCAGCAAATGCGTGACGCGCTGGCCGGTACCTAGCCTGTCATCCTTGATCGTGTAGAGCGACAGCTCGGTGCGCTGCATGGCGCGAGTGCCCAGTCCCAGCGTAACGGCGTCATTCGGATCAAAATTGAGATTGTAGTAATCGCGCAGGTTGGTGCGTCCCCAGCCGATGATGGCATAAGTGTCGCCGCCGATTTCCGTTGTGATCGATCCGCCCAAAAACCCGCGCGATGCCACTTGTGCCGACGATATTGCACGCACCGTGCCGAAATCGGCATGGTATTCATAACCCGCTCGCGTCTGTTCGAAGCCCGCCCGGTCGCGGTAGTAGCCTAGCCACGCGTAGTGCGCCCCGTATTCCGCACGCAAATTCAGGTCGGCGGCATTGTTGCCGTCGCTGATTTTGTAATAGGAGGGCGTGAGCTTGAAGCTTAGTATTGGTTCATCGTTTTGGGCAAATGTCAGCGTCGGGATCAACAAACAGGTAACAGCTGCAAGCCGGACAAGATCACGGGTTTTCATAAATAAGTCGCTGGTCAGGAAGCGGAATTTTATCATGACAGCTATGAACTTTCGTCGCTTGCGGTTATCATATATGCATGATCGGATATTGGCGAAATGTCGTGTTGGTAACTGTGCTCGCACTGCTGCAAGGCATCGCGCCGTTGCTGCACGCCCATGTTCACGATCTGTCGATACCCGGCAAGATCCATTTCCATACGCTGGAAGTCGATGCCAACGATACGCCGGGCAATGCCGGCACGTTTCAACTTACCAAACATCTGGCCGACGAAGATGCCATCGGTATGGAATCGGCCGGCAAAAACGAATTTGATCTGAGCATTACCGATCTGACCGCTCTGGTCAGCCATATACTGGTCGCGCTGATTCCCGTTGCGATTGTATTCACCGTCGATGCACCCAAACTTCTGGATGCGTCGTCCACCCCCCCATATTTGCGTCCCTATTCCCTCGCTCCTCCCGCTTTAGTCTAAACTGAATTTTACTTGCAGATGTTTTTATCGTTTGCAAGCCGGTATCATTTATTTCGAATTGAGGGAATCTCATGCAACGCTATATTTTTGCAGCAGCCGTGTGCGCGGCAATGTCGGTGCACGCCGCCGATAATTTGAATTTCAATCCCAAGCAGATGCAGGCTTTGGGTATCCGAACGGTACCGTTAACGGCATCCGTTCAACAGGCAGGCCTCGGTTATCCGGCGACGGTGGTGGTACCGCCTGCGCAGCAACGTATCGTAGCAGCGCCGATGATGGGCCTGATCAGCCGGGTATGGGTGACCAGCAATACCCCGGTCAAAGCCGGGCAGCCGCTAGCGACGCTTGCCAGTCCCAGTCTGGCGGAAGCGCAGGGCGGTCTGGTGCAGGCCGCTGCGCAGGCGCAATTGGCGCGCGGGCAGATGCAGCGCGACGATCAGTTGCTGGCAGACGGCATTATTCCGCAATCGCGCCAGCAGGCGACGCGGGCCGCTTATCTGAGCGCAAACGCGATGCTGATCCAGCAGCGCCAGTCCTTGCGCATGCTTGGCGTACCTGCAGCCACCATTGCACAAATGGAGCGCGGACAGGCTAACACGGCCGAGCTGAATCTGGTTGCACCGATGGCAGGTGTCGTGCTGGAAGTGAATGCCGCTGCCGGTCAGCGTGTCGATGCGGCAGCTGCATTATTCAAAATTGTGCAAATGAAACCGCTGTGGCTGGAGATACAGGTGCCGGGCAGCGATGCTGCGGCAATCCATGTGGGCGATCAGGTCGCTGTGGGCGGCCGCAAGGTAAGCGGCCATGTGCTGTCAGTCGGGCAATCGACCCAGCTCGCGCAAACGGTGCTGGTACGCGCCCAGATCGACGGCGAGCTGGACGGTCTGCTTAGCGGACAGGCGGTTGAAGCGCAGTTGACTGGCAAAACAGGGCATGACTGGCAAGTGCCGGTGACGGCGCTGGCTTATCAGCAAAGCAAAGCCTATGTGTTTGTGCGCGATGCGAGCGGATTCCATCCGGTGGCGGTACAGGTGCTGTCGCAAACGGCCAACATGGCTCGCGTTACCGGCAAGCTTAAAACCAACGATATGCTTGCCGTGCAAGGCGTAGCGCAAATCAAGGCGGTGTGGACAGGCGTGGGCGGAGAATAACCATGCTAAATAAACTCGTTGAATTTTCACTGTCCAAGCGGCTGCTGGTATTGATATTGACGGCAGTGCTGATCGGAACAGGCTGGATGGCGTTTGACCAGCTGCCGATTGATGCTTTCCCCGATGTATCGAGCACGCAGGTTAAATTGATCATGAAAGCGCCGGGGATGACGCCGGAAGAGGTCGAGGCGCGTATCGTGGCGCCGATAGAAACCGAGATGCTGGGCATACCCAAACAGCGTATGCTGCGGTCCATTTCCAAATACGCGTTGGCCGATATCACCATCGACTTTGAAGACGGTACCGATATCTACTGGGCGCGGCAGCAGGTTGCCGAACGTCTGGCCAATGCGCAGGCCAATTTGCCGCCGGAGAGTTCGGGTGGTCTGGCACCGATCACCACGCCGTTGGGCGAAATGTTCATGTTTACCGTCGAGGGCGGCGGCTTGTCGCTGGAAGAGCGACGCTCCTTGCTGGACTGGGTAATCCGTCCGCAATTGCGCACATTGCCCGGTGTGGCCGACGTAAATACGCTAGGCGGCAGGGTACGCACCTTTGAAGTTGTGCCGCATAACGCTGCGCTGGCTGCACGCGGCGTGCAACTGAGCGATTTGCAGCGCGCGCTGGAGATGAACAACCGCAACGATGGTGCCGGGCGCTTGCGTGCCGGAGAAGAAGTGCTGGTGGTGCGGGTGGAAGGCGCGATCAAGACGCTGGATGACGTGCGCGCTATCGTGGTCGGCAATCGCGGCGGCATACCCGTGCGGGTTGGTGATGTGGCTACCGTGCAGATCGGCAGCCTGACCCGCTATGGCGCGGTGACCAAGAACGGCGGCGGCGAAGCAGTCGAAGGCCTGGTGCTCGGTTTGCGAGGCGCCAATGCGCGGCAGGTGGTGGAAAACGTCAAAACCAAGCTGGAAGAAATCGATAAAACCCTGCCCAAGGGCGTACACACTCAGGTGTTTTACAATCGTGGCAGTCTGGTCGAGCGTGCGATAGGTACGGTATCCGAAGCGCTGGTCGAGGCTATCGTGCTGGTCGTGGTATTGCTGGTGCTGTTTCTGGGTAACCTGCGCGCTGCTGTGCTGGTGGCGCTGGTGCTGCCGCTGGCGGCGCTGTTTACCTTCATCCTGATGCGTCAGTTCGGTATGTCGGCCAACCTGATGAGTCTGGGCGGTCTGGCTATCGCCATTGGTATGCTGGTGGATGCGGCGGTGGTGGTGGTGGAGAATATCGTCACCCATCTGGCGCACGACAAGGACGGCGACAAGTTGCGGCTGATTTATCATGCGGTGCGCGAAGTGATTACGCCGGTCGCGTCGGGCGTGGCCATTATCATCATCGTATTTTTTCCGCTGCTGACCCTGCAAGGGCTGGAAGGCAAGCTGTTCATTCCGGTTGCGCTCACCATTATCTTCGCGCTGGCCGGTTCGCTGCTGCTGTCGCTGACTGTGGTGCCGGTATTGTCGTCCTGGCTGCTGCGCCAGGGCGCGCACAGCGACCCTTGGCTGGTGCGCAAGGCTATGGCGATTTATCAGCCCATACTCAACTGGTCGCTGTCGCATGTGCGGATTGTCGTCGGTGTAGCGTTGTTTGCACTGGCTGCAACGGTGGGCGTCTATACCCTGATCGGCAAAACTTTCATGCCGGTAATGGATGAGGGCGACATCATATTGCAATTGACCAAGCTGCCCTCCATCAGCCTGGAAAATTCGGTCGACCTCGATCTGCGCGTACAGCAGGCCATCATGGCGCGAGTGCCGGAGGTTAAAGGTGTGGTCGCGCGTACCGGTTCAGACGAGCTGGGGCTGGATCCGATGGGCTTGAATGAAACCGATACCTTCCTCGTGCTCAAGCCGCGCGATCAGTGGCGCAAACCCGATAAAGACTGGCTGATAGATCAATTGCGCATCGTCATGCAGGACTTCCCCGGCGTCAGTATTTCCTTTACCCAGCCGATAGAAATGCGTGTATCCGAGATGCTGACGGGCGTGCGCGGCGATCTGGCGGTGAAGATATTCGGTACCGATCTGGCGCAGCTGAATGCACTGGCGGCTGAGGTGGAAGGCGTACTGAAAACCGTACCCGGTGCCGAAGACGTGATCACGGTAAAGAATGCGGGCGTGCAGTTTCTGCAAGTTGAGGTGGACAGATTGGCAGCCGGCCGTTTCGGACTGAATGCCGACGATATCCAGAACGACTTGCGGGCGCAGATCGAGGGCAAGCCGCTGGGTGTGGTGCTGGAAGGCGTACGCCGGACGCCGCTGGTGCTGCGCGGCGCCGACGATGTGCGCACTTCTGCGGCGGTATTTGCAGCGATGCGTATCGGCCTGCCTGATGGCCGCACCATCCCGCTGAGCGAAGTGGCGCATCTGCGGCGGACCGACGGCCCGGTCAAGGTCGACCGCGAAAATGCGCGACGTTACGTGGTCGTGCAGTCCAACGTGCGCGGTCGCGATCTGGTCGGCTTCGTCGAGCAGGCCAAACAGGTAGTGGCGGCCAAGGTGAAATTGCCTGCCGGTTACAGCATGGTATGGGGCGGTCAGTTCGAGAATCAGCAACGTGCGGCCAAACGTTTGTCCGTTGTGGTACCGATCGCGCTGGGCATGATTTTCCTGCTACTGTTCACCACTTTCGGCTCGGTGCGGCAGGCCTTGCTGGTATTGACTAATGTGCCGTTCGCGCTGATCGGCGGGGTATTCGCGCTGTGGCTGTCCGGCGAGTACATGTCGGTGCCGGCCTCGGTCGGATTTATCGCCCTGCTGGGTATTGCCGTGCTTAACGGCGTGGTGCTGGTGAGCTACTTCAATTATCTGTTGATGGAAGGCATGTCCTTGCAGGAGGTGGTGGTCGAGGGAGCGAAACGACGGCTGCGTCCGGTGCTGATGACTGCGATGATAGCCGCGTTCGGTCTGTTGCCGCTGGTATTTGCCAGCGGCCCCGGCTCGGAAATCCAGAAGCCGCTGGCCATTGTGGTGATAGGTGGTCTGGTAACGTCCACACTGCTGACGCTCGTGCTTTTGCCCATATTATATCGCCGCTTTGGCGTTGCCCCACAGGAGGCATAAATGAAAAAATTAATTGTATTAATGACCGCGTTATTCGCGGTGCCCGGGTATGCGGACAGCTATCTGAGTCCGCCCGATCTGCCGCCATTGGCGACGGTTTCCATGGCGTTGAACAATACACCGACAGTACGCGCAGCCACGGCTAATCTGGGCGTCGAAGCCGCTAATCGCGACCGTTTGCGTGCAGGCGGTTACGAGACCAGTCTGCGGTTGAATTCCCAGCAGCGTCACACGCTGGTGCCCGATAACAGATATCATGAATGGGATGTCAGCCTGGAGCGCCCGCTGCGTTTGCCCAATAAATCGCGCATCGATAACGAGCTCGGTGATCAGGGTGTGGAGCAGGCGCACTATATGCTGGGCGACGCGTTGCACGAATCCGGGCGCATGCTGCTGGCCAGCTGGTTCGGCTGGCTGCGCGAGTATTACCAGACCAGGCAATGGCAAACGCAGGTCGATGGCCTGACCGAGCAGTTGCGTATTGTGCAAAAGCGGGTCAAGGCAGGCGATGCAGCGAAACTCGACCAGCTTCAGGCCGAGGCGGCGTTGTCGCAAGCTCAGGCACAGCTGGCCGAAGCCGGTTTGCGCGCTGCTATCGCACGCAACGAGCTCAGCAGCCGTTATCCTGCCATAGTTATCCCCGTCAACCCGATATTGCCGCAACCCGAGCCGGTGACCGATGGTTTGGAGGTATGGCAGCAGCGTACCATGGAACATAACCACGAGCTGGCGATCGCGCATAGCGAGACGCAACGTTACAGCCTGTTGCTGTCGCGTAGCGAAGCCGATCGCATACCTGACCCTAGCGTCGGGCTGCATTATGCTGACGAACGCGGCGGCGAGGAAAAAGTGGTGGGCGTCAGCCTGACCATTCCGTTGCCCGGCGGCGGGCGCAAGGCCAGTCAGCAGATGGCCGCGGCCAGCCAGCTGGTTGCCCTTGAGCGCGAGCAGGGCGTGCGCACCAAAATCCGGACCGAAACTGCAAATAGCTGGCTAGCCACCCAGTCTGCCTATAGCGCCTGGCAGGCCAGCGAAAACGCCAGTGCCGCAACGCGCAAACAGGCAGATCTGATGACACGTGCTTATCAGCTGGGCGAGAGTGGCTTGACCGACGTGCTCAATGCGCGGCGTATGGCGCAGGAAGCCGATTTGAATGCGATCAACAGCCGTTTGGCGGCGGCGCAGGCGCGCTATCGTCTGTTGCTGGATACGCATGCGCTATGGCCGATCGATGCGGATGAGGACGAGGTCGCAAAAAAGTAGATGCATAAGCAGGATGCCGCACATGCGGCATGAGAAACGGGCCGCCCGGTATTCGGGCAGGCCCGTTTTTTTATGCAGGTTTGGTGAAAATTGCACCGTAATGATACGGCGGTAGTTCGATCAGAGCTTCCAGCCGGAAGCCTGCAGGCGCTACCGCTTGCTGCGTTTGCGCTACCGACATGCGCAGCTCGGTGCGCGGTCCGCGTGGCTGCCCCAGCACTGGCGTGGTATCGCGCGGCAGCGGGTGCCAATTGACGATGGCGAAGCGGCCGCCGGGCTTGAGGGCGGCGGCAATTTCGCGTGCTAATGCAGTTTGTTCGGGTACCCCGTGGAAAGTGTTGGCGATCAGTACAAAATCGGCTGGCTCGGCCAGTAACCGGCTCAATGCCATCGCATCGCCCAGCAGCCAGTCGCAGTTTGTCATTCCGGCGCAATTGGCTTGCGCCTGCACCAGCATGGCCGGATCAAGATCGAAGCCGATGACACGTCCTGAATCGATTTGCCGGGCGATGGCGGCGGTGAAATAGCCGTCGCCACAGCCCAGATCGACTACCGTCATCCCTGTGCGGATTTGCAAGGCTGAGATTATGCTGTCGGGATCGGGCCACAAGGCGTGCCACCAGTCAGGGTCGGGCATGACTGTAGCGGGAAATAACAGTTCTTTGTGCATGAGTGCGTAGCGGTCGTAAGCGTTATTGGGCGTTGGCAACGGCAGTGGTCCATGCTGCAATTTCCCCGATGGATGCCGTTGGGGCATTCATGTGGCTGGAATCAGGTTCGTACAGCCGGGTGAGCGGATTTTTGGGCAGGGCGTCGAACATGGCCTGCTTGACGTGTTGCAGGCCGGGGTAGTCGTTGGTCGGCGCGATATAGAGCACGGGTATGGCCGGATTCATGTTTTTGACCGATTTCATCTGGTTCATGGCGCCTTCCGGGTCGAACCAGGTCAGGTAGGCTGCAGGCGGCGTGATGACCGGATAGGTGCCGCGACTGCCTTCGTAATCGAGCAGCCGGGTTTTCTCCAGTCCGTTGCCGTCGGCGATCAGTTTGCGCGCCTGCGCTACCGAGTCGGCCAGTTTGTCGCGGAATGCATCGCTGGCGACATTGCCGCCGGGTGCAATAGCGATGATGCCCTGTACGGCGTGATGGTTGCCGAAATAGAGCGCAAAGGCACCGCCCTGACTGTGTCCGGCGACAAACAGCCTGGTTGCACCCTGTTGCCGCAGGGTTTTCAAGGCGGATTCGACTTCGCTTTCAGCAGTCGTCACATCAACATCGTAATTGCGCCGTCCCGACCACGGCATTTCCAGATTGGCGACCAGCATGCCCTGCGCACTCAGCGCTGCAGCCAGAGCGGCGACATGTTGCGTGGGCGAACCGCCCTTGCCGTGCATGATGACGATGCCGATTTTGTCATTGCCGGTTTCGGCAAAGGCAGTCAACGGCAGAAAAACGCAACTTAGCGCGATCAGCACGCGCCCAAAAAATACAGTCATGATTATTTCCCCGGAGTAAATGGCGGCTTGGTTTAGCCGGTTGTTTTTATATGATACCCGGTTTTTTTCGTCGAGCGCGGACGTCGCTGATGGATTCAGATTTCCGGCCGGATTTTCGGCGGCGTCCACTGGTACAGCCAGGTTTCGCTCAGCGGCTGGCCGTCCAGGCTCAGGTACAGGCGCAGATTGATCGGCGCCGTTGAGATATCTTCAGGCTTGAGGTCGAACATCGCGCGCAGCCCGTTCACCGAGGCCAAAGGCCGTACCGAAGTGATCTCGACCGTACCGCGCGAAACGGTAATGACCGGCTCGACTTTACTGCCTTTACCCAGCATGGCGAGATTGCCGCCGGCGAAATCGACGACGAAGCGCCAGGAGAAATATTTGCGCTTCTGGCCGACGATGCCGCCGAGGCCGGTGCGGGTAGCGACGACCTGTGCCAGCGGCGTCGTCACCGGCGGCAGGTCGCCCCAGTACAGCCGATAGGCGAACAGCAGTTCCTGTCCCGGTTGCGGCGGGCTGTCCGGGTTCCAGAAAGCGACGATGTTGTCGGCAGTTTCATCCGTGGTGGGCAGCTCGACGAGTTGGATGGAGCCTTTGCCCCAGTTCGAGCGCGGCTCCACCCACAGGCTGGGGCGACGTTCGTAGAATGCGCCGTCGTCCTGATAATGGTCGAATGCGCGGTCGCGTTGTATCAGGCCGAAACCGCGCGGGCTGTCGTCGATATAGGCATTGAAACGCAGCCCGGTCGGATTGGTGAGCGGCCGCCAGATCCATTCGCCGTTGCCGCGCCATATTGCCAGCCCGTCGGAGTCGTGGATTTCCGGGCGCCAGTCGTCGTTGACGCGGTTCTCGTTTTCGCCGTACAGAAACATGCTGGTCAGCGGGGCGATGCCCAGGCGTTCTATGGGCTTGCGCGGGTAAAGCGCGGCGTCTACATCCATGATCAGGCGTGCCGACGGCTGGATGACGAAGCGATAGGCGCCGGCGATGCTGGGCGAATCGAGCAGCGCATAAATGGTGACCAGATCCGATCCGGGTTGCGGGCGTTCGAACCAGAATGCAGTGAAATCGGGGAATTCTTCCGGACGCGCCATGCCGCAATCCACGGCCAGCCCGCGCGCGGAAATGCCGTACTGCATTTCTGCGCCGACCGCGCGAAAGTAACTGGCGCCGAGGAATGCAGTGAGGTCGCGCTTGAAGTCGGTATGGTAATACAGCTGGAATCCGGCAAATCCCAAGTCGCCCGGCAGTTGCATGTGTTGCAAGCCGCTGCTGCCGTAATCGAACATGGCAGGGTCGTATTTGATTTCGCTGGCCCGACCATCGGCTACTTCGTACATGCGCACCGGCGTTTTGAACGAGCGCCCCATGTGGAAAAAACGTACCTCAAACAACCGTTTCTGTTTCGCCCACAAGGCGTGGTCGGGGCGATAGCGGATTGCTTGATACTGATCCCAGTCGAGTTGCTGCACGCTGGCCGGCAGCCGCTCTTCGGGCGCACGGTAGGCATGGTCAGCGCGCGCGCGGGCCTGCCCCTTGAGCCAGGCATAATCGAACGGTTGAGTGCCGGCGGTGTGCAGTAAATCGAATGCGTCGGCGCTACGGCTGAATAACGGGGTGGCGGCGAGGCCGAGGAGGCTAAGGGCCTGGAGAAAATTACGTCGGTTCATGGCGGGTACAGGTGCGTTTGTTTTCATGTGTGCTGGAGGTGCGGATGGATGGCTGTTTGCCAGTCGGGGTGGGTGTTAGCTGCCGTCCACACTTCGAAATGCAGGCGCGATAGCGCATTGGCATCGCTCAACAGGTGCATTTTCCGGCTGGGGGAGAGCGCTGCCGGGCCGTCGACCAGCGCCTCGCTTATCCAGCGGCGGCGACTGCGCGTGCGGGGTGGGCATTCTGCCCGGCGCCCGCCAGCCGCACACAGCAGTGCATTGGTCGCCGGATCGACCACGGCATCGATAAATCCGGCTGGAGCGTCAGGGGCAGCAGCCAGTCTGTAGGTGCGCTGCAATTCTTCCGGCGGATCGGATTCCTCCGGCGTCAGAAATAGCTGCAATTTACGCAGCCATAGCCCCGGCGCTACGCGGCTGGAAAATACCGATATCGGAATGGAGAGGATCAGCGAGCCCACGATCGGCAGCAGCCATAGTAGATAGGCCGGCTGCAGCCAGTATATGCCGCCGGCCCAGACCAGCCCCAGCAGCGTATGCCAGCCGTGACGCTGCAAGGCTTCGCCCCAACCGGTTTCGGCATTTTCCCGCTGCGGTGATTTCCATTGCACGCCACGCCCCAGCAGTGCATTGAGCACGAAGCCGGTATGGAACAGCATGCGTATGGGCGCCAGCAGCGCCGAAAAGACCGTCTCGATGAGCATGCTGATGCCCAGCCGCAGCCGCCCGCCGAAATTTTCCGCGCCGCGTATCCAGATCAGCACGACGCTGAGTATCTTGGGCAGAAACAGCAGCGCGGCGGTAGCCCAGAACAGCATCATGGCCTGCTCCGGTTTCCACACCGGCCAGATCGGAAAGAGCTGGAACGGCTGGGTGAAGTAATCCGGCGTGACCAGCACGTGTACCGCCAGCTGCGCGGTGGACAGCAGCAGAAACAGAAACCACAGCGGCGCGGATACATAGGCGGCCACGCCGGTCATGAATACGGCGCGGTGGGCGGGGTGCAGCCCGTCGGCCAGAAACAGCCTGAAATTCATCAGGTTGCCCTGACACCAGCGCCGGTCGCGTTTCAGTTCGTCGACCAGGTTGGGCGGGACTTCTTCGTAGCTGCCGGGCAAATCGTAGGCGATCCATACCGTCCAGCCGGCGCGGCGCATCAATGCCGCCTCGACAAAGTCATGAGAGAGGATTTCGCCCGCCAGCGGCCCTTTGCCGGTTAACCGGCCCAGCGCGCAATGGCGCATGAACGGCGCGATGCGCAGGATAGCGTTATGCCCCCAGTAATGCGATTCGCCGAGCTGCCAGTAATGCAGTCCGGCAACGAATACGGGGCCGTAGACGCGGTTTGCAAATTGCTGCATGCGCGCGTATAGCGTATCGCGCCCGGCGACCTTGGGCGCGGACTGGATAATGCCGGCACCAGGGTTGGCTTCCATCAGTCGCACCAGCCCGGTGATGGCGTCGCCGCTCATGATGCTGTCTGCATCGAGCACGATCATGTAGCTGTACTGGCTGCCCCAGCGTCGGCAAAAGTCCGCCACGTTGCCGCTTTTGCGCTTGATGCGGTGTTGCCGCCAGCGGTAGTACACCCTGCCGAAGCCATCGACGGCTTCGCACAGGGCGCGCCAGGCAGCGACTTCGGCGACTCGGTTGTCGGATTGGTTGCTGTCGCTGAGGATATAAAAGTCGAAATGCTGCAATTCGTCTGTGCGCGCCAGCGATTCGTAGGTGGCGCGCAGTCCGGCGAACACGCGCGTGACATTTTCGTTGCATATCGGCATCACGATGGCGACGCGCGTTTGCTCGGCAATAGGCGTATCCGCAGCCGTGCGTGCGGATACGACATGCGGGTCGCCGCCGCTGAGTTGCACGATGAAACCCATCAGCCCTGTCCAGAAGCCCAATGCGACCCATCCCGTGAGGATGCCGAATAATATCAGTATGGCGATTTCCAGCGGTTGCTGGCCGTGATAGGGCAGGATTTCCGCCATGGCGTCGGTGGCGAAATAAGTAATGATGCCGCTCATTATCAGTAAAACCAGCCTGCGCCGCAGGCCGGCCTGTTGCCAGGCGAGGATGTTGCCGTCTACCGAGGTGATGGCTGGGCGATTATCGCGTTCCGTCCACGCATGCCGGGCTTTGAAAAATCTGAAACTGAGTCTGGGCGGCCAGTTCAACGGCGCCATTGTGGTGCGTTTTATTGCCGGCTGTATCGGTAAATGGGCCTGACCGGGCGCGGCATACCGGTACGCGGCCGTATCGGCAACCGTTGCGCCGCTGTCGAATGCAAGCCGCGCATCGACCGAAATCGTCGCAGGATTGTCCGGATCGCTGTGCTGTTGCGGATCAGCCAGTGCAGCATGCAATAGCGACATCGCCTCGCGCGGGCTGGCTGGCGACTGGGCCGCCAGCCAGGTCAACACGACGCGGCGGCGTTGCGGTGCAAGCGGCAGGCGATCCAGGTAACGTTCGCACAGTGCCTGGCCGGCAAATGTATTGTTCAATCGGGTGGCAGAATGTAGCTCCATGTTTCAGATACCGTTTTGTCTCCGTTATGCAAAGATGCGCGCATTTCCACCGGCTTGGTGGGGTCTATTCGTTGCAGCCGCAACGACAGCCGCCAGCCGTTGGTCGCTTCGTTATAAAGCAGTTTCTGTTCCAGCAGTTTCGCATTCGCATCCACTGACACCAGCGCTGCAGGCTGGAATGCCGCGACATCGTTATCGGGATGCGTGCCGACGAAATCGACAGCCAGCGCAATACTGCTGTCCGGGGTATGGGTGTAGCCACGGCCTTGCAGCGTTTGCGTGACCCATAATTCCGGCGGTCGCGTTTCCTTGTCTTTTTGCCACCACATGCGGTAGCCGAAGTCGAATGCAGTTTTGACCGCAGGCAGTTTGTCGGGTACCCAGTAGGCGACAATGTTGTCGTTGGTTTCATCCGGCGTCGGTATCTGTACCAGTTCGACACGCCCGGCGCCCCATTTGCCTATAGGTTCTATCCATGTGCTGGGGCGCAGTTCATAGCGCAGGTAGGGTACTTCGTAATCGGCAAACGAACGCTGACGCTGCATCAGTCCGAAACCGGCCGGATCGGCGGTAGCGAACGATGTGACCAGCAGGCGTTTGGGGTTGGCGAGCGGGCGCCAGATCCATTCACCGTTGCCCATGTGTATCGACAGCCCGTCTGAATCGTGTACGGCGGGTCGGTAATCGTCGTCGTTGGGACGCTGGCCGGCGCTGAAAAAGAACATGCTGGTCAGCGGCGCGATACCGAGTTTGCCGACCTTATCGCGCAGGTACAGACGGGCGTTGACTTTCATTTCCGTGGATACGCCCGGTTTCAGCACGAAGCGGTAGGCACCGGTAACGCGCGGCGAATCGAGTAGTCCGTAGATTACGACTTCCTTGGCCGACGGCTGGGGGCGCACTATCCAGAATTCCGTAAAACGGGGAAATTCTTCGCCGCTGGCCAGTGCCGTGTCTACGGCCAACGCCCTGGCAGACAGGCCGTAGCGCTGATCCTTGCCCAGTGCGCGAAAGTAGCTGGCACCCAGAAACGACACGACTTCATCCTGACGATTGGCCGCATTGATGGGGTAGTGCATGCGAAAACCGGCAAATCCCAGATTATGCAGATTGTCCGGGTTGACCTTGTTGCTGCCGTAACTGAAATCATTCGGGCTGTAACGGATCTCGCGCACGCCTGCCGACGTCACTTCGTTGATTTTAACCGGCAGATTGAATTGCCAGCCTTCGGAAAAGAAATCGAGATCGAACAACGCTTTGGTGTCGCGCCACAGTATGTGTTCCGGTTTGTAAACAATTTGCTGATAACGATCCAGATCCAGATTTTTCAACTCGGGCGGCAGATTGGGGGTCGGCTGCTTGTACGGTGCATTCGCCAGCTGCCGCGCTCGTTCCGCCACCTGCTGTAAATCGAAAGCGGCCGCGAGGGTGGCGTGCAAACTGAGCAGCAGCACAGCGGCTGCCCATGTAAACCAATAGTTTCGTCCGCAGCAGACGAATACCTGGGGTGTTTCGAATACCGAAAGGCGACGGTTCGCTAACAGAAAAATCAAGTCGGACTCCGTTTGTTGTTATCAGGTATTTCCTGAAATTAAGTCATGATAGCTAGCGTTCAGGTTCTGAGCTTGTCAGATAGCAGAAAGTTCCTATAATTCTTTCAATTATGACGGATATTATCTTACATATGTTTGTTCGTTTGCTATTGGATCGAATCTCGTCGATCAAATGTATATGAAATCAATCAAGTATCGCACAGTCTTGATGTCCGCTCGGCGAATGATAGGCAATAGCTATCAGTATCATGCAAAAATTCAATTGGTATCCATGCGCAATGCAAACTAAAGTGAATTCAGGTGATGTTGGCGGCCGGGTTTCATCCCGGCGCTTGTCCACCTTTCATGTCAGTCCCATTCACTGCAGAGGAGAAATATCATGCAACTCAAGGGTTCAAAAACCGAAGAAAGTCTGAAAGCCGCATTTGCCGGTGAATCCCAGGCCAATCGCCGCTATCTGTATTTCGCAAATAAGGCCGATATCGAGGGTTATGCTGATGTTGCCGCAGTGTTCCGCAACACGGCAGAAGGCGAAACCGGCCATGCTCACGGTCATCTGGAATATCTGGAAACCTGCGGCGATCCGGCTACCGGTCTGCCGTTCGGCGCTACCGATGCCAATCTGAAAACCGCTGTTGCCGGCGAGACGCACGAATACACCGACATGTATCCGGGCATGGCCAAGACCGCGCGCGAAGAAGGTTTCGATGAAATCGCCGACTGGTTCGAAACGCTGGCCAAGGCAGAACGTTCGCATGCCAACAAGTTCCAGAAAACCTTGGATGCGCTGAACGCCTGAGCGTAGCAAAGGTAAAGGCGGGCGGCGCTTTGCCGCTGCCTCGCCGAATGATTGCACTCCACAATAATGAAAGAAAATATCATGCGTGAAGGAAATCTTGAAGCGCCGACCCGGCACCCCATAGACTGGAAAAATCCGCAGTTTTATGACGCAGCTGCCTGTGAACAGGAACTGGAACGCGTGTTCGAGATTTGTCACGGCTGCCGTCGCTGCGTATCGCTGTGCAACGCTTTCCCGACCTTGTTCGATCTGATCGATGAAGCCGGTGACGCTGAAGTCGCCGGCATCCCTAAAGCAAAATACGGCAGCGTCGTTGATCAGTGCTATCTGTGCGACGTCTGCTACATGACCAAGTGCCCCTATGTGCCGCCGCATCCGTGGAACCTCGATTTCCCGCATACCATGCTGCGTGCCAAGGCTATCAAATTCAAGGCAGGTGCAGCCAGTTTCCGTGACCGCTTGCTGACATCGACCGATCTGGTCGGCAAACTCGCCAGCATCCCCGTCGTGGTGCAGGTGGTGAACGCCGCCAATAAAAACAGCTTGGCGCGCGGCGCGATGGAATCGGTGCTGGGGGTGAAGAAGGAGCGCTGGCTGCCCGAATACGACAGTGCGCATTTCCGCAAGACAGCCGGTGCATCGGCTGCGCATCTGGTGACCAACGGTGAGCGTACGCCCGGCAAGGTAGCGATTTTTTCCACCTGCTATGTCAATTATAACGAACCCGGCATCGGCCACGATTTGGTGAAGCTGCTGGAGCACAATGCCATTCCTTGGCGGCTGGTGGAGAAGGAGGCCTGCTGCGGCATGCCCAAGCTGGAACTGGGCGACCTCGACAGCGTGGAAAAACTGAAGGATATCAATATTCCGGGTCTGGCCGAGTTGGCTCGCGCCGGCTACGCCATACTGACGCCGGTACCGTCGTGCACGCTGATGTTCAAGAGCGAGCTGCGGTTGATGTTCCCTGATGATGCCGATGTGCAGGCAGTGGCGGCTGCGATGTTCGATCCGTTCGAATATTTTGTGCAGCGCCACAAGGACGGCTTGCTGAAAACCGATTTCAAGCAGCAATTGGGCAAGGTGTCGTACCACATCCCGTGCCATTCGCGAGTGCAGAATGTCGGCCGCAAGACTGAGGAAATGCTCAAGCTGACCGGCGCGACAGTGAATACGGTCGAGCGCTGTTCCGGCCACGACGGCACCTGGGGCGTGAAAAAGGAGTATTACGCGCTGTCGATGAAAATCGGCAAGCCGGTATTCAAGGCCATGGCTCAGGACGAACCGGACTATATCAGCTCCGATTGCGCCATTGCCGGCCGCCATATTTTGCAGGGCATGACCGAGAGCGGCAGTGCCGGTCATGCTCGGAAGCAGCATCCGTTGACCCTGTTACGCATTGCTTACGGATTGGAGTAGATCATGTCATTTGCCCGGGAAACATTGTTGACGCTGGAAGCCTACGCCAAGATGCGTCCGGCCATGCGTGCGCAGGTAATGGAAACGAAAAGGCTGCGCCGCGTATTCCTCAACGAACATATCGTGCTGATCTTTGAAAACGAGTTGCTGATTCGCTATCAGATACAGGAAATGCTGCGAGTCGAGAAAATTTTCGAGGAAGACGGCATTCGTCACGAATACGACAGCTTTGTGCCGTTGGTGCCGGACGGTAGCAATCTGAAAGCGACCATGCAGATCGAATACGCAGACGATGCCGAACGCAAAAAAATGCTGGCACTGCTGAAAGGCGTGGAGCATCGCGTCTGGGTGCGGGTAGCGGGATTCGAGCCGGTGTTCGCGATTGCCGACGAGGATCTGGAGCGCGAAAATTCGGAAAAAACCGCAGCAGTGCATTTTTTGCGTTTCGAATTCTCGGCACTGATGATCGCGGCGATAAGGGCGGGTGCGGCGCTAAGCGTGGGGGTCGATCATCCCGCCTATCAGGCCGATATCGATCCGCTGCCGGAATCGGTGCGGATGGCGCTGGCTGAGGATTTTGCAAGCTAATCGCAGTCTGCGAGACCGTATTGCGAAGGGGCAGGAGCTGTTGGAAATGACAGTAAAAGATATTTTTTGTAAAAAAAGCTCAAGAAGTTGAATTTCGCGCCGATAAGCAATTATGGGGAGAGTTGGGTCGACAGTATTGCGCCCGTACTTTAACTTCGTAAATAAGGAGATTTAACATGCAAGTAGGCGGAAGTACATCCAGTCAGGCTAGCGGCACAGATGCGCTGCAAGCTTATGGTCAGGCTACTCAGGCACAACGCCAGAGCGATGCGCAGCAAGCCGCGCAGGCTCAGGCAGCACAGCAGGCAAGTCAGGTTCAGCCTGCTTCCGGCAATAATCCTATTGCCGGTGCAACGGTCGGTAGCGTCATCAACACCAGCGCGTAAATTGCGATGAGTTGAGGAGGTAATCATGATCTCAGCAACAGCTTCAACAGCGATAACGCCGATTCCGAATGCCGGCTCTCCAGCCGGTATGGAGTCGCAGCTTAATCGCTTGCAGCAGCAGTTGTCCGAGTGCGTCAACTGCTCGACGGGCGGCACGCCCGAAGGCAAGGCGAAAGCGCAGGCCATATCGGACCAGATCAGTTCGCTTAGAACACGCATACAGGAAGCGCCGCAGGTGAATCTCAATCCCTTGCAGAGCGTACAGACGACGGACAGCAATCAATTCAGCTTCCAGAATCGTCCTACTCCAGGCGCGCCGGTCGGCAGCGTCATCAATATCAGCGTGTAATGCGTCTGCTGCAATACGCCGGAATGGGATGTTTCCCTCTCCGGTGAGCTTGCCGCTGCCTGTAATAAACTCACATTTTCGGCTGTAGCGGCGCCCGCTAGCTTAATCGAATACGACCGTCTTGTTGGCATACAGCAGCACGCGGTTTTCGATATGCCAGCGTACAGCGCGGGACAGCACGATTTTTTCCAGATCGGCACCGCGGCGAATCAGATCGTCGAGGTCGTCGCGGTGCGAGATGCGCGCGACATCCTGCTCGATGATAGGTCCGTCGTCCAGTATTTCGGTGACGTAATGGCTGGTGGCGCCTATCAGCTTCACCCCGCGTTCATAAGCGCGATGATAGGGTTTGGCGCCGTGAAATGCGGGCAGAAACGAGTGGTGGATGTTGATGATGCGATTCGGGTAATGGCGGATGAAATCTGGCGACAGCACCTGCATGTAGCGCGCCAATACCATGAAATCGATGCGATGGTGACGTAGTATCGCCAGTTGCATCGCTTCCGCCTCGCTTTTGGCTTCCTTGTGGATGGTGATGTGCTGAAACGGTATGTCGTAGGCTTGCGCCAGCCACTGGGTATCGAGGTGGTTGCTGATAATGATGGGAATATCGCAATTGAGTTCGCCTGCCTGATAGCGGTAGAGCAGATCCGCCAGACAGTGGTCGTAACGCGATACGAATATCGCCATACGCGGGCGGTGCCCCGAATGCGCCAGCCGCCATTGCATTTGGAAGCGTTCGGCAATCGGCTTAAAGGCGTCGTCAAAATTCAGCAGGTCCAGATCGAAACCGGACAAATCCCATTCCACACGCATCAGAAACAGGCCCAGCTCGGCATCCTGATGCTGGTCGGCGTGCAGTATGTTGGCATTATGCTGGTACAGAAAATCGGCAATGGCAGCGACCAGACCTTTCTGGTCGGGACAGCTGATCAGTAGTATTGCAGTGGCCTTGGCTGACATCGTGGTTTCCCCAGTTTTAGCATGATAATGTATGAATTCGTCGCATTCAGGGTCGTATTATAACGATACCTGAGCGAAACGCTGTAATGCTATGCCCGGATCGTTGCAGGTCGATTGCATTTGTCTCGGTTTCGGTCAAATCATTCTTATCCGCGATATATTTGCAGCGTAGCGCCGAACGCGAAGTCCATTTGATTGATTTCTAAGCATTTCGGTATCGGCATAAAAAAATACTAAAATATTTCTTGCTGTTGTGAATTTGTATTACTACAATTGGTGGATCGATAGTCGTGTAATCACTAGATGTTGTGCATAAGTTGCTGCGCAAGCTGTGCATATCTTGTGAATAAACGTGACTATCTCCATATAACCAAAGGCCTTAGGAGACCATCACTATGCAAACTGTAACCGCCACGACTACCGAAACCAGTGTGTTGCCGCACTTTGGTACTGCGTCGGAACCGAGCAGCCAGACAGTGTTGAATGATTACAAAATCATCCGGCGTAACGGTACGGTAGTGAGCTTCGAGCCGTCCAAGATCGCGATTGCCATGACCAAAGCCTTTATCGCTGTGCACGGCGGTCAGGCAGCGGCGTCCGCGCGCATCCGCGAGATGGTCGATCAGCTCACTCAGGGCGTGGTACAGGCATTGATGCGTCGCCAGCCGCATGGCGGCACTTGCCATATCGAAGATATCCAGGATCAGGTCGAGCTGGCGCTGATGCGTTCCGGCGAACATGAAGTCGCGCGGGCATACGTGCTGTATCGTGAAAAGCGCAATCAGGAACGTGCCGCACACCGTGCCGAATCCGTTACCGAATCCGCTATCTATGTGCTTGAAGACGGCGTGCGCAAGCCGCTGGACATGGCCGCGCTGCAAGCGCTGGTGCTGACTGCGTGCGAAGGCCTGAGCGGGGAAGTGAACGCAGAGACCATCCTGCAAGCCGTGGTGCGCGACCTGTACGACGGCGTACCCATGGCCGAAGTGGAAAAGGCGCTGATTCTGGCCGCCCGCGCCGGTATCGAGCAGGACCCCGACTACTCGTTCGTGACCGCTCGTCTGCTGCTCAACACCATCCGTCATGAAGTGCTGGGGCGCTCGACGACCCAGGCCGAGATGGCAGGCCTGTATCCTGAATATTTCACGTCCTATATCAAGAAGGGCATCAACGCCGAATTGCTGGATGCCCGTCTGGCGCAGTTCGATCTGGTCAAGCTGGGTAAGGCGCTGGACGCTGGCCGCGATTTCAATTTCGGCTATCTGGGCCTGCAAACGCTGTATGACCGTTATTTCCTGCATATCGAAGAATCCCGCATCGAATTGCCGCAGGCGTTCTTCATGCGCGTGGCGATGGGTTTGGCATTGAATGAGATCGACCGCGAAGCCCGCGCCATCGAGTTTTACACCATATTGTCCAACTTCGATTTCATGAGCTCCACGCCGACCCTGTTCAATGCCGGCACGCGCCATAGCCAGCTGTCATCGTGCTACCTGACCACCGTATCCGACGACCTCGACGGCATCTATCAGGCCATCAAGGAAAACGCCATGCTGCAGAAGTACGCAGGCGGCCTTGGCAACGACTGGACCCCGGTGCGCGCGCTGGGCGCCCGCATCAAGGGTACTAACGGCAAATCGCAAGGCGTGGTGCCGTTCCTCAAAGTGGTCAACGACACCGCTGTTGCCGTGAATCAGGGCGGCAAGCGCAAGGGCGCGGTATGCGCCTATCTGGAAACCTGGCATCTGGACATCGAGGAATTCCTCGAGCTGCGCAAGAACACCGGCGACGACCGCCGCCGCACCCACGACATGAATACCGCCAACTGGATTCCCGACCTGTTCATGAAGCGCGTCATGGAAAACGGCGACTGGACGCTGTTCAGCCCGTCCGACGTGATGGATCTGCACGATTTATACGGTCAGGCGTTTGAAACGGCTTATACCCGTTATGAAGCCAAGGCCGACAGCGGCGAAATCAAATACTTCAAGCGCATCCCGGCGACCCAGTTGTGGCGCAAGATGCTGAGCATGCTGTTCGAAACGGGCCATCCGTGGATCACCTTCAAGGACCCATGCAACATCCGCAGCCCGCAGCAACACGTTGGCGTCGTGCACAGCTCCAACCTGTGCACCGAGATCACGCTGAACACCTCCGACACCGAGATCGCCGTGTGCAATCTGGGCTCGGTCAATCTGGTCGCGCATTTGCAGGACGACGGTCAGGGCGGCAAGCAGCTGAATATGGAAAAACTGCAGCGCACCATCAGAATCGCGATGCGCATGCTGGATAACGTGGTCGACGTCAATTTCTACGCCGTCGGCAAGGCACGCAACTCCAACCTCAAGCACCGTCCGGTCGGCCTCGGCATCATGGGCTTCCAGGACAGCCTGCATGCCATGCGTGTGCCGTATGCTTCCGACGCTGCCGTCGAATTCGCCGATCGTTCGATGGAAGCCGTGTGCTACTACGCCTACTGGGCATCGACCGAGCTGGCAGCCGAGCGCGGTCGTTATTCCAGCTTCGAAGGTTCGCTGTGGAGCCAGGGCATCCTGCCGCACGACTCGCTCAAGCTGCTGGGCCAGCAACGCGGCGGCTATCTGGAAGTCGATCAATCCAGCACGCTGGATTGGGACGCACTGCGCGCGCAGATCAAGCAGCACGGCATGCGCAACTCCAATTGCGTGGCGATTGCACCGACCGCGACCATCTCCAATATCGTCGGCGTGTCCGCCAGTATCGAGCCGGCGTACCAGAACATCTACGTCAAATCGAACCTGTCTGGCGAATTCACCATGACCAACGAATATCTAGTGCGCGACCTCAAGGCCCTGAAACTATGGGACGAAGTCATGGTCGGAGATATCAAGTACTTCGACGGCTCGCTGGCCAAGATCGACCGTATCCCTGCCGAACTGCGCACGCTGTACGCGACTGCATTCGAGATGGATACGCAGTGGCTGGTGGAATGCGCCGCACGCCGCCAGAAATGGATCGATCAGGCGCAAAGCCTGAACATCTACATGGCAGGTGCATCCGGCAAGAAGCTGGACGAAACCTACAAGCTGGCCTGGTTACGCGGCCTGAAAACCACGTATTACCTGCGCACTCTGGGCGCCACCAGCGCCGAGAAATCCACCGGCAAGGGCGGCGAGCTCAACGCCGTCAGCGCAGGTGCGCCGGCAATGGCGAGCATCGCGGCCGTGGCCCCGGCGCCTGCGACGGAAGTCAAATTCTGCGCGATAGACGACCCGACCTGCGAATCCTGCCAATAAAATGAAATTACGCCGTCGGGACTGCCCGACGGTGCGATAAAGCAATCAAGGAGTGCCCTATGCTGAATTTTGAAGATACCTTTTCCATCCCTGTACTGAAACCGGTCATGCCGATTGACGGCAGCGTACCAGCCGCCGACTTGCAGGTCGCCGTCGCTACCCGCGTGCGCGCCGAAGACAAGCGCGTTATCAACGGCACCGCCGACGTCAATCAGCTGGTGCCGTTCAAATACAAATGGGCGTGGGACAAATACCTGTCCGGCTGCGCCAACCACTGGATGCCGCAGGAAATCAACATGAGCCGCGACATCGCGCAGTGGAAAGACCCGGCTGCGCTGACCGAAGACGAACGCCGCGTGGTCAAGCGCAACCTCGGCTTCTTCACCACCGCCGACAGCCTCGCCGCAAACAACATCGTGCTCGGTACCTACCGCCACATCACCGCGCCGGAATGCCGCCAGTACCTGCTGCGTCAGGCATTCGAGGAAGCCATCCACACCCACGCCTACCAGTACATCGTGGAAAGCCTGGGGCTGGACGAATCCGAAGTGTTCAACGCCTATCACGAGATCCAGAGCATCCGCGACAAGGACGACTTCCTGATCCCGTTCATCGAAACCCTGACCAACCCGGAATTCAAGACCGGCACGCTGGAGAACGACCAGAAGCTGCTCAAGTCGCTGATCGTATTCGCCTGCATCATGGAAGGCCTGTTCTTCTACGTCGGCTTCGTGCAGATCCTCGCATTGGGCCGCCAGAACAAGATGACCGGCGCCGCCGAGCAGTACCAGTACATCCTGCGCGACGAATCCATGCACTGCAATTTCGGCATCGACCTGATCAACACCATCAAGCTGGAAAATCCGCAGCTGTGGACCAGCGAATTCCGCGATGAGATCAAGGCCTTGATGATGAAGGGTGTAGAGCTTGAATATCGTTATGCGGAAGACACCATGCCGCGCGGCGTGCTCGGTCTGAACGCCAGTATGTTCAAGGAGTACCTGCGCTTTATCGCCAATCGCCGTTGCCAGCAGATCGGGCTGGATGAACTGTTCGCCAATGCGACTAATCCGTTCCCGTGGATGTCCGAGATGATCGATTTGAAAAAGGAGAAAAACTTCTTTGAGACTCGGGTGACGGAGTATCAGACGGGTGGGGCGTTGAGTTGGGATTGAGGGTTTAGATAGAGAAAAAGGCGCATGGGAATGCGCCTTTTTTATTATGCTGAGTAAATGTAAAAATTGACTATGGGTATCTTTATGATTTTGATATCAGTACTACCACTAGAGGTCTAAGAACGATGAGTCAACAATTAGACTACTTTAAACCATTAGCTTTACCAAATACTACTGTTGTTGGTGAACAGGCTTTTGCAGGCGATCTTCTTGGTAGGGAAAAATTAGCTAAGCAGTTGACTGGATATCTTGATCGTCTTCAAGTTGGTGCTGTATTGGCAATAGATGCTCGATGGGGTGAAGGCAAAACATGGTTTGGATTAAATTGGGCAAAATATCTTGAAAGTGATGAGCATGAACATAAGGTTGTATTCATTGATGCGTTTGCTCAGGATTATATAGAAGACCCGTTTTTGTTAATTGCTGCAGAAATCATGGATTTGTTAGATGATGAAACTGGATCAGTTAAAGAGTTGCGAGAAAAGGCTGCTAGCGTCATGCAAGCAATTCTGCCAGTGACAACCAAGGCATTAATAAATTTTGCTGGTCGAGTTGTTTTGGGGTCTTCTGGTTTGTCAGAAGATATACAAGACGCTGTTAAGGGTGCTGGTGAAGATACTGCTGATGCAACAAGTAAATGGGTCGAAAAAAAACTGGAAGAACATGGGCACGAAAAAGAATCATTAGCTAATTTCAGGGCCGCATTGGCAAAATTCGCTGCTGCTCAAGATAAGCCTGTTATTATTTTTATTGATGAGCTGGATCGCTGTCGTCCCACTTTCGCCGTACAACTTATTGAGCGTATAAAACATTTTTTTGATGTTCCGAATCTGGTATTTGTATTGCTTCTTAATAGAGAACAGCTGGAAAAAGCTATCAAGGGTATTTATGGGGCTGAAACAGATGCCGCAACTTACTTAGGTAAATTTGTTCATTTGTTTCTACGTTTACCAAAGAATGCTATGAGTAATATAGCTTCGCATGATCGTCGGGAGTCAATGTTTATTAAAGATGTAGTTAAGCGTTACGGTTTCAATGATTCCCCAACAGTTTTAGTTAATGGTTTTGAAGAAGAGCTTTCTCAGTGGGCTGATTCTGCAAACATGTCTCTTCGAGATATTGAACGTGCGTGTGCTTTATTTGTAATGGCGAACGTATCAAATATCGGGATTACTATTTATCTTATTGTGTTAAAACTTAAGCATCATGCTTTATATGAGAGATTAGTGCGGAATGATAAATCCGCTCATCAGGCAGCGATTGATTTGTTGTTACCTTTGATCAATGAGAAAAAGCCAGCAGAAATGTCTTGGCGTGATTATTATTTTAGGTGCCTTAAAGAATTACACGAATTGTATTTAGGTCTTTTGCCAGAGGGTGCGCCTTATTTGAAAGAGTATGGGGGGCCATTATTTGGTTTTGGAAATTTAAACGTAAAGAGTATCTTTTTTAATGCTTTTAATCGTATAGATTTGCCTGTGGAAAACTAATTAGAGACACGAGGCCTAGTCTAGCTATGCAGCTAGTTTCCACCCATGTCAGGCCGGGGGTTGCCCGGCGGCATTTACTTTCTCTTGCTTGCACAAGAGAAGGTAACCAAAGAGAAGTGCACCCTATAGCCTCGCCCCTGCGGGGTACCTTCGTCCAAACCGTTCAGACGGGGATAAGAGCGTTAAGAGCGCGGAGTTACGCGCAAGCGCGTGATGTTTTTTGATTCAGTTTGCCGGGCCCGTTTCGTCAATAAATTTACACACTGATGTGTAAATTTATTGACGTGTGTGTATTGGTGTGTATAATTAATTTAAACATCCGGGGAGACATGCATGCAATCATCAAAAATAATCCGGATGCTGATAGATGAAGGCTGGTATGAAGTGCGCGTTAAAGGTAGCCATCATCATTTTAAACATCCAATAATACCTGGCCTTGTAACGGTACCACACCCGGAAAAGGACTTACCAACTGGAACAGTAAACAGCATCCTGAAACAGGCCGGACTCAAGTGAGTCCGGTTTTTTTCGCAGAAAATGGGATGTTTTTAACGTATGGCAGCGTACGGTGTTTAACAAGCTACGTAAGTGACGTAACTACTGAGAGGGTAGAAAGAGAGAAACCATGCAATTTCCTATTGCAATCCATAAAGATGAAGGCAGCGTTTATGGTGTCATCGTGCCCGATATTTTGGGGTGTCATTCATGGGGGGATACCATTGATGACGCGATTAAAAATGCCAAAGACGCTATTTTTGACCATCTCGAGTTATTATTGGAATCAGGTGAGAAAGTCGATATTCATTATTCCAGGATAGAAGATTTGAGAAAACTGGAAGATTATAAAGAAGCTACATGGGCGCTGGTCGAGGTGGATTTGTCCAAGCTTGACGTAAAACCGGAACGTGTCAATATCAGCATGCCGCGCTTTATTTTAAGCCGCATTGATGATTATGTTGCGGCCAAACACGAAACGCGTAGCGGATTTTTAGCCAGAGCAGCCCTTAACGAAATGGCTCATGAGCAGTAAATTTAACCGTCTGTTTTAAGAGCCCCGAATTTTGGGGCTGGTCTAGTTATGTAGCATATAGCCATCAGTGTCAAATCAGGTGTATTCCTGGTTGCCAATTTTATGCTGATGAAGTGTTCAATTCGTAGCTGGTGCTGCGCCCGCCGGCATCCGTTTTCCGCAATACGCCGCGGGCTAGCAAGTCAGTGATGTCACGCAGGGCAGTATCCGGTGAGCACTTGGCGATTGTCGCCCACTTGCTGCTGGTGAGTTTGCCTTCAAAACCATCCAGCAGTCGATTAATCAGTTTCACTTGTCGTTCATTGAGTGGCGTCGTGGCCCAGCGTTGCCAAAACCGTGTTTTGACCAGCACGGTGTCGAGCGTGAGTTGCGCCTGGTTGACGGCGCTGTGCAGCGTTTCCAGGAACCAGGCGAGCCATGCGGTGACATCCAGCGTCCCTTTTTGGGTGTGTTCCAGTATGTCATAGTAGGCTTTGCGTTCGCGCTGGATCTGTGCTGACAGACTGTAGAAACGCTGGGGGCTGAGATCGGCACGGGCCAGGAACAAGTCACCTACGGCGCGAGCGATACGGCCATTGCCATCATCGAACGGGTGCAAGGTGACGAACCACAGATGGGCAAGTCCGGCTTTGATCAGCGGTGGCTCAGGCGATGCACTGTTGGCCCAGCCGAGAAAACGGTCGATTTCCAATTCAAGCCGGTTGGCAGGCGGTGCTTCGAAATGCACCCGCTGTCGACCTATCGGGCCGGAGACCACTTGCATTGGCCCGGTGGCATCGTCACGCCAGCTACCGACGTTAATCCGGTTCAAACCCGAATAGCCGGTGGGGAAGAGCGCAGCATGCCATCCGAACAAACGCGGCAGCGTGATCGGGTCGTTACAGTTGTCAGTGGCGTCGAGCACCATTGCGACTACGCCTTCAACGTGACGGTCTGCCGGTGCCAAGGCACCGATGTCTACGCCCAGGCGACGGGCAATAGAGGAGCGCACTGATTCGATATCAAGCTTTTCACCCTCGATTGCGCTGGTCTTGATGACGTCTTCGGTTAATGTCAGCAAGCTGGCCTGATCGCGCAAAGTGATGCCGACATCGAATAAGCGCCCTATCAGCAGACCTTGGGCGCGGCTGACGTCAGCCAGCGGTTGAGCCAGAGTGGTCCAGTCGTAGCGCCAGTTCGGCCAGTCATTGGCCTGCCAGATGTAGGTATAATCTCCGCTGTTCATGCGGAGATTATATGCTGCATTTGCCGCAAGAGCAAATTATTATCCGCACATTATGCGGAGATAGATGCCGTTATGGTTGCCAACGGCCTCTGATGTCAATTGAACAGTCAAGCTTTCGTGTTGAAAATAACCATTTTTACAAGCTGGGGGAATTCAAGTCGTAAGGGAAAACCCGGGGCTAGGTCTAACATTCCAACATTTTTAATTCATTGGATATGGTCAGGCCAAGAGAAAAGTTATGCGGTGACTTTCACCTGCTAGCTAAAAACAGGATTGCTTGATGGGTATCGCTACGCGCCATAGTGAGTTCACCCCCGAAAATTCAATTCCCCTGTCATCACAATCGCTTATGTACGCCATCGCACAGACAAAATGCCATTTTTTGCCTATTCTTAACAACATCAATTCAGGCGGTTTTGTGAAAGCACCCTGTATCGCTGACGAACCCAATTTATGGCAGTCATTTTGACGAGCCGCAGCAAAACATAGCTGGGTTGCTCGTTAGGGCCGGGTGCGTATCGAGCTCGATCACATTCGTTACTGAAAAATGATGTCTTTGCCGGTGGGCTGCGTTCGCCGGATTATAGCTTCAGACTGCAATTGAGGAGAGCAACATGAAAACTTCACGTATCGTTCTTACTGCGTTTGCCATGGTTACGTTAACGCTGACCGGCATTGCATCCGCAAATGAAACCGACAAGGCAGGTTATCTGGTCGATGCCGATGGCGGTTTGGTTAAAAACAGTTACAACGAGTGCTGGAGAACCGGTTCCTGGACGCCTGCCGATGCCATTGTCGAATGCGATCCGGAACTGGTAAAGAAAGATGAGCCAAAAGTGGCAGACAGCGTGGCGCCGGTTGTTATACCTGCCCCGGTAGCAGGTTTTGAGACGATTACGCTGCAAGCCGAAACGCTGTTTGATTTTGACAAATCCATGATACGCGCAGATGGCAGGAAAATACTGGACGATCAAGTCGTCAGCAAGATGAAGCAATATCCTCGCGTTGAAGTGATACTGGTGACCGGCTACGCCGACCGGATCGGCTCTGACGACTACAATCAGGCCCTATCCCAGCGGCGTGCAGATGCCGTGAAAGCTTATCTGGTTGATCAGGGTGTGAATGATCAGCGCATTGAAACGGCTGCCAAAGGCGAATCCGATCCGATTGTTGCCTGCGATAGCGTGAAAGGCAAGGTCAGCGGCAGTAATCGCAATCTGGTTAATTGCCTGCAACCTAATCGCCGCGTCACGGTGGAAGTCAAAGTTCGGCAACCGGCTCAGCAGTAATTCCGGCTGCATATCGTCATCCCCTGGGGCGGCCTGCTGATTGCGCGCACAAGTGCTCGAAGAATGTAGTGGGAGAGCAGCGCGTGGTGAAAGATCCGTACGGTACGGCGTTGCAGGACGGCGATGCGGGGCTGGTCGGGCTATGTGGCTATCGCCTATCATGCCAGGCCGGGCCCGCCTGGATGCCCTGTTAATTCAGCCGCCACTCCAGCATAAACAACACATCACTCCCCACCCCATGCCAAAGTTTGCGGAAAAATAACCCAAAATGGTGTAGTGTTAATGCATGTTATACGGCATGCTGCCGCTGATACAGACGCTTTGGCATGGCTGCAAGCTGTCAGGTAGTTATGAATCCTGCCCAGGGAGTTTGAATATATAAAAATGCGTACTTTTCGTCCGCCACTTAAAGTCATACTGATTTTGGCATTTATCGTGATTACAGTGACGCCGGTTGCTGTCATGACGTATTGGCTGAGTTCAGGTATTCAGGAACGCGTGATGAAAGAGGCGCATGACAAGAATCAGTTGCTGTCTGAAAATATGGCAAGCCCGGTTTATTTATACCTCAAGGCTGCTCAGCGCAATCTGAACCTGCTGGCGAATCTCATCGAAAAGTCCGGCGATCAGGCCGCGATGGCAGAAACGATTGCTTCCCAGACTTATTTCAAGGATATCGTGCTGCTGACGCCGGACGGCAATGTGAGGGGATTTGGACAAGCCCGGGTGGCGCCTGCATACGAATGGTTTTTGCAAACCAGTCCGGTAGTGAGCGCGATTATTGCCAGGCATGTGGCAGGAAATACGGGCATGCTGCAGAATCCGCTGACCGGCAAACCCGCGTTGTTCTTTTTTCGTCCGGTCGGACAAAACATGCTGATAGGCGAGTTGATGATCTCGCCTATTCAGGATCTGGCGGCCCGGATTCATTTCGGTAGTCGGGGACATTGCGCGATTACCGATCAATTCGGCAATATCGTCCAGCACCCTAATGCCGACTGGGTGGGCAGTATCAAAAATATTAAAAACTGGCCTATTGTGCAAAGCGGTCTGGCAGGCAAGCAGGGCGTGATGACGTTTTATTCGCCTTTTGTCAAAACCGACATGATTGCGGGTTATGCGTCCGTACCCGAGTTCAATTGGGTGATCCTGACGCCGCAGCCGCTGTCGGAACTGACTGCCGAGGTGACGGCGCGGATTAACCATAGCGTGTTATTCGGCGTCATGGTGCTGGCCATCTCCGTGTCGCTGGCAATATTTCTGGCGAACTGGATTACCGGGCCTATCAATAC
The DNA here is from genome assembly GCA_031291235.1 of Sulfuriferula sp. Classification (GTDB taxonomy): domain Bacteria; phylum Pseudomonadota; class Gammaproteobacteria; order Burkholderiales; family Sulfuriferulaceae; genus Sulfuriferula. Next base: position 117,706 of record JARLJL010000012.1, read on the forward strand.
CTTGGCAGAAGGGGTGAAACGTATACGTGAAAACGATTATTCCGGCATATTCAGGCCGCTGGGTATCATCGCGCCACGCGAAATCGAGACCTTGCGCGATCACAGTATCGATATGCTGAACAGTATCAGAGAGGCCGTGGCAGCACGCGATGAGCTGAATCAGCAACTGGAAAACAGGGTCAAACAGGCAACGCAGGAGCTGATCGATGCGAATGCAAAGCTGAGCATACATGCCCATATCGACGAGCTGACCAATCTGAAAAATCGGCGCGCGCTGTGGGAGCGCTTGTCGGATTTGGGCCGTTCGCATCCCGAATCGTATCTGCCTATGCAGGTTATGCTGTTTGATGTGGATCAATTCAAGCAGATTAACGACACTTATGGCCACGATGTCGGCGATCATGTATTGACGCGGGTGGCACGCGAAATCGAGCAGCATACCCGGGAGACGGATTTTGTCGTGCGTTACGGTGGGGACGAGTTTCTTGTTATCATGCCGGGCTGTACTGTCGAACATGCGCAACAGCGTGCAGAAGCGATTCGGGCATCCATCATGGCATCGCCGCCGGCGGTAAACGACCATGTCATTTCGGTGACGCTGAGCGTTGGCATCGCCGGGCATGAGGCGGGTGCGGATTTCTCCGATGTGCTCAAGGCCGCAGACCAGGCGATGTATTTGTCCAAGCAAGGCGGCCGTAACCGGGTCTCATTGCTTGGAGCATGAGCGGCGGCCGGGTGGGTATACGCATAAAAGCTTGTTGCGGCAGATATTTTAATTAACAAGATTAAGGATTTAAATGAGCAATTTACCTAACTGTCCAAAATGCAATTCCGAATACACCTATGAGGACGGCAACATGTACGTGTGCCCGGAATGCGCGCACGAGTGGTCGAAAGACGCCGTAGCGGAGAGTGCCGACGAGCAGCGCGTGGTGAAGGACGCTTACGGCACAGTGTTGCAGGATGGCGATGCAGTGACGGTGATCAAGGATCTCAAGGTCAAGGGTTCGTCTTTGGTGGTGAAGGTCGGCACCAAGGTCAAAAGCATCCGGCTGGTCGACGGCGATCATGATATCGATTGCAAGATTGACGGTATCGGTGCGATGCAGCTGAAGTCGGAGTTTGTCAAAAAGGCGTAATCCGCCGCTGATTCGCTGCACGTGCAGGATTGTGCGTCATAAGTTTTGAATGGGGGACAGAGCCATGAGTGATCCTGTGAAAAATAGATTCGGCGTGCACCCCGACGTGCTCAAGCTAGGTTTCGTCAGCTTTCTCACCGACGTCAGTTCCGAGATGATTTTTTCGGTGTTTGCCATTTTTTTTACTACCATCGCCGGGGCGTCGAGCGCCATGCTCGGGCTGGTGGAGGGGTTGGCGGATTTCTCGGCGTCGTCGCTGAATTACCTGGCCGGCTGGCTGTCGGATCGCACGGGCCGGCGCAAGGTATTTGCATTGGCAGGGTACGGTTTTTCCACGCTGGCCAAAGTCATACTGCTGGTGGCCAATTCGATTATCGGGCTGAGCCTGTTCCGGGTGATAGAGCGGCTGGGCAAGGGTTTTCGCGGGCCGCCCCGCGATGCCTGGCTGTCGACTATTGCCGACAAGGGTAGCCGCGGCTATTCGTTCGGCGTGCACAAGGCGCTGGATAAGGCCGGGGCAGTGCTCGGGCCTTTGCTGGCCTACGTGTTGCTGTCCGCGCTCGGCGAGTCGGCATCCACTTTCAAAATATTGTTCTGGATCGCGCTGGTGCCTGCGGTGCTGAGCGTGCTCCTGCTCGGGCTGGTCAAGGATCAGCCGGGGGTGAAGCATCAGCGTGAAAGCCTGCTGGAGGCATGGCAAACTCTCAGCGCTGGGTTCAAGCGCTATCTGATTGCGGCGGGGATTTTTTCGCTGGCCTATTTCAGTTTCGGCTTCCTGCTGCTGCGCGCTTACAGCGTCGGCTTTTCCATGAAGGACGTGGTGCTGCTGTACGCCTTGTTCAACATCGCTTTCGTCATTGCTGCGCCCATGATAGGCAAGCTCGGCGATGCGATCGGCAGGACGCGCATCATCGTGCTGGGCTATCTGGTGTATCTGCTGATGAGTCTTGGTTTCGCGTTTGCGACGACGCGCTGGGAGATCATAGGACTGTTCGTCGTCTACGGGATTTTCTTCTCCATCGATGAAGCGCAGAGCAAGGCGTTTATTGCCGATATCGAGCCGGAGCGGCGGGCAACGGCGATAGGCGTCTACAATTTCGTGACCGGGGCGATCTATTTGCCGGCGTCGCTGCTGGCCGGCGCGTTATGGCTGTTGCATCCTGCCGTGGTATTTATGGTGGCCGCCGCTTTGTCGCTGACGGCGATAGGCGCCTTTATCTATTTGCAGCCCGCCCGGCGGTAACGGTGTGACCGGTTGATGACATTGCTTGCGGCGTCACTCGATGCTGCTGTCGAGGATCGCAAGCACTGCTTAAGATGTCTATTAAAAAATGGCCCGGGCGACTGCCCCGGGCCAGAATGAGCGTTGTAGGTGCACCTTGTGGCGCACTTGCTGTTAACGGGCCATGATCCTGGTTTGATATTGGTCACGGCTTTGTATCTGGTAGTGCAGCTGATTACCTGATGTCACCGGGCGGCCATACTGGTGCCGGGCCTGAGTTTGAATATGGTGCTGTTGCTGGATATGCCAGCTGTGTTGAGCGGACATACCCATGCCGCCCATGTTGGCTCCACCGTGACCGCCGCCCTGTGCAAAGGCTGCTGTGCCGGATCCCAGGGTTGCTGCAAGCAAGGTTGCGAATAATATGGATTTACGCATGTTTAACTCCTATTTAAAGTATTAAAAAGTGGAGCGCGGACGGATATCGGTTGAATTCAGTGCTGCGTTCCATGGTATTCATCATGCGCCGTAGTGGTTGCCGCATTATTTCCGACATTTGCTGCCGTGTAACAATGTGTTACCAGCAGGTTACAGTACGGCATTTGGCCTTTTGTCGGTACCCTGTGCTAGGGTAAGATACGCTCCCGTTACTGTTGATTGTATCCTTCCTCATGTTGTTACTTCTTCTATCCGGGTCACGCCGATGACTAACGCGTTCTGGTTTCTGCTGGTCGGGGGACTGCTGCTGGTGATGGGCTTGTCCTACTCCGTGCTCAAACGTCTGCCGGTAACCTCCGCCATTATCTATTTGGCAGTAGGGCTGCTGGTCGGCCCGACCGTACTCGATCTGTTTCATTTCAATCCGCTCAAGCAATCGGCACTGCTGGAAGTGCTGACTGAAATTGCAGTCCTGATTTCGCTGTTTTCCGCCGGGGTGAAAATGCCGGGGCCGTTCAGTTTCAGCCGCTGGCGCACGCCGCTATTGCTGGCGACGCTGTCGATGAGTCTTACCGTTGGGTTGGTTGCTGCTTTCGCTTATTATGTGCTGGGCTTGCCGCTAGGGGCGGGGGTGCTGCTGGGCGCGATACTGGCGCCGACCGATCCGGTGCTGGCGACCGATGTGCAGATTCGCCACCCCGGCGACCGCGATCAGTTGCGTTTTACCCTGACCTGCGAGGCCGGTATGAACGACGGCAGTGCATTCCCGTTTGTGATGCTGGGGCTGGGCTTGCTCGGATTGCATGAGCTCGGCGATTACGGCCTGCGCTGGGTCATGCTTGACGTGGTGTGGGCGACAGTGGGCGGCATTGCGATCGGCGTTGTCGCCGGGGTGGCGCTGGCGCGAATAGGCTGGAAGCTGCGGCGCGATCCGCATAAACAAGAACTGCTGGACGATTTTCTCGGCCTCGGATTGATCGGTGTGGTCTACGGGGTGGCGGTACTGATCAACGTGTGGGGCTTTCTCGCGGTGTTCTTTGCGGCGGTGGCGCTACGCCAGACCGAATTGAAATTGAGCAAAGCAGCCGGTAACGGGCATGCCGACACCGTCAGCAGTGAGAGTGCAGGCGTCGAACTCGTTCCCACGGTCAGCGCCGGTTCGCTGATATTCAAGGAACATCTGGAGCGACTGTCGGAAGTGGTGATGATTATCCTGATCGGCGGCACGCTGTTTCTCAATTCATGGAGCTGGGAGGCGGTAGGGCTGGCGCTGTTCCTGTTCGTGGTGGCGCGTCCGCTCAGTGTGGTCGTCAGCCTGTTGGGTACGCGCACGCCCTGGCGCATACGCGGTATGACCGGCTGGTTCGGCGTGCGCGGCATCGGCTCGCTGTATTACCTGATGTACGCGATACAGCACGGCCTGCCGGAGTCACTGGCGCTGCAGCTGATACAGCTGACGCTGATTGTGGTGACGCTATCCATATTGCTGCACGGCATCAGCGTCAAGCCGATGATGGAGCGTTTCTGGCAGCGCAACAAGCAGCGCGTCGTACCGTAGCCGCGCATCTCGATGTAAATTTCCGTTAATTTCGTAAAGGCTTGTAAAGAACTGTACAGGTGGGTTAATAGCCGGGTATTTACCCGCCTGTTCGGTTTTTGCTGCCCCGGTGACGCCGCCTATATTGGTCGTCGCTTGTCTGCTTGCGTGCAAGCGGGCGGGCGTTCACCCATTCATTGAGGAGGTTATCATGTCAACAATCAGCAGTACGAGCAACGCCAGTTCACTGGCGAATCTGCAGGCCATTTTCAGCGCGAACGCACTGAAAAACAGCAGTTCGGACAGCGACAGCAGCACTACGGGCAGCGTGTCGAACAGCGGTTCCAGTTTCATGCAGGCCATCGAGAAGGCGCTGGCTTCGCTGGGTATTAGCGATAGCAGTTCGTCGTCTTCATCATCGACTTCGTCTGCTTCCGTTTCTTCCAGCGACGCTACGACAACCACGCAGGATGCCCAGACCGCGGCGCAGGCTTTCATGCAAAGCCTGATGGCCGCGCTGCATCAGGCCGGCGGCAGCAACGGTAATAATCCTCCGCCACCGCCTTCCGACAGTAGCGGCAGCGTAGGCGCAAGCAGCGGTCCGTCCTATACCAAGGATCAGTTGACCAGCATGGCCAGCGCGCTGGCATCGACCGATCCGGCACGTGCCGCCGAGATGACCAATATCGCAAATAACTTTACAGCTGCTGATACCGACGGCGACGGCAAGGTCAGCGCCAAGGAAGCGATGAGTTACGACCAGGCCAACTCCAGCAGCGGCACGACAGCTTCGGCCTATCAGGGCGGATCGAATATCGAGGCCGATATTCAAAGCCTGATGCAGCAGTTGTCGTCGACGTCGTCATCCGGCAGTACGAGCACAGCGCAATCCGATTTGCAAAGCAGTTTCCAGAATCTGCTGAGCGCGCTGGGCAGTTCGAGCAGTTCGGGCAGTTCCAGCTCGGCAACGCTGGACAGCTTTTTGAGCGCGTTGGCAAATAATCTGCAGGGCGCCGGCAGCTCCGGGAATGTGGTCGATACTTCTGTTTGATCGCGTGTGCAATGCGGGGCCGGCAGTGCCGGTCTCGCCTTACCAGCGCAGCTTGCGCCAGGCCGCCTGCTGCACCGGATTCAGAAAAGTCCAGGCAACCAGCCGGCTTTGTTTTTGGCCCTGGCCCATGGCGACGGTTTTGTGCGTTTGCACGCCGGCCAGATTGAGTGCCGCGTAAATGCCGGGCAGGCTGGCCGATTTCGATACCAGCGTGGTAAACCAGTAACAGCGCGTGGGCAGCTGTGCGCTTTCGGCTATCATGCGGCCGATGAAGGCCTGCTCGCCGCCTGCGCACCACAGTTCCGCATCTGCACCGCCGAAGTTGAGGCCGCCATTCGGCTTGCCCAGATTACGCCATTTGCGCTGCGTGCCGGTGTTGGCTTCGGCTGCTGAGGTATGGAAAGGGGGATTGCACAGCGTCAGGTCGAACCATTCGTCATCACGTACTATGCTCCGAAAGATCGCATCGGCGTCGAGCTGCAAGCGCAGTGCGATGTGTCGCGCCGACGCCGGGTTGGCGTCGAGGATGGTTTGCGCATGCGCCAGCGAGGCGGAATTGATGTCGCTGGCGACGAAATGCCAGCCGTATTCGCTGAGCCCGATCAGCGGGTAAATGCAGCTTGCACCGGTGCCGATGTCCAGCGCCTGGATGTTTTTGGGAACGATGCCACGGTTGTCCGCGGCCAAGAGGTCGGCCAGATAGTGTATGTAATCGGCGCGACCGGGAATTGCCGGGCAAAGATTCTGCGGTGGAATATCCCAGCCCTGTATGTCGTAATCGTACTTGAGCAAGGCCCGGTTCAGCGCCCTGACCGCTGCCGGGTCGGCAAAATCGATACTGCGTTCGCCGTATGTATTGATGCTGACGTAATCGCCCAGTCCAGCATCTGCCAGTATCAGGCGATCGAAGTTGTAGCGACCCTGATGGCGATTGCGCGGGTGGAGTTGGCCGGTTGATGACGGCGCGTTGTCCGATGGCGGTTTGCGGTGTCCGGTTCGCATAGGGCAGGTTGTAATGCGGGATAAAAGTCGAGGCAATATAGCAGATTACAGGCAGCGACGTTACGTCATCGCAGGATGCGCGGCGAGGGGGTCAGAACCAGAACGAGGTATCCTTCAGCAGAAATTCATCGTAGGACATGTAGTGCGATCCGTCGCAAGAGAAGGTCAGACTGATCATACCGTTGAAGATATTGATGGACGCCGTGCGCAGATAAATGGTGGGGTCGGCAAAGCGCAGGGATTGCATGGTATTGAGTATCTGCTCGATATTGTGTTGCGGGATGGCCGCATCGAGCGGGTAGGGGCTGGACGGGTATACCAGGCAGATGTCCGCATCGCTCAGGGTTTCGTGATCCAGTATGCGATAGCGAAACGGGTCGCTTGTCGTCCATATCGTGGCCTGACTGCTGGAAAAGTGAATCTGGCACTGGAATACGCCGCGCTGGGTCAGCAGCTCTTCGAGGATGGACAAGGCCTGTTCCAGATTGCCGTCCATCGGGCTGTCTACGCGGCATTGCTGGAACACCGTGCCGCGAATTGCCGGATCGCCTTTCACCTGACGCCAGTAGCCGGGCTCTTCGTATAGCGCAGAGGTGACCGGCAGGCCGCGCAAGTCGAAATCGGCGCCGAGATAACCCAGCGTATCCGTATCGGCTGCGACGACTTGCAGCGCAGTGAGCGACGGCCGCCGCCCCAGCAGGCTGATGTAAGCGTCCGAAAGCAGGAAGCCCCATGCCGGAACAGCTTCCTGCATGTAAGGGCGCTGGGAACGGTCGCGGCCGTAGTGTCCGGATATCAGTCCCGTTGCGCCGACATTGTCGCAAACCTGGATGCCCTCGGCTGTTACGCAATACAGCGCCGTGCAATGGGGGATATCGGCAAACCCAGCGAGCAGGGACGCATTCAGCTGTTCGCGATTTCCCCATGCTGCTGTGCATTGTTCGGCCAGTATGGTCAGCGGCTCGCGCACCATGCGCGCCAGGTCTTCCCGTTGCAGATAGATACTGTCTTTCCACGAATGTTTCATGCGTGCATTCCTTTCGTGCGATTGAAAAGTTGTCGGGCTGCGCAGTATCCGCGCCGGAAGTTGGAGTGGGCGAATATGCGGCGGTTCCCTGGGCGTTCGTTTGTGTGGATGCCTGCAGGCGGGAAGCACGGCGGAACTTGTACGGTACCCGGCGTATCTACCGGCAGGTGGCGCATCGGGTTCGGCCTGGATACTTTGATGATACGATGTTGCCGATACCCTCAAACGGAGCGGCTATGCTGGAATTACACCATGTTACCAAATCGTATGCCGGTCGTCGCCGGGTACTTGACGATTTATCCTATACGCTGGCGGCGGGTGAGTATGTTGCGGTGATGGGCGATTCGGGCGTGGGCAAGTCGACCTTGCTCAATCTGATCGCCGGGCTGGATACGCCCGATGCCGGCGACATCGTGATTGACGGCGTCGCCATGGCGACGCTGAACGACGATGCGGCAACCTTGCTGCGCCGCGTCAGGGTGGGTTTCGTGTTTCAGGCGTTTCATGTACTGCCGCATTTGACGCTGCTGCAAAATGTCGCTTTGCCCTTGCTGCTGAACGGACTGGATAGCGCGCGTGCCGAAGCGATGCTAAACGCGGTCGGCTTGCGCGGGCGCGGGCAGGATTTCCCCCGCCAATTGTCTGGCGGCGAGCTGCAGCGCGTAGCCATCGCACGTGCATTGGTACATCGCCCGGCGCTGGTGCTGGCCGACGAGCCGACCGGCAATCTCGATCCGGAGACGGCGCACAGCGTGCTGATGCTGTTGCGCGATGAAATCAAAAACAATGGTGCTTCGGCCATCATCGTCACCCATTCTGTCGCGGCGGCGGCTACTGCCGACCGGGTATTGATGTTGACCGACGATGGTCTGTACCCCGCCTGATGAATGCCCGTAACGCGCTGTTGACACGCTGGCTGCTGTTTGGCGAATGGCGGGCTTATCCGTTGCGGGCGCTGGCGGCCGTGGCGGCGATAGCGCTGGGTGTAGGGCTGGGCTTTGCGATACATCTGATCAATGCTGCGGCGCTGGACGAATTTTCGGCTGCGGTGAAGAGTCTGTCGGGTCAGGCCGATCTGGAAGTACGCGGCGCGCAACCGGATTTCGATCAGCGTTATTACCCGCAGCTGGCGCAGCATCAGGGTGTGGCGCTGGCCAGCCCGGTGCTGGAGCTGGATGCCGTAGTGCCGGGCAGACAGCAGCCGTTGAAGATACTCGGTATCGACGTGTTCCGCGCCGCTGCCATTGCGCCCGATTTTATCGGCATCCCGGCCCAGGGCAGGGCGTTCGATACGCTGGCGGACGATGCGATATTCCTGTCGCCCGCAGCCATGAGCTGGCTGCAGGTGCATCAGGGCGACCTGCTGCGTTTGCGTTCCGGTGTGCACATCGTGACGCTGCGCGTTGCCGGCGGACTGGTGCATGCCCGCGCCGGGCAGCGTATTGCGGTGATGGATATCGCTGCAGCGCAATGGCGGTTTCATCGCGTCGGCAGGCTTTCGCGTATCGACCTGAAACTGACCCCCGGGGTGAATCGCGCGCAATTCAAAGCTGCGTTGCAGCGCGAATTGCAGGGGCGGCTGCTGGTGACGCAAACGCGCGAGCGTACCGAACGCAGTGCCGACATGTCGCGCGCTTACCGGGTTAATTTGAACGTGCTGGCGCTGGTGGCACTGTTTACCGGCGCGTTTCTGGTGTTCTCTACGCAGGCGCTGTCGGTGATGCGCCGGCGCAGCCAGTTTGCGCTGCTGCGAGTGATGGGGTTGACTCGTGCCCAGCTGATGCGCCAGGTATTGCTGGAAGGTGCGGCATTCGGCGTGCTGGGGTCGGCCCTCGGTATTGCAGGCGGCTATGCAGTGGCGGCTGCCGCCCTGCATTTTTTCGGCGGCGATCTGGGCGGCGGTTATTTTGCCGGCATTAATCCGGTTGTGCATTTCACGCCTATGGCAGCAGCCGGGCTGTTCGTGCTCGGCGTGGTGGTGGCTTTGCTGGGATGTGCTGCACCTGCCATGGAGGCAGCGCACACCTTGCCTGCCCCGGCGCTCAAATCCGGCAACGAAGCCGGCGCGTTGACGCAACTGGCCAATCCCTGGCCGGCGCTGGCTGCGCTGGTGCTGGGTGCGCTGCTGACGCAAATGCCGCCGGTAGAAGGTTTGCCGGTATTCGGTTACATCGCGGTGGCATTGCTGCTGATCGGTACCGTTGCGCTGATGCCGCGTCTGAGCGGCAACTTTTTCCGCTTGCTGGGTTTGCGTCATGCGCGCAGTGCGGTTGTTACGCTGGTGTTGGCGCGTCTGGGCAATGCACCGAATCAGGCGGTCATTGCACTGGGCGGCGTGCTGACCAGCTTCAGTCTGATGGTGGCGATGGCGATCATGGTCGCCAGCTTCAGGGTATCGGTGGACGACTGGCTGTCGCATTTGCTGGCGGCGGATGTTTACGTGCGCTCGGCACAAGGCGGCGATACCGGCGCGCTGGATACCCAGGCGCAGATGACGATAGCGAACGCACCCGGCATCGCCCGCGTCGACTTTGTGCGCCAGACGCAGCTGACGCTGGCGCCCGACCGGCCCGACGTGATGCTGATTGCCCGCGATATCGACGTGCGCGATCCGGGTAAAATCCTGCCGATTATCGGTGCCGGCATCGTGCCGCAGCATGGCTTGCCGGTCTGGGTGTCGGAGCCGATGGCGGATTTATACGGTTACAGGCTGGGCCAACAGATCGTTTTGCCGATCAACGGGCATATGCAGCAGGCCGTGGTGGCCGGGGTATGGCGCGATTACGGCCGGCAATTCGGCGCGATACAGATGCGGCTGGCGGATTACCGGGCGCTGACCGGCGATATGGATGTCAATGACGCCGGGCTCTGGCTGCAGCCGGGCGTGACCCCGGCGCGGGAAATCGCGACACTGCAACATCTGCCGTTCGGCGCGTTGCTGGAATTCGCCGAGCCCGGCGAGATCCGCGCAGTCAGCCTGAAAATATTCGACCGCAGTTTTGCAGTGACCTATCTGCTGGAAGTGGTAGCAATTATTATTGGCCTGTTCGGCGTGGCTGCGACCTTTTCGGCGCAGACGCTGGCGCGGGTCAGGGAGTTCGGCATGTTGCGGCATATCGGCGTGACCCGCAGGCAGATACTGGGCATACTGGCGGCAGAGGGCGGTTTGCTGACGGCTGCCGGTATTGCGGTAGGCTTTGCGCTGGGGCTGGTGATCAGCCTGATATTGGTGTTCGTCGTCAATCCGCAGTCGTTTCACTGGCGTATGCAGCTGCATTTGCCCTGGGGAATGCTGCTGTCGGTTGCGGCGCTGTTGCTGGCGTCGGCCATCGTTACTGCGCTGATAGCGGGGCGCTATGCGCTGTCCGGCAACGCGATTCGTGCCGTGAGCGAGGATTGGTAATGCGTTATCTGAATCTACTGTGGCTGTGCTGGGTATCGTTGACTTTGGCCGCGCCGCCGCAATTTGCCCAGGTGACGCCCGGTCATACTATCGTTTTCCCGGCGGATTACGGAGCGCATCCGGCGTATCGCACCGAATGGTGGTATGCGACCGGTTGGCTGCAAACGCCGGATAAAAAACCGCTGGGTTTTCAGATTACGTTTTTTCGCATCGCGACCGGCATCGATGACGCCAATCCCAGTGAATTCGCGGCGCGGCAGCTGATTATCGCGCACAGTGCGCTGTCTGACCCGGCGCTGGGCAAATTGTTGCCTGCGCAAAAAAGCGCGCGCGAGGGTTTCGGTCTGGCATATGCGGCGACCGGCAATACCGATGTCAAGCTGGACGACTGGCGGTTGGTGCGCGCCGACAGCGGACAGTACCGGGTGACGGTCGTAACGCCGGATTACCGGCTCAATCTGCTGCTGACGCCATCGCAGCCGCCCATGCTGCAAGGCGATCGCGGTTATTCGCGCAAGGGTGCCAAACCGGCGCAGGCCAGTTATTATTACAGCGAACCGCAGTTGCATGTCAGCGGCAGCGTGGCGCGTAACGGCAAATCCGTAGCTGTCTCCGGCAATGCCTGGCTGGACCACGAGTGGTCGACCAGCGTGCTGGATCCGCATGCGGTGGGCTGGGACTGGGTGGGTGCGAATCTGGATAGCGGCGCTGCGCTGATGGCGTTCCGTATTCGGGATGTGCACGGTATGCCGTTGTGGGCGCATGCCACGTTGCGTGATGCACACGGCAGCACTACCCAATACGGCAATAGCGAGGTGCGCTTCGCGCCGCAGCGTTACTGGCGTTCGCCGCGTACCGGCGCGCATTATCCGGTTGCGATGCAGGTGCAGACCGGGCCGCTCGTGTGGCAATTGACGCCGCTACAGGACGATCAGGAACTCGATTCGCGCCAGTCCGTCGGCGCGGTGTACTGGGAAGGGGCAGTGAGCCTGAGCAGGGACGGCAAAACCGCAGGGCGCGGTTACCTGGAAATGACCGGATACGTGAAACCATTAAAATTATGACTACGCCGCAACAGCAAAAAAAGACGCCTGTGCAAGGCCTGGCTACGCTCAAGGGGCTGTTGCCGTTTCTGGCGCCTTATAAACTGCAATTTGTTTACGCCGGGATTGCGCTGCTGGTCGCTGCCGGGGCCACGCTGGCGATTCCGTATGCGTTTCGGCAGATGATAGACCTCGGCTTCGGCGGGACCGGGAGCAAAAGCATACAGCATGTGAATACCTATTTCCTCGCCTTATTCGGCGTGGCCTGCGTGCTCGCAGTGGCGACGGCGGCGCGGTTCTATGCGGTATCCTGGCTCGGTGAGCGGGTCACTGCCGATATCCGCAGCGCGGTGTACCGGCATGTAGTCAGCCTGAGTCCGCAGTTTTTTGAAACCACGCAAACCGGCGAAGTGCTGTCGCGGCTGACGACCGATACCACGCTGATACAGGCTGTGGTCGGCACCAGCATCTCGATGGCGCTGCGCAATGTGCTGCTGCTGATCGGCGGCTTGGCGATGCTGTTCGTGACCAGCATCAAGCTGTCGTCGATTATCATCGTGATGCTGGCGGCGGTGGTGTTGCCCATCGTGATTTTCGGTCGCCGCGTGCGCAAGCTGTCGCGCGATTCGCAGGATCGCATCGCCGATGCGTCGGCCATGGCGGGCGAGATACTCAACGCCATGCCGACGGTGCAGGCCTTTACCCACGAGGTGCTGGAATCCGGCCGTTTCGGCGTTTCTGTAGAAAGCGCGTTCAATACCGCAATCCGGCGTATCCGGGCGCGGGCCATGCTGACGCTGATCGCGATATTGCTGGTGTTCGGCGCGATTGTGTTTGTGCTGTGGCTGGGGGCGCATGCGGTCATGCAGGGCGATATGAGCGGCGGCGAGCTCGGGCAATTCATTCTCTATGCAGTGATCGTAGCCGGTGCTATCGGCGCATTGTCGGAGGTGCTGGGCGAAGCGCAGCGCGCGGCCGGCGCGACCGAGCGATTGCTGGAACTGCTGGCGGCAAGCTCGCCGATCCGGCCGCCGATGCATCCGCTGGCGTTGCCGCCGTGCGCAGGCAACGGCGCTGCCTTGTCGTTGCAGGCGGTGACCTTCCATTATCCGTCGCGGCCACAGACGCCGTCGCTGCAGCAAGTGTCGCTGGAGATCCGCCCCGGCGAAACGGTGGCGGTAGTGGGGGCGTCCGGGGCGGGCAAGACCACGCTGTTCCAGTTGCTGCTGCGTTTCTACGATCCCCAGCAAGGCGTCATCACGCTGGACGGCATCGATATTCGCCAGTTGGATTTGCATACCCTGCGCGATGCAATCGGCATCGTGCCGCAGGATACCGTGATCTTTTCCGCCAATGCGCTGGAGAATATCCGTTACGGGCGTGCCAATGCCAGCGATGCCGAGGTGGTCGCTGCGGCAAAGATGGCGGCTGCGCACGAATTCATCGAGAAATTGCCGGAGGGTTATCAGGCCTTTCTCGGCGAGCGCGGTGTGCGTCTGTCCGGCGGTCAGCGCCAGCGTATCGCCATTGCCAGAGCCTTGCTCAAGAATCCGTCGCTGCTGTTGCTGGACGAGGCGACCAGCGCGCTGGATGCGGAATCCGAGCGCCTGGTGCAACTTGCGCTGGAAGCCGTTATGGTAGGGCGTACAACGCTGATTATTGCGCATCGGCTGGCGACGGTGCAGCGCGCCGATCGTATCGTGGTGATGGACAACGGACGTATTGTGGAAACCGGTACGCATGCCAGTCTGGTTGCGCTAGGCGGCATTTACGCCAATCTGGCTGCGTTGCAGTTTCATGTGCCGGTGCTGTAAGTGACATGCAGACATGCCGGCGCTTGCGGCGGCAAAATGTGCTAACGTATGAGTCCGCCGCATAGCGTATCGCGGCCCGAATCAAAATTTATGGTGCTGTTTTTGATAGGAGAGAGATTATGAGACGTGTCGTGCTGGCAAGTGTATTGGCATTGGGTTCGACGGTTGCAGCGGCTGCGGGTTTTACCCTGAGCAGTCCGGATATGTCGCCGGGGCAGACCATTCCCGACAAATTCGTGTTCAACGGTTTCGGCTGCACCGGCAAGAATGTATCGCCGGGTTTGAACTGGAAAAATGCGCCGGCAGGTACTAAAAGTTTCGCCATCATGGTGCACGATCCCGATGCGCCTACCGGCGGTGCCGGATTCTGGCATTGGGTGGTGGTGAATTTGCCGGCGACGATGACCGGGCTGGCACAGGGCGACGGCGGGCTGGATAGCAAGAATCTGCCGCCGGGCGCAGAGCAGATTCGTAACGATTACGGCCAGGCAGCCTGGGGCGGCCCTTGCCCGCCGGAGGGCGACAAGCCGCATCACTACAATTTTACCGTCTATGCGTTGAAAACGCCCAGGCTGGAGATTCCTGCCGGTGCATCGACATCGGTGGTCGGATTCATGATCAATAGCCAGACGCTGGCAAAAGCTACTTTGACGGCGCGTTTCGGGCGTTAAGCGCCATTTCCTCGGGAGGCCGGTACTATGCCGGCCTTGCCGCCTGCCTTATCGCAGTATCCGCCCTTCCGTTTTTATCTCTACTCTGCGTTTATGTTGTAAGATGAAAGTCTTTGTCTTACGATGTGTCAGAATTAATATTACATTTCTGCATTCTGCATTGTTAAATTCGATTTATCGTATATTAATTAAGTATCAGGTCAGCTTATGCCTTGCATTGACGGGCGGTGTAACGATTATGCAAGAGATCAAAAAACAGGGAGAAGCAATGATCAATGAGACGAACGTCTCAAGTATGCAAGCGCCCGATGCCGGATGCGAATCCGCGGGCAGAGAATTGCATGCGTTGCGAGCCAAGTGCGAGTTATTGATCAAATACGCCAACGATATCATTCTGCTGTTCGATCCCGAGTCCAGGCTGATCGAGGCCAATGACCGGGCTGTCGAAACCTACGGGTACAGCCAGGCCGAACTTGCAGGCATGCCTGCAATGAAATTGAGAGCACCCGGATTTCAGGATAATCTGATGATTAACTGGGAGCAATCGGCACTGCTGGACGGCGTACGGTTTGAAACCGTGCACCAGCGCAGGGACGGTTCGACGTTTCCGGTGGAAGTCAGCATGCGGTTGATGGAAATCGACGGCCGGATGTTCTGTCAGGAAATCGTGCGGGATATCAGCGAACGCAATGCGCAGCAGGAAAAAATCAGGCAGCAGCTGGTTGAACTGGATAATATCCGCAAGGAATGGATCACCGTGTTCGATAGCGTGTCCGATCCGATTTGCATTCACGACCAGGACATGCGCATAGTACGCGCCAATCGCGCGTACGCCGACAAGGCCGGCTTGCCGTTCAAGAAAATCATAGGGCAGTTTTACTGGCAGATTTTCCCCAAGCTGGATGTGCCGCTGCACGAGTTTGCCGATCCCGACGACGAGGGCCACGTCATCCGGCTGGCAAACGGCGAAATATACGATTCGCATTGTTATCACGTCAAAAACGAGCAGGGCGAGGATGTCTATACCATCCATATCATGGAGGACGTGACTGAACGCGAACGCGCCGAACAGGGTCTGCGCCGCATCAGCCGTACGCTGGCGACATTAGGCGCGGGCAATCGCGCACTGGTACGCGCCACCAGCGAAGCGGAATTACTGGAAGAAATATGCAATATAGCCGTCAGCGAGGGCGGGTATGCGATGGCATGGGTCGGTTATCTGCAGAAGGACGCGATGCAAACCATCGTTCCAGTCGCGCATGCGGGATTCGAGCAGGGATATTTGGGAACGCTGAATATTTCCCTGACAGACAGCGAGCGCGGTGACGGTCCGGTCGGTCGCGCAGTGCGTTTCTCCACGACGCAGATCATACAAAATATCCAGACCGACCCAAGCATGACGCCCTGGCGGGAAAGTGCAGCAAAGCGCGGCTACAATGCCTGTATTGCGCTGCCGTTGCAGATCGGCGACAAGGTGTTCGGCGTACTGGCTATTTACGCTGCGGCAACGGAGAGTTTCATCCCTGAAGAAATCACGTTGCTGGAAGAAATGGCCGACGACATGTCTTTCGGCATTGCCAGCCGGCGCACGCAAATCGAGCGCGACGACGCCTTGCAGAAATATCTGGAAAAATCGGAGCAGCTGCTGGCCAATCTGAACGGCACCATACGGGCGATTGCCGCCACGGTGGAAGTGCGCGATCCCTATACGGCAGGTCATCAGAACCGGGTCGCCGAGCTGGCGATGGCAATAGCGCAGGAACTGGGACTGGATGCCGACCGCATATATGGCTTGCATCTTGCCGGCATTGTGCACGATCTGGGCAAGATACAGATACCGGCAGAGATACTCAGCAAGCCCGGACGGCTTACCGACATCGAATACGCCATGATCAAGCAGCATCCGCAGTCCGGCTACGATATTCTCAAGGGCATACAATTTCCCTGGCCGATTGCGCAGATCGTGCTGCAGCACCATGAACGGCTGGACGGGTCGGGTTATCCCAATGGGCTCAAGGACAAGGAAATACTGCTCGAAGCCAAAATCCTCGCTGTTGCCGATGTGGTCGAGGCCATGGCTTCGCATCGCCCTTACCGTGCCGGATTGGGGATGGATGCGGCGCTGGGTGAAATCGCCAAAAATAAGGGCCGGCTCTACGATACTGCAGCGGTCGAGGCGTGCATCAAGCTGTTTCACGAAGAGAAATTCGCCTTCGTCTGGTAATGCGCCAGCCTATATAGCCCATAACGGCTTATTGTTTAAACAGGGTTTTCAGCGTCCGCGGCTGCGAACGCCAGTACTGTTTGGGCGCATCCGTCTGGGCGCCCAGTTGTGCGGCGGCATGCCATGGCCAGCGCGGGTCGTATAGCATGCCGCGCGCCAGCGCCACCATGTCCGCCTGTCCCGATGTAATGATAGTCTCGGCCTGCAGCGGTTCCGTAATCAATCCGACGGCGATCGTGGGCAGGCCGGTTTCCTGCCGGATTCTCGCTGCAAAAGGCACCTGATAACCGGGTTCCAGCGGGATTTGCTGCAGGGGCGACAGCCCGCCGGACGACACGTCGATAAAGGCGCAGCCGCGTTGCTGCAACGCCTTTGCAAATACCACGCTCTGTTCGATATCCCACCCTCCGGGTACCCAGTCGGTTGCGGAAATGCGGATGCCTACCGGCTTGCCGTCCGGCAGCGCACTCTGTATGGCTTCGAACACCTGGAGCGGGAAACGCATGCGATTTTCCAGCGAGCCGCCATACTCGTCGTTTCTGACATTCGATAACGGCGACAGGAATTCATGCAGCAGGTAACCGTGCGCCGCATGTAGTTCGATCACATCCAGCCCCAGCCGGTGGGCGCGTTGCGCTGCCGCCGCAAAATCGTAGCTGATGCGTTGCAAGTCGGCCTTGTCGAGTGCAAGCGGCTGAGCGTCGTCCGCACTATAGGGCAGGGCGGACGGGGCGACAGTTTGCCAGCCGCCTTGTTGCGTTGGGACGAACTTTCCGCCGTCCCACGGTACCTGAGTAGAAGCCTTGCGTCCAGCGTGCGCCAACTGGATGGCGATGGGTATAGCGGAATATTGCCGTATCCCCTTGATGACGCGTGCCAGCGCCGCCTCGGTCTGATCCGACCACAAACCGAGGTCGCCGGCAGAAATGCGGCCTTGTGCCGTGACTGCCGTGGCCTCGATGAATAGCAGGCCTGCGCCCGATAGCGCCATGTGGCCGAGGTGGATCAGATGCCAGTCGGTTGCCTGACCTTGCTCGGCAGAGTACTGGCACATGGGCGAAATCACGATACGGTTGCTTAGCGTCTGCTTGCCGATATCGATGGGGGAAAACAGTTGGCTCATATTCGACTCCGCTCTGTAAAGTTGCAAAACTCAGGGAAGCAGTGCTGCGTCTTTTGCTGCCAGACTGCCCACTGCAGACCAGTCGAGATGGTCGCCGCCATGCGCCATCAGCTCGAGGAAGCGGTCGCGCAAAATACTGGCAAAAGGCAGCGGTACCTGCAATGCCTCGGCAGCGGCCAGCACCAGCCGCATGTCTTTCTGCCCCAGTGGCGCTACAAAACCGGCAGGCTCGAAACGACGGTCGGCGATCATGCCGCCGTAATTCTTGTATATCGGAATATTGAACAGACTGGAGGTCAATAGTTCCAGATATTGATGCCGGTCTATACCGCCTTTTTCCACCAGCGCCATAGCTTCGCCCAGCGACTCGATTACGGTGGCGATCAGGAAATTGCCGCTCAGCTTCACCAGATTGGCTTTTTCCGGCGCATCCGCTATGTGAAAAGTACGCTGGCCTACGACGTCCAGTAATGGTTGAATACTGCTGATGAGCGTTGGATTGCCTGCTGCTACCATGAACAGTTTGCCTGCCGCCGCGGCATCGGGTCTGCCGAACACCGGCGCGGCAACGTAGCCTTGCTGTTTTTCGTCGTGGGCGCGGGCAAGCCTGGCTGATAAATCGACGCTGACTGTACTGCAGGAAACGTGAATGGCGTCGGGTTTGAGATGCTGCAGCATGCCCGACGGCCCCAGCACCACGGCTTCGAGCGCGGCATCGTTTGCCAGCATGGTGAAAACCACGTCGGCATCGCATGCTTCGCCGATATCTTTTGCCGCTCTGGCGCCGGCAGCAAGCAAGGGTTGCATACGCTCGGTCGAGCGATTAAATACAGTGAGGTTATATCCTGCCTGACACAGACGTAATGCCATCCCTGTGCCCATCTGACCCAATCCGATAAAGCCTGCTTTCATCATGCCTCCAGAGGTTCGGTGTGTATGCGCGTGCGGATCAGTGCTTCTTGCCGATCAGCTCGATTTTGTAGCCGTCCGGATCGGCAACGAATGCGATAACGGTGGTGCCGTGTTTCATTGGTCCGGCTTCGCGTACGACTTTGCCGCCGAGTTGTTTGATCCGTTCGCAGGTGGCGTAGACATCTTCCACTTCGATGGCGATGTGGCCGTAACCGTCGCCCAGATCGTAATGATCTGTGCCCCAGTTGTATGTCAGCTCGATGACGCTATGGTCGATCTCGTCGCCGTAGCCGACAAATGCCAGGGTGAATTTGCCTTCGGGGTAATCCTTACGGCGCAGCAGTTTCATGCCGAGGATATGGGTATAAAATTCGATGGCGCGGTCGAGATTGCCGGTGCGGAGCATGGTGTGGAGCAGGCGCATGGTCAGGGTTCCTGTATCTGGGTGGCGGATTGCATCGTGCCGGGTGGCGGCACAAGCAGCGGGTACCCGGTTAATTTTAAACCAAATCTCGATAGACGTTATAAGCTTCTGAGCCTGAATCCGGTAGAACCGCGTATCGGTCTGAAATGGCTGGCGGGGCTGCTTAAAACGTTCTATGATGCGCTCTGACACTCGGGCAAAACGGGAGCGAAGATGATAACCAAAACCGATTCTGCTAATCTTGGTACTGTCGTCTCGGTACGGGGCAGTGTTGTGGATGTTCGGTTTGACGGCTATCTGCCGCCGATTTATTCGCTGTTGCGTACCGGCCAGAACGGCCAGATCGCCATAGAGGTTATGGCGCAGATCGATGCGCACCGGGTGCGCGGAATTGCGCTGACGCCGACTCAGGGACTGGCGCGCGGCATGCCGGTGACCGATACCGGCGGCCCTTTGCTGGCGCCTGTCGGCAAGGATACGCTGGGGCGCATGTTCGACGTGTTCGGCAATGCCATCGATCACCTGCCGGCACCGGCTGCGGTCGAATGGCGTTCGGTGCACAATGCGCCGCCCCCGCTGATGCAGCGCTCCACCCAATCCGAAATTTTCGAAACCGGCATCAAGGCCATTGATGTGCTGGTGCCGCTGGAACGCGGTGGCAAAGCCGGACTGTTCGGCGGTGCGGGCGTGGGCAAGACGGTGTTGCTCACCGAAATGATCCATAACATGGTCGGTCATCACGACGGCGTCAGTATTTTTTGCGGTATCGGCGAACGCTGCCGTGAGGGCGAAGAACTCTACCGCGACATGCACGATGCCGGTGTGCTGCCCAATATGGTGATGCTGTTCGGGCAGATGAACGAATTGCCCGGCAGCCGGTTTCGCGTCGGTCATGCGGCGCTGACCATGGCCGAGTATTTCCGCGATGACGAACATCGCGATGTGCTGCTGCTGATCGATAATATCTTCCGCTTTATCCAGGCCGGCTCCGAAGTTTCCGGGCTGATGGGGCAGATGCCTTCGCGTCTGGGCTATCAGCCGACCATGGGCACCGAGCTGGCCGGGCTGGAGGAACGCATCGCCA
This sequence comes from Sulfuriferula sp., assembly GCA_031291235.1. Classification (GTDB taxonomy): domain Bacteria; phylum Pseudomonadota; class Gammaproteobacteria; order Burkholderiales; family Sulfuriferulaceae; genus Sulfuriferula. The sequence goes on from JARLJL010000012.1 coordinate 137,820, forward strand.
ATACCGCCAACGGCGCGATCACCTCGATACAGGCGGTTTACGTGCCTGCCGACGATTTTACCGATCCGGCTGCAGTGCATGCTTTTTCCCATCTGTCGGCGTCTATTGTGCTATCGCGCAAGCGCGCCAGCGAGGGGCTGTATCCGGCAATCGACCCGCTGCTGTCCAATTCCAAGATGGCGACGCCCGGCATCATCGGTACCCGGCATTATTTGCTCGGTCAGGAAATACGCCGCACGCTGGCGCAATACGCCGAGCTCAAGGATATTATCGCCATGCTCGGGCTGGAACAATTATCGCCCGAAGACCGCAACATCGTGGGCCGCGCGCGCCGGCTGGAGCATTTCCTCACCCAGCCGTTTTTCACTACCGAGCAGTTTAGCGGTATAGCCGGCAAGCTGGTCAGTCTGGAAGATGCGCTGGACGGCTGCGAACGGATACTGCGCGACGAATTCAAGGACTATCCGGAGAGTGCGTTGTACATGATAGGCACAATAGACGAAGCCCACGCGAAGCTGCATGCGCCAGCCCAGGCGCCGGCTGATAAGGCGCAGCAGGCGGCTGCCTGATGAATCTCAAGGTATTGCTGCCGTTCAGGATCTTCGTCGAGAAGCGCGACGTGACGCGCATTGTGGCGGAGACAGGCGCCGGCTCGTTCGGTATTTTGCCGCACCGGCTCGATTGCGTGGCGGCGTTGCTGCCGGGCATACTGGTATTCGAAACCGAGGCCGACGGCGTCGTGTATATGGCGGTCGACGAGGGCGTGCTGGTGAAAACCGGCGCTGATGTGCTGATTTCCGTGCGCAATGCCATTGCCGGGACAGAGCTGGCAAAATTGCGCGAGACGGTGGAGCGGGAATTCCTCAATCTCGACGAACAGGAACGCGATGCGCGGGTGGTGCTGGCCAAGCTGGAGAGCGGATTTATACATCGTTTCAAGGAGTTTCGCGGTGAGTGACCAGCCTAAAATGCGGCCGACGCAGAGCGAAACCGGATTCAGCCGCAAGGTCGGCGTCAAGGCGGCGCGCAAGCTCAGAGCACAGCAGGATAATCCCGAGGTGGTGTGGACGGGTTTGAGCGTCATGGGGCTGATAGGCTGGTCGATAGTGGTGCCGACTTTGCTCGGCGCGGCGCTGGGACACTGGCTGGATGCGCATTATCCGATGTCGCATTCGTGGACGCTGACGCTGATCATGATGGGGCTGAGTCTCGGTTGCTGGAATGCATGGCATTGGGTAAAAATGGAAAATCGCAGTGTGCGGGAGGAGCAGGAACATGACGATGCATGAAATCTGGGGACTGGTGCCGGTATTGCTGGCAGGTCTGGCGCTGGGTGCTCTGTTTTTCGGCGGATTGTGGTGGACGGTGCAGAAGGGACTCACCGCGCAACGCCCGGCCATGCTGTTCCTGGGCAGCATGCTGTTGCGTACCGGGATCACGCTGGCGGGGTTCTATTGGGTTGCGGATCAGGATATCCGTCGTATGGCAGCCTGTCTGGTCGGGTTTGTCGTTGCCCGCCTGATTGCGACTCGGCTAGCGCGTTCGTCTGCGGCGAAGACGGCACAGGAGGTCGGTCATGCATCTTAGTCCCGATCAGGTTGTATTTTGGCAATATGGGGTCTTCAAGCTTAACCTTACCATTGTGACTACCTGGGTGCTGATGCTGGTGCTGGTTATCGGCGCCAAACTGGTTACCCGCAGAATCGGCCTGCTCGGCAAGCACGGGGTAGCGGTCACGCGCTGGCAAAGCCTGCTGGAGATCGTGGTCGCCGCGATCCGGCAGCAGATTATCGAAGTCGGTCTGCGCCAGCCGGAAAAATACATGGGTTTTCTCGGCACCCTGTTCCTGTTCGTTGCCGTTGCCAGTATCTTTACCATCATTCCCGGTTACGAACCGCCTACCGGTTCGCTGTCGACCACGGCTGCGCTGGCGATTTGCGTGCTGGTGGCGGTGCCGCTGTACGGCATCAGGGAGCTGGGGCTGGGTGGCTATCTCAAGGATTACCTGCAGCCGACGTTTATCATGCTGCCGTTCAATATCATCAGCGAATTGTCGCGCACACTGGCGCTGGCCGTGCGTTTGTTCGGCAATATGATGAGCGGCGGGATGATTATCGGCATACTGCTCACCATTACGCCTTTTCTGTTTCCGATCGCCATGAGTGTGCTGGGTCTGCTGACCGGCATGGTGCAGGCCTATATTTTCAGCATACTGGCGACGGTTTATATTGCCGCCGCGACCGGCACGCACAGACCCTTACCAAAAAGCGCATCCCCCCAACCGACAGCATAAATCGACAAGGAGTTGAAATGGACAGCATCACAATTATCGCGGTAGCTTCTATCGTCACCGCAGGACTGACCATAGGTCTGGGCAGCATCGGCCCGGCCCTGGGTGAGGGGCGGGCGGTATCGACGGCACTGACTTCGCTGGCGCAGCAGCCGGATGCCGCTGGCACGATTACGCGTACCCTGTTTGTGGGGCTGGCGATGATAGAGTCCATTGCGATTTACTGTTTCGTGGTGTCGATGATACTGCTGTTCGCCAATCCCTTCTGGAGCCACGTCATTGCAGAAGCTGCGGGACAATAAAGCATGATCATCGACTGGTTTACTGTCATTGCCCAGGTTGTCAATTTTCTGATACTGGTGTGGCTGCTCAAGCGCTTTCTGTACCGGCCCATATTGCAGGCGATAGACGAACGGGAACAGCGTATCGCCGCCGAGTTGGCGGATGCCAATGCGAGCAAGCTGGCTGCGCAAAGCGAACGTGACGAATTCATGCGCAAGAACGAGGCTTTCGACCAGGCGCGCGCCGACATGACCGCCAAGGCCATGGAGGAAGCGCAAAACGAGCGCCAGCAGTTCGTCAATGTCGCACGGCAGGAGTCGGAACAGTTGCGCGAGCAGTGGCAGCAGGCATTGCGCAACGAACACCAGAATCTGAGTGCAGAAATCACGCGCCGGACGCAGGAGGAGGTCTTTGCCATCGCGCGCAAGGCGCTGACGGATATGGCGGGCGTGACGCTGGAGGCGCGCATGGTCGAGCTGTTCGTGCAGCGCCTGCACGGTCTGGAGGGCGCCGAGCGCATGCATCTGGTTGCCTCGTTCAAGGCAGCGCCCGCCCAGGTGCTGGTACGGACTACCTACGCGCTGACGCCGCAGCAGCGTAGCGCAATCGAGGACGCGGTGAAATTCGTATTCGGTGTGGAACAGCCCATGCAATTCGAGTTGGCGCCCGATATCGTCAGCGGTATCGAATTGGTGACCAGCGGTCAGAAGCTGGCGTGGAGCATCGCCGATTATCTGGGCACGCTGGAAAAAGGTGTGGGCGAATTGCTGAGCGCGCAGCCAGTAGCGGGGCCGGATGTCGTATCCGGGCAGGCTGCCTGATGGGTGCAACGGCCAATTCGCTGGAGGCGGTACTCGATCGAGCGTTTGCAGGACTGGATCGGGCGCGGGAAACGCACGCGACGCAACTGGCACCGCGAGAAATAGGCACGATCGCCAGCATCGCCACCGGCATTGCCAAAGTGGCCGGATTGCCCGGCGTCGGCTTCGAGGAGCTGCTGAAATTCCCCGGCGGTATATACGGTATTGCGTTTAACGTCGATGAAGATGAAGTCGGCGTGGTATTGCTGGGGGAATACCAGCATTTGCATGCCGGCGACGAAGTCGAACGTACCGGCAGGGTGCTTGATGTCGGGGTGGGCAACGGCTTGTTGGGGCGGGTTGTCAATCCGCTCGGTCAGCCCATGGACGGCGGCGGTGCGGTGCATTTCAGCGAGCGCATGCCGGTTGAGCGTCCGGCACCGGCCATCATGGATCGCGCGCCGGTCAGCAAGCCGTTGCAAACCGGGCTCAAGGTGGTCGATGCACTGATTCCGATAGGCCGCGGCCAGCGCGAGCTGATACTGGGCGACCGCCAGACCGGCAAAACCACCATTGCGCTGGATGCTATACTCAATCAGCACGACCAGAATGTGCTGTGCGTATATTGCGCCATCGGTCAGCGCGCGTCCGGCGTCGCCAAAGTGATCGCTACCTTGCGGGACAAGGGGGCGCTGGCGTACACCGTGGTCGTAGTCACCGAGGGCAACGACCCGCCGGGGCTGGCGTACATTGCGCCGTATGCCGCCACCAGCATTGCGGAATATTTCATGCAGCAGGGGCGCGACGTGCTGGTCGTATACGACGATCTGACCAATCATGCACGCGCTTACCGCGAACTGTCGTTGCTGTTACGCCGGCCGCCGGGCCGCGAGGCATATCCCGGCGATATTTTCTATATCCACTCGCGCCTGCTGGAGCGCGCTACGCACCTGCGTGAGGAGTTCGGCGGCGGTTCACTGACGGCCTTGCCAGTGATCGAAACCGAGTCGCAGAATATTTCTGCCTATATTCCTACCAACCTGATTTCTATTACCGACGGCCAGATCTACCTGTCGCCGACGCTGTTCGAGCTGGGCGTGCTGCCTGCAGTCGATGTCGGCAAGTCGGTGTCGCGGGTGGGCGGCAAGGCGCAGCTGGCTGCCTATCGCGCCGTGTCGGCCAGTCTCAAGCTGGATTATGCCCAGTTCGAGGAGCTGGAAAGTTTCGCCCGTTTCGGCGCCCGGCTGGACGAGAATACGCGGAACAGCATCGAACACGGACGGCATATCCGCGCCTGTCTCAAACAGCCCGAATTTTCCCCGCTGCCGGTGTCCGAGCAGATTGCCGTGCTGCTGGCGCTGAGTGCGCACTTGTTCGACGCTGTGCCGCTGGATCGTATGACTGAAGCCGAGCTTGCTTTGCGCGAGGCGGCGGCATCGATTCCGTCAGCGGTATTGCAGCGTTTTGCGATAGCCAGCACGTTGCAGGACGATGATCGGGATGCCGTATTGCAGATCGCCCGCAGGGCGCTGACGCCGTTTGTGGCGCAACCGCAAGCCGGGGCCGGATTGTGAGCGACAGCACGGCCAGCCTGCAGCGCAAGATCAGCAGCGCGGGGGAGCTGGAATCGGTGGTGCGCACCATGAAAGCGCTGGCAGCATCGAGCATCAGCCAGTACGAACGCGCGGTGCGTTCGCTGGACGAGTACTATCACGCCGTGCAGCTCGGTCTGGCGGCATGTCTGCGGCAGGGCACGCCGCTGCTCGACAATGTCCGCAGCCGACGCGACCGGCCTGCGGCAACAGGCGTGGTTATTTTCGGCTCGGATCAGGGGCTGGTCGGTCAGTTTAACGACGAGCTGGCCGATTTTGCCATGCAGGCGCTGGCCGATTTGCCCGGCAGCAGAGTGGTGTGGGCCGTGGGCGAACGCATGCAGCTGCGGTTGTCGAATATCGGGCAGGAAACGGCAACGCTGTTCAGCGTGCCCAATTCGATCAGCGCGGTGACGCCGCTGATCGGGCGTATTCTGACCGAGATAGAAATGCAGCGCGAGCTGGGTCGGGTGGAGCAGGTTTATATTTTTCATAACCGGCCCAAATCCGGGGCGCTGTACGAGCCTGCGAGCCAGCGCCTGCTGCCGCTTGACGCCGACTGGCAGCATGATTTGCTGGTGCAGCGCTGGCCCACGAAAAATTTGCCCGAGGTGGTCGGCGACAGCGCTGCGACATTGTGGGCGCTGATACGGGAATATTTGTTCGTGTCGCTATTTCGGGCCTGCACCGAATCGCTGGCCAGCGAAAATGCCAGCCGTCTGGCTGCGATGCAGCGTGCCGAGAAGAATATCGACGAGTTGCTGGTCGAACTCAGGCTGACTTATCACCGTTTGCGTCAGAGCGGTATCGACGCAGAATTGTTCGACGTTATTTCCGGATTTGAGGCGTTGACGACGCATAAACGTACCGTTCGTAAATAATAACCGGAACCCAGGAAAGGAAAACCATGAAAATCAATACCGCGGATTTTCGCGTGCCGCCGGCAAAAAAGGTGAATCTCAAGAAGTGGCCGACGCTGGTCAAGCCGATCTATAAGTCCAAGGCGCAGTATCAGAAAATGCTGGCGTCGCAGGTTGCCGAATTAAGCGCGATGCAGCAGCGGCATTATGCTGCCGACAATTATTCGGTATTGCTGATATTTCAGGCGATGGATGCAGCAGGCAAGGACGGCGCGATCCGCCATGTCATGTCGGGCGTCAATCCGCAAGGCTGCCAGGTCTACAGTTTCAAGCATCCCAGCGTGACCGAGCTGGATCACGATTTTTTGTGGCGCACCGTGCAGTGTTTGCCGGAACGAGGTCGCATCGGCATCTTTAACCGTTCATATTACGAAGAGGTGCTGATCGTGCGTGTGCATCCGGAAATATTGCGCAATCAGGGTTTACCCGATGAGTTGATGAATGAGAAGAAGGTCTGGACCGAGCGCTATCATTCGATCGTAGAGATGGAAAAACATCTGCATCGCAACGGCACGCGGGTGGTCAAGTTTTTCCTGCATCTGTCCGAGGAAGAGCAGCGCAAACGTTTTCTGGCGCGCATCGATGCGCCGGAGAAAAACTGGAAATTCAGTATGGCCGATATCGAGGAACGCAAATACTGGAAAGAGTACATGAAGGCGTATGAGGCCTGTCTGAGTGCGACCAGCAGCGCAGATGCGCCCTGGTATGTGGTACCCGCCGACGACAAGGAAAATGCCCGCCTGATTATTTCAGAGATCATACTGGACACGTTCCGTGCGCTTAAACAGACTTTCCCGCAGCCGGATGCAAGGCGCAGGGCGGAGCTGCTGGAGATTCGGAAATTGCTGGAGAAACGATCGGAAGCGCCGCTTGCAATTGCGGATGACGACGCAGGTTAGGTTTGCCGGCGATGCATCCGGAATCGCTGCATCATTATCTGTCTGACGCCTGGCCCTATTTGCAGCATTACGGCTATGCTGCCGTGTTTTTGGGCATACTGGTTGAGGATTTTGCGTTGCCGGCGCCGGGCGAGTCGCTGCTGATTGCCGCAGCCTTTCTTGCGGCGCACGGCAAGCTGCACATTGCGCCGTTGCTGTTGCTGGCATGGCTGGGCGCCGTGCTCGGCGACAATATCGGTTACGCGCTCGGCCGTTTCGGCGGCAGAGCGGCGGTATTGCGTTTAGGGCGTTATTTCGGCCTGAATGCCGCCCATTTGACCCGTGTTGAATATTTTTTCCGGCATTACGGCGGCTGGCTGGTGGCTTGCGCCCGTTTTGTTGCGGTATTGCGGCAGTTGAACGGTATTGTGGCCGGTATGGCCGAAATGCCCTGGTGGCGTTTTCTGCTATTTAATACGATCGGTGCGGCGCTGTGGGTCGGTGTCTGGGGGATGGGTGCCTATTATCTGGGCAAGCGCATCGCTCAGCCGTTGCTGTTGGTGAAACGGTATGAGCCGTATGTACTGGTACTGGGTCTGGTTGCGATTGTTGCCATGATTGTCTATATTTTCAGGAGTAAACGCAGCGAGGAATGAGGCTGCCCGCCGCATTTCGAATGAACTCTGCACGTCTGCAAGTATCCAATTGAAAAATCAGTCTGATTAGCGTGATAACCTGGAGCAATAAGAAGGAGGGATAGCTCATGCGGTTTTTCTACCTGATATCGCTGTCATGAAGCGTAAATGATGGTTCTGTCATGACGGGCTTCAAGCTTGAATTCAGCAAAACGGCGTATATCGTCGATTTTGCGGTTTATCTTGCCGTGCCGGCGGTTGTGCTCTGGGCGTTGCTGCGGTTCGGGCCGCGCAGTGCATGGCCGGATATGGCCGCCGTTGCCGTGGCCGGGCTGGCAGGGTGGACGTTGCTGGAATATTTTCTGCACCGATTCGTACTGCACGGCGTGCAGCCTTTCAAATATTGGCATGAGCAGCATCATTTGCGGCCGTATGCGCTGATCGGCACGCCTACCGTATTCAGCCTGCTGCTGTTTGCCATTTTCGTATTCGTGCCGGCCTGGCTGTTTGGCAGCGTCTGGACTGGGGCGGCGCTGTCTCTCGGCGTTATTGCCGGTTATGCCGTTTACTCCTGGGTGCATCATGCCGTGCATCACTGGCGGGCGCATGCAGGCTGGCCGAAGCGGCGCAAGCAGTTGCACGCCATCCATCATCATGCGCAGGACGGATGCAATTACGGCGTTATCACTGCATTCTGGGATCGGGTATTCGGTACTTACGTCGATCTGCCTTGAGAAGCCAGTAATGATTTGCCGTTTCAGGCGGCGTATAGATTTATCCTCGTTGTTAATGTCACTGTGAAGTGTAGAATCAAATGAGCTTGCTCAATTGTATGGGCGGGTATTCATCTAACCGGGAGAAATCGTATGCTGGTGACTTTTACCACTGATGCTTATGCCGACATCACCATGTTCGGCGATGTCGGTCTTGCCATGCTGAAAATGATGGGGCATAGCGCAACTGTGCCCGGCGCTATTCTGGCTGCCGACGTCCCTGCTGCGTTGAGTCGGCTGTCTGCCGCAATCGAAGCAGAAAAAGCATCGCCGCCGGTAAAAAACGACGATGCCGACGAGCCTGCGGTAAGCATGGCAAACCGAGGATTGCCGCTTGTCGGGTTGTTGACGGCTGCAGCCAGGGAAGGCTGCGACGTGATGTGGAAGTGAGCTGTTATTTTACTGTCGAGGATGAAATATCATGAAAAAAATAGAACAAATCGAGCTGGATGAGCATCGCACCGAAATAGCCAAGGATATGCACAGTCTGGTGGAAAAATACCGCGCCATCTTCGACTGGGATATTCCCGAGATCGACCAGCACGCTGCGGACAAACTCATACTGGCGGCGATGCATAAGGCGCTGGACGAAATTGTGCCGGAATTGGCCGGCGCTCATGCCAGCCAGTCGCTGGACTGATATTGCCTGCACCGCTGCTGTAGTGAATGTGGCGCCTGGCAGCGCGTCAGGCATTCATCCCGATTAGTTTCGACGAGAGGTGTAATTGCGTTCACCAGGCAATACCTTACGACGCTGGCGCATGCGTCGCATACTGCAGCGTAATCCCATACCTCACCATATCTGGTACAACGTCACGCGCAAAATTGCCGTGCTGCAAGGGCTGGACGCCGTGCAAATGGCGCATTTGCGCGAGCTGTCAACCTGGTTTCTACATGTCAAATCGATAACCGGGGTGCAGGGGCTGGATGTCACCCCGGCCATGCGCGTGACAGTGGCCGCGCAAGCCTGCTTGCTGATTCTTAATCTGGATATCGAGTATTTCGATAACTGGATCGAGGTCGTGCTTTATCCCGGAGCCTTCAGAGTTGCTCATGATCATACCGACGCTATCGGTCTGGTGCATCATGATGCCAATGTCCTGAGCGGGGAAGCCTGGCTGCGCGGCCCGGTGATTCTGTCCTGGTCCGATGTGGCGCGCGACAGCTATCACAGTCATCCCGGTCATAACGTAGTGGTGCACGAATTTGCCCACAAGCTGGACGGTCTGGACGGCGCAATGAACGGTTTGCCACCGTTGCGCAGCGGCATGAGCCGTCAGCGCTGGGCGGCGGATATGAGTGCGGCGTATGCGGCATTGCAGGACGATCTTGTTGCTGCCAGGCCGGCTTGCATCAATCCGTATGCAGCGACCAGCCCGGCGGAATTTTTTGCGGTGCTAAGCGAGTATTTCTTTACCGGACCGGAACTGCTTAAAGCGGCGTGCCCGGATGCGTATCGGCAGCTTTCCTTGTTTTATAAATGATATTCCAGGTATGCCGATATTGCATAAGCATGTCGGCCGGTTCTGATCCCTCGTGTAAATAACTTGTGTGTTCCGGCTGACCTCAGTATATTTCGTACCTGACAAATATGTCAGTAAATGCAGGTTTTTGCGGGCGTCAAATTAAGCTGCCGAAACAGACAAGGAATATGATGCAAAACAGGAATAACAAGGCTTTGTGTCTGGATGCTGAGTGGAACGGCCGCGCCAAATGTAGTACATGCGCTGTTCGCAGCGCAGTGCTGTGTGCCGATTTGCCGGAAGAATTGCTGGAACGATTTTTATATCCAGTCAGTAATTGTCATTTTCAGTCGCGCTCACAGCTATACGAGCATGGCAAATCAGGGGAGTATCTGTATACCATCCGTAGTGGTATGGTCAAGCTGGAGCAATCCATGCCTAATGGCACGATGCGTATCGTGCGACTGTTGCATGCCGGAGACGTTGTCGGATTGGAGGCGCTGGTAGGGAACAGTTATCATCATACCGCTGTGGCTATGGGCGAGGTGGATGTATGCCGCATTTCTACCCGCACACTTCGGGATATGGATAAAAATATCCCTCAATTGCACGATCAGCTGATGCAGCGCTGGCAAAACAGTCTGGATGAGGCGGACGATTTTATCGTGCGGCTGTCTACCGGCAGTTCGACTGCACGTCTTGCACGGCTGTTGCTCAAATTTTCGGCTTTGAGCGGCGATGGCGGCTTTATTATTCCCGGGCGTGAGGATATAGGCGCCATGCTGGGCGTGACAACGGAAACCGCCAGCCGCATGATGGCGGAATTCAAGCGTCAGGGCTGGGTGCATGAAAGTAATGGCCAGAGCACGTATTGCGATTGCATCCAGCTTGGTCAGTTGGCCATGGACTAATCTGATTCAATACTCCAGACTTAGCGTGATGGCGCCATAGCCCGGGTTTGAAGTCTGCGTGGTAAATTCCTTGCTGCTGACGTATTGGGCGTAAGTGATTTGGCCGCCGCGCCACTGCCAGGCCACACCGGCAGCCACATTGCCTACCAGTATTTCCTTGTCGACGCTATGACTGGCGACAAAGGTGTTGCCATCGAGAAAGATATCGTGCGCAACCACGCGGGCGTCGGCAGAGATGAATACGTGCCAGCCGCCAGCGGCAAAGCGCCTCGCGGCTGCGTCTTCCAGTGGGGCATTACTGTCCCCGGCGGAGCGTATCGGCGAGGTGCCGAAATCGTTGGGCAGATGCTCGCCTGCACGTATTTCGAAGCCTGTATTCAGGTAGGTTGCCACATTGCCCAAACTGCCGCCGTAGTGGGTAATGGCATCGAATTGCGGCCAGCCGTTGCTGTCGCTTCCCCAAACCTTTTTTCTGCGCGCGGCGATGATCTGTATCCCCAGCTCGTCGTGCAACTGGTTATCCCAGCCGTTGAAGCGCGGAATGTCGCGCAGGTCGTGAATGAAATTCTGTGTCTGTCTGGCTAACGACGCCGGGCCGACCATACCGATATTGACCTGTACCGTATCCATTTGTTTTGCGTCGCGTTCATTGTATCCCAGTCCCAGATATAGCCAGCCGGCATAGGGGCGGTCGTTGGGAATGACATCGGTGCGGGTTTTGTCCAGAGGAGTGTACATCGACTGCCCGATAGTGACCACCATGTTGCGCGAGCTGTATCCAGTCCGGTGCAAAGATTCGAATAGCTGATTCAGGCGTCGCACCCATAGCGGCAGGCAGGGGTCGTGTATGTAATCCTTCAGATTGGCAGAAACCCAGGACAGTTTGACGCCGTTGGTATAGCCCTGGTCGGTACCGTTGAACAGGTCGTTTTCGAAATGGATATTGTAGATTTCCGGATGACGGGCAAGTGCCGCCATACCCGGCTGGGCAGGATCGCAGTTGCCGGGGGCGGTATCGTCTGCCCATACTGGCCTGCCTGTTGATGAAAATACAATGCAGCACAGGTAAGCAGGTGTGATCAGGTATTTGAAAGCGTATGTCATGGCAACGCCCTTTCAGCAATGGATTCATGGTACAGACAATTATGTTGCTGCGGTGTTTTTTATCGGTACGCATCCGGATGGGTACGGAGTCCGGTGTCCGTTTGACATTCCGTGCCCCATGGTCTAGTTTTAATCCATATTCTGCCGAATATCACGAAGTACATTCATGTGCTCCGAAATGTGCCGTGCTCCGCAATGTGCCGTGCTCCGCAATGTGCAGACCGACGGAAAGGAAGGTTGGTATGATTAAAATTCTGGGATTTGCCGGCAGTCTGCGCCGGGATTCTTATAATCGGGCATTATTGCGCGCAGCACAGAAATTGGCGCCGGCCGATGTCGAAGTCGAGATTTTCGATATCGGCAGTTTTCCGCTGTTTAACGAAGATATGGAAAACCCGCTGCCACCGGTCGTCGCAGCGTTCAAGGAAAAAATCGTGCAGGCCGATGCGGTGCTGATGGTGACGCCGGAGTATAATTATTCTATTTCCGGTGTGCTTAAAAATGCCATCGACTGGGCATCCCGGCCTTACGGCAGTAACAGTTTCGACGGCAAGGCGGTCGCCATTATGGGGGCTTCGATGGGCACTATCGGTACCGCAAGGGCACAATACCATCTGCGTCAGGTATGTGTGTTTCTCAATGCCCATGTGCTTAACAAGCCGGAAATTATGGTGTCAGTCGCTGCTGACAAGTTTAGGGACGGCGAGCTGGTAGACGAAAAAACCGGACACAAAGTGCGGGAGCAGCTGGTTGCTCTGGTAGCCTGGGAGCGGCAGTTGCGTAAAAGCTGACGCCGGGTCCGACGCGGTCGCATTGCGTGCCGGCGCAGCCGGCTGCGTAAAGGCTTGTAAATTTTATATAAACGGATGTTTTCTTTGCCAAAACAGGCGCTCTCGTAGTAATCTTGACTCAGGATACTGTTTTCTAGCCCGCCAGATTCCATGACGATGTTTTTTCCGGCATGGCACTGTCGTTCAGTGTCTTGCGTTCCCCTTATATAATTTAGTAGAAACAGATTATGCAAATCGCCCCGCTGCCATCGGATGAACAAGAGCGTCTGGCGACCCTTAAACGATACGATATCCTGGATACCGAGCCTGAGCCTGCATTCGAGGCGATGGTGCAGCTGGCATCGCATATCTGCAAGACGCCGATAGCGGTGATCAGTCTGATAGATGAACACCGCCAGTGGTTCAAGGCTGTCGTTGGCCTGGACGTGCGGGAAACGCCGCGGGACGTGGCTTTTTGCGCGCATACCGTATTCCACGGTACAACCATGATCGTTCGCGATGCATTGGAAGACGAACGCTTTGTAGATAATCCGCTGGTGATTGCTGCACCGCATATGCGTTTCTATGCCGGCGTGCCGCTGGTGGCTTCCAACGGACAGTTGCTGGGAACCTTATGCGTAATCGATCGCGTGCCGCGCGATCTGGCCCCCGACCAGCTGAACGCCATCGAAACGCTGGCTGCCAATGTCATGGCCTATCTGGAGTTGCGTCTGTCTCATAAGCAGTCGCAACAATATCTGGACGAATTGCATCGGACACAGGCGCAATTGCAGGCCAGACAGGATTTGCTTATCAAATTGTCGCTGTATGTGCCGGGCATGATTTATCAATACCGGCTGTTCCCGGATGGGCGTTCCTGTTTCCCCTATGCCAGCATCGGTATTAACGATATTTACGAAGTGACGCCGGAACAAGTGGTTGACGATGCCTCGCCGGTATACGCGATTCTGCATCCTGACGATTATGATGCAATCGTCGCGTCGATTCAGGAATCGGCACGTACCATGCAAACCTGGCATCTGGAATACAGGGTCAATTTGCCGAAGAAGGGCGTGCGCTGGCTACTGGGGCAAGCCGGTCCGGAATCGCTTGCGGATGGCAGCATACTGTGGCACGGCTTTATTACCGATATAACGGAACGCAAGCATGCCGAGGCAGCGCTTGCCGAATCCCGTAATTTGCTGCAGGTCATTATCGATTCGGCGCCGGTACGTATTTTCTGGAAGGACAGAGAGTCGCGTTATCTGGGATGCAACCCGGCATTTGCCCGGGATGCGGGTGTGGCAGAGCCGTCCGATCTGATCGGCAAGGACGATACCGAGCTGGGCTGGCGGGAGCAGGCAGCACTTTATCGTGCAGATGACCGGCGGGTCATGGATACGGGCATAGCCAAGAAATCGTACGACGAGCCGCAGACCACGCCGGACGGCAACCAGATATGGCTGCGCACGTCCAAGGTGCCGTTATTCGATCCCGCAGGCGAAGCGATCGGGGTACTGGGCATATACGAAGATATTACCGAATACAAGCAGGCGGAACAGCAGTTGCGTATCGCCGCGACAGCCTTCGAATCGCAGGAGGGCATTATTGTCACCGATGCCGACGGTATTGTCCTGCGGATAAATCAGGCTGCAGTGCGGATTACCGGCTACAGCTCAGCGGAAATCGTAGGCAAAACGCCGCATCTGCTGCGCTCCGGGCGGCACGATGCAGCTTTTTACAAGGCGATGTGGGACAGCATACATCGTACCGGTACCTGGGAAAGCGAAATCTGGAACCGGCACAAGAACGGTGAAATCTATCCCGAACATATCACCATTACCGCCGTGAAAGACGCGGAGGGCAACGTCACCCATTATGTCGCCACGTTTAACGACATTACGCTGAACAAAAAAGCCGAAGACGAGATCAGGAATCTGGCTTTCTACGATCCCCTGACCCAATTACCCAACCGCCGTCTGTTGCTGGACCGGCTGAGACAGGCGCTGGCAGCCAGTACGCGCAGTTGCAAAAAAGGTGCGTTGCTGTTTATCGATCTGGATAATTTCAAGACACTCAACGATACCCTGGGGCACGACATCGGCGATCTGCTATTGCAACAGGTTGCCGACCGGCTGATTGCCTGCGTGCGCGAGGACGATACTGTGGCGCGTCTGGGCGGCGACGAGTTTGTGGTCATGCTGGAAGATCTCAGTGAGCAGGATATCGAGGCGGCAGCGCTGACCGAAACTGTCTGCAAAAAAATACTGGAGGTGCTCGATCAGCCCTACCGGTTGGCCATGCACGATTATCGCAATACTGCCAGCATAGGCGCTACGCTGTTCAAGGCACACGAATTAACGATAGAGGAATTGCTGAGACAGGCGGATATCGCCATGTATCAGGCCAAGAAAGCCGGTCGCAACATGCTGCAGTTCTTCGATCCGCAGATGCAGGAAAATATCACCGCACGCGTAGCGCTTGAAGGGGAATTGCGCAGGGCGCTGGAGTACGGTCAATTCCGATTGCATTACCAGATTCAGGTAGGCAGTGGAAATCGTCCGCTGGGGGCGGAGGCATTGATCCGCTGGGTACATCCGGAACGCGGTCTGTTATCGCCGGCAGTTTTTATTCCGTTGGCGGAAGAAACCGGGATCATTCTATCGCTCGGACTATGGGTGCTGGAAACAGCGTGCGTTCAGCTGAAGCAGTGGGAATGCAGCCCGCTGACATCGGATTTGCAGCTGGCGATCAATGTCAGCGCGCTACAGTTCCATCAGCACGATTTTGTGGAGCAGGTGCGCCATGCATTGCATCGCAGCGGCGTCAAGCCGGGCAGATTGAAGCTCGAATTGACGGAAAGTCTGGTACTCAAGGATATCGACGATACCGTCCGCAAGATGGAGGCGCTGCGTAGGTTGGGTGTACGCTTTGCCATGGACGATTTCGGTACCGGTCATTCGTCGCTATCCAGCCTGAAGCGGCTGCCTCTGGATCAGCTCAAGATCGATCAGAGTTTTGTGCGCGACATTGTCGTTGATGTCGATGACGCCATTATCGTGCAAACCATCATTGCAATGGCCAATAATCTGGGCATGGACGTGATTGCCGAAGGCGTGGAAACGGAAGCGCAGCGCGATTTTCTGGCGCAGCACGGTTGTCCGGTGTTTCAGGGTTATCTGTTCGGCAAACCGATACCGGCGGATGAGTTCGAGAGTTTGCTGCAGCAGTTCGTCCGCGCTGAGAATGCATGACAGCCTGTTTTGGCATAAATACCACGGCTGTCATCATTGTTATTTGCCCAAGCGTTAAAATAAGCACAGAATTTGTTATGAAAAACAGGATTTGCCGACATGAGTCCCGTAAATCGTTGTCGAGGGATGCATGGATTTAGATATACGCACTATCATCGTGATGTTTGCCATTTTGTCCCTGATGTTCGCCGGGCTGCTGGAGCTGGCCGGCTTGCAGGCGGGCAATATCCGCGGCATACGGCTGTGGGCGATTGCTAATTCGTGCTTCGGTCTGGGGCTGGGACTGGCTTATTTTTATACTGTGCCTACGCCGGATGCCAATTGGGCGCTGGTGACCGGCTCCACGCTGGTCGCGATCGGAGTCGCGTTGCAATACAGCGGCATTCATGCATTCAAGGAGCAACGTAGCGATTGGCGTTTGCCATTGTTGCTGGTTATTGCGGTATGTGCCATGAATACCTTGTTCGTTTTCATCCACCCTGACGTGAGTGCTCGCGCAATAGCCAATGCGCTATTATTAGCCGTCGGCTACGCGGCTTGCGCGCGTGCATTGCTGATTAAAATCGAGCCGCCGTTGCGGACGGCGTACTGGTTTACGGGGCTCTCTTTTGCCGTGCTGGCGTTAGTGTTGCTGGCGCGGGCAACAGCGATATGGCTGGCGCCGTCTGGCATGTACAGCGGTCTTTATACCCAGATTTCACCGAACCCCCTGTCGTTTTTCGTCGGCGGTATCGTGCAATTATTCGTCACTTTCGGTTTTGTGTTGATGCTGGATTACCGTCTTGTGACTGAAATGCGCAGGCTGGCATCGCGCGATGCGCTGACCGGAGCGTATAACCGCCGCCGTCTGGAAGAAGAGGCTGTGCTGCAGTGGGCCCAGCATTTGCGGACTGGTGAAATACTGACGGTCATGCTGATCGATATCGACCATTTCAAGGCCATCAACGACTTGTACGGGCATCAGACCGGCGATGAAGTGCTGCGCCGTCTGGTGGCCATTGCGCAGGCCAGCATTCGCGCCAACGATTATTTTGCACGTTACGGCGGTGAGGAATTCTGCATTTTGCTGCCGGCCACGACCGAACAGGCGGCGCTGGTACTGGCTGAGCGTTTGCGCGGAGCTTATGAGGACGCGGTGATGACGTTCGGCGGCAAAACCCTGAAGAGCACGATCAGCATCGGTGTTGCCGATTCAACCGGCGTCGGACCGGAATTCTCGGCGTTGATCGCCGCTGCAGATCGCGCGCTATATCGTGCCAAACAGACCGGACGTAACCGGGTGGCGCTGCATTCGGGATCGCAATAGGCGCAGCAGGCAGCGCGGTATTTCTTGCAGGCATACGGCTTTATCTTCATTTTGTAACAATACTTCCATACTCGTCTCATATACTATGCAGCGTCCTTCACTGCGCCTGCAAGGCGTATGCGGTTGTCTATCTCTGGGGTAGACGGCCGTTTTTCATTTCATTTGCCAAGGAGTAAATATTGGCTGCAACGCTGCTACAGGCGGGCCCGGTACTGCACGGCGCGGAGACGGCCGGCGATGCCGACGTCTCGGGTCTGATTTGCGGCTATGTGTTTTCGCCGGGTACACAGACGCGGGCCATAGATATTCCGGCGGCACTGCACTGGCTGCAGTCTGCACGGGAAACGGATAGCCGCGAATTCGTCTGGCTGCATTTCAGCCGCAGCAATGCCAACGCGGAAAAATGGATGCGCAGCCATCTGGCGTTGCCGGATCATTATTTCGAGACGCTGCTGGAAGGACCGGGGTCGACGCGTATCGAGCAGGCGGACAATTGCCTGATCGCGGTCGTCAACGACGTGATTTACGATTTTTCCTACGATGCATCGCAAATTGCCACGCTGTGGATGTGCGTCGACAACAGGCTGGTCGTCAGTACCCGTCTGCATCCCTTGCGCAGCATCGACCGATTGCGGGTTTCGGTCAAGGGCGGCGAGCAGTTCGAGTCGCCGGTATCGCTGCTTTCGCACCTGTTGCGGGATCAGGCCGACGTATTGCAGCAGATCGAACGCGAGGCGTCGCTACGCGTCGACGATATCGAAGATACGCTACTGGCAGGCCGCATGGACGTCAAACGCGGCACGTTGGGTGCCTTGCGCCGGGTATTTGTGCGTTTGCGCCGGTTGCTGGCGCCCGAACCGGGGGCACTGTTCCGTTTGCTGAGCCGCCCGCCGTCCTGGTTCAACGAGCACGACGCGCAGGAGTTCAGGGCTGCGACGGAAGAGTTTTCTGCCGTGCTCAACGATCTCACTGCTTTGCAGGAGCGTACCAAATTGCTGCAGGAAGAAATCGTTGCCCACACCACGGAACAGACCAACCGCAGTGTATTCATGCTGACTGTGGTGACAGTGCTGGCGCTGCCGATCAACATTATCGCCGGCCTGCTCGGGATGAACGTCGGCGGCATTCCGCTGGCGCAGAATCCGCACGGTTTCTGGGTAATCGCCGCCATTGTCGCCACGTTTACCGCCATCGCCGGCTGGTATGTTTTCCTCAAGCGGCGGGATTAGCCGGGTCAGTCGCAGTGCGATTTCCCGATAGGTTCCAGCGTTTCGCTATATTGCTTGTATAGCGCGTGAAAGCGCGGCGTCGGGCCGACGTCTTCAAAAATGGGATCGTCCAGCTCGTCGCGCGCGATGATTTTGCTGCCCTGTATATATGGCATGGCTCGCTCCAGTTCTTCCAGTGCGGCGGTCAGCAATTCGCTGATGATTTCGGTTTCGTTGCGCAGTGGATACATGGCTGCCAGCGCCGCGATTTTTGCGGCATCGCGCAGAGGTAGCCGGATATTGTATTCTCTGGCAGTCAAATGGCCGCCTCCCGAGCGTTCCCATTCCATGACGAGGTCCGATATTCGCATCATTTATCTCCGGTAAGGTTGATTGTACTGTATGGAGCAGAGCTTGCGCCTCATGTTACAAATATAGCACTTGCCTATGAAACAGCTATGCCGAATCTGCCTGTGGCAGGCGGTTGCGGCCTTGACCGACCAACGTTGCCGGGCGGTTCGACGCGATCAAGATAGTTGCCGCCAACATGGAAGATTTGGTCTATATTGAGATGTGAATTGTCCGGATTCGTTCAAGCTTCATCCCCCGATTTATCCGATCAGATCAGGAGGTATCCTGCATGCAAGTATCTGCAATGGAACGAACTATCGCGGAACTGACTGCACCCGCCAAAGGCATACTTGCCGCAGATGAGAGCAGCGGCACCATAGAGAAACGCTTGCGCAGCGTTGGCGTGCAGTCGACCGAGGCGGTGCGGCGCAACTATCGGGAGTTGCTGTTTACCGCACCCGAACTCAATCTTTATGTCAGCGGCGTGATTCTGTACGAGGAAACGCTCAGGCAAAGCAGCGAAGCAGGTACGCCTTTTCCGCAGTTGCTGGCGGCCCAGGGCATCGTGCCCGGTATCAAGGTCGACAAGGGTACGCAGGCGCTAGCCAATTTTCCCGGCGACAAATTTACCCAGGGGCTGGACGGCCTGACCGACCGCCTGGCCGGGTACAAGGAACTGGGTGCGCGTTTCGCCAAATGGCGGGCAGTATTTACCATAGGCGACGGTATTCCTTCGCATCGTGCGATAGCAGTGAATGCCGACGGGCTGGCGCGTTATGCCGCCATCTGCCAGGAATTCGGTATTGTGCCTATTGTGGAGCCGGAGGTGCTGATGGACGGCAGCCACGATATCGCGCGTTGCGCTGAGGTGACGGAAGCAGTACTGGAACGCGTATTCCATGCCTTGCACAATCATCGCGTGGCGCTGGAATATATGCTGCTTAAACCCAATATGGTACTGCCTGGCGCGGACTGTCCGATACAGGCGACGCCCGAGCAGATTGCGGCTGCCACGCTGCGCTGCTTCCGGCGCACAGTGCCTGTTGCCGTGCCCGGGATATGTTTTCTGTCCGGCGGACAGAGCGACGAGGCCGCAACTGCCAATCTCAATGCCATGAATGTCTGTACCGGGGCAAAGCCGTGGCAATTGAGCTTTTCCTACGGCCGCGCGCTGCAGGCGCCGGCACTCAAGGCCTGGCATGGCGAGGCCGCCAATAAAATGGCGAGTCAGCAAATTTTGCTTAAACGCGCGCGACTGAACAGTCTGGCACGGCAGGGCAAGTATTCGGCATCCATGGAGGTCGCATGAACGACACGGCAGTATTTGAGCGGGCGCTGGCGGGCAGACCGATTGACGATCTGTGCATTGCGACTTTGCGTACGCTGGCGATGGATGCGGTGCAACTTGCCAACTCCGGTCATCCCGGCACACCCATGGCATTGGCACCGCTGGCCTATGTGCTGTGGACTAAAAGCATGCGTTATAACCCGGAAAATCCGGCATGGTTTAATCGCGATCGTTTCGTGCTGTCAGCCGGTCACGCCTCCATGCTGCTGTATGCGGCGCTGCATCTTGTCGGCTACGACATTTCGCTGGACGATCTGCGGCAATTCCGGCAATGGGGCAGCAAAACGCCGGGACATCCGGAATATGCATTGGCGCACGGCGTGGAGACGACAACCGGACCATTGGGGCAGGGCATCATGACCGCCGTCGGCATGGCTATAGCCGAAGCGCATCTGGCTGCGGTATACAACCGGGACGGTCACGACATCGTGAATCACAGTACTTATGTCGTTTGCAGCGACGGCGATCTGATGGAGGGCGCATCGCACGAAGCGGCAGCGCTGGCCGGACATCTGGGGCTGGGTAAGCTGATTTGCATGTACGACGACAATCACATCACCATCGAGGGCGATACCGCGCTCGCCTATAGCGACGATGTCGCTGCCCGCTTTGCCGGCTATCACTGGCATGTGCAGGATATCGGCGATCAGGCCAACGACACGGCAGCGCTGGAGGCCGCTATCGGCAACGCCCAGGCCGAGCAGGATCGTCCGTCGCTGATCATTATTCGCAGTCACATCGCTTACGGCGCGCCTCATCTGCACGATTCCGCCAAGGCGCACGGTGCGCCGCTGGGAGCCGAGGAGGTGCGCTTGACCAAGCGGACTTACGGCTGGCCGGAGGATGCCGAATTTTTTGTACCTGCTGCGGTGTCGGCATACATGCGCACGGCAATTGCCGCAGGCAGGGCGCTGGAGCAGTCGTGGCAGGCTGCGTTTGCCGATTATCGCACGGCATATCCGCAGCTGGCGGCAGCATTCGAAGCGGCGCTGGATGGTACTCCCCCTGCCGGCTGGGCAGACGATCTGCCGGAATTTTCTCCTGTTGGCAGTGCGCTGGCGACGCGCAGCGCGTCCGGCAAGGTGCTGAATCGCATTGCCGGCCGCATACCCTGGCTGATGGGCGGGAGCGCCGATCTGGCGCCTTCCACCGATACACTGCTCAGCGAATGCGGCGATTTTGCCAGGGGGCAGTATGCCCAGCGCAACATGCACTGGGGTATACGCGAGCACGTCATGTGCGCGGCCTCGTCCGGCATGGCGTTGCATGGCGGCGTGCGTCCCTATGCAGCGAGTTTTTTCATTTTTACCGATTATGCACGGCCTGCGATCAGGCTGGCGGCGCTGATGGGGTTGCCGGTGATTTACGTGATGACCCACGATTCCATTGGCCTGGGCGAGGACGGCCCGACGCACCAGCCTGTAGAACAGCTGGCCGCGTTGCGCGCCATGCCGAATCTGACGGTGATACGTCCCGCCGATGCCAATGAGACTGTCTATGCCTGGCGTGCGGCCATCGAACGCCGGGATGGCCCGACCATGCTGGTGTTGACGCGGCAAAGCCTGCCGGTGCTGGACAGAACCCGGATGGCGCCGGCTGAAGGATTGTTGCGCGGCGCTTATGTGCTGATCAGGGAGCAGGGCATACAGCCTGCCATCATCGTCATCGCTACCGGTTCCGAGCTGCATGTCGCCGTCGCCGCCCACCAGAAAATGGCGGAGATCGGCATCGATGCCCGTATCGTCAGCATGCCCAGCTGGGAGCTGTTTCGCGCGCAGCCGCAATCGTATCGAGACGAAGTGCTGCCGCCGCAGATCAAGGCGCGGCTGTCGATAGAAGCTGCCGCTACATTCGGCTGGTGCGAATGGGTCGGTGACCCGGGCATGAGTATAGGGATAGATCATTTCGGCGCCAGCGCGCCTGGTCCCGAGAATTTTCAGCACTTCGGCTTCACTGTCGAGCATATCGTTGCGCTGGCTGCGAAGCAGATGGATCGCGGCATGATCTGGCATCTGGAGCATTGATGCTGTGTCCGGATTAAACCTTGGTAAAGGAGACTATCATCATGGAAGTGGATAAAAAAGCCGTCATCGGCGTGCTCAACAATATTCTCGAACTGGAGCTGGCAGGGGTGGTGCGCTACACCCATTATTCGCTGCTGATTTTCGGCTTCAATCGCATCCCCATCGTCAGCTGGCTGCGTGCGCAGGCGGACGAAAGTCTGATTCATGCGCAGCGCGCAGGGGAGCTGGTGACGCATCTCGGCGGCCACCCTTCGCTGGCGATCGGCCCGCTGCTGGAAACGCACAAGCACAATATCGGCGATATTCTGCTGGAATCGCTGGAGCACGAGCGCAGTGCGCTGGCGCAATACAAACATCTGCTGGAATTGACCAAAGACCGTTCTGTGATGCTGGAAGAGTACGCCAGGGAGTTGATTTATCAGGAAGAGCTGCATGCCGGCGAAGTGGATAAAATGCTGCGCAAGCCGGGGGAGATCGCGGTTTTTTCGGAGGCACAGAGCGCGGCGATACCAGGCAACTAAGTTATCCCGCAGCGTGTGGTGCAGACCGCAACAGTACAGCGAATTCCGGCGTCCAGAACGGTTGCCGGAATTCGCCTTGCCGCCAGACGTCTTTATCAGCCTGGCGCGACGACGCTACATGTAAGCGCCGCTGGTAGTGTAAGCCCAGGTGATCAGGGTCAGGTACATCATCAGCGCCCAGCCGACCATGCCGGCACTTAATAATACCCATCCCATCAACGCACCTTCGCCTTGCCCCTCAATCTTGAGGATGGACGGTGCAGCGGAATAGAGTATGTACAGGGACAGTGCCAGCGCGATGACGCCGAGTGTGGCGACGAATGTGAAACTGGGGACGAACAGTGCCAACGATACCAGCCATAATGGTGTCGGTGCAATGGCTGCCAGCGTATAAGCATCGCGGAAATCGACTTTGTGGTGCGTATGTTCGACGCCTGCGCTAGTGATTTTCGGCGTAGGGTAGTTGAGCATTTCGTATTGGGTATGCACGATTTTGGAAGTTGCATTGCCCAGCCATTCGATAAATCCGGCCAGTACAAAGGTCATGATCAGTTCGGCCGTAAAGAATACCATGCCGATCATACTGAGCTGATTAGGATCCAGATCGGAGAGGATGACGATATTGTGATGTGTACCCGCATAGTAAAACATCAGCGGGGCAATGACCGATAACGGGAGGACATAAAACAGGAACATGGTGACAGTCGGAAAATGGTGACCGTGCATCCAGTGTCCCATGTGGGTAAACGAAAAGAGGTGAGGCTGATGAGGTGAGTGAGCGAGTTGCATGGTAGTCTCCTGATAACAGGTTTACGAATAACCTTGCGACAAGACGGATGGAGCGACAAGCGGATAACCCGGATGACAGGCGCCTGGGTAAGGCCATGAACTTATACCGCATCAGTTGGACAACGATGGCTTTCTGAAGTTCCCGGCGACGTCATACCGATAATGCTGCGCGCTTTCCGATAATACGCGAAAATGGCGGCTATTCAACAAATCGGAAACCTTATGGCAGACCTGGACGAACTCAGAATACGCATCCGTCAATTCGCCGAAGCGCGCGATTGGGATCAGTATCACGCACCGAAAAATCTGGCAATGGCACTGATCGTCGAAGCCGCCGAGCTGGTCGAGCATTTCCAGTGGCTGAGCGAAGCGCAATCGCAAGCGCTGGCGCCGGAAAAACTGGCGCAAGTCGCGGAAGAGCTGGCCGATATTCAGATTTACCTGATCAGGATAGCCGACAAGCTTAATGTCGATTTGCTGGATGCTGTTGACAAAAAAATAGCAGTGAATGCCAAAAAATACCCGGCAGACAAGGTACGCGGCAGCGCTAAAAAATATAATGAATTTTGATGTGATCGTCATCGGCGCCGGCGCGGCTGGCATGATGTGCGCCGCGCAGGCGGGCCAACGCGGCCGGCGCGTACTGCTGATCGATCATGCCGCTAAAATCGGCGAGCGTATCCGCATCTCCGGCGGCGGGCGCTGCAACTTCACCAACCGCGATATCAGCGCCGCCAATTTTCTGTCGCAGAACCCGCATTTCGCGCGCTCTGCGCTGGCGCAATTCAGCCAGTTCGATTTCATCAAGCTGGTCGAGCGCTACCGTATCGCTTATCACGAAAAAACGCTGGGACAGCTGTTTTGCGACGATAGCGCACAGCAGATCATTGCCATGCTGCGCGCCGAGTGCGACCGCGGCAACGTGCAGTGGGCGCAGCCGTGCAAGGTGCTGGGCGTGGCGAAATCGGCGGACGGTTTTGATGTGACCACCGAAGCGGGCGTGTTCGCGTGTCAGTCACTGGTCGTCGCCACGGGCGGCCTGGCGATACCGCAGCTGGGCGCAACGCCGTTCGGCTACCGGCTTGCCGAGCAGTTCGGCATCCCGGTGATCGCGCCGCAGCCAGCACTGGTGCCGCTGGCGCTGGCACCGGAGACGCTGGCGCCATTGCAGGGCTTGTCCGGTGCATCGCTCGATGTTGTCAGCCATTGCAGCGGACAACAGCCGAGCTTCCGCGAATCCATGCTTATTACCCATCGCGGCCTGTCCGGCCCGGCGATACTGCAGATCTCCAGCTACTGGCAGAATCAGGGTTACAAGTCAGGCAAGAAACAGCCGCTTAGTATCAACCTGCTGCCCGATCTCGATGTCGGCGCATGGCTGAATTCCCATCGGCACAGCAAATCGACCCTGGCTGCCTTGCTCGGCGAACATCTGCCCAAGCGTTTTGCGCAGGAATGGTGTGCATTGCAGCACTGGGAAAAACCGCTGATCGAGCACAGTAACCGCGACATAGCCGCGATGCAAACGGCGCTGCAGGCGTGGGAATTGATGCCGGCAGGGACGCTGGGCTATGCCAAGGCCGAAGTCACTCTGGGCGGGGTCGATACGCGCGCCTTGTCTTCCAAAACCATGGAAGCCAAGGCAGTAGCAGGATTGTATTTCATCGGCGAGGTGGTGGACGTGACCGGCTGGCTGGGGGGGTATAACTTCCAGTGGGCGTGGTCATCGGGGTGGGTGGCGGGGCAGTTTGCTTGATTTTTGATGCGCTGTCCACGAACAACACGAAAGGCACGAAAAACCAAAAAATAAATTTTTTAGTATCAGGTAATGCATGCTCCTTAATGAGTCTTTTCCGATTTTGTTCGTGTTTTTCGTGTTGTTTGTGGACAAGGCCTTTCAACCGCCCGTCATCGACATGAACCGCACTATCTTTTCCGGCTGTTCGCGGAACTCATGTCGCTCCGGCTTGCGGGTGAGGGCGACGCGGATGGCGTCTTCGAGTTCGCTGTCGCTTGCGCCGCCGCGTAGCAGCGGGCGAAATTCGAATTTGTCTTCCTGCCCCAGGCACAGGTACAGGGTGCCGTCCACCGATAGTCGGACGCGGTTGCAGGTTTCGCAGAAATGTTGCGAGATCGGGGTGATGAAGCCGACGGAAAATGCACCGTCGGGGGTGCCTAAATAACGCGCCGGGCCGGCGCCGTGGAAGTTGGTGTCGATCAGGCCGAATTGCTCGGCGAGCCGGGCCTTGACCGGCTGCAGGTCGAGATAGGCGCTGTTGCGTCCGGTAGCGCCGATGGGCATGGTTTCGATCAGGCGCAGGGTAAAGCCCTGTGCTATGCAGTAAGCGACCATGTCGTCGATTTCGTCGTCGTTGGTGCCTTTCATCGCGACCATATTGATCTTGATGGGGTTGAAACCGGCCTGTTTGGCGTGTTGCAGGCCGGCCAGAATATCCGGCAGCGCATCGCGTCCGGTGATGGCCTTGATGCGCTCGGGACGCAGTGAGTCCAGGCTGACGTTGAGCCGGGAAACGCCGGCGGCTTTGAGCGCTACTGCGTGTTTGTCCAGCTGAGTGGCATTGGTGGACAGCGACAGGTCGTTGATGCCGGGTAGCGCCGCGATGCGCTGCGCGAGCTGGGGCAGGTGGCGGCGCAACAGCGGTTCGCCGCCGGTCATGCGGATGCGCTGCAGTCCCAGACGCGCAAAAGCGCCCAGCAGGCGTTCGATCTCGTCGAAGTTTAGCCAGTGGGAAGGCTCTTCGAAGTCGTGGAAGTCTTCGGGCATGCAGTAGCTGCAGCGCAGATCGCAACGGTCGGTCACGGAAAGGCGCAAGTATTCGATACGGCGACCGAAGGGATCGGATAAACCTATAGGCATGGTGTAAAATAACAGATGGGCGTTAAGCTTTTATAAATATAACCCTATTTGGGGCTTTAATCAAAGTAGTTAATCAAAGTAGAAGGTAAAATACGGATGCAGGTATTCGGCTTCGCCGGCTGGAGCGGTAGCGGTAAAACCACGCTGATCGAGCGGTTAATTGCATTGTTTGTGGCCGACGGCCTGCGTGTGGCGACGATCAAGCATACGCATCACGATTTCGATCTGGATCATCCGGGCAAGGATAGCTGGCGCCACCGCGAGGCAGGCGCGACAGAAGTCTTGCTGACGTCGGATCGGCGTTGGGCGTTATTGCACGAATTGGGCGACGCAGCCGAACCGGATCTGCAGACCTTGCTGGCCAAGCTTGAGCCATGCGATGCGGTGCTGATCGAGGGTTGCAAATTTGCCGATGTACCCAAGCTGGAAGTATATCGCGCAGCGCTGGGCAAGCCCTGCCTGCATGCCGGCGACAGTGCGATAATCGCAGTGGTGACCGACTCGGTTGTACAGACGGATTTGCCTTGTCTGGACATTAATCAGCCGCAGCAAATTTACGATTTCCTGAAAGCAAGATTGTGATGATTCAATATTACGGACTCATTCCCGCAGCCGGGATCGGGTCGCGCATGGGTGTGGATTTGCCCAAACAATATCTGCCCATTGCCGGCCGCCCGATGATTTATCATGCGGTGCGAGCAATGGCGACGTCGCCGCGGATTACGCGCGTATTCGTGGTGCTGGCGGCCGGCGATGTGTGGTGGGACGAATACGACTGGTCGGCATTCGACGGTAAATTGCAGGTGCTGCGTTGCGGCGGCGCCACCCGTGCCGACAGTGTGACTAACGGCCTGGCGGCGATGGGAGCCGACGCGCAGGACTGGGTACTGGTGCACGATGCCGCCAGACCGTGCCTGACCGGGGCAATGATCGCCAGCCTGATCGATGCCGTAGGCGAGACCGAGGTCGGCGGTTTGCTGGCGATACCGGTTGCCGATACCCTGAAGCGGGCGCATGGGCAACATGTTAGTGCAACCGAGCCGCGGGAAGGTTTGTGGCAGGCGCAGACGCCGCAGATGTTCCGTCATGCCATGCTGTTGCAGGCTTTGAGCCTGGATCACGGTTTTGTGCATACCGACGAAGCCAGCGCGATTGAAGCGCTGGGCCATGCGCCGCTACTGGTGGCCGCCGACAGCAGCAATTTCAAGGTAACGTACCCCAACGATTTGACGATGGCGCGACTGATGCTCGCGCAGGAAAGAGCAGAGCAATGACTGATTTACGCATAGGCCACGGTTTCGACGTGCATGCATTTGCCGCGGAACGCAAACTTGTTATCGGCGGCGTCACCATACCGTATGCGCTGGGGCTGGCCGGGCATTCCGACGCCGACGTATTGCTGCACGCGATTTGCGACGCGTTGCTGGGCGCAGCCGGGCTGGGCGATATCGGCCGGCATTTCCCCGATACCGATGCGCGTTACCGCGGCATCGACAGCCGCCGTCTGTTGCGCGAGGTGGCCGGGCTGATTGCGGCACAGGGTTATCAGCTGGTTAATCTGGACAGCACCATCATCGCGCAAGCGCCGAAAATGGCGCCGCATATTGCGACCATGCAGGCTAATATTGCCGCCGATCTGGGCGTCGCAGCCGGCGCGGTCAACGTGAAAGCGACTACGACTGAAAAACTGGGCTTTACCGGGCGCGGCGAAGGTATTGCGGCCGAGGCGGTGTGCATATTGAGCGGGCGCGCATGAGTTATTTACAGCCCACCCGCAAGGCCACTTATATCGCCGGATCGAAATATCGCCGCAAGGCTTACGGCAGCAATCATCCTCTGGCGATTCCGCGCGTGTCGCTGGCGACCGAGCTGATCGATGCCTACGGCGCATTGACGGCGGATGAATTTCTGCAAGCGCGCAAGGCAGCCGATTTCGAGCTGGAGTGGTTCCATACCCCGGAATACGTGTCGGCGTTCAAGCGCGCCGAGGCGCTGGGGAGAGTGAGCAACCCGGTACGCCAGCGCCATCAGCTGGGCACGCTGGAAAACCCGTATTTCGAGCAGTTCTTCACGATCCCGGCCACGGCGACCGGCGCGTCTATCCAGGCCGCCGAGGAAGTGATACGCGGCCGCATCGCGTTCAACCCGGCGGGCGGCATGCATCATGCACGCCCTGATCAGGCGCACGGTTTCTGCTATTTCAACGACCCGGTGCTGGGGATATTACGCCTGCGCCGCGAGGGTTGGCGCGTGTTGTATGTGGATATCGACGCGCATCACGGCGACGGCGTGGAAGCCGCATTTGCGGACGACTCCGAGGTGTTTACCCTGTCGCTGCACATGGACAGCCGCTATGCCTATCCGTTTAAGGGCGGCCAGCTGAGCGATACTGCGCGGGCAGGTAATACCAGTCTGAATGTGCCGCTGCCCAAGGATACCAACGATGCCGAATACCGTATGCTGTTCGATGCAGTGTGGCAGCCTGTGCTGGACCGATTCCGACCCGATGCCATCGTATTGCAGGCCGGGACGGACATGATCTTTGCCGATCCTCTGGGCAAGCTGGGTCTGTCCACGCAAGGCTTTCTGGCGACTGCGCAAACCATACTTGACACCAGTCCGCAGCATGCCGACGGTACCCCGCGCTTGCTTGTTACCGGCGGTGGCGGGTATCATCCACTGGTTCTGGCGCGGGCATGGGCCGGTCTGTGGGCGCTGCTGTCCGGGCGTGAATTGCCCGAGGCGTTGCCGTCAGCCGGCGCTGCCGCTTTACGCGCCGTCGATTGGGATATGGACGAGGAAGAGGCGCATTATGAACAGCTGTTCACTTCGCGTCTGGATGTTCCGGGCAATTTGAACGTCCGTCCCGAAATCGATGATCTGGTTTTATCCATTCAACAACATCCTTTTTTGCAAACACCATGACTACGACGCTTATTCCCGGCCATTGCACGATGATGGCAACCAAACAATACGTCACTACTATCGGCAAAGACTGCGCCGCAGGCCATTACAGCGATTTTCTCAACGTGCATTTACAATTGTCTTCTATCGGTCTGGGGACGTTTCCCGGCGCGCCGGTGGACGAGGTCGATGCGCAATATGCCGATATCGTGTCCGAGGCGCTGACCCACGGCATTAACGTGATCGATACCGGCGCACATTATCGCTATGGCCGTTCTGCCGCTGCGGTCGGTGTCGGCGTGCGTCGTGCACTGGAGGCAGGCGTAAAGCGCGAACAGATGTTTCTGGTATCCAAGGGCGGATTTCTAAGCTTTCGCGACGGACGCCCGGACGATCTGGCGGCCTGGTTCAAGGCGGAAGTCGTGGACAAGGGGCTGGGCCGGGTCGAGGATCTGACCCAGGCGCATTGCATCAGCCCGGAATACATCGCGTTCCAGCTGGAATTGTCGCGGCAGCTGATGGGCGTGGAAACGCTGGATGCATTCCTCATCGACCAGCCCGAAGTGCATATTCCTGTGATTGGCAAGGATCAGCTCAATCGCAAACTGGAGAAGGTATTCATGGTGCTGGAGCAGGCCGTGAAGGATAAAAAGCTGCGCTATTACGGCATCTCGACCTTCAACGGCTTCCGCGTGGAAACGGATAATCCGCTATTCCAGTCGATTACCTCGATGCAGGGCCATGCCGAAAAAGCCGCGCGCGCCATCTGGCAGGACGATCAGGCCAAGCACCAGTTCAAAGTGGTACAAATGCCGTTCAATCAGGTGATGCAGGAGGGATTTACGCGTTTCAGCCAGACCACCGGTCAGGGCAACGTGGGGTCAACGATACAGGCCGCACATCAGCTCGGCGTGTATCTGATGGCCAGTCATACCATGTTCAAAGGCCATCTGGCGACGCAGGCGATGGATGCGGTGATACAAAGCATGCCGATGCTGCAGAATCACGCCCAGCGGGCGATACAGTTCAACCGCTCGACGCCGGGCGTGGGCACGGCGCTGGTAGGGATCAGTACGCCGGCGCATCTGCAGGATGCGCTGGCCGTTTCGCGCATGGCACCGCTGGAAAAAGCCGCCTATTTGCAGATGTACCAGCGTACCGAGTAATCCTAATCGTCGGTCTGGCTATCCAGCAGCTGTTCGAATTCAGCTACAGCCAGCGCCGGCGCAAACAGGAAACCCTGCAGTTCGTCGCACCCGGCTGAAATTAAAAATGCCTGTTGCGTTTCCGTTTCCACGCCTTCGGCAATCACCTTGAGATTAAGGGCATGCGACAGGTTGATGATGGCGGTAGCAATCGCCATGTCGCTTTCGTCCTGCGGGATATCCTGTACGAAGGAGCGGTCGATTTTGAGTTTGTTAAGCGGGAAGCGCTTGAGGTAATTGAGGCTGGAATAACCCGTGCCGAAATCGTCTACGGAGAGCCTGACCCCCAGTGCTGACAAGGCTTTCAGGCGATAAAGCGCATCTTCCGCATCCTTGATCAGGATGGATTCGGTCAGTTCCAGTTCCAGTTGCTCCGCAGGCAAGTCATATTCTTCCAGCGCTGCGGCAATGCTTTCGACAAAACCGGTTTGCTGGAACTGCAGGGCCGACACATTGATAGCGACCACCAGCTGGCGCTGCTGACTATGCCAGATGGCAGCCTGCTTGACCGCTTCGCGTACCACCCAGTTGCCGATGGGGACGATGACGCCGGTTTCTTCGGCAACGGGAATGAACTGGCCCGGGCTGATATAGCCGAGTTCGTCGTCGTACCAGCGGATCAGCGCTTCCGCGCCGATAATTTTGCCGCTCTTGAGATCGACTTGCGGCTGATAGTGCAGCTTGAATTGCTGATGCTCCAGCGCCTGACGCATGGCGTAGTCGAGCTTCATGCGCGACAGCAGGCCGATATTCATTTGCGGCTGGTAGAAACGGAAATCCGAACGTCCGCGTTCTTTGACGTGATACATGGCGCTGTCGGCATTTTTGATCAGGTCGTCGAATGTGCTGCCGTCCTCCGGATACATGGCGATGCCTATGCTGCAGGTGACGGTGAAATTGATCTCGTTGATGGCAAACGGCTGGGTCAGTGCATCGAGTATGCGTTTGGCGCTGATTTCCACGCCGCGCGCGTCAGTCTGTTCCAGCATCAGCACGAATTCGTCTCCGCCCAGACGCGATGCCATGTCGATTTCGCGTATGCAATTCTTCAGCCGTTGCGCAACTTCGACCAGCACCTGGTCGCCGAACTGGTGGCCTAGCGAGTCGTTGATTTTCTTGAAATGGTCAAGGTCGAGGAAGAGGATGGCGAAGCTGGAGTGATTGCGTTTTGCCAGATTGATAGTACGTTCGATCTGTTGCGTCAGCAGCAGTCGGTTGGGCAAGCCGGTGAGCGCATCGTTATAAGCCAGTTCTTCAATTCGCTTCTTCGCGACATGCGTTTCGGTCAGGTCTTTGAGGAAACACAGATGATGCGTGGTTTTGTGGAAGGTGTCCTGTACTCTGACGATAGAGGCTACGCACAGATAACTGTCGCCGTTCTTGTGACGGTTCCACAACTCGGCTTCCCAGTATCCCTGGCTATCGATCTCTGCCATCAGTTCGTCCAGTCTGTTATCGTCGCAGCGGATGAAAAACATGTCGCACAGCGTCAGGTTCAGCAATTCGGCCTGGGAATATCCGGTCAGATTTTCGCAACTGGGGTTGGCGGCAATAATGTTGTGTTCGGTGTCGGTAATGAAAATGGCATTCAGGCTGGCTTCAAATACCTTGGAGGCGAGTTGCAGGCGCGCTTCATTGGCGACCTGTTGGCTGATATCGCGATAGGTGTATACCTTGCCTATGGGCTGGCCGCGCGAATATTGCGGCAGCGACACGCACTCCAGTATGCGCCCGGAGCGTAGCGTCAATGTTTCGGCGGATTGCAGCAGATGGGTGGTGTCGGATTTGGCCATGTGGTTTTCGTTGCGGGCAACGATAGCCTGGTTGATCCATTCGTAAATAGCGGCGTCATTGCGTTCGGTCAGCAAGGTGACCGGCATATCCCAGAGTGCGGCGAAGGTCTGGTTGTAGGCGCGTATGGCGTGGTTAAGATCGGTGACCAGCAGGCCGTCGGCAGAGGATTCCAGCGTGGCGCGCAATTCTGCGATAAGGCGCTCCAGCTCGTTTTCCGCATGACGCTGTTCGGTTACGTCGCGTATGGCGACAACATATAGCACGTTGTCGTCGGAACGTATCATGGTCACGCGCCGCTCGACATGGAGTACCGAACCGTTCAAGTGGTTGAGCAGCGTTTCCGACTGGATTTCGCTGCTTAGGCCCTGTGCCACGTCTTCCCAGAAGAACAGGTCTTCCGGCGTGCAGGCCAGATCAATTACCGCTTTGCCGACCAGCCAGTCGGGCTCGGCGCCGATTAATGCGGCAGCCGGTTTGTTTGCGGCGACGATGCGCAAGTCGATAGGATCGACCAGCCAGACTGCGTCCAGCATGCCTTCGATAAATGCCAGCCAGTACGTGTTCATCATGATGACAGCGCCGCAGTTTCGATGGAACGGCCGCGTTCGAAGAAGTAGCAGGCGCGTTTGCGCGGAGATAGATAGTCGAATACGATTTTTGGCAGCTGCAGCGGTTTCAGGCTGCGCTGGATGCCAATTTCGGGATGGGCTTCAAGATCGACTATCAAGGCTTCGTCGCTCGGTATGCTGGCGTCGTAAATCAGTACCTTGGGCTTGAGTGGGCGGGATGAGTTGACGGTGATAACCAGTGCATAACGCTGATCGCTTAATTGTATGACCGAACCTGGCGGATAAACTCCCATCATATGCACAAAGCGCGAAATGGTACCGGTGTTGAATTTCGGACGCAGCTTGGCGAATATGAAAGACAGGGCTTCGTGCGGGGTGACGGCCGCGCTGGGGTTGCTGGGATTGCACAGGTGATCATAGGTGTTGATCAGACTGACGATTTGGCTGGGCAAGGGAATGTCTTTTTCGGTGGAACGCAGCGGAAAACCGCTGCCATCGGCATATTCATGGTGTTGCGCAATGATTTGCTGGATCACGCTGGAGCAACCCATTTGTTTTGCCAGTGTCAGGCTGTGCGCAACATGCGTTTCGTAAAGGTTGTTTTCGGCCGGGGTGAAATGTTCATCATGCCAGCGGATACGATTCGGCAACATGATCTTGCCGATATCGTGTAACAGGGCTGCCACGCCGATATCCTGGATTTGCGGCGCGTCCATGCCGCTGGCTTTGGCGAGCAGCATGGATAGTATGGTGACATTCAGCGAATGCAGCATATTCTTTTCGCCGTGATTTTCCGAGAGCAGGCGTATGGATACCTCGTCCTGGCCGAGAAAATCGTTGATGAATTCGGCGATCAGTTTTTCCGCATTCTTGAGACAGGATTGTGGTTGCTGGGTAATCTGGTCAACGATGTCCTTGTAAATTCCCAGCGCTTCGTTAAAGCGCCGGTCGCAGGACAAGAGTTGCGCCCGCTGCTGGTTGAGCATGGCCTTGTGCTGCTGTTTTTTGTCCAGCACGGGCTGTTCGGCAGCTGCGCTAGCTATCGGTTTCGTTGATGCGCTGCAGGTGCCGTCGAGGTCGATATCGCTTTTGTCGGGCGCATAGCGAACTTTACGCACACCCAGCGAGCGTATGGTATCGATTTGGGATTGATGCTGAATTTTAAAATGGTTGAGCGGGAAGGGATGTTGCATCCAGCCCAGATCCAGAAAAACGTAAAGCCCGATTTGTAAATCAGCAATATCAATTAATCGGGTATTGTCTTTATTCATTGCGGTTCACAGCAGAATCGTTGTTATGTTATATCGTAACATGCTTACATATTACGACTAAACCCATTTTTAAATTTTTCGCGTGTGGCAGCATCGTTGCGACATTCAGGCTGGCATGTCGAGGGATTGCTGTAGGCTGTCGCGACGCCAGAATTTCAGCAGATTGCTGCGTTGTATTTGCCAATCGACAAGGCGATGTTGGGTCGCGGTGGTGATCTGTAGCGACGATATCCGGCCTGATTTCAGCCCCGCGAGTAATGGCGCAAACCAGTCGTGTTCCAGTTGCAGCAGTGCTTCGCGCCAGCCGGTATAGTCGCCGTATTGCGCACCGCCAGTAAGGGCGTCGAGCAGAATGATGGCCGGCTGGTCTATGGCAGCAGCATTCACAGGCAGCTTGTCGTTGGGAACGCCGGCGGCAAAAGCCAGCGCACGGGCATCGCTATCGTTCGCATACAGTTTGCTGCAAGCAACCGCTTCCGTTTTCGGCAATACGCCGCCGCCCCAGCACCACAGACTATTGATGGGCAGTTCGCCGCGCGCTTCGCGGATATCATTGACATTCAGGCTGAAGAACAGCATCTGTATCTCGTTATACAGACGGTGCCAGGCCAACGCATCGGGTCCGCCGGGCAGATAGGCATCAATGTGCTTGCCGGCTACGCTATTGACACTGTGTGTGGTCAGCGTCGGCGGGGTATCTATCTTGAGGTACCAGCGATTGGGGCGCAATGGATAGAGTAGCAATCCATCCTGGCGGAAATGGCGGTTGAATGCCTCGGCAAATTGCTCGGCTTCGTCCTGACTGATATTGAACGCAGCGCTATCGACCAGCATCAGCTGGTCCCGCGTTGCGCGCAAATGCACTGGGTCTGCGCGCAGCCAGTAATGTTCTGCCGGATTGCCGCCATCGGCCAACAGGGTAATGGGCGCGATGGGCCAATCCGCTTGCCGGGCAATGCCGAAACGACGGTACAGAACAGCATCCATGCCGCCGGGCGCATCAGTCATGGTATGGCTGCCCCGTGCCAGCAGGGTGGCAAGTGCCGGCAAAGCCAGATTGTCCAGCAGCGCCTGCCGCATTTCGGCAGCGGGAATAAGATGGGGGACAAGCAGATCAATATGCATTGCTGAAGTTTAGCATTGGGCAGAAATGTGAGGGTATGTAATTTTGGCTGTATGTGTTGTATGTTCGTTGGTATTTGCATACCATTGAAACCGGTGGCTGTCGCCGGTAGCCTGATTTTGCAGGATGCACGAGCAACCTCCGGATGAAACAGTGATAATAAATCAGCCGACGCGCTTGACAGCATATTTGTCACGTATTCCGAATATGCTGCCGATGGCAGGCTTAACGCATAAGGATGCTATTTGTGAATAGACGTTTTTTTCTTCGGTCGCTGGTTGCAACGACCGTGTTGTCCAGCACCGCTGCGCAGGCGTTATTGCTATCCGGTCATGGTGATGTGCTTATTTCTATCTATCCGGGAACAGGGGCGGTAGAAATCGATTTGCAGCTTTTCAAGTTCTATACGCAGCCCATGACTACTGCGCTCGGCGCTAAAATGGGGAAAAAGGTCTATGCGGAACCCTATCGCAGTTTCGATCTGATAGAAGGCGTGATTAGCGATAATCGTACCGATATCCTGTTTGTTCCGCCTATTGTTGCCATCCACAGCATGCAGCACGGTTATCAGCCGCTGGTACGAGTCAAGGATCTGGCAACCGGCATGCTGGTTAAACGCAAAGGAGCACAGGTTATTCGTATCGGTATTACCCAGCCTGACTCATGGCTGGGTGCCATGGGGCAGAATCTGGTTGCCGAGCGCAAGCTGGGTCCGCCATCCATGCTGGAAACTGTGAAAACCCAGGATGCGGTCGTATTTTTGTTGCAGCAGAAGGTGGTAGAGGCGGGTGTGTTGCGCACGGAAAAAGCGAATCAGCTGATCGCGACAGGCGAATACGAGGCATGGTATCCGTTGCCCACTTCCCCCGATTTCACAGTGCTGATCCACGATAAACTGGCAGCAACTTACGCAGAAACCGTGCGACAAACTTTGCTGGCATTGCCGGTTGCTGCAATCAACAGCCTGCAGGAATCGATTCATGTCCCGGTCAAGCAGTTCGTGCCTTGCGTCAGGCAGGATTACGCGGCTTTGGCAAAAGCGATCGGGGTAAATCTGGCATAACAGACTGCCATTATTGGGCGGTATTGATGCGCATCGACAAGTCTACGGCGTGGATATGTTTGGTCATCGCGCCGATAGAAATGCGATGGACGCCGGTTTCGGCGACGGCGCGCAGGTTTTCCATGTCTATGCCGCCGGAAGCTTCGAGTTGGGCGCGTCCATTCGTTAATGTCACTGCCGTTCGCAGGCGGATCAGGTCGAAGTTGTCCAGCAAAATCAGTTTGGCGCCCGCATTCAGCGCCTGATCCAGTTCGTCCAGACTTTCCACTTCGATTTGTACCGGCACCGTGGCATTACGCGTGGCATTGAGTGCGGCTGCAATGCCGCCGGCAGCGGCGATATGGTTTTCCTTGATGAGTATCCCGTCAAACAGACCAATGCGCTGGTTTGCGCCGCCGCCGAGGCTTACCGCGTATTTCTGTGCCAGACGCAGTCCCGGCAGAGTTTTACGCGTATCCATGATCACGGCATCGGTCCCCTTGACGACTTCGGCATAGCGGTGAGCAGCGGTTGCCGTGGCGGAGAGCGTTTGCAGAAAATTGAGTGCAGGCCGTTCAGCAGTCAGCATCGCGCGGGCGTTGCCAATGACCTCGCACAGCATCTGGTCGACGCCGATACATTGGCCGTCCCGGGTATACCAGTGAATTTTTACCTGTGGGTCGAGCCGGCGAAAGCAGGCTTCGAACCATGCCTGCCCACAAAAAATGGCTTTTTCGCGACACATTACCGAGGCCACGGCTTGCCGGTTTTCAGGGATAAGCTGTGCGGTGAGGTCGCCGCTGCCGATATCTTCTTGCAGTGCAGCCGCGACATTGCTTGCAATGGCCTCGGCGAGTTGTGCTGGATCTATCATGGATGCTGACTGTTAATGAAATGAGGACGCTGATTGGTCTGTTATTGTGCAGGGAGCGGCCGATTCACGCAACTAAAAGCTGACAAAATAATTCAGGATATTCAGGCCCGAAATAAACTGTTTGCAGGCTTGAAATTAACAGCATCTGCCTCATCTATCGACTATATTGATATTTTACCAGGGGGTAATGATGCGAATCGATAAATTGACAACCCAGTTTCAACAAGCGCTATCCGATGCGCAAAGTCTGGCCGTCGGTCAGGA
The DNA here is from genome assembly GCA_031291235.1 of Sulfuriferula sp. Classification (GTDB taxonomy): domain Bacteria; phylum Pseudomonadota; class Gammaproteobacteria; order Burkholderiales; family Sulfuriferulaceae; genus Sulfuriferula. Next base: position 174,963 of record JARLJL010000012.1, read on the forward strand.
CAATCAGTTTATAGAACCTGTGCATTTGCTTGCGGCATTGATCGACAATGCCGAAGGCGGCACCACCTCGCTGTTGTCCCGCGCCGGCGGCAATGTGCGTGCGCTACGCACAGCTTTGCAGACGGTGATCGAGCGCCTGCCCAAAGTGGAAGGCCATGGCGGCGAAGTGCAGGTGTCGCGCGACCTGAATAATTTGCTGAATGTGACCGACAAGGAAGCGCAAAAGCGCGGCGATCAGTTTATCGCCAGCGAACTGTTTTTGTTGGCGGCCTGTGATGACAAGGGTGAAGTCGGGCGTGCGCTGAAGCAACACGGCATCGTGCGCACAGCGCTGGATGCGGCGATTACGCAAGTGCGCGGCGGCGAAAACGTGAACAGCGCAGAATCCGAAGGTCAGCGCGAAGCCTTGAATAAATACACGCTGGATCTGACCGAGCGCGCCCGTCTGGGCAAGCTCGACCCGGTAATCGGCCGCGACGACGAAATCCGCCGTACCATACAGGTGCTGCAACGTCGCAGCAAAAACAATCCGGTGCTGATCGGCGAACCGGGCGTGGGCAAGACCGCGATCGTCGAAGGGCTGGCGCAGCGTATCGTCAACGGCGAAGTGCCGGAAACGCTGAAAAACAAGCGCGTGCTGGTGCTGGATATGGCCGGGCTGCTGGCCGGCGCCAAGTATCGCGGCGAATTCGAAGAGCGGCTGAAATCGGTGTTGAAGGAAGTGGCACAGGACGAAGGCCGCATTATCCTGTTCATCGATGAATTGCATACCATGGTCGGCGCAGGCAAGGCCGAAGGCGCCATGGATGCGGGCAACATGCTCAAGCCGGCATTGGCGCGCGGCGAGCTGCATTGCGTCGGCGCCACGACGCTGGACGAATATCGCAAATATGTGGAAAAGGATGCCGCACTGGAACGCCGATTCCAGAAGGTCCAGGTAGACGAGCCCAGCGTGGAGGACACGATCGCGATTTTGCGCGGCTTGCAGGAAAAATACGAAGTGCATCACGGCGTGGACATTACCGATCCGGCTATCGTTGCCGCAGCAGAATTGAGCCATCGCTATATTACCGATCGCTTCCTGCCGGACAAGGCCATCGATCTGATTGACGAGGCTGCCTCACGCGTGCGCATGGAAATCGACTCCAAACCAGAATCCATGGATAAACTTGACCGCCGCCTGATTCAGCTCAAGATCGAGCGTGAATCAGTGAAAAAGGAAAAGGACGAAGCTTCGCAGAAGCGTCTCGGCCTGCTGGAAGAGGAAATTGCCAAGCTGGAACGCGAATACGCCGATCTGGAGGAAATCTGGAAAGCTGAAAAGGCCATGGTCGCAGGTACTCAGCACATCAAGGAGCAGCTCGATCAGGCGCGCGTGGATATGGAAGAAGCCAAGCGTCAGGGCAACTGGCAGCAGATGTCGGAAATCCAGTACGGCCGCGTGCCGCAACTGGAAGCGCAATTGCATCAGGCGCAGGCAGCGGAAAGCGCAGAGCAAAGCGCGCCCAAGCGCTTGCTGCGTACCCAGGTCGGCGCCGAGGAAATTGCCGAAGTGGTATCGCGGGCGACCGGCATACCCGTCTCCAAAATGATGGAAGGCGAGCGCGACAAATTATTGCAAATGGAAGACGCCCTGCATGGCCGGGTGGTCGGGCAGGACGAAGCCGTACGGCTGGTGTCGGATGCGATCCGGCGTTCGCGTTCCGGCCTCGGCGACCCGAACCGGCCTTACGGCTCGTTCCTGTTCCTGGGGCCGACCGGCGTCGGCAAGACCGAACTATGCAAGGCGCTGGCCGGATTCCTGTTCGATTCGGAAGATCATCTGGTGCGCATCGACATGAGCGAATTCATGGAGAAACATTCCGTGTCGCGTCTGATCGGCGCGCCGCCGGGCTATGTCGGCTACGAAGAAGGCGGCACGCTGACCGAAGCCGTACGCCGCAAGCCGTATAGTGTGATTCTGCTGGATGAAGTGGAGAAGGCGCATCCGGACGTGTTCAACGTGTTGCTGCAAGTACTGGACGACGGGCGTCTGACCGACGGTCAGGGACGTACGGTGGATTTCAAGAATACCGTGATCGTGATGACCTCGAATCTGGGTTCGCAGATGATACAGCAGATGACCGGCGACCCGTATCAGGCAGTGAAAGATGCGGTGATGAGCGAGGTGAAAACCTATTTCCGTCCCGAATTCATCAACCGTATCGACGAGGTGGTGGTATTCCACGCACTGGGCGGCGCGCATATCCGTTCCATCGCCAAGATCCAGCTGCAGTATCTGGCAAAACGCCTGGCAGCGATGGGCATGGGTTTCGAAATCAGCGATGCAGCGCTGGACGAGCTGGCAACTGTGGGCTTCGACCCGGTATTCGGTGCCCGGCCGTTGAAACGGGCGATCCAGTCGCAGCTGGAAAATCCGCTGGCTAGGGAAATTCTGGCCGGACGCTTTGCCGATAAGGATACCGTACATGTGGATTTTGTCGACGATGCGATGGTGTTCGGCAAGTAAGTATTTGCCGACAACCGCTCAATAAAAAACGGAGCGCCATATCGGCGTTCCGTTTTTTTATTGTGACGGCATATTAGTGCTGTTGTATCAAAGCTGGATATGTCAGCGGTGCAATCACGTTTGCCGTCCCACTGGTTATCAATTCAGGGTATTTCCTGCTATTACTTTTTCATACAAGTGTTTGTACTATTTGTCGCTGTCACTGTAATCAGTTGGTCTCCGATTTGGATATTATCCAGAGACGGCGTCAACAGTCGGTAATTTCCCTGCCTTAACTGGAGATTCAAACTATCGCAACCTGCCATATAGTAAGGCAGCACGCTCAGGACTATCCATTGCTGTTGCTCATTCTGTGTGAATATAGTCGCCCCTGTCCCTGAGGTGTTGCCGATCAACAAGATTTCCGGCTTGTTGTCATGGGTGAAATCAATCAGGTAGGCATCACATTTTTTGTTTGCCTGCTTCATACAACTGGGTAGTTGCCAAGTTTTGGCATCATGCCAGTCCTGAGTAAAGAATGAATCGGGAGGGGTAGTCGTGTCAGTCCAGAAATGGATATTGGCGTGTAGATCTGCGGTGGTGATCTTTTGCGGCGCGGGTTGCATCCAGCGATTCGCTTTTAGTAATGCCTGACTGGATTTTTCACGAATCAAAGCGGCATCTGCACCTTGGGTGACGGTTTTTAGTTGTTGCAATGCAGCTATACCGTAGCGGGCGCCGTTAAATTTCAGGTAGTCGAAATCAAATTGGCTGGCGCTGATGCTGCCATCCTTCAGGCGGCTGAGTTGATGTGCGACGGAGAGACGTGCCGGATCGGCAAGCGGGGTGAATAATGCGGTTAATACCCCCAGGATAATAAATGCCGTCGTGACGTTTACTGTGGCGATAGGGGGTTAGCCAACCGTGTTTCTGTAATGCGGCCCAAGCGTAACCTGAGGTGTAGCAGGTTGCGATTATCAAACAGGATGCAGCGGTGATGCGGTCGTCGGTCCAGCCGTATTGCTGTACTCGCAAGCTGAGGGAGTAGATGGCGATTGCGGTAATGGGCAATAGCAAGAAAGCGGCAATGCGCGCGTTGCTACGCAGCAGACGTGTAATCTCGTCGCTGACCTCACCGTTTTGAAAGGTTGCGTTGATCAGAATGATCAGCAATGCGGCAGTGCTAAGTAAAATTGTTGTGGCATACCGGGTTCCCCATAAAGGAGTCAGTCCGGTAAAGGCAAGACTCAGCAGAAAACCGCCCACAAGCAATACTGCAACCGGTAAAATCCAGGACAATAAGACCAGTAATAGATTCCGTATGCCTCGTACGATAGCCGGCCGTACGTCGGTGATATGCATCGCAAAAGAAAAAGCAGAAATGGTCACCGGTATTGCAAACCAGGATTCCTGTAGCAAGGTCTTTAGAAAATCGAGCTTTACCAGCATGAACAGGGTGGCACCTAACCACAGTACCAGCCATAGCGCAATCACGAACATGACGGAAAAGCTGATTTGAATGAGCAACTTCCAGGCGGTTTCAAAATAAGCCGGGTAATTGGCGATATAGCGTTTATCGTGCGCCGCTGCCAATATCAGCGCATGGGCAATAAATAGACCGGAAGCAATGGTGAAGACAACCGATGCCGTAGGAAAGTGCATGGATGGGGTGACAATGAAACCTGTCCCCAGATCGTGCAGACCACCGGCACGCCACACGTCATAAAATCCCAGGCAGGCAATGATAGCCGTCGCAAGCCCTAACCATCGCTGTAGTACACGGCTGGACAGATGTCCCAGACCGGAAATGAATAGAATCGGGATAAATCCGAATATCAGTAATAAAGGGGCGAATATTGTACTATCAGTTGCTGGCCAGGTTTGATTTTTGGACGCATGGTAGAGGAAATACAGGATGCAGCCTTGTAGAAATCCTGCTGCGAGTCGCATTCGGGCAATATTCGAGTTAACTTCGGATTGCGGCATATGCATATCCGTCATCGCGTTATCATGTTGCATAGAGTTCCCCCCTTCGCGGTTATCAATATATGGTCTGATTGTACCTGTTCGGGAAATAGTTAACGCGTTGGCAGGCGAAATTCAATGGCAGCCAACAAATAAAAAGCGGAACGCAAGGTTCCGCTTTATTTATGATTGAAGGAGGATCGGGAACAGGCGAATCAAGCCTGTTTCCATATTAGATGATGGCAATCATTTATTGAACCGGGCGTACGGCCAGCTCGTCCGGCGACGCCTCGATGAAGCCGTGGTTCGTATAGGCGGCCTGACCTGCTTTGCTGCCGAGGAATTTCAGGTAGGCCAGTGCGGCTTTTTCATGGGCTGCACCTGAAATATTGCCGGCAATATAGTTAACTTCGTTTTTCATGCTGTCTTTTTCCGGCATGGTTACCTCGCCTACTTTGAGACCTTCCTTCAGCGCGTTTTTATACTCGGTGGCCCAGACGATGCCTACATCCACTGTGCCTGCCTTGATGCCTTGCGGGATTTCGCGATGGTGCACGGAACTGAAGTAGACGTTAGGGGCGCCATAGCACGATTGGCATTCCTTTCCGGCGGAAAGTTTGTCCCACAGACCATTGTTTTCCAGAGATTTTTTGGCATAAAACTTCATGATGCCTTCGGTGACCGGGTTGGGCAGCATGACTTGCAGTTCCGGACGTCCGAGATCGGCGATGCCGCTGATATGCTTGGGATTGCCTTCCGCCACCATCAGCACCAACTGGTTGTGCATATAGGTCACGTAATCCTGACCTTTGCCTGCGTCCTTGAGCTTTTTCACCGAGCCCATGTCGACCATGCCGAATACGTCAGGCGATATCGCATAATCCTTGCCATTGTATGTCCAGCCGCCTTTGAGGATGGCATCCAGCACCTTGCCGGGCGGCATGGTAATCACGCCTACCACGATTTTGTGTTGCTGCTGGAATGCATGCACGACATCTTCCATGGCGAAAAACTGGTTGCCAGCCAGCCAGATGGTTAATCCCGGCTTGCCGGCCTGCATCAATTGCAGCGCGGCTTCGCCTTTGACGACCTTGTCGCCCGGATAGAAAACGCGGAGGTCGTCATCCTTGTTGGCGGGGATCATCTCGAATTTTGTTGCGGCAGGGGTTGCCAGGGTGGGAGTGTCCGTGTCGGCTGCGATAGCATGATTTGCACTCATGCTTAGGCAAAATGCAGATACCAGTGATGCTGCAAGCAGTTTGTTGAGTCGCATGATTTCTCCTCCATGTTGTCGTCTGATTGTTGCGGTTGGAAAGGCTGGAGCGGCTACCAGCCGGATATGACCGGAATTCAGCATAGCAGGTCGCCGGGGCCGGGATAATGGGAGGTAAATACCAGCGTGCCGGATATTGTCTTCGTGCTTGATCAGAATCGGCTCGCAACGACGTCCGCTCCGGTCGTAAGCTTCTCTTTACGAAATCCTTACACTTCCATGCGCAAGCTTTACGCGCTTTTAATGCACGAATTCCTATACTGCATAGCGTGACTTGACATAAGGAGCGCATCGCATGGATCTAATTTATCTCGCACTGATAGCGGTCTTTTTCGGCCTCACGGTGCTTGTCGTCTACGGCTGTGAAAAACTGGGGAGACCGTCATGACCTGGCTATACGTCTTGGGGGGCATTGTGTCCCTGGGTTTGCTGGCATATCTCATCGTCGCATTGCTTAAACCGGAGCTATTCTGATGACTGACAACGGACTGCTACAAATTGGCCTGTATCTTGTGGTACTGCTCGCACTGGTAAAACCGCTGGGCAGGTACATGGCACATATCTATGACGGTGACATGCCTGCATTCGTGCGCTGGATGAAACCGGCGGAAAATCTTTTCTATCGTATCTGCGGCGTCGATTCAGGCGAGGAAATGCGCTGGACGCGCTATGCGCTTGCCATGCTCTGGTTCAGCCTGCTCGGCGTGCTTGCCGTGTACGGTTTGCAACGGCTGCAAGGCATGCTGCCGCTGAATCCGCAGCATTTCGGCGCAGTCACGCCGGATTCGTCCTTCAACACGGCGATCAGTTTCATGACCAACACCAACTGGCAGGGTTATGTCGGCGAGAGCACCATGAGCTATCTGACCCAGATGCTGGGGCTGGCTGTGCAGAACTTCTTTTCCGCGGCCATGGGCATGGCGGTTGCCATTGCGCTGATCCGCGGATTTGCACGGCATACGGTAGAAACCATAGGCAATTTCTGGACGGATATCACCCGCGGTACCCTATACATACTGCTGCCGCTGTCACTGCTGCTGGCGCTGGTGCTGGTCGGTCAGGGCGTGGTACAGAATTTCTCGCCGTACCGGACCGTCACGACGATAGACGCAACGACCTACGATAATCCGAAAACCGATGCCGCCGGCAATCCGCTGAAAGACGCGGCCGGCAACCCGGTCACCGAGAAGGTCACCACGCATGAGCAGACCATCGCCATGGGCCCGGTTGCCTCGCAGGAAGCGATCAAGCAGATCGGCACCAACGGCGGCGGATTCTTCAACGCCAATTCGGCGCATCCTTTTGAGAACCCGACGCCGCTCAGCAATTTCCTCGCCATGCTGGCGATCTTCCTGATCCCCGGCGCGCTGTGCTACACCTTCGGCTACATGGTGGGCGATACCCGTCAGGGCTGGGCGATACTCGCAGCCATGACCGTGCTTTTCGTCGGCTTCCTGGCTGTGGCCGAGTATGCCGAGCTGCAAGGCAATCCGGCTTTCACTGCGCTTGGCGTAGATCAGACTGCTTCGATCAGTCAGTCCGGCGGCAACATGGAAGGCAAGGAAACCCGCTTCGGCATCGTCAACTCTGCCCTGTTTGCGACCATTACCACGGCCGCTTCCTGCGGTGCGGTAAACAGCATGCACGATTCGTTCACTCCGTTGGGCGGGATGGTGCCGCTGGCGCAAATTCAGCTCGGTGAGGTCGTGTTCGGCGGGGTGGGTTCGGGCTTGTACGGCATGCTGATCTACGCCGTGATCGCGGTGTTTATCGCCGGCCTGATGATAGGCCGTACGCCTGAATATCTGGGCAAGAAAATCGAGAGCTTCGACATCAAGATGGCCTCGCTGGTGATCCTGATTCCGCCCATGATCATACTTGGCGGCACAGCGCTGGCAGTGATGCTGGACGCTGGCAAGAGCAGCATATTCAACCCCGGCGCCCATGGTTTCAGCGAAGTGCTGTATGCCTTCACCTCGGCAGTGGGTAACAACGGCAGTGCGTTTGCCGGCATCTCTGCCAACACGCCGTTCTACAACATCGCGCTCGGTTTTGCCATGTTCTTCGGCCGTATCTGGCTGATGATACCGGTGCTGGCACTGGCCGGATCGATGGCTGCCAAGAAGCGGATCCCGGTGGGCACAGGCACCATGTATACCCATACCCCGTTATTTGTCGGGCTGCTGATCGGCACGGTAATTCTGGTTGGTGCGCTGACCTTCGTGCCAGCGCTGGGACTCGGCCCGATAGTCGAGCACTTGACCATGATAGGCGCACACTAAGTTGCCCCGGAGAATTGACATGAATATGAGAACTAAAACTTTTGCACTGTTCGATCGCGCAATCGCGACGCAGGCGCTGTGGGATGCATTCAAAAAACTGACACCACAGAGCCAGATCAAAAACCCGGTAATGTTCGTGGTATGGATAGGCAGCATCCTGACTACCATCCTGTTCTTTCAGGCGCTGGGTGGCGAGGGCGAAGCGCCTGCCGGTTTTATTCTGGCCATCTCGTTATGGCTATGGTTCACTGTGTTGTTCGCCAATTTCGCCGAAGCGCTGGCCGAGGGCCGCAGCAAGGCCCAGGCTGCATCGCTGCGTGCGGCCAAGAAAACGGTACTGGCCAAGAAATTGCGAGAGCCTCACCGCGATGCCAAGGTAGATTTGTTACCCGGCACCGACTTGCGCCGCGGCGATGTGGTGCTGGTGGAAGCCGGCGACATGATACCGGCAGACGGTGAAGTCATCGAAGGCGTTGCCTCGGTGAACGAATCCGCCATTACCGGCGAATCCGCACCGGTGATCCGCGAATCGGGCGGCGACTTCAATGCCGTCACCGGCGGCACCACCGTGCTCTCAGACTGGCTGGTAGTACGCGTCACGGTCAACCCCGGCGAGGCCTTCATCGACCGCATGATAGCAATGGTGGAAGGTGCCAAGCGTCAGAAAACGCCAAATGAAATTGCGCTGACTATCCTGCTGGTGGCGATGACCATCGTTTTCCTGCTGGCCACCGTGACACTGCTGCCTTACTCGCTGTACAGCGTAGACGCGGCAAAAGCGGGGCAGCCCGTTACGATTACTACTTTGGTAGCATTGCTGGTTTGCTTGATCCCGACCACGATAGGCGGTCTGCTTTCGGCCATTGGCGTAGCCGGTATGGGGCGCATGATGCAGAAAAACGTGATCGCCACATCCGGACGCGCTGTCGAGGCTGCCGGCGACGTGGATGTACTGCTGCTGGACAAGACCGGCACCATCACGTTGGGCAACCGTCAGGCTACCCAGTTCTTCCCGGCTGGCGGCGTCACCGAGCGTGAACTGGCCGATGCCGCCCAGCTGGCCTCGCTTGCAGACGAAACGCCGGAAGGCCGCAGCATCGTTGTGCTGGCCAAGCAGAAATTCGATATGCGCGAGCGCGATATTCATGCATTGGGTGCGACTTTCGTGCACTTCAGCGCGCATACCCGCATGAGCGGCGTCAATCTTGATACCCGGCAAATCCGCAAAGGCGCATCCGATTCGATTCGCGATCATGTCAAAAGTCTGGGTGGGGATTTCCCCGCCAATGTGCAAATGCTGGTTGACGATGCAGCCCGCCGCGGCAGCACGCCGCTGGTCGTCGCCGACGGCAGCAAAGTGCTGGGCGTGGTGGAACTCAAGGATATCGTCAAGGGCGGCATCAAGGAACGCTTTGCCGAGCTGCGTCGCATGGGTATCAAGACCGTCATGATCACGGGCGATAACCGCCTGACCGCAGCAGCGATTGCCGCCGAAGCGGGCGTGGACGATTTTCTGGCGGAGGCGACGCCGGAAGCCAAACTCAAGCTCATCCGCGACCATCAGGCGCAAGGCCGGCTGGTGGCAATGACCGGCGACGGTACCAACGACGCCCCCGCTTTGGCGCAAGCCGATGTCGCCGTGGCGATGAATTCCGGTACGCAGGCCGCCAAGGAAGCAGGCAATATGGTGGACTTGGACTCCAACCCCACCAAGCTGATCGAAATCGTGGAAACCGGCAAGCAGATGCTGATGACCCGCGGCGCGTTGACAACGTTCAGCATTGCCAACGATGTGGCCAAATACTTCGCCATCATTCCGGCTGCCTTCGTGTCGACTTACCCGGCGCTGGCTGCGCTTAACGTGATGCATCTGGCTACACCGGCCAGCGCCATACTCTCGGCAGTGATATTCAACGCGCTGATCATCGTCGCACTGATTCCGCTGGCGCTCAAGGGCGTGAAATACCGTCCTATCGGCGCCAATATCCTGCTGCGCGACAATCTGCTGGTTTACGGTTTGGGCGGCGTCATCGTGCCGTTTGTCGGCATCAAACTGATCGACCAGATACTCGTTGCCTTCGGCTGGGTTTAATCAAGGAGCATGACCATGTTAAAAGAATTTCGTCCCGCAATTACCAGTTTCCTGATACTGACCGCAGTGACCGGTATCGCCTACCCGCTTGCCGTCACCGGCATTGCCCAGGCACTTATGCCGGATCAGGCCAACGGCAGCCTGATCGTGAAAGACGGCAAGGCGGTCGGTTCGGAATTGATCGGTCAGTCGTTCAGCGACCCGAAATATTTCTGGGGCCGTCCATCGGCCACCGGCCCCATGCCTGATAACGCGTCTGCGTCGAGCGGCTCCAATCTCGGCCCGACCAATCCGGCGCTGATCGACGCAGTCAAGGGCAGGGTGCAGGCATTGCACGACGCCGACCCCGGCAACACTGCGCCGGTACCGGTGGATCTGGTGACCGCTTCGGGTAGCGGGCTTGATCCGCAGATCAGCCCGGCTGCCGCGGCTTATCAGATCGGACGGGTAGCTCGTCTGCGCGGCATGCAGCCGGCAGCGCTGCAACAATTGATAGCGCAATACACTGAACAGCGTCAATTCGGCATGCTGGGCGAGCCGCGCGTCAATGTGCTGCAACTGAATCTTGCGCTGGATGCCGTGCACCGATAAGGAGATTGACATGAACACTGCTGCCGCGACTAGCGAACCGAAGGAGCAAAGAGTCATGATGCTCATTACCATCGAAGGTGAATATGTGACCCGGCTGCGCAATGCCGTTATCAAGGCGTGCGGGAAATGGCTGGAATTTGTCCGCGTCCAGCCCGTACCGCACAGCACCCTGATGCGAGTCTGGCTGGGCTTGGGACAATCCGCCCAGTCTGCCGCCATGCGTGCAATTGTACTGGCTTTGCCCGAAGCCGAAATTGGCCGGATTCAAGCTATCTAGCAGGCCGATTTTTATCAACTATAAGGAAAAAACATGTATCAAATCAGTTTGTTAACACTTGCAGCCGCATCCCTGCTGGCTGCCGTATCGAACACCGCATGCGCTGAAGACGTGCCTGCAGCATCCAGCACCATCACTTCCAATATCAACCTTGTCAGCGATTACCGCTTTCGCGGTATCGACCAGACCTGGGGCCAGCCTGCCTTGCAAGGCGGTGTTGACTATACTCGTGACAGCGGCCTGTATGCCGGTATTTGGGCTTCCAATGTAAGTGGCAACAGTTATGCCGGCGGCAATCTGGAGCTGGACTACTATGCCGGCTATAACGGAAAAATCAGCGACGATATTGGTTTCACCCTTGGCGGCTACGGTTATTACTATCCGGGCGCCAACTACAACAAGAGCTCGCAATTTGTTTATCCATCCCAGAGTTTCGACAACTTTGAAGTGAATGCCGGCGTGTCATGGAAATGGATCAGCTACAAGCTTTCCGTCTCCACCACCGACTACTTCGGCGCCAATAGCGGCACCGGCTATACCGGCGATACCAAAGGTACGCTGTATCATGACCTTTCCGTCAACTATCCGCTGATGGATGATCTGACGCTGGGCATGCATGTAGGCCGTATCGATGTCACCGCAGACTACGTAACCGGCAACGGCAATATCAGCGCTGACTACACCGATTACAAGCTTTCGCTTGCCAAGACCTTTACCGGAGGCTGGAATGCATCTGTAGCCTATGTTACCGCATCGAATAACACATTCTTCCGTCCGCCGGTAGGTGGCGCTTCACTGGCTAGCAGCGAAACTCGTGACCTGAACAAAGGGGTGCTTATAGTTCAGGCTGGACATACATTCTAGGAAGGGAAAATGGAAGGTATCGTCGGACCATTGCTAGCGCTGCTCGTGATTGTTGTACCGCTCGGATTGATTTATGTATTGCTCGGGCGGTGCACATATCCGGGGCATGCCTGGGTTTGCAGACGGCAGCCTGTCCGGGAGTCGCGACCGCAAGCAACGCATGCCCAGCCTGATTTATCCGGGCTCCGCAGCTTTCCCCATCTGCACCGCTGTCCCGTTTGCAGACAGCTGCACGGGGTCAATGAGGCTCGGCACAGCGTGGCATACGGCAGACAGCTGACTTGCAGTTGCGAGTGCGAAGCAACAAAAAGGAGAGCACGCAAATGCTTATGAGCGAAATACGCAATAACGATCTTGTCGTATACTGACCAATATGAATGACCAGCGCCCCGATCCAGACGAATTGCTCGAACGCGTGCAACGCGATGAAGAAAAGGCGCGCCGGGGCAAGCTCAAGGTTTTTTTCGGCGCCTCCGCCGGCGTCGGTAAAACCTTTACCATGCTCTCGGCCGCGCAGCAGTTGCGCAGCCAGCATCTCGATGTGCTGGTCGGCATCGTCGAAACCCATGGCCGAACCGAGACCATGGCCCTGCTTGAGGGCATGGAAGTACTGCCGCTGAAGGAAATCGAATATCGCGGCAAAACCTTGCGGGAATTCGACCTCGATGCGGCATTGCAACGCCGTCCGCTGCTGATCCTCGTCGATGAACTGGCGCACACCAATGCGCAAGGCTCGCGTCACCCGAAGCGTTGGCAGGATGTCGAAGAACTGCTTGCGGCCGGTATGGATGTATATACCACGCTGAACGTCCAGCATCTGGAAAGCCTTAACGATGTGATCGGCGCCATCACCGGCATTCGCGTCCGGGAAACGGTGCCGGACAAGGTATTCGATCAGGCCGATGAAGTGGTGCTGGTCGATATCACGCCGGACGAATTGCTGCAACGGCTCCACGACGGCAAGGTCTACATACCGCAGCAGGCGCAGGAAGCCATTCGCAATTTTTTCCGTAAGGGCAACCTGATTGCATTGCGCGAACTGTCGCTACGTCGTACTGCCGACCGTGTCGACGATCAGATGCGGACTTATCGTCAGGAACGTTCCATCGACAAGGTCTGGCAGACTAAGGAAAATCTGCTGGTCTGCGTCGGCCCCCAGCCGGGCTCGGAAAAAGTCATCCGCCGGGCCAGCCGGCTCGCTGCCGAGCTCGATGTCGAATGGCATGCCGTCTATGTGGAAACGCCTCGCCTGCAGCGTTTGTCCAGCAGCGAGCGCGAGCGCATTTTGCGTACGCTGAAGCTGGCGCACGAGCTGGGTGCACAGACCGCCACGCTGGCAGGGCAGGACGAAGCCGAAACCGTGGTGGAATACGCCTACAGCCGCAACTTGTCGAAGCTGATAGTCGGTCGCGATTACAAGGGCTGGCGTCCATGGCGGCGCTCCTTTACCGACCGTATCGGACGTCTGTCATCGGATCTGGACATTATTCAGGTCGTCCGCGAAATATCCGATAATCCTGCACAATCGGCCCGCGCTCGGCTGGCCGACCGCAGCGAACGCGTCAAACCGGCCTGGCAGCCGTATGCCTGGGCGGTTGCAGCCTGCGCCGCCGCAACTGTGCTGGGAACGGGCATGCAGCCGTATTTCGAGCTGGCGAACATCGTCATGATTTTCCTGCTCGCCGTCGTTCTCATCGGCGTCAAATTTGACCGCGGTCCCTCGGTGCTGGCGGCTTTTCTCAGCGTGATCCTGTTCGATTTCTTCCTGGTGCCGCCGCGGCTATCGTTTGCCGTAAGCGATGCCCAATACCTGGTGACTTTTGCCGTCATGCTCGCGGTAGCGCTGGTTATCGGCCAGCTGACAGCGAATTTGCGCTATCAGGCGCAAATCGCCTCGCACCGCGAAGCCAGGTTGCGCGCGCTCTATGAAATGGCCCGCGATTTGTCGGGCGTGCTGTTGCCCGACCAGATCATCGACATCAGCCACAAATTCATTGAATCGACTTTCGGGGTGCAGATTGCCATCCTGCTGGCCGACGAACACGACAAACTGCAATCGGCAGCGCGCGACGCTCATCCTGTGCCTGCCATTGATATCAGTATTGCGCAATGGTCTTTCGATCATAACGAAGCGGCTGGTTTCGGCACAGATACCTTGCCGGGTAGCCCGATTCTGTATCTGCCGTTACGCGCACCGATGCGCATGCGTGGCGTGCTGGCAATTGAATCGGCACACCCGCGCTGGTTGCTGATCCCGGAACAGCGCCGCCAGATGGACGGGTTTGCCGCGCTCATCGCCACGGCGCTGGAGCGCGTGCACTATATCGAAGTGGCGCAGGATGCCGTGGTCAGGATGGAATCCGAACGCCTGCGCAACTCGGTGCTCTCCGCGCTTTCGCACGATTTGCGCACGCCGCTGACAGCGCTGGTCGGCCTGACGGATACGTTGGTCCGCATCCCGCCGGGACTGGACGCCGCCCAGCTCAATCTGGCCGAGGCGATACGCGACCAGGCTTTTCGCATGAGCGCGCTGGTCAACAATCTGCTGGATATGGCCCGTTTGCAGGCCGGCAACGTCAAGCTCAACCTGCAATGGCAACCGCTGGAAGAAGTCGTCGGCAGCGCGCAGCAGTCGCGGGAGCAGCAGCTGAAGGAGCATCAGGTTCAGGCTACGCTGCCTGCCGATTTCCCCTTGCTGGAATTTGATGCGGTGCTAATAGAGCGCGTGCTGTGCAATCTGTTGGAAAATGCGGCAAAATATACCCCGCCGGGCAGTACTATCCGCATCGCTGCCGCTATCTGCAATGGCGAAGCGCAAATCTCGGTGACCGATAACGGCCCGGGATTGCCGCACGGCAGCGAAGAAACTATCTTCGAGAAATTCACGCGCGGCGAAAAAGAGTCGGCAAAACCGGGAGTGGGTCTGGGCCTGGCTATCTGCCGGGCTATCGTCGAAGCGCATAAAGGCCGTATCTGGGCAGAAAACGTACCGACCGGCGGCGCCCGATTTATATTTACCCTGCCGCTGGGTACGCCGCCCAGCATGCCCGACCTGCAGGACGAACAAGCGTTGCATGGCATGGAGCCCGGCGTAACATGAACAATCACACCCCGGTCGTCGTCATCGTCGAGGATGAAAAGCAAATCAGACGTTTCGTCAGGGCAGCGCTCGAGGAAGAAGGCCTGCAGGTATATGAAGCCGAAACCGCCCGGCAAGGGCTGGTCGAGGCAGGTACGCGCCAGCCCGACATTATTATCCTCGATCTCGGTTTGCCCGATCTCGACGGCGTGGAATTTATCCGCGACCTGCGCAACTGGTCGGCGATCCCCGTCATCGTATTGTCGGCACGCTCCGATGAGGCCAACAAGATCGCGGCACTCGATGCCGGCGCCGATGATTTTTTGAGCAAGCCGTTCGGTGTGGGAGAGCTGCTGGCGCGCGTGCGCGTTGCGTTGCGCCGACGCGACAGAACGGCAGGAGAGGCCGCAGCTGCCATCGAATTCTGCGGCGTTCATGTTGATCTCGTCAATCGTACCGTCAAGCGCGACCAGCAGCCGATACACCTGACGCCCATCGAATATCGCCTGCTTGCCTTGCTGGTACGCAACCCTGGCAAGGTATTGACTCACCGCCAGATATTGCGCGAGGTATGGGGGCCTTCGCATGTCGAGCACGCGCATTACCTGCGTATTTACATGGGTCAGTTGCGGCACAAGCTGGAAGAGAATGCGGCCCAGCCGAAATGTCTGCTGACGGAAGCCGGCGTCGGCTACCGGCTGGTGATCGACGAGTAATTGCTTTTCCGTCCGGCAAACAGGCGTGCGGGATTTTCCCGCTGTTTTAAATCTTTATACTATTTTTATACAAGAAGGTGCAAAATGTGCGCCGGCTGTTGCCGACTTTAAATCTGCCAATAACAATATCATTTCAGGGAAAACTCATGACCGATGACATGGCTCAGAAGAAAAAGATTGCACCGCTGGCGCTGGCCGCATTAGGCGTGGTTTACGGCGACATCGGCACCAGCCCGCTATACACCTTGAGCACGATTTTTACCGGCGGACTGCAGCCGGTGCCGCTGAACCCGGAAAACGTGCTGGGAATATTGTCGCTGATTTTTTGGTCGTTGATGATCGTCGTTTCATTCAAGTACGTGGCCTTTATCATGCGCGCAGACAACCGCGGCGAAGGCGGCATTATGGCGCTGCTGGCGCTGGCATTGCGCACGCTCGACGACACGGGCAAAGGCCGGACCACCATCATGCTGCTGGGTATTTTCGGCGCAGCGCTGTTTTACGGCGATGGCGTGATTACGCCTGCCATTTCGGTATTGTCGGCAGTCGAAGGCTTGCAGGTGGCGAGCCCGGCCCTGCACGATTTTATTATTCCGGTAACGATTGCCGTGCTGTTCGGTCTGTTTCTGTTTCAACGCAAGGGTACTGCCAGCGTAGGCGCACTGTTTGGTCCGGTCATGCTGATATGGTTTGGTACGCTGGCATTGCTGGGTTTGTTGAACATCCTGAACGAACCTCATGTCATGAACGCGCTGAATCCTGTTCATGGCCTGGGTTTTCTGATCAATTCGCCGAAAATCGGCTTTCTCGCACTCGGCGGCGTAGTACTGGCTGTGACCGGCGCCGAGACTCTTTACGCCGACATGGGGCATTTCGGCAGGAAACCGGTGCAGCTGGCCTGGTTTTTCCTCGTATTGCCGGCGTTGCTGCTCAATTATTTCGGCCAGGGCGCTTTGCTGATCCATACGCCGAAAGCCATCGAGAATCCGTTTTATCTGCTGGCGCCGGATTGGGCGTTATATCCGTTAATCGTGCTGGCGACGGTGGCCACAGTGATTGCGTCGCAGGCGGTGATTTCCGGCGCCTTTTCCATTACTCGCCAGGCCATGCAGCTGGGTTACGCGCCGCGCATGGCGACGCAGCAGACCTCCGAACACGAATTCGGACAAATCTACCTGCCCGGCATCAACTGGACGCTGTTCATTGCCGTTGTGGCGCTGGTAATCGGTTTTCACAGCTCCAGCAGTCTCGGTTCGGCCTACGGTATCGCCGTTACCGGCACCATGGGTATAACTTCGATACTCGCCTTTATCGTGGTACGCCGCATGTGGGGATGGGGATGGGTTAAAGGCGGGCTGCTGATCGCCTTTCTGTTGTCCATCGACATCGCTTTCTTCAGTGCCAATGTTATTAAAATCGAGGAAGGCGGCTGGTTCCCGCTGGCATTTGCTTCCGGCGTATTTCTGTTGATGACCACATGGAAGCGTGGGCGTCAGTTACTGCGCAATCGCATGCAACAAAATGCGCTGACCCTGATACCGTTTATCGATGCGCTGCAGCCCGATTCGGTCACCCGCGTATCCGGCACGGCTATCTTCCTGACCTCCAATCCGGATGGCGTACCGCACGCGCTGCTGCACAATTTGAAACACAATAAAGTGCTGCATGAACAGGTTGTCATATTGTGCGTACACATGCTGGATATCCCGTATGCGGCGGAAGCCGACCGGCTTGAACATCAGGCACTGCCGAACAATTTCCACCGCTTGATCGTCAAATTCGGTTTCAAGGATGAGCCGGATATTCCGAAAGCAATGGAACTTGCCGCCCAATTCGGCTTGACGCTGAACCCCATGGAAACATCCTATTTCCTCGGGCGCGAGACCCTGATCCCGAAAACGGATACGGACATGCCTTTGTGGCGGGAGAAGCTTTTCGTCACTATGTATCGCAATGCCAGCAGTGCTGTCACCTTTTTCAATATTCCGCCTAATTGCGTAGTGGAAATGGGAACGCAAGTGGTGCTGTAGGCGGGCTGCTGCGGCAACGCCAGCAAATTATTTCCAGCGTATCAGCAGCACTGGCACGGTTGCCATGCGTATTACGTCTTCGGCTACGCTACCCAGCAACAGGTGAGCGAAGCCGCGGCGGCCGTGAGTGCCGAGCATGATCAGGTCTGCCGGCCATTTTTTGGCCTCTTCGACGATTTCTGTAGCGACCCGGGTGACGCCCAGCGTTTCCAATAGCTGGCTTTCGGCAGCGATTCCAGCCGCTTCGGCATGTGCTACGGATTTCTTCAGCAATTTGCTGCCGCCTTCGCGCAAGCTGTCCATGACTTCAGGCATGGATAACAGGCCGCCGTTATCCATATCTATCATGGCGGAATCAACAACGTGAACCAGACGCAGTGTCGATTTCAGCTGACGTGCCAGTTGTACCGCTTCGTCCAGCGCTTTGGCGGAAGTGCTGCTGCCGTCAACGGCAATTAAAATATGTTCGTACATTATTCATCCCCCGCTTTGATTTTCTGTATTGAGTCTAGCATCTGGCGCAGCGTATGCAATCCGGATTGCTACGAGTTGCGAAATCGTGTCAGATGATGCTAGCGACGATATTGATGCTGAGTGCGAGTACTGCCATGTTGAATGCGAAGGCCAGCAGGCTGTGCATGAGGGTGAGGCGGCGCATGGTGCGCGAGGTGACGGCGACGTCGGAAACTTGCGAGGTCATGCCGATAACAAAGGAAAAATAGGCAAAATCCAGATAATCTGGCTCGTTGTCGCCGGGGAAATCCAGTCCGCCGATTTCCTTGATATGGTGCGGCCCGCCGCTGACATAATAGCGGTGGGCGTAGTGGAAGGCGAAACGGGTATGGATCAGCAGCCAGGACGTCATTAATGCCAGTACCGACAAGCCGATATGGATGGATTTTTCCAGCGGATCGGCATTGGTTTCGGTTTTGAACAGAAAGATAAGCGTTAGCACACTGGCGAGCGCGGCCAGCGTGACCAGCCACAGGATGGCCGTGCTGCTTTGCCGTTTGTCGTGAGTGCTGCGTTTGGTGGCTTGTGCATCTGCATCAGACATGGTTAACCAGGCTAGCAGCAGGCTGACGCCGGCGCCTGCATCCCAGCCGGCGATCAGGCGTGTATCGGTCAATATGCTGCCGGGGAGTCCCAGCATGACCGCTGCGCCAGCGATGATCGCAATGCTGACGCGCTGGTGGTCGCTGAGATGCCCCAGTGTGACCAATAGTCGCATCAGCTTGCCGTGGGCACCAGGGCGTCGATGCCGCCCATGTAAGGGCGCAGCACTTCCGGGATGGTAACGGAGCCGTCGGCTTGCTGGTAGTTTTCCAGTATCGCTACCAGGGTACGGCCTACGGCGAGTCCCGAACCGTTGATGCTGTGCAGCAGCTCAGGCTTGCCGTTCTCGCCGCGGAAACGGGCTTGCATGCGGCGAGTCTGGAAGGCTTCGAAGTTGCTGCAGGAGGAAATTTCGCGATAGGTATTCTGCGCCGGCAGCCAGACTTCCAGGTCGTAGGTTTTGGCGGCCGAGAATCCCATGTCTTTGGTGCACAGCGCCATTTTGCGGTAAGGCAGGCCCAGCGCCTGCAATATGGCCTCGGCGTGCCCGGTCAGGGTTTCCAGCGCGGCATAGCTGTGCTCCGGCTCGACCAGCTGCACCAGCTCGACTTTGTCGAATTGGTGCTGGCGGATCATGCCGCGAGTATCGCGGCCGTAAGCGCCGGCTTCGGAGCGGAAGCATGGGGTGTGAGCGACGAACTTGAGCGGCAGCTGTTCGCGCGGCACGATTTCGCCGCGTACCATGTTGGTGACCGGGACTTCCGCGGTCGGTATCAGGTACAGCTGTTCTGCGTCCGTACGCGGCACATGGAACAGGTCTTCCTCGAATTTTGGCAGCTGTCCGGTACCGCGCATGGATTCGGCATTTACCAGATAGGGCACGTACACTTCGGTGTATTGATGCGCGTCGGTGTGCGTATTGAGCATGAATTGCGCCAGTGCACGGTGCAGTTTGGCCAGATTGCCGCGCAGCAGCGAGAATCTGGCACCGGCGATTTTGCTGGCGGTTTCGAAATCCAGCCCCAGCTTTTCGCCAAGATCGACGTGATCCTTGACCGGGAAATCGAATGCGCGCGGTGTGCCGATGCGGCTGACTTCAACATTGTCTTCCTCGGATTTGCCAATGGCGACAGATTCGTGCGGCAGGTTGGGAATGCTCATCAGCAGCGCGTTAAGCGGTGCCTGCAAGGCGGCCAATGCAGTTTCGGCGGCTTTGAGTTCGTCGCCCAGATGGGCGATTTCAGCCATGATCGCGCTGGCGTCTTCGCCTTTGGATTTGGCGATGCCGATCTGCTTGGAACTGGCGTTACGCTTGGCCTGCAGTTCCTGCGTCAGCGTCTGTATGGTTTTGCGCTCGGCTTCGAGGCGTGTGAATTCGGCGGTGTCGAGTTCGAAACCGCGGCTGGATAAACGTGCGGCGACGCTTTTGATGTCGTTGCGGAGCAGTTGGATGTCTAGCATGGTGTTCCCTGTATCAATGAGCGCGCCCGGTGGCGCGTGCGTAATAAATTGCAGCAAAGAAGAAAATGACGGTCAAGGCGACTTCAATCGATGCAAGCACTTGCGACAGGCCGTGATCGGACCATGCGCGTACGGCGCCTTCGGTAAAATATACCAGTATCATCAGCGACGACCATTGGTAGGTATAACGTTTGCCGTGCAGGATGCCGAATAGCGGCACCATCAGCGGCAATACCTTGAAAATAAGCATGGAGCCGCCGGGTTTGAGCGGGGCGAGCCAGCCTTCCCAGGCGACGGACAGGAAGATCAGGGCGATCAGGCTGGCAATGCTGATATTTTGTAACCATGCGGTGCTGATACGATTCATAAGCGGCTTTCTGTAGGAATTGCGAGTTTGATGGCGGTAAGCGCCAGACGCTTGCCGAGCGCGAACGCAAGTTTGCGTTCGTCATTGGTGAGTTGCGTGTTGTTGCTGCTGCCGCTGACGTGGCTGGCGCCGTACGGACTGCCGCCGCTGGCCGTATTGGTGAGTTCGGCTTCGGTATAGGGGATGCCGAGCAGCATCATGCCGTGATGCAGTAACGGCAGCATCATCGACAGCAAAGTGCTTTCCTGGCCGCCGTGCATGGTGGTAGTCGAGGTAAACACGGCTGCGGGTTTGCCGGCTAGCGCGCCTTGCATCCATAATGCGGCGGAACCGTCCAGAAAGTATTTCATAGGTGCGGCCATGTTGCCGAAGCGGGTGGGGCTACCCAGCGCCAGGCCGATGCACTCGCGCAGGTCGTCGAGTTCGACATAGGGGGCGCCGACCTCGGGGACAGGCGGGGCGGCAACCGTTGTGACGGGCGCAACTTTGGGGACAGTACGCAGTCGAGCTTGTACGCCGGGCACGGATTCGATACCGCGTGCGATGGCCTGGGCGAGCGCCTGGGTGGAACCGTGCTGGCTGTAGTAGAGGACAAGGATGTCGTGCATGCTGGTTTTGCGTTATGCGAGTGGCGAGATTATAACGCGAGACGGGGCCGTTCTGGTGAATGCGCGCTTTATCCATTAAACTCGTCAATATGCGTACCCATCTACTCCGTCTCTTTCATTTCATCAAGCTGGTTGCCAGGCGCTTTGCCGCCGACGGCTCCAATCAGACCGCGGCCAGCCTGACCTATACTTCATTGCTGGCAATCGTGCCGCTGATTACCATCGGGCTGACGATCTTTTCTGCCTTTCCGGCATTTACCGAAATCTCCACCAGTCTGAAAGTGTTTCTGCTCAATAATATGGTGCCGGAAGCTGCGGGTAAGGTGATTACGGTATATATGTTCCAGTTTTCGGAAAATGCCGGGAAACTGACGGCGATCGGCACGGCTTTGCTGGCGGTCACGGCGTTCATGCTGATGCAGACGATAGAACATGCGCTGAACGGTATCTGGCACGTACAGCGCGAACGGCCGATGGCGCAGCGGTTTCTGGTGTACTGGTCGATATTGTCGCTCGGCCCCTTGCTGATCGGTGCAAGTTTGTATGTGACTTCGTATCTGGCGAGCCTGGCATTCGGATTCGGGCATCAGGTACACGGCGTGAGTCTGGTGTTGCTGAAAGTAGTGCCTGTACTGCTGACGGTCAGTGCGATGTCCCTGCTGTATTTGATGGTGCCGAACCGTTACGTGCCGGCGCGCCATGCCTGGATAGGCGGGTTGGTAGCAGGGTTGAGTTTTGAGGCGATGAAACTGCTGTTTTCCGCCTATGTCAGCCATTTTCCTTCGTATACGATGGTTTATGGCACATTTGCGGCATTGCCGTTGTTTTTGCTATGGATTTACCTGTCATGGATGACAGTGCTGCTGGGCGCGACGATTACTGCGACTTTGCCGTATTATCTGGTGGCCCATGAGGCCGGTAAACCAATGCCGGGCAGCATGTTTTTCTGCGCGCTGGGCATACTCAAGCAGCTGGCGTCTGCACAGCAACAGGGCGAGGTATTGACGATAAGGCAATTGGCAATCCGGACGCAGACCAACTGGGATCAGCTGGAGCAGGCGCTGGATCAGCTGGTCGATGCTCATTGGGTGCTGCGTTCAGGCAAAGGCTGGGCTCTGGCGATGCATCCGGATCATATCGTTGTGCGCGAGGTGTTTGAACGCCTGGTGTTTCATGCGGCGCAGCAGCCGCAGATATTGGACAAACTGGCCCAGCAGCCGCAGTTGAGTTTAAGTCAGTGGCAAACGGAATAATTATTTTTCTGCGGTAAATTCAAACATATCGAAAGACTGCGTTTGCAGCATCATTTTGCCCGGCATGATACTGACGGTAGTGTCGGTCTGCAGATCCATGTGTACATTTTTCATGTGCATACCATGCGGAACCAGTAATAGGTTGGGTTGTTTCAATGCCGCGTTTTCCGGGAACATGATGCCTGGCTGCGCATTTCTGATAGGCGACAGCGGGTTGCTTACCGTTACCGGACGTGCGTGTGGCGGTAATAACTGGACGCCGATCTCGACAGTCTGCGTGTCTACGTTTTTTATCCATTTGATCACGGATAAACTCCATGCTTCGCTGAAATGCTCTCGCATTGCGATTAATTCGCCCACCTTGATGTGAGCAGGCGTGTTTTCCTTGTTGCGCAATGCATGGCCTTGCGCGCTGTTATTCAGCATTTGCCATTTGGCGATATATTGGTTGCGCTTGCTATATGCGGGCATGGCAAAACTGCTCACAGTGATTTCTATCTGGCTTTCGTCGATGTTGGCAGTTGTTTCGTCGTTGCTGAGCAACGCATGTATGGTGCGCAGGCCGAGGCTCAAGTCGATATTGTCGAGCCGGTTTTTATAGCGATTAAAGCGGCGCAGGTGCGGCATGCCCCAGCTGCGGATCAGGCGATGCAGTAAATAGCGGTAACCGTGGTCGGCGGCTGCCTGCGGCAAATTCAGCGCAGCCGGTGTTGCGCCGGATTCGAGCTTGGCGAGCACATATAACAGATGTTCGATTAGCGTCTGGGTTTTGAAGTAACGGGCGGAACTGCTTTGCAAACCTGATTCCATCCGCGCCGTAATGTGCGGCGGTGCATCTACAGCCGGATCCAGGGTGAACTTCTGATCCTTGCCGGCAGCTGTGCTGCTACGGTCGATAGTGCATAGCCGTGCATATTCCTGAGCCAGTTCGATGACTTGGGTCAACTCGCCCTGCATCAGATGATAAGGATCTGCCAGTGCGATTAACAATATTTGCTGATAGAGGTGAACAATGGTTGCCGGCGTGCTGCCACCGGTAACGGTCTGAGTTATGCCGAGCTCATCTGCGTATTGGTAGGCTTGATGAATTTCCAGCCATAAGCCTACCGGGACGGGCGCATACATTTCATAGCATAATTCCAGCACTCGCTGCTGGGTCAGCAGCAATTGATAGACGACGGCAGCCGTATCCGGTTTGCTGTAGAAATTCAGCAGACTGACGCTGTTGTTATTTAACACCAGTTTGTAGCCGTGCCCAAGCTCCAGCAACAATTCGCGGGCAAGCCGGGCGTGCGCGTCTGCTTTTTCGGAGAGCGGCAGCATACTGCCGGATAATTGCAGCTGGAGCATGGTGACCTGAGTCTGTATGGTATTCCAGTACAGATTAAGCAGTTTCAATCGGGCGTCGGCAGCCATAGGCTGGCGATTGAGGGCAGATAATGATGATAAAATAGACAGCGACGCCGTTTGCGGGTCGCTTAAGTGCAATTGTTCCAGCCAGAGCTGCAAATGTTTCGGACGTGTCTCGGTCAAATGCGCCAGGCGAGTGTCTTGAGTAGGTGTTGCAAAGCTGGGCATCATGATGAATACATCATTAATTATTAATCTGGATGTGTTAAGTTCTGTTAAGAGTGTATGACTTATTTTATGGCTTGTAAAACAGACAAATGACACATATGTTGTGCGGTAAGTGCCGACAGCTGGCAAGTTTGAATTTTCACAGGATAATGATATGAAATTTATGGAATTTATTTTTGAGGGTGCGTTGTGGCGCAGCCGTTATATGGTGGTGTTCGCTGTGCTGGCAAGCATGGCGGCGGCATTGATCGTGATGTATATGGCAACGGTGGATGTGGTTTATCTGGTCGAACATGTGTGGCATTACGCTGATGCCGGGCTGGCTGCCGATGCGCGCAAGGTGCTGCATGACGAAACCATTACCCATGTGGTCGAAGTGGTGGACGGCTATTTGCTGGCTACGTTCATGCTGATTTTTTCACTGGGTCTGTATGAGTTGTTCGTCAGCGATATCGACGAGGCGCACGGCAGTCGTACTTCCAGCAAGATACTGGTGATCAGGAATCTGGACGATTTGAAGCAGCGTCTGGCGAAAGTGGTGCTGATGATACTGATTGTGAATTTGTTCGAGAAGGCGCTCAAGATACCGATGAACCAGCCGCTGGATTTATTGTATCTGGGCGGAGCGATTGCGTTGATCGGCGTGGCGTTGTATTTCACGCATGCTTCCGAGTCGCATGGCAAGGACGAAGAAGGTGCGGGTAAAACATCGGCACATTAACGTCGGCACATTGATGGATGGTTGTAAAAAAGCGGTGCACATGCACCGCTTTTTTTATGGGTTGCGTTTAGCCGCCACCGCCGCCGCTACCTGTGCCATGCGCGGCAGCCAGTACCAGCTGATTGAATTCGGCCTCGCTCATCAGGCCGTGCGCGGCGACGATTTCGCGTACCGGTTTGCCGGTTTTTTCCGATTCCTTGGCGATTTCGGCGGCTTTCATATAGCCGATGCGCGTATTCAGCAGCGTGGCCAAGCCTACGCTGTCGTGGATGAAGCGATCGCAACGGTCGCGGTTGATGATGAGGCCCTTGAGGTTCTTGTCTGTGGCGACGCGCATCGCGTTGGTGAGCCAGTCCATGGCATCGAATAACGCCGAGCCTAACGCCGGCATCATCACGTTGAGCTCGAGTTGCCCGGCCTGCGTCATGTAGGCGACGGCGGCATCCTGCCCCAGAACCTGGAAACAGACCTGATTCAGCATCTCGAACATCACCGGGTTGACCTTGCCTGGCATGATGGAAGAACCCGGTTGCACGGCCGGGAGGGTGATTTCGCCGAGGCCGGTGCGCGGGCCGGACGCGAGCAGGCGCAGGTCGTTGGCGATACGGGTGAGCTCCAGCGCGACACCGCGGATGGCAGCAGACAGAGCTTGCATGTCGAACATCGATTGCATTTGCGCGGCGAGGTCGCCTACCGTGATGGCTTCGCCGGTGAGCGCGGATAACTCTTTGGCGGCGCGTTGCGCGTAGTCGGGCGACGTGTTGAGCCCGGTACCGGCGGCGGAGCCGCCCAGTCCGATGGCGCAGAGCAGGGGCCGAACATGGTCCAGGTTGGCGGCGCAGCGCCGCAATATCCAGCTATAGGCGGCGAATTCGCGGCCCAGCGTGGTGGGTACGGCATCCTGTAAATGGGTGCGCCCGCTTTTTACCGTATCGCGTTCCTGTACGGCGAGTTCATCGAAGGCGTCTGCCATGTGCGCGATGGCATCGAGCAGGCGTGGCAGTTTTGCCAGCAGAGCCAGACGAATCGCGGTAGGGATAGTGTCGTTGGTCGATTGCCCCATGTTGACGTGGTCGTTGGGGTGGATGGGGGCGTATTGTCCCTTTTCGGCGCCTAGTGCGACGTTGGCAATATTGGCAATGACTTCATTGCTGTTCATGTTGTGGCTGGTACCGGCACCGGCCTGAAAACGGTCGACCACGAATTGATCCAGAAATTCGCCATTCAAAACCCGCTCGCAAGCGGCTACAATAGCATCGCGCTGAGTAGGGTTAAGCCAGTCCGGTTGCGTATTGGCAAGCGCGGCGGCAAGTTTGATCTGCACATGCGCGCGGATGAAGTCGATGTCGGGCATGCGTCCCGAGATCGGGAAGTTTTCCACGGCGCGCGCTGTTTGTATGCCATACCAGGCATCTGCGGGAACTTTGAACTCGCCCAGCGAGTCTTTTTCTATACGGTAGTCAGTCATGAATAAACGGCGGCTAATTTGAAAACAGGATTATAGGATTTTATTCATGTTAAAACGAGTATTGGTTATTATTGCATTGTCACTCATGACTACTTCGGTTTGGGCTTTCAGCTTTACCGATACCAAAGGCCACACGCAAAGTCTCGATGCTTACAAGGGAAAATGGGTGCTGGTGAATTTCTGGGCAACCTGGTGCCCGCCGTGTCTGGAAGAGATTCCCGACCTGATTGCGCTGCATGACAAATATAGCAAGACCAAGCTGGCGGTGATTGGTATTGCCATGGATTATCGCGATCCCAAGCAGGTGACCGAGTTTGCCGATAGTATGTTTATCTCCTATCCGATTGTGCTGGGGGACGCTAATATAGCAGCACAGATAGGCGAAGT
Source organism: Sulfuriferula sp. (assembly GCA_031291235.1). Classification (GTDB taxonomy): domain Bacteria; phylum Pseudomonadota; class Gammaproteobacteria; order Burkholderiales; family Sulfuriferulaceae; genus Sulfuriferula. Next base: position 201,519 of record JARLJL010000012.1, read on the forward strand.
GCAGGGTTTGCCTACGTCTTACCTGTTCAATCCGGAAGGCAAAATCGTGGCGTATCAGGTTGGCGCATTGACCAAGGCAGCTGTGGAAAAATACATCAACGCGAAAAAACCGACGAAAAAATAGCCTCCCGGTATTTACAAAAATACAATAAAGAGGAGTCTGTAAATGTTACGTCTATTTGCAATAGCGTTATTGTTGTGCACGACTGCCGCATCGGCGGAAATGCGCGATGTTCAGAATTACTTCTTCCAGCCCAAGCTGGGCGATTTCAAGGCCGAGCTTGAGACTGCACGGCAAAGCGGCAAGTCGGGTGTGCTGTTGATGTTTGTGCAGGCGGATTGTCCGTTTTGCGCACGCATGGAGTCCACCATACTCAGCCAGTCCGAAGTGCAGGATTACTATCGCAAACATTTCCTGATCTATGAAATGGATGTCCGTGGCGATACTGCCATGACCGATTTCAAGGGCGTCAATACCACGGAAAAGGATTTTTCCCTGAAAAATCGAGCGCGCGCCACACCCACGTTTATTTTCTTCGATAATCAGGGCGAGCCGGTGACGCGTTTTACCGGGCCAACCAAGGATGCCGCCGAATTTCTGTTGCTTGGTCGCTATGTGGTCGATGGCGCCTACAAGACGCAACCGTTTTCTGCTTATAAAGCCAGTATCAAGTAATGCGCCGCTACTGGGTTGCCATTACGCTGTTGGGCTTGAGCGGCGTTTGCCTTGCTGATTCGCCTACATTGACGCTGGCGGCTGCGTTGGCGGCTGCCGATCAATCCCATCCCGATGTTGCTGCTGCCGAAGCCGATGTGGCGGGCGCGAAAGCGGATGTCACGGCGGCCAGCGCAGGACAGGATCTGACGGTCACGGTTGAAGGCGTGCTGAGGCGGGGCAGGCCGACGCTAGGTAATAACGACTGGAGCCCGGATAATATCGGGCACGTGGTCGCACGCAAGACGCTGTATGATTTTTCCCGCACCAGTACTGCAGTCGATGCGGCCGATGCCGAGCTTGCTGCACGCGAACAGGCGTTGATCGGCAGTCTCGACCAGCATCGGCTGGATGTGATGGCGCGGTATTTCGACGTGCTCATGGCCGATCAGCAGTATGCTGCCGACAATGAGTTCATGGCGGTAGCCTACGTGAGTTTCGATAATGCGCGCGACCGTTACAAGGTTGGACAAATCTCTCGTCCCGATCTGGCCGTACTCGAAGCCAAATATCAGGATATACGCGAGAAACGCAATGCCAGTCTCGCGCGTCAGCGGCTGACTCGCAGCGCGCTGGCCAACGCAATGAACCGTCCCGGCGATCTGGTCTCCGATCTGGAGGATCCCGCACTCCCGGACAATGATGTCAAACTGCCGGAATACGATGCACTGGTGCCGGTGATGCTGGCGCATAATCCGGCCCTGCTGGCGCAGCGGCAGTTATTGATCGCAGAGCAAAAACGTCTCGACAGTTTGCGTCACGAAACATCCCCCACACTGAATGCCGAGTTCGAGGCGGGCGATTACAGCCGCGATGCGACTACGCGCAATAGCGTAAGCGGTGCTCTGGTCATGACCTGGCCGATTTATCAGGGTCGCCGGGTCGATGCCCGTATTGCGCGCGAGCAGGCGCAGTTCGACAAATTGCAGGCGGCGCAGGCCGGTCTGAAGATGAGCCTGACGCAAGCCTTGCTGCAAACCATGCTGGAAATCGACCAGCTGCGCAACAGCGCCCGTCCTGCAGCCAAGGAACAATCGAGCTACCGCGATATCGCCCTCGATCGCAGCCGCGCAGAATACGAGTTGGAGCTGAAAACCACGCTGGGCGACAGCATGGCGCAAACCATGGTCGCGCAGCAGCGGGCGCGTAGCGTGGAATACCGGCTGGCGCTGGCTGTCGCCCGCCTGTCTGCGCTGACCGGCGAGCCGGTGACTGAATTGGGCAAACTTGCCGCCGCTAAATAATTGATTAAGGGCCGATGATAATGATGAGTATCCGTAAATGGTCGATAGCATGCACCGGGATGATTTTGCTGGCCTTGAGCCTGCCTGCAGCAGCAGTTGACGTGGCACTGACTACGCCGGTATCTGGTGTGGTTAAAACGGTGTTGGTGCAGCAGGGGCAAAAAGTGAAAAAAGGCCAGCCGCTGGTGTTGCTGGACGATGCTGTATATCAGGCGCGAGTAATGGAAGCGGAAGGCAGTGTGGAACGCCTGCAGGCCGATGAACAGGAGGCCGAACGCGACCTCAAACGTGCCAAGGAATTGTACAGCCGTGCAGTCAGCTCTACCTCTGAGCTGGAACAGGCGCAGGTGCGTTATTCGCAGACCAATGGCTTGTACAAGGAAGCGCAAGCCCGTTTACTTATCGCCCGCAAACATCTGGAATACGCCACCCTGCGCGCGTCGTTCGACGGTACCGTGAGTAAGCGCCTGGCTGAACCGGGTATGGTCGTGTCGGCCGAATTGCAGCCGGCTACGCTGATAGTGCTGAGCCGGTAATTTACCAGTGCAACGCCCGGTACTGTGGCGTTTTTGTTGCTTAGTCCCAGTTTGCATCATGTGTGCTTGCCGATGGTTAAACTGGCAGTATGAGTTGCATAGTGATTCTACTTGGGGTCACCATCGACAAATCTAATCTGAGTTTTTATCAAATGCAAGGAACTCATCATGGTAATTTTTTCGGCGACTTGTGCTGCTTGGCCGCGGTTTCCATCAGACTTTTTTTAATGTACTGCTTGACGCTCTTGTATGTTTTCAAAGCTGTCATGGATTCACGTTCATTGTATTTATCCATGTCGTGCCCACCCAGTTCAATGTCATCTATTTTCCATTGACCATTTTCTTTAATCAATGTGAAAAGCGTAAAATTACCATACTCCTGATAGGAAGCTACTGGGAGGTCGTATGTGGTTCGGATGGTAGCTTGATTACCCTTGATTTTGGGCTGGCCGATTTTAAGATTGGTAAATATCTCCTGTGAATCATATTCACCCGAAACAGCGCTATGCAATGAACTCAAATCATTTTGCCCTGTTCTAGGATCGAAATACATCTCCCAATGCTCTGATTCATCTTTACAATTTTCGCCATAATATTTCATAAAGTCATTCGAAAAATATTGGCTTGGCACTTTAATTAATTTTTTATCTTGAAGTTCATCCGCATTCCTGCACAACAATTCCCTGAGATTTTCCACATATAAACCATGAATTAATTGATTTATTTCTTGTGGATCGTCTGCAAATGCCTGCAAACTAATTAACATAGTTAGAAACAAAGTCACTCGTAGTAAATTTCTTACCCAATTCATTTTAAATATTCCTTAACATAAATGTCGAATGTCTGTTTAAGTGCATCCATTGTGATTTGTTGCTGTTTGCCACCGCCAGGAAGGAATGCAAACAAATTCCAAAGTTTGGTTTCATTTACTGCCTGCTCAACTTGCCCTTCCATGATATGGCCCAAAGCAGTTCGCCTTGGATAACTGGTTCCGCTAGCCCTCCCTTGAAGCTCATAAATTGCGATGCGATCTTGGTCAAGTGGAGTAAATGTAGTTTGCCAACCTGTGAACTTTAAATCGTCTCTCAAAGTGTGCCATTTTATTTGATATGCACCAGCCGGTTTATTGATATTTGATTCCGCATAAGGATGCCTAGACATATCCGAAAAACAAACATGCTGATTATTCTCCCACTTCAACGCCTTGTAAGGATCAGCAAACCCTTTTGCTTCATGTTCACGAATAATCCTGAGAAACGCCTTCACTCTAGCCTCTGCCAAGGTATCGGAATATTTGCGATATACACCCAACACGGTATAGGTACGCACATCCGGAAAGCCATTTCGGGCAGGCCACACAAAGTCACTTATAAAACCATGATAGGTTCGCACATCAATATGCCCTGCCTCATTTGGGGCTACTGTTTTCTTATAGACGATCACATCTCCTGGTAGTGCAAAGGTAATATCTGGCTGTTCAATAATCTGCTGACCTGCGTGGATTTTTACCTTGGGTAAAGCCACTTCCTTAAAACCCGCTTTGATGAGTTCTGGCCCCATTTGTCTTGCAAGCTGTACACCGCTACCTATAGACTGGGTTGCTGGACCGTAACCCGCATACCACAAACCCACTTTGACATATTTTGTACACCAGCCTGTGGTTGTTTTGGGTAATTTACTGACGGGCTCCACAAATGTCTTTTTACGCATTTTAACAATGATTTCATCACTGGTTATCGGGGCTAATGCCCGATAATCCAGCGTGGCCTGATGTTCCATAAATGCAACTAGCGTGTGGAGTCTGGTCAAGGCATCCTGCTCTGGGTGTGCCGCGTTGTCATTATGAATATTGTACCAATTAGCAGCCCCGTCGATGACTGCGGCGACGGGGTGTCCATCACCGTTACGGCTCTGCTGCACCGTGGGCTTGGTATCAGGATTTCCTGTTATGCTTGGCGTGTCAGCAGGTTGTTGATTATGACTTTTGATCACTTTTTTCTTATGATCGGCTGCGTTACCTGATTCGCCATTGTGAGCATAGGTAGTAAACTCAAAGCGGGTTTTAGGGCTGGTTAGACAGGCATAGTTTTCTTCACTTTGAATTTTGCCTATGGCTGCCAATTTGTAATTTCCTATATCGTTTTGCACATGTATCTCAAATATACTACCCAACTTCAAATTTTCTATGGTCTTGATTCTGCCTTTTGCATCTGTCTTTCCGACAAAGACGACCTCTTTCTTAATAATGACCTTGAAACGCAAATCAGATATTGGGTCGCCATGCGGGTCATTAATAATCAAATCCAGTGTGCCCACACATGGTGCCGGAGTTGCAGGCTCAGCGCTTGCCTCTTGGACAATTTGCTGATCAGTTTCATCGAGCATCGGCGTTAGCCGGGTATCTGCAACAGTGGGAGTGCTTTCGTCTTGATTGCCAATCTCGCTTGATGACGGGTTATCTGTATTTACTGAGACATCAATAACGTCGGCAAAGTCCATATCATTATCATTCATCTGCGTTTTACCTCAAAGGTCGTGTTTGCCATCCATGGCAAGCTTCCAGTCGCCAGAACCTACGTACAGCACAATCTGCTCCTGCTTTTCTGTTATCACTCTCTGCGTGTCGCCGTCTTTGTTCGTGTGGCCTTGCTGCAAGATTCGTCCAGACACATCTCTGAACTCATAAGGCAGTGAGTCAACGGCTTGCCCATTGTCAGGGTACATGCCAATAAAATCGCTTAGATCCACTTGTTGGCTAAAAGCTTGTGTCATGTTGAGAATGCCCGCTACAGGCATTGCAGGTAATCTGGCACTCCCACTCCCCGCCGCCGCCAACTCCGTCAAACTCCCCTTAAACGCCATCACCCCCGGCCCATGCACTTCGATGTTGCCGCCTTCGAGTTTGATGTAGGCGCCGCCTGAGGTCAGCAGCAGGTGTTGCGGTGCGGCGACGGTGACTGCCTGCTCGG
>JARLJL010000013.1 GCA_031291235.1 Sulfuriferula sp.
GACGGCTCGGTGCCGTTCAAGTCCATCGTGCGCCGCCACCGCGACCACGTCATCATGGGCGTCATCTCGCTGGTCGCGGCCTTGCTGATCTCGCCCTCGCTCGCCGCCTGGATGTCTCCGACCATCGCCGGCCTCATTCTGGCGATCTTCCTGTCCTGGTCGAGCGGGCTCAAATCCGTCGGCCTCGCCTTGCGCCGGGTGGGCCTGCTGGTCACGCCCGAGGAGCAGAGCCCTCCGGCCATCGCGACGCGCGCCAACGCCCTATCGGAGACGCTCGCCGCCGAGGGCCACGACCAGGCCGACGGGCTGCGCGTCCTCCACGACGACGCCGATTTCTGCGTTTTGCACCAGGCCTTCCTGCCGCCGGCGGCGCACCGCGCGCGTGGCGACATCACCCCCGAACGAGCGATGGCCGTGGCCAAGCTCAGCGATTCCCGCACCATCGACGACGCCGTGAAATGGCTGCAACGCAAGGAGCGCGTGGCGCTGCTCGAAGACCGCGCCCTGATCGCCCTGCTCGCCCTGCTGCCCCCGTCCGGCCAAGGCGGTGAGTGAGGCGCGGAGTAAGGCGCGCCGACCGAGTGCGGCCAATCCGCAACGCATGTCGCGAAAATCATGGCGTCGTTAATCGCGGGTTAAGCCGAACGGTGGAAAATACCGGCTCTGGAACAGCGGGTTGCGCAAAACCCGCGCGGAGCCTCCGATGAACGACCTGATCCCGCCGTCGCAACCCGTGCCGCAAACCCGAGGGACGTCCCAGCCGTCGCTGGACGCCGACAGAGAGGCCTTTTGGGGCCAGGCGCCGGAAATCGAATTTCGCGCGGTCCATCGCGGCCCCGGCAAAGCGCGCATCTTCGCCGCATCCGCCGGCGCGCTGCTCCTGACGCTTGGGATCGGCTGGGCCGCCGCCGACAAGGTCGCCGGCTATTTCGGTCCGCCCGCCCCCGACCCCGCCGCGATCAAGGCCGCCGAGGCCCTCAACGCCGCCCAGGCGCAGCGCCAGGAACTCGCCGCGCTGCGCGTCCATGTCGAGACGTTGAAGAGCAAGCTGGACGCGCAGGCCCAGAAATCGCGCGCCGCCGAATCGACCATCGCCTCCCTGCAAAAGGGCCTCGCCGAGGAAAAGGCCGACGCCGCTTCGGCGGCCTCCCAATTGCAGGCCAAGATCGAGAAGATCCAGAGCCAGGCGGCCGAAAAGGCGGTTGAACGCAATGTCGACAAGGCGCCGACCGCCTCGATCGGCAAGCCGCTGCCGCGTCCGCCGCAAAATCCGGCCAATATCCAGGTCGCGACGCCGGTCCCCGCTCCGGTCGTCCGCCCCGCGCCCTATCGCGCTTTCGTGCTGCGGGACGTCGGCCCCGGCCGCGCCCTTGTCGAAGGCGGCGGCCGGATCGAGGAAGTCGAGCCCGGCGACATCCTGCCCGGCGGCGCGATGGTCGAACGGATCGAACGGCGCGGCCAGAACTGGATCGTCATGACCGATCGCGGCTATATAGGCCCGGATTTCGACTGGGACAATTGATCGGGAAGCTCAGAATTCCGGGCGAAGCGCCAGATGCGGCGCGCGTTTGCGCGCGACGGCTTCCTGAAGCGCCGGCAGAATATCCTCCACCCGGTCGCGGATCAGATAGCGCGCCTCCAGGTTGGCGCGGATGAAGCCCTGGTCGCGCATGTGATCGAGCAGCGCGAGCAGCGGCCCCCAGAACCCGCCGATGTCGGCGATCAGCACCGGCTTGTCGTGGCGCTCCAACTGGACCCAGGTCAATTGCTCGACCAATTCCTCCAGCGTGCCGATGCCGCCCGGCAGCGCGACGAAGCCGTCGGCCTTTTCGAACATCAGCCGCTTGCGCTCATGCATGTCCTCGACGACGACGAGCTCCTGCACGCTTTCGAGCATGTTCTCGCGCTTTTGCAGGAAATGCGGGATGATTCCCGTCACATGCCCGCCAGCGCTCAGGACGGAATGGGCGACCGCGCCCATCAGGCCGAGATCCCCGCCGCCATAGACCAGGCCGATGTCGTTATCCGCGAGAATGCGGCCGAAAGCCCGCGCCGCCTCGACGAAGGCAGGGTCGACGCCCATGGACGAACCGCAATAGACACAAATTTTGCGAATCTTGTGCATCGGCCGCCCCATTTGCCGCCCCTTTGTGTCCCGCCCTCGGCCAAGGGTCAAGCCGCGCGTAAATCTTCTCTTTTGTCGCATGGCGATTTCCACGACTCGGGCCTAAATAAGGCCCAACAGCCGTTCCTGCCGGAATCGCCAGATCGCTCGCCGTCCGGGCCTTCCGCCCGCAAAACCTGAAGAGGCGTCATGTCCGCCAAGCCCGAAGCCGCTCACGTCCAGCCCGTTCGCCTCGCCGATTACCGCCCGACGGATTATTTGATCGACTCGGTCCATCTCGACATCAGCCTCAACCCGATCGCGACCCGCGTCATTTCGCGCCTCGCCCTGCGCCCCAATCCCGACGGAATCGCCGGCGCGCCGCTGGTGCTCGACGGCGGCGACCTCAAGCCTTTCCGCGTGCAGCTCGACAACGAGGCGCTTATTTTCTCGGAGGTCGCGACGTCCGAACGCCTCACGATCGCCAACCCGCCCGCGCGTCCCTTCACGCTGGAGGTCGAGACCCTGCTCGACCCCTCGGCCAATACAAGACTCGAAGGGCTGTATCGTTCCGGCTCGGCCTATTGCACGCAATGCGAGGCCGAGGGCTTCCGCCGCATCACCTATTATCTCGACCGCCCGGACGTCATGAGCGTCTTCACCGTGCGCATCGAGGCCGACGAGCGCGAGGCGCCCGTCCTGCTCTCCAACGGCAATCCCGTCGAGAGCGGCGAGACCGGCAACGGCCGCCATTACGCGATCTGGCACGACCCACATCCCAAGCCGAGCTATCTCTTCGCGTTGGTCGGCGGCGATCTCGGGTCGATCGAGGACGAGTTCACCACCGCCTCGGGCCGCAAGGTCAAGCTCGCGATCCATGTCGAAAAGGGCAAGGAGCACCGCGCCCATTACGCGATGGAGAGTCTGATCCACGCCATGCGCTGGGATGAATTCGTTTATGGCCGCGAATATGACCTCGACGTGTTCAACATCGTCGCCGTGCCCGATTTCAACATGGGCGCGATGGAGAACAAGGGTCTCAACATCTTCAACGACAAATATATCCTGGCCGTGCAGGAAACCGCGACCGACAACGATTACGCGGGCATCGAGACCGTCGTCGCGCACGAATATTTCCATAACTGGACCGGCAACCGCATCACCTGCCGCGACTGGTTCCAGCTCAGCCTGAAAGAGGGGCTCACCGTATTCCGCGATCAGGAATTTTCTGCCAACATGGCCTCGCGCGCGGTCAAACGCATCAACGACGTACGTTCGCTGCGCACCGTGCAGTTTCCCGAAGACGGCGGCCCCATGGCGCATTCCGTGCGCCCCGATTCCTATATCGAGATCGGCAATTTCTACACCAGCACCATCTACAACAAAGGCGCCGAAGTCATCCGCATGATGCATACCCTGCTCGGCGCGGACGGTTTCCGCAAGGGCATGGACTTGTACTTCGAGCGCCATGACGGACAGGCTGTCACCACCGACGATTTTGTCAAGGCCATGGAAGACGCCAACCGGCGCGATCTTGTTCAGTTCCGGCGCTGGTACACCCAGGCCGGCACGCCGCAAATCACTGCCACAGGAACATACGACCAGGCTGCGCAAACCTATACGCTGACGCTGAGCCAAAGCTGCCCCGCTACGCCGGAACAAGCGCACAAGCTGCCGTTCCACCTCCCCGTCGCCATGGGCCTGCTCGACGCGCAAGGGGCGGATATGCCGCTGCAACTCGACGGCGAATCGACGCCTGCGGGAACGACGCGCGTACTGGAATTGCGTGAGCCCGAACAGGAATTCCGCTTCGTCAATGTCGCGCAACCGCCGTTGCCATCATTACTGCGCGGTTTTTCCGCGCCGGTCAAACTGTATGCGGATACCACGCGCGAACAGCTGGCGTTTCTGCTGGCGCACGACAGCGATGCCTTTAACCGCTGGGAAGCCGGTCAGCGCCTGGCTGGAGAAATTATTCTGGGACTGGTCGCCGACTACCGTAGCGGCAAGGATCTGCACCTCGACGATGCCTTTGTGCAAGCCCTAGCCAAGGCGCTGGGTAGCGATCTCGACCCGGCGCTGCTGGCGCAACTGCTCACTTTGCCGAGCGAGCTCTATCTGGCGGAAGCGATGGGCGTAGTCGATGTGGACGGCATCCATCTGGCACGGGAATTCGTACGCAAGACGCTGGCCGAACGCCTGCGCGACGCATTTGAGACCGTCTATCGCGCCAACGCTACCGGCAGTACTTACCACTTTGATTCTATACACGTCGCCAAGCGCAGCCTGAAAAATCTCGCTCTCGGTTACCTGATGACATTGAACGACGCCATGGCGCGCAAGCTGTGCCTGCAGCAATTCGAACATGCAGACAACATGACCGACAGCATCGCCGCGCTGGCGACACTGGCCAATACTGACTGTACGGAACGCACGCCTGCACTGGCTGCGTTTTATGCCAAATGGCAACACGATCCGCTGGTACTGGATAAATGGTTCGCGTTGCAGGCCACGTCGCAACTGCCGGACACGTTGGCGGAAGTACAGGCGCTGACGCAACATCCGGCATTCGAAATCAGGAATCCGAACAAGGTTTATTCGCTGATCGGCGCATACGCCCGCTCAAACCCGGTGCGTTTTCATGATATCTCCGGCGCCGGTTACCGGTTCCTCGCCGACAAGGTATTGCAGATAGATGTCTTCAACCCCTCCGTTGCCGCACGCATGCTGGGGGCGCTTAGCCGCTGGCGCAAATACGACAATCAGCGGCAGGCGCTGATGCAGGCAGAACTGCAGCGCATACTGGCACAACCTGGGTTATCCAAGGATGCTTATGAAGTGGCATCCAAAAGCCTGGCGTAGAGATGTTCGCCCTATAGCGGCTACCGCGGCACGACTTGATAAAGGCGCATCAGCCCCAAAATAAGTGTCGTGAACTGGTATATTTTTCAATGAGTTTGGTGAAATTTGCCAGTATCGGTTAAAATAGGCGATTATTTATTTACCCATCCCCAACGGCAGGAACGTCAGATGAAAACAGCACAAGAGCTACGCGCAGGTAACGTATTTATGGTCGGTAACGACCCAATGGTGGTACAGAAAGCCGAATTCAGCAAATCCGGGCGCAATGCCTCGGTAGTGAAAATGAAGATGAAGAATCTGCTGACCGGTGCAACGGCCGAAGCCGTGTACAAGGCAGATGAAAAATTCGAAACGGTACAACTGGATTACAAGGATTGCACCTATTCGTATTTTGCCGATCCCATGTACGTGTTCATGGATGGCGAATTCAACCAGTACGAAATCGAAGTCGACAACATGGGCGACGCGCTGAATTATCTGGAAGATGCCATGCCGCTGGAAGTCATGTTCTACAACGGCAAAGCGATCTCGGTAGAAATGCCCACCACGGTTGTACGCGAAGTGATTTACACTGAACCAGCCGTACGCGGCGACACATCCGGCAAGGTATTGAAACCGGCAAAAATTTCCACCGGCTTCGAAGTCCCGGTAGCAGCTTTCGTTGAAATCGGCGATAAAATCGAAATCGACACGCGCACCAACGAATTCAAGCGTCGCGTTAACTAATGTTGAACTCGCCACCTGACGGGTGGTCGAATTCGCATCAAAGCAGCTACGGCTGCTTTTTTGTTTCCAGGAGTATGCCGTGCTGACTGCCGATCAATTATTGGACGAACTACTGAACCGCGCACGGGTATTGACCGCGACCGAGACTGTCGCGACCGAAGCCGCACTGGGCCGCGTTCTGGCTGATGCCCGGATATCCGCCATTACCGTGCCGCCGCTGGACAATAGCGCAATGGACGGCTATGCAGTACGTGCAGCCGAATGCCATACCGACCAGCCGTTGCTGGTATCGCAACGTATCGCCGCCGGCCACATGGGCGAATCGCTGCAAATCGCCAGCGCAGCGCGCATTTTCACCGGCGCGCCGATTCCACAAGGCGCCGACGCCGTAGTGATGCAGGAACACTGTATCGTGGAAGGCAATACCATACGTCTGCAAAGCCCCGTCAAGCCCGGTGCCAATATCCGCCGTGCAGGCGAGGACATCATGGCCGGTGCAGAGATACTGCCCTCCGGCACCCGCATAGGCGCGGCACACATGGGGCTGGCAGCGTCCGTCGGACTGGCGTCGCTGCCGGTTTACCGACGGCTGAAAGTCGCCAGCTTTTCTACCGGCGACGAACTGGTACAACCCGGCAAGGCACTGCAACCCGGGCAAATCTATAATTCCAATCGCTATACATTGGCCGGACTGGTGCAAACCCTGGGCTGTGTGTGGATAGACCTGGGCGCGGTACCCGATACGCTCAATGACACCGTCGCCGCATTGCAACGCGCTGCCACGCAGGCCGACGTCATCATCACCAGCGGCGGCGTGTCGGTCGGCGAAGAAGATCATGTCAAGGCTGCTGTCGCCCGACTGGGCACGATAGACTTGTGGAAAGTAGCGATGAAACCGGGCAAACCGGTGGCTTTCGGCCGTATCGGCGAAGCGGATTTCATCGGCTTGCCCGGCAATCCAGTCTCGGCATTCGCAACCTTCAGCCTGTTTGCACGGCCATTCCTGCTCAAACGCATGGGCGCAACGCAACTGCGTCCTACCGTTTATCGCGTACGCGCCGCCAGCGAATGGCTGAAATCCGGTGAACGGCGCGAATTCCTGCGCGGGCGCACCCAAATTGCCGACGACGGCGAACTCGAGGTGCAACTCTATCCCAACCAGAGCTCCGGCGTGCTCACTTCTACCGTATGGGCCAACGGCTTCGTCGATCTCGAAATCGGACAAACCGTACATATTGGTGATATGGTTAAATTTATCCCTTTCAACGAACTCCTGTAATGCATATCAAGGTACTTTATTTCGCCAGGTTACGCGAACAGTTCGGCGTCAGCGAAGAAATCGTAGAACTGCCGGACGGCGCGGTCATGGTCGCCATGCTGCTGGACGTACTGCGCGCCCGCGGCGGCGTGTGGGCGGAACAGCTGGCGGCAGGGCAAGCCTATCGCGTGGCAGTCAATCAGGAATTGGCCGATCAAGTTGCGCCGATTGAAGCCGGCGACGAAGTCGCCATCTTCCCGCCGGTAACGGGAGGCTGAATGAAAATCTCGGTTCAAATCGAGGATTTTGATCTCGGCAGGGAAGTCACCGAATTACGTGCGCACCAGCCGCAGATCGGGGCAGTCGCCAGTTTTGTCGGACTGGTACGCGACATCAACGACGGCAGCACGGTTGCCGCGATGAGTCTGGAACATTATCCGGCGATGACGGAAAAAGCCCTGCGCGACATTGCCGCTGAAGCAGCACAACGCTGGCAGATTATCGATGCCACCATTATCCATCGCATCGGCGACTTGTACCCCACCGATCAGATTGTGCTGGTCGCGGTGGCTTCCATGCACCGCCACGACGCGTTTGCCGCATGCGAATTCATCATGGATTTTTTAAAAACAAGTGCGCCGTTCTGGAAAAAGGAGCTCACGCCGCAAGGTGCACGCTGGGTAGATGCCCGCGAAACCGACGAAACTGCGACGCAACGCTGGACTAAACCATCAAAACGTTAAACTCGGCCGTCAGGGTTTGCAGCATTTGCGCATGCCGCAGTTCCATTTGTTCAAAAGCAGCAATCACCTGATGTGCTTTTGCAGTGAGCTGCGCGCCGCCGCCACCTTTGCCGCCGGTACTGGTGGCAACAACCGCCTGACCGAACGCGTTACTCATCGCATCGACAGCATCCCACGCCGATTTGTAACTCATCTTCATGGATTTGGCCGCTTTGGAAATCGACCCGGTCTCGCCGATCCGCTTTAGCAGTTCTACGCGCCCGTGACCAATGAAATTTTTACCATTGCGCGTAATCCACACCCTGCCCCATACTTGCGTATCAGATAGTGTTGTCATCGATGTGCTCATAGTACAAAGAATATTAATGCTGTCATTTAAATAAAGAGGGTACGACATGAAGACGATTTTAACCAGCCTGGTCTTGCTTGTATTGACCGCCAGCCTGACTGCAACTGCAGCAGACAGCAATGAATTTGCCAAGGTGTATACGACCAAGGGCGATTTCGACAGCGTGCGCGATTCGCTCGTCACCGCCGTAGAAGGGCGCGGCCTGAAAATCAATCACATCAACCATATCAGCGAGATGCTCGACCGTACCGGCAAGGATCTGGGCGTCACCACTCAGGTCTACCTGAACGCAGAACAGATAGAATTCTGCAGCGCCGTGCTTTCCCGCAAAATGATGACGGCCGATCCCACCAACATCATCGCGTGTCCCTACAGCATCGCCGTCTATAACCTGCCGGCAAAACCCGACACCATTTACGTCGTCTACCGCATCCCGCCCCCCGTCAAGGACAAGACTTCAAAGGCGATATTCGGCGACGTGGAAAAACTGCTGAACGACATTATCCAGGAAGGCATATCGCTGGCGATGTAGTCCGGCAGGGCAGGCATGGCGCCTGCCCGCAGTTCATTTGAACTTGTAGTATTGCTGATTCAGATACGCGGCGACGTGAGCTTCTTCTTCCGGGAACCAGCCGGTGCCGGTATTGGCATTACATGCGCTGATGCGCGCCGCGAGTTGCTGCGGCGTTTTCACCTTGTGATCGGGCCGGGTATAAATTTTTGAAGCATCGCCGCCAAACATGGACGCATGGCAGCTTATGCACGACTTGTCGACCAGAGTCTTGCCGATTTTCGGATCGCCCTTGTCAAAAGGGCCAGCCAGGGATGCACTGGAAACGCTCACCAACGCTAACGCGACAAGTAGCTTTTTCATATTCATTCCTTTAAAAAATAATAGCTTAATTATGCACGTAAGCAGCCAGGCGCGCTACCCGTTGTTGTGCATTGGGATGGCTATCGTAAAACAGCGAATGCAGCGCATCCGGCGTCAGCGTTGCCGCGTTATCGCGATATAGCTTGATCAGGGCGCTAATCAGATTACCGGCCTCGGCGTATTCCGCCGCATAGCGATCCGCTTCAAATTCATGCTTGCGCGAATACACGCTGGATAACGGCTGCAACGGCAGCGTGAATACCGGCAGCACCAGAAAGAACAGTACAAATCCGGCACCGGCACTCATCTGCCCGACATGCAGACCGGCAAAAAACCAGGGACTGGTCATCAGCAGATTGAGTACCCACAGGAACAGCAGACTCATGCCGAACACCCACACCATGCGCTTCAGCACATGGCGATGGTGGAAATGCCCCAGCTCGTGAGCCAGTACCGCCTCTATCTCGCTGGATTGCAAATGCTTGATCAAGGTATCGAACAATACGATGCGCTTGCTCTTGCCGAACCCGGTAAAGTACGCATTGCCGTGCCGGCTGCGTTTGGAACCGTCCATCACGAACAAGCCCTGCGCTGCAAAGCCGCATTTATGCAATAACTGAGCGATACGCTGCTTCAATTCGCCGTCCGGCAAGGGCTCGAATTTGTTAAATAGCGGGGCGATGAAATTGGGATAGATCGCCAGTATCGTCAAATTGAACCCTACCCACAGCAGCCATGCATACAGCCACCAGTAAGCGCCTGCCGATGCAATTATCCACAACACCGCAAACAGCAACGGCAGACCCAGTATCGCCCCCAGCGCAAACTGCATTACCATGTCTTTCAAAAACTGCCGCACAGTCATGGTATTGAAACCGAAGCGTTGCTCCAGCCTGAACTTGCGGTACAGATCCAGCGGCAGCTCAGCTACGCCGCTCAGCACGATCACGCTGGCAATCAGCGCAACGTTGCCCAGCAAACCCTGGCCGACATGGGCGCCCCAGAACCGCGCCAGCCAGTCAACGCCGCCTGCGAGCGTAAAACCCAGCACCAGCACCACTTCCAGCGCAATCTGCAGTAACGAGAAACGGCTTTTTGCCACCGTATAATCCGCTGCCTTCCGATGCTGCTCCAGACTGATGCTGTCGGCAAAAGCAGCGGGAACGCTATCGCGGTGTTGTGAGACATATCGAATTTGACGCAAGGCCAGCCAGACGCGCAGCCCGGTCGTCAATGCCAGCGCTGCCAGAAAAACCAAAGTAAATGTATTCATGCGCAAGATTATGCCACAATCTGGGTTTTAACCGTTGACTAAGCAAAATGGCACAAGATCAAAATAATCTCATCTGGATAGACATGGAAATGTCCGGTTTGTTACCCGATAGCGACCGTATACTGGAAATCGCGCTGGTCGTTACCGACTCGCAATTCAACACCATTGCCGAAGCGCCTGTACTGGTCGTGCATCAAAGCGATGCGGTGCTGGACGGCATGGATTCGTGGAACAAGGGCACGCACGGCAAATCCGGACTGATAGACAAGGTCAAGGCATCGACGCTGGACGAGGCCACGGCCGAACAGCAAATGCTGGAGTTCCTGAAACTGCATGTACCTGCACGCATCTCGCCCATGTGCGGCAACTCGATTTGCCAGGATCGTCGCTTCCTGGCGCGTTACATGCCGCAACTGGAAGATTATTTCCATTACCGCAACCTTGACGTGAGTACGCTCAAGGAATTGGCCAAACGCTGGAAACCGGAGATCGTCAAAAACTTCACCAAGAACAGCAAACACGAAGCGCTATCGGATATTTACGATTCAATAGCCGAGATGAATCATTATCGCGAACTCTTCATCCGGCTGGATTAAACCTGCGCTGGATTAAATCTGCGCTTGGGCAGCGAGATACTCGCTGCCCTGGATAATGCCGCCGCCCAGACACACGTCGCCCTGATACAGCACAACCGATTGTCCCGGAGTCACCGCCCATTGCGGCGTATCGAAGATGAAAGTCACATTATCCGCGCTGGCCTGCGTCAATCGGCACGGCGCATCCGTCTGCCGATAGCGGGTTTTGGCTGCATAAACCTGAGCCGTATCCGGCGTCGTACCCGCCACCCAGCTCAGGTCTGCGGCAAGCAATCGAGTGCTGTACAGCAGCGGATGGTCGTGCCCTTGCACGACAATGAGTTCGTTGCGTGCCAAATCCTTGCCTGCAACAAACCATGGCTCGCCCGCACCGCCGATGCCCAACCCCTGACGCTGGCCTATGGTGTGGTACATCAGCCCCTGATGCCGGCCCATGACACGACCTTCGGGCGTACGCATGTCACCCGGCTCTATCGGTAAATAGCGTTGCAGGAATTCCCGGAACGGGCGCTCGCCGATAAAGCAGATACCGGTACTGTCTTTTTTCGCGGCATTGGGCAAGCCGGCCTGCTCCGCGATGTGGCGCACTTCGGTTTTATGCAGTTCGCCCAGCGGAAACATGGATCTGGAAAGCTGGGACTGATTCAGCCGATACAGAAAATAGCTTTGATCCTTGCTTAGATCGACGGCCTTATGCAATTCGAATATGCCGTTACGCTCGTGCAAGCGCGCGTAATGTCCGGTCGCAATTTTTTCCGCACCCAGTCCTATCGCATAGTCCAGAAAAGCTTTGAACTTGATTTCGGCATTGCACAGTACATCGGGGTTTGGGGTACGCCCGGCCTGATATTCGCGCAGAAAATAACTGAAAACGCGATCCTTGTATTCAGCACTGAAATTCACCGCTTCTACATCTATGCCGATCACATCGGCAACAGCCAGCACATCGAGAAAGTCCTGCCGCGCAGGACAGTTTTCATCCTCGTCGTCTTCCCAGTTTTTCATGAATACGCCGGTGACGCGATAGCCCTGCTGCTTCAGCAGCAAGGCAGTAACTGCAGAATCGACGCCGCCGGACATGCCGACAACGATATGTGTATTCGTTTTATTCATCGGGCGATGCGCCGGAGAGCCAGTCTTGTAAGGGATAAATAACGGCAGGAGCGCCATTATCACGGAACCACGAGTCAACGGCAAATTTGCGCCCGCTGGATAACTCCACAATCTGTCCGGCCCAGTGCACATTGACCAGCATAGGTGCGCGCTCAACCGGCTCCAGCACATCGTGATAGGCCAGAAATCCGAAGCGTTTGAGCAATTGCAGATATGCCGTCGTATTGTGCGAATGATCGATGCAATCCATGCGCCCGTCGACGCCGTTATCGGCCACATTGCCGCCCTTATCGTTACCGGTCGGCGTTTGTTCGGCAGCATAGGCTTCCAGCATGCCTATGCTCAAAGAGATGGCATCGCGCTCCTGTTGCGGCGTGCTGACATCGATAAACAATTCGCGCACATTGCGCATCTGCGTACTGGTCAAAAGGACCTTGGCGTGTACTGCACAATCGTAGTTATAGCAAATATCCACATTCACCGCCCAGCCGGCAACGGGCCACAAACACAACAATGTGAGCAGAAATTTCATGCGTAATGCCGCAACAAGGCCAGTGGATAACGTACGCCGCCGAGATAATCTTCCACACAGTCCATCACCAGCGGACTGCGGTGACGCTGCCGCAAGGCGCGCATCTCGTCGGGGGTTTGCCAGACAGCACGAATTATTCCGGTATCCAGCGCTTGCCCCGCCTCATGTCCGGTGATATGGCCGGCAAAGGCGAAACGCAAATAGGTTCGGTCATGCACAGGCTGGCGCCATTGATAGATGCCGATAAGCGACGCCGGTTGAAAATGATAGGCCGTTTCTTCCAATGTCTCGCGGATCGCGGCAGCAATGATGGACTCCCCATCATCCAGATGGCCGGCCGGCTGATTGAACATGACGCCATCGGAAGTATGTTCTTCCACCAATAAAAACTTGCCGGCCTGCTCGATCACGGCAGCGACTGTCACGTGTGGTTTCCAGATCATTATGGATACGCAAAAATCGGATTTTACCCTGTCGGCATGACATCGCGCAAAAACCGGACAATAAAAAAGCAGGGTTAAACCCTGCCTTTTTATTTAACCGACAAACTAATTACTTGGCTGCTGGTGCTTCTGCTGGTGCTGGAGCAGCTTCTTTTTTAGCAGCTGCTTTTTTCTTGGCGTGATGTTTTTTAGCTTTGTGCTTAACTGGAGCAGCAGCTTCAGCCTTCGGAGCGTCAGCAGCAGGAGCAGCAGCATCAGCAGCAACAGCAGAGAAAGAAACAACAGCAAATGCAGCAGCGATGATAGCGGATAACAGTTTGTTCATTTTGACATCCTTCAAGTTAAATAATCGGTGGTTAGCTTGACAACAAAATCATCGTCGTCATGGCAAATAACGCGGCCGGGTTAACGCCGGTTGACAGGTTTTTGCAAAATATTTGCAATTTCCTTTTCATCCACGCTGCGATACTGCCCAGGCAGCAATTGATCGAGCCCGAATCCGCCAATTTGCGCCCGCACCAATCGCAATGTCGGATAACCAGTTTTAGCGGTCATGCGTCTTACCTGTCGATTCTTGCCTTCGGTTATCGTCAGCGCAATCCAGCTGGTCGGAATATTTTTGCGGTAACGCACTGGCGGCGTACGCGGCCATAACTGATCGGGTTCCATCATCCGCCGCACCTGGGCCGGCTGGGTCACAAAATCTGTCAGGACGACGCCTTCAGCCAATGCTTGCAATGCTGCATCGCTGATTTCGCCTTCTACCTGCACCCAATAGGTTTTAGGTAATTTATGGACAGGATGCGCGAGTTGATGCTGTAATCGGCCATCATCGGTTAGAATAAGTAAACCCTCGCTATCGGTATCAAGCCGCCCCGCGGCATAGACATCCGGGATCGGGATATAGTCTTTCAGCGTAGGGTGTTTGCCGTCAGGACTGAATTGGCAAACCACGCCATAAGGTTTATTAAAAATAATAACTTGCCGCATACTGGATTTATTTTTTGACTTGAGATTAGGAAAAATTATGTCTTATCAACACATACAATTGCCTGCATTCGGCGAAAAAATCACGGTCAACGCCGATACCAGCCTGAATGTACCCAACCAGCCTATTATCCCATTTATTGAAGGCGACGGTACCGGCTTCGACATCACGCCGGTCATGTGCAAAGTGGTTGATGCTGCCGTAGCCAAGGCCTACCAGGGTCAACGCAAAATCGCCTGGATGGAAACCTATGCCGGCGAAAAAGCTGCCAAGGTCTATGGCAACGATACATGGCTGCCCGATGAAACCGTGGAAGTCATGCGCGAATACGTCGTATCCATCAAAGGTCCGCTGACCACACCGACTTCGGGCGGCATCCGCTCGCTCAATGTAGCTTTGCGGCAAATGTTGGATCTATATGTATGCCTGCGCCCCGTGCGTTACTTTCAGGGCGTGCCCAGCCCGGTTAAAACGCCGGAAAAAGTGGACATGGTGATCTTCCGCGAAAATACCGAAGACATCTATGCCGGTATCGAATGGGAAGCCGGCTCGCCCGAAGCGCAGAAAATGATTGCGTTCTTGCAAAATGAAATGGGCGTGAGCAAAATTCGCTTCCCGCTATCGTCCGCCATAGGCATCAAACCGGTTTCCATCGAAGGCAGCGAACGCCTGATACGCAAAGCCATACAATATGCCATAGACAACAAGCGCCGTTCGGTTACGCTGGTTCACAAGGGCAATATCATGAAGTTCACCGAAGGTGGCTTCAAGAAATGGGGTTACGAGCTGGCCAAGCGCGAATTCGGCGCGGTTGAAATCGACGGCGGCCCATGGTGCAAGCTGCCTAACGGCATCGTTATCAAGGATGCGATCGCCGATGCATTCCTGCAACAGATTCTGTTACGCCCAAGCGACTACGATGTCATCGCCACACTCAACCTCAACGGCGACTACATTTCCGACGCCCTGGCAGCGGAAGTCGGCGGCATCGGGATATCCCCCGGAGCCAACCTGTCCGATTCAGTAGCCATATTCGAAGCCACCCATGGCACTGGGCCCGATATTGCCGGCAAGGATATTGCCAACCCACTGGCATCAATCCTCTCAGCCGAAATGATGCTGCGACACATGGGCTGGCTGGAAGCCGCCGATCTGCTTATTTCATCCATGCAAACCGCCATTACCAACAAGACGGTAACAGCGGATTTCGTTCGTCTGATGGAAGGCGCAACGCAAATGTCGTGCTCAGCCTTCGGCGACACCATGATCGCCAATATGTAATGATTGCTGCAAACCGGGGCCATGCAGTGCGTTGCTCCGGCAAATAAAAAAGGCGCGGAATATAAATTCCGCGCCTTTTAAATTAAATTCAGTACAGCTAATTAAGCAGGCTGAATGTTCGAAGCTTGTTTGCCTTTAGGTCCTTGGGAGACTTCAAAGCTTACTTTTTGACCTTCTTTTAGGGTTTTGAAACCACCCATATTGATTGCGGAGAAGTGCGCAAACAGATCTTCGCTTCCATCGTCAGGAGTAATAAAACCGAAACCTTTAGAATCGTTGAACCATTTAACTGTGCCAGTTGCCATTGTTACATTCCTTGATAAAAAACAGGCCAAGACGGCCATGGACTGTTTGAGAACCAAGATCGCACAACGGCAATACCAGACTTGCAAGAACCTTGATACCAAACTCCAGCCTACTTTTTACTCCTGAAAAAACCATTTAGCAAGCGCTAAGTGAATATTTTTAATTATTTGTAAACGAATACTTGAAAAATTCCCCCGAAACGTCAAAATGAATACTGGACAGCTTAGAAATGAAGTGAATAGATGGCTACGCGACATCGTGACGACACACTGTTAGCCCCAAGCAAGGTAAAGCTGGCACCGCCGCCCATGCACAAGGTGTTGTTACTTAACGACGATTACACGCCTATGGATTTTGTTGTGCATGTCGTGCAGCATTTTTTTCACAAATCGCATGAACAAGCGACGCAAATTATGCTCAAAGTTCATACGGAAGGTCGCGGTGTTTGCGGATTGTATCCTGCCGACGTCGCTGCAACGAAAGTCGCTCAGGTGATCGCGTTTGCTCGCCAACATCAACATCCGCTGCAATGCGTGATGGAGGAAAATTAAATGATTGCTCAGGAATTGGAAGTCAGTCTACATTTGGCCTTTATGGACGCGCGGCAAAAGCGCCACGAATTCATTACCGTGGAGCATTTGCTGTTCGCCATGCTGGATAACCCTTCCGCTGCCGAAGTGTTGCGTGCCTGTGCAGTCAATATAGACACCCTGCGTCAGCAACTTGGCGATTTCATTACCGAACACACGCCTACCGTTGCCGGCACCGAGGACATCGACACTCAGCCCACCCTGGGATTTCAGCGCGTCATCCAGCGCGCCATACTGCACGTGCAATCGTCGGGCAAGAAGGAAGTCACCGGCGCGAATGTACTCGTTGCCATTTTTGGCGAAAAGGATTCCCATGCTGTCTATTTCCTCACCCAGCAAGGTTTGACACGGCTGGACGTCGTCAATTACATCTCGCACGGCACCTCCAAAATCGCCCAGAACGAATCGCAACAGCGTGGTGAACCGGCTACCGAAAATGCGGACGAAGCATCGCCAGCTTCGGCGCTGGACAGCTACACCCTGAATCTCAATACGCAAGCGCTAGCCGGAAAAATCGATCCGCTTATCGGCCGCGATGCCGAACTCGAGCGCGTCATCCAGACCCTGTGCCGCCGACGCAAAAACAACCCCCTGCTGGTAGGCGAAGCCGGTGTGGGCAAAACCGCCATTGCCGAAGGCCTTGCGCGGCGTATCGTCGAAGGCGACGTTCCCGACATACTGGAAGACAGTACGGTCTATTCGCTGGATATGGGCGCCTTGCTGGCCGGCACCAAATATCGCGGCGATTTCGAACAGCGACTCAAAGCGGTATTGAAACAGCTCAACGCCGACACTCACTCCATACTATTCATTGATGAAATCCACACCCTGATCGGGGCTGGCGCCGCATCCGGCGGTACGCTGGATGCCTCCAACCTGCTCAAGCCGGCGCTGTCGTCCGGACAGCTCAAATGCATAGGTGCAACGACGTATACCGAATACCGCGGTATCTTCGAAAAAGACCACGCGCTGTCGCGGCGTTTCCAGAAAATCGACGTCAATGAACCCAGTGTCGATGAAACCGTCGCTATCCTGCGCGGGCTGAAATCGCGTTTTGAGGCACACCACGGCGTAAAATACACTGCCTCGGCGCTGACCACTGCAGCTGAACTGTCGGCACGCTACATCAATGACCGCCATTTGCCGGACAAGGCGATTGACGTCATCGACGAAGCCGGTGCGGCACAGCGCATCCTGCCCAAATCGAAGCAGAAAAAAATCATCAGCAAACGCGAAATCGAAGAGATCATCGCGAAGATCGCGCGCATCCCGTCCAAACACGTCAACAGCGACGACCGCGATGCGCTGAAAACGCTGGATCGCGATCTGAAATCCGTGGTTTTCGGTCAGGACAATGCGATCGCCGCCTTATCATCGGCCATCAAAATGGCGCGCAGCGGCCTCGGCAATCCGCAAAAGCCCATCGGTTCCTTCCTGTTTTCCGGACCGACCGGCGTGGGCAAAACCGAAGTTGCACGACAGCTGGCCTATACCATGGGCATAGAACTGATTCGCTTCGACATGTCGGAATACATGGAACGCCATGCTGTTTCCCGATTGATCGGCGCACCGCCGGGCTATGTCGGGTTCGATCAGGGCGGACTGCTGACCGAGGCAATTACCAAGACGCCTTATGCCGTACTGCTGCTGGACGAAATCGAAAAAGCGCACCCTGACGTATTCAATGTCCTGTTACAGGTCATGGATCACGGCACGCTCACCGACAACAACGGGCGCAAAGCCGATTTTCGCAACGTAGTGATTATCATGACCACCAACGCGGGTGCCGAATCGCTGACCAAATCCAGCATCGGCTTTACGCCTGCAACCCAGGTCGGCGATGAAATGAAGGATATCAAACGTTTGTTCACACCGGAGTTCCGCAATCGTCTGGATGCCATCATTTCGTTTGCCCCGTTGTCGCAGGACATTATCCTGCGCGTCGTGGACAAATTCCTGATGCAGCTCGAAGACCAGCTCCATGAGAAAAAGGTGGACGCGCATTTCACCGATGCGCTCAAGACCTATCTGGGCAAAAAAGGATTCGACCCGCTGATGGGCGCCCGTCCGATGGCGCGCCTGATCCAGGACACCATCCGTCGCGCGCTGGCGGACGAGTTGCTATTCGGCCGGCTGGCCAACGGCGGATCGGTAACTGTGGACATAGACGACAGTGACAATGTGAAATTAATTTTCGACGAAGAGCTGGCCGTTATCTAACTCGTTACCACGGTAATTCGGCAATCAACTTGCAGGGCAGGCATATTCGCTCTGCAAGTTGAGCAGATACTCACCCTGCTTTTGTCCAGATTGGCATGGCTGGATAAACATCAACTACAAACTGCCCGCTCGTAACAAAATCGAGTAATCGTCGGCAGATACAGGCCTGCTGTATAAATATCCCTGCAGCACATCGCAGCCGTATTTCAGTAAAAAATCGCGTTGCTGCACGGTTTCCACGCCTTCGGCAATCACCGACAAATTCATCGCGTGCGCCAAACGGATAGTTGCCATGACGATAGCTGCATCGTCGCTGTCGGGCGCCAGATCCTGAATAAACGAGCGATCAATTTTCACCGCATCAATCGGGAAGCGCTTCAGATAACTCAAACTGGAATAGCCTGTCCCGAAATCGTCTATGGAGATATGCACGCCGCGCTGCTTCAGCGCAGTCAATGTTTCTATGGTCTGCTTGGCGTTGCTCATCGCCACGCTTTCGGTAATTTCCAGCTCCAGGCAATTGGCCTCCAGCCGGCTGTCGGCCAGCACCTGATTGACTACCGCCAGCAGATCCGGTTGCAAAAACTGGCGCATGGACAAGTTCACGGCCACACGCTGCATAGGCAAACCCAATTGCTGCCAGCGCTGCATTTGCTGGCAAGCTTCGCGCAACACCCATGCGCCAACCGGAATCATCAGGCCGATCGACTCGATTACTTCTATGAATTTATCCGGTTTGATCAGTCCGTGTACCGGATGCCGCCAGCGCAACAAGGCTTCGCAACCGACGATACGCCCGGAGCCGGCAGCCACTTTCGCCTGAAAATACAACTCGAACTCATGGTTCTCCAGCGCCCGTCGCAGTGAATTTTCCAGTCGCAATTGCAACTTGCTGTTGCTATCCATATTGACATTGAAATACATAAATCCGGAACTCTGACGCTTGGCCCGATACATCGCGGTATCGGCCTGCCGCATCAATTCCAGTGTCGCGTCTGTCGGATCGATTTCAGGCGTTCTCGGCACGGCACCATTCAATGCGGCTATCCCGATACTGCCGGAGACAACATACTCGTGGCCCTGCAGCAACACTGGCAAACGCATCGCATCCAGTATCTTTTGCGCGACGGCAGCTGCCGACTCCGCAGCATATTCACCTTGCAGCAATACGGTAAATTCATCCCCGCCCAAGCGCGCAACGAAATCGTCCTGGCGCACGCTATTGCGAATACGCTGCGCCAGCTCCTGCAGCAGCAGGTCACCCATGGCATGCCCCAGGGTATCGTTGATATTCTTGAATCTGTCCAGATCCATGAACAGCAAAGCCACTTCTGTCCCGCGCCTCTCCGCCTGCGCCACGGCATACTCCAGCTCAACCAATAATGCGGCACGATTGGCTAGGCCGGTCAGACTGTCATGACGGGCCAGTTTTTCGAACTTTCTCTCAGAATCCTTATGCTCAGCGAGCGCAGCTGCAATCAGGAAACCCGGGACACTCATGGCCAGTAACAGCTGCAAATTGGCCACATCGATATAAGGTATTTTTACACCCGACAGTCTGGCGTCACCCAGCACCAGCGCCACTGCCAGAAATGCGGCCACGAGCACCGTCAGCGCGGTACCGATCAGACCGAGCCGTAGTGCAGCCCACACCACAAACGGGATAATCAGGATAAATTGCGGATCAAAATTCGCGATACCGAACCAGTGCAAATGCAGTCCGCTCACCAGCAATATCATCGACAGCAGCACAGCCAGCAGTTCAACAAACTGCGCCCGATCCGGGGTAAACATACGGTTGGCGTAACTCACCATCAATGCCGGTGCAACCACCAGATTGCCGATCATATCGCCCAGAAACCACACCATCATCACATTCAACCATTTGTCCGACGGCAAATCGTCCAGCAACAGCAGCGCCAGCGTGCCTATCGTCGCACTGATTAGCGCTGCAAGCGGTGCTGCCCACAAAGTGAGCTTGATAATATCTGTTACCCGATCCAACTGCGGTCGAAATTGACCGATACGAATCAATAGCCACCAGGCTGCCAAAGCCGCCAGACTGTCCCCGACCCCGAATGACAATGCCACGTATGCCGGCACCGTACCGAAACTGGCAAAAAACCCGCCCAGCAAAATACCCGGCCAATATTGCCCGCCGAACAGCACCAGTACCGCAATGGCCATACCGCTCGCCGGCCAGAATGCAGTGACGCTGCCATGAATAAAGGGGGCTATCCACAAGCCAAACTCGGCCAACAGATAATAAGCAACTGCAAACACAACGACACCCAGCCAATATCTGGCCGAATATGTCCGCGCTGATTCAGGATAAGCCATCATCGTAACGATACAAGAAGATCATCAAGTACACTATGCCGCAACCGCTCCCATCCAAACGGCCTCGCGACGCGGTACTTCAAGACACCTGTATCTGCGCTTTCACTGCATTGAGTGCGTCCTGCAGCGTATCTTCTGTCAGCTCATTCAACGATTCAGCCAGCATTTCAGCGGCCTCGAGCGTGACTGACGGCAGTTTTGCGCTATCCAGTTCGGCAACGAATACAGCCGCAGCGCCGCTGACTCTTAATAATCCGTCGCGTTCCCGCATCAACATCTCGAGCTCGTTGCGCAGCATGGAAATTTCCTGTTGAGTTTGTGGCATAGAGCGTTATCCTAAATAAAAAACTAAATAAACAAAGTCAGTACGCCGGTGTAACCATACAGACGATCATGTGAAATTTCACCGTTGGCAAAAAAACCAACCAGCGGCACATCACCCAAGATCTGCTGTATCAACTCCAGTTCGGCAGATTTCGCGCCAAACAGGCTTTCGCCGCGTCCCAGACAGGAATAATATACCGCACCGCGCGGCGCTGCGGGCAAACTCGCTTGCAAATCCTGCAACATATTCAGCATATCGGTCTGCGCAGCCCCCGCATCGCGCCGGCAAAACAGCACTTCAGCAGAGGGTGGCACGATCTCGCTGATCGCAACCAGCCGCTCAGTCGTGTCGGCACCGATCAAATTGCGCACCAGATAATCCCGGTTATCGCATCCCGGGATACTCAGCGCCACAAAAATATAACCCGCCGCCCGGCTCAAATCGCGCGCAAGAATTTCGCCGATATCTTCGTACAGCACATCCAGCGCCGGGCGACCATCCAGACTGATCAGAATATTTTCATGACTGGCCGTCACCGCATGTCGCGGCCCTATTGGCGTGACGCCTTGCGTCAAACGCGTTGCAACGGTGATCGCATCGGTGAACATCACCCCGGATAAACCGCCATACACCACCTCGTCGGCAACCTGCAGCGATTGAAACCGCGAGCTGCTGATGCCTCCGGTCACAAATCCGGTCGCCATGCCGGCAGCAACCTGCTGTATCAAATCGGCAATTTCCGGATTACGCGCATCACCATGCACCAGCGCATAATGCGCGGGCTTGCCGTGCACGCTAAAACCGTCCATGACTGACGCCACCTGATCGGTTGTCGTGACCGGTGCAAACACACGAAATGAACCGACTGGAAATTCGCCCAGCATGACCACGATAGCCGATTCATCGAGGTACTCGTGGCCGGGCGCGCACACGCCGATACCGACCGAGCCTACCCATTCGGCAATGCCGGTTTGCTCGCGCAATTGCGCCAGCATCTCGGTCAGGCGATTGGCGTATAAATCAGTAACGTATACGAATCCCAGATTCGCGGAAGGCCGTACCGGCAATAACTGCTGTACGCAATCCTGTACCGCCTCGCTCCATTGCCCGAGGGTCGAATGCGCAAAAGCGAATGGCATGCTCATCAGCCTCGCGCTCCCGGCCATTTGGCGTCCAGCACCTTGCGCATACGTGCGGCAGCTTGCGGCGTAATACCCGGCACCTGTGCCAGCGCATCGACTTCTGCAGCAAATACGGCTGCAGCACTGCCGAAATGATCCAGCAACAGTTTGGCCATCGCCTCATTGATGCCAGGCAAACCCTCAACCAGATAACGCTGACCATTAACCGGATCGAATGGTTTTCCGCTGCGCATCACAATAGGATGGCCCAGACCGTGCTGCGCCTGAGATGCCATGGTAAACAGAATTTCTGCAGTAAAGCCCTCGCCGGGACTGGGAACCAGCGGCACCCCCTGCATCACCGTCAGCCAGGAAATGGCTTCGCGGATAACGATAGGATCGGTGTGGAAACGCCCGCCGTAAATATCGCCCTCAACGATATAAATAGGCTGGTCGTAGCTGGATTTGAGCTTGCCCACTTCGCTGAACAGACGTTTGTCCATGATCGCCAGCGTAAAATCGGTTGCCGATTTGCGTTCGACCACTACCCCTCCGCCCAGATCGTAATCGCCGCAATCCAGTTCGGCACTCTGCGTCGACAGCCCCTTGAAGCTGCCGGGGTAAGTTTGCCAATGCTGCAACACGGCGGTTTTTGCTTCTCGCGGGTGATAGGTGATAATCGTTGTTGTATCGGTCATAATCATGCACTCAAGGTAAAGACTAAGAACCACTATTCTACGGAGTTCGACATCATGCGCCTATGGCTATTTATCTGCTTTATCTGCATCTACCATTTCAGCTATGCTGCAACCGCTAACAGCACCCTGCCGGACTTCGATCCCAGCGGGGCGGTAGTCGAATGGACAGGCAAAATCATCCGTCAATATCGCTCTGGAGATGATACCTGTTTTGAACTGCAGCGGCACGCAGCCAACCCCGACAAATTCAAAACCTGCGTCTACGGCTACTACGATCCGGCGCAATTTGGCGCGGGAAACTGGCTGAAAGTCATGGGTACGCTGCAGCCCGAACACGCCGATGCCCTGCCGCTGGTACTGGGCGCGCAAGTCAGCCTGACCTCGGCGCCACTGCCGCGACGGTATTACCGCGACCCTTGGTATAATCCGCACTACGATCCGTTTTACGACCCGTTTTTCTCACCGTACCCATTACATTACTGGTAGCCCGACATGTTTAATCAAGACTGGATAGGCCTTGCCGCGGGCAGCCTGACCACCATCTCTTTCGTACCGCAGGTCGTTCAAATCTGGCGTACCAAACACGCTGACGACATCTCCACCAGCATGTTCGTCATTTTCATGATAGGCGTGGCGCTGTGGTTACTTTACGGCATTTATCTGCACGCACTGCCTGTCATTATTGCCAATTCGGTGACTTTATTGCTCGCAGCCACCGTGCTGATC
Source organism: Sulfuriferula sp. (assembly GCA_031291235.1). GTDB lineage: Bacteria > Pseudomonadota > Gammaproteobacteria > Burkholderiales > Sulfuriferulaceae > Sulfuriferula. The sequence continues at coordinate 23,469 of JARLJL010000013.1, forward strand.
CTCAAATTCCATTTTCATAAAGCCCGGCAGTGAACTGGCAATCCGACTGGCTGCAACGCTCCCCCTTGTTCGCGCCATTATCGATACTGCCGTCCGGGCTTACCGGCAGCGACGACTGGATATCCGCCGACCGGCTCAGCCAATACGCCGCAACCCATCGCATTGCCAACGCATTTGGCCAGCTCATACGATTTACCGCTGCTGTCAGCGAGCTAGCCTACGAAGCACAAATTGCAGCCAGCGGATGCGTCCCCACACGCCCTGAAAACTGGCATGACTATTTCAACGCGCTGGCCTGGCTGATCTGGCCGCACAGCAAAGCCGCCCTCAACCAGTTGCACGTCAATGCCGGCATTACCGCACAGCGTAACCGGAGCCGCGACGCGCTCACCCTGCTGGATGAAAGCGGCGTGATTGTCGCCTGCAGCGATCCCGAGTTATGGCAACTGTTGCAAACACATCAATGGCAGGAATTATTTGTCGAACAACGCGAACGCGTAAAACGGGGAATGGCCTTTCATCTGCTGGGCCATTCCCTGTATGAAAAGGCGCTGCAGCCTTATCCGGCGATGACGGGAAAATGCCAGGTAATCATGGTGCAGACGGATTTCTTCGCACTGAACCTCGCCCAGCGCCAGCAACGGCTCGATCAATTGCTGGCACGGCAGCTGCTGCAGCATCCGCCGCTTACTCCCGGCGAATTCGCAGCATTACCGGTATTGGGCATCCCCGGTGTGACAGCAGAAAACAGTGATCCTTCGTACTATCAAAATACAAAGGTGTTCAGGCCGTAACCCTTACTCCGCGCGCATCTGCGGGAACAGTATCACGTCACGTATGCTGGCGCTGTCGGTCAGCAGCATCACCAGCCTATCGATGCCGATACCGCAACCGCCGGTCGGCGGCAGGCCGTATTCCAGTGCACGAATGTAGTCTGCATCATAGTGCATCGCTTCCTCGTCGCCGGCTTCCTTCTGCCGCACCTGCTCCATGAAACGCTCGGCCTGATCTTCCGGATCGTTCAACTCGGAGAAACCGTTAGCCAGTTCGCGTCCGACCATGAACAGCTCGAAACGCTCGGTAATTTCAGGATGGCTATCGGAACGCCGGGCCAGCGGCGAGACTTCGGCCGGGTAATCGATAATGAAAGTCGGCTGTATCAATTTCGTTTCCGTGGTTTCCTCGAAGAAACTCAATTGCAGACCGCCCAGACCGTCGGTCGCGCGATATTTGCCCTTGTTGCTTTCGAACCAGCTGATCAGCCAGTCGCGATCGCTGAGCTGGGCTTCACTGTATTCGGGATTGTATTTGCGCACCGCCTGCACGATGGTGAGCCGGTCGAACGGCTTGCCCAAATCGATGATCTCGCCGTTGTAACTGACTTGCTCGCCGCCGGTCGCCACCCGCGCGGTTTCGCGCAGCAGCGATTCGGTAAAATCCATCAGATAACGATAATCACGATACGCCTCGTAAAACTCCATCATGGTAAATTCCGGATTATGCCGAGTCGACAGGCCTTCGTTACGGAAATTACGGTTGATTTCAAACACTTTTTCGAAACCGCCCACCACCAGCCGTTTCAAATACAGCTCCGGCGCGATGCGCAGGAACATATCCATATCCAGCGCATTATGATGGGTGACGAAGGGCTTAGCCGCCGCGCCGCCGGGGATTGGATGCATCATCGGCGTTTCCACTTCCAGAAAATCGTGTCCCATCATGAACTGGCGTATCGTCTGGATGATTTTGGAACGCGTCATGAACACCTTGCGTGCATCGTCGTTAGTCATCAGATCGACGTAACGCTGACGGTATTTCTGTTCCTGATCAGTGAGACCGTGGAATTTCTCAGGCAACGGCCGCAACGATTTCGACAGCAAACGCACGCTGTGTACCTGCACGGTCAGTTCGTTGGTTTTGGTTCTGAACAGCACGCCGCTGGCGGCAACGATATCGCCCAGATCCCAATGCTTGAATGCCTGATGGTTTTCCTCGCCGACATGATCGTTGCTCACATAAATCTGCAGCCGCCCGCTCATATCCTGCAAGGTGGCGAAACTGGCCTTACCCATCACCCGCTTCAGCATCATACGCCCGGCAAACTGCACATTTACCTGCTCGGCTTCCAGCATTTCCTTGCTCGCCTCGGCATATTGCGCATGCAGGTCGCCGGCAAAATGCTTGCGCTCGAAATCGTTGGGGAAAGCCACCCCGGTTTCGCGCAAGGCTGCCAGTTTGGCGCGCCGCTCGGCAATAATCTTGTTTTCGTCCTGCGGCTCGGCTGCAATAATCTCGGTCATGCTTAAACCCCTTGTTTCAGACTGGCTTGGATAAATTCATCCAGATCGCCGTCGAGGACTTTCTGGGTGTTGGATATTTCGACGTTGGTACGCAAATCCTTGATGCGCGACTGATCGAGCACATAGGAGCGAATCTGATGCCCCCAGCCCACATCGGATTTGCCCGCTTCCAGCTTGTCCTGTTCGGCCTGACGCTTGCGCAGCTCGGCTTCGTACATGCGCGACTTCAGCATGGACATCGCTTCGGCACGGTTCTTGTGCTGCGAACGGTCGTTCTGGCACTGCACCACGATACCGGTGGGAATATGCGTAATACGCACCGCAGAGTCGGTTTTATTGATGTGCTGACCGCCGGCACCGCTGGCGCGGTAGGTATCGACACGTAAATCCGCCGGATTGATATCAACCTCGATCGAATCATCCACCTCTGGGTAGACGAAGACGCTGGCAAACGAAGTATGGCGGCCGCCGGACGAATCGAACGGCGATTTGCGCACCAGCCGGTGCACGCCGGTCTCGGTACGCAGGAAACCGTAGGCATATTCGCCGTCGACCTTGATACTGGCGGATTTCACCCCGGCCACGTCACCATCGGAGACTTCCAGCACCTCGGTCTTAAAGCCCTTGCGTTCGCAATAGCGCAAATACTGACGCAGCAACATCGATGCCCAGTCGCACGCCTCGGTACCGCCTGCACCGGACTGAATATCGATAAAGCAGTTGTTAGGATCCATCGGATTGGCGAACATGCGGCGGAATTCCATGCCTTCGACCGTCTTCTCCAGCACGGCGACATCCTCGCCGACCGCTTCCAGCGTCTCGTCGTCGTTTTCTTCGCGCGCCATGTCGAACAGATCGCGCCCGTCGCGCAAACCCTGATCGAGACTTTGCAGCGTCAGCACCACGTTTTCCAGCGATTTTTTCTCGCGCCCCAGTTCCTGTGCGCGTTTTTGATCGTTCCAGATCGCCGGATCCTCGGCGAGAACGTTGACTTCTTCTAAACGATTCGACTTGGAATCGAAGTCAAAGATACCTCCGTAGCTCAACAGTACGCTGAGCCAGGTCGGTCAACAGAAAATCTATCTGATTAAGGCGTTCGGCTTCCATAATTTAGGTGCAATGTGCTTAAAACCATGAATTATAACATCGTCACGGCCATCACTTCACGCGTAGAATACTGACTTTGCTTCCTGCTACCCTTAAAATCATGAAAAAAACCGATCTCTATAAAAATCTGGGGCTCAAGGTCAACAGTCAAATGAAGCAGGCCGGCACACCGGGACGTTTCGCCGCAGAAGCTGCCGCGCTGCCCGACCGCCGCGAACAACGCAAACTCGATCAGGCGCAGGGGCTGGTTCCGTTCGCGGTCAAGCTGAATATCGACCTGATCGCACAATTGCACGAATTGGCCAAAACCCGCGAAATTGGTATCAACGAGTTGACCGCAGAACTGCTGCGGATTGCAATGGCGAAATAACCATTTACCCAAGCAACTGTATACGCCTTGCAAAAATCCGGAGTTCAGTATTTAATTTAAGTATATCGGGGATAAAGATAATTAAAATCAACATCAGGGATCCCTTGTTATCCGGAACGGCTTTATCAGCATCCACGCTGTTGTAGTATGGATAAAGGGCGCAACATCTTCAACGTACCTTAATAAGACATGATATAGAGGGTGCCCATGCTCGATAACGATGACGGAAGCTTGCAAGTTGCGCTAAAGCAGCTGAAGCAGGCGATATACAACCATGAATTGTGGCACAAGGAGCTGACCCGCACCATCATCGGCCGGCTGCCCTGCGACCAGCAGGATATAGCTGAAGACGCGCACCAGCACTGCTGTCTGGGAATGTGGCTATACCATCAGGCCCCGACTGCCCTCCGTGACGACCCCGCATTCGCTCCATTAAGAACCTCACACAAACGCATGCATCAGCTGGCCGCACGACTGCTCATTAAACTGACCACCGACACCCCCATTACTCTGGGCGATTATGACGATTTCAATATCGGTCTCGATCAGTTCCGGCTCGAAGTCAAAACGCTGGAACGCGAAATAGAAGGCATATTGTATAGCCACGACCCGCTTACCGGCGCCGAAACGCACGCCGCCATGACGGCAGAATTAGGCAAACTGGCGGAACAGGTCAACGAACACATACAAACCTGCTGCGTCGCGGTCATGAACCTCGACCATTTGAAACAGATCAACAATACCCATGGACATGATATCGGCGATCGCGCCCTTTCGGTGGCAGTACGTTATGTTGTGGAACAACTGCGCCCTTACGACCGGGTGTTTCGCTTTAACCACGAAAAATTCCTGATCACCATGCCAGGTACCGACTTGCAATCCAGCTACCGAGTGGTCGAACGCATACGACAGAAACTGCACACCATCGCTGTCGCCTACGACGGCCCCAAACCGATTTTCGTCACCGCATCATTCGGGCTATCCGCGTTCGAACCCGGCCTCGATCCAAAGCAATCGGTCAATCATGCCGATCAGGCCATGTATGCCGCCAAAACCGCCGGACGCAACTGCACCCGCATCTGGGATGCGGAACTCGCGACCGACTGAATTCGCAACATCACCCGAAGATCCATACCGACCGTCGCCCACGCTCATATATCCCGCAACGTCACCAGCGGCGGCAGACGACTGATGCCGCGCAAGCCCAACACACCGGCAGCGGCCACACCGACGCCACCGGCACCGATGGCAATCAGCCACAACAACGGGTTGAAATGATAAGGCAATTTGAACACCTCACTGCTCAGCCCCCAGCCGATCGCACTCGCCCCGGCAGCAGCCAGCATGCCTGCCAGCATGCCTATCGCAGCGAATTCGGTAACCTGTGCCAGCCATAACTGCCGGTGCCGGGCGCCCAGTACACGCCACAACGCGGTTTCCAGCGCGCGCTCGTCGCGCGTTGCGGCAAGCGCCGCATACAGCACCACCAGCCCCGAAGCCAGACTGAACACAAATACAAACTGCACCGCAGCGGAAACCCGTTCCAGCATGTCCTGCACGGTTTGCAATATGGCAGACACATCGATCACGGTCAGGTTGGGATAAGCCCGCACCATGTCGTTCAGCACAGAGACTTTAGCCGGCGGCAGATAAAAACTGGTGATATAGCTGGCCGATGTATTGCGCAACAAGTCGGTGTTGCCGACCACAAAGAAATTCACCCTGAAACTGTCCCAATTCACCTTGCGCAGACTGGTAATCCGCGCCGATACTGGCGTCCCGCCTACATCGAACTGCATGGTATCGCCCAGCTTGAGATGCAGCCTGTCGGCAATGCCCTGTTCGACCGAGAATTGCGGCCCGGGATGATCGCCATGCCAGCCGCCGCCCGCGACAAAATCGGTATCGGCGTCCAGCCGGTCGGCATAGGACAGATTGAATTCGCGATCCAGCAAATGCCGGGTTTGCTGATCGGCATAACGTGCGCTATCCACTTCGCGGCCGTTTATCGCCGTCAGCCGTCCGCGCACCATGGGATACAGTTTCGCGCCCGACAAATCGTGCCGGCGTAAAAAATCCTGTAACGATGCCGCCTGATCGGGCTGAATATTGATCACAAAACGGTTAGGCGCCATCGCCGGCAAGCTGGCGTGCCAATTCGCCAGCAAATCGCCGCGCACCACGGTCAGCAGCAACAGCGCCAGCATGCCCAGTGTAAATGCCGCCACCTGTATCACGCTACCGCCCGCACGACGACGCAGATTAAGCAAGCCCTGCCGCCAGCTGCCGCTGCTGCGCGCACCCAGCCAGCCCGCAGCCAGCACCAGCCCCCACGCCAGCAGCGCAGTCGCCAGCAGCGTTGCCGCCAGTTCTGCCAGCACCATCAACGTTAACGGCACATCACGCACCTGCCACAACAACAGTGCCGTCATTGCTGCCAGCCCGGCAACATAAGTCGCCGCACCCACTGCGTCGAATGCCGCGACATCCCGCCGCAAAATACGCAGCGCCGGCGTACGTCGCAACATGAATAATGTCGGCAAGCTGAATCCAGCCAGCAATACCAGACCGGCAAGGGCCGCCTGCAAAAACGGCAGCACAGCAGCAGGCGGCAAATCGAGATGCGCCATCCTGCCCAGCATGGCAGCCAGCACCGCCTGCCCGGCGTAACCCAGCGCCATACCGGCAACGGCGGCGAGCAAACCCAGGACGGCGATCTGCAACGCGTACAGCATAACGATAGTCCGCTGACTGGCGCCGAAACAACGCAGTAACGCGCAGGCATCGAGATGACGGCGCAGGAAATGCCGCGCAGACAGCAGGATTGCTACCGCAGCCAGTAGTGCCGCGAGCAGCACTGCCAGCCCCAGATAACGCTCGGCCTTGTCCAGCACATCGCGGATCTCCGGTCGCGCATCGCGCACCGTCAACAGACGCTGGCCGCGTTGCAGTTGAGATGCCAGTACCTTGCGATAAGCATTTATCGCATTGGTGTCGCCTGCAATCAGCAAACGATAATTGATCCGACTGCCGACTGTAATCAATCCGGTCGCCGCCACATCGCTTGCATTCATCATCAGCCGCGGTGCCAGATTAAAAAAATCGCCGCCGCGATCGGGTTCATTGGTCAATATCGCCGCCACCTTGAGCCGGCTGTAGCCGACTTGCACTGTGTCATTCGGCTTCAGCTTCAGTGCGTTCGCCAGCCGCGCCTCCAGCCACACCGTACCCGGACGAGGAATGTCGCTCGTCACCCTGTCCTTGCCGAATAGGCTGTCGGCGATATGCAATTTGCCGCGCAGCGGATAGCCATTGCTTACTGCCTTGATCTCGGCCAGATTGCTCCCTGCATCGGTGCTGACCATACTCGGGAACTGCGCCGTTTGCACCGTGGACAGGCCGCGTTGCTGCGCTGCCTGCGCCAGTGCAGGCGGCGGCGCATGATCGGATGCCAGCACCAGATCCGCTCCCAGCAAACGGTTGCTTTCCTGGCTCAATGCCAGCTGCATGCGCGCGGTAAATGCATTGACCGAAGCCAGCCCTGCCACCGCGATCATTACTGCCAGCATCAGCACGCGCAATTCGCCCGCACGCCATTCGCGCAACAGCATGCGTAGCGCCAGTGTGACGATATTCATACCCCGCTTTCCAGATGTCCGGCATGCAACGACAGACGCCGTCCGCAGCGCGCAGCCAGCTCGGTATCGTGCGTTACCAGCACCAGCGTCGTACCCTGCTCGCGGTTAAGCTCGAACAGCAGTTCAATGACGCGCGCCCCGGTTTCTGCATCCAGATTGCCGGTAGGTTCATCCGCCAGCAACAGCGCCGGATCGACTGCAAACGCCCGTGCGATGGCAACCCGCTGCTGCTCGCCGCCGGATAATTGTTGCGCGCGATGCTGCTGGCGATCGGCCAGACCTACCCGCTCCAGCCAGCGCTGTGCGCGTTTCCGCGCATCGGACGCGCCGCTCAGTTCCAGCGGCAACATCACGTTTTCCAGTGCAGTCAACATGGGCAATAGCTGAAACGACTGAAATACGAAACCGATCAATTCGCCACGCAATGCGGCGCGACCGTCCTCGTCGAGCGCTGCCAGCGACTTGCCCGCCAGCCATACTTCGCCTGTACTGGGTTGATCCAGCCCGGCCAGCAAACCGAGCAGCGTCGATTTACCCGAACCGGAAGCACCGACGATGGCAACCGATTCGCCCCGCTGTATGTCGAAACTGGTAGGATGCAATATCGTCAACGCGGCGCCATTCACAGGCACCTGCTTGGCAAGATTGACGACATGCACAATGGAATTACGATCGGGAGCAGTCATGGGTTTTAACAAGTTTTTGCTGTTGTTGTGTTTCGTGGTATCCGGTACGGCACACGCCGCACCGGCGATACTGGTATTCGGCGACAGCCTGTCGGCAGGTTACGGTCTCGCCGCACATCAGGCATGGCCCGATTTATTGCAGCAACGGCTGGATGCCGGGCAACGTAAATGGCAGGTCGTCAATGCCAGCATCAGCGGAGAAACCAGCGCCGGCGGACTATCCCGGCTGCCTGCCGCACTGGCGCAGTACAAACCTGCTGTCGTTATTCTCGCTCTTGGAGCCAATGACGGCCTGCGCGGCTTGCCGCTCGCCGCCATGCACGACAACCTCAATAGCATGATACTGCAGATCAGACAAAGCGGCGCTCGCACGCTGCTGGTCGGCGTCCGCCTGCCGCCCAATTATGGCATAGCCTATACCGAAAAGTTCCAGCAAACCTTTGCCGACCTCGCGCAACAGCATCATGTCGCGCTGCTGCCGTCATTGCTGGCCGGCGTAGAAAGTCGGCCCGAACTATTCCAGGCCGACGGCCTGCATCCGATTGCGTCGGCGGAAAATCAGGTAATGGAAAATGTATGGAAGGTTTTGCTGCCGCTCCTGGCAGCAAAACATTAACGCTTGCGCAAGGACGGCATCATGCGCGTCAGCACATCGTCGCGCTGGATAAAATGATGTTTGAGCGCAGCAGCAGCATGCAACGCCACCAGTGCCAACAATACATACGCCAGCGTTTCATGCACATCTCCCAGCGTCTCGTGCAAAGCGTGATCTTTGGCGACAAAATCAGGCAATTGCCACAACCCCAGATATACCAATGGATGGCCTGCAGCTGACACCATCGCCCAGCCCACCAGCGGAATCGCGAACAGCAATGCATACAAGGCCAGATGGATCAGACCCGAAATCTTGTTGATAACAGCAGGCGTATTCTCAGGCGCCGGCGGCACACCGCTAATCAGCCGCGAAACCAGACGCAACGCCGTCAGCAGCAATATGCTAAAACCGATGGATTTGTGCCAGTCGAACAATGCGGCGCTCAACGGGCCGCGTTCGAGTGAACCCATGATCCAGGCCAGCGGTATCACCAGTACAATCAGCAGCGCCGTAAACCAGTGCAATACTATTGCAGTCTTGCCATAAGATTGATTATTAGTCATGCCCTACAGACCTTTCGTATATTAAAAATTGATTATCTTAACGCAAGTCCGGTATGATTTCTGACAATCTTGTCGGATTTAACCTCGATTTACATCGAGGCAAGCATATCGAACAGGCAATATTAAAATGCAACAGAGCATGCATACCATAACAAAACGCTTATCGCAGTCACTGACCGACTCAACCCCGCCATCACAGGAGCCGTCATGCTAGTCAAATTAATGCTGGTTATCGCACTATCCGGATTCATCGGTATGAGCCGCGCCGACGAAACATCCGATGCCAAAACCGCCAATATCAAGCAATTAGTCGAGATTACCGGCACCACGCGTATGGCGGAACAATTCGCCAACGCAATGAGCCAGCAGATGTTCAAGCTGCTGAAAGCGGCCAGACCCGATATTCCCGACCGCGCCCTGACGGTAATGCAAACCGAATTGATGTCCATTTTCTCCGCAAATATTTATTCAACAGGCGGTCTGGTAGATCAGATCATTCCGATTTACAGCAAGCACTTTACGAATGCTGAAATTGAACAGCTGCTTGCATTTTATCAAACGCCGCTCGGCCAAAAAGTGATTGCCGCCATGCCGCAGGTAATGAATGAGAGCATGCTTGCCGGACAACAGTGGGGGCAATCGCTCAGACCAGAAATTCAGAAACGTCTGATGCTGGCGTTGCAAAAGGAAGGTTTACTGAAAGCGGCAAAATAATTGCCGCTTGAGACTGCAGCTGCTTGATAATGTAGCCCTTAAGTCTTGCCATTTTATTTACATTGCCGAATATCGAACGCATATCGGCACAACATCGGAATCTTGTTATGCCACCTATTTCACACCTCGTCACCCGCACTCTCTGGCTCATTTTCGGCATGGGCGTCGGTTTATACTCGGTCATGGAAGGTGTCCACGCGCATCAGGTCGGCATCACGCTGCCCGGTATCGGCATGATGCTGTTCGGCATCGCCTGGTTCATGCAGCCCGTCGTCCTCGACAAACCGGTCAGCACGCTGACGGCCTCCTCGCAGGAAGTCGCCATCGGCCCGGCAGGGCTGCGCAGGATACTGACACTAGGCGCATTCGGTTGTCTCGCTATCGGCATGGTTGCCCGCTACGTTATTCATATCTGACACCGGTGTCACACCTATGAAAATTCTGCTTTTCAGCACTGCCCGCTATGATCTGGACATGCTGGTCCCTGCCCTGACCGGCGCAGGCCATGAGGTACAAACGACCACGCAGCGGCTGGACCAGCACACTGCCGAGCATGCCCGAGGGTTTGACGCCGTAGTGACATTCGTATGCGACGACCTGTCTGCCGCTGTCATCACGGTATTGGCCAAGGCCGGCGTCAAACTCATCGCCCAGCGTGCCGCCGGGGTCGACAATATCGATATCGAAGCAGCGCAACGAGCGAATATCCGGATTGCACGCGTGCCGGCATATTCTCCGCACGCAGTGGCAGAACACGCGGTCGCGCTGCTGCTGGCGCTAAACAGACATGTGCATGCGGCGCACCAGCGCGTACTGCGCGGGGATTTCTCGCTACAGGGTCTGATGGGATTCGACCTGTACGGCAAGACCGCGCTGGTCGTCGGTACCGGACGCATAGGGCAGGTGTTTGCCCGCATCATGCAGGGGTTCGGCTGCGAAGTATTGGCACACGATCCGTTTATGCCGGAATCGTTACGCATACCGCAGGTTGAGTATACCGATCTGGCGGACGGCGTCGCCCGCGCCAGAATCGTTTCGCTGCACTGCCCATTGCTGCCGGAGACCAGACACATCGTAAACAAGGCGTTACTGGAAAAGTTCAATGCAAACGCCGTACTGATCAATACCAGCCGCGGTGCAGTAGTCGATACTGCCGCCGTGATCCAGGCCTTGCGCCAGGGGCAACTGGCCGCCTATGCGGCAGACGTCTACGAAAACGAGGCCTGCGCGTTCTTCCGCGACTGTTCGGAATGCGGTTACGACGACCCCTTGCTGAAGGAGTTGCTGCATATGCCCAACGTGCTGCTGACGCCGCATCAGGCGTTCTTCACCCGTGAAGCGCTGGAAGCCATAGCCGCAGCGACCGTACAGAATGTGCAGCATTTTGCCACCGGGCAGCACAGCGAAAACTTTCTCTGAGCTATCAAATCAGGAGCCGGCATGACGTACACGGAATTACTCATGGCAATACAGCATCGCACCGGTTATCCATTGACGCCAACAGCAGAAGACGCGTTTCTCGCTGAAATAACCGGCATGATCTATGGCTGGTGCGCGCTCGCCAACCCGCTAGCCCAGGTCGAACGCGCTGCGGTGGTAAATGCACTGGGGCCGTTACGGCGCCGCTTTATGGCGGGCGAAGGTGCAGCACAGGACTTTCTTCGTCTTAACCGTATCATCGAAGCCATCGACGCGGCGTTCGACGACGCTACTCGGCTTCGACCTTAAGCCAAACGCCGGTGCTACCGCTATTCGTTTGCGTGTCGGCGCCCAATAGCTGACGATTGTGCTGGGTCGATGCATTATCCGTCGCCCCGATCTGCACCCACTCGCCGAGACGCGTCTGCACCGACGTATACAGCCGTTGCACCGGTTGAGCGCCATAACCTCCATGCACAGTACCGGTCTGCTGCGGGCTGATGTCGATAGTGACCCGATCGCCCATCAATCGCGGCGTCGCATAAAACCCCGAGGCCAGATCACGGTACACCGTCGATTCCGAAATCACCGTACCGCCGGGGCCGAGATATACGCTACGCATGGGTATCGGCACCGACACACCGGCGCTAATATAAGCACTGCCGCCGTCCATCACCCGCACCATCTGCTCTGCCGTATCCTGTTGCTGACGACGGCTATCCCGTACGCCTATATCGACAGAGGTAACTGGCGGACGCATGCTCCCAGGCCCGGCCGGGCTCTGGCTGATTTGCACGCCATTCCCCAGCACCAGCGCACCTGTTGCGTTAATGCCGCGTTGCTGCACATCCCGCGACATATCCTGACGCACATGGATCACCAGTTGCCGCGGCGCCCGATCTATCGTCGCCAGCGCTTTTTTGATCTCGGCGCGATTGCGCTCCGACGCCCGTAATATTAACTGGTCGTTCATTCCCGTCAGTGTGCCGCCCGGTTCCAGCAACGGCTGCAACACCGGCAACACTTCATCGACGCTGCGATTCTGCAACTGTATCACTTCCAGCTCGCCTGCCTGACCGGGCAGCGACAGGCAGATCAGCAACACCCAGACCAGCCGCTTCATTGCGCGAGCGATTCTTTTTCCATCAGCAGGTAGGTGTCATAGGCGTTTTGTCGGTTAGCCTCCTCAAATGCGGGCAATCCGGCATACTTGCTCCAATCGGTATGTGCATAAGCTTCGTCGAACGGCGCCAGATCGGCCACTGCCTGGCCCATGGATTTGCGCAGAAAGGACAGATAATCGCGGGTAAATTTCAGGTCTGCCACAGGCTTTAGCGAAGCTGCGCCATGCCCGACCACCATCAGGCGAGGTTTCAGCGCGATCAGTTTATCCAGCGCCACCAGCCATGCCTTGCTGTCGGCATCGCCGACAAACGGCACCCGCCCTCTGAACACCAGATCGCCGGTATAAAGCACGCCGTCTTCCTTGACCAGCATCACCATATCTTCCGCCGTGTGCGCCGGGCCTACGTAGCGCAACAGGAAATGCAAACCGCCCATTTCAAAATCGGTATCCCCATCCAGCCATTTGTCAGCCGGCAATAATTTGGTATTTTCATCCACCCAGGGGAACAGGGTTTCGCGACGCTGCGCCAAGCGCTCGGCTGCCGCTTCGGAGTCCACTGCGCCTTGTCCGTTCTTGTTCGCCCAGACTTCTGCACCCAGTTCCTTGAATACCTGAATGCCGTAATAATGATCGGCATGAAAATGGCTGATAATCACCCGCTTGATCGGCAATGGCGTAATAGCACGAATCTTTTTCACCAGTTCTGCCGCCAGTGACGGCGTACCCAACGTATCGAACACCAGCACCGAATCCCTGGTCACCACGAATCCGGCATTCGACATGTACCCCTGATTCTCCGATGAGGCCGCACCGGACATGCCTTGCACATAATAGCTGTGCTTGCCTACCTTGATAGGCACCATAGGTACGCTTACCGCCGCATATTCTGCCGCCTGCGCCCAGCCGAAGCTGAACAGACATATTGCCGCCATAAATTTGGCTATCATCATCCATCTCCTTTATTGATTGTTTCGATATTGTAACCGCGACAAGCCGCGCCGTGATATGGTATCTTCCCACCGTATTAATTAGCTCATTTCCGGGAAGTTACCTTGATCAAGAAAAACTGGCTGGCGTTCGTTTTGGCATTTGTGTTACCGATACTGATCACATTCTGGTGGTGGGGCGGATTTAATCACGCCAACATACAGGAAGTGCAAAGCGAACCCTTGCATTACGCGTATACCGAATATTACGGCGACTACGGCAATCTGACCGGCGTGCAGCAAAAAGTATTTGCCGCGCTGCGCGCCCAGAAAATCGAGCCGGGCAAATCGATCACCATACTCTACGCCGACCCGCGCACGACCAAGAAACACGATCAGCATGCGCGTATCGGCTACCTGATTCCGCTCACAGCGCAGGTCAAGGCACCGATCCAGATCGACGACCTGCCTGCCAGACCGGTGCTGCGTACCGAAGTACAAGCCAGCATGCTGCTGGCGCCGGGCATGGCTTATCAAGCCTTGCACGAATACCTGAAGCCGAAGGGCAAAGACATTAAAATGCCATCGGTAGAAATCTATACCGCAGGCACATCCATTAGCCAAATGGGAACCTTGACTGTGGATACGCCTAACTGACACGAGCCGGGGCGATGACATTTTTTGCCATATTAGCCGCCATACTGCTGGAACACTTCCATCCGCTGCCGCAGCCGTGGTCGCCCAAACTTGCGCGCCCGTTACAATATCTGGCGCACCACCTCAATGCCGGCGCACACCAGCATGGCATTTTCGCCTGGATGCTCGCCGTCCTTCCGATATTGCTGATCACCGGCGCAATTTATTTTGCGCTGAGCGCAGTCAGCTTGTGGCTGGCGTGGCTCTGGAACATCGCCGTACTTTACCTCAGCATACGTTTCAAATCCTGTACTCTGGCAGCAGAATCCGTTAATCAGGCGCTTGCCGAAAACGACATGGCGCGCGCGCAAAATCTGTACACGGCATGGCGCGGCGGCGATCAGTCACCTGCCGTTGCCGACGACTTGCTGCGTGCTTCTATCGAAGGCTTGTTCAGCGACGCGCTGCGGCATTTGCTGGGCGTGATTTTCTGGTTCGTATTGCTCGCTCCGCTAGGCCCGGTCGGCGCCGTGCTATACCGCTTGACCGACAGCATTGCCGGTCAATGGAAAACTGGCGCGCTCGGCGAATTCGCCCATTTCGCGCAACGCATGATGCATATACTGGATTGGCTGCCCACTCGCATTACGGCATTGAGTTTTGCTGTTGCCGGCGATTTCGAAGACGCCGTCTATTGCTGGCGCAGCCAGGCAGCGGACTGGGCCGACCACAATCAGGGCATACTGCTCGCCAGCGCAGCAGGCGCACTGGGCGTCAAACTGGGCATGCCGCTCAACCTGAGCCGCGGCGAGATCTGGCGGCCCGAGCTGGGCCTGGGAGACGATGCCGACAGCAGCTATCTCAATAGCGCTATCAGCCTGAACTGGCGGGTACTGACTATCTGGTTATTGTTACTGCTGCTCATGGCGCTCGCCAAACAGGCCGGTTAATGCTTAATTTCATCTGGGCCGGATTTTTTCTGCTGGCATTCGGCTTTGCCGGATACAACTGGCTGGTACTGGGTCAAGCCGACAGCTACAGCCTGATCATGCAGGCGGCTTTTGCCGCCGCCAAAACGGCTTTCGAGATCGCACTTGGCCTGACCGGCATCATGGCGTTCTGGCTGGGCATCATGCGCGTCGGGGAACGCGCCGGTTTCCTGCAAGGACTGACCTGGCTGATGTCGCCGCTATTCCGCCGCCTGTTCCCGGACGTACCGCCGCACCACCCGGCGCTGGGTGCGATCACCATGAACATGGCAGCCAATATGCTGGGACTGGATAATGCAGCCACCCCTATCGGCATCAAGGCCATGCAGGAATTGCAGACGCTCAATCCGGACAAATCCACCGCTTCCAATGCCCAGATACTGTTTCTGGTCATCAACGCCTCGTCGGTCACCCTGCTGCCGGTTACCATTTTTACCTTCCGCGCGCAGGCCGGCGCGCACGATCCCACCGATGTATTCATCCCCATCCTCATCGCCACATATTGCTCGACCATGGCGGGGCTGCTGGCGACGGCATTCTTTCAACGCATCAATCTGCTGGACAAGGTGGTACTGGGCTATTTATCAGTCATCAGCGCAATGGTATTCGGGCTGACAGGCTATTTTGCCCAATTGCCGGCCAGCGAAATGCTGCGTCAATCCAGCCTGCTCAGCAATTTTCTGCTATTCGGCCTGATCGTCGCCTTTATCGGCGCGGCAGCGATACGCAAGGTCAATGCTTATGAAGCTTTTGTCGAAGGGGCGAAGGACGGTTTTCATACTGCCGTCACCATCATTCCCTATCTTGTCGCGATGCTGGTCGCTATTGCTGTATTTCGAGCCTGCGGTGCGTTAGACTTGGCAATGAACGGCATTCGACATATCGTCACCGCATTCGGCTGGGACACCCGATTTGTAGACGCTCTGCCCACAGCCTTGATGAAACCGCTTTCGGGCAGCGGCTCACGTGCAATGATGATAGACACCATGCATGCCTTCGGTGCTGATTCTTTCGCCGGCCGACTTGCGTCCGTCATTCAGGGCAGCACCGAAACCACATTTTACGTCCTTGCCGTCTATTTCGGCGCAGTCGGGATCCAGCGGGTGCGTCATGCCGTTACCTGCGGACTGATCGCCGACCTTGGAGGACTGGTCGCTGCCGTGGCAGTGACTTACTTATTTTTTGGCTGATTTTGCATGAATGAATACACCACACTGGCTGCCGTCGATCTCGGTTCCAACAGTTTCAAACTGCAGGTTGCCCGGGTTGTAGACGACCAGATTTATCCGCTGGACGTGCTCAAGGAGCCGGTACGCCTGACTGCCGGCATCGGCGCCGACAAGCGTCTCGACAGCGACTCGCAGGCGCGCGGGCTAGCCTGCCTGAACCGCTTCAGCGAGCGCCTGCGCGGCTTGCCGCAAGGCGCAGTACGTTGCGTCGGCACCAGCGCGCTGCGCGTCGCGGAAAACGCCGAAGCTTTCCTGCAACAAGCCGAAGCCATCCTCGGCTACCCGATCGAAATCATTGCCGGACGCGAAGAAGCGCGCCTGGTCTACATCGGCGTTGCCCACAGCCTGCCGGCTGTCGAATACCCACGGCTCATCATCGATATCGGCGGCGGCTCCACCGAATGCGTCATCGGCGAAGGCATGACCCCGCAGCTGCTGGAAAGCCTGCATCTGGGCTGCGTCAATTTCACCCAGCGCTTTTTCGCAGACGGCCAGATCGGCAAGGACAATCTGGCCCAGGCCGTTATCGCCGCGCGCACTCAGGCTCAAACCATCGCCGCCAGTTACGCCGGAAAATGGCAGGAAGCCGTCGGTTCCAGCGGCACAGCCCGCGTCATCAGCGATGTGCTGATACAGAACGGCTGGGCGGAACAAGGAATTACCCGCGACGGGCTGGCGCGTCTGCGCGAACAGATGATACTAATCGGCAACCAGAACAAACTCGAACTGGCTGGCATGAAAGCCGACCGCAAACCGGTATTCGCCGGCGGCGTTGCCGTCATGAGCGGCATTTTCGCCGAATTCGGCATCGAGCAAATGACCGTTGCCGACGGTGCATTGCGCGAGGGCGTACTGTACGATTTGCTGGGACGTTTCCATCATCACGACATGCGCGCCGCATCGGTCAACCAGTTCATGCGCCGCTATCATGTAGATCACAAGCAGGCGCGCCGGGTGGCCGACGTGGCCGCGCAACTGTTCAAGCAAGTGGAGCACAAGCTTGCAGCCGCACATGAGTTGAGGCCTTATCTGCTGTGGGCGGCGCAATTACATGAAATCGGCATTTCCATCGCGCATTCCGGCTACCACAAGCACGGCGCCTACATACTGGCACATGCCGACATGCCGGGGTTCTCGCTGAAGGATCAGGCGCGCATTGCGACGTTGGTACGCACCCAGCGCGGCGGCCTGGACAAACTCGGCGGCACGACCCCCATACCTGCAACGCTGCAGCCGCTGGTACTGATCATGCGTCTGGCAGTGCTGTTCTGCCGTAGCCGCACCCAGATACAACTGGGCAGCTACAGCCTGAAACTCAATCCGGACGCCGCCCAACTCGGCCTCAGCCAGGACTGGCTCGTTGCCAATCCGCTCACCGCTGCGGCACTATCCGACGAAAGCCGTGTCTGGAAACAGATAGGCTATAAATTTACCGTCAATGCTATTGCTTAATCCTGCCAACTTACCCGATTCACATCGTATCTATTTATGAACTCTACCAATCAATCCATCAAAATCTGGGATTTGCCCACCCGACTATTTCACTGGAGTCTGGTCATCTGCTTTGCCGTTTCCTGGGCCAGCGCCGATCTGTTCGACGCGATGCAAGTGCATTTTTATGCCGGCTATGTCATGCTGACGCTGGTGCTGTTCCGTCTCGCATGGGGGGTGCTGGGCAGCTCTACCGCGCGATTCTCGCAATTCCTCAGCGGACTGCGCGCCGTTTCGGCCTATAGCAAGACTCTATTCAAACCGCGCCCTGGCGATTATATCGGCCACAACCCGCTGGGGGGCTGGGCAGTGATACTGATGTTAGGTTTACTGGCATTCCAGGCTGTCACCGGGCTGTTCTCCAATGACGATCTGCTGGCTAGCGGACCATTGGCGCATCTGATCAGCGGCGATCTCAGCGACACCATCAGCGACATTCATCACGAAGCCTTCGATTATTTATTGGCGATTGCAGGTATCCATATCGCTGCTGTGCTGTTTTACCGCTTCTACAAACGCAGCAATCTGATCATCACAATGATTACCGGGTATAAAACGCTGCCCAACACCATTCCTACCTCCGGTTTACGCTTTGTCACCAATTGGCGCGCACTGGGCTTATTCATGCTGATCGGCGCCGGCGTTGCCGCGTTGGTCATTTACAACACTTAATCTACATGGCTATCAAATCCACCATTTTCAAAGCCGCATTGCAGATCGCCAATATGGATCAGCATTATTATCAGGATCATGCACTCACTATTGCGCGACACCCGTCCGAAACCGACGAACGCATGATGGTGCGCCTGCTGGCTTTCGCGTTACACGCCAACGATGCGCTGAGTTTCGGCAACGGCATCAGCAATGACGACGAGCCCGATCTGTGGCACAAGGATCTGACCGGGGCGATCGAAACCTGGATAGATGTCGGCATACCCGACGAAAAGATGGTGCGCAAAGCCTGCGGTCGCGCCAATCACGTGTACATTTACAGTTATGGCGGTCGCACTGCCGATATGTGGTGGGATCAGGTCAAAAGCAAACTGGGGAAAATAGACAATCTGGGTATATACAATATCCCGGTGGAAACCAGCCGCGCCATGGCCAAATTGGCCGAGCGCAACATGCAGCTGAATTTCACCTTGCAGGAAGGGCAAATCTGGCTGGCCAACGCGAACGATGCCGTCGAAGTGACGCTGACCGCCGTCAAAACTCCGCTAAACCTGCATACCGCCGACTACTGACCAAGCAGCTTGATTACCTGAGCGATATCGCCCTGCTGACCGGCGGCGGCAGGCTGATCGTCGAACTTATCGACGATAGCCGACACTACCAGCGATGCCGCAGTCGCCAGCACGAACACCAGAATGTTACGCGTCATGCCATGATTGATGTCGTGCTCGTCGAGATAGCGTTTGATCCAGAATGCAGCGGCAAAAAACGCCAGCGTGGACAGGACGAAATCAAGCATGTAACGACATGGCGCCTAGTGAGGAATACCGCGGAATTGCTGGTGGCAGGATTTGCAACTGTCCTCGACCGCAGCAAAATCACGGTGAATCGCGTCGAAATCGCCCGTCTTGGCAGTCGCATTCAACTTGGCAGCAGCATCGATAAATTTTTGCTGCGCCTGTTTGAATTCCACCGGCTTATCCCATACATCGGGCTTGGCCCGGGTCGGTGAATAATTACTGTCAGGACCGAAATATTGCCACGGCTGGGTGCTCAAGGTCTGCAATTTGCTTGCATATTGCAAAAATTCGGCCTGATCATAGGGATTGCGGCCGCGCATCACCAGTCCCATAGGCTCAAATGAACGCAGAATTTCCTTGAATATCAGTTTGCGCTTGGTGGCCGGCTGGCCTTTATGGGTATCCACATCGTTATGTCCGCACGATGCCAGCAACAGGCAGGCAAGCAACACTAACGGCAATCTTCTAATCATCATTTTCCTTCAAAATTAATTCATTAGCGTTTTATGATGCCACCGCCCGACTGACATCATGCTGACCAGCCGCTACTCGATAACGCCATACCAGCCACAATAATAATGGGCTGATGCTACAATCCGGCTATCACATTCACGTATACGTCCCCTGCGAATTATCTCATGGATTACACACCGGAATTCCTTGAACGCGCACTAAAACGTATGGCTTGCGAGCCGACGGACAACGACGGCACATTAATTCGGCGCATATTTTTTCTGTTAAGGCCACAACGCAAAGGCGACACTGAAACTGCAGCCCGCCACCTCGCCGACCTGCTCGGGCTGATCGAGCGCAATCACGAATATGCCGCCGGCTTGCGCGAACACCTGCTGGCGTTGCTCGGCAACAAACAGATCGGCGAACTGCTGATGTCGGCCGGCATCCTGCCGACACACGGCTTTGCCAGCGAGCTCTCGCGTCGCATCCGCTACAAGCTGTTGCCGCCTTTAATCCAGAGCGACTCATTGCGCGACTGGCTGGACACGACACTTGCAACGGACGACGGCGACTGGATCAGCGGTGCCGACCCGACGTTATGGCAGCGCCTGCTTATCGCGCTCGAATTCGATCCGCAGCATCCCGCCATTGCACAATTGGCTGTGGATTACCGCGAAGCCATCAACGGTCTGTCGCACCGCGTTGCCGCAGCAGGGCTGGAACCGGAGCTGCTGGAAGTCGATCCGGCACTGCAGCGCCACGCCTCGCCATTCCTCGCCCAGCACGAAGAAATCGCGCACCAGATACTCAATTCGTCCGCGACAGCAGACATTGCGCACGCGCAGGTACTTATCGGCCAATGTCATGATGTCCTCGATCGTATCGCCCGCAATGCGGCCAGCCAAGGTACCAGTATCGAACTGACGCATGTACGCGTACGCCTGCAGCAGCAGCTGAACAGACTGAATTTGCTGCTGCGCATACTGCAGGCAGGCGAACTGGATCAATTCGATCTGATCATTGCATTATTCGTCAAGCTGAGCTGCAGCTCGCGCGAACGTTACAGCGTGCGGCAGCTGTTGCGCAGCACCACCCAGCAACTCGCCTACCAGATCACCCAGCATGCCGGACACGCGGGAGAGCATTACGTAGCCGAAAACCGGGCAGCGCTATTTGCCATGTTCCGTTCGGCATCCGGCGCAGGCATCATCATTGCCGGCATGGCCCTGCTCAAAATCCTCATTGGCCAATCGCACTTCCTGCCGTTGCAGGAAGCTGCGCTGATCAGTCTCAATTACGCGTTCGGTTTCGTGCTGGTGTATATGCTCGGCTTGACCATCGCCACCAAACAGCCGGCCATGACCGCAAGCTGGATGGCGCAAATGCTGTCGCAACTGCGCACCGAAGCCAGCCAGTTCAAGGCGCTGCAATCCTTTATCGGCCAGGTATTCCGCAGCCAGCTGATGGCTATACTGGGCAATCTGACTTTTGCTTTCGCCACGGCACTGGGTTTCATCAGTCTGGCGGAACACTTTTTGCACTGGCAGCCGATTTCCCAGGCCAAGGCACTGAGCCTGCTGGGCGAGGTTTCGCTGATCGCGCCGATGAACTGGCTATACGCCGCCATTGCCGCTGTCGGCCTGTTTTTGTCCGGCGTCGTCAGCGGCTATTACGACAACAAGAACATTTACGAAAAAATCCCGCAACGTCTTGTTATGCTGACATGGCCGACGCGTATTCTGGGCGGGCAGTTATGGCGTGCCGTGACCCGCTACATCGAACAGCATCTGGGTGCACTCGCCGGCAATTTCTTCTTCGGCCTGTATCTGGGGCTGGTAGCCGCGTTCGGTCATCTGTCCGGGCTGCCGCTCGACATCCGCCACATTGCCTTCGGCGCAGCCAATCTGGCCTATGCCCTATTCGCGCTCGGCTGGCATGCCGGCTGGGTGAATATAACGTTGGGCGCGCTGGGCGTACTGGCGATAGGCTTCATCAACCTGACGGTCAGTTTCTCGCTGGCTTTTTATCTGGCATTACGCGCATCGCGCATGTCGCATCAGGACGCACGTCGCTGGCTGATACGCTCCGTCACGGACATGCTCGCCGCACCCTGGCGCTTTGTCATCCGCATGTTCAGGCCTTGATATTCAACGAAATGCCCTAAAATTAGCATGGCTTAATGTACAATAACGCAATATTCAACTTTTCAGGAGTGTTCGCTATGCCTATCTATGCATATAAATGCGCTGCCTGCGGTTTCGAGCAGGATGTGATGCAAAAAATGGCAGACGCCGAATTAAGCGTCTGCCCGCAATGTAACAAGGAAAGCTTCAGCAAGCAGTTGACCGCGGCCGGATTTCAGCTCAAGGGCAACGGCTATTACGCGACCGACTTCAAAAACGCCAGCCCCGCCAAACCGGAGGCTGCACCGTCTCCGGCCTGCGGCACCGGCGCATGCCCGGCTTGCGTTTAACCGACAAACACGACAATCGAGTCTACATGAAACGCTATTTCATCACCGGCCTGCTGATCTGGGTACCCTTGGGCATCACTATCTGGGCGCTCAACCTGATCATCTCCACGCTGGATCAAAGCCTGCTGCTGCTGCCTATGCAGTGGCGGCCGGAAGCATGGCTGGGGATGAGAGTGCCGGGGCTGGGCGTTATTTTGACCATCGCCGTGATACTGCTCAGCGGTCTGGTTACCGCCAACATGCTGGGACAGCGCCTGCTCAGATTCTGGGAATCGCTGCTATCGCGCATTCCTGTGGTCAAGTCGATTTACTACAGCGTCAAGCAGGTATCGGACTCGCTGTTTTCCGGTAACGGCGATGCATTCCGTAAGGTATTGCTGGTGCGCTATCCGCATCCGCAGGCCTGGTCGATCGCATTTCAAACCAACCTGCCCGGCGAAGTCGGCCGACACCTGGACGACGAACACGTTGCCGTCTTTATTCCTACCACCCCCAGCCCGGTAAACGGCTTCTATTTCTTCGTCAAGAAAAGCGAAACCGTAGAACTCGATATCAGCGTCGATTCGGCGTTAAAGTATATCGTCTCCATGGGCGTAGTCAGCTCTCCGGACAAATCCGCCGTTCCTGCTCATTCATAACATTTAATCATTTTCATAATCAACATGCGTACTCATTATTGCGGCTCGGTTAACCGTGCTCATCTGGATCAAACTATTACTATCACCGGCTGGGCGCATCGTCGCCGCGATCACGGCGGTGTCATTTTCATCGACTTGCGCGATCGCGAAGGCATGATACAGGTCGTATGCGACCCCGACCGCGCCGACACGTTCAAAATCGCCGAAGAAATTCGCAGCGAATACGTATTGAAAATCACCGGCCGCGTGCGTGCGCGCCCGGAAGGCACCACCAACGCCAATCTGGCTACCGGCGAAATCGAAGTGCTGGCGCTGGATATCGAAGTGCTCAACGCTTCGGCAACGCCGCCGTTCCAGCTCGACGATGAAAACCTGTCGGAAAACGTACGCCTGACCCACCGCTATCTGGATTTGCGCCGCCCGGTCATGCAGGCCAACATGCGCTTGCGTTACCGCGTTTCCAAAACCTTGCGCGACTATCTGGACAGCAACGGCTTCATGGAAATCGAAACGCCGATGCTGACTCGCTCCACCCCGGAAGGTGCGCGCGACTACCTGGTACCGTCGCGAGTACATGCCGGGCAGTTTTACGCATTGCCGCAATCGCCCCAGCTGTTCAAGCAGCTGCTGATGGTGTCCGGTTTCGACCGTTATTTCCAGATCACCAAATGTTTCCGCGACGAAGACTTGCGCGCCGACCGTCAGCCCGAATTCACCCAGGTCGATATCGAAACCTCGTTCATGTCCGAAGAGCAGATCATGGATCTGGTCGAAGACATGATCCGCAAAATGTTCAAGCAGGTAATGGATATCGATCTGCCAGCGCCGTTCCCGCGCATGCCCTACTCCGAAGCCATGAACCGCTACGGCTCCGACAAACCCGACATGCGCGTGTCGCTGGAAATCATCGAACTTACCGATCTGATGAAAACGGTAGACTTCAAGGTATTCCGCGGTGCAGCCGACATGGAAGGCGGCCGCGTTGCAGCCATGAATGTACCCGGCGGCGCCAGCCTGTCGCGCAAGGAAATCGACGATTACACCGATTTCGTCAAGATTTACGGCGCCAAAGGTCTGGCCTACATCAAGGTCAACGACGCCAGCCAAGTGACCGAACCCGGCCTGCAATCGCCTATCGTCAAATTCCTGCCAGAAGCCGCTTTGGCCGAGATCATCAAGCGTACCGGTGCAAAAAACGGCGACCTGATATTCTTCGGCGCGGACAAAGCCAAAATCGTCAACGACGCACTGGGGGCTTTACGCACCAAGGTCGGCCACGCGCACGGCCATGCCGTCAAGGAATGGCGGCCATTGTGGGTGGTGGACTTCCCCATGTTCGAATACAACGAAGACGAAAAACGCTGGGATGCGCTGCATCACCCCTTCACTGCACCCAAAGTCGGCCACGAAACCCTGCTCGAAACCAATCCCGGCGCCGCACTGTCGCGCGCCTATGACATGGTGCTGAACGGCTGGGAAGTCGGCGGCGGCTCTATCCGTATCCACCAGCAGCAGGTGCAGGACATCGTGTTCCGCGCACTGGGTATCGGCGAAGAACAGGCTCGCGAAAAATTCGGCTTCCTGCTCGATGCGCTGCAATTCGGCGCCCCGCCGCACGGCGGTCTGGCATTCGGTCTGGACCGGTTGGTTGCGCTGATGGCCGGTGCGGAATCTATCCGCGATGTCATTGCCTTCCCCAAAACCCAGCGCGCCAACGATCTGATGACGCAAGCGCCGAACAATGTCGACGAAAAGCAATTGCGCGAACTGCATATTCGCCTGCGCAATCTGGAAGTCAACAAGGCTTAAGCCAAAGTTTAAGCTAGGTGCAGCCGCAAAAAAGCCCAGGTCATAACCTGGGCTTTTTTATGGATCGCGCATACTCAAAATTCGGTATGCAAGCGCACCGAAGCCACATTAACCGGTCCGCGATCGGCGTTATAGGCCGGGTTGCGAATATACTGCCAGTCCAGGGTTAACCAGGCATACTTCATAGCCTGCAAATTATAGAAACTTTCCACTATCGTTTCAGGCCGGTAATTCAACCGCCCGTCACCGATAAAGAAACCCATGCCGCCTGCCGCCAGATAATCCCGATGCGCGGCCGACAAACCGTTACGGGCAAACGCCACGCCAACATTATCGTCAACTCGCCCCCATGCCGTGCCTTTAATCAACGTGCCTGCGGATACGGACTGATCGATTTCGGTAAATGCATAGGTTTCGGTATTGCCGTCGGCCCAGCCTGCCCGCGCAAACACGCCTATGTCGTCGGAAATCGCCTGTTCCAGATTCAGCCCGAAACCGTATTTGATCTGGTTGCCATTGCGCACCGCATTCAGATCCGGCGTGGTGCCGGTTGCCGCAGCCAGCGCAAGTGCGTTCTGATAGCGCGCCATGACGGCACGATTGCGAAAGGCTAGCAGACGCAATTTTCCCGGCTGGTTGGCAATACTGTGGCTATGTTCGATTTCTATCTGGTCGCCGTAATGTTCGAAAATATCGCTGTCCAGGCTGGACTCGTTAGGCAAATTGGGCTGAATGAAACGTCCGCCACGCAATGCCCAGTTATCGCGATACCACTCCAGCGCCGTGCCCCAGGAATATCCGCGCGCATTGGCGGCATAATCAAACGAACCCTGATTCATGATGGCCCAGTTAAGGAACTGCGTGCGCGGATCATGGTTATACGCGTTATTGTCGAATATATCGCTTACCGCCAGATTGCCGACCGTCCACACCAGACGGCGCTGGCTGACGCTCCCCGCCAGCTGGTTGAAATCCGATTCGACCGCGTCGCTATTGCCGCCCATATCCCAGGTCTGGCGTAAAAACAGCCGCGCAACATAAACGTTCAGACGCGGGCCTGCCGTACGCGCAATTTCGCCGTTGGTAAACCCGCCCAGACCAGTCAAACCGGATAACGGAATACCTTGCGCCGCTTCCGGATCGAAATAAATTTCTCCGCCAGCCCAGGGACGAAATCCGAACGCGGCGGTCATGGTATAGGAGTAGCTTTTTTCATGTTCGGCAGACAGACTGTGAGCGCCTGAATAATCTGCGCTGTATGCATCTTTGGCTTGCCAGACATAAGTCGCCTGAAATTTGGCATTGCTGTCTTCCGTTTCGGCTGCATGCACCGAAGGCTGGCACGCCAACAGCGCGCCGCATATCAATACGGGGGGCAACAGAGGAAATTTGACAGGGGTGAGAAACGAGCGAAAACCGCCATGTTTTAAAATTGGCACGGACTATCCGATACTAAAAGACGCCGTGCATGATAACAAAGAAACGCTGCAGATTTATGAAGCTTGGATGACGTTATCGTCAGGCAAATCCGCAGAAAACATCGCGCATCAGACTGATCAGTCGCAACGTACGGGTGTCGCCGACGCGATAATAAACGCGATTGGCATCCTTGCGTGTACGCAGCACGCCCTTGTCGCGCAAAATGGCCAGATGCTGGGAAATATTGCTTTGCGATGTCCCTACATTATCCACGATATCCTGCACACTGACCTCACGGTCACCCAGCACGCACAAAATCTTCAGTCTCAGCGGATGCGACATGGCTTTCATCGCACGCGATGCCTGTTCGATATGCTCGTCTTTGTCGATCAAATCAACGTGTTCAAGATTGAGTGGGGATTCTGACATTCGTTAACCAGGATAATTAGATGACAATATTATTATAATGCATAGCTGGTTAAAATATACTAAAATCGCCGTGACAATCAAGAATATAATCTCACCGTTATTTGCGCACAGCACTCAAGAAAGACACCACCGTGACCCCTGCATTATTGATCATTCTCGATGGTTTCGGTTGCCGTAAATGCAACACCGACAACGCCATAGCACTCGCAGACAAACCCAATTGGGACAAGTACTGGAAACAATACCCCCACACCCTGATACAAGCATCGGAATCAGCCGTCGGGCTCCCCTCTGGGCAAATGGGCAATTCCGAAGTCGGGCATCTGAATATCGGCGCCGGTCGCGTGGTATATCAGGAATTTACCCGTATCGACCTGGCCATCAAGGGTACCTCATTCTTCGCCAACCCGGCACTCAAGCATGCCATCGACGTCGCCAAGCAGAACGACAAGGCATTGCATATACTGGGCCTGCTCTCCGACGGCGGCGTACACAGTCATGAACGCCATATTCACGCCATGCTGGCCATGGCCGCCAATGAAGGCATGAAGCAGGTTTATCTGCATATATTTCTGGATGGGCGCGACACGGCGCCGAAGAGTGCGGAAATTTTTATCGCCAATCTCCAGGCCAAAATCGATGAACTGCAAACCGGACGAATTGCATCGATGATAGGGCGCTATTACGCCATGGACAGAGATAGCCGCTGGCAGCGTGTAAAAGCCGCCTACGACCTGATCACTCAGGGCAAGGGCGAATTCAGCGCACCCGATGCATTAACCGGACTCAATCAGGCCTACGCCCGCGGCGAGACCGACGAATTCATCAAGGCCACCAGCATCGTTCCGCCCGGCATGTCCCCAGTCCGAGTGGAAGACGGCGACAGCATGATATTCATGAATTTCCGCTCGGATCGCGCACGGCAAATTTCGCGCACATTCATAGAACCGGATTTTCATGAATTCGAACGCGAATATCAGCCCAAACTTGCCGATTTCTGCACCCTGACAGGGTACAGCGACGAATTCGACGTTTCCGTAGCTTTCCCGCCCGAACGCATCCGCAACGGTTTCGGCGAATACATTGCGCAACTGGGATTGAAACAGCTGCGCATCGCCGAAACTGAAAAATATCCGCACGTCACTTTCTTTTTCAACGGCGGCGAAGAAACCGTTTACCCCGGCGAAGAACGCATCATGGTCGCCTCGCCGGATGTGGCTACTTACGACCTGAAACCGGAGATGAGTGCCGTCGAACTCACCGACAAACTGGTAACGGCCATCGAACGCCGGGAATTTGACGCCATCATTTGCAATTACGCCAATGCCGACATGGTCGGTCATACCGGCAATCTGGCAGCGGCCATCAAGGCGATCGAAACCCTGGATCAATGTCTGGGACGCGTCATTCCGGCGATGCTGGCGGCAGGCGGCGAAATACTGATTACTGCCGACCACGGCAATGCCGAGCTCATGCTGGATGAAACCACACGTCAGGCGTATACCGCGCACACCACCAATCTGGTGCCGCTGCTTTATATCGGCCAGCGCCGTGCCGCATTAACCGATGCCGGCGCGCTGGAAGACATCAGTCCAACCATGCTCAATATAATGGGAGTGGCGCAGCCTGCCGAAATGACAGGCAAGTCACTGATTGCCTTCGAGTGAACTCACACTGTTTTACTGCCGGCATAGCGCTTGTGTTGATATTGCTCGACACAAGCGCGCTTGCCGCTCAGGACGCAAGCGAATTAGCCGCGATCCACGCCAGAATAGAGCAGCTGCGCCAGCAGAACCATGCCGCGGAATCCAATCGCAACCGCGCCGCCGATGCACTGCAACAATCCGAGCGCGCTATCAGCGACACCAATCGCGCCCTGTTCGAGCTCGACCAGCAACGTAACGCCACCGAGCTCGGATTAACGCAGCTGCACAGCCAAAGCGACACGGCACGCAAAGCCATCACACGCCAGCAACAGGCATTGATGAATCTGATACGTCAACAATATTTTTCCGGTCAGGCAGACACCGCAAAACTGCTAATGAACGGCGGAAACCCGAATCAGATTACACGCAATCTGACCTACTTCAGTTATATCAGCCGCGCCCGCAATCAATTGATCGCCGAGTTGCAGCAAAACCTCAACCAGCTCGATCAATTGACGCAAACGCAGCAGCAACAACAAGCGCAGCTTGACAGCATCCGCCGGCAACGCGAACAGCAGCGGGCGGAACTGCAAAAGCAGCACCAGATAAAACAGCAAGTTGTCAAAAGCCTCGGTTCCGAAATTCAGCAGCAGCGCCAGCAAATCGCTACGCTGGAACAGGATGAGAAACGCATCACCAAACTGATGCAGGATCTTGCCAGAGCCATCGCCAAACGCAAGGCCGAGGCAGCCGCAGCCAAGGCACGCAGACCAAGTGCGCCGATTTCCAACGGGCCCAAAGAACGGCAGATTGCGCAGCCGTTTACACCTGAAATCGGATTCGGCCGCCTCAAGGGCCACCTGATTATGCCTACCCGGGGGGAACTTATCCACCGTTTCGGGACTCCACGGGAACAGGGCGGTACATTATGGAAAGGCCTGTTTATCAAAGCGCCTGCCGGTCAGCCGGTACACAGCGTAGCCGACGGTCAGGTCGTATTTGCCGACTGGCTGCGCGGGTTCGGCAACCTGATCATCATCGATCACGGCGGCGGCTATATGAGTCTGTACAGCAATAATGAAACCCTGTATAAACAGGTAGGAAACAGCGTCAAGGCTGGCGATACCATCGCCAGCGTAGGTAACACCGGCGGCAATAGCGAGACGGGTTTATATTTTGAATTACGCTATCAGAGTCAAGCATTTGACCCCAGTAATTGGATAGCACGGTAAACAAACAAGGATGCCAGCAATGCGTAACAAATTACAAAAATTAAGTTTAGTCGGATCCGGTGTTGTCATCGGCGTCGCCCTCTCGCTAAACCTCCCTGCCATCGCCGACCGCGAAGCGGCAACCCAGCCACTGCCGCTCGACGAACTGCGCGAATTCACCGAAGTATTCGGCAAAATCAAAAGCGATTATGTCGAACCCGTCGACGACAAGAAACTCATCGACCAGGCAATCAACGGCATGCTGTCCGGACTGGATCCGCATTCGGCGTATATGAATGCAGACGAATTCAAGGAATTGCAAGTCGGCACGCAAGGCGAATTCGGCGGACTGGGCATAGAAGTCGGCATGGAAGACGGCTTTGTCAAAGTGGTCTCGCCGATAGAAGACACGCCCGCCCAGAAAGCCGGACTGAAAAGCGGCGACCTGATCATCAAGCTTGACGATACACCGGTCAAGGGGCTGACCATTAACGATGCAGTCAAACGCATGCGCGGCA
This sequence comes from Sulfuriferula sp., assembly GCA_031291235.1. Taxonomy (GTDB): domain Bacteria; phylum Pseudomonadota; class Gammaproteobacteria; order Burkholderiales; family Sulfuriferulaceae; genus Sulfuriferula. Next base: position 53,329 of record JARLJL010000013.1, read on the forward strand.
AGCCCAACACGCCGATTACGCTGACCATCGTGCGTAAAGGCATGGACAAGCCGTTCACCGTTACCCTGATACGCGCCATCATCAAGGTCAAGAGCGTCAAATACAAACTGGTCGAACCCAATTTCGGCTATGTGCGCATCACCCAGTTCCAGGAACGTACCGGCGAAAATCTGGCAGAAGCGATCAACGCCCTGCTGAAAGACAACAAAGGCCCGCTGAAAGGCATCGTACTGGATCTGCGCAACGATCCGGGCGGCCTGCTTAACAGCGCGGTCGGCGTTTCCGCCACCTTCCTCAAACCCGACAGCCTCGTAGTCTACACCGATGGCCGCACGGAAGATTCGAAGATGAAACTGACTGCGACGCCAGATTTCTACCTGCGCGGCGATCAAGCAGACTACATCAAGGATCTGCCGGCATGGATCAAAACCGTACCGATGGTCGTGCTCGTCAACGCCGGCTCTGCCTCCGCATCCGAGATTGTTGCCGGCGCCCTGCAAGATCATAAACGCGCCATTATTCTGGGTACCCAATCCTTCGGCAAAGGCTCGGTACAGACCATATTGCCGCTGGGCAACGGTACCGGCATCAAACTGACCACTGCACGCTACTTCACCCCTAGCGGTCGCTCCATCCAGGCCAAAGGCATTACCCCGGATATCATCGTCGAAGAAGGCAAGGTAGTGGACAGCAACGATCAGGACGGCTTTGGCGTACGTGAATCGGATCTGGAAAATCACCTGAGCAATCCGAATTCGCCAAGCCCTATCGATATTCCGACTCCGCCGAAAATCGTCGCCCCGGAAAAAACCGGCGACAAATCGGCCAAAAAGACCAAGCTTGAGCCGGGCGAAATCGTATCCAAGGACGACTTCCAGCTCAATCAGGCGTTGAGTTTGTTAAAAGGCATTAACATCCTCAAAAACATCGACTCGTCTGCAAAGCCAATCAAGAGCAACGCCGTTGAAAGCAGCACTGCCAAGTAACAAGCATGCAAGATGCCGACCTGCTGCGTTACAGCCGCCATATTCTACTCAATGACATTGGCATAGCAGGTCAGCAAGCCATACTCGACGCCCGCGTCCTCATTATCGGCGCGGGCGGACTGGGTTCCCCGGTCGCACTCTACCTTGCAGCCAGCGGCATCGGCCGTATCAGCATCGCCGACGACGACCGTGTCGATACCAGCAACCTGCAACGGCAAATCATGCACGACGATGCCGCGGTCGGACAAAACAAAGCATTATCTGCGGCAGCCGGCATCCACCGACTCAACCCGCACGTCCTCGTCACCCCCATTACCGAACGCCTGTCAGGCAGTGCGCTCGACAAAGCGGTTGCCGGACACGACATCATCGTCGATGCCAGCGACAATTTCGCCACGCGCCATGCCATCAACCGCGCCTGCGTCGCGCACCGCAAACCGCTGGTATCCGGCGCGGCAGTGCGCTTTGACGGACAGATCACCGTCTTCGATCTACGCTACGCAGACAGCCCCTGCTATCATTGTCTGTACCCGGATAGCAGCGAAGCCGACGAAATACGCTGCGCAGAAAACGGCGTATTTTCGCCGCTGGTCGGCATTATCGGCGCCACCCAGGCCGCCGAAGCCCTCAAACTCATCACTGGCGCCGGACAAACGCTGCAAGGCCGACTGTTGCTGCTGGATGCACTCGACATGCAATGGCGCAGCATCAGGCTCAAGCGTGATCCGGAGTGCCGCATCTGCAGTCGTTAACATCCGCACGTTGATCCGTGACCATAATTGAATTGGGTATAGAGCCTCCAGATTTAGAAATCCATGCTTTTCAGCAGTTGGGTTTTGCCATAATGCTCATCAAAACCATAGGCATCCAGATGCACCTTGCCGCTGGCATGCAATTGGACTATCGCCCAGGCATACATACGGTCGGTCGGATTCTTTGAATCGCCGACTTTGGCGGCGAACGGCGAACCGCCTGAGCCGACCAGCACTTGCCAGGATTTGCCGCCGCTGGCTTTGGCCGGCTGGGAAATATTGAAGATATGCTCATGTCCGCAGAAATAAGTCGCGCCGGCGTTTTCTATGACCTGCCAGAACTGTTTCTGCTGCTCGGCATCGTGATCCAGACCCGACGGTTTCATACCGGGTTTGAAATAATAGGTAAACGCCAGTTTGTGGCCGAACACGAATTCGTGCTTCATACCGCGCGCTTGCGCTTGCTGCAGATCTTCCCGCAACCAGTTGGTCGGTGCATGTCCATCATAGCCTACCGGATCGGTATTAATCACGGCAAAATGGCTGTCCCCGTAATCGAATGAAAAGCTGAGCTGCGACTGATTCGTCTGTATGTGGTCTGCGTTGCCGATTGCCGGGGTATTAGCGACATCAAAGGCGCTGATGCTGTTGCCGGTAATGGTTTTCCAGCGACCGGCATCCATAATGAGATCGCCCATATTGTCGCGCCAGCTGTTTTCCTTGCGCGCTTGCGCCGCTTTTTTGCTTTTGCCGTCTTCGGTTATTTTATCCCGCACCTCGTGGTTGCCGGGCACAGGCACGACATACGTCCCCGTTTCCATCAGGTTGGCCATCATTCCGCGCCAGTAGGCATATTGCCGGTTCAGGGTCGCGTCATCGGCATTGTATCCGTAGATCATGTCGCCGTTAAAAAACAGCGCCTGCGGTTTTTTTTCCTGAATCTCGCGAATGATGCGCGACAGGCCTTTGGTATTTTGCAGCCAGATCCGATCCTGCCCGCTCAAATCGTCGCCCGGTTCCGCACGGGAATCGCCTACCGTGGCGAATGACATCACCACGGGATCGGCTTTGACCGCATAAGCACTGGATTGCGCAGCAAGTAGCGAAACGCCCAGAACCGAACCGATGAACAGACGTTGAAATCCAGACGTAGCAAGCAATACCATGATCGAATACCGTTAAAGTCAAAACGGCAAAGTAACAACTTATTATTGCAAGTACATGACAGGCGACATGCGCATCCATGCCCGTACCCGCGATCCCCGCAAGCTGACGCCCATGTCACAAAACGATCACAATTCAGTCACTTTATCCTAAGTCGGGCTGCATAAACTTGATCTGCATAATTGCCCGGCAATGCTGTTGCTCCATGGGGGGGTCGAAAATGCCGGAATGCATTTCAATGTGCAAGCATCATCGAATTTTCACATTGCCTGTATAAAATACTTTTCTAATCAATGCAGTTTTAATAAACCTAAGGGATAAACATATAATGTACAAACGTACGAAACACCGAACATTCGGCAAATCGCTACCGGCCTGGTTAGTATTAACCACGCTGGCATCGGCAATCAATACAGCTTACGCTGCGGACGCTGTCGATCTGGGTACCGTAGGAACCCAGTCTGGCACAGTCGCTACCGAATCAAGCGACCCGGCAACCGATCCGACAGCCAAGGGCCGCGCAGCCGCTGTTGCACCTACCCAGACCTCGCTGGATGCCACCGAACCGCAATCCGTTATTAACAAATCCTTCATCGAAGACAACAAATCGCCAGTAACCGACTACACCTCTATCGTCGCTGTCGCACCCAGCGTATCCGGTGGCGTCTCCGCCAACGGCCCCGGTCTAGGCGAAGGTAAAAACGTATTGCGCGGCTTTCAGGATGGCGAATATAACGTCACTTACGACGGCATCCCCTGGGGCGACACCAACGGCCCTACCCACCACTCGACGGCTTATTTCCCTGAATCTGTGATCGGCAGCGCCGTTGTGGAAAGCGGTCCCGGCAACGCCAGCAACCTCGGTCAGGCTACTTTCGGCGGCAGTGTTAACCTGTTTTCCAGCGCACTCACCGGCGAACAGGCTTTTGATCCCTATTTTGCCTATGGTTCCTGGAACACACGACTTGAAGGCGCGACTTACAAATCAGGCACTCTGGGCAATCTCGGGGATATTCGCTATTCCATTGATGTTCAGGATATGGCAAGTGACGGCTATCGCAAGCAAATGGGCGTAGGCGCTCAGAACTATAATGCCAAATTCGAAAAACCGCTGGGTTCGGGTACGTTGCTGACGGTATTCCTCAACCATCATGATAACTTCTATTACCAGAACGATAACGAAAAAGGCATGACCGTTGCCAATACCGCAATCTACGGCAAGGATTACGGCCTCGGCACCGACCCGACCAAGGCCAACTACTATGGCTATAACCTGACCCACAAAAACACCAACTTCCATTACATCCGCTTACAAAGCGAGCTGGATTCCGGCTGGGCATTTGATAACAACACCTACTATTACGATTACCACAACAATACTGGATCGAGTACTGCCGACACCGGCAAGAACCCGACTACCGGATACAGTTCGGTTTATGAAACAACGGCCCACGTAGCTACTGCGGGTATGCCTGGCTATATCAAAACCAACGAATACAATAACTTCGGCAATATTTTCAAAGCCACCAAGAAGCTCAACGACAATCTGGTGCGGCTTGGACTGTGGGTAGAGCAGTCGTATACCCACCGTAGCAGAACCGATTTCAACTTGCTCGACGGCTCCATCAACTACGATCAAACCGCAGTTGCCGGTGTTTATAACACTTATAACAACGTTCAGTATGAGCAAAATTCAAGCTGGTTCCAATATCAGCCTTTTGGCGAATTCGAATGGGCTGTCACCAAGAGTCTCACCGTGACGCCCGGGCTTAAATACATGAACACCAAGCTCAGCGTGGACGCTCTGGTTAACCAGAGCAGCCGAATCAGACAGGTACAGAGCGAAGACTTTACCAAAACACTGCCTTTCCTGACAGCAAACTACAAAATCAATCCCAAGTGGTCAGCATATGCCCAATATGCACAGGGCATGCTGGTACCTGATATCAGTTACTACCAGAGCTCCGGCGCCAGCAGCACCAGCATCGAACCACAGACCTCCACCAATTATCAACTGGGTCTGGTACATCAATCGGATCGCATCACCACTAGCGGAGACATTTACTATATTGATTTCAAGAACAAAATTGCACAAGACCCAACGTCTACTTCCAGCAATCCTGTATATTACAATCAGGGTGGCGTAATTTATAAAGGGGTTGAAGGTCAGGTTACTTACGCGTTATTGAACGGCTTCTCGCTTTATGCAAACGGCTCCATCAATCGCGCCCTTGCAAAGGATACCGGGCTGGAAATCGCTAAAGCACCTGAAACCACTGCAGCGCTTGGTTTGCTGTACAAAAAGGACGCTTTGTTTGGCTCCTTGATGTACAAACGTACGGGCACACAATACGCGCTGGATGGTCAGCTGTACAAGATGGCGACCCAATCGTCGGCCGACTTCAATATCGGCTACATTATCAAGCATCCGGGATTGGGTGCAAAATCAATGAAAATCCAGCTTGGCATTTATAATATCCTTAACAATCAGGATTATATTTCAGTTAAGGCTGCCAATAGCAATGGCACAACTAGTGCTTCGGATTTATTCCAGTATCAACCGGAACGCAGCTTTATGACTTCGGCGAAACTGGATTTCTAAATCCAATCGGTCAATTGGCGCCGTTCACTTCATATGGAAGTGACCGGTGCCAATCTCTTTAATGCGACAGTTGAAAATGGAAAATCAATCATGGACATAAACTATCTAACCAGCATCGCTGCCAATAGCGGCGGCACCCTGTACATCATGGCCTTATTACTATTGGCCGCGCTGACAGTCATCGTTGAGCGCACCTGGTACCTGTACCGCACCCTGTCCGGCGGCAAACAGGTAAACGAGCGCATCGCCAAATTGCCGCGCTTGCGTACCGATTTGCTGGCCAAGGAAGTCGAACATGCCAGTCACTTGCCTCATGCCGGATTAATTGAAATGGTGCTGGCGCATCCAGAACAGAACGAGCGCGAAATGCTGGCTGACCGGCTGGAAGAAACCATATTGCATGAAGTGCCAAAGCTGGACCGGTCGTTATGGATACTGGATACAGTCGTTACGCTGGCGCCGTTACTGGGTCTGTTCGGCACTATTATCGGCATGTTCAACGCTTTCTCCGGTCTGGGACAAGGTAGCGCAGTGCCTACGCAAGTTACCGGTGGCGTAGCTGAAGCGCTGGTTGCAACGGCGAGCGGCCTGTTTATTGCCATGACCGGGCTGGTGTTTCTGAACAATCTGAACAATCGCGTACGGCTGATGGTACACCAGCTGGAAACGCTCAAGCAGATACTCATCAATCGTTATGCACAGCCCTGCAACCAATCGGGTAACCGTACCGATGCACCATCCATTGCGCTGGCGCGCACAGGGAGCTAGCCGTGCGTTATTTCGAAGTTCGCAAACCCCGCATCGAAATCATACCGATGATAGACATCATGCTGTTTCTGTTGGTGTTTTTTATCATGATGGCAATGAAGATGATACCCAGCAACGGTCTGGTCGGGCATCTGCCTTCCAGTTCGACCAGCCAGGCACTGCCTCAGCCTAAAATCATGATAGAGCTTCATAAGGATGGCAGCCTGTTCGTAGATCAGCAACCAATGACGCTGGATGGTCTTCGCGCAAAACTGCACTCGACAGCTACTGACAAAACCATCGTCAGCATTGCAGGCGCAGCCGATGTTTCATTGCAACAGCTCACGGCAGTCATGGATATATGCCATCAGAACGGCATCAATAAAATCGGTCTTGCTACGCAAAATGTCAAATAACAGCGCGCTTGAACACCATGAAGAGGTGCCAACCTCGTCCGAACCGTCACTGCCGCGGGCGTTCCTGGTGGCCCTGGGATTGGAAATCGTCATACTCTTTACTGGTTCGGCACTGATTGCCAACGCAAAAAGCAATCCTGTACCGCAACAACAGGTCGTGGAGCTCAATTTCGAGGAACCGAAACCCGCGCCGAAAGAAGCGGCAAAACCGGTACCCAAGCCGGTAGTGCAACCGCCCCAGATCAAGCATGTCGTAGTGCCGCACATACAGCCGCCGGTACATGTTGCCGCAGCGCCTGCTGCCGTACCGCCGCCATCAACGCCAGCGCCGGTGGTCAGCGCACCGGTGACTGCGCCTGTCGTAGCAGCGCCGCCGCCCCCCCCGCCGCCTGTTGCTTCGCATAATGAAACAGCAGAAAAAGAAGCTGCTTTCTCTGCACAGCTAAAGGCAGCCATTCAGGCTGCGCTGATTTACCCTCCCGCAGCACGCATGATGTCCGTACATGGCAAGGCACAAGTGGAATTTGAGTTTGAGGACGGCACTCGCAGCCAGATACATGTTATCCAGAGCAGTGGCAGCACAATGCTCGATCAGGCAGCTATCCAGGCTGCAAGTAACGCCCGGATACCGCCGACACCCGAATTCCTCAAGGGCAAAAAGAAGACTTATCAGATCTGGGTGGAATTCAATCTGGGCAGCACCCGCTAACCATTCCGACGAGCAACCGCCAGCCAGGATACAGCATCAGGCTGGCGATTGTTTAGATCAAATTTTTTCCCGCAGCGCAGCCCATAGCATCGAAAATTCGGCGCCGGGCAGTCTTTTGAATCCGCTTTTGGCAAATTGCTGCCATTTTCCAATCACGATACAGAGCAGCATATTGGCAGTGACATTGGCATCCGCCTGTGTTTCCGCCTGAGTCACGGCGATGCGCAAACTTTGCCGTAGCGTCGCTTCCAGCCGGTCATGCAGTTGATTGATGCGCGCCTGCAAGCGGTCGTTTTCATTGACCAGCGCTTCGCCAATCAATACCCGCGTCATGCCGGGATTGGTTTCGGCAAAAGCCAGCAACACTTTGACTATGGCTTCCAGCTGGGCAATGCCGCTTTCCTGAGCGGAGGTAATTTTGTTGATCAGACCGAACAACGATTGCTCGATAAATTCGATCAGTCCCTCGAACATCTGCGCCTTGCTGGCGAAATGACGGTACAACGCTGCTTCGGATACTTGCAAACGGGCTGCCAGCGCCGCCGTTGTGATTTTCTCGGCGGCGGGCATTTGCAACATTTCAGCCAGCGTTTGCAGTATCTGTAATTTTCTTTCTCCCGGTACCGACACTACTATCCCCTTATATCAATCCCTAAATCTGCGGATGCGCTCGCTCCAGCTTATTATACAGACCGTTAAGCGCATCCAGATATGCCTCGGCCGAAGCGACCACAATATCAGTATCTGCCCCCTGTCCGTTAACGATACGTCCGGCCTTGGACAGTCGAACAGTCACTTCGCCTTGTGCATCGGTACCGGTGGTAATGTTATTTACCGAATACAACTGCAACTCGGCGCTGCTGTTTATGATCTGTTCCAGCGCCTTGAAAGTCGCGTCAACCGGACCGCCGCCGGCAGAACTGGCGGTTTTTTCTTCGCCGTGCGCACTGATTACGACTCGGGCAAACGGAATCTCTCCCGTTTCCGAACACACTTTGAGCGATACCAGTTTGTAGGCTTCCACGGCATTGGCCGCCGCCTCTTCGCTGACCAGCGCATGCAGGTCTTCATCGAAGATTTCGTGCTTCTTGTCGGCCAACTCCTTGAAACGCGCAAACGCTGCATTGACCGCTTCTTCCGTACCCAATTCTATGCCCAGTTCGGTGAGACGGGTACGGAACGCATTGCGTCCGGAATGCTTGCCCAGCACCATTTTATTCGCGCTCCAGCCCACATCCTCGGCACGCATGATTTCATAAGTCTCGCGATGTTTCAGCACGCCGTCCTGATGGATGCCGGATTCGTGCGCAAAGGCATTGGCGCCGACGATCGCCTTGTTCGGCTGCACGGCAAAACCGGTAATGCTTGCCACCAGACGCGATGCCGGCACGATCTGCGTGGTATCGATACGTGTCGAACAGGCAAACACATCAGGACGGGTACGTACTGCCATTACCACTTCTTCCAGTGCCGCATTGCCGGCACGCTCGCCCAGACCGTTCACGGTACATTCCACCTGACGTGCGCCGTTCAACACCGCAGACAGGGAATTGGCCACGGCCAGTCCCAGATCGTTATGGCAATGTACCGAGAAAATCGCCTTGTCCGCGTTGGGAATACGCTCGCGCAAATTGCGTATCAGCTCGCCGAACTGCGCCGGCACGCTATAACCCACCGTATCGGGGATATTCAGCGTGGTAGCACCTGCATTAATCACCGCCTCCAGTACCCGGCACAGGAAATCCTGATCCGAACGCCCGGCGTCTTCCGGTGAGAATTCAACGTTATCGGTATATTGCCGCGCCCAGGTCACCGCTTTGACAGCCTGCTCTATCACCTGATCTGGCGACATGCGCAGCTTCTTTTCCATATGAATAGGGCTGGTCGCTATAAAGGTATGAATGCGAGACGAGTTAGCCCCGCGCAATGCCTCGCCGGCACGCTGAATATCGCGTTCCAGCGCGCGTGCCAGCCCGCAGACCGTGCTATCTCTGACAGCGTCGGCAACCGCCTTGACCGATTCGAAATCGCCGTTCGAGGCGGCAGGAAAGCCGGCTTCGATCACATCCACGCGCATACGCTCCAGTTGCCGAGCTATACGCACTTTCTCCTCGCGCGTCATCGACGCACCCGGACTTTGCTCACCGTCGCGCAAAGTCGTGTCAAATATAATCAAATGTTCGCTACTCATGGCGTACTCCATGCTAAATCACAAATTGGTGCCGGCAAACTCGGTTTGCCGGACGCGAAAATCACGAAAAGAAAGGGGGAGAAGAAATTTAGCGCGCGAAGCGCAACAGCAGGCCGGATAACAGCAGACTGAACGAAAAAACGGCGGCAGTAGTCGAAAATGGCTTGTTCATTAATAAGAATATAATAAGTTTTTTTATGACTGACAAGAAAATTATTCAGGCTTTGACCTTGTTTCTATGCAACCACGACCATGCGCTGCTGGCATAACCCGAAAGCGCATACAAGGTAACGACACCGAACAGTATTTCAGGCGGACTGTAAGCCACCAGCACAAACCCCATAGCAATCAGAAATACGACGACAAACGGTACGCTGCGGCGCAAATTGATATCCTTGCCGCTGTAATAGCGCACGTTACTCACCATGGTCAAACCGGCAAATAAAGTCACGGAAAATGCCAGCCATTTAACCTCGCTGCCGTCGATGCCGTATTCATTCATCACCCACACCAGACCTGCAACCAGCGCCGCCGCCGCAGGACTGGGCAACCCCTGGAAGTAACGCTTATCTGCCACCTCAAGTTGAGTATTGAATCGTGCCAGACGCAGTGCCGCACCGACACAATAAACAAATGCAGCCATCCAGCCCAGCTTGCCCATGCCTTTCAAGGCCCAGACGTAGGCGATCAGCGCAGGCGCGACACCAAACGACACCATATCGGACAAGGAGTCGTATTCGGCACCGAATGCGCTTTGCGTATGCGTCAATCGCGCCACGCGGCCATCCAGACCGTCCAGCACCATTGCAACGAATATCGCTACGGCAGCCAGTTCGAAATGGCCGTTCATGGCTTGCACGATGGCGTAGAAACCGGCAAACAAGGCCGCCGTGGTAAACAGGTTCGGCAACAGGTAAATGCCCCGATGTTGCGATTGGTTACCGATTAACGGTTTGTAGCTATGATGTTCGGACATAGGTTTATCTGGCATTGTATTCAAACCGGTGCAAGCGTTTCATTCCATGGAAAATACGGGGAATGAGCATAAATTGTATAAACTTTTATATCCATTACTACCGATGGTGCCTGACAGCGCACCCGGCAGGCACCAAACAAAACGAGGTCTGCGACCTCGTTTTGTTGTTTTCAGCATCAGTTCTTGGTTTGATCGACCAATTTGTTTTGCTTGATCCACGGCATCATGCCGCGCAGTTTTTCGCCGACAATTTCTATCGGATGCTCTGCATTCTGACGACGTTTGGCGTGCATGCCTGCAGCGCCGGCCTTGTTTTCCAGGATGAAGCTCTTGGCGTATTCGCCGTTCTGGATGTTGGCCAACGCTTCCTTCATGGCTGCACGCGCCTGATCGGCAATCACGCGCGGCCCGGTCACATATTCGCCGTATTCTGCGTTATTCGAGATCGAATAATTCATATTGGCAATGCCGCCTTCGTACATCAGATCGACGATCAGCTTGAGTTCGTGCAAGCATTCGAAGTATGCCATTTCAGGCGCATAACCGGCATCGGTCAGGGTTTCGAAACCGGCCTTGACCAGTTCGACGCAGCCGCCGCATAACACGGCCTGTTCGCCGAACAAATCGGTTTCGGTTTCTTCGCGGAACGAGGTTTCGATTACGCCGCCCTTGGTGCCGCCGTTGGCTGCTGCATAAGACAGCGCCAGATCGCGCGCCTTGCCCGAATTATCCTGATGCACTGCGATCAACGAAGGCACGCCGCCGCCCTGCTTGTAAGTGGAGCGCACCAGATGGCCTGGGCCCTTGGGAGCGATCATCACCACGTCCACGTCTTTGCGCGGCGTGATTTGACCGTAATGCACGTTAAAACCGTGGGCAAAAGCCAGCGTGGCGCCTGCTTTCAGGTTAGGAGCAATATCGTTGCGGTATACGTCTGGTTGCTGCTCATCCGGTACCAGGATCATGATCAGATCGGCATTTTTAACAGCAGTGCCGACTTCCTGCACTTGCAAACCGGCTGCTACTGCCTTACTCCAGGATGCGCCATCCTGACGCAAACCGACAATCACATTGACGCCGGAGTCCTTCAGGTTATTCGCGTGCGCATGACCTTGTGAACCGTAACCGATAATCGCAACAGTCTTGCCTTTGATCAGCGAAAGATCGGCGTCTTTGTCGTAATAAACATTCATGTAAAACTTCCTTTTCAGTAAAAATCAAAAATGACCTGGCATAACATCAACGTGCCGGTCTTACACTTTCAATATGCGTTCGCCTCGCCCGATACCGGATGCACCGGTACGGACGGTTTCCAAAATCGCCACAGGATCAATCGCCTCGATAAAGGCATCCAGTTTTGTACCCGGGCCGGTTAATTCTATCGTGTAGGTCTTTTCGGTGACGTCGATAATGCGACCGCGGAAAATATCCGCCATACGCTTCATTTCCTCACGGTCCTTACCGAATGCGCGCACTTTGACCAACATCAGTTCGCGTTCGATATGACTGCCATCCGATAAATCCAGAATTTTAACCACATCAATCAACTTGTTGAGTTGCTTGACGATTTGTTCGATCACGTCTTCCGAGCCGCGCGTAACGATAGTCATGCGCGACAAGGTAACATCTTCAGTCGGTGCCACTGTCAACGATTCGATATTGTAGCCGCGTGCCGAAAACAGACCGGCTACGCGAGACAAGGCACCCGCTTCGTTTTCCATCAGAATAGAAATAATGTGGCGCATGTTTAAAGATCCTCCGCCAAAATCATTTCAGTAATACCTGCGCCTCCCGGCACCATGGGGAATACGTTCTCGGTCTGATCGGTAATGAAATCCATAAACACCAGTCTGTCCTTGAGTGCAAACGCTTCGCGCAACGCCGGTTCGACATCTTCCGGCTTCTCTATCTTCATACCGACGTGGCCGTAAGCCTCGGCAAGCTTCACGAAATCGGGCAGCGAATCCATATAGGACTCGGCATAACGATTGCCGTAGAAGAATTCCTGCCACTGCCGTACCATGCCCATATAGCGATTATTCAGATTCACGACTTTAACCGGAATATGATACTGACGGCAGGTAGACAGTTCCTGTATGCACATCTGTATGCTCGATTCGCCGGTAATGCAGGCAACATCCTTGTGCGGATGCGCCAGTTGCACCCCCATCGCAGCCGGCAATCCGAATCCCATCGTGCCCAGACCACCCGAAGTCACCCAGCGGCGCGGCTCGTCGAATTTGTAAAACTGCGCTGCCCACATCTGATGCTGGCCGACGTCTGTCGTAACGTAAGCATCGCCCTTGGTCACTTCCCACAGCTTTTCCACCACATACTGCGGCTTGATGATGCTGCTTTTACGGTCGAACTTGAGGCAATCCCGGCTGCGCCAGTCTTCTATCTGCGACCACCATGCAGCCAGCGCAGCTTCGTCGCGACGCTCTTTGGACGCTTTGATCAGCTTGATCAGCTCATCCAGCACCGCAGCCACGTCGCCCACGATAGGCACATCCACTTTTACCCGCTTGGAAATGGAAGAAGGGTCAATGTCAATATGCACGATACGGCGCGCCTCGCGCGCAAAATGATCGGGCGAACCGATAACGCGATCGTCGAAACGCGCGCCGACGGCCAGCAACACATCGCAGTGCTGCATCGCCATATTGGCCTCGTAAGTGCCGTGCATGCCCAGCATGCCGACAAACTGCTTGTCGGTCGCAGGATAGGCGCCCAACCCCATCAGGGTGTTGGTACACGGAAAACCCAGCATGCGGGTCAGCTCCACCAGCTGCTTGCTGGCATTGCCCAGCACCACGCCGCCGCCGCTGTATATCATCGGCCGTTTGGCCTCAAACAGCATTTGCGCGGCTTTTTTGATTTGACCGGTATGACCCTTGACCACCGGATTATACGAACGCATGGAGACTGTATCCGGGTACAAATAAGCAAACGACTGCCCGGTAATATCCTTGGGGATATCTACCAGCACGGGGCCGGGACGGCCGGTCGCAGCAATGTAAAACGCTTTTTTGATGGTTTCGGCCAGATCCTTGATGTCCTTGACCAGGAAGTTATGCTTCACGCAGGGCCGGGTGATACCGACGGCATCGACTTCCTGAAATGCATCCATGCCGATAGCACCGGTAGGTACCTGACCGCTGATCACCACCATGGGGATGGAATCCATATAGGCAGTAGCGATGCCGGTCACGGCATTAGTCAAGCCGGGGCCGGACGTGACCAGCGCTACGCCGACTTTGCCGGTAGAGCGGGCATAACCGTCGGCAGCATGCACTGCGGCCTGTTCGTGACGCACGAGCACGTGCTTGAATCTGTCCTGCTTGAAAATCTCGTCGTATATATTGAGTACCGCGCCGCCGGGGTAACCGAACACAAATTCGACACCTTCATCTGCCAGACAACGTATGGTAATCTCAGCGCCTGTTAATTCCATTGCTGTTGCCAATCCATTTAATTCGAAGAACATTCAATACTAATGCTAAACCCGCTTCAGGTCAAAAAAATCACCTTTTTGCGGCCAGATATAACGGCATCACCCGCTGCGAATACACTTCCAGATCCTGCATACGCGTATCCGGACTGGGATGCGTGCTCAGAAATTCGGGCGGACTGCCGCCCAGCTTGCTCATTTTCTGCCACAAGCCGATCGCCGCACGCGGATCGTAACCGGCACGCGCCGCCAACTCCACGCCCATGCGGTCAGCCTCGGTTTCATGCGTGCGGCTATGCGGTAACCCTATACCCAACTGGTACAGCTGCCCCGCCATATCCACCGTCCCGCGCCCAAGACCGCCCAGCTGCGCGCCCAGCATGCCCAACTGCATCAGGCTTTGCTCGGAAGCCTGCTCGCGCGCATGTTCGCGCAAGGCGTGCGAAATTTCATGCCCCATGATCGCCGCGATTTCGTCGTCGTTCAATTTCAGCTTGTCGATGATACCGGTATAAATCGCGATCTTGCCGCCAGGCATGCACCATGCATTCACTTCCGGCGAGCGAATCACGTTGACTTCCCATCTCCAGTTCACGGCATCCGGCCGAAATACGGCCGTTTGCGGAATCAGCCGGTTAACTATGCTGCGGACCCGCGCCGTCTGTGCCGGATTAGGATTCAGATTCCCTTGCCGCGCCTCCTTGGCCAGCAAACTGCTATAAGTTGAAGTCGCCTGTTGCATCAGCGACTGGCTCGACACCAGCGGCGACATTTGCTGCGGACGATCTATGCCTACCGCACCGCCATAAGTTGTATTCACCGTCTGACACCCGGTCATGGCCAGCGTACCGAGCAACGCGATGATCAAACGCCCGAATTGCATATTCACCTCTGAAAACCTTGTCATTCTCTAACGACGCATACAGGCTAATGCGCCGCTTCCCAATTTTTGCCCACACCGAAACCTATCTTCAACGGCACGTTCAATTCTGCCACATGACACATCAAATCCGATAGATTCGCCTGCACCATAGGCAATTCCGATTCCGGCACTTCCAGTACCAATTCATCGTGCACCTGCATGATGATGCGGGTTTGCAACTGTTCGCGCGCCAGCCATCCAGCAACGGCAATCATCGCCAGTTTGATCAGGTCGGCTGCCGTTCCCTGCATGGGCGCATTGATCGCTGCGCGCTCTGCGCCGTCGCGACGCTGTTTGTTGCTACTGCCGATTTCCGGCAGCCACAGCCGGCGCCCGAATACCGTTTCCACATAACCCTGGCTGCGCGCGCTTTCACGGGTACGCTGCATGTAGGCGGCCACACCGGGATAACGCACAAAATACCGGTCTATATAAGCCTGCGCAGCCGACCGCTCCAGGCCCAGCTGGCTTGCCAGACCGAATGCCGACATACCGTAAATCAGGCCGAAATTGATTATCTTGGCTACGCGCCGCTGGTCGGCATTCACTTCGAATTGCTGCACATTGAAAATTTCCGCCGCAGTGGCGTTATGAATATCGGCGTCCTCGATGAACGCCTTGACGAGACCGGCATCGCCGGACAAATGCGCCATGATGCGCAATTCGATTTGCGAATAATCGGCCGATACGATCACGCATCCGGGCGCTGCGATAAACGCTTCGCGGATGCGCCGGCCTTCCGCTGTACGTACCGGAATATTCTGCAAATTGGGTTCGACGCTGGACAACCGCCCAGTGACCGCCACCGCCTGCGAATAACTGGTATGCACCCGGCCGGTCGCCTTATTCACCATTTTCGGCAATTTATCGGTGTAAGTGGATTTCAGCTTGGTCAGACTACGATATTCCAGCAATATTTTCGGCAACGGATAATCTGCTGCCAGTTGCGACAGCACATCCTCGTCGGTGGACGGCACTCCGCTCGGCGTTTTCTTGACCACCGGCAGCTTGAGCTGATCGAACAAGATCGCCTGTATCTGCTTGGGCGAATTGAGGTTGAACGGTTGTCCGGCGAGTTCATACGCGCGCTGTTCCAGATCGAACATGGACTGCCCCAATTCATGACTTTGCTGTGTCAGCAGATCGCTGTCCAGCAGCACGCCATTGCGCTCGATTTGCCACAAAATAGGCAGCAACGGCATCTCTATCCGACTATAGACATAATCCAGCCCAGGGTTCACTGCAATACGCGGGTACAGCGTCTGATGCAATTGCAGCGTGATATCCGCATCTTCGGCAGCATATTCCGCCGCACGGCTCAACTCCACCTGCTCGAAACCGATTTGCGCCGCGCCTTTGCCCGCCACCTGTTCGTAACTGATCGTCTCCACGCCCAGATGCCGCTGCGCCAGACTATCCATATTGCGCGGCAGATGCGACTCCAGGATATACGCCTGCAACAGCGTGTCGTGCGCCACGCCTGCCAGGCGGATGCCGTGATTCGCCAATACGTGCATATCGTATTTCAGGTTCTGCCCGACCTTGGCGCGGCTCGCATCTTCCAGCCAGGGTTTCAGACGCGCCAGAGCCGTATCAAGATCCATCTGCTGCGGCACGTCAGGCCCGCTGTGCGCCAGCGGCAGATAAGCGGCATGGTGCGGGGTGATCGCCAGCGATACGCCGACCAACCGCGCTTGCATGGGGTCAAGGCTAGTGGTTTCGGTATCCACGCTGACCAGCTCTGCGCTCGCCAGTTTTGCCAGCCAGTCGTCCAGCTGCGCCGGATTCAGCAAAGTCTCGTACTGGCGCAGCGGCTGTGCCGGCGCCGCAAACAGATGGCCTTGCTCAGGCGCATCGGCGGACGCTGCAGCTGGCGCGTTCGGCGCGTCCGACACCTCCCGCAACCAGGTTCTGAAATTGTAATGACTGAACAGTGTCATCAGCGTCGGCTTGTCTTGCGGCAGCATGACCAGATCCGTCACCGCCCGCTCCAGCGGCACATCGGTACGGATGGTTATGAGTTTGCGCGCCATCGGCAGCCAGTCCAGCGCCTTGCGCAGATTGTCGCCAACAGCGCCCTTGATTTCGTCGGCGTGCGCGATCAACTGTTCCAGCGTATCGAACTGCGCCAGCCATTTCACAGCAGTTTTCGGGCCGACCTTCTCCACGCCCGGCACGTTATCTACCGCATCGCCGATCAGGCTCAAATAATCCACAATACGGTTCGGCGGCACACCGAACTTCACCAGCACAGCCGCTTCATCCAGCGCCTCGTTGGACATGGTGTTAATCAGGTTGACATGACGATCGACCAGTTGCGCCATATCCTTGTCGCCGGTCGAAATCACTGTTTCGATACCCTGGCGGCTGGCCTCGCATGCCAGCGTGCCGATCACATCGTCGGCCTCCACGCCGTCCACCATCAACAACGGCCAGCCCAATGCACGTATGGCATCATGCAAGGGCGCGATCTGACTCGCCAGATCGGGTGGCATGGACGGGCGATGCGCCTTATAATCGGGATACCAGTCGTCGCGGAAGGTTTTTCCTTTGGCATCAAACACGCAAGCGTTATAATCGGCAGCAATATCTTTCTGCAAGCGCCGCAACATGTTCAGCACCCCGTAAATCGCGTTGGTGGGCTCGCCTGCCGGATTACGCATATCGGGCAACGCATGGAACGCACGATACAAATAGGACGACCCATCTACTAACAGCAACTTTTTAGTCACGAACTTACCTCAATATGCATAAAGAAAAACTACCCCGTCTTGCCGATCCCGATCTGGCTGCGCATGCCAGTTACAATGCCCGCGAATCGTGGCGCATGTTCGAGATTATGTCAGAATTTGTCTCCGCTACCGAACGTCTGAGCGAAATTCGTCCCGCCGTCAGCATTTTCGGCAGCGCGCGTACCCCGCCCGATCACCCTTATTATCTGCTCACCGAACGCATTGCCCGCCAACTCTCCGATGCCGGTTTCTCAGTGATTTCCGGCGGTGGTCCCGGCATCATGGAAGCAGCCAACAAGGGCGCCTATTTCGGCACATCGCCCAGCGTCGGTCTCAACATCCAGTTGCCGCACGAACAGCACAACAATCCATTTCAGGACATTTCGCAGACATTCTCCCACTTCTTCGTGCGCAAGGTCATGTTCGTCAAATTCGCCTCGGCCTATGTGGTCATGCCAGGCGGCTTCGGCACGCTGGACGAATTGATGGAAGCGCTAACCCTGGTGCAAACCGGCAAGACTCGCAAAATCCCCATCATACTGGTGCATAAACCGTTCTGGATAGGCTTGGTCGATTGGTTCAGAAACACGCTGGTCAGCGAGGGTACCATCAGTCCAAACGACATGCATCTGATCAAACTTATCGACGATCCCGAAGACGTCGTCTGTGCGATTTTCGACCATTACGAGCAGCAGGGCTTCGAACCCTCCGCGCACGACCGCGAAATCCAACTTTATTTGTAAGACTATCATCAGCAAAGGCAACGGCTCTGCTAAAATCAAACGATTACAAAATGAATGAGGTCACCATGCGTAAACTAATCGCCGCTCTTGTGCTGGGCCTGCCCTTGATCAGCGCCGCCGCAGACCGCCCCGCGGATTTGCAGGCGCTGCCTGAAGTACCGCCACCACCTGCTGCCGTTCCCGATGATACCGAACCGCAAATCACCATCAAGCAGAAAGGCGAAAACAAGATAGAAGAATACAGCATGCACGGTCACGTCTACATGATCAAGGTTACCCCTCCCAAGGGCAAACCCTACTATCTGATCGACACCAAAGGCGATGGGCAATTCAGCCGTCAGGACGGCCTGGGCCCGGACGTACACCCGCCGATGTGGGTCATACATTCGTGGTAATTTTTTGCACCCGGCGCGGCGATAGCAGCCGCGCATGTTAACCGTTCAAGTCTTATGTCCGTATATACCAGCGTCACCGAAGCCGAAGCAGCCGCATGGCTTGAGCAATACCCGATTGGACAGCTCGTCGCATTGCGCGGCATTGCATCAGGCATAGAAAACACCAATTACTTTCTCACTACGGACCGCGGTCAATATGTCCTGACCCTGTTTGAAAAACTGACTGCCGCAGAATTGCCCTATTTCCTGCAGCTCATGGACCATCTTGCCGGCAAAGGTATACCCTGTCCGCAACCTGTCGCCAATCTGCAAGGCCGACTGCTGGGCGAGCTCAACGGCAAACCCGCCAGTCTGGTCAGCCGCCTTAGCGGCGCATCGTTGACACATCCGACTGCAACGCAATGCGCTGCAGCAGGCACCGCACTGGCGCAAATGCATCTGGCAGGACAGGATTTCCCGCTACACCGCGACAATCCGCGCGGAGCAACCTGGTGGAAAGCTACCGGCCCGCAGCTATTACCGTTCATGACACCCGATGCAGCCGAATTATTGCAGGCCGAAATCAAATTCCAGGCGTTGCACCGTTTGCAGGATTTGCCACGCGGTGTCATTCACGCCGATCTATTCCGTGACAATGCACTGTTTGCAGGCGATATTTTGTCCGGCGTTATCGACTTTTACTTCGCCTGCGACGATACCTTGCTGTACGATATCGCCATCACCGTCAACGACTGGTGCACCATGGATGGCGGCGAGCTCGACCTCGCCTGCACCGCTGCCCTGTTGCAGGCTTACCATGCTGTACGCCCGCTATCCATGATAGAACGCGGCGCATGGCCGATTACCCTGCGCGCGGCCGCCTTGCGCTTCTGGGTATCCCGTCTGTACGACCTGCATTTTCCGCGCGAAGGTGAAATGACGCACGCCAAAGACCCCGCGCACTTCGAACAAATTCTGCGCTGCCGCATCCGCTCGCAAGCGGCGTTGCAGCGCATGTGGATCAACTGAGGGTACCATCATGAAAACGCGTATCGTACCTGCCAGCCACGGCTGGCTATGGATTAAACAGGCTTTCGGCCTGTTCAGGCAGAGCCCGCTGATCTGGGTTACATTAAGCATTTCCGTCATACTCATCGGTGCCACGCTCGGCATGATTCCGTTTCTGGGTAGTGTGCTGTTCCAGCTTATCGCACCGGGGCTCACTGCCGGACTTTTGCTGGGTTGCCGCGCCCAGCAACAAGGCGAGGAACTTGAAATCGCCCATCTGTTTGCGGGTTTCAAAAGCCACGGCGCACAACTGGTTACCGTTGGCGGCATTTATCTGACCGGCATGCTCATTATTGCCGCGATCGTCGGCATGATAGGCGGCGAACCGCTGATTCGTGCGCTTACCGCGGGTCATCCCAGTGCAGATACCGTCGCCACTACCGGCATGGCCGGCATGAACATGATGCCTGTGCTCGTCGGCCTGGCATTGCTTATCCCGCTACTAATGGCCTACTGGTTCGCACCTGCACTGGTCGTGTTCGGCAACATGCGTCCGGTAGATGCACTCAAAACCAGTCTTGCTGCCAGCCTGAACAATGTTACCGCCTTTCTGGTGTACGGCTTGTCCATCTTCCTGCTGTTTATACTTGCGACATTGCCTATCATGCTGGGATTCCTGATCATGATCCCGATCGCATTTATCAGTTACTACACCGCGTTTGAAGATGTCTTCGGCGACGACGCCGTCAGCCAAATCAGCAAAACAGTTTAATCCCCTTGCTGCATCCTTATCCTGGCATCCGCCCCGGATAAGGATTTACACAAATTTACGCAAACGCGGTATCATGCACAACGACTGACGAACTTTCGTCACTGATTGCACACATCGTTAACGCAATACCAAAATGCATTCAGGCAACGGCATCGTGCTTCAAGAACAGCAAAATGAACAATATTGCCGGTTATTATCCATGAGAAAACCGACAATATCATGTGATAAAGACAAGAAAAAATCATTTTCATCAGGAGGCTAACTGTCTGATTAAAAAGTGCGGTTTTGCGCTAATGCTCAGACAATTACTCATGCAGAATTATCTGAAACTTTATAGTTTGCTGTTTGCGACCGCATTTCTGCTTTGCATGCAGCCGAGCGCGTTTGGTGCCGTGTCACTCAGACAAAATATCGAGCTGGACCTGATCAATAGCGGTCATTTGTATCAGGCAACCGATGACAACTTCCCGACATCGTTCCAAGAACTACCCGGCTGGTTATCCCGGCATCAGACAATCAATCGCGTTAATATGCTAGGCGGCAGCTACTGGTTTTATGCCGAAATACATAACGACTCCAGCGATACAGAATGGGTATTGGATCCGGACGATACGCTGATCGACAAGGTAGAAGCGCACATTTTTACCGATGACGATCAGGTGCAGCAATTTGTGACCGGATACAGGGCGGATCACGAATACATGCTGCACTACGGCAAAGACATACACCTCCCGCCGGGATCCAGCAGCAAAATACTGATCCGACTGCAAAGCCCCTATTATGCCTCCCAGCCCGACATCAAAATATACCCCAAGCAAGACTATCGCCAGCATGTTCTGGCGGAAAACATCCAGGCTATTGCCGCATTCGGCGCGCTCATTACCTTAGCGCTCTATAATCTGTTCATTTTCCGCATTACTCGCGACCGCGCCCTGTTCTATTACGCCATTTATCTGCTTGCCTACTTCACAGGCTGGGCGTTTACCTTTCAACTCCCGGCGGAACTGTTCGGCTGGCACGACCTGCGAGTGCATTACATACCGTTCTTTCTCCTGCCAGTGCTGAACACATTGTTTTATACCGAGTTTCTACGGTTAAAAACCAACTTTCCGCGGCTGGCAGCTATTGGACGAATTAATATCGTATTGCCGCTCATACTGTTGCCTAGCTGCTTTTTCGCCCTGTCCTATGCACACATGCTGGCAACCATCGCCATCAGTATCTGGTTGGTTATTGCATTAATCAGCGGCCTTGTCAGTTTGTATCACGGCTTCCGGCCTGCGCGCTATTTCGTTATGGCGTTTCTTGCCCTGCTGATTCCCGGCGTGCTGATATTGCCGGCCAATCTGGGTCTGATGCCTGATCTGGTCGACAACGCAGAGCTATTAACCCTGCTGGGTGGCACACTTGATGCAATTCTGCTGGCGTTCGCACTGGCCGACAAAATCCGGCTGTTATCGGAAGAAAAGGATCATGCGCTGCACCGGCTCAGCAAGATGCTGGCGCTGGCCAGCACCGACCATCTGACCGGCATCTCCAACCGGCATGCTTTCGATCTGATCTTCAAGCAGGATTTTGCGTGTCCTGAATGTGTCGACGATCCGCACCAGCAAATACTCGTACTGATCGATCTGGATGGCCTGAAGGTCGTCAACGACCGGTTCGGTCATTCGCGCGGCGATGCCTTGTTATGCGCATTTGCTACAGCATTGCAGAAATTGCAGACCGACGGCATCTCGGTGTACCGACTAGGCGGCGACGAATTCACCATATTGGCCGACAAGCGCCATGAAGACGCATTACGCAGCGCCCTGATAAAACTGGAAAAGGAACTCCCGGAACAAGGTTTCGAAGGCACGGGCATCAGTTTCGGCATCGCCAGTGCCAGCGAAAGCATTTCTCCGGACGACATGCTCATTCGCGCCGACCGCCGCATGTATGAAAACAAGATATCGCGGCGCCGGGCCAGAGCCGACGATGCGATCATACCGGTAGCGGGATCGGCCTCAGCACAGGGCGATCCCGCGTAACATCTGCACCCTGACGTCTAGAAGTCGGTTTCACCCTTGATCACTCGCGGATATCCCGTCATCGCTCTGGATGCCTGCATCCCAGCCATCACCGCAGCCTCAACGCAACCTGCGTTCAATCCGGTTTTAATCCAGTCTCCAGTCAGATAGAGATTGGAGAACCCCGAACCGTCGGTCGCAAGACGATACTGCGTGCTGTTCACGACGGACAATACATAACGCTCCGACGGATCGACATTGGCGCGCCAGTATTGGCTGTCGAAACGCGCCACGCCGATTGCAGCGGCCGGATCGACAAGGTTATTCCAGTTGTACGCACCGGGCACGCCAGCATTGGGCAACAGCGCGGTAATACTCTGATTGAGCTGATCGATAGCCCCCTGCTTGGCAATATCCGCGCAGCGCCCGGGGAAACCGTAATCGGTTATCGGCGGAAAAACATCCACCGGCATGGCGCTGCAGAAATACGATACGTTTTTCGGATCGAGCGGTGCAGGCCAGTCTTCCCGGCACAGCAACTGATCCATCGGCGCCCAGGTATCGTAAGGTTCGGTAAATCCGCTCAGCACGGGCTCCTGACCTTCCGGCTGAGCGGTCCAGCCCAGTTGTGCGATATCCTGATTCTGCCAAATCTGATAGGCTTGCGTCACTACAGTCTGCACGTTTTCTGCAGTCGCTTTCAATGCCGGGCTTTGCGCCAGCAACTGCGGACACAGTTGCGGCAGCGCACCGATGGATATACCGAAAACGACACGGTCGAAATCGCGCCCTTTTTTCAGACTCACTTGCGGCAACGGCTCGCCGAAGGTCTGTTCATACAACGCAGGCCAATTGCTCCAGTTGGATTCGAGATTGACATTTTGCGCCTGCAGCAATGCAGCCTGCTGCGGCATGATCTGATCGAAATTCGGCGTGCTCGGCCAGCATGCCAATCCTTTTACATAAACCAGCGGATCGTAGCTGTCGCTACCAGCAGCAACGGCTACCTGCCTGGTCAAACGGATTTCTCCTACCGTATCGCCGTCCGGCACCAACTCCTCAACCTTGTGGAAGAACTGGAATTTCACGCCGCGAGCCTTGAGCACCTGATAAAACGGCGTAAATATGGTATCGCCCATCCCGGCCTGCATCTTGTACATGAGACCGCCCTTGTAGCACAGGCCGATACGCATCATCGCCCGCAACAGCGTGCCAGCCTCGGCATTGGGCTTGCTGAAATCGCCGCCTTCGTAGGCAAACACCAGATCGTAGAAACCGCGCACCGGCGCCGAATTGACGACCAGCGGCACATTGGCGCCATGCTTGGTCAGCCAGGCACGAAAATCCAGATTGTTGATCACGTCGAAACCCTGTTCGAATACGCCGTCTTCCAGCATGCCGAGCATGACGGTCACCCCCAAATCGACGCATATGTACAGGCGACGCAACTCATCGTTACCGTCGAGCAACGGCAGCACGGTCTTGTCCTGCCACTGCTTGACTCCTTTCATGGACGATGCCAGCAGGGTACGTTGCAACGGCGTATGTTCAGGCAATATCTCCGGCAAAGCAGTAACGAAAAGATGCAGACCCAGCGTAAACTCGGAGATATCCGCACCGAGCCGATTAACATCCTGCCCGACCGCCGATGCCAGCGCATGCAGCCAGTCCGGATGCTCCCCGGCAGACGAAAGTCCGGCGTCCGGCAGATGCACGTCGCGGATATCGCCCAGCCACTTCCTGATCCAGCCCAGCAGCGCAACCGCTGCCTGCCACAAGGTTATGGTTTCGCTGCCGTCTCCGGGCACGCCAGGTAGTTCAGGGAAATCCAGCAGCCACATTTTCCATTCGTCGTCGATATCCTCGGACAGCGCTACAAAATTATGCGGTTTGAATGCATCCTGCCAGGTCGCAAGCGGTGCGCCGGCTGGCCTGTTCATAGCTGCATAAGCTTCCTTGATCGTCGCAAAGGCATTTTCGTAGAAGCCAAACCAGATATGCAGGCCATGCTCCTCGATACGCTGACCATACTGCGCATTGCGACCGCTGGCGCCTTTGCCGCCGATACGCCAGCCCATCTGGTAGACGGTAATATCGTATTTATTCTGCCAGCCCGGCTGACTGGTCAGATAATGCGCCGTCGTCATGGCACCGACGCCGCCGCCGAGTATGGCGATTTTTTCCGGCTGGATTTGCGAATTATCCACCAGCTCCTCGCCCGGCGTAACGGTAAAATCGAATTGCAGGTTGAACGGTAGGATCGCCGGGCTGTCGCCCAGCGGCAAACCCAGCGTCTGATCCAGCGGGAAGCTCGCAAACGGATGCAGCGTTGCCGTGTATTCATAGCCCAGCAATGCGCCGCTATGCAGTTTGTCGACATTCGCCGGTGCGGCGACGATGGCCTGATACACGGCCTTTTCACCAGCCGAATCCGGGAACTGCTTGAGGAATATCTGATCGGTACGCGGTTTGAACAGCAGGGAAATGACATCCGCCCAGCCTGCGATATCCATATTCAGAAAATCCGGCATGGATTTGAGCAATTCGAACGCCTGCATCAGAAAATCCAGGAAATCCTTCACCGGGCGATGCGGGTTGATTTTCTTTACCGCATTCACTTCCAGCAGGGGATGCATAGCTATCTGCGTATCCGGCGAAAACGGCTGAAAACCCTTGGCTGAAACAGCGCATCGCAGAGGATCGGCACCGACTTCCGGAATCTCGTATTCGCACAAATATTTCGGATAGCCGAACAGCTCGCGCCCGTTGATCAGCGCCATACCGTCGTCCACAAAAATATGGCAGGGATACCAGTATACATAAGACAGCTTGCCCGCTTCATCCATTTTGCCGACCATGATCCAGGTCACGATGTCGACCTCGGTGATCCAACCCTTATCCTTGTCCACCGGCACGGTAGAATTGGCATGCCCGACCCGGGTAAACGTCGTCATCACATACGGCGACAGTACCTTGAACAGCATACGTCCGGCAGCCACCTGATTCAGCGCCGTATCCACAGTAGCTTGCAGTTGGGCCAGCCCGCCCTTGAGAAAAAAGCCGTACATATTGGCCTGTTGCAGTTGCAGCGGCGAATGCATCAATGCGGAACCGCCGGTATAGATGTATTGCGGGCGTTGCGTCATCAGAACCTCCCCTTTCAGTAACATGAACAAAGACGCCTGTACTATGCAGTCGTCCATTTCCCAGGTTAAAAATTATTTATTGTGCACCGGCCAAGTTTTTGACATCAGCCAACAGCTAAACACATAACCATGACAAACCGGTGATGCCGCATATTAACCGCTCTATTTACCAGTATGCCAGCACTTTACTGCATTCCGTGTGTATCATGTTTTTTTATCTCCGGAACAGGTCATGTCGGACGTTATCTTGCTGAGCGGCGGTATCGAAAGCTGCACCCTGCTGCATAAACTGCATACCTCGCACGAACTGCATCCGCTATTCATCGATTACGGGCAGCGCGCAGGCAAACAGGAATATCGCGCGGCGTTGCACCACTGCAAACTGCTCGGTCTGACGCTGAAAAAACTGGACATGGCGCAAACCGGCCACGATTTCCGCGCAGGGCAAAGCAAGAAGCTGCATGTACCGTTACCGCATCGCAATCTGGTCGCATTGAGTCTGGGGCTGAGCTACGCAACCCAAATCGGCGCCAACCGACTGTTGCTGGCGCTAAACCGGGAGGACACGCAAAGCTATCCCAGCGCCTCGGAGACATTCATCGCAAAATTCCGGGCCATGGCCGAGGTGCTGGGTGACATTGAGCTGGCCGTGCCGCTGTGCGCCGACACCAAGGCGCAAATTATCCAGCAGGGTCATCTACTTGGCGTCGATTACAGTCAGACCTATAGCTGCCTGCTCGGCCACGCGCAACACTGCGGGCATTGCCCGCAATGCCTGCATCGACGCGAAGCATTCAGACAGGCGGAAATACAGGAACCCAACGGTTTTTACCGTGCCTGAACCGCCCGGCAGCAATCGCCGAAGCTATACAGGCGATTTAAACGGGTGCAGTATCGTATCTGCCGCCACTACCGCCGTTTCCGGATAATCGCGGCTGGTATGCAGCCCGCGACTCTCATGGCGCAATTGCGCGCAACGCACGATCAGGTCGGCAGTCACCACAAGATTGCGCAATTCGATCAGGTCGTTACTGACGCGGAAATTGGCATAATATTCATTGATTTCCTCGGTCAGCAACGAGATTCTGTGTGCGGCGCGTTCCAGTCGCTTATTGGTACGTACGATGCCGACGTAATCCCACATGAAACGGCGCAGTTCATCCCAGTTATGCGACAGTACGATTTCCTCGTCGGCATCGGTCACACGGCTTTCGTCCCATTCCGGCAGCACATTGGTTTCCGCAGGGGCTGTCGAACGTATGGTTTGCGCTACCGCGCGCCCAAACACCAGACACTCTAGCAGTGAATTGCTGGCCAGCCGGTTGGCGCCGTGCAAGCCGGTATGCGCCACTTCGCCTACTGCGTACAAATTATCGATATCGGTACGCGCCGCCAGATCCGTCACCACGCCGCCGCAGGTGTAATGCGCAGCCGGCACCACAGGAATAGGCTCGCGGGTGATGTCTATGCCCAGCTCCAGACAGCGCTGATAGATATTGGGAAAGTGGCTGGTGACAAATTCCGCAGGTTGATGCGATATATCCAGATATACACAATCCAGGCCACGCTTTTTCATTTCCCAGTCGATGGCACGCGCCACCACATCGCGCGGCGCCAGCTCTGCGCGCGCATCATGGGCAGGCATGAAGCGGGTACCATCGGGCAATTTCAGCAAACCGCCTTCACCGCGCACCGCCTCGGAAATCAGAAATGACTTGGCGCGCGGATGATACAGACACGTCGGGTGAAATTGCATGAACTCCATATTGGCGACGCTGCAGCCTGCCCGCCAGGCCATGGCTACACCGTCGCCGGTCGCCACATCGGGGTTGGTCGTATACAGATAAACCTTGCCGGCGCCGCCGGTAGCCAGCACCGTATGCTTGGCCACAAAAGTCTTGACCCGTCCGTTACGACTATCCAGCACATAGCTGCCGTAACAGCGCTGGTCATCGCGCCCGAGTTTGGCGCCGGTAATCAGATCAATGGCAATATGATGCTCAAGCAAGGTAATATTGGGATGCAAGTGAATTTGCTCGCACAAGGTACGCTGCACTGCACGCCCGGTGGCATCGGCAGCATGGATGATACGTCGCGCGCTATGACCGCCTTCGCGCGTCAAATGAAATCCGGTATCGCTGGCGGCATCCTCGGTAAACGGCACCCCGATGCCAACCAGCCATTGCACAGCTTCCCGGCTATGCTCTACCACGAAGCGCACAGCAGCTTCATCGCACAATCCGGCACCGGCAACCAGCGTATCCTGTATATGGGCTTCTACCGTATCATCATCGGCCAGTACTGCGGCGATCCCGCCTTGCGCCCAGGCACTGGCCGAATCGCGCAAAGTCTTTTTGGTCAATATGGTAATTTTCATCGACTCTGCCAAATGCAAGGCTGTCGTCAGGGCGGCCAATCCGCTGCCTATGATGAGTACGTCGGTATGTTCCATATAACGATCAAATCCAAAGGGGATTCAAGGATACCAGAGCGTTACGTGCACGGGTATCACTGCAATGTTTTTTTATCGCGCAAAAACCCTGTAATTTGGTCGGCAACAACCCCCGGGCTGAACAGAAACCCCTGTATCTCGTCGCATTTGAGCAAGCGCAACAGATTAGCCTGCTCCAGCGTCTCCACGCCTTCCGCGACCACCCGCAAATTCAGGGAATGTGCCAAAGAAATAATAGCGGAAACGATACTCAGATCATTCGCGTTATGCGTCATATTGACGATGAATGAAATATCGATCTTCAATACATTAATCGGCAATTTGGCAATGTAACTGAGCGAGGAGTAGCCTGTGCCGAAATCATCGACCGCCACTTCTACCCCCATTTCCCGAATGGCATGCAGCTTGCGGATGTTGGCCTCGACATCGAGCATGATCAGACTTTCGGTAATTTCAATCTCCAGCCCTTCAGGTACTCCGCCCGAGCTATTTACCATGCGCTCTATGGTACTGACGAAATCGCTCCTTTGCAGTTGTACCTGGGATACATTAACGGCAATACGAGAAGGTGCCAGACCCTGTTTATGCCATGCCCGGTAATCCTTCATCGCCTGAGTCAGGGCCCAGCTCCCAGCCTCGATAATCATGCCGGTTTCCTCCAGCAAAGGAATAAATCTGGAAGGCGGCACCAAGCCGGCTTCCGGATCGTTCCAACGCATCAGCGCCTCCAGACCGACGATCTGATTACTCTTGAGATCCACTTTGGGCTGATAATGCAGCACCAGCTGCTCCTGTTCCAGCGCCCTGCGCAGCTTATTCTCTAGCGTCAGCTTCTCGGCAACGCGAGCATTAAACTCGGGGGTATAAAACAAATACCTGTTACCCGAGAGTTTGGTTTTTTTCAATGCAGCTTCTGCGTTACGGAACAGCGTATCGGCGTCATTGCCGTTATCCGGAAAGATGGCGATGCCCGCCCGCACCGATACGCGGAGCTCCTGCCCATCCAGCCTGAATGGCTTGCCTATAGCTGCCGCGACCGGCCCCTCAAGAAATCGCACAACGTCGGCCTCTACCCGAATATCCGGCAGTATCATGGCAAAACAGTCGGCATTGATACGCGCCAGATGATCACCGCCCACGTCCGTTTCTTTCAGGCGCATGGCCACTTCTTTCAGCAATGCATCCCCGGAACGGCGCCCGAAGGTTTCATTGATATCGCTAAAACGCTCCATATCAATCGCCAGCACTGCCAGAGTTTCGCCATCGCGCATCTCGTGCATGAGTTGCCCCAGACGGTCATAAAACAGGGAACGATTCGGCAGACCTGTAATCGCATCGAAATAGGCCAGATAGTCGAGCTTGGCGACTTTATTGAGGTGATCCAGTGCGAAGGAAATATCGCCCGCCATTTCGGTTAGCAGTTTTATCTCTTCATCATCAAACACATTCGTTTCCGGGGCGTAAAGTACAAATACACCAACCGGCTGCTCTTCCAGAACCAGCGGGAAAGCCGTTGCCGACAAATAGCCGCAGCTCAAAGCTTCCCGACTCCATACCGACATGCGTGTATCGCTGGCAATATCGTTGCAGATCATCGGCTTCATCCCGTCCAGCGTTTGAGAGATCAGTGTCGAAACATCCGCGTCCGCAGTCAAATTAAGCGCAGTCAGGTAACCTTTATCGGGACCGGCACTGGCTACCGGCCTTACCCGCCGGCTATATGCATCAAATTTACCGATCCAGGCAAAACTGAATTTGCCGTATTCCACGGCGATGCGACAGGCTTCCCTGAACAACTCTTCCTCATCGCTGACTCGCACGATCGTTGTATTGATGCCGCTCAACACGCTATAAATCCGGTTAAGCCGTTTAATTTTGGCCTCGTTTGCCTTACGCAACGTAATGTCGCGCGTAATTGCCAGTATTTGCGGACGACCTGGCTGTGACATTGGCAACAATACGGCATGCGTGTCCAGCCAGCGATGCGCGCCCTTCAAACCGACAATCTCAAAAGCAAAAGCTACGTTGTTACCGCAAAGCACACTGGTTTCAAAAGCGAGATAATCGTCCCGCTGCGCATCCACCACAAAATCAACGACATTGCGTCCTTGAATCTGTTCAAAATTGTCAGCCTCGAACATGGCCAACCCTGCAGCATTAATCTGCACCACCCGCCCTGCATCGTCTACTATTTTGACGCACTCTGGCTCCGCCTCTATGATGGCGAGCAAACGGGCTTCGCTTGCACGCAGGGCAGCTGTCCGTTCTTCGACCAACAGTTCCAGCTGTTCATGCAGTCTGGCACGTTCCAGCGCCACTGCCACCTGATTGCCGATACCGTACAGTATCTTGAGCTCGGCTTCGCCGAATAGTCCCTGATCCGCGCCAACCAGATTCATGATCCCCATCATGCGGTCGCCGGCCCACAACGGCACACTGGCATGGTAGCGCAAGCCGCCCGTATCGCCACTTGCGGCTTTCAGACGTTCGCATTCCAGGATATTGGTAACGCTATCCAGCTCGCCGGCAAGCAGGCGGCGCTGACAGTCGCACACACCGTCCATAACGCTATCGCCCATCAAGACCGCCGGCAAGTTGCGAGCAGCTGCCAGCCGGAAGTTGGCTTCATCTTCCCGCAGAAATATCCAGCCGGCTTGAATTTCGGGTAACTCCAGCGCTTTCTCCAGTGCAGTTTCCGCCACTGCCTTTTGACTGACGACCTGATTCAGTCCTTCCGCAATGCGATACAACCCGTTCAACACCTGATTGGAACGCTCCAGATCCGTTTCACGCAACTTGAGCTCATTGTTGATATGTACCGCCTGCTCATAGGTCGAGATCAGCAGATCCAGTATCTGCTGCCGCTCGGCAGTAATAAAATGCTTGTGGCCGGCAAGATCGATTTCGACCCCCATCTGCATTTTCTGATTTTTGCGCAATTCCCTGTTCATCAGCAAATAGCCGATACGCGACAACAAATAATCCTCATCGTACGGTTTGCGAATGAAATTATCCGCACCACACTCCAGCCCGCGGATGACATCCTGCGCATCGGAAAGCGTAGTCACCAGAATAACCGGAATATCCTTCAGTTTTTCAGTCGACTTGATGGCTTTACATAGCTCGTAACCATTCATCTCGGGCATCATGATGTCGCTGATAATCAGCGCCGGTTTCTGCACGTGCGCTGCCTGCAAGGCCTGTTTGCCATCTGCGGCCACGCTGACCTGATAACCGTGCTGCTCCAACAGAAAAGCAAGCTGCTCGGCCTGAGTACGGCTGTCCTCGGCAATAAGAATATTGAGCACATTATTATTTTTAACTTTCACAGATGCCCCTCCTTCCAGTTTTTGTCAATTCTGTCAGTACTGCGGCAATCTTGTCCGGAGCAAGAATATACGTGACCGCATTAAGTCTGATCGCCTCGCCCGGCATACCGTGCACCACGGAACTTTCCTTATCCTGGGCAAAAGTCACCGCACCCTTTTCTTTTAGCAATCGCAACTCCTCTGCGCCATCACGCCCCATGCCAGTCAGCAGACCGGCAACGATGTCGCAGCCATACACGCTGGCAAGCGAGCGGAACAAATAAGCGACGGAGGGACATAAGCCGTTTTCCGGATCGTCCTGAGTAAGCACGATTCTTCCGCCATATTCCACCTTCATCTGATACTCATCCGGCGCCACGTAGACATGTCCGGGCACAAGAAACTCACCATGCACCGCAACATGTACCGGCAAGCTGGATGATTGCGCCAGCCATTCGGCAAATGCCGCGATAAATCCGCTCGCCATATGCTGAACTATCAACACAGGCACCGGCAAATCCTTCGGCAGCATCGCCAGTATCGTTTGCAACACCGGCGGTCCGCCGGTTGAAGCCCCTATGGCAATCACCCTGACTTTCGCCGCTGCTGCAGTCGCAGCTTTCACCGCCACCGGCGCTGACTGGGCATGCCGCATTTTCGGCCAGCGCCGTACCGTCCTGACTTCCGCCATCAATTTCACTGTCTGCACCAGCTCCCGAGCAGACATTTCGTGTTCGGGATGGCCGATACCGGCCGGCCGACCCAGCACGGCCAGTGCTCCAGCTTCCACGGCACGAAACAAGGTTGTAGTCTCGTGCGGATCGGTGCTCCCGCTTACTATCACAATCGGCGTCGGATAAGTTTCCATAATGCTGCGCGTCGCTTCCAGCCCATCCATTTTCGGCATATGAATATCCATAGTGACCACATCGGGCCGGTAATGTTTTACCGCTGCAACTGCCTGTTCACCATCATTCGCCGTACCGACAACCTGTATCTCCGGATCCGAATTCAGTATATGCACCAGAAGCTCGCGCACCGCGGAAGAGTCTTCGGCGACCAAGACCTTAATCATGCCCCCTCCCCATTCCCAATTAAATCAGGCGCTGAATGACTTCCAGCAAATTACTCTGATCAAAACTGCTTTTTACAATATAGGCATTGGCACCGACATCGATGCCGCGTTCGCGATGTTCGCGCGATTCCAACGCCGTCACCAACACCACCGGCAGATCGGCAAGCTGTTTATCCATACGCACTTTGGCAGTAAGGTCGAACCCATCCATGCGCGGCATTTCCACATCGGATACGATCAGATCAAATTTATCGGTCTTGAGCAGCGTGTAAGCATCCACGCCATCCACTGCAGTGACGACACGGTAACCGGCTGCCTCCAGGATATTCTTGAGCAGTGATCTAGACGTGATCGAGTCTTCCACGACCAGCACGGAAGGCATTTCCGCCTGCACTTGTACCGCGATATCGGCAGCAGGCGGCGCTGCCTGTGTGGCCGCCGATTTCAACAGGTCGGGGACATTGAGCACGGCCACTACCTGCCCCGTTCCCAGCACGCTTGCACCGGCCACATTGCGCACGCGCGCCAGCTGTCGGCCCAATGTTTTGACCAGCACTTCCTGTTCGCCAAGAATCGCATCCACTCCGAACGCGACATGTTTTTGGCCTGCGCCGAGAACCACCACCGGCACTTGTTCCGGCGCTCCGCCGACTGCGCGTCGATGCGATACTGCCAGCACATCGCCAAGATAAACCAGTGCTACGGCCTGTCCGCCGAGCGGTATCGTGGCGCGATTTTCTACAGTCTGGATATCTTGTTGCGCCACGCGCGCTACCCGTTCGACGCTGATCGCCGGAATAATGAAATGCTGTTCGCCAGTACGCACCAGCACGCCACGGAATGTCGCCAGCATTAATGGCAGTGTAATTCGAAAGCTTGTGCCTGCATGCGCTACCTCGCCATCACGATCCGATTCCAGCACAACGACCCCGTTCATGCGCTCAACTTTTTCCCGCACGATGGCGAGCCCGATGCCGCGCCCTGAAATATCCGTGATGATCCGGCTGGTGGAAATGCCCGACAAAAAAACCAGTGATTGCTGCTCCTGTTCGCTCATCTGCGCTACTACTTCATCGGTAACGAGGCCGAGCTTGCGGGCTGCCGTCTGTACTTTGTCGGCGTCTATGCCGGCGCCGTCATCGGCAACCATGATCTCGATTTTTCCGCCGTCCTTTTGCGTAATGGCAACCGTTATACAGCCTTGTTCCGGCTTACCCTTATCACGTCGCACCACCGGCTGTTCGATACCGTGATCGATACAATTGCGCAGCAGATGCATTAACGGATCTTTCATTTCTTCCAGTATGCGTCGGTCGATTTCAATCTCGCCGCCGTGTATCACCAATTTCACCTGCTTGCCCTGCTCGCGGGCAAGTTCTCTGGTAAAGCGCGGAAAAATCTCGAGCAATGAAGAAAATGGCAACAGATGCATTTCCTTCACATCATGCAATAGACTATCGCTCATGCCGGCAAGCGTGCGCCGGTCACGCGCGGCAAACTTGCTTAAACGCAGCAAACGCTCCTCCAGCGTTTTCATAAACACCTGCTCGGATTCCAGATATTCCAGCAATTTCGGCAGGCCTTGCGCCTGAAGCCGCGGCAATCCGCCGCCATTAGCTGCAACGTAACGTTCAAGCTGCCGCAACACGGGCCGCATGCGTGCCTGCCGTTTTTTCCATGTTGCGAACGAGAGTACGACTTCTCGCAGTTCATTGGCACGTTGTGCCGATGCCAGCCGCGGCGACAGCAACTCCTCAACCTGCCGCATGACCGCATCGAGTTTTTGCGTAGACACCCTGACCGTCTCGGATGCCAAGCTGCCTGCCAAAGGTTGCACAGGCGCGATCGCCGCCATTTCGTCAGACGACACAACCGGCGGTAGTTGTTCCTGATACGTTGCAACAGGCGATGCCGCTGACGCAGTGGTTGTTGCGGATGAAACAAACTGTCCGTGCAAAGCGTCACTCAGGCGCCGCGTCAACGATGCAACCAGCGATTTGCCGGCAACCGGCATAGCTGCATCGTCCATCGCAAGCAGCGCACTCAGACCGTCAATTGCCTCATGCAACAGATCGAACAATGACGGGGAAACGTCGAGTTGTCTGGCTTTCAGTGCTGAAAATACGCTTTCCAGCACTTGACAAGCCGATTCGATTTCTCTGAGATTCACAGCCCTGGCAGCGCCCTTCAGGCTATGCACCTCGCGGAACACCGTCTCGACGATTTCTGCATAGCGGGCTTGGACAGGATGGTTTTCCAGTTCGATCAAACCTGCCGACATTGCCTGCAGATGCTCGTCCGCCTCGACTTGAAACGTCGCTCGCAGCCTCTTCTGGAATTCGTCATTCTGTCGGGTCATAATCCGATTCCGATCCCGGGAATTGCAGATAATGAATCACACGGCCCTCAACTTGCCGCGCTATAACAATCATGGTTAGCATCAAAGTTCGCTAAATCTTGTACTGTAACGCCAGCTGCTGCAATTTTTGCCCCAGTTCATGCAATCCTCGCGCAGCCACTTCCGCCTGTCTGGTGCCGGATACATTCTGCACACTGGCCTGCTTGATGTTCTCCATCGCCAGCGCTACCTGATCCATACCTACCATTTGCTGCTGGCTCGAAGCCGCGATTTGAGTGGATGCCTGCGCCGCTTCGTTGACGCTGTCGGCCAGCAACCGGATGGCTTCGCCGGTCTCGGCTGTCTGTTTTACCCCTGCCTGCACAGCCTTGTTACCTTGCTCTGTAGCCAGTACCGTAGCTGCAGTCGCACGCTGGATATCTCCCAGTATCGTGCGTACCTGTGCCGTCGCCTGCTTGGATTGTTCCGCCAGACTTTTAACCTCCTGAGCCACAACCGCAAACCCCTTGCCTTGCTCGCCTGCCTTGTTCGCTTCGATTGCTGCATTCACTGCAAGCAGATTGGATTGTTCGGCGAGATCGTTGACTGTAGCGATGATTTCGCCTATCGCCTGACTTTGTTCGGACAACCGTACAATACTTTCGGCAATGGATTCCATTTGTTCCTGTATACGCTGCATGCCCTGCATCGCCTCTTCTACGGATTTACGCCCATTCTGCGAAACCTGCGAGGCCTTCTGCGCGCTGTCTGACACAAACCGCGCTTTCTGGCTCGCCAGCTGCGCTGTCTGCTTTACCTCTTCCACCGTAACCGTGGTCTCGTTTACCGCGCTTGCCGTCTCCGCCGCGCCAGACGCTACCTGCGTCGTCGTCGCCAGTATCTCGCCAGAAGATGATGCCAGCACACCGACGCCATCGTTGACTTCGCGCATCAGTTTGCGCAACCCTCCCAGCATCGCACTAAACGAACGCAATAATTCGCCCACCTCGTCCTTGCGGTATCCGACGGGAATATCGACGGTAAGATCACCGCCGGCAACTTTACCGGCGATATCCGAAACCATTTTCAACGGCGCAGCGATAATCCAGCCTGTCAGTAGCGTCATGACCACCGCCAGCACGATTGCGGCAACCCCCACCATGACAAATTGGCGTAGCGCACCTTCTGCCGCCTGTGTAGATTCCGCTACAGCCTGACGGGCATTTACGTCTGCTGCGTGATTCAACTCCTTGATGATCGCGCGGATTTTTTCCTGCCGACTTTGCTGGACGCCGACTGCCAGCTGCCTGGATTCTGCAATCTTGCCGGCGAGTATCAGCGGGACAATGTCGTTGTCTCTGGTTTGGGCAAATTCCTTCTGAACAACATTAAGCTCTTCCAGCCGTGATAACAGTTTTGGATCGTCTCGCGCCCGATCCAGCAAAACGGTCATGACCTTCTCGATCTCCCCTGCATATTCCCCCGCATCCTTGAGTAGCCGGTCGCGCTGGGAAGGCATGTTGGTAAGTTGGGCTTCAAGCATTTCAGCGCGCATCTGGCTTTGAGCACTACGCAGATTAGTCAGATCGCGCAGGTTGGCGAAATCCTTCTGATACAACGCCTGCTGCGACAACTCCAGTCTGGAAATAGCGAGATAACCTGTGGCGATGACTATCCCCACAAACACAGTCATGATACCGAAACCGAGGAAAAGCTTATTGCGCGTGGTCAGATTCAGAAACCATTTCATGCCTTATTCTCCTTGTTGTTCAGTCAAACCGGAAGCGAACTACCTGTTAATCTCCAACCTGCTCCTGCACGACGAGCGTCTCGTCGCTCAACAGTTTTGCTGCATCCAGCATGACTACCCGCTGCGCCGTTATGCCCAGTAAATAATCCTCGCGTATCCCTGTCAGCGTAGGCAGTGGCGGCTGAATATCGGCACGCAAGATACGATATACGCCGCTGATGGCGTCAGCCAAAATACCGAACACCATGTCTGCAGATTCAAGTACTATTATTTTGTTGAGATCGGTCAGCCCTCTCTCCGGCAGATCGAAGAATTTCTTGATGTCGATAACAGAAAGTATCTCACCTCTTACGTTAACGATACCTAGCACAAATACGGGGGTGCAGGGCAAAGGCGTCAGTTCTTCCAGCGGATGGACTTCGCGTATATATTCCGTAGCAATAGCGTAACGTTCGTGAGCGAGCTGGAATTCCATGACCTCGATGCTCGCATCAGCATCTTCTGCCGCCGGGATTTCTCTGGCAAGCACTTGTGCCCTGTCATGCAAAATGCGCTGAGTATCCTCGGCAGTTGGCCTCCAGAGGCGGCTGGTTGCAACTTGCGCCGTTTCCAGACGCTGTTTGATTTCACTCCAATCGATAGGCTGATGCGCCATTCGCGTGGCCGTTTTATCAGTATTATTCATGGCAGCATTCCCCTCAAACGTTTACCTCCAGTTGCGGCAAACTGTCCAGCATGGACGTGACGATCTCGGCCAGCCGACCGGCAGTCAGACCATCCGCTTCCTGCAAAATCTCGTTCTGCTGATGATGATGCAACAGCGTCAGCACATTTTTGAAATGACGTTGCGCTTGCCGGTAGCGTCCCTGCGACTGATGCAGATTACCCAGACTAAAATGCGCAAGAACGAAATCGGGGTCCAGATATAAGGTACGCATCAGCCATTGCCCGGCAAGATCATGCCGCCCCTGCTCCAGCAAAATGGCGGCGCCAAGATAATGCAGCGACGGGTTCAACCTGTCGACGGCGATCGCTTTTTCGCACCACGCCAGCGCTTCATCCAACCGGCCCTGATTGGCGCAATGATGCGCCAGGTCGGATAGCGACTCGCTCGCTGCCGGTTGCGGAGATTGACGCAGCTCGTCGCGTACCGCGGATATTTCAGCGTCTGCGGATTGCTGCTGTACGTCCGGCAATACCGGAATGACCGTTTCTGCCGGTTCGCTCGGCTGCACTACCTCATACTTGCTGGCGTACGATCCGGAGTCTGTATTTGCGCCTTTCCGGTACAGTACCGCTCCCGGAAACGCTACTGGCATCAATGGAGAAAACAGGCTGTTTGAGGTTTCCGTCGGACTAACGATCAGCCAGCCGTCGGTAACCAGCGAATGATAAAACTTGCCGGCAACGTGTTTCGCCAGTTGCGGAGTAAAATACATCAGGACGTTACGACAAAGAATCACATCCATCGCACTGGTATTGTTCGATAGCGACGGATAAACATCGTCAGCCAAATTAAGATAGGAAAACGTGACCATTTCCCTGATGTACGACTGTATCTCGTAGCGTCCGTCGCTGCGCTTGTTGAAATAGCGTTCACGCAGCCCAGCCGGCGCATTGCGGAATGACCATTCGCCGTATACCCCCTGCGCCGCCTTACGCAATGCTTGCGGGTTAAAATCCGTCGCCAGGATGGTAATATTCCACGCCTTCAGGTCAGGGATGAGCCTGTTTAACAGTATCGCAATCGTATAGGCTTCCTCGCCGGTACTGCAGCCTGCACTCCAGATACGCAATCGCTGCCCGTGCTGACGGCGCGATTGAATCAAGGGAATAAGAATCCGCTCTTCAAGTATATTCAGATTCTGTTTTTCCCGGAAAAAATAGGTTTCCCCTATACTCAAACAACTGGCGAGTATTTCGGTCATGTGCCGTGATAACGGTGCCGACAATAGCCAGTGCGCGCAAGATTCAAGATCAGGACAATTGAAATCCGATGCTGCTGCCGCAATCCCGCGTTCAAGATCACTCCAGCGTTCAGGAGGAAAGTACAACCCGGTTCGTATCGCAACGATTTCACTCAGACGCGACAACAGCTCCGTAGGAAGTACAGGACGCATATTCTGCATCAAGCGATTTCCAGCGCCCGGTCCAGCGCATCCTCTTCTTCCAGCGACAGAAATGTGTCCAGATCATGGATGAGGATTAAACCATCGGTCAGCTTCACTGCCCCTGTCACATATTCCAGACCGGGAAGTATATGTTTCGCTTCGATTTGACTTTGTGCAGCGCATGCGCTGACATCCTGCACTGCGTCTACCACCAACGCTACGGCTCTGTGCGCCGTATGCGCCATAACCAGCTGGTCGCTCAAGGCGATCTCCTGTTCCGGCAGACCAAAACGCCGACGTACATTGATAACCGGGATAACCTGTCCCTGAAAATTGACCACCCCCAGTACAATATCCGGTGCATGCGGTAATGGGGTGATCGCCACCATGCGCACCACCCTGTCCACTGCCGACAGAGGCAGGGCGTAGCGTTGCTGTCCCAGGATAAAAATGACAAGAAAATCCTGCTGCTTCATCGCCACCTCAAATTATTATATAAGGACGAAAAATGCGTGGCCGTTTGCTGCCCAACCAGTCCTGCATCAACGCTTCTTAAGCATAGTCTATTTTTGAAACCACGTTACAAAAAACTATGAATTATCATATTAATCATTCATATATGACATAATCCATGCATATGGAAACAAAATAACGCAACCTGGAATGGGTTAAAGCATGCACGGCAGCTATACTGCTAAGTAAGTATACTTGTGGAGGCAGCATGATCAAGATTGCACAAAGCGAAATACAATCGGTGCTGTTGCAACTGGATCAGGCGATCTATAACCACACCCAATGGTACAACTCGATTACCCGCACGCTGGTTTGCCGCTTGCCGCACGACATTCGCGACGAGGCCGAAGATGCCTACCGCCAGTGCCGTCTCGGCCAATGGTATTACGGCAGTGCGCCTGAAGATCTGCGCGTCCACCCTGGTTTTATTGCCATTGAAACCGAGCACAGGAACATGCACCAGCTGGCTGCAAAACTGCTGCAGTCGACCGCTTCCGGCGACACCATTTCCCCGCTCGATTATGACAGTCTCGTCAATACACTGGAGCGCCTGCGCTTGCAAATCTATACACTGAAGCGTGAACTGGAAGACACGCTCTATAATCTCGACCCGCTCACCGGCGCCAACAATCGCATCGGTATGCTGACGAAGTTGCGCGAACAGCTAGAGATGGTTAAACGGCACGTGCAGTCATGTTGCATCGTGATGATGGATATAGATCACTTCAAAATTGTCAACGACACTTACGGACACAGCGTTGGAGATATGGTACTGGCTGCCTCCGCCCATAACGTAATGGAACATCTCAGACCCTACGATAAACTATTCCGGTATGGCGGGGAGGAGTTTCTGGTCTGCATGCAGAACACGGACATGACGGTCGGTTATGAAGTGGTGGAACGGGTAAGACTAGGCGTTGCGGCCAATCTCATCGATTATGGCGGTAAAGCGCCTCTCCAAATTAGCATGTCATTTGGCATCACCTCGCTCGATCAGGATATCAGCGTCGAACAGTCTATCGAGCACGCAGACAAAGCCATGTATGCCGCCAAAATGGCCGGTCGTAATTGCACGCGTATCTGGGACGCCTCCATGTAAACATCTTCTATGCAAACACGCCATAAAAAATGTCCGCTGTCAAGCATTTCTTGATGGCGGGCATCGTGCTGAAAGTCTATAGACAGCAACAGTTTAGGGGATTTTCCAGTGACTTCGGCCCACTACTGATTTGTGGACTGGGAGCCACATAGGAGCATCGCGATAGCAAACCCAGGAGCGCTACAGCGAATGGATTGCGCACGGTAAGACCTCGTTCTCCGATCACCATCTCTGCATAGTTCCCCTCAAACGAGAACGCGCAGCTCGTGGGCTGCGCGCTCCTGGCAGAACCGAAGGCCTTGTTACGCGGCCTCGGCATTAACTCGAAGAAGCATTGGATCGAGCACAGATGAACTGTGCACCTCCAGCGCCAACGAAGACCGACAGTGCCACAGCCCAACTTGCCACGAAATTAAGTTTGAAGTCTGTTTTCTTCATAGTTACCTCCTTGGTTTGTTGTGCGTTGGTAAGGGTACGGTGCTTGTTGTTAGTGGGAATCTCACCCAGCAATCGGACGGTTCGCTCTGTCTTCTGAATCTGTTGATACGTCAGGCTGATTGAACTATCGGTCTTCTCGCTCCAATGCTTCCTCTTTATGACTGGTATGCACAGTTTACCGTGAGGCGGTTCCAGTTGCTTGACTACTTGCACGGCCCCCTTTCCTGAATCCCCGATCCCCAGCCATGAAAGCCTCTAGCATGTAAGGGATCAGCGCCATCGCATCGACCGTCTCGCCATAAGTCTGCGCATGCAACGCGGCGTAGCGGTCGAGGTCAGCCTTGAGGCTGGTCAGGCAGGTGAAGGTCAGCTTGATGCTCTCGGTCTTGGGCAGTGGGCCCAGCCGCAGCTTGCGTGTGGTGCTCATCGTGAAGTCCCCCGATTGAAGAAAAGCGGCTGATAGGGCCGCAGCACCAGATCCCGGTTGACGATGATGCGCACCGGCAAGCCGGGCCGCTCCGTCAAGGTAGGCTGGATGTTGAGGTTGCGCCGGGTCATTTCTTGGCCGACCTGGTTCACGCTGTCCTGCAAGCTATTGCGCCCAGCGTTGATGACGCGATCACCGTTCTGGCGGTTTTCCGGCGCGGCCAGTTCCGCACCGACACCCAACAGCGTTGTCAGCGCAGCACCTGCGAAGATGCGATCCCAATGCCAATCGACGCCATCCTCCAAGCCAGAGTTACCAGCGGGGTCGGCGCCGGCCAGGTTGTCCAGCGTCAGCGAAGACGTATCGGGCAGGATGATCCGGTTCCACACCACCTGCACCCGACTTTGCCCGTAGCTCACTTGGCTGTTGTAGCGGCCGAGAATGCGCGAACCTTGCGGGATCAGTACAAACTTACCCGTTGCCGTGTCATAGACCGGTTCTGTCACCGTGGCAATCACGTCACCCGGCAGATCAGACTTAATGCCCGTGACCAGCGCGCCAGCGATTACCGTCCCGGCCATCACTTGGTATGGTGAAGCCGGCGTTTTCAGGTTTCCGGAATTGCGGGTTTCCGTAGTTCCGGCTTTCAGGAACGCCTCCTTCTGGTCTTGCCGGTTCTGCACGGCGGTCGGATCGGCCGGCTGCGCCGCTGTCGAGGCTGGCCCCGCAGCCATCGGATCGAAGCCCGCAAGGCCAGATGCAGGACTGGCCGTGGTCACCTGCGCAGGTACAGCAACAGCGCGCTGGTTGCTGGAGCGGAAGAACACCGATGCCCCCGCCGCCGATTCCGCTTCCTTACGCCGTGCGTCATGCTCGGCGGTAGCCGGAGCGTGACCGGGCGGCGTGTAGGTGGGTGTCACTGGCTGCTGCGATTTCACGATGGCTGGCCCCAAGTCGCCCGGTAACGGCGGCCCCAGCTCGGGCACTTGGGCCGGCAAAGCGCGCGGCAGCTTGGAGTAATCGGCCGGAAGCTGATCCAGACCTTCCGAGCGCGAGACGCGATCCACGTTGTAAAGCTCGGCCTGTTCGCCTGCACTGCGCTTGCGCGGCTGAAGCGACCACATCGTGGTACCAAGCACGGCCACAGCGAGGCCGCCGACCAGGAGCGCCAACGTGCGCCGATTCAAGCGAGTCACCGAGCGTGGCTGAGCACGCAGCGCCACCGCCTCTGGGGCTACCTTGGCCGCCTGCGGCGTGCCAAGGTCTGGAGTGTCGTCCAGGCTCATGGTCAGTTCCCTCGCGCTACGCCGTCCGTGCGCTCAATGCGCACCACGTCGCCCTTGTCACCGCCCAGGCGCAGTTCGGCCGCACCGAACAGCCGATCCACGATGTAGTACGGCGGACGGAAACGGTAGTTCACTAGTTGCCCGTCCCCCTGCGCGCCTATCACGAAGAGCGGCGGCAGCTCGCCCTGCGCGATGCCGGCTGGGAACTGGATATAGACCTTCTCGCCGTCATCGAAGGCGCGCAGTGGCTTCCACGGCGGCGTGCTGCCGCTGATGGCGTAGCGAAAGCGAATCTTTTCCAGCGACAGGCCGGTATCGACCGGTGCGGTCGCCTGCGCGGCCTGTGCCTGGCGCTGCAAGGCCAGCATCCGGTCTTTCGGGTATTCCCACGACACCGAAGCCATCCAGGCGCGTTCGGTTGAGGTTAGCTCGATCAGGTAAGTGCGCCGACTGGTGGTGACGACCAGATTGGTCTTGAGCCCCGAGCGGATCGGCTTGACCAACACGCTGACGCGTAATGCCTCGCCGGTGCCGCTGGAGGTATCACCGACAATCCAGCGCACCGTGTCGCCTGCGGCGACCGTCACCAGTTCCTCACCGGGTTGCAGAGAAATCACCGTCACCCGTCCCGGCGCTGCATAGACCTGATACAGCGCGCCATCCGTGAAGGGCCAGACCTGAATGGCGTTGACGTAGCCCTCACGCGTGGGCGCGATACGCGCCTCGGCGTTGGCACGCGAGACCCGGAGCTTTTCATCGGCGGATTCAGGCGCAGCCTTGGCCTCGCTGCTCTCGGGCAGCGGTTTCATCTGCGCCGGCATCGGCAGCACCTTCGGGACCTCGACCACTTCAATGGGCTTGGGCGGTTCGGGTAGCGGCTGGGCCTGTATCGGTTCATCAAGCGAGATGGCTGGCGGCGGCATGCCCTTCGTGGCGCAGCCCTGCAACGATAGTGCGGAGGCTGCAAGCAACAACACAAAAGCGTAAAAACGGAAAGACGGGTTCATGGCTTGGCTCCTTCGGCGGCATCGAGTTCGCGGCTCCACGACAGGCCGTTGACGTAGATGCCCAATGGGTTCTTGCGCAACCGCTGCTCGGTGCGCGGGGTTTGCAGGACGGTGGAAATCACGGCGTTCCAGCGTTCGGCGCCGGCCGGCGCACCGTTGACGAAGCGCTGCTCGGTCCAGCGCACGTTGAACGACGCGTCGCTGGCGCGCACAACGCTGGTGATCTGCACCGTGACCGACTCCTTGCCGACGCGCGCGAACGGGTCATGGGTACGCGCGTACTCGTTGAGCACGCCCGCGCCACGATCGGTGGTGTAATCGTAGGCGTCAAGCCAGTTCTGCCGCACGACGATGGGATCGATGGACAGCGAACGAACCAGCACGACGAAGTGCGCCAGGTGATAGGCAATCTGCGCATCGTTCGGCCGGTACGGCGTGGCGGCCTCACCGACCGCCCGAACTTGTCCGGCCTGATCCACTTCCACCACGTAGGGCGTAACGATGGACTGCGCCGAGCGCCAGACCAGTCCGCCCGCCATCAGCAACGCGAGCGACAAACAGCCGAAAGCCATCAG
Organism: Sulfuriferula sp.; assembly: GCA_031291235.1. Taxonomy (GTDB): domain Bacteria; phylum Pseudomonadota; class Gammaproteobacteria; order Burkholderiales; family Sulfuriferulaceae; genus Sulfuriferula. Next base: position 97,408 of record JARLJL010000013.1, read on the forward strand.
CCGCCAGTTCTTTGCCTGCACGCGGGCCGAGCCGATGCGCTCGTCCCACACCTGAGCGGCCGATTGGTATGGAGTGGCAGGCTGCGGCGTATCGGCATAGCGCACCTGCGGTCGCTTGAATCGCATGGTTTGTTCTCCTTATGAATCGCTTCAATCGTTGGAATCGTGCAAGCTCGGGCCGCTGCTTGAACCACCGCCGTCGCCTCCGCGCAGCGTGTGGGCAGCGGTCGTGGCGGCATGGCTGATCTGCTGGCGGCGATGCAGGCGCTTGGCCCAGGCGGGTTGCGCCTGTTGCTGCGGGTCGGCAGAGCTGGCTTTGGCTTCGCTGGTGGTGGATTGGCCCGCAGTGGCAGCGCCACCGGAGGCAGCCCCCGCCTCGTCAGAACGGAAGGCGGATGCTGCACGTTCCTTGAGCGAGCGCATCCCGGCTGCAGCCTTTTGGCCGACTGCCTGCGCACCGGTCTTGGCAACGTTGCCCACGCCGGCAGCAGCCCCCTTGAGGCCACCGCCTGCTGCTGCGGAACCTGCTTGATAGGCCGAGCGTGCACTGCCTGCGGTCGAGGCGGCGGCACGTGCACCACCGGCGGCCATCTTGGCGGCGGCGGGTGCCATGCGTGCCCCGGCCGCAACCGCGCTTCCTACGCCAGTGGCGATAGCACCAGCCGCGACAGCAGTGCCGGCCGCGCCCATCGCTGCACCGGCCATCGCGCCTGCGCCAAGCTGCGGCGCCCCGGACACCAGGCCGGTGGCGATGCCGGGGCCGAAGATGCCGAGTGCCAGCATGGCAAGCGAGGCCAGCATCACCACCAGCGCGTGGTCGACGGAGGGCTCATTGGGTGTGACCTGGAACTCGGCGAACAGGCCCGTGCCAATGCCTACGATCACGGCCAGCACCAGCACCTTGATGCCCGAGGACACCACGTTGCCGAGCACCTTTTCGGCGAGGAAGGCGGTTTTGTTCCAGAGTGCGAACGGCACCAGCACGAAGCCGGCGAGCGTGGTCAGCTTGAACTCAATCAGCGTGACGAAGAGCTGCACCGCCAGCACGAAGAAGCTGATGATGACGATCAGCCAGGCGAGGAACATCACCACGATGGGCGCGATGTTGATGAACACCTCGGGGAACCCAGCCATCTCGCTGATCTGTTGCAAGATGGGCGCTGCCGCGTCGATGCCGGTCTTGGCCAGACGCCCCGGCTGCAGGAAAGTCGCCATAGTCAACGTCGAACCGGAAGCCGTCAGACCCAGACCGGCGAATGATCGGAACACGATGCTCGCCAGCCAGTTGAAGTGGCCGATGATGTAGGCGAAGGCGCCGACGTAGAGCACCTTGCGCAGGAGCTTGGCCATCACGTCTTCGCCCTGGCCGGTGGCATGGCCCAGCGCCCAATAGAGTCCGGCCAGGGTCATGTCGATGGCTACCAGCGTCGCAGTCAGGAACGCGACCTCACCGTGCAACAGACCGAACCCCGAATCGATGTACGTGGAGAAGACGTTGAGGAAACGGTCGATGACGGAGACGTCGTTCATGGTCGCATCCGTCAGTTGCCGTAGAAGTTCACGGACTGCGGCGTGTACGCCGTACCGCCGCCGAGGAAGCGGCGCGTCACCTCGCGTCCACGCTCGACGGCGGCAGCTTGCCGAGCTAGTTCCAACGAGGCCGCGCGCCCTTGCGTGAGTTGAAGTTGCTGTGTCTGGATGGACTGCTTGGCTTGCAGGGCCAGGAGCTGATTGGTGGCCTGCATCGCTTGCAAGGCGCCGGTGGCCGATTGGCTCTGGTCAACCAGATCGGCCAGCACCCCCTCATCCTGATTCAAGTTCTGCGACACCTGCGCCTGCATGCGCATGGCGGTCTGCAAGCCCTGGAGCGTGTTCTGCCAGCGCTGATGCGCATCCTGGAACATCTGGTTGCCGCTCACGCTGGCGGCGTACTGCTCCGGGTACAGTTGCGCGAACTGCTGGTCCATGTTCTGGATATCGAAGGCCAGTCCCCGTGCCTGGGCAATCAGTTGCCGCGTCGTATCGAGGTTGCTCCGCAAGCGGTTGACCACGTTGAACGGCAGGCTTGCGAGGTTGCGAGCCTCGTTCATCAAGGACTGCGCCTCGTTCTGGAGCTGTCGGATCTGGTTGTTGATCTGCTCCAACGTGTGCGCGGCAGTCAGGATATTCTGGGCTAGATTCGTGGGGTCGATGACGACCCATTGCGCATGCGCGACCGGAATGGCGCTGATCAAGGCTGCAGCAGCGACGGCAAGAAGACGTTTTTTCATGGTGAAACCTCCAGAGGTTGGGAAGCAAGGAAAGACGCGGCCGGGGGAACGGACAGCAATAGGTCGGCCGCCCAGTCGAGGCCGCGATGGCGCAGCCAGGCGCCGGCAAAGCCAGGCGTTCCAGCATCGCGCAGCACGCTGTCGATGGCGCGTTGGTCTTGGGGCGTCGAAGCGCCCGCAAAGGCGAGCGTGACCGGCCCGAGGTCAAGATCGAACAGTCGGTTGCCCAAACGCGACTGGTAGTAGTAGTCGCGCTTGGGCTGTGCGGTGGCGACGATTTCAATTTGCCGGGCATTCAGCCCGAAGCCTTCGTAGATCGTGCGGATCTGCGGTTCAGTGGCCTGCGGGTTGGGCAGGAAGATGCGGCTCGCGCAGCTCTCGATGATCGCGGGCGCGATGGTTGAGTCCTTGATGTCGGCCAGCGACTGCGTGGCAAAGATGACGCTGACGTTCTTTTTGCGCAGCGTCTTGAGCCACTGGCGGATGCGCGCCGCGAACACTGGGTCGTCAAGGAACAGCCAGGCTTCATCGAGGATCAGCAGCGTCGGCGCGCCGTCGAAGCGCTCATCGAAACGTGCGAACAGGTAGCCCAGTACGGCCAATACTGCGGCCTTGCTGTGCATCAGCTCCTCCATCTCGAAGCCCTGCACGTCGCCCATACCCAGCCGGTCGCTATCGGCATCCAGCAGCTTGCCGTGGGCGCCGCCGAGCACGTAAGGCGCGAGCGCCTGGCGCAATGCGTTGGACTGCAGCAGCACGGAGAACCCAGTCAACGTGCGCTGTTCGGCCGGCGCGCCGGCGAGACTGTTGAGTGCCGACCAGATCGCCACCTTCTCGTCGGGGCCGATGGACACCCCCTCGTGCCGAAACCGGCCTTCTATCCACTCGGCCGCCCAAGTGCGATAGCCCTCGCGGTCGATGCGCGCGAGCGGCTGGAACGCAATCGCTCCGTCAGCACCGAGGTCGTAATGTTCGCCGCCCAGGCCGAGGATGGTGGCGCGCATCGAGCGCCCCATGTCGAAGGCGAAGATGCGTGAGCCGGGATAGCGGCGAAATTGCATCGCCAGCGTAGCGAGCAGAACCGATTTGCCCATGCCGGTCGGGCCAGCCACCAGCGTGTGCCCCACGTCGCCGATGTGCGTCACCAGCCGGAACGGTGTGGCGCCCTCGGTGCGGGTGACGATCAGCGGTGGTCCGTCAAGGTGATCGTTCTTCTCCGGTCCGGCCCACACCGCCGACACCGGCATCAGGTGGGCGAGATTCAGCGTCGATACGATGGGCTGACGAACATTGGCGTAGGCGTTGCCCGGCACCGACGACAGCCAGGCCTCCACGGCGTTCAGGGTCTCCGGGATGGTCACGAAGCCACGGCCCTGAATGACGCGCTCTACTTGGCGCAGTTTTTCGTCGGCCACGTCGCCATCGGGATCGAACACGATGACGGTCGCGGTGACGTAGCCGAAGGCGACTTGGTCGCTGCCCAGCTCCTGCAAAGCCGAGTCCGCGTCGGCGGACTTGTTGCTGGCATCGGTATCGACCAACGGGCTTTCCTGTTGGAAGATGGTTTCGCGCAGTAGTGCGAGAACGTTCTTGCGCTTGGCGAACCATTGTCGGCGCAAGCGGCCCAATTCCTTCTCAGCCTCGGCCTTGTCCATGCACAGGAAGCGCGTGCTCCAACGGTAGGCGAAGCCCAAGCGATTAAGGTCGTCCAGAATTCCGGGCCAGGTCGAGGTCGGGAATCCGCGCACGGTCACCACGCGCAGGTGCTGGTCGCCCAGCATGGGCGCGAGGCCGCCGATCAGCGGCGCATCGGCCAGCAGCGCATCGAGATGGAACGGCACTTCCGGCACCACCACCGAATAGCGCCGCGTCGAGACGGTCGTGTGCAGGTAGGTCAGCGTCTGGCTATCGCCCAGCCAGGCGATCTCTGGCATCACACCGTCGAGCAAGTCGTAGATTCGGTCGGTTTCCGTGACGAAGGCCGACAGGCGTTCGCGCCAGTCCACGCCTTGCGTGGGTGTGTTCTCGTAAAGCAGCTTGGCTGCACGGGCGCGGGATTCTTCTGCCGGCAGGTATTGCAACGTCAGGTGATAGACGCTCTCGAAGTGGCTGCCAGACTCTTCGAAAGTCGCGCGTCGTTCCTCGTCCACCAGCCAGGACAGTGGCTCCGGGAAATCCGATTGCGGATAGTTCGCTGCATGCCGTCGTTCGGCTTCGACGAACAGTGCCCAGCCAGAGCTGAGCCGACGCAGTGCGTTGTTCAGTCGTGCTGTGGTGGCGATCAACTCGCCCTGCGTTGCACTGTCCAGGTCCGGCCCGCGAAAGCGCGCAATGCGCTGGAAGCTGCCATCCTTGTTGAGCACTACACCCGGCGCAACTAGACCAGCCCAAGGCAGCCAGTCGGCAAGCAAGGCCGGACGCTGACGGTATTCGGTGAGGTTCAGCATGGCATGGTCCTCACACGTCCAGCAGCGGTTTGTGCTTCAGGTGCATGGCAAACACCTGCATGAATTGCGGATCGACGCGCGCCCCCCACATAGCCAGCGAATGGCCGACGATCCAGAGCACCAAGCCCGGAATCCACAGTTGAAGCCCTAAGCCCACGGCAGCGGCCAGCGTGCCGTTGGCGATCGCCACGGTGCGTGGTGCACCGCCCAGCAAGATCGGCTCGGTCAGCGAACGATGCAGGGGAATCTCGAAGCCCGGCAGGTCATGGGCCGTGCTCATACGACAGCCCCGCCTGAGAAGCTGAAGAACGACAGGAAGAATGAGGACGCAGCGAACGCGATGGACAGACCGAACACGATCTGGATCAGCTTGCGAAAGCCCCCCGACGTGTCGCCGAAGGCCAGCGCCAGACCCGTCGAAATGATGATGATGACCGCGATGATCCGAGCCACCGGCCCCTGGATGGAGTCGAGAATGGACTGCAGCGGTCCTTCCCAGGGCATCGAAGAACCGGCCGCCTTCGCGGTGCCGGCCGTCATCAGCATCGCGGTGGCCAGCAGCAAGCCGTGATGGGCGGGCTCGGCCAGACGGCGCAGGCGTGCGATGGTTGAAGCCGTATTTACGGAAAAGCGGAAAGCATGGGTGTGCGTCATAGCAATTCTCCAGAGTGGTTGAGGGACATGGAAGGAACGACGAAAGAAGGCGGCAGAAGCTCAGGAAACGGTGTTTCCAGCATGTCCGCCAGGCGGTAACCCGTGCCGTCGAAGCCGGCGACACGGGCAATGGTTTCGATTCGGCGTTTGCGGCCGCGGCCAACGATGAACACGACGACGTTCACCGCTTCGGCGATCAGGGCGCGCGGCGGATTCACCGCGACTTCGAGGATCAACTGCTCCAGCCGCAGCAGCGCGCCCAGGGCGGAGCCAGCGTGAATCGTGGCGATACCGCCGGGATGGCCGGTACCCCACACCTTGATGAGATCCAGCGCCTCGCCACCGCGAACTTCGCCGACGACCACGCGGTCGGGACGCAACCGCATCGTGGCGCGCACCAGCTCAGTCATGGACACGACGCCCGCGCGCGTGCGCAGCGGCACGTGGTCGCGGGCGGCGCATTGCAGTTCGATGGTGTCTTCGAGCACCAGCACGCGGTCGCCGGTGGCGGCGATCTCGGCGAGCAATGCGTTCGCTAACGTGGTCTTGCCAGTGCTGGTGCCTCCGGCGATCAGGATGTTCTGCCGCTCCCGCACCGCGCGGCGCAGGAACTCGGCCTGCGCGGCGGACAGAATGCCGTCGACTACGTAGCGCTCCAGGCCGATGATGTTCACGGCACGCTTGCGCAGCGCGAAGGCAGGCCCAGGTGCAGCGGGCGGTAGGATGCCCTCGAAGCGTTCACCCGTCTCGGGCAGTTCAGCAGTCAAGAGCGGCTGGCCGCGGTGGACTTCCGCACCCACGTGCGCTGCGACCAGCCGGATGATGCGTTCGCCGTCCTCCTCGGACAGCTCAACGCCCAGCGGTGCGCGACCTGACGACAGGCGATCCACCCACAGCGACCGGTCGGGGTTGAGCATGATTTCCACCACGTCCGGGTCTTCCAGCGCGGCGGCGATCACTGGCCCCATGGCCGTGCGCAGCATGCGGATGCGCCGGTCGAGCGAGGTGGTGGCGAAGGACTCAGGTTGTGCGCTCATGAGGCGCGCTCCTGGGCTTCGGCCAACGCTGCCGCTTCGTCCAGCCGTGCGGAGTCGGGTTGAAGTTCCTCCACCACGTCGCGCACCAGGCTGCGTCCACGCAGCAGGTGACGGCCGAGCTGTTCGACGAACTGCTCGAAGCGTGCCTTGCCTTGGGCGCGCGCGGCCTCCTGATGGGCCTCGGGCATTGGCGTGCTGACGGTCAGGAAGTAGCGAACGAACAGCGCCAGCGTCTCGATCTCGATGTTCTGGTCGCGCTCCAGTCGCTCAAACTGGCGAGACAGCCGATCCAGCCGCTTGGCAATCGCCGCCTCGCGCTGGTCGCCGGCGTCCGGTGACAACCAGGATGCCAGTGCCGCCGCGACGATGGACGACTTGGACACGCCTTTCTTGGCGGCCAGTTCGTCTAGGCGCTTGGCGTGTTCGGGCGAAATGAACAGGTTGAGGCGGTAGTTGGAGCGATGAGGGCTCATAGCTGGATTCCGTCGTCTGGGTCGAGGGAGGCCAGCCGGGCCGTGCGCTGCATGGCCGGATCGAGCTGGCGGGGAATCAACGCAAATGCAGGCAGCGGCAGGTCGTCGTCATCGAGCAGCGCCAAGTCGTTGGCGAGTGACTCTTGTTCGGGGCTGTACTCAGAGACCTCGGACAGTTCGGGCTGTCGGCGCGGGCCGCCGTCATCGGCGGTGCTGGCTTCGCTGTCGGCGAGGCCCACGGCAGCGGGTGCGACGGGCACGGCGGGAATCGCCAACCCGCTCCAGTCGTTGGACCGAACTGGTGGCGCATCCAAGTAACGCCCGGCCGCAAGTGAGGGCGGCGGCAGCACGCGCCGCTTGAAATTGGCGTCGGCGTAATAACGCAGCTTCTTGGCCTTGATCGGTGCCACGCTGGACACCATCACCACGGCCTCATCGGGCGGGAGCTGCATCACTTCTCCGGGGGTGAGCAGCGGGCGCGCCGTCTCCTGGCGCGACACCATCAGGTGCCCCAGCCACGGCGCCAGCCGATGGCCGGCGTAGTTGCGCTGCGCGCGTAGCTCGGTGGCGGTGCCGAGGGTCTCGGAAATGCGTTTGGCCGTGCGTTCGTCGTTGGTGGCGAACGTCACGCGGACATGGCAGTTATCGAGAATGGAATGGTTCTGACCGTAGGCTTTATCGATCTGGTTGAGCGACTGCGCGATCAGGAAGCTGCGAATGCCGTAGCCAGCCATGAAGGCCAAGGCCGTCTCGAAGAAGTCGAGGCGGCCCAGCGCCGGAAACTCATCGAGCATCAGCAGCAACTTGTGGCGGCGCGCGATGCCGTCGCTGCCGTCAAGCGATTCGGTCAGGCGTCGGCCGATCTGGTTGAGGATCAGCCTCACCAGCGGCTTGGTGCGGCTGATGTCCGAAGGTGGCACCACCAGGTACAGCGACACCGGATGCTCGGATGAAATCAGGTCGGCGATACGCCAATCGCAGCGCGAGGTGACTTCGGCCACCGTGGGATCGCGGTACAGGCCCAGGAACGACATGGCCGTGGACAGCACGCCCGAGCGCTCGTTGTCCGATTTATTCAACACCTCGCGCGCGGCAGAGGCGACGACGGGATGCGGCTTATTTCCCTGATCCGCGCCAAGATGGCGCGTCGTCATCATCCGATGCAACGTCAGCTCGAAGGGGCACGCCGGGTCGGACAGAAAGTTGGCGACGCCGCGGAGCGTCTTGTCCTCGCCTGCGTAGAGGACGTGCAGGATGGCGCCGACCAGTAAGGCGTGGGAGGTCTTTTCCCAATGGTTGCGCCGTTCGAGCGCGCCTTCGGGGTCGACCAGGATGTCGGCGATGTTCTGCACGTCACGCACTTCATGCGCGCCGCGCCGGACCTCCAGCAGCGGGTTGTAGGCAGCCGACTTTGGATCGGTGGGATTGAACAGCAGACAGTGCGAGAAACGCGAGCGCCAGCCGGCGGTGATCTGCCAGTTCTCGCCCTTGATGTCGTGGATGACGGCAGATGCAGGCCAGGACAGCAGCGTTGGTACTACAAGGCCGACACCTTTGCCGGAGCGCGTGGGCGCAAAGGTCAGAACGTGTTCCGGTCCTTCGTGCCTCAGGTACTGCCCGTCATGCAGGCCGAGAAAAACGCCGGCGGGTTGATTCAACCCGGCTTTACGGATGTCGGCGGCATCGGCCCAGCGCGCCGAGCCGTAGGTCGTGACCAGTTTCGATTGCCGTGAACGCCACACCGACATGCCGATGGCAACCAGGACGGCGACCAAGCCGCTGCCGCCTGCGATCGCGCCGCCGATGTCGAAAACATGCGGCGCATAGGCATCGAAGAAAAACCACCACTCGAACAGGCGCCAAGGGTGATAGACCGGCGTGCCGAAGAAATCGAACCAGGGCAAGCCCAGGCGTAGTTGATAGCCCAGGGCGGCGGCTGTCCATTGTGTGGCACTCCACACACCGGCGATTACGATGCTGAAAACAGCAACGATCTGCCCGAACAGCACACCCTGACCTTGCATCCTGGCCTCCGATTTCTCCCGTGCGGCAAAAGGCACAAAAACGTGCCGTGACCCTCAGGATCGGAGGCAGAACAAGGCCGGTCAAAGACTGTTATCGGGACAAAAATGCCTCAAAAAGCATCAATTCGCACAGGAGCGAAGCCAGTAAAAATGCCGCAAGCAAGAGCGCGTTGCGGCATGTCTGGAAAATAAACGCAGTTTTTTGGCGAGTAGCCCGAAATCAGAACTTGGGCGGTTCCTTCAGTGGCGTATAGGGCGTCTTACCCTCGCCAAGAAAGCGTCGGTTCGTCGCTTCGGCCACTCGGTTGCAGAGTTCGTCGCCGAGCTTTGCGCGGTCGGTCTTGCATTGCTGGCGCAGATCCTTCAGCCGCTCGGGTTTGGCCGCAAGCGAGTCGACTGTTTCGGTTGGGACAGACGTACTGGTCGTCGCGGTCGGTTCGGATTTGCCGCAAGCCACCAGCATTGCTGTAAGCAGAAATGGAATGATCTTCTTCATGACTCGATTTCCTAAGATGAATCAGATTTCGTTCGTGCCGCAGAGGTTTTTCCTCTTGGGGGATCAATGGCGAATACTCGCTCGATGAAGCGAGCCAGAGCATCTGACGGTTCGCTGCCTGCACGCAGCAGGTAAGTAGTGAGCATGTGCGAACCACCGGCCAGTGGCCGTGCAACGACACTTTGTTCACGGCTGGCGGCAATTTGTGACGCACCCGCCAGCCCCAGCGCAAGACCTGCCGACACCAAGGTCATCATCAGATCGAACGACGTAACTCGTTCAACAATCAACGGTTCCAGACTTGACTGACGCAAAGCACGTTCGATTTGGCGAGCATGTCCTTCGTATGCCTGCACATCGCAGAGAGCCAAGGGATAGCGCAGCATCTTGTCCAAAGGTATGCGCTTGTGGGCGAGCAAGGGGTGACGTGCGGGCACCGCAACCATCAATGGATCATGCCAAATCGGTTCTGCAAGAAGCCCATCACCAACTTCATCCAGCTGAGCAAAGCCCACGTCGTAGAGATCTTCCTGCAGTCCTTTGAGCTGCTGCGACAAAGGAACCTCGGTCAAGCGAATCTCGATCTCTGGTTCTTCCTGTCGGCAAAGCGCCAACAGGGCGGAGAAGCAGGTCGGCGTGATGCCGTCAGACAAGGCGATGCGCAATTGACCGTGGAAACCGTTGGCGGCGGCTTTCACGCTGTCCCGCGCTTGCTGCAAGGATGCGAAGACGCGGGGCACATGCTCCAGGAACATTCGGCCCGCGCGCGTCAGTCGGGTACTGCGGGTGGTGCGCACAAAAAGTTGAACACCTAGATATTCCTCCAATTCCTTGATGGTCCGTGACAGAGGTGACTGCTCAATGTGCAGTCGTTCAGCGGCACGGGCAAAGTGCAGCTCTTCAGCTACGGCCAAGAAACAGCGTAGATGACGTAACTCCACAGTGCTCCTCCTAGTTCTCCAACCGTAGTCAAAGCAGACGGATCTCGTCGCTCGTTCCAAAGTGGATTCGTTGTTAAAACGTAGCGAAACATTGAGAAACGGCTCTTGCCTTGCGCATACGGCCCCTGTTTGAAACGAAAGATCATCAAAGCAAATAAGCCTTTCTTTCAATGGAAGCCATGGTCACTCTGGCCGTTCTAGGTCAGGCTAGAAACCTGGCCTATCGCTATGACGCAGCGGACGGCACTCGGCCATGGCTCGGATGTCACGGTTCTCGAAAACGAAGCGTTGATGCTCATCAGCTGTCTGAACGGTGACATCAACCATCGTGCGGGCCAAGTCGTCTGCCGGAATCACCTGATTGGGGAACAGCACCCGAAACACGGGGTAGATCACGCGCAACAGTCGGTAGCTGAAATTCGGCTCCTTTCGCGGCTCCACGGGGTATATGTACGCCGGGCGGAATATGTAAACGCGCGGGAATCCCGCTGCAAGTAGCGTCTTTTCGGCTTCTCCCTTGTAGCGCGCAAAAGCCATCCGACTGCGACCGCTCGGGTCTGCACCACTTCCGCTCAGGAACGAGAAGGTTGCGCCGGGGCTGCTGTTGTGAAGCACGCGGGCAAACTCGGCGGTGCAATCGACGGTAACCTTGCGGAGTTCAGCATCCGATACCGACCCGGTATAGGTGCCGAGACAGAAGACAACCGCATCCTGGCCCGTGAGCGCCTGCGTGAGTGCGGAACAATCGGAGAAGTCTCGGTGCAGAACCTCGCTGAGCTTGTGGTGTGAAAAGCCAAGCGTCCTGCGACCGATCACCGTCACATGATCGATGGACGCCTGGTTCAGCGCATGGCGCAGGGCGTAATTGCCCACCATTCCGGTCGCACCCACGATGACCAGGCGGGTGTGGCCCGTTATTGACGCGTTCATGACAACTCGCGCTGCTCGATCCAATCGACGTAAAGCTTGCGCTCCGCAAACAGCCACATGTCGTCGATCTTTGCAAACGTGTCCAGATAGCGCAAAGCAGCAACCATCAAACGTCGGCCTTTGTGGTCGGCCGTGAGGTGATGGGGCATGCAATAAGTTTCTCCGGTAGCGCGGTCGCTCGTCAGTGTCAGGATCGTGGTCTGACCGAGGAAGTGCATGGTCGCGGCGTACTGGTTCAGGTCGGAAAACACCGCTGCGAGGGCTTCCCGTGAATGGAGTTCCTGCGAGGGCTTGGAGTCGTTGGTGTCCATGTAAACCACGAAATGGCTGTCGGAGGTAAAGAGCGCCATTTGACCCTTCGCGTCGCGACGGTCGGCGCAGTGTGCGTAGGCCTCGATCAGCTCCCGGATGGCGAGGCGATCTGCGGCTTCTTCCGGGGAGAGAGTTGCGTGTTTTCTCATTGGAGATTCACCCGATGATGGCCTTGGGTTCCAGATAGGCCTGTAACCCATATATGCCGAACTCCCGCCCGTAGCCCGACTGCTTGAAGCCGCCGAAGGGAACCAGTGGATCGTGGAACTCACCATTGATGCACACGCGCCCTGCATCAAGCTGGTTGGCAACGCGGTATGCGCGCACTTTGTCTCCCGCAGTGACGTAGGCCGCCAAACCGTAGGGGCTGTCGTTGGCGATGGCAATGGCGTCGGCCTCGTCTTTGTACGGAATGATTGACAACACCGGACCGAAGATTTCCTCCTGAGCGATACGCATGGAGTTCCGCACGTTCGTAAAGATGGTTGCCTTCACGAAGTTGCCCGCCTCCAGCCCAGCGGGCCTGCCTGTGCCGCCAGTGAGCAAGGTGGCACCTTCTTCCATGCCGATGCGGATGTAGTCCTGCACACGGTCAAATTGCTTCTGGTTGACCATGGGACCAATCGTGGTGTCGGCTTCCTTCGGGTTGCCGACTCTGACCGTATTGGCAATGGTGGCTTTGGCAAGTTCGTTGACTTCAGCCAGACGCTCTTCTGGAACCAGCAGGCGCGTCGCGGCCACGCAGGCTTGCCCGCTATTGATGTAGGCTGCAAAGATGGCCTGCGGAATGGCGGTGGCAAAGTCGGCATCGCCCAGAATGATGTTGGGCGATTTGCCGCCGAGTTCCAGCGTCACGCGCTTCAAGGTGTCGGTCGCACCTTTGGCAATGATCTTGCCCACGTGCGTGGAGCCGGTGAAGGTGATCTTGCTGATGCCTGGGTTGCGCGTCATTTCCGCACCCACCACGTCACCCGTGCCATTGACAAAATTCACCACGCCCTTGGGCAATCCCGCTTCATGGAAGCATTCCATCATCAGGCGGGTCTGTTGTGCGCTGAATTCGCTGGGTTTGATGACACAGGTGCAACCCGCGGCAATGGCTGCCGAAACCTTGGTGGCGATGAAGCCGTTGCTGGAGTTCCAGGGAATGATGACGCCAACCACGCCAACACCCTGCAAGCGCACCTTGGAATGGCCGAGCTTAGGCTCCAGATCGAAGTCCTTCAGTAGTTGGGCCACGTTCTTGAAATCGTCCGTCGCTGCGTCAATCAGCAGCGTCGTGAAGTACAGCGGGCAGCCGAATTCGTCAATCATCACGTCGATCAACTCTTGGCGGCGGCGCTTGAGAATTTGGTGCATTTTCTCCAGATACCCGATGCGTTCCTCCTTGCTAGTCTGCGAAAAGGTTTTGAACGCCTCCATGGCTGCAACGATGGCGTTTTGGGTATCGATTGCGTCACCGAGTGTGACTTGCGCTACTTTTTCATTGGTGACGGGGCTTAACAAGTCAAGTGTCTTTGTGCCGTGTGGTGTGACGAATTCACCGTTGACATAGATCTGGCTAAGTTGCTTCATGTTGAGAATTCCTTTCAGTGAGGGTTGGATCAGGCGTTGGGCATGAAGCCGGTCTTGCCGGCAAACGCCACCGATTCGGCAAGTTCCTTTTGTGCTTCCAATACATTCAGGCTGTTCGCGTAAGCCTGTTTCAGGGTCGCATAGGTGTCTACGCCCAAGGCAATGCGTAGTTGGGGTTGCGCCTGCTGGGTGATGCCATAAATGGCATCGGCAATTTTTACGGGGTCGCCCGCATTGTTTTCTTCGCCGTGCTCTTCGATGTAACGGCGTACAGCACCTACGGCGGAGTTTCGGTAGGCTTCCGTCTCCCTGGTCCAGCGGATATTGGCCTGGAAGTTGGTTTTCATGGAGCCTGGCTCAATGATGATGGTCTTGATGCCAAAGTCGGCAACTTCCTGAGACACTGCCTCAGCAAAGCCTTCCAGGCCAAATTTGGCGGCGTGGTACATGGCACCGCTGGGAAAACCTACGCGTCCGCCAATGCTCGTGATGTAGACAATCCGGCCGTTTCTTCTGGCCCGCAAGGCGGGCAAAAAGGCGCGGGTGATGTAAATCGGGCCGATCAGGTTCAAGTCGAGCTGTTGCCTGATTTCGGCATCGGTCAGTTCTTCCATGGCACCAATGACCGCGCCGCCTGCGTTGTTCACAATCACGTCGGCATCATCATGCTTGGTAGCCACTGCATTGATTTGCCCGATATCGGTCACGTCCAGTTTTTCGATGACCAACTGCGAACCATATTGCTCAGCCATCGAAATCAGCGATTCCGGGCGCTGTACGGTGGCGACAACGGTGTGCCCCGCGCGCAGTGCACGTTTGACGATTTCCATGCCTAAACCGCCAGATGCTCCGGTAACGAACCATTTTTGCTGTGTCATGATGCACTTCCTTTTTAAAAAATCGAGCGCGTAAGCGCTCATTAAAGAATGAAAAATCAACCTGAAATTGCGCGCCAAAGGAGAGGGAAAGCGAGTTGCTGAGTGCGTTCAGCATCCTGGGGATGCTTGTCGGCATACTCAATGGTGGTTTCGGCAACGCGTTCCATGATGGACGTTAGAAAGGCGATTGGCGCATTCAACAGGACGCCGTCGTTTATGGCGTCCTGCATCATTCTCGAAAATGCCAGAAATGGTTCCGTTGCCTGCTCCCGCGTGGCGTCTCGTACCACCCCTGAGGCCGAAAGGCGGGCGAGCGCAACTCGCCCGTCTGCATTGTTCAGCCCCCAAACCACGTATTGATCGAATACATGTCGCATACGCTGCCGGTAGTCTGCTGCGTGCGGGTAGCTCGGCATCACCCTATCCGCCAGACTCTGCTTAAGGTGAAGGTAGAGCTCCTGAAACAGCACGTCTTTACTTTCAAAATAGGTAAACAACGTACCTTCGGCAACTTCCGCGCGCCGCGCGATGCTCGCTGTGCTCGCCAACACACCCTGCTCGGCAACGGCTTGTGTCGCGGCAAGCAACAGCGCCAAGCGCTTTTCGGGACTCAAGGGGCGGGCCATAATTCCTGATACGCAATGAGTGATTAATCGTTCAATAATATCAAACATAGATTTGATAGTCAATACGTCGCATGATAGCTACGTCCCGCCAGTTGCCAAAGCGTGGTTCGCGTCAAGTTATGGATAGCCTTCGCGATCGTCCGACTTCCCACAACACACCATTGCCGTGCACCGTCGCGACGAGCTGCTGCCCCAGCCTCCGCTCGATTACCGGTTTCCAAGGAACCAGGCTGAATCCAACCCCATCATCAAGCATGGCGTAGCGCCCGCTGGCCAGCATGACGGAACGCCGGTAGATGCCGGTCACGCGTTGTCCATCGGCCATCGGCCGATACTCCAGGCCGGTTTCGGCGGCAATATCCTGTGCTGCCTCTGCCAGCTCGCGCTCGCGTAGTGTCCCTAGCAGGTTGCGAGCGAGGACGATACGTTGTCCATGTCGCTCGGCCAGCCCTTGCTCAATCAGGAAGTCGGCGCGTTGATGCAGCGCGTCCTTGACCTCGGCACCAAAGCCCAGGTCGCCCAGCCCTTTGCCGCCGCCGATCAACTGCTGATCGAGCCAGGTAGCTCCGATCACACGCGCCTGTCGCTCGATCGGCAGATGTGATTTCAATTCCACCGCCACGCCACCGCCAAGACGCTGCGTGTCGTACTGTCGGCCTCGCTCGGCCAGGTCGTCGGGCACGCGCCAGACGCCTTCGGCTTCGCGCTCCACAATGCCGGCGCGGTGAAGAGCTTCAAGTCGGCGCACGTGAACAGCCACCACTTCGCGCGGGTCGCGGTTGGCCGTGCTCTGTCCTTGCGCGACGGCTAGATGATGATCAGTGCGGTACACACCATCGGCGGCCAGCGCGGCGATGTTCCGGTCGGCCACGCGTACACCGTCCGAACCCTTTACCTCCACCACGGCACCGGTCGGATACCGTTCCAGTTCTGACCGGGGCGGCAGCACAACGTAATGGGCCTTGCCGTCGATCCCGTCGATGACCAGATAGCCCTTGTCGTATAGCTCGTCGGCTAGCCCTTTGCCGGCCACACGACCGACGATGGCGCGGCCATCCTCGCTGGGTTGGAACACGGTCAGCTCACGCCGTCGGCCGCTCATGGCGCGCTGCATGGTGCGGATAATGTCGCCACGCTCGCCCATTACCCTCAGTGTGGATTCAGCGTCAGTATGGATAGCCCAGGTGCCGGGCTGCTGCTCGGTCGCCAGGCCCATGCACTGCAAGCGTTGCAGGCGGCCGATGAGCATTTGCCGCTGACGTTGCAGCCGTGGTTCGACCAGTGTCTCCGGTCGCACCAAACCGTCCACAGCTTCGCGTTGCAAGGTGCGATCCAGGCCCGTCCACCGCTCCTGATCGACTTCGCGCTGCATAGTGCGCTGGATCTCTAGTTCGGTACGCGGCCCCAGCCATTCGGTCGCCAGTTCCGCAGCTCGGTGGCGCATGCCTTCGGCGATGTAGTCGCGGGAGATGATGAGGTCTCTGCCGGTGTCGTCCTTGCCACGCAGGACGACGTGCGTGTGTGGGTTGTCAGTATTCCAGTGATCGACCGCCACCCAGTCCAGCCGCGTGCCCAGGTCGGCCTCCATGCGCGCCGTCAGATGCCGGGTATAGGTGCGCAGGTCGTCGAGCTGTTCGGCGTCCTCCGGCGAGACGATGAAGCGGAACTGGTGCCTATCCTCCCGCCCGCTTTCCTCGAAAGCGGCAGTGTCCGCAGCGTCGGTTGTCGGGCCGTAGGCATGGCCCGGCCCGCCTTGGCGATCCACCCCTTCGCGCTCGATGTAGCGCAGGTGCGCGACGGTTGAACGCGGCCCGGCTTTGGACAGATTGACCAGCCGCGCCTTGATTGTCAGACGCCGGGCATTGGGCGTGAGCGAGGCTCCGGCGAAGCGAGCCGCCACATGGCCGCGCCCCAGCCGGGAGCCGGGCCGATGGCCGACTTTGCCGACCGTCTTGCCGAGTTTGGCGCCGGCCTTGTTGGTCTGACGCAGCACCTTGTTGATGAAGGCTTCGCCGCGCCGTTTCGGCGTGCCGGGGCGGACGCGGAAGCGGTCGTCATCGCTCTGTTTCGTGCGGTTGCTCATCGGGTAGCTCCAACCAAGACCGGCGCAGTCCAGCGGACCAAGCACGCGCTTTCACCAATGCCGACATGGCATTGCACACTCTCGCGGCACGCGGCAGCCTCTTGGCGCGTGCCGCGCCCCCCCCACGTGCAGACAGGGTTTTCAAGCGGCCAGGTGCCGCGACCTTTTATCTTGCCTTCCGCCTTTGCCTGTCGCTTCCGCTCCAGGCGTCGGCGGCCCGGCGGCGCTGCGCTGCTCGCAGCCAGCCCACCGTGGAACGCGACCACGGCCATTGGCTGAGCACGTTCAAGGCAAGACGCCTGCACGTGGGAAAGCCACGCCAATTGCTGCGCAAAGTGCGGCGCACGATACGCAGGATCGGCGCCTGCACTGCGCGCACAACGACACGGCGACGACCAGTGAAAGAACACGCCGGATGGCACGATGAGATGCACGATTACGTGCAGCGAATCGGCGGCCATCATGGACGTTTCTCCAACCAGACCGGATGCGCAACACCGATTACGGTGGATGCAGCGACCGGCCCGAAATACCGGCTGTCGAACGACGCTGGATTCGTCACACTCAACAGGAACAGCTCACCGGATTCAAGACGGCGGCACTGCCGCCATGATGGCAGCGGACGGCCCAGCCGGTCGGCGCGCAGCACGGCTGCCGAAGGCACGCCGTCGATGCGGACGATACCGTCAGCGATACACACTTCCTGCGGCGCAATTGCGCCTACGCGCTTGAGCAATGGAACGCGCGTCGGCAGGTAGCCGCGCTGCGCAGCCAAGGCCGCAGCCTTGGCTGGCAGCGGGACCAGCACGATGCTGTTCACGGACAACGGACTTGGCAACGAGTTGGCACGGTGGTCGATCGGATCGACGCGATACCAGCCGACCGCTACGCTGTCGGAGGGGTTGTAGGCTAGGCGCGGCAGTGGTGACACGAAAGACGCCCAGGCCAGCGCAGCGAAGCCGATGGCGGCCAGTGTCGCTACGACGATGCGAGCACATCCGCGCGAGCGAGGACCTGGTGCGGTGCCGGATGTGAAAAGCGTCGTCATGGCAACGCTCTCCCTGCCAACCAGGCGGCGTGCCGTTCGGTCATGTAGGCTGGCAGCGGCAAGTGAGCGGCGAGCCGGTTGCCGAGCGTGCGCCAGTACGCGGGCGACACGGCGGCTGGCGCGATGCCCAGGGCCTCGATAGCGTCAATCTGAGCCAGCACGGCGCGCACGGCCGGCTCGCCCTCGGCGTGCAGCAGCAGGCGCGCACCGGGTAGCACGCCGGGGATGCGCTGCGCCGTATCCAGCGGCGTACAAGCCTGCATCACCATGAGCTGCCAGCGCACGGTGCCGTAGTCGTTGGCGTGCCAGCGAATGCGACAGAACACGGCACCCGGCAGGAACATCGCGACGCGCTGCCAGCGGTCGAGCCGGACGGTGCGCGCCGGTTCTCCGAAGCGCAGATAGATGTCGATACGTTGCTCGATGTAGGCCAGCGAAACGCGGGTCTGTGGTGCGGTGCCTGCTCGGCCGACGAGTTCGCCAAGTGAAGTCGGTGGAGCAGCCGTGCCCGGCAAGGCGTGAGCGTTCATGGTGTTCTCTCCGTGGAGTCGTCCGGGAACTCGCGTTCCAGCAAGGCACGCAACAGCTCGGCCACCGTCACGCCCTGCGTGAAGGCCGACACCTTGATGCGCGCACGCATCGCGGGCGTGATGTCGAGGGTCAGGCGCGCGGTGTAGAGGTCGCCTTTCTGCAAGGCGTCGGCTTCGCCCTGGCGAACCCACGCCTCTGCGTGCGGGTTCGCGGGCGGACGCGCACCAATACCGACGCGCTTGCCGCGCACAGATCGTTCTGTGGTCATGTCGGCCACCGCAGCAGTTCATCGACCAGTGCGGCGATCTCGCGTGCGGCGGCGCTGTCAGGTGCCGTTTCGCGGGCGAGCCGGCCTGCGGTCACGCTATCCGCAAAAACGATGCGCTGATGCACTTCCGAACGCAGCGCGGGCAGCGGCTGGTCGGCCAGCGCTTGGCGCGCTTCTCGGCCAATGATGGTCGTGCTGACGCGCCGATTGATGGCGAAGGCCGCGCGCAACGCTGGCCGGAACACCTGCGCCTCACGGATCAGCGCCACCATCTCGGCAGATGCCCACAAGTCGTAGGGACTGGGCTGCACCGGGATCAGCACGCGCTCGGCGGCCAGCAGCGCGGAGCGCGCCAGAGCGGCGATGCGCGGTGGGCCGTCGATGACAACGTGATCGGCCCGGCGTGCCAACTCGGGCGCTGCTTGGTGCAGCGTCTCGCGTGCGAGACCTACTGCACTGAATAAACGCGGCAAGCCCTGTTGGGCACGCCGCTGGGTCCAGTCCAGCGCCGAACCTTGCGGATCGGCATCGAGCAGAACGACCTGCTGGCCGCGCATTGCCAGCTCACCGGCAATGTGGGTGGCGAGCGTGGTCTTGCCCACGCCGCCTTTCTGGTTCAGCAAAGCGATGATCATGGCGCGGCCCTCCTTGTTGGAAAGCCGGGTTTTCTTCGCAGTGCGCAATGCTGCGGGTCGTGCTGTTTGGTGTTTATCCACCGAAACGGCGCGCTGTTTTTATTAGTTAGAGAATTTAGGTTAGGGAAGTTAGAGGGGCCGGGAACCCTTGCCGTTATTGGGCTTGCGGCGGTTTTGCACGCCTGATAGCACGATAGGGACACGCCCGATAGCACGATACCCGCCACGCCTGATAGCACGACGCCATCCACAGTTTGTCCCCGAGTTATCCCCGTGCCGTCCGCAGCACGGGCCGGAAGGTCAGCAGTTCCGCCCCGTCGTCCGGCATGCGTTCGATGCCCAGGACGTAACCCGGCATCGACTGCCGCGCCACCAGCGCGCGCAGGTCGCAGGCGAAGTCGTAGGGCTTGGCCGTGCTGCCCGACTTGCGGTGCAGGTGCTTGAAGTCGAACTGCCAGCCGCCCGGTTGTTTGCCGCCGTGCTTGCGCACCAGGCGATACAACCAGCGTTCGATGCCACCCGTCAGCTTGAAATACGCCGGGTCGATGGTCAGCACCAGCGCCGCGTCCAACACGCCCGCATAGAACCAGTCCGGCAGGATCAGCTCGATGCCCAGCGGCGTACCGCGAGCGTCGGCCAGTTCCTTCCATTCGTTGATCCAGGAGAAGCGATGCAGCCGTCGGCCGGTCGTCTCGCGGATTGAGGTAGCCACCGTGGTCGATTGCAGGCGATCCAAGGCTGCCTTGAGGCGCTGGTAGTCGCGCAGCGACGTACCGCGCCCAATGAAGCGCAGGATCTCGTAGGGCGTGGCACGCATGAGCCGCGACGGGCAAATGCCCGCGTCGCGCGCTTCCACGATCTGGCTCGCGGCCCAGATCAGGATGTCGGCATCCCAGATCGTGGCGATGCCGTGCTCCTGCGTTCCCTCCACGCGGATCGTCACACCGCTGGCGCGGAAGTCGATCGGCTGGACGCGCTTCGATTTCGCCAGCGAGAAGAACGGAAAGGCCATCAAATCCTGGCTGTCGCGCGGCGCCATGTCGCCCGGCAGCGCGCGGAACAGATCGAGTTGTTCCCGCTCCAGCATCGGTCGCTGCCCCGATGATCGGGATGGCAGCGATGGGCTGGGCATGGCGATGGCCACCGGCGCAGCGCCGATCAGCGCGCACGGCTGTCGGCCGAGTGGTGCTCGGCGTATTCAGGATCGGACGTGCTCTCGAAGCTGCGCGTTTCGGCCCAGGCATCGAGGTCTGCCACGGCGTACATGACGCGCCGACCAAACTTGCGGAACTTCGGCCCGCCACCGATCACACGCTGTTTTTCCAGCGTGCGCGGCGACAAGCGCAGGTATTCGGCGGCCTCGTCGTTAGTCAGGTAGCGTTGAGGTTGTGCAGTAGCAGCGGGTTGCTGCTGCGTGGCGTGTGCGGCAGCAGGCCGCAAGGGAGCAGGTCGCATCGGATAAGCCTCCATCGTTCAGGAAAGCCCGGCCGCACCGTGCGGCCAGATGGAGACAGTCTCAAGAAAGCGATGCGTCCCGTTGAGGGTCGTTTTGCAGCGGATGCAAAACGACCCTGCTCAATTCATTGGAGTTGCGCCAAGCGGCGATACCCACCGCGCATCAGGCCCTGGCCGCGTCGTATCAGTCGGCGCACGCGCGACCGCAGGCCGCCATCGGCATGCCAGCCTTTGACCACGGCATCGGTGCCGAACAGGCCTTCGGCGACTTCACGCAAGGACGCCCCTGCCAAGGTGGCGTCGAGCGCCTGCAAGGTATGCAGTTCCTGTAGCGCGGTTGGCGCAGGCCGGGGCCAAGTCACTGCTGCAGGCGTGCTTTTGGCGGCCACGGCCAGCTTGTCCAGTACGGCCCGAAGCATGCAATGGCGTGCATAATGCATGTCGCACGCGCGGATGGCGTAGACGTAGGCCATGCCATCCTCAAGGCCGGGCGCCAGCGTCAGGCGCAGGCAGCAGCCGGGCCAGCGCGTGGTGAGCGTCAGGCGTTGTCCATCGTGGGCCAGGTGTTTTTGACCGGGAATGCTCCAGAACTCGAATGGGGCGGCATCCGGTGGCGGGTCGATGTCCGGGTGGAGTTGCGCCGTGCAGGGAGGGCCGGGATACCAGGCCGGATGTGCGTCGCGCGCATCCAAGGCCGGGTCTTCCAGCATGCGCAATCCCCAGGTGTGAGCGGTTTCCAGCTCGCTGCGACGGCGCAGCCAGTCGCGGCGGTAATCGGGATGCCGGCGCAAATACTCCCAAGCCAGTGCCAGGTCATCCAGATGCAGCACGTAGAGGTACGCGGCAGTGGGATACCAAGGTTCGGCGCTTCGATCAGCCATGACACAACCCCCTTTGTACTGGGACCGCCGCCACGGTTGTCGGTCGTCAAAGCTCGGCCATCAAATCCTCAACACGCCACCCATAAATCGATAAACTGTAACGAACGGCGTCAAGACCAATTGGCTCCGAAGACCTGCGCGGATTGTCCGAATGCGACGGTTGCGCAGCCCGAAATGGTGCGCGCTGCCGGACACCCTGACAGAAGTCTTGTTTTTCATCATGTCTCTTTCGGTCAGGAGGCGCCGTCCTGGTGCAATAGCTTCGATTCAGACCGTCGCCGTCTTGAGTCAGACAGAGAAAGACACAATGCGCCGCAATGGTCCGTAACTGGATGGCCCGCCTCAGCGGGGGCCGTGCGGCTTAATCAGTCAGGGATCGAGCCATCAATCTGCGCCAGCCGGACATATTCCGACAACGGCTGCGATGCGCGGTAATACAGGTCGCGCATAACGGGTTTCTGAAGCGGTCCGACGATCGCAGCCAAGTCGGACAGCTTGACCGTCCCCAACTCCGGCATACCGATTCCGAGGTCGATGAGACCCCAGGCCGTATCGCCATCGGCCGGATCGAGCGCAGCCAATAACCAGGTTACATGGGCATCCGGCGTGAACAGGCGCACCACAGGCAGTAGATCAATGTTCTGGTCTGCAGCGCGTGCTACGCCGTTGGCGAGCAACTGTGCGCGTTGATCGGCGGTGGTGAATGGCTTGGTCATCGTCGGGAACCCCACGAAACCGAGAATGCACGAATCCGCTTTTGCGCGAAAGCGCAGAAGCACCGAACTGGCGGTGTGCCTTCGTGGGCAAGCACGGATACGCAAACCATCGAATCCGTACTGGCGCAGAAGCGCGAAAGCGGAATTGTGGATGTCAGGAAAGACACGGATACGGTTCCCCGGTTCTGTCGGAATCCGCCGATACGACTTTACGTAAAAGCACGGAAGCGGACGAAACCGGCCAATGAGTTAAATATAACGTGGTTTTAATTGTCTCGAAATTGGACGCTTCTGTCTATGCAGAAGCGATCCATCCAACCCGGTCGGCCGACCGGAGCCACCACCTTCGATGCCGAATTGGCGCAGGCCTTCGGCGCGGCGGTGCGCGCGCTACGGACGGAACGCGGGATCGCGCAAGAATTGCTGGCGAATCAGGCAGGCATCGAGCGCTCCCACATGGGAAAGGTCGAGCGCGGCGAGCATATGCCCACGCTGGCGATCATCTTCAAGATCGCCGGCGCGCTTGAATGCAGCACCTCGGTGCTGATGGCCGAAACCGAGCGCCAGCTCGCAGCGGCCAGGTCGTAAGTTTGCCGTGCCGTCGCACGGCAGCACCGCCGCATTGGGCGGGGCGCTGCGGCGGTTACGCTGCTTGGGGCTTGCTGCGCGACCAGATCAGGTTGTGCGTGCCGTCCTCTTCCTCGATCAGGCGGGCGTAGATCGTCACCGGGAACGTCGGATCGTCGAGGGTCACGGACACGTAGGGCCGCTCGGCTTTGCTGACTTTCTTCCACGCCGCGCCGATGTCGTAGCCGCCAGTCGCTTGGATGCGGAAGTCGGGGGCGTTCTCGCTTTCCTTCTCGTTGGGGATGAGCTTGACCTTGACGTTGAGCGTCAGAGTGCGGATCGTGCCGGTGAAGCCGTCTTTGTCTGCGGTAAAAGTGCCGATGGTGGCCATGATGTTTTCTCCTTACGGTTTAACCAAGGTCGCGCCCATCGCGTCCTTGTTGTGATCCGTCAGGCGGGGGATGGGCGGGCCGCACCGCTTGCGGCCGAAGCGCAGTGGAGGACCGGGAGGCGCAAAGAATTTGTCCCGCGAGGAATGCGCTGAACGCAGTGGCCGCGCAGGGGAAATTGTTTTCGCCGGACGGTTGCGGCCATGAAGCCCAAGGCGCAGCCGTGCCCCCGCCAGGATTCACGACAAGCCAAGGACGCATGGGCCGACTGCTCCGCAAGGAGACAGGGCCGACTCGGCATCCCCGCCAGACGGCTTCACCGGCTGGCCCCTTGATGCGGGCAAGGTCGACCACCTCAACGGAATGCGCAAACGACCCTGCCGCATCCTGCGGCGGTATGCTTGAGGCGCGGTGTGGAAGCTCCATAGCTAGGCTGGGCGGCGTGTCCGTGAATCGTTGGTTGTGACGTTGTTGTGACGAACCGTCAGCATTGAGGACGGCGCGCATTTACACAACCCAGCGCAGCAAGCCAAGGCGTAGCCTTGCACCCCGTCCATTGCGGTGAGGTGCTGGCCTGGCCGATCCGGCTCAAGCCGGTTCGGCGGTTTTCAAGGGGCGCCAAGCTGCACGCGGCGGGGATAGCCCATGGGGCTTTCCCCTGGAGGCAAGCAGAGCGCGCAGCGCCGTAGGCGCGAAGGCGTGAGGGATTGAAGCCGAATGGCCGTGACGGCAAAGGCAGCACGGGGCTCCGCCCGAAAGCCCGGCGGCGCACCGCGCCGACACGCTGCGCGGTTCCCCATCCGTCAGCCCCCACAATGGCGAAACACATCGTCCCCTGGAAAGCCATAGCATGGCATCATGAAGAAATATCAGTGCCTCTTCGAGGTGTGCCGCACGCGCACAGCGTCCATGGCGCTCAAGCCGATGGACAGCAAATATCCGTAGCGTAGACCGCAAAGCAAACTAAGAACATGAAAGGAAAGGCATCTTGAAGGAGCCAGAGAACATCATCCGCTACTGGCATGCAGTCGAATTGCTGCAGCCGCAATCGGCCCCAAAAATCAAAAAGCGCAGCAGCGCCTATGGCGCATTTTTTCACGACACGCCCAGCACACACCCCGTCCCTCCCTGGGCGCCCGGGAGCATCGTCAGCAAGCAGGCGCTTCCCGACAAGCGCGAATGGAGCCATACGCTCTATGCCCACCTGTACGACAGCCGGCTAGTCGCCGCTGCGCTCAAGGAACTGTACGACGCTGACCAGGGCTACCGCGAGCCGCAACACCGCGAGTCGGCACTGTTCGCCGCAAAGTTCACCATGACCGGACAACTGGTGGAGAAGAGTTTCGTGCTTTCCAGCGAGGCCTGGTTCCTCGGGCGAGCGCTGGCGGGACAGGACTGGACGCACGGATTCGAGGACGATCAACGAGCCGCCGCCGAGCAGGCGCAAACGCAACTCCAGGGGCAGGTTTCCGGCGATTCCCTGCGTGACTTCACCCTGTGGGTACTACAGTTCCTCGGCGTGGCAGGGTTCTTTGCGACCATGGGTCGCCCACCGCTGCGATTCCGCTCCCAACCCGTCAAACCCGACAAGCCCACATCGGAGGATGATCCGCTCAACAGCTTCCTGCTCGAAGACTTGGCCACCGTCGCCGATAGCCTCGGCAAGGGTGTGACGAGCGAAGCGTTGAACCAGTACCTGCGCCGACACGATCCGCGACAGCGCCTGCACATCGACGCCGACGTCGCTTCGCTGTCGCTGATCGAGCGGCTGATGCCGCAGGCCTATGCCGACAGTTGCTGGCCGTCCGAACGGCACCTGGGGCTTGTGCATTCGCAACAGCTAGCCGTGAACACCGTTTTGTCTACCCTGGCCGACGGACAGGGGCTGCTGGGAGTCAATGGCCCGCCGGGCACGGGCAAGACGACCCTGTTACGTGACTTGATCGCCGCCATCATCACCGGCCGGGCTGACGTGCTTGCTACGTTGCGCCGGGCATCCGACGGCTTCGCCAGCAACGCGCGCGAAGCCGGCAACGATGGCGGCAAGGAGCAGGTAGCCTTCAAGCTCAATCCTTCGCTATACGGCTTCGAGATCGTGGTCGCTTCGTCCAACAACGGCGCGGTGGAGAACGTCACCCTCGAACTGCCCCAGCGCGACAAGATCGACGAGAGCTGGCTGCCCGAAGCAGAACACTTCGCCGACCTAGGCGAGCTGATCACCGACAAGCCTGCCTGGGGATTGATCTCCGGTGCGCTGGGCAGCAAGGCTCGGCGCACTAAGTTCGTGGAGCGCTATTTCTACGGGCAGCGCCCGTTCGCCGGACCGAACCGTGCAGACAGCAACGGGGAAGCCAGCGACGAGGCCGAGACTGACGATGAGAATGTCGCCAAGGCCCTGGTTGCCGATTCGACCACTGCTGCCAACATCGATGGCGAGCAAGCGCTTTCGCAGCAGCAGAAGAAAGCACCGGAAGGCCTGATGACATGGCTCGGCAAGCACATCCAGCTCAACAAGGAGCGCACGCCAGAACAACGCCAAGCCCTGTGGCAGCAAGCCGTTGCCGAGTACCAAGCTGCCAAGGCGCAGGTTCGCACGGCGTGCGCTGATGCCGATCGCATCCGCACACTGATCCAGACCCTGCTAACGGTCAGGAAGAAGATCGCCGAGGCGACCACCACCCTGCAGACGCTCGAACAAAACTTGGCGCACACGGAGGAACAGCAGGCGCGCTTGGATGCCGAGGAAGGCCGCCCCGCCAACGCGGCATTCAAACATGCGCTGGCAGCGCTTGCGCAACACCAGGCCAGCACGCCGCCGGGGTTCTGGGCTAACCTGCGCAGCCTTTGGGGGGCGTCGCGCGCCTGGAACGCTGCGCGGAAGCTGTTGCAAAGCCAGCACGACCTCGCCAAGGCCGAATTCGATCGCGTTGCTCGGCTCGCCAAGCAGTTCGAAGCCACAACCCAGCAGTTGGAACGGCAGATCGCCAGTGCCCAGCAGGTGCTAGGGCAATTGCAGACAGAAGATCAATCCCTCACGCGACAGGCCAGTGATTTGGCCAGCGCCTGCCGGGCCGACCACTTGCTGGCATGGCTGCGTGGCGGCGTCATCGGTCGCGGCGACGCCATCGAACTGGCCGAGCCCTGGCACATCGACGGCTGGCGACAGGCCCGTGCGAGTGTCTTCATCCAGGCACTGAAGCTGCATCGGACGTTCTTTGAGTTGGAGGCCGCACGGATGCGCTCCAACCTGTTCCTGATCAACGCGTTGTTGACCGGCCCGCGCCTGCAGGGGCTCTCGCGCGATGCGATCCGATCGGTTTGGGCCTCGCTTTTCATGGTCGTGCCGGTACTCAGCAGCACTTTCGCCTCGTTCGCGCGTTCGTTCAGCTCCTTGGGTGCGGGGGAGATCGGCTGGCTGCTGGTAGACGAAGCCGGACAGGCGCCCCCGCAAGCGGCGGTAGGCGCGCTATGGCGCTCCCGGCGAGCGCTGCTGGTGGGCGACCCCCTGCAACTCAAACCCATCGTCACCGTCTCCGACGCGGTGCTGGAACACATGCGCACACGCTATCGCGTCGACGCGCACTGGCTCCCCAACAGACAGTCCGCTCAGACCTTGGCCGATCAGGCCACTATGTGGGGGCGTCTAGCAGGACCGACTGGCAGCAAGACTTGGGTCGGGCTGCCCCTGGTCGTGCATCGGCGTTGCGACAAGCCGATGCACGGACTGGCCAACCGCATCGCCTACGATGGCGCGATGGTGTACGGCACCATTGCGCCGCGCGCCGACAAGGAAACGCGCGCCGGTCTCCCGACGGGATGGATTCACGCCAGCGGAGCATCTGACGGGAACTGGGTTCCGGCCGAAGGAGATGCTCTGCGGGTGCTGCTCACCCTGTTGCGGGAAGACGGCGTGGATGCGGCCGACATCTCGGTCATCACGCCCTTCAAGGCGGTCCAGGAAAACCTCAAACGCCTGCTCGGCGACACAATGGTTTCTGGAACCATCCACACCATGCAGGGCAAGGAAGCACCAGTCGTCATCATGGTACTGGGCGGCAATACTGAAGGTTCCGGCGCACGCGATTGGGCGGTCTCGGAGCCCAACTTGCTGAACGTGGCGGCAACACGGGCCAAGCGGCGCTTCTACGTGATCGGCGACCGGAACGACTGGCAGAACCGCGCTCTGTTTTGTGATGTCATGGATCTCTTGCCACTCCAGCACCTTCCAGAGTGCGAAGCGGCATTGACGGCATAACCTCAGTAGTCGTGCTGGACTGGGATCAGTCCCTGCGCGGGCCGTGCTCCGATCCCATAGAGGCAAGCAAAGTGCGCAGCGCCGTAGGCGCGAAGGCGTGAGGGATTGAAGCCGAATGGCCGTGACGGCAAAGACGGCACGGGGCGCAGCCCGAAAGCCCGGCGGCGCATCGCGCCGACACGCTCAAATCATTTTCGAGTGACGGGGAAGCCGACAGCGGCTAACTTCTGTTCCATTTTCCGTATCGTGTTCGCAATGGCATTCTGTGCGCCCTGGCGTGTTGTGTAAGCCGCCTCACCAGGATAGACATCGCCTTTCACCAAATCGCTGAAAACCTTGTCGCGTTTTTCTTCTGGGATACCAGCTCTCTCGCACAGTTCGTCGAACGGACTTGAAGCACCGGTCAGCGCAATGATCTCGCTTCCGCGAAGCGGTGACTTCAATACAACCTCACCCTGTAAATATTTGAAGTTTAGGAGCGCCTTGGAGTGAATACCTCCTTGACGGTTATATGTATCGACCGCTTCAACAAATTCCGGTGAGGCCCACAAATCAGCGATATTCACCACAACCTCGGTGATCTCGGGTTGGTGTTCAAAGATTGCTCCAGAAACAGCTTCAGGACGCACTAGCCCCTTAAATCGTTCCGCGAATGCGATTTCAACTGTCCAGCTTGCGACTCCTTCGTCTCGTTCGTCATTGAGAATGAGATCAACGAGTTCACCTTTGTGGATGAATCGCTTCCGATAGCATGGGCCACTTACCGTGCGGAACTGCTCGGGAAGGCTTTCGACCGCACCTTCCAGTTCACGAGCAAGCTCCTCCTTGTGTGTTTGATCCTCTTTCCAACCATTCTGCCAAGCGCCCAAAGCCGTAAGTAGTCGATCATTAAACATACGAATTCCAATAAGTATCCCCCGGCAAAGCCGGGGGTTTTATGGTTGGAGCGCCTCGAAGGCGCAGGTAACCCGTGAGCCGCCTGAAGGCGGCTACAGCCCTAATTTCATTTGGTCGTAACGTTCGTCCTCAAGTTCCTGATTACGAATGTACGCCCGAACCATTTCCTCATCCAATCCGACCGTCGAGACAAAGTACCCTCTGGCCCAAAACACCTCGCCGGTGAAATTCCGCTGCCGGCCTCCGAACTGACGCGCAATCGAAATTGCGCTCTTGCCCTTGATGTATCCAACCACATGCGACACCGAATGCTTCGGTGGAACGCTCAGGCACATGTGAACGTGGTCCGTCATCAAGTGCCCTTCCACTACCTTCGATTCCCGCTGCAATGCCAGTTCCCGAAAAATTTCCCCGAGATGCTTGCGCAACGCACCAAATATCGCCTTCTTCCTTCGCTTCGGGATGAATACCACATGGTATTTGCAGTCCCATCTCGTGTGGCTCAAACTCTGATACTCTTTCATCGTGAATCTCCTTCT
The DNA here is from genome assembly GCA_031291235.1 of Sulfuriferula sp. Taxonomy (GTDB): domain Bacteria; phylum Pseudomonadota; class Gammaproteobacteria; order Burkholderiales; family Sulfuriferulaceae; genus Sulfuriferula. The sequence continues at coordinate 126,335 of JARLJL010000013.1, forward strand.
TTTGGTCGAGAAAGAAGATTCACAGAGACCGACGTATAGGTCAAACCTTGGTGAGTCCCCCGGCAAAGCCGGGGGATTACCTTATTAATTTAAGAATGTGGAATAAGTCTAGCGAAAATAGCAGCGTTCTGAGTCGGCTATTGGCCTTCGACAGCGGGCGCGGCCACTGCCGCGCCCGGTTTTTTGAATTCACCGGCCCCAGGACGAAACGGACTGGGGCCGGTGCTGGCTCGCTCATTCCTTCGTCTCGATGAGCCACCACACGGCACGCGGCAAGGCGCGGCCCGTGATGGGGTGAATGTCCGTGAGGTCGGCACGTGCCGTCCAGCCGCGAGGCGGACGGTAGCCGCAAACGTCGCCTTCGCCGTGCCAACGGCGGGCGCGTACCGTGCCCGGCGCATAGATCGCCGCCATGTTCGAGCGGCTGTCGGTGGTGCGAGTCATGAACAGTTCTCCTTTCAAGCGAAGCGCCCCGGTCGAGTCGGGCGCTTGTCCTCGGTGCGATTCAAGCGGCCAGCGCCTCGGCGGATTCATCCGCTATGGCCTCGGCATCCTCCTGTGCGGCTTCCTGCACTGCCGGGCCTTCGGCCTCGAAGATGGCAGGCATCCAGCCCGTGCCATCGGCCAGCCGTTCGGCCTCGCTGGCAATGTCGGCCTTCTTGAGCTTCGCCAGCCGGGAAACCTGCTCCGGCGCGTATTCGCCCACAGCTTGCAGAATTGCGGCCTTCGGCACATGCCGGAAATACCCTTCGGCGGTCGGCTTCCACCATGCCGCCATGTCGAGGCCCACTGCCTGCGTCAGTTCCGCGCCGGGCTGGTGCGGCGTGGCTCGCGGCGTCACCACGTCCACCGAGGAAGCCACGCACACGGCCAGAAGCTTGACCAGTTCGTCTTGCTCCATCGCCAGCAGCGCGGCGAACAGATCGGCGCTGTCCTCGGGCAGCTTGCCAGCCCATGCCTGTTGCAACTCGCGCAGACCCACGGCGGCAGGCGATTCGGGCCAATCCGGGGCCATGCCTTCCAGCCGGTCTTGCACGGTGAGGCGCACGCCCAGGGGCATATCGTGGCCGTAATGGCTGTCCTGCAAGACGGCTTGCACCATGCCATGCACCAGCGCGGCCAGCGCCACCAGTGGATGCTGCGCCACTTCGATTTGTAGCGCGGCGGTCCGGTGGGCGCTCAAACGTTGCGCCAACCGGTCAGACATGGCAGGCGCTTGGGCTTCTTCTGCCGTGTTGTCTTCGTCGTTGTTCCCGGCTTCCTCGCCGCCGAAACCCTGCCGTAGCCGTTCCAGCGTGCGCAGCGCCTTGGCTTCGACCTCGCGCAGCAGCCCGCGATGAATGACGGCCTCGCCGTTGCGGTCGATGCTGACGATGGCCCCGGCTGCGGCCTTCACCGTCGCGCTGTAATCTTGCAAGCCATCTTCCAGTGCTTGCAACTGTTCGCCCAGCGCTTCGCCTTCCTCTTGCAGCGCATCGGCCTTGTCTTCGTCCTCGGCATCCAGCGCGGCATCGAGGGCTTCGCCCACCTCCTGCATCTTGGCTTGCAGCTTCTCGATGCGCTGCGCCTCGCGCTTGGTCGGTTCGCGCCGCTCCCTCGGGGCACGCTGGAAAGCGTGCAAGTCGGCATGGGTCACGCCGGGCGTAGCATCCACCCATGCCCACTCCTCGGCGCGAACAGTGGCGGCAATGTCAGCCAGCTTGTCCTGTGCCAGGCGTTCCAACAGCTCGGCATCGGTCAGATACACACCCGCGTCACCTTCCGCGAACAGGTCGCGGCGCACGCCACCGCCTGCGGCCTCGTAGGAATCCAGCCCGACAAAGCGCACCAGTGGATGCCGGTAGGCGTCGATTTCGCGCTCGGTCAGGCGCTCACGCAGCGCGGACGGTTGGCGCTGCCACGTCGGGGCATCGTAGAACGCGCCTTCTTGCGTTGCGTGGTCATCGGTGATGGCAAGTGCCATCAACTGGTCGAGCGTGACGGCATCGGCGCGATAGTCGGCCATCAGGCGCGGCGAAACGTTCGCCAGCTTCAAGCGGCGCTGCACCACCAGCGGCGTCACGCTGAAATCCGCCGCAATGTCCTCGATGGGGCGGCCTTCGGCCACCAGCGCGGCGAACGCCTCGAACTGGTCTGCCGGGTGCATGGCTTCGCGCTGCACGTTCTCGGTGAGGCTGGCGGTGCGGGCCGTGCCATCGGCCACCACCTCGTAATGCCCACCGTCGGGAGCGGCAATCACGATCAGGTTTTGCAGCAAGCCCACGCGCTGGATGGATGCGGCCAGTTCGGGAATGGACATGCGCGGGGTCTTGCGCACGTTGCGGCCCGTGGGGCGCAGCACCAGCCGCAACAAGGGAACCAGAATCAGGTTCTTGGTCGGGTCGGCAGCTTCCAGCGGAACAGCGGCGGCGGTATTGACGGCACGGGCTTCGGTTTGGGTGATAGCGTTCATGGTGGTTCTCCAATCGAGTGAAACAAGGAATGGAGGGGAAACCGCCCCTCCTGCGGGGAAACTCTCGGGAAGGGATCAGGCTTTGAGCTGGCGCATGCCATCGGCCAGCAGCCACAGGGCGCGGTTCAGGCGCACATCGGAATCAATGCCCTGCACGGGTCGGGTGTGCTGGCGGCGTCCGTTGGCGCTACGCCCGGACAGTCCGCCCTTGGTCAAGTTCTCCTGCGTGCGGTTGAACACGCTCCACAGGTCGGGGCGGCGGTCGTCGAACCGGCGCGGCATCAGGATTTGCGATTCGGTGACGGGCGCGGGCTTGTTCGGGTCGTCGTACTTGAGGGCCAGCGCGGCGCGGGCGAACACTTCGGATTCGCCACCGTCCAGCGTGATGCCGCGCATCAGGTCGCGGGATTCCTTCACCCGGTCGAAACCATCCAACACCTCGAAAGCGCCTTCGATGACGTGTCCAGTCACGTCGCCTTTGTGGGGCACACGCACATCGGCCATGGTGTCGCCGCAGACAAGGCCATTGCTGCAAACGAAGCGGAACATCCCGGCCAGCATCTGATAGCTGCTCGTCCCGTCATGGGAATTGAGCAGCACGATTTCATTGGCTTCCGCGCCGTTGATCTGGCTGGCATGGCGCAGGCGAAGCATGTGTTTCGTGTGCTCGCGCTTGCCTTCATCGCGCACGCGGGTCTGCGTCACCATGAAGGGCTGAAAGCCTTCCTTGCGCAGTTCGGTCAGCACGGCGGCGGTGGGGATGTAGCTATACCGCTCGGAACGGCTCTCATGCGGTGCGTCCGCGAAGATGGACGGGGCCACGCGGCGGATTTGGTCATCGGACAGCGGGGAATCACTGCGCAGCGACGGGGAACGGGAAGCGAAACGGGATGCGAGTTGCATGGTCTTTCTCCTGACAAAAAGGGTTGTTGTTCACACCGCACACCGGATTCCAAGATTCGGAGCCCAGCCTTTCGGCTGTTCAGTGCGGTCGGCACGAAGAACCCGGTTGGCCTCGTTGCCACCGTCTTTCCTGAGTTCATCGCCCGCGACGGTCAGGAGCGCGCGGACGGGGGCTGTCAAGGAAGCAAGCGCAGGGTTGGTGCGGCCCACAGGCGCAGCCGAGGACACGGCCCTGCGCGCCTTGACGGCGCACGGCCGCGGGCTACAGTCGCGAGCAAGGTGATGGAGTCAGGAAAGATGGCTGGACAGGCAACGGCCGTCCCTGTGTGCTGACTGCACGGCAAGCGAAGCGCGCAGGCCCGGATCGGGAAGCCGGGCCGGAGGCGTCAGCCGAGCAGCGCGAGGGAACGATGGAAGCCCGAAGGGGACGAGACGCCGCAGGTGGCTCGATGCGCAGCACGACAGCGCGACCGGCCATGATTCCTGGCCGGGGACGCCCATTCCGGAATTTGGGCAGATACTGGTGAATGCAGCTATTGAAATCTACTCAAACACCCTTATCTTCCCGATGGCATTCGCCATTCACATTAAGGGTAGGGATATGACAGATTTTTGCATCACGGCCGTCAGGTACAACCAAGATCGCGATCACATCGAGTATGTGCATGTGCGAGAGGAGAAATCGAAAACAATCGGCCCTCCTCGTACCGTTGCGCGTGCCTTCGTGGCAGACCTCATTCGTCTTGGCAAAGCCACCTTCCAGACAAGGACGAAAGCAGACGACACCTGGAAGCTTGGCGCAGAGGTGCACCTCATTGACGATATCTACCTGACGACCAACAAGAACAGCACCAAGCGGGACAATTTGGAAAACTTGCCCGAGTTTTAATGGAATATGCCGATCTTCCTTGCCTGAAAGCACTCGGGTACAGCGCGTAAGTCGGGGCGCCTTGTGACGCCCCATTTACTTCGTCAGACAACGACCCGCCCGGCCAGCCGAGCGTCGCGCGCATAAGCGCTCAACGGTTTCTCGGCGCGGAACGACAAATCGCGTTCAATCGGCAGGCCCATCGGCCTCGCACCGTTGCCAGCTCGTCCAGGCTGACCCAGCCGATTTCCGGCATCCCCAGGCCTTGGTCGCAAAGGCCAAAGGCAAGGTCGTGGTCATCGGGATCAATTCGGTCAGCAGCCAGCCACCTCCAACGAAGGCACGGACAGGCAAGCGCAGCGCGCAGCGCCGCAGGCGCGGAGGTGCCGGCACCGGGCGCAGCAGAATTAAAAATGCGCCGCCCAACTGGGACGACGCACCGAAGCCTGCGCGGCGCGATCAACTTGCCGCCGGCTCCACCATCGACTGCAACTGATCGATCACGCCAGGCTCGACAAAGACGCAAACCTGCTTGTCTTCGATCGACACGTTGAACACCTGGGCGAACACCGCGCGCCGCACATGCGCTAGTCGGCCTGTCCGGTACGCCTGGTCCGGTTTCATGCGGGCTGCGCCCGTCGGCGAACCGCTGCGCTGCGGTTCGCATTCGACCAGCGCAACGAAACCGTCATCGGACAGCTTCTGATGCTCGGGGCACAGGCCCCATCCAGTCGTTGTATGGTGCTCCATGCTCGCGCGCAGGCGCTTGTCCAGCAGGATGGTGCCGGTATCGAAAGCCAGGCCGCAGACCAGGCAGATGTGTTGTTCCATCGAAACGTGTGATTTGTCGTTCATGACGATCTCCGGTTGCTCGGGCGGAATTGCCCGGAACCGTCGCCAGCACGGCGCAGCGCAAGCAGTCAGGGGCGCAGACGGCCAGAGGGCCGCAAGCGTGCATGCACGCGCAGCCCTTGACGGCGAGAACGCCGTGATACAGTGAAGGGAACAGCAAGACCGCCTCACACCACCACCTACGTAGACCTGCCTTCGGCAAGTGCGCAGCACGCGCAGGCCCGCGAGGGCCGGAGCCCACCTCAGGCGCAGCAAAAGGGGCAGAAGCCCCTGGGTCAGATCAGGCCACGCTCGGCGAATGATGTCGTGGCCTCGCCGCCGACGACGATGTGATCCAGGGTGCGCACGTCCACCAACGCCAGGGCTTCCTTGAGGCGCTAAGTCAGCAGCTTATCCGCCTGGCTCGGCTCGGAATTACCACTCGGATGATTGTGCGAAAAAATCACGGCCGCCGCATTGTGATGCAGTGCCGCTTTCACGACTTCGCGCGGATATACCGATGTCTGGTCGATGGTGCCGCGGAACAACTCCACGTATTCGATCAGACGGTTCTGGCTATCGAGAAACAGTGCAGCGAAAACCTCGTGCTTGAAGCTGGCCAGCTTTGTACGCAGGTAGTCTTTGACCAACTCTGGCGAAGTGTACAGTGCTCCGCGTGGAATCTTCTGGTCGATGACATACCGCGCGGCTTCCAGAATTTGGTCGGCAGTCGCCGGCAGATAACGCCCTTGGTCGTCACGCACCAACAGCGAGGAATCGAGAGACAGAGAAAGTTGCGACATGATCGTGCTCCGGTTGCTCGGGCGGAATTGCCCGGAACCGGCTTCAGCACGGCGCAGCGTAAGCAGTCAGGGGTCAGCGACGGCCGCCAGGACGCAAGCGAGCAAGGCGCGCACAGCCCTTGACGGCGAGAACGCCGTGATACGGTGAAGGGAACAGCAAGACCGCCCATACCCCGCCCCCGCAGAGACGACAGGTGGGCAAGCGCAGCGCGCAGGCCGAGAACGTAGAGAGAGGCCGGAGGCGTCAGGGATCAAAGCCTATGGCCATGACTCGGCACGAGGCATGGGGCAACGCCCGCGAGCCCGACGGCGGCACGCCGGGACGCCTGATCGTTTTCAGCAGTAGGCAAATGACATTGAGGCGCAGATGAGGCACAATGTAGCTACAAGATACATTAAGGCAGGCAATGGCAAGTAGTGATGTCGTTCGCGCCCGGATTGACGGGCACATTAAAGAGGAAGCCACCAATGTGCTGGCGGGAATGGGTTTGTCCGTTTCGGATGCCATTCGGATGCTGCTCACCCGCATTGCGGCTGACAAGGCACTTCCCTTTGATATCAATCGTGCCCAACCTCAATCCGACACCAAGAGGCCGTGAAGTTTTGCCTGAAAACATTCAAAAACATTAAATCGCGGGCGTAAACCCATGGATCGCATACAGCAACTCAACTATGAAAAAGATTTCCGCATTGACTTCTTGGAATCCAAGGGGGACGGTTTTCAACGTCTGTTCGAGAAGCTGATGTCGAAGGCACATCCCAACGATTTCATGGCCTGCCGCCCCTGGGGGAATGTTGGCGATCGGAAAAACGATGGATATCTGCCATCGGCGCGAATCCTGTATCAGAGTTACGCTCCCAATGAATTGAGTGCTGCTGAAGCCATCAAGAAGATCAACGAGGATTTCGAGGGCGCCAAAGAGCATTGGGAGAAATATTTCGATGAGTGGACCTTCGTCCACAATGCACCGGATGGTCGCCTGGGCCCCCACATCATCGAAGCCTTGGCCAAACTCAGGCAGGACAATCCAAAGATCAAAATCGGCCACTGCGGGTACGAAGAGATGCTGGCGAAGTTTCGCCAGTTAAGCCTGCAGGATCTTGAATCCTGGTTTGGCCCGTCGCTGACGATGGAAGCGAACGTCAATCTGGGCTACGGCGATCTGATCGCTGTGCTTACTCACATCAGCATCATGCCCGTGCCCACGACGAGTGAAGTGAAGGACGTGTCGCGCGGAAAGATTGAGGCCAACCTTCTGTCTCAGGCAGTCGCCGACTTCCTGAAGATCGGCATGCATAAGTCGGCGCTCGTTGCGCAGTTTTTTAATAACTGGAAAACCCCTACCTACGGCGAACAAATCGCGCAGGCGTTCAAAAGCGAATACGTGGCGCTGCGGGACGGGGAGCCCCCACTTCACCCTGATGAAATCTTCGGACGCCTTGAAGCGTGGGCTGGAGGCACTGCGAATACCACGCCCACGCATAAGGCGGCGGTGTTGGCCGTCATGGCGTACCTGTTTGACAAGTGCGAGATTTTTGAAGACGCACAAGCGGTGGGGGCAGCATGATTCTGCCATCTAAGCATCTTCCGCAGGATCGCGCGCTGCTGACTGTTGGCGCGCATGTTTTGACCTTTCTCGCACGCCCCAAGACTGTCTCAGCGCTGTGGGAGGAGTTGAACAGACCTGACTCCAGCCTCACCGCTGCAATGCCCCGGCGAATTACCTACGACTGGTTCTTGCTCGCTCTTGATCTTCTGTTCGCCCTTGGAACCATCGAACTCGAAAGCGGCCTTGTGGCACGGAGGACAGCTTGATTCATCATATTTTCAGTACGCTGCCCAGTTTTAAGAATCTCGGTGATCTGAAGCCCGGCCTGAATGTACTGCTGGCCCAAAAAACCGAGGGTGCGACTACCAAGCAAACGCGTAATCGCGCCGGAAAAACCAGCTTCGTTGAGCTAGTGCATTTTCTGCTGGGTGCCGACGCTGGCCCGGAATCGATTTTCCGCACCCCGGAACTGGCAGAACACACCTTCGGCATGGACTTCGATCTGAAGTCGGAACGCACGGTCGTTGAGCGCAGTGGTAGTTCCAAAGCCAAAATCTTCGTGACAGTCCCGCCTGCAGCGAAGGTCAAGTTTTCGGCCACCGAATGGTGTACGTTCCTCGGCGAACAAATGTTTGGTCTGAGCAGCCTTGAAACTGCGGGCAGCAAGCCGCCTTCGTTCCGGTCGCTGTTTGCCTACTTTGTGCGCCGACAGGCGAGCGGTGCCTTCATGACGCCGGAAAAGCAGGCCACGATGCAGGGCACTGGCGATATGCAGATGGCGCTGATGTTCCTGCTCGGATTGGATTGGCAGATTGCCCGGGATTGGCAAGCTGTTCGCGATCGGGAAAAGACCCTCGAAGAACTGAAAAAGGCGGCCGGGAACGGTGCGTTCGGTTCAATCATCGGCAAGGCTGCCGACTTGCGCACGGAGCTGACCATTCAGGAAGCTCGTCTCAAGAAACTTCACACAGAAGTTGAGACCTTTCAGGTTTTGCCGGAATACCGGGAACTGGAAGTCGAAAGCGCCACGTTGACTCGCCAGCTCAACGAGCTGGCCAATGCCAACACCATCGATTTCTCGGCTATCCGCGATCTGGAAAGTGCGCTCGCCTCCGAGGTTCCTCCTGACCTTGAAGACCTCCAGGCTGTCTATCAAGAAGCCGGCATAGTGCTTCCCGGCTTGGTGAAGCGTCGCTATGAGGACGTGAAGAGTTTTCACGAATCGGTGGTGCGCAATCGCAAGGACTATCTGTCCAGCGAACTTGAAGCGGCCAAGCTGCGTATCGAACTGCGTGATAGTAAAAAGGCGCAGCTCGACCAGCGGCGCGGCGAAATCCTGGGCATTCTCAAGAGCCATGGTGCGCTGGAACAGTTCCTCAAGCTGCAGGGAGAACTGGGCCGTCTGGAATCCGAAGTGGAATCGTTGCGGCAACGCTTCGAAGCTGCAGAGCAACTCGAAGGTACCAAGAACGAGCTGGAGATCGAGCGCAATCGTCTTACGATCCGCCTGCGGCGTGATTTTTCCGAGCAGAAGGACCGACTGGCGGAAGCCATCGTCGCCTTCGAGGAAACCTCTCAACGCTTGTATGAATCGGCAGGCAGCATGACGGTCGATGAAACCTCGAATGGACCGATCTTCAAGTTCCCGATGCAGGGCGAACGCAGCAAGGGCATCAAGAACATGCAGATCTTCTGCTTCGACATGATGCTTATGCGCCTGTGCGCCAAGCGGCAGATGGGGCCGGGATTTCTGATCCACGACAGCCATCTGTTCGATGGTGTTGATGGGCGCCAGGTCATTAGCGCATTGCGTCTTGGTTCAGAGATTGCACAGGAGCTTGGTTTTCAGTACATCGTGACGATGAATGAAGACGACGCCTTCAAGGAAACCATCGAAGGCTTCGATCTGAATGACCATGTGCTGCCTACGCGTTTGACCGACGCCACAGAAGATGGTGGATTGTTTGGCATAAGGTTTGGGTAAAACAGATTGGGATTGGCAGCAACCGGAATTTAAGTACCGTGGCCCATTGTGGCCCTTAAGGGAGAAAAATGGATAAAAAGACCAAGGGATCGTGGCTGATCCATCACACAAACAAGCTGCAGGGAGTCACGAACCAATCTGGATACGAGAAAACCTACTTGGCGGGGAAAGCTGGAATACTGCTGTCAGCCATTTCCGCCAATAAGGACACCACGGTCAACAATGACAGGCTGGCTGTCTTGGCGACGGCGGCTAACATCAATGCAACATTTGAGCTTCCAAAGCTTGTTGAAGTGTTGCAGCAGCAGAAGCTCATCGACAAATCACCAGGCGGGGTTGCCGTGCTTGGCGTGACCACGGCCACTGCGCTGCAGCACACCTCCGACCTCTTCGATTCGCTCGCGCCAAGTGCCAATGAGGTTGCTTCAATCGCGCTCGCAGAGCGCGCCTCAGTGGCACCGATTCTCGCAAACGATGTCGCCAGTGACCTGGCTGATACGTACAAGTTGGCCGCCGCGGATCTGGGGCAACTATTCTCAGATGCAGAGCAGATTGGCTTTGTTGATACTGAGAAACTTGGCAGCAACCAGACGTTGTTGTTCAACGGCAACCTATTTCGCCGCGATACCACTCAAAAGATCAAAGCCGTCCTGGATTCGTTGAGTACGGCAGAACAGGCAAAACTCAATGAGCTTACCGAAACACTGCGGAAGCGAGCATGTGTTAGCACCGACTATGCAAAGCAGTTTCTGGGGGAGGCGCTCTTCCAGAAAGTGACGGCGATCGGCTTATTCGACATCAGTGTCGTCAGCAATTCAACCGAAGACGTTGGTTTCCTGACCTTGCCGTCGGCGTTCTCCAAGTACAGCAATTCGATGGTTGATGATGCCTTCGATCTTGCAAAAGCCTTTGTCAGCTCAGTCACCTACGGCATGACAAAGAGTTATTACGCGCGCGGGCAAATCCAGATGGTTGATGCCCTATTGGGTGCTTTGGTGCGCGGCGAAAGTGTTGGTCCGGTCCGGGCGATCGCTGAAGATTACAAAGTCCTCGAATTGAAGGGCGTGGTCGAAGTAAAACAAGGAACCAAGAAGGGACGTACCGGCCCAATGCTTCGCCTTCTGAAGACAGAGGTTGGCGAACTGGCTCTTCAAGCGATTCGACAAGGGGATGTCAGCGAGCATTCTTTGAACGCTCTGCCAACGGCGGCCGTAACTACATTCAACGGCCCTGAGCACAATCGCGAGAAGGTTCGGAGGACACAAACCAAGATGAGTCCGAAAGCAACGAACGATATGCTCTCCATCCTCCGGACAGGAGGTGGGCTATGAGCAAGAGTCAACAAGCCTTGTCCAAGGGGCCGAAGATGGAAGAGCTGCTACGCAGCTATTTCCTTAAGGCCGGGTATTACGTTGTTCGTGGCGTCCCGTTTGTGTATGAGGGTTTTGATGTCACTGACATTGATCTATGGCTCTATAGCCGAACGTCTTCCGTATCGCGCGAAATTGCCTTGGTTGATGCCAAGAACAAGAAAACCCCCCAGGCCATAGAACGTATCTTCTGGGTGCAGGGACTGCGAATCGCCACGAAAGCGACAAACGCGATCGTTGCAACGACTGAGAAGCGTCAAGAAGTCAAAGATTTTGGCCGAGATCTTGGTGTGCTCGTTCTCGATGGCAGCTTCCTCGGGAAGCTCGCCAACTCGGATGATCCAAATGCGACGAGACTCTCGGACGAAGAGTTTTTTGCCAGGATAAACGAGTACTCCCTGAGCAAGCTGGACGGTGACTGGCGAGGACGAATAGTTCTGTCCAAGAGCCTACTAGCCAAATCGCTTTCGTTCGACAGCTGTAACGAATGGCTTGGCCAGGGGAAATTCTTTGCCGAGCAATCTATCACTAAGGGAACCCAGCGCGAAACAGCTCTCAGGTGTCTTTACTTGGTGTGTTCGTTCATTGCCATTGCAGTTGACTACTGCATGAAGGAACTTTCGTTCCACGAGCAATCCGAGCGTAGCGTGCTGATTAAAGATGGATTCACGTATGGCTCCAGAGGCAGTTCGGGCTTAAAGAAAGTCTTGAATGTCGCAATGGGGCTGGTCGAAGAACATGCGAACGATGGGCCAGCTATTTCCCGACAAGTAAGATCAAGCGTTGAGAAACAACTGTCTCAACTGAATACGTCGATCTTGGGGGACTTCTTCTCGAAAAACGATGTTGCTCGGACGCTATTCACTGTCGCCAAGGAGTTCGAGCAACTTGCCATGACAAGGGAGTTCGCCTCTCATGCTGCCGCGAGCATCGAGCTTCGCAGTACGCTTTTCTGCTTACTCGACTACTGGGGAATTGACAGGGTGATGTTCTCGACCGCTTTGGAGAACAGTTAGGTTCATGATGCAAAACACCGGGCGTCAGTCAGGGGAAACAAATTCACGGACCACCACCGAAATGAAGGTATTTGCGGGCGAGCCAATCCTCAAGGAGATGCCGTGCGTTCTTGAATGGCTCAAGGAAAAAGGGCTTAACGCATTAAACTCAAGGTACTCAAGATACGAGAAAGACATTGATCAGTTTTTTTCTTGTGCTGATCCCGCTTCCGCAGACGGTCGGGCAAAGTTTGACAAGCTGACTAACTCATATATCGAATGCTTGAATATTGTCCTAATTCACAGAGCATTCCGAGATGAGGCAAGCCAAGGCTTTGTCGATAGACTAAGCAAGGTGGCAGATGGGCAAATTCATCCCGATGCAAGTTCGGCAGGATCATCGAGAGACTATTTGTTCGAACTACTAATTGCGGCAAGAATGTCGATGTCCGGCTACAAGATCGACTTCAACAAAGTCACGGATGTTATCGCCGAAAACGATGAGTTCCTCATCTTCGGGGAGTGCAAGCGACTATCATCCGAGAAGAAATTTGAGGAAAACTTCAAGAAGGCAGGCAAGCAAATTGCCACCCAAGCCGAGGGGGTGCCCCAAAGGGTTTATGGCTTGGTTTTCTTGGATGTTTCCAGTTGCCTTGATGGCATTCCCAAGACGGAGCTTCCCTGTGTCGAAGTAGCCCAGCAGGCAATTCACGAAAGCGTTGAAGCATTCGTGGCAAGAAACTCATTAAAAATAGAGCAGTTAGCCGAACGTTTTTCTAGAGTTTCGCTTGGGGTTTGTCTAATTGGACAGGCTCCGCTTTGGACAAAAGACGGCACCCTCCATATGACCACCAGAACACGGGTGGTCGCACCACTGAGCTTGGCAGATGAGGATTTCGGCTCCCTGAACAAAATTATGGGCAGATTCGCAAGTTCTATGCAGTCCCTTGTTTAATCTGTGATTCCGCTCGACGCGCCGCTTGCTGCAATCGCTCCCCCAGCACCGCACGCGGCGGCAAGCTGGTCAGGTACTCCGCGACATGAATGCCGGACTTGTCCAGTTCCAGCAACTCGATCTGTTCGCGCTTCTTGCCAGTGCAGAGAATGATTCCCAGAGGCGAGGCTTCCTCCGGTTCCCGCTCGTGTTTGTCGAGCCAGCGCAAATAAAGCTCCATCTGCCCCTTGTAGGCGGCCTTGAACTCGCCGATCTTTAATTCGACGGCCACCAGCCGGTGCAGCTTGCGGTTGTAGAACAGCAGGTCAAGGTGGAAATCCTCATCGTCGATCTGGATGCGCTTCTGTCGGGCGACGAAGGAAAAGCCTGCGCCCAACTCCAGCAGGAAGGACTCCATCTCGCGGATGATTGCTGCCTCCAGGTCGCTTTCCTGCCAGGTATCGCGCAGTCCGAGAAAGTCGAGGATGTATGGGTCGCGCATGACCAGGGAGGGCGACATGCGCTGCGCATCGCGCAAGGTCGCCAGCTCCTGCGCGATGGTTTCGTCCGGCTTTTGGGACAGCGCCGTGCGCTCGTACAGCATCGAGTCGATGCGCTCGCGCAGCGTCCGTACGCTCCAGCGTTCGGTGCTCGCCATCTGTGCGTAGTAGTCCCTTTGGAGCGGGTCTTTCAGCGGGATCAGCGCGATGAAGTGCGTCCAGCTTAATTCTCGTATCAGTGATACGAGAATCTGCTCGTCGGGAAAGATGGCGGCGAACTGCACCATGCGACGCAGGTTCTGCTCGGCAAAGCTGCCGCCGTACTCCTTCACCAACTGCGCCGCCAGGGTGGGCAGGACTTCCTTGCCATAGGCACCTCGGCGCCCATCCAAGACCTGCGTGCGGATGCGTAGGCCGATGCGCCAGTAGAGCATCGTCAGCTCGCTATTCACCGTCGAGGCGGCGCGCTTGCGTGCCGCCTCGATCAGTGCCCGGATGTCGCCCAACAGCGCCGAAGGCGCTACGAGCGAAGGAACGGCGACTTTGCGCTTGGTCATACCGTCGCCTCAGCAGGCTGCTGCTTGGCGCCGGTGATTGCCTTGCGCCGATTCGCCACCAACTCGGCGGCTTCCCGCACCGGCTTATCCTCGGTGTGGACGTAGCGCATGAACATCACCACAGTCTTGTGCGCCGTCAGTGCCATGCCGACCTTGACCGGGATACCCGAATTGGCAATGTCGGTCGCTGAGCGATGGCGGATGCCGTGCGTTCCAACGTGCGTTGCACCCGCCGCTTTGAGCGCACGACTCCAGCCACCGTAATACTCGCCCGTGGTCAGGTGTTGCTCTGGATGGCGCGACGACGGCAGTACGTAAGGATTGCCTTCCTGCCTTGGTGCCGTCGAAAGCAGCCGGTAGGCTTCCTCGCTGATGGGCTTGGACATGCCGCCGGTCTTGCTGTCGGGCCAGACGACGCGGCGGTTTTCCAGATCAATCCATTCCCATTCGAGCGAAACGATTTCGCCACGACGGCCAGCAAATTCGAATTGCAGGCGGATCGCCAACGGGATGACGTAGTTCTCCAGTCCTTCGGCCTCGATCTTGTCGAGTTGCCGGAACAGCTTGCCCATGTCCTCGTCGCTGATGAGGTGGGTGGATTTGCCGGCGGGGAACATCGGGACATGGCGGCAAGGATTGGTGCCGTCAGGCCGATAACCCCACACCTCGGCCAAGTTGAACATCTTGCGCAGGATGCTGAACGCCTTGTTCGCCTCGGTCTGCTTGTACGAAAGTTTTTCCATCAGTCCGGCAATGTCAGGGCGCTTCACGTCGTGGACCTTCTTGCGACCCAGCAACGGGATGATGCAGCGGTCGATGACGCCTTGATAGCCGACTCGGGTGCTGGGCTTGTTGCGCTTCTTGGAGTGGTCCTCCATGAACTTCTTGCACAACTCCTCGACGGTGGGTGCTTTACGGGCTTCCGCCTTGTCTGCGCCGGGATCACCGCCCCGGCGTACCTGGGCCAGCCATTCTTGCGCGAGCGAGCGTGCCTGTTCGACGGTCAGTTCCCCGTACTGGCCCAAGGCGGGCTTGCGGCGCTCGCCGGCGTTCGTCCGGTACTGGAGCATGAACACCTTGCGGCCCGACGGGGTAATCTTGCACAAGAAGCCGGGCACCAGCGTATCCCGGAGTTCGACGGCCTGTGCCTGGGGTTGTGCCGCATCGACAGCGGACTTGGTGAGCTTGATTTTTGCCATGATGACTCCTCGAAAGACCCGGCTCCCAGGAGCCTTCTAGGGGCCAGCAGAGGGGAAGTCGGGTCAAGTTTCAGAAAGCACCGGCATATGATGAACTCGCCTAAGTTATTGATAAACCTGCTGTATCTAGTCTTGGCGTAGTCCAGCGAAGTGCCGGGCTGGAGTCATGGTGAAATAAAAAAGGGGATTGCATAGCAATCCCCTTTTATCAGACCGGCAGCAGAATTAGTGATTCAACCGCTCTATACCCATAGCCTTGAGTGTGTATTTCTCGTAAATCGGCTCCGAGTGTCCGGATTTCATTTTGTACATGAAATATTTTTCAAAGGCGACCTTGGCCAGATGCACCCATTTTCCTTTTTTCGCCCAGGTGACATTGCGCGGCGGAATCTGCGGCAAGGCTACAAATGCAGCACCGGTATCACCCATATCCGCTAGGCAAATGGTGTTCCAGGTGCCCGTGGTTTCAGCCGGACGGCCTTCCAGCTCATCCTTGATGTTATGTACTATCGCGGTAACCATGGACTCGATCATATAGCCGGTCTTGGGTGTACCGGTAGGCACAGGCGTTTGCTCCACAGGCGGAATGGCGATACATACGCCAGCCGAGAAAATGTTGTTATAAGCCGGGCTGCGCTGATATTTGTCGACGATGACGAAGCCACCCGGATTGCACAGCTTTTCCACATTGGCCACAGCAGGCACGCCGCGGAATGGCGGCAACATCATGGAGAACTTGAACTCGACAACGTGATCCTTGATTTTCTCGCCGAGATCGTTGTACTCTTCCACGTACATTTTGCCCGGTTCGACTTTGACGGTTTTTGCGTTAGTGATCCATTTGATGTGACGGCTACGCAGTTCGCCTTCCAGCAGACCTTTGGAATCGCCCACGCCGCCCAGCCCCAGATGGCCGATATACGGTTCCGAGGTAATATAAGTCATCGGCACCTGATCGCGCATTTTGCGGCGACGTAAGTCGGTTTCCAGACCCATGGCATATTCGTAAGCAGGGCCGAAACAGGATGCACCCTGGAATGCACCGACAACGACATGACCCGGATTCTTCAGAAATTCTTCATAATCCTGAAATGCTTTTTCTGCATGATCTACAGAACAGACCGATTGGGTATACCCACCCTCAGGGCCGGCACCTTCTATCAGATCGAAAGCCAGACGCGGGCCGGTAGTGATCACCAGATAGTCATAGCTGACCGTTTCTCCGTTAGCCAGATCAATACGATTCGCCACCGGATCGATTTTATCGGCACGTTGCGCGATAAATTTGATGCCTTTTTTCTCCAGATAGGGACGAATCTGGATGGTGGTCTCCGGACGTTTGCGCCAGCCGAGCGCGACCCACGGATTTGATGGAACGAATTGAAAAGTTTCCGATGCATTAATCAGGGTAATCTCATGTTCTTTACCCAATGCTTCACGCAGTTCGTAAGCGGCAGGGGTTCCGCCTGTGCCTGCCCCGAGAACGACGATGTGCGCCATATTAATTCCTTAAAAAAATTGATTGAGTAAGCAGGGCTGCACCCTACTTACATCTTAGACCATGATAAGACTAACCGCCAAAGCTGGTTGTATCTTTCACCACCTGTTGACCGCTACCCGCCCATGCTTCGAAACCGCCGGCCAAAGAAACCAGCTGGGTATACCCCAAACGTTGCAGACTTTGTGTTGCAAGCGCAGAACGTCCGCCGGTTTTACAATAAATCACAATTTGCGCATCCTTGTTGGCCAACGCAGGATGATCACCGGTTTTGAATTCCAGCACGCCGCGCGGAATACTGACTGCATTAGGTAAGCGACCGGCGTCGAATTCAGCGGGTTCACGCACATCGATCACTGTTGCACCAGCACTGATCTGCTGAGCGGCAGCGGCAACATCCACCTCTCGGATTTGAGATTTTGCTTCCGCTACAAGTTGTTGAGGAGTCATTGTCATCACATAAGTCCTTTAAAATTAAAAATCAGGCTGCGCCCCCTTCTGCGCGATTGCGCATGTGGTCCCCCACCTTTGCAAATGCGCTGGAGAGTTCACGCCGTAAAACTTCGTCTTGCACCACTTCAGCCAATGCAGTATCCATACACATCAGCCATTGATCGCGTTCCGATATGCTGATGGGAAACGGCAAATGACGCTGCCGTAACATAGGATGTCCGTATTCCTGAATATAAAGCTGCGGACCGCCCATCCAGCCGCACAAAAATTTGAACAATTTATCCTCAGAGCCTTGTAAGCTCTCGGCATGAAGCTTGCGAATACCGTAAGCCTCTGGTAATTCGTCCATGATTTCATAGAATCGATGAACTAACTTGCGGATGGTATCCGCACCCCCGATTCGCTCAAAATGAGTAGCGACTGGATTAAGCTGCATGAGCGATCTCATTTCCACATTGTTGGTTAGCCGGAACGGCGATATCGATCAAGTGAGGCTTTGGCAGCTTTAGTTGATTCATGATTGCAATAAATTCGTCTCGACTTTTGCCGGATAAGCGCGGGTTGATTTCGCGTTCCTGCGCAACGCTGGATACATGCCTGTGATGGTAGTCATGCCCAGGATAAATCAAGGTTTCATCAGCCAGAGGCCAAATCTGATGCGTAATGCTGTCATATAATTTGCCGGCGTCGCCTCCCTGAAAATCAGTTCGGCCACAACCTCCGATCAATAAGGCATCGCCCGTAAACAAACGATCGCGCCACAAATACGATACGCAAGCTGGCGTATGCCCCGGTGTTGGCAGCACGCTGATGGTTTCGTTGCCGAAATACAGCATCTCGCCGCCGCACAATTGCACATCCGCACAACTGACGCCGCCATGCATGCTCACGGCCGCTTGCGCCCCTGTCGCTTTACGCAACGCCGAAGCACCAGTGACATGATCCGCATGTACATGCGTTTCCAATATGTAACGCAACGTCAAACGCTGCTCGTTCAATAGCGACAGATACAGATTGCCATGCTCCCGTACAGGATCAATCAGCACTGCACTGTAAGTATCGAACTCGCCCAACAAATAGGTATAAGTCGAGCTTGTCGTATCAAACAGCTGCCGAAAATAGGTCATGCTAAGCCCCGATAAAATATGGCTTGGCAATTAAAACAAAACCCAGCCCCATCAACACCCAGGCACTGACAGGACCAAGTATCACTCGCCAAAACCGTGTTTCCGGATCAAACCCTACTCCGTGAACAAACCCCGCGCATATCCCTAAAATGACCAGCGTCAGCACGCCATGACTAAGGCGCCCAATCGCCGGGGGATAAACCGTAATCAATGTAGCCAGCACGCTGGCCGATAGCAACGATACGATACGCGCGAGTCTCGTATACACTATTAACGATCCTGCTCGCCGGATTCTGCTTCACGCAATTCGTGATTTTCACCATAAACCGCATTCACAATCGCCAGCAATACAGCCATCGCAACACCTAAAATCCAAGCAAAGTACCACATGTTTATTCTCCTAGATTAATAAGCGGAATGATCGTTGCCCTTGATGAAATCAAGAGTGACTTTACCCGACATCACTTTGTACGCCCAGCTGGTGTACAGTATGATCATCGGCAGGAAAATAAGCGTTGCCCAGAACATCAAGCCCAAAGTCATATGCGATGAAACGCTATCCCACACCGTCAGGCTGGAACGCGGATCGGTAGACGACGGCATGATGAACGGGAACATGGACACGCCGGCAGTGCCGATAATTCCCAGCATACTCAGCGACGAGCCGATAAACGCCATCAGCGGTTTGTTCATCATTGCGAACAGGATAGCCAGCACGCCGCCGGCGAAACCGATAGCCGGCACCAGCATCGTCAGCGGTTGCACGTTGTAATTATGCATCCATGCCCCCGCCTGCATCACCACGGTTTTATCCATAGGGTTAGGCAATGCGCCAGGTATATTGCCGCTGGTAATGACAAAACCTTCAATGCCGTTCATCACCCACACGCCTGCTGCAGCAAATGTCAATAATGCCAGTACGCCGAAAATAATGGCAGCAGTGCGACTGCGACGATAGACATCGCCTTCTGTCCGGATCATCAGATAATTTGCGCCGTGTGCAGTAATCATCGCAGTACTGACAATACCGGTCAACAGTGCAAACGGATTCAGCAATTGCCAGAAAGTCCCGGTGTAATACGAACGCAATTCATCGTCAAAGTGAAACGGCACACCTTGCAGCAAATTGCCGAATGCCACGCCGAAGATTAACGGTGGTACTGCGCCGCCAACAAACAGCCCCCAATCCCAGCTATTGCGCCAGGTAGGATTTGCGATTTTGGAACGGTAATCGAACCCGACCGGACGGAAGAATAAAGCCCACAATACCGCAAGCATGGCCCAGTAAAAGCCTGAAAACGCCGTCGCATAAACCAATGGCCATGCGGCGAAAATAGCACCGCCGCCAAGTATGAACCAGACCTGATTACCTTCCCAGTGCGCGCCTACCGTATTGATGACGACCCGCCGCTCACCATCGGTTCTGCCTACAAACGGCAGCAGCGTTCCCACGCCCATATCGTGCCCGTCCATAATGGCAAAACCCAACAACAGCACCCCGACGAACAGCCACCAAATGACTTTGAGTGTTTCATAATCCAACATTATTTTCTCCTTAATATGCGGTGAAGCTACATCGCGGCATCCGTTACCGCGATGTAACGCAAATCATTTAAGCCTTGTCGGCTGGGGCATGTGCAGGAATAGCACCGCCGCCCGAATTGCCTTCGCCGTGATAACGTCCGCTATGCAAACTGCTCGGGCCCTGGCGTGCAAATTTCACCATCAGGTACATTTCGACAATCAGCAAACCGGTGTAGAAGAACACGAAGCCGGCTATCGATCCGTATACATTGCCTGCAGTCAACGTAGATGCAGACAAGTGAGTCGGCAATACACCGAAGATGGTCCATGGCTGACGGCCGTACTCGGCTACAAACCAGCCCAGCTCGGCAGCAATCCACGGTACGGGGATAAACAGCAAAGCCCAGCGCAACAGCCACTTGCTCTTGCCGCAGCTATTCTTGAGCGAGGTGTACAAAGCAACCGTGAACAACGCAAACAATGCGGTACCCAAGCCCACCATGACGCGGAACGACCAGAACATCGGCGTTACACGTGGAATGGTATCGTCGGTAGCCTGCTGTATCATTTCCGGCGTGGCCTTGCTGACATCTTCCGTATATTTCTTCAACAGCAAACCGAAGCCAAGATCAGCCTTGTATTTGTCGAACTCAGCCTTAAGCGCGGCATTTTGCGGATCCTTGCGTAAAGCAGCCAAGGCCGTCACTGCATGCGCACCGTTGACAATACGCTCATGGTTATGCGCCTTGATTTCATAGATACCAGGAATTTCCTTGGTCAAGGTACGCGTACCGATTATGCCCATAACATAGGGAATTTCTATAGACCAGTCGTTCTTCTGCTCTTTCTCATTGATCCCTGCGATCAAATTGAACGAAGCCGGCGCTGGTTCGGTATGCCACATGGCTTCAATCGCAGCCATTTTGGTCTGCTGATTTTCACCTACCGTATAACCGGATTCGTCGCCCAGCACGATCACCGATACGGCCGAAGCAAAACCGAATGCGGCGGCAATACGGAAAGAACGTTTAGCAAATTCGATATCGCGGCCTTTCAGCAGATACCAAGACGAAATGCCCAACACGAAGGCAGATGCCGTTACATAACCGGCACTGATGGTATGTACGAATTTGGCCTGAGCTTGAGGATTGAAAATCACATCCCAGAAATCGGTCATTTCCATACGCATGGTAATAAACGAGAAATCGGAACCTACCGGATTATTCATCCAGCCGTTTGCCACCAATATCCACAATGCGGACAGATTGGAACCCAACGCCATCAGCATCGTCACCAGCAAGTGTTTATTTTTGGAAAGCTTGTCCCAGCCGAAAAAGAACAAACCGATAAAGGTGGATTCGAGGAAGAACGCCATCAAGCCTTCAATCGCAAGCGGTGCGCCGAAAATATCGCCTACGTAATGCGAGTAATATGCCCAGTTGGTACCAAACTGAAACTCCATGGTGATGCCGGTGGTGACACCGAGCGCGAAGTTAATACCGAATAGTTTTCCCCAAAACTTGGTCATATCCTTATAAACCTGCTTACCCGTAATAACGTAAGTAGATTCCATGATCACCAGCATGAAAGTCATGCCCAATGTCAGGGGTACGAATAAAAAATGATACAGCGCGACAATCGCGAACTGTAGTCGTGATGCATCGACTAACTCAGTACTAATCATCTTGACGGCTCCTTGTGGCAGGTTGTGTTATGGTTGGTTGAGCTACAGTTTGTTGCTTGCTAATCATGGCAGCACTGACCTGATTGGCATCCAGTTGAGGATGTGCGCCAATGGGTCTGAAGAACACCCACCAGATCGCAAACACAGCGACGATCTTCACAATCAGTATGAGCACAATTTCTCGACCTAACGGATTGTTCCAAATCGCACGCATGTTTATCCACCTTTCCTGAACATCAAATCTGAAGCATTAGCCTATGCCTGATACGGACTAACGTTGCAACGGACGAAGTACTTCTTTGCAAAGTATGTGCCAGCTATCCAAAAACCTTATAATTAATTGAAGATATCTCAATCCAATTATAAAATTAATAAACAAGCAATTGATTTGTTATTATCTTTTTAGCTTAAAAAACACAAAACGCAACAACACGAACGACGGAATAACACTTATTTGGAGTGACGCAATTATTATAATTAATCCGGCTGGATAAAAGAGCTGTCATTTTTGACACACGAGACCAAGACTTTTCGCGTAAAATGTCATTTTTGTCAGTCTTCAAAACAACACCATGGCGCTTTCGCAACTTGCCGAATTTCTCTCATACCTGAATAGTCAGGCAGAGCCTCGGATTCTGCTGGATAAAGATTACACCATTATTGCCGCGAATAAAGCATATCGTGCAGCTTACGGTGAAAATCGTCCTATCGTCGGCCGCCACTGTTATGAAGTCTCTCATCACTATACCCGTCCGTGCGATCAGGCAGGAGAATCCTGTCCGTTGAAAACCAGCACCCAGACAGGCCTGCCACAACGCGTACTACACTTGCATCATACGCCGCGCGGAGAAGAACATGTGGATGTCGAACTGACCCCCATCCATGACCAACATGGCGAAATCGTGTTCTATGTCGAAATGATGCATACCATACGCGAAGCCAGTGCGCGCCCGGCAACGCGGGGACTGGTAGGGCGCTCCGTCGCATTCAATAAAATGCTGGGGCTGATTGAGCGCGTCGCACCATCGGATGCCGCCGTGGTTCTGCTGGGAGAATCGGGTACGGGCAAGGAGCTGGTCGCAGAAGCCGTGCATGACGCCAGTCTCCGCCGCCAGGGACCATTTGTTCCAGTAGACTGCTCCGGCGTTACCGAAACACTATTCGAGAGCGAACTGTTCGGCTATGAAAAGGGCGCTTTTACCGGCGCCAACCAGCGCAAGCAGGGCCTGGTCGAAGCGGCCAGCGGCGGGACGCTATTTCTGGATGAGATCGGCGATATCCCGCTGGGATTGCAAGTTAAATTGCTGCGCCTGCTGGAAACCGGAACCTACCGCCGGGTAGGTGGAGTCGAACCGCTGCGGGCTGATTTCAGGCTGGTTTCGGCAACGCACCGCGATCTGAAAAAAATGGTCGAACAGGACACCTTCCGCAAAGACCTCTATTACCGCATCAGTACCTTCCCCATCCACCTGCCGTCCCTGGTCGAACGGCGCGAAGATATCCCGTTACTGGCCGAAACCTTGCTGGCGAGAATCAGCCCGTCGCAAAAATTCACCCTGCATCCCGACGCACTGACACTACTTGCAAGCTGTGACTTTCCGGGCAATATACGCGAGCTGCGCAACATGCTGGAACGCGCCAGTCTGCTTGCCGACGGCAACGTCATCACGCCGGAACATCTCGAAGCCGACTTCTGCGGCAACATCGATCCTGCAGCCGCCACGTTTATCGGCCAGCAGGTCATTTCGCTGGAAGCGCTGGAGCAGCACTATCTGCAATGGGCGCTGGCGCGTTTCGGTAATGACCGCAAAGCTCTCGCGCAGCAACTGGGTATCAGCGAACGCACCCTGTATCGTAAAATAAAAAGCTAACGATATCGCTGCGCCCGCAATTTAAAACATCCAGCCTACGCCAAGATCAAACCGGTCTTTCAGGTTATCTGTCTTGTAATTCTGCCAATCGGCCTTAAGCACCACTTCGCGACTCAGGTTGAAGTTGGCGCCCACCGTCGTTACCGTTTCATCATTCAGCGGGTTGGCGGTATAACCTGCATCGACACTGGCCTGAGTGTTATAACGCTCGTAACGCAGGAACGGCGTCAAACGCATATCGTCCTTTTTCCACACGTGATAAGCCGCCTGTCCGTACCAGCCGTAAAAGGATTTGGGCGCAGCATCGTTGCCATCGCCTGGAACGATGCCGGCCGCATCGTTGATGGCCTGCGTATCGCCCAAGGTTCCGCGCGCATATAACGCCTGCAATTCGAGATCGCCTATGCTGTATTTGCCGTGGACATCCATCAACGTCAGCCGCGCATTCTTGCCCTGCAGTGCCGCACTCGGCACTTCGCCGTTACCGTCCTGCGCCGTGTTCCCGGTAAATAACCCGCCGCCCAGCAACCAGCCCGGCTGACGATAATTCAGCCCCGCATATAACGCCAGATTATTGGCGGCCGCCTGACTGGCCTCGCCATGCATATCCAGTATGCCGTAAGCGGCACCGGTCGGGCTCTTGACGTATTTGCTGGCGTCGAAGCCGCTGGAGATGCCGACGTTGTATTCCAGCGAGCTATCCAGCACCTTGCCCTGCAGACCCACGCCGGCCTCGCGCCAGGTCGATGGAATAATGCGCGTCTCCACCTCATTGCGAAACACACCGTAGTAGGTCGGCGGTTCATGCGTTTCGTTTAATATTCCTATCGGCATCAGCATCAACCCGGCACGCAGATTGGCCTGTGGCAACAAATTATATTCAATATAAGCCTGCTCGACCTCAGCCTCGCCTTTATCGCTGGAACTGGCAACCGCATGTTCGACTTCAAATTCCGAATACATGCGCAGTTTGTCGTTAAACCGGTGTCCGAGGAAGATCACAAAACGATTGAAATCTATCTGGTCCTTGACGGAACCATCCTTGTAGTTGCTGTACGATAGCTCGCCATACCCGCCCACACTGGTGTCGCTACCGGCTTCTGGCGGCGGTGCGGCTTCGGCAACAGCAGCCTTTACTGCGGTCGTCACTTGTTGTACGCGCGCAGCTTTCTCTTCCGCAAGCTGCTGCTTCAACGCCTGCATCTCGCTTTGCAACTGCTCCAGTTTCTGTTCCAGACTGTCAGTAGTCGCATCGGCGTGCGCATTACACGATAGCGATACCAGCGTTGCCAGCACGCCGAGTTTAAATTGCAGGGGTTTCATACGATTTTACCTTTCAGAAAAATGGTATTCGGCTGGCTGGCAACATACGATCATTGCACTGGCTGGCGAGTTTATAAAAATTCACGAGACACGGGATTAAAAACAGTGACGGTACGATTGCGTCCGCGCCAGATATGCCATATCAACATCAGCGGCAATGGCAGACCGATAACCCAATGTAGCAGCGGCAACCAGGCCTCGTTGGCGTCGCTGCTGAAGTAATACAGCGCATAACCGGTCAATGCCAGCCAGAGCAGCAACGCTTCCATGGCAAAACCGCTAAGTCGGTTCTTTTTCAAATGCCAGGCGCGCCGCGCATGAATGGGTAGCACGGAACCGGTTGCCACCAACACGGCGAAGCCCATCAGCCCATGCAGGCGCAGCCACCAGATTTCCAGCGGATGCGGCGCATCGCCGAACTCCCCGGCCACGCGCAAAAAGTAATGGAACCCCAGCCAGGCTAGGCCAGACAGCCACAACAGCACGAATACTGCATACAAAATATATTTGTGCGATTTGGAAAAACGAATGGGAAGAGGTAAATGTTGATATTTCATGGCGGCTCAGGAAATCACGCGAGTACGCCAGATTGCAGGTTGCAGATGCGACGTATCGAACACGCGACACCCGCCGGTTGCTGCATCCGGTTCCAGCATGACGGCACGCGCATCGAATTGTGCCAGCATTGCCACAGCTCGAACCGGGTCAGCATGCACCACCTTGGTCAACGCATCGGCAGTCATGCAGTCCTCAGCAAATATCGATACGCTACGCTGTACGTCAGCCGCTATGCGCGTGTGCGGATGGATCAGCGGCGTAACCAACCGTCCCTGATAACGGCGCTGCGCATAATATCCGGCCGAAGTCGCCACAGCCCCCTGCATCAACTCGACAATGGGCAATAGCTGCGTCGGGACGGCGGGATGACGCACATGAATTATTTGCGCGCTATCGCCGAATATGCGTAAATCGCCGCCAGCGTTGACCCGGCCGCTGTGCATGCCGGCCCGCTGCAATGCGGCGACAGCCCTGTCTACCGCATAACCCTTGGCTATACCGGACACATCGATACGCAGTCTGCGCGCGAGCTGCACCCGGCGATCCGGCAACAGCACAACATGCTGCCAATTACCTTGGCCGGAAATACGGGGAAATCCTGCGTGCCGCGGGAGGAATCCCAATTTGGTCAAAGTAGGCGCCACGGTAATGTCGAACAAACCTTCGCTGGCCGCGGAGAACCTTCCCGCCGCCTCCAGTACAAGCCATGTATCTGACGCCACAGTCACCGCCTGCTCGAAACCATCACGGTTAATACGCGATATATCCGAATCCGCAGACTGATAACTCATCAGCTGATGTACGCGTTCTACTTCGTCGAATGCATCCGAAATGGCCAACTGCACCGCATCGACATGCTCACCGCTCGCTGCAATTTCAACCAGCGTACCCAGCAGCGGCCGTGCACGCACGCACTCGGCAAGTGCGTGCGTGGGCCGGGACGCAGTCAGCGCATTCATTTGAGCACTGCCGCATAAGTCGCCAACAGCCGCTTGACACCATCGGTAAGATGCTTGCACGACAGCGTAGCGCCGCTGATATTGCGAATATCCTCATCCAGCTTCAAGGTATCGCCGGCTTTCTTGCCGACAAACTGCGCGCGCCATTTCGCATTGGTCACTTCGCTGCCGTGCGTCTCGCGATATTCGAGAATTTCCACATCCTTGACGGCGCCGTCCGTACCGATAGCCACAGCGTACGTTATAAACTCGTGCTTGCCGTACACCTCGTCGAGCATGAACCAGCCCGCCGCCTTGCCACCCTGACTGGCGCGCCACGCTCTGATTTCATTGGAACGCACCCTTACGCCGGAGGCTGTTTCAATCGCATTCTTCTGCTCGTCGGTCAAGCTGACAATTTTGGCCTCGAATGCATCTGCCGCTGGAAACATGACTTTCTGCGCCTGTTCCACCGTCATGTATTGCACCGCAAACGCAGGCGCGGAAGCCGCTGCAGGAATAATCAATGCCGGCACCATCATCCATCTGTCAAAATTGCTCATAACTACCCTCTCAAAAATTGAATCCGACTTTTAACCGGAATTCCTGTTTGGTTTTTTCGATCAACTGCAAATTCGTGTCGGTTTGCCCCGGATAGGTTTCAAATCCGCCACCCGCCAATTGCGGCAGCCAGGTTGCAGTAAACCACCAATCTTTCGCGCCGTAATGCACATTAGGCCCTGCCTGTATCGACCAGCGTTCCTGCCCTACCTCGGTTTCGAACTCGGTATCGTAAAGCGCTTCCGCGCCGACAAACCAGTTCGGCGCTACCCGATAAGATAGCCCAGTGCCTGCCAATACCGCTATTTCCATTTCCGGGGTCGTCGGCCATTGCTCTTGCGTCATGGTCATACCTTCTATCGGCAAACGCACTGCATAAGTCGACTCCAGCCCTACGTTACCTACCCACACCAGCTGGTCGTCGAGAAAATTCTTTTGCGCCAGCAGCCAAGTTTCGACGGTGTATTTATCCTTCTTCTGCCCGGAATGCGGATCGAGCTGCGTGTAAGCGCCAGATACATATACTGCCAAGCCAAAATCGTCTTTTGCCGGACTAAGGAAGTTATACTTGGCCGAGACCTCCATACCCGAATATTTCATCCCGCTATTAATATCAGCCGGAATATAACCGTCTATCTGCAATCCTTTGCTATCAACCGATTGACCGAGCACATATATGGCGCCGGAAAAACGATCGGTAAAGCCGTGCTCAAATTCGGTCTTGCTATCGTAAGCGGTATACTCTCCTTCGCCCTTGTCCCAACGCCGGGTCAAATGCTGCACCAATTCGCTTGCTCCTTTCGGCAGCGTTTCCGCACCCTTCAGGTACCCAAACAATGCCTCGTCGGCCTGTGCGCCTCCCGCCGACAACAATACACCCGCCACACCCAACAATACCTGCCTATCCAGCCTGACCATCGCCCATCTCCTATCAAGTAAATCGAACCTTTGATTGGCTGGCTTGCCCGGACTGGCGCTGGCTGGCTATCTGTACCCCTCAAATCATTTTGTTAAAATCAGTTTCCCATTACGCGTTCTGCGCAAACGATACTGTTCGCCATGATGGCTAATCAACACCTCATCCCCCTTGCTGAATAACCATTCACTGGGTATAGCCGACACATCGGCTGCATGCATCTGATGCAGCTTATTATCAGCAGAAACGAAGGCAGCTTGTTTATTCATTACTAATATGTTTGATTTTGCAATTGAGAATGATTTGCATTATATATAAAGCAATAAATAATGCAACAGCTACAAGAGAAATCATTTGCCCGACATTAGGGCAGCAGAATCCGCACAAACACGGAGAATAAATCAGAACGAAAGGAATTTGACCGATTACAAAGAAGATAATACAGTGCCAAACATTGCCAAATTTAATAATCCGGCAATGTTCTACATGTATGTTGGCGGAGTGGACGGGACTCGAACCCGCGACCCCCGGCGTGACAGGCCGGTATTCTAACCAACTGAACTACCACTCCAGTTTTCAACCTGACGGCTGGAAAATAAACGGGTTGCATCGCTGCAACCCGTAAAGATTGGCGTCCCCAACGAGATTCGAAC
The DNA here is from genome assembly GCA_031291235.1 of Sulfuriferula sp. GTDB lineage: Bacteria > Pseudomonadota > Gammaproteobacteria > Burkholderiales > Sulfuriferulaceae > Sulfuriferula. The sequence continues at coordinate 154,387 of JARLJL010000013.1, forward strand.
TCGTGTTATCGCCGTGAAAGGGCGGTGTCCTAGGCCTCTAGACGATGGGGACAGAGGAAAAACTCAAGCTGAAAATTATAACAGCTTTTTACTTCTTTGAAAACTGGGTCATTGTGACCCCAACAAGCAAGGCAGCAAATCCGGCCGGTACCATGGCAATCCAGATACTGGGTTCGCCATATTTAATCAGATCGATAAAGCCGAAAATCAAACCGACTACGCTCATCAGCAAGCCGATCCAGACCGTGATTACGCCAACTTTATGCATCTGCTACCCCGCTATCCTTCCCGGCAAGCGATAACGCTAACCAGTTGATTTGGTTTAACTTCCACACAAACTCTGCGCCATTCAAATCCAGCGACCGTCTTGTCGAAGGCCCGAATTGTACCAGCAATATCATCACTGTCAAGCGCAAACGCCGGCACAAACTTACCAGTCGTTTATAAAACGGACTAAAGCGCATAAATACATATGCTTAACATCCGCACCGAAAAAACCTTAATCTTCGTCGTCGATAATAACCGAACCGTCTGCCCCCCAATTTACTTTGGTAATGCCGGGACTCTCTTGTTCAAGGCGCCTTAATGCGATTTCCTGCCTGCTTAGCTGACCTTGCTGCTCACGCACTATATCGGCCAGACGCTGGTTCTCCATAAGAAGATTCCTGTAAGCAAGCGCTTGAGAAATCGCAAATCGCAAATCATAATCGTCCCAAGGCTTACTGACGAAGCGAAAAATTTCCGCTTCATTAATCGCACTGACCAACCCGGCCAAATCGGCATAGCCACTCAGGATCATTCTTGACGCATCAGGCTGAATTTCCCTGAACGCTTTCAAAAACTCAACCCCGCCCATTTCCGGCATACGATAGTCCGACATCACCAGGTCAAACACCACGACCTCTGCCCGTCGCAATGCTTCTGTCGGCTTGTCAAACGTTTCCACAACCACGTCGTGCTGCTTGTTTTCCATTGTGATACCACTCGCAAGTACACGACGCAAAGCGTTCAATATATTCTTCTCGTCATCAACCAGCATGATACGAATCACATTAACCTCCTGTTCTTGCGTAAACCCAGATGGAAAACAACTGATTTTCCATCTGCTCGAAGTTTCTGATTTGGGAAATCAATAGCATATCCAGAACGTAATCTCTGGAGAGTAACAAGCTGCCGCTCTGACTCATCAAATCCCTCGACAGCACCATACCGGCACGCAGTCCTGCCGAGTCCAGCATCAATTCCGGCTCTGCTTCGGCCACCTCAGTTTTCTGCCCTGACATTTTGCCGAGAAAAGCATCCACGACTGAGGGGTCGTAACGGTTGCCCCGCCCTGCCTGTATGTAAGCCAGCGCTTCCTGCGGCGTCAGCCGCTTGTTCAATATCGTACCGAGCTGAACGGAATCGTAATCGTTGGCGACCGCCAGAATACGTGCGCCCATGGGAATAGCCAGGCCGGTCAGCTTGTCTGGGTAACCCAAACCGTCAAAACGTTCATGATGCCCGCGTATATACTTCGCCGCCCCTTGCAATTGCTCCAGCGCCATCAACGCTGCCTCTCCCTTGGCCGGATGCTTCACCACTTCGGTACGTTCCTCGCTGGTCAGGCCTGAAAACGGCTTTTCGATCAAACGATCCGGCAGCCCTATTTTGCCTACATCATGCAATAATGCAGCCAGAAAGACATCCTGCACTTCGCTGTCTTTCATACCCATACGCTGCGCCAGCGCTCTGGCCAGATCGGCCACTCTGCGCGAATGACCAGCCATGCCGCCTTCCCGCATTTCAATCAGATTGGAGAACACCCGGATAGAGGTGACAAAACTTTTCTTCAGCCTGTCATGCGCAACCTCAAGAAACCCCATGGTCTGTCGCACTTCCTCGGTACGCGCCTTGACTCTTTCTTCCAGCGTGGCATTAAGCTGTTTCAACGCCGCATTCTGCTCGCGCGTCAAGGCTTCCAGACGACGCTTTTCCTTTTCCAGCAATTTGAATTCGAGTGCCTGCCTGACCGCCAGCGTGATATCGTTATCTTCCCATGGTTTGGATATATAGCGATAAATCTGGCCTTTATTGATAGCATCGATCGTAGCGCCGATTTCAGCGTAGCCGGTCAGCAATATGCGCACTGTATCCGGCCAGCCTGCTCTGACCCGCTCCAGAAACTGGGCGCCGTTCATCTCCGGCATGCGCATGTCGGAAACAACCAGATCAACTGTTTCGCGCGCCATAATCTCCAGACCCTGCGCACCGCTTTCCGCAATCAATATGCGGTACCCGAATGGTCGAAACAAGCGTTTCAGGGCAGACAAGATATTGCTCTCGTCATCGACGAACAACAAAGTTGCCCCGGCATCCGGTGCCTCAAGCGGTACGACTGCAGATTGCATTTCATTCATTACTTATCCACCACTCGAGAAACCTGCACCATGACACATCCCCGGATACATCACTGCTTTACACCTTTTCATCCACCGACTCCGTTTGCGCCACCGATTGTATTATGGGTAACCAGACCCGAAATGTCGTGCCCTTGCCCAATTCGCTCTGCACTTCAATACGACCATGATGCTTTTGTACGATCCCATATGAAAGCGATAACCCCAGCCCCGTACCGGTACCCACCGGCTTGGTGGTAAAAAACGGATCGAATATGCGCTGCATATTTTCCGGCGCGATACCCTTGCCGGTATCCGCCACCTCAACCCACACCTCATCGTCCTGCTTACCGGTACGAACGGTAATCACGCCGCGCTGCTCGATAGCATGCGCCGCATTCACCAGCAGATTCATGAATACCTGATTAAGCTGCGAAGCGAGACACTCTACATCCGGCAACGCGCCAAATTCCCTGACCACTTCTGCCTTGTACTTGATTTCATTATTGACAATATTCAGCGTGCTGTTAATACCATCATGCAAATCGGTATAACCCCATACCTCATCGACATCAGCATGCGAGAAATCCTTCAAATCCTGCACTATCTTCTTGACCCGGGTAATACCTTCTTTGGATTCGCTCATCAAAGCCGGCAAATCCTCCTTGAGGAACTGCATATCCAGCGACTCTCTGACAGTCTGCAAATCGGCTAACACATCATTGTCGGTGATTGAGCCTTCGGCCATCTCGTAACGGCCCATCATCTTGAATATATCGTCCAGATACTTTTCCAGCGTACCCAGATTGGAGTAAACATATCCGATCGGATTATTGATTTCATGCGCCACGCCAGCCGCCAATTGACCGATCGAAGCCATCTTCTCCGATTGCAGCAATTGCCCCTGGGCCGACTTCAGCTGCTCGATCAACGCTTGCTGTTTGGACTGTTCGGTATGCAACGAACGATTGCTGTTCTCAAGCGCGCGCAACAATTCTATTCGTTCCAGCACCCGCAATATATCCGGCAGCAGATGTTCGAATACGGACAAGTCATCCTTGCTAAAAACACGCCCGTCCACTCCGTCAATCAGGAAAATAGTGCCGACCGACCGGCCGTTCACCCAAAGCGGCGCAGCGAGCATGGGGTGCCCGAACACCGGCATATCGCCGTTCAAGGCGCCGCCTTCGCAACTGACAATAGCCTTTGCGCCGTTCACCGCAACAACAAGTTCGCGAAATTCGACTGAATGCCTGAGCATATCCAGCATATCGTCGTCAACGCCATAAGTCAGCAGGCTCTTGACATGTTGCTCATGATCCGTAGACACATAGAGCGCACGTTGCGCACCTATCATTTCCGCCAGATCGACCAGTAAACCGGCAAAGAAATTCTTGAGGTCCCCGGCAGTTTTCACCTGTTTGTCGGCCTTATTCAGCCGTTCCTGCACATCGGCCAGCAACACCATGCGGACACTAGCCGCAGCCAGACTATCCGAAGCACGGTCGCTTATACTCAAGGTAACCGCAAGCCGTTCCAGCAATCTGTTTACCGCATCAGCCAGCAGGCCGGCTTCCTCCGAAACTCCGGCAGGCAATGCGATGCCATGACGGCTATCGTTTATCGCATCTATGGCCGCTATCAATACCTGACAATCCTGAATATTCATCGCCCGTTCTCCACTCTGCAACACTTGCCTGCCATATCACAGCGACAGCAACAAATTCGCCCCGGCCTCAACCTCATCGTGATCAGGCAGAGCAGTTGCAATTTCATGCCAATCGATATTGAGATGAGCGCGCAAATCATCTGACACTAGCCGGCCCAGCTCATCGCAATTCAGTCCGCTCGCGATCAATACGGCAATATGCACCATGCCAGTAAGCGGTTCGAAAGGATCTTGATACGGTGCCCGCCAGTAACGAATGGCATGCTCTATCGGCCGTGGGAAATTCCACATCCTGGCAACTTCCGCACCTATTCTGGCATGATCGTACCCAAGCACTGCCTGTTCAATCGCAACCAGTTCCTGTCCGGACTGACTCTGCAATTCAAGTACATGCTGAAACTGCTCGCGCATGCATGTATCCATCACCAGCTGCCCGATGTCGTGAAACATCCCTGCAGTGAATGCCAAATCCTGATGATCGAATTTCAGATATCCGGCCAGCGCCTTGGTATACGCCGCAACCCGGAAACTGCGCTTCCAGTAGGCATGATAATCGAATCGGCTTCCGCCCTTGTCTGCGAATGCTTTCACGAACCCTGCCGACAATATCAGCGAACGCAGATTATTGAATCCCAGCACCACCACAGCATCCTGCATCGAACCGATTTCTCTCGGCAAACCATAAAAAGCCGAATTTGCCACACGCAGAATTTTCGCAGTCAACCCCTGATCCTGTTCAATCTTGCGGGCCAGAGTAGTGTTATCCAGCAGCGGATTGCTGAAACTGCCGATCACTTCCTGCATCACAGCCGAAATGACCGGAAGCTGATGCAATCTGGACAGCGCTTCAGTAATTTCAACCGTATCCGTCATTTCCGGACTCCATTTCCGCGAAGATCTGTTTTCTCATCCCGAGTCGACTCGATATCCATGACCAGCACGGTACCTTTCGCTTTGGAAAACCCTTCCATCGAGTAGCACCAGTAACTCGCGTCACAATGATCCGCAAGATGCAATTGGCGTTTGCCAGTGGCAACAGTACATTCACCGCTATCCGTCAGCAACCCGGCAGGCAAGACATCGTTGGCCATTTCTCCCAGCAGGCAGCGTTTGCCCATGCCGGTAAGCAGCGCATGCGCCTTCTGATTAGCTATCGCAATGAGGCCATCCTCTCCGATTCCAAGTACGGCGACGGGCAAACGATCCAGAATATCCTGCGATATTTGCAGGATGTGCAAATTGCGCAACACCTCCTGGGTTTTAGCCTCCACGCGCAACTCGAGTTCATGATTGAGCGCAAACAGCGCCTCATTCGCAACCTGCAACTGTTGCGTCAGCCGGATATTCTCCAGCTTCATTTCGTGGCGGCGAAATCCCTCGGCCACGTTTTCTCTTAACAGTTCGTCTTCCCAGGGTTTGGTGAGGAATTTATAAATGGCCCCGCGATTAATCGCATCCGTCACATAATTAAGATCGGTATAGCCGCTCAGCACCATGCGTATCGTATCTGGATAAAGCACTTTTACCTGACTCAGAAACTCGACGCCGGTCATCTCCGGCATGCGCTGATCGGAAATAATGACGCCGACCTCATGCTGCGCGAGCAATTCCAACCCCTGTTTGCCGCTTTTGGCCCGCAGGATATGATAGCCATCCTGACGAAATAGACGCACCAGAGCGGATGTAATATTCTCTTCATCATCGACTAACAACAACGTTCTATCCATGCCGCTCCCGAATCCGGCATTACCGGATATGATTTAGTTAGCATTACGAAAAAACATCAGAAACGCAGCTGTCATTTCCCGCATCCGGCACACAAAATCAGGATCAGTCGACCAGACTGCCGCAGACACAACAGATGTGAAGATAAGTTTAATACAGACTGCGCATGCTGCAAGCAGCGAAATTTTGAAGACAGCTGGAATGTAACAGATAAAACGACGCCCCGGCCGGGCTGAATATGCTATCCAGTCCGACCGGGGCGTCGTTTGTTGATACTTGGTGGAGGTAAGCGGGATCGAACCGCTGACCTCTTGCATGCCATGCAAGCGCTCTCCCAGCTGAGCTATACCCCCGAAAGACGCGCATTATAGGCGGATTTCACCCCGATTGTAAACCCTGATCGGCAAAATAAATCCTGACCGGCGTGCATTATCCCGCATCGGGCAGCAGTTTATGCGGATTCAGCAAATTATCGGGATCGAACTGACTTTTGATCCGGCGCATGATATCCAGCGTAGCGGCATCGATTTCCATATCCACATAAGGCCGCTTCTCGCTACCGATACCGTGCTCGCCCGACAGCGTACCGCCCAGCGCCAGCACCTTGGCAAACAGCAGCCGCAGCGCCGTTTTAGCCCGCTGCATTTGCACGGCATCTGCCGGATCGACCATGATATTGACATGCAGATTGCCGTTGCCGGCATGACCGAAACTCACGATCGGCAATATATACTCTGCAGCCAGTTGCTCTATGTACACCACCAGTTCGGTCAGACGCGACACCGGCACGACCACATCCTCGTTGATTTTGAGCGGCGCAATGAGCTTGACGGCATGCGACAGCGATTTGCGCGCCAGCCATAGCGCCGTCACCGCATCCTTGTCCGTCGCCTGCTGCAATTCCAGCATGCCCTCGCCTGCCAGCGCCTGCTGCAGTGCCGCTACCTGACGCGGCAAATCATCCGCTACGCCGTCGGCTTCCACCATCAGCAATGACGCAGTACCTGCCGGCAAATCGGTAGCCGCGCCAGCCGCCTGGATTGCCGCTATCGATTGTCGATCCATGAATTCCAGCGCGCACGGCACCACGTCCTGGCTCATCACTCGCGCCACCGCACGGCAGGCATCGGCATTGCTGGCGTAACACACGCGCAAGGTTGCTCGCGCCTCGGGTGCCGGCAACAGTTTCAGCGTGGCCTCGGTAATCAGCGCCAGCGTGCCTTCCGACCCAACCAGCAGACGCGTCAAATCCAACCCAGTGACGCCCTTGGTAGTACGGCAGCCGGTTTGTATCAATTGCCCTGTACCGGTTACCGCACGCAGCCCCAGCACATAATCGCGCGTCACGCCGTATTTCACCGCGCGCGGCCCGGCGGCATTCATCGCCAGATTGCCGCCTATGCGGCAGTATGCCGAACTACCCGGGTCCGGCGGATAAAACAGCCCGTGCTCGCGCGCTACCCTGTCGATTTCGGCGGTAATCACCCCCGGCTGCACCACCATATAGCGATCCGCCGCATTCACTTCCAGAATCCGGTTCATGCACTCAAAGCTCACCACCACCGACTGCGGTGCCGGCAAAGCGCCGCCTACGTTACCCGAGCCTGCGCCGCGGGCAACCAGCACCACCCCGTGCGCCATCGCCACTCGCATCAGCGCAACCACTTCGTTCTGCTCGCGGGGGAACAGCACAGCCAGCGGCAAACAAGCGCGGGGCGTTTCGTCATGACTGTACAACGCCAGGACATCCGCATCCGTCATCACTTGCTCTCGACTCAATGCAGCAACGAAAGCCGATTCGATATTTGGTGGCAGCATCGATAACCCTTAACTCAAGCAGTACATAACAAAGTCGTATTCTATGCGCTGGTTACACCTTGTTACAATTTAAACAGGAATGGAAATATGTTTGCATGCCGCGATGTTTATCATTTATACATCGGAATAACCCGACTCATTTACCGTAAGGAGCATGTCATGCACTCACCCAAAACTCTCGTTTGCATACTCGGATTGGCGCTTGCCGCACCGGCTTTTGCCGATTCGACCGGCCAGAATCTCGACAGCATCGGCGGCAGGCAACAAATGTCCAGCAATCAAATGTACAGCATGATGATGTCCCGCTTCCAGCAATCCGACAAGGATCATAACGGTGCCATCAGCAAGGCCGAGGCCAGCAACATGCCCATGCTGGAAATGCACTTTGACGAAGTCGATACCAATCATGACGGCCAGGTGACCATAGCCGAAATGCAGGCCGCATTCCAGCAGCAAATGGGCAAGCAGGCAAGCGGCTCGCAATAAGGCTAGCGCCCCATAGAACGGCAAAGCACGCCGTTCCGACAACAAATCAGCACTGAAAGCACACCCATGCTGCGTTTCTGGATAACGACGATCCTGTTGTTAAGCGCCACACTCGCCGATGCCGCAGGCATGGGCGAGGCGGATGCATGGCATTTGCTGGCTCGTACAGGATTTGCACCGACTGCTGCCGAGCTATCCGACTATGCCCGGCTGAGCCATAGTGCAGCGGTCGACCAGCTGCTGGCGCAAACCGTGCAGCAGGCCATCACCCCCGTCCCCGCTGAACTCGCAGAGTACTCGCCGCCCCCCCGCTTCAAGGATTTGTCCGAAGAAGAGAAAAAGCAGTTCCAGCGCGAGCAAATCCAGCACGGTCTGCAGCTGCGCGCAAGGTGGATGCAGGAAATGGTCGCCACCCCGTCGCCGCTGACCGAACACATGACGTTGTTCTGGCATAACCATTTCGTCTCCAGCATACAGAAGGTCAAATCCCCCGCGCTGATGCTGGCGCAGAACCAGCTGCTGCGCCGCGATGCACTGGGCAATTTCGGCGACATGCTGCATGCCGTGGCCAAAGACCCGGCAATGATCATCTATCTGGATAACCTGCAAAATCGCAAGGCCCAACCCAACGAAAATTTCGCCCGCGAAGTCATGGAACTGTTCACGCTCGGCATCGGCAATTACACCGAACAGGACGTCAGGGAAGCCGCGCGCGCCTTCACCGGCTGGAGTCTGGATCGCGACACCGGCGCATTCCTCAACCGCCCGTTCCAGCACGATAACGGCATTAAAACCGTGCTCGGCCAGACCGGCAACTTTAACGGCGACGACGTACTGGATATCCTACTCCAGCAGCCGGCAACCGCCGAGTGGGTCACGCAGAAACTATGGCGCGACCTGATCTCGGATCATCCCGATCCAGCCGAAATCAAACGGCTGGCCGCGATATTCCGCGACCAACACTATGAAATCCGCCCGCTGTTGCGTGCCATACTGCTCAGCGATGCATTCTGGGCACCGCAGAACCGCGGCAATCTGGTCAAATCGCCAGTCGAACTGCTGGTCGGCAGCGTACGCCAGCTCAACATCCATCAGCTCGACCCGCGCATTCTGGCGCTGACATCGCGCCAGCTCGAGCAGGATCTGTTCGCCCCGCCCAACGTCAAGGGCTGGCCGGGCGGCGACAGCTGGATTAACAGCACCACGCTACTCAACCGCAAACAGTTCCTCGACAAACTCACCCGCGGCGCAGACATGCCCTTGCCCGAGCAAAACATGATCCAGCCGCCGGCAACGCCGGAACAACGCCTCGCGCGACTGACGCAACGCGGCATGAACCATATCGATTACGCACCCGACAACTGGATCGGCAATCTTGCCGCCCAGCCGCAGGATCAATATCGCCGTGCCGAACATCTGCTGCTCGCCGCCGCACCCAGCGAACCGGTCGCTCCCGGTTTGCCGCCAGCGGATTACGTCCGCACCCTACTGCTCGACCCGGTTTATCAACTTAAATAAACAGGAGGCCATGACATCATGTTACGTCGCGATTTTCTGAAAGCACTCGGTTGCGTCCCGCTCATTTGCGCCGCACCCAACCTCGCCATTGCGGCCTCGCCGACGGGCGAATACCGGAATCTGCTGATCCTGATCGAATTCAAAGGCGGCAACGACGGCCTGAACATGGTCATTCCTTACGCCGACGACAACTACTATGCCCTGCGCCCGCGCATTGCCATCCCGCGCGATCAGGTCGTGCAACTGGACGAACGCACCGGCCTGCACCCGGCGCTGCAACCGATGCTGCCGCTGTGGCAAGCGGGCGAAGTAGCCGTCGTACAAGGCGTCGGTTACCCCGACCCCAATCTCTCGCATTTTCGCGCCATCGAAATCTGGGACACCGCCTCCGCCAGCAACGAATATCTGGAACAAGGCTGGCTCAGCCGCACATTCGCCCAGTTTCCGCCGCCGCAAGGCTTCGCCGCTGAAGGCGTCAGCATAGGTTCCGCCGATCTCGGCCCGCTCGCAGGCGGCGCACGCGCCATTGTCCTCAACAACGCCGACCAGTTCGCCCGCGAAGCCAAGCTGGCCGACGACGCACCCATCCAGCGCAGCAATGCCGCACTGGCGCATATCCTCAAGGTCGAAAACGACGTACAGCATGCTGCCAGCCATCTGGACGGACATTACGCATTCAAGACCGAATTCCCCAAAACCGCATTCGGCAACGCCATCCACACTGCTGCCGAAGTCATCGCCAATCAGTCCGGCGTGGCAGTGGTACGCATTTCCATGAACGGTTTCGACACCCATACCAACCAGCAACCCACCCAGGCACGCCTGCTCAAGGAATTCGCCGAAGGCGTAGTCGCCCTCAAAGCCTCGCTGACCGAGCTCAACCGCTGGGACACCAGCATGCTCATGACCTATTCCGAATTTGGCCGCCGCCCGCAAGATAATGCCGGCAACGGCACCGACCACGGCACCGCAGCCCCGCATTTCATCATCGGCGGCATGGTCAAGGGCGGCCTATACGGCAAACCGCCTGCATTGCAGCAACTGGAAAACAGCAACTTGACCTACGGCGTGGATTTTCGTAGCCTGTACAGCACCGTCCACCAAAAATGGTGGCGGCTCCCTGCCAGCAGCATACCGGGCGGGCACTTCACCAACCTGAATATCATACGAACCTGACTCTGTGCCGCCACTGACATACCGCCTTGCCACCACACACGACATCGACACGCTCGCCGATCTGGTCAACTCGGCATATCGCGGCGACAGCAGCCGCACCGGCTGGACCACCGAAGCCGATCTGCTGGGCGGGCAACGCACCGATCGCGACGAAATCCGCAGCCTGATCGAAGCAGCCGATTCTATCATCCTGCTGGGTATACAAGGCGACGTCATCGTCGCCTCGCTACACCTGCAACAGGAAGGCAGCAGCGCCTACCTCGGCATGTTTGCCATACGCCCCGGCTACCAAGGTGCAGGCATAGGCAAGCAGTGCCTGCAACAAGCGGAAAACTACGCACAGCAGCAATGGGGGGCCGCCGCCATGCTGATGACCGTGATCACCCTACGCACCGAACTCATCGCCTACTACGAGCGCCGCGGCTACCGTCGCACCGGTATACTCAAGCCGTTTCCGACTTCGCCGCGCTTCGGCATTCCGCTTGTCGCAGGTTTACAACTGATACTCATGGAGAAAATGCTGTATTGTTAAAATAACACTCACATTTTTAAGCAACCATGGGGAACGTCATGGCGGAATGCCGACAACTAATTAGCCAGCGCATCAAAACACTGCGCGAGAAACTATACAAAACCATCCAAAATTCCCGGCATTTGCCGATAAATACCGACTGTTGCCAACCCAACGCATGATCAATTTTGATCGCCATTTATGGCAGCGTTTCAGAACAATTGCGGCCCCTTACTGGTTCGGACAAGAAAAATGGCAAGCCAGAGGGCTGCTTGTCCTGCTGGTGCTGTTACTGCTCGGGCAGACCGGATTCGCCGTACTATTCAACCAGTTGACGGGAGAGTTCACCTCGGCGCTGGCGGCAAAGGACGCAGACAGATTCTGGACTGCCATCAAGGAATGCCTCGCCATCCTGATCGTCGCTGCACCAATATATGCATATTACTACTATGTGCGGGACAAGCTCGGCATTTACTGGCGGCGCTGGCTGACCCGGGACTTTCTGGGCAGCTATTTCAGCAATCGGGCCTATTACGATCTGAATGCCAGCACCGAGATCGACAACCCGGATCAGCGTATCGCCGAGGACATCAATACCTTTACCCAGAGATCCCTCTACTTTTTGCTGGTACTGATCGGCGCACTGCTGCAGCTCGTGGCTTTTTCGGGCGTGCTCTGGTCGATTTCCACCGAACTGGTCTATTTTCTGATCATTTATGCGATTGTCGGCACCGCAGTCACCCTGCTGGTGTTCGGCAAAATGCTGATCGGACTTAACTTCTACCAACTCAAACGTGAAGCCAATTTCCGCTTCAGTCTGGTACGCGTACGCGAGAACGCCGAAGCCATCGCCTTCTATCGCGGCGAGGCGCAAGAGTCGCGGCAAGTCAGCTTTCATTTCGATGAAGCTTTCGGCAATTACAACAAACTCATCAAGGCACAACTGCATCTGAATCTGTTCCAGTACGGCTACAGCTTCATGACCATCATTTTGCCCAGCGCCATCATTGCCGGGCGGGTGCTATCAGGGGAACTGGAGGTCGGCCGCGCGATTCAGGCTGCAGGAGCTTTTGCAGCGATATTGAGCGCGCTGACGATACTGGTAGATAACTTCGAAAGCTTCAGCAGCTTTGCTGCCGGAATTGATCGTCTCAGCAGCTTTGCCAAATCGCTCGTCGATAAAAACATCACCCCGGCGCAGAACGGGGACAGTATTGCGCTGGTGCAGGATTCCCGTCTGGTCATCGAAAATCTCACCTTACAGACGCCGAACGGTGAGCGAACCCTGATCAAAAATCTCTCCATGACGATCAATCCGGGCGAGAGCGTGATGATCGTTGGCGCCAGCGGTTATGGAAAAAGCTCGTTGCTGCGTGCCATTGCCGGTTTGTGGCACGCCGGCAGCGGTTGTATCATCCGCCCGGAGGCAGGGGAAATGCTGTTCCTGCCGCAACGGCCATACATGCTACTGGGCAATTTGCGCAGCCAGCTGTTATACCCGCAACAGGATAGGAAAATAGAGGATGAGGAACTGTTGCAGTTACTGGATCGCGTCAACCTGCCGGATATCGCCGCCCGGTTGGGTGGACTGGATGCCGAGCTGGACTGGGCAAAAGTACTGTCGGTGGGTGAGCAGCAGCGCATGGCCTTTGCCCGGGTGCTACTCGCCGCACCCCGTTACGCTATCCTCGATGAAGCAACCAGCGCGCTGGATATCGACAACGAGGATAATCTGTATCGGCAACTGGCGGCCAGCGCCACAACACTGGTCAGCGTCGGCCATCGCGCCTCCATCATGAAATATCACCCACAGGTACTGGAACTCACCGGGGACGGGAAATGGCAGCTATACGCAACGGATGACTATCATTTTAATCAGTAACCACTCGTTTGCCTTGCTAAAATCCCGCTGACTTCGTTACACAATGTACTCGCAAGACAAGATTGCGTATAGCGGCACCTGTCAACACCACAGCACACTCGCCTACAAAAACCTGTCCAGCCGCTTGCGGCTAGCCTTGTCCAGCTGCTGGATATCGCGTATCAAAAATTGCACGCCGTTACTGTCGGCGATCAATAACTGCGAAACGGACAAGCGCCGGATATCGTCTTCAGCTTTCAACGTAAACTCTGTGTCGCCGCGATCGGTGCCGACTTGCCACACGCTGGGCGTGGCATAGCTGGAGACGTGACGGATGCTACGTATTTCCGGCATGAATTCGCGGCTCGCCAGCGCATCGTCGAGCATGGCGCGCGATGCCGCATCCAGTTCGTCGAGATGCGCAATCCATACCAGCTCGTGACCGCGGGCATCGACCAGACTCACGCCTGCATCCGGCGCGCTCATCGGGAACGCGCGTACCGGCGTCACCTGCTCGTGCACGACGCCGTCGGTATCGGTATAGCACAATTGCCCGTAAGCATTATGGTTAAGCTGTAACGCTGTCATCATCACCCTCGCTATCCACCTGGCGCGCCTGCGCTTCATACAATTGGGTATAGGCGCCGTTACGCGCCAGCAAGTCTTCATGCTTGCCGACCTCGATGATCTTGCCGCGATCCAGCACTACCAGCCGGTCGGCATGACGCAAAGTGCTCAGGCGGTGAGCAACGGCTATGGTGGTGCGACCGCGCACCAGGTTTTCCAGCGCCCCCTGAATTTCACGCTCGGTTTCGGTATCCACTGACGAAGTTGCCTCATCCAGTATCAGGATGCGCGGATCGATGAGCAGTGCCCGGGCAATGGAAATGCGCTGGCGCTCGCCGCCGGACAAGGCCTGACCGCGTTCGCCTACCAGCGAATCGTAGCCTTGCGGCAGGCGCAATATGAAATCGTGGGCATGCGCCGCGCGCGCTGCCGCGACGATTTCTTCACGGCTGGCATCGGGCTTGCCGTAGGCGATATTTTCGGCGATGGTGCCGAAAAACAAGAACGGTTCCTGCAACACCAGCCCAATGTTGCGCCGATATTCCGACACCGGCAGCGAACGGATGTCCACGCCGTCGATCAGCACGGCACCCTCGGTGACATCGTAGAACCGGCAGATCAGGTTCACCAGCGTGCTTTTGCCGGAACCGCTATGCCCGACCAGACCGATCATCTCACCCGGTGCGATGGTCAGGTCCATACCGCGGATGACGCTACGGTTGCCGTAGCGAAAACCGATCTGGCGCAAGGTAATTTCACCGCGCACGGCTGACAGATGTTGTGGCTGCACCGGTTCCGGCACACTGGAAACATGGTCGAGTATGTCAAAGATACGCTTGGCGCCCGCTGCCGCCTTTTGCGTTACCGAGACAATGCGGCTCATTGAATCCAGCCGCGCGTAAAACCGGCTGATATACGCCAGAAACGCAGTCAGCACACCGACCGTAATCTGGTTGTTCGACACCTGCCAGATACCGAACGCCCACACCACCAGCAAACCGATCTCGGTCAGCAGCGTCACCGTCGGCGTAAACAGCGACCATACTGCATTAACCTTGTCGTTGATTGCCAGGTTGCGCTGGTTGGCGTCGCGGAAACGCGCGATCTCGCGCTGCTCCTGCGCAAATGCCTTGACCACGCGAATACCGGGGATGGTATCGGTAAGTACATTACTGATCTCGGCCCAGATACGGTCGGCTTTTTCAAAGCCGAAACGCAGTTTGTCGCGCACCACATGGATCATCCACACGATAAACGGCAGCGGCAGCAAGGTCACCAGCGCCAGCCACGGATTAATCGATACCAGTATCGCGGCGGTCATCAGTATGACCAGTACATCGGTAGCGAAATCCAGCAAATGCAGCGACAGGAATACGGAAATACGGTCGGTCTCGCTGCCCACGCGGGCGATCAGATCGCCGGTGCGCTTGCCACCGTAAAACGCCAGCGACAGCTTGTGCATGTGCTCGTAGGTGGTCAGACGCAAATCCATGCAGATGCGCTCGCTCACCCGCGCCAGCAGATAGGTGCGGCCCCAGCCCAATCCCCAGGCCACCAGTGCCGAACCCAGCAGGCCGGCCAGATACCATGCAACCAGAACATGATCGATAGGCTTACCGTTCTGAAAAGGAATCAGAATATTATCCATCAGCGGCATGGTCAGATAAGGCGGCACCAGCGTGGCGGCAGTCGCGCCCAGCGTCAGCAGAAAACCGAACAGCAGCAGGCCGTTATAGGGTTGCGCAAAGCGCCACAAACGCAGCAACGCCCAGGTCGACGGCGCGGATTGCGTGACCTGCTCGCATACCGGGCATTCGTCTTCGCCCTCAGGCAGCGGCGCCTGACAGTTCACACACACCGCCAGATGATGGCGCACGGCTTCCTGCCCGCTCATCATGGCTGCCATGTGCGTATCGAATTGCGCTTGCAGTCGTTGCGCCGCAGTATTCTGCGCTAACGTATAATGCCAGCTTGCCAGACGGCCATGAGCGTCGTCGAGATCCAGACTGCCGACGCCGGCGTGATCGCGACGATGCAGCACCAGACCCTCGCGAAAATGCCAATGCTGCCAATCCACCTGCTCGCTGAACCTGGCTAGCAGACGTTGATTGGTGACGATCAGGATACCCTGGGTAAAGTGCAAACTCTCCCCCAGATCAAGCGGCATACTTGCCAGCACGTATTCTGCCGGCGCAAGCTGTTGCGCCAGCGTTTCTCGCCAGACGGCGGGAAATTCGGCAGGAATTGCTAGGGGGGAGCTATGAATAGAGGACACTGATGTAAAAATCGAGGGCACAAGTAAACGTAAATTCTACTGGTGCGTTAGTTAACAGTACAGCACTTTAGCTTTCAATTTCCTGAAAACCGGCTGTTATTGCATTTACTATATTATAAGCATCATATTACCGAGCTGCCGATGAATAACACAAAACGCGACATGAAATTTCTCCGCATCATGTCATTGCAGGGACCGAATATCTGGACTTATCGCCCGGTGCTGGAAGCCTGGGTGGATATAGGCGAGCTGGAAGAGTCGCCGTCCAACACCATCCCCGGATTTAACGACCGGCTGATCGCATGGCTGCCCAGCCTGATCGAACATCGCTGCAGCATCGGCGAACGCGGCGGTTTTATCCAGCGCTTGCGCGACGGCACCTGGCCCGGCCACATCCTCGAACACGTTACGCTGGAACTGCAGAATCTTGCCGGCATGCCCGGCGGCTTCGGCAAGGCTCGCGAAATGGATACACGCGGCGTCTACAAGGTCGTCGTACGCGCATGGCATGAGGAAGTCACGCTCGCCAGCCTGCATTTTGCACGCGAGCTGATTCTCGCCGCGATGGACGACAAGCCGTTCGACGTCGCGGCGGCTATCGAAGAATTAAGCGAATTGGCGGAATCCAGACTGCTGGGCCCCAGCACCTACAGCATAGTCGATGCGGCAGACGACCGCGGCATCCCTTCGACTCGCCTGAATACCGGCAATCTGGTTCAACTTGGCTATGGCGCGGCGCAACGTCGCATCTGGACTGCGGAAACCGACGAGACCAGCGCCATTGCCGAAACCATTTCGCGCGACAAATCGCTCACCAAACAATTGCTCAGCAGCTGCGGCATCCCCATTCCCGAAGGTTACGATGTAGAAAGCGCTGCCGCCGCATGGGAAGCTGCCGAAGACATCGGCGTGCCGGTAGTGGTCAAGCCGTGCAGCGGCAATCACGGCCGCGCCGTATTCACCAACCTGACGACCCGTGCAGAAGTAGAAGCCGCATATCAAGTGGCACTGGAAGAAGAAAGCGGCGTCATTGTCGAACGTTTCGTTCCCGGTCAGGAACATCGCCTGCTCGTGATCGGCGGCAAGCTGGTCGCTGCGGCCCGCGGCGAGATCGCCAGCGTGATCGGCGACGGACGCTCGACCATAACCCATCTGGTTACAACGCAACTCAACGCTGATCCGCGCCGCGGTCACACTGAAGACCACCCGCTCAATCCTGTCCGTATCGACTCAGCCGCCACCATCGAACTGGCGCGTCAGGGCTACACCGCAGAATCCGTACCTGCTGCCGGGATAGCCGTCGTCATCCAGCGCATAGGCAATGTTGCATTTGACGTCACCGATCTCGTACATCCGAGCACCGCAGCCATGGTCGCCCTCGCTGCAAAAGTGGTCGGGCTGGATATCGCCGGCATCGATCTGGTGGTTGAAGATATTTCCCGCCCTGTCATCGAACAACACGGCGCCATCGTCGAAGTCAACGCCGGCCCTGGTCTGCTCATGCATCTTAAACCGGCTGCCGGTCAGCCGCGCCCGGTGGGACAAGCTATCGTCGAGCACCTGTTCCCCATTGGCGAAAACGGCCGCATCCCCGTCGTCGCCGTATCCGGCAGCAGCGGCACCACGCCTATCGCCAAACTAATCGCCCACTTGGTCTGCCTGAACAATCAGCGCGTCGGACTGGCCTGTCGCGACGGCATGTACGTCAATTTGCGCAGGATAGAGGCAGGCAATCGCGCCAACTGGGCAGCAGCGCATAAACTCCTGCTCAACCCCTCAGTAGAAACCGCCGTCATCGAAACCGGTAGCCGCGAACTGTTAAGCGAAGGACTGGCCTTCGACCGCTGCCAGGTTGCCGTACTCAGCAATATAGCGACCGACGAGGACCTCAGCGAATATGCGATGACTACCGATGAAAAGCGCTACAACACCTATCGCACATTTATCGACGTCGTGTTACCGAGCGGCGCAGCAGTGCTCAATGCAGCTGACCCCATGCAGGTGGAAATGCGCACCTTATGCGACGGAGAAGTCATGTTTTTTGCAACTGACGCCAGCCTTCCGTCTATTATTGAACATCGCAACAAACAAGGCCGTGCCGTCTTTATCGACAATGAAAAAATCGTACTGGCACAAGGCGATCTGCTGACGCCGCTCATCGCTGTTGCCAAGCTGCCCGACATGGCGATGGACCAGAACCAAATAGTTGCCGGCATTGCTGCCGCCTGGGCGCTGGGCATGGATCTCGATTTGATCCGGGCCGGATTGCAAGCCTTTACCGATAAATAAAACAGGATCATCCATGGAAGTATCCCGCATTCGCGCCCTGCGTGGGCCTAACCTCTGGAGCAGGCATACCGCCATAGAGGCCATCGTCCGCTGTATTACCCTGGAAACGGACCTGGTCAGCTTATCGGATTTCGAAACCCGGCTACGCGCGCGCTTTCCCGAAATTGGCACGTTGCAACCCATAGGTGGCGACCATAACATACCCATGGCGCACGCGCTGGAAGTCGCAGCGCTGGAGTTGCAGGCGCATGCTGGCTGCCCAGTCACCTTCAGCCGCACCACGCAAACCATAGAACCCGGCGTGTATCAGGTAGTGATCGAATACAGTGAGGAAGCCGTCGGACGCGCAGCGCTGGAGTATGCACTGCAGCTATGCCTCGCCGCGGCCAACGACACGCCGTTCGACGCCCAGCAGGTGCTCGGCGAATTACGCAATCTGGACGAAGACATCCGTCTCGGCCCCAGCACCGGCGCTATCGTCAATGCCGCCATCAAACGCGGCATCCCCTACCGCCGCATGACCATGGGCAGCATGGTGCAGTTCGGCTGGGGCAGCAAGCAACGCCGCATACTCGCCGCCGAAACCGACACCACCAGCGCAGT
This sequence comes from Sulfuriferula sp., assembly GCA_031291235.1. Lineage (GTDB taxonomy): Bacteria > Pseudomonadota > Gammaproteobacteria > Burkholderiales > Sulfuriferulaceae > Sulfuriferula. Next base: position 173,263 of record JARLJL010000013.1, read on the forward strand.
CTCCGAGGCCATTGCCCAGGACAAGGACCTGACCAAGAAATTATTAAATGCAGCCGGTGTGCCGGTACCGTTCGGACGCCCCGTTGCCAACGCCGAAGATGCCTGGACAGCCGCACGCGAAATCGGCAGTGCAGTTGCCGTCAAGCCGCAATTCGGCAATCAGGGCAAAGGCGTTGCCGTCAATCTGGAAACGCGCGAACAGGTTATCGCAGCCTATCACGCTGCCGCAAAAATCAGCTCGCCGGTCATGGTCGAACGCTATATCACCGGTCACGATTTCCGCATGCTGGTGGTCGGCAAGACACTGGTTGCCGCCGCCCGCCGCGACCCGCCCCATGTTTTCGGCGACGGTGTGCACAACATTCGCGAACTGGTGGAAACCGTAAACAGCGATAGCCGTCGTGGCGAAGGCCATGCCACTTCGCTGAGCAAGATACGGCTGGACGAGATCGCGCTTGCAACGCTGACCAAGCAAGGCTACAACGCCGACAGTATCCCCGCCGTCGGCGCATTCGTGGCGCTGCGCAACAACGCCAACCTGAGTACCGGCGGCACGGCTACCGACGTAACCGACGACGTTCATCCCGAGCTGGCGGCACGCGCCATCGATGCCGCGCAAATGATAGGGCTGGATATTTGCGGCGTGGATGTATTGTGCAACAGCGTGCATTTACCGCTGGAAGAACAAGGTGGCGGTATCGTCGAAGTCAATGCCGCACCCGGTTTGCGCATGCATCTGGCGCCGTCGTTCGGCAAGCCGCGCGATGTCGGCGCAGCCGTAATCAACATGATGTTCGCCAATGGCGAAGACGGCCGCATACCGGTTGTCGCGGTCGCCGGCACCAACGGCAAGACCACAACAGTCCGCCTCACCGCGCATCTGCTGACGCATCACGGTCTGCGCGTCGGCATGACCAATTCCGACGGCGTCTATATCGGCCAGCAACGCATTGATACCGGCGACTGCAGCGGCCCCAAGAGCGCGCGCAACGTACTGGCTCACCCGGAAGTCGATGCTGCCGTGCTGGAAACCGCGCGCGGCGGCGTGTTGCGCGAAGGGCTGGCGTTCGACCGCTGCAATGTCGCTATCGTCACCAATATCGGTATCGGCGACCACCTCGGCCTGAATTACATCAATACCACGGAAGAACTGGCCGTCGTCAAGCGCGTCATCGTCGAAAACGTTGCGCCGCACGGCGTAGCCGTGCTCAACGCCGCGGATCCTGCGGTGGTCAAGATGGCCGGTGCCTGTCCGGGCAGCGTAACCTTTTTTGCCCAGGACAGACAGAACCCGGTTATTTCCACGCATTGCGCCCGCGGCCTTCGCGTCATTTTCACCGAGAACGAGCACATCGTCGCCCGCGAAGGCGAATTCGAACAGCGTATTGCGCTAGCCGACATACCGCTCACTCGCAACGGCAGCATCGCTTTCCAGATCGACAATGCCATGAGTGCGATCGGTGCCGCATGGGGCCTGGGTCTGCCCTGGGATATTATCAAGCTGGGATTGACCGATTTTGTCAACGACGCGCAAACAGCGCCGGGCCGGTTTAACGTATTCGATTATCGCGGCGCGACGCTGATCGCCGATTACGGTCATAATCCCGATGCCATCCTCGCACTGGTCGCCGCCGTGGATCGCATGCCGGCACAGCGCCGTCACGTTGTCATCAGCGGCGCAGGCGACCGCCGCGACGAAGATATACGCCAGCAAACCGAAATACTCGGCGACGCCTTCGACGATGTCGTGCTCTATCAGGATCAATGCCAGCGCGGACGCGCAGACGGCGAAGTGCTGGCGTTATTGCGCGACGGTCTGGCCAATGCCAGCCGTGCGCATCAGATCAGCGAAATCAACGGCGAATTCAATGCCATCGACCTTGCCCTGTCGCGCGTACAACCCGGCGACGTGTGTCTAATACTGATAGATCAGGTGGAAGAAGCGCTGGCGCATATTGCCAAACGCATCGGCGAACAATGATCGACCTCGTTACCCCAGGCCGATTGCGGGGTAACGTAAGCTAGGCCCGGCCCAGAAACATCATGGCGAGCACCCCGACAAATGCCGCAGCCAGGGCAGTCATACTGATAACATACAGGACATGACGGGTTTTTTTGCTCAGATTAATCATTACCAGACTCCTTGATAACGCTGCTTCGCTAAAGCGTAGGGTTTGCCGTAACATTTCGGTCACATCATGTTACTCCCCTTCCCTGACGCCCGCCGGACACGCCGTCACGAATCAGCGGGAGAGCAAAAAGCCCTTGTCGAAAACCGACAAGGGCTTGCTTGTGCAAACAATACGAACCGGTTTCGCGCGCTTACCCGGTCGTCAAATGCAGTCCGGTCACCGGACGCATATCACGCAGTAATCAGCTTTTGCAGTTCGCCGCTCTGGAACATTTCCTTCATGATGTCGGAACCGCCGACAAATTCGCCATTGATGTACAACTGGGGGATGGTAGGCCAATTAGCGTAATCCTTGATGCCCTGACGGATTTCAGGCTCTGCCAGCACATTCACGGTGAATAAATCGGTGACGCCGGAAGACTTCAGTATCTGTACGGCGTTAGCAGAAAAACCGCATTGCGGAAATTGCGGCGTACCCTTCATGTAAAGCACCACTTTGTGACCGGTCACCTGTTCACGTATCGTATCTTGCACACTCATTTTTCATACTCCTGGAAATATTAAATACCCGACTAAATCTATCAACTATGATACCCGGACACAAGGCAAATCGTCAAGCCGCACACAGCAGCATCAGGGCGGACGGAGTCCATTCGGGAGATAAAAAAACAAAACGGATGCCGCTCATCCCGGGGTCATCCCGGTTTGAACGGCATCCGTCTCAAGCACTGCCAAATATTAAACGGCTTCGTTGACAGCCTCGCGTTGCGCCAGTGCGCGCGCCTCGTGACTATGGTCGGCTGCCAGCAGCATGTAAATGCCCGGCACCACGAACAAGGTAAACAGCGTACCGATCGACAAACCGCTGGCAATCACCAGCCCCATGTTGAAACGGCTCACCGCACCGGCACCGCTCGCAGTAATCAGCGGCACCACGCCCAGCACCATCGCAGCGGTGGTCATCAGGATAGGCCGCAGACGCAAACCGGCGGCTTTCTCAATGGCTTCACGCTTGCTTGCACCCATGCGCTGGAGGTTATTGGCAAACTCCACAATCAGAATGCCGTGTTTGGACACCAGACCGATCAACGTCACCAATCCGACCTCGGTATAGACGTTAAGCGTAGCGTGTCCGATACCGAGATTGATAAAGATCAGCGCACCGGCAATCGACATCGGCACCGACACCAGGATGATAATCGGATCGCGGAAACTCTCGAACTGCGCTGCCAGGGCGAGGAAAATAATCACGATGGCAAAGAAGAAGGTGAGCACCAGACCGCCCGATTCCTGCACGAACTGACGCGAAGCACCGGCATAATCGAAGCTGTAGCCAGCCGGCAGCGTGTCCTTGGCCAGGGTTTTCAGCCGTTGCAGCGCCTGTCCCTGAGAAATGGTCGGGAACGCCACGCCTTGTATGGTCGCCATATTCTGCTGCTGGAAGTGGTTAATGGTTTCCGGCTGCGTACTGGTTTCCAGATGCGCTACCGTAGACAGCGGCACCATTTGCCCGCTTGAAGTCCGCAGATAATACTGCTTGAGCTGATCCGCGTTGAGACGGTAACCCTGCTCCACCTGCGGTATCACCTTGTAGGATCGGCCGCTCAGTTCGAAGTAATTCACATAGCCGCCACCCAGCATGGACGACAGCGCAGAGCCGATATCCTGCATGTTCAAACCGACTTGTGCAGCCATGTTGCGATCTATCACCACGGTAGTCTGCGGCAAATCGATACGCAGGTCAGACTGGATGAAAATGAATTCACCGGTTTTCTGCGCGTCCTGCAGGAATTTCTGCGACACTTCAAACAGCTTGGAGAACGGCTCGGTAGTCGTAATTACAAACTGTATGGGCAAGCCGCGCGCACCCGGCAGGGGTGGCGGCTGGAAGATCGCATTCTGCGTACCGGCAATTTTCCCAAGCTCCTGCTGCACGACAGGCTGCAACTGATTCGAAGTCTGCTTGCGCTCATCCCACGGCTTCAGCACCATACCGGTAATCACCTGAGTCGGCATATTCAGCTGGAATATGTGATCGGTTTCGCTATGGCCCTTGAATACATCGTGCACCTGATCGCCATACATCTCACGCTGCTTGAGCGTCGCATCCGGTGCGTTGAACGATGCCGAAATCAGCACGCCCTGATCTTCCTGCGGCGCCAGTTCCGACATCGAGGTGGAATACAGGAAATAAATCCCGCCGAGCACAATTACCGCGAATACCGCAATAACGGAGGTGTAATTTAGCACGCCGTGCAACTTGCGCTCGTAGGCCATATGCAGCCGCTCGAAGCGCTTGTCCAGCCAGATCACCAGATGATCCTGCCAGTTGCCGCCTTCTTTCTTGGGTGCGCGCAATAGGCGTGAACACATCATCGGCGATAACGTCAGTGCAATGATTGCCGACATGGTCACCGCGCCCACCAGCGTAAACGCGAATTCGGTAAACAATGCGCCGGTCAGACCGCTCATGAAGCCGATCGGCACGTACACTGCAATCAGCACGATGGTCATTGCGATAATGGGATTAGCCAACTCGCGGGCGGCCTTGACCGCAGAGTCGAACGGCGACAGCCCTTCTTCCAGATGTCGGCTGACGTTCTCCACCACGATAATGGCGTCATCCACCACCAGCCCGATGGCAAGCACCAGCGACAGCAGCGTCAGCAGATTAATGGAATAGCCCAGCGCTAGCATGACGGTAAACGTACCGATCAGCGACAGCGGTATGGCGATAATCGGTATCAGCACAGAACGCAGCGAACCGAGGAACACAAACACCACCACCGTCACAATCAGTACCGCTTCTGCCAAAGTCTTGATCACCTCGTTGATCGAGGAATTCACAAACTTGGTGGAGTCGTACACGATCTTGCTGTTCAGTCCGCGCGGCAACTGCGCTTCTACGTCCGGCATGGCCTTGCGCACGCGGGCAACCACGTCGAGCAGGTTTGCGCCCGGCGCAACCTGGATACCGATGTAGACTGCTTTTCTGCCGTCAAAAGCCACACTGGAATCGTAATCGTCAGCGCCAAGCGTTACGTTCGCCACGTCAGACAAACGCACGACCGAGTTACCTTGCTGCTTGATGATCATTTCCTTGAATGCATCGACCGAATGCAACGCAGTCGAAGCATTCAGATTGATCTGTACCATTTGCCCCTTGGACTGTCCGCTGGACGACAGGAAGTTATTCGCTGCCAGTGCAGTGGAAACATCGGCTGCAGTCAAACCAACGGCAGCCAGTTTTTGCGGGTCCAGCCAGGCACGCAGAGCAAAGTTTTTCGCTCCCAGCAATTCAGCGGTCTGCACGCCTTCAATCGCTTGCAGTTTGGGCTGTACCGAACGCACCAGATAATCGGTCACCTGATTGGGCTTGAGTACGTCGCTGTAAAAACCGATGTACATGGCGTCAATGGTCTGACCGATCGCCACCGACAGCACAGGTTTCTGCGCTTGCGGCGGCATCTGGTTAAGTACCGCATTAACCTTGGTATTGATCTCGGTCAACGCCTTGTCCGGGTCGTAATTCAGGCGCAAGTTGGCGGTAATCGTACTCGTCCCCTGAATGCTGCTGGAGGTCATGTAATCGATACCGTTAGCCTGGGCGACAGCATTCTCCAGCGGCGTGGTAATAAAACTCGCCACCAGATTGGCATCAGCACCCGGATAGGCGGTGGTGACCGTCACCACCGCATTTTGGGTATAGGGGAATTGCAACACCGGCAACATGCCGATAGAACGCAATCCCAGCACCAGTATGACCAGGCTGATAACCGACGCCAGTACCGGGCGCTCGACAAAGAGATCGGTGAATTTGCGCATCGTTGCGCTCACGGCAGCATTCATTCGTCTTTCACCTCTGGATTAGGATTGTTGGCCGGCGTGACGCTGTTATTGACGAATACCGGCGCACCGTTATGCAGCTTGAGCTGACCGGCAGTCACCACCGTTTCGCCGGCCTTGACACCCGTCAACACAGAAACCTGATCGCCGCGCATTGCCCCGGTGGTTACAAAACGCTGCTCGACCGACAGTTTGGGTTTGCCGTCCGCACCCTTACCTTCATCCTTGACGATATAAACGGTACTGCCGTAAGGATTATAAGCAATGGCCGCATTAGGCAAGGTGATGTACTGGCGCTGAGTGCCCTCGTCTACGCGAGCAGTAGCAAACAATCCAGGCAGCAATTCGCCCTTGGGATTGGCAATGCGAGCGCGGACCTTGAGGTTGCGCGTCGCAGTATCCACCTGCGGTTCTACTGCAGAAATCACACCGGTATAAGTCTTGCCAGGCAGTGCGCTGGTTTGCACGCCGATCTTGTCGCCTACGCGCACCAGGTCGATTTGCGTTTGCGGCACGGTGAAATCCAGATACATGGGATCAAGCTTCTGCAAATTCACGATCGCGGTACCGGCCGCAAGAAACTGACCGAGATCGATCTGACGGATACCCAGGCGACCGGAGAACGGTGCGCGTATGATTTTCTGATCGATGGTCGCTTGCTGAGCCGCTACCTGAGCCTGAGCGCTTTTCAGATTGGCGGCATCGGTATCCACTGCCGCCTGACTGATCGCCTGCACCTTAAGCTGTGCGGAGTCGCGGTCGTAATTCTGTTTGGCAAGCATGGCGGAGGCCTTGAGCTGTTCCAGCTGAGCCTTGAGCGGCGCCGCATTCAGCTCTACCAGCACCTCGCCGGCCTTGACCGTTGCGCCCGACTCAAAATGCAGCGCCGTCACCAGCCCGCCGACTTCGGCAGCCAGACTGGCACCGCTAGCGGCACGCAATGTCCCCACGCCTTCCACGGTCGGCTGCCATACAGAAGACTGAGCGACGGTGGTCGATACGGCTTGCGGCGGATTGGCCATGCCGCCGATCGCTTTCTGTATCATCTTGTTGCGAAATTGCTGAAAACCGTAAATGCCGCCAAACACCAGCCCAGCGCCCAGCAGCATGATGATCATGCGCTTTGTCGTTCCCTTGGTCATAGAAGTACTCCGTGCATCAGTTGTGATTCGAAAGGTAGGTTGGAATAAAACATCAGTGCTTCTTCATTGGTTTTAACCACGGGTTTGGCAGGCGCACTCTGGTTGGACCAGCCGCCGCCCATGGCTTGATAAAGTGCGGCAGTATCCGTCAAACGCTGCACTTGCGCGGCAATCAGATTGATCTGCGTTTGCTGCGCCTGTTGCTGCGCCGTCAGCAATTGCAAATAGCTCGCCCCGCCCAGCTGATATTGCTGCTGCATAAGTCCCAGCGCCATCTGCGCAGATTTGTCGGCTGCGGCTTGCGCCTGCAAGGTCTGCGCGTCGTTATCCAGTGCACGCAGCGTATCCGCCACATTACGCAAGCCTTGCAGCACGCTTTGGCGATAATTGGCAGCAGCAGCATCGAGCCCTGCCTGCGCGGATTTCACGCCGGCTTTGAGGCCGGCATTGAACAAGGGCTGCACCAGTTGACCGGCCAGACCCCAGACCATGGTGCCGGCGCCAAACAGACTGGAAGTCGTCAGCGCCTGCGAACCCAGATTGGCAGACAGACTGATTTGCGGATAACCGTTGGCGATCGCCACACCGTATTGCGCGCTGGCGGCATGCAGTAAAGCTTCAGATGCGCGTATATCGGGACGCTGGCGTACCAGTTCGGAAGGAATGACGACAGGCACTTCTGCCGGCAAACTGAAATCGGCCAGCGTAAACTGGGGAACTTCTGCTGCGCCGGGCGCCTCGCCTGCCAGTATTGCCAGCAAGTGGTTGGTCTGATCCAGCTTGTTCTGTAACGGCGGAATACCGGCGCGAGTCTGCTCCAGCTGTGTTTCCAGAGACAGCGCGTCGGCGCGTGCAATCGCACCCAGCTTCAGTCGTTCATGGGCAATGTCGACCTGCTTCTGCTGCGCTGCGAGTATGGCCTTGCTGGCGCTGATCTGAGCGCCATACTGCGCCTGCGCCATGGCTGTCGTCACAATGTTGGCAGCCAGCGTCAGGCGCGAAGCTTCCAGCTGATAACGCTGATAATCGGCCTGCGCGGCATAGCTTTCCAGCAAGCGCCGGTTACCGCCGAACACATCGAGGTTGTAACTGACCGTCACCCCAGCGTTATACAGATTGTAAATTCTGTCGCCGCCTTCCAGACCCATGCTGGAATTATTGGTACCGTTGCGTTGCGCGCCCAATTTGGCATTGACCTGCGGATATTCGCTGGAACCTGCCTGCGCAGCGTAAGTCTGCTGCGCCTGGCGCAGCGTCGCTTGCGCTGATTGCAGCGTCGGGCTATTACGCATTGCCTGGTCTATATAAGCATCGAGCCGGGCGGAGCCGAAATTATGCCACCAGGTCGACGAGACGGTCTGCCCAACGGCAAAATGCTGCGCGCCGCCTGCAGCAGTACCGGGGGCAGTTACGGTCTGCGCCGGCAAAGGTTGTGCTGTGTAGCTACTGACTGTCGGCGCTGCCGGTTGCTTGAAATCCGGGCCTACGCTGGCACAACCGAACAACGACAGAGAGCCGGCCAACAACGCCAACGTGCTTAATCGTGGAAGCGGTCTTGCTGAATCTGAATAATGCTTCATATGCGGGCTTCCTCTAAGACTTGAATTTAACGTCATGCAGACTGACATCGCACGACAGCAAGGGTTCAGGCAAACCGCTCAAACCTGATATTGCTGCCAGTAATTTATGCTGCATGGCTTCCAGCTGATTCTTTTCGGCGGCGCTGAAATCCTGCCACAATGCTTGATACACTTGCCACTGTTCCGGCAAAACCGATTCAACGAACGCAATTCCGGCATCGGTCAGCGTCAAGATGATCTTGCGTCTGTCGATTTCATGCCCTTTCCTGCTGACCCAGCCCTTTTTCACCATTTCATCGGCAAACCGGGTGATATTGGTACGTGAAGAAATCACAATATGGCTCAGATCGCTGGGGAAAATATAACGCTCCGGACTGGAGTACAGCATCATCAAAGCGGTCATCATCGTATCGTTGATACCGTGAGCTTCCAGTCGCGCATTCAGCAATTCATTCAATTTCTTGAATATGATGAACTGCATGCGTGACAACATCACTTCCTGACGAGGTTGACCGGATATCTGCTGATCGATGATATCCAGACGCTGTTCAAACGCATTCACACAATCCTTGACCATATTGATAAAAATTAAAAGTGGTAACGATCGAAATAGTAACTTACGTTACTATTTTTCGTCAACACAATTATGAACCTACCAAAAACATGGAAATTTATTATTTATTCAATAAGTTAACTGAATTAACCGGATTTGCGCAACGTAGTTATAAAGTACTAAACAACTTCTCCAGCAGCGCCGTTACGAGATTGCAGCACGGCCTGAGACTGCAGCCAATGCCGGAATGCCAGTACTTTACTGAGCGACTGTCGATGATTGAGGGTAACCAGATGATAGGCACGGTCGGTGGGTAACGCCGTATCGAACAGCGCAACCAGCCTGCCGCTTTGCAGCTCGTCGGCAACCAGACTGCGCCAGGCCAGCGCCACGCCCAATCCTGAGGTCGCCGCCTGAATAACCAGATTGACATCGCCGAAATGCCGTATGCGCGGCGGCGCAACCGGTAATACGTTCAGCGTTGCCAGCCAGGTTTCCCAATCCGGGAAAGCCGGATCCCATTCGTGCGAATTACCTTGCAGCAAGGTACAGTTCAATAAGTCCGCAGGCGACGCGATCATTGCCGCCTGCGCCGGCGCAGCAACAGGCACTATCGTCTCCTGCATGATGCGCTCGCTGAACAACCCTGTATAGGAACCGGCGCCGAAACGCACGGCAACGTCGACATCTTCCAGCGCGAAATCGATCAAGCGCCGCGTCGCAAGCAAACGCAGCTCAATGTCGGGGTAACGCGTCTGAAAATCGTCCAGCCGGGGTATCAGCCAGCGTGCGGCGAATACCGGTGGCGCCGACACCACCAGAGTACCGTTGTCGCTATCGGTATGCAATTGTTCAACCGCACGCTCCAGCCGATCGAAAGCCTCAGTTATCAGCGGCACCGCCGCTGCAGCAGAGGCGCTCAGCGTCAGCGTCTTGCCGCGTTTGAACAATATCATATCCAGAGACGCTTCCAGTTGCTTGACCAGCTGACTCACGGCAGCAGGCGTAACATGCAACTCTTCCGCCGCGCGTGCAAACGAACGATGACGCGCCACCGATTCAAAGGCGCGCAATGCATTGAGCGAGGGCAACCGTCTTGCCATTAGATTTCCTTAATATATGTATTAGAAAGTCTAGTTTGTGCGAGGCCTGGCTGTCAATTAGACTGTGCTAATCAATAGACTTTCTTAAAGTGCGCTTATGAAAACCAATTCGGTATATCTGCTCGTCGTCATCTCGACAGTATTCTGGGGCGCCAATTTTGCGTTGGCCGGCCCCATATTGCATGACATGGCGCCGCTATGGGCAGCCGCGCTACGTTTTACATTGGGCGCCATCATCATGATCGCGTTCATTAGCGCACGCGGCGAAGACCTGATCACGCCGGCGCGACGCCATGCCGGCGCTTATCTATTGATCGGCGCAATCGGTATCTGCGGATTCAACGTGTTGTTCTTCTCCGCTTTGCAGACGACTTCAGCCGGCAACGCAGCATTAATCATGGCCACCAATCCGCTGATGACGACGCTGCTTGCCGCTGTGATGCTGAGAGAGCGCCCCGGCAAACAACTACTGCTGTCGCTGCCGCTGGCATTATCGGGAGTATTCGTGGTGATTTCCGGCGGAGACATAACGCGACTGACGCACATACACGATTTGCGCGGCGATCTGCTCATGCTGATCGCCAATATTGCCTGGGCGTTTTACAACATATTGAATCGCAGCATCATGCCCAAACTGCCGCCGCTGACCAATACCGCGCTGGTCATGTCCGCAGGCGCGCTGCTGTTGCTGACGGCAGCCATCGGCAGCGGCGAACCGCTTGCCATGCCCGGCTTATCGGCAATAATCGCGCTGAGCATCATGGTTGTCGGCGGCACGGTTATCGCCTACCTGTTCTGGAATACCGGCATTGCCCATCTGGGTGCCGGACGCACCGCGCTATTTCTGAATCTGGTGCCGGTATTCGCCATGCTGGTCGCCGCCGTCATGGGAACACAACCTTCATCAGTGCAGATTATCGGCGGGCTGATGGTCATAGCTGGCGTCAGTCTGGCGATGATACCGCGCGGCAAGAGCGCACAAGGATAACTAGCAGCATCAGGGGAAACGGGTCGAAGCTTATCCGATTAGGCCTTCTTCCCGGTAAACAGCAGCAACCCTACCCCTGCCGCGATAGCGCTTATGCTTGCCCATAGCGGAATATCGACGGTCTGCTTTTCCTTGAACGACAGCTCGATGCTACCCAGTTTAAGCGCCTGGGTTTCCTTGGTGTAATTAAAACTGCCGTACGCCAGCCCAAGCGTACCGGCAACGATCAGTGCAACAGCGATCAGCTTTACGGCATTCATATATTCACCTTTACACCGCGACTAACGTACGCAATCCACATAATAAACAGCCTTGCCGTCGACTTCGGCTTTCACCAACCCGTGAATATCGGTTTCGAAACCGGGGAAGCGATCGTTGAAATCCCGTGCAAACTTGAGATAACGCACGATGGTGGCATTGAAACGCTCGCCCGGAATCAGCAACGGGATACCCGGCGGATACGGGGTCAACAGCACGCTGGTGATGCGACCTTCGAGCTTGTCGATTTCGACGCGGTCGATTTCGCGATGCGCCATTTTGGCAAATGCATCGGTCGGTTTCATCGCCGGTTCCATATTGGACAGATACATTTCCGTGGTCAGACGCGCAATGTCGTTGGCCTTGTAAATGCCATGTATCGCGTCGCACAGGTCTTTCAGGCCCATGCGCTCGTAGCGCGGGTATTTGGCGACGAATTCAGGCAACACGCGCCACAGCGGCTGATTGCGGTCGTATTCATCCTTGAACTGCTGCAACGCCGTCAACATGGTATTCCAGCGGCCCTTGGTGATGCCGATGGTGAACATGATGAAGAACGAATACAAGCCGGTTTTCTCCACAATCACACCGTGCTCTGCCAGATACTTGGTGACAATGGCAGCAGGCATGCCGCTGTCGGCGAAATCGCCGTCCACGTCCAGCCCCGGCGTAATGATGGTGGACTTTATCGGGTCGAGCATGTTGAAACCGGGGGCGAGATCGCCGAAGCCGTGCCAGCGCTCGTTAGAGCGCAATACCCAGTCGTCGCGCTCGCCCACGCCTTCATCGGCCAAGTGATCCGGGCCCCAAACCTTGAACCACCATGAATCGCCGAATTCCTCGTCCACCTTGCGCATGGCGCGGCGGAAGTCCAGCGCCTCCATAATGGACTCTTCCACCAGCGCGGTGCCGCCGGGGGGCTCCATCATCGCTGCGGCCACGTCGCACGAGGCGATAATGGCATATTGCGGGCTGGTGGAAGTGTGCATCAGGAACGCTTCGTTGAACACGTCGCGATCCAGCTTGCGGGTCTCGGAGTCCTGCACCAGAATTTGCGAAGCCTGCGACAGCCCCGCCAGCATCTTGTGGGTAGACTGCGTCGAAAACAGCATGGATTCCTTGCAATGCGGGCGATCGCGGCCGATGGCGTGCATGCCGTGATAGAAATCATGAAAAGTTGCGTGCGGCAGCCAAGCCTCGTCGAAATGCAAGGTGTCGATCTGGCCGTCGAGCAGTTCCTTGATGGTTTCGACGTTGTATAGCACGCCGTCGTAAGTGCTCTGGGTGATCGTCAGCACCCGCGGTTTGGTTTTGACGCCACGCGCAAACGGATTGGCGTCGATCTTTTTCTGAATATTTTCCGGTTTGAATTCGTCCAGCGAAATCGGGCCGATAATACCGTAATGGTTACGGGTCGGGGTCAGGAACACCGGTATCGCACCGGTCATGATGATCGCGTGCAATATCGACTTATGGCAGTTACGGTCGACCACCACGATATCATCCGGCGCCACAGTCGAGTGCCACACAATCTTGTTGGAAGTCGAGGTGCCATTGGTAACGAAGAACAAATGATCGGCACTGAAAATACGCGCAGCATTACGCTCGGAAGCCGCTACCGGCCCGGTATGATCCAGCAGCTGACCAAGCTCTTCGACCGCGTTGCAGACGTCGGCGCGCAGCATGTTTTCGCCGAAAAACTGGTGGAACATCTGCCCGACGGGGCTTTTCAAAAACGCCACGCCGCCCGAGTGACCCGGGCAATGCCAGGAATAGGAACCGTCCGAAGCGTAATGTGTCAGTGCGCGGAAAAATGGCGGCGCCAGCGAATCCAGATAGGTTTTGGTTTCGCGCAGAATATGGCGGGCAACGAATTCAGGGGTATCCTCGAACATGTGAATGAAGCCATGCAACTCCTTCAGCACATCGTTGGGAATGTGGCGCGAGGTACGCGTCTCGCCGTACAGAAAAATCGGTATCTCGCTGTTGCGAAAGCGAATCTCCTCGACGAAGCCACGCAGCTGGGCAACGGCCTGATCGGCGGCAACCGGCGACGAGAATTCCTCGTCATCTATCGACAATATGAATGCTGAAGCCCGGCTCTGCTGTTGCGCAAAGCTCGACAAATCGCCATAACTGGTCACACCCAGCACTTCGCTGCCTTCGTCTTCCAGCGCCTTGGCGAGCGCGCGTATGCCCAGCCCGCTGGCATTATCGGAACGGTAATCCTCATCAATCACTACGATAGGGAAACGAAATTTCATTGTTTACTCCTCAACACCTGCACGCGTGCGGCGCAGACCATATCCCGAAAAATATAAACCGCCAAGACAAACTCGATGACATCGTTGTCTTGGCGGCCTCGTCATTTACATCACATCATACCAAGCTACATGGAAGGTAATGTGACACCACTTTGTCCCTGATATTTGCCCCCGCGATCACGATACGAGGTTTCGCATACTTCGTCGCTCTCGAAGAACAACACTTGCGCCACGCCTTCATTGGCATAAATGCGTGCAGGCAACGGCGTGGTATTGGAAAACTCCAGCGTGACATAGCCTTCCCACTCCGGCTCGAACGGCGTGACATTGACGATAATCCCGCAACGCGCGTAAGTCGATTTACCCAGGCAGATCGTCAGCACATTACGCGGGATACGAAAATACTCGACCGTGCGCGCCAATGCGAACGAATTCGGCGGAATGATACAGGAATCGCCAACCACATCGACAAATGAATTGGGGTCGAAATTTTTCGGATCGACGATGGTGGAATTGATGTTGGTAAACAGCTTGAATTCGTTGGCGCAACGTATGTCGTAACCGTAGCTCGAGGTGCCATACGACACGATTTTATGCCCGTTAACCTCACGTACCTGCCCCGGCTCAAACGGTTCTATCATGCCGTGCTGTTCCGCCATGCGGCGTATCCATTTATCAGCTTTAATGCTCATTATGATTAACCGGCTCTCAAGTGTTCTGAATCACGATTTTAGGAAAGGCGTTGCTGTGATCCTGCGCCTGTTCTGCAACCTTGACTGCCACGCGGCGTGCAATCTGCTTGTAAATCTCGGAAATACGGCTGTCCGGCGCAGTCACCACAGTAGGTGCGCCGGCGTCGGCTTCCTGACGGATACGGATATCCAGTGGCAATGCACCGAGGAATTCGACTTCGTAATCGCTGGACATTTTCTCGCCGCCGCCTTCGCCGAAGATATGCTCTTCATGGCCGCACTTGCTGCAGATATGAATACTCATATTCTCAACGATACCGAGGATAGGGATGCCGACTTTCTCGAACATCTTGAAACCCTTGCGTGCATCAATCAGCGCGATGTCCTGCGGCGTGGTCACGATGACCGCACCGGTCACCGGCACGCGCTGCGCCAGCGTCAGCTGAATATCGCCGGTACCTGGCGGTAAATCCACCACCAGATAATCCAGATCGCGCCAGCGCGTATCGTTCAGCAATTGCTCCAGCGCCTGCGTCACCATCGGGCCGCGCCACACCATCGGCGTTTCGGCGTCGATCAGGAAACCGATCGACATGATCTGCAGGCCATGGGCTTCCATAGGCTCCAGGCTCTTGCCGTCGCGCGATTCGGGGCGACCCTGCACGCCCAGCATGGTCGGTTGCGACGGGCCGTAAATATCGGCATCCAGCATGCCTACCTTGGCGCCTTCGGCAGCCAGCGCCAGCGCCAGATTCACCGCCGTCGTGGATTTGCCCACGCCGCCCTTGCCGGACGCGACCGCAATAATGTTTTTCACATTCGGGATCAGCTTCACGCCACGCTGCACGCTATGCGAAACGATCTTGAAGCTGACGCTCACAGTAATGCGCCCGATGCCGGCTATGGTCTTCAGCGCATCGGTCACGATCTGACTGATAATCGCAGTCTGGCTTTGCGCCGGGTAGCCCAGCATGACTTCCAGCGACACGTCGTTACCGCTAATCTGAATGTTGCGTATGGTTTTGCTGCTGACAAAATCCTTGTGCGTATTGGGATCGATGGCGGTTTTTAATACCGTTTGTACATCTAATTCTGAGATAGCCATTCCTGTTTCCTTTAAGTGGGCGGAGTCAATCGAACACATGCGCGAGTTCGCGCTGTATCGCTACGTCGGCCCCGGGCCCGTAGTGACTGGTGAGCGGATCGAAATCGTCGATAAAAGCATATTCGAATTTGACATCCTGCAAACCCAGGGTGCCAAACATGCGATTCTCAAACGAATAATCGTCGACTTGCTCGATCAGCGTCGGCCAGCCGGAATCCCCTTGCGACAATATTGGTCCGAAAAACACCATGCCGGGTTTATTCTTGCAACGCAACGCGCAACTGCTCTCGGTGCGTCCCGACATGGGTAAAAAGTCTATGGTACGGGAAAACCGGTTTTCGCGATCCAGCACGATATCGACTGTCCCGCTAATACGACGCACCTCATGACCATACGCCATGGATTGCGCACCGGCAGCTTCGCGCCAGGCATCCACATCGACCGCACCGAAATGGCTGGGGTAGAAAACAAACTTCAACGGCATGACAGCGTTGATTTCGGCCAGCAATTGCGGCGTATAGGCAGGCGAATTGATCAAAATGCCGCCGCCTTCCTTATCCGCCAGAAAAAAAACCGCCGGGCGACTGCCCGGCAAATAATATACTGCCCTGTCAAACGACTCAAACAATAACTGCATTATTTACTCACCAACAGAACAATCCCATCCTCGCGCTGCGCAACTTGACGCTGCACCTGATCGCGTTCCAAATAATGCGACAGCTCGGAGAGCGCTGCGCGATATACTTCGCGCTTGAAATCCACCACCGTTTCCATCGCTACCCAGTAATCATTCCAACGCCAAGCATCAAATTCCGGATGCGTCGATGCGCGCAAGCACACATCGCAATCCCGGCCCGTCAGGCGCAACAGAAACCAGATCTGCTTTTGGCCGCGATAATGTCCGCGGCAATCGCGACGCGTCCAGTGCCGCGGCACATCGTAACGCAGCCAATTTCGCGTACGCCCTAATATCCGCACATGCTGCGGTTCCAGGCCGACCTCTTCCATCAATTCCCGGTACATGGCCTGTTCCGGGTTTTCGCCATGGTTGATGCCGCCCTGCGGGAACTGCCAGGAATGTTGCCGTATCCGTTTGCCCCAAAACACTTCATTTCGGGAGTTGCAAAGAATGATGCCGACATTGGGGCGATATCCGTCCTTGTCGATCATATTCGCCACCCAAGTTTAATCCGTTACAATTAGGCACATTTTTTCATAGTTCGTTCATATTGGAAAGCCGGGATTTCGAGAATGACAGATTTAGAAAAACAATATAAGGCGCTGCCGCTCGCGGAACGTCTCGATTTGGCCCTGAGCGAGGCATTGCCGCTGGCTTACAGGCCATTCATGGTACATGAACAATGGATGGTCATTAAATGCTATTTCGCCCGCCGCGCCGACCTTACCCAGGACGAAATCGCCGCACTGATTCAGGATCAGGATCATGTCATTCGTTTATGTATCGCCAAACGCCCGGATCTGACTGCAGAAATGATCGTGCAATGCGTCAATGACCGCGATCCCAATGTGCGTCACGCAATCTCACGCAATCCGAAAATTACCGAAGCGCAACGCCAGCAATTACTACAGGATATCGATCCGCTGGTGGCACGCGCCGCCGCTAAAGGGCCGAAGGAAACGCAATACCGGCAACGCCCGGGGCAAACGCTGGTGATCAAATAAAGTACCAAGCGACCTCAATCTGCCGCAACAACTTGGTTCATATCGACCATATTGCATTTCCATTGCGTTCACTATACTGACTCTGATGTTATTTGCGACTAATCTGTTGTTTACCTACCGGAAAAAACCATGCTGAATCAACCAAACATCATCGCGCTGCGTCGTTCGCTGGAAAACGCCATCGTCGGCCAGGCCGCGCTGCTGGATCGGCTGGTGATCGGCTTGCTGACAGGCGGTCATATCCTGCTGGAAGGCTTGCCTGGTCTGGCGAAAACCACCGCGGTCAAAGCGCTGAGCAGCAGCGTACATGCCAGCTTTCAGCGCATCCAGTTTACTCCCGACCTGCTTCCCGGCGACCTGACCGGTACCGACATTTACAACCCGCAGGCAGGCAGCTTCTGCTTTATCGAAGGGCCGCTGTTCCACGAAATCATCCTCGCCGACGAGATCAATCGCGCACCGGCCAAAGTCCAGTCGGCATTGCTCGAAGCCATGCAGGAACACCAGATCACAGTCGGCGGCGTGACCCGCGCGTTGCCGCCGCTGTTCATGGTGATGGCCACACAGAACCCGCTGGAGCAATCGGGTACCTACCCCTTGCCGGAGGCGCAACTCGACCGTTTCCTGCTGCATGTCGAGCTGGATTATCCCACGGCAGATGAAGAGCTACTGATACTGCAACGCGACCGCACAGCCGGAACGTCCAGCGCAGCGCCCGCGCTCGGCATGAACGTCCACACCGTGCTGGCGGCGCGAGAAGAAGTGAAACAAATACATTTAAGCAGCGAACTGGAACGCTACATCGTGACGCTGGTGGGCGCTACCCGCAACATCGGACAATACTTGCCGCAGCTGGCGGACATGGTCGAAGTCGGCGCCAGCCCTCGCGCGTCGCTGGCCATAGCCCATGCAGCCAGCGCCCATGCCTATTTGCAGGGTCGGGATTATGTCATTCCCGACGACATATTAGCTGTCGCCCCGGACTGCCTGCGCCACCGCATTATTCTCAGCTTCAATGCGCGCATGGAAAAACGCTCGCGTAACGAGCTGATTCAGGCGCTGCTGGAAGCCGTACCGGTACCCTGAAGCCGGCGCATCTCGTGAACCTGTCATTCCACAAACTGGCCGTACTCGGACAGCAACTGTTTGCCAGCACCGTCATGCCTGCGAGCTCGACCGAGACCCATGCGCCCTTGCTGAATGCGGCCCAGCTGGCCGAACTCATCCGCCGCACCCGCTCATTGCAAACGCCGTACTTACGGGAAGCGCATCAACGTCACGCCGGCGATCTGCGCTCGGCGTATCTGGGCAGCGGCCTGGATTTCGAAGAAGCACGGCTCTATCAGCCCGGCGACGATGTACACGACATGGACTGGCGCACCACGGCCCGTACCAACAAACCGCACATCAAAATTTACCGGGAAGAACACCAGCCCGCCCTGCACATTCTGATAGACCGTGGTCCCAGCATGCGTTTCGGTACCCGTAGCCGGCTCAAGGCCACCCAGGCCGCACGTATTGCAGCGATGTTGAGCTTTGCCGCCGCAGCCGGCAACACCTGCATCGGCGGCAGCATCTGGCAACCCGATGCTTACATGCTGCCCTGCCGCAACGGCGAAACCGGCGCCATGCAATTGGTGCAGGCAGCCATCGCGCCATGCCCGCCATTATCATCCGCCCAGTCGCACGTTATGCGCCCGTTCGCCGATTTGCTCGCCCAAATTGACACCCTGCTGCCGCGCGGTTCCAGAGTGGTACTGATTAGCGATTTCCGTCAACTGCGTGCCACGGATCAGGCTCCGCTGCTGCGTCTCGCCAGCCATCATCAGCTGCAGGCAATCCAGGTGCTCGACCCGAGCGAAGCCATGCTACCCAATGTCGGATTGATGCGGTTTCAGGATACCGCCTCCGAACAATCGCGCTGGATCGATACCGCCAGCCATGCGGTGCGCACCGCGTTCCAGCAGCAGGCCGAGTTGCATCAGCATGAGTTGCACGCGCTGTTTCGCCGTATGGGCGTGCATTTGCAGCACTGCATGACCGATGCCGATCCATTCGATCTGTTGCAGGAAATAGCCTGATCATGAATGCAGCCACCAGCGGCCTGATCGACATTATCGAACCTGCGCAGCCTGTAGCGAGTACCGTGCATGATCCGGTTATGGGGCTGGCCGCAGCGGCGGCCTTGCTGCTATTAGTAATTTTGGCAGTCTGGCGGCAACGTCAGCGCTGCCGGCGCACTACCCGCAAATACTTGCAACAGCTGCGACTGCGCTTGCAGACAGGCGACGTAAACCAGCAGGATGCAGCCTATGCGCTTGCTGCTGAATTAGCCCGTATATTCAAACTCAGACGGCTGCAAGCCCATAACCCGCCCGCAGCATTGCCGCAAACGGCTCACGCCGACTGGGCCAATCTGGTCTCCTCTCTGGACAAGTTACGTTATCAGACAGACATCGGTATTGACGCTCAGGCATGGGCGCGGCTGTTTAGCATTGCCGAGTCCGCTTCGCGCTGGAGCGGACGATGCTGACGATGGCCCAACCTGCATGGCTGGCACTGTTGCCGCTGCTGGCGCCGCTTGCCTTCATCATCTGGCGGCGCGGCTTTGCGCAGGGCAAAACGACCGATGCAGCTGGTCTTACGCTAGTACATCCCAACCTCGATCTGCTACAGCAAAATGGCGACGTGGCACCTGCCTGTTCGCGCTGGCTATTCGCATTGGATCTACTTGCCCTGAGCTGCCTCATCCTGGCGCTGGCGCAACCGCAATGGCTGGGAGCCTGGCTACCGGAAACGCCGCAAGGCCGCGAAATCATGCTGCTGGTGGACACATCGAAAAGTATGAGCATCGCCGACTTCGAATCGCACGGTCAACCCGTGGAGCGTCTCACCGTACTCAAGGATATCGTGAGCCGATTTGTCGCGGGACGCCAGGGCGACCGTTTCGGCCTGATCGGATTCGGCACCATTGCCGGAACGCTGGTACCGCCCACCTTCGACGTCGATCTGGTCAACGCCATGCTCGAACGCATCCAGATCGGCATTGCCGGAGAGGATACCGCGCTGGGCGACGCCATCGGCCTCGCACTCAGGCAATTGCATCAGCAGCAGCGTTTGCGGCCCGCGCTCATCCTGTTTACCGACGGCGACAGCACGGCAGGCAATATCACCCCCAGCGAAGCCGTAGCCCTCGCCCGACACATGGCAGTGCCGATTTACACAGTACAGATAGGCGGAGATCTGTTTGCAGCCGGACGTCCGGCCAGTGCAGCCGCAGCGCAGGCAACCGAACCCGGTCTGGTGCAAATCGCGGCGCTGACAGGCGGGCGCTATTATCAGGCCGATAACCGTAAAACCTTGCAACAGGTCATCGACGATATCGGTCAACGGGAAAAAACCGTGGCACGACCGGCCCGGCGACGCGCCGTACAGGAATGGTATCTGCTGCCGCTGCTATTTGCCGGAGCGATATTCAGCCTGACCCGGCTGTATCGGATACACAGGATGGCGGCATGATCAACCCGGGCGAACTGCTGCAACTGGACTGGCGCAACCCGTGGTGGCTGACACTGGCGCTGCAGCCTTGGCTGGTGAACGGTCTGTTACGTTTGCGCAGCAACAGGATTTACCGTTACGCCGATACCCATTTGCTGCCCTGGGCCATGCGTGGCACGGCTGTCGCCACATCCGGCAAACTGCGAAATATAGCCAACATACTTGCATGGCTGCTGCTCGCCTGTGCTGCTGCAGGCCCGCGCCTACCTTTGCTGGCAACGCCGGAGCATCAGACAGCCGTACCACGCCACGAAATCGATTTGATGATCATCCTCGATGTATCTCCCTCGATGCTGGCGACAGACATTTCCCCTCAACGCTTGCAACGTGCAAAATTCAAACTGCTGGATTTGTTGCCGCAGCTGCGTGGCGAACACATCGGCCTGATTGCATTTTCCGGTAATGCCGGTCTGCTCATGCCCATCAGCAGGGATAAAGCTGCACTGCAATATTACCTGACGCTGGCCGAACCAGACCTATTCGACACGCCCGGCAGCAATATCGGCGCTGCCCTCGATCTGGCACGCCAGACCTTGCTGACACAAAATACAGGCCGACACGGCGCCGTGTTGCTGCTCACCGACGGCGACAGCAGCGCCCTGTCGCCGTCCATGCTGACGGCTGCCGACACTGCCGCCGGCAAACTGCAACAAGCCGGACTGCCGCTGTATGTGCTGGGTATCGGCACGCCAAGCGGCGCACCCATCCAGACGGCAGAAGGCGGAATGCTAATACACGACGGCAAAACAGTTACCAGCCAGCGAGACACTGCCTGGCTAACCGCTTTGGCCAGGCTGGGCGGCGGCAAATATGCCAGCGTGCGGGACGACAACAGCGACTGGCAGATACTGTATGACAACGGCATCCTGACGTTACCCGGCGCGCCGCATGGGCCAGACGCGACCCAGACATGGAAGGAACTGTATACGTGGTGCCTGCTGCCGGCATGGCTGTTACTGCTGTATGTGCATGTGCCGCTGAATCGTATCCGCATGCGACCCGACGCGGCCATGTTGCTGCTGGCCGCAATACTCGTTTGCAGCGCAAGCATACCGACGGCGCAAGCAGATGAACCCGACACGGCACGCGCCGCCTACGCAGCCTACCGCAGCGGCAATTACGTCGAGGCGCAAGCACTCTACGGCAGCATGCATGGTTATGCGGCAGCCATGGGCAGCGGCGCCACAGCCTACAGGCGGCACAATTACGCCGCCGCCATAGCACAATTCACGACAGCCATGCTCGCAGCACCTAGCGCCATGCAACGCGCCGATGCGTTATACAATCTCGGCAACAGCTACTTTGCCGCTGGCAATTACAGCACAGCGGCGGACGCCTATCTGGACGCGCTCAAATGGCGACCGCGGGATGCCAATGCCAGCGCCAATCTGGCCCTGACTGCCGGGCGGCTGGCCGCAGTCAGGAAACATTATGCCAAAATTATCGGTATACTCGGACATCGCGGCCATCAAGTCGGCGGCGCACTGAATCAGAACATCGACAACCAGCGCGTATCCATGGATAACCCCAAGGAACAGAACAATCCTGAAATCGATCTGTCCGGCCGGCAAATCGATGCAGCACAAGCGCGACTGGACAGTACGGTCACCGCATCCGCCACCAGCCGCTACGAATCGGATGTAACTTACCGGGCAGCGCTAAAGAAACTCGAGCTCACCACCGACCAGCCCGCGCGTCTGCAAAAGGAACTGCTCAAGCGCGATGTACCACGCAGCGGTCCGGAAACCGGCGAGCAACTGCCATGGTAATGCGCTTGCTCGTCACCCTCTGGCTTGCCGTTTTCGCCGCCGTTCCGGCCTCGGCGCAGCCGCCATTCAGCGCAACCGTGGACAAACACGATATCGCTCTCGGCGAACCGGTCAGCGTCACGCTCGTTGCACAGGACATAACCGCAACGCTGGACACACTCGACCTCGATGCGCTCAAAACCGACTTCGACATTTACACCCGCTCCAACAGCAAGCAAACAGAACTGGTCAAAGGCAAGCTCCGCACCACAGAAACGACCAACCTGATCCTCTATCCGTTGCACCTTGGACAATTGCAACTGCCCGTATTCAGATTCGCCGGCAACGCCAGTCGCGCCATTGCCATCGACGTGCATGCATCCGGACCGGATATCCCGCAAGTACTTTTCAAGCCGACATTAACCCCGGCACATCCGCTTATCCGGCAAGAGGCTACGCTGAATCTGGACATCTACGACGACGGCAGCCTACAATGGACGCCGCCTAAACTGGTTGCCCCCCCCGGCACCTATCTCCGCGAACTCGCTGCATCGCAATGGGATACCACACTCGACGGCACAGCATTTACCGTACATCGCATGGCCTGGGCGGTTATGCCGTTAAATGCAGGCAACATCACACTGAATTTCCCGATGCTCAATGCCATCAAATTCGGTAACCGCTTACGCTATGCAGTGCCAACATTGCAATTCAATGCCAGCCCTGCCCCGCGCTACCTGCCGGTGTATGTCCCCGTCGGTAAGCTGACGGTCGCTTCCCAAACGCCTTCAGGCAAGCTGTCGTTAAATCGCCCTGCCAACTGGAATCTGACCGTGCGCGGCACCGGCATCAGCGTGGAAGGCCTCACCAAATTATTACCCGAGCTGGCCGACAGTGAAACGCTGCATTACTATCCGCCGCAAATACGTTTGATCGAAACAGGCGGCAATACCCCTGAGCAAACCATACTGATTACGCTACCGTTCCAGCCGCTGCAGGCCGGCACTTTCACCCTGCCGCATATCCAGTTGCCCTATTACGACCCGGCCACCGGCCGCCTCGAATCGGCGTCAACTACATCGCCGCCCATCACCGTAATCAACCCGCTGTGGCGCACAGCCACGCAACTTGCCGCCATCGTCAGCATATCGGGATTACTGATTTGGTTAAGCCGCATCGGCTTACGTCTGTATCGGTACCGTCGCGCCCGACTGGCATCCCTACAGCGCATTGCAACCGCCGCCGATCCGCATCAGCTGAGCCGGGCCTTGCTGGCATTCGATTGGGGGACGGGAGCGCTGCAAGCCAAGACCTTGCGGTTATGGCTAACGGAAATGGAACTGCGTTGTGGCAGCAATGCCCAACTCGCCCAACTCGTGCACCAACTGGAAACAGATTGTTATAAGCTGCTGGATAACAAAGATAATTTTGCGAAGTCACTACAAGAAGTATTGCTGGCAATGCAAAACATGCCGCATAAGGCCCCACTTAAAACCGCGAGGCAGTTGTTCAAATGAACTGAACCGCCTCTCATTCTGTTGGGTTGGGTTTGTTTTGTTAAGAATAATTTCACTAAGGGCCGACCGGATCATCTGCATCAATCAGCAAAGTAACCTCATCATCTCCTCGTAGCTTCCCAAGACTTGCGTGGTATCTTTTGTTTTTTGGATTTATTGTTTGCCAAGTAATATCACACACCCCATCATTATTTTGATCAGACACATCTACGCCCATGCCAAATTTTTGGCTCACTAATTTTCCAAGTGTTTTGCATGATGGCATGCCCCCTGAGAAAACAAGACTAAGTGATCCATCTGGTCCATTATCCGTCCGAATTAATATCAAGCCAGCCACGCCAGGGCAGGAAATAGTAAAATCATTGTCATTTACCTGACAAGTATTTGGAAATAAATCCTTTTTTTGATCGAAAGACATACTGGGAATGTCAGGTCGCACAACTCGATTTAATAAATCTCTTATTTCGGGGTTATCAACTACGCTAGTAGATATAGCTATCTTCGAGGGATGACTAACTTGTACAGATGGCATTGCAACTGGCATGGAAGTTTTATCTAATGCATTATTGTCCGATTCTTGAGGATGGCAAGCCGTTAACGTAATTAATAATGCAATAACAAGACTGTAAATCGTAAAAGGAATCACGTTTTTTTTCATCATTACTCCATTTCCGAGATATCAATAGAGGGTGCAGGATCGAACACATCCCCCCGACGCTGATAAGGTGCTAAGGTTTTTTGGGTAAGTGATGTCTTTGCTGGATTTTCAGTCGTGGCATACATCTCCAAGTGCAGCATGTCAGATGGCACCTTGATGCCGACCAAGTGCCCAACTTTACCAAGCGGATCACCACGTTTAATTTGCTGCCCTTCTTTCACAAAGATATTTGCTTTACGTGGATCAACCTCCCCGTATCTGGCAATGAACGTACCGTGATTCACTACTATTTGAGCAGTTTGACAATAAAAATCATGAACTATAAGAACTACGCCATCAGCCATAGCTCGTACGGGAGTTCCCTTGACTGCGTACAAATCAACCCCTGCATGCTTACGTGTCCCATGAGAACGACTAGACCCAAAACGTCGCGCACCAGTGTGGTAATCCGCTATGGCTTTAATGGCAAGCGGATATAGCAATCCATGAATGATTTTCTTGTCAGCCTTTGGGGTAGAAGGTAGCTTTACTGGTTTGACTATAGCTTCCGTATTAGTTTGATGAGGTACTTTTTTTGCAGTTTTTACCGCATCAGCTGCCGCCTTCGTTTTGCTGCCGGCGATAGCGATATGATTGTGTTCGACATGCGAGCCATGCGCTTTATTACCCTTTGGCAGCGCAACATGGCTGCGTTTATGCTCGATAACAGCTGCAGCTGCCAGAGGGGTATGTGCCTCAATATACGGTGCAATAATTGCAGCAAGCCATTCCATCGAAGGACGCCGCCACCAGTATTCCCCTTTATGCAAACTCAATTCCATCCCAGGAGCAATGTCGTTGGGATTGGCAATATGATTTGCCTCAACGAGCTCGTCAACGGTAGTTGAATTCTTTTTGGCTATACCTGATAACGTATCACCATTTTTAACCGTATAGGTATCAGATGCGCTTGAGGCATTGACAGGGAAATTCGCTATAATTTTCTTATACTCGCGATTGAGCGGGGCAAACACAACCTCGGCAAGCCCAGGCACGTCAATCACTGGCGTATAACCGCTGCCATCAGTTTGACCAATAATAACTTTAGGTTTTATAGCACCTTGTACTGCTATTGGCGCATTTTTATTGGTATTTCCGTTAGGAACGACCATCACGAATGGCTGGTTATCATAAGGCTTGCTATCCGACGTCTTGAGTGCGAACTGTACTTGTGTTTTAGCCTGTAGCAGTTTCTCAACAGGCGATAAATGCGGCAGAATTTTCTTTGCGATGATGGCGTGAACATCGGCAACACGTTCTGGATTGGATGCGCTGTTCGGGTTAAAGTACCAACCTTCATGATGGAAGAGGTAAGTATTCTCCTCAATGGCATCAGGAGAAAAACAACGAGTTGCAGCTTCTTTGCACATCATGTACGAAAGCAAAACACCAAATGCACCTCGTTCTGCATCCAGAACATTCTCTTTCGACAAATCCAACTCAAAACCCAAACGTGATTTGGAAATCTCTGGTTTAGCAGCTTCTTTGACCGTTTTCACGGTGTATTGCCCAAGTCCTGCCGCACTAGTAGTACCTGCTGCCGCATCAGGATTAAAGCCAGATTCTACCTTCGCAAACAACAAAATGTGCGCAATATCCCGATAAGACATTTTATGTCTTGTCGCTATTTCAATCAGCAAGTCTATTACTCGATCTTGCATCAGTGGTTCAATATCACCATGTATCCGTGAACGACCAGCTATGCGTCCAAACGTTGTATCAACTTCTGGTTTTATTTTGAGCCATGAATATGTCTTAATCTGCTCAGCCTTATATGCGCTCCCTTTTGCGACACGTAAATATTCATAAAGTGTCATTTGGTTTCCTCTTGGAGAGGCATAATTGATTTAACTGAAATAGACTTGCTACCGATGAACTTCATAAGCAATTCATCTGATAATTGTTTATTTGTTAAATGAAGTGGCGATAAATTTTTATCGTAGCTTTCATAATATTCATCATATTCTTCACGCCCAGTACCAACATCGTATTCTAATTGCAAATACTGGTCCGAGCCTTTCGCTTCACATAACCATGAAATAACAAACAAGCGCCCCGCATTTCCTGCTTTAGCAATACCTTTTGCATCAGCTTTGCTTGGGTTAGGTAAAGCGATGGTTTTATTTATATTCATCTGCGTGAGCGTTTGTTTTTTACATGTATTAAGTTCGAAATTACTACCTGAAGCCACGCACTCACTCGTAATCTGATAACGAGTATCGCCACATTTTATTTCCTGTTTCCAAAGGTTTTTATCATCTGCAGCCGCTTTCTGGTTATTCCCGCAGCCTGCGATAAATATTACACATAGAACCAATAAGTTGCGTGATGTCAGCATTGTTTTAAGCATCGTTTTTACTCCAATATCTATCCATTTCATGGTGAACTGAATTCAACTCCTCCTGTTCCCAGCTTTCGCCATCCAGAAGTGTAAATTCAATCGGTTTTTCGCTATCGCTATAAGCTGTACGACTATTGCCTTGTTTATCGGTAATACCATAATGGACTTCTCCATTAGGCAGTTTCATCATGTATTGGGTCCCTGCTAACGGTTTACTGTCTTCGCCATTTACTTGATATGCAGCAGAATAGAGCTTGCCGTGCGGCATTTCCGGCAACGCATAATTCGCACTCGTCCCGCCCATAAAACTCTTCTGCCCCGCCTGCACCGTAAGCTTGCCCGGACACTGCACGGTGATATTGCCGCCTGCAATCGTGATACCCGCGCCGCCTGCGGTGCGCAGGGTAATGTCAGTCGCGGCGGCGAGGTCGATGTTAGTTTGTGCGCTTTTGATGTCGAGGTTGGCTTTGGCTTTGAGGCTGATGGCGTCGTTGTGGGCTTGTATCGTGGTGTCGCCCTGGGCTGCGATCAGCTGGATGCCTGCGGTGGCGTTGCGCTTCATGCCACCGGCGGTTAGGCCGATGGCCTGGCCGCTGTGGATGCGCCATACACCGCCGGTGGTGTGCTGGCTGTCGTCGGCGTTGAGCAAGTTCAGGGTTTCACCGGCATGCATCTGCATATCCTGCCTTGCCGTTAGGCTCAGGTCGTTCTTCGCGATGAGGCTGATGATGGGGTCGGTGTGGTGCGGGAGATGCTGGTCGGTTACCTGCGTGTTTTGCGCGGCGGCGTCGCTTTGCGCGCTGTCGAGTTGTTTGCCGTCTACCATGCCTTGCATGACTTTTGCCAGTGCGGGAATAGGGGCCGCCGATTCGTTCAACGCACTTGCAGCTGCCTTGTAGCTACCCTTGAGTGCCGCGATGGATACACCCAAATGCGTGTCCGCCAACTGACTCAGGCTTGCTCCCAGTGTATTGGCGGTGTTGAGAAGGCCGTAGCTGGCGGGTACGTCTCCTGCTGTCTGGCGTTGGCTTGCGCTGTGGTTGATGCCGTAGCTGGTGATGAGCCAGCCGTTGCCGGCTCTGAGGCTGCCCCAAGCGTCGGTGCGCAGTTCTATGCCATTCCCCCGAAAACTGCCGCGGTAGTTGTCGGCGCTATGGATGAGGTGGCCGAGGCTGAGTTCGGTGCCGGACTGGGTGGTTTTGAGTTGGATGCGGCCCTGGTTGTCGCTGTCGTCGAAAACGAGCTGGTTGTAGCCGCTGCCGGCGTATTCCTGGCTGCGCAGGCCCCATTGTGCGGCGGCGTTATTGTGTGTGTCGGCGCTGTTGCCGGCGCCGTGCCAGGCGGGGGCGTTGCCATTGGTGAGGTTACCTTGTGCGCTGGCGCTGGTGTCGCTGGCCTGGGTGTAGGCGCTGGTGTCGGGGTCAAGTAATGCGCCGCCGGGGGTGGCAGGTGTGCCGGCTTCGCCCTGGCCGTTGTAGAGTGCGCCGACGATGAGAGGGCGGTTGATGTCGTCTTCAATAAACTGGATTTGGACTTCCTGGCCGATGCGCGGCAGGAATTGGCTGCCCATGCCGCCGCCGGCGCTGCGCTGGGCGACGCGTACCCAGCAGCTGGCGCGGTTGTTGGCGGTGTCCAGCGGGTCTTGCCAGTGGAAGCGGATGCGTACGCGGCCGAGTACGTCGCAACAGATTTCGTCGTCGCCGGGCTGTGCGGCGGTGGCGTCCGTGTTGCTGTCGAAGCCGACGATACGGGCGGTCTGGCTGCCGTCTGTGGCAGACGGGTCATTCAAACGTTGGCTGACCTGTGCTCGCCAGGGGCGAGTTGCGGGGATAACGGTAAAGGCGTTGGCGTAGCCTAGCCGTTGCGCTGTCGCGACCAGCTTGCCCGGCTCCGCTGGGGCGGTATCGGAAGGAGAGGTCGGGGCGTTGCCATCCTGTTGCGAGCCACACAGGGTGTCGCGCAGCCAGCCGGTCAGCGGGCCGAAGCTGCGAGCAAGGTGATTGCCGGCGGCGTTGGGCAGGTTATTGATGCCAAGCTGGATGATCTGAGTGGCAATCAATGCGTCGGGGATGGCAGCCGTGCCTGGTCGCGGGTTGCCGTCTATATTGAAGCGTTGGCCGGCGCGCAGGCTGCGTACGGTGCTTTGCCCTTGCCAGCGTTGCTGACGGATTTCATGAGCCTGCATACGCAGGACGGCTTGCCGATCGGCGTCTGTGCGATCGGTGAAGGCGTACTGACCGGGATAGTCGTAATGTTCGACGGGCGGCAGCTGGCTGTAGTACTTGCCGCCCAACCCAATGTCGCTGGGTGTGCTGGCATTGCTGATTGCTTTGGCTTTGTAGTCGTAGCTGGCCAATGTCAGGCGCGCCGGTTGCAGGCTGTGGGCGACGGCGAGCCGGGTGATGCTGTCGGTTTGCTGCTGCGATCCGGTGCCGGCGTAGCGCAAGCCGCTTTGACCGTTGTCAGAGTTAGTCGGGCAAGCGTCGGTCTGGGTGCTGTCGGCAAAGATGACGAGGCTGTGGCCGCTGGGGGCGTTGGGTGCGTCATGTTCGATGCGCCAGCTGAAGCCGTCTTCTGAGAGTAGCCGACTGACGAAATCAAGGTCGGTTTCGCGGTACTGCACGCAGTAGCTGCGCGGCGGAAGCTGCCGCAGTACGGTTCCGGTATCGCCGCTCCATTGCCAGTGCGCGTGCGGGGCGTAGTCGGCGAATACGCTGTCGATGATGGCGTTTACCGGTTGATCTTGCCAGACGCGGCTATGGGTGACCTGGCTCAGCATATCCAGCCAAGGGGTCATGCGTAGTTGATAACGGGTGAGCCCGCCATCGCTGCCCAGACATATAGCGTTGCTGATCAGGCCGGTGATATGTGTGCGGCTGGCGTCGGCCTGACTGATATGCAACGTGGCAATGCGCGTGATGAGCCGGGTCAGCGGCAGGTCGGTGCGGCGCGACAGTACGAGTAGATCGGTGTACGGTACCTGATGCAGACTGTCCTGGCTAACGAACGCGGCTACCAGCAAACCGCCGTGATCCAGCCAGGGGGCCAGATCGTCACTGTCTCTGAGGGTAAATTCATATAGCCGGGTGTCGCTTGCATAGGCTGCAAAGCTGTCGATCACAGCTGCAGATGCAGTTTCCATAAAATTCATCATATGAATCTCTTTATTGAACGGAAGTATCGACGACTGCAGGTGCTTTGGCCTGCGTATTGGCTTTACATGCAGAGTCGCTGTCCCAGCGCTCGGAACATATCCGCCAGCGACATAATTCGCCCTCTATGAGACCGAGTTTTTTACAGCGCAGCAACAAGCTCGCGGTACTGTCGCCGGGCTTGCGTTCGACGATGTCCTGATTGCGTGCATCGTCCTTCGTGCTGGCACTTTTGCCGGCGGCAGATGCCTTGCTATCCGTGTGACTGCTCTTTTTATTCACCGGAATATCCTTGTTGCTGGCGACCAGGGCGGTCAGCAATTTGACATCGCGGTCTTCTATGTCTGACTTGGCCGCTTTGGTTTTGCTCGCCGCGGGTTTAACAACTGATGGGTGCGCGCTTCCTGTTGCTACCGGTATATGAGCAGCTATTTTGGCAGGCTCGTCTTGCGGGCTTGCCAATGCTGCACTGAGCCTATCATGCGGATTATTATCGAATGCGGCCGCATTGGCCGGCTTATCCGCAGTCGCAGGCGGGTCGTTGATGATGGTCGCGACTTGAGCCGGGGCAGCCTCTGCGGGCGTTGCAGGTAACGCATTTGCAACCGCAGCCGATGGTTGCGGTACCGACTTTGCCGGCGCAAAAGTCGAGGTTGCAGAGTTAACCATCATTGCCGCTGCACCGGCCAGCACGCCTATCAATAGCAAGGAAATAATAAACCAGAACATCCGACGCGGTCGTTTTGTGCCTGTTTGAATTGATGCATTGCCATCCAGACTCGATAGCAGGCCGGGAGCTGTCTGCGCCGGCGAGGTTGCAGCATCCAATAAACTGGGGGGTGTTATTAAAGTCGGTTTAGTCATGGTTTTCCTACAAAACGCTGATTGATATGCATCGGCCAATACGAAAACAGGCCGAATCCCTGCTGTCAGGCCGGATCGCCATGGTTGTCGCTCTCAAGGCCCAGCAATTCTTCTACATGCGATAGCGAGGTGTTATCCTTGATAACGGTACGCAGCCATTCATGCAGCGGCAGATTACCCCATTGCGCCGCCTTGTCTGCCAGATAGGCTACTGGGCTGTGCGGTTCGGTCTCTCGAAAATAGCGGGCTACTTCGCGCAGCTGGGCAATGGCTTGAGCGCGACTCTGAATGGCGCCGGTAACGGCCGGAGGCGACACGACGGGTCGAGGCGCGCTTGTACTCGGGGCCTGTGTTACATCGGCTTCCTTTGCTGCAACTTGCGCCAACGCTGCACTGGCGGACATGCCTTGATCGTTGGCAAATCGCGTCAGGGTATGCGATACGTCATCCAGACTCTGCCTGAGTGCAGTAAACCCAGGGCCGTCCATGCCCAGCCGTGCATCAATCGCTGTTTGCAGTCGGGTTAATGCCATGGCACACTGATGCGCTTCGGCGAGACGCGTCTGATAAAAAGCGTAGCTGCTTTTGCGCCGGGCGCTGTCGATCGCTTCCATGCTGACGCCGGTACTACGCCCGGCATTATCCTTGTTTTGGGTGCGATTGCGGGCGTCCAGTATATTGGCATAACTGTAGGCAGTACCCCGACCTTCCGTGAGCGGAATATCGCGCACCAGTTGCTCAGCGCGCGTCACTATCCAGCTGAGATTACCGGCGCGGCGTTCCTGATCGCCCTCCTCGTCTTCGGGATAGAGGTTGTCCCAGAAAGATTCGCACAACCCTGCTATCAACTCAAAACCCTGCGTCAGTCCGCTGAATCCGTGCTGATAGGCACTGGCTTCGGTTAACCATACGGCTAGCCGCAAATCCTTGCTCTGCTGCTCAAGCAGCCGTGTCGTCAATGCAATGACTTCTTGCCAGTCGGCTTCTTTCAGATCGACTTCCCATTCGCCCTGATCCAGACTGGGGTCGTCAAACCGGCGCGCTTCGGCTATGGCGTCGAAATCCCGCGAAAATGAGAGATCATCGCCCGCAGGCTGACCAGGGCGAATGGGGTTAAGCAGCGCATTGGCATTCCACATGGGTTCTGACTCCTCTGACTGGTTACTGAACGACGCGAAATTCTATGCGTCGATTACGCGAGCGACCTTCTGCCGTGTCATTGCTGGCGATCGGGCGATCGGGGCCTACGCCATAAGTATTGATGCGCTCCGCCTGAACGTTGCGGCTCACCAGATAAGCCTTGACGGCATCGGCGCGCGCCTGACTCAGGTTGATATTGCTTGCGCGCAGGCCGTGATCGTCGGTATAGCCGGTGATGTCGACATGCTTGTCCTGCAGTTTGATCATGGCGGCGGCAATGGCGTCCAGTATGGTTTTGCCGGCTGGCGTAAGATTGGCCGACCCGGTTTCGAATTCGATATTGCGATTGGCCAACGCACTGTCGATCAGGCTTTGATCCTGCACGGCGACATGCAGACCGTTGTGGATGGTATAGGTAGGATTGAGCCGGGTAGCCATATCACTGGCAATTTGCTGGCGTTGCGCTTCGTTGGCGACTTCGCCGCGCACGCTGACTTCGCTGCCTTCAACCTTGAGCTGGCCGTGACTGATCTGATGCAAGGCGGGATCCAGCAATCGATTCAAATGCTCTACCCAGTTCGGCGGCATGACGACCTTGCCGAGCACGAGCTGGTCAACTACTTTATCCTGGCCGTATAACTCGCGTACGCGCGCGATCAATTTTGCATGAGTGGCTTCGTCGGGCACAGTACCCGAAACCACGACGGGAATGCTCGATGCGGGCATGTCGGCCTTGGCTGTGAGCGGGTTGAGCAGGATAACGGCCAATAACCATATGATGCGCATAGTGTGTTTCACCCTAAAAATATCTCTCTGAAATGCGATAATGCGGTGCCGAGCTGTAATGCCGGCTGCGCCAGATAGCTGGATAAACGTTCCAGTCGATAATCGGCAGCAATGGCGTTTTCTACCCACTCGGTATCATCGAAACCTATGTGATGCCCCTGTCCGGCTGGCGGGTCCATCACCGCCTGTAGCGTGCGCGGCGACGCGCCGTCGAAGCCGACTATCATGATGTGGCGGTCGCCCAGACGGGTAATGATCAGCGCCAGCTCAAAATCGGCCTTGAACAGAAACGGGCTGATAAAGTGCATCCACAAGGCGGCGACATAATCGCGTTGCTGCAAATCGCGCGGCAACGGCAATACCAGACTCTTGTCCAGTCGGCTTGAGCCGCTTGCCATGACCGGATGCAGCAACAAGCCCAGCGCCAGTATCAGTTGCCTCAAATCGCCGTCATAGCCGCCCTGCAGCAGCATTTCACGCAATGTGTTCAAGGTGTGTCCGTCGAGAAAATCATCGAAAACGCCGTGATAGCTTTGCGCACCGATATCCAGCAATACGTCATTGGTGCAAAGCTGTTGCAGCGACTCGCTGGCGTCTTCGGCCTGCATCACCTGACTGGTCTGGATTTCCAGGCGATTCCACAAACGCCCGAGTATCAGCGGGCAGTAGGGCAGGAAGTCGGACGGCTGCGTAATTTGCAGTGCGCCCAGACTGATGAACGGGAAGCGCCGTTCAGCCTGATCGCGGCTGGCTCTGAGATGTCCGGCAACGGCACGCTGGGTGCGCGTCGCCGCCACGGCAAAATGCATGGGCGCAACGCCGTCGTAAATGGATTTCCAGCGCGGTTCTGCTGAGAGCAGCTCCATGGCGCGCGTCAACCAGCTATCGACCAGCCCGATGAGATTAGCATTATCGGTAGCCTTGATGAAATCGCCGCGAGTCGGGACTTTACCAAAGTAGCCGATGCTGATGAGATTGGCTTGCTCACTCATTGCACACCTTCCGTGCTGGGCGCAACCGGAGGATTTGCATTGGCGACCTGCGCCGGAGCAGGCGCGTCCGCGATGATGCTTTGCGGCAACGTCATGCCGCGGTAACCGGTACCGGACGAGCCAGCCGGCGCATTCGTCGCTTGCGGACTGCTGATCAGCTTGAGATTCACAGCTACGCTGGTGCCGCCGCTACCCCAACTCAGTTCGAATACGCCGTCCTCCTTGCGCTTGCGGGTAGCCGTACTCAGCAATCGTTCAAGTCCGAAGCGGCCCGGCTCATTGACTACTTCTATGCTGCGTCCGTCAAATGTGACCGCCACGATACGCGCACCCGGCGCGCCCTGTGCATTTGGCCAGACAAAATTGCTCCAGCCGGCCTGGGTATTGCGATAACGCAATTGCTGTCCGTCTATTTCTATGGTGTATTCCAGTACGCCTGCCGCCGGTAACGGCTGTATCTGGAACAGTGTCTGCGCTGCCACCCCACCGCCGCTAGCCACACCGCCGGTACTGACCGGTGCTATCCAGCTGGCAAAGCTGGCGGTTACCTGCGGCGACAGATGTATTCCCAGATCGGCCCAGGTACGCGGCGCCAGCATATCGCCGCGACGCACCACCAGCGATGCCATATCCGTACCGAAGAACTTGGCCAGTGAGCCATCGCTGCCGAATATCTGACCAATTTCCTGACTGGAGGCTTCCAGATGCGCATTGGGCGAGAACGGATATTTGCTTGCCAGATTCAGCTGGAACGGGTTGTACACCTGCGCAGCCCAGGTCTTGTTGAGCTCGACTTCGGCCGGCCGAATAATGGCTGCAAAGGCTTGCATCAAAGGGCGCACCAGCAATGGCCGCATCATCTGTTTCTGACCGTCTGTCATGCCTTGCAGCATTTGTTCGTCGACGTACTTGAGTCCGTCCGCCAACTCGGAACCGCTACCGTCCAGTGTTTGTTGCATAAGTTGCCGTGCGCCTGGGCCGACATCGCCCTGATTGTGGATTTGATTGAAACGGCTGCGTAATTTGGACAATATCGCCAAATACCCTTGCATTAGCGATTGATCCCTGTCCTTGACTGCCACCAATCTGGCAATACCGGCAAAACGTTGGCCGACCGGCCCCATGGGAATGCCGTTACTTGCGCCGTTGGCATTGATGTTCAAATTAAGCTGTCCGGGCGTTTGCCGCAGGATTGTCGATTTGAACCAGTTGATAAACCCGCTCTGCGCTTGCTGCAATCCGGCATTAACCAGCGACGGGTTATCCCATGATGTCTGCTGATAAACGCTGTCAGTCAATTTTGCGATGGGCGAATTTTGCGGATCGCCCAATCGGTTCATTGCAACGACAGCCTGATCGAAATTACCCAGATCGGTTATCACGACGCCTTGCAGGAAGCTCTGCCATGCCTGTGCGTATTCGGTCTTATATTGATCGGTCAGCGACTTTTGTATCTGCTCAGGGCTGCCTTCCAGCGTCAAGTCGTCCGACGAGCTGGTTTTAAGTACCCAATCGGTACTTTGCAGCTGTTTGTTGGCAGCCTCCTTGAAGGCATCCTGAATATAGCCTTCCCATGCTTCGCGGGTAAATGCGCCAGGGATGACATAGCTGCCTGCCACTAGAGTTCTATCCTGCTCCCCGACGATACGTGCGACCGTCATGGATGCATAGCGAGTAGAGGCGCGTGCCTTGATGTCGGCGTAGATACGTTCGCGCGCAGGCATGCCATGCACAACCTTGCGCAACGCTTCGCGCGTCTGATCAACCAGCGCCAGATTTTCTTCCACCGTCGGCCAGGAAGGATCGTTGATTTGCGCCAGATAAAAACTCAACACGCTTTCGGCGCTGCGTATCATTTGTCCGCGCGGCATCTGGCCGCGATTGCTGTCCAGCCAGCCGCGCCAGAACCGGGTAATCTGATCGTTCAAATGCCCGGCCTCCGCATGGCTGCGGTCGCCCAGCATGAGATAGGTTTTTAGCGCATTATAGGCATCTTCGACCCGGGTAGGCGATGCATCCTGATAAAGCTTGTCGGCACCGGCTACGACTGCCGTTGCGGTTGGGCTGGCCGCATCAGCGCTTGCCTGGTTCTGCCCGACACTCAATTTGTCTGCATTAGCGTTTACTTCATGCAAAAAGGCTTCCAGGTTGATCTGGACAGGTTTCAGCAGAATCTCCCGTACACCTGAAAAATACTCTTCACGTAACTTGCGTTCCAGCAGATCGCCCTGATACAGGCCTAGACCCAGACTCCATGGATGCTCGGTATGGTATTTTTGCAGCTGATCTATCCTGTCCTGCAATATTTGCAGCGCATCCAACCGAGATTGCAGGTCAGCGTGTTTATCTTGTAAACGCACTGCCTGATCCATGTCGGCCTGAACGTTGGCAACCAGCTGGGTATTTGACTGATATGACCAGCTCCAGCCTGCCAGCGATATGCCCAGCACCAGCATGGCCGCCAGAAACGATGCATAACGCAACCGCATTTTATTTTTGCTTGAATATTGCGCTACCAGTGCCTTATCCGCAAAAATCACTTTGCGAAACAGATTCAGCAGGAAAAAACCGTTTCTTGCGTGCACAATCGTCTGCGTCTGGGGCTGCAGACTGAGTTCAAAACGGTCAGCAACCCGCTGACTGGATGCCCCCAAAGACGCGCCTTCCTGTAACGCACTAGTGAAATAGAACCCCCTGAACACCGGCCTGAATTGATAAGGATTATCTTCAAACAGGGTCAAAATGAAGGCCCGCAGCGAATTCTTGATTGCTGCGAATTCAAGTGGAAAAGTCAGCAATCCGGGCGGCATTTCCTCGCCGCGATACATGGCCATATTTGCCAGACTCATATCCTTGAGCCCGTTGTACAACTCATCGAATCGCTCGTCGAAAAATGACAGGATGTCCTGGTTTTTCGTGTTTTGGCTATACGCTTGCGTCGCGCCCCAGACTCTGGAAATTTCTTCGCTATTCGCATCCCGGAAAAATTCATTGAACCCGGCGATCAAATCCACTTTGGTGAACATGATGTACACAGGAGCAAATACTTCCAGCCGCTCTGTCAGTTCCTGTACGCGCTGCCGCAAATTCTTTGCCAAATTAATGCCGAATTCGGGACGATTGGCCGTCAATTCTGCAATACTGACCGCAATAATGATGCCGTTAATCGGGGCGCGCTTACGAAATTTCTTTAGTAGATCGAGAAAACCAAACCACTCTTCGCGATCTTCCTCATGCACGGCGTAACGCCCTGCCGTATCCAGCAATATCCCGTCGGTGGTGAAGAACCAGTCGCAATTTCGCGTTCCGCCTATTCCCTGAACGATGTTTCCGTCCTTGTCTGCAAACGGAAATTGCAGGCCGGAATTGGCAATCGCAGAACTTTTGCCGGCAGCCGGATTACCGATAATCATATACCAGGGCAGTTCGTACAAAGCCGATGAACCTGATGTAATGCCGAGTTTCGACGATTTGATCGTGCCGATAGCCTCGACCATGCGCTTGCGGATTACATCCACTTCGTCGCGACGGCTCGATTGTGCTTTTGACGCGGCCTTGTCAGCCTGCGTTTCCAGCATATTGCCTAATTGCTCCGATGAGCGCCGCGCTTGCCATCGGCGATAAAACCAGACACTACCCCAAACCAATAAAGCGATCACGATGATTGCGATGATCCAGCTCGCTGCAATCTCGAAAATTTGCATCCCAAAGAACAGAAACCCTGCCAACGCCAAAAATCCCAGCACGACCAGCGTTCGCGTATCGGTAAAAAACCTTATCACTTTTTGCATAATATTAATTTTAACCACATGATTTAGTTATTGATTTTTTGCAAACATCACACTACTCAGATACCCGCCCTGCTACATCCAGTATCAGGGCTGTGCGTTCTGATGGATCGTTATTGCTGACGCAAAGCACATGCCCACCCCTATCAATCACGTGCTGCCTGGCAATTAATAACGCGATCAGCCCGGCAACCGGGCCAATGGCGCCGCAGGCTGCCCCTACCCTGAAACAATCAGCATCCACATCCATTTTTGGCATAAGCACGTTCAATGCTTCAAATAGTTCCCCTGCACGGTTGGCCCGCGTATCCGCATCAGCGCAGACGGCTGCAACCTGGCCGGCATCGATTGCAGCGAACTGCAACGCCTCCTTAATAACGATAACCAATCTGTCTGGATCTATCTTTCCGCTATCACCCGCTGCCTGATCAAGCCTGTGCTGCGCCACCCGATGCACGCCGACCGCCGGTTGCATCGCCAATTTTTCGGCCCAATAATTGTTGGTCAGCATCATGCCAGCCGCAGCTTCGCCCGGTATCCAGCCATTCGCTCGCGGTTGCGCGTTTGCTTGCTCACCGATAAATGACTGGCCGGACAGGTAAATGTATAGCCCCGCAGCATCTGGCCGGTGCATTTGCACATTCAAATGATCGAGCATGGTGTAGGGGTTGGACGGAGTTGATGCATTGAAGCGGTAGATGACAATTTTTTCAGTGGGCCAGCCTTGTTGCCCAAGCAAATCGGCAAACCAGCCTGCAACAGATTGCTTTTGTGACGCTATCCAGTGATTCGGCCAGACAGCTGCCAAATAGAGCGTAGGGAGTTCGTCATCGCGCTTTGCACCTGCATGCGGCTTCATGTCCGAAAATTGCGGATGCTGCAGCATTGTCCGGCTTAATTCCGCGAACACGTTGTGAGCCAGCACGATAGTCCGTTCGTCTTCGCGCTCCCATTGATTTTCCGGCAGACCGTTAATTGTTTCCCATAG
The DNA here is from genome assembly GCA_031291235.1 of Sulfuriferula sp. GTDB lineage: Bacteria > Pseudomonadota > Gammaproteobacteria > Burkholderiales > Sulfuriferulaceae > Sulfuriferula. The sequence goes on from JARLJL010000013.1 coordinate 212,179, forward strand.
CTTGAATCGATTAAATATCTCTGCGACTTGCAGATCGACAATACGGCCGGAAAGTACAGGATACCCATTGCCATCCTGCAGTTCGGTATCCAGATCGAATCCGGCTTGATTAGCGTTTACGGCATCGATCAGATCGGAAACACTGTGCCCGTAGCGTGTAATGACGCATCCCGAAACCATGTTCGATGTATAGTTTCGCGCCATTTGCCCGGATTGATCGTTCGCATCTGATTTTGCATGCGCATTCGTATCGCTCGCGGTATTCGCAGAGGCGCCGGCGGCAACCAATCCCCCACTCATTTTTCGTATCAACCATGCCGACGATAGCAATGCTGCTGGTGCAAATCCCAGATACAGTAAAACATCGGCCAATGTTGGCATATGCATGCTGGTACGCCAATAGACGATAACCAGCAGCCATACAGCAACAAAGACCAAGCCTACCAACAGGATGCGCTTTCCCCATGATTGCAACACGTATCTCCCCCACTTCAAGTTACCCGTTACAGGTAAACGGTATTCCGGTTAATTACTATTTATTCGGTATGTATTATTAATCTTCAGGCAGTTAACACCTGCCATTGGATTGATCAATGCCTGTTCAATCCAATCACGCCAGCCTTACGCAGTTCGATGTGTCCCAAATCCATCATTTTCCAGCGTCCGCCCCAACGTAACCCCAATGATTCAGCCACTTCGCCATACAATTGATACCCCCGCATTGCCCATGGGTCTTTCTCCGAAATAATCAGTTTGCCATCCCGACTAAAAGCACAGTCAGCTGCCAACCCAAACTGGTGATAACTCTGAAACGCACCCGCATTCGTGACACTCGATCCCATGCTGGCCAGCTTATTCTGACGCTGTGGACTGCGGTAGCCTTCCAGCATGGCCATGTCATAGCCGTAACGCTCTTTCATGATCTTGAATACCAGCAATATGCGTTGTGAAAAATCGCTATCAAGCAACTGCCAATCACGGCTTGCATCAACTAGTGCGGGCCTGATCTGCAATACCTCCTCTGTCACAAACATTTCCGGCGGCAAAGGCGCTGGCGGTACCAGTAACTCGCCCTGCAGCAGCTCTGTCACCTGATCGTTTTGCTTGTGCGCATGCGTATCGTCGTACCCATCCAGAAAATTTCTGCCGGCAAATAGCCACACCATTGCTGCCGGCAACAAAAGCAGGCTCACTGCAAAAATCAGCACACCGATATGACGGCTTATACTTTTCTGAATGCTGGTACTGATTTCATTTACCAGCGCACGCAGCAAATTCAGATTGCTCGCGAGACTTATGTGCGACACACCATATTTCTCGTTAATTTTCACTCTTGTACGTGCAATCGCCTTTATGACCCCCACCCTGACATCTGAAAACAATATCAGCCAGATCACGCCGCTCATTAAAGTAAAATACACAAGCAAGCCCAGATAAATCACGGTCTCTAACCCAAGAAATCATTTATACACACAAACAGCCATATCGCGTTTTCCTTGATTTATATGCTATGTACGACATTGGAAAACGCACGATGCGACCGGCACGTCCGTAGCGCAATCAGTACCGATCAACATCGTCAGTCTGTCTATATACAAATTAAATCCTACGTATATACAGACAAAATCCGTAATAGATTATCTTAAAAAAACCATATTGTCTTGTGAAAAATGGAAGCTGTCTCAAAAATGCAAAAAGTGATAGGCAAACCCATCTCTTGCATTTTCAGAATCCATATAATCAGGTGAATAAATCGGAATTGTCCGCAGCATAAATTCGAAATTTTCGAATCATCTAACGCTGAACGCGCTCACGAACAAATTTTGAATGCAGAAAACAGTATGCTTACGAGAGGGGGAGAAAACATCGAAAATTGACAGAAAATAAAAAAGGGCTGGATACAATCCAACCCTTTTTATTTGTGGTGCCGGCAAGAGGAGTCGAACCCCTGACCTGATGATTACAAATCAACTGCTCTACCAACTGAGCTATGCCGGCGTAGCGCGCTATTATGCCATTCTCAGGAAAAATGGTCAAAAGGAAAACTGTGAAACGCCCATCGTCACATCGAAACAGGCGAACAATCTAGCCTATTTAACAATTTGCAGTTTCGGTTTGGTTGGTTTGGGTGAAGTGGGTGGATCCGTGTCAGTTACCGCTGCATTCGTCATATCGGTTTTATCTGCGACCTGTTCAGACGACACTTCAAAACCCAACCCTTCGCCATTTTCCCTGGAAAAAATTCCCGCCACGGCAGCGATCGGAATTTCCAGCTGCCGGGATACCCCATTAAAACGCGCTGAAAATTGTATCCAGTCGTTATCCATTAACATACCGTGCGTAGCGTTCGGCGACAAGTTAAGTACAATTTGCCCATCCTTGACGTATTCCAGCGGCACACGCGTATGGCTATCTACCTTCACCGACAAATACGGTGTGAAGCTGTTATCGATACACCATTCATAAATTGCGCGTATCAAATAGGGTTTGGTAGATTTATCGGACATGATTTACTTGCGCATCGCTTTTTCATTAGGTGTCAACGCATCGATAAAAGCAGGGCGGCTAAACAAGCGCTCGGCGTACTTCAACAGATTCACTGCCTGCTTCGGCAACTGAATATCATAATGCTCCAGACGCCACAATAACGGTGCAATCGCGACATCAAGCATGGAAAAATCATCATTGAGCATGAATTTCTGCTTGGCAAAAATCGGTGCAATTTGTGTCAGGTTATCGCGAACCACGATACGCGCTTTGTCCGCAGCGCTCTTGCTGCCATGTTCAATCGCATTGACGTGGCTGAACAAATCCTGTTCGAATGTGAACAGGAACAAACGTGCGCGCGCGCGCATGACAGGATCTGCCGGCATCAATTGCGGATGCGGAAAACGTTCATCAATATACTCATTAATGATATTGGCCTCGTACAGCACCAAGTCGCGCTCTACCAATACCGGTACCCGATTATACGGGTTCATCAACGCAAGATCCTCGGGCTTGTTTTGCAAGTCCACGTCGATAACTTCGAAATCCATGCCCTTTTCAAACAGGACGATACGGCAGCGTTGGCTATATGGGCAAGTATTGCCAGAATACAACGTCATCATAATGATTACCCTAAAATAACATGGCCGACGGATGTCCGTCGGCCGTAAAAAACCACGCTAAATCACGCAAAAACGAATGACTTAGTGAATATCTTTCCAGTACTCTTGTTTCAGATAATAGGCGAATACAAAGAATATTCCCAGGAACAACAATACCATGATACCCACTTCCATACGTTTGATTTTAGCAGGTTCAGACATCCAGGTTAAGTAGTTTACCAAATCACCTACAGCAGCATTATATTCTGCTGGGGTAAGCGATCCAGGTGTCACCAGCTCGAACTCGGGCTTGGCATTTGCGTCATGTTCACCGTGAGACTCTTTCAGCGCTTGCTCACCTTGCAAACCGTACAGTACAAATGGCATGCCTACTTTCTCAAACACAGTGTTGTTCCATCCGGTTGGACGGGAACTGTCGAGATAGAAACTGCGCAAGTAAGTGTACAGCCAGTCTGGGCTACGCGAACGTGCAATCACGGACAAATCAGGAGGAACTGCGCCAAACCATTTTTTTGCATCCTTCGGATCCATGGCGATGCTCATGATGTTACCCACCTTGTCGGTAGCAAACATCAGATTGCCCTTGATTTGATCCTTGGTCAGGCCGACATCTTCCAGACGCGAGTAACGCATTGCATTTGCGCTATGGCAAGTCAGGCAGTAGTTGGTAAAAATCCTTGCTCCGCGTTGAATCGAAGCGTAATCCCCTAAGTTTATTGGCGCCTTGTCCAGATGCACATGTTCCGACGCGAACGCGGTCAACGGTGCAAATAACAATGCTAGTAGAAATTTCTTCATTATTCAGGAATCCTTTCTGGCACAGGTTTGGTCTTATCGATTTTGGTATACCACGGCATGAATATAAAGAAGCTGAAATAAATCACACTGAATATACGAGCCATCATGGTATAGGTAGGTGTCGGTGCTTGGGTACCCAAGTAACCGAGGCCGATAAAGCTGATGATGAACAGTGTCAATATGGATTTATACAAAGTGCCGCGATAACGGATGGATTTAACTTTGGAACGATCCAGCCATGGCAGGAAGAACATGATCATCACGCCGGCACCCATACCAACCACGCCCATGAGCTTATCAGGCACGGCACGCAGAATCGCGTAGAACGGTGTGAAATACCACAATGGAACAATGTGTTCTGGCGTTTTGAATGGGTTCGCAGGGATGAAGTTATCGGGTTCCAGGAACCAGCCACCCATCTCCGGCGCAAAAAACACGATTGCGCTAAACACCATCAGGAACACAACCACACCCATGATATCTTTCACCGAGTAATACGGGTGGAAAGGAATACCATCCAGCGGAATATGCGTAACCGGGTCTTTGTGTTTCTTGATTTCAATACCTTCAGGATTGTTCGATCCGACTTCGTGCAATGCAATAATGTGTGCAGCAACCAAGCCCACCAGCACCAGCGGCAGTGCAATGACGTGGAATGCAAAGAAACGATTCAACGTAGCATCAGACACCACGAAATCGCCGCGTATCCATAATGACAAGGCATCGCCGATGACAGGAATCGCGCCGAACAGGGAAATAATCACCTGCGCACCCCAGAACGACATCTGACCCCATGGCAACAAATAGCCCATGAATGCTTCAGCCATCAGTGCCAGATATATCATCATACCGAACACCCAGATCAATTCGCGCGGCTTACGATATGAACCGTACATCAAGCCACGGAACATGTGCAGATAAACCACAACGAAGAACATGGAAGCACCGGTCGAGTGCATATAGCGTATCAACCAGCCCCATTCCACATCATTCATGATGTATTCAACCGATGCAAAAGCAAGCGTTGCATCAGGCTTGTAATTCATGGTCAGGAAAATACCGGTAACAATTTGTATCACCAGTACCAACAGGGCAAGCGAACCGAAGAAATACCAGAAATTAAAGTTTTTTGGCGCGTAGTATTCCGACAGATGCGTTTTCCAGTTAGAGGTCAACGGGAAACGCTCATCTATCCAACCAACAAATTTTTGCATAGTGCTCATTAATTAGGCTCCTTTCGCATCTTCACCAACCAAAATACGAGTCTCAGTCAGGTATTTATGGGGGGGAACTTGCATGTTTAGCGGGGCAGGCACGTTCTTGTAAACACGCGCAGCCAGATCGTAACGGGAACCGTGGCATGGGCAGAACCAGCCACCGTCCCAATCCGGACCCAAGTCCGCAGGAGCTAATTCTGGACGGAATGTTGGAGAGCAACCTAAGTGGGTACAGATACCAACCACAACCAAATATGCTGGTTTGATAGAACGATTTTCATTCTGGCAATAAGTCGGCTGTTGCGGTTGTTCAGATTTAGGATCGGACATCTTGGCATCGTTTTTAGGTAACGTTGCCAGCATATCCTTGGTGCGATTCACGATCCATACCGGTTTACCTTGCCATTCTATGGCGAGTAACATACCGGATTCAACCTTGCTGATATCCACTTCGACTGGTGCGCCGGCTGCTTTTGCACGTTCGCTAGGTAACATGCTCATCACAAAAGGCGTCAACACAGCCACCCCTGCCACGCCACCCATTGCTGTGGTAGCAGCGACAAGAAAGCGGCGTTTGCTGCGATCCACTTGCTGATTACTCATAATTCATCCCTATTTAGGTTACGCAAACTTAAAAACTTTTCTATTTTACCTAAATTTTAGGTAAAACAGAAAGCCCCATTTTCATATTAATTTGCTGACTCTCGACTGACGACCACTCGCCCCGCCCATATCCTGTATAATTTGCTGTAATAAATAACATTTTCGAGCCGTCAAGATGCGTAAATTCTGGTTGTTATTCTCCCAAAGCGCCACGATCGCGCTAGGCGTTTTATTAGTCATTACTCTATTTAAGCCTGAATGGCGAGTCTGGCATAACCCGACAGAAGGAAGCAGCAATATATCCAGCACGAGTCCCGTCGCTCCCGGCTCGTATCGTTATGCAGCCAACAAGGCCATACCGTCTGTGGTTAATATTTTCACCAGCAAAGCCATTCGCACTACCGTCCCGCCCATTACCAACAACCCTTTGTTCAACCACTTTTTTGGCGGACAGGCCAAATCGCGTACTCAACGAGTCAGCAACCTGGGCTCCGGCGTCATCGTCAGTCCCAATGGATATATTTTAACCAACCATCATGTCGTTGAGTCTGCAGATGAAATTCAAGTGGCCTTGCACGATGGACGCACCTTACTGGCCAAAGTAGTGGGTACCGACCCGGAAACCGATCTGGCTGTATTAAAAATCGACGCCAACCACTTGCCGGCCATTACCTTCAGCCAGTCCGATCAAGCCAGCATCGGCGACGTCGTGCTGGCCATAGGCGATCCTTTCGGCGTCGGCCAAACCGTGACCATGGGCATCATCAGCGCACTGGGCCGCTCCCATCTGGGTATCAATACGTTTGAAGATTTCATCCAGACCGATGCCGCTATCAACCCTGGCAATTCAGGCGGTCCGCTGGTCGATACCAACGGCAACCTCATCGGCATTAACAGCGCAATTTACTCGCGTACCGGCGGCTCTCAGGGCATAGGCTTTGCAATACCTGCCAATCTGGTCGCCATCGTCATGAAACAGATCATAGAACATGGCGAAGTTATCCGCGGATGGATGGGCATAGAAGTACAAGACCTGACCCCCGAGCTTGCCGAATCATTCAAACTGAAAAATGACGACGGTGCACTGATTGCCGGAATACTGCGCGGAGGACCGGCGGATCGCGCCAACATTCACCCTGGCGACGTATTACTCAGCGTCGACAATCAGACCGTAACCGACTCAGGCGCCCTGCTCAATCAGATCGCAGCATTGAAACCCGGACAAAAAACAAGCATTAAATTACTGCACCGCGACAAGCTGCTTACCACCACAGTCACCATTGCGCGCCGTCCCAAGCTGGAAACCGGAACGGAAAATACGCCTTGAGGATATCCGCCATATTTTCATTATAAATAATTGCGCCACTCCTGATCTTCCGAATCGAATAACCGATTCGCCTCCAGCGGCCCCCAGATACCTGCTGGATAGGTATGAATGAAATCGCGTTCCTGTGCCCAGCTTTTCAGGATGGGATCGACTACACGCCAGGCCCACTCTACTTCGTCAAAACGGATAAACAATGTGCGGTCACCGCCTATCACATCCAGCAACAGCGTCTCGTAAGCGTCCAGCTGCGCCTCACCCTCCTGGCGATAACCGGCATCCAGCGACACAACTCTGGTATCCATATCCAGACCGGGCTGCTTAACATGCACTTCCATATGCATACTTTCTTCCGGCTGTATCGACAACACTATCCAGTTGGGCGAGATCACTTCCAGAGGGGTGGTACGAAACAGCTGCTGCGGCGGATGCCTGAAGCGTATCGCCACCATGGACTTGGCTTCAGCCATGCGCTTGCCGGTACGCAAATAAAACGGTACGCCGCGCCAGCGCCAGTTATCGACATAAAACTTGGCTGCAATAAAGGTTTCTGTCAACGAATTGGCTTCGACACCGGGTTCCGATTGATAGCCTTGCACCACCTCCCCGCCAATAGTGCCTTGCGCATATTGCGCACGAAAAGCATGCGCATGCACCGACCGCTTGCTAATCGGACGAATCGAACGCAATACCTTGACCTTTTCATCGCGTAGCGCATCCGCCTCCAGCACCGGCGGCGGCTCCATTGCCACAACAGTCAGCAGCTGCATCAAGTGATTCTGCAACATATCGCGCATCGCGCCTGCCTTGTCATAGTAATCGGCGCGATTTTCTATCCCCATGGTTTCCGCTACCGTAATTTGTACGTGATCGATAAAATTACGATTCCACAGTGGTTCGATCAAGGTATTGGCAAAGCGGAACACCAGCAAATTCTGCACGGTGTCCTTGCCCAGATAATGATCGATACGGAAAATCTGCTCCTCGTCGAAATGCTGATGCAGCAATTTATTCAACGCCTGGGCCGATTCGATGTCTTCGCCGAAAGGTTTTTCCACCACCACTCGGTGCAATCCGCGCGGTTTCGATAACCCGGACCGATCGAGATTTTTGATCACACCAGTAAAGTCAGTAGGCTTGACCGCCAAATAGAAAACGACATTTGAACAAACCCCCATACGCGGCTTGCCCAGCTCCTCCTTCAGGCGATGATACGCCTCGACATCATGCAATTCGCCGCGTATATAACTGAAACGTGCCACAAACTTCTCGCAAATCGATTCATCGCACTTGTCCTGCAATTTCTCCTTAAGCAACGCCCTGACATGATTGCTCCATGCCAGATTATCCCAATCGCGTCGCCCCAGCGCGATAAAGTTCATGCTTTCCGGCAAGCGCTTGGCTGTTTCCAGCCGGTACAACGCGGGTATCAGCTTTTTGGTCGCGAGATTGCCTGTCGCACCAAAAATCACGAAATTGCATGGAAAACCCAGTTCATCGCTCATACACCCTCCTTGACGCCATGACCGCCGAAACCTTTACGCATCATCGCCAACAGCTTATCGGTATACTCATGTTTACCCTGGCTGGCAAAACGCATCATCAAGGCCAGCGTCATTACCGGCACCGGCGTACCTTGCTCTACGGATTCCAACACCGTCCAGCGGCCTTCGCCGGAATCTGCGACGAAAGGGGCGATACTGTCCAGCGTCTGATCGGCCTGCAAAAACTCGGCTGTCAAATCCAGTAACCAGGAACGCACCACGCTGCCATGCCGCCACATTTCGCTCACAGCAGCCAGATCAATGCCAAATTCCTCTTTACCTTTGAGCAAGGACAATCCCTCAGCCAGCGCCTGCATCATGCCGTACTCGATGCCGTTGTGCACCATTTTAACGAAGTGTCCGCTACCTACCGGGCCGCAATGCAGCCAGCCGGTCTCCGGCCCGGGCGCAAGAATTTTAATGAAAGGCGTGACATGCGCCACCGTATCGGCTTCGCCGCCGACCATAAGCGCATAACCGTTCGCCAGCCCCCACACGCCTCCCGACACCCCGGCATCCATGAAACGCAAACCGCGTAGCGCCAGTTCGGCTGCATGACGCTGGCTATCCTTGTAAAAGGCATTGGCGCCGTCGACGACAATGTCGCCTGCCGACAATAACTCCGTCAGTTGCAGCAACGCCGCTTCGGTCGCATCGCCTGCCGGCAGCATCAGCCATACCACGCGCGGAGACGACAGTTTTGACACCATATCGGTCAGACTGTCGCACGCTGTGACATTGGTTTCCGCCTGCGCCAATTGCACTGCGACCTCGTGACTGCGATTCCACACCAGCACATTTGCACCGCCGCGCGCCATCCGCCGTGCCATGTTCGCACCCATTTTACCCAGGCCCAACAAACCGATTTGCATATTATTGTCTCCTCATGATTGCGCCATAACGTTGAAACAGCATACACCAATCCCAAATCCGAAATCATCCTAATCGGGCAAGCACCCATTAAATATAGCGCATAATTTTGAATTTTAATGACACAACAAACGCGCCAACGGTTAACCAAGCAACTTAATGATGGAATGAGCAGCACGCGTACGGCGCCGCAAACAAAACAGGCATCCGGCCATAAGCGGGATGCCTGAATTTCGGGGGAGATACGGCAGGTTAAACGGGGGGCATGGTACTGCTAAATGATGCGCGCTCATTCAGTTTAGCCGACAGGCGTGCCAAGGCAGGGTGTGCCTCACGCCATTTAATATGCGGAAAGCGCAGATCCAGATAACCCAGCGCACAACCTACGGCGATATCGGCCAGACTGTAATTATCGCCCATGCACCAGACGTGGTCGCCCAAATCGCTGGCAATCACTTCCAAAGCGCGAAATATTTTTTGTTCCTGACGTAGCATCCAGGCTGCATCCTGTTGCTGTTCGGGACGCTTCTTTTCCAGGAAAATGATGGCCGCCGCTTCGCATACGCCATCGGCCAAGGCTTCCCAGCGTTTCGCACCTATGCGGCTGCGCGCGTCCTTCGGTAACAGATTGTGTACCGGCGCAGCATGATCCAGATATTCAACGATGACCCGCGAGTCGTAAAGCGGCGTACCGTCCTCCAGCAACAGCACAGGTATCTTGCCCAGTGGATTGAACTCCGGCACGTGCGTGTCGGCATCCCACGGGATATCGATTTGCAATTCGCATTCGATATGCTTTTCCGCCAGAACAATACGCACTTTACGTGCAAAAGGGCTAGTCAATGATGCTATCAATTTCATATTTTACTCAATCATTCAAGTGCGACACGACAAACTGCTTCACCGCATCAACATCGGCATCCATCACTGTGTAGCGCTGCGGCAAATCTTCCAGATTCGCCATACTTGCCGGACGTTCCGGCGCACGTCCCAAAGCTTCCTGTATTGCATCTTCAAATTTGGCCGGCAATGCTGTTTCCAATACTATCATGGGTACGCCCGGCTCAAAATATTCCAGACCGACTTTCAATCCATCCGCAGTATGCGTATCGATCATGACACCGTATTTTTCCCAGGTATCGCGTATGGTCTCCATGCGGCTTGCATGGTTACTCGACCCAGACAGCATGCCATAATCTGCGACTTTGGCAAACTCCTCGCCATCATTCAAATCGAAGCTGCCGCCCTGATCCACCAGCGTCCAGAGCGCGCGCAAGCGTGCGCCGTCGCGGCCGGTCAGATCGGCCACAAATCGCTCGAAATTGGACGCTTTGGAAATATCCATGGACGGGCTGCTGGTATGGTAAGTTTGCGCGGAAACGCGCGGGCGATATACGCCACTCTTGAAAAACTCGTCCAGTACGTCGTTTTCATTGGTTGCAACAATCAGATGTTTGATCGGCAAACCCATCATCCGTGCGATATGTCCTGCACACACGTTGCCGAAATTACCAGACGGCACGGAAAAACTGACCTGCTGATCGTTGTCGTGCGTCGCTGCAAAATAACCTTTAAAATAATACACTACCTGGGCTGCAACGCGGCCCCAGTTAATGGAATTCACTGCGCCGATCTTGTATTTCGCCTTGAAGGCGTGGTCGTTCGACACGGCCTTAACGATATCCTGACAATCGTCGAACACGCCGTTAACCGCAATGTTGTGAATATTGCGATCCTGCAATGAAAACATCTGCGCCGTTTGAAAACGGCTCATCTTGTTGTGCGGCGACAGCATGAATACTTGAATGCCATGTTTGCCGCGCATTGCATACTCTGCTGCCGAGCCGGTATCGCCGGAAGTTGCGCCGAGTATATTCAAATCCTGACCAGCGCGTTCCAGCACGTATTCAAACAAATTCCCCAGCAACTGCATGGCCATATCCTTGAACGCCAGCGTCGGGCCGTTCGATAAACATAACAAATGCAGTCCCGGCTCCAGCGTATGCAACGGCGTGATGTCCGCTGCCGATTCGTCGCTACGTACATTGCAATACACTTCCGGGGTGTAGGTTTTGTCGATAATGACACGCAAATCTTCATCCGGTATATCGTCGGCAAATCGCGACAGCACCGCATAAGCCAATTCCCGGTAGTTCATACCGCGCATGGCTTCCAGTTCGCCGGCGCTGAACTGCGGATACGTCTCCGGCAGATACAGTCCGCCGTCAGGCGCCAACCCGCCCAGCAATATCTCGGTAAATGTTAACGCGGGCGAATCGCCGCGGGTGCTGATATAACGCATGACCATAGATTTGACCTTTAAGGATGAATCACTTATTCAATTCTTCCAGACGAATGCGTGCAACTTTGCCGGAAATGGCCGGCAATGCTTCAATTTTCACCATTGCAGCATTCACATTTTTCTCCACGCTCTGATGCGTAAGAATAATAATATCGACCAGCTCTTGCCCTTCCTGCGGCTCCTTCTGCATCATCGCGTCGATGGAAATATCGAGATCGGCCAGTATCCGTGTCACGTCGGCCAGTACGCCCGGCTTATCGAACGCACGCAGACGCAGGTAATACGAGGTACGCACTTCATCCATTGCCAATATCGGCTCATCCGACAAGGTATCCGGTTGAAAAGCGAGATGCGGCACGCGGCTATGCGGGTCGGCAGTATGCATGCGCGTCACGTCGACCAGATCCGCTACCACGGACGAAGCCGTAGGCTCCGCACCGGCGCCGGCACCGTAATACATGGTGACGCCTACGGCATCGCCCTTGACCAGTACGGCATTCATTGCCCCGTCCACATTGGCAATCAGACGCCGTGCGGGTATCAACGCAGGATGTACGCGCAACTCTATGCCGTTCTGGGTACGCTTGGTAATACCCAGCAGCTTGATGCGATAACCCAGTTGTTCGGCGTACTTGACATCGTCGCCGGTGAGTTTGGTGATTCCTTCGATATAGGCGCGGTCGAATTGCACCGGGATGCCAAATGCAATAGCCGACATGATCGTCAGCTTATGCGCGGCATCGACGCCTTCCACGTCAAACGTCGGGTCGGCCTCGGCATAACCCAGACGCTGGGCTTCTTTCAGCACGTCGCCGAAATCGGCTCCCTTGTCGCGCATTTCTGTGAGTATGAAATTCGTGGTGCCGTTGATTATGCCCGCTATCCACTCGATACGATTGGCGGTCAAACCTTCGCGTATCGCCTTGATAATGGGAATACCGCCGCCGACAGCAGCCTCGAACGCCACCATGACGCCTTTGCGCTGCGCTGCGGCAAAAATCTCGGTACCATGATTGGCGATCAGCGCCTTGTTGGCGGTAACGACGTGTTTGCCGTTCTCTATCGCCATCAGAATGAGTTCCTTGGCTGGCGTTTCACCACCTATCATTTCCACCACAATGTCGATATCGGGATTGTCGACAACCGCAAACGGATTATCCGTCAATTGCATATCAGCGGCGGCAAACGCCTGTGCTTTCTGCAGATCGCGCACTGCGGCCATGGTTACCCGAATCTCGCGCCCGGCGCGACGCGTAATCTCTGCCGCATTGCGGCGCAATACGGTAAGCGTACCGCCGCCCACCGTGCCCAGGCCTAACAGCCCCACATTCATTGGTCTCATATTATTTTTCCACTATTCTACATAACTGCCGTGCAACTTGCGGTACCGTTCCAGATACCGGGCTATCCGCCCTATCGCTTCGCGCAACTCGTCTTCATAAGGCAAAATCACGACGCGAAAATGATCGGGTTGCGGCCAGTTGAAACCGGTACCTTGCACGATGAGCACGCGTTCCTCTTCCAGCAAATCCAGGATGAATTTCTGATCGTCTTCTATCGGATACATTTTGGGGTCGAGACGCGGGAACATATATAACGCCGCCTGCGGCTTGACGCAGGTCACCCCCGGTATGGCCGTCAATAATTCCCAGGCCAGATTACGCTGACGGGTCAGCCTCCCTTCCGGCGCCACCAGATCGACTATGCTTTGATAGCCGCCCAATGCGGTCTGTATCGCATATTGTCCCGGCACATTGGAACACAGACGCATCGAGGCGAGCATGTTGAGGCCCTCGATATAATCCAGCGCATGACGCTTGTCGCCGGAAATCACCATCCAGCCGGCGCGATATCCGCAAGCACGGTAATTCTTCGACAAACCGTTAAGCGTAATGCACAGCACATCTTCCGCCATGGAGGCAATGGAGACGTGTTCATGCTCATCGTACAATACCTTGTCGTAAATTTCGTCGGCATAGACGATTAGCTGGTATTGCCGCGCGATATCCAGTATTCCCGCCAGCAGTTCCCGCGTATATAAGGCACCGGTAGGATTATTCGGATTAATGATGACGATGGCACGGGTATTCGGCGTGATCTTGGCGCGGATATCATCCAGATCAGGCATCCAGTTTGCACTCTCGTCGCATATGTAATGGCGCGGCGTGCCGCCTGCCAGGGTCACTGCAGCGGTCCACAACGGATAATCCGGTGCCGGCACCAATACTTCATCACCATTGTTCAGCAACGCCTGCATCGCCAACACGATCAATTCGGAGGCGCCGTTGCCAATGATGATATCGTCGATCTGCACGCCCGACATGCCTTTGCCCTGAGTGTAATGCATGATCGCCTTGCGCGCTGCAAACAATCCCTTTGAATCGGTATAACCGGACGCGTTTGGCAGATTCAGGATCACGTCCTGAACGATCTCTTGCGGCGCCTCGAATCCGAACGGCGCCGGATTGCCAATATTCAGCTTGATAATTCGCTGCCCTTCATCTTCCATTTGTTTTGCACGCGCCAACACCGGACCGCGAATGTCGTAACAGACGTTATCCAGCTTGGTCGATTTTTTTACTGGTCGCAACATTTGCGCCTCTTTCATCTTCACGATTATTTATCCTGAAATTCAGGCACAGGCGACAAGTTTGGTCGTCATGGTGCCAAAATGTATAATCTTACTCGACTGTACACTCATGCTGCAATTGGAGACTGTTTTGAAATTTCATTTGACCCAACCCGAAGGGCTCAATTTATTTACCGGATACGGCGACGATTATGTCATCGTCAACGGCGAACGCTACACGCAATCCAGTTTGCTGATCACGCCTGATTCACTGCTATCCGACTGGCAGGTCGATAACTTTGCCGCACTGCAACCGCAACATTTTGCGGCCTTTATTGCACAACAACCGGAAATAGCCCTGCTCGGCACCGGCAATCGCCTGCGTTTTCCCCATCCCGCTCTGACAGCGGCCTTGACAAATGCGGGCATAGGGCTGGAAGTCATGGATACCAAAGCCGCCTGCCGCACCTATAACATTCTGGTTGCCGAAGGTCGCCGTGTCGTAGCCGGCATCATCCTCACCGCCGCCTGACGCGCCCGACTAAACCGGCAACACCTCGCCGAATCGCGATACCGCTGCAAAACCGGCAACATCCTGAACCGGGGATTGGCTATCAGGCTGATAGATGCTGCGCAAATGGCGAATACCATAGCGCTGCGCGTTGCGCAAAACCGCCAGGCTATCGTCGAACAATACCGCACGTTCGGCCTCAAACGGCACCACAGCGTGCAGTCTTTCCCAGAACCCGGCCTGCTCCTTGGCGAGCCCCAGTTGATGCGATGTAATCATCAAATCGAAATGAGGCGTCAAGCCCGTGCAACGCATTTTCAGGGCCAGACCGTCCGGGTGCGAGTTGGTTACCAGCACGACATGTTTGCCCGCTTGACGCAATGCGACCAAAAAAACTTCCACATCATGACGCACGGCAATCAGGTGGGCGATTTCATGTTTAAGCGCAACGATGTCCAGCGCCAGCGTTTCGCGCCAGAAATCCAGACAATACCACTGCAAGCTGCCTTGATGCTGCGCAAATAACTGCGTGAGGTAAGCCGTCGCCTCGGGAACAGGCATGCCATGCCGCTTCGCATAACATGCCGGCAAATGTTGGCGCCAAAAATAATTATCGAAATGCAAATCCAGCAAGGTACCGTCCATATCCAGCAGTACCGTATCGATTTCGTGCCAATTCAATACCGGCGTCACAGCAAAGCGTCTTTATCCATGCCCAGTCTGCGCAAAAATTTGCGCAGCAACTGCAAAGCCTCGGTCTGGATCTGCCGCACGCGTTCGCGGCTGATGTTGAGATCGTTAGCCAGCTGTTCCAGTGTCTGCACTTCCTGATCGTTAAGCCCAAAACGCCGCTCTATCACCCAGCGCTGCTTGTCGCTGAGCTGATTCAACCATTCGGTAATAAAACTTAAGGTCTCCGCCACCGCGAGCATTTGCTCCGGCAATTCGCCGCGTTCGTCAACCAGCGCATCGCCCATCGTCAAATCGGCATCGAAGTCCAGCGGGGCATCCAGCGACAGGAGCTTATCGTTCAGCCGCAACATTTGCCGCACCTCATCGACGTGAATGCCTACCAGATGCGCGATATCATCATCACTCGCATCGCTCACGCCATGCTGCATCAAATGGTGACGCGCGCGCAATACCACGTTGATGGCCTTGACGATATGTACGGGGAGACGAATGGTACGCGATTGATTCATGATGGAACGCTCGATCGATTGGCGTATCCACCAGGTGGCATAAGTTGAAAAGCGGAATCCGCGCGACGGATCGAATTTCTCCAGCGCGTGCATCAGCCCCAGATTGCCTTCTTCGATCAGATCCAACAACGACATACCGCGGTGGCTGTAACGTTTGGCGATATTTACTACCAGACGCAAGTTGCATACGATCATTTTCTGGCGTGCTGCAAAATCGCCTTGCACGATTTTTTCGGTCAATACACGTTCTTCATCGGCGTTGAGCAGTGCATTGTGGCCGATGTCATGCAGATACATTTGCGTTACGTCGGTTTGCAAATCATCCAGTAACAAGGATTCGACCAGCTCCACATCGGGAAGCGCGTCTTCCGTCGATACCGGCAACTCATCTGCGTCATTTCCATCCATGTCAGTCATTTTGTAACCTCAGGAAGATATTTCAATGGATCCACCGGCTTACCCATTTGCCGAACCTCAAAATGCAACTCGACCTGATCCGCATCGCTATCACCCATTTCGGCAATTTTCTGGCCTCGATTTATCGTTTGACCTTCTTTTACCAAAATCTGCTGATTATGTGCATATGCGGTTAAGTAAATCGCATTGTGCTTGATGATGACTAATTTACCATAACCTCGTAGTCCAGAACCACTATATACAACTTTTCCTGCCGCAGCAGCATAAATAGGCTGACCGCGGTCACCGCTGATGTCGATCCCCTTACTGGCTTTTGCCTCGCTGAATTCAGCAATCACCCGCCCGTTGGTCGGCCACGACCAATCCAGCGCCACATCGTCGGTTTCCTTGCCTGCAGCAGCGGGCGCGGAGGTATCAGCCGCTACGGCCGGTTTTGCTGTTGTTCCGGCCGACGCGGGCACCGACACAGCGACAGGCTTTGCCGCAACAGGATTTTCTGGAGGTGACACGCGAGAAAGCTGCGCTACGGCAGCATTGGAATAAGGCAGCTTGATTGCCTGCGGCTGTACGATACTGACAGGCTCGCTCAAACTTTGCGTCACGATTGCAGGCGGCTTAAGCGCAACCGTTTTAATTTTGTTATCGTCCGTCATGACGCCGTTTTCAGGCGCCGTCAGACGCAACGACTGGCCGATCAGGATATGATTCGCATCTGCAAGATTATTCCAGCTGGACAGGTCCCGATAATCCAAACCGTATTCGAGCGCGATGCTGAATAAGGTGTCGCCTTTTTGGACTTCATGCGTTGCCGGTCGCCAATCCTTGACCTTGCTGGATGCGACCTGCGCATGCGGTTTTGCCGTTCTCGTACCGACTCCGGTCATATCCACCACAGGTGCCGTACGAGTTGTACTGCAGCCGGCCAATATCAGACTGGCGCCAAGTGCCCAGCAACAACGTTTCATCAAGCTACTCCCGGTAGCAACGGCACAAAATGCACCATCTCCAATACACTCTCCTGATACCCGTCAGCATGCCGTTCTATCAACACCATCTGCTGACTGTCGCCCACGCCACGCGGCAACACCATACGTCCGCCTTCTGCCAGTTGGGCAAGCAATGCCGGCGGAGGTTCCGGTGCGGCGGCAGCAAGGATAATACCGTCGAACGGCGCCACCTCAGCCAAGCCGACGTTACCATCGCCGTGTTTCAGTTTAATATTGGCAATACGCAATTCCCTTATCGTGCGCCGCGCCTGCCCCAGCAGGGTGGCGATCCGTTCTATCGAATAAACCTCGCGTGCCAGCTTGGACAACACGGCAGCCTGATACCCGCACCCTCCGCCCACTTCCAGCACCCGCTGCATATCCTTGCCGTTACGCAACACTTCCACCATACGCGCAACACTGTAAGGATGGGAAATCGTCTGACCGAAACCGATAGGCAGCGCGGTATCTTCATACGCCCGGATCGCTAACGCCTCGCTGACAAATACATGCCGCGGTATCAGCGACATGGCTGCCAGCACGCTGGCGTCCTTGATCCCTTGCTCACGCAGACGCTCTATCATGCGACCGCGCGTACGTTCCGACGTCATGCCTATGCCGCGATGCTTGTGCAGCGTCATGACGCCAGCCATCCTTGTAGCACATCCAGTTGCTGATAATGTGTCAAATCGATCTGCAGCGGCGTCACCGATACCCGCTGTTGTGCAACCGCATGAAAATCCGTACCTTCGCCCGCATCCTGCGCGGCACCTGCTGCCCCCACCCAATAGACAGTCTGTCCACGCGGATTAGTCGACTTGACCACAGGCTCCGCCTTATGACGCCGCCCCAATCGGGTAACGCTGATGCCTTGTAACTCGTCATACGCCACATCGGGCACATTGACGTTAAGAAGCATCGGCACCGTCATCGCGCGGCTCATGATGCGTTCGACCAGTTCGAGCACGATTTGTGCCGCAGCAGGATAATTGCCGCCGGCAAAACTGGCCAGCGACACGGCAATGGACGGCACGCCCAGCAAAAAACCTTCGGTTGCGGCCGCTACAGTGCCGGAATAAACGGTATCGTCGCCCATGTTGGCGCCGTGATTGATACCGGAAATCACCATGTCCGGCAAATGATCGAGCATGCCCGTTACCGCCAGGTGCACGCAATCCGTCGGGGTGCCGTTGACGTAATAAAAACCGGACGCAGTCTGACGCAGCATGAGTGGACGATCCAGCGTCAGCGAGTTGCTCGCACCGCTGCGATCGCGCTCAGGCGCAACCACGGTAATTTCGGCAATACTAGATAAAGTTTCGGCCAGGACAGCCAGACCGGGGGCAAAATATCCGTCATCGTTGCTCAATAGAATGCGCATAAAAAGATGATCGTCTGTTCCCGTGAATAATTATTCTGATGCTAACCAGAAGTTGTTGGTCGGGGCGAGAGGATTTGAACCTCCGACCACTTGCACCCCATGCAAGTACGCTACCAGGCTGCGCTACGCCCCGAAGCGGGCAATTATAGCAGAAGCATTGCCGCAGCTAAAGCACAAAAACTACAAACTGAGCACCTGGATGATTTCGGTGATTTCCTGACGCAAGGCAGTGTAATCAACCGGTGCAGGCGCAGCTTCAACCTGCTCGACGATGATGGATACGCCTGCGCTTTCTTCCAGGCGATGGCGCGCTCCGCTGATTGTAAATCCCTGTTCGTACAGCAACTCCCGTATCCGGCGAATCAGCAAAACTTCATGATGCTGATAATAACGGCGATTGCCGCGACGCTTTACCGGCTTAAGCTGGGTAAATTCCTGCTCCCAATAGCGCAGTACATGCGGTTTGACCGCACACAACTCACCTACCTCACCTATGGTGAAGTAACGCTTAGCCGGGATCGACGGCAGTTCGCTAGTTGGCTGATGATCCGCCATAGGTCACTTCAACCAGAGTTTTCAACTTATTGCTGGGATGAAAAGTCACCACGCGACGCGCACTGATAGGCATATCTTCACCAGTTTTTGGGTTACGCCCGGGACGTTGAGGTTTGTCGCGCAACTGAAAATTGCCGAAGCCTGACAACTTCACAATATCGCCTGCTTCCAGAGCGGTACGAATTTCGTCAAAAAATGCTTCTACCATATCTTTAGCTTCTCGTTTATTCAGACCGACTTCTTCAAATAACAAGTCGGCCAATTCTGCTTTAGTCAGGGTCATCACTACCTCAGGAACGTAATTGCGCGTTAAATTGTTGTTGTAACAACTCAGTCAGATGCGTCATGGCCGCATCGACCTCACTGTCTGTAAACGTCTTTTGATTGTCTTGCATCGACACGCGGAAAGCAAGGCTTTTTTTATCAGAATCAATACCTTTGCCGCGATACACATCAAATAACGCGATCTCGGTTACACCTGCTATTCTAGCAGATTGCATGGCATCAAGTAAGGTTTGTACCTCCACTTCCTGATTGACCAGCACAGCAAGATCGCGGCGCACCGCCTGAAAACGGGAAATTTCGGCATGCAGCGGCACATCGCGATGCAATAAAGGTACCGCCGCTAATTCAAACAGCACCGGTGCAGACGGCAAATCCCATTGCTGAACCAACGCCGGATGCAACACGCCCAGCCAGCCGATGTGCTCGCCGTCCAGCGACACGCTCGCACACTGCCCAGGATGTAGCGCAACATGCCTGGCAGCGGCAAATTTCAGAACCTTGGGCCAGCACAACGCTTCCAGATCGGCCTTGACGTCATAAAAATCGACATCGCGCGCAGATTCGCCCCATTGCTCGGGAACCGCTCCGCCGAATGCCAGACCGCCGATACGCAAAGGCTGATCGTAACCGGCATCGTTTGCCAGAAAGCAGTTACCGATTTCCGTCACCCGCACTCGGGTTTGCCGACGATTGAGATTGGATTTCAATACATCGATCAGACCGCCCCATAATGTCGAGCGCATTACCCCCATTTGACTGGCTATGGGGTTTTTTAACGCAATCGGCTGCACGCCCGGCGCCAATGCAGCTTCCCATGCCGCATCGACAAAACTGTAAGTAATCACTTCCTGATAATCGCGCGCCACCAGAATATCCCGCAAACGATCAAGCGGACGTTGCCGCTCGGGTTGCGGCAGCATGGTCAGATCTGCCACCGGCGCAATAGCCGGGATATTGTCGTAACCGTACAGCCGTGCCAACTCTTCAATCAGGTCGGACTCTATGGTCAAATCGAATCGATAGCTGGGCGGCGTGACGCGAAACACTGCGCCTTCGTCGACATAGTCGAACTGCAACCGGCGCAGCCATTCTGCAACTTCCTCGCGGCTAAAGGCGACGCCCAGCAATTTGCCAGCGCGCTCCGGACGCAGACGAATCGCAGCCCGCTCCGGCAACTCATGCATTACCTCGCTGACCACACCGGCATTGCCGCCGCAGATTTCAACGATCAGTTGCGCAGCGCGTGCCAGTGCGGCTTGCGTCGCGGCATAATCGACCCCGCGTTCGAAACGGTGCGAGGCGTCGGTAGACAAACCCAGCCGCCGGGCGCGACCGGCAATATAATCGGGATGGAAAAAAGCCGATTCCAGGAAAATACCGGTCGTGTCAGCGCCCACACCGCTTGCGGCCCCGCCCATAATCCCGGCCAACGCCAGCACGCCGGCCTGATCGGCAATCACCAGCATATCGTCATCCAGCTTGATAGTTTGCTCATTCAGCAAGGTCAGCGACTCGCCGGCATGCGCCATGCGCACATCGATTGCCCCGGTCAATTTAGCCAGATCGAAGGCATGCAGCGGCTGCCCGGTTTCCAGCATCACATAATTGGTAATATCCACTACCGCACCGAGACTGCGCACGCCGCTACGCAGCAAACGCTCGACCATCCATGGCGGCGTCTGTGCATCCGGTCGCAGACCGCTGATCACCTGACCGCAATAACGCGGGCAGGCAGCGCCTGCTGCGACCCGGATTGCTGGCGTAGCCTGCGCCGTTTTGGCAACAGCAGGCACGACCGGTAAGTGCAGCTCGCTCCCGGTCAGAGCAGCAACTTCGCGCGCAATGCCCATCAGACTCAGACAATCGCTGCGGTTAGGCGTCAGCTTCAGGGTGAATATCTTGTCGTTCAAGCCGAGATACTCGCGAATATCCCGGCCGACCGGCGCATCGGCCGCCAGCAGCAGCAAACCGTCGGCTTCTTCAGCCATCCCCAGTTCGCGCGCCGAGCACAACATCCCCAGCGACTCGACGCCGCGCAGCTTGGCTTTTTTGATTTCGAATCCCGGCAATTTCGCCCCAACCATGGCGCACGGTACACGCACGCCTGCGCTAACATTGGCAGCGCCGCATACAATTTGCAATGGCGCACCGGTACCCGCATCGACCTCGCACACCCGCAGCCGATCGGCATCCGGGTGCGGTGCAACCGTCAGCACATGACCGACCACAATACCGCTAAAATCAGCCGCCACCGGCTCCATCGCCTCAACTTCCAGCCCTGCCATCGTCAACAGATGGGACAAAGCCGCGCTATCCATGGGCGGATTCACATAACTACGCAACCACTGTTCAGAAAATTTCATATTGGACGCTCAATTAAACTGCTTCAAAAAGCGCAAATCGTTGCTAAAGAACAAACGCAAATCGTCGACGCCGTAACGCAGCATTGCCAGACGTTCTACCCCCAGACCGAAAGCAAAGCCCATGTATTTTTCGCTATCGACATTCACATGCCCGAGCACATTGGGATGCACCATGCCGCAGCCGCCGATTTCCAGCCAGCCGTCGCCCCAGCTCATATCCATTTCCGCGGACGGCTCGGTAAACGGAAAGAACGACGGGCGAAAACGCACTTTCAAATCGTCGCGCTCAAAGAAACGCTGCAAGAAATCCTGCACCACGCCCTTCAAATTGGCAAAGCTGATCGCCTCATCTATCCACAAGCCTTCCACCTGATGGAACATGGGGGAGTGCGTCGCATCGGAATCAACCCGGTAGACACGCCCCGGCGCAATGATCTTGAGCGGCGGCGTCCTGCTCTCCATATAATGCACCTGCACCGGCGAAGTATGCGTGCGCAGCACATGCTGATCGTCTATATAAAACGTGTCATGCATCGCTCTGGCAGGATGATTTTCAGGGATATTGAGTGCGGTGAAGTTGTAGAAATCGGTTTCGATCTCCGGCCCTTGCGCCACTTCGAAACCGATGGAACGGAATATCGCCTCGATACGCGCCAGCGTGCGCGTCACCGGATGCAAACCGCCCATGGCCGTGCCACGTCCGGGCAACGTCACATCCAGCGTTTCGGATGCCAGCCGGGAGGCCAGCTCGGCTTCTTTCAAGGCTGCACGCCGCGCCTCCAGCGCTGTCTGTATCTGCTCCTTGGCCTGATTGATCAGGCTGCCTGCAGCAGGACGTTGCTCGGCAGGCAATTTGCCCAACTGCTTCATCTGCTCGGTCATCAGACCGGTTTTTCCCAGATAGCGCGCCTTGATCTGCTCCAGCTCGACAGCTTGCGTCACTGCTGCAAACTCAGCCTGCGCGTTGGCCACGATATGCTCTAAATTTTCCATATATAAAAACTCTGGAGACCAAAATATTGATTTATCTTAAGCAGACTTGAAATCATCGCAGCGTCAATACATCCGCATGATTTTAAATCCGATTTAAGGTAAATCACTAATAACTTACATGTTAAACAAACAAAAAAGGAGGCCAGCGGCCTCCTTTTTCGCTACCCGCAAATTTAACTGGCCAGTTTTGCTTTAGCCTGTTCGGCCAACAGTGCAAATGCTGGTTTGTCAAATACGGCCAGATCAGCCAGCACCTTGCGGTCCAGCATGATCTCGGCCTTTTTCAGACCGTTCATGAATACGCTGTAACGCATGCCGCACTGACGTGCAGCCGCATTGATACGCGCAATCCACAACGAACGGAACTGACGCTTACGTTGACGACGATCGCGATAGGCGTATTGCCCGGCTTTCATCACCGCCTGTTTGGCGATACGGTAAACGTTCTTGCGACGACCACGATAGCCTTTGGCCTGATCGATGATCTTTTTATGACGCGCACGCGCGGTGACACCACGTTTTACTCTTGGCATTTAAATTCTCCTTTATGCGTAGGGCAACATGGCGCGCACAGAACGCATGTTGGTTGCATCAACCATCAGCGTGCCACGCAATTGACGCTTGTTTTTGGTGGTTTTCTTGGTAAGGATGTGGCGCTTAAACGCTTGACCGCGCTTGACACCGCCATTGGCCAACGCTTTGAAGCGTTTTGCCGCACCCGACTTGGTTTTCATCTTTGGCATTACATTCACTCCTAAATGGCAGACGCCGGGCAGCCTCACTTTGAGACATTTAGGAACCCGGACATCACCTCATTACGCCCGACCATACTGCATCGGACGAGTTCGCGGCCAACTACACCGCAAATACTGTTTACTTGTGCTGCTTACTTACGCTTCGGTGCCAGCATCATCACCATTTGCCGGCCTTCCATTTTTGGAAACTGCTCGACAACGGCATGTTCTGCCAAATCGGCTTCCACTCGCTTCAATTGCGCCAGACCGATTTCCTGGTGAGCCATTTCGCGACCGCGGAAACGCAGAGTGACCTTGGCCTTATCGCCTTCTTCCAGAAACTTGATCAAATTACGCAACTTGATCTGGTAATCGCCTTCATCCGTACCCGGACGAAACTTGATTTCCTTGACCTGTATCTGTTTCTGCTTGAGCTTGGCTTCGTGCTGACGCTTGCTCTGCTGATACTTGAATTTGCCGTAATCCATCAGGCGAGACACCGGCGGCTTGGCCTGCGGTGCAATCTCGACCAGATCAACTTCGGCTTCTTCAGCCATCTTTAATGCTTGCGCCGCCGTAAAAATACCTAACGGTTCGCCGTCAACCCCAATCAAACGAATCTCTGATCCGGTAATTTCGCCGTTGATTCGCGTTTCTTTATCCTGAGCGATAGTCGCAACTCCTGAAAATCAAAATACAAGAGGAGTGAGAAAAACTCACCCCTCGCTGGGTTTACGCTGTGCGATTTCAGACTTCAACTTGGCAATAAGTGCATCCACAGACATCTGGCCGAGGTCCGCGCCATTTCGCGAACGCACCGTAACCACAGCTGCAGCCATTTCTTTATCGCCGACTATGAGCTGATAAGGCAGCTTTTGTAAACTATGTTCCCGAATTTTATAGGTTATTTTCTCATTTCTCAAGTCCAACGTCGCATAAATTCCTGCCGCGCTTAAATCGGCATGAATTTTTCGGGCGTATTCGGCCTGATTATCGGTAATGTTCAATACCACAATGTGCACTGGCGCCAGCCATAATGGAAATACGCCGGCATGGTGCTCAATCAGAATACCGATGAAACGCTCCATTGACCCCAGAATCGCACGATGCAACATCACTGGCGGTTTACGCGTGTTGTCTTCATCAACGAATTTGGCATCCAATCGCACCGGCAGATTAAAGTCGAGCTGGATGGTGCCGCATTGCCACAACCGCCCCAAACTGTCCTTCAAGGTAAATTCAATCTTTGGACCGTAGAATGCCCCCTCACCGGGCTGCAAATCGTAATCCAGACGGTTCTGAGTCAGGGCTGCAGCCAACGCCGCTTCCGCCTTATCCCAGGTTTCATCTGAACCAACGCGCTTATCCGGACGAGTGGAGAGCTTCACCAGCATTTCATTAAATCCGAAATCCGCATAAACCTTTTGCAGCATGACAATAAAATCAGCAACTTCCGATTCAATTTGTGCTTCCGTACAGAAAATATGCGCATCATCCTGGGTAAAGCCGCGTACCCGCATCAGACCATGCAGCGAACCCGATGGTTCGTTGCGGTGACATGAGCCAAATTCGGCCAGTCGCATCGGCAGATCGCGGTAACTGTGCAGGCCATGGTTAAATACTTGCACATGGCCGGGACAATTCATCGGCTTGACTGCATATTCGCGGTTTTCCGATGCAGTGGTAAACATGTTGTCGCGATAGTTTTCCCAATGACCGGAACGTTCCCACATGTTACGGTCCATTATCGTTGGCGTACGAATTTCCTTATAGCCATAATCGCGGAACTGCTCGCGCATATATTGCTCGATCTGCTGCCAGATAACCCAGCCATTGGGGTGCCAGAACACCATGCCCGGCGCTTCATCCTGCATATGAAACAAATCCAGCTGCTTGGCCAGCTTACGATGGTCACGTTTTTCGGCTTCCTCCAAACGATGCAGATAAGATTCCAGGTCTTCCTTCTTGGCCCAGGCCGTACCGTAAATGCGCTGCAGCATTTCATTGCGATGATCACCGCGCCAGTAGGCGCCGGCCAGCTTCATCAACTTGAAATGCTTAAGCTTGCCAGTCGATGGCACATGCGGCCCGCGGCACAGATCGGTAAACTCGCCCTCGGCATATAGCGATACGTCTTCGCCGGCAGGGATCGCTTCGATCAGCTCGGCCTTGTAATGCTCGCCCAGCCCTTTGAAATACGCTACTGCCTCGTCGCGCGGCAGCACCTGACGCGTGACCGCGAGATCGCGCTTGGCCAGCTCGGCCATCTTTTTCTCGATCGCCAGCAAATCGTCCGGCGTAAACGGACGTTTGTAGGAAAAATCATAATAAAACCCGTCTTCAATCACCGGCCCGATCGTCACTTGCGCGTCCGGGTATAGAGACTTCACCGCAAACGCCAGCAAATGTGCGGTCGAATGCCGAATCACTTTCAAACCGTCAGCATCCTTGTCGGTCACGATCGCCAGCTGCGCATCGGTTGCGATCAGATGACTGGTATCCACCAAACGACCATCTACGCGTCCGGCCAGCGCGGCTTTCGCCAGCCCGGCACCAATGGATGCTGCTACCTCGGCAACCGTCACCGGCTGCGCAAATTCGCGAACCGAACCATCCGGCAAAGTGATATGAAGCATGATTTCTCCGATAGAAAATAAAAAAGCGCGGACTAGCCGCGCTTTTTCAGACAATACAAATTATCAAAACCTACTCAAAGGATAGACGCGACCTTATTGGACTTAGTATAAAAACAAGTTCGCGGTGTCATAACGCTACCTTTCTTTCTATTCAGCCAAAATATCAAAGTTATCCGTTGGTAGGCGCGATTGGACTCGAACCAACGACCCCCACCATGTCAAGGTGGTGCTCTAACCAGCTGAGCTACGCGCCTAAAGAAGCGGCATTATAAACGAGTTATCGGCCACTTTCAACGCAAATTAAGCCAGATCAGATTTCACGCACCAATCTGAATCCCATATTCACATCCAGCTCGTCGCGCAAACGCGACCAGCGCGCTGCACTGCGCGCAGCAACGGCAGGATCAAACCACGAACCACCTTTGATAACTATACGTTTATTTTTACCGCGCGGCTCAATCTGATGACCGTCCCGCGGCGTCTTCTGGTGATCAGGTTGCCAGGGCGTCGCTGTCACTTCCCAGACATTGCCGTGTACATCATGCAAGCCCCACAAATTGGCAGGCTTGGTACCCACTTCCATGGCCCAGCTCAACGATGTGCATTGCGGCAAAAACGACCATTTCCTCTTTTTCGCCTCGTCGGGCATAGGGAAAATCGGTTTAAACAGCACTTCCTTGCAGCTGGCCAGATCGCCGTAATGAAACGCCGTATGCGTACCGGCTCGTGCGGCATACTCCCATTCGGCCTCGGTCGGCAAACGATACAACTGCCCGGTTTCGGCATTTAGCCAGGCAATGTAGCGTTCTATATCTGGTGTACGCACATTGACTATTGGCTCGCGCCCCTTGGGCCATATCAGTTCACGGCCGGGACGAAAACCGGTCGCCTTCGCAAATCGTTCCCACTGCTCGGCAGTTACGGTAAATCTGCCGATAGCGTACGACCGGCTCATTTGCACGTAGCATTGCGGCGACTCGCTGACGTCGTGCCCCGATTCGGATTCCGATGAGCCGATTTCAAACCAGCCGGCAGGGATCACCGCCATTTCCGGCCCCTTGCTGCCGTCGGCATGCAGCGTATCGCTAAAATATACCGACAAACCGGCATCCTGCGCCGCCGACTGCTGCGCAACGCGCAGACTCGTCGCATCCATGTCATGTACGAACATGACTGACGCATCGATATTATCTGCCCGTACTATTGCATCCATTCAACTTACCCTCGCACTCAATAAAAAAGGCACCCCTATACTAGCGGCGCCTTTTTCCAACCGCTCAAATCAATCAGGCTTGTGCGTTATACCGCGCTACGCCGGCCATGATTTCAGCCTGCGCATCTTCCGCCCCTGTCCAGTCTTCGACCTTAACCCACTTGCCGGGTTCCAAATCCTTGTAATGCTCGAAGAAATGCGCAATTTGAGCCAGCGTCAGTGTCGGCAGGTCATGCACGGATTTTACCGATTTATACAGCCCGCTCAGCTTATCGACCGGCACAGCCACCAGTTTGGCATCGAAACCTGCTTCATCGCTCATCTTCAGCATACCCAGCGTACGGCAACGCACTACCACACCCGGCATCAGCGGGAACGGGGTGATCACCAGCACATCGACGGGATCGCCATCGTCGGACAAGGTTTGCGGGATGTAACCGTAGTTGCACGGATAATGCATGGCCGTGGACATGAACCTGTCGACAAAAATCGCGCCGCTGTCCTTATCCACTTCATACTTGATGGGCGCGCCATTCATCGGGATTTCTATCACCACATTGAAATCGTTCGGCAAATCCTTGCCGGCCGGTACCAGATTCAAACTCATGTATATCGCCTTTTAACTATCGAAAATAAAATTATAACCCAGGCCGATGCAATTCTACGCCGTATCGCCATCCACATAAAACCAGCGCCCGGCTTCCAGTACAAACCGGCTCACCTCATGCATGCGATATGCCCGCCCGGCTATTTTGTGTCGCGCAACGAATTCCACCGTCGCATGCGTGGCATCCTGCAACTGATAATGCAGCACCTTCAGCCCCAGCCATTGCGGACGCGACGATTCCTGCGCCAGCCCCAGGCCGGACGGACGCGTCGACGGGTGCCAGGTCGCCAGCAAATAGGCTTCGTCCTGCAAGGTAAACGCCGTATAACGCGAACGCATCAACGCCTCAGCCGTCGGCGCTGCCACACCGGCCAAATAAGGCCCACAGCACGCCGCCAATAACAAACCCGATCCGCAAGGACATGCCGACATCACGTCTCCATTACTGCGTCTGCTGATCTATCGCATGGCGTTGCGCTGCCGCATCCTGCTGTACCTTGCCATCCACCTGTTTGGCCTGCTCCAGCGCTTTACGCTGGGTATCGAACAATCGTTCCTGCGCTTGTTGGGGAGCTTCCACTTTAGGCACACTGGGCGGCACGACATGCGAATCGCACCCCGCCACCGCCAGCAAATATATCAATAACATCGGAATGCGCATGACTATACCTCGCCCTGAAATCAAATCGACAAATAACACGCAAGCGCCATCCTAACATGCCGGCACAATTCAGCAGCAGCAAGACAATGGGAATATTTTGGAGACACGACTGAGGCGAAGCAAAAAATGTCATGGTGCCCGGTGTCAGAATCGAACTGACGACTAAGCGTTACGAGTGCCTTGTTTTACCACTAGAACTAACCGGGCATGACAGCGCGCCATTATATCCGATGTGCCTTATGCCATCAACATAGGATTGGACTATGGAATTCGGGATTAAACTGTGTAATGATTTAGTCATAATTAAAAATAACGTTACCAGCCTGGAACCAAAGGAGACCTGCGGCTATTGCGCTGCATCCTGGCAATTAATGCAATATCGCCATGACGCGGCATCAATACAGATATAAACATCTAAAACTCTTCCCTACCCAAACGTATGCGTGTCACTAAACCGCTAGACGGAGTGTCGTTTGATAGTTAACGACAGTTAAAAATAGCAATTATTAATTCAAGGGACGCGTAAAAATGAATCTGGCAACCATGAAACTTAAACATCGCTTGATGGCATTGATGGGCATTACCGTAGCCGGTATCGCAATCATCGGATTAATCCTGTTCAACACGCTAGCGCATCTTGAAATCAATGGGCCGCTTTACCTGAAAATCACTCAGGAAAAAGACCTTGTCGCCGATATTTTACCGCCACCCGAATACCTCATTGAGTCCTATCTGGTCAGTCTGGAACTGGTGCAGGCGCCGCCAGACCAACGACAGCGATTAATTAATCGCCTCAAAACGCTGCAAAACGATTACGACACACGCCACGAATTCTGGGCCAAAGCCCAGCTGGATACAGAAACGAACGACCTGTTACTGAACCAGACCTACAAACCCGCACAAGCTTTTTATCAAGTTGCTTTCAACGATTTTATCCCCGCATTGCAAAAGGGCGATACCGCGGCAGCCAATGCCGCACTAGCGACACTGAAACAAAATTACGACCAGCATAGAGCAGGCATCGACAGCCTGGTTACACTGGTCAATAAACACATCGACGCCAACGAAACAGACGCAACGGAAGAAATCAGCTCAGCCAAAATCACGGCGCTGGCCGTTATGCTGATCATCACCGCGCTACTGATCACTGCCTTCGCAATATTCGCCCGCAACCTGTTAAGAACGCTGGGCTGCGAACCGCACGACGCCACGGATATACTGAACAGCATCGCGCAAGGCGATCTCACCATCGCCATCAATCCTGCCCCCAACGATCGCTCCAGCCTGCTGTTTGCCGCAAAGACCATGAAAGACAGCCTCACCACTATCGTCGACGAAGTCCGTGCAGGCACGGAATCCATCGCCTCGGCATCCGGCCAGATCGCCGCCGGCAACCTCGACCTGTCCAACCGTACCGAAGCGCAGGCCGGCTCGCTGGAAGAGACCGCCTCGGCCATGGAACAGCTCACCAGCACCGTCAAGCAGAACGCCGACAATGCCCGCCAGGCCAACCAGCTTGCCGAAACCGCATCGGAAGTCGCCACCAAAGGCGGCGAAGTCGTCACCGAGGTCGTCAATACCATGAGCGCAATCAACGAATCGGCGCGCAAGATAGCCGACATCATCGGCGTCATCGACGGTATCGCCTTCCAGACCAACATTCTCGCGCTCAATGCCGCTGTGGAAGCGGCGCGCGCAGGCGAACAGGGCCGCGGTTTTGCCGTGGTTGCGACCGAAGTGCGCAGTCTGGCGCAGCGCAGCGCGGCAGCCGCCAAGGAGATCAAACTGCTGATCGACGACTCGGTTGAAAAAGTAGAGCAAGGCAACAAACAGGCATCGCAAGCGGGCGCCACCATGGGCGAAGTCGTCTCCAGCGTACATCGCGTCACCGACATCATGAGCGAAATCAGCGCCGCCAGCCGCGAGCAGAGTCAGGGTATAGAGGAAGTCAACCGCGCCATTAACCACATGGACGAAGCCACGCAGCAAAACGCCGTACTGGTGGAAGAAGCTGCCGCCGCTGCCAGATCCCTGCAAGGTCAGGCCATCCATCTGGAAGAGCTGGTCGACCATTTCAAATCATCAGGAGTACCGCAAGACGCGGCCGGTAACCGGCTCAAGCACGCCTCACCCGGCCGCGTTCAGCATCATGGCCAGCAGAAACTGGCCGACAACACCATGAATCTGGACAGCGCCATCACTGCACACGGCGAATGGAAAACGAAATTCCGCTCGGCTATCAGCAAGCACGAACAAATGGATGCAAAAACCATTTCTGCCGACAATTGCTGCATGCTCGGCAAATGGTTATACGGCCCGGCCAAGCATCAATTCGGCAGTCTGGCTTCCTATACCGAAACCATGAAAAAACATGCTGCATTCCATACTGAAGCAGGACGCGTGGCCAATCTCATCAATGCCAAGAAATACGCCGAAGCAACCATGGCGCTGGATGCCGGCACGACTTACACCGATGCATCGAGCGCCGTGGGTATTGCGATACTGAATCTGAAAAAAGATACCGGTCTATAATACAACTGACATCAGCTATATATAAACTGGACAGTTACGACTGGATGATAGAAGGACTCCATAATGAAAACCGTACAGCAGGAAGTCGATGAACGCACCAATCTGACCGGCACCAACAAGTTCGAATTGTTGCTGTTCCGGTTAGGCGGCGATATCAGCGGCGACCGCTCAGAGCTTTTCGGTATCAACGTATTCAAGATACGCGAAATTGTCGCCATGCCGCAAATCACAGCCGTAGCCGGTGCGCCAGCCCATATGCTGGGCGTCGTCAATCTGCGCGGGCAAATCATCTCGGTAATCGACTTGCCCGCCATCGTCGGATGCGTTCCGAAAACCGGTTTGAACATCATACTGGTCACCGAGTTCGCCCGCACCACCCAGGCATTTGCCGTCGAATCGGTAGAAGACATCGTACGGCTGGACTGGAGCCAGGTGCTTTCGGCCGAGGCCAATACCGCCGGCGGCATGGTTACCAGCATCGCCCGGCTGGACGGCGACGCCGACAACTCCCGCCTGGTACAGGTACTGGATGTGGAAACCATACTGCGCAACCTGAGTCCGTCCAATGAGCCCGATGTCAATCCGGATACCATAGGGCCGAAAATCGCCCTGAAGCCGGGTACCGTCATCCTCGCAGCCGACGACTCCGTAGTCGCGCGCGCCCTGATAGAGCAAGGTCTGGATGCAATGGGCCTGCCCTACGTGATGACCAAAACCGGCAAGGAAGCTTGGGATCATTTACAAGCCGTGGCAAACACGACAGCAGCCGAAGGTAAAACTGTACACGACAGAATTGCGCTGGTGCTGACCGATCTGGAAATGCCGGAGATGGACGGCTTTACCCTCACCCGCAATATCAAACAGGATGCCCGCTTCAAATCCATACCTGTCATTATCCATTCGTCGCTCACCGGCTCGGCCAATGAAGACCACGTCAAAAGCGTGGGGGCGGACGGCTATGTAGCAAAATTCGTAGCGGAGGAATTGGCCGAAACCATACGCAGGGTACTGGCGCAATATCAATATAAATAACAATGCAAATACACAATACCAAATTCCAGGCAGGTAGCAATAGCCTTCATAACTCAAGTCAATAAAGCGACAAACAAATGCGTACAAACCTGCCAGTAACCAATCACGAATATATTCTGAGCGATACCAAAACCATTGTATCTACCACCAACCTGAAAGGCGTCATCACCTACGTCAACCCTTACTTTGCCGAAGTCAGCGGGTTTACCGAACAGGAATTGATCGGCGCACCGCACAATATCCTGCGCCACCCGGATATGCCGGCCGAAGCTTTTGCCGATTTATGGATCACCATCAAATCCGGCTTGCCGTGGACGGGCATGGTCAAGAACCGCTGTAAAAACGGGGACTTTTACTGGGTACTCGCCAACGTTACGCCCGTCATCGAAAACGGCAAACCGGTCGGCTACATGTCGGTGCGAATCAAGCCCAGCCGCGAACAAATCCAGCAAACCGATCTGGTCTACAAGCGCATCAAGGCGGGTAACCCGGATAAACTCGCCATCCATCGCGGCGAGGCAATCAAAACCGGACTAGCGGGTAAATTCGCCGCACTCAAACACATATCGCTAGCCCAGCGCATTAACTTCAACATCGGTTTTGTGATACTGGTGCTCAGCGCAGTCAGCATCACCGCATGGGCTTCCGGCGCACATCCGCTACTGGGTATCGGTACGGCGCTATCGATCGCCGTCATGCTGCATTTCTGGTATTCGCTGCGTCAGGCCATCATCCTGCCGATACAGGCGGCGATCAAGGCAACGCGCATCATGGCCGGCGGCGATTTGACGACGCGCACGGAAACCGCACGGCACGATGAAGTTGGACAGCTATTGCTCGCATTACGTCAATTGAACATCAATCTGGACTCCATTATCGGCGACATACGCAGCAACTTTTCCCACATTAGCGCCGCCACGCAGGAAGTCACTGCCGGCAATATGAACCTATCGACCAGAACGGAAGCCCAGGCCGCCAATCTGGAAGAAACCGCGGCGAGCATGGAACAATTCACCTCCACCGTACAACAAAACTCCAGCAATTCCATCGAAGCCAGCAACTTCGCCAGTGAAGCAACCGCTATTGCCGAAAAGGGCGGCATCGTCGTTGGCAAAGTGGTTAATACCATGCACGAAATCGACACCTCATCCAGAAAGATAGTCGACATTATCGGGCTGATCGACGGCATCGCCTTCCAGACCAACATTCTGGCGCTGAATGCAGCAGTCGAAGCAGCGCGCGCCGGCGAACAGGGTCGCGGTTTTGCCGTAGTGGCAACCGAGGTGCGCAGTCTCGCCCAGCGCAGTGCGGCAGCGGCAAAGGACATCAAATCGCTGATCGACGTTTCCGTCGCGAAAGTAGACGAAGGCGCTGCGCTTGCCGACGAAGCAGGCCGCAACATGAACGAGATCATCGCAGCCATCAAACGCGTAGCCGACATCATGGGCGAAATCAGCCTGGCCTCGCGCGAACAAAGCGCAGGCATCGGTCAGGTGAACGACGCCATTACCCAAATGGATGAAGCCACGCAGCAGAATGCAGCGCTGGTAGAAGAAGCCGCTGCCGCGGCAGGCATACTGGAACAGCAAACGCTGGGGGTGATGAACGCATTGCACGTATTCAAGGTCGGGAATGCAGAGAATGTAGACAACACACATCCTAAGCGCCCCGCGAAAGCACTTCCCGCATCGGGCCGCCATCATCTCAATGCACGCGACTCTGTCAAATAGTGTGTCGCACAGGATTCAAAACAGAGGGAGCTGACCGGGCGATCTGATCCAGCCGTAAAGCAGACACGACAACCCGCCGGAGCGTTACAATTTTCCGGCGGATACTGTGCACACAGGCAATCTGATTAAAACTACCGATCAAACCTGAGTGCTGACAACATTACCCGTTGCTGTTGCACCCTGCATATTTTGCGACAGCGCTTGCAAAAACCCGCCCAACGTCGCCCCGCTGCCCGATATTCCACCAGCAGCCAGCAAGCTATCGAAGCTTTGCTGAAGATTATTCAGCGCGTTACCCGATGCGGTTGAACCAGAAGTCGCCGATGACGACGATAATTGCTGCATGAGACCTTGCAAACTGCTTTCCAGCCTGCTGACCCCGCTATGTTGTCCTGATGTGACAGCGTTCGCAGACGCACCGGCATTTGCATTGGATGCGTCGTTATCGGCGCTACCGCCCGAACCGTTCGAAGACATTACCTGCGTCTGCAACGCGGCAAACAGATTCTGTGCGAATGCAGCCAGCGCCTGCTGCGGCGATTGAGTCGCAGCAGCGCCAGTTGTAGTGCCGGTACTGCTTGCGGATGCCGCAGATATGCCTAACTGGGACAACGCCTGACTGATAGCGGAAGCGAATTTCCCGCTCTTACCGGCTGCCGATACGCCGCTGCCATCGCTATCGCCGTCGCTGTCCTTGCTACCCGCACCAATTGACGTAATTCCGCCAAATAGCGTATTGCCAACAGCCGCATTATTATTGAGTGAAGAGATAGACATCGCATTTCCTTTCTGGGGATGAAATAGAATGGTGCCGGGCGGATACCCAGCCCGATGCACCACCAGCTTGCTTAAAATTTGATAATGGCGCTAACTCCGAACACATCGGCATTAAAATTGGTTTTGGTTCCGGTTGCGTCGGCAGTCGCCGCACCGTAACGATCCCAGCCCAGCCGCACTCCTGCCCTGGCATTCACGTTGTATTGCGCACCGATGCCGTAAGTCAGCGCCGTGCGGCTGGTACCGGTACCGGCAAAACCTGCCGATGTTGTGGTTTTGCTATCCGCTACACCCAATTTGCCGTAGAGATCGAAACTTTCGTTCAACGGCAGCGTACCCACCGCCGTCAAACTGAAAGCATCGCCCTTAACCGTATTACCGACGGTGTCGGTAGCCTTGCCTATACCGGTATATTGCATTTCAGCAGCAAAATTCCGGTTAATCTGATAGCCGACTATGCCGCCGACAACCAAATCCGAACTTTTGCTCAAGCCGGTAATAGTGTTCACGCCCAGCTTGCCGTCACCTATGCCCAAACCGGCATAAAAGCCGTCATCGGCTGCAAAAACAGGCGCCGCAACCATTGCCGACAACAAGACAACCCATATTTTATTCATCTTCAACCTCGCATACCTCTTTACGCCGGAACGATAATGTAACGGACATCAGAGCATCATTTTCAAACACAGCCGATCGGCGCTGCCCCGTTTCGCTTTTAACGTCCGCACTGGCTAGTTGCGCTTATAAGCGGCGAATTCTGCATATTGTCCTACCTCTGCCGATTTGATTTCAGAATAGGGAACGATCTTTGCCAGCCGTGATACAGGTTCTTCCGGCAACACTGTTTCATCAGCTGAGCCGCGTATCAGACTCCAAAGATAGAAGACGAACAACGCGGCAACAGAACAAACATAAACAAGCAAAAACAAATAGTGATATGACATATAAAATCCTTTCTTAGACTCATTAACCATGCTGCTTTAATTTTTCCAGTAACAGCTGTACCTCCACCCGACGCTCCCGATCCGCATCCTCGCGACCGGGTCTGGCAGGGGCGGCCAGCGCTTTCTCGAGATAACCCCTGGCCGCGGCATATTCGCCTTGTTCCTGCAGGAAATCTCCGTAAAAATAATTGGGATCTATACCATTTGGATTAAGCTTGAGCGCCTTCTCCAGATACTCGCGCGCCTTGTTCTTGTCACCGAAACTGATCGGCCAGCGCGGGACTTTGTAATACAAACTGCCGAGCGAGGTATAAATCGAACCGTTCAGCACATCGGGCTGTATTTTTTCAGCATGCTCCAGCAAATCGCGTGCTGACTTCACTTTGTCCAACGCACTGAGCCCACCTTCAAATTTCGCGTAACTGCTCAAAATAATGGCCTCCCAAACCAGCGGCTCGGCCCGGGCCGGATAGGTTGCGGCCAGCTGTTGAGCCTGCGCGGCAATATCTTTGAATGCTGCCACTTTCTGATTCGGCGGCGTCACGTAATACGCCTTGACCCACTCATGCTGCAGCCCTGCAATACTGTCGCTGACACCATCGGCAATCGCCGGTCTGGACCCCAAAATCAATGCACCGTAAAACAGCGTTTCAGCAAGAACGACAGCGAGTACCGGACTAAATATTTTTTTCATTACGACGATATCCTTCCAAAATTAGTCTTGCAGGGTGAAAGTACGAGTCTTGAGATTCTGTTTGCGTAGCGCACTATCCACGATGCGCGGCAGCAAAGCATTGATACGCACGAACAGGCTTTCCGGCCAGCCGATGTAATAATCGTTGCGGTCCCTTTCGATGGCACGCAGCACATGGCGCGCGGCGACTGCGGGTTCATCGCTGTTCATGCCGACGGCTTCGGCCATTTTGCTGACGATGCTGTTATTCAACGGCGTTCGGGTATAGCGCGGTGCGACATAGGTCACGCCGACACCTGAACCGTCCAATTCCCTACGCAACGCTTCCGAAAACCCGCGCATGGCAAACTTGCTGGCGGAATACGTCGTGAAATAGGCAAAACCGATACTGCCGAAGATCGAACCGATATTGACGATACGTCCATGGTGTGCCGCGATCATGTGCGGCAACAGCGCCTGCGTCAGCTGCATGGGCGCAATGACATTGATGCGCCATAACATTTCCAGGTTAGTCGGCGTTTGCTTGTCGTACTGCCCGAAATGGGTAACGCCGGCACAGTTGATCAACATATCGACGCCACCAGCGGCCTCGACAACGCGCTCGACCAGCGCCAGCGGTGCTTCTGCCGCAGCGAGATCGCAGGTAAAAACCCCAGCCTTTGCGCCGCAGGCATACACCGCCAGCTTGAGTTGCATCAGCTTGTTGACATCGGTTCCCACCAGTAATAAATCGGCACCTTTTTCAGCCAGCGCCATCGTAATCTCGCGGCCTATCCCGCCTGTCGCGCCGGTAATCAGTATGCGTTGTCCGGCGATCTTCATTGCACTACATCCAGCGAACGAAAAATATCGCCATACAACCTGAACACGGCCTTGGCGCAATGCACCAGGCAGGCCTTGTCTTCATACAGATCGAGCCGGTTGACCAGATCGCGAAAGAACGAGACGTGTTGCAGATCCAACGAGCCGTGACTATGCAGGTAACTGAACGCCTTATCAGGCAGCCCCAGCGATTGCTGCAGCACCGCAGCGGCATTGGTCGCCAGCTGGATACTGGTACCCTCCAGCACATGCACCATGCCGAAAAATCCCACCGGATTCCCGCGTGAGATCGTGTCGTAGGCATAGGCCACCATCAGCTCGGTAGCGAAGCCGGGCTGGCCGTGCCGCACGCTATCAGCATCTACGCCGCAAGCGGCAATATCGTTAAGTATCCATTCCTGATGGCCGATTTCCTCTTCAATATAGTGCGCAATACCCTCGCGCAACCACTCTTTGTCGTCCGATAAACGTGCGCCGCATGCCATCAGTAACGGCACCGTATGCTTGACGTGGTGATACGCCTGGGTAAGAAAAGCGACATACTGGCCCAGCGTCGCCTGACCGGACATAGCTTTGCGAATAATCGGCGTAGATTGCAAAGCAGATTGTTCCGCCCATGTAAGTTGCTGCAACTCTTCATAAAACGACATGCATTTCCTCCTGATATAAAGCCGCTAGCGCACTGCCATACATTGCCAGAATTGCATCGCGCCGTAACCGGCCGTTGGCTGTCAATTGCTGATTGGAAAGGGTAAAAGGGGCATCGGCCAGCAACCAGTCGCTCACCTGCGCATAGTCCGGCAGCATCCGGTTAACCGACTGCACCGCAGCGGCGATCTGTATGCCGGAATACCCCGGGCGAGCCACGATCACTGCTGCATTAAACGGCCTGGACTCGCCGAACACGGCGGCCTGGGCAATGGCCGGGTGCAGGATCAACTCGCGCTCTACCCATTCCGGCGCGACATTGCGCCCAAACGAGGTAATAAACATGCTCTTCCTGCGCCCGACCAGATGCAGAAATCCGTCTTCATCCAGATAACCCAGATCGCCGGTCGGCCAAGGCTGCACCTGACATTCCTGGCCCAGATAACCGAGGAACGCCGAACCACTCAGCAGGATTTCGCCTTCATCGGAAAAGCTGACCGCGATATGCGGCAAAGGACGCCCAACGCTGCCTGCCCGATTGGCGAGCGGCGTATTAAGCGCCACGACAGAAGCGCATTCGGACAAGCCGTAACCTTCAAATACCGGGAGATCCAGCATCCGTGCACGTTGCAGCAATTGCGGCGACACCGGCGCGCCGCCGACGGCAACAAAACGCAGTCCTGTCGGCATGAATACGCCGCTTTCTCCTGCGCCAACCAGCGCTTGCAACATTTGCGGCGCCATGATGGCGCTGCTGATTTTGTGTTCATGCAATGCCAGCAACATGCGCACCACATCGAAACCGGACGCACCGCTCAATCCGACTTGCTGCAACGGCAGTACGCAGGCACAAGCGCCAGCCAATATTGGCGTATAAATACCGCCAATATTTTCCAGCAGCGTGGATAACGGGGTCAGACAAAGATGGCGATCTGCGGACTGTGCCTGACTGGCGTCAAGCAGCGATGCGGCAACGGTTTCCATTTGCGCGAGGCTCAGGCAAACGCCTTTGGGCTCGCCGCTAGTACCGGAGGTATAGGTAATTTTTGCAGTATCTTGCGGCAATGGCCTGAATGCCGCATTTGGCAAACGAATCAACTGCAGTCCGCATAGCTCGCCGAGCATGCGGAATTCGACACCGGCACTTTGCAGCAAGGCGACAGCCTGCTGCGGCTGATCGGTAAGCAAGGCATCGACGCCGGCATCTCGCAGCGCATGCAGCATTTGCTGAGGCGAGAAAAACAGCGGCAACGGCACCAGCGGCACCTGCGCGCGCATCGCCGACAAATCGGCCAGCACCCACGGCAAACCGTTATCGGCTAATAAGCCGAGCACACGGACATCATGCGCAGCAAGATCGGCTGCGACCTTGGCTACAAACTGATTCAGCATGTCGTACGACCACGCCCCGTGCGCACCCTGTAACGCGATGCGCTCGGGACTGACTGATGCCATTTGCTGCAATTTTCTGAGCAGCATACTCATACGCCCG
Source organism: Sulfuriferula sp. (assembly GCA_031291235.1). Taxonomy (GTDB): domain Bacteria; phylum Pseudomonadota; class Gammaproteobacteria; order Burkholderiales; family Sulfuriferulaceae; genus Sulfuriferula. The sequence goes on from JARLJL010000013.1 coordinate 251,731, forward strand.
TCACACTGACCATGCCGGCGCGCAGCAACGCGGCGAGATTGCACTGTGCCAGTAATGCACGATAGCCGTAAGCGATATCGCCGGCCATGACCATGGGTGCATGATCGTAATAGCTACCCCAGGCGGCACGTTCAGACGGCGGTAAATGCGCGAGCTGCGCCGCGCCAAGCTCGACCGGGCGCAAACCCAGACGATTAAAGCCGTTACGCAATGCCGCAGTACCGGTAAATACCACCCACTTATAGGCTGCGTCATGCAGCATCGCCGTCAGCGCGACGATCAGCCAGCGTGCCGCGCCAGGGTATAGCGCAGACAGATTGCCCACTTCAATAATGTCTTCGCGCCGCACATCCTGCCCTAATCGGGATTGCAGCATGGTTTCGATCGGCTGATCGAGATAGGTTTCAAGAAACAGTCGCGTATCCGCAGCAGGACGCAACCCGAATGCCGCAATCATATCCCCGCGCTTGCTGCGCAAGCTCAGCAGACGCGGCATGAACTGACTGATGTGCGTGCCGTAAGCATCGGCAAAACATTGCTGGATAAACTGCTCGATTTCGCCACGTTCCTCTGCAACGTGGTCACGCAACGCGAAGATTTGTGTCAGGCGCGTATTAAGCGCCGATGTATCGTGATGACATGCAACCGATGTCGTCGTATCAGTTTGCTGTAACGCAGGTATGGTAGCCATGCAATGCCCTTTAAGCACAGTAAGTTAAAGGGTGTACTGCAAACGCCATGCCAGACCCGTACAAACGCCTGAATTAAATTATAATTACATGATTAATATAAATTAATAAAAATAAGCAATGATATTTCAGGGCGCAGGAAGCGTATGCGGCACCCTGCATAAAATGCAAGTCGCGCAAATTTTTCCTACAATTTTTGCGGGGTTATTTAGGGCAAACTACGGAAGACAGGTCGTCGCTGACATGGCCGCTGGTGGATATCAGCAGCAGGATTTCAACGTGCGTGTCTACTTTGCAGTAAGGCACATAACCGATGGCACCCGGGGTGTCCGCGACAAAATGCATGACGGCATGATCGGACAGCAGCACGAAAGGCGGAGAAATACCGTTAAAGTACATGTCGTTCCAGTACTTTTCCAGATCTTCTGGATTGACGCCTAATACAGCCAGCGAAAAAGCACGGCGCGATGGATTGGATGCCGGCAAATTAACCGGCTGCACCCTGCTGCCATCGCTCCAGAACAGTTTTTTCCGCTTGAAGATCAAAATCAGGTCTTCCTTTTTCAATTCCTTGAGGTGGCCGGGCGCAACAATCACCGCCAGAGGCTCCTCCGCCACAGCATCCGGCGCAGGCCACAGCAGCAGACACGGCAAAAACAGGCGTATGTAGAAAATCAGCCGCATCAAAAGAGGATCGCAAACGAGGTAAAGAATCCTTCCGGCGCCTGAATTCTGTTGTTATTGGCATGACTGACTTCGACCTTGAATATCATCGCAGGCGAAAGCCGCAACGCCGCTCCGGCCAGCCATAAATTCATCGCGGCATCGGGTTGCCCATTGTCGTAAAACTCATAGCGTCCGATGGCGTACCAGCGATCGGATACTGGCGCCACGCCTTGTACGAATACCCCTTTTTCATCCGTGTAGGCCGGATTACCGGAAAAGCGATACACCATTTCAGAACTGATCTCATAACGATTACGCGACCAGAAATAATCCAGCCCCAGCAAATCCCTGCGGTCGCCGATCGAGCCCTTCTGCTCAAATTTGACGTAGGACATGCCCAGCTCACCCAGGCTGGATATCGGCACCGACAAATGTATGCCATGAGCCTCCTCGAACGGATCGAGCTTGGGATCAGAACGCCAGTCATGGGTCACTGCCGTATAAATTGAATAATCGACTTCGTTATCTAGCGTAGGCAGCGTACCGAAAACCATGACACCGGTCGCGTTAGTCGGAAAAGAGCGCTCGGTAATCAGCGGTCGGGACGTCGTCCATACCAGCGGCGCAGCGTGAATAACATTCCAGCGCCCGATAGGGGTGAGGAATTTGCCGACGCGTAACGTAAGCTTGTCGGAATACAAATAATCGACATAAAGCCGCTCCAGCCCGATATAAGACTGTTTGGCGGTTACCCCGGTCTTGGCTTCCCACAGCAACGCGTTTTCCAGATCCAGTTCGGAAAAGAACCGGACTTTGCCTTCGCCTTCCCAATGCAGAAAAATACTAAAATCGTTAAGACCCAGTGCAGCAGGCTGCCGTCTGCCGTCCTCGATACCGACGCTGGCATAACCGCCCAGATTAAATTCGGTGCCCGGTATCTGCCAACCCTTGCCCGGCTGATAGTCCGAACTGCCCGTCGTATCTGCCGCCAGCACAGCCGTATTCCCGAATAGCAACACCAGCAATTGCAGAATTAAAAAGCGCTTCAGCGGGAACATGAACCTGCACCAGGATGGAAAAGCGAGGATTGTGCCATATAATGCGGAGGCGTTCACTCACTATCATCCCGCTTTGACCATACGCAAAACATTATTGGTAGCTTTTCTGCTCGTCAGTTTACTGCCCTCGATGCTGCTTACCTACCTCGCATTCCAGGTAGCCGGCGAAGCCATGCGCAGCGAAATCGAGCAAAGCCTGAAAATTCAGGCGGCCACGGTTTCGCAGGATATCGACAAAATGCTGTTCGAACGTTTGCAGAATGCGCAAACCTGGCGTCAGCTGGAAGTGACGCAGGACATCCGCATCAACGACATCGACAAACGCCTTTCAAACTTTCTGGCTGGACTGAAAACCGGCTATCAGGACATGTACCAGGAGCTGTTTTGCACAGACAGTTCCGGCAAAATCGTCGCCAGCAGCAACCCGGCCAGCATAGGCCGCCATCAATTACAGACGGCAAGCGTATCCATGAATTTAAGCGAGAATACGAACTCGCCTATCCGGCTGGAATCGCTCCAGCTTACCCGACCCGACGGCGCCACCTTGCTGCCCATTGCCGCCAGCGTACCCTCGATGTTCGACGCCGGGCAGCTCGGCGAGCTGTATTTAATGTTCGACTGGACGCAGATTTACCGCATTCTCGATCAGGCTGCACAAAGCGGTCACGAACTGGTATTGCTCGATAACGAAGGCCGTATCATTGCCGCTTCTGCCGGGTTACGCCGCAACGGCGCATTGCTGAAAAAGATTCCCGCAACATGGATAGCCGGCAGTAGCAGCGGCATCGCTACGCACGACGGCACATTATTACATCTCAAGCAAGTCATGGTCGGATACAACCACTCCCCCGGATTCCAGCAGTTCCCCGGCTTCAACTGGACCACGCTGGTCATCGAAAATAGCCAGCATGCATTCATCCCGGTACGTCAGGTCGCCATTGTATTCACGCTGCTGCTGGTATTCACCAGCGCCTTCGCTATCGGATTCTCGATGCTGGTAGCTGGACGCATAGCCCGCCCTATTACTGCCCTGACCGAACTCACCCGCCGTTTCATGCGCGACAAACAGCTGCCAGAATTGCCGCATCAAGCCAGCGGCGAAGTCGGCGAACTGACCGAGGCATTCGTGCAAACAGTGCACGATCTGGATCAATCGCGCGCCGATCTGGTACGCGCATCCAAGCTGGCAGTGCTGGGCGAACTAGCCGCGGTAATGGCGCACGAAATCCGTACTCCTATCGGCATACTGCGCTCCTCGGCGCAGATGCTGGCACGCGAACCCGGCTTGAGTAGCGAAGCGCAGGAACTGACCGGTTTTATCGAAAGCGAAACCGAACGACTTAATCGGCTAGTGTCCACCCTACTCGACAGCGCCCGTCCGCGCCCGCCGAAATTGCAGCCTGTCGATCCGAACGCCATCATCCGTCACAGCATAGATTTGCTCACCGCTCAGGCCGGCAAGAAAAACATCGCCATCAACCTGAACCTCGATGAACGCCATATAACAGTCACAGCAGACGCCGAACAAATAACCCAGGTATTGCTCAACCTGATACTCAATGCACTGCAAATCCTGCCCGACAACGGCGTAATCGCCATCTCCACACATGTCCGAGCGGACAAACTGATCATGGAAGTCGCAGACAACGGTCCCGGTATTCCGCCGCATGAAACCGGCCGGGTATTCGATCCGTTCTTCACCAAACGCGAGGGCGGCGTAGGTCTGGGGCTGGCCGTTGTACAACAGATCGTTGCTGCCCATGGCGGCGAAATCCGCGCAGGCAAAAGCACACTTGGCGGCGCATTGTTCACGATCACTTTACCGATGGAAAAAAATTCATGACCGGCCAACGCGTACTGGTAGTAGATGACGAAGCGAAAATGCAGCGCATACTGGAAATCATGCTGCAGCGCATGGGACACGAAGTTGCCTGTGCAGGTAACGGCACGGAAGCGCTGCAAAGCCTGCAATCAACGCCTGCCGATCTGATCATCAGCGACCTGCGCATGCCCGGCATGAGCGGCACCGAACTGTTGAAAACACTGCGCGAACAGGGCAACGATGTGCCCGTCATCATTATGACCGCCTACGGCACCATAGAAAGCGCAGTCGAAGCCATGAAGCTGGGCGCTTGCGACTACATCGTACGCCCATTCGACGTCGAAGCACTAGAGCTGTCCATAACGCGCATACTGGCGGAAAGCCGCATGCGCAGACAAAACGATTTCCTGCGTCAGGAGCTGGAAAAGGGCTGGGGCGAATTCGTCGGCAACAGTGCCCCGATGCAAAAGGTTTACGAACATATACGCCAGGTCGCACCCGGCAAAACGACGGTACTGATCACCGGTGAAACCGGTACCGGCAAGGAGCTGGTCGCGCGCGCCATACACCGCGCCTCGCCGCGCCAATCCGCGCTATTTGTTCCCATCAATTGCGCGGCTATTCCCGCCGACATTCTGGAAAGCGAACTGTTCGGCTATGTCAAAGGCGCCTTTACCGGCGCGATCAAGGACAGGGTCGGCAAATTCGAACTGGCCGATGGCGGCACGCTGTTTCTCGACGAACTGACCGAAATGCCGATGCCGCTACAGGCCAAACTGCTGCGCGTACTTCAGGAAAACGTTATCGAACGGCTGGGCAGCAACCGCAGCATGCCCATTGACGTGCGCATTGTTGCTGCCACCAATCGCAATCCGCGCCAGGCCATCAACGACGGCCGCCTGCGCGAAGACCTGTATTACCGCGTCAATGTATTCAATATCGACCTGCCGCCGCTACGCGAGCGCAAGGACGATATTGCGGCGCTGGCGGCCAGCCATCTCGCCGGCCAGAATCGCGCCTGCCGCATCTCGGCTGAGGCCATGGTCTGCCTGCACAAATATGCATGGCCGGGCAACGTACGCGAGCTGCAGAATATTATCGAACGCGCAGCGGTACTCAGCCGTGGCGACATCATTGAAATAAAGGATCTGCCGCAAGAAATGATTGATCCGCAACCGGCAACCGTGACAACCGAGACCGGCGCGTACACCTCCATGGAACTGAATCCGGCGATAGAACAACTGGAGGAACGCATGATACGTGCAGCGCTGGAACAAACCGGCAACAACAAAAGCAAAACGGCCCGTCTGCTGGATATCAGCGAACGGGCCCTGTGGTACAAATTAAAGAAACTCGGCCTGTAGGATTATTGTGCAGCCTGAAACGCGCCCGGCGGCAGCGTCGGCGCCGTTGCGAAATTCGCGGGCAGCTTGCCGGTCAGGCTGTTCAGGAAGGCGACGATTTCCTCAATGTCCTTGCTGTCCAGTTTCTTGCCGAGCTGGACCTGCCCCATGACGCGCACTGCTTCGGGCAAAGTCGCCACCGAGCCGTCATGGAAATACGGCGCTGTCATCGCTACGTTGCGCAGGCTGGGCACCTTGAATACGTACATGTCGGCCGGGTTCTTGGTCACATCGAATCTGCCGGTATCGATCTTCTTGCTGCCGGTTTCTTTCCAGTAATCCTCCACCAGACCGAATTTCTGATACATGCCGCCGCCCACGCCGGCGCCGCTATGACACGCCGCGCAGCCGGTGTTGATGAATTTCTGCATACCGGAAACGGCCGCCGGGGATAGCGCCTTGACATCGCCCTTCAGGTAGGCGTCGAACGGCGACGGCGTGACCAGCGTGCGCTCGTAGGCGCCGATCGCCTTGCCCCAGTTTTCTGCGTTAATCGGGTTCTTGTCGTTGGGGAAGGCCTGCTTGAACATGGCCTGATAACCGGGTATCGCCTCGACCTTCGCCATGGCTGTTGCCAGATCCGGCTGACCGAAGCTCGGCGGCCCGATCAGCGCCTTGGTTGCCTGATCTTCCACATTCAGCCGGTCGCCGCGCCAGTGCGCGACAAATTCCTGCGCCGCATTCAGCACCGTCGGCGCATTGCGCGGATTGACACGGTCTTTCACTCCGATAGGTAGCGGCAGGGCATCGGTGCCGTATAGCGCGGGCTGATGACAGTGCGCACAACTGACCGTACCGTCCAGCGACGGACGCGGATCGAAAAACAGCGCCCGGCCCAGCGTTACCTTCTCCTGTGTAATGGGGAATTCCGGCGTGCCCATATCGGCCGGCAGGGGTTTAAACAGCGCCCGTGCCTGCTGCAATTCAGGACTGGTGCCGGCAGCGATGCCGGCAGTCGAACCCATGATACCGGCCAGCACGCTGGCAACCCCGGCCAGTAATTCAAATTTCCTTCTGTTCATACCCTATCTCCTCAAAATTAAAACGCCTCAAGCCTGCAATTGCCTTACCACCGCGTCGACAGCCGCCAAATGCTGCGACAATACCAATACCGGCTCACCCTGTACGCCCGCCAGAAAATGCCAGTAACCACCCAGCCAATGACCCTGCCCCGTTAACGCCGGTACCGCGCCGCGGAATGCGAACACATGCACATAACCCAGATTGTCCAGATAGCTGTTCAAATGCCATGCGGCATAACCATCGACGACGCAATCCTTGCAAAGCTGCAACACGCCCGGCAGCGGTTTGCCCAGTGCAAGCCGTACGCCGGCCATGTCCGGGACCAGTACGCCGCGCAAACCCGACTCCTCGTTGGCGTGCGCAAAAGCCAGCCGCACCAGCGCCGGCGTCGTCTCGTAAGCCAGACCCGCCCAGCCTACCGCGGCCAGTGTCGCCAGGCCGGCAGCAGCCATGCCGGCACGCAGAAAATCGCGGCGCGGCAGATGGGCAAGTTCGCCCTCGGGAACCGGCAAATCGCTCAGGGCGCGCCGCATATCCGCATCGAAAACATCGTCGTCTTCATATCGATTACTCATTGCGCTTCTCCTTCTTCCAGCAATTGCCGCAGCGCACTCCGCGCACGGCTCAAGCGGCTCATCACCGTCCCCACCGGAATATCCATGGCTAACGCCAACTGCTCATAATTCATGTCCGCCAGATAGAACGGCACCAATATCTCCCGGTGCAACGGGCTCAATGCCTGTAGCGCCTTTAGCAAATCGATGCGCAAATCCACCTGATCGAAGCCGCCCGCAACGCCGTCGCAGTGCGCGTCGTCCCACGCCTCCCACGGCTGACGCTCGCGCCAGACCCGCATCGCCTCGCGGCGCAGAATCTGGTACAGCCAGGCCTGTACCGCCACGCCTTCGCGCAATTGCTTGCGCGCACGCCAGGCCAGCGCGAAGGTTTCCTGAACCAGATCCTGCGCCGCACCGCGTTCGCCGGACAGCGCCCAGGCGGCACGGTACAGGAACGGCTGATGCAGCCGGACCCATTCGGCAAAACATGTTCTATCCCCGGTAAACATCGGTCGTTATTTTCATGTACATGGAACTAAAGAGAAGATTTGACGCGACATTATTCCATGGTGTGTGAAATATGTTTGATATGCCCGCCGCCGGACGGCAGCGAGACAGGGAATACAACAGCTAATTGTCGGCTCCTGCTGCTGCAGGAACGAATCAGGCCTCGAGCGATTCGAGCAGGTATGCAGCGCCCGCATCCTGCCCCAGCACCTTGACCAGATAAGGCATTACCGTTTGCAGCGTGGCTTTCAGCGTCCACGGCGGATTGAGCACGAACATGCCGCTGCCGTGCATGCCGAAGCCGTCGGCTGACGGCGTATTCACCGTCAGGCTGACGTTGAGCCAGCTTTTAACCGGTAGCCGCTTGAGGCTCTCGGCGAAATGCTGCGACTCGTGGCGTTGCAGCAGCGGATACCACACCGCATAGGTACCGGTTTCGAAACGCTTCAGTGCATCCTTCAGCATCGCGGGTACGCGCTGATAATCCTGCTTTTCTTCGTAGGGCGGATCGATCAGCACCAGCGCGCGGCGCGGCGCGGGCGGCAGCAACGCCTTGAGTCCGGTAAAACCGTCCGCCGCCTCGATTCTCACTCGACGGCCGGCGCTGCTGAAATTCTCGTGCAGCAGCTGGCTGTCGGTCGGATGCAATTCGAACAGACGCAGCTGATCCTGCTGGCGCAGCACCTGCATCGCGATCCACGGCGAGCCGGGATAAATTTTGAGCTCGCCGTCCGGGTTCAGCCCGCGCACCAGCGCCACATATTCCGCCAGCGATGCAGGCACATCGTCGCGCTGCATCAGCCGTGCGATACCGCTCATATACTCGGCATTCTTCATCGCATAACCCTGATCCAGCGCATACAGACCGGCACCGGCATGGGTATCAATCATCCAGTAAGGCTTGTCCTTCTGGTTAAGATACTGCAGCAATTGCAGCTCAACGAAATGTTTTAATACGTCGGCATGATTACCGGCGTGAAAGGCGTGGCGATAACTCAGCATAATGTCATTGGAAATATAAATTGTTGATTAACTGCATCTTGTCCACGAAAGGCACCAAAATCACGAAAAAGTCTCACAATACTATTCTTTCAACTGTCGCTTTAGGGTAACGACCAAAGTTAATGAGCGAACCCAAACGCATGCCTGTTGCCTTCAGATAATTCAGCACTTGCGCCTTATGCTCCCCGGTTGTGCTGGCAAGCGCAGCCCATTCCCCGGTACACTTCAAACACGGCACCTTGTATCTGATAACACTCTTCTTTATACCAAATGTCCCCATCCATCCTGTTCGTGCCTTTCGTGTTTTTCGTGGACCGGGCCTTTACCTATCATCAAATAATCAGAACTGCTCGTCTGCCGACAAATAGCGCCATTTGCCCGGCTGCAACCCGGCCATGGGTACGCGGCCGATACGGATACGTTTGACGGCGAGCACCGTCAGCCCGACCTTCTCGCACATGCCTTTGATCTGCCCCGGCTGCACGCCCTTGAGCGCAAAGCGTAGCCGGGTTTCGTTCTGCCAGCTCACCTTGATCGGCGGCAGCGGCTTGCCGTTCCAGTTCAGCCCGTGGTTAAGCAAGGCCAGCCCGTTGGGCGCCAGCTCGCCAGCCACCTCGACCACATATTCCTGCTCGACCTTGTCCCCATCTTCGACCAGCTTGCGTACCACCCGCCAGTCCTGGCTGAATACCAGCAGGCCGCTTGCGTCGATGACCAGCGGCATCAGCATGCGCAAATCGCGTAAATGGCGCTGCAGGAATTTCAGATCCGATTTGTCGTCGTCGGCGCGATTTGCCGGGGTAATGAATTGCAGCAAAGGGTTGGCTTCGGCGCCGTTCACGCTGGCATCGACGCCGGCGGGCTTGTGCAGCAGTATCGTCACCGGCTCCGCCGTTTCCACCGTAGCGCCGGGCAGCAATTCGACCTGCTGCTGCGGCAACACCCGATATCCGACGACTTCCACCACCTGCCCATCCACTTTGACCCAGCCGCCTTCGATATACAGCTCGGCTTCGCGGCGCGAGCACGGCAACATTTCGGCAAGGCGTTTGGCAAGACGTACGGATTCGGACATGGCAGCGGTGTGGGAAGCGGGGCGTTTATTGTAACCGCATGACGCCGTAGCCACATAGCCAATTTGCCATTCGCGGCCAAACCCGCAATAATCGCGCTCAATTCAATACGCTATTCGCTCCATGCATACTTTTCTCTGGCACGACTACGAAACATTCGGCGTCAATACCCGCAGCGACCGGCCGGCCCAGTTTGCCGCAATCCGCACCGATGCCGATTTGAACGAGATCGGCGAACCGATCATGCTGTATTGCCGGCCAACGCCGGATTACCTGCCCGACCCGCAATCCTGCCTGATTACCGGTATCACGCCGCAACTGTGTCTGGAGCGCGGCATCCCCGAATACGAATTCGCCAGCCGTATCGAGCAGGCCTTCAGCCAGCCCGAAACCATAGGCGTCGGCTATAACACCATCCGCTTCGACGACGAAGTCACCCGATTTTTATTATGGCGCAACCTGATTGACCCGTATGCCCGTGAATGGCAGAACGGCTGCGGACGCTGGGACCTGCTCGACGTCGTACGCGCGGCATACGCATTGCGCCCGGAAGGCATCCACTGGCCGACCAATGATGACGGTCGCACCAGCTTCCGCCTCGAGCACCTCACCGCCGCCAACCATATCCGCCACGAAGCCGCGCACGACGCACTGTCCGACGTGCGCGCCACCATCGCGCTGGCGCGGCTGATCCGCGACCGGCAGCCGCGCCTGTTCGATTTCTGCCTGAAGCTGCACAAGAAGGACGCTGTTGCCGAGCAGATCAGTCTGCACGCGCCGCGCCCGTTCCTGCATATCTCCGGCATGATTCCGGTCGAACGCGGCTGCATGATGCTGGCCTGGCCGCTGGCGCAGCACCCGACCAACAAAAACGAAGTCATCGTCTGGGATCTGGCGTTCGACCCCGCCGAATTATTCACGCTGGATGCCGCGACCATACGCACGCGCATGTTCAGCAAGACCGATGACCTGGCGGAAGGCGTCACCCGCCTGCCGATCAAGACCATACACCTCAACAAATCCCCCATCGTCATCAGCCAGTTGAAAACGCTGAGCGCAGAGATGGCGGAAAAATGGGGCGTAGACATGGCACAGGCGTTGCAATACGCGCAACAGTTGGAACACGCGCCGAACATGAGCGCGATCTGGGCCGCAGTGTTCCAGCGCCCTGCCAACGGCGCACTGGATGCGGATGAGGATTTGTACAACGACTTTATCGGCAACAACGACCGCCGCACGCTGACCCGCCTGCGCGGCCTCACGCCGGACAGCCTGATGCAGGCGCACCCGAGCTTCGACGACCCGCGGCTGGAAGAGCTGCTGTTCCGTTACCGCGCCCGCAACTTTCCGGAACTGCTATCCGCTGCCGATACGCAACGCTGGCACAGCCATTGCGCCGCACGCCTGTTCAACGGCGCCGGCAATGCGCGTACACTGGAGCAATTATTCAACGCCATAGACGAGCTGGCGGAAACGGCCGACGAAAAAGGCGAAACCATACTCTCGGCGTTGTACGATTATGCAGAAAGCATCGCCCCCGAGTATCAGAATTAATCAGAACAGACATGACACCGACACGTAACTATCGCGCTTTTATGGGGATGGGCGGCGTACCCGAACGGGACAAACCGCTAGCCTATCTGTGGGAACGCCGCCTGCACTGGCTCATGGTAGCCGTGGCCTTGCTGACCCTGCCGGCCTTCTATCTGGAAGTAACCCAGCAGACCGGCCTGTACCGGCACATCGGACAATTGCTGGATATGGTCATACTGGCCGCTTTCGTTACCGAGTTTTTCTGGATGCACCATGTGGTCGAACAGAAATCGCTCTACATTCTGCATAATTGGCTGAATTTGCTGATTATCTTCGGCGCAGCGCTGAGCCTGATCGGCATAGACGGCGAATGGCTGCCGCTCGCACGGCTGTTCCGCCTCGCTTACGTATCGCTGATGATCGCGCGCCTGCTAGGCTCGGTACGCAATCTGTTCACCCCCGGCGCCACCCCGTACCTGCTGGGCTGGATGGTGGTCATCATGCTGCTCTCCGGCGGCGGATTTTACTGGCTGGAACCCACCGTCCATTCCTATTCGCAAGGGCTATGGTTGGCATTCACCACCGGCGCCACGGTCGGCTACGGCGATCTTGTGCCGACTACCGATGCATCGCGCCTGTTTGCAGCCGCCATGGTCATACTGGGTTTCGCCATGCTGTCGGTGGTCACCGCCAGTATCGCCGCATTTTTCATCGGCGAGGATGAAAAAAAGATGCGCTTGGAACTACATCAGGACATACGCGAATTACACGAAGAAATACAAAAACTGCGCCTGGAACTGACAGCGCATCGCAAACTGCAAACACGAGACGAATTGTAATGCCGGTCGGCTCTGCCGGACGATTGCAATCACGTCCGGACCGCCGTCATGCCGGCGCCATGATAGAACCGAGCATGAGCGACAGCTCATTATCCGGCAGCGGCTTGCTGAAGTAATAGCCTTGATACTGATCACAGCCATGTTCACGCAGGAATGCCAGTTGCGCTTCCGTTTCAACCCCTTCGGCCACGACGCAGATATTCAGGCGATGCGCCATCACGATAATAGCCGCCACCATGGCTTCATCCTTGCGGTCGGTCGTAATATCGTGGATGAAAGATTGATCGATCTTGAGCTTGTCAATCGGGAAGCGTTTAAGATAGCTGAGGCTAGAATAACCGGTACCGAAGTCGTCCAGCGACAATTCTATGCCCAGCGCCTGCAGCTGTTTGAGTCGAATTATCGATTCTTCCGGATTTTCCATAATCACGCTTTCGGTAATTTCCAGGCCTAGCCAGCGCGGATCGACTCCCGTTTCGTTCAGTATGCCGGAAAAAGTCTGTACCAGATGCGGTTGACGAAATTGCCGCGGCGACAGATTTACGACCATGCGACGCAAAGGTATATTCCGGTCATGCCATTTCCTGAGCTGCATGCAGGCTTGTCTGAGCACCCATTCGCCTAACGGCACAATCAGCCCGGAATCTTCCGCTACCGGAATGAATCGATCTGGGGAAATCATCCCCAGGCTGGAGTGAGGCCAGCGTAACAGCGCTTCCGTTGCAGCGATGCTGTTATCGGCCAGATTGACCAACGGCTGATAATGCAGTAGTAACTCGCTGCGCTCCATTGCTTGCCGCAGATGACTCTCCAACTGCAAGCGTTCGGCGGCAATCGCATTCATGGATTGCGTAAAGAATTGATAATTGCTGCGACCGTTGTCCTTGGCGTGGTACATCGCCGTATCGCTATTCTTGAGCAGCGTTTCTACATTGTCGCCATCTTGCGGGTAAACGGCAATGCCGATGCTGGCGCTGGTATAAAGCTCATATCCGTTAAGCTGATAGGGGGCCGCCAGACTGAGTAGCATCTTGTGCGCTACCAGTGCGGCATCCTCTGGCGTGTTCAGGCTATCCAGCAACACGATAAACTCATCCCCGCCCTGCCGACCGACCGTATCGCCGGTACGCAACGACTCGGTGAGGCGCTGCGCAACGGTTTGTAATAACAGATCGCCTATGTCGTGACCGAGCGAATCGTTGATAACCTTGAATTTGTCGAGGTCGATGAACATTACGGCAAACCGGCTATTCGCGCGCTGCGCTCTGGCAATGGCTTGCTGTACCCGGTCCTGCACCAGATTCCGGTTGGGTAAATTGGTCAGCGTGTCGTGATTGGCCAGATGCATGATCTTTGCTTCCGCCGCCCTGCGTTCGGTGATATCGCGAACGATGCCTATGAAACGGCGCGTTCCGGCCACCGAGAATTCCGAGATACGCAGATCCACAGGGAATATTTCGCCATTTTTGCGTAACGCACACACCTCCCGCCCAAGCCCGATGATCCGTTTCTCGCCGGTGTATAAATAATGTTCCAGATAGCGGTCATGCGCGCTCTGATCCGGCTCCGGCATCAATATCGAAAGATTTTTACCGATGACTTCATCGCCCGTATAGCCGAATATACGCTCAGCACCCGGATTAAACAGTTCAATAATACCGTCTGCCGCAATGGTGACGATACCTTCATCTATGTTATCCAGTATGGCTCGCGTACGGCCTTCGCTATCGCGCAAACTGGCACTGGTCAGATGCGCCTGCCGTTCGGAACGCACAAGCCGGCCTACCAGTGGCATCAGCGACCAGTACAATAGCAGCAGGGCAAACACGATGACACCGGCCAGCGCCAGCACCAAGGAATGCAGTTGCGCCCAGAGCGGTGCATAAAGCTCGGCGCTATCCATTTTCAGCACCATGCCCAATCCCAGATTGCCGACAGGCGTATAGGCAGCGATAACTTGCTGGCGTCGATAATCCCTTGCCTGGACAAACCCGGTTTTCCCATCCAGCGCATCGGTCATCGGTAACGGTACGCCGTCGGGCATTCTTTCATTGAGTCTGAATACCCGGGATTTAAGCGTGCTGGGGAAGCACACCATACTGCCGCCGTCTGAGGCGCACATGACGAGCTCTCCTGTGGTCCCCAGCGTTTTCGCATCGTTAAACATCTTGCCAAGTTCAGGCAGCGGCATTTCCGCAACAACCTTGCCCACAGTCTGCCCGCCATCGGCAATGGCTATTGCGACACGCAACACCAGCCCGCCTGAGAATAACAACTGAACCTGCCCGAAAGCATTATGTATAGGGACAGCCAAATCCGGCTGCAGAATGGAGCTGCCCGTATGCGCGATTAGCGCCCCGTTTTTTCCGTATATCGCGAGCGACGAAAAGCCTGTCATCAAAAATGATTGAGCCGCCCGATCAAGCGCCTCCCTGGCGGACGCATCTCCTGCATGCGCATTCACCTGCCGCAACTGGCCGATCAGAAACGGACGCGTTGCGATGGTTACCACTTTTTCGATATCGACATGAATTTCTGAAACGGTCAAATCCTTGCGGCTTTGCAGAGACGATTGCAAATTATTACTGAGAAATTGTTCGGCATGGCGTTGCATGATGTAAAACACCAGGGCGCCGATAAACACGGCTACGGCGATCAGAATCGCACCTGCTACCAGGATGATCCGGTGCTGCCGATAGGGTTGGGATTGCAGCGCTGCGGGAGGGGGCGATTGACTATGCACGATAAAAGAAGCAGGGAAATAGACAGGATTGCAGCCGCAACACAATCGATCGGGGCTGAAGCAGGGCTGAATATATCATAGCTTGCAAGATTTGCGCACCGTACATAAGTTCTACTGATTTCCTTAAATTGCCCATAAAAAACAGCACCATAAATCCCACCGACGGCAACGAAACTTGCCCCGACGCACCCGTTCTGGACGCATCGATCAGGTTTCATAGGCAGCAAGCGAAGAGAACGAAAACAGAGCGCGCAATATAGTTCGCACCTTCGTACGGCATGAAATAACCTTGATACTTACTGCCAAACCTTCCAACCAGGAGTACCCGCATTTTTCGTACATCACAAATTCCTTGAGTTTCAACGGGTTTTGCACATAACACAGATAACAGTTAATCATCGTACGCGCCTGAAGTACTCTACATTTGACATGCCCGGTCTTGAAAAACCGACCGTACCGTCATCTACCGGCATGCTGCACATCCGCCGGTCATCAGTCTGCATATTGCTGCATCAGATCGGTTATCCATTCCATAAACACCTGCACCCGTTTCGGCATGTTGCGGCGATTGGGGTAAAGCAGCGAGACTGGCATAGGCGACGCCTTATAATTTTTCAGTACCTCAAGCAGGGCGCCTGTATCCAGATATTGCCTGACCCCGACGGCCGGTACCTGAATAATTCCCAAACCTGCCAAACAAGCCGATATATAGGCATCGCTGCTATTTACCGTGAGCAAGGATTTCATTGCTAACGAACTGTACTGTTCACCATCGTGATATTCCCAGCTCGCCGTCCTGGTTCCCAGCACAGTCGCATAGTTGATAATAAAATGCGCCGGCATGTCGTCAAGCTGCCGGGGCTCGCCGTGCATGGCAATGTATTCGGGACTGACGCAACTGATCAGGCGCAATTGGCCTAATGATCGCGCTATCAGGCCGGAATCGGCTAGCGCCCCGATGCGGATAACGCAATCGAAGCCTTCGGCAACGACGTCCACCCTCCTGTCGGTACTGCTGAGCTCAATTTCCATACCGGGATGCGCTGCCAAAAACTTCGGCAGATTCGGGATCACCAGATTTCTCGCAACGCCGATAGGCATGTCTACGCGTATGCGACCGGTAATACTGGCCGTACCGGACTGAAACAGCGAGCCCAGTTCATCGGCATCGGCCAGCAAGTCCTTGCAGCGTTCATAAAAAACCGCCCCATCCTGGGTTAATTGCACTTTCCGCGTGGTGCGATGCAGCAGCCTTGAGCCCACATAGTTTTCAAGATGATTGATCGTGGTGGAGATGCTGCCTTTGGGCACGCCCAGACTGGCTGCGGCCTTGGTAAAGCTGGCCAGCTCCGCTACCCGTACGAATACCTCCATCGCATGCAGCCTATCCATTCAGCACCTTTATTGTTTCAATAATATGAACAGTCAAACTATTTTTATCTAGTTTATACCATTATTTAATTTCAATAACATACGAATTGCTTATTCAGGCAATAAGTCTTCCACCCACCATCAAGGAGTTAGCAATGAAAGCAAAACTGGCAATAGTCACCGGCGGCAGCCGCGGATTAGGGAAAAACACAGCATTGCGCATCGCCGCCAAAGGTAATGATGTCATCCTTACCTATCGCAGCAAAAAGGCAGAGGCGGATGAAGTCGTCGCGCAAATCGTCGCCATGGGCAGAAAGGCCGTCGCGCTACCGCTGGACGTGGCCGACAGCAAATCATTCGCTGAATTTGCCCGGCAAATATCGAATACCCTGCAGCAGCAATGGGGCCGCAATCAATTCGATTTCCTGATCAATAATGCCGGTATCGGCATACACGCATCGTTTGCCGATACCAGCGAAGCACAATTTGACCAACTGGTGAATATTCAATTCAAGGGCGTGTTTTTTCTGACGCAAACATTGCTGCCGCTCATCGCCGATCATGGCCGTATCGTGAACATCTCTACCGGGTTGACGCGTTTTTCATTGCCGGGATTTGCCGCCTATGCCGCCATGAAAGGCGCGATTGAAGTGCTGACCAAATATATGGCAAAAGAGCTCGGCCCGCGCGGCATTACCGTAAATGTGGTCGCACCTGGCGCCATTGAAACCGATTTTGGTGGGGGTATTGTGCGCGACAATGCACAGGCGAACAGCTTTATTGCCAGCCAGACCGCACTGGGGCGCGCCGGCTTACCCGACGACATAGGCGGCGTCATTGCATCCCTGCTTGCAGAGGACAATCGCTGGGTGAATGCGCAACGCATCGAAGCATCTGGCGGCATGTTCATCTAAGAAATAAGATAGCCAGCCGGCATTAGCGCCGGCTGTACCAGGCAAAGAAATGCTCAACCGGCGGCACCTGCTCGTCATCGTAAACCACAAAGCTCTCCTCGCGCAGCCCGGCGCGGACGAAGCCGTCTATTTCAGGGCGGTCGAGCGGCAGCGGGAAGGCGTCTTCCTTTTCTCCGGTATTGCGGCTACGGCACGAGATCAGCGCATCACCGCCGGGTGCCACCATAGCGGCGATCGCGTTCAATGCACGCACGCGGTAATCGCCGGGCAAAACCTGGATGGTGTTGCACTCGAATACCAGATCGAATCCCAGCGTCCATTCCTGCGGGTGGTTGAACAGGTCGGCTACCACGTAATTGACGCGGCTATCCGGGTACCGCTGGCGGCATAGCGCAATGGCAGCGGGGGAAACATCGAAAGCGGTGACCTGATAACCGCAAGCCGCCAGCGCCTCGGCGTCATCGCCCACGCCGCAGCCGACTGTTACCGCACGCAGTTTGTCACTGTTGGCAGGGTGATTTTCCAGCCAGTCCAGCAGATAAGGGTTAGGCACCAGATCGGCCCAGAACACCGCAGTCACATCGCCGCCCGCATCGCGATACACCTGATCGCACCAGCCGCAAGGATCGCCGCGCTCCTGATGCGCTCTGACCATGTTGAGAAATTTGCTTCTGGCTGATTCGTCCATCACTGACTGACTCCGGATTCTGTGTACGGCTAGCTGTTTATGGCACCAGTTTGCACTGCGCGATCAAGTCCATGACTTTTAATGTGAGAACCCAGTTCGGATTCCTTACTTGAAATCGACCTCTTCCATTGCTCGTTTGAGATTTGGCAGCTCTGCATTGCCTCCGCTCATTTGCAGCACGACTTTCTTGCCCTGCAATTTATCCCTTATTTTGATCGCCGCCTGAATTGGCGCCGCTCCGGCACCTTCTGCGAGATTTCGGGTATAGCGTAACGAATTCACCATACCCGCTTCAATTTCGCTTTCGCTCAGCAGCACAAAATCGGATAAGCTATCCTTATAGATGCCAAACGGCAGTGCGTATCCGCTGCCAGTCGCAAACCCGCCGGCAAACGTCCTGTTGCTGTGCTGAACAATGCCACCGCTATGCCACGACAAATAGGCGGCTTGAGATTGCTCCGCCTGCACAGCAATAATCTCGATCTTTGGATTGATTGCCTTCAATACGACCGTGGCTGCAGAGAGCTCGCTACCGGCTCCGATTGGCAATATGACGGCATCCATGGATGGCAGATCTCGAATAATTTCAAGAAACTCGGTGCCTACACCGTTGATAAGATGCGGTTCATTGGCTGCATGTACGAAATAAAGACCTTCGTCTTTACTCATCTGATTGACTATGGTCGAGGCTTCTTCAAAACTTTGTCCCTGCTCAATGAGTCTGGCACCATAGCCTTGTATCATCGCATTCTTCGCAGGATTATTGCCCGTTGGAACCACTACAGTCGCTTTTATACCAAAAGTCTTGGCCGCAAGTGCCACAGAAATACCATGATTGCCTGTCGAAAACGTGATGACGCCTGTTATACCCCGGCTTCGAATATGATGCATCAGATTCAGACCGCCGCGAATCTTGAAGCTGCCGCCGATGTTGTGATTTTCGTGCTTTACGAATACCTCGGCACCGATTAAATCCGATAAGCCCTGATAAAAGGATAGATTTGTTTCTTTGAGAAATGGCCTGACCACTTTTTCTGCCGCCATCACCTCTTGAAGGCCAACCGGATAATCTTTCAAGCTGTTCATGTACGTCCATTCCAAGTCAAAATTCAGAAGCAAATCGGAAAGTCAAGGTCAGCATAGCAGGCTATAAAATAATAGGAGAATTGACCCCGATTTTCCCACAGCATCAACGGTCAAGATCACCAGCCTTGCGCGGCTTCATGCACAAGGTCTAACGAATCGCAGGGTTGGGTGCTGAGGCACACGCCATGTTTCGTGTCACTTGAGTCCATAGTATTTCAGGAGCGCTTCCTTTACCAAGTCAGTTGCGACCGACACGCCAACTTTCCAAGTTCCGTCTGCAGCCTTCTTCAGATTATCGACAAACCACTTCCGAGCCTTAGCTCCGAATGGTTCGGCGGCACTTTCGGGTTCTTCGCTGGACACCAGCTGGCCAAACTCACGAGCATCCGTTTCAGGTAGTCCGCCTTGCATGAGGAATTGGACCAGACCGTGAATGTCTCGTTCGCCGACAACAACATTGATATGAGCTCTATCACCTGTCGTAGAAATGGACGTGACATTCCCATAAATGATCTGATGCGCAATCTGCGTGGCAACCGCCGAGTTCTGGTTGGATGCAGCAACAGCAGGCCCGAGTGAAACGGCACTTGCCTCTGGGATCAACTTCTCAAGTTCAATTGTCAATTCGAGGACTCGACTGCGAACAGAATGTCGCAGTTCTGCAAGAGCGGCCCTAGAAATTGTTCCTGACACCGAATTGCACGCGTAGTCTTGATACACCTTGCCTTGAAGCAGCAATATGAGATTTGCGGCATTGATTCCAAGCGAACCACCCTTTATTGAAGAGCTGAGAAGATCGTCAACTGCTGCAATACTTTGGCGCATTTCATATCTAACCCAAGACCTACCGGCAAATTTCTCGATTAGGTACGGCGAGATAGGAGCATTCTGAATTCCTGATCCGAATGGCCCAGAGAAGTTGGCTGTGTAGCTGACTGCAAGGACTCGGTAATCAGGAAGGTCGGCGTCAGCGGGATAACCCTCCGATTCATGCTTAACCCATTCCGCTAATGGCTGACTACCGAGGCGCGCTGCGAGCAGCCTTAGCTTGAGAAGTATTGGCCCGAGGTCTGCATCATCCTTAAGGACTGCTGTTTGTATATCGTAAAGCAGGCTCATGTCGTACCCTCTTGCGACGCCCAACGTTTGAATTAAGGGACGCCGTTAGGTGTCCCGTTTGAGAAAAAAGAAAAAATGGGGTCAATTCTAGCATTCCAACAATTTGCTGGAATGTGATTCCGTATGTACAACTTCGCAGCCTAACTTTAACACTCAGGGCACAGGTTCCCCTGAAATATCAATTTTTCTGTGGTGAGCGACGCAATCCCGCAAATAAAGATTGATCAGGCTTTGATACGGTACGCCGGCCTCATCTGCCATTTGCTTGAAATAACCAATGACATCTTCGCTTAATCGCATGGTTACAGACCGCTTTAGCTTGGCGGCATAAGGATTTTTATGGGATTTCATTGTTGAAAAATCGTATTCAGATTTCATGGCCTGCACCTCGAGATAGACGGGGTCAAATCTGGGCTGTAGATGGGGACAATTTCCTTCAATTTCCTAACCGACTCCAATCTCCTGACGCCGAATGCAGACCTAAGAGGCAACGCGCTTGCGCGGCGTCCCGTTTGAGCGAGGGGTTAGGTTTGACGAATGTTCAACCAATCTCCCGGCCACGAACTTGTGCAATACACTGGCTATTAAAGTCTGGTATGGCATCCCTTCTTCAAGCGCGCGCGCTTGAATATCCATCAAATCAGGAGTGGATAGGCGAATATTCACCCGCTTGTCTTTGAGAAAAGTAGCTGAAGCCGCAGCTTTAAATTTAGCCAATTTAGCCTTTGAAGGTGCAGTGGATTTAAGCACTCCTTCATCAAATTCGGCCAAAACCTCCTTTTCAAATTTATCAAGTTTTTTCATCTGGGTTACTCCTTCTGCAAATAGTCTCGGGTAGCTTTTCTACTTGGAATGATCGTTTTCAAAAAGTAGTACTCCTCTTCCTCGACATACGGTACCAAGTAAGCATAATCATCGAGTGCGACAACCAAAACAAATTGATTGGGATATTTATCCGTATTGGGGTGGCGCAACTCATCAAGCAAACCATCCGCTTCAATTGCAAGAACAATTTCCTCAAACGAAATGCTTCGTTCAATCTTCAACGCTTCGTTTTTATCGTGGCTCCAGCGGAATGGTTTCATGTGAACATTTTAATATAATGTGTGCCTAATGTCACCTTCTGAAATTTGATGCCTGACGTTCAAATTGCGGGGCTGCACGCTCCCGCACAGCCCCGCTCAACCCAACATCGTCTGCCGCACTCGCTCAAACACACACACTGCCAGCGCCGCAGCAGCATTCAGCGATTCGACATTACCGGGCATGGGGATGCTGAATTCGTAACTGGCGGCGGCGCGCAGTTCGGCGCTCAAACCCGCGCCTTCGTTGCCGACGGCGAACGCTACCGGCCCGGTGAGGTCGGCGGCGAACAGGCTTTGCGGTGCGTTCAGCGCGGCGCTATAGACTTTGCCGGGGAAGGCTTGCGCCACGGTTATCAGGTCGGCATGCTCGATGATCTGCGTGGCGAAGTGTGCGCCCATGCCGCCGCGCAGCACTTTGGGCGACCACGCATCGGCGCAGCCGGTGGACAGGTACACAGCCGCTACGCCTGCCGCCGCAGCACTACGCAGCATGGCACCGAGGTTGCCGGGGTCCTGGATGGCTTCGAACAGCACGATAAATTGCGGCTGCTCCGGCACTGTTGCTTGCGGGATGTCGATCAGCAGCATCAGCCCGGTCGGCGTTTTCACTGGCGACAGCGCGTTGAACAGGCCTTGCGCCAGTCGCAGTACCGGCACCTGCGGCAGTTGCGCCAGCAGCGGGTGATCCTGCGCGGATTCGGCGACGATGATCTGGCGCGGGACATGACCGGCAGCGAGACAGGCCAGCAGCAGGTGTTCGCCGTCGAGTAGAGTTTGCTGGAGTTCGCGCCGGGTGGCGGCGGATTCGGCGAGCTTTTTCAGCGCCTTGTAATGAGGGTTATGCGGTGAGACGATGAGTTCGGACATTTTAGCGCGCCAACCCCGGCAACAGTACGACCAAGCCGTCAACCATGAACTGCACTGCCATCGCGGCGAGAATCAGCCCCATGACGCGGGTGGCGATATTCAACCCGGCGGTGCCCAGCCGCTCGCCGATAGGCTCGGCCAGACGCAGCACAGCCCACACTACTACGCCTATCAAGCCTATCGACAGGCTGAAAAGCAGCTTATCCAGCAAGCCCGCCGACTGATGCGCATCGACGATGACCAGACTGATGGCACCGGGGCCGGCCAGCAGCGGGATCGCCAGCGGCACAACGGAAATATCGACTTTGGATTCTGCTTCCAGCTCTTCGGCATCGGTATGCCGTGCCGGGCTAACCTTGGCATGAAACATGGCGATGGCGATCATCAACACCAGCAGCCCACCCGCGATCCGAAACGAGGGAATGCCGATACCGAAAAACCCGAGCAGACTGTCGCCCGCCCACAGCGCCAGTATCAGGATAATAGTCACTGCCACAGCGGTTTTTGCAGCAGTGCGATGCATCTCCAGCGGGCGGCGGTCTGCTGCCATGCTCAAAAAGATCGGAATGGCGCCCAGCGGGTTGAGAATGGCGAACAGCCCAACCAGGAATTTGATTTGCTCGGTAAGATGCAATTGCGACATCACTGGATATTCACCCTGTCCTTAATCACGCCGCCATATCGTGCCCTGCGCGCTGTCTTCCAGCACAATGCCCGCATCCAGCAATTGCTGGCGTATGCGGTCGCCCTCGGCAAAATTCTTTGCCTTGCGCGCTGCAGCCCGGTCGGCGATGAGTTGCTCGATCTGTCCGGCACTGTAGTCGCTTGTCGTCAATGCCTGCAAATGGCCGGCAGGGTCGTTCTGCAACAAGCCCAGCACGCCGCCCAGCGCTTTGAGCAAGCCGGCAGTCTGCGCCGATTTGGTCTTGTTGGTCTCGCTCGCCAAATCGAACAGCACCGCCACCGCTTCCGGCGTATTGAAGTCGTCGTCCATGGCGGCCTTGAAACGCGTGGCATGCGGCGCCTGCCAGTCAATCTCGACGGCGTCCGCAGGTACATCGCGCAGTGCGGTGTAGAGCCGGTTCAACGACTGTTTCGCATCGTCGAGGTGATGATCGGAATAATTCAACGGGCTGCGATATTGCGCGCGCACGATGAAAAAACGCAACGTTTCGGCATCGTATTGGGTCAACACTTCGCGTATGGTAAAAAAGTTGCCCAGCGACTTGGACATTTTTTCATTATCTACACGCACGAAGCCGTTATGCATCCAGTAATTCGCCAGCGTGCAGCCGTGCGCGCCCTCGGATTGCGCGATCTCGTTTTCGTGATGCGGGAATTGCAAATCCTGACCGCCGCCGTGAATGTCGAAATGATCGGACAGATAATGTTCGCCCATCGCCGAGCATTCGATATGCCAGCCCGGCCGTCCCGCGCCCCAGGGCGATCCCCACGACGGTTCGCCCGGCTTGGCGGCTTTCCACAACACGAAATCCAGCGGGTCGCGCTTGTACTGATCGATCTCCACGCGCTCGCCCGCCCGCAATTCGTCCAGTGATTTGCCCGACAGCTTGCCATAGCCGGCAAAGGCATGCACTGCGTAATACACGTCGCCATTGGCTGCTGGGTATGCCAGACCGCGCTCGATCAACACCGAGATCATGGCCTGCATCTGCTTGACGAAATCGGTGGCGCGCGGTTCGTGCGTGGGCGGCAGCACGCCGAGCGCTGCGGCGTCTTCATTCATGGCGATAATGAATCGCTCGGTCAATGCGCCGATAGGCTCGTTGTTTTCTGCTGCGCGCTTGATGATCTTGTCGTCGATATCGGTAATATTTCTTACATATTCAACCTGATAGCCTGAAGCCCGCAGCCAGCGCGTCACCATGTCGAACACGACCATGACGCGGGCGTGTCCCAGGTGGCAATAATCGTAAACGGTCATGCCGCAAACATAGAGACGAACCTGCCCTGGGGAAATTGATGTAAACGGTTGTTTTTCGCGGCCTAACGAATTATAAATTGTGAGCATAATCGATCAAAAATAAAAGGTAATAGTTTGAATCAGCGCGAGTTCTTGTTAGAATTGAGCTCCCTGATTAGTGGTCGGTCGAGTATATCATAATGAAACGAACTCCCCTTTTAGCGCTGTTATTCGCTGTCGTCACCGGCTACGCTGCCTTCGCCTACGCCGCCCCCAACACAGATATTCAAGAAATCAACGGCTTATTCAAACAAGGTCAATATGCTCCCGCCCTCGACAAGGTCAACGCCTACATCAGCAAAAACCCGCAGGACGCCCAAGCCCGCTTTCTCAAGGGCCTGATCCTCACCGAACAGAACAAAAGCGCCGAAGCCATCAAGGTCTTTACCAGCCTGACCGAAGACTTCCCCGAGCTGCCCGAACCGTATAACAACCTCGCCGTGCTGTATGCCGCGCAAGGTCAATACGACAAAGCCAAAACCGAGCTGGAAATGGCGATACATACCCATCCCAGCTATGCCACCGCGCACGAAAACCTGGGCGATATTTATGCAAAAATGGCATCCATTGCCTACGACAAGGCTTTGCAGTTGGACAATAACAACGCTTCTGCACAAACCAAGCTATCCCTGATCAAGGAACTGTTCAGCGGACGCAAAACCCCATCGCTGGCTAAAACGGGCGACAGCAAAAGCAAACCAGTCATAGCCGCTGCCAAGCCTGCCGATGCAGCACCGGCAGCTGCACCTGCACCAGCGCCAGCCCCTGTTGCCTCTACACCAGCCCCGGCTGTCGATACCGGCGCGGTCACCGATGCGCTGCAAAGCTGGGCTAAAGCATGGTCCAACAAGGATGCGGATGCCTATCTGGCAGCCTATTCGCCGAAATTCAAAGCGCCGAAGGGCGAGTCTCGCAGCAGCTGGGAAAATGAGCGTCGCGAACGTATCAACGCGCCGAAGAAAATCGAAGTCACCTTGTCCGACATCAACGTAACCGCCAACAGCAGCGATCGGGCTACCGTAAGCTTCAAGCAGAGCTACCGCTCCGACCGTCTCAGCTCGACTGCGCACAAGACCATGGAGCTTGTCAAAACCCACGGCAAATGGCTGATTACCGAGGAACGTTCACGTTAATCCCACACTATGCAACTGAAACACGCCGCCACGCTATTATTTTTTACTGTTCTATCGGCAGCGGCGCAGGCCGATGAAAAACTGGCCATGGCAGCATCGCCGTTCGACGCTACCGCCAGCGCCCGCACCATAGCGCCCCGCAGCCATACCGAATCGCTGCTGGCGCAAACCCTGCTCTCGATCCAGCAGAACCGGCTCGATGTCGCGATCAAGCAAGTCGAAAATCTTATTCATTTGCATCCGGATTTCCGTCTGGCGCAACTCATCCACGGCGACCTGCTGCTGGCGCGCGCGCAACCGTTGACCACCATAGGCAACGTCAATGCGCCTGCCACCAAGCTTAACGATTTGCGCGACGAAGCTCGCGTGCGCCTGAACAGCTATCTCGAACGTCCGACGGTCGGCACGGTACCTGAACAGCTTTTACAGCTGGACCCCAGCATTCCTGCCGCCATTGTGGTCGACACATCAAAATCGCGTCTGTACGTATTCAAGAACCAGAATGGCGAACTCAGCAATGTCGCCGATTTTTACGTCACCATAGGCAGAAACGGCGCGGAAAAAACCCGCGAAGGCGACGGTCGCACCCCGCTGGGCGTGTATTACATCACCCGCAAACTGGAAGGCAACAAATTGCCCGACCTCTACGGCAGCTTTGCTTTCCCGCTCAATTTCCCCAACGACTGGGATCAGAAGCAGGGCAATTTCGGCCACGGCATCTGGCTGCACGGCACCGTCAGCAGCACCTACAGCCGCCCACCCAAAGCCAGCGACGGTTGCGTGGTGCTGACCAACAACGACCTGGACGAGCTCGGCAAATATCTGACCCCGGGGGTTACGCCGGTCGTCATTACCGGACATATCAAATGGGTAGCGCCACAGAGCGCGGAAGCCGACAAGGATGCGCTCATGCGGCAGGTTGAAGCCTGGCGCCATGATTGGGAAAGCCGCAATACCGACCATTTCCTGCGCCATTACGCTGCCAACTTTACCGCCAACGGCACCAAATTCAGCGATTGGGCTGCAGCCAAACGCCGTACCAATCAAAGTAAAACCTGGATCAACGTCGATTTATCCAGAATCAGCATGTTCGAATACCCCGGCCAGAAACGTATGTACATGGTCAGCTTCGAACAGACTTATCGCAGCAACAATCTCAACAATGTCATGCACAAACGGCAATATTGGGTGCAGCAAAACGGCACCTGGAAAATAGTTGCCGAAAACGGCGCTTAACCTTACTTTTCAACCACACGGAATTATTAAATCATGGTCAAACTTCATACCAACTTTGGCGTTATCACCCTGGAACTCGATGCAGAAAAAGCCCCCAAAACAGTGGCCAATTTTCTGGAATACGTAAACAGCGGCTTTTATGAAAACACCGTTTTCCATCGCGTCATAGACGGCTTCATGATCCAGGGCGGCGGTTTCGAACCCGGCATGAAACAGAAAGCTACCAATGCGCAAATCGAAAACGAAGCGGCGAACGGTCTGACCAACGACAACTACACCATCGCCATGGCGCGTACACCCGATCCGCATTCGGCTTCGTCGCAATTTTTCATCAACGTAAAAAATAACAGCTTTCTGAATTTCAGCGCGCCGACCTCGCAAGGTTTCGGCTACTGCGTATTCGGTAAAGTAGTAGAAGGCCAGGATGTGATCGACAAGATCAAGAAGGTGAAAACCGGCAACAAGGCCGGCCATCAGGACGTGCCGGTCGAAGATGTGATCATCGAACGCGCCGAGGTGGTGTGAGTGTCGGATAAAGACACAGCGCACAGTCTGTTCATCTCCGATTTGCACCTGTGCGACAACCGGCCGGAAATCAGCCGGCTGTTTTTCGATTTTCTGCAGAACACGGCCATCCATGCCGACGCGCTGTATATCCTGGGCGACCTGTTCGAATACTGGCTGGGCGACGATACGCTGGACGCGCCGCTCAACCGGCAGGTCAGTCTGGCCTTGCGCGAGTTGGCCGACAGCGGTGTAAAAGTGTATTTCATGCACGGCAACCGCGACTTTCTGATTGCAGAACAATTTGCCGACGCCAGCCATGCCACGCTGCTGGCCGATCCGACTGCGATTGATCTGTTTGGCACGCCCACCCTGTTGATGCACGGCGACACACTATGTACCGACGACGTAAACTATCTTGCCTTCCGCACGCAAGTGCGCGACCCGGACTGGCAACGCCAGTTTCTCGGGCAGCCGCTGGCAACGCGTATCGCCATGGCGCAACAGGCGCGCGCGCAAAGCGAATCAGCCAAGCAGGGGAAAACCACCGAAATTATGGATGTCAACGATGACGCCGTGCGCGAGGTCTTGCGCCAGTACCGTTACCCGCGCCTAATCCACGGCCACACTCACCGCACCGCGCAGCACAGCGTCAACCTTGACGGTCATGCGTGCCAGCGCTGGGTATTGCCGGACTGGTATGACAGCGGCGGCTATTTGCGCTGCGATGCGACAGGCTGTCAGTTCGCCAACTTGACCGTCTGATAGGTTTTCGGCACAGTAAACAAATCCGCCCGTAACGGCACTGTGCGATCCGATTCGTAACGGCGGCTATGTCCGTCGCTGGCAATGTCTTCCAGCGGCAAGCCGTACTGGAACAAACGCGGGATTTCCAGCACATAACGCGCCAGATCGCATTCATTACGCAACTCGACAGGCGTGCGCTGCCAGGTTAATGCCTGGCTCGAAGCCAGCGCCTGCCAATACTGCTGCAACGCCTTCGCCGTATCCGGCAGCAAAGTGGCGGCAGCCGTCACTTGCCCGCAGACCTTGCCATTCACCGACCAGGTAAACTGTCGCGTAGTAGCCGCAAGCTGTTTGACCGTCTGCGTGACCAGCCAGGGTTGCGGCTTGTCCACAGCGACCTTTTGAGTTGCGTAGCGATAGGCGCGCCGTTCGCTGCGAATCACGTTCAACAATTCCCCGCTGGCACGATCCAGCAAAGCGAAATCGCCGTCATCGTCACCGGTATCCATACGCAAATACGCCGGCGTCACCAGTATCCGCGTACGATAAGCAGCGCTGCCGGGGTCGGCATCCAGATAATCGAGCTCGGACATGCTGGCGGCACCCGCCCATGCCGGCACTGCCCATAGCTGCGCGCACAGGGCGGCCAGCAGCAGACGCATGAGCTTATAACGCATCGAGCCCCCGCGCCAGGTCATTACGGATATCGCGGATAGACTCCAGACCGACCGCCACTCTGAGCAGGCCGTCGCGTATGCCCGCATTGGCGCGCTGTTCCGGCGTCATACGGCTATGCGTCGTCGTGGTCGGGTGGGTAATAGTCGTTTTGGCATCGCCCAGATTGGCGGTAATCGAAATCATCCGGGTACTGTCCACCACCTTCCATGCGGCATCCTTGCCACCCTTGACCTCGAATGCCACGATGCCGCCGCCGGTGCGTTGCTGGCGCATGGCCAGTTCGTGCTGCGGATGGGACGGCAAACCGGGGTAATACACGCGTTCAACCTGCGGATGCGATTCCAGCCATTGCGCCAGCGCCAGCGCCGAGGCCGAATGCGCATCCATGCGCAATTTCAGCGTTTCCAGCCCCTTCAGAAACAGCCACGCATTGAAGGCGCTCAACGTGGGTCCGGCAGTGCGCAGGAAACCGTACACGCCCTCCAGCGTTTGATGACTGCCTAGCACCGCGCCACCCAGTACCCGACCTTGCCCGTCCAGATATTTGGTGGCGGAATGTACCACCACATCCGCCCCCAGGGACAAAGGCTGTTGCAATGCCGGTGAGCAGAAGCAGTTATCCACTACCAGCTTGACGCCGAGCTGTTTTGCCAGCACTGCCAGCGCAGCGATATCGCTCACTTCGGTCAATGGATTGGACGGCGACTCGACAAAAAACAGCTTGGTGTTGGGGCGTACGGCCGCCTGCCATTCGCCGATGTCGGTAGGCGACACGAAAGTCGTCTCCACACCGAAGCGGCCGATGATATTGTTGAACAGCTGTACTGTAGAACCGAAGATGGAGCGCGAGGCGACGATATGGTCGCCTGCCGCCAGCAGGCCCATCACCGTCGCCAGTATGGCCGACATGCCGGAAGCCGTTGCCACGCAGCGTTCGGCACCCTCCAGCGCCGCCAGCCGCTGCTCGAACATGGTGACAGTAGGATTGGTAAAACGCGAATAGATATTGCCGGGCTGCTCGCCGCGAAAGCGCGCTTCGGCTTCTGCCGCGCTATTGAACAGGTAGCTGGAAGTCAGGAATAGCGCTTCGCTATGTTCGTTGAACTGGCTGCGGCTGATACCTGCGCGCACTGCCAGCGTTTCTATATCGTAATCCTCGTTATTCATATGCGGCTCCTAATAAAAAACCCGTTTCGACCATACGAGCCAAAACGGGTTATGCCGCTTTAGCTGTATTTATAATGCGCCCGCAAGCTGTTTCAAATCGGCGCGTTCAACTATACTAAACTTGTAGCCGGGACTTCGTCAACCCTGCCCGGCGTCTGCCGCCAGATTCAAATCCAGCTGCAGCGTATCCATACTCTTGCTGGCCTTGTCCGAACCGCAACGCAGTGCTTCAATCAGGTCCAGATATTCCGGCGATATATCTCCGGTCACATACACGCCGTTAAAGCACGAAGTATCGAAATGCTGCAAGGAGGGGTTAATCTCCCGCACCGCCTCGATTAGTGCGTCGATATCCTGATACACCAGCGCGTCGGCACCGATCTCGCGGGCGATTTCGTCGTCGGTACGCCCCGTGGCCAGCAGCTCCTGACGCGTCGGCATATCGATACCATACACGTTGGGGAAGCGTACCGGAGGTGCAGCGGAAGCGAAAAACACCTTGCTCGCGCCTGCATCCCGCGCCATTTGCACAATCTCGCGGCTGGTGGTGCCGCGCACGATGGAATCGTCGACCAGCAGTACGTTCTTGCCCTTGAATTCCATGCCGATGGCATTGAGTTTTTGCCTGACCGATTTCTTGCGCATTGCCTGCCCGGGCATGATGAACGTGCGCCCGATATAGCGATTCTTGATGAAACCTTCACGGTAGGACAAACCCAGCGCATTGGCTAATTGCAGCGCGCTGGGCCGGCTGGTATCGGGAATGGGGATGACAACATCAATACGCAAATGCTGCCATTGCTGGCGTATTTTCTCAGCCAGCTGTTCGCCCATGCGCAGGCGCGTCTCATAAACCGAAACGCCGTCTATCACCGAATCCGGCCGCGCCAGATAAACGTATTCGAATATGCAGGGGAAATACTGCGGATTATCCGCACACTGCTGACTATGCATTTGTCCGTAGGCGTCGATATAAATCGCCTCGCCCGGTGCCACATCGCGCAACACCTTGAAATCGAGCGCATCTATCGCCACGCTTTCGGACGCCACCATGTATTCCATGCCCATCTCGGTCTGACGGCTGCCGATGATCAGCGGACGGATGCCGTAAGGGTCGCGGAACGCCAACAGACCATGACCGGCAATCATCGCCACCACCGCATAAGCGCCGCGGCAACGGCGATGTACGCCGCCTACGGCCTTGAAAATACGATCAACGCTCAGGCGATCGGTATTGCCGACCTCAACCAGTTCATGCGCCAGCACATTCAGCAGCACTTCGGAATCCGAGCTGGTGTTGACGTGACGCAAATCGAGACGGAACAGATCTTCCTTGAGCTGATCGGTGTTGGTCAGATTACCGTTGTGCGCCAGCACGATGCCGTAGGGCGAATTGACATAAAACGGCTGCGCCTCGGCGCTGGAAGAAGCATTGCCCGCAGTAGGATAACGCACGTGACCGATGCCGGCATTGCCCAGCAGATTGCGCATGTCGCGCGTGCGGAACACGTCGCGCACCAGACCGTTGGCCTTGTGCATATGAAACACATTGCCTTCGGCGGTCACTATCCCCGCCGCATCCTGTCCGCGATGCTGCAATACCAGCAATCCGTCGTAGAGCAACTGGTTAACAGGAGTATGAGAAACGATACCGATAATGCCGCACATAGGTAGACCCTAAAAATGTATGTGTTTAACCAAACCATCAGGCAACCACGGCTCTGCCATGACTGCCAACCTGACCAGATAAGGAGCGAACAATGCGTGTTTCCACAAGTCAGTTTTGGGCAGTTCGGTCAAACCTGCCAGCAAAACCAGCGTGAGCACGATAGCCACGCTCCGCACCAATCCGAAAGCCGCACCCAACAACCTGTCCAGCGCACCCAACCCGGCTGCCTTAAGTGATTCGGCCAGCAACAGGCTGATCAGCATCGCTAGCGCCATGACGATGACGAATACCAGCACAAATCCGCCCAGATAACGTAAGGCCGGATTGCTGACGATCGCCGGCATCCATCCCGCGGCGGTATCGGCAAAAAGTCTGGCTGCCAAAAATGCCAGCACCCAGGCCGCCAGCGACAGAATTTCCTTGACCCCGCCGCGCATGACACCCAGCATGACCGATAAAACCACTATACCCAACACCACAAGATCGAAAGTGGTCACGATTTCACTTTACTTGTGCGTCAGCGGAACGATTTGCGCATGTACCCCGGCCGCGCTGATTTTCGCCAGTACCTTGTCGGCTTGCGCTCGTTCTGCATACGGTCCGGCGCGAACGCGGGTAGCGCCGCTAGGCAAAGTCTCGGTATAAGTGCCGACGCCGACGGCATTCAGACGTTCGCGCAATTGCCGTACATTGTCTGCGCTGCTGAAAGCGCCTAATTGGACCACATAATGATTGTTGGCTGCATCATGCGCGTGCGTGTCTGCGGATACAGGTTGCACGGCAGCGGCAGGCTTGGACTGGGCTACCGGTGGTTTAGCTTTTTCGGCAGCAAGCGCGGCCTGATGCGCCGCTTCCTTTTCATGCGCAAGCTTGGCCTGCTCTTCCTGCTTCTGCTTTTCGGCATTCGCTGCCGCTTTGGCGGCTTCGGCTTTGCGTTCGTTTTCTTTCAATGCTGAAGATTTATCGTCGGCCTGATCGTGTACAGCCGCTCCGACATGCGCAGCATCGGCTACTGCCGGCGCCGGAATGGGAATCGGCAAAGGCGTATCTGCCGGTTTATCGGCCACAACCGGCGCGGGATTCGCAGCAGCAGGAGGAACGACCGCAGGTGCCGGCACAGCAGCAGGTACCGGCGCTGCAACGGCAGGCGCGACATGGGTAGCCTCGCTGCCCGGCATACTGATCGCAATATCGGAATTTACGGGGTGCGGCGCCTGATCCAGCACCATAGGGACTACGATGGCAGCACCGATCAGCAAAGTTGCTGCGCCCAGCAGGCGTTGCCGCGCGCGTTTCTTTAATCGCAGCTGTTCTTCAGACGTGGCTTGAATGGCCATACAATGAGCTTCCTAATTAGCCGGCTATCAATCGCAGAATGGCGGCAACAGTGTAGAAGGAACCAAAGACGCATATTCTATCATTTTCCTGTGCGTGTTCACAGGCAAAAATCCAGGCGGCTGCTATGTTCTCCATCGACGATACGTCTGCGATACCCGCTGCCGTCAGCGTTTCATGCAATATCCCGGCCGTCGCGCCGCGCGGCACGTCCAACCCGGCCACCAGCCATACGTCGACGACATCCCGCATCGCGGCAACCACGCCGGCAATGTCCTTGTCGGCAAGCATGCCGAATACCGCATAAGTTTTACCGCTGACCGGAGACTGCGCCAGACTGTGTGCGAGCGCATTCGCACCGTGCGGATTATGTGCAACATCCAGGATGCGCTGCGGGTTTTGCCCTGCGATCTGATATCGCCCCGGCACTTGCGCGCTCAGCAATCCCTGACGAATCGCCCATTCGGTTACTGGAAAAGCCGTCTCCACACTCTCCAGCGCGGCAATCGCCGTTGCAGCATTAGCCAACTGGTAATCGCCGCGCATGAGCGGTAAAGGCAGATTCAGATGGGTATGTGTTCCCCGATAATCCCAACCCTCTGCATGCGGCTGATACCGGTACTGGTCGCCGATTGCGCGCCAATCTGCGTGCAGGCGCAGCGCCTCGGCATGCAATATCGCGGGAGGATAGGCCTCACCGCAAATCACCGGGCGCCTGGCACGGAAAATACCGGCTTTTTCACGGGCTATCTGGTCACGGGTAGTGCCGAGATATTCGGTGTGGTCAATGTCGATACTGGTAATCACGGCGCTATCGGCATCGAATATGTTGACGGCATCCAGACGCCCGCCCAACCCCACTTCAAGTATGGCGATATCGACTGCTGCTTGTGCGAACAGCCACATTGCCGCCAGCGTGCCGAATTCGAAGTAGCTCAAGGTGATCTGACCGCGTGCCGCTTCGATGGCGGCAAACGCCGCACACAGTCTGGCGTCGTCTACCTCATGCTGCGCTATACGTACTCTTTCGTTATAGCGCAGCAAATGCGGCGACGTATACAGGCCGACGCGATATCCCGCTGCGCTCAGCATGGCTTCGAGATAAGCGCAGGTAGAGCCCTTGCCGTTGGTACCGCCAACCGTAATAACGTGGATACGCAAATCCGGCAATAACACGTTGCGGACTTGCGCGACCCGCTCCAGCCCCAGATCTATCGCTTTCGGATGCAGGCCTTCGAGGTACTGCAGCCAAGCATTTAAATCCATCAAGCGGCGAATTGTTTGCGTTGCAGCATGGCAAGCAAACTGGACAAGCGCTCGCGCATTTCGCGGCGGTCGATGATCAGATCCACGGCACCATGTTCTTGCAGGAATTCGGCACGCTGAAAGCCTTCCGGCAGGGTTTCACGCACGGTCTGTTCGATCACGCGCGGGCCGGCAAAGCCGATCAGCGCTCTCGGTTCGGCAATGATCACGTCGCCGAGCATGGCAAAGCTGGCCGATACGCCACCCATGGTGGGGTCGGTCAGCACGGAAATGAAAGGCAGCCCGGCTTCGGCCAGCCTGGTCAGCGCCGCACTGGTTTTGGCCATCTGCATCAGAGAGAATAAGCCCTCCTGCATGCGCGCACCGCCGCTGGCGGCGTAGCATACGAACGGCACTTTATCCTGCAGACAGGTTTCTATGCCGCGTACGAAACGTTCGCCGACAACGGCGCCCATCGAGCCGCCCATGAACTTGAATTCGAATGCAGCGACAACTAGAGGCACGTTGGCCACTTTGCCCTTCATGACGATGAGCGCATCCTTTTCGCTGGTTGCGCGTTGCGCTTCCAGCAAACGATCGCTGTATTTTTTGCTGTCCTTGAATTTCAGGGTATCCACCGGCGTCACGTCCGCAGCGATTTCAAAACGACCTTCGGCATCCAGCAACATGTCCAGTCGTGCGCGCGCGCCGATGCGATGATGATGCCCGCAGTTCGGACACACTTCCATGTTGCGTTCGAGGTCGGCGCGATACAGCACCGTCTCGCACGACGGGCACTTGCTCCACAAGCCTTCCGGCATCACCTTTTTAGGGTCTTCCGCCAGACGGCGGTTGATCTTGGGGCGTAATATTTTCTGAAACCAGCTCATGGCAATTCCTTTATGCTTAAATGCGATTACGTTATTTCCGGTTCAGGCTGCTGCGTCCATCGCAGCGCGCACTCCGGCAACAAACGCGGTCAAATTCGCCACCACCTTGTCGCGCGGCGAGTTTTCAATTTCCTCTACTATCCGGCTGCCGATCACCACAGCATCGGCGAATTTGGCAATCGCCGCCGCCATTTGCGCGTCGCGGATGCCGAAACCTACGCCGACCGGTAGACCGCAACGCTCGCGTATCACCGGGATATGCCCTGCCACTTCGGCCAGATCCAGATTGGCCGAGCCGGTCACACCCTTGAGCGACACGTAGTAAACGAAGCCGCTGGCTTTTTGCGCCACCAGATTAATGCGTGTTTCCGGCGTTGTCGGCGACAGCAGAAAGATCGTATCGATGCCTGCCGCGGTAAATATCCCGGCCACGCTTTCTTCCGGCGGTATATCTACCGTCAGTACGCCATCCACGCCGGCAGCGGCAGCCGCCTCGGCAAATACGGCATAACCCATATGCTCGATCGGATTGGCATAACCCATCAACACGATGGGCGTGACAGTATTGGTGGTACGAAACTTAGCCACCATCGCCAGCACGTCTTTCAACCCGACATGGTGTTTCAATGCACGTTCGGAGGCCCGCTGTATGGTAGGGCCGTCAGCCATAGGATCGGAAAACGGCACGCCCAGCTCGATAATATCCGCACCTGCTGCAGCCAGACCGTGCAATATCTGCACCGTCAATTGCGGATCGGGATCGCCCGCGGTGATAAACGGGATCAGCGCCGCTTTGCGTTGCGCTTTGAGTTGGGCAAAAGTCTGCTTGATACGGCTCATATTTACTCTCTACAAAAATTTTCTACGCCGTTTACAGCGTGATCCCGGACAGCTTCGCCACCGTATTGATATCCTTGTCGCCGCGGCCGGACAGATTCACCAGCAGAATCTGATCCTTGCTCATGGTCGGCGCGATTTTGGCAGCGTGCGCCAGCGCATGACTGGACTCCAGCGCCGGAATGATGCCCTCGAACCGGCATAAATCGTGAAAACCGCGCATGGCTTCGTCGTCGTTGATCGCGACATATTCAGCACGACCGCTATCCTTTAACCAGGCATGCTCGGGACCAACGCCGGGATAATCGAGGCCGGCGGAAATCGAATGCGTTTCGATAATCTGTCCGTTTTCGTCCTGCATCAGATAGCTGCGGAAGCCGTGCAATATGCCCGGCGTACCAGCGGATAGCGGTGCCGCGTGGCGACCGCTGGCGATACCGTCGCCGCCCGCCTCAACGCCTATCAAACGCACGTCTTTATGGTCAATATAAGGGTAGAAAATACCGATCGCATTGGAACCGCCGCCTACGCAGGCAATCACCGCATCCGGCTGACGGCCGATCATGTCCGGCATTTGCGTCAGGCACTCTTCGCCGATGACGGACTGAAAATCGCGCACCAGCATGGGATACGGATGCGGGCCAGCGGCTGTGCCCAGTATGTAGAAAGTCGATTCGACGTTGGTAACCCAATCGCGCATGGCTTCGTTCAGCGCGTCCTTCAGGGTTTTCGACCCGGATGAAACCGGCACCACGGTGGCACCCAGCAGCTTCATGCGGTACACGTTAGGCGATTGCCGCGCGACGTCTTCGGCGCCCATGTACACCACGCACTCCATGCCGTAGCGCGCAGCGACCGTCGCAGATGCTACGCCGTGCTGTCCGGCGCCAGTTTCGGCAATGACGCGTTTTTTACCCATGCGCCGCGCCAGCAAAGCCTGACCTATGGTGTTGTTGATTTTATGCGCGCCGGTATGGTTAAGGTCTTCGCGCTTCAGGTAAATCTGTGCGCCGCCCAGATGCTCCGACCAGCGTTTGGCGTGGTAAATCGGACTGGGACGCCCGACATAATGTTTGAGTTCATGTCGGAATTCGGCCATAAACGCCTCGTCCTTGCGCGCCAGTTCATACTCCTGGCGCAACTGGTCCAGCGCGGCGATTAAAGTTTCAGCAACGAAAATGCCGCCATAAGGGCCGAAATGCCCACGCTCATCCGGGAGTTCACCGATACGCATTACTTACCTCTTGAATAAATTGCACGACTTTTGTCGCGTCCTTGACACCTTTGGCGGCTTCAACGCCGCTGGATACATCTACTGCCCACGGGCGCGTCTGGCGTATGGCGGCAGCCACATTTTTCGCATCCAGCCCGCCCGACAGGATCAGCGGCAACGGCAAGTCGGCCGGAATCAGCGCCCAATCGAAACTGCGCCCGGTGCCGCCTACTGCCCCCGGTACAAATGCGTCGAGCAGGATACCCTGAGCGTCGTCGTAGCAAGCCGCATATTGTACCAAATTCAGACCCGGTCTAACGCGAACCGCCTTAATATAAGGCAAGTTAAATTGACGGCAATAGGCTGCAGATTCATCGCCGTGAAACTGCAATAACGCGGGGCGCACATGTTCGATGACACTCTGCACCGTAGCCGCATCGGCATCGACAAACAAGGCAACGGTGTTTACAAAAGCGGGCAAAGCCCGAACGATTTCGCGCGCCTGCGCCGTCTCGACATGGCGCGGACTGGGCGGATAAAACACCATCCCGATCGCATCCGCCCCTGCCTGAGCGGCATGCAACGCGTTATCGACCTGAGTCAATCCGCAGATTTTAATTCGCGTACGCATCATTCATCCTCAATTCCGGCCCCAGTTCTGGCGGCCTGCATCCCGATCATCCGGCAAGCCCCAAGCCGCATCATATTCGACATGGCACAAGTGTAACCCGTCGGGTGCAAAAGTCGGTGCAGCGCGTGTGCGATCGCGTTGCTGCAGCAACTCCAGCATCCACTCGGGAGGATGCTTGCCCTGGCCGACAAAAACCAGTGCACCGACGATATTGCGCACCATATGATGCAAAAAGGCATTCGCAGTCAACTCGAACACCACACAATCGCCCTGCTTGTCGACGTTCAATTGCCGCAACGTACGCACCGGCGATCTGGCCTGGCATTCGGCTGCGCGGAAAGCGCTGAAATCGTGTTCGCCTATCAACAAGGCGGCTGCCTGCTGCATCCGCGCAACATCCAACGGCACATGATACCAGCCGACCTGCCCCGCACCCAATGCAGGGCGCACGCGATGATTGAGCAATACATAGCGATAACTGCGCGACATTGCGCTGAACCGTGCATGAAAATCCGTATTAACCTGATGCGCCCACAATACGGCTACGCCGTCCGGCAGAAATGAGTTGGCGCCGCGCACCCATGCCGTCAGCGGCCGCTCGACATCCACATCGAAATGCAGCACCTGCCCGGTTGCATGCACACCGGTATCGGTCCTGCCGGCCGCGACCACCGCCACCTCGCGTCCGGCAATTTGCGTCAAAGCCCGTTCCAGCGCATCCTGTATGCCGCAACCTTGCGGCTGGTGCTGCCAACCGCAAAACTGGCTGCCGTTATATTCCACGCCTAGCGCAATCCGTTTCATCTTACCCATATCCCAAGTATCGTCGCACTCACTATGCATGCATAGTCCAGCCAGCCATAGCGGTATATCGGCAATAGCAGAGGCTGCATCATTTCTTCAGGCGTATCCGGCAATGC
Source organism: Sulfuriferula sp. (assembly GCA_031291235.1). Taxonomy (GTDB): domain Bacteria; phylum Pseudomonadota; class Gammaproteobacteria; order Burkholderiales; family Sulfuriferulaceae; genus Sulfuriferula. Next base: position 289,965 of record JARLJL010000013.1, read on the forward strand.
AGATAATTGCTGCATGCGTTGTCTAAATGAGATGCGCTGCGTGTTTTGCATCAGCGATTCCGCATAACGCAAGGTCAGCCAAATGCGCACGGCAATGCGTTCCGGCGCCTGTCCCAGATAACGCAACGGCGTCAGCATGGTATAAATTCCGGCCAATAAATCTTCCCGCGACAAACGGGTCATCAAAACCGCCAGCGCAGCCAACACCAGCACCAGCCGCCAACTTTGCAGCAATCCGCTGTATACGCCGGCTTGACTGGGGCCTACCGCCCCCAGCGACGGCCACAAGGGCGCGCCCGGTATACTCCAGGCATGAACCAGCAGCAAAACCAGCAACAGCCAGCGACTGCGCCGTACATAGCGCAGAAACTGCTGTCCGGTACGCCGGGTAAACCCGGTTAAAACAAACGCACTGGCAGCAAGCAGCACAGATATTCCCGCCAGCATTACCCACACCATAAAAAACAGCCACAGCATGACTGCTGTGGCTGGGTGACAGGAAAGGCGTCGAGCGTCGGGTAAGTCGTTCGTCATTAACCCAATTGATCTAACAGTTCCTGGGCATGCGCCTGTTGCTGTGCATTACCCTCTTTGATCACTTCCTGCAGAATTTCACGGGCATTCTCGTGATCGCCCATCTCTTGGTATACCTGGGCCAAATCCAGCTTGGTTTTTACTTCCTGCTCGACGTCGCTCAACTCAGGCTCTTTTTCCGCTGCCGAAGGTTCTTCAAAATCGAGATTAATGCCGGAGAAATCCAGAGTGACCGGACCTTCCTCAGGTTCGTCTGCAGGCGCAGGGGCAGGCGCCGCTGCCACCACCGGTTCTTCATGCGTGCTATCGTCCAGATCGAAATCGAAACTCAACATATCATCCTGCGCAACAGGCTCGGCTTGTACTGCGGGCGCTTCATGAACAGCTATCGGTTCCGGCTCAGGTATCGCTTCCGCCGCCGCTTCGCTTTCCGGTTCAAAATCCAGATTGAAATCCATGTCGGCAAACGCGTTCGCTTCGGCTGCTGGTTCCGCTGCGACCTGTTCTTCGCCGTGTGCCGGTTCAGGCTCGACAGCTGCAGTTGACGCCATAGCCTCAGCGCTGATATCCGACAATGCTATGGCATGCGATTCTTCCGGCATTTCTGACACCGGTTCGGCAACTGGCGTCGCTACGGTATCCGTATCAAAATCCAGTGCAGTCGAAAAATCCAGTCCCTGATCGTCGTGAACCGCCGGAGCTGCAACTACTGCCGGTGCTTCTTCAACGGCAGCAGCTGTTTCAGGCTCGTCATCCAGTACAAATTCATCCATCGCCGCTGCTGCAGCTACGCTGCCGACTGCTGCCGCGGCAACGGCGCCGGTTGCAGCCGAATGCCCACCGTATAAAGGATTGTGCGGATCAAGCCGGTGACCCAGCTCGGCTGCTTTTTCCCATATCGGCGTATTCTCGCCACCCAGTGCCGAATACAATTCGGTCGCTATGGATTCGAACGCCGGCAAGTTATTGCGCGCTGCATATATTTCCAGCAATTTCAGTTTGATTTCATGGCGCGCCGGATCTTTTACCATCGCCTCCTTCAAAATCTCTTCAGCTTGCGCGTCGCGTCCATATGCCATATACACTTCGGCTTCTGCAATCGGATCGACATCATGCGTATCCAGATTACCCAGTCCAGACTGGCTGAAGTCGGTAAGGAAAGACGTATTATTGGTGTTGACCGACGCACCGCCCTGGGTACCGTATACCGTATTGGGTTTGGCCTCGACGTTAGTCATGATACTGTTTTCGAACTTGGACAGTCCTTCGCGACGGCGGCGGCTTTTCGCCCGGAAACCCATGAATGCGAGCAGCAATACAGCGATCGCACCAGCGCCTGCATACAGCGGATTAACCGCCTCATACCAGTTGCTTGTGGCCGGAATCGGCGCAACAGGCTGGACTTCGACTTTCTTCGGCGCGGGTTTGGCAGGTGCTGCAGGCGGGGTCGCAGCCGGCGGCACAGGCACAGGAGCCGGCGTGGTCGCTGCGGGTTTCTCGGCATTCTTCTGCAATTCAGCCATGGATTGATTTTTCAATTCAACCAATCGCTGCATATCCTTGATATTTTTTTCCAGTGCGGCTGCGCGATCGTTGGCTTCCTTGAGCGCATTTTGCTTGGCTGCAGCCTCATCCTGCGCAGCCTGTTTTTGCTCTGCGGCGCTTGGCTTGTTACCGTTAGCGGGATTCTTGCCAGTAGCTGGCGCTTCGCCTTTGGATAATTTGAGCACATCCTGCCCTGGCTTGACCTGGGCAGCCTTATCTTCTACCTTGGGCGTGATCTTGCCGCTGGCTTGCGTCGGTTTTTCTTCCGCTTTGGGCGCTGCCGCCACTTCGCCAGCCAGCTTTTGCCGGTAACTGTTCCAGTCGGCAGATTGCAGTTTGATTTCGCGTGCCGCATCGGCTTCACTAATGGCGGATACTTCTTCCTTGGTCGGCACTTTCATAATCTGCCCGACTTTCAGGCGATTCATATTACCGACAAATGCATGCGTATTGGCTCGATACAGGCCTACCAGCATCTGTTCCAGCTTAACGCCTTCCGGTTTGGTTTCTTTCGCAATAGCTATCAATGTTGCGCCGGATTTGACCGGGCCTATGGTTGCTGCACTTGCGGTCCCATTGGCGGCAGCGCCGTTTTCGGCAGTATGTTCAGCACTGGTTTCGGCCGGTTTTTTAACAGCTGTTCTGGCAACGGCAGACTTGGTTTCAGGCGCTGCCTGTTTTTCAGTAGGCGCTGTGCTGCCAGAAGCCAACGGTTTGCTTGTTGCCGGCGCATTCGAGCCCACTGTAGCCGGTGTAACGTTCAGATTGCTGTTCTGCTTGGCGGTCATGCCCGGTGGATCGAGCAAGAGTGTGTACTCACGTACCATTTGCCCGCTACCCCAGCTCAACTCGATCAACATGTCGAGGAACGGATCATTAACCGGCGTTTTCGAAGTGATTTTTACTACCGTATGTCCGTCCGGCTTTTTATCCAGTGCGAATTTGATACCGCTCAGGGTATTGCTCATATCTACATTCGCGTCGTGAAACGCATCTGCACTAGCCATGCGTGCCTGCATAGTAGCCAATTCTGAGGGATCGGCGGCAATAACGTCTATTTCTGCATTCAATGGCTGCCCTAGTGCGGAATTAATGGACAGTTTACCCAAACCAGCACTATAAGCGGGTGTTTGCGCCAGCAACAACATCGCAGCTGACAAACAAATCACTATTTTCCTTTTATGCATTGTACCGACCCCTTTGATTCGATTGTTTATTAGGTACTTCGTAGTTATAACAATTCTAAATAAATTCGGCTACCCACTCTTCTGCAATGCGCACGCTATTCAACGCTGAACCCGCATGAATATTATCCGCCACTACCCAGTAACTCAAACCCAAGGCATCGCCTATCGTCTCTCTTATACGACCGATCAATACAGCATCATCCCCTGCAGTATCAATAGGGGTAGGATATACGGCGCCATCCGGCGTATTCATCACCGTAACGGCATCGCTATTTTCCCATAAGGCAGTTGCATCACCGGCAGCAAGCTTGCGTTGCGTGACTATTTCCACCACCTGCCCATGCCCATAAAACACAGGGACTCGTACTGCCGTCGGATTGACGGCCAAATTGGGAAGCGCGAGTACTTTGCGCGTCTCATCCACCATCTTCATCTCTTCGACACTATAGCCATTATCCATCAAATCACCAACTTGCGGCAAAATGTTAAAGGAAATACGCCTAGAATATACGATATTTTCAGTTTCGGTAAGATTAAAAATAGCGCGCGACTGATCCGCCAGCTCATCAACCCCAGCCTTGCCTGAGCCGGATACTGCTTGATAAGTCGCAATACTGACTCGCGACAACCCGACTGCATCGACAATCGGCTTCAGGCTGAGCAGCAAATGGGTGGTAGCTGCATTCGGACAAGCGATGATGTTGCGCTTGGTAAAATCGGCAATACGTTCACTGTTAACGCCGGCAACAACCAGCGGCACATCGGCATCCATACGAAACTGCGGGCTGGTATCGATCACCACGCACCCAGCGGCTGCGGCTATAGGCGCAAAGTGGGCTGCAGCTTCCGCACCGGCAGTAAAAATCGCCAGTTGCACTTGACTGAAATCGAATGTTGCCGCATCCAGTACGGTAATATCCCTGAACCGGAACTGCACATCGTCGCCCACAGACAGGCTGGGCGAAAGCAGAAACAACTTACCCAGTGAAAATTGGCATTTTGCCAGATGCGTCAGCACAGCCTCGCCGGCCAGGGTGGTTGCCCCCAGCACAGCGATGTTCACCGTCCCGGTCATTGCGCTTCCACCAGGATACGCAACATGCGGCGCAAAGGTTCCGCCGCGCCCCACAACAATTGATCGCCCACAGTAAATGCGGAAAGGTATTCGCCGCCCATGTACAATTTGCGCATGCGTCCCACCGGCACGGTCAAGGTACCGGTCACCGCTGCAGGCGTCAAATCGGTCATGCTGGCTTCGCGCTGATTCGGTACGACTTTGACCCAGTCGTTATGTGCGGCAATAATGGCTTCGATTTCATCCATAGGCACATCCTGCATCAGTTTCACGGTCAACGCCTGACTGTGGCAGCGCATCGCGCCAATACGCACGCATAGCCCATCGATATTGATCTGGCCGTCGGCCAGCCCCAGTATCTTGTTGGTTTCGGCACGCGCTTTCCATTCTTCCTTGCTCTGTCCGTTGCCCAGATCCTTGTCTATCCAAGGAATCAGACTACCGGCCAGCGGCACGCCGAAATTGGCGGTGGGGAAAGTGTCGTCGCGCAATACGCCGGCCACTTCACGATCGATATCGAGAATAGCAGAAGCCGGATCGTCCAGCAGGCTTTTCGCCACCTTATGCGCTTCGCCCATCTGGTTCAGCAATTCGCGCATGTTCTGTGCACCTGCGCCGGATGCAGCCTGATAGGTCATGGCGCTGATCCAGTCCACCATATTCTCGCGAAACAAGCCGCCCAGCGCCATCAGCATCAATGAAACGGTGCAGTTGCCGCCGATGAAGTCCTTGCCGCCCTTGACTAGCGCATCCTTGATCACATGCTGGTTAACCGGATCGAGGATAATCACGCTGTCCTTTTCCATGCGCAACGTCGACGCCGCATCTATCCAGTAGCCCTTCCACCCCGCCGCGCGCAATTGCCCGAAGATTTCGGTAGTATAGTCGCCGCCCTGGGTAGAAATAATCGCGTCCATCGCCTTGAGCTCATTGATATTGCGCGCATCTTTCAGCGCAGGAATATCGCGGCCGATATCCGGGCCTTTGCCACCCACTTGCGAGGTGGTAAAAAACACCGGCTCGATCAAATCAAAATCGCGCTCTTCGCGCATACGCTGCATCAGTACGGAACCGACCATGCCGCGCCATCCAACCAGACCTACTCGCATCATCATCACTTACCTTTGTTAAAGTGCCGCAACGACAGCATCGCCCATCGCCGCACAGCCGACCCTGGTAGTACCGGCCGTATAAATATCCGCAGTACGCAAACCTTGCGCAATGACCTTTTTCACCGCATTTTCAATACGATCGGCCACGGCATCGTGACCGAAGGTATAACGCATCATCATTGCTGCGGACAAAATAGTCGCCAGCGGATTGGCGATGTCCTTGCCAGCGATGTCCGGCGCGGAACCATGGATAGGCTCGTACATGCCTTTGCGGTTTTCGTCCATCGACGCCGAACCCAGCATGCCGATGGAACCGGTGAGCATGGAGGCCTCATCAGACAGAATATCGCCGAAAATATTGCCGGTCAGGATCACGTCGAACTGTTTGGGATTGCGCACCAACTGCATGGCTGCGTTATCCACGTACATATGCGACAGCGCCACTTCCGGATACTGCCTGGCGGTCTCGATGACCACTTCGCGCCACAACTCGCTGGTTTCCAGCACGTTGGCTTTCTCTACCGAGCACAATTTTTTGCCGCGCTTCATCGCGATCTGAAAACCGATGTGCGCCACACGACGCACTTCGGATTCGGCATAACGCATGGTGTTATAACCTTCGCGCTCACCGTCCGCATTCACATGAATACCGCGCGGCTGGCCGAAATACAGGTCTCCGGTCAATTCGCGCACTATCATCAGATCCAGCCCGGATACCACTTCCGGTTTCAGGGTCGACGCATCCGCCAGCTCGGGATATAACGTCGCAGGCCGCAAATTGGCAAACAGATTCAGTTCCTTGCGGATGCGCAGCAGACCCTGTTCAGGACGCATCGGGCGCGGCAGGCTGTCATACTGATAGCCGCCCACAGCGCCCAGCAAAACAGCATCGGCGGCACGCGCCAATTTCAAAGTAGCCTCCGGCAACGGGTCGCCGGCAGCATCGTAACCGGCTCCACCAATCGCGGCGTGCTCCATCTCTATCTTCATACCGTCGCTATTAAGCGCTTGCAACACTTTCACGGCTTGCTCAGTCACTTCCGGGCCTATCCCGTCACCGGGCAAAACAGCTATCTTCATCTTTAATCTTTCAATATTCAGGTAAATAACCAGGGGGCAGTCTGCTTGCGTTGCGCTTCATAGGCACGAATTTCGGCCACATGCTGCAGGGTCAGACCGATATCGTCCAGCCCGTTCAGCAGGCAATATTTGCGATGCGCATCCACCTCAAATTTAAACGTCGCACCGGCAGGCGTTGTCACCGTCTGCGCCGTCAAATCGATGTGCAGACGGTAACCTTCGGCTGCAGCCGTTTCCTTGAACAGCTGATCGACCACCGCCGCATCCAGCACTATCGGCAACAAACCGTTCTTAAAACAGTTGTTATAGAAAATATCGGCAAAGCTCGGCGCGATAATCGCACGCATGCCGTAATCCTCCAACGCCCACGGGGCGTGCTCGCGGCTCGACCCGCAACCGAAATTCTCGCGCGCCAGCAGAACTTGCGCCCCCTGATAACGCGGCTGGTTCAGCACAAAATCGGAATTAAGCGGACGCCCGCTATTGTCCTGCCCCGGCTCGCCGTGATCCAGATAACGCCATTCATCAAACAGATTGGGGCCGAACCCGCTACGTTTGATGGACTTCAAAAACTGTTTGGGAATAATCGCATCGGTATCGACATTGGCCCGATCCAGCGGCACGACCAACCCATCCAATAAAGTAAATGCTCGCATCAGTTTGCTTTCTTCCATATTGCCGACACGGGCACATTCATCATCAATGCACACATGTCAGCTTCTCTCAAAATTCCCGAACATCGACAAAATGCCCTGCCAATGCAGCAGCAGCAGCCATAGCCGGACTCACTAGATGGGTACGTCCGCCCTGGCCCTGACGGCCTTCGAAATTGCGATTGGATGTCGCCGCGCAACGCTCGCCAGGCTCCAGCCTGTCTGCATTCATCGCCAGACACATGGAACAGCCCGGATCGCGCCATTCAAATCCGGCGTCGACAAATAGCTTGTCCAGTCCTTCCTGTTCGGCTTGCTGCTTCACCAGACCGGAACCCGGTACCACCATCGCCAGTTTGACATTGGCAGCCTTCTTGCGCCCCTTGATTACCGCTGCGGCTGCGCGTAAATCCTCGATCCGTGAATTGGTGCACGAGCCAATAAACACCTTGTCGACAACAATCTGCTCAATCGGTGTATTTGCAGCCAATCCCATGTAAGCAAGCGCTCGCTCCCAGTCATGGCGCTTAACTTCGTTCGGCGCATTAGCCGGGTCAGGCACTCGCCCGGTTACCGCCACTACCATTTCCGGCGACGTGCCCCATGTGACTTGCGGCAGAATATCGGCGGCGGCCAGATTCACTTCGCGATCGAATACCGCATCGTCATCCGATACCAGCGTATGCCACCATGCTACAGCCTGGTCCCACATCGCACCGGTCGGTGCAGCCGGGCGTCCCTGTACATAAGCGATGGTTTTTTCGTCCACCGCCACCATACCGGCACGCGCACCGGCTTCAATCGCCATATTGCACAAGGTCATGCGGCCTTCCATGGACAGACCGCGTATGGCGGAACCGGCAAACTCTATGGCATAACCTGTACCGCCCGCCGTGCCTATGGCACCGATAATCGCCAGCGCCACATCCTTGGCAGTCACGCCCTCACCCAGCTCACCCTCGACCAGCACACGCATGGCCTTGGATTTTTTGGTCATCAGGCATTGCGTGGCCATGACATGCTCGACTTCCGACGTGCCGATACCGAACGCCAGCGCGCCGAACGCACCGTGGGTACTGGTATGCGAATCGCCGCATACCACGGTCATGCCCGGCAATGTAAGTCCTTGCTCCGGCCCTATCACATGCACGATGCCCTGACGCACATCGTTCATTTTGAATTCGACGATACCGAATTCTGCGCAATTCTGGTCCAGCGTATCCACCTGCAAGCGCGACACCGGGTCAACAATGCCTTCGGCGCGATGCGTCGTCGGTACGTTATGATCCGGCACGGCGACTGCCGCAGCCGCACGCCACGGTTTGCGTCCGGCCAGACGCAGCCCTTCGAAAGCTTGCGGGCTGGTCACTTCATGCACCAGATGCCGATCTATGTACAGCAATGCAGAACCGTCCGCCTCGGTATGCACCAAGTGCGACTGCCAAAGTTTATCGTAAAGCGTTTGCCCACTCATGAATCTGACCAATCTTGATAATCGAACCGGAAATTATACACAGACTGGGGCGAATTGATAAATCAGTACGTTACCTGACTCATTCGATGTTGCTGCCATAGCACCAGCATGAATGCCAGCAGCGCACAACCAGCTGCAATCATGAATACCCAATGCGCACCCCAGCTATCCCAGATTGCGCCCGCATACAAGCCGCCCGCTGTGCCGCCCGCGCCGTACGTCAACCCATTGTAAATACCCTGCCCGCGCACTTGATTACGCCCATGAAAATACCGGTGTATCAGTGCCAGCGCGGCCACATGATAGGCACCGAATGTTGCAGCATGCAGTGTCTGTGCAAGTATGAGCCAGCCTAAATAATCGATACCCCACGCTATCATTAAGAATCTGGCCACCGCAATTGCCAAAGCGGCCAGCAACACCTTCACCATGGGCACATTCGGCATCCACCGCGGCAACCATAAAAACACAGCAATTTCGCAAATAACGCCCAGCGCCCACAGCCAGCCCACTGTACTTTTGCTGTAACCGTGCTCCACCAGATAAATGGAATAGAACGCATAATACGGTCCGTGCGCTACCGCCATCAGAAAGCACGCAACCAGCAAACTCAATACCTCCGGACGCCGCACCACCTGCCATATGGCAACATGCGTTGATCCTGGCAAGCTGGATTTTGCATCCGGTATCCAGCGCGCCAGCAACGCTATACCTGCCATCAACGTCAACACTACCCAGCGCAAATCCGCCGCAGGACGGAAATTCAACCAGTAACCCAGCCCCAGCACCGCGACAATAAACCCCACCGAGCCCCACAACCTGATACGCCCGTAATAATGGGTACGCTCTCCCAGATGGGATAAGGTAGTCGCTTCGACCAACGGCAACGACGCACTCCAGAAAAAGCTCATGCCCGCCATGACCGCGAACAGCCAGCCGAATCCGTGCCCCCAGAACACTCCCAGAAAACACAGCAGGCTACCTGTTGCCGCTATCTGCACTATCGCCGAGCGTCGCCCGGTATGATCCGCCAGCCAGCCCCAGATATTAGGCGCAAATATGCGCATCACCTGCAACAGCGACATCAGCACGCCTATTTGCCAGGCATCGAATGCCAGCGATTTCAGGTATAAGCCCCAGTACGGCGACATTGCCCCAACAAAGGCAAAATAGAAAAAGTAGTAACCCGACAAACGCCAGTACGGCAATTTATGCACGCGGCTGTATCCATTGCGGGAAATGCTGTTCGAATTTTGCCACCTTGGGGGCCACAACGTATTGGCAATAAGACTGCGCCGGGTGTTGTGCAAAATAATGCTGATGTTCCGGTTCCGCCGGATAAAACGTAGCCGCTGGCGTTAATTCGGTCACTATCGGCCGAGGCAACTGTGTCTGGACTTCGGCCATGACTTGCCGTGCCACTTCGAGTTGTTGCGTGTCATGGTAAAAAATCGCCGAACGGTACTGCGTGCCGTGATCGTTGCCTTGGCGATTCAGGGTGGTTGGATCGTGGATAGTAAAAAATACACGCAGCAACCCTGCAAAATCGATAACGCGCGGGTCAAACGTGATACGCACCACCTCAGCATGGCCGCTTTGCCCAGTGCACACATCGGTGTAGGTCGGATCCGGCCAGGTGCCGCCCATATAACCGGACACGACGCTCTGTACGCCCTGCATCCGTTCGTATACTGCCTCGAGGCACCAGAAGCATCCGCCAGCCAAGGTTGCAATCGCAACCTGTTGATTTGATTCAGTCATGATAAGCACTCCACTGGCATATACCAAACATAAAAAAACAGGTTAAAATGACGGCTTTACTAATCATAAAAGGATGCTAGGCATGTCAGGACACTTCCCTTTCAGTGGCAACACTAATCGCGTTAGCGTATTCGGTTTTTACGAACGTTACAACCTGAACCCCGCCATGCAGGAAAAGTATTATAAATGGTGGTACGACTGGGCGAAAAACTTTGTCATGAACGACCCCGACCTGAAAGCAGTGAAAGGCCTGGAATTCAATCACTACCCGTACGGTCAGCATTCGCATGTTGATTTCCACTTGCGTCAGGGTGCATGGACCACCAGCCTGGTTGATCTCGGCGGATTCATCAAGGGTTCCATTTTCGGCAAAATGTCGGATGACGCCATGCACAAGCTGGATGAAGAACATCACCACTTCCTGCATCATCTTGAAGAAGAAGCTAAACAAAGTCCGCGTCAACCTCAGCCTGAAATCGGCTGGTTCCGTCACTTCTGATTTGAATGCCGCACAGCGCCGCGAAATCTTTGTACGATTCGCGGCGGTCAATCCTCACCCGAAAACCGAACTGGAATATGCCAGCACATTTGAATTGCTGGTAGCGGTTCTACTATCGGCCCAGGCTACGGATAAAAGTGTCAACATCGCCACCCGTACACTGTTCCGCGCAGCCAACACTCCTGAAAGTATACTAGCGCTCGGCGAAGAAAAACTGGCCCAATACATACAACGCATAGGCCTGTACAAAAGCAAGGCGCGTCACCTGATCGCAACCTGTCAATTGCTGATCGAGCGCCACAACAGCGTTGTGCCGCATGACCGGACAGCGCTGGAAGCATTGCCAGGAGTCGGTCGAAAAACCGCCAACGTCATCCTGAATACGGCATTCGGCGAGGCGGTCATGGCCGTAGACACGCATATTTTCCGCGTTTCCAATCGCATCGGACTGGCGCCAGGCAAAACCGTGCTGGCGGTAGAGCGCAAACTGATGAAGGCTATACCCAAGGACTATTTACTCCACGCCCATCATTGGTTAATCTTGCATGGTCGCTATGTATGCAAGGCGCGCAAACCGGAATGCCCGCACTGCATTATTGCGGACTTATGCGAATACCCGGATAAAACCGCCTCAATTTGATGATAGCTACCGGTTTAGCCACAGGCATCACTGCCGATCCCGCCATTGCTGCTCAGGCCGTAGCCATGGCTATGTCGCGGCTGTCGATTACCCACGCCAATAGCGTCCTGCTGTTTCTCAGCGATGCCTTTGCCCGCGATCCACAGCCGGCACTGCTCGCCGCATCGCGTCAGAGCCAATGCATGCAGATAGCGGGATGCAGCGCTGCCGGCATTTTCACGGAGCAGGACTGGGTACTGGATGCGCCTGCCGCCGCGGCTATGGTATTCAGCGGCAATCTCAGCCTGATATCGGCACATTCCCCCGAGGCGGACGATCTTGTACTGGCGCTAACCGCGCCCAACGCCATTAACCGCGGCTGGATTAGCGCGCCCGGACAACGCTTTGGCGGTGTAGCCGGCGACGCCACCGGGCACGGGCTGTACAAGGTATGGAACAATGGCAAGGTCAATCCCAATGGTCGTTGTGAGCTTTATATTCAAGGCGCCGGCGGCGTAATCGGCGTTTCCCACGGCATACGCGCACTGACTGCGCCTACGGTCGTGACGGCCAGCAACGGCTTCGACGTCATCAGCCTGGGGCGGCAATCTGCACTGAATTTGCTGGCGCGCGAATTGCCGCTGGAAGTCCGCGAGCTTGATCACATTCCGCTGCACCTGATCATGGCCGCAGCGGTGTACGGCGAACCGGATACGGCACTGGCCGAAGGCCGCTACAGGCTGATACCCGTTATCGCCACCAATCCCGACGACCGTTCAGTAACGCTGGCTTCGCGTCTTGAGGAGGGCAGCGTGATGTTTTGGGCGCTACGCCAGCCGCTGGCTGCCGAACGCAGCATGCGCGTGAGCCTGGATCGCTCGGAACAGATACTGGGGCACCAACCCGACTTTGCCATCGTCAGCAGTTCATCCGGTCGCGGCCCCAGCTTTTACGGCGGCGAAGACAAGGACTTGCAAGTCATCACCCACCTCTATCCGGATATGCCGGTCATAGGCTTCTACGGTAACGGCGAGATAGGCTGGTTGAATAACGCCAACCAGCTACTGGAATACGCCAGCGTTTTCGGATTGTTTCATCATGATGTTTAACCCCAGCCGCGAGGATGCACGCGAATTCTACTTTGAGACATGGCGCAAATATCAGCAGAAACTGCCGCTTATGGGGGCGGAGCTGATCGCCATCGACATCATGCTGAGCCATCCCGAATATCACGCATTATTTGATCAGCCGGCACGTTTTGAATCCAAGGACTATCCACCGGAACTTGGGGAGACCAATCCGTTTCTACATTTATCCATGCATCTGGCGATACAGGAACAGTTATCGATAGACCAGCCAGCCGGGATACGCGGCTATTATCAGGCACTACTGGACAAGCATCAGGATCAGATGACGGCACAGCACGAAATCATGGATTGTCTTGCTGAAATGATATGGCAGGCGCAACGGCAACAAACCGCCTTTGATCCTGCCATTTACTTTACCTGCCTGGACAGCAAGGTACGATAGAAAAGATATATTGCAACGAATTCAGGCGCCGCGCCGCCACAGGAAACGATACACAAAACCGGGAAACGCCAGCACGATGAACATGCTCGCCGTGACGGCATAAAATTCCCAATGCTGTTGTTGCGGCGTACCCGACTTCTGTTCAAGCAGGTGTCCGATAAGACCTGTAACAAAATACAATGCCACCAGCTCCAGTACGCGCCAAATAAATGCCTTGCTTCCGGATTTTGGCGTCATCACGAAACCGATCCGCTCACTAAAGAATGGCAAATTGGCTGCAATCAGAGCCAGCAGCAACAGTGCAATAATGGCAGCGTTCATAATGATTGACCTATCGCGTAAGTACACAGCGCCATCAGCGGCTGCGGCAATATGCCCAGCGCCAGCACCCCAAGACCGTTAGCACTCATCAACACACCCATATCGGCTTGCGGATTGACCGGATGATTATCGACCGCCTTATCGAAATACATCAGACGCACTACCCGCAGGTAATAGAATGCGCCGATCAGCGAGAATATCACGGCAACAACCGCCAGCCAGGTATACCCTGCATTGACGACTGCCTGCAACACCGACAGTTTCGCATAAAAACCTACCGTAGGCGGTATGCCGGCCAATGAGAACATGATCAGCAGCATCACGAACGCATACCAGGGGCTGCGCTGATTCAGACCTTTCAAATCCTCCAGCGTATCGGCTTCAAAACCTTGGCGCGACAACAGCATGATCATGCCGAAAGAGCCCAGACCGGTCAGTACATAGGTCAGCATGTAGAACATGGCCGAGCTGTAACCGTTGATATCGCCGGCCAGCAGACCCAGCAGCAGGAAACCCATATGCGAAATGGTCGAATACGCCAGCATGCGTTTGAAATTGGTTTGCGCAATCGCAGTAATATTACCCACGGCCATGGACAGCACAGCCATGATCACCATCATTTGCTGCCAGTCCGGCGACATGCTTTGCAAACCTTGCGCCAGTATGCGCAGCACGAATGCAAATGCTGCAATTTTGGTTGCGGTGCCGATAAATAAGGTTACTGCCGTAGGCGCGCCATGATACACGTCGGGCAGCCACATATGAAACGGTGCGACACCCAGCTTGAAGGCCAGCCCGGCAACAATGAACACCAGACCGAACACCAGCACGGTATTGTTGCCGCTATCCGACTGCAACACTGTCGCGATGCGCGCTATCTCCAGGCTACCGGTTGCGCCGTACAACATAGACATGCCGTATAGCAACATGCCGGAAGCCAGCGCCCCCAACACAAAATATTTCATTGCCGCTTCGCTAGCGATGGCTGAGTCGCGTTGCAGCGCGACTAGCGCATACAGCGACAGGCTGAGCAGTTCCAGCCCCATATACAGCGTCAGCAAATGGCTGGCCGAAATCATCACCATCATGCCCAGTGTTGCAAACAGCACCAGCACGAAAAATTCTCCCTGGTACATACCGCGCTGACGAATATATTCACGCGAATACACCATCATCGCAGCTACTGTGAAATACAGCATCAGCTTCAGCGTATCAGACAGCAAGTCATCCACGAACATGCCGTGCATCGTATATGTCGTCACGCCGGTCGCAGTGGAAAAAGTGATCCAGCCGCAGCCCAGCAATGTAGCCAGGCTCAAAATATAAGTGATGTATCGCCGTTCTTCACCGAGAAACAAATCCAGTATCAGAATGAAAGAAACCGCTGCCAGCAGGAACAGTTCCGGTAGCAGAGGCATCAAATCAGTAAACGCAAAGTTCATCCGTATTCCTTTGTTAATCCAACTTGTAGCGGTCAGCTCAAGGCAGTTTGCTTTGCGCGACATGCGCCAGCAGATTATTTACCGATGCATGCATCACATCGGTTACCGGCTTGGGATATATCCCCATCGCCAGCACCAGTACCGCCAACACCGCAAGAAAGCTGAACTCACGTGGGCTGATATCCTTCATTTCCTCGACATGCGGATTGGTAACGTTACCGAAGATCACCCGCTTATACATCCACAGGGTATACGCCGCGCCGAATATCAGCGTCGTCGCAGCCAGGAATGCATACCAGAAATTAACCTTGATCGCGCCAATGATCACCATGAATTCGCCGATGAATCCGCTGGTACCGGGCAAACCCGAGTTCGCCATCGAAAACAGCATCATGAACGCAGCGAATATGGGCATTTTACTGGCCAGGCCGCCGTAATCGGAAATTTGTCTGGAATGCAGACGATCGTACATGACGCCTACGCTCAGGAACATCGCAGCGGAAATGAAACCGTGCGAGATCATTTGCACCAGCGCGCCTTCCATGCCGATCGCATTGAACAGGAAGAAACCCAGCGTGACGAATCCCATATGCGATATCGATGAATAGGCAATCAGTTTCTTCATGTCGCCCTGCACCAGCGCTACCAGACCGATGTACACCACGGCAATCAGCGATATGGTAACGATGAAGCCGGTCATGTAATGGCTGGCATCCGGCGCAATAGGCAGATTGAAGCGCAGGAAGCCATACGCGCCGATTTTCAGGGTGATAGCAGCCAGCACTACTGAACCGCCCGTTGGCGCTTCAACGTGCGCATCCGGCAACCATGTGTGCACCGGCCACATCGGCACTTTGACGGCGAACGACATGAAGAATGCGAGAAACAGCAATATCTGCGCGGTCATACCCAGCGGCAGACGATGGAAATCCAGAATTTCGAAACTGCCGCCCGATTGGAAGTACAAGTAGATAAACGCAACCAGCATCAGCAACGAACCGAGCAGCGTGTACAAAAAGAATTTAATGGCGGCATATACCCGTCTAGGTCCGCCCCACACGCCGATAACCAGGAACAGTGGGATCAGCATCGCTTCGAAAAACACATAAAACAGGATGGCGTCCAGCGCCACGAATACGCCGTTGATCAAACCCGACATGATCAGAAAAGCCGCCAGATACTGCGAAACCTTGTTTTGTATGACCTGCCAGCCGGCAATGACGACCAGCACCGTAGTGAAACTGTTAAGCAGCACAAACGGCATCGAAATACCGTCCACGCCCAAATGGTAATTGATGTTAAAAGTTGGTACCCAATGCACAAATTCGACAAACTGCATACCGGCGGTAAGCGTATCAAAGCGCGTATACAACGGCAGAGTCACTGCAAATGCCAAAATCGAACCGAATAACGCAATCCAGCGTGCCAAAGGGGCATTCCGGTCGGAACCCGTTGCCAGCACCAGCACACCGGCAATGATCGGCACCCAGACCGCCAAACTTAAAAGTGGATATCCTGCTAGCATAAAATCCCTATTCGTTTATATTTATTTGTTTTAATGGCTTAAGCCACGCGCACAAACCATGTAATCAAGGCAAACACGCCGATGATCATGGCAAAAGCATAATGGTAGATATAACCCGACTGCCATTTACGAATTACAGTTGAGAACCAGCCGATCAAATGCGCAGTACCGTTGACGAAGAAACCGTCTATTATCTTGACGTCGCCTATGCGCCAGAAGAAACCGCCCAATGCGCGCGCACCACCGGCAAAAAACCAGTCGTTAAAGGTATCGAAGCCGTATTTGTTTTCGAGAATATTGTAAATCACGCTAAAGCGCTGCTTGATCGCAGCCGGAATGTCCGGACGCTTCATGTAAAAGAACCAGGACAGCGCGACGCCAGAGATGGCCAGCCATAACGGCAGGCTAGTCAGGCTGTGCATCGCCATGGCTGCTGCGCCGGGGAAGTCATTGCGCAGTTCCTCCATGGCCGGATGCAATTCCGGATTGATGTAAATCGCACCCTTGAAGAAATCGCCGAACAGCATGGGTTCTATTGCAAAGTAGCCGACAAATATGGAAGGAATCGCCAGCAATATGAGCGGTATGGTAATGACCAGCGGCGACTCGTGCGGCACACCGCCATGATGTCCGTGGTCGTCATGGGCATCGTGATGGTGTTCATCGTGGCCGTGCGTATCGAAACGTTCCTTGCCGTGAAACACCAGAAAATACATGCGGAATGAATAGAATGCGGTCACGAACACCCCGGCAACCACGGCAAAATAGGCAAAACCGGAACCGGCAACACCATGCTCCATTGCTACGTGCACGGCTTCTATGATGCTGTCCTTGGAGTAAAAGCCGGAGAAAAACGGCGTACCGATCAATGCCAGCGAACCCACCAGCGATGTGATCCAGGTAATCGGCATATATTTACGCAAGCCGCCCATGTTGCGAATATCCTGATCATGATGCATACCCATGATGACCGAACCCGCACCGAGGAACAGCAGCGCTTTAAAAAAGGCATGCGTCATCAGATGGAACACTGCCACGGAATAGGCCGACGCGCCCAGCGCTACCGTCATGTAACCCAGCTGTGATAGTGTCGAATAAGCCACTACGCGTTTGATGTCGTTCTGGATGATGCCGAGGAAACCCATGAACAGTGCTGTGATGGCACCGATCACCATCACGAACGACAGTGCCGTTTGCGACAGTTCAAATACCGGCGACATCCGCGCCACCATGAATATGCCTGCTGTCACCATCGTTGCCGCGTGAATCAGCGCAGAAATCGGGGTTGGGCCTTCCATGGAATCGGGCAACCAAACATGCAGCGGGAATTGGGCGGATTTACCCATGGCACCGATAAACAACAGGATGCAAATCACGGTAATCAGCGACCAGTCGTGGCCGGGGATGAGGCTGACGGTCTGGCTGGCCATAGCCGGCGCCTGTGCAAATACGGAGGCATAATCCAGTGTACCGAAATAGGCGAGCACCATGCCTATTCCCAGCAGGAATCCGAAGTCGCCTACGCGGTTTACCAAAAATGCTTTCAGGTTGGCGTAAATTGCCGTCGGACGTGTATACCAGAAACCGATCAGCAGGTAAGACACCAGGCCCACTGCTTCCCAGCCGAAGAATAGTTGCATGAAATTATTCGCCATCACCAGCATCAGCATGGAGAAGGTAAACAGCGAAATGTAACTGAAAAAGCGCTGATATCCTGGATCCTCGTGCATATAACCGATGGTATAGATATGCACCATCAACGATACAAAGGTCACAACCAGCATCATCATCGCCGTCAGCGAATCGATCAGGAACCCGATCTCAAGACGGATATCGCCGGTAGTCAGCCAAGTATATACCGTGCCGTTAAACACGTGCCCTGCCTGCACATCCTGAAATACCAGCCAGGATGCCCAGCATGAGATGGCAACCCCGGCTATGGTAACCACGTGCGACATAGTACGTCCGATCAGCCAGCCGAATAGCCCGGCTATAGCCGAACCTATCAATGGCGCCAACGGAATTAGGAGATAAAGTTTCTGCATTTCGGTCATGGTTGATTCCTGTCAGATGCGTTCCGCACCATTAGCCTTTCAGATGATCCAGATCGTCCACGTGTATGGTACGCAAGTTACGGAACAACACCACCAGAATCGCCAAACCGATTGCGGATTCTGCCGCTGCCACTGTCAAGATAAAAAACACGAAAATCTGTCCGGCGCTGTCGCCCAGATAGTGCGAGAAAGCAATGAAATTCATATTCACTGCCAGCAGCATCAACTCTATCGCCATCAGCAAAATAATCACATTCTTGCGATTCAGGAATATGCCCAGCACACTGATCGCGAATAAAATCGCGCCCAGTATCAAATAATGTGAAAGTGACAACACTGCGCTTCCCCTCTTAAGACTTGGTTGATGACGGCTGCTCGGACGTCATGGAGACCATGCGCACGCGATCTGCGCGCTTGATCTTGACCTGCTGCGCCGGATCCTGATATTTGCTGTTCTTGCGGCGGCGCATGGTCAGTGCAATTGCTGCGACTATCGCTACCAGCAGTACCACAGCAGCCAGTTCGAACGGATATACGTAATCGGTATAGAGTAAGCGCCCCAGCTCTTTGGTATTACTATAATTCGCCGCGTGCGGGGTCGGCGCAGGTATGATGTTGAGCCCGAAGCTGCGGCTGCCCAGCACCACCGTCATTTCCACGACCAGCATGACGGCGACGAATCCCGCCAGCGGCAAATAATCCCAGAAACCTTCGCGCAAACGGTCGAGGTTGATATCCAGCATCATCACTACAAACAGGAACAGCACCATGACCGCGCCTACATACACCAGCACCAGTGCGATTGCCAAAAATTCGGCTTCCAGCATCAGCCACAAACCGGCTGAAGTAAAAAACGCCAGAACCAGAAATAATGCAGCGTGAACGGGATTGCGGGTGGTAACCACACGGAATGCGGCAAACAGCAGAATCGCCGCAAAGAAATAAAACACGATGGTTTCAAAATTCATATGGATTTGCCCAGTACAAAATTAACGATATTTGGCATCAGCCGCTCGTGCCGCAGCAATTTGCGATTCGTATTTGTCGCCTACCGCCAGCAACATGTCCTTGGTATAGTTCAGGTCGCCGCGTTTTTCGCCGTGATATTCCAGAATATGCGTTTCCACGATGGAATCGACCGGACATGATTCTTCGCAGAATCCGCAAAAAATACATTTGGTCAAATCAATGTCATAACGCGTAGTACGGCGGCTGCCGTCGTCGCGCTGCTCGGATTCAATCGTAATCGCCATTGCCGGGCAAACCGCCTCGCATAATTTACAGGCGATGCACCGCTCTTCCCCGTTCGGATAACGGCGCAAGGCATGCAAACCGCGAAAACGCACCGACTGCGGCGTTTTCTCTTCCGGGAATTGCACGGTAATTTTCCGGGCAAACAGATGCCGTCCGGTCAGCGCCATACCGCGCAGCAGTTCCGTCAGCAGCAAACTTGAGAAAAAATGTTTTATTGCATTCATCAAATCACTCCATCATTCCACATCAGTGGAACAGGTATCCGTAACGTGTCTGCATCATTGCGCCGACAAAAAGCAGCCAGACCAGCGTAATCGGAATAAATACCTTCCAGCCCAGTCGCATGATCTGGTCATAGCGATAACGCGGAAACGTTGCACGAAACCACAAGAACAGGAACAGTACAAAACCGATTTTGAACATCAGCCACACGAAACCGGGTATCCAGTTAAACGGCGCGATATCGAACAACGGATTCCAGCCGCCGAGGAACATCAGCGATGTCAGCGCGGCGATCAATATCATGTTGGCGTATTCGGCCAGGAAGAATACGGCAAAGGCCATCCCGGAATATTCAACGTGGAAACCGGCTACGATTTCCGACTCGCCCTCAGCCACGTCAAATGGCGCCCGGTTGGTTTCGGCCACGCCGGCAATCAGGTAGACGATAAACATCGGAAATAGCGGCAGCCAGTACCAGCTGAATATGCCGCCGGTCTGAGCTTTGACGATTTCCACCAGATTCAGGCTTTGCGAGGCCATCAGCACGCCAACCAGCGCAAATCCCATCGCAATTTCGTAAGACACGATTTGCGCGGCAGAACGCAGACTGCCCAGAAATGCGTATTTTGAATTGGACGCCCAGCCGGCGATAATCACGCCGTAAACACCCATGGAAGTTATGGCCAGAATATACAGCAGGCCCGCATCGACATTCGCCAGCACGGTTTCCGGGGAAAACGGTATCACGGCCCAAGCCGCCAGAGCCGGTCCTATGGTCAACACAGGCGCCAGCACGAACAAAAACTTGTTGGCACCGCTCGGAATGATGATTTCCTTCATCATCAGCTTAAGACCGTCGGCGATCGGTTGCAGCAAACCCTTGAAACCGACGCGATTCGGACCTATACGCACCTGCATGTAGCCGATCACTTTACGCTCGGCGTAAGTTAAGTAGGCAACGGCTATCATCAGCGGCCCAACTATCGCGATAATTTTTACCAGCGCCCATACTGCCGGCCATGTGTAGCCGAATAAATTTTGCATATATTCCATGTTATGCACGCTCCAAGCTGATTTCGCCCATCATGGCGCCCAAACCGGACGTATGCGGATGACTGGCTGCCAGACGTACGCAACTCGGGGGCAACGCGTCGTCGATCTGCATTCTCACCACCAGTCTGCTATCGCCTTGCCGTACTACTGCCATCGCATCGGCACTCAGCCCATGTGCTACCAGCGTGCTCGAATGCAATTGCGCTACCGGCGTTTCTGCATTGTGGGTCTTTTGCAACGACTCGGCGCGACGGACTATAGCATCGGCCTGATACATGGGTACCTCACCGATACGCATAATACCGGGAGTCACATCGACGGACGCAAGTTTAGTGGCCGACAATTGGTTATTCAGTGCACTATCAGGCAATGCATCATTTGGCAATGCGGCCTTGCGCACATCTTCAGCCGTATCGTAAGCGAAGCCCGGCAAACCCAGCATAGTACCCAGCACGCGCAACACTTTCCATGCCGGACGCGTTTCGCCCAAGGGCTTCACTGCGCCGTTGAACGACTGTATCCGCCCTTCGGTATTGATAAAGGTGCCGGCTGTTTCTGTAAACGGCGCAATCGGCAACAATACTTCAGCATAGTCCATTGCAGCATGCTTATAAGCGCTCATTGCCACGACCATATCGGCACTTTGCAAGGCGCTTACGGCCTGTGCCGGATTATGGCAATCCAGCTCTGCTTCTACGCCCAATAACAAGTACGCCTTACGCGGTGCCGCCAGCATGGCTGCCGCATTCAGGCCGGATTTCGCCAAATGCGGCACAGCACCGGCTACATAAGCACCGACACTGTTTGCCGCCTCACCGAGGAAACCCAGGGTTGCGCCGGACAATTCCGCGATCACTTGCGCCAGCGCATGCAAATCGGCGTATTGCTGATGATGCTGCGCCATGTTACCCAACAGCACGGCTTTGCGCTCGCCGCTGGACAGGCTGCGCGCAATCGCTTCATTGGCCGGATCTATCGACAGTTTTGCAGTCAGTGCAGCGATACCAGCCGGCAATGCCTTACCAGTCAGCGTGGCCAACGATGCGGCAACTTGTGCCAGCGAATTGACCATGCCTTGTGGCGGAACGATGGATTTATTGGCGACTTTCATCAACAAATCGTCATCGACCGGATTAACCAGATTCAAATGTGCGCCGTGTTTCACAGCCTGACGCAAACGATGAGCCAGCAGCGGCTGATCCTGACGCAGCGTGCTGCCGATCAGCAACACCCGATCCAGCTTGTCCAGTTCAGCGACCGGCATGCCCAGCCATGGCGCCCCGGTTAATGCGCTGTCGGCACTGAAATCCGACTGACACACACGTGCGTCGACATTGCCCGTACCCAGACCGCGCATCAGTTTCTGCAACAAATACAATTCTTCTACTGTTTGATGAGGCGTTGCCAGCGCGCCGATACTGTCCGCTCCATGCAGCTCACGTATCTGTTTCAATCCGTTGGCAACGTAAGCCAGCGCGGCTTCCCAGTCGACTTCCATCCATTTGCCATCCTGTTTGACCATGGGTCGAGTCAAACGCTCTGCGGAATTCAATCCCTCATAAGAAAAACGATCCCTGTCCGACAACCAGCATTCGTTAACCGCTTCGTTTTCCAGCGGCAATACGCGCATCACACGATTATTTTTAACCTGTACCGCGAGATTGCTGCCCAGACCATCGTGCGGGCTGACCGATTTGCGGCGCGAAAGCTCCCAGCTCCGTGCGGTATAGCGAAACGGTTTGCTGGTCAGAGCACCGACCGGACACAAATCGATAATATTGCCCGACAATTCGGAGTCTATGGTTTTATTGATAAACGGCATGATTTCGGAATGTTCGCCGCGACCGACCTGTCCCATTTCCATAATGCCGGCGACTTCCTGTCCGAAGCGTACGCAACGCGTGCAATGGATACAGCGCGTCATATCCGTTGCCACCAGCGGACCCAGATCCTTTTCGGTCACGACGCGTTTGACTTCCTGATAGCGCGATGCGCTGCCGCCGTAGCCGACAGCCAGATCCTGCAAGCTGCATTCGCCGCCCTGATCGCAAATAGGACAATCCAGCGGGTGATTGATGAGCAGAAACTCCATCACCCCTTTTTGCGCCTTGACCGCATAATCCGACTTGGTAAACACCTTCATGCCGTCAGTTATCGGCGTGGCGCATGCCGGCATCGGTTTCGCCGCTTTTTCCACTTGCACCAGACACATGCGGCAGTTTGCCGCTATCGATAATTTCTTGTGATAGCAGAAATGAGGGATGTATACGCCAATCTGCGCCGCCGCATCCATAATAGTACCGCCCGCAGGGATAGATACCTTATTGCCGTCGATTTCAATTTCTAGCATTTGCTTCACCTAAACCATGCATTTGCCATGCTCGATGTGATACTCGAATTCATGACGATAATGTTTGAGCATCGCCTGGACCGGCATCGCTGCCGCGTCGCCAAGCGCACAAATGGTACGACCGCCGATATTGTGGGCGACATCGCTCAGCAAATCGAGATCTTCCGGACGGCCCTGACCGTGTTCAATTCTATGTATCACGCGATACAGCCAGCCGGTGCCTTCACGGCAAGGCGTGCATTGGCCGCAAGATTCTTCAAAATAAAAGTACGACAAGCGTTCCAGCGCTTCCACCATGCACACGGTTTCATCCATGATGATGACCGAACCCGCACCCAGCGCCGAGCCGGCTTTGGCGATGGAATCGTAATCCATGGTGCATTCCATCATCATTTCGGCAGGCACGACAGGTGTGGAAGAACCGCCCGGAATGCAGGCCTTGAACGTATGACCGGTGCGTATACCGCCGGCCAGTTCCAGCAATTCGGCAAACGGCATGCCCATCGGCACCTCGAAGTTACCGGGCTTGTTAACGTGGCCCGATACCGAAAAAATCTTGGTGCCGCCGTTGTTGGGTTTGCCCAGTTCAAGGAACTTCTGACCGCCTTCGCGAATGATGTAAGGAATGCTGGCGAAGGTTTCAGTGTTATTGATAGTCGTCGGCTTGCCGTACAAACCGAAACTGGCAGGGAATGGCGGTTTGAAACGGGGCTGCCCTTTTTTACCTTCTATCGATTCCAGCAATGCGGTTTCTTCGCCGCAAATATACGCGCCGTAACCGTGGTGATTGAACAGATTAAAACAGAAATCGGTGCCCATGATGTTATCGCCGAGGAAACCGGCCGCTCTTGCTTCCTCAAGCGCGGCTTCCATGCGTTCATAGGTTTGCCAGATTTCGCCATGGATATAATTGTATGCGCGCTTCACGCCCATGGTATAAGCAGCGATCGCCATGCCCTCGATCAGCGCATGCGGGTTAAGCAGCATGATGTCGCGATCTTTAAAGGTGCCCGGTTCGCCTTCGTCGGAATTGCATACCAGATACTTGTCGCCTTGATAGTGGCGCGGCATGAAACTCCATTTCAATCCGGTAGGGAAGCCCGCACCGCCACGACCGCGCAAGGCTGATTTCTTCACTTCGGCAATAATGGTTTCGGCCGATATTTTTTCTGTCAATACCTTACGCAGCGCGGCGTAACCGCCATTCGCCACGTAAGTTTCCAGCTTCCACGATTCGGGAAGATGGGCTGTATTAAATATTACTTCGCCGCCTTTAATGACCATGATTATTTCAGCTCTTCAAGGATGGAGTCGATTTTCTCAGGGGTGAGAGAGCCTTCCATGCGATGATTATTGATCAGGCACAATGGCGCATCGCCACAAGCCCCCATGCATTCGCCTTCTTTCAGGGTAAAGCGACCGTCAGCGGTGGTTTCGCCGAAATCACACCCCAGATGCTGCTTCAAATGGGCCGCCATTTCCGGTGCACCCATCAGCATGCAGGAAATGTTGGTGCACAGCGTCACCTTGTATTTGCCCACAGGCGACGTGTCGTACATATTATAAAATGTCGCCACTTCATAAACGGCAATTGTCGGCATGTCCAGGTAATGAGCCACGAAATCCATGGTTTCCGTGGACAGCCAGCCCTTTTCCACCTGGGCAATGCGCAAAGCCGACATCACTGCCGACTGGCGTTGGTCGGCCGGATATTTGGCGATTTCAATATCTATCTGGGCAAGAGATTCTGGGCTCAGCATTATCGGTCTATCTCCCCGAATACGATGTCTTGCGTACCAATGATTGCGACCACGTCGGCAATCATGTGACCACGCACCATTTCATCCAGCGCCGCCAAATGCGGGTAACCGGGTGCACGAATTTTCAGACGGTAAGGTTTGTTGGCGCCATCAGACACTATGTAGATCCCAAACTCGCCTTTTGGATGTTCCACCGCGGCATAGGCTTCGCCCTCGGGAACATGCATACCTTCTGTGAACAGCTTGAAGTGATGAATCAGGTCTTCCATACTCTGTTTCATGCCGACTCGCGACGGCGACGCCACCTTGTGATTATCCGTAATCACAGGACCTGGATTTTGTTTCAGCCAGGTCACGCACTGCTTGATAATACGATTGGACTGACGCATTTCTTCCATCCGTACCAGATAGCGGTCATAACAATCGCCATTCACGCCTACCGGGATATCGAAATCCAGCCTGTCGTAAACTTCATACGGCTGTTTCTTGCGCAAATCCCATTCGATACCGGAGCCGCGCAGCATGGGACCGGAAAAACCCAGCGCGAGCGCACGTTCGGGCGATACCACGCCAATGCCGACCGTACGTTGCTTCCAGATACGATTATCGGTCAAGAGCGTTTCATACTCATCGACATAGACATCAAAACGGCGCGTAAAATCCTCAAGAAAGTCCAGCATGGAACCCTGACGGTTTGCATTCATTTCCCGTATAGCGGATTCATTATGAATTTTGGACGCCTTGTATTGCGGCATCGTATCAGGCAAATCGCGATATACGCCGCCGGGACGGTAATAGGCTGCGTGCATGCGCGCACCGGACACCGCTTCGTAACAATCCATCAAGTCTTCACGTTCGCGGAAGGCGTAGAGAAATACCGTCATGGCGCCGATATCGATTGCATGCGCACCCAGCCACAGCAAATGATTCAGGATACGCGTCACTTCATCGAACATGACCCGTATATACTGGGCGCGCTCAGGTATGGCGATACCCATCAGTTTTTCGATCGCCATCACGTATGCGTGCTCATTGCTCATCATCGACACGTAATCGAGCCGGTCCATATAGGGCAGGGCTTGCAAAAAGGTTTTGTTCTCGGCCAGCTTTTCCGTGCCGCGATGCAACAGACCGATATGCGGATCCGCCCGTTCGATCACCTCGCCGTCCAGCTCCAGCACCAGACGCAACACTCCGTGCGCGGCCGGATGCTGCGGACCGAAGTTCATGGTGTAATTACGAATCTCGGCCATTATGCGCACTCTCCATAATTTTCTTCCCGGACTATGCGCGGTGTAATCTCACGCGGGTCGATACTTACAGGCTGATAAATAACGCGTTGCTGCTCGGGGTCGTAACGCATTTCCACATTGCCGGAAATCGGGAAATCCTTACGGAACGGATGACCGACGAAACCGTAATCGGTCAGAATACGACGCAGATCGGGGTGGCCGTCAAACACGATACCGAACAAATCGAATGCTTCGCGCTCGAACCAGTTTGCCGAAGGCCAGACATCCACCATGCTTCCCAGCACAGGAAAGTCGTCTTCGCTGGCGAACACGCGCACGCGCAAACGGCGATTTTTCACCAGCGACAACAAGTGATACACCACAGCAAAACGCGCCCCTTGCCATTCGCCTTCCTTGTAGTCGGAATAATCCATTCCGCACAAATCGATTAATTGTTCAAAGCGCAATCCGGCATGATCGCGCAGCGATAACATCACATCGCGCAAATCGGCAGCTTGCACTTCTATGGTCAATTCATCCAGCGCCTCCACCTGGCGTACTATTTTTGTACCCAGAGTGGTCAGCAAGGAAACGGACAGACTCTCTAATGACGGATTCATAACGACTCGCTCTTAATCATTAACGCGCAATGGTATTTGTGCGCTTGATCTTGTTTTGCAACTGAATAAAACCGTACAACAAGGCTTCGGCGGTAGGCGGGCAACCGGGCACGTAAATATCGACAGGCACGATGCGATCGCAGCCGCGTACCACAGAATACGAATAATGATAATAACCGCCGCCGTTCGCGCAGGAACCCATGGAAATCACCCAGCGCGGCTCTGCCATCTGGTCATACACCTTGCGTAATGCTGGGGCCATCTTGTTGCACAAGGTACCGGCCACGATCATGACATCAGACTGACGCGGACTGGGACGAAACACAATGCCGAAACGATCCAGATCGTAACGCGAAGCACCTGCCTGCATCATTTCAACAGCACAGCATGCCAGACCGAAAGTCATCGGCCATAACGAACCGGTTCGGGTCCAGTTAATCAGTTTGTCAGCCGTTGTGGTGACAAAACCTTGTTCCAAAACGCCTTCTATTCCCATTCCAGCGCCCCTTTCATCCATTCGTAAACAAAGCCGACTACGAGTATGGCCAAAAACAGCACCATCGCCAGATAACCGAACATGCCAATTTCATTCAGGACAATAGCCCAAGGGAACAGAAATGCTATTTCCAGATCAAACAAAATAAATAATATGGCGACAAGATAATAGCGCACGTCAAATCGCATGCGCGCGTCTTCAAAAGCCTCAAATCCGCATTCGTACGGAGAGAGCTTTTCGCTGTCAGGATGATTCGGCGCCAGCAGCCAGCCCATCAGCATGGGGCCTACACCCACCGCCAATCCCACCAAAACAAACAACAGCACAGGAAAATAATTTTCAAGCATGGATAACCCCCAAGCCATTTATAGGCGCACAGCCTCTCAGTTTAATTGCCCTAAAAGCACCGCGTCAAGCTTAAAAAAAGATCGTCAAAATCAGCATATTCGATATTAACAATCAAACACTTACGATAGACAGCAATAATGTGCCTATACGAAAAGTCTATGGTGCCGACGGCGAGACTCGAACTCGCACAGCTTTACGCCACTACCCCCTCAAGATAGCGTGTCTACCAATTTCACCACGTCGGCCGATTGACAGGACGGATCGATAATCCGCCCCACGGTAACATACTCCGATTACTTCGGAATTTCCCCGGCTTTTGACCCGGTGTTACCTGGAACTGCTTGACCTGCTGGCATTGCCGGAACGGTTGTACCGACAGGAGCCACAGGTTTGACTGCCTGCAATTTTTGTTGCGCTTGCATAACGCCAACCGATTTGGTTTGATGACCCGAATAATAGGTCAATACCAAACTGGTCATAAAAAAAGTAGCCGCCAGCACTGCGGTCGTACGGCTAAGAAAATTGGCCGATCCTGTAGAACCGAACAAACTTCCCGATGCGCCACTACCAAATGACGCACCCATATCCGCACCTTTGCCTTGCTGCAGCAGCACCAGCACGATGACCGAAACCGCGGCCAACAAGTGCAAAATCCAAATTATCGTTTCCAAATCCTAGTCCTTTAGACAAGATCACTCAAAATTGAGCGGCCTTGCAAATTGCAACAAAGTCATCCGCCACCAACGACGCCCCACCAATCAACCCGCCATCAATATCGGGTTGGGAAAACAGCTCTGCCGCATTAGCCGCTTTAACACTGCCGCCATACAGTATGATCATGCGTCCGGCTATTTCCATATCCAAAACAGCCAGTTTTTGCCGAATAAAAGCATGCACAGCCTGCGCCTGCTCCGGGCTTGCGGTTTTACCTGTGCCGATAGCCCAAACCGGCTCATATGCAATCACTGCACGCGCTATGCCTGACATACCCGCTACATTCAGCACGGCGTCAAGCTGCCGGGCAATGACCGATTCAGCCATACCCGCTTCGCGTTCCGAAAGCGTCTCGCCGACACACAAAATCGGCGTCAGCCCGGCGCCAATTGCCGCCACAAATTTGGCAGCGACGACCTGATCCGTTTCGCCGAACAATGCACGCCGTTCCGAATGCCCGACGATCACATAACGGCAGCCGAAATCCAGCAGCATGGATGCCGACACCTCGCCGGTATAGGCCCCTTTGGCAAACTCGCTAACCTGCTGAGCACCCCATGCAATCGCACTATCGGTCAACACATCCTGAGCCTGAGCAAGATAAGGGAAGGGAACGCACACAGCACACGCCATATTGCGCACATCGGCCAAGGCCGCGCGCAACTCGCCCAGCAGCGCCCGATTCTCGGACAGGCTGCCATGCATTTTCCAGTTTCCGGCGACCAACTTTTGCCGCATTGCTCAACCCCACCTTCTAAAACCCTAGATAGTACACACAACACCCCCGCTTGGTCAATCCTTAGCGCCATCGACAACCCTGCAAATCGCTTTAATCGTTTTGTCACAATTATGCAATATTCAGTAGGTACTATGGTCATCAGCAAACAGCAAGCCTCATTCATCAATCTGCTTTTTGTCATGGTTTAACATTATCTATACGGAGATACAACAAACATGCAAACCACTACTCGCAACCTTGCAACCATGCTGCTGCTTAGCGCTGGCTGGGCTTTTGCCGCCAGCACCCAAGCTGCCGAAATCACCGGAGCAGGCGCTACTTTCCCATATCCCATTTATTCCAAATGGGCTGAAGCGTATAAAGCCAAAACCAATATCGGTCTGAACTACCAGTCCATCGGATCGGGCGGCGGCATCAAGCAGATCAATGCCAAAACAGTCGATTTCGGCGCTTCCGACATGCCGCTAAAAGCTGACGTTCTGGAAAAAGACGGCCTGATGCAATTCCCTACCGTTATCGGTGGCGTAGTACCGGTCATGAATGTTGAAGGCGTTGCACCCGGCCAAATCCACCTGTCGGGCAAAGTGCTGGCAGATATCTACATGGGCAAGATCCTCACCTGGAACGACCCTGCGATTGTTGCCCTCAACAAATCCGCAAAATTGCCTGCAACCCCTATCACTGTAGTTCATCGTTCCGATGGCTCCGGCACCACGTTCATCTTCACCAACTACCTGGCTAAAGTCAGCCCTGAGTGGAAAGAAAAAGTGGGCAACGACACATCGGTTGCATGGCCTGCCGGCGTAGGCGGCAAAGGCAACGAAGGCGTAGCTTCCTTCGTACAGCGCATCAAGGGTTCGATCGGCTACGTAGAATACGCATATGCCAAACAGAACAAAATGACTTACACCATGATGCAAAACAAGGAAGGCAATTTTGTCGCTCCTGATGACAGCACCTTCCAGTCTGCCGCTGCCGGCGCTGACTGGGAACACGCTCCTGGCTTCTATGAAATTCTGACCGACGAACCGGGCAAAATAAGCTGGCCTATCACTGGCGCCACTTTCATTTTGATGCACAAAGCACAAGAGAAACCGGAAAATGCCAAGGAAGTGCTGAAATTCTTTGATTGGTCTTATGCAAATGGCGATAAAATGGCGGCTGATTTAGATTATGTTCCATTGCCTGACAGTCTGGTCAAGCTGATTGCCAAGGCATGGAAGAACGACATCAAAGGCACAAACGGCAAGGCTGTCTGGTAATACTTGCGTAAACTGACTTTGATTTTGTAACCAAAACAGACAAGGGGGGAGCAGGCTTCCCCCTTTGCCTTGTAATCATATTACGCTATGAATAACTCACTATCAGATCACCGTACCAAGCGCTTTTTAATACAGGATGCGATATTTCGCAACGCGACGCGCCTGTTTGCTTTCATCGTCCTGGCCCTGTTGCTCGGCATTATCCTTTCGCTGGTTATCGGCAGCATGCCGTCGATCAAGGCCTACGGCTTCAGCTTCTTGACCAGCGACAGCTGGAACCCGGTCACTGAAAAATTCGGCGCACTGGTGCCGATCACCGGCACTATCGCAACATCGCTTATTGCCTTGCTGATAGGCGTACCCATCAGTTTCGGCATTGCATTATTCCTGACGGAGCTGTCTCCCAACTGGCTTAAACGCCCATTAGGTATTGCAATAGAACTGCTGGCGGGCATACCCAGCATCATTTACGGCATGTGGGGGCTATTTGTATTTGCGCCGCTTTTTGCCGACCATGTACAGCCGTGGCTGATCGACACGCTCGGCCCGCTCCCTGTAATCGGCTTCCTGTTTCAAGGCATCCCGATGGGGATAGGAATGTTGACCGCAGGACTGATACTGGCAATCATGGTGATCCCTTTCATCGCTTCAGTCATGCGCGACGTATTCGAAATCGTACCGCCGTTGCTGAAAGAGTCCGCTTACGGTTTAGGGGCTACTACATGGGAAGTCGTACGTTACGTGGTACTGCCTTATACTAAAATTGGCGTAGTTGGCAGTATTATGCTGGGATTGGGCCGCGCACTAGGGGAAACCATGGCGGTCACCTTCGTCATCGGCAATGCCCATCAGCTCAGCAACTCCTTGATGATGCCCGGCAACAGCATATCGTCGGCACTGGCAAATGAATTTACCGAGGCTGACGGGGTGCTGTATACCTCTTCGCTGATTGAATTAGGGCTGATCCTGTTCTTTATCACCTTCGTTGTTCTATCCATATCCAAGCTACTGCTGCTCCAACTGAGCAAACAGGAAGGTAAAAAGGGCTAGGAAAATATGTTCTCCATTTACAATCGTCGCCGCTTCATCAACAAATTCAATCTGCTCATTGCATCGTTATCAATGCTGCTTGGATTACTGGCCTTGGGCTGGATATTATTTACCCTGCTGGACTACGGTCTGCACGGCGTTAGCATTAACATGTTTACCAAAAGTACGCCGCCGCCAGGTAGCGTTGGCGGATTGCAAAATGCCATCGTCGGCAGCCTGTTAATGTCGATAGTCGGCACCATGATCGGCACGCCTATCGGTATTTTGGCCGGAACCTATCTGGCAGAATTCGGACAACGCGGATGGCTAGCCCCGGCCACCCGCTTTATTAACGACATTCTGCTATCCGCACCCTCTATTGTTATCGGGCTATTCGTATACGCCGCCTATGTTGCTACCGCTCACCATTTTTCCGGCTGGGCAGGCTCGCTGGCACTGGCATTGCTGGTCATCCCGGTAGTCGTGCGCACAACCGAAAACATGCTTAACCTTGTTCCCAACACACTGCGCGAAGCCGCTGCGGCACTGGGATCGCCGCAATGGAAGATCGTGACCATGGTGACATGGCGCGCATCGAAAGCGGGCATGCTGACCGGCATATTGCTGGCAGTGGCGCGCATTAGCGGCGAAACGGCACCATTGCTGTTTACCGCGCTCAACAACCAGTTCTGGAGCACCAACATGAATGCTCCGATCGCAAACCTGCCCGTCGTCATCTTCCAGATGGCCATGAGTCCGTATGACGACTGGCACGATCTGGCATGGGCCGGAGCACTATTGATCACATTGACCGTACTAGGGTTAAGCATCCTTGCTCGCGTCTTGTTCAAACAAGAGAAATCATCTCATTAAACCGTACACCCTGAGCCAAACTATGGATACCAACGCAAAAATCAGCCTCCGCGACGTCAATTTCTTCTATGGCAAAGCGCACGCTCTGAAAAACATCAATCTCGACATCCCGAGCAATCATGTCACCGCTTTCATCGGCCCGTCAGGATGCGGCAAATCCACTTTGCTGCGCACGCTTAACCGCATGTACGATCTCTATCCTGGGCAACGCGCAGAAGGTCAGATATTGCTGGACGGCAAGAACATACTCGACAAGGGCACCGACCTGAACAAACTGCGCGCCCGCGTCGGCATGGTATTCCAAAAACCCACGCCGTTTCCGATGTCGATTTACGACAACATCGCTTTCGGCATCAAATTGTATGAAAGCCCGTCGCGTTCGGAACTGGATGACCGAGTCGAATGGGCGCTGAAAAAATCTGCACTGTGGAACGAAGTTAAAGACAAACTCAATCAGAGCGGCTACAGCCTGTCCGGCGGTCAACAGCAACGTTTGTGCATTGCACGCGGCATTGCCGTCAAACCTGAAATTTTACTGCTGGATGAGCCTGCATCTGCGCTTGATCCAATATCCACTGCCCGCATTGAAGAACTCATACACGAGCTTAAAACCGACTACACCATTACTATCGTCACACACAGCATGCAGCAAGCTGCTCGCGTATCCGACTTTACTGCCTACATGTATCTGGGCGAAATGGTCGAATTCGGCAAAACCGACGTCGTGTTTACCAATCCGAGTAAAAAAGAAACCGAAGACTACATTACCGGCAAATTCGGTTAATTGCTCATCACAACAAAAGAGCGATGTTTCGCGGAAACATCGCTCTTTTTATTTACCACCCCATCCACACCCAACGCGGCTAGCCGCAATCGGTTATGCTACAGAATGCCGAACAGCCGCTGCAATTCGCTCCGCTTCGTGTTTTGACTGATCTGCGCTTTGGCTCTCCACCATGACGCGTATCAGCGGCTCCGTACCCGACGCGCGTAACACCACCCGTCCGGTATTGCCCAGCGACGCTTCAGCCGCCTCTACCGCCCGCTGAATAGCGGCATGCTGCAAATCCACCTTGTTCGCTACGCGCACGTTAAGCAACGTCTGCGGATACTGTTGCATGTCTGCCGTATATTGCGCCAGTGACATGTTTGCCTCGCGTAACGCACGCAAGACTTGCAACGCTGCGATAATCCCGTCGCCTGTCGTATGCTTTTCCAGACACAGTATATGCCCCGAAGCTTCGCCGCCCAACTGCCAGCCGCGTTCCGTCAGCATTTCCAACACGTAACGATCGCCTACTTTCGCACGCGCAAACGGGATTTCAAGCCGGGCCAATGCATGCTCCATACCCAAATTGGTCATCAGCGTACCCACCACGCCGCCTTTAAGCTTGCCCATGCGCTGACGGTATTTGGCAATAATATAAATCAGCTGATCGCCGTTATAAATCCTGCCGTCACTGTCGGCCATCATCACGCGATCACCGTCGCCATCCAGCGCCATGCCAAAATCCGCACGATGGTGGCGCACAGCTGCACTCAGTGCAGCTGTATGCGTAGCCCCGCACTCGCGATTGATATTGGTACCGTCCGGATGATTACCGATAGGGATGACCTCCGCACCGAGTTCATGCAACACAGGTGGCGCAACGTGATAACTTGCCCCCTGCGCGCAATCCACAACGATGCGCAAACCGCGCAAATCCAGATCGAATGGGAAACTGCTTTTGCAAAATTCGATATAACGCGCTGCAGCATCCTCGATGCGTTTGACGCGCCCAAGCTCACGCGACGGTACAGTCTGCATAGGCTCGGACAATTGCGCCTCTATGGCAAGTTCGGTCGCGTCGGCAAGCTTCTGCCCGGTGCCGGAAAAAAATTTGATGCCATTATCTTCAAACGGATTGTGCGATGCAGAAATCACCACCCCCGCCTGCAAACGCAATGCTCGCGTCAGATATGCCACTGCCGGGGTCGGCATCGGCCCGACCAGCCGCACATTGACGCCGGCAGCGCACAACCCGGCTTGTAACGCAGCTTCCAACATGTAACCCGAAACGCGCGTATCCTTGCCGATCAGCACCACGGGATTTTCACCTGCCGCCAATGCACTGCGATCGCTCGCCAGTACCTTGCCTGCAGCATACCCCAGACGCATCACGAATTCCGGCGTAATCGGAGAAACGCCGACTTGCCCGCGGATACCGTCAGTACCAAAATATAACCTGCTCATTGTGCTTCCTCAATTGCTTGCCAAACAGTTAATGCATCACGACAGTCGGCGACATCGTGCACCCTGAAAATAGCCGCACCCTGACTCAGTGCATACAAATGCGCAGCCAGACCGGCAGCCTCCCGCTCCAGTACAGCGCGCCCCGTCAGGGCGCCCAACATGGATTTACGCGACATCCCCACCAGCATTGGGCAGTTTAACCCGGTAAACCGTGCCAGGTGTTTTAACAATTGCAAATTATGCTGCAGACTCTTCGCAAAACCAAAACCCGGATCGATGACGATGCGCTCGCGCGCGATACCTGCCGCCAGCAATGCCGCAATCCGCTGCTGCAAGAAACCATACACAGATTCAACCACATTGTCATAGTTTGCCTGGGATTGCATGGTGTGCGGCTCGCCTTGCATATGCATGATACAAACAGCCGCATCGGATGCGGCAACGGCAGCCAGTGCGCCATCCGCCTGCAGCGCCTGAATGTCGTTAATCATGTTTGCACCGGCCGCAATGGCGGCACGCATCACTTCAGTCTTGCGCGTATCGACCGAAATCACCGCATTGCAGCCGCGCAAGGCCGTCACTACCGGGATCACTCGCGCCAGTTCGTCTTCCACGCTGACCGGCTCGGCCATAGGGCGTGTCGACTCCCCGCCGATATCGAGAATATCAGCGCCGTCCGCAATCAGCTTCCGCGCATGGGCTACCGTTGCCGCCAAGCTGTCGAATTTGCCGCCGTCAGAAAAGGAATCCGGGGTGACATTGACGATTCCCATAATACGCGGACGACTCAAATCCAGCTGAGTGTTGCCACAGAATAATTGCATAGCCGGCTCGTTTGTTATTCGTTTTGGGCAAAAGAAAGGCCGGGGTTGCCCCCGGCCCGTATATCGGATTGAAATTACGCCTCGGTTGCCGGCGTCACCACTGGAGCCGGCTTAGGTGTTGGCGCACCACCCTGTGGCGGCGGCATTGCCGAACCGGTAGATACCGGCTTGGGTTCGCGCGGAGGCAAACCGTCCATAATATCCTTGATCTGGTCCGAATCGATCGTTTCCATATCCAGCAACGCTTTCGCCATTGCTTCGACCTTGTCGCGGTTTTCCTCCAGAATTTTACGCGCTAACGCATATTGCTCGTCAATAATCCGCCGGATTTCGCCATCGACTTTCTGCATGGTCGCTTCGGAAACGTTTTTATGCGTGGTAACGCTACGTCCCAAAAATACCTCACCCTCATTTTCGCCGTAAACCATAGGCCCCAATGCAGGCGACATACCCCATTGTGTAACCATGCGCCGCGCCATATCGGTAGCCCGCTCAAAATCGTTGGAAGCACCCGTGGTCATATGATTCATGAACACTTCTTCGGCAATACGGCCGCCAAACAGCACTGATATATTCTGCAACAGCTGCGCGCGGTCCATACTGTAACGGTCTTCCGTGGGCAATTGCATGGTCAGACCCAATGCACGCCCGCGCGGAATTATCGTTACCTTGTGCACAGGATCGGTTTTATCCAGCAAATAGGCAACCACGGCGTGGCCCGACTCGTGATAAGCCGTGTTGCGGCGCTCTTCTTCCGGCATCACCATATTCTTGCGTTCGGCGCCCATCATGATCTTGTCTTTGGCGCGCTCGAAATCGTCCATTTCCACCAGCCGCTTGTTACTGCGGGCAGCGAACAGGGCTGCTTCATTAACCAGGTTGGCCAGATCCGCGCCGGAAAATCCCGGCGTACCACGGGCCAATATGTCGGCGCGCACATCAGGTGCACTGGGTATTTTGCGCATATGCACCAGCAGTATCTGTTCGCGACCGCGAATATCCGGCAACGGCACCACGACCTGACGGTCGAAACGGCCCGGCCGCAGCAAAGCGGGATCCAGCACATCGGGACGGTTGGTAGCCGCGATCACGATCACGCCGGCAGAACCTTCGAAACCGTCCATTTCAACCAGCAACTGGTTCAACGTCTGCTCACGCTCGTCGTTACCGCCGCCCATGCCTGCGCCACGCTGCCGACCCACTGCATCGATCTCATCGATAAAGATAATGCACGGCGCATGTTTTTTGGCCTGATCGAACATGTCGCGCACGCGTGCAGCGCCCACACCAACGAACATTTCAACAAAGTCGGAACCGGAAATGCTGAAAAACGGCACTTTGGCCTCGCCTGCGATCGCTTTTGCCAACAGCGTTTTACCCGTACCCGGGCTCCCCGCCATCAATACGCCGCGCGGCACCCGGCCGCCCAGCTTCTGGAATTTGGATGGATCGCGCAAGAAGTCGACCAGCTCAGCTACTTCTTCCTTAGCTTCATCGCAGCCGGCCACATCCGCAAAAGTGATCTGATTGGTGGATTCGTCCAGCATGCGCGCCTTGCTTTTACCGAAGGAAAAGGCACCGCCCTTGCCGCCACCCTGCATCTGGCGCATAAAAAACACCCATACGCCGATCAGCAGCAACATAGGGAACCAGGAAATGAATATGCTCATCAGGAACGAAGGCTCTTCTTCCGGCTTGGCTTCAATCGCTACGCCGTTCTTGAGCAAATCCGACACCATCCACGGATCGGATGGCGCATAGGTACTGAAACGCTTGCCGTCGTTTTTCACGCCCTTGATGACATGGTTTTCCACCACGACCTTGGCGATCTGCCCCTGTTTCACTTCTTCAATGAACTGGGAATAATCCATCTGGGATTGCGCAACCTGATGATTGCTGAACTGGTTAAAAACCGTCATCAGCACTAGCGCCACCACCAACCAGATAGCAATATTTTTGAACATATTATTCATTAATCAAGCTCCACCTGAGCATACACAGATATTTTAGACGACGATTTTTGATTCTAAACCTAATTTAATGACTACGTAACCGCTTTGCGCAGATTTTTGCACAGCAAATACACTTCGCTGCTGCGATCTCTCGATGCCTTGGGTTTGCGGTTGAGCACCTGCTCAAAAGTCTCGCGCAAAGCCTTGAGATATTCCTGAAAACCTTCGCCCTGAAATACCTTGACAAGAAACTGACCATTTGGTTTCAAATGCGCTTGTGCAAATTCCAGCGCCAACTCGCACAAATACATGCTGCGTGCCTGATCGGAACTGGCTACACCACTCATATTGGGTGCCATATCCGAGATTACAAGATCCACCAAACGATTATTTACCGCCTGCGCCAATGCCTGCAAAGTTTCATCGGTCGTAAAATCGCCCTGAATAAACGTCACACCTGCAATCGGATCCATCTCCAGTATATCCAGCGCGATGACCTGAGCGCCTTGCCGCACCGCCACTTGCGACCAGCCGCCCGGCGTCGCGCCAAGGTCGACCAGCAATGAACCAGGCCGGATCAGATGATCGCGCTCGTTGATTTCCTCCAGCTTGAATGCGGCGCGCGAGCGGTAACCCTGAGCTTTGGCCTGCTTGACGTAAGGGTCGCTCAAATGCTCGCGCATCCATGCTTTGCTGGTTCTACTTGGCTTCATCGGCTAAAATAACGGTTTGTTTAAAGGGATAGTACTCATGACCACACTTAATGCCGTTCAACGCCGCTATTTGCGCGCCCAGGCTCACGCACTCCACCCGGTAGTCATGATAGGCGATGCCGGGTTATCGGATGCGGTCATGCGTGAAATCGATGTTAGCCTGAAGGCCCATGAACTCATCAAGATTCGCGTATTCGGCGACGACCGCGATGCACGGATAGCCATGTTAGACCGCATTTGCACTGACCTCAAGGCCGCACCCGTGCAACACATAGGGAAATTGCTGCTGGTGTATCGCCCTGCCGAAAAGCCCAAACTCGCTCTGCCAAAATGATTTACTTGGCTGCTTGTCTGAACAGCAATACCAGTCCCAGCAAGCTTTCAATCAGATAAACGATACTGGAAACGCCATGCCACCTGGCAAAGCGATCGCTGAACATGCTTTGCATCACAGCTTTCGGCATGGCCTGTTCTTTCAGCCCTTCCATGATAGGCTGAATACCGAAATGTATACCCAGCGTAAGCAGCAGCATGACCAGTGCCGCCCAGAAAAAAGCCTGCTTTAATGCCGTCGCGCCGAATTGCGCCAGACGATGTATCAACAGATAAAAACCGCACACCATGCCGATATACGCGATCACGGTAAACATGACGCCGGCGAGGTTACCCGCCAGCTGCTTATCCGCCAACTGACTGAACAACACCGGCGCCGCGATATAACCGATTGCCCACAAGCCGCCTACCCACAGGGTAACTGCTATTTTTGCCAGCGCATCAGGAAATCTTGGCATGATCAGATATATTTCACATCCAGCACTTCGTATTGACGCACACCGCCCGGCGCTTTCACATCGGCAGTGTCGCCGGCATATTTACCTATCAGGGCGCGCGCGATCGGCGAACTGATGGAAATCTTGGATTGCTTGATATCGGCCTCGTCGTCGCCCACGATCTGATAAGTCACAGCCTCGCCAGACTCCAGTTCTTCCAACTCCACCGTCGCACCGAAAACCACACGACCTTCGGCTTCCAGCAGCGCGGGATCGATGATCTGCGCCGAAGACAGCTTGCCTTCCAGATCGGCGATACGCCCTTCGATAAAACCCTGTTTTTCTTTTGCCGCATCGTATTCGGCGTTTTCCGACAGGTCGCCCTGCGCGCGTGCCTCGGCGATAGCGGTAATGACCGCAGGCCGCTCTACAGTTTTCAGGTGATGCAGCTCTTCGCGCAGCAGTTGCGCACCCTTAACCGTCAATGGAATTTTTGTCATCGTATTCATGTTGCTTGTCCTCAGGCAGATAATTGCCTATGCAATCCCTGTAAATCGTAAACCTGCAGCTCGCTCATCGCCTGCATGCCTATGCACGCGGCTTTTGCACCTGCCAGTGTCGTGTAATAACTCACCCGTTGCGCCAATGCAGCGCGACGGATCTCAACCGAATCGAGTACAGCGCGCTTATCGTCAACGACGTTGACGATAAAACTGATTTCGTCATTTTTGATCATATCGACGATATGCGGACGACCTTCGGCGACCTTGTTCACCACCGTCACCGCCAGACCGCCGGCACTGAGCGCAGCCGCCGTACCGCGCGTTGCGTACAATACGAAACCCAGCGCAATCAGCTGCGCGCCGATTTCGACGATTTTCTGTTTATCCGCGTTACGCACGCTGATGAACGCATGCCCGGCCTTGGGCAATTTGACGCCGGCGGCCAGCTGCGACTTAACGAACGCTTCGGCAAAGGTCTTGCCTACACCCATCACTTCGCCGGTCGATTTCATTTCCGGCCCCAGCAAAGTGTCGACGCCCTGGAATTTGGCAAACGGGAATACCGCCTCCTTCACCGAAAAATACGGCGGCACAATTTCCTTGGTGACACCTTGCGCCTGCAGCGTAGTACCCGCCATACAGCGCGCCGCGACCTTGGCCAGCGGTACGCCAGTGGCTTTGGACACGAACGGTACCGTACGCGATGCACGCGGATTGACTTCCAGCACGTAGACGGTCTCGCCTTGCAGCGCAAACTGCACATTCATCAACCCGACCACATTCAAGGCGCGCGCCATGGCTACCGTTTGACGGCGGATTTCATCCTGTACGTCCGCCGACAAACTGTAAGGCGGCAACGAACACGCCGAATCGCCCGAGTGCACGCCGGCCTGCTCAATATGCTCCATAATACCGCCGATCACGACATCGACGCCATCCGACACCGCATCCACATCAATTTCTATCGCATCATTGAGGAAACGGTCCAGTAATACCGGCGAATCGTTGGACACTTTTACCGCTTCGCGCATATAACGCTGCAGATCCTCTTCGGCGCGCACAATTTCCATCGCCCGCCCACCCAGCACATAGGATGGCCGCACCACCAGTGGATAGCCGATTTCCGCAGCCAGCCGGATAGCTTCTTCGGCAGACCGCGCAGTACGGTTAGGCGGCTGCTTCAGCCCCAGCCCCATCAGCATTTGCTGAAAGCGCTCGCGATCTTCCGCACAGTCGATCATATCCGGCGTAGTCCCGATTATCGGAGCACCGAACGCTTCCAACTCACGCGCCAGCTTCAACGGAGTCTGCCCGCCGTACTGCACGATCACGCCTACCGGCTGCTCGATGCGCACGATTTCCAGCACGTCTTCCAGCGTCAGCGACTCGAAATACAGCCGATCCGACGTATCGTAATCGGTCGAAACCGTTTCCGGATTGCAATTGACCATGATGGTTTCGTAACCATCTTCGCGCATCGCCAGCGCAGCATGCACGCAGCAATAATCGAATTCTATACCCTGACCGATGCGGTTGGGGCCACCGCCCAGCACCATGATCTTCTTGCGATCGGTAGGGCGCGATTCGCATTCTTCCTCGTATGTGGAATACATGTACGCAGTATGCGTCGCAAATTCGGCAGCGCAGGTATCTACCCGTTTGTACACAGGATGCACGCCAAGTTCCCAGCGCCGCGCACGTACCGCATGTTTATCGCAACCGAGCAAGCTCGACAGACGGCGATCGGCAAAACCGTTGCGTTTCA
The DNA here is from genome assembly GCA_031291235.1 of Sulfuriferula sp. Lineage (GTDB taxonomy): Bacteria > Pseudomonadota > Gammaproteobacteria > Burkholderiales > Sulfuriferulaceae > Sulfuriferula. The sequence continues at coordinate 331,088 of JARLJL010000013.1, forward strand.
GGCGGCGCAATTCCGTCGCATCCAGATCCGCCAGCTGACGACCTTGCAAACCGGCTTCATCGGCAACCAGCGCCTGAATCTGCACCAGGAACCACGGATCGATCTTGGTGAACTCGAAGATTTCTTCCAGCGTCATGCCGATGCGGAACGCATCCGCCACATACCATAAGCGCTCAGGCCCGGGATTGCCGATTTCGGACTCGATCACGCCGCGTTCGCTGGTCAGCGGATTCAATCCGTCCATCCCGGTCTCCAGACCGCGCAAGGCTTTTTGCAACGATTCGCGGAAAGTGCGGCCTATCGCCATCACTTCGCCTACCGACTTCATTTGCGTGGTCAGCCTGTCGTTGGCTTGCGGGAATTTCTCAAATGCAAAGCGCGGTATCTTGGTCACCACGTAATCGATACTAGGCTCGAACGATGCCGGGGTCGCACCGCCGGTAATATCGTTTTTCAGCTCGTCCAGTGTATAGCCTATCGCCAGCTTGGCCGCGATTTTGGCGATCGGAAAGCCGGTCGCTTTCGATGCCAGCGCGGAGGAACGCGACACGCGCGGATTCATCTCGATCACCACCATGCGACCGTCGGCCGGATTGATGCCGAACTGCACGTTGGAACCGCCGGTTTCCACACCAATCTCGCGCAGCACGGCAATCGAGGCATTGCGCAGTATCTGGTATTCGCGGTCGGTCAGCGTTTGCGACGGCGCCACGGTAATGGAGTCGCCAGTATGCACGCCCATCGGGTCCAGGTTTTCGATGGAACAGACGATGATGCAGTTGTCCTTGCGATCGCGCACCACCTCCATTTCATATTCTTTCCAGCCAATCAGCGATTCTTCGATCAGCAGCTCGTGCGTAGGCGAAGCTTCCAGACCGCGCTCGCAGATTTCAATAAATTCTTTCTTGTTGTAGGCAATGCCGCCGCCGGTACCGCCCATGGTGAATGATGGCCGGATAATAGTCGGAAATCCCATCACCGCCTGCACTTGCAACGCTTCTTCCATGCTGTGCGCAATGGACGAACGCGGCGAGGCCAGACCGATGCGCGTCATCGCCTGCTTGAATTTTTCACGGTCTTCCGCCATGTCGATAGCATCGCGCGAAGCGCCTATCATTTCGACGTTATATTTTTCCAGTACGCCGTGCTTGGCCAGATCCAGCGCGCAATTCAATGCGGTTTGTCCGCCCATGGTGGGCAACAGCGCATCGGGACGCTCTTTTTCTATGATCTTTTCCAGCACCTGCCAGGTGATAGGTTCGATATAAGTCACATCGGCCATTTCCGGGTCAGTCATGATCGTCGCCGGATTGGAATTTACCAGAATGACTTTATAGCCTTCTTCGCGCAAGGCCTTGCACGCCTGTGCGCCGGAGTAGTCAAATTCGCATGCCTGGCCGATGACAATAGGGCCGGCACCGATAATCAGTATGCTATGTAGGTCTGTACGCTTGGGCATAATTTTTTAAACTAGATTAACGAATACATCCAAAAATCAGAACCGCCGGACAACATCGGGTTGCGCGGCATCCAAACTTCCAAACATCTTCTGACAACATCAAACCGGCAGCAGCATGCCGCCGGTCTTTTTATAAGGCAAATTTAGCGCGCCTGCATCAGCGCAACAAAACGGTCGAACAGGTAATCCACATCATGCGGCCCAGGACTGGCTTCCGGGTGGCCCTGGAAGCTGAACGCAGGTACGTCAGTACGGGTAATGCCCTGCAACGAACCATCGAACAGCGACACATGCGTCACCCGCATATTGTCCGGCAAGGTATCCGCATCTACTGCAAAGCCGTGATTCTGGCTGGTAATCGCCACCCGGCCGGTATCCATGTCTTTCACCGGATGATTCGCGCCATGATGGCCGAATTTCATTTTCACGGTTTTGGCACCGGATGCCAGCGCCAGCAATTGATGGCCCAGACAAATACCGAAAGTGGGAATGCCGGTTGCCACCAGCTCGCGGATCGCTGTAATCGCATAATCGCACGGCTCCGGGTCGCCGGGGCCATTGGACAGGAAAATACCGTCGGGATTCAGCGCCAGCGCATCTTGCGCGCTGGCTTGGGCAGGCAGCACCGTCACCCTGCAACCGCGTTGCGCCAGCATGCGCAGAATATTCATCTTGATGCCGTAATCGAACGCAACCACATGGAACGGGGTAGATGCAGGACTGACGAAGCCCTTGCCGAGACGCCATTCGCCCTCGGTCCAGGTATATGCGGTTTTAACCGACACCACTTTTGCCAGGTCCATGCCCGCTAATCCGGGGAAAGCACGCGCCAGCCGCAAGGCTTCGGCTTCATCGACATCGCCCGCCATAATGCAGCCGGACTGCGCGCCGGTTTCACGCAGCAGTCGCGTCAGCCGACGGGTATCGATATCGGCGATGGCGACCACGTTTTGCGCCTGCAGATAATCCGACAGCGATTGGGTAGAACGGAAATTGCTGGCCAGTAGCGGCAAATCTCGCACCACCAGACCCGCAGCATGAACCTGGGTGGATTCGACATCTTCTGGATTGACGCCGGTATTGCCGATATGAGGATAAGTAAGGGTGACGATCTGGCGAGAATACGAAGGATCAGTCAGAATTTCCTGATAGCCCGACATGGCGGTATTAAATACCACCTCACCAACTGTTGAACCTGACGCGCCGATGGCAACACCGCGAAAAACTGAACCATCAGCAAGCACCAGGATAGCGGATTGAGCGTGCGACAAGGGAGTACTCCGGTGTGAGGCTTATACAAAGAAGCGGGCAAGGTTCACACCACGCCCGCTTCTGCAAGAATTCCGTCATTTTACCGTATCCAGCGGCCAAATTCAAACTACATCGCTTTCCCCGCAATGGGAAACGCTAATAACAGACCGTTACCGCCGTCGCTCCCAGGCCCGATTGTAGCGCCCCCAACAAATCGTCATGCAGCATCACACGCCAGGCTGGGCCCAGATCCAGATCCGTTTGCACCTGCGGCAAACGATAGCGCAATTGCACCTGGCAACCGTTCTCGTCATTACAATAAGGTCGCAGCCAGCCCTGCAGCTGCGTCACATTCAGCGTCGGGCTCACGGTTAATTGCAGCACCTTGGCATAACGCGTGCGCGCGCTGGTCACATCGAACAACTTGTCCACATTGATGCGCAAGCCCCCGGAATAATCGTCCTTGCCGACTTTGCCCTCCACCAGCAGCAGACTGTCTTCTTTGAGCCACTCCCGGTGACGCTCGAATACCTCGTTAAATATCGGCACTTCCACAGTAGCGAGCCCGTCGTCCAGCAATACGAACGCCATTTTGCCGCGCCGCGTCATTTGCGTACGCATGGACACGATGATGCCCGCCAACAATACCGGTTGCGGGTTAGGCGCGAGTTTATCGAGACGGGTTTTAATCAACGCTTTCAATTCGCTGGCATAGGCATTGAACGGATGACCGCTGAAATAGAATCCCAATGCCGATTTTTCCTGCAGCAGCTTGTCTTTTTCCGGCCAGCGCGGCACCTCTACCAAGCCCGGCTGTGTATCGGGATGGCTGTCGAAATCGTCGAACAAGCCTACCTGATTCGCCGATGCCGCCGCCTGATCCGCCAGCTCCAATGCCATGCCGACCGACGCCAGCAACGCCGCGCGATGGTCGTTCACGCTATCGAACGCGCCGGCGCGGATCAGCGACTCCAACGTACGCCGATTGACGCTGCGCTTGTCCACGCGCCGCGCCAGATCGAACAGATCGACAAACGGGCCATCCTGCTCGCGCGCCGCCACAATGGCGCCGATCGCCGCTTCGCCGGTGCCCTTGACCGCACCCAGACCATAACGTATCTGGCGTTCGCTTTCAGGCGCAAACCGGTAGCCGGATCGATTGATATCCGGCGGCAGGATTTCCAGCCCGTTGGCCAGCGCATCTTCGTAGAAATTCTTGACCTTGTCGGTATCGTCCATATCCGCCGACAGCGTCGCGGCCATGAACGCCGCCGGATGATGCGCTTTCAGATAAGCGGTATGATAGGCCACCAGCGCATAGGCGGCCGAGTGCGACTTGTTGAAACCGTAGCCGGCGAACTTTTCCATCAGGTCGAAAATATAGGTCGCCTGCTTGGCATCCACGCCTTTTGCCACCGCGCCGGTCACGAAAATATCACGATGTTCGGCCATTTCCTCGGCCTTCTTTTTACCCATGGCACGCCGCAGCAAGTCGGCAGAACCCAGCGTATAACCGCCCATGATCTGCGCGATCTGCATCACCTGTTCCTGATACACGATGACGCCGTAAGTCGGCTTCAGCGTCGCCTCCAGCATCGGATGCATGTAATCGACCTTGGCCTTGCCGTGCTTGCGGTTGATGAAGTCGTCCACCATGCCCGACTCCAGCGGCCCCGGGCGGAACAATGCCACCAGCGCCACCACGTCTTCGAAGCAGTCCGGCTGCAAACGCCGGATCAGGTCTTTCATGCCGCGCGATTCCAGCTGGAATACCGCCGTGGTCTTGCACGACTTGAGCAAAGTGAAGCTGCCTCTGTCGTTCAGCGGCAAGGTTTCCAGACTGAACGGCGCCTTGCCGTCCGGCGCCAGTGCCGCCACATAGCGCATCGCCCAGTCGAGGATGGTCAGCGTACGCAAGCCCAGGAAGTCGAACTTCACTAGCCCGGCCTTTTCCACGTCGTCCTTGTCGAACTGCGATACCGCCGAATCAGAACCTTCGGCAAGATAAATCGGACAAAAATCGGTAATCTTGCCCGGCGCAATCAGCACGCCGCCGGCGTGCATGCCGACGTTGCGGGTCAAGTCTTCCAGCTTTTCCGCCAGACCGAACAGTTCGCGCACATCCTCTTCGTTGTCGTAGCGCTCCTTGAGCTGCGGCTCCATTTCCAGCGCCTTGCGCAGCGACACCGGTTTCACGCCTTCTATCGGGATCATCTTGGACAACTGGTCGCACAGGTTGTACGGCAGATCGAGCACCCGACCGACGTCGCGAATTACCGACTTGGATCCCAGCGTACCGAAAGTCACGATCTGCGACACCGCCTCGCGACCGTATTTGTCCTTGACGTAGTTGATCACGCGCTCGCGCCCGTCCTGGCAAAAATCGACGTCGAAGTCGGGCATGGATACCCGTTCCGGATTGAGGAAGCGTTCGAACAGCAGGTCGTACGGCAACGGATCCAGGTCGGTAATGCCCAGCACATAAGCCACCAGCGACCCGGCACCAGAACCGCGACCCGGACCTACCGGCACGCCGTTATGTTTAGCCCAGTTAATGAAGTCCGCCACAATCAGAAAATAACCGGGGAAACCCATCTGGATAATCGTGCCCAGCTCGAATTCCAGCCGCTCCTGATATTCCGGGTAGCGCCGTTCGCGCTCGGCGGCATCCGGGTACAGCACCTGCATGCGCTCCGCCAGACCTTCAGCGGAGCGCTGACGCAGGAAGTCGTCCAGCGTCATGCCGTCGGGTGTAGGGAATTGCGGTAGTTTGCTCTTGCCCAGTTCCAGATTCAGCGAACAGCGTCTGGCGATCTCCACGCTGTTGGCCAAGGCCTCAGGCAGGTCGGCAAACAGTGCCGCCATTTCAGCCTGGGTTTTGAAATACTGTTCTTCGGTAAAGGCGCGCTGTCGGCGCCGGTCGCCGAGCAAAGCGCCTTCGGCGATACACACGCGTGCTTCGTGGGCTTTATAATCGTCGCGGTCAAGAAACTGGATAGGGTGCGTAGCCACTACCGGCAAACCCAGTTCAGCCGCCAGCGGCAAAGTCATTTGCAGGCAATTTTCGGCATTGACCTGTCCGGTACGCTGTATTTCCAGATAGTAGCGACCGGGAAACAATGTCGCCCAGCGACTTGCAACAGCCCGTGCCGCCGCATCGTTTCCTGCCAGCAAAGCCTGCCCTACGTCGCCCTGCTGCGCGCCGGACAATGCAATCAGGCCATCCGTCGCCACTTCTTCAAACCATGCAGGATGTAACTCGGCGCGCCCACGCCAGCGGTTCTCGCGATAGGCGCGCGTCAGCAATTCGGACAATGTCCGGTAACCGGCAAGATTTTGCGCTAGCAACAACAAGCGGTTGGGGCGATCGCGCTCCAGCTGATTGCTGACCCAGACGTCGCAACCCATAACCGGCTTGATTCCCTTGCCGCGCGCCGCCTGATAAAACTTCACCAGCCCGAACAAATTGGACAAATCGGTCAGTGCCAGCGCAGGCATGGCATCGCCGGCGGCCCGCGCTACCGCATCGTCTATCCGCACGATACCGTCAGTGATGGAATACTCCGAATGGAGTCTCAGGTGAATAAATTGGGGAGAAGACATGGGGTATATTTTAACCCAGAAATGCACGGGCTACGTATACTTGCAGCACCGACAGAGATAGCTACAATTAAACATGGGCATCGCCGATGCGGCCGAACTTAATGTACGCGCATGCTGTCGAATTTTTTAATTTTGCCTATACCGCTACTGCGGCAAAGCATCCACTTCGAAAGGAAACCGCCATGGATCGAGCAGCCGGCGCCATCATGGGCGCCCTTATCGGCGACGCCCTCGGTCTGGGCTGCCACTGGTATTACGATCTTGCCGAGCTGCGCCGCGACTACGGCGACTGGATCAGCGACTACACCACACCCAAGGCGGAGCGCTACCATGGCGGCATGCGGGCCGGACAGCTATCGCAGAGCGGACTGATTTTCGTCATGCTGCTAAAATCCGTGGTCGAGCACGGCGAATACCGGGAAGACGATTTCACCCGCCGGCTGGACGAGGAGCTATTCCCGCTACTGGACGGCACCCCGGTCTACGGCCCCGGCGGCTACACCAACCAGTCCATCCGCGAAGCCTACCGGCGCCGGGTGCAACAACACAAATCCTGGGGCGAGACCGGCGGTCATGCCGACACCACGGAATCGGCCGAACGCGGCATCGTGCTGGCAGTCAGATACGCAAAACACCCGCATCAACTGGCCGAATCCGTCAGCGCCAATTGCCTGCTGACGCAGAGCGACGAAGCCATCGTCGCCATGAGCACCGCCTACAATGTGATTCTGGCACAGCTGGTCAATGGGACAAGGCTGACGCCGGATATCTCTAACAAACTGATGCAGCTGGTGCACAGCAACGAGCTGCCCTTCCACGCGGTAACGAAGAGCGATCTTTCCGCACCGCAGCGCGGCGACCCCGATCCGCCGCGGGCAGGACGCTTTTCTTCTCCCGATGCGCTGCTAACGCCGCATTATATGGCGCTGGCCGCGCTGGATTCCGGCATACAAATTGAACCGGCGTGGAAAGCGTCCATCGTCTACGGCATGCCCTGCGCCATTTACCACCAGCTACCCGCCGCCTATTATCTGGCGGCCCGCTTTGCCGACGACTTCGAGTCAGCCGTGCTGCACGCCATCAATGGTGGCGGACAAAACATGTCGCGCGCCATGCTGACCGGTGCACTGGTCGGCGCACAAGTGGGGCTGGAAGGCATACCGCAGCGCTTCATCGACGGCCTCGATAACAGCGCAGAACTGCTGGCGCTGGCGAAAAATCTGGGCACCCAGCTTTAAGCGCTATAATACTGCACCATCAAATCGCCGCCTCCGCACATCATGCCCAGCATATTAAACATCGCCGCCTATCGCTTCGTCGAGCTGGAACAGCTCCCCGCATTGCGCGAGCAGTTCCGGCAACGCAGTGCTGCGCACAAGCTCAAAGGCACCGTCCTGCTGACGCCGGAAGGCATTAATCTGTTTCTGGCAGGCGAGGCCGCAGAACTGGAAGCCTTTATCGACTGGCTCACTGCCGATCCGCGGTTTGCCGGGATCGAGATCAAACGCAGCTGGTCGGACGAAGTACCGTTCAACCGCATGCTGGTCAAACTGAAAAAGGAGATCATCACCTTCCACCAGCCGAATTTCGATCGCACCGCGTATCCCGCCCCGCAACTGCCGGCGGCGGAATTGAAAAAATGGTACGACGAAGGCCGCGAGTTCATCATCGTCGATACCCGCAACGACTTCGAATACCGCGTCGGCACCTTCAATAATGCGGTCAATCTGCAGCTCAATACGTTCGGCGATTTTGCGGCGGCAACCGAGCAGCTCAAGGACTATCGCGACATCCCCATCGTCACTTTCTGCACCGGCGGCGTGCGCTGCGAAAAAGCCGCGCCGTTCATGGCAGCAGCGGGGTTCAACCAGGTTTATCAATTGCAGGGCGGGATACTGAAGTATTTCGAGGAATACGGTGCCAGTCACTATGACGGCGAGTGTTTCGTGTTCGACAAGCGTGTCGCGCTGGACGGCGATCTCAAACCGACGGCGACCGACATCTGCTTTGCTTGCCGCACCGTGCTCACCCCTGCCGATCAGGCCTCGCCGGATTACGTCGTCGGCATCTCCTGTCCGCATTGCGCGGGAAAACAGGCTGCCGCCTGAATCCGCAGCAACCGTTCAGTCGTCGGCCGCTGCGCTGTCCAGCTGAGGAAACAGCACATCGGTGAAACCGAAATTGCGTATATCCTCGATGCGCATGGGATACAGTATGCCCCACAGGTGATCGACTTCATGCTGTACCACCCGGGCATGGAAACCCGATACGGTACGATCGATCACATTACCGAACTGATCGTAACCCTGATAACGCAAATGCGTATAACGCGGCACCAACCCGCGCATGCCGGGCACCGACAGGCAACCTTCCCAGGCATTGTCCTGCGCTTCACCCAGCGGAGTAAGCGTGGGATTGATCAGCACGGTTTCCGGCACCGCTTCGGCATCGGGATAACGGGGATTATTAGCAACGCTGAATATCACCGCCTGTAGACTGACGCCGATTTGCGGCGCAGCCAGGCCGGCGCCGTTTAATGCGATCATGGTATCGCGCAAGTCGTTTATCAGGTCGTGCAATTCAGGCGTATCGAACGCAGCAACGGGCGCGGCCTGTTGCAACAACAGCGGATCGCCCATTTTTAACGTGGTTTTGATGGCCATACTATAACTCGACTTGTGTTCCCAACTCAATGACGCGATTCGTCGGGATATGGAAAAATGCCGTCGCACTGCTGCCGTTGCGCGCCATGCTGACAAACAGTTTTTCACGCCACAGCGCCATGCCCGGTACCTCAGTGGCGATCAGCGTTTCACGACTGAGGAAAAACGAAGTTTCCAGCATATTGAAACCGTGCTCGTGAATTTTTACCTGTTCCATCGCCAGCGGAATATCGGGCTCGTCCTTGAAACCGTAAAACACGGTCACCAGATAAAATTCGTTACCCACAGCATCAACCTTGACCCGCTCATCATCCGGCACCCAGGGTACATCGCGGATTCTCACCGTTAACAGAATCACCGTTTCGTGGATAACTTTATTATGCACCAGATTATGCAGCATGGCGTGCGGCACGCCTTCCAGATTGGTGGTCAGAAATACCGCCGTTCCGGGTACGCGCAAAGGCGGATGGGCTGCAATCCCGGCCAGGAACGGCATCAACGCAATTGAATTTGCCTGCAGACGCTCGGCCAGAATCTGACGCCCGCGTTTCCAGGTTGTCATCAGCGTAAACATCAGCATGGCTATCGCCAGCGGGAACCAGCCGCCCTGGAATATCTTGATGGCATTGGCGCTAAAAAACGATAAATCCACACTCAGGAAGAACAGCATACCCGCCAGCGTTGCCGGCCAGCCCCATTTCCACATGCCGCGCACCACGACAAAAGCCAGGATGGTGTCTATCGCCATGGTACCCGTCACCGCAATGCCGTACGCCGACGCCAGGTTGCTCGAGGTTTGAAACCCCAGTATCAGTGCGACGATGCCTGCCAGCATGGTCCAGTTCATCATCGGCACATAAATCTGGCCGATTTCCCGCGCCGAGGTATGCACGATATCCATGCGCGGCATAAAACCCAGTTGCGTGGCCTGACGCGTGACCGAGAACACCCCTGAAATCACCGCCTGCGAGGCAATCACCGTAGCCAGCGTGGCCAGCCCCACCATGGGATATAACGCCCAGTCCGGCGCCAGATTGTAGAACGGGCTATCGACGGTAGCGGGATCGTGAATCAGCATGGCCCCCTGGCCGAAATAATTGAGCAGCAATGCCGGCAGGACGAACAGGAACCAGGCCGCCCGTATCGGGCGTTTGCCGAAATGCCCCATATCCGCATACAGGGCTTCTGCGCCGGTCAACGCCAATACTACCGCCCCCAGCGCCAGAAAACCGTGTACCCGATGTTCCACAAAAAAGCCGACGGCATTAACGGGATTCAGCGCTTGCAACACCGACGGATAGGCCACAATTTTAATTGCGCCGAGCACGGCCAGCGTCAGAAACCACACTATCATGATAGGGCCGAACAGTATGCCGACTGTTGCCGTCCCCTTACGCTGGATGAAAAACAGACCGCCCAGCACGCCCAGCGAAATGGGAATGACAAAAGCCTTGAGTCCCGGAGTCGCGATTTCGAGGCCCTCAACGGCAGACAATACGGAAATGGCGGGCGTAATAATGCCGTCGCCGAAGAACAATGATGCACCAAACAAACCCAGTATCAGCAACGGCCAGCGCATTTTTGAATCGGTACCGACCACCCGCTGCATCAACGCGATCAGCGCCATGATGCCGCCTTCACCCTTGTTATCGGCACGCATGATGAACACGACGTATTTGAGCGACACGACTATCAGTAGCGACCAGAACACCAGCGACAGAATACCCAGTACATTTTCATGACTGGTACTGATGCCGTGCACGGGATTAAATACCTCTTTCAGGGTATACAGCGGGCTGGTACCGATATCCCCGTATACCACGCCGATTGCAGCAATCGACAGCGCGGTCAGGCTTTGTTTGTGAGCGGCATCAGCTGAGTTCGCTGCCTGCATATGCATTCCTTAACGATGTCGGATGACGACCGGGATAGCCTGTCGCAGATAATACGCCATAGACCACATAGTCAGGATGGCTGCCAGCCAGATCAACCAGGTACCCAATTGCTGGATATCCAGCCCCCATAATGATTCATGAAATAACAACAACAAAATCGCTATCATTTGCGCAGCCGTTTTGAATTTGCCTATCATCGATACCGCCACACTGGCACGCGCACCTATGCTCGCCATCCATTCGCGCAATGCCGAAATGGTAATTTCGCGCCCGATAATGATCAATGCGATCAAGGCATCGACACGGCCTAGCTGTACCAATACAACCAGCGCCGCCGCCACCATCAGCTTGTCAGCCACTGGATCCAGAAATGCGCCAAAAGCCGAAGTCTGGTTCAGGATACGTGCCAGATATCCGTCCAGCCAGTCAGTCACCGCAGCGGCCGCAAACATGGCAGTCGCAGCCAGATTTACCTGATGCATATTCAACCAATCGGCGGGCAGATAAAACACCGCCACCACCAGCGGAATCAGCAGTATGCGCAGCCAGGTCAGAAAATTCGGTACATTAAGCGGCATAATGACTCATAAAAATTGAGTGAATCGGCATTTTAACCCAGAAACGCGCGATTACTTAATGCCGTTTCCGTAAAACAACAAGGATGGGATTAAAGACAAGGTTCGAAGTAGCCGCATGCCATCAAACGTGGTAAACGCTGCCGGCACTTGATATTTCGTTGATCAGCCTCATAATAGTACTAGCAATTATTTATAATTATATAAAGGAATACCATGTCACACTATCACGCCGTCGTCTGGATAGATCACGCCGAAGCCCATATCATGCATGTCAGCCCCGAAGATGTGGAATCCTCCATAGTGCGGCCCGACAAACAGCACCAGCATTTGCATAACAAGCACGGTGCAGTCGGTGCCGGTCGCGCACCTGAAGACCAGCATTACTACCATGAAGTTGTCGAAGCCATCAAAGGTGCACACGAAATCCTGATTGTCGGGCCGGCAGGCGCGAAACTCAGCCTGATCAAGCACATACACAAGCACGACCCGCAGATGACCGACAGAATAGTCGGCATGGAAACAGTAGATCACCCGACCGATGCGCAACTGGTTGCCTACGCCCGCCAATATTTCGATGCAACGGATCGTATGCGCCCGTAAAACTTGCGTAACCTGCCGAGGCTACGCTACGGCAAAACCGCTAGCTCAGTGCATACTGCCGGAGGGTCTGTCGAGCGCCCGCTTGACCGACTCATCGAGACTGGACATGAATGCTTCAACCGCATCGGTATAACTGCCCGCCGTCCCTAGTTGCAGGTTAATCTCCCGATGCGACAAATCCTGTTCCAGCACATCGACACGTACCCCCTGGGATTTTGCCCTGCTGGCAAAAAGAACGGCCTGCGGACACGAATCCTTGCGGTGGGTAGAACATACGGCCAGTATCGGTTTGGCGATTTTGGACAATGAATATAAAGGCGACACTTCTTTCCAGTACGTAGGGTCTTCACCAAACGCACTGTCGTAAAAACGTTCATGCTTATTCAACATGATTTCAGCCACATCCAGCGCCGCGCTGTCCAGCGCAATCGTCCCCAACCAGGGTTTGGCCCCCAGCTTGTACGCCCGCTCCGGCGCCGCAGCAAGCAAGGCCACCAGATGAGCGCCTGCCGAATGCCCCATCAATATGAATTTCTCCGGATCGCCGCCCCACGATGCGGCCTGAGCTTGCGCCACAGCAAGTGCGCTGGCAATGTCCGCTGCCTGATCTACCAGCATGGTCTTTGGCAACAATCGATAATTGACCGAGATAAAAATACAGCCCTTGGCTACCCAGCGAGCCACTTTGTTTTCAACCACGGATTTCGCGTTTTTGTCCCCGAAACGCCATGCGCCGCCGTGTACCATGAAGATCACCGGCGCATTGACCGCATGCTGCGGCAGGTAAACGTCCATACGCTGTTTGCGATCAGCGCCATAAGCTACGTCCCGCACAAGCTGCACGCCAGCAGGCAAAGCTATGGCACCGGGAGCATCGTTTTCCTCTCTGCCCTCGGACTGCTGAGCCGAGCGATACTCGAGGATACGAGCAAGAAACTGGTCAGCATACGACGCCTGCCACACAAACAGCAGCCCAGTCGCAAACAATGCCCAGCAAAACAGGTTATGCAGACAGGACAATAACCGCATAATGCTTCCCCCCAACAATCTCATGGCAGACAATCAACATCGCGCATGCTTGACGATGTCAAAACGTTTGCGCAATATCTGAACCGTACACAATTGATTCGCTTTAAAATTAGGGACTTGGTTAAGTATGCGTCAGTGTAATGACGCTTGCAAGTATCCCTCGCATCCAATTCAAAGTTTTCGATAACGCGGCACCGCCATAGCGATACTGTCCCGTTATCGAACAACAACGAATGCATGCACAGGGCTGAAGTTTACACAACAGGAACTGACATTTTGCTAACGCAGGGCTTGATATATTTGTTCTGCCAACGCCTGCCCGATGCCTTCCACCCGCGCTATTTCATCTACGCCGGCATTTTTCAGTTCGCGCAGGCCGCCGAAAGTTTCCAGCAGCTTTTGCCGGCGTTTCGGCCCTACCCCGGGAATATCCTCCAGACTGGATGACGTCCGCGCCTTGCCTCTGCGCGCCCGATGGCCGGTAATGGCAAAGCGATGGGCTTCGTCGCGGATTTGCTGAATAAGGTGCAGCGCCGGATCGTCGGGCGCCAGCCGTGTAGCCTGTCCATCGGTCGTAATCAGCTGTTCCATGCCCGCTTTGCGCTCCACCCCCTTGGCTACGCCGATCAGCGCAATATCGGCGATACCGAGATCGTCCATCACCGCCTGGGCGATACCGAGCTGACCGGCACCGCCGTCGATCAGGATCAAATCCGGCTGTTTGCCATCGGTTTGCTGAATTTTGGTATAACGTCGCGTCAATGCATCGCGCATTGCGGCATAATCGTCCCCCGGCGTAATTCCGCTGATGTTATAGCGCCGGTATTGGCCGGGCTGCATGGCTTCCTGATCGTACACCACGCATGACGCTACTGTGGCTTCGCCCATGGTGTGGCTGATATCGAAACACTCGACGCGCTGCAGATTCGGCATGTTCAATGCATTTTGCAATGCCGCCAATCGCGCGTTCTGCGTGGATTTCTGCGCGACCTGACGGGTGATAGCCAACTGCGCGTTGTTGACAGTCATCTGTAGCCAGCGCCTGCGCTCGCCGCTCGGATGCGCGGTAATCGATACCTTATAACCGGCCTGCTCGCCCAACGCGGCAGCGATGACTTCATGTTCGATAGTCTCGGAAACGATAATTTGCGACGGAATGGCGCGATTCAAATAATGCTGGGCCAAAAACGCGGTCAACGCCTCCTGCGTGCTCACATCCTGGGCATTTTGCGGGAACAGGCTGCGATCGCCCAGATGCCGGCCGCCGCGTATCATCAGCAGATTGACGCACAACAATCCCTGCGCGGCGACCACGGCAATAACATCGGCATCAGCCTGACTCTGGCTGCCCACAAATTGCTGTTCGCGCACAGCAGTCAGGCTTTTGATCTGATCGCGATACAGTGCGGCTTCCTCATAGTGCATCAGCTCGGCGGCGTGCTGCATTTTCTGCGTGATCGCCTGCAGCACTTCATTGGCCTTACCCGTCAGAAACAGTGCCGCATTGCGTACATCCGCCGCGTAATCCTCGGCACCGATGATGCCCACGCACGGCGCAGTACAGCGCCGGATCTGATGCAGCAGGCAGGGCCGCGAGCGATGATTGAAAACGCTGTCCTCGCAGGTGCGCAAGCGAAATACTTTTTGCAGAATGTGAATACTCTCGCGTACGGCATAAGCATTCGGAAAAGGACCGAAACACTGGTCCTGGCGCTGCGGCGTACCGCGAAAATACGCCAGCCGCGGATATTGATGCCCGGACAGCACCAGATAGGGATAAGACTTGTCGTCGCGAAACAGAATGTTGTAGCGCGGCGACAGCGCCTTGATCAGGTTATTTTCCAGCACCAGCGCTTCCGACTCGGAGCGGGTGACGGTAATCTCGACCGCCTCGATCTTACCTACCATCAGACGTATGCGCGGCGACAGATCGTTCTTCTGAAAATAGGAAGAAACGCGCTTTTTCAGATCGCGCGCCTTGCCGACATACAACACTTCGCCATCGCCGCCCAGCATGCGATACACACCGGGCAGATTAGGCATCGTGGCCAGCAATTGCGCGCTATCGAACATATCAGGTCTGGTCGGCGACGATCCGGGCGAATACGGCGTGAAACATCTCGGCAGTCAGGCGTCGCGTTTGCGTGTTGTAACGGCTGCAATGATAACTGTCGTACAACTTTCTGCCACCGGCCAGATCGTGCACTGCGCCGTGCGCAAACTTGTGCGCTTTGGGCGGAATGCCCGCCGCCATCAGCACCGCCGCATGAGCGACGCTGCCCAATGCCAGTATCGCTGTCGTAACCGGTAACGCATCGATTTCCGCAGCCAGAAAATGATTGCAGCGTCGCACTTCCGCCGTTTCCGGCTTATTCGCAGGCGGCAGGCATTTCACTGCGTTGGTAATACGGCACCCAGTCAACACCAGCGCATCGTCGGCACTCACCGATTGCGGCTGGTTGGCAAAGCCGAATTGATAAAGCGTCTGGTATAGCAATATGCCCGCGTGATCGCCGGTAAACGGACGTCCGGAGCGATTCGCGCCATGCATGCCGGGCGCCAGACCGACGATCAACAAACGTGGGCTGGCATCGCCGAACGGCGCCACCGGGCGTGCATAATAGGTCGGATAGTCAGTACGCACTTGCTGCAGAAAGCCCGCCAGACGGGGGCAGGCTACGCAATCGATATCGAATACCGCGCTCATGTCGTGCCGCTCAAACCGCAACTGTTGGTGGCATCCGTCGACCACAAATCGCCACTGTCATGCCCCAGCGCCGCCACCTCATGCACGGCCTCGACATAACGCGACTGCTCGCGCAAAGCCGTCATGCCCAGCGGATGAGGCTGGCCGTGCAGACGCGCCATACGGACAATACCTAACGCCGGTTTTTGCCAGGCCAGACCATGCAGTACCGCATCGGCTGCTGCGCAGTTATTGCATACCAGTACCATATCGCAGCCGGCATTCAGCGCCGCCTGCGCGCGCTCCACTATGTTGCCTGCAACACTGGCGCCTTCCATCGACAGATCGTCGCTGAAAATCACGCCATCAAATCCCAGGTTCTGCCGCAACACCTGTTGCAGCCAATATGATGAAAAACCTGCCGGCAGACTATCCACAGCAGGGTATATCACATGCGCAGGCATGATGCCGGTCATGCCATCCGCGACCAGTTGCCGGAACGGGATCAGATCCGCCTGTTCGATTTCATGCAGGCTGCGCTCGTCCACCGGTATCGCAAGATGTGAATCGGCCCGCACATAGCCGTGACCGGGGAAATGTTTGCCGACACTGCCCATCCCAGCTTCCTTCAGCCCCAGCATCAAGGCATGCGCCAGCTCGGCCACCACCTCGGGCTGCGCGTGAAACGCGCGATCGCCGATCACGCCGGAAGCACCGTAATCCAGATCCAGTACCGGGGTAAAACTCAGATCCACGCCATGCGCGCGCAATTCAGCTGCCAGTACGTATCCGCAGGCTTGCGCCAAATGCCTGGCTTGTATCGGATTGTGTTCCCACGCCCGGCCCAGTTCGCGCATGGCCGGTAACCGGGTAAATCCGTCGCGGAAGCGCTGTACGCGCCCGCCTTCGTGATCTACCGCAATCAGCAGATGCGGCGTACGCAGTTCACGTATTGACGCAGTCAAAGCCAGCAACTGCTCGGGCGACTGATAATTGCGGGCAAACAGTATGACGCCGCCCACCAGCGGATGCATCAATCGCCGCCGGTCATCGTCGGTCAGCGCCAGCCCCGGCACATCCACCATTACCGGCCCCAGACTCATGCCCCGCCCTCCAGTATCACAAATGCCACCACCGTCTCTACCTCGTCGCTGATTGATAAATGACTGGCCGTCACGCCTCTGGCGTCCAGCCAACTCTGTAACTGCGGCGCAAAACGAAATTGCGGCTGCCCCAGATCGTTATGCGTGACAGCGATATTGGCAAATGCGACCGGTGCGCGCAACCCTGTCCCCGCCGCTTTGGCAAACGCCTCTTTCGCTGCAAAGCGCTTGGCCAGCAGACGTGCAGGATCGTTATGCGCGCTGAATGCAGCCATTTCCGTCTCGGCCAGCAGGCGTGTAGCCGCACGTTCGCCGTGCCGTGCAAGCAGCGCCGCAATACGCGGGATACTGACGATATCGGTGCCTATACCGTAAATCACGCGCTCACCTTGACCGCTACGCCGCAATGCTCGATTTGCGCCGCAAATGCGTTTAACCATGCGGCAGGCAATGCCGACAAACGCGGCGCCTCAGGCTGTTGCGAATCGCGCGCCAGGCCGTACAGCAGGACTCCTTGCAAGTGCAGACCGCGATTGATGGCACGCCGAATGAAATCGAGATAAGCCCGCTGCTCCGTCGCTGACGGGGGCTCACCATCCAGTGCAAACACACATGTCTGCAGCCAGGTCGGGCATAGCGCAGCGGCTATTTCCAGGTTAGCGAATACGCGCTCCGGCGTGATTTCAGTGTTGTTGATGAGACGCAAGCCGTCACGGGTCGCACTGTCCAGTTTGAACCAGACTTCGCCGCCCAGCGTTGCCATCAACCGCAGCCCTGTTTGCACATAGGTTTTATCCATCAGGCTGCCGTTGGTAATCAGCACCAGCTTGATCTTGCCGATCAAATCGAATTGCGCCATGACGCGCGCAATCACCTCGATAACGTCGGCAAATACCCTGCTACTGGTCGGTTCGCCGTTACCCGACAAGGCGATATCGTTCAACCGGCGTGCCGATTCCGGCACATGCGTCTGCATGAAATCGCCGTGCAGCACCTGCTGCAAGAAATCCGTCAGCTCGCGCTCCAGCACCGGCAAATCGATTTCCGGTGCACTGCCGCGCTGCAAGCCGGGCACCTGGCAGTACAGACAGCGCCAGTTACAGGCATTATTTGGATTGAGATTAACCCCTACCGACACGCCGCCGGCACGGCGCGAAACCACGGGATAGACGTAAGTCATCCCCACGACATCGCGTGCATGCCTGGTCACATTAAGTGTAAATTCAGGGGTGTTCAAATTGATGTAGGGGCCGAGTTCGATGGCTACGAGACGAGCACTTGGCGGAGGCTGTGAGATTCGAACTCACGGAAGGTTGCCCTTCGGCAGTTTTCAAGACTGCTGGTTTAAACCACTCACCCAAACCTCCATGTCAGTGACGACAGGCATGTATTTTAACCTAAAACCGACGATTTCACTACCATGGCGGCAGTCCGTATTTTGTCACTTTGTACTCATCTCCGTCAGCAGCTTTAATGGGGCTTATCAGGACACAATATTAAACATATAAAAATCAATAATATAATAGCTGGTACGATATATGCTAAATAGAAAACATACTAAAAAAACCAGCGCTTCAACCATGCTAAACGAGCTATTCGATAAATTCAGAGCTAAAACCGTTCCAGCCGACACATCACCGCTGGACAGCCTGAGTGCGGCCCATAAATGGGTCGACAGCTTGCAGCAGATGCATGAATACGAAGCGCACCGGCAAGTCGTCATGCTACTGAGTGCGTTCAATCGAGCAAAAGCGCCCTTTGACATACAACGCTTGCATATCCTGGGCGCCATAGAACATTACGGTTCCAAATTGCAACACGGGCTGATTACCCAGTTTCTGAAAAATCATGCCGATTACAAATATGCCGGCAAATCCTTATGGCAGGAAATTGTGGCATTCTACTGGCAATTAGCCCAAGCCTACCATGACTTGACCAGCGCCGTGCTGCAGCACAAGGAATCGGCAACCTCGGCATTGCCTACACTGGTGCTGCGTGCCCTGCACTATCAAGGCAAGCTCATCCAGTGGCGATATTTGCGCTACGAGCTCCCTACCCAGCATACCTGGCATACGCTGCACAAGCTCTACAGAGTCGCCGAACAGCACGGCTTCGCTCGGCAGAGCATGGTACTCAAAGGCAGCGCCTATTGCAGTTGCGAACACGTTTATGCGCGCATACTGTTATTGCACCTGATGCGTCCGGTAGGATTAAAGCCCGGTGAGATCGAGCTGGCTGCCTATTGGGCATGGAAATGGCGCGAAGCTGTTTCCCTGAGCCGGAAGTTCGATGCCACTCAGCACACGCATTGCATCGCCCTGTCGGCAAGCCTGCCGCCGCAGTCGCTCAACGGTCATGAAGTGGCGCTCGATTCGATACGTTACTGGGGTATTCATGGCGTTATCGCGCTCATGGAAGGTATGGAATCCAACTCTGGTGGCAATACCAAACTCATCAAGCTTTACGGCGTACCGTTTGCCGACAGCCCGGATGCGCTATTGCGGCACATTCATACCAGCCTTACCAGCACTACCTCGCTTGCAGATACATCACTATTCGACATGCCCGCTGCAGTGAATGTCAGCTGCGGCGAACATACCATACTCGACGAACTGCGCAACCCCGGCTCAAGTCCGAATATCACAGCGTACTATCAGGCCACAGGCCATCCAGGCGAGGCGTATTACCGGCTCAACATCACGCCTGACGTACCGTGCAAAATCAAAGCCCACGATTTGCTAGTCAGCTATGACGAAAGCCGAACGCGCATCCAGACGCTGGCTGCGATACGCTGGATGGAAGAATCTGCCAGCGCTACCATTACCTTGGGCATGGAACGCTTCGGCATTGATCCCCAGCTGATCGAATTGCGTCAGGTACAGGATAGCGCAGCGCCCAGTCCGTTTCAGACATCTACCGTCGACCGTGCATTTACAGCCATAGCCGAAGCCAAGGCGTCGACACTGGTCAGCTTCCAGCACATGAAACACCGTTATTACGATATGCGCGAAGGGGATTATATTTACCGGATTCGCATCCAGGCGCTACTGGAACAAAAACCCGGGTGGCTGCGTGCGCAATTTGTACGCCTGTCGAGGCGTTACCAGCCGGTTTAGCGATTACGCCGTTCGATATCGCCGATATGAAACCCGAATTCACCTTTACGACGATCTTCGAAATATTGACGCAAGGTTTTCTCTATGGTCAGGAACGCTATTTCGTCCCAGGGTATTTCCGCCTCGCTAAACAACCCAACTTCCAGACTTTCCTCTCCGGCAGCAAAATCCAGATCCAGCAGTCTGGCACGGAACATCAAATACACCTGGCTGATATGCGGCAGATTATAGAGCGTAAACAACTGTGAAATTTCCACGCGCGCGCCCGCTTCTTCCAGCGTTTCGCGCAGTGCGCCCTGCAAGGTGGTTTCGCCGTTCTCCATAAAGCCTGCGGGTAGCGTCCATTTACCGTACTGCGGTTCGATGGCGCGCTTGCACAACAGCACTTTGTCTTCCCATTCCGGCAGACAGCCAACCACCATTTTCGGATTCTGGTAATGCACGGTCTGACAATTCGTGCACACGAAACGCATCCGGTTATCCCCATCCGGGATACTCTGACTGACTTGACTGCCGCATTCACAGCAAAACTTCATATCCCCTCCGACTGCGGATTAATCCGCATCAAACGTTGCGGAACGATAACGCCATCAAACTGCAAATTGACCAGTCCCAAGAATACCGTATCGCGATAAGCCCGCATCAGGCCAGACTCGGTCACATGACCGCCGTATTTCGGCTGCTGACCCTGCAATAATAATTTCGCCGTACCGGCATCGAGCTGCAATTGCGGCAAATATCCGATCAGACCATCTACAGCAGATAGCCGTTCATCCCGCTGCGCAAGATCGTCATGCTCGAGTTGTTCCAGCGTTACTGCTTCGCTTAATTGAAAACTGCCGCTCGCCAGCCGGGTCAACTTTGTCAGGTGCGCACCGCATCCCAAAACCCGGCCGATATCTTCGGCCAGCGTGCGTATGTATGTGCCTGCGCTGCAGGTGACGTCGATGGTCAGTTTTTCCCCATCCAGCGCCAGTATTGTTATGTCACGAATATGGATGGGGCGTGCCGGGCGTTCTATGGTAATACCGGCGCGCGCGTATTCGTACAGCGGCTTGCCCTGGTACTTGAGAGCGGAATACATGGGCGGCGTTTGCATGATGCTGCCGACGAATTGTGCGGTCGCAGCCGCCACTCTGTCCGCATCGATATCCACCGGACGAGTATCCAGCACCTCGCCTTCAGGGTCGCCCGTAGTAGTCGTGACGCCGAGCTGCAATACCGCGCGATAGCATTTGTCGGCTTCAAGCTGATACTGGGAGAATTTTGTCGCCTCGCCGAAACATAACGGCAGCAAGCCGTCTGCAAAAGGATCCAGCGTGCCGGTATGACCGGCTTTTTCAGCCTGATACAAACGCTTGGCTATCTGCAGTGCAGTATTGGAAGTGATGCCGGCCGGTTTGTTCAACAGCAAAACGCCATGAACCGGGCGTTTTATGCGTTTTACCTGCGTCACGGTTACGCGTTGTTATCGTCGTCGGCCGGGCGTGCCGTATCGGCAGCAACCGCTTCATCGATCAAACGGGATAATTCCGCCCCGCGTGCGACTGAAGTATCGTAAACAAAACTGATCTGCGGCACGATGCGCAGACGCATGCGCGGACCCAGCTGCGCGCGGATGAAACCCGCAGCATGATTGAGCACACGCACGGCTTCGAGAGCCCGTTGCTCGCTCTCGAATACGGTAAAATACACCTTGGCATGTTCCAGATCGTGAGTAACGACAACCTCGGTAATCGTAATCATGCCTACCCGCGGATCGTGAATCTCGGTGCGGATAATGTCGGCCAATTCGCGTTGTATCTGCTCCGCAACGCGACGGGAACGCGGAAAATCCTTGGCCATTACAAGCTGCGCGCTACCTGAACGACTTCGTAGGCTTCGAGTTTATCGCCGACTTCTATCGCATTGAAGTTCTTCACCGACAGACCGCAATCGTAGCCGAATTTCACTTCTTTCACATCATCCTTGAAGCGCTTCAGCGAATCCAGTTCGCCATCGTGAATGACTTCGTCGTTACGCATAACGCGCACACGTTGACCGCGCTTGATCACGCCGTCCAGCACATGACAACCGAGCACGGTACCGACCTTGGAAATCACGTAAACTTCGCGCACTTCCACCATACCGGTGATGTTTTCTTTCAAATCCGGTGTCAACATGCCGGACAGCGCTGCCTTGACCAGATCCACCACTTCATAAATGATGTTGTAGTAACGTATATCGACGCCCAGCGTTTCCGCCAGTTTGCGCGCAGCTGCATCGGCACGGGTATTAAAGCCGATAATAACCGCCTTGGAAGCCATCGCCAGATTCACGTCGGATTCGGAAATGGTACCGACTGCATTGTGCAGGATATCCACCTTGACTTCGCTGGTAGAGATTTTTTGCAACGAGGTAGACAAGGCTTCAGCCGAACCCTGTACGTCAGCCTTGATAATGAGCGGCAGACGTTTTGCCTCGCCTTCGCCCATTTGTTCCATAATGCTTTCGAGTTTGGCAGCCTGACGCTTGGCCAGTTGCACGTCGCGGAATTTACCTTGACGGAACAGGGCGATTTCACGCGCCTTGCGCTCATCCTGCAGCACCATCGCATCTTCGCCCGCTTTCGGCACGTCGGACAGCCCCTGAATTTCCACCGGAATGGACGGACCGGCTTCCAGCACCGCTTTGCCGTCCTCGTCCAGCATGGCGCGCACGCGGCCGTATACAGCACCGGCCAGCACGACATCGCCGCGCCGCAAGGTACCGGATTGCACCAGTAAAGTTGCCACCGGACCGCGCCCTTTATCCAGACGCGCCTCGATAATCACACCCTTGGCAGGCACATCTTTGGCAGCGGTCAGTTCCAGCACTTCAGCTTGCAACAGGATCGCCTCGATCAAACCATCGATATTGATGCCCTTCTTGGCCGAAACTTCCACAAACTGCGTATCGCCGCCCCAGTCTTCCGGCACCACGCCCTGCGCGACCAGCTCCTGACGGATGCGCTCGGCATTCGCTTCAGGCTTGTCTATCTTGTTCACGGCAACCACCATAGGCACGCCTGCAGCCTTGGCATGATGGATAGCTTCTATTGTTTGCGGCATCACGCCATCATCGGCAGCTACCACCAACACGACCAGATCGGTCACCTTGGCGCCGCGGGCACGCATTGCGGTAAACGCTTCATGACCCGGGGTATCCAGGAATGTCACCATACCGTGATCCGTTTCCACGTGATATGCACCGATGTGCTGGGTAATGCCGCCAGCTTCGCCGCTCGCTACGCGTGCACGACGTATGGCATCCAGCAACGAGGTCTTGCCATGGTCGACGTGGCCCATAACAGTAACGACCGGTGCGCGCGGCAACAGCTCGACTTCGTGCTTTTCCGATTCTTCCAGGAACGATTCCGGCGTATCCAGCGGCGCAGGCTTGGCAATATGCCCCATTTCCTCAACCACGATCATCGCGGTTTCCTGATCGAGCACCTGGTTGATCGTCACCATGCTGCCCATTTTCATCAGCGTCTTGATGACTTCAGCCGCTTTTACCGACATTTTGTGCGACAGCTCGGCCACGGTAATCGTTTCCGGCACCAACACTTCCTGAACGATAGGCTCGGTTGGCGCACTGAACGCATTGGCTGCATCACTATCAGCTTTATGCTGTTTGCTGCCGCCCTTGCGATTACGCCAGGCGTCGCCGCCGGTATCGCCGCGCGACTTGATGCCGCGCTTCTTGGCCTGCATGTCATTCCATGCCGTATCCTTGGTTTTTACCGGTGCGGGTTTAGGTTTCTTGTCGACCGGCTTGACTGTCTTTTCGCCCGGTTTTGCAGGCGCTTTATGCAATGTGCCTTCAGTAACGGCCGCTTTAACAGGCTGAACATTTTTAGCCGCTTCGGCCGCTTGCACCTGTTCTTCCAACTGCTGCTTGCGTTTCAGCTCGCGTTCCTGCTTGAGACGAATTTCTTCTGCCTGACGTTCATGCAAAGCAGAATGACGCCGAGCTTCATCGGCACGACGGGCCAGTTCCAGCTCGTCCAGCACCGGCTTGACGATACGACGACGTTGCAATACCGGCTGATCGGCCGCGGCTTCCTGCGTGACGGCTTCCGCTGTTTCTTCCGTTTCAGCCGCTGGCTCTGCAACTGCAGGTTCTTCTGCGACTATTTCTTCAGCTTCCGGCTCGGATACTATTTCAGCAACAGCTTCCGGCGCTGCTTCCATTTCTTCGACCGGAGCCTGTACCGGTTCGGCAACGGCATCTTCAATCTGGGAGGCAACAACGTCCGCACCGGTTTCCGTCATTTCAGCTTCAGTCTCGGCACCGGCTTCATTCGTCGCTGGCGTTTCGCGCTTTACCAGTACGCGTTTTTTACGCACTTCAACCTGTATGGTCCGCGCTTTGCCGCTACTGTCGGCTTTCTTGATTTCCGTGGTTTCCTTGCGGGTCAGCGTGATTTTGCTTTTCCCGTCTGTCGCGCCATGTTTTTTGCTCAAATAATCGAGCAAACGCGCTTTATCCTGCTCCGTGATGACATCCACAGCCGCCGACTTGTTTACGCCGGCCGCACGTAACTGCTCCAGCAATAATCCGGTGGAGAGTTTTAGTTCTTGGGCAAATTGTTCTACATTCATATCAGGGCTGTCGTGTCTTTCTACTGTTTATTTATGCGAACCACGGCGCACGCGCCGCCATAATCAGTGTAGAGGCACGCTCAGCGTCCACACCCGTCATTTCCACCAGTTCATCCACACCCAGCTCGGCCAGATCTTCCGAATTGACGATACCATGTACCGCCAGCTGACGCAGCATTTCACCGTCCATACCGTCTAATGATGCCAGATCATGGGCAACATTTTCCACTTTTTCTTCGCTGGCAATCGCATCGGTCAACAAAGCATTGCGTGCACGAGCGCGCAATTCGTTGACCAGCTCTTCGTCGAAACCTTCAATTTCCAGCATCTCGCCGATAGGCACGTAAGCGACTTCTTCCACTGTGCCGAAGCCTTCCTGCACCAACATGTCCGCGATTTCTTCGTCGACGTCGAGTTTCTCCACGAACAGCGCGCGCATGGCCAACGCTTCGGTTTCATTCTTTTTCTGCGCTTCTTCAACGGTCATGATGTTGAGTTCCCATCCCGTCAATTCCGAAGCCAGACGGACATTCTGTCCGCTACGACCAATGGCTTGCGCCAGCTGATCTTCCTCCAGCACGACATCCATGCTGTGTTTTTCTTCATCCACCACAATACTGCTGACTTCAGCCGGCGCCAAGGCATTGATGACAAACTGCGCAGCTTCCGGCGACCACAATATGATATCCACCCGTTCGCCGGCCAATTCGCCGGTAACAGCCTGCACGCGCGAACCGCGCATGCCGACACAAGTGCCAATCGGATCAAGACGTTGATCGTTGGATTTTACTGCAATTTTGGCGCGTGCACCGGGGTCGCGTGCTGCGCCCTTGATCTCCAGCAGACCTTCTTCGATTTCCGGCACTTCGAGTTCAAACAGTTTGGCAATGAATTCCGGCGCTGTCCGCGACAGTATCAGTTGCGGTCCGCGTCCGCTGCGTTCAACGCGCAGCAAAAAGGCGCGCACTCGATCGCCGACACGCAGATTTTCCTTCGGTATCATCTGATCGCGCGGCAACAAGCCCTCAACCCGGCCCGATTCTATGATCGCACTGCCGCGTTCCATACGTTTAACCGTACCTGTAACCAGATATTCCTTGCGATCCAGAAAGTCCGTCAATATCTGCTCGCGCTCGGCGTCGCGGATACGTTGCAAAATCACCTGCTTCGCCGCTTGTGCGCCGATGCGGCCGAATTCGACGGCTTCGAGCGGCTCTTCCACCAGATCGCCGATCTGCAAACCGGGGTGCGACACTTGCGCGTCGGTCCATGCAATCTGGCTTTCGGTAAATTCGTGGTCGTTATCCTCCACGATTTCCCAGCAGCGAAACGCATGATAATCACCGGTATCGCGATCGATAGCGACGCGTATATCGGCATCTTCCTGGAAACGTTTTTTGGTTGCCGATGCCAGCGCCTGCTCCAATGCACCAAACACGATTTCCTTGTTTACATTTTTTTCTCTGGCTAATGCATCAACCAACAGCAAAATCTCGCGGCTCATACTCGAAAACCTCCGGCCATTTTTAGCAATTACAGATTAGGAACCAAACGCGCAACATCAATATTGGCTATGTCAAATTTGATCGTCTGCCCGTCCACATCCAATTCGATTTGGGTATCGCTCGCACTGCGCAGGGCACCGACAAAACGGCGTTGACCTGCCAAGGCGACGCGCAATTTGACCTGCACTTGCTCACCCATGAAACGCTGATAATCCGCCGGTTTCTTCAGCGGCCTATCCATACCCGGCGACGACACTTCCAGTCGCTCGTACTCAATATTCTCAACCACCAGCCAATTGCTCAGATGATTACTCACCAAGGTGCAATCGTCCAGCGTAATGCCCTCAGGTTTATCAATAAAAACGCGCAGCAGGCCGCTCTTGACCGACATCGACATATCGACCAGTTCATAGCCCAGACCTGCGAGAGTGGCTTCTATTAACGATTCTAACGACATTTGCGTTCCACAAACAAAAAATGGGCCATAAGCCCATAAACATCTTGCGGCTCTAACAAACCCAAGACAAAAATATTACCTGCTACCACATACACTGGTGCCCGGAGCCGGAATCGAACCGGCACGCCGATTTCTCAGCGAGGGATTTTAAGTCCCTTGTGTCTACCTATTCCACCACCCGGGCGGTTGGAGGCGGGGGTCGGAATCGAACCGGCGTCCACGGCTTTGCAGGCCGCTGCATAACCACTCTGCCACCCCGCCACACTAACAGTACAACTCACCAAAACGCCCGCTAACTAAAAAGGGAAAGCACCAAGCTTTCCCTTTTCTTTGGGTTACTTCCGTTTTATCGGACCTTCCCCATTATTTGGAGCGGGAAACGAGATTCGAACTCGCGACCTATACCTTGGCAAGGTATCGCTCTACCAGCTGAGCTATTCCCGCGTTAATGAGATGCGTATTTTAATGATTACACGCCGCTTGTCAACACTTTCCTGACAGTTCAGTTAAAAGGGGTGACAAAGAAACGCGACTCTAGCGCCGTTAAACCAAACATAATCAATAACTCGCGCAAGCGTTCGGCGGCCCTTCGTCGTGGCAAATTTTTATAACTTGCCACAATTAATTCATTTTTCATCGAGTGCTCCCAGCCTACCAGCTCGGTCACCGTCACCTGATAACCGTGCGCCTCCAGTTGCAGACAGCGCAGCACATTGGTCAAATGACTGCCGAATTCGCGCGTATGTATCGGATGCCGCCAGATCTCGGCCAGTGCGCCCTGCGCCAGCGCCTGAGCCTTGCCCTGACGCAGCGTCGCCGCCACCTCGGCCTGGCAGCACGGCACCAGCACCATGAATTCGGCCTGCTTCTGCAAGCCGAAGCGAATGGCGTCGTCTGTTGCCGTATCGCAGGCATGCAATGCGGTCACGATGTCGATCTTGTTCGGCAACAGCGGCGACGCAATCGAATCCGCAACCGACAGATTCAGAAACGACATGCCGCCGAATCCCAGCCTGTTTGCCAGCTCAACCGAACTTTGCACCAGCGCTTCGCGCGTTTCTATGCCGAAAATATGCGACGCATCGTCGCGCTGCTTGAAAAACAGATCGTAGAGTATGAACCCCAGATAGGACTTTCCCGCGCCGTGATCGACCAGCTGCACATTGTCGCCCGCTTCCTGCAGCAGCGGCTCGATGAATTGATACAGATGGTAGACCTGCTTCAACTTACGCCGGCTATCCTGATTCAATTTGCCATCCCGCGTCAGGATGTGCAAAGCCTTGAGCAATTCCTCGGATTGACCCGGTCTGATTTCGGGGATTACTAGCATCGCATTACTTTCATGATAAACAACAAACAGATCGACATTGTAACCGCGCAAATCAACTCCGCCATCGCACGACACTTTAATAGGTTAAAATAGCCGCTTTTAATGCCAAGGCAAAATTTCATGGATACGCTGTTCCTGCGCGATTTCAGATTGCAAATGATTATCGGGATTTACGAATGGGAACGTAAAGTACCCCAAACCGTGCAGCTGGATCTGGAGATAGGACTGTCGCATAGCCGCGCATGCCAGACCGACGACGTGGCCGATTCCATCAACTATGCCGATGTCGCGCAACGTATCCGCGACAGCATAACGCAACGCGACTTCAATCTGGTTGAGGCACTGGCGGAACATATAGCCCAGCTGATACTGGGCGAGTTCGGTTCACCCTGGGTCAAAGTCTGTGTCACTAAACTGGCTGTCGTTCGCGGCATCAAACAACTGGGTATCTGCATCGAGCGCGGACAGAAAATTTGAGTGCGGAATATATCGCACTGGCTGGGTTTATCCTGCTCGCCGCCTATTTTATCCGCGGCGTGTCCGGTTTCGGCTCCGGGCTGGTCGCCATTCCCATCATGGCATTATGGCTACCGTTGACTTTTGTCGTACCGCTCATGCTGCTACTGGATTTCTCGGCATCAATTTTGTTGAGCGGCGTCAATTTACGCCTGGTCAAATGGCGCGAAGTGCGTACCCTGCTCCCGCTCAGCGTCATTGGCATCCTGCTCGGCACCCATTTGCTGACGAGCCTGCCGCTGCAGCCCATGCTGATTACGCTGTCGATTTTCGTCGCGATATTCGGCATCCGCTCCGTGCTCAATTTACACGGGGAACAACCCATTTCGCGCTGGTGGGCGATCCCTGCCGGATTGGGCGGCGGCATGGTAGGCGCGTTATTCGGCACCGGCGGCCCGCCTTACATCATCTATCTGGGACATCGCATCAGCGACAAAACCGCATTGCGCGCGACCTTTTCCGGGCTGGTACTGATGGAAGGCTCCATACGTATCGGCAGCTTCGCCTACGCCGGGCTATTTTCCGACACCCGGCTGCTGTTATCGTATCTGGCCGCGATGCCTGTTGTCGCACTGGGCCTGACATTGGGGCATCGCGCTCACGTCGGACTGAGCCGCGCCCAGATGATGCGCATGATAGGATGGTTATTGCTCGGCAGCAGCGTCAGTCTAATGGTCAAAGCCTGGGCCTGACCGCCCAAAATCAGCCACGCGGATGATGTTTCGCGTGCAGCTGTCTGAGGCGTTCGCGGGCGACGTGGGTATAGATTTGCGTCGTCGCAATATCGGCGTGCCCCAGCAGCAGCTGCACGACGCGTAAATCCGCACCGTGATTCAGCAGATGGGTGGCAAAGGCGTGGCGCATCACGTGCGGCGACGGCAGCTTCGATAATCCCGCCTGCAACGCCCTACGTTTGATCAGATACCAGAATGCCTGCCTGGTCATCGCCTCGCCGCGCTGCGTCACGAATAGCGCGTCGCTCACCCGCCCCTGCAGCAACTGCGGACGCGCCTGCCGCACATATTGCTGCAGCACCTCTACCGCAATCTCGCCCAACGGCACCAGACGTTCCTTGCTGCCCTTGCCCATCACCTGCACCACGCCCATGTCGCTATTCACGCTGCGCAAATGCAGACCGATCAGCTCCGACACGCGCAAACCACTGGCATACAGAATTTCCAGCATCGCTCGGTCGCGCATCGCCAGCGGATCATCACCGGCAGGCGCAGCCAACAGAGCCTCAACCTCGCTCTCGCTCATGGACTTGGGTAAGGTACGCGGCAGTTTCGGCGTATCCAGTTTCATCGTGGGATCTTGCGCAATGCGTCCGTCGCGTAATGCCAGCCGATAAAACCGCTTGAATGCCGACAGCTGACGCGCCGTGCTGCGTGGACTGTAACGCTGTCCATAACGATAATGCAGATAACGCTCCAGATCGCTCTGGGTAACGTCCAGCAACGATTTATCCTCCAACCACTCGGCCAATTGCCCCAGATCGCGACGATAGCTCTGCAAGGTATTGACCGCCAGCCCGTCCTCCAGCCAGATCAGATCGCAAAAACCGTCTATCGCCCGCTGCGTGTCGGGGTTCATCGCGTGGACTCGTGTTGCAGCAACCAGTCTTTATACGATAAGGCTTCGCTGTCCCGACGATGCATGAATCCGCCGCGGCCGGCTTTACCTACTACGCGGTGACAAGGGATCAGAATAGGCAGGGGGTTGGCGCCGCAAGCCTGACCGACGGCACGAGGACTGGAACCGATTTGCCGGGCAATGTCGCCATAACTGCGCGTCTGCCCGACCGGTATGGTTAACATAGCCTGCCACACCCGCAATTGATGCGGGCTGCCGCGATACGACAGCGGCAACTCGAACGGCTGCGCCGGATCGCGCCAGTATCGCGCCAGCGCCTCCGTCAATGCCTGCACGCGCTGGTCCGCCAGTTCGCACAGCGGATAGTCCTGCGGCAGGAACTCTATCTGCTGCACGCCCTCCGCGCTCAGCACCACGCCCAAATGCGCGAACGGCGCAGCAATCACTGCATCGTAATGCGGATCAGCGGGCACCGAGCGCATAGCTGGCTGCCGCTTGTTGCGCGGCATCCGTACTGGTTTTCAGCACCAACCGGTATTGCATGGCAGCATCCTCGTGCAGGCCGGCATTATCCAGGCTGGCTGCCGCATCGAGCCGGGATTGTGCGGCAAAATCGTCGGCCTGCGGCAGTTGCATTGCCGCCTGCAAATACCATTGTGCAGCCTGCAGCGGCTGCTTGGCGGCATCCGCCAGCCGCCCCAGCCTATGCAATACGACGCGACGTTGCACGGGCGCCACGACCGGCAGCATGCGCACGAGCAAATCCTGCGCAGCTGCGGTCATAGCCGGTTGTTGCGACAATAATCGCAGCGTTTCCAGCACCTGCCAGCCGGCAACGGACGATGCCGCTGTTGTCTGCCCTAGCCAGGCCGACACACTATCCTTGACCGCCACCCAATCGCCCTGGCGCGCAAACAGCATGGCGCTGCGCACTTGCCAGTCGGCCGCATCGACGCCTTCAGGCACACTCTCCAGCCCCTGCCACAACCCTGCAGCCAATTTATATTCCCCGGCATCCAGCGCCAGCTGCCCCAGCCGGTAGCGCACGACAGGATTGAATGCCGATGACGGCAGGTCCGGCCAGGCCGACTCAAACAGACGCAAAGCAGCGCGGTCCAGATGCTGCGCCAGCAACTGTTCCAGCAATTGCTGCTGTGCGCTACTGCGCAATGCCGAATCCTTGGCTTCGCGCGCCAGATACGACCATATCGCCCGCGCCATGACCGGCGCGCCGGTTGCCGACTCACGCGCCAGATCCGCCCATCCGGCATCGGAGCCGAACAGCAGCAAGCGCACATTACCGAAACTCTGGGTCAGGCTGCGGTAAGCCTTCCACAAGGCAGCCGCATCGGCTTCGCCAGACGGCGCCGGCAGATTCAGCAAACGCTCGTTGATCTGTATCTGCAATTCGGGCGCATTCATTTGCGCTGCCACCTTGCGCGCCTGCAACAGCATATCCGCGCTGACATCGCTGTTGATGACGGTCTGCAAACGCTGTTTGGTTGCATCATCGCTCAACTGGCCGCCGGCTGCGTCGATCAGCGCTGCCAACGGATCGCTATCAGGCAATTGCGATCTGGCCCAATTGACATCCGCTGTACGCCCTGCACTCAGCATCGCCAGGGCATAGGTATGCAATAGCGCCGAATTCACGCCGAATTCCTGCTGATAGCGCAACATCACGCTTGCTACTTCGGCATCCGGCTGCGGCAACAGATGACTTTGCACCGTCAGCGTGCGCAGTTCGCGATATTCATTCTTGTCGCTCGGCAACACCCACAACAGCTGCGCCAGATAGCTGCGCGCCAGACTGCCGTCGCCTTTTTCCAGAGCGGCGCGCGCTGCCAGCAGAGCGACTGCATGTTTCACGTCAGCGGGAGCATCGTCCGGCAAAGCGGCTGCGCGCTTGAGCACATCATCGGCCTCGCCGATTTTGCCCAGCAATTGCCATTGCAAACGCTGCCAGTCTGGACGTGCATCCTGACTCGCTTGCGGCATATCCCGATCCAGCTGCTGTAATGCCAATTGCGGCGCTCCGGCCTCGACCAGATCCCGCGCATCGCTCAAACCATCGGCCAGCACGCCGTAACTCGCCGTCAACAAGCCTAGGCCGATTAAAAAATTCGATATTTTCATTTTTGGGTTAAAATTAAATTTTAATTTTCAACCAAATGGTTAAAGATGGATATTAAAACCTATATGCAGCAGGTTGGGCAAGCGGCACGCACGGCTTCCCGCGCTGCTGCCCGCGCCGACACGTGCACCAAGAATCTTGCGCTGGCCGCAATCGCCGACGCCATCGAACGCGACAGTGCGCTGTTGCAGGCAGCCAACGACAAGGATATGGCTGCCGCTCAAGCCAACGGGCTGGATGCTGCAATGCTGGATCGGCTTGTGCTGAATGCCAAAACCATCGCCGCCATGGCCGAAGGCTTGCGCGAGATTGCCGCCCTGCCCGACCCGGTCGGCGAAATCGCCGATCTCAAATATCGCCCATCCGGTATTCAGGTCGGCAAGATGCGCGTCCCGCTGGGCGTTATCGGCATCATTTACGAATCGCGTCCCAACGTCACTGCGGATGCCGCCGGTTTGTGCCTGAAATCCGGCAATGCCGCCATATTGCGCGGCGGTTCGGAAGCCCTGCACAGCAATCAGGCCATCGCTGCATGCGTACGCGAAGGCCTCGCCGCGACCGGCCTGCCGGAGACCGTGGTACAAGTCATCAACACCACGGACCGTGCTGCCGTCACCGAACTGATCACCATGAGAGAATACGTCGACGTCATCGTGCCGCGCGGCGGCAAGGGCCTGATCGAGCGCATTACCAACGATGCGCGCGTACCGGTCATCAAGCATTTGCACGGCGTATGCCATGTTTATATCGACGACCACGCCGACCTGACCAAGGCGGTGCGTATCGCCGACAACGCCAAAACCAGCCGCTACGGCACCTGCAATACCACTGAAACCCTGCTGGTAGCGCAAGCCGTTGCCGCACAGATATTGCCCGGGATCGCAGCCATCTACACCGCCAAAGGCGTGGAAATGCGCGGCTGCGCGATTACACAAGGCATAGTCGACGGTATCGGCAGCGCCAGCGAAGAAGACTGGATTACCGAGTATCTGGCGCCTATCATCTCTATCCGCGTAGTCGACGGCCTGGATGCGGCAATCGACCATATCAACCGCTACGGTTCGCAGCACACTGACGCCATCGTTACCGAGGATTACACGCGGGCGCGCCGTTTCCTGCGCGAAGTCGATTCCAGCAGCGTGATGGTGAACGCCTCCACGCGCTTTGCCGACGGCTTCGAATACGGTCTGGGTGCGGAAATAGGCATCTCCACCGACAAAATTCATGCGCGCGGGCCGGTTGGCCTGGAAGGACTCACCTCGCAAAAATGGATAGTGCTCGGTGACGGACACGTACGTGGGTAATCCACGTAATTTACAGCCCATAGGCATATTCGGCGGCACATTCGACCCTATCCATTTCGGGCATTTGCGTCTGGCCGAGGAAATGGCCGAGGCGCTGGCGCTGGATCATGTCCGTTTCATTCCCGCCGGCACCCCGCCGCATCGCAGCCGTCCGCGCACCGATGCGCTGCATCGGCTGGCAATGGTCAACATAGCGGCCGCCGACAACCCGCGTTTTGTCGTCGACCAGCGCGAAGTGGCACTGCCGCGCCTATCCTACACCGTAGACACGCTACGCTCGTTGCGTACCGAGCTCGGTGAGGATCAGCCGTTATGCCTGCTGCTGGGGGCGGATGCCTTCCTCGGACTGTCCAGTTGGCATTGCTGGCAAGAGCTATTCGGCCTCGCCCACATCGCCATCGCCCATAGACCAGGCTTCCCGCAAAGCACCTGGAAAGACGCCATGCTGGATATACTTCGCGACGAAATCGAAACACGCATGGCCAATCCGGAGGACCTGAATACCTGTCCCGCCGGATTGATCGTTACGCGTCCGATTACGGCACTGGATATTTCAGCCACGCATATTCGTGATACCTTACGCGCTGGACGCAATCCGCGCTATTTACTCCCCGATGCGGTGCTCGATTACATACAGACCCATCAACTTTACCTACCGGAACCCGCATGAACACAGATCAGATCACCGCCGCCGTTGTTGACGCCATTGAAGATATCAAGGGGCAGGACATCACCGTACTCGACGTTTCCGCCCAGAGCTCGTTATTCGAACGCATGGTCATTGCCAGCGCAGACTCTACTCGCCAGACCAAGGCCATCGCCCACAACGTGCAGGAAAAACTCAAGGAAGTCGGTATTCCCGACCAAGGCATCGAAGGCCTGGCCTCGGGCGAATGGGTATTGCTCGATCTGGGCAGCGTCATCGTTCACGTCATGCAGCCTGCCGTACGTCAGTATTACAATCTGGAAGCGCTATGGAGCGCTGCTGCCGACCAGCGCAGCCGCCGTCAGAGCGAAGCCTGAACGCTGCATTTTAGTAACGTCCGACCATGAAACTGCACATCATCGCAGTGGGGCAAAAAATGCCGGACTGGATAATCGCCGGCTTTGACGAATACGCCAAACGCATGCCCAGAGAAACGACTATCCATTTAATTGAACTCAAGCCGGAAAAACGCGCCAGCGGCAAAACCGGCGAACAGATCAAAACGGCGGAACGCGACCGCATCCTTGCCGCCATTCCCCGCGACAGCACTGTATGGGCGCTGGACGAACGCGGCGAACAGCTCATCACGGTCTCGCTGGCCGGGCAGCTGCGCGAATGGCAAGGCGCTGGGCGCGACACCTGTTTCATCATAGGCGGCGCAGACGGTTTGCACGACGATATCAAACAGCGTGGCGACAAACTGTTTGCGCTTTCCCGACTCACGCTCCCGCACGGCATGGTGCGCGTATTGCTGGCAGAACAGCTCTACCGCGCCTGGAGCATTACCCAGAATCATCCCTACCATCGTGAATAACTTCCCGCCCCGTATTTATCTGGCCTCCCGTTCCCCGCGCCGACGCGAGCTGCTGACGCAAATGGGTGTGCATTTCGACGTACTGCTGCTACGCGAAACTGCCGGCCGCTGCGATGTCGACGAAACGCCGATGGAAAACGAGCTCCCCCACGACTATGTCGCACGCGTCGCGCTTGCCAAGGCCGATATCGGCTGGCAACGCGCATGTCAGCGCGGCCTCGTCCGTCACCCGGTACTGGGGGCTGACACCACGGTAACGCTGGACAACGAAATCCTCGGCAAACCCGGCAGCGTCGATCGCGCCATCGATATGCTCGGCAAACTGTCCGGGCGCACGCATCAGGTCATGACCTCGGTCGCGCTGGCATATATAGATCAGATACATCAACTGACCAGCGTTTCCGAAGTGACCTTCAAACATATGTCTGCAGATGAAATCAGACAATACGCCGCCAGCAACGAAGCACTGGACAAAGCCGGCGCCTATGCCATACAAGGCCGCGGCGCGATGTTCATTCGCCACCTGAGCGGCAGCTACTCCGGCGTCATGGGCCTGCCCATATTCGAAACCGCCGAACTGCTGAACCGGTATAATCCATCCACCGCATAGTCGACCGATACCCATCATGAGCGAAGAAATCCTGATCAACGTCACCCCGCAAGAAACCCGCGTTGCCGTCATGCATCTGGGCGTAGTACAGGAACTGCATATAGAACGCAGTAGTCAGCGCGGTCTGGTTGGGAATATTTATTTCGGCAAAGTCTGCCGCGTCCTGCCCGGCATGCAATCTGCGTTCATCGACATCGGTCTGGAACGTGCCGCATTCCTGCATGTGGCCGACATCTGGGAAGAACGCCAGCACGGCGGCGAAGAACGTCCGATCGAACGCATACTGTTCGAGGGCCAGGGGCTGATGGTGCAAGTCATCAAGGATCCCATCGGCACCAAGGGCGCCCGCCTTGCCACCCAGATCAGTTTTGCCGGGCGTTTTCTGGTATACCTGCCGCAGGATTCGCACATCGGCATTTCGCAAAAAATAGAAGATGAGGCCGAACGCGAACAACTGCGCCAGAAACTGCAGCTCGTGCTGCCCGAAGGCGAGCCCGGCGGTTTCATTATCCGCACCATGGCCGAACAGGCGCAAATCGCAGAATTGCAAGCCGACGTCGATTATTTGCGCCGCTTGTGGGCCGATATTCAGAGCCGCGCCAAAGTGGCGGCAGTCAAAACCCTGCTGTATCAGGATCTGAACCTGGCGTTGCGCGTGCTGCGCGATTTTGCCAACGACGAAACCAGCCGCATACTGGTGGATTCGCGCGAAACCCATCAAAAGATGTTTGAATTTGCAGAAAACTACACCCAGGGCGTTATCGGCAAACTGCAGCATTATGCCGCCGAACGCCCGTTATTCGATCTGTACGCAGTCGAGGCCGAAATCGAAAAAGCGCTGGCCCGCCGCGTCGATCTCAAATCCGGCGGTTACCTGATCATAGACCAGACCGAAGCATTGACTACCGTCGACGTGAATACCGGCGGTTTTGTCGGGGTGCGCAATTTTGACGACACCATTTTCAAAACCAATCTGGAAGCGGCGCAAGCCATTGCGCGGCAATTGAGATTGCGCAATCTGGGCGGCATGATCATCGTCGATTTTATCGATATGGACAATCGCGACCACCAGCAGGAAGTATTTCTGGAATTCAAGAAAGCGCTGTCGCGCGACAGCACGCGCATGTCGGTACACGATTTCTCGCCGCTGGGGCTGGTGGAGATGACGCGCAAACGCACCCGCGAAAGTCTGGCGCATGTGTTGTGCGAACCTTGCCCGACCTGCCAGGGCCGCGGCGAAGTGAAAACTGCAAAAACAGTATGTTATGAGATACTGCGGGAGATCGTACGCGAAGCGCGGCAATTCAATGCCAAGGAATACCGCATTCTGGCCTCGCAGCCGGTCATCGACCTGTTTCTGGAAGAAGAATCGCAAAGTCTGGCGCAACTCGGCGACTTTATCGCCAAGCCGGTATCCTTGCAGGTTGAAACGTTTTATACGCAGGAGCAGTACGACATCATACTGATCTGACCACGCCCAGCGCTCTGGCAAAACGCGATCACAAATCCCAGTCCAGGCTGTCGTCGGCTGCGACTTCCTCGGCAATGCTCGTCTCCGGCTTGCTCAGTATATCCAGAATTTCCTTGAGCCAGATGATGTCGCGATAGACATCCAGACTGAACCCCTGACGACTGCCCTGTCTGTCATCGTACAACAACTCGCTCAAATAATCGTGGCACTCATGGCCGGGCCATAGCGATACGATTTTTGCCTGAATATGCGGCATCGCCAGCACACCCTCGCCTTCCTGTTCCAGATGCTGGATCGTCTCCCAGCTTGGCGGCATCAGATTAAAGCGCTGGCGGAATCCGGCCAGTGTCTGATCAAACGAAACGCGATCGCCTTGTTCGCGATAAATCCCCAGCAGCATAAACCATACTGCAGGATGATTGCGCGGATTGGCGGCAATATCTTCCAGCAATACGGCTATCGCCCGGTCCGTATAACCCAGCCCGAGAAACACTTCGGCTTCTTCAGTCACCCGCATCAAATTGGAAACGGATAACGCCTCCGTCTGCACCACATTATTGCGGGGCGATGCCTGGGTCAGCATATTGCGGCCCGGCAAATCATCTACCGCAAACTCTATATCGGGGTGCTGTTGCGGCGATGGCGCTGCCGGCGTGTCTGTCGACCACAAATCATTCGTTGCAGGATCCACCGCGGCGATTGCACCCAATTTGATTTGACCAGCTGCCGTTTGATTGTCGGTAGCAGTCAACATTAAATTAGGCAACTTTCTGCGCCTGTCCACCATGTAGCCGACTACCAGTACAAGCAACGCCAGACCGCTCCACAGCCAGCCCGACAGCCACCAGCTGACTGGCTTGACGATCACCGGCTGGGCCTGCTGGGCTTGTGCAATAGCCGTCTTGGTCAATTGCGCCTTCAATAGCACTAGCGCCTGTTTTGCCTGAGCCAATTGCTGCCGGGTAGCAGTAATATCGTCACGCAAGTGATCGATCTCTGCCGTTTGCCCGCCTCCGTCTATCGACAGCATCCCCTGCATGCGTTTCAGCGTACTCAGCTGCTCGGCAGACAACGGATGTTGTCCCGGCAACCAGGCCAGGCCGGTACTCATGTGCAACGATAAATTCGGCGCCGGTTGCCCGGCAGCGGATACGGTTTCGGCGCGAACAACGGAGTGCGCTACGGACGGGCGGTGCAATTTGCTTGCATGCACATGTCGTGCTGATCCGTGCTGATTGGACACGGACGGTTTGAGCGGCACTGTCGCTGGCACGACTGCCGGACTTACCGTATCAGCCGGATTAGCGGCGCTGGGCGTATTGCTTGGCGCCACATCCAGCAACACAGTATATTTACGTCGCACGGTGCCAGGGCAACGCATCTCTACTGCAAAAACCAGCACCGGATCATTGATGGCACTCTGCGTCGTCAACAGTAGATAAGGCGCACCCTCAGCATCTTTTAACGTCAATTTTGCCTTCTGCAACATGGGCAAGCTGTCGTCGGTCGAATTCATTTGCGCGAGCGCGAAGCAGTTAGCGGATAGATCTTCGGCAGCGTCGCCGGATACGGGAATAATCAGGTTAAGCGGCTGCCCCAAACCGGACCTGACTTGGGCCGCTCCCAAACCCATAGCTGAAACGAGGCTGCTCGCACTCATCGTCACGACGAACAGTACGGCGCTAAATTTGCTGTAACGCATCGCCACTCTCGCCTTCAAACCTGTCCGGCCAGGTCAGTATCGGCCATACAGATCAAGCCCTGTAAAATAACGCCGATTTCGCGCTGCTGCTGCTCCAGCATGGCTTGCTGGCCTTTAAGAGCGATGGTTCTGGCTTGCAGGTTATCCAGGTTATCATGGACTTGCTTGATATTTTCGATACGAATCTCCAGTTGCTTCTTGTGATCGCGGATACGCATCACCACTGGATCCAGACTGCGCCGCAGCCAGCTGTCGGCCTCGGTTTTTGCCAATACGAACATGCCCTGGGCTTCGGCCACCAGGCTGAGATAGAATTTTTTGACCATAAAACGTTTTTCCATGATCAGATTGGCCGGATCGCGGCCGAACTGATCAACCTGCTGCATTAATACTGCCAGTTTCTGTCGGCAACTATCCAGCGTCAGCAACGGCGGATTCAGCAGCGGGAAACCATGTTCCCGATGAAAGCGCAAATACGCGGCGTCGAGCAATTCGACAATTTTTGCCGCGCGATCTTCAACGTCGTGAAAACGCTGGATAATCTGCGCAAATAGATCGTTCATCCCTCTCACCAACCCCGGCGTTGTCCAGCAGTCTTCCAGACTGGCGCGTCCGACCACCAGCATTTCGTCCAGCACTTCTTCCGCCAGTGCGTCCAGCAACTGGCGCCCCTGCTCCTGAATAAGCGCACGCGTCACCTTGAAATTCATGGTGGTCGCATCGTAAGCCGATTTTTCCTT
The DNA here is from genome assembly GCA_031291235.1 of Sulfuriferula sp. Lineage (GTDB taxonomy): Bacteria > Pseudomonadota > Gammaproteobacteria > Burkholderiales > Sulfuriferulaceae > Sulfuriferula. Next base: position 370,578 of record JARLJL010000013.1, read on the forward strand.
GATCAGTTTGTCGCGCAAGTTCGTCACGATTTCCCTGTTCTTACCCGAGAATGCGCTCAATTGCTCCATATCCTGACGCACGCCATCAAGCTGCATCGCCACATTCTGCCGGGATGCATTTGCCATGGTTTGCACTTCGCTGCAGACGGACTTATACAGCATGGCCTGACGTGCCGGTATGATTTGATCCGCCAGCAGACTTTCCAGCACAGCGATGCCGGAACGCTGCAGCAAAGCCTTGTCGCCGCGAATTTTACCCAGCAACGCCTTCTGCGCAGACAAGGCGATTACCTGATCTTCGCGCAGTTGCAATTGCTGCGCAGTCTGCGCTTTCTGTTTTTGTATGCTCGATGCGATTTCAGCGTCGGACTTGAGGTCGTCCCATAACATATCGACCTTATTCAGTATCGCCACATGATAATTGGCATGACGCCGCACGCTGCTTTCCCAGATATCCAGATCCGAGCGCGTCACGCCGGTATCGGTTGCCAACAGGAACAGCACTGCATGGGCATTCGGTATTGTATTCAGGGTCAGTTCCGGCTCTGCCCCCAGCGCATTCAAGCCGGGCGTATCCAGTATGGCGAGGCCGCTCTTGAGCAAAGGGTGCGGAAAATTAATCATGGCATAGCGCCAGACCGGCACTTCCACCTTGCCATCTACGGATTTGGCAACATCATCGGCATCGCACAGCCCCATGGCCTGCGCATCGGCGATGGACACCCTTTTCACATCGGCCAGTGTGCCCATGGCGCTACTCATCTGCTGGGCATTATCGGGTTCCAGCCGTACGCTGCTCCATTCAATCGGCAAGCGCTTCAAGCGCGAGATGGAATCGTCGCGCAAGCGCGTTTCGATAGGCAGCAAGCGCAAATAAGGTTCGCTATCCATATCGTAAAACAATTCGGTCGGGCACATCGTAGTACGGCCGACATCGGACGGCAGCAGCCGCTGTTTAAGATCGGCAAAAAACAGAGCGTTAATCAGCTCGGACTTGCCGCGCGAAAATTCGGCCACAAAAGCCAGCAGCAATTTATCGCGCTTAAGACTTTCGGCCAGATCATACAAACGCAAACTTTGGCCTGCCTCGACTTCGGTATGACGCTCCAGCCAGCCGCGATATGATTCCAGCGTCGCCAGAATCTCGTTGCGCCGCTTCTGGTACTGTTCTATCCCTTGGTCAAGCCCGTTATCCATGGTGTAGCACTCCTGAGTCCCCTGCTTATTATCATGGCGCGATTGCTCGCAATTCGCCATTTTCATCACTGTACATCAAAGTCTCGCCAGGCGGCCAATCAGGTCAACTGGCGCCAATTATTATTCTGCGCATTCAGAGCAAATGGCGCGCCCATATATCCATCCATGCCAGCGGAAAACTGACGACGAACTGACACAGCAGCAAGAAAATCATGGGCGACAAATCCACGTTACCCACCAGCGGCACCATACGCCGAAACGGGCGTAGCAGCGGCGCAGTCAGCGAATCGAAAACCGCCATGAACGGCGAAAACGGATTCACGATGGACAAAACCGCCGTCACCAGCACCAAACCCATGAGCACGTAACATACCAGTGTCAGCAACGCCACCAGAGACAGCAACACAAACCCCGACAGCACGCCGACCCCCGCCACCGCAAAAGGAAATCCTTGCAAGGCATACAGGATCAGCGTCAGGACAAATTGCAACACCACAGCCAGCGACAAGGTCGCCATATCCAGGCCGAACAGCCCTGGAACGATTCGCCGCAATGGGCGCACTGCAAAATCGGTAAATTTCACCACGAACTGAGCGAACGGATTTTGGAACGGAACGCGCATCCATTGCATATAAACACGCAACAACAGCGCGATCAAGAATAAATTTGTCACATTTTGTAAAATGAAAGCCAACGCCTGATTCAACATATCGATTATGCGGCCTTTATGCCAATGCATCCCCCAATTCCTTGGAACGACGTGCGGCAGCATGCACTGCCTGAACGATGGCATCCTGCACGCCGGCTGCCTGCATACTCAGTATAGCCTGTTCTGTCGTCCCGCCTTTAGACGTTACTCGCGCACGCAACTCGGCCACATCCTCGGTGCCGGCTTCAGCCAGCTTGGCCGCGCCTAAAAACGTTTCCAGCGTTAACTGCCTGGCCGCGTCCGCGCTCAATCCCAAATCCATTCCGGCCTGCTGCATAGCTTCCATAAAATAGAAAACGTAAGCAGGGCCGCTACCGGAAACGGCAGTAACCGCATCCATCAACGCCTCCTGTTCCAGCCACACTACACTACCGGCAGCCTCCATGATCATTTCGGCCTGGCTACGTTGCGGCGCGCTCACGGCAGGCAACGCAAATAGCGCAGTGACCCCAGCGCCGACCATTGCCGGGGTATTCGGCATGGTGCGCACTACCAGATCATACCCTCCCAGCCATGCGGACAAAGTCGAAGCCCGAATCCCCGCTGCGATAGACACCACCAGCTGTTTATTCAGCAACGGTTTTAATTGCCCTGCGACCGACTGCAATTGCTGCGGCTTCACCGCCAGCACGATCACATCCGCCGCCACCGCGGCCTCATTCAGTTCTGCACTGACGGCTATTCGGAATTCGTTACGCAAGCGGTGTTGCGCATCGACATTGTGTTCGACTGCACTGATTTTTTCAGCGCCGAAACCTTCACGCAACAAACCAGCAATCAATGCCGAAGCCATGTTGCCGCCACCAATAAATACTATATGCATAAATCATCCTATCCTTTTAATCTGCTTCCAAACAAGGCCGTTCCCACGCGTACTATCGTCGCGCCTTCGGCAATAGCCGCCTCAAGGTCGTCCGACATCCCCATGGACAAGGTATCCAGCCCCGCTCCATGCGCATTCAATCGCTCAAGACATTGCCGCAACAAGGCAAATTGCACTCTCTGCAAGGCCACATCCGCAGTTGCCTGAGGTATCGCCATCAAGCCGCGCAAACGCAGTCCCGGCAAATCCCGAACTGCAGCCGCCAGGTCGGCCAACTCAGCCGGCGCTACGCCGCTTTTGCTTGCCTCCCCGCTCACGTTCACCTGCAAACAGACATTCAACGGCTGTTGCCCGGGTTGACGTGCTGCTGACAAACGCTGCGCGATAATAGCGCGATCTACGCCGTGCACCCAATCAAAGCTGGCTGCAATTTGTGCCGTCTTGTTACGTTGTATCGGCCCGATGAAATGCCAGCTCAAATGCAAATCCGACAATACCGTTATTTTAGCAATCGCTTCCTGCACGTAACTCTCGCCGAACGCCTGCTGCCCGGCATTTGCCAACCCACGCACCGCATCGGCAGAACAGTTCTTGCTTACCGCCAACAGCATAACATCCTGCGCCGAACGTCCTGCCGATTCGGCAGCAGCCGCAATTCGCGCGCGAACTGCTTGCAATGTGCTTTTCTCTGTGTCCATAATAGCCAAAAGTAAACTGGGGAACCATAACAAATGGAAATATCCGAACTGCTGGCTTTTGCAGTCAAAAACAAGGCATCCGATCTGCACCTTTCAGCCGGTCTGCCGCCAATGATACGCGTCCACGGCGATATACGCCGTATCAATCTGCCGGATATGAACCATCAAACCGTACACGACATGGTGTACGACATCATGAATGACGGCCAGCGCAAAATATACGAAGAAACGCTGGAAGTCGACTTTTCGTTCGAAGTGCCGACTCTGGCGCGTTTCCGCGTCAACGCATTTAACCAGAATCGCGGCGCAGGCGCAGTATTCCGTACCATTCCCAGCAAGGTACTGACGCTGGAAGACCTCAACGCCCCCAAAATCTTCAAGGACATCGCTGACAATCCCCGCGGCATTGTACTCGTTACCGGTCCTACCGGCTCGGGCAAATCTACCACGCTGGCAGCGATGGTGGATTACGTCAACGAAAACGAATACGGCCACATCCTGACTGTCGAAGACCCTATCGAATTTGTGCACCAGAGCAAGAAATGCGTCATCAACCAGCGCGAAGTCGGCCCGCATACCTTGTCTTTTGCCAACGCCTTGCGCTCGGCGCTGCGCGAAGATCCGGACGTCATTCTCGTCGGCGAAATGCGCGATCTGGAAACCATCCGCCTCGCGCTCACCGCCGCGGAAACCGGCCACCTGGTATTCGGTACCCTGCACACCAGTTCGGCTGCAAAAACCATCGACCGTATCGTCGACGTATTCCCGGCAGCGGAAAAGGAAATGGTCCGTTCCATGCTGTCTGAATCCATACGCGCGGTCATTTCGCAAACCCTGCTCAAAACCAAGGACGGTACCGGCCGGGTTGCCGCCCACGAAATCATGATAGGCACGCCGGCAATACGCAACCTGATCCGCGAGAACAAAATCGCGCAGATGTATTCGTCCATCCAGACCGGCCAGAATGTCGGCATGCAGACACTGGATCAGTGTTTGCACGATCTGGTCAAACGCAACGTCATTTCCATAGGCGAAGCGCGTATGCGTGCCGCCAACAAAGACATGTTCCTGGGATAAACAATGGACGCACTGAATACCATACACGACCTGCTGCGTTTGATGCTAAGCAAACGCGCGTCAGACCTGTTCATTACTGCCGGCTTCCCGCCTGCGATCAAGGTTGACGGCAAAATCGCACCGGTTTCCAATCAGACGCTGACACCTTCGCACACGCGCGAACTCGCCCGCTGCATCATGAACGACAAGCAGTGGCACGACTTCGACATACACCACGAAGCCAATTTCGCCATTTCCCCGCCGGAAATCGGCCGTTTCCGGGTTAACGCTTTCGTACAGCAAGGGCGTATCGGCGTGGTATTGCGTACCATCACCACGCTCATTCCCAAACTCGAACAACTCAACCTGCCGCCGGTACTGCGCGACGTGGCCATGGTAAAGCGCGGTCTGGTGATTTTTGTCGGCGGTACCGGTTCCGGCAAATCCACCTCGCTGGCAGCCATGGTCGGGCATCGTAACGAAAATGCGCAAGACCATATCATCACTATCGAAGATCCGGTCGAATATGTGCACGAACACAAAAAATCCATCATCACCCAGCGCGAAGTAGGGGTCGATACCGAGAACTGGTTTGCCGCACTGAAGAACACCTTGCGTCAGGCGCCCGACGTTATCCTTATCGGCGAAGTACGCGATCGAGAAACCATGGAATACGCGATTGCCTTTGCCGAAACCGGCCACCTGTGCCTGACCACGCTCCACGCCAACTCGGCCAACCAGGCGCTGGACCGTATCATCAACTTCTTCCCGGAAGACCGCCGCCAGCAATTGCTGATGGATTTGTCGCTCAACCTCAAAGCCTTCATCTCGCAACGCCTGATCGCCCGCAAAGGCACCACAGGCCGTATCGCTGCCGTGGAAGTGTTGCTCAACTCGCCGTTGATTTCCGATCTGATTTTCAAGGGACAGGTGCATGAGATCAAGGAAATCATGACCAAGTCGCGTGAGCTCGGCATGCAGACCTTCGACCAGTCGCTATTCGACCTGTACGAAGCGGGCATGATTACTTATGAAGACGCATTGCGCAATGCCGACTCGCTCAACGACCTCAGACTGAAGATCAAACTGCAAGGCCAGGAGTCGAAAGACCGCGACGTCATGTCAGGCATCAACAACCTCAACATTATCTGAGAATCGGATCGAGCACCGGCGTTCAACCGTCGGCATCCTGTTTCCGCGCCGATCCGGCAACTATCTTGTACTCGAACAAGCGACACTCCAGTGCGCCGTTGAATAACGGCGTGCGTTTGGTCGCATTCAGCCGTATCAGCTTGGGCAGATTCATATCAGCCGACAGGATATAGGCCGTCCAGCCCGCGCACCGACGCTTCAGCCAGTCGCCCAGCTTGGGATAAAACTCAGCCAGCTCGGCCTGTTCGCCGATACGGATGCCGTATGGCGGGTTGGTCACGATAATGCCCGACTCCGCGGGTGCCGGCACTTCCAGCACGTTGCCCTGTTTCAGCTCGATCACGTTTTCCAGCCCGGCCGCTTCCAGATTGACCCGCGCGTCGCGCAAGGAATCGCCGAACATATCGCGCCCGTAAATCGGTTGCGGCGTAGCCGGCAATTGCGCAGCAACAGCGGCCTGCCTGATCGGCAGCCACACCTTGGCATCGTAACGGGTCAATTTCTCGAAACCGAAATCGCGATTGCTGCCCGGCGCGATGTTCAGCGCGACTTGGGCCGCCTCCATGAGGATAGTACCGCTACCGCACATAGGGTCGAAGAACGGCATGCCCGGCTGCCAGCCGGACAGCCTGACCATGCCTGCCGCCAGATTCTCGTTCAGCGGCGCGGCGCCTGCCTGCTTGCGTAAGCCGCGCTTGAACAGCGATGCGCCAGAGGTATCCAGATACAGCGTACAAGTCGTCGCTGTCAGGAACGCATGAATGCGGACATCCGGTTCGCGAATATCGACATCGGGACGCTTGCCTGTGGCGTCGCGAAATCGGTCGCAAATGGCGTCCTTGATCCGCAGCGTAGTGAATTCCAGACTCTTTAACGGCGCTTTCTGCGCTGTCATTTTCACGACGATGGTGCGATCCACACTGAACATCGCCGGCCAATCGAATGACAACGCGCCCTGATAAATATCTTCTTCGTCACTATAGTCGCCGCCGCCCACGCGCCAGAGCACCCGGCTCGCGAGACGCGAATGCAAATTCACGCGATAGCACAGAGCGAACTCTCCCGAGAACGCCACGCCGCCGTAAGTAGGCGCAATCGCCTGCGCACCCTGCTCACGCAATTCGTCACCAAGCAAAGCCTCCAGTCCGCGCGGACAGGTGGCGAAAAACTGTTCCAATTTTCTGGTCATGCAAACTCCGGTTTCAACACTACTAAAAACACCACTGCAAACAGTATCAATACTGGCAGCTCATTAAACCAGCGATAAAATACGTGGCTATGCACATTGCGATCCGCGGCAAACACCTGCACCAGATGCCCGCAATACAAATGATAGGCAACGAGCACCCCGACCAGCGCCAGTTTAATATGCAACCAAGCCCCGGTATAACCGTAGCCCAGCCATAACCAGGTACCGAATACCAAAGCCAACACCCCTAACGGCGTCATAAACCGATACAATTTGCGTTCCATTAACTTGAACTGGGCTATCGTGACAGCGTCGTTCACCATGGCGTGATTGACAAACAGGCGCGGCAAATAAAACAGGCCGGCAAACCAGCTGGCCACAAAAATGATATGTAACGCCTTAATCCACAACATTCAAACCTCACCATGCTTAAACAATTTGCCAATCATCCATGGGTTAAAAAGCTTACCCCCAGCCCATTTACTCTATTCCTGATGGCCCTGATCGTGTATTTCTGGTTCCGCCCGCCAGCCTGGGTCACGGATGAACACCGACCGGTCGCCAACGTTGCCATACACATGACGGACGGGCAAACCATACCGCTCGCATCATTGCACGGCAAAGTCGTGCTGGTGAGCTTCTGGGCGACATGGTGTCCGTATTGTCGTCATGAAATGCCGGAGATTCAGGCATTCTACCGCGACTGGCATGATAAAGGCTTTGAAACTTTGGCGTTGTCGATTGAGGATGACCCGGCACTGGTAGCGCAGTTCATGCGCCAGCAGGGCTATACCTTCCCGGCCGGACTGGCCGATGCCGCGACGCAACACGCATTCGGCGAGATCAAAAAAGTACCGATGTCGTTTATAGTCGACAAACAGGGGGTAATCCGCCATGAAATCAGCGGTCAGGTCTACTATGCCCGGCTGAAAGATCTGGTAACGCCACTATTGCAGGCGCCTTAAGGCATTGCAGCCAGCTTGCTGCGATAGGCATCCATTTCACGCTTGTAATAAATATAATCCATTTCCAGACTACGATAGCCCAAACGGGTAATGACCGCCGAAATTTGTCCGCGATGATGTACCTGATGCATCATCATATGGGTAACGACATCCCGCACCCACATTTGCTGAGGCTCGCCCTTGGTGGTGAAATACGCCAGGCGGCTTTCAAAAAAAGCATCGTCGCATTCTTCCAGCCAAAGCTGCAATTCGCGCGCCTGCGCCTGGGTCACTTCTATCAGCTGATTCCAGTCCGGATAGGTGATTTTTGTAAAATCGACCGTCAATACCTCTCCGCGTAAACGGGCAAACCACAACTGATTCACCAGCAATATATGATCCACGGTGTGATGTATGCTATCGAAATACAAGCCTTGCGCACTCGTCAGCAAAACCGGATCGACCCGCCCCAGCGCGGCGAACAGCCGGTCGTTCGCCCATAACTGAAAATCGGCCTGTACGACAAAATAGCTTTTCCAGGCATAAGGAGCGTTCGCGTTCATGATGATTTGCCTATTCCATCCAGACGCTGTCGCAATTTCGCGAAGTCCAGGTCGCCTATGGTTTGCTCAACGATATGCCCATCACCGTCGATCAAAAACGAAGTCGGCGTCAATTTCACATCGCCGAAAGCATGCGCAATATCGCCCTGACTATCCAGTACCACAGGGAACGGCAATCCGCGCTCAGCTGCAAATTGCCGCACATGGTCAGGCGTATCGTAACTCATTGCCACCGCCACCAGCTCGAATCCCTTGTCGTGGTAATGCGCATAAGTCTCAGCCAACTGCGGCATTTCCTTAACGCATCCCGGACAGCTCGTCGCCCAGAAATTCACCAATACTGTTTTACCCTGAAATTGCGCCAGCGCAACCGGCTTTCCGGCGAGATCGGTCAGGGTCAAATCGGGCACACTGGGCTTCTGCGTCAATCCCAGATACAACGTTACAACCAATGCGATACCCAAGACAGCAAATAAAAAAAACTTGTGATATTGTTTGTTACCCATCTCATTTTTCCTTGAGGAATGTCAGCATGCATCGATTTAACATGTGCCGAATTGTCATCTTTTTTACAATGTTTGTCATCAACACTCTGGCACTGGCCGATGTTACCGACATCACCGACACGCAAGCCAGCAATGGTTTAAAGCAGGCCCTGATACAAGGGGCCAGCAATGCAGTCGGCCAGCTCGGCCGCAGCGGCGGTTTTCTGGACAACCCGCAGATCCGGATACCGTTACCATCCAACTTGCAGAAAGTCGAAGGCGTCATGCGCACGCTGGGCCAGGGTCAGGCTTTCGACGACCTCAACATCGCCATGAACCGCGCTGCCGAGGCATCGGTTCCTGCCGCCAAGACTTTACTCATTAACGCTGTCAGGAATATGACACTGACCGATGCAAAAAACATACTTACCGGCGGCGATACCGCAGGTACCGAGTATTTTCGCAAGAATTCCGAAGCCAAACTGCAACAGACTTTTCTGCCTATCGTCAGCCGCTATACCAAAAAACAGGGACTGGCCCAGCAGTACAACCAACTCGCGGGGCAAGCGGCCCAATTCGGACTGGTCAGTCAGCAGGACGCCAACATCGAACGCTATATCACGCAAAAGGCGCTGGATGGGCTCTATCTGACCATTGCCAATGAAGAAAAATCCCTACGCGCAAACCCGCTACAATATACCAGCAATATCGCCAGCAAATACAACAGCAACCTCTTAAAAACAGTATTCGGTGCATTACAGCAATAACATGGCTCATATTCTCATCATTCTTACCGCCGCCGACAGCCTGCCGCTCAATGACGGCAGCGCCATCGCCACCGGTTTCTGGGCGCAGGAATTCGTTCCTGCCCACCACGCATTTCTGGAACACGGTCACCAGATCAGCATCGCCACACCCAATGGCAAGCCCGCAGCACTGGACGAAAACTGTTTTGCGCCGGAATTTCACGATCACGACACGGGACGTATACTCAACCTGCGCGAGCAACTGAATGAAATAGATGCATGGCGTACGCCTTTATCGCTGGAGCGCATTGCCCTGACCGGGGTGAAATACGACGCTGTATTTTTCCCTGGCGGACATGGGCCCATGGTTGACCTGATCAATTCCGCAGCCGCCGGCACATTGGTAAAACGCACACTCGCCAACCACGGCCTGATCGGCGCAATCTGCCACGGTCCCGCGGGTTTGGTGCCTGCCCAGCACGAAGGCCGCTGGCTGTTTGCCGATTACCAGCTCACCTGCTTCAGCCCCGAAGAAGAACAACTCGCGGGATTAAGCCGGCTTTTGCCCGCATTGCTGGCCGACCGGCTAACCCATCTTGGCGGCAACCTGAGTTTCGGCGCACCTGGTACCGAACATGTTGTTATCGATCGCCAGCTGTACACAGGCCAGAACCCGGCATCAGCCGACAAGCTTGCATATCAGATGGCACGCCGACTCAAGAAAATGGGGTCGCTGGACAAGGATGCCTGCACTACGCCTTGTGATTAAGTAACGCAAGGCACCTGTTTGGTGCATTCGTCCACACTGGTGCGCCAATTCGGTTCCGAATACTGGAGCGCCCCTGAAACCAACCAAAAACTACAATAAAAACATGGTATTAAATTAAAATCAAACTGGCACAACATTTGCGAATAGACTGTTACATATAACAGCAACAGAGCATGATCATGGATCAAACCGCTAAAGCCCAACCTGTCACGCTGATCTACGATGAAATGTATACGACTGCCGGCGAGGTACGTAGTCATTACAAGGACATAGCATCACAACTGTTCGCACTCCCGCTGGAAGCGCTGGCGCAAAAACAGCGCGAAGCTGAAATGCTGTTTCGCCGGCTGGGTATCACGTTTGCAGTTTACGGCGAAGCAGCCGGCGCGGAACGTCTGATCCCTTTCGACATCGTACCCCGCGTATTCGGCGCCAAGGAATGGGCGCGACTGGAACAGGGTTTGAAACAACGAGTACAAGCACTCAACGCCTTCCTCCACGACATCTATCACGAGCAGAACATCATCAAGGCGGGCATCATGCCGGCCCATCAAATTCTGGATAACAATCTGTACCGACCGGAAATGCAAGGCATAGACCTGCCCAATCAGGTCTACGCACATATTGCCGGGATAGACTTGGTGCGCGTTGCCGAGAACGATTTTTACGTACTGGAAGACAACCTGCGCACACCGTCCGGCGTGTCGTACATGCTGGAAAACCGCAAAACCATGATGCGCCTGTTCCCGGATTTGTTTGCCGGCCACTCCGTTGCGCCGGTAGATCATTATCCGCAAATGCTGCTCGATACGCTACGCGAATCGGCTCCGCCCTATGTACGAGATCCTGTCATCGTGGTGATGACGCCCGGCGCATATAACAGCGCTTATTTCGAACATGCATTTCTCGCCAGCCAGATGGGTGTGGAACTGGTCGAAGGCAAGGATCTGTTCGTACACGACTACAAAGTGTACATGCACACCACGGAAGGGCCGCAACAGGTTCACGTCATTTACCGGCGGGTTGACGACGACTTTCTCGACCCAATGGTGTTCCGCGCAGATTCTACACTGGGCGTTCCCGGGCTGGTCGAAGCGTACCGCCGCGGCAACGTCGCACTCGCCAACGCCATCGGCACTGGCGTAGCAGACGACAAATCGACCTATTTATACGTCCCGGCAATGATAGAGTTTTATCTGGGCGAAAAATCCATCCTCTCCAACGTACCTACCTGGCGACTGCAAGATCCCGACGATCTGAGCCATGTGCTCGCACATTTACCGGAACTGGTGGTCAAGGAAGTCCAGGGTTCGGGCGGTTATGGCATGCTGGTCGGCCCGACCAGCACCGCACAGGAAATTGCCGCCTACCGTGAACGCATACTGGCATCGCCAGCCAATTTCATTGCACAACCTACACTGGCGCTATCAAGCTGCCCTACGCTGGTGGAAGCCGGCATTGCCCCGCGCCATGTCGATTTGCGTCCGTTCGTCCTGTCGGGCAAGGAAATCCGGCTTGCTCCGGGTGGACTAACCCGCGTCGCACTGGCCGAAGGCTCATTGATAGTCAACTCGTCGCAAGGCGGCGGAACCAAAGACACCTGGGTATTGGAGGACTAGCATGCTATCACGCACAGCCGATCATTTATTCTGGATGGCGCGTTATATCGAACGCGCCGAGAACACTGCACGCGTACTCGACGTCACCCACAACACCTCGCTGCTCCCGGACGATAGCGAAGGCGCGGAAACCCATTTGTGGTACGCCCCGCTGAACATTTCCGGCTGCGCTGCCGACTATCAGGCCAAGCACCAGTTGGTCGAGGCCACTGCAGTCAACCGTTTCATCGCACTGGATCCGGACAATCCGTCCAGCATTTATACCAGCCTGATGCTGGCACGCGAAAATGCGCGCTCGGTGCGCGGTGCCATTACCTCTGAAATGTGGGAAAGCATCAACGCTACCTGGCTGGAGTTGAACCGCATGATGCCATCCATGACCGGCCCATGCCCTTCCGGTTTTTTCGACTGGGTAAAGGAACGTTCGCATCTGTTCAGAGGCGTGACACTAGGCACCATACTCAAGGACGATGCGCTGAATTTCATCCGTCTCGGCACCTTTCTGGAACGTGCAGACAATACCGCCCGCATACTGGATGTGAAATATCACATTCTGCTCCCCAGCGTTAAGGAAGTAGGCGGCGCCGCCGACTATTATCAATGGGGCGCACTACTGCGCTCGGTCAGCGCATTTGAAGCCTACCGCAAGGTTTATCGCGATGTCATTACCCCGCAGCGCGTTGCCGAATTGCTGATATTGCGGGCCGACATGCCGCGATCCTTGCATGCCTGCCTCAATGAAGTCGACACGACGCTGGAAATCATCAACGGCGTCAGCGGACGAGAATCGCGGCGCCGCGCCGGAGAGTTGCATGCTGCGCTGCATTTTGCCCGCATTGAGGACATTTTCAATCAGGGCCTGCATGAATACCTGACCGAATTTCTCGAAAAAACAAGCATGCTGGGGCAGGAAATTCGCACCAGCTATCTGGCCCGCCGTGTCGAATTCGCACCAATAATCGAACAAAAAACATTGACCCAAGTACAATAAGCCGACTCCCAACTTTTACAAAAATCAAAATGACTTATTGTGTAGCGCTTAAACTTAATGCCGGTCTGGTATTCGCATCTGATTCACGCACTAATGCCGGCGTCGACCAGATTGCCAGCTTTAAAAAAATGCGCAGCTTTGTCAAAAACGACGATCGCGTACTGGTCATACTCAGCTCGGGCAACTTATCGATTACCCAGAGCGCAGTCAATCTGCTGGAACAGCGCGGTCGCCATGCCGAAACGCAAAATATCTGGAACGCGGAATCGTTATTTGACGTTGCCATGCTGCTAGGCGAATGCATGCGCGAAGTCCGCGACCGCGACGGGCCTTTCTTAATGCAAAGCAGCGTTGATATCAACGCCAATTTCATACTTGGCGGCCAAATCAAGGGGGAAGCACCGCGATTGTTTCTGGTCTATGCAGAAGGCAATTTCATCGAAGCCACCGAAGCGACGCCATTTTTCCAGATCGGTGAAACCAAGTATGGCAAGCCGATTATCGACCGCGTCATCAAGGCCGACACCTCGCTCATGGAAGCCATCAAATGCGTACTGGTATCTTTCGATTCCACCATGCGCAGCAATATCTCGGTTGGTCTGCCGATCGATCTTGCGTGCTACAACGCCGATAGTTTGAATCTGGATCGCCAATATAACATCGGCCCCGGCGACGAATATTTTGCCAGCATCAGCCAGCGCTGGAGCGAAGGTTTGCGCGGCGTATTCGCTTCGCTTCCCGATCCGGAATGGGGTTGCCCCGCTACCGAATCTTCCTCGACGACTACGCCGCCATGACTATACGCGCCGCCTTGCATCATCACACGCACTACCAGTTTGACAGACCGGTAGTGTTATCGCCTCATGAAATCCGGCTTAAGCCGGCTGCGCATAGCCGCACCCCAATTACAGCTTATTCGCTGGCAATCGAACCCAAGCAGCATTTTATTCACTGGCAGCAGGACGCATACGGCAATTTTGTGGCGCGTATCAGCTTCCCCGAACCGACGCGAGAGTTAAGCGTCACGGTGGATCTGATCGCCGACCTGACGGTCATCAACCCATTCGATTTTTTCATGGAGCCGTGGGCAGAACACTTTCCTTTTTCCTACCCCGACAATCTCAAAACCGAATTGGCTCCTTTCCTGCTGACGGAACCCGGCGGCGAAGTATTCAAGCACTGGCTGGCGAAATACCGCCATGAACTACCGACCACCATCAACACCACCGACTTTCTGGTACGGCTTAATCAGGCGGTACAACGCAGCGTATCTTATCTGATCCGCATGGAGCCGGGCGTACAAACGCCGGAAGACACACTGACACTAGGTTCAGGTTCCTGTCGCGACAGCGCCTGGCTACTGGTTCAGGCTTTGCGTCATATGGGTATTGCCGCTCGTTTCGTCTCCGGTTATCTGATCCAGCTCACTGCCGATGAAGTACCGCTGGACGGACCCGCAGGACCTGCCGCCGACTTTACCGATCTGCATGCATGGTGCGAAGCTTATGTGCCTGGAGCGGGCTGGATAGGTCTGGACGCCACATCCGGTTTGCTGGCGGGCGAAGGACACATCCCGCTCGCGGCATCGGCCTTGCCAAGCTCGGCAGCGCCGGTCAGCGGACTCACCAGCCCTTGCGAATCCACCCTCGATGTGGTCATGACCGTGAATCGCGTGCATGAGGATCCCCGCGTCACCAAGCCCTATAGCGACAGTCAGTGGGAAGCGATACAGGCACTGGGGCGGCAAATCGATAACGAGCTTCAGTACCACGATGTACGCCTGACCCAGGGTGGCGAGCCCACTTTCGTTTCCATCGACAACATGGACGGTGCCGAATGGAATATCGCCGCACTGGGCGAACAGAAGCTGGCATTGGCCGAATCGCTGATGCAACGCCTGCACACCCGTTTTGCGCCAGGCGGCGCCCTGCATTTCGGTCAGGGTAAATGGTATCCCGGAGAGCCGCTGCCGCGCTGGGCGCTGACAACTTTCTGGCGCACCGACGGCGAACCCATCTGGCAAAAACCTGAACTCGTCGCCGAGCAACCGCTCGATATCAGCGTATTGCAGCTATACGGTTTCGCCAAACAGCTCTGCGAACAGCTCGGCATCAATCGCGAATATCTGATACCCGCTTATGAAGATCCATGGCAGGCGCTAAACACGGAAAGCCGTTTGCCCACCAATATCGATCCGCATCAGGCCGACCTGAAAAATCCGGACGAGCGCAGCCGGCTCGCAAATCAACTACGTCAGGGGTTGACCGCCATCGTCGGTTTCGTGTTGCCGATCAAGGCAGAGGACGCCACGGCAGCGGGCTGGCTATCGAGTCGCTGGCCGCTGCGTCACAAACGGCTGTATCTCATCCCCGGCGACTCGCCGTTGGGCTATCGCCTGCCCTTGAACAGTCTGCCCTGGATCGAACCCGAAGAACGTGAAATCACACCGCCTGTCGATCCTTTCGCGCCACGCACGCCATTGGCGAAAAGTGCGATTCGCACCAAACCGTTAACAGGCAACGCGACTATCGCCCAGAACCCAGCGGCGAAGGAAGTGATCCATACTGCGCTGGCATTACAGGTTCGCGACGGCATATTGTACGTATTCATGCCGCCCACGCAGAAGCTGGAAGATTATCTGGCCCTGCTCGCAGCAGTCGAAAATAGTGCTAAACAATGCAAACAGCCCATCCGCCTCGAAGGTTACTTGCCGCCGCGCGATCCGCGCCTGCAATCCTTGTCGGTCACACCCGACCCCGGTGTCATCGAAGTCAACATTCACCCATCCGCCGACTGGGACACGCTGGCAGCACGTACTCAAGCGTTATACGAAGACGCACGTCTCACCCGTCTGGGTACCGAAAAATTCATGCTCGACGGCCGCCATACCGGCACCGGCGGCGGCAACCACATCACGCTGGGCGGTGCAACGGCCGCCGACAGCCCGTTCCTGCGCAGGCCCGATGTACTACAAAGCCTGATCACGTTCTGGCAGCATCATCCAGCCATGTCTTATCTATTTTCCGGCCAATTTATCGGCCCCACCAGTCAGGCACCTCGCGTCGATGAAGCCCGCGACGACAATCTTTACGAATTGGAAATCGCATTCGAACAATTGCGCAAACAACTGCCGCCCGGAGTCGAAACCCAGCAACCCTGGCTGGTTGACCGGCTGTTACGCAATTTACTGGTAGACTTGACCGGCAATACACATCGCTCCGAATTCTGCATCGACAAGCTGTATTCGCCCGACTCTGCTACCGGCCGGCTCGGCATCGTCGAACTGCGTGCATTCGAAATGCCGCCGCATTACCGCATGAGCTTGCTGCAGGCGTTACTGTTACGCGCTCTGGTCGCCCGTTTCTGGCAAACGCCTTATCAGAGGAAACTGGTTTACTGGGATACCAGCCTGCACGACAAATTCATGTTGCCGCATTTTATTGAGCACGACCTGCGCGACGTATGTAATGAACTGCGCCAGACCGGCTATGCATTCGACGATGCATGGTTTGCACCTTTCATGGAATTCCGTTTCCCGCGTCATGGCACACTAAACGTAGACAACATCCAGCTCGAATTGCGCCAGGCCATCGAACCCTGGCATGTGCTCGGGGAAGAGATGTCCGGCGGCGGCACCTCGCGCTATGTCGATTCGTCGGTGGAGCGCGTACAAATCAAAGTCAGCGGCATGACCGACACCCGTCACCAAATTGTCTGCAATGGCCGCCCTGTGCCATTACACCCTACCGGCGTTCCCGGCGAATTTGTTGCTGCGGTACGCTTTAAAGCCTGGGCGCCTTATTCTGCGCTGCACCCGACCATAGGCACGCACGTACCGCTGGTTTTCGATGTGGTGGATAGCTGGAATCAGCGCGCTATCGGCGGCTGCACCTACCATGCCAGCCATCCCGGCGGTCGCAGTTACGACACTTTCCCGGTCAATGCCAATGAAGCGGAAGCACGCCGTCGAAGCCGCTTCTGGAAACACGGCCATACCCCCGGAAAAATGACTGTCAGACCCGAGCAAATCAATCCGCGCTTCCCGATGACGCTGGATTTACGTTGGCAACCAAAATAATGGGATCATCATGTTAAATTCCAGCTATTACCCACGCTACGGCGACAAACAAAACTCGGCATTTTTTGAAGAATATTTGCAGCGACTGCTTCAGGAACGCGACCGTAGCGGTTTGTCCGAAATGATAGGCGGAATTGAAGCGCTCATGATTACGGTCGAACCCGGCAACTCCATCGAATACATCACCGAGTTGTCGTTAATGACGCCGTATCACTATCTGGTCACCCTCGATAGCCCGAAACATCTCACGCATGTATTGCGCATTGATATGAATTCGCCGGATATTCTGTTGCGCGAAGTCAAAGACCCGGATTACAGCGATATATTCCGCAATCTAAATGATATCTACCCGATAGGCGCACGCCGCCATCATAGCCGCTATGTCGGCGAAATATTGCTAACCAGCAACCGTCATGAAGTCGTCGCCCAGCAGCAGGCCCGCGAATTCCGCTTCTTCCCCATAGGCCAGCTGGCTGAACTGGATTTACCGGTCAACGTTAGCATCTCCAAACCCTCGCCGTATACGCAGAACGTCGTCGGCTACATGGAACGCCAATCCGATGGCATACGTGTATATCAACACGGCGAATGCGTCATTCTCGACAGCGTGCAGGCCGCCTATGAACGCGGCAAGGAAATGCAGGAAAGTCTGGGTATCAAGGACATGATTTTGCCGATTGATCACCTTGCCACCCGTGTTTACAGCCAGAACAGGGAAGCCGCGATACTGGAATATCTGGCCCTGTCCAGCTACTTTTACTGGGGCAGTTACGACATCAAGGATCAGAACTCCTCAACCAATGTCACCAAGAACTCCAAATCCTTACCCGAATCGGTAAGCCCGGCCAAGGTATTTACTGCAAACAATACGCCGTATTGCGTAAATCATCTGGACAAACTACCGAGCCCAACCGAGACCTTTGTGCGCAACTACGGCCCGCGCCTCCACCATATCGCGCTCACGGTCAAGGATGGGCAACACAACGGAAAAGAAAATATCGACTACGTGGTTGATGCCATTGCCGCACAGGGCAAGGGTTTTCTGCTGGATACCATAGGTTCGCGCGAAGAAGGCCTGAAACAGATATTCTCGTCCGCCTCCGAATTCTCATCGCTGATCATCGAATACGTGCAGCGTTTCGGCGATTTCCAGGGGTTTTTTGCCAAGGACAATGTTGCTCAACTGACTTTTGCTGCCGGACTGGAAGAGGGAGTGCAAGATCCGATTTTAACCTGAAGCCGGAAGTGGTTATATATCCCGCGAGTTGCTGTTAAAATGGCACTTTGGTAATCACCGCTCGTGCTCATGAACAGCCCTCGTTTACGCGAAATCCCTTACAACTACACTTCATTTTCCGACCGCGAAATTGTCATTCGCCTGCTGGGCGATAAGGCGTGGGCCGTACTCAACCAGTTACGCGACGAACGCCGTACCGGCCGCTCGGCACGTATGCTGTTTGAGGTGCTGGGTGATATCTGGGTGGTATCGCGCAATCCCTATCTGCAAGACGATTTGCTCGCCAACCCGAAACGGCTTGCAGCACTCGTCGAGGCGCTCAATCACAGACTCAACGAAATCGAAGCCAGACGCCAGGACAATTCACTGGTAGCGCCGGTGTTGCTCGCAGCCCGTCAGGCCGTAGCCGATTTCGAAGCCGACTTCACCCGCACGCTGCAATTACGCCATGATGTTGTTAAAAAACTGGCACGCCATACCCGCCGCGACAACATACAATTCGATGGCCTCGCCCGAGTATCTCACGTTACCGACGCAACCGACTGGCGGGTCGAATATCCGTTCGTTGTGCTCAACCCCGATACCGAAGCCGAAATCGCCCATCTGGTCAAAGGATGTATCGAACTCGGTCTGACTATTATTCCGCGCGGCGGCGGCACCGGCTACACTGGCGGCGCCATTCCGCTGGACAAATACTCGGCTGTCATCAATACCGAAAAACTGGAAGCACTCTCAGCTATCGAAGTGCTATGCCTGCCCGAAACTGACCGCGACTACGCCACCATACACTGCGGTGCCGGGGTAGTAACGCGACGTGTGATGGAAGCCGCAGACGTTGCCGGTCTGGTATTCGCAGTCGACCCCACATCTGCCGATGCTTCGTGCATAGGCGGCAACGTGGCGATGAATGCCGGCGGCAAAAAAGCCGTATTGTGGGGCACTGCGCTGGACAATCTGGTTTCCTGGCGCATGGTCACACCCGATGCCGAGTGGCTGGAAGTCACGCGCATCGGTCACAACTTCGGCAAGATTCACGATGCCGAAACGGCCCGGTTTGAAGTGCGTCGCTATGCCATCGACGGTATAACGCCAGCAGCCGATGTCGAGATGCTGGAAATTCCAGGACAGCATTTCCGCAAAGTCGGTCTGGGCAAGGATGTCACTGACAAATTCCTGGCCGGCTTGCCCGGCATTCAGAAGGAAGGCTGCGACGGCATTATCACCTCGGCGCGTTTCATACTGCACCGGCTGCCTGCGCATACCCGTACAGTATGTCTGGAGTTCTTTGGACAGGTACGCGATGCAGTGCCTGCCATCGTCGAAATCAAGGATTATCTGGACGCCCATCCGGACGCCATACTGGCAGGCCTCGAGCATCTGGATGCGCGTTATATCAAGGCGGTCGGTTACGCAACCAAAGCCAACCGCAATCACCGGCCCAATATGGTGCTGCTGGCCGATGTCGTCTCGGACAATGAAACCGCCTGCGGCGAAGCAGCCGCGCACATTGTTCGGCTTGCCAACGCTCGCGGCGGCGAAGGCTTCATCGCGGTCAGCATCGATGCACGCAAAAAATTCTGGCTGGACAGAGCGCGAACTGCTGCCATTGCCGCACATACCAACGCCTTCAAGATCAACGAAGACGTTGTGATCCCGCTACCGCGGCTAGCCGACTACTCCGACGGCATAGAGCGCATTAATATCGAGCTGTCCACTCAAAACAAACTGGTGCTGATCGATACCCTGGTTGCGTTTTTTCAGGGTGAGTTACCGTTATTCAGTGACGACGATACCGTAGCCGATCCGCAAATGACGGAACAGCGGCGTAACCGCGCACTCGAACTGCTGAATAAAACGCGAATGCGCTGGGAATGGCTGCTCGCGCATCTGGACGACGCACCGGCAACTGCCGAACTGGCTATCGCAACTACCGAAATGATTGCGGCCAATACCCATGCCAGCGTATTTCATGCGCTGCAGGATCACACTGTGCGCGTGTCGTGGAAACGCGAAATACGCCGCGAGCTTCATCAGATTTTTGTCGGCCGCGAGTATCAGCCGGTGCTGGAAAAATGCGACGAAATCCATCAAGCAGTGCGCAAAAGCCGTGTTTTCGTTGCGCTGCACATGCACGCCGGGGATG
Source organism: Sulfuriferula sp. (assembly GCA_031291235.1). Classification (GTDB taxonomy): domain Bacteria; phylum Pseudomonadota; class Gammaproteobacteria; order Burkholderiales; family Sulfuriferulaceae; genus Sulfuriferula. The sequence continues at coordinate 390,977 of JARLJL010000013.1, forward strand.
GTAATGTACATACCAACATCCCCGTCAATTCGGACGACTATGCCATGTTGCAAACAGCCAATGCTGCTGTAGCGCGCATCATGCAACTCGCTCAGGATCTGGGTGGGGTGATCTCGGGCGAACACGGTATCGGCCTGACCAAAATGGAGTATCTGGAAGAGGCCGCGATTGCCAGCTTCGTCGCCTATAAAAACAAGGTCGATCCGGAAGGACACTTCAACAAGGGCAAACTCATGCCCGGCGCCGATTTGCGCAATGCTTATACGCCCAGCTTTTCACTGCTGGAAACCGAATCGCTGATCATGGAAAAATCCGAGATCGGCGAGATTGCCGACTCTATCAAGGATTGTTTGCGCTGCGGAAAATGCAAGCCGGTTTGCAATACCCACATACCGCGGGCTAATCTGCTCTACTCGCCGCGCAACAAGATTCTCGCCACATCATTGCTGATCGAGGCATTCCTGTACGAAGAACAGACCCGGCGCGGGGTATCGATACAGCATTTCGACGAGTTCGGAGATGTCGCCGATCATTGCACGGTATGCCATAAATGCGTCAACCCATGTCCGGTCGATATTGACTTTGGCGATGTTTCCATCGCCATGCGCAATTTTCTGCGGAAGCAGGGCAAGAAAAAATTCAATCCCGGCACGACAGCCAGCATGTTTTTTCTCAACGCTACCGACCCGACCACGATAAAGCTGACGCGCAAGCTGATGATAGAGTGGGGCTACAAAGCGCAACGGCTGGGTTATCAGTTCGGCAGGAAACTCGGCCTGATCAAGGCGCAGACCGAGCATCCGCCGGCTACGCTGGGAACGGCACCGATCAAGGCGCAGATCATCCACTTTATCAACAAGCCCATGCCCGGCGGCCTGCCGAAAAAAACCAGCCGCGCGCTGCTGGGGCTGGAAGATGCCAAGATCGTGCCGGTCATACGCAACCCGGCCAAGGTAACCGAAGATTCCGATGCGGTATTCTATTTCCCGGGTTGCGGCTCGGAACGTCTGTTTTCACAAGTCGGACTGGCAACACAAGCTATGCTGTTCGAGCTGGGAACACAAACCGTGCTGCCGCCAGGTTATTTGTGCTGCGGTTATCCGCAAACATCAGGCGGTCAAGCGGATAAGGGCGATGCGATTACCACGGAAAATCGGGTGCTGTTCCATCGCGTTGCCAACACGCTTAATTATCTCGACATCAAGACCGTCATCGTATCTTGCGGCACCTGTATGGATCAGCTGCTCAAGTATCAATTCGAGAAAATTTTCCCCGGCTGCCGCTTGCTCGACATCCACGAATATCTGATGGAGAAGGGTGTCAAACTCGACGGCGTTTCCGGCACGCGTTACATGTATCACGACCCCTGCCATACGCCGATGAAAACGTATCAGCCGCTAAAAGTTGTGAATCAGCTGATGGGGACATCCGTTCCGTTATCCGATCGTTGCTGCGGCGAATCCGGGACTTTGGCTATATCGCGCCCGGACATCTCTACTCAGGTGCGCTTTCGCAAGGAAGAAGAAATACGCAAAGGCGCCGAACTGATACGCAGCCAATCCGACGAGTCAGGCCCCATCAAAATCCTGACTGCCTGCCCTTCCTGCCTGCAGGGTTTATCGCGTTACGATCACGATGCGGATACCAGCGCGGACTATATAGTGGTAGAAATTGCCAGAAAGCTGCTGGGCGAAAACTGGATGGAAAACTATATTGAGCAAGCCGGACATGGCGGTATAGAGCGTGTATTGCTATAACCCGCTCACACGAAGGCGGGCGGGATTCAGGACAAGTAGCCTTCCTGCGTCAATTTGAGAATAACGGCATGCAGCATCTGCTCGATATTCGACCCGGCTGTATCCATGACCAGATCCGGCTGCTCGGGTATTTCGTAGAATCCGCCGCCGTTCCCTGCGGCTGTCGGTACGCTGGGTGCAGCTGCGGGTGCGGTCAAGTATATTTCCAGATAGCCGCCATGTGTTTGTACTTTCTTCCTGATTTCCCGTCGCATTGCGTTGGTATCGCTGCGTGTAGCGCAAATGGCAATACCGCCATGCCGCGTAATCTCGGCAGCAAGCGTACCTGTACATGCATGCCGGCTTGCCATTGATATGCTCTGCGTCAATAATTCATCATCGATTATCGTAACATTGCGGCCGCCCTTGGCCATCAGCACCTGCTGTAATGCTTGCGCCAACGCTATCTGACCCGCATTGCCCAATCCGGTAATCATTATGGTCAAACCGCTTGCACTACGGGGAAGATATGCCAGTCGCATTTCCTTCATGACTTCGGGAAAAGCATACCAATCCGGTATAGCCAGTCCGGCATGCAGCCTGCGCTTGACCTCATCGGTATTTAAGACATGTTTGCTTGCTTCCCTTGGGGCTTCTTCCAGGGGGAGAAATTGCGCTCTTTCCTCTACGTAAACCATGCGAGGAAAAGGTATCAGACCCACACCGATTTCCTTGATATGCTGGTCCACCTGCTGATATTGCTGGCTATCCAGCACATCGCTACCTCTGCGTGACTGTCCATCACCACTTGGCTCGCCACCCACAACCAAATGCGAACAACCGTAATTGCGCACCATGATAGCGCGATGGAGCGTTTCCCGGACCCCGCCACGACGCGGATAATTCGGGGATAAACTCAATATGCTGGTTAAACCGGGCAAACGCTGCATTACGGCCTGATAGCTGCGCACCAAAGGATAATAATCGCTACGTTCCGGCGCATACCCACCCGCCATTGGCTGTACCAGCAAGCCAGCCTGATTTTGCATAGCTACTCGCACAATGAATTCCTGCACAGCGCGCTGCAACGGCTGCGCGCTCTGGTATGCCACCACTTGCCCCCAGCCGAGTTGCAATAGCTTTTCGCGCAATTGTGCGGGCGTGTGCCATAAGTCGCTAAAATCGTAACGCTTATTCGGTATTAACCCGGTTACGGAACCCGCTACGTACCATTTTTGACCGGATGCGAATTCCAGACTTATCCCGAGTTGCTGTGCTTCGAGGGCAATATCCGCCTTGTAAATCTCGGATACATCCAATACCGCTATAGGCACATTTCTATGATTGCAAAGCGTAATCTGCTGACCCAGCTGCAATGTTTGCGCAAGTCGCAGCGGAATGACCAGCGTCAAGGGTAATGCCCAGACCAATCCATTAGCCAGCCGCAAATGGTTCAGTACGCTCAAATAATCCGTCTGTCCCATGTAACCGGTCAACGGTGAATAAGCACCTGTCAATAACAAGGCAAGATCGCTTTGCATCGCCATATCCAGCTTGATCGAAGGCAGGCCGCCCGCCTGTTGCAGCGTCGGGGATTCCGCATTTACCGTCAAATCTACCAGAGTGCCATCATATGGTGATATTAAAGTATGCATAACCCCTCGCTTTATCAATGTTCCGGTATGCGTGCACGCATCAACGCCTGGATATCGCCTGATGATCGTTCTGAAATTTATGCCCGCTACACCAGCAAGGTATATTATATGGCGGCTATGCCGCTATTCGGCCGGTATTGATTTTGCAGCTAAATATTGCACCAGATGATGAACCAGAATATTTACATTCTGTCGTCCCGTATCTACAATCACGTCGGCAATCTCTCTGTACAATGGATCTCGCTGTGCATAAAGCTCACGCAAACGCGCCTTGGGGTCTTGCGTTTGCAGTAGTGGACGGTTGCGGTCATGCCGGGTTCTTTGCCACAGCTCATCTGCCGTACCGCGCAAGTAAATGACGACGCCGTGCTGTTTGAGATGTTCCCTGTTAAGCGAACTAAGAATTGCCCCACCACCTGTTGCCAGTACGACGCCAGTCAGCTGAGTCAATTCGGCGATAATCTGCTCTTCTCTCTTGCGGAATCCGGATTCACCCTCAACCTCGAAAATCATCGGTATGCTTACACCCGTGCGTCGCACTATCTCATGATCGGTATCATAAAATGGCCGACGCAGCTGTTTCGACAGCAATTTCCCTACCGTGGTCTTGCCCGACCCCATCAACCCGACAAGAAAGATATTGTTATTCTGATTATGCATTTATTGATTGTAACGCAAGCACTTTGCTTAGCAAATAAAAAAGGCGGGAATCCCCGCCCTTTTTATTTAATACAAAACCTTACTTGAAGCTTAGATCTTCTTTCACTATACGTGGCGTCAGGAACACCAGCAACTCGGTTTTAACATTCTGTTTATTAGTGGTCTTGAACAAGTTTCCTAACACCGGTATCTCGCCAAGGAATGGCACTCTGGAAACATTATTAATAGTCTGTTGCTCGTAAATACCACCCAACACAGCTGTTTCGCCATTATTAATGCGGATTTGTGTCTTCACCCGCTTGGTGTCAATCGGATATGCAACACCGCCGCTACCCAGATTGACTGCGGTACCCTGAGCATCCTTTTGTACTTCCACAGTCAGAATAACCGAATCGTTATTCAAAATTTGCGGATTAACCAGCAGGCACAGGAATGCATCCTTGAAAGTCACAGTAGCCGGCGATGTACTCGTCCCGGGCGTAACGTTAGGAATTTGTACGCCTTGCAATATCACTGCAGGCTTCTGATTAGCCGTAATAATGCGCGGACTGGAAATAATTTTGCCGCGATTATCAGCTTCCAGCGCAGAGAGCTCCAGACTCAGCAGCGCGCCGCTACCCAGATTGAACAACGACAGCCCAAATGTTGCCGGTGTGCCGTTGCCTACATCGGCAGCCGGTAAATCCACGTTAAACGGAGCGGTGCCGGTCGCACCGGATGTCGTAGTAGCGGATGCATTTGCAGCAGTACTGGCGTAGCCAATCCTATTGCCGGCCAGGGCACCCTGTTGTACGCCGAAACGCGCACCCAGCTGACGGCTAAAGGTATCATTCGCAACCACCACGCGCGCCTCTATCATCACCTGCTTGGCTGGCGTGTCGATCAGCTTGAGCATTTCCGCAACTTCAGCCTGTTTGCTCGGTATATCGTTCACGATCAGCGTATTGGTTTGCGATTCCGAGGTTGCGCTACCTCTTGCAGATAAAATGCGATTAGGATTGGCTATGGTCGTCGTCGCAATTGGGGCTGCCGTAGCAACCACCTTATCCGCTTTTACACCCTGAGCTTGAGCGGAGCAACTTACGTCCTCTCCATTATCGCCGGCAAGCGGTGGCAGACCCAGCAATACCCGGGAAGCCTGATCAGCCTTCTTGTAATTAAGCTGATATTGACGAACGACCAGCGGCTCCAGCGCCTCCATATTTTGCCGTGACTTGAGCTCATTTTCTTCTTTGGCCAATAATTCGTCTTTGGGCGCGACCCAGATTACATTGCCGTTTTCACGTTTATCCAGACCCTTGCTTTGCAAAATAATATCCAGCGCCTGATCCCAGGGGACATCCTTGAGACGCAGCGTCAAATTGCCGGTGACCGTATCGCTGGTAATAATATTTTTCCCGGTGAAGTCGGCAATCACCTGTAGCACCGAACGCACTTCGACATTCTGGAAATTCAGCGAAAGCTTTTCGCCTACATATTTCGGCTTGCTTCCTGCCACTTTACCGGCCGTCTCATCGACTTTGGCCCGAACCTCAATAATGAACTGATTGTCTGCCTGATAGGCCGAATATTCGTAGTCGCCTTTGGGCGTTATGGTCATTTTGACATTATTGCCGCGACCCACTGTTTCCACAAACTGTACCGGCGTGCCAAAATCAGTCACATCCAAGCGCCGTTGCAGACTATGTGCGATATCGGTACCCATAAAATCAACCGACAACCCATTGCCTTGCTTGCGTATATCGATACCGGTCGAGCTGTCTGAAAGCGTAGCAATGACACGCCCTTCGCCGCCTGCACCACGCCTGAAATCAATATCCTTGATACTGTGTTTGCCATTACCGGTAGCAGCCTCTGCAAATCGAGGAGTCACATTGCTTGTTGATTGGCTGTCCGAATCCTGCAAGGTAATAAACAATGCATTACCGTCGATACGCGTTTCATACTGTGCCGGTTTGGCAAGGTTTAGCACCAGACGCGTTCTGTCTCCGGCCTGCACTACATTAATAGAGCGTAATGGCCCCTGATTAACGTTCACGGTATTCTTGCCCAGCCCATTGGCCGTATTTGCAAGATCAAGCGCTACTCGGGGGGGATTATTTACAGTGAACCCCGCCGGGGTATTTTGCAAATTCTGCTTCAGGCCGACTTTAACCAGCAGTTTCCCACCTTCCAGCGTTGAAAAATCAACCGTATCGACGCTGTTGATGTCCGCATTTGCAAGCTGAATATTCAATAGCATGACCAACATCATGGCGACATATATTGCTAAACGATGGCTAATTTGCACGATTTTTGTTTTCATTCGGTCATACTCCTTATTGTTCTTGCAACGTCAGCGTGCTATCGCGCTCCGCCCAATCGCCAGTACTGTCTTCCACGATTTCTTTTAACTTCACTTCGGTATCGGTTACGGCAACAACCTTACCAAAATTTTGCCCTACGTAATTCCCGGTATGCACCCGATAAATTGTATTCTCAGGCGTTTTAATTACCGCATAAATCTCATTTTTCTGTTTCAACACCCCAACCATTTTCAGCGTTTCCAGTGCAAACGATTCCAGCGGCTCTTTAGGCCGCGTCATATCCGGTTGCAACCCACCTCCGCCGCCTGTACTCGGCTTCATTTTACGCGGCTTGAACGGATCGGCCAAATCGTATGCATTATACGAAAAGGGTTGATAAGGTTTCATCTCAGGCAAAGACTCGACCTTGCCACGCATATTCGCCCCGGATTCTTTCACAAATTGGACCAAATCGTCATGGCCACTACCCGAACACGCCGTTAGTGACAGCAATACAACAACCATTATTAGCTGCTTCATTTTTTATTGCCCCCCTTCTTATTATTTTTATTCTGGGCAGCAAGCTCATCCTCATCCAGGTAGCGGTATGTCTTGATAGTCGCGTTCATGTAAAGATCACCGTTACCGTCTTTATCAACTTTTGCCGGTCCTATATCCAGATCATGTAGCGTAACGATACGCGATAATTGCGAGATGTCGCTGGCAAAAGCGCCAAAGTCATGATATGCGCCTGTTACTCGAATGCTGATAGGCAATTCCGCATAAAAGTCCTTCGGCGTTTCCGTACCCGGTTTGAATAATTCGAACTGCAATCCGCGTCCCAAACCGGCCTGATTAATGTCGCTTAATAACGCATCCATCTGGGATTTATTGGGTAATTGCTTCAGCAACGCCCCGAATGAATGATCGATGTCATTCAGCTGCTGCTTATAAATATCCAGATTAACGGCCTGACGCTTCTTGGCCATGAAGCTGTCGCGCAAACTCATTTCTTCCTGTTGTGCCGTATTCACGCTGTCCAGTTGCCCGCTCCATACAAACCAGTAGCCGGCAAAAACGATAAGCACCAGCGTGACTGCCAGCACAACTGTCTTGATCGACATGGGGGCATTTGCCAGATCTTTCAGATCGAGGTTATTCAAATCATTAAAATTCATGATTTCCCTCCAGCCGCTTGTTCGTTTTTGGCGTCATCCGACGCTTCGTTACCCGGCTGGACCAACTGTACATTCAGGTTAAACTCATTTGCACGCAAACCTTGCACAGTCGCCGCTTTGATTTCAACCAGAGTCGCCCCCTTCAGCCACGGAGACGCATCCAGATTGCGCATTAACGTAGATACCCGTGCGCTGGATTGGGCATAACCTTGTAAATTGATCAAGTTACCGGTCTCTTTAATGGATTTCAAATAGACGCCTTCAGGCAACTGCCTGACCAGCTGATCCAGCATATGAACCGATTCCGAACGATTGGTCTGCAACGTTTCCACGACCTGTTTACGTGCCAGCAAAGCCTGCGTTTGCTCTTTCAGCTTCTTGATATCGGCAATATCCTTGTCCAGCTTGGCAATTTCGCCTTTAAGATATTCATTGCGTCCTTGCTGGTTCGCAATACGCGCCTCCAGCGCCAAATAACCCAGTATTACTATCGCCAGACCTATAGCTGCCACCGCGCCCAACAGCATACTGAAATGCCTGAGCCGGGCAGCACGCTGCATCTCGCGATAGGGAAGTAAATTGATACGTATCATGCTGGATCGAACCTCCGCATTGCTAAACCGCAAGCCACCATCAGCGCAGGGGCATCAACAGCCAGCCGGGCAGCCGACATACGAGCCGATAAAGTCATACCGACAAAAGGATTGGCAACGAGGGTACTGGCTTCGGTCCGGTTGGCAACCGCTTCATCAAGCCCTGGGATCGCTGCACAGCCGCCGGCCAGTACAACATGATCCACTTTTATATAAGAGGTCGAGGAGAAAAACAACTGCAATGCTCTGCTAATTTCCAGAGCCAGCGTTTCCGTAAAAGGCTGCAGCACTTCCAAAGCATAATTCTCAGGCAATTTACCCTTGCATTTCGCCTTCTCAGCCTCTTCATAAGACATACCGTATCGACGCTGTATTTCCTGCGTCAATTGCAATCCGCCAAATGATTGCTCACGCGAATACACCATCAAATTATTGACAAACACCATGATATGCATGGTGGTCGCCCCGATATCTATCAACGCAACCGATTGCCCGCGACCGCCATCGGGGAGCACATGCGCCATCCCTTCATAAGCAGTTTGACTGGCGTTAAATTCCGCGTCCATGACGAGAACCTTCAGGCCTGCAGACTGGGCAACGGCAACGCGATCTTCAACTTTTTCCTTACGACTGGCGACTATCAGCACTTCGACATCTTCTGTCGAATTCGCCGACGGTCCTAAAATCTGAAAATCCAGATTAACCTCGTCCAGCGCAAAAGGGATCGCCTGATTGGCTTCTGCCTCTACTTGAATTTCCATGTCTGTTTCAGACAGGCTCGCAGGCAGAATAATCTTTTTGGTAATGACCGCGGCGGCAGGCAAAGCCAATGCGACATGCTTGGCTCGCGTACTCATGCCCGCCCACGCTCGTTTCATCGCCTCCACCACTTCGTCCATTTTTGCGATATTTCCCTCAACTACCGCATCTTTGGATAAAGGTTCGATGACATATCGTTCGATGCAACGCTGATTACGCCCAGCATCACTCAGCTCCACCATTTTGATTGCCGACGAACTGATATCTACGCCTATCATGGGTGGGGATTTGATTTTAAGGAAGTCGAACTGCAACAGAAATCCCTTTTTTATTTAGTGGTTAGGAAACAAATCAACAATTCACGTTAAAGACTATCAGCAACTTACTAAAGTGTAAACTATTTTTTTATTAGGATTTAGAACTATTCATCATTTATATGATCGCATGGATTTCGCATCTATAATGTCACGCAGAACGTTCTAAAATCCGGATAATCATTAATATTATGCTCAAATCATACTGGCGGTATATTTTAGCCATTTTTGCCGGCTTCGTTATTCTTGCCGCAACACTGATGCTGCTAACTGTTGCATTAATCTACCCTAAATTACCGAACCTGGATACTCTGACTAACTATCAGCCCAAAATACCAATGCGGGTTTATACGTCGGACGGGACTCTGTTGGCAGAATTTGGCGCAGAACACCGTGCCGTCGTCGATTTGAGCAAAACACCGAAGATCCTGCAGCAAGCAATTCTAGCTGCAGAAGATGACAGATTTTATCAACATGGCGGCATTGATACCATGGGGGTCTTGCGGGCAGCATTAAGCAATCTGGTTTCCGGAGGCGCAAAAGAAGGCGCATCAACCATCACCATGCAAGTCGCTCGCAATTTCTTTCTGTCGAGCGAAAAGACCCTTACCCGTAAATTGAATGAAGCTTTACTCGCCATCAAAATCGAACATTCCTTAAGCAAAGATCAAATCCTGACGCTTTACATCAACCAGATTTACCTTGGCCAACGCGCTTATGGTTTTGGCGCAGCCTCGCTGGCTTATTTTGGAAAACCGCTGGAAAAAATCAATTTGGCCGAAGCTGCCATGCTTGCAGGCCTGCCTAAGGCGCCCTCCCGTTACAACCCAGTTGTAAATCTTCCCCGTGCACAAGCCAGGCAGCATTATGTATTGCACCGCATGCTGGAACTCCATTACATCGATAACACCCAGTACGAAGCAGCAATCAATCAGAAACTAACCATTCGCAATGCAAAAGCATCGGGTAGTGAAGTAAGTGCCGACTATGTTGCAGAAATGGTGCGTCAGGTAATGTATGACCGCTATCAGGATGCCATCTATACCAACGGCATGAAGGTTTATACCACGCTACGCAAGCGCGATCAGGACACGGCCAATCTTGCGCTATGGCAGAATGTGGAAAACTACGATCACCGTCACGGATACCGGGGCGTAGAAGGCAAGATCGACTTGCCCGCCAACGACCAAAACCTGCAAGCCGATCTCGACAACGCCTTGCAGGATATTGATGTGGTACATGATCTCATTCCGGCCGTCGTCCTATCCGTCAGTACCAAACTGGTTCACGCCTATGTCAAGGATGTCGGCGAAATCGACATTCGCGGCGACGGATTAAAATTCGCTCAAAGGGCATTAACTGGCACACCAAACAATAAGCTTGCCCTGCATCCAGGCGCTTTAATTCGCGTACAACAGGTTGCCAACATTTGGCATATCACCCAGCTACCCCAGGTAGAAGCAGCTTTCGTATCTCTCGATCCGAAAACGGGCGCAATTAAAGCGCTGGTTGGGGGGATAGATTACAACCTAAACAAGTTCAACCATGTGACGCAAGCCTGGCGACAACCCGGATCGACGATCAAACCGTTTATCTACTCTGCCGCACTGGAAAAGGGGTTCACCGCGGCAACGCTGGTTGAAGATGCTCCCATCAGTATCAGCCCAGAGGAAACTGGCGGCGTACTATGGGAACCAAAGAATTATGAAGGCGATTACTCCGGCATAGTCAGCGTAAGGCAAGCGCTGACAAAATCGCTCAATTTACCCACCATCCGCATTTTGCAAGCCATAAGCCCAAACTATGCGCGTGATTACCTCAATCGCTTCGGTTTCGATCCGGCCCGTCAACCGCCCTATTTGACACTGGCGCTGGGCGCCGGCACCGTAACGCCGATTCAGCTGGCAGCTGCTTATGCAGTTTTTGCCAATAATGGGCAACAAATCAAACCATATTTAATCGATCACATCGTCGATCAGAATGGTCACACCATCATGAAAACCGTTCCGGAGGCTGCTAAACAGGTCATCGATCCGCGTAATGCATTTATTATCACCAGCCTCATGCAAGATGTGGTCAGACGGGGGACTGCAGCCAAAGTGGCCCAGCTGGGCCGTTCTGATCTTGCCGGCAAAACCGGCACCACCAACGACCAGAACGATGCATGGTTTGCCGGTTTTCAGCCTTCGCTGGTCGCTGTTGCCTGGATAGGCTTTGATCAGCCGCGCACACTGGGTAGAGGCGAAACTGGCGCACAAGCCGCGCTGCCCATGTGGATGACCTATATGGGCGACATGCTCAAGAACGTGCCGCAAGCCCCACCGGTTCCACCGAAAGGCGTTGTTACCGTGCAAATCAATCCGCTAACAGGATTGCCCGTCAACGAAGGGGAGACTGGCACGCCCGAATATTTTTATCAGGAAGGCGTACCGATTGCCAGCCCGCAGAATACAGACACAGGTAATGCAAGTGATGCATTTCCCGACCCCAACAATAACAAAGCACCCGAACCGAGCACACCGTTATTCTAACGTTATGAAAACCAATCCGATCCGGGAGCGCGTTGCCCAATTGGCGGCGCAACTCATGCACGAACATGGCATACAGGATTTTTCCCTGGCCAAACGCAAGGCTGCTCGTCAATTAGGTATCGTTGAAGCGCATCACTTGCCTGGCAATATTGAAATTGAAAATGCTTTAAAGGATTATCAGGCTTTGTTCCATAAGGATACGCATCCGGCGATCATCCAGCAGCTTAGAGAAACGGCCATTAAAACCATGGAAATGCTGGCGGATTTCAACCCCTATCTCACTGGATCAGTACTCAATGGAACCGCAAACGAACACTCCGATATACAAATAGAATTATTTACCGACAACGAGAAAGATGTCGAATTATATCTGCTCAATCAAGGCATACAGTTCAAGCAAGGGCAACGTCAAATCACGCATCAAGGCAATCACAGACAAATCCCGTGTTTTGTACTGAACGCCCAGACATGCGACATCTATGTCACTATCCAGGCACCCAGTCGAATACGCAACGCACCGCGAAACAATGCCAGCGAACCGCTCAAACGCGCATCGCTGAGCCAGATGCTGGCTCTCGTCAATAGCGATGAGTTAATATGACCGCTGCTGCAACCACTCGGCCGCATCCAAAGCAAAATAGGTCAGAATACCGTCTGCGCCGGCACGCTTGAAAGCAACCAGCGACTCCAACACGCATTTTTTTTCATCCAGCCAGCCATTCTGCGCCGCCGCCTTCAACATGGCGTACTCACCACTGACCTGATACGCATAAGTCGGCACAGCGAATGCATCCTTTACGCGACGCACGATATCCAGATAAGGCATGCCCGGCTTGACCATCACCATATCCGCACCTTCCTGCAAATCCATCGCCACTTCACGCAACGCTTCATCACTGTTGGGCGGATCCATTTGATAGGTTTCTTTACTACTCACACCCAAATTGGCCGCCGAACCAACCGCATCGCGAAACGGCCCATAAAAACTAGACGCATATTTAGCCGAATACGCCAGAATACGCGTATGAATCAATTCGCGTTGATCCAGAGCATGCCGTATCGCCGCAATTCTTCCATCCATCATGTCCGAAGGCGCCACCACATCGACACCTGCTGCGGCATGCGTTAAAGCCTGACGCACCAGCACTGCCACTGTCTCGTCGTTTAACACATAGCCGCTTGCATCAATCAAACCGTCCTGTCCATGGCTGGTATAAGGATCCAGCGCGATATCGGTAATAATACCTAGCTGCGGAAATGCCTGTTTTAATGCACGCACCACCCTCGGCACCAAACCATCCGGATTATAAGCTTCAGCCGCATCCAGCGTTTTTAGCGGCGCATCGATTACCGGAAATAGCGCCATCGCAGGGATACCCAGCGCCACACACCGGGCAGCGACCGGCAACAAACGATCCAACGACAGACGCATTACGCCGGGCATAGAGGCCACGGCTTCGCTACGATTTTCGCCGTCCAGGACAAAAACCGGATAAATTAGATCATTAACCGTCAGGACATGTTCCTGCATCAACCGTCGCGAGAAATCGTCGCGGCGCATACGACGCAAACGCGTACCGGGATAAACCAAATTCAAATTATTCATATCGTCTACTTAAAAAATATTGAACTAATCCACATCTCAACTATCTTATCTTCCAGATAGCACTTGCTGCTGTCTCCCGCTTCTCCTCCCTGAGCGGGTGTCCTGATGCTAGTCAGGGCGTTTTGACCTCGGTTATTCTCCCCTATAACCGGGGTTTTTTTCTGCCTGCTCATCCTCGGCAAACCATTTTGCAACTATCGTTTCCACCTCTGCCATACCCAGTTTTTTCAAACTCGAAAATAATTGCACGCTATACTCCGGCGACAATTTCTCTAGCTCATGCTTTACCAAACGCAGCACAGACGCAGACTCGCTACGATTTAGTTTATCGCTTTTAGTCAACAGACAATGCACAGGCTTGCCAGTCGGCAGGAACCATTGCAGCATATTTTTATCCAGCTCCGTCAGCGGATGCCGGGAATCCATAATCAGAACCAAACCGCGCAATTGCGGACGCTGCGTCAGATAATCGCCCAGCAATTCACGCCAATGATCTTTTATTACACCCGGCACTTTCGCATAGCCATAGCCCGGCAAATCGACCAGATAGCGCTGCCCGCCCAGACTGAAATAATTGATATGCTGCGTCCGGCCCGGCGTTTTACTTACAAAAGCCAATCGCGTCCGGTTTGCCAATGTATTGATTGCGCTTGATTTACCTGCATTTGATCGCCCGGCAAAAGCAACCTCAGCATGGCTCTCGACAGGCAAGTCGCGTAAATGGTTTACAGTAGTATAAAATACTGCAGGTTGAAAGAAATTCATAAATTTAGTTCCAAAAAAACACACCCTGATATATTCGGGCTAGCGTGAAAAATAAAACAAGGATAAAATAATTACTTTTTAGCATGTTACGGTAAGAGGAGCTCACGATGAAAAATACTATGGCGTTCGCGGCACTCGCTGCTTTAACCGCATTTTCTCCTGCTCATGCAGACGATACAGCGGTAGCGAAAGGTGACCCAGCCAAAGCACAACAACTGGTGACGACGGTTTGTGCAGCCTGTCACGGTGCAGATGGTAACAGCACTTCTCCAGCTTATCCCAAGCTTGCTGGTCAGCATGCTGAGTATATCACCAAGCAGCTGATGAACTTCAAATCAGGCGATCGCAAAAACCCAATCATGCTTGGTATTGTTACTAGTAATAACCTTACTCCTGACGACATGAAAAACCTCGGCGCCTACTTTGCCGCGCAAACACCAAAAACTGGTGCGGCCAAAGACAAGACTCTGGTGGAAGCAGGCGAAAAAATATTCAAGGGCGGTGATTCAGGCAGCGGCGTTCCAGCTTGCGCAGCGTGTCACGGTCCTGCCGGTGCCGGCATCCCTGTACAATTCCCACGTCTGGCCAGCCAGCATAAAGAATACATCTATGCTCAGCTAAACAACTTCCGTCTGGGCGATCGCGCCAATGACGGCGGCAAGATGATGCGCACTATCGCAGCAAAAATGACCGATCAGGAAATGAAAGCCGTTGCAGAATACATTTCCGGCTTACATTAATACCATCGTCGGAACCTGACGACACTTTAGCAGTCAATGAAGGGGTGGCGATTGTCACCCCTTTGTTTTTCAGGGTATGCACCTAAACCACCAAAATGAACAAACCCTCAGCCACATTTTCTCGCTCGTTTTACGAATTGCTCAGTTCAATGCGCTTTGCCATCAGCTTGCTCAGCGTGCTGGCAATAGCCTCCATTATTGGTACGGTTTTAAAACAAAACGAGCCATATGCAAATTACATTATCCAGTTCGGACAATACTGGTTTAATGTTTTCAAATGGCTAGGGCTCTATGATGTTTATCACAGCCCCTGGTTTGTCGTTATCCTTTCATTCCTGGTACTTTCTACCAGCACCTGTATTTATCGCAATCTGCCATCGATGCTGCGAGAAATGCGCAGTTACCGCGAACACGCAACGGAGCAGTCCCTGCGCCACTTTCAGCACTACGCCGAATTCGCCCGACAAGGAAACCCTGCACCGACGCTCATGCAATATCTTGACGTGCAGGGATACAAATATAAACAACAGGCAGACGGCGCGACGCTGCTGCTTGCCGCCAAACGCGGTAGTGCCAACCGCCTTGGGTACATACTGACGCATAGCGCCATCGTACTCATCTGCATCGGTGGCCTGATAGACAGCAACATTCCATTAAAACTGGAACAGGCTTTCAATATCAAACACATAGAAACGCGCGACATCCCGGAAAGCCAGGTACCCGCCATCAGCCGTCTGGCGCCTGGCAATCTATCGTTCCGCGGCAACGTCACCATACCCGAAGGCACCAGCGCCGATGTCGTGTTTCTGAATATCGGCGATGGTTATATGGTGCAGGATTTGCCATTCAAAATCGGCCTCGACAAATTCCACATCGAACACTACACGACGGGTCAGCCGAAATCCTTTGCCAGCGACATTGTCATTATTGATAAAAAGACCGGCTTGCCGCTCTTAAAACACACGATTACAGTCAACCACCCACTGACCTACGATGGCATCGCCATTTATCAAGCCAGCTTCGGCGACGGCGGCACCCACCTGAACATGGACGGCTGGAATTTATTCGACCGCACAGGCGTATCGTTCCCGGTAACGGGAGCGATACATGACGAATCCAAGCTGGCTGCGGACGACACCGAATACACCGTGGAATTCACTGATTTCCGCCCATTCAATATCGAGAGCATGGGCGATCAAGGCGAACCGGTACATGACACCCGTGCCGTTATTGGCGGCAACGCGGTTGCAGACCATAAAGACTTGCATAACATCGGCCCAAGCTTCCAGTACAAGATACGCAATCCTGACGGACAGGCCAAGGAATACAGCAATTACATGTTGCCGGTACTGATCGACAAACGCTGGTACATGCTCTCGGGGATGCGCGAAGCGCCCAACGAGCCATTCCATTACATCCGTTTCCCGCTTGACCCGGACCGCACGCTGGCTGGATTTATGCGCCTGCGTGGCGCATTGCTCGATGCCAAGCTTTATCCGGAAATCGCGCAACGGTTTGCGAAAAGCGCAATACCCGACAGCAATCCCGAAGCTCAGGCCAAACTGGCCGACAGCACGGTTAAGGTTCTAGGCATATTCGCCAAAGGCGGCTATAAAGCCCTATCCGATTTTATTGAAAGCCGCATCCCGGCTGCTGAACGTGATAAAGCGGCCCAAACCTATCTCAAAATACTCGAACTATCCGCTTTCGAGGCCTATAACATCACCCAAGCCAGAGCCAATCAACCGGCGCCGAAAATGGATGATGAAACAGGCTGGTTCATTCGTGACAGTCTAAACAGCTTCAGCGACATTTTCTTTTATGGCGCCCCGGTTTATTTGCAACTTGCCAACTACGATGAAGTCCAAGCAACGGGATTGCAATTGACCCGCTCCCCCGGCAAGAATATAGTTTACGGCGGATCAGCACTGCTAGTGCTAGGCGTATTCGCAATGTTCTTTATCCGCGAACGCAGATTATGGTTATTAATCAAACCTGACCAAGTATTATTTGCAATGTCCAGCAATCGTAAGACACTGGATTTTGAAAATGAATTTACGCAACATCAGCAACATATTGCCGAAATCGTAAAGGAAACCTAAATGCAACTTAGCCAGACTATGCCGCGCCCCACGCTTATCAAGCAGCTCAATATAATAGATTGGGTATTTGCCGTCATGTTATGGTCGGGCGCAATTTATGCACTCGATTTGTACGGCAACTATATGGATGTTTATGAAAAAGGCTTCCTGTTCGGTGCCGCAACCATTTTCTCGGTATTGGGCTGGGCATGGAAACCCATACGCACCCTGTTACTGGTAGTGGTAACACTGAGCCTGTTCGGCATCTCGGATTATCATGCCGACCTCAGCCGGGCCGAACACGCCTTTTTCCTGAAATACCTGCTTGCCAGCCAATCCGCCATCATGTGGATGAGCGTATTATTCGTACTGGCCACCCTCACCTACTGGATCAGTCTCGCATCGCGTTCCGACTTCGTCGCCAAAGTCGGCACAGCGCTGACTTGGAGCGCGCTGACCATGGGTCTGGTCGGTCTCATGGTACGCTGGTACGAATCCTATCTGATCAGCCCTGATGTCGGCCATATCCCTATCTCCAACCTGTATGAAGTATTTATCCTGTTCTCGATTATCACCGCATTGCTCTATCTGCATTACGAACACCGGTATGCTAACCGCCAAATGGGCGCTTTCGTCTTACCGGTCATCAGTGCTGCAGTAGGATTCCTGCTATGGTATACATTCGATCGGCAGGCACAAAACATCCAGCCGCTGGTACCGGCCTTGCAATCGTACTGGATGAAAATCCACGTTCCGGCCAACTTCATCGGTTATGGCTCATTCTCGCTTGCAGCCATGGTCGGAATCGCTTATTTACTGGCATCCAAAGGCATACTGGCATCGCGGCTGCCTAAACTGGAAGTACTTGACGACGTTATGTACAAATCCATTGCCGTCGGCTTCGGTTTCTTTACCATTGCAACTATCCTTGGCGCCATGTGGGCAGCGGAAGCATGGGGCGGATACTGGTCATGGGACCCTAAAGAAACTTGGGCGCTGATCGTTTGGCTGAATTATGCTGCATGGTTGCACATCCGTCTGGTCAAGGGCTTACGCGGTCCGATGCTGGCATGGTGGGCAGTAGTCGGGTTATTCGTCACTGTATTTGCCTTCCTCGGCGTCAACATGTTCCTGTCTGGATTACATTCTTACGGCACGCTCTGATAGCCGCAACAAAAAAGGGGCGGACTGGTTTAACCAGTCCGCCCCTTTTTTGTTCCACACTAACCGGCTAACCTAGACAGCCATCTTAGCAAATACGCGATCGGCGGCAGCTAATGTTGCCGCTATTTCTGTCACTCCATGTGCAGCGGACACAAAACCGGCCTCGAACGCAGAAGGCGCAAAATAAATGCCTTCGTCCAGCATGGCGTGAAAAAACCGGTTAAACGCCTCTTTATCGCATTCCATGACTTCATCATAAGTCTGCGGCACCTCCTTGCGGAAATACAAACCGAACATCCCGCCAACATGCTGCGCCGAAAAGCTTACACCGTATTTTTCGGCAACCGTCGCCAACCCGTCTGTCAACTGCCGGGTCGTCTCACCCAATCGCTCATGGAATCCGGGAACCTGTATCAATTTCAAGGTCGCCAGACCGGCTGCCACTGCCACCGGGTTACCCGACAAAGTCCCTGCCTGATAAACCGGCCCCAGCGGCGCAAGCTGTTCCATAATATCGCGACGCCCGCCAAACGCACCGACCGGCATACCGCCGCCGATCACCTTGCCAAAGGTCGAAATGTCCGGCGTGATGCCGTACAAGGCTTGCGCCCCACCCAGCGCGACACGAAACCCAGTCATAACTTCATCAAAAATCAACACTGCACCATGTTGCGTGCACATCTCACGCATAGTGCGTAGAAACTCGGCATTGGGTGCAATCAGATTCATATTGCCGACCACCGGCTCCACTATCACGGCAGCGATCTGATCGCCCCATTGCGCGAAAGTATCGATTAATTGCTGCGGCGCGTTATAACCCAGCACGATGGTATGTGCAGCCAGTTCCGGCGGCACACCAGCAGAACTGGGCTGACCGAAGGTCAAAGCACCCGATCCGGCTTTTACCAGCAATGAATCGCTGTGGCCATGGTAACAGCCTTCAAATTTGATGATCTTGGAACGCCCTGTGTATCCCCGTGCCAGCCTGATCGCACTCATCGTGGCCTCGGTGCCGGAGCTGGTCAACCGCACCATATCCATGCTGGGAATCAACTCTGTAAGCAAGTCGGCAATTTCGACCTCACGCGCAGTAGGTGCGCCAAAGCTCAACCCATTAGCCGCTGCATCGCATACTGCCTGCAGTACATCGGGGTGGCTATGCCCAACTATCATCGGCCCCCAGGAACCGACGTAATCAATATATTCCTGCCCATCCGCATCCCATATTCTCGCGCCTTTGGCTCGCTCAAAAAAACACGGAGTGCCGCCTACCGAACGGAATGCCCTTACCGGTGAATTTACGCCGCCGGGAATATGGCGCTGCGCCCGCTCAAACAATATTTGATTTTTAGTCATCGTCTAGTCTTCAGTTTCATCTATAAACAAATCGGCAAATTGCCTTGCCGTATCTTCAATATTACTGCTATCAAATAAAGCGCTGATAACGGCAACGGCATCTGCACCGGCATCAATCAAACTACCGGCATTGTTCAGCGCAATACCGCCGATAGCCACAATCGGCAAATGAATAACGCCAGCAGCCTCACGCAACAAGTCAAGTTCTGCATGTGCCGCATCCGGCTTGGTAAGCGACGGAAAAAAACTGCCGAAAGCAACGTAATCAGCACCGGCAGCCTGCGCTGCCACAGCTAGTTCCAGCGACTGATAACACGACACTCCGATAATTTTATCCGGGCCGAGCACGATCCTGGCCTCATGGATAGCACCGTCATCCCGTCCGATATGGATACCGTCGGCGCCGATCAAATCAGCCAGTCGCAAACTGTCGTTAATAATCAGCGGCACGCCATATTGCCTGCATAACATCAGCAACTCGCTTGCCTGCTCATGCTGACGTGCGACATCGCCGCTCTTGTCCCGATACTGCACAACCGCCGCACCACCGCGCAACGCCGCCTCAACTGCAGTCAACAAACAATTTGTATCGTCAGTTTCACGGGTAATCGCATACAGGCCTGCAATCATTGGTCTTCACCCGAACGCGCCCAGAACAAACGATCCGGGATATATTGCCCCATACCTGGTCTGAATCCGGCACGCAAACTTTCATACGTAAACTCCTGCGCCTCTCGCACAGCCTCAGGCAAACTCATGTTGTGGGCCAAGGTAGCTGCAATTGCCGATGCCAGCGTACAGCCGGAACCATGATAACTGCCCGGCAAACGTGTCCAGGCATCCGAGCGCAGCACGCCCGTACCGTCATATAATGTATTGATGACTTGCACCGTGTTTTCATGCGTCCCTGTTACCAGTACATATTCGCATCCTGTCTCCAGAATATGCCGCGCGCATTCCTCCAGGCTGGCATCTTCTGCAGCTGACATTTCGTCCTGCACCAGACTGCGAAGCTCTACGCTGTTGGGCGTGAGGATAGTCGTTTGCGGTATCAGCATATCGATCAAGGCGGCCCGCATATCATCGGTAGACAATTCATCGCCCCGTCCCGAAGCCAGAACAGGATCCAGCACCAGCGGCACATCGGGATAATCCGCCACAATGGCAGCAATCGCAGCGATCGCTTCTATACTGCCCAGCATGCCTATTTTGAAAGCGGCTACCGGCATATCCTCCAGCACGCAACGGGCCTGATCAGCGATCCATTCTGCATCCAGCGGCAGATAATCTTCCACGCCGACAGTGTCCTGAACTGTAATCGCGGTTATCACGGATAAGGCATGACACCCCATACTGGTCAGCGTCAATATGTCCGCCTGAATTCCAGCACCGCCTGTAGGATCGGTTGCCGCAAAAGTCAGCACGACTGGAGGTTGATCATTTGTCATTTTAAAAAACCGCGCCATAAAAGCGTATAACTGGATTAGAATAAGTATTTTAACTGAAAAGCGAAGAAATAATGGAATCAGCCTACAATTGCTATATGTGCGTGGTCTGCGGTTATATTTACGATGAAGCCAAAGGCAGTCCCGATGACGGCATTGCCCCCGGCACTCGTTGGGAAGATGTGCCTATCAACTGGACTTGCCCCGAATGCGGCGCGCGTAAAGACGATTTCGAAATGGTTGCGATTTAACACCTACAATCCGGGAAACCCTGTAAACCTTAGTAAAATCCCAACAAATACTTGCCAGCAAGACAAAATAAGATTAAAAATGCAAATATGATTAATTAGCCTAGTGAAACTTGAGATACATCATGAATACCGGGTCTAGCCCTAAATTAATTTACCCATATTAATTACAACAAACTTGAAATCATCACTGGGGGCGGCGTGACCGACACTAAAAATCTGAATGGCGTAAAAGTTATGGTGATCGATGACAGCAACACCATACGCAGAAGCGCTGAAATATTTTTGAAACAGGCCGGATGCGAAATCATACTTGCCGAAGACGGTTTCGACGCCCTGGCAAAAATCACGGACCGGCAACCCGATGTTATTTTTGTAGACGTCATGATGCCGCGACTTGATGGCTACCAGACTTGTGCACTCATTAAGAAAAACAGCCGTTTCAAGACCACGCCGGTTATCATGCTTTCCAGCAAGGATGGTCTTTTCGACAAGGCGCGCGGTCGTATCGTAGGCTCCAATGAATACCTTACCAAACCGTTCACCAAAGACACTTTATTAACAGCAGTTCAGCGTTACGCACCGACCGCTAACGAAACGAATCTTTAATCCGGGGTAAACCATGGCAGTGCATAAAATCCTTATCGTCGATGATTCTCCCACTGAACGTTTTTTTCTTGCTGATTTGTTGAGCAAACATGGCTACCAGATCAATCTCGCAGAGAACGGTACTGAAGCACTGGAAAAAGCGAAACAAATCATGCCGGATCTGATACTCATGGACGTGGTTATGCCCGGATTGAATGGATTTCAAGCAACCCGCGCCTTATCAAAAGACGACGAACTGAAACATATTCCTGTCATACTTTGCACAACCAAAGATCAGGAAACCGACAAAATATGGGGGTTACGTCAAGGCGCGATCGAGTACATCGTCAAACCTGTAAACGGCGACGCGTTGCTGCAAAAAATCCGCTCACTTTAAGCCTTATATTCACTATAAACGACCATGTCAAAACGCGTCAGTCTTAAACAATTCCAGCAGGATCTGAGCGATCGATTACAAATAGCAACGACCCAGTCAACAGCCAACAGCCGGCTGGCGATTCGGGTCGGTACGCAAAATTGGCTGGTAGACTTGGCGGATATCAGTGAAGTAATCTCTCCATCCCCTTTTGCCGAGGTGCCGCTCACCCAAGTCTGGTTTTCCGGAGTAACAAATATACGCGGCAAACTTTTCAGCGTAATCGACCTGCCCGGCTTTGCCGGACTCGGCACCATCCAGCGCACCCCAGACAACAGACTGATGATCGTTCATCCGCGTTTTGCCACTAATGCTGCGCTGCTCGTTGACCAGGCACTTGGCTTGCGCAATATCGACAAAATGCAATTGGAAACAGACAACGATCATGCTACCTGGTGTACCAGCATCCATAGAGATGAAGACGGACATATTTGGCACAATCTGAATATGACAGCGCTGGTAACCAACCCAGAATTCCTTGCCGTCGGCATTTAACCTAAACTTAATAAATATTCTGAAGCGGAGACACAATATGGCTTTCAACCTCCTTAGCTTGATTAATCCGAAACACCAACCCAAAAAAACCGGCAGAGGAATATCAAGTCAGGAAAACACTACGCTGATTATGAACAGCATGAAAAAGCTGTCTAATAGCGTAGCGGCTGAAACACCATTAATCGGCCATCTGCCAATTGAAAAACAATACATACTCACCATGGTATCGGGCTTAGGTTTCCTGGTATTGGCAGGGATATTGCTAGTCTATAACGGCACACAAGTCGGCAACAAAACCGAATACATTACCAAAGCGACGGAAATGCAAATGCTTTCGCAGCGTATTGCTAAAGGCGCCCAACAAGCTGTTGCCGGCAACAAGGAAGCTTTCCCGCAGCTCAAGAGCAGTGAAAAACAGTTTATCGACGACTTTACCGCCATCACAAACGGCAGCCTGAGTTTGCCGGCTTCCCCCAAGTCCGTTCAACCTCTGCTTGCTGATTTGAAAAAGGACTGGTCACCGGTTGAGAAGCAAATCAACCAGATTCTGGCCCAGGAAAAACCCTTGGTCGAATTACACAGCGGCGTTGATAACATCAACAAAAGCACCAACGATTTATTGGAAATTTCTGAACAACTGGTCGGGCGCATGGCGGATGCCAACCTCGGCCAGCGGGAAACAACTCTGGCCAGCCAGATGGTCATGCTAACCCAACGCATGGCAAAAAATGCCAATGCGCTTACTGCATCCGACGCCATCGATCAGGATGTGGCTTTTCAACTGGGTAAAGACACAACCACATTCCAGGAAAGCTTGCGCAGCTTGCGCGACGGTAGCGACCGTATGCACATTGCCGCATTAACCGACACCGATGCCCGCAACAAACTGTCCGAGCTGAATGCCGCATTCAAACCTTTCGAAGCTTCCGTTACCAGCATTCTGAGCAACATGCAGCCACTGGTCGAAACAAAGCAAGCCAGTCTGGCCATTTTCAAATCCAGTGACGAAATTCTGAAAGACGCCCAAATCACTGCCAAAGCCTATGAAAGTCTGGGATCGATCGGCAACATGATTGCAGTCATATCAGGCCTGCTGGCATTGGCGAGTCTGGTGCTGTTCGGGTTCGTTAACGTTAACGAATCCAAGCGTCGCGTGCAACTCAGTGAAGCGGAAAACAAACGTAACCAGGAAGCTATTTTGCGTCTGCTGAACGAGCTGGGCGACCTTGCCGACGGCGACCTGACTACCAACGCGACCGTGACCGAAGACATTACCGGCGCTATTGCGGACTCGATCAACTTTACGATTGACGAATTGCGGGGCCTGGTATCGGGGATTAACCGCGCAACGGAAAAAGTAACCAATACCACACTGCAAGCGCAAGCAATCTCTGAAGAACTGCTAGCAGCAGCGCAACGCCAATCTCAGGAAATCGAGGAAACCTCTGCCGCTATTCTGGGCATTTCCCAATCGATTAACGAAGTGTCGGCCAGCGCAACCCAATCCGCGCAAGTTGCTACGCAATCTCTGGAAGCTGCGGAAAAAGGTACCAAAGCTGTGGAAAACTCCATCAGCGGCATGAACAGTATTCGTGAAAACATTCAGGAAACTTCAAAACGCATTAAACGACTGGGTGAATCTTCACAGGAAATTGGTGAAATCGTGGAACTGATTTCAGACATTACCGAGCAAACCAACGTGCTGGCACTTAACGCCGCCATTCAGGCGGCGGCCGCAGGTGAAGCAGGACGCGGATTCTCGGTAGTTGCGGAAGAAGTGCAACGCCTGGCCGAACGCTCCGGCCAGGCAACCAAGCAAATTGCGGCCATTGTTAAAACTATTCAAACAGACACTCAGGATGCTGTGTCCGCTATGGAAACCAGTACCCAGGGGGTAGTAGAGGGCGCCAAACTTTCTGATGCTGCAGGTCAGGCACTGAGCGAAATCGGTCAAGTGTCTCGCAACCTCGCCGGACTGATTGAAAACATCTCATCTCAAACCGAGAATCAGGCTGTCGCAGCCGGTAAAGTTGCCCAGGCTATGCAGGACATACAACAAATTACCGAACAAACAACAGCCGGTACACAACAAACGGCATCCTCAATTGGTGAATTGACAGCACTCGCAGCTGATTTGAAGAAATCGATTTCCGGTTTCAAACTGGCATAACGTTGTCTATAAAGGATGATTATACGATGACTATAATCATCCGCACGTTGGCAAATATAATCGCTTAAAGAGTAATCTGCGAACTAAACAGGATAAACCATGAGCTTGACGCCAGAATACGATATCGGTCCCCTCAGTTGGGTCAAAGATGAAATAGATCGCGCCTTGCGGCAAGTCAACGACGTACTGGCACATTACAATCTGACGGAAGACGACCCTGCCAAACTGCGCCTGGCGCGTACGCATTTGCATCAGGTCACGGGCGCCATTGAAATGGTGGGCCTGCAAGGCGTCACTTTGGTAAGTCAGGAAATCGAAAAACTGGCTGAATCGCTTGAATTAGGACGTCTGCCGATCAACCAGACAGAATTGGATATCATCAGCAACGCTTGTAATGAACTCGAACACTATCTGGACGAACTGCTCAATGGCAAACCCAATCTTGAGTTGCAACTATTCCCGACCTATCAGCAATTAAGGTCGGCACAAGGACACACCCAAACCATTGCCAGTGATCTGTTCTTCCCCGATATGGGACACCGGGCTCCGCAGGCTGCAGTTGCCAGCACCCTGACGCCGGAAGAACTGACACAACTGATTAAAAAATCGCGTGCTGCGTTTCAACGCGGTTTGCTGAGTTTCCTGCGTCAGCAAAATCCAGAACAGGGCCTCGCCGCCATGCATGCGGCCGTGCAAGCCATAGAAATCGGCATGACCGTGCCGGCCAGCCGGACTTTCTGGTGGGGTGCCAGCGCATTTGTCGACTGTTTGATTAACCATTCCATCGAACCGACTTTTGCAGTCAAACAATTATGCGGCCGCATAGACTTGCAAATGCGCCGTCATATCGAAGGCTCGCATAAAATCGCAGAACGCCTGCTCCGGGACTTACTGTATTTTATCGCCCAGAGCCGAGATATCAACGAGCATGTTGCCGAAGTCAAAAACACCTTCAATTTATCTCAGCTCATTCCGCAACAGACAAATCAGATATCTGAAATCAGCACATTGCGCCCTTTGCTTAAACAGCTATTGGCTACTGTAAGCAACGCAAAGGAAGCGTGGATAAAATTTGTTTCAGGCAATCAGGACAGCCTGACTCAGTTCCAGGTGCACTCGAACGAATTGAAGAGTTTAACGCATACACTAAACAATTCGCCGATTGCGCAACTGGCCAGTGAAATCGATAATATTGCGCACGACTACATGCAACTGCCGAATCAGCGCTACGAAGCCATCAATCTGGAAATAGCCACCACTCTATTGCTGATCCAGAACAATCTCGAACATTACGAAAACATTAGCGGCGAATTGGTGCATCAGGCTGAAATACAGGATCGGCGTTTACGCGCAGCGGCATACGCCGAAACCGACATAGGTGACATTGCCGACGTGCCTTTGCTCGACGACTTCTCCAGGCAGGCGCAGGAAAAACTGCTCATGGCGCAAGTCGCCCAGGAGATCCAGTTCAACATTCAAAAGATTGAAGAATCACTGGACAGTTTCTTCCGCGACAATTTCCATGATCGGCAACTGATTGCCGAATTGGATCGCCCTGTCACGGAAATACATGGGGCGCTCAGCATCATGCAGCTTGACGCAGCCAACCAGATACTGGAACGCACGCAGGAAATGATACGTCAGCTGCGCAATCCGGCGATCACAATCGACGAATCGCAATTCCCCATTATTGCCGATGCCATCAGCAGCATCAGTTTATATGTCGATGCGCAACGTTATCAACGTCAGGATGCCGAAAAAATATTGCAACCCATCCTTAAACAATTCGGATTGATTGCACAAGATACGGATGATTCCGCGCTGAACAACGAGCGGGTTGAAGATGAACTGGACTCGCTCAAACTGGAATTACATAATCAACTCGACGCCTGGCAGCAGCACCCGGAAGAGGGGGATGCAAAAAAAAAGCTCGTTGAAACGCTACGAGAAATAAATCAGGACGCAGAGCTGGTAGGTGATCAGGCGCTAAAACTGCAAACCGCTGAAGCTTTGCATCAAATCGATGCAGGGCAAAGCCAGGAAGCATTAAATGAACTGGCTCATCAGCTGGCAGTCGCGTCGCCAACGACTGATACAACGCCGACAGCAGATATCCCGGCACATGAAATTGACGCCGAACTTCTGGAAGTGTTTCTGGAAGAAGCTACCGAAGTCTTGGCGACCATACATGACGAATTGCAGGCCATCGCCCTGCAGCCGCACAATATTGAAGCGCTAAGAACTACACGACGGGGCTTCCATACCCTGAAGGGTAGCGGCCGCATGGTTGAATTGCATGATCTCGGCGAAACGGCCTGGTCGGTTGAACAACTGCTGAACCAGTGGCTGCAGGACGAAAAAAATGCAACACCCGAACTGATCTCGTTTCTGAATCAGGCACATAAACTATTCGCTGCCTGGATAGACGCACTCCAAAACGACAACCGCATTGATATCGATTACATGGCGTTGGCTCAACAAGCTGACCGGTTACGTACAGAACAGAATGTCGAACCAGCTGAATATGCCGCCGTTAGCGTCAGCAGCGAAACCTGCGCAGCAACTGACATTACCGAAACCGGCTTGCCGATTGCAGATACTGCTATTTCGTCAACGCAAGTCGAAGAGATGACAAGCCCAAATGAGTCTGCTACGGAAACTGCCGCTGAGACGAATCGCGCAACCGATACTGAAGCGATACCGGCATCCGAACCCGATTTTGAGATTGCCGCAGCTACTCCGATTGAAGACGCATCAGCCGATCAAAATAACGAAGCTGCCGAGATTGAAATAGTTGCAGCCGTACAGCACGATGTGACATTTCCTGAACCTGCTATACAGGACTACACGGAAACGCATCAACCCGCCGCATCCGAAACAAACAACAACGACGTCGATAACGTCGACAATCGGCGCGAAGACATGGCAGGCAACTTGCCGGAACTGACAAACGAACAAACAACCGAAGCAACGATGGCGCCGGCCAGTTCACCGGCAAACGACACAGCAGATGATCGCATCGCCATCGGTACCAACCTGATTTCGCCCATGCTGCTGGATATTTTCCTGCGGGAAGCAGACCAGCACTATCATACCTTGCGCGACGAATTTACTCGCTTGCAAAATCAGCCCCAGGAAGCCGTAAGTTACGAATTCATGCGCGCAGCCCACACCCTTGCAGGTATCTCCGGGCTGACCGGATTCCATGCAATCGCAGAACTTGCCCACTCACTGGAAGGCTGGTTAAATCGCCTGCACGCGATTGCGGCACCGCTTCCCCACCATGACAGTGTCACCGATCTGGCCATATCACATATATCCAGCATGTTGCGCAGTATACGCAAACAGGAACTGCCTCAAGCCGCACCTGAGCTGGTCAGTTTACTCGATCGGGCCCAAGCACAAATCCCGCATAAAATACTCAATAATGCACCGCCGGCTGACGAAAACATCGCAACCGGCGAGGACCGCATAGCAAGTGATGAAACAGCTGCTGTGGAAGCTGTGGAAGCTGTGGAAGCTGTGGAAGCTGTGGAAGCTGTGGAAGCTGTGGAAGCTGTGGAAGCTGTGGAAGCTGTGGAAGCTGTGGAAGCTGTGGAAGCTGTGGAAGCTGTGGAAGCTGTGGA
>JARLJL010000001.1 GCA_031291235.1 Sulfuriferula sp.
AATGGTGATGCCTGGTGATAACGTCTCGGTCACGGTGGCGCTGATTGCGCCGATCGCGATGGAAGACGGCTTGCGCTTCGCAATTCGCGAAGGTGGCCGTACCGTCGGTGCCGGTGTCGTCGCCAAAATTATTGAGTAATTGAAGTAAAGTTCGGGGTTGCTTCGCTGGGGACGAGTGTCTCTTGCAGGCAAGCCCGATATGTTTTTAATAGGCCAGTAGCTCAATTGGCAGAGTATCGGTCTCCAAAACCGAGGGTTGGGGGTTCGAGGCCCTCCTGGCCTGCCAAATTAACGGGAGTGTGACCGTCTTGCTGTCAAAGGTAAGTCTCACAAGGTTCAGATGACCGAAAAAATCAAATTGCTGGCTGCTGCGCTGATGGTAATTGCGGGCATAGCCGGCTTTTATTATTTATCCGAGAGCGCTGCAGTAGTCAGATTGGCGGCAGTGCTTGGTGGTGTAATTGCTGCGATAGCTATACTTTGGTATACCCAGGTAGGTCAAAGATTCTTTGCTTTTTCGCAAGATTCTGTGACTGAAGCGCGCAAGGTGGTATGGCCGACTCGCAAGGAAACGATACAGACGACAGGCATCGTGTTTGTGTTTGTGGTAGTGATGGCCCTGTTTCTGTGGTTTGTCGATGCGGGTTTGTTGTGGGCAGTCAAATTGCTGATGGGGCGGAGCGATACATGAGTAAACGCTGGTATGTAGTACACGCCTATTCCGGCTTTGAAAAAACGGTTCAGCGTACGCTGCTGGAACGGATTGAGCGTACAGGCATGCAGGATAAGTTTGGCCAGATTCTGGTGCCGGTAGAAGAAGTGATAGAAATGAAGGGCGGGCAGAAGTCCATATCCGAGCGCAAATTCTTTCCTGGCTATGTGCTGGTAGAAATGGAAATGAACGACGATACCTGGCACTTGATCAAGGATACGCCGAAAGTGACCGGTTTCGTGGGCGGTACGGCGATGAAGCCGACGCCGATCAGCGCCAAGGAAGTGGATGCGATTCTTCACCAGATACAGGAAGGTGTCGAGAAGCCGCGTCCGAAGATATTGTTCGAGGTTGGCGAATCAGTGCGTGTGATAGATGGTCCGTTTAACGATTTTAACGGTAATGTAGAAGAAGTTAATTACGACAAAAGCAAGTTGCGTGTGTCGGTACTTATTTTTGGCCGGGCTACGCCGGTTGAGCTGGATTTCGGTCAGGTTGAAAAGACCTGATGTTGTAGCTGGACAAAGACCATACCGGTCTGCGTTCGGGTGATTCACGGGAAGAGTCTGCGTAGTCTATTTGTTACGCGATTCGTTATTACCCATTTTAAGGAGAGTATCAAGTGGCAAAAAAGATCGTTGGCTACGTTAAGCTGCAAGTCCCTGCTGGTAAAGCAAACCCTAGTCCTCCCATAGGTCCTGCGCTGGGTCAGCGCGGCCTGAATATCATGGAATTCTGTAAGGCGTTTAACGCCCAAACCCAGGGTCTGGAACCCGGTTTGCCTATTCCTGTCGTAATCACTGCTTATGCGGACAAGAGCTTCACCTTTGTGATGAAGACGCCTCCGGCTACTATTTTGATCAAGAAAGCCGCCGGCATACAAAAAGGCAGTCCAAGACCGCATACCGATAAGGTAGGCAAGTTGACACGTGCGCAGGCAGAAGAAATTGCCAAGGCCAAGATGCCCGATTTGACCGCAGCCGACATGAATGCTGCAGTTAAAACGATTGCAGGCAGTGCGCGCAGTATGGGTATTGAAGTGGAGGGTGCATAAATGGCTAAGTTATCCAAGCGCCAACAAGCGATCACTGCAAAAGTTGATCGTACTAAATTATATGCAATCACCGATGCCTTGAATCTGATCAAGGAAACGGCGACTGCGAAGTTTGATGAGTCTGTGGACGTTGCCGTTAATCTGGGTATTGATGCGCGCAAATCGGATCAGCTGGTTCGCGGCTCTGTCGTGCTGCCGCGCGGCACAGGTAAGACTGTCCGGGTTGCCGTGTTTGCTCAAGGCGACGCAGCAAAGGCAGCGCTGGAAGCCGGTGCAGACATCGTCGGTTTCGACGATCTGGCAGCTGAAATCAAGGGCGGTCGTATGGATTTCGACGTGGTGATTGCCAGCCCTGATGCTATGCGTGTGGTCGGCCAGCTGGGTCAGGTGCTGGGCCCGCGCGGTCTGATGCCTAACCCCAAGGTTGGTACGGTTACGCCGGATGTGGCCAATGCCGTCAAGAATGCACGTGCCGGTCAGGTGCAATACCGTACGGATAAAGGTGGTATTGTGCAGTGCACCATCGGTCGCGCTTCGTTTGATGCGGATGCATTGCGTGAAAACCTGGCTGCTTTGGTCGATGCTTTGAATAAAGCGCGTCCAGCGGCTGCCAAAGGTGTCTACATGAAGAAAATTTCAGTGTCGAGTACCATGGGTGTCGGTATTCGCGTTGATGGAAATAGTATTGCCCAGTAATTGATTCGGGTGCTGTGACGGTGCCCGAATGTACTGGCAATAAGTACTTTGGGCTGTTGATACTTCGGTATTGGCAGGTTGTCAAAGACCGTTGGGGTTTGGCTTTTCATTTGAGCAGCCAAATTTAATCTGTTGTCTCAGGTCTTGCCTGAGATTTCACTCCCAACGCAGATGGCGTTCCCTGAAACAGGATAAGCTTTTGCATAGCAATGGTTCTCCTGATGAAAGGTCGCCGACTCTCGATCGTTGTCGGGGTTTCTCCCCCGATGACATTCGGTGTTAATAGAAGGAGGTAAGACCTTGAGTCTGAATCTAGAGGAAAAGAAAGCAGTTGTAGCCGAGTTAGGCGAAGAACTGGTTGGCGCACAAACTATCGTTGTTGCGGAATATCGCGGCATGACAGTTGTGGGTATGACCGGTTTGCGTGCAAAAGCGCGCGCTAACGGTGTATATCTGCGTGTGTTGAAAAACACCCTGGTACGTCGTGCAGTATCCGGAACTGCCTTTGAAGGCCTGGCCGAGCAATTGGTTGGTCCTTTGTTGTACGGCATTTCCAAGGATCCTGTTGCGGCAGCCAAGGTACTGGCTGATTTCGCCAAGACCAATGACAAATTGGTTATCAAGGCGGGCGCTATGCCTAATTTCGTGATGAATGCAAAAGACGTCGCGAATCTGGCTAACATGCCTAGCCGTGAGGAATTGTTGGCGAAACTGATGGGTACCATGCAGGCTCCCGTTACGCAGTTTGTGCGTACGCTTAATGAAGTTCCGACCAAGTTTGTACGTGGTTTAGCTGCCATTCGCGATAAGCAGGCTGCATAAACCCGGCAACGCGTTTTTGCGTTGTGATATTTTTACTTTTCAATCAGGAGAATTACTATGGCTTTGTCCAAAGCTGATATTTTAGATGCAATTGCAAACATGACCGTGCTTGATCTGTCTGAACTGATCAAGGAAATGGAAGAAAAATTCGGTGTTTCCGCTGCTGCTGCTGTTGCAGTTACTGCTGCTCCTGCAGCTGGCGCTGGTGCTGCCGCTGCTGAAGAAAAGACCGAATTTGACGTTATCCTGACTGGCGCTGGCGAAAACAAAGTCAACACCATTAAGGTTGTTCGCACCATTACCGGTCTGGGCTTGAAAGAAGCTAAAGATCTGGTTGACGGCGCACCTAAACCAGTTAAAGAAGGTGTTGCTAAAGCTGAAGCTGAAGCAGTTCAGAAACAATTGGTTGAAGCTGGCGCAACTTGCGAAATTAAGTAAGTTCACCATTCTGTCATTACCCGGACTAGGTTCGGGTAATGCAGAAAACATAAGACAGCGGTGCAACACTATGCTGTCCGTTGTCTTTTGTCTTCTGCGCAGGTCCCTCTAGGAGATTCCATGAGCTATTCTTTCACCGAGAAAAAACGCATCCGTAAAAGTTTTGCAAAACGTGCAAACATTCTCCAGGTGCCTTTCTTGTTGGCAACACAACTTGATTCATTTCGCGCTTTTCTGCAGGAGGATGTCGCTCCTGAGAGTCGTGCAAATGAAGGTTTGCAAGCAGCATTTTCGTCCATTTTCCCAATAACCAGCCATTCTGGCAATGCCAAGCTGGATTTTGTCAGCTACGTATTGGGAGAACCTGCATTCGACATGGTGGAATGCCAGCAACGCGGCTTAACTTACGCATCGCCATTGCGCGCTAAAGTTCGCCTGACGATTATGGATCGCGAAGCATCCAAACCGACTGTGAAAGAAGTGAAAGAGCAGGAAGTGTACATGGGCGAAATGCCGCTGATGACACCTACCGGCTCATTTATCATTAATGGTACGGAACGCGTCATCGTTTCCCAGCTGCATCGTTCGCCCGGCGTGTTCTTTGAGCATGATCGCGGTAAAACGCATAGCTCGGGCAAGTTACTGTTTTCCGCGCGTATCATTCCTTACCGCGGATCCTGGCTGGACTTCGAATTCGATGCCAAGGACTACCTGTATTTCCGTATCGATCGCCGCCGCAAGATGCCGGTCAGTACTTTGCTGAAATCGCTGGGTTATAGCAACGAACAGATATTGTCCGAGTTCTTTACTACGGATGCGTTTCAGCTGAACGACAAAGTGATACGCTTTGAATTGGTGCCTGACCGCATGCGCGGCGAAATTGCGCGTTTTGATATTGTAGATAAGACCGGCGCGGTTATCGTCCCGAAAGACAAGCGTATTACAGTCAAGCATATCCGCATGATGCAGGATTCCGGGCTGACTCAAATTGCTGTGCCTGAAGATTTCATGATGGGCCGGGTATTGGCTAAAGATGTTATCGACACGGCAACGGGCGAAATCGTGGCTTATGCCAACGATGAAATTACGGAAGCTGTGTTGGCGAAGTTGCAGGAAGCCAAGATTGCACAAATCAACACCTTGTACGTGAATGATCTGGATCAGGGCGCGTATATTTCAGCGACGTTGCGTACCGACGATACGCCTGATCAATATGCTGCACGTGTTGCCATTTACCGCATGATGCGTCCGGGCGAGCCGCCCACGGAAGAATCCGTGGAGGCATTGTATGCCGGTCTGTTCTTCAGCGAAGAACGTTACGACCTGTCTGCGGTCGGTCGCATGAAATTCAATCGCCGTATCGGCCGGGATGAGCTGGAAGGCTCAGCTGTGCTGTCGACGGAAGATATTGTATCGGTTATTAAAATACTGGTCGAATTGCGCAATGGTCGCGGTGAAATCGACGATATCGATCACTTGGGCAATCGCCGGGTGCGTAGCGTCGGCGAGCTGGCCGAGAACCAGTTCCGAGCCGGTCTGGTGCGTGTCGAGCGTGCAGTGAAGGAACGTCTGTCGCAAGCGGAATCGGAAAATCTGATGCCGCACGATCTGATCAATGCAAAACCAGTTTCTGCGGCAATCAAGGAGTTTTTCGGTTCCAGCCAGCTGTCGCAGTTTATGGATCAGACCAACCCGCTGTCCGAGATTACGCACAAGCGTCGCGTATCGGCATTGGGACCTGGCGGTTTGACGCGCGAACGTGCCGGCTTTGAAGTGCGTGACGTGCATCCTACGCATTATGGTCGGGTATGTCCGATTGAAACGCCGGAAGGTCCGAACATCGGCCTGATCAACTCCCTGGCGTTGTTTGCACAGACCAATAAATACGGCTTCCTGGAAACGCCTTACCGCAAGGTGGAGGACAGCAAGGTTACCGACAAGATCGAATATCTGTCGGCGATCGAGGAAAGCAAGTATGTGATCGCTCAGGCCAATGCGGAGCTGGATGCCGCAGGCAAATTTACCAGTGAGATCGTATCCTGCCGTTTCAAGAATGAATTTGAACTGGCCAGCCCGGAACGTATTGAATATATGGACGTTGCGCCGTCGCAGATCGTATCTGTAGCGGCTTCGCTCATCCCGTTCCTGGAACACGATGACGCGAACCGCGCACTGATGGGCTCCAACATGCAGCGTCAGGCGGTACCTTGCTTGCGTGCGGAAAAGTCGCTGGTCGGTACGGGCATAGAGCGCACCGCGGCGGTTGACTCCGGTACTACGGTACAGGCACGACGCGGCGGTGTGGTCGATTACGTAGATGCAGGCCGTGTTGTGGTGCGCGTGCACGACGACGAAACCAAGGCGGGCGAGGTCGGTGTCGATATTTACACGCTGATCAAATACACGCGCTCCAACCAGAATACCAACATTAACCAGCGTCCGCTGGTCAAGGTTGGCGACAAGCTGGCGCGCGGCGACGTGATTGCCGACGGTGCATCGACCGATATGGGCGAATTGGCGCTGGGCCAGAATCTGCTGGTTGCCTTTATGCCGTGGAACGGTTTCAACTTCGAAGACTCCATCCTGATTTCTGAGAAGGTGGTTGCCGACGACCGTTATACCTCGATCCATATCGAAGAACTGACCGTCGTTGCGCGCGATACCAAATTGGGTGCGGAAGAAATTACCCGCGACATTTCGAACCTGTCCGAACGCATGCTGGGCCGTCTGGATGAATCCGGTATTTGCTACATCGGTGCCGAAGTTGAGGCCGGTGACGTGCTGGTTGGCAAGGTAACGCCGAAGGGCGAAACCCAGTTGACCCCGGAAGAAAAATTGCTGCGCGCTATCTTCGGCGAAAAAGCTTCCGACGTTAAGGATACCTCGTTGCGCGTTCCGTCAGGCATGGCGGGCACGGTTATCAACGTGCAGGTATTTACCCGCGAAGGCATAGAACGCGATGCGCGCGCCAAGCAGATCATCGAGGATCAGCTGGCTGAGTACAAAAAGGACATGGCCGACCGCATGCGTATTGTGGAAAACGACACGTTCGCGCGTTTGCAACGCCTGGTGCTGAATAAGGTTGCCAAGGGCGGTCCCAAGAAGCTGGCCAAGGATACCGTGGTTACTCAGGAATATCTGGATAGCAACAATCGCCACGACTGGTTCGATATTCGTCTTGCGGACGATGAATCCAGCCGCCAGATGGAATCGCTGAAGGACAGTCTGGATCAGAAGCGTCTGGAATTCGACGCCATGTTCGAAGAGAAGAAGAAAAAATTGACCGCCGGCGACGAATTGCAACCCGGCGTGCAAAAAATGGTCAAGGTTTATGTGGCTGTCAAACGCCGCTTGCAGCCGGGCGACAAGATGGCCGGTCGTCACGGTAACAAGGGTGTGGTATCCAAGATCGTACCTATCGAGGATATGCCTTTCACCGCAGACGGCACACCGATGGATATCGTGCTGAATCCGCTGGGCGTACCTTCGCGGATGAACGTGGGTCAGATTCTGGAAACGCATCTGGGCTGGGCAGCCAAAGGTCTGGGCAAGAAGATCGAAGACATGCTGCAAGAACAGAAGCACGTGTCGGAAATCCGCGAATTCCTGACCAAGATCTATAACTCGACCGGCAAGCAGGAAGATATTGCCAGCTTTAGCGACGACGAAGTCATTGAGCTTGCGCGCAACCTGCGCAAGGGCGTGCCGTTTGCTACGCCAGTGTTCGACGGTGCTGCAGAGGAAGAAATCAAGTACATGCTGGAATTAGCAGGCTTGCCTCGCAGCGGTCAGATCACCCTGTTCGACGGTCGTACCGGCGAAGCTTTCGACCGCAAAGTGACTGTAGGTTACATGCACGTGCTGAAACTGCACCATTTGGTCGATGACAAGATGCACGCCCGTTCTACCGGCCCGTACAGTCTGGTTACGCAACAGCCGTTAGGCGGTAAAGCGCAATTCGGCGGACAGCGCTTCGGTGAGATGGAAGTGTGGGCGCTTGAGGCATACGGTGCATCGTACATCCTGCAGGAAATGCTGACGGTCAAGTCGGATGACGTGAATGGTCGTACCAAGGTCTATGAGAATATTGTCAAGGGCGAACACAAGATTGATGCCGGCATGCCGGAATCATTCAATGTGTTGGTGAAAGAAATCCGTTCCCTGGCAATTGATATTGATCTCGAGCGTTATTGATGCGATGAGGGGTGATTGGCGCGCCCCTCTGTTGCTCGCGCCTCATTGGAGAGAACTATGAAAGCATTGCTCGACTTATTTAAACAAGTCACTCAAGAAGAAGAATTTGACGCGATCAAAATTGGCCTCGCGTCGCCTGAGAAAATTCGCACCTGGTCTTATGGCGAAGTCAAAAAGCCGGAAACCATTAACTACCGTACATTCAAGCCTGAACGCGATGGTTTGTTCTGCGCCAAGATTTTCGGCCCGGTCAAGGATTACGAATGCTTGTGCGGTAAATACAAGCGCCTGAAACATCGCGGCGTTATCTGCGAAAAATGCGGCGTGGAAGTTACTTTGTCGAAAGTACGCCGTGAGCGTATGGGTCACATAGAGCTGGCCAGTCCGGTTGCTCACATCTGGTTCCTCAAGTCCTTGCCGTCGCGTCTGGGTATGGTGCTAGACATGACATTGCGCGATATCGAACGCGTGCTATATTTCGAAGCATACGTGGTTACCGATCCCGGTATGACCCCGTTGAATCGTTCGCAATTGCTGACTGAGGACGATTATTTGGCCAAGGTTGAAGAATACGGCGACGAATTCAAGGCCAGTATGGGCGCGGAAGGCGTGCGCGAACTGCTGAAGAGCATAGATATTGCGAGCGAAGTCGAGACCATACGCAACGATCTCTCCAAGACCGGTTCGGATACCAAAATCAAAAAGCTGGCCAAGCGTCTGAAAGTGATCGAGGCTTTCCAGAAATCCGGTATCAAGCCTGAGTGGATGGTGCTGGAAGTATTGCCTGTGCTGCCGCCTGAATTGCGTCCGCTGGTACCGCTGGATGGCGGCCGCTTTGCGACTTCCGATCTGAACGATTTATATCGCCGCGTGATTAACCGTAATAATCGCTTAAAACGCTTGCTGGAACTGAAAGCGCCGGAAATCATCGTGCGTAACGAAAAACGCATGCTGCAGGAAGCTGTGGACTCGTTGCTGGACAACGGTCGCCGCGGCAAGGCGATGACAGGCGCCAACAAGCGTCCGTTGAAATCTCTGGCCGACATGATTAAAGGTAAGGGCGGTCGTTTCCGTCAGAATCTGCTCGGTAAGCGTGTCGATTACTCGGGTCGTTCGGTTATCGTGGTGGGTCCGCAACTGCGTTTGCACCAGTGCGGCTTACCCAAAAAGATGGCGCTGGAGCTGTTCAAGCCGTTCATTTTCCATAAACTGGAAGTGATGGGGCTGGCGACAACCATCAAGGCTGCCAAGCGTATGGTGGAGACCGAAGAACCTGTCGTATGGGATATCCTTGAAGACGTGATCCGCGAACATCCGGTCATGCTTAACCGCGCACCAACGCTGCATAGATTGGGCATTCAGGCATTTGAACCGACGCTGATCGAAGGAAAGGCAATCCAGTTGCATCCGTTGGTTTGTGCGGCATTCAACGCCGACTTCGACGGCGACCAGATGGCCGTACACGTTCCTTTGTCGCTGGAAGCGCAAATGGAAGCGCGCACGCTGATGCTGGCTTCGAACAACGTGCTGTCGCCGGCGAACGGCGAACCTATCATTGTGCCGTCGCAGGATATCGTGCTGGGCTTGTATTACATGACGCGCGAAAAAGTGAATGCGCTGGGCGAAGGCATGATGTTTGCCGACGTTGACGAAGTGTCGCGTGCATATGAATCGCGTCAGGCTGAATTGAATGCCAAGGTAACCGTGCGTATCAAGGAAGCCTATTACGACGAAAACGGCGAACGCGCAGAGAAAATCACGCGTTATGAAACCACGATCGGTCGCGCCCTGTTGTCGGAAATCCTGCCTATCGGCTTGTCGTTTACACACGTCAACAAGATATTGAAGAAGAAAGAAATTTCCAAACTGATTAACGTCAGTTTCCGTCGTTGCGGATTGCGCGAAACCGTTATTCTGGCCGATAAATTGATGTACACCGGCTTTACCTATGCAACCCGCGGTGGTATGTCGATTTGCGTGGATGACATGCTGGTGCCTACACAAAAGCACGACATTATCAGTGCTTCCGAGAAGGAAGTGCAGGAGATCGAGGCGCAGTATACGTCGGGTCTGGTCACGCAAGGCGAACGTTACAACAAGGTGGTGGATATCTGGGGGCGTGCCGGCGATCAAGTGGCCAAGGCCATGATGACGCAGCTAGGCAGCGAACCGGTAGTCACGCGCGATGGCGTGAGCACAACGCAGGAATCCTTTAATGCCATTTACATGATGGCGGATTCCGGCGCGCGCGGTTCCGCAGCGCAGATTCGTCAGCTGGCCGGTATGCGCGGTCTGATGGCGAAGCCGGACGGTTCCATTATCGAAACGCCGATTACTGCAAACTTCCGTGAAGGTTTGAACGTACTGCAGTACTTTATTTCTACTCACGGTGCGCGTAAAGGTCTGGCCGATACGGCACTGAAAACAGCTAACTCCGGTTATCTGACGCGTCGTCTGGTTGACGTGACGCAGGATCTGGTGGTGATCGAGGACGATTGCGGCACCCGCGAAGGTCTGGTACTGAAGGCGCTGGTCGAAGGCGGTGAAGTGATCGAGCCATTGCGCGAGCGCGTATTGGGTCGCGTGACTGCGCTGGACGTGATACATCCCGAGACCGGTGAAACCGTTATCGAAGCCGGCGTCATGCTGGATGAAAACATGGTTGAGCAGATCGAAGCGCTGGACATCGACGAAGTCAAAGTGCGGACTGCATTGACATGCGATACGCGCTACGGTCTGTGTGCCAAATGCTACGGCCGCGATCTGGGTCGCGGTTATTTGGTGAACGTGGGCGAGGCAGTCGGTGTGATCGCGGCTCAGTCTATCGGTGAACCAGGTACCCAGTTGACCATGCGTACCTTCCACATCGGCGGCGCTGCATCGCGTTCCGCAGCGGCAAGCCAGCTGGAATCCAAGTCTGCAGGTGCAGTAACCTATAGTCCGGCAATGCGTTATGTTACCAGTGCCAAGGGTGAGGCGATCGCCATTGCGCGTAGCGGCGAAATCATCATTATGGGTGATAACGGTCGCGAGCGTGAACGTCATAAGGTGCCATATGGCGCTACCCTGACGGTCAAGGATGGTGACAAGATCAAGGCCGGTCAGGTGATGGCGATGTGGGATCCGCATACACGTCCTATCATTACCGAATACGCTGGTCGGGTTCGTTTCGAGAACGTCGAGGAAGGTTCGACCGTCGCCAAGCAGATCGATGAAGTGACCGGTTTGTCCACGCTGGTCGTTATCGATCCGAAACGCCGCGTAGGGGCCGCAAGCAAAGGTTTGCGTCCGCAAGTCAAATTGCTGGATGAAAACGGCGTGGAAATCAAGGTCGCGACTACTGATATGCCGGTAAATATTACCTTCCAGATCGGTTCCATTATTACGGTCAAGGATGGTCAGGAAGTCGGCGTCGGTGAAGTGCTGGCGCGTATTCCGCAAGAGTCTTCCAAGACTCGCGATATTACCGGCGGTCTGCCGCGCGTTGCCGAGCTGTTCGAAGCGCGTTCGCCTAAGGACGCAGGCGTGCTTGCTCCGGTGACGGGTACGGTTTCGTTCGGTAAGGATACCAAGGGCAAGCAGCGTCTGGTTATTACCGATCTGGACGGCATGGCGCATGAATATCTGATTCCGAAAGAGAAGCATGTGACGGCGCACGACGGTCAGGTCGTCAATAAGGGCGAAATGATCGTGGATGGACCGGTTGATCCACATGACATTCTGGCGCTCAAGGGCGTTGAAGCGCTATCACGCTACATCACTGATGAAGTGCAAGACGTGTATCGTCTGCAAGGCGTGAAGATTAACGACAAGCATATTGAAGTGATCGTGCGTCAGATGTTGCGTCGTGTCAGTGTGGTAGATGCTGGTGATACCAAGTTTATTCAGGGCGAGCAGGTGGAGCGCGCTGAATTGCTGATCGAAAATGAACGGGTAGCTACCGAAGGTAAAGAGCCGGCGACTTTTGATTATGTATTGCTGGGTATTACCAAGGCTTCGTTGTCTACCGATTCGTTTATCTCGGCGGCATCGTTCCAGGAAACAACGCGCGTGTTGACCGAAGCTGCAATTATGGGTAAACGCGACGAATTGCGCGGTTTGAAAGAAAACGTGATCGTGGGCCGCTTGATTCCGGCTGGTACGGGATTGGCATACCACAATACGCGCAGGATGCAAAAATTGGGTCTCGATATAGCAACGGAATCGGACATTTTTGAAACGCCTGTAGCAGTAGATAGTGAGCAGTCTGCTTGACACTGTATCAGTAAGCCTATAAAATCCATCGTCTTTTTTACCGACTTTGGATTTTGTCGGTAATTGTTAAGTGTTTATGCGATGGCGAGTGCGCCATCCCGCAGTTTTAGTGGCTCTTAATTGAGAGCGATGCGCAAATTAAATTGGGAAACGAAATAGTATGCCTACAATCAATCAGCTGGTGCGCAAACCGCGTGCCGCAAAGCGCGTAAACAGTAAAGTGCCGGCGCTGGAGGCTTGTCCTCAAAAACGTGGCGTATGCACGCGTGTGTACACCACTACACCTAAGAAACCTAACTCAGCGTTGCGTAAAGTAGCGCGTGTGCGTCTGACCAACGGTTTTGAGGTAAGTAGCTATATCGGTGGTGAAGGCCATAACTTGCAGGAGCACTCGGTCGTATTGATTCGCGGTGGTCGTGTCAAGGATTTGCCTGGTGTTCGTTACCATACCGTTCGCGGTAGTCTGGATACGGCTGGCGTGAAAGATCGTAAGCAAAGCCGTTCCAAATACGGCGCTAAACGGCCTAAGAAGGCTTGATTTAGACATTGATTTGGTGTTGAGTTGCGGTAAAAGCGCGACGCGCGCCGTAACCCTGCATTAAGCAGCATTTGAGAGGTAATTATGCCAAGACGTAGAGAAGTACCCAAGCGCGATGTATTGCCCGATCCAAAATTCGGTAGCCAGGATGTCGCAAAATTCGTTAACGTACTGATGTCCAGCGGTAAGAAGTCGGTTGCTGAACGCATTATTTATGGTGCTTTTGAGCAAATCGGTCAAAAAACCGGTAAAGACCCGATCGAGGTCTTTACTTTGGCTTTGAGCAATATTCGCCCTGTGGTCGAGGTGAAGAGCCGGCGTGTTGGCGGTGCTAACTACCAGGTGCCGGTTGAAGTTCGTCCGGCTCGTCGTTCGGCGCTGGCTATGCGTTGGCTGAAAGAAGCTGCACGCAAGCGCGGTGAAAAATCCATGGGTATCCGTCTTGCTGGCGAATTGATGGATGCTGCCGAAGGTCGCGGCGGTGCAATGAAAAAACGTGATGAAGTGCATCGTATGGCCGAAGCAAACAAAGCATTCTCGCATTTCCGTTTCTAATATCAATCAATGTATCGGTGCGCATGCACCGATACTAACTGGGTAGTAAATAAAGTGGCACGCAAAACTCCTATTGAACGTTACCGTAATATTGGTATCAGCGCTCATATCGACGCTGGTAAAACTACGACTACAGAGCGCATTCTGTATTACACCGGTGTTTCGCACAAAATCGGTGAAGTGCATGATGGTGCTGCGACCATGGACTGGATGGAGCAAGAGCAGGAGCGGGGTATTACCATTACTTCCGCTGCTACCACTTGTTTCTGGAAGGGCATGGAAAATAACTACCCGGAACATCATATTAATATCATCGATACACCGGGACACGTAGACTTCACGATCGAGGTTGAGCGTTCTATGCGTGTGTTGGATGGTGCGTGCATGGTTTACTG
Organism: Sulfuriferula sp.; assembly: GCA_031291235.1. GTDB lineage: Bacteria > Pseudomonadota > Gammaproteobacteria > Burkholderiales > Sulfuriferulaceae > Sulfuriferula. Next base: position 13,659 of record JARLJL010000001.1, read on the forward strand.
CGCCGTCGGCGGCGTGCAACCGCAATCCGAAACTGTTTGGCGTCAGGCCAACAAGTACGGCGTTCCACGTTTGGCGTTCGTGAACAAGATGGATCGTACCGGTGCCAACTTCCTCAAGGTTTACGATCAAATGCGTACCCGCCTCAAGGCGAACGTAGTGCCTATTCAACTGCCTATCGGAGCAGAGGATAAGTTTGAAGGCGTTGTTGATCTAATTAAAATGAAGGCCATCTATTGGGATGACGCCACCCAGGGTATGAAATTTGAAGAGCGCGAAATTCCTGCTGAAATGCAGGCCGAATGCGCATCCTGGCGTGAAAAAATGGTCGAAGCTGCGGCTGAGGCGAATGAAGAGTTGATGAACAAATACCTTGAAGAAGGTGATTTGTCGGCTGCTGAAATCAAATCGGCGTTGCGCGCGCGCACCATTGCTAGCGAAATCATGCCTATGCTGTGCGGTTCTGCGTTCAAGAACAAAGGTGTTCAGGCCATGCTTGACGCTGTGATTGATTATTTGCCTTCCCCCAAGGACATTCCTCCGGTGACGGGTGAGCTGGAAGACGGCAGTTCCGGCCAACGCAAGGCGGAAGACGATGAGCCGTTTGCTGCTTTGGCATTCAAGATCATGACCGATCCGTTTGTGGGTCAGCTGATTTTCTTCCGTGTTTATTCCGGTACGATGAATTCCGGCGATACGGTTTACAATCCGATCAAGAACAAAAAGGAACGCATCGGCCGTATTCTGCAGATGCATGCCAATCAGCGCGCCGAAATCAAGGAAGTGCGCGCGGGCGATATTGCGGCGGCGGTCGGTTTGAAAGAAGCGACTACGGGCGATACCTTGTGCGACTTGAACAAGACGATCATTCTTGAGCGCATGATATTCCCTGAGCCGGTTATTCACGTGGCAGTTGAGCCTAAAACCAAGGCCGACCAGGAAAAAATGGGTATGGCTTTGAATCGTCTGGCGCAGGAAGATCCGTCTTTCCGCGTACGTACAGATGAAGAGTCCGGCCAGACTATTATTTCGGGTATGGGCGAGCTGCATCTGGAAATTCTGGTTGATCGTATGCGTCGTGAGTTCGGTGTTGAAGCGAACGTGGGTGCACCGCAAGTGGCTTATCGTGAAGCGATCAGAAAAGCTGTGGAAGTTGAAGGCAAATTTGTCAAGCAGTCTGGCGGTAAGGGTCAGTACGGTCATGTATGGCTCAAAATGGAGCCTAACGAGACCGGCAAAGGCTTCGAATTCGTTGACGCGATCAAGGGTGGTACTGTTCCTCGAGAATTTATCCCTGCGGTTGAAAAGGGCTTGCGTGAAACCTTGCCTAACGGCGTGTTAGCCGGCTTCCCGGTTGTAGACGTTAAGGTGACGCTGTTCGACGGTTCGTATCATGACGTTGACTCTAATGAAAATGCTTTCAAGATGGCGGCTTCTATGGGTTTCAAGGATGGTATGCGCAAGGCTAATCCGGTGTTGCTGGAGCCTATGATGGCGGTTGAAGTTGAAACGCCTGAGGATTATATGGGCGACGTGATGGGCGATTTGTCTTCGCGTCGCGGCATTATTCAAGGTATGGACGATACGCCGAGCGGAAAGGTCGTCAAGTGCGAAGTTCCTCTGGCTGAAATGTTCGGTTACTCCACTACCTTGCGCTCTATGAGTCAAGGGCGCGCTACCTACAGTATGGAATTCAAGCACTATTCGGAAGCGCCGAAGAATGTCGCTGAAGCAATTATCAACAAAAAATAACGTTAGAAATTAAAGGATATATATCATGGCAAAAGGCAAGTTTGAGCGGACCAAGCCGCACGTAAACGTAGGCACGATTGGCCACGTTGACCACGGCAAGACCACGTTAACCGCAGCGATCACCACCATCTTATCGAAGAAATTTGGTGGCGAAGCAAGAAAC
>JARLJL010000014.1 GCA_031291235.1 Sulfuriferula sp.
CACCCCGGCTTCGCGGACCCGTGGCCGCAAGAAATTTTATTCACAATTTGCGAGGGTCGCTCGCCCCGCCTTTACGACCCTTGCTGGATTGAGCCGGATTGGCTTGCCGTACCTGCATGGCTTGAAGCGCAGTATAAATCTCTCGAAACGGTTGGTTTTCCAATGCCGGATGCGAGCGGGGGGTGGAATATATGAGCACCGCAGAACCGCCAGAGAAGCCGCTACAGCCAGACATAGCGGCTATCCTGGCAAAGTTACCTGCACGGCTTAATCCGGCCTTAAAACGCGCTACAGCCCGTCCGTCAAACTCCAGCATTGTGCCGGGTGAAGCATTCGACGGCATCGGCGGACGCGCTGTCTACCGCATGAGTCGCGCGGGTTTCACTGCAACAGAAATTGCAGCGCATTTTGGTATCAGCCGCCGCCGCTTTTTTTACTGGTTGAAGGGCGATTCAGAGTTGCAACGCCAATACAGGCTTGGCCGGTCAGAATTTTCAATCAAAGTCCTTACCAAAATTCGTGAATTGGCTTTGTCGATGCAAAGCAAGCGCGCTGTTACGTTGCTTGCGCGGCAATTTGGCATCGGGGGGAAAGATAGGGACTGGCCTGATTTTCTTTAATTTGCACTAATTTTATTTCAATCACACAGTCTAAACCTTTGTTTTAATTACAAAAACTGAATAAATAAATTAGGAAAATAATCATATTTATTCTGTCGAACCACCCCTGACAGATTTTGTCCTTTTTTACCCATATCCATGCTAACGTCGAAACGAAGCAGGGAAACAGCTATGAATCGCACTATTGTTGCATCGTATTTGGCCTTGGCCGCTGGCATCGGTCTCTACGCCTCACCGGCACAAGCCGCCACGCCTAGCGATCCCACTCAAACAGCCTTGGCTACCGCGATGGGTCAAGTTGCTACTTCCTTTGTTCAAGAATATTGGTCTCAATGGTCCCTGCCTAATGCGCAGGCGATGCCATACATGCGGCAAGACTTCGCCAGTACTGTCAATTTCTTTGGGAAAGAAATTTCGCGGGATGCGATGTTAAAAAATACGCGTGACTTTGCTGAGCGGTGGCAAATTAGAAATTATACGATAACGCCTCATGATGCTGCTCATCCGAATCGGGGTATAACTTCCGTGAACTGCAATGTTGCTAATTCAACTTGCGTGGTTTCTGGTGTGGTACATTGGGATGCGCAGGCACCAGGGCCGCGACTTCATTCTCAAGGTGACGCCAAGTTTTCATTCACGCTTGCCCTGAATGGTGGGCAAACTTTGATAACCGCCGAAACCAGTTCAGTCGTATGGCGTAAACTGAGTCCCTTGAGCCAAGTAGCCGCTACAGCGCCGCCCTCTAATAATGAGGCGCAACAAGCACAAGCAACCCCACCAACTGATTCAACACAAGCGGATCAAGCGGGGACTATAAATAATCCGGCATCTTCCGAAGCAGATTCTAACCCCCCAGCCGATTCAGCTCAAAGCATAACTACGGTAGACGCCACAACTACATGTACCGACTACTTAAATTCATTGTCTTTAGGAAATATTGGTCCATTTAAAGATTATGAAATTAAGATGTACGAACGCCTCGACGAAGCACGTATGGCAAACGGTAAGCAACCGGTGGGGAGTCCTACGGGAGTTGCCAATGATTGGTCTGGTCAAGTTGATGGCTGGACGCAAATGTGTAATGGCAATCCCAACATGCAATTTTCCGAGGTAGTCATTTTTGGTTATCAAATGGATTCAATCGCAGCAGGCGTAGGCCAATAAGGCCGAAATAGTTGGCGAGATTGAACGCGAGACATTAAAAAGCCTCCGGGCTGCAAAGGAAGACAATTAGTGAATAACCAGAACGGTATTCAACCAATTCGGGAAATCAAACGTGGTATATTTTTAGCAATTGGCGCTTGTGGAGTCCTGCTCGTTGGTTTGTTGTTGTGGTTTCTCTTGCAGGGGCCAATCCAAAAATATCAGGACAAGCAAGCGTGTTATGCTGTTTTAAAGCAATGGGGGGTGAACCCCTCGAAAGTTACAGTAGGGGCACTGATGTTCATTCCGGGCTGCGCTGCATACTTTAACGACATAGAACCACAACTCTTAAGTAGCCTTCATTCATCGGCACCTGCCAGTAGCACCCCTCCGAACGGCGGTGGTAGTGGCCAGCCAAGCAGTGTAAATGTCTCTATACTTTTAACCGATGGCCACAAGGTAGCTGATATCCCTTCTTTGGCGTGCTGGAATGTTGACGGCGGCGCGCCCGGACTTGCCACCTTTAACATTAACCTGGTGGTGACGACCGACCCCAACGGCACGGTGAGAGATGCCGTGGTGTCGCCGCAGGATCAAAATAAATTAGGGAATGTCTGCACAAGTTTTTGATTCCCATTGCAATTTGATTTTTGTAAAATGCCTTCACAATGATGGGGGCGGCTTTGAAGCAGACGACATTTTCGACGGCGGGCTTTGATCGGTATGCGAAGACGACGAAGCGCGC
>JARLJL010000015.1 GCA_031291235.1 Sulfuriferula sp.
CGAAACAGGGAGTGCTGACATCAGCGGGCGATTACCCAAACTGTTATTCACTTGTGTCTCGGTGTAGGTCAACACCGCTACACCGGTCAAGTGTTCCAGTCCCGGAGTCGCCACGTGAGCAGTCAACTCCGCATCCATCAAACCACCAAATACTGCCAGCGTAGAGCCAGCCAATTCCATCGTGTTATCGGCTTGGTCTGCATCCAACGCTTTCGCTACCAACCCACGATCAAAAGCTGCCCCGAAATCCGTGAATGCCTGCTGCAAGGAAGCGAGACCATCTGTAATTGCTGACATAGTCAATCCCGGTAAAATACTTCAACATAAAATGCGACAGCATAACAGGGGGAGCTTCGGCTCCCCCCATTTTAATACCGGGAACGACTGACTTGCTGTATGGTGGTGTAATCCATTTCCGGAATCAGATGTCGATTCGTATTGAAGTAATCCCGGACTTTCATCATCACATTACCATGCTTGTTCTTGCCCATCCACTTCGTCGGGTCGCCAATCCGATCATCCTTTTCATTCAACCCTACTCCCCACAAAGTGTCCCGCTCAGACGCTTCCACGAGGATGTTATCCCCTGTCGACATCAGCAAAGCAAGGATCGGTGGATTCTGCCGGAACTTAGCGATGTTTCCGACAAACGCCACTTTTTCACTCTTGATGTCCCAATCAGCCTCATCAAAAGGCGTGACATCACGGCCAATCATCTTCTGGGCTTGGCAATTGTTCGTACCCATAATGCGATTGGCGTTTGCTGTATCTCCGAAGTGCATGGCTTTGCTATACATCAGCATCTGCTCCATGGACGTGAAGAACATGTGCTTGACCCAAAACTCACACAGGTAATGATGACTCGGATAATCGGCCTTTGAATAGTAGGCCGTCACGTTACCTATTACTCTCATGACCGTTCTCCTTATTTGCAAAGCCCGTAATGATCAGCTATTATTAGTGCGCCGATCAGGCCGACAATGACTCCCCCGATGAAGGCCGGTAAGACGATTCCCAACCATTCATCACGCATTTTCAATCCCTCTCAGTGAGTCCTTCGATTGGTTCAAAGGCTACCTGCATCTTGAAGCCCATCTGGTTACAAAGCGCCGCGAATGCTTCGGCGATTCCGAGGAGTTCCTGCTTACGCGCTTCGACCGGAAACGGCAATTCCGGAACATTCAGCAAGCCGACCTGTGCAGCGAATTTCACTGATCCCTTACTGTACTCTTCCTTCAGCAGTTCCTTCGTGTAGTACGAACGGGTCGGAAGTGCCGGATTGACTGTGATCTGTTTCGCGTCTGGTCCGAACTGGATGAGGTTGTCGGTTGCCGAGAAGTTCAGAAACGCAGCGATTCTATCTGCCAGTTCCGGGAATGCACCATTGACCGTCACTGCGGCCAACTTCTGACCATCGGCGAAACGGCATTCGAGATGGTATTCGTCGAAGTCTTCACTGTCCGGTGGTAGAAGATCTGCCGACGTGGTGATCGCTCCCCGTACAGTACAGAACTTGAGCTTCGGTTCAGCCATCGTACCCTCCATCCTCATTGCGTTTGCGCCAGACGATGACTTCGACTTTCGCATGACGCGCATTAAGCGGATCAATCACGCGATCAACCCGAGCGTTGAATCCCAACTCAGCAGCCAGAGCGACGTCCGCTTCAAACGCTGCCACCAGCATGCTCTCTGCGTCCACCAGCATGGCTTCTGTCGCGACTGCATCAGCCATTGGGTCGACAACACGACCGCCACTGATCTTGAAACCGGTTACTTTGGCATCAAATACCAGTTGGTCCAAACGGCGTTGCATTGTTTCTGCGATTAAACCCCGATCAATCGTGTCCACTTTATCTCCAGTCAGGGTAAAAATAGGGGGACCAAAGTCCCCCTTAAAAACCTACCGTCATTTCCGAGGGCCAGACGGTAGGCTGAGAGCCTTTATGTCGCCGGGGTTTCAACTGCCGGCTTGCGGTACGGCAGCACGCTGATCGTCGGTACGGCGGTCGGGTCGGCTTGCGGCGTCACCGTGACGGTCAGACCTTGTTCGATCGCGAGCTTCGTGATGTGGTGCAAACGCTTTTCGATTTCGACGGCACCGGTGAGCGTTTCCTTGGCGGCGACTGCTGCCTCGGTTTGCACAGCAGCGCTACGAACGGTGTCGTTCTCGACGGATTCAGCGAAGTTATGAATCGCTGCCGTGGGTGATGCCAATGCCGAAGCACTGAAGACGGTCGCGTCAGCTTTGTCGAGCAGGCCCACGTGCTGGGCGAGTTGGGTGAAACGTGCGTCTTTGGTTTGGTCGGTCACAACAGACTCCTTAAAAGTACTGCGTTGAATTACGACGGGTTGATCTGTGTCTCAGCCGGGGTAGCCGACTTGATCACAGAGTTGTAGTTCACCGTCGAGGCGGCGTCAATCCAGACAAGTTGCTGACCCTTGACCGCTTGAACCACGACATTGCCAGACAGAATGCTGACCTCGATATTGCAGCCGTTTTGACGGGCATCGTTGATCGCATTCCAGATACGCTGGCAAGCAGCCGTCGCGTCGGCGTACATCTGGTCCAGTTCTTCAAGGGTAGGGTTGCTCGGGGGTGTGCTCATGTACAGTCCTAAGGTGAGTGATTCACAACATCACCAGAGATTCTCCGAGTAAAGCTTCTCCTGCACGATCACGCCTGGACGGTCTTTCAATTGTCCATTACTAGCGGCCAAAGCCATGGCGTCCAAACGGTTGAGCCACCGACCATGACTGGTCATGAACCCTTGAAGAGATTCGGCTCGATCCCAAGCTCTGTAACCGTATTCATACTGAATCTGCGCAAAGTGATGATGGCGCAAGGGTGGTCGCGAATACCAAATTAAACCGTAACGAATGTCGTGATTAGCCACGCCGCGAATCGTTTCTGGCTCATTCTGGTAGTAGCGACAATTGTTCACATATGCTTCAGGTGTGCCATAAAAGAACATTTGATCTGGGAAGTAATCCGACATTGTCATCATCGGCAAGTTCTCCAGCGGAGGGTCCGTCGGTAATATCAGACGGCGACTCAATACCTCCTTCTTCTCTAACATTCTGCGCCCGAAGTTGGTCTTCGGTTCATGGTAATAGCCGCGCGCTGTTGACGCGATGATGTCCGAGAACCGGAGCATATCGCGTCTGAGTGTGATGACTTTCATCTTAAACTTCATCCTTACATGAATCCGATTTTCCGACCGAAACGATTCACCGCCTGCTGAGCTTCTGAAGACTTTTGCAGGACTTCAGCCAACGACCAACCATCCTTCTCTGAGAAGTCACGCGGCTCGTAATTCATATCACGACGAATAGCCGCTGCATGCTCAGCGTTCATCAGTTCAAACTTGAGGATGTCGAAGCATCGCCCCACACGTAACAATGCCGGATCAATCCGGTCAATGCTGTTCAGGTTGGTCGAGAACACCAGCTTCTTACCACGTTGCTTCATGACACCTTCGGAGGCATTCAGAATCGTCGACATTAACATATTGCCACTTTCGCGAGAACCGAGGTGATTGTCAATGTCTTCATACGCCAGAATTGAAGCCCGTTCACTCGAAAAGAACTGGTTGATCAACTTCGGTGACTCCACCACTTTCTTGTTGTACGCGAGCCAGGCAGTGTAATCGCCATGCGCAATCAGTGATCGAAGTAGCGTACTCTTGCCGGTTCCCGGAGGGCCAAACAGGACCAAGACATTTTCGTCCGACTCCATGAAGGCTTTGAAATACTCGGCGAGCGGAACTGACAACCACGGATAGAATGACTGCTTGGCAACATCGACGTCTTCGCTCGCAACGAACTTGGAATCCCATTCGAGTGAGCCACGATCGTTAATACCGGTAGCTGTTTCGAGAAGGAATCCTTTCACGCTGAACTGTTCATCCGCCCACGTAGCAATAGCTAAGGCTTCGTCGTCATCACCAACCGCTTTGATCGACACGGTATTACCGATCACACTGTACACCACGCTACAATGCACCGTCGCGCGGTCTTCCGTCGGTAGGAGTGCGATACGATCGACATTCAAGGGACTCGTGATATACCCACGAGCCCGCAGCCAGGCGGTGATTTCGCGTTGAGTTTTGAGGTAGTCCTTCGTGTATCCCTTGGCATACTTGCGGGTACTCGACAGGCCGAGTTCAAGTCGATTGAATGTGACCAGCGATTCAACATCTCGACCACCGATCGTTCGTGTGGAAGCGATTGAATCATAAAGCGGTTGGAAGGTGAAGTTCATCAATTGGATGGGCATAGTCAATCCTTTCTAGTCTTGTTTGGAAGGGTCAATGGGGTACTGCAATTAATGGGGAGAGTCGGTGAAAACTTAGCGACATATTTGGGAGACCGAAGTTTCCCAAAACGTACTTAAAATTAGTCCTACTTGTTTTCAAGGTCTTTCTTGATTGCATCCAGAAACGACTTCCGGGTGAACGGGTTGGAAGACTCCAGCAAAAGCCCATTGAGGTAGGTTTGAGCGACCTGATTCACGCCGTGACCGACTTCAATGGAAGCTTCGAACTTCACCTTCACCTTTTCGACTTCTGCAATCGCGGTGAGGTCCCGGCGACCCGGCACCCCTTCGACCGAGCGCGGATGGAAGTTCTTGCAGTGCCACGCCGTTATCACCATCGTGTACGTCGGGTCCGGTTCAATCAACATCATGTCGATCGAAGCAGGGCCCAATTTCTTCTGGAACACTTCTTCGCCCTGATCCTTGAAGCCATAGGCACGCGCCTGAACATCTTGCGTCCATTCGGTGAAGAAGTTTTCAATGGCGCGGCCATAGATCTCGCTGCGCGCGAACAGGAACTCAGGAACAGAGACCTGATTGTGAATCGCCCCTGTATCAGTGTCGAGAATAATACCGGACTTCATCCCGACAATTTGGATCGGATAGAATTCGATCAAACGCTTGACCACTTCGTTGCGACTATGGTCTTGCAGTTCTTCCGGGAAATAGCGCACAATAACAGGTAAGAGATTGCGCGGAATGAAGTCTTGTTCCGAGATCCATTCATCCAGATCGGGTTTATAGCCCCCTTCAGCGCCCAGTTCAAAATTGATGAGAGGTTGCTTATTTTCTTCACTCACGATTGAGTTCCTTTAATCAGAATGTGGGATGAACTGGTAAATGATGCAGATGACAAGCATGGCTGCCACCACCAGTACACTGGCGAACCCTTGCAAGCGAGCGAACTTCTTTCGGTACGTGCCGCTACTGGTCAGTCGCTTATCGCGCAACTGCATCAACGCAAACCGTTCGTAGTCAGAAAACACGAGGGTGGCGATCGAGAGGATCACCGCCAACGCCATCATATCTCCTTGGGTAAGCGTCCCCATGTTACTTCGCCATCGGAGCCGAGATCTTCTCGTGGTGCTTGTAATCCATCAGCACGAAGTCGCTCGTCTTCAGGTTGTTAATCGCCGTCAATGCGCCTTCGATATTCTCTTCATCGGTGGCGTACGTGGAGAAAGCCCGCACACCTGCGTCGATGTACAGCCTCGGTGATTCGAGGGGTTCACGCTGCAACTGCTGGTTCACAGCATCCATGTGTTTGTCGTAAATGTGCACGTCGCCACCCTGGATCGTCAGATGCCGTGCCCGGAAACCCGTGAGCAGTGCGAACAGATGCAACATCATGGCAGTGGCCGCCATGTTAAACGGCGCACCCAGGAACAGGTCCCACGAGCGGATGTAGACCACCAGATCCAGTTCACGGTACGGTTGACCGTTACGAACACCGATCTTCGGGATGAACTGATACAGCAGATGGCACGGCGGTAACGCCATCTGGTCGATCATCGCCGGATTCCAACCATGGAACAGGATACGACGATCGCTTGGCGTCTTGATGATCTTGGTGAGGACTTCTTTCACCTGATCGATGCTCTTGAACCAAACGTTGTGTTCGTCGGTGTGATCCGATGCCACCACTTGCCATCCTTCCTTCAGCAGCTGATTATCGATTTTTGCCTGACGGAGAAGTTCGTCACCGTGCGCGGAGATTCGATCGTCTTGCATCTTGAAGGCCGGCCAATTGCGCCATTGGTTGCCGTAGATCGGACCGAGATCATCCTCGCCCTTACGGAACGCGTTAGCGAGCCACGCAGGCGTCTCATTGGCGTTCTGGTCCCACACCTTCGAACCCAGTGCCCGGAAGTCCGCAGCGTTCGTTTTGCCTTGCAGGAAACCGATCGTCTCACCGAAGGCCGACTTGTAGAACAGTTCCTTGGTGGTCACTGCCGGATACGTCTTACGCAGATCCCACTTCAGGGTTGTTCCCGTCACACCCGTACATCCTTCTTGGGTGCGTTCATTGATTTGATAGTCGCCGTTTTCCAGCGTGTACTGAATCAGATCAAGATACTGTTTCATACTTTGTCCTTTCCTTGGTTACGTTTGTATTCGTTCCATTCTTTCATCATCTCGAATGGCAGGATTTTGTGTTTGTGTTCGGTAAAGCGGGTGATGTAGCCGATGATTTTTTCTGCATGTGTAATCTCGCAGAAGTGCATCTCCGGAGTCTTGACCGACGGATCGTCGATCGGAACCAGCAAGACTTCCAGATCGCGGAGCAGTGCCACCTGATCATCAACGACTGCGCAGACTGCAAAGTCTACTCGGAAGACATACTGACCGCCCGGCTCATAACGCTTCACGAAATAACCAGGCATCTGCACCACATGACCAATTGCGCCGTCATCCTGCCAGACAAGATAGTACGCCTTGATCGGTTTGATGAACTTCTCGGCTTCGGCCAGCATTACTTTGCCCTGTCCACGCTCTTCCAGAATATCGCTAATATCCTGAATCTGCTGGTGGTAGTAAGAAGTGGGGTCTGCTTTGATCTCCGCCCACATCTCATCGACTGACATGATCGGTTTCATTTAGTCTCCTATTTCCAGAGTCGTTCGAAGGAATCGGTGCGCACGTACGTCTTCTTCTTCAAGTCGTACGCGATGTTCTTGGGGGCGAGTTCCTGATACTGAGTCAAATCGTGACTCGCCTGTTGGACAGACACGCCGTAGTAATCCGCCACTGCACTGCGGTTGATGTGGCCGTACTGTGCAATGAGAAAGTCGATGAAGCGCAAACGCTGTTCTACGGCGTAACTCAGTTTGTCTTTTTCCATTTCACATCCATTCAGAGAGTTGTTTGTGGTCTGCGTACAACTTTACTTCACCCGCCATACCTTTTTCCTTACCCTGACCAGCCCAAGTAGTAGTGGTCCTTGTCCGGTTGTTCAAGAATCCACTCGATCATCTCCTGCGCAATCAGCAACGCAGTGACGTACCACTGAATGGTATCGGATTTATCACGTTCGTAGACCAGATAGGTGTGCGGCTCGTTGAAATACGAGATCCGTTGCTTGGAGTTCCACGCACCGCCGATGATCGCTACCACCTTCAACGGCGTCGGATAGAAGTGGCCGTACTGGCTAATCCATCCGGTATTTTGCCATTCATCGGCGTCGATCTTTTCCTTTTCCTTCAGATATTCCTGATTGAAACGCTCGAACGCACCTTCCCGACTGGTCACACCTTCATCAGCAAAGTTCGGGCGAAAGGACATCACATCGTACTTACCAGCTGGGCTGTCCGCATGTGCTTGCCATTTCTCAATAGCGTCCTTCAGGTTGAGGTAGATCGTATCCCAGTCGGGGAATTGGTAGTACTCCTCATCCGTGACTTCGAAGATCTGATACAGATTCGGCAAGCTAAAGACGGCCGCTACGGAATTCATCCCGCCGTCGTTATAGCTGGAGCGCAGATAGCCGATCTTGAAGAGGTGGTCGGGTTGCGTCTTCGAATCACGGCAGATGCTCGTGACCGAGTTGTGCTCGTAGTTTTCGATCTCGTACTTCTCACGAAGTCCTGCGCGAATCGCATTGAAGTTATCGCACTCCTCTTGCGTGAGGTCGCGCTCTTTCTCAATAGCTATCTGGGTGTCATAAATCGCGTTGAGTTCCGCATTATACGCGGCTTCCATTTTGCTTGCGCGTTTGAAGTTCGGACATTTCTTCAAATAGACATCTAAACCCATACTACCTCCTTAAGGGGATGGGTCGCGCCATGACGGCAGCGTTTAGTTCCATGCTGATCGTTTCCTTAATTATCTTTCTTCGGGACTAACTTCAGGTGGCGTACCCGATCTTCTGGCGGATGCTGCTTCTTGTGTTCCTCGACCATCTTTTCCAGCATCGAATCGATGAGGGTGCGGCAGTTGTACTCGAACAACAAAGGACAACCGAGTAGGTACGGACTCTCACCTTTCTGCCAGACCGATAGATTCTGACTCACGACGTACAATCCGGGCATGGCTGTAGTCACTGCGATGTCAACGAAATGCTGGCCTTCCATGCCGTGACGTACTCCCACGATGAATCCTTCCACACCACCAATGCCGTCTTGCTCGCCGTGAATGTCGCGCATCACGAAGTAGTACTCACACCGCTTGCCGAGCAGACGCGTGTCGACCGATGTAGTTCTGAAACGTTCCCGTGTCTGGTCCAGCAGTTTCTGATTCATGAACATCACGGACCCCTTACTTCGCGACGAAGTCGAATGTGATGATCTGTTTGACGCGCCGCACTGTCTGGCCGTCTTCGATCGAATCGTCCGTGAACGCACGCATAGCGAAGCCGACGTTGGCCTTCGGATCTTTGATCTTGTCAAAGAAATCCATTCCCATCGGACCTGCCGGTTGAACCGTCGCTGTCATAGCGTGCACCGGTTTACCTTGTTGTGAAATCACCGGGCGCAAACCAAAGTGAACGAACTGACAACAGACGTTCATGTCTTCGATACGGATGGCGCGCTTCTCACCCTGTTCACCAGCAGGCAATCTCGGCTGACCATACTCACCAAAGACCGCGCCATGACGAGCACGCTCATTCAACTTGGCGATTGCCTGCTCAGCGGCTTCCTTACTGATGATCATCCCGTTACGGTTCACACCGATCATCCGCAGATTCACTTCAATCGTGATATCGGTCGGTTCATTGATGAGCAACGGCACGTCGTCTTCGATCACTGCGAAACGTTGCTGACCGTTTTCCAGCAGACCGTTGTATTCCACTGTGTTGCGATGCCACGGTTGCGGGTGATGCGGGAACAGGTGGAAGTACAGCATCCGACCCGGACCAGCTGCATCGTCAGCGTCACGAATCGGACCGACGGCACGATAGAGGCCGCCCTTGTAATGCTTGTGGCTGGCGAGTTGGAACGCCTGCTCTTCGGTGAGTTTGATCTCGGCGAGTTCTTCAATCGTCTTGAATGCTTGGTTCAGACGGTCGACGACATTACCCAAATCGAGTTGTCCGGACAAGGAAGTTTCAGCTTCCTCGACTTGACCACGTGTAATGTCGAGATGCGCAGTCCAACCATTCTTGTCCGACTGCATGCTCGGTAGCACGTAGAAGTCGCCAGACTTACGATTGAACTGAATCTGACTGAAAACCACACCCGGAAATTTCCGGCTGTAGATTTCGAGGTATTCGTTGTACGGACCAAACGCAATGCCGTCGGGCAACTGCTTGATCTCGGAGCAATGGATCTCCGGCACTTGTTCCGCACCTTGCCACACGCTCGTGACCAAGATCTTGAGGATACGGTCGGCGACTTGAGCGCCTTCCCACTCGGCCGACATTTCCAGAAAGTTATCCGTCTTATTGAAAGTCTTGTGGTTATTCGAGATCAACAATACGGTCAAGTCACCAGTTGCGTTCATTACAGTTCCTTAAGGGAGTTTGTCTACACCTGATAACGCTAGGGAATAAAAAGAGAGTGGACCGAAGCCCACTCTCTTTTCAAACTACTTACTGCGGCTTAGCCAGCGCCTGTTCAATCTGACCAATCTCGTCCTGTGCGTCTGCCGGAGCAAAGATACCTTCCGCTGTGAACTGGAGATCGGCCACAGCATGGTCGCGCAGACTTGCCAAGTCTTCACCCGGCAACGTACGCTTGACAAGCTTGTCGATCGTCTCGTTCGATGCGCCAAACGATTTCAGCTTGTTGTGCAACTGCGCCGACCACACGCCAACCGGCAAGTCAGCAGCAGGCGCTGCTACGTCGATCTCGCTGGTTTCCGGTGCCCAGTCGATGGCCGACTCCGTCTTGATCGGCAGAGTGGTCAAACCTGCCGGCGTCAACGGAATCAACTTCTCGGGATAAATAGCAGGTTCGTTCAGGCCCAGATCGAGCACAGCGCGTTCAGGAGTGCCAATGGATAGGTTCAGTTCAACCGTACCCGTAAGCGCTTCGATGTCGACGTTCTTCACTTCCGTCCAGTCAGAGAACAGACCGTCGAGCCTGACGGCAAACTGACCGGCTTCGCTCTTGTCCCACGTACCGTCGGCAATCGCATCGATCACGATGTTCGACCAGTTCTCGTACAGACCCGGACGTTCCGTTTTCTGGGTGGCCAGTTCCGAAGCATTGCACCACGGACCGAGCTTCTGTTCGTCTTCACGTGAGTCGATGGTAACCGATTCCGGGATTTCGAGTTCCCAGCACAGCGCGAGGTGATGCTGACCGACGTCGTCCGACGGATCGTAGATGAAGCCCTTGAACTTCAAGCCAGTCCGGAAGAGGGCTTCAGCGAAGCACTCAACGTCTGTACCGATGAACCGCAGCTTCAGTTCTTGCGACAGTTCGATGATGATGTTGTTGCGGGCTGTCTCAAGGAAGTCAGGTGCGCCATCGTTACCCCACATGACCATGTTCCAGTCAGTGTGGCCGCCCCAGCCGATGGACATCTTGTCGGCCAGACGATCTTCGCCGACACCCTTCTTACGGTAGTACGTCGAGTAGAAGGCTTCACGCGTGAGCGAGCAGAAGCCGCCTTCGCGATTCGCCGTCGGTTGAATCACTTGCTGCTTGAGCGTGATGTAGTTCAACGGTTGGAGGTAATCCTTGTCGTGTTCCAGCCAGTGGCGTTCGCGCAGACACAAAGCGCTCGCCAGATCACTCGAACCCTCACCACCCGAGATAAACTTTTCCAGCGGGAAGGTGCTGAAGTCGTCGATCGCAAACGAGCGAACATACGACGCGTCGATGGCCAGAATCCACTGCGGGTGCTTTTTCTTAGCTGTCATTCTTTTCTTCCTTTCGCGGTTTAACTGCATGAAACCCGTGTAGACGGGTATTGGGGGTGACGTCCTTCAGGTGCCGGTGGCCATTACGGCTGCGGCAGACTTTTACCAGCGCGGAACCAGCGCACACGAGGACGACGATAAGTGGTACAATTTGCCAATGCATGATGTTGGGGCGGAACCAGTTCGTTGAGAATAGCAACGACAGTCTCGGCATCATCGAGCTTTAACTGCGTTACCCGATGTTGTTCGTGGATCGTTCGAGGATCTCTCATATTTTGGCAGAAGTCACGGATCTTCTCAGCCGGATTCGGCTTACGAACGATCTTACTACCCATGACTTCCACATGGTCTTTGAACCACTCACGTGCTTCTTCTTGTTGTTGGGGGGTGCCATGTTGGCCGAGCAGTACGAACCTTTGCAGTTCGGTCAGAAACTCAGCCTCTGTTTTGGGGTACTCGGTCAGCTTCATAACTCACCTCGGATAAGTGCGCAGATGGCCAAACTTCTCGGCGAATTCGCCATCCAGATACTTGTGGATGGATTGTTGAATCTCAGCGATGGTACGCATCGAATCGACGATCACCATCCGTTCGGATACATCGCCACTGATCAGGCTCTGATAGCCTTCGAAGCAGCGCTTACGGAAAGCCAGTGCTTCGTTGTTCAGGCGGTTGTAGTCCTTGACACGTCCTGCCATGCGGGCAAGCGACTCTTCGAGCGTGACGTCAAAGAAGACCGTCACATCCGGCCAGAAGTCCTTGTGAGCAACGTCACGAATGGCGACAAATTCTTTCATGATACCGCGCGCCCAACCTTGGTACGCAAACGAGCTATCTGCCCAACGATCCGACACGATGACTGCACCAGCTGCTAAACCCGGCTCAATCACCGACTTCAGAACCTGACGGCGCGACGCTGCATATAACATCGCTTCCGTGACTGCGTCCATCGGTTCATTCAACTCAGTACCGAGCACTGCTTTGCGAATCACTTCAGCCGTAGGACTACCGCCCGGTTGACGGGTTTCAATCACACGGTATCCGCGCTCACGCAGGGCTTCACAAAGGAAACCCATGTGCGTGGTCTTGCCACTTCCGTCCGGTCCTTCCAGAGAAACAAAAGCCCCACGTTTCGAATCCATACTTTTTCTCGTTTAAAGATTTGATGTCGAGCAACACTACTCCACGTTAGTGATATATGCCCAAGTTCTTATTCGTTCTCGTTGGGAAAGTCTTTCTCAACCATCTGTCCGATGTTCAACCAGACACGATTTCCACCATACGTGTTGTGGATCGTGTGTCCTAACCACAACGACAGGATCGAAGCATTCGACAGCGGCCCTTCCATCTGCTGATGACACATGCGATGGATGTACGGCTCCAGCGTCGCATTCATGATGATGGAGATCTCGCGGGAATTCACCCGAGCAAACACCACAGGACCAAACCGGGTACTGACTGCCAAGATCTTCTTGTTATTGCGAGTCGGAACCACATGGAATATTTCGCCGTACGCAATATCCGGAATGTGGTCCCCTTGCAAGATCAAGGAAGACAGGCTTTCAGTGTTTAATGACTGCTTCAATTTGATCTTCTTACACCAACTGCTCCAAGACTTTGATACGTCGCCCCGTAGCGTATGTTTCACCATACCAACAATCTTGTCCATTTTTTCTCTTCTTAGACAAAAAAAAGGAGAGAGTGCTGGTTAGACACTCTCTCAAAACGCCGCTTAGTTTAGGGATAGCACCTAAGCGGAAACCGATGACACTAGTTCAGGCGCTTCACCGTTGAGCCGATAGACTCGCTTGAACTTGCCCACTCGTAACTCGATCATCTTGGCGTCATGTCCAAGCGCTTTGAACTGGCTGAAGATTCCAACCAGAGTCGACTCGCTCGGACTCTTCAGGAGCTTCGGTTTGTCTACCGTGAATGCTACCTGCTCACGTCCCACAGTAGCTGCACCATGCGCGTCCTTCTGGCCGTGAGTGCTGATCCCAACCTGCACCCGCTTATCCACTAACCCAAGTAGTTCCAACATGATTGGCGCTCCCTGTAAATTTAGTGTTGTGCGGTGTCGCCGTTGGTACGGGAGAACTTCAACTGACCTTCACCCGTGCCTACTTCAGACCCGAGAGTCATCGAACCTCCGACTTCCGCCAGTCCTCGCGTACCCGGTGCCCAAGCTGAGCCGCCGATCACGTCACGCTGGAACTGTTCAACGATCTGCACCAACGCGTCGTTGGTTTGCTCAGCCGTTTCACCCAACGAGTGGATGCCTTTACCAGTACGGTCTTGCAGCAATTTGACGATCTTTTCCTGCGATTCATCGTCCATGTTGATGATGCTGTCGTGGATGTTGGGATTCTGGACGATCCACTTATCAACATACTCCTTGATGAAGTCATCCACGGACTGACCGCCGAGAACAATCGCAGCCGCGCACGGGGTGCGAGCAACGGCACGCTTGGGTTGGGAAACCGGCGGCGTCACCGAGGCCAGATGGTCAGCCATGCGTTGCAGACTGTCCGCATGTACGCCAGTCGGAGGATTGGCTTCTGCTGAACGACGCACTGCCTCTTCATGTGCGGCGATTTGCTCACCGATCGCTTCGACCAGTGCCTTGCAGGTGTCTTCGGTCAACTCGCCGATGTGCTTGAACTCTTCCACGGCTTGCGATACTGCGGCGCTAAACGCCGGTTGATCGGGTACCAACATCCCGTAGCGGTGCGGGTTGAGGTAGTGGAAAATATAGCCTTGAGACTCGGCCGCCGAGCGGATGTCCGTCATGAGACGGTCATCCAGCTTCGGCGGTTCCGACATCCCAGGGAATACGAACGGTACTTCGACGTGATCCAGTCCCAGCGACATGTGGGACACCACCACCCGGCCATGCTCTTTAGCCATGCGGGCTTCCTTGAAAAACTTGATCTCGCGTTCGTTGTACGCGTTGCGGGGTTGGCTGTTACCACGCAGTGCTGCAATCAGTGCTTTGATACCCATGATAGTTATTCTCCAAAGAGGGTTAGTTGTACTGCATATTTACGGGATACATCGGGTTGTAAAAAGTGGAGACCCTGAACCCCCGTAGGTAGGTCTCCAAAGAAACAGGTTACGCGGCGGCTTGATGCCGTCGTCGTTGTTCCCGTTTAAGCGATAGTGCAGTGAAAGTAAAGGTATTGTGCGGGTGCACGACGGTCAACTTCTCCGGGAATACGCCATTGCGTTCGAACTGAAGGCAGATGGTACTCACACCGGCATTGTCAATCGTGGTGATAAAACGCGGTTGGTCTACCTTGAAGTAGTGCTTCACTTCAGCACCATCCTTGGTAGTAGTTGCCCAACCGTGAGCCGCTTCTTTCTCACTTTCACTCAAGAACGTAATCTTCACGCGCCTACGATAAGGGCTACGCATGATCACTCCCATCTACTGTTATTGTAATGTTAATCAAGTGGCTCTATGATTGAGCCCCGAAAGTTATATTTTTCTTTGTCCCTTGGTCTCTCTCAGTCTGGATCAGTTGTGCGAGTTCGTACACTCCCAGTACGCGCAAAATGATCTCTACCATTTTCCCCGTCACTGCACCTCCCATGTTAACTGTTGATGATAAAGGGTCTGGCAAAAGCAAAGTAAATCACCAGACTAAAAAGCAGATGCAGCACCCAGCGAAACGAGAACCACAAGCGCGGTTCTTTGCGAGGATGATGTTTGGTTGCCGCAACTGCGCCTGCGAGATTCCAGCTAAAGATCGTCCAGGCAATGGCTTGGGCTAGAAGCATCCCCGCCATTACCGCACACCCCAAGCCTGTAACGCAGAGATGCCGCGCATGACTTGTACCGGTTTGACTTCCCGGCGTTGGATGCTGTTATTGAAACCGATGCGGTTGTAGTCATCCATGGAGTGGACCATAGTCGTGTAGACCGCAACAGCTTGCGTTTCATTGTCAATCACGACGACGTGATCTGCTTTCATGAACAACTCCTAATGGGGAAACCCGCTGCATGTCTGGCTGTACATGAAGCTGAAATACCAGCGGGCATATTCACTGTACGTGGGGTTCATCATAATCAAACCCCAGTCCTCGGTTTCGTGGTACTGCTTGAAGATCCGACCGATCTGGACCTTCAGGTAATTCGGGTCGTTGCGACGTGTGAGTTTGCTGCTCTCGACGACATCGAAGAGCTTCTCCCACATGTTGTACAACGCCTTGGAGAGGTCTGGATCATCCAGTGCCCAGGCATCCACCCAGAGCTTCTCGCCTTCCGCGATGACCTGACTGCGGTCAATGACTTGGGCTTTGAATTCCTCTTCCAACTTCGTGAACAGCGTAATCGCGCGACTGAGTAGCGCAATGGATTTTCCTTGCACGTCTTACTCCTTCGAGTGGTGGATGTGATCTGCGTACCAAGCGGCTTGCTTGGGTGTTTCATAGCCGTGATCGTGACTATGCATCGTACATCCGTAAGTGACACATTCGCCGTTGTTATCCTCCATCTCTTGGATATCGGCGTACCTGCTACCATCGTAATCTTCAACCAAGTGAATGGCTGTACCGACTGCGACGGTAACGAGAATCGTGAGGGCGATGAATACCTTCGCCGGAAGCTTGGACTTCGAGTTAGCGGTTGTCATCGACATAACCTGCGCGGTGCGTTTGCAGATAGTGCCCGAGTTGATCGGCACCAACGATCGTCAGACCGCCAATTACAAACATCGCGACGATCAACACATTACGGATGATCTTCTTTTTCAGGTTACGCTTAGCCGGGGCTTTGTAGTTCGTCATTTTGAAAGTCCTTTATTCGAATTATGATTAAACGAGGTAGGACGCCCTACCCCGTGCATTAACAACGTTTAGAAATACTCGTGCGACTTCGAGCAGAGTATCCGACCCTCAGCGTACTCTTCTCCCGACATGTCGTAGAAATCACGCATGTCGGTTTCTCTCGTCCGCTCACCCTTCTCGTAGATAGCACGAATCCGGGCATCCTGAATCAAACGCACCCGTCCACCGGTGTCAGCCACCAGTTGGGAGAATTCCCGTGCGTAGCGATCCGCATCCATCAAGCAAACTTCGACAGACATCCCATTGCTGTAGATGCTGCTAGTCTTGTGGACTTCCATCGTGATCATGCGGCGGGAAACATCGCTCGGCACTTCACTCAGATACTTCGGCATGATTAGATTCCTTTAGTTCGAATAAGTGGTGGAATAAATTGATAAGGGATTCTTATCACGGGAGTTATATATGTTTGACTTATTCTACAATCGGGAATTCTGCACCACCACAGCCATCATCTACATCATCAACACATTCCCTAAAAAGTCACTTATTGTAAGGTTTCTCAAATCGACAGCATAAGGCGAGAGGGCAATTGCCCTCTCGCTACTTATTCGTTACGCTTCCCAGTTCAGCTGTACATCCACGGTGCCGTCCAGATAGACGAGCGAGCCAGATGCCTGAAGGGTGTTGGTGGTGGTACCCGGCAAACTACCCGGTGCGACCGGTGCTGCGCTGAACGAGATCTCGGCTTTGATGAAGCCGAAATAGGTTGCCACGGCTCCCAGAACGTCCGCAGTGTCGTTGGGAATCGGAACAGGACCTGCGGGACTAGCCGCTTCAGCGGACAGGCTCAGACGCCCATACGTGAAGGTTTGGGAGCCGGTGAAACCTTGTCCTGTTACACCATCCAGTTCCACAGACGTGTTGGTGACCGAGTCACCGTCGATGGTAGCGGGTTGCAGGCTCTTGAACGTGACCTGATCCGGGTTACTCGGGCCAGATGCATTGGCTGCGTCCACCAGATCCAATAGGTTCTGGAGAGCAGATTTAGACGGATCGATTTGCATAAATTCTCTTGTAGAGAGGAGGGACATAAAATGGCGGCATAAAACAGCCGAGGTTTCCCCCGGCTGCTTACACCTAAGTCGAAGCTTAGCTTGCTGCGTCGAAGCCCGACAGAGCCGTTACCGGCGTTGCCGTGGCCAGGTCAACCTGCGGTTCGTTCCACGTGAACGTGATGGCTTGCGTGGAACCGTCGATGTACAGCAGCGATGCAGCCTGCGTCACCAGGTTCAACGTAGCCGGGCTGTTGTTGATCGCGCCCGACAGCGGCGTACCCGGAGCAGCCGGATCTTCCAGGTGGAGTTCCGATGCCACGAGGCCGAGTTGCGTGGCCAGCGCGGTCACGATCGACGCTGCGGTCGCGCCGACGGTTTCGGTGATGCTGTCGACCGGGTTCAGAACGGAGTCGTTCAGGCCGCGACGTGCGTACGTGTAGGTCTGCGAGCCGGTGTAACCCTGAGCAGCGACAGCCGTCAGCGTCAGCGACGTGTTGCGACCTTGACCGTCAGCGGTCTGAGCGGTCGGGGTGCCAGCCGTTACTTGTGCCGGCGTGATGGCGACGGAAGCATTCGCTGCCGAGACCAGTGCCAGTACGTTCAGGATGGCTGACTTGGTTGGGTCAATTTTTGCCATGGTGAGAAAATTCCTCAAAGAGAAGAGAAGTACAGCCCCGTACCAGCCATATTCACAGCAGAGTACGCATAGGATGAATTACTTTTTTACAGGAAATGCGGGGATTAATCCGCAACAAACGGTGCTGCCGGCGGGGTGAAGGCCGCCGTATAGCGCGCCGATGCCGAGTAACGGAACTCATCGATGTAACCAGGCAGGCAACCACCGCCAAGTCCGTTACTACCGATGTTCAACGGGAGAGCATTATTCCCCCAAGTCCCAGTGGATGCGGCGGTAGCCGATGCAATCAGCGAACCATTCACAAACAGTCTAAGCGTATTGCCTTGCTTTGTGACTGCGATGTGTTGCCACGTGTTGAGTGTGAGCAGTGATGATACCGCGATATTGCCAAGCGGTTGCGAAGCATCGTCCAGACCAAACTGGAAGTTACTTGCATTGACCAGCATCGCGGTGGTTGCGCTGCCGCCCGTGTTCCGATTCGCGAAGAATGCCGTGGTCGGATATGAGGTGAGGTAGGCAAACATCTCCACCGTGAAGTCTCCCGGTGTTGCCATCGGAGGCGTATTCGCAACAGCCAGGTTAGCTGTCGTGTTCGGGAAGAAAGACGATCCGCCGAACTTCGACTGCGCGGTCGAGATGCTACCATTACCGGACATGGTCACTGAGTGACCCTTCACTTCTGTCGTGGTCGTGGCTCCGTTGGTGCCGTCAAAATGCAACAACGCAACCGTACCCGTCAACGACAGCGTGACCGACGAACCCGGCAGATAGGTCAAGTTCCCCGGCGCAACCGTCAAGGTGATTGAAGACGCGCCTGCTGAAACTGGACCATCGACTACGTCTGTCGGCAACAGATTCACACCAGCCACAGCCGCGATGTTGTTGACCAACGCTCGGATTGTAGTAGCAGTACCCACACCCATCAACAACGACGTACTTGCGAACGCCGACGCCAGTGTCACCTGAGCAAAGTCAAGTGTGTACGCTTTTGACTGCGGGGTGAAGTTTGCGGTATATCGAGCCAGCCCGTTACTGATACGGACTTCGTCGATGTAGCCAGGGAACGCAGTAGCGCCCGCATAGTTGTTACCAATCGTGAGATTGGAACCAACCACCGTACCCCACGTTGCCGTCATCGCCAACGTACCAACCGATTGACCGTTGATGTACGCCGTCAAGGTGCTACCCTGCTTCACAAACGCCACATGGAACCACTGGTTTGCGCCAGGAATTGCAGTCGACGGACCAATCGCCACACTGTTGGCGTTTGTACCATCCACCTTTACCATCAACTGCCGTGCGTTGAATTCAAACCACGCACGATTTGTGAGAGTCGCATTCAGCGACTTGTCGATGAACATCATGTCGCCAGTCACCGACGTCATGTAGCACCAACCCTCAACCGTAAAGTCACCGGTCAACCGCAGTCTTACATTGTCCGGCACACTTGCCGAACCACCGGAGTTAAAAGTCACCGATGTTCCACCAAACTTCGATTGGGTAGACGACAGCGGTGCTGCTGTCAATGTGATCAGATTGAGTCCGGTTGCATCGACTGTTGTCGTCTGTGCGTTAGCGCCGTCAAAGTGGGCCAGCAGTACGGTCGGGCTGGACGTCGGACCATTACCCGATGCATCATTGAAACCAGGCAAAGCGGTGGCCGGAGTGACAGTAGCCAAGCTCTGCACAATCCCGACTGCCACGCTCGATCCCGGCTGGAACAACCAGCTAGTCGAAGCAGCCACCAATGCAATCGTAGTCGCACCCGCCAACACCGTCCCGTTCACCACATCTGTCTGTGTCAGGTTGATGTTGTACTTGGTGTTGATGGTCGGCAACATCGCCCAAACCGTCGTATTGCTGGCAATGGTGCCCAGCGAAATACTCGCACTGATCGCAGAACCCAGCGTGCGACGGTTGTAGTACAGGTTAATATTCCCCCCATACCCACTGGCAGGTAAAGCCGCCAAATTGATCTTCGTGTTACAGTTCTTCTGGGTGTTATCTACAGCCGGAACACCCAGCGTACTATTTGATGCGGACCACTTTCCCGTGAAGGTGGTGTTGTTGTTAATCAGTGCGTACAGCGCCAAATCACCCGTAACGGAAAGATTCAGCGCCGGGGGCGTTTGTTCGAATGCATAGCCAGCGATTTGCCGGACCGTCCCAGCAGGCGACACCGTCTCGAAAGCGTAACCCGTGATCTGACGTAGGGTCGCGCCTGCATCCGAGACGAATGCTGTCGCTGAGACTTTGCGAAAGGAAGTTGTCATTACTGCCTCGCTTACGTAGCGGATGCGACAATCGATGCGTTCAGCGCGGCAATCTTGGCAGCATTCCAGCTACTTCCATCTGGTGCAGTAGGCAAGAACCCCATCACCTTACCGTAGACAAACGAAGATGCCGGAAGCGGGACCGGATTGAGCGTCAGCACATTCGGCGGCTGCGCCTGATCCGAAAGCGTGGAGCGGATCGTGGTACCCGTGGCCGGATTCTTCGAACCCGCTGCAATCATCAGCACCCCCTGAATCACTGCGCCTGCATCCGCTGTGGTCTGAAAAGTCGCCGCGAGCGGCGTACCATCGACGGCTGTGGTCACATTTGGTGTCGAAGGAGTCGTAGTGTTGATCGCCGTGTTCAGAGCCGATGAAATCGACCCGGTACTCGGCGTCCAACCATTACCCGTCGCGTTTGCGATCGTAATCGGCTTGGAGGTAATCGGACCCAGTCGACCCGTTGCACCCGCGCCAATTACATCGTCCATCCCGTAGATGTCTTTGTAATTGAATCCAGACGTCGCACTCTGCCCGCTGATTGCGTACGTGTTACAGAACGACAACTGGTCAGTCCCGGCATACGTAGTGGTTGCCAAAGCAGCAGCATTGACCACCATGTTCCCATCCACCCAGACTGTTCGAGCGTTGGTCGTGCGGTCAAGCATGACCTCGACGTAATACATCTGACCCAGCACCCAGGTGAAGTCAGCGTAAGCCACCAACGGAGTGAGCGTCGCGCCTTGGTAGTAACCCAAGATCCCTGTCGCCGACGGTACCGGAGGCAGGCTGGAAGAAATCTTGAAATGGAAACCCACGTAACTGCGCTGTTGAGACGATGTCCAGATCGCACTGGCCGGAAGCCGCCACGTTCCCATGGCCAGCACATACGCCGAGCCAATGAACTGGGAAGCAGCTGCACTTTGCAACCAGATGCCGTCCGAGTCGCTATACGTACCGCCGCCGCCATACGGCTGCTGACCATTTGCGCTGAAGGCGAACGGATAGTCCGCCGCGTAAGTCGGCATGTTCCCGCCAGTCGTATTGATGAGCACCGGGATGTGGTCGAACGCGTACATCATGTTTGGTTTAGCCATGTTTTACTCTCTTAGCCGTTCGGTGTAAGCACCAACTGATTGGAAGCAACTTTGGCAGCTGTCCATGCTGCACCGTCTGCCGCTACTGAAGATAATGCGATTCGGCGACCGTACTGGGCCGTTGTGTCCGGGAAAGAGTACGTCGGCAGGTTCAGCGTGTTCGTGCCGTCCGTCAACTTCCCAGCCACCTGTGCAGTTTGTGTGCACTGAGACGCCATGCGGAAATCCACCGCCAGAATCTTCCTACCGACTGAAGCCGGAGCTAAACTGAGGCCCAATGTCAGCGGATCGTTCGACGGCGCATTCGCGATGTTCGGCGTCATGATCGGCGGAGACAACAAGGGTGCTGAAACCACAGCCAGTGAAGTCACGCCAGAATCAATCAGTGAACTACCTGAGAGGCTGTCGAAGTGCAACAACGAAACAGTGTTCGCATCCGGTGTAAACGCCGCAGCGGGCGGTGTAAACGGAGCCGAGTAGCGGGCGATGTTACTGATCCGGAACTCATCCATGAACCCATTCAACAGATCGGTGTTGTTATTCCACGTACCGATCTGAAGCGCACTCGCCACGTTCCCAAACGTCCCGGTGCTCGTCGCACTGCCTGCGGCTGCACCATTAACCCAGAGTGAGATGGTGCTGCCTTGCTTGGTCAACGCGATATGCTGCCACGTGTTCGCGACCAACTTACTCGGTGTGTTAATCACGAGCACATTGGACGGATCAAGCGACACGCTGATCGATCCAGCATTGTTGAAGATGTATGCGTTGGTACCCTTGTTGACGTACATGACCGACGTGCTGATCGACGGGTTGTAATGGAAGAACTCAATCGTGAAGTCTCCCGTCAACCGCAGGTTCGACGCATCCGGCATCGTCGCACAAGAACCGGCTGTCGCTCCCAAGACAAACGAGCTTGCACCAAACTTGACTTGAGTAGTCGAGAGTGCAGCTGAGCCAACCAGCGATACCAACCCTGTAGGTGCCGTGTAGTTCGGGGCCGTAACTGATGCATTGGTCTGTGGTTGGCTTCTGATTGCCCCAAGACGACCCGGTGTGAGCACGGCATCGACGTCGACGAAATAGAAGTCGCGCATCAAACGCGTCGCGCCAGCAGTTGCACCCGGACTATTCATCGCACCCCAGAAGAAGAATCCGCCCCCGCCTGCGACTACTGAAGCTGCGAGGATCGAACCATTCTTGACATTGGTACCGTTGATCCAAACCTGATAGACCAGATTCACACGATCAATGAACACCTCAACGTAATACTCCGTGTTCGCAACATTGGCACCCGCTGCTGTCAT
This sequence comes from Sulfuriferula sp., assembly GCA_031291235.1. GTDB lineage: Bacteria > Pseudomonadota > Gammaproteobacteria > Burkholderiales > Sulfuriferulaceae > Sulfuriferula. The sequence goes on from JARLJL010000015.1 coordinate 22,278, forward strand.
GTCGCTTTCGAGCAGGAATGTGGTGATGTTACCTTGGGAGAGCGAGTCCGACATCCTGAAGAGCGCGCAGGTACCCAGATTCTGCGTCGTGAACTTGGTGCGAAAACCAATCCAGTACTTGGTGGTCGCGCTACTCCAATCCTGCACATCGCTTGCCTTCACCAGAAGAGCCGGATTCCAAGCCGACGAACTCACCAGCTGCACAAAACCGTCTGTGCCGATGTTACCTGTACCGCCTGTGTTCTTGTACAACATTCCCGGTAAACCGCTGTACTGGTTGTACGTCCCGTTCGATGAATACGAGGGAAGCGTCGAACCTGCGGAAATATCCGTGGTCGATTGCGGAGCTTGGTCGTAAGTCCACGCATCATGAATAGGCATAATGACCTCTAATGTTGCCGTCCGAGTGAATACCAAACAACCTTCGTGAGAAGGCTGTTCAGAATGCACTCCGTTAATCCACCGTGAAAGGCGCGGTGGCCGGTGTAAAGTTAGCGACGTAGCGCGCCACACTGCTAACACGGAACTCGTCGATATACCCAATGAACGGGGCATTGCTCGGCCAGTTACCAATCATCAGCGGACCTGCATTGTTACCCATCGTGCCGCCAGTGTAAGTACCCAGCGAGACACCATCGCCGTACAAGGTCCAGACACCGCCATGAAAGACCAATGCAAAGTGATGCCATACATTGAGTTTGGTGCCCGGAATGGGCACCGTGATAACTGCCGCTGCGGTGCCGAGGTACACGAACCATGAAGTGCCATCCGTTGCGACGTGCGAGTACGGCGAACTACCATTCGTGGTCTTGGAGAACAACGCCTGTGTACCTGTGCCGGTCATGAAGAACCAGCCTTCAATCGTGCAGTCGCCCGCCGACCCCAATCTCAGCGCCGGAGAGTCTGGTGCGGTGATCGACGGATTGGAACCACCGACCGCTAACGACGAACCGCCGAACTTCGACTGCGTCGTCGATAAGACAATCCCGCCATTCGGTGTGAACGTATTGCGACCCGATGAATCAACCATCGAGTTGCTACCGTTAGCACCGTCAAAGTGCAACAGTGCCACGGTATTGCTCGACGGCCACGGCGTAGCTGCTGATGCGAAGCCGGGCAACGTGGTCACCGGTGTTGCGGTAGCCAAGCTGATCGATGGCAAGGCCAAACCCGTACCCGATGCATACACGTAACTGGTCGATGCGACCTGCAAGACAAGCTGAGTCGCATTGGCCGCTACCGGCCCATCTACAATATCCGTCGGGTCCAGATACACGCCATACGCTGAGTTGATCTGTGGGATCAACGCATGAATCGTCGTTGCAGCTGAGATCGTACCCAACAACCACGCTGTCGAAGCAAATTGCGCTGCCAATGACGTGCGGTTGTAGTGGAGCGTGTATGTGCCCACGTAACCACTGACCTGCAATGCAGTGATCGAAATCGCCGTGTTCGTGTTCGCAATGGACGTGTCGGTCGACGGCGAACCGAGTGTCGAATTACTCGCACTCCAAACTACTGACGATTCCGAGTTGATCAGCGCGTAGATGGCACCAGCGCCAATCAACGTCGGATTCTTGCGTTGCGGTTGGAGTACGTGCAAAACTGCTTGACGTACCTGTCCCAACGCTGGAGACTGCTGCAACACATGGATCGGTGCTTGCCGGATCGCACCCTTCGGTGGATCTTGATACCAGATGATCGGGCTCAGCTGCCGGAAGGTATATCCCGGCAGAGCCTTGGACCAAACAATCGGTCCTAGTTGTCGAACGGTTACGGTCATGTAACCCCCTTATTGCGGTGTGGCCAGCAGCGACATTGTGTTGACCTTCGCAACCGTCCAAGCCGAACCATCTGGAGCAGTACGAGCAATGTTAGGTGCGTAACGGTTATACAGCATCGTAGCATCAGGCAATGACACCACACCCAGATCCGTTGTGTGCGTACCGTCTGTCAAAGACATATCTACACCGCCCGGCGCAGAAGCAGTACCGCCAGCCGAGATCTGACCTTGAATTGCCAAGATCGGGATCGTCGAACCCAGCGAAGTGCTAAGCGTGGCGGTCAGCGGTTGCTTATCCGCAGGTGACAGTGCGTTCGGTGTTGCTGTCGGCGGATTTTGCAACGCTGTGGTTACCGCCGCTTGCAAACTCGCAGCGCCAGTCACAACGTATTCCGAACCCGTCACCACAATCGTAGCTGGGACCGAATGGATCGGACCCAAACGAGCCGTATCCACACTGTCGATATCCATCCAGTACACGTCCCGAATACCGTACGCGCCAGCTGCACCCAAGCCTGCCGACGCGCAAGCGACCCAGACATAGCCTGCACCTGTGGCCGGGTAACTGTTGGCCGCAAAACTTCCGGAAAGGACCTTGACGCCGTTGATCCAAACCTGATAGACCTGGTTGGTCGAGTCGAGGAAGACTTCGATATAGTCTTCCTCATTCAGAGCGCCAAAGCCTGCCGTTCTCACCTGCGCCATGGTCAGGAGCACGGTCTGGGTGGTACCGGAGGTGGTTGCCGACACAAAGACCAGCGGGCCCGTCATAAATGTCACGGTGTTCTTGTAACGGAACCCCAACCACGACTGGGTTGCGCTCGCGCCACGGATGTCAGAAACCTTTGACATCCAACCACCCAGCGCATTCGCGTTACTGGCCTGAAATGTCAGGTAACCATCCGACGTCGCCTTGGCACTGTCGCCACTGTACTGCCAACAGATTCCGGGCCAACCCGAGTACTGTGCAAAGATACCCGGAGTATAAGCCTGACTCACCATCAGGTTCAGACCCTGAGGAATGTTGTCAGCTGAAAAAAGTTTAAGAGCCATGGTTCACTCACTAAGAAGCAGCGGGCGTAAGGGTAAATTGAGCAGCAGCCACACTGGCGGGAGTCCAGTTGGTGCCATCCGGCGCTTTCTCAGCCAGCAACGCATTCTGGTTGTAATACATCAAGCCCGGCGTGACGAACTGTACCTTCTTACCCGCTGAGGTTTGGCCATTGAACTTGGCTCCACCGGTCAGCACAAAGCCAGAACCACCGGAGCGGGAAGCCGAGACATCCATCTTCACGCCCAGAATCGGCATGGCCGCATTGATGTTCGCATTGCTGACGCCCAAGGTGATCGGGTCCAGTGTAGCCGGAGATGTCTGGGTCGGCAGAGTTTGCGTTGCAGCCGTCGTTCCCAGAATCGTGCTCAGATCGCTCAGAGGCGTCCCCGAGTCCGAAGACACGTAGTTGGGTGCCGTAGCCGATGCGAATGGCGCAGGGACCGTTCCAACAGGCCCCAGACGGGTACACTGCGTTGCGTCTTGCGTATCGTCCACAAAGTAGACGTCGCGGAAATTACTGGAGAACGATGAGTTGACGGTGCCGACAGTAAATCGGACACCCAACGACAGGGTACAGGCTCCGCCGTTGACAAAGCCGTTGAAGTCAAACGCCACCGGCGCTTGTTGAACGTTGTCGAGCCAGGTCACGATCTGCTTGTTGGTGCGATCGATCATGATCTCGTAATACTGATACGGGGCCGCAGTCGCCAGCGGCAAATTGATCAGCGGTTGCACCGTACCTGCGCCATTCGTCAACCACGCGGCCATCAACGCTGACACCTGACTAGTCGTTCCCATCGTGTTGCGATAGCGCATGCCGATAAAGCTCTTATCGGTGGTGAAGTCCGACACATTACCGTACGGAATGGTCAGTGCAGCAGCGTTCACCTGACTGTTTTGCCAGGACGAACTCAGCTGAAGCGTACCGTCCGATTGCAAGACCGAACAGGTAGTCCCGCCGACCGAAACAGTCAGGCCGACGTCAGGACGCAGAAATGCTAAAGGCGAAGCAGCGAGGTTGGCCCCGCTGATATTGGGCAAAGCCTCGAAAGGCCAAAATTCACGGAGAGCCATGGTCTTCCTCTAGGGGGTCGGAGATCATACATGCCAAGAGTCTTTCGTGAGAAAGACCCCCAGAATGTACGCTCTTACGAAGCAGGCGTCGGGTCCGTCGGTTCTTCTTCCGGGATAGCCGGATTGGACGGGGACGAACCGAGACCTACGTTGTAGTTCAACGCCACGATGCCTTTCGGGCTCGTTTGCGTATCGGGGAATTGCAGCAACAGCACATGGTCGTACGCACCATTCGATGCAAAGCTGGTTTTGTTCACACCGTTGTAGGCGATCTCAGCACCAACCAGACCCCATTCCGGATTGGCCTTGTCCACCCACAATGCGCGACCTTCACCCGTGTCATGCGTCGACAGGGTAGCCGCCAACAGGGTAGCCGTGTCCTGACTGACCGGACCGAGCGGGAGATCGACCAGCGAGGCTTGATCCGTGCTGAAGTCAGCAAAGAACAAGTAGTTCGGCCAGAAGACTTGATTTTCATCCATGATGCATCCTCAATTAGAAACCCGGCAAGATGTTCGTGTAGAACGCCGTACTGATGTTGGGTAGCGCTGCGAACTTGATCGTCACGGCATTGATCCAGCCGATCGAAGTCGACAACGCGGTCAGCGTCAGATTACACGCTCCGGTGCCTGAACCATCATCCACCGTATTGGCTGCTGCCAGATCCGCCATGGTGAAGTTGATCCCGTACGTGTCACGGATCTGCGTGAGCAAAGCCGACAAAGCTGTACCTGCTGCGGCCACGTTCAGAATCGGGGAGTAGTTCGCCAGCTGCCTGAGGTCGAGTCGATCATAATACACATCGACGTAACCCCGAAGCGTCGCTGTCGAGATCATCGAAACTCGCGCCTTACTGTTCTTTCCACCTGACGCCGGTAAGTCTGCCGACGTCGTCGCCCGTACACCCAACACCGTGTACATCGCTGAGGTGATGGTTTGTCCAGCTGCGACTGACAACATCAAAGAGAGGTCGTCTTGTGATGCTTGATACAAACTCATGACGCCCTCCCTTTAAGCGTTGTAGTGTAGATAGAACATGCCCTGGAACCACGAGCCTGCGACTGACTGAATCGTGAACAGCGTGGTGAACTTCGCCGAGTTGGCACCCGGTACACTGGCTGCCGGAATCGTGTACCGCGTCCAGACCAGATTACCCAATCCACCTGTCGTTGCCGAATCTACTCCGGTCAAATTCAGATCGGGACGCTTCTGTTGCAACCAACCCAGAATCGTCGCGTAGATACTGTTCGCCGTAGCAAACTGAGCAGGCGTGATCGCAGCACCTGAAGTCAAACCGAGCAACGCCGCCTTAATCGACGAGTTGTCCAAGTTGTACGTCAGGAAGTCAGCCTGTGGTTTCGCAGGCGGGTTCGTGTTACTGGTCGGATACAAACGACCCACGAGCACCGGATTGGTCACCGCTTGGCTGATGTACTGCTTGCCTTGCGTCCACTTGATCGAGAGCACGCCTTCGTAACACAGCGAAGTCGAGACAATCGTCAAGCTGTTCTGCACCGTGCTGGTAATGCTTGCGACGGAGAAGTCGGTCGTAACAAACGCCGTACCAAACTTCAGGTTGACTGCTGCAACCATCTGCGCGATCGTCATCGTGGTGCTGCCGACATAGTCGTCCAGCGTCAAGATAAGATTGCGGAAATAGTTGGTGATGTTAATACGACGGTACGTCACAGCTTGCGAGCCGTAGTACGTACTGTTGTTCGGCCGAACTACCATCCGGACAGACGTGTCACGTCCGAAGGAGTCAGCGGTTTGAGCGGTCGGCACCAGTGCGCGCAATGCAGTCGATGGAAGAGGTGCGAGTTGAAGCCCCGGATTCGATGCCTGCACCAACGCCATAAAGGTGCCGTACTGTGTTGCTTGGTATGGATACATTAAACACCTCGTCCTAGGCCCAGGGTTTTTACTCCTGGGCCGTTATGGCGTTTAGAAGTTGTTCGGATCGTACGGGTCGTTGTAGTGCAGATACAAGACGCCGTTCGGAACCGTAACATCGCTTCGCAACTGAAGTGCCATCACGTACTTGAACGCCGGGTTGGTAGGCATCGTTGCCGGGTTGTTCAGACCGTTCGAGACGATCGTTGCGCCCGTCAAGTTCCACGTCGTGAAAGTCGCTCCGGACGTGGTGACGTTCCAGATTGCAGCGCCCGCACCAATGTCGACTGCCTGAATCGCTGCCAGCAAAGCAGCAGCTTGACCAGTCGACACCACACCCGGTGTGTACGTCAACCACGTCGGCGTATTCGCCGAGAAGTCGTACGGGTACAGGTACACTGCACCTTGCGTAGCCGTAGCCGGAGGAGCCACTGCGTCGCTCGCCGGGTAGTTCAAACCAGTCAGCGCGGTGTTCGTCACTGCGTTGTCCAAACCGAGACCACCCTGCGTGACAGCGATCGTGATCTGCCCGTGCCAGCCTAGCGAGTTCGGATCAGCACGAACCGTGATGTTACCCGCACCATTCACCAGTCCCGTCACCGGGTCGTTAATCAGGTCAGCCTGAATGAACTTGATACCGGTCCAGTACGCGAAGTACTGAATCAGATCCCAGACGGTGTTGATGTTGTACACTGCCATCTTGAAACCCGGCAGGTTGTTCAGCTGGCTAAGGTCCTTACGGTTGTACAGGATAACCTTGTTGCCCTGATACGTAACGCCATTTCCGGTCACCCGGATTGCCGTGTTGCGATCGGTCGCCACACCTTGCCAGGTCCCGCCGGTAATCACCTGCGGGTTGGAGTAGGTAATGTCGGTCGACAGCAACGATGTGGCGTTGGCCGCATTGATTTCTGCCAACAACGCCGTCGCGGAAGGCCATTGAAACTTAGACATAGGTCACCCTTTAAACGTTGTAGTGGAGCATCATGTCGCCAGCACCCCACGGGAGGTTGACCGGTTGCAACTTGAGCACCAGCAGGCGGTTGAAGTAGCGGTAATCCGCTTCCGGGTACAGCGCCTGATTGGCCGCTTGCGTCAGATCGATCGCCCCGTACATCAGCGCACCCGTAATGTCCATCGCCACACTACCTTGCGGATTGCCTTGACCCACAGTGTAGGTCTTGCCCGACGCTTGGTTGATTGCCGTGATGATCGGTGTGTACGCAGCAGCCGTAGTCAACGTTGCACCATTCCACGCAGCCGGAGTAAAGCTGAGCGACGTGAAGATGTCCGTGAAGTCGGTGTAGTACACATCCATGTTCGGTACGTAAATCGCCGAACTCACCGTGTCGGCCAGCCCCGGATACGTCAATGCCGTTTCCAGATTCGGCGTCGCCAGAAGCGTGCCCAGATCCTGCGGCGCTTGCACCCAGCACACCGGAATCGAGATCGGCGACCACGCCAGATTCGTCGATGGAATCGTCAAGTTCGCGACCGCATTGCGAGTGCCTGCGGCGACACCATACGACGGATTGGCGTTGGTGTTACCCGCCGGAAACGCCACGCTTGTGATGTCGGCGGCTTGCAGGTTCAGACCGTACTTCGCATTGATGTACGGCAGCAACTGTGCCATCGAGTACGGCGACTGGTTGACCGCAGCAGCGGAGTACAGGTCGATACGCAAGGGCACCGAACGGAACAGCGACACCAGGTTCACCCGGCGGTAGGTGAGTGCCTGATTGCCGACGTACTGACCAGCAGCCAGCGCAATCACCTTCACCGTCGTGTCTTGAATCGTACCGTTGGCCGGAACAATCGCCGAGGGCGTGCCGAACTTCGCCTGCGTTGAGTCAATCGGAATCGGCAGCGTGTTGCTTGCATTGAGCAAGTCGTACACCATCTGCAACGACAGTTTGTTGTAGAGTCCCATGTTCAGGCCTTATCAAAGTTGTTGTAGTGGAAATAGAAGTACCCATTGAATCCGTTCCAATAATTGAAGAAACCGGACTGGATGGGACCATAGATCACTACACGATCAAACGCGGTGTTACTCCCAGCAGCTTGTGGAGAGGTAGTCGCGTAATCCCCCACTTGTTCTTGCCAATTGGGAGGCGGGAACCACGGAAAGCCTAACTTGGTACAGATGTCGGACAGTGTTTCGTAGTCGGCGAAACCGTAGTACGCGTACTGTCCTGTGCCATACAACGTCGGCTTGAGCGAGTCGCGCATGGACGTGAAGTCCGTATTCCACGGCATCTCCAACCCACTGCGATACGGATAGTCGGCCCACTTCAACGTGTTGAGACTCTTCTGACCAATCACCGCGTTCATCTGCGGTTTGCCGTACGTGATGGTGATGTCGACTGAACCTTGCCAACCAATCGAAGCCGGGTCGGCGGCCAAGTGGACTACCTCGGACTGTCCTGCGCTCAACTCCGGGATCGTAGCTGGCACCAAGTCAACCACATCGAGGAACGTATCGAACTGCGCGTTCAACATCGACACAATCGAAGCCAGTGTAAAGCCGCTCAGACTGTACAGATTGACCTGAGCCTCCAGCACGTTCAGGTTGATCCGGGTGTACGACACCACCTGCTCGCCGTAATACCCCATACCCGGAATCGCAGTCGCTGTGACCTGCGTGTCGAACCCGTCGCCAGCTACCGAAGAGGCAGGCCCGTACGTCAGGCGTGTCGCATCGAACAGCTTAGGCGGCAGGTTCGTGATGTTCAACAGGTTCGTCAGCTGGACTTCTGAAGGAGTAAAGACATTTGTCATACCTTACTCCTTAGCCGGGAATCCCATCGGAGCCGGGAACGTTGTAATGCATGATGAGCGTGCCCGAGTAGCCCGTGCACTGGACCGGATCGAGAAGCACTGTCATCACGTTCGAGTACGCCAGATTCACCTGCGGGTTGCCAGAGGAATCCAACGGATACGCAGCGGTGGTGCCGTTGTACGTGATCGAAGCGCCAGCCAGTGAGTAACGGGATGCACCCGTCAACACCCACGTCACGCCTGAACCGGCATTGAGCGACAAGGCGTTCGCCACATCGGTCAGATCGGTGTCAGCCGGAGTATGGGTCACCAGCGTTGCTTGCGAGGCACTGAAGTCGCGCCAGTACGAGTAGGCTTCACCGTACGGTTTCGTTTCATCACGTTCCGGATACATCAGACCCGGCAATGCCGTAACCGCAATTGCAGTCGCCAGATTGAAGTTGCCCAGAATGAACGGCAGATTCACAGTCCCAACCCAACCCAACGAATTGGCTTGAGCCGTCAGGGTCAGCGTACCGCTACCGTCCGGGTTCACCGTGACCGGACCGTCCACAATGTCAGCAGCAGTGAAGTTCGTACCGAAGTACGTATTCATCGCTTGCGCCATCGTGAGCGCGGTCGTCAAGCCATTGAACTTCAACGGCAACGGCAACTGTTTCAACAGGTCGGAGAGCAACCAACGGAAGTAGCTCACCGTTACCGAACCGACGTACGGCGATTGAACCGTATTCGGCGACAGGGTCAGCTGGGTGTTTGTGAGTCCTGCCGGGTCAGTGTAAGGAGTGGGATTGGTCAGCCCGTACTGGGTCGGGTCCAGCGTAATCCCATTTTGCGTCTGAATTGCCGCGTAGATACTTGTAAGCGGATCAGGAAAAAGCGCCATGGTCTAATCCTCAGGATAGGTTGTAATGGAAGAGCGCATCGCCTGCGTACGTACTCCCATTGACAAGCTTTTGCACAGTGACGCGCTGGAAGTTGGTATTCGATCCCGGATAGTTGCTGGTCGCGTAGTCCGTCACGCCGTTCACCGCAGGCGCAGGCCAATCGTTGATGCCAAAATCCTTCATGAGATTCGCCACTGCGGTTTGGCTTGCCCATGTGTTGCCGTTCAGTTTGAGCGATGTCAAATCGGCGCTGAAGTCGTGATCCCACATCATCATCGACACGTTCACTTTGCTGTCAGTCACATCCGGATGACCAGGATAGACCAACGCATTGAGTTCCGTGTTCTTCACCGCAACGGAGAAGGTCACACGCAGTCGGATGAAGCGGAAGAAGAACGACCCCGCATAGCCAACCGATCCCGGCAAGGCTGCTACGGTGATGTTGACCTGCTCGCCTGCACCCACGTAAGCCACGTTGGTGTCAGTCACATCGTTCTGGGTGAAGTTCATCCCCAGGTTACGATTCACAATGTCAAGCATCGAATACAACGTTGGCCCGCCTACATCAGAGATGATCGGTGCAACGTCGTAGATCTGGGAGAGGTTGAGACGTTTGTACGTCAGGTTGGCGTACCCTTCGTACTGGCCACCCAACTGAGCGGTAACCGGCAAAATGGTCGTCACGCCGTCGGGCGCAAAGCGTGCTGCGCCGAAGTACAGATTCTCTTCGGTGATCGGAACAGGGAGGGTGTTCTGCTGATTAATCAGCGACAACACAACCTCTGTGGGAGTCCCCGTTAACAGTGACATAGGTGCCCCTAAACAAATAAAAAGGGAGGGCCACGTGGCCCTCCCTCGTCCAGGTCGAGAGTCGCTGAATGCTGACCGCTACTTAGCTCGCCGGTTGTACGTACGTCAAGCCGTTCAGCGTTGCGTTCGTGATCGCATCCGACAGCGCGATGTCATTCGCGTGGACGGTCAGCGTAACGCTGTTTTCGTACACGAGCGAATTCGCGTCAGCGGTGAACTGGAACGTGTGCTGTTCGTTCGGCGTGCCCGTGAACGTCGGCAATGCGCCGTCGACGAAGTCGTGGTGAGCCGCATCAGCGTTCGACAGGTTGATGCCGTACGCTGCGTTGATTTCTGCCAGCAAGTCGCTGATGTTGACTGCGTCGCCCTTGGGGAACACGGTCGAGCGCGAACCCGGCACCGTCGAGATGTCGACGCGGTTGTAGTGGATGGTTGCCGAGCCGGTATAGCCCGAGCCTTCCACGGCCGTCAACGTCAGGTCGGTGTCACGCGTGATCGAGCCGCCGATAACGGCTGCCGTCGGTGCGCCCATGGTCACCGATGCGACCACCAGTGCCAGCGTGTTGTCATTGTTCACCAGATCGATGATGATCTGTGCGGCCGCCTTTGTGAAGTCGGTGACGATATTTGCCATGATTCAGTTTCCTCGAAAGGGTAGTCGGTGGTTTCCAGTAGGGACAGTGCATAGAATGCGCTGAAAAAGAACTGGAGTTAAGCAGGTTGCAGGTAGGTTAAACCGTTCAATACGTTGTTCGTGATCGCCTGTGCAAGCGGGATGTCACCTCCGGGAAGACTGGCCGGGAACTCGTAATCTGAATCGATCCAGGCCAGTGAAATCGATTCGTTAATCGGAAGACGATACGAGGACTGCGGCGTCGTGTAGACCGTATTAACGATCTCATCCTGCGTGAGGTTAATCCCGAGCGCGACATTGATCCGATCGAGCAGGTTCGCCAGCGTAAACGGAATGCTGGGAATCGCGACCGGCTGCACCCAACCCACTGGCAGATCATTGAGGATTGTCAGCGCGAGTCGGGTGTAATGCACCGTTTCAGGCTTCGGCCAGTTCGTCCCCGGAACCGGCGTCATGGTTACTTGAGTGTTACGACCTTGGGCATCCGAATAGCCACTCGGTGCACCGAAGGTAAAATCCACCCCCAGCTGCAAATTACTGTTGTTGTCCTGATTAATGAGTTCCGTCAGCCGGGATGGACTGAGTCCAACGTATGGTGTTGTATCAGCCATGGAAGTTTTCCAGTCACAAGTTAAATCATTTCATAAGGATTTGCTATCCGCGCGAGAGTTTCGAGACGACCTGCTGTGAGGGCATAAAGCAGTTTCTCGGATACAGCAACTTATCCCGGCCGACTTGGTCTTTCACCGAGTACGTCACGAAACAGGTCACGGGCGGAGCCAATTCCATCAGCGGATCAAACAGGCGAATCTCTTCGTACGCTGTTTCCACCAACTCGCTTTCGTAATGCTGCATGGTGAGTTTGCACTCCTCCAAGGTTGCATCCGTCAACGAGAATACCCCAACGTACAAATCATGGAACCGGTGGCGGGGACTGAAACCTAACCGGTTACCCAAAACGAATGCCAGAAAGAGGAACTCCAAGTAGTCCGCCTTAAGCGAGTCGTAATTCTCCTTGGTGAGGGAGTCAAAGGCCTCGGTGTAGCGCTCGGCCATCTTACCGAAGGCCGTACTAATGCTTTTCCAGTTAAAGCTTTCCTCACGCTCTTTGAGGTGTTGTTTTTGAACGGATTGGGACTGAGCATCACTCGCTTTGTACAACTCCATCACTTCTGACTTCTGGAACGTCCCAGCAGCGGAAGATTCAAACAAAGAAAAGAAGATCCCCGGACTCATGGTCTGGAAACGATCCTCACCGCAATCGTTTAACATCTCCACGACAATCAGTCCGGTCTCCAGATCCTGAGACACCACATTGACCTGCGTACGCTCATCCAGCGTTTGATACAACCCCGGCTTCACCCGCTGGTTGTCTCGTACACGAATCGATTGCGATAGCGGCTCCAACACGTCACGCAGCAAGTTCGGTGGCAGGTCTCCGATCTTCAACTCCGCTCTGACTTCTCTCTCCCAGCTATTCAGGAAATCCCGTAGTTCTGCCATTTTCTGCTGGAACCGCATATCCTCACCTCATCACGTAGGGGTCGTCACTCCTGGGCCGGTACTCACACCGTTACCCACGGGCCGCTGTACGAAGACTGAGAGTCCAGTCTCCGTGATGTGTCGCTGGCTGGTCATGCCGCTTCCCTGCATGCGCACGTGACTGTGATTCTTCAGTAGTACGCCGGATACTTGCTGAATCGTGTCCCCGTCCTGATAAATCACGGTTGTGAGCATCCCCGGATAGAGTAAGCTTGGGTCCGAGTTCTCCCAGGTAAATGCCATCTGGGAGCCGTTCCTCTTGGCCATTTCTGAATACTCCAGATACGGATTGGCATTCAGACGCCGAGCACTGGTCTTGGCGTTGTTCAATCCGTCTGGTCGAGCCGTCGTCGCGACTTCCGTATTGATCGCGCCGCGTGAGGCGACAGCGATGTTGTTCTTGACATTGGCATAACTGTCGATGATCTTGTCGGCAGCAGCAAAGCGCACCCCGTTACCCTTATTCAACTGGAACGGGTTCGAGAGGTCGCGAAACTTCACATCCCCTGTACCCATGATCACCAAGTTATTGCCATCCATCCGGTAGGTCCGCTCCACACCGGGGAAGCGGTTCTTCGGGATGTTGATGATGGTCAACGCCGCTGCCTTATTCGCCCCACGGGTCGGGTCGTAGATCGGGTAGATGTACCAGATATCATTCTGGAGGAAGTACCCAAGGCCCGCACTGTAGACACCACCACACTTCTGGTGGATGTACTGTGGAATGTGGACCAAGGGTGTACCATCCGGAATCTGGACATGGTCACGCACCGTCTGGTTATTCGACGGCACCATATCCACACCTTTGATCACCCGCTGCTGGTCGACCTGCACCTGCTGGCTTTCTGTGGTCATGATGGCCCGCAGCGCTTGCTCTGGCGTGCAGTTGCGGAAGTTGCTCCCCGCTTCCATCATGCGCATCTGATACAGCGCCCGGTCGACCAACTGGAAATGCACGTCGGCAAAATCTTTCAGATCCAACGTGTCTTTCGAATCGTCGTTCCAACCGGTCTGCTCAAGCAACGGCGAACCTTCGGTCTGATTGATAATGCAGGTGTAGCGTTCCGTTTGCATCGACTGATTCAAATCAACCGATGCGCCTTGCTCATTCAACGGGTCCTTAAAGAGCGTACACTCCAAGGCATCCTGATACGGAAAGATGTCCTGAAAGTACGTACCCTGTGGAAACTGCATCCGGACGATGATCGTGTCCGAATACTGCAACTCATAATCGCGCAGGATGTCGACCTCGATCACCTTCATGGCGTCGATGGTTTGTCCATTGGCATGAATCTGCCCGCGATAGCTGTAGTGCACAGGCTTGGACCCGTCCGACTGAATATTGGCAATCTCCCGATACAGGGCCGAGTCCTGAATATCCATGGTTATTCTCCGTTCCAGCTACGGTTAAGCGCGCGCCGGTTCGCAAAGATTTCTGCGAACGAATCCCGCTCAGGCAACACGTATGGGTTGTCCTTGGTGACAGGCGGTGGCGCTTCCTTGTTATCAGCGGCTTCTGGCAGCATGATCGAGGTGATTCGGCGCAAGAGCACCGACTCGACAAACTCGGTCGTAAAGAGCGGTTGAGCATGAGGCCACACCGCTTGCGCAAAGCCATCCATCAGCATCAGTTCTTCAAACACTTCTGGAGCAGGCTTCACGTTGGGCGAATACGCAAGCGTGTCTTGCCACAGCTTCAGATGGTCCGTGATGACTTCGTAGATCTGCTTGGCATCATTGACATCAAACAAACCCACAGTCACGTCACGTTGAAACAGTTCCACCATCTGGGCAATGGTCATGTACTGCAATCGACGCTCCGACATCATCCCGGCATCGAAATCCCGTTCCCCAGACGTAGGCACACCGAAGTGTTCTACGTCCTCCAAGCTGCGCATCTGAAAGACAGGTGCGCGACACTTCCAGACCTGATGAAAGATAATCCAGGTCGGGGTCCGTTCAGACTCCGGTACCCATGTTCCTTGCGGTGCAGCACTCATGATTGGCTCCTTGCTTTATTTATCTTAGACGGCTCGAATCTGTGCTCGAATCAGCATCAAGATAAACGGGGTGTAGTAGTATCGTTCCAGTCCACCCCAGGTTTGATAAGTCTTACAGAAGAAGTCCAGCAGCTTCAGGTTCAGTGCTTTACGTTCGAGCATGTCCCAGACGGCCATTTCCAGCTTGGACATCTTGGTGCGGTCTTCCATGTAAAACGCTTCGCTGAAGATGTAGTAATCGTCACACAGCACATCCTTGATGAGCGGTGCGCCAGCGTACGGCAGGCTGGCCAGATTGGCTTCTTCAATGAGGTCTTCTAACGTCCCAGCAATCGAGGGGACCGGTCGCAGGCGATAAGCCAGCACGATCGGCGTACGCATGTTGCGCACATCATCCCACGACTGACGGGGAAACTTCGGATAGACGATGTAGTGGATGCCGGCGTGATGCACCCCCTCCATCATCGGGTCAGACGGGAAGTACTGCGTCGACGTGATTCCCATCTCCTTATTCAGCATACGCTTCAGGTGGAGATTGCGCTGGGCACACAAATCCCAGACCGTCGGCGTCTTCATGTCGTCCGGACCATCAACGTTCAAGAGGCGCGTGTACTGAATCTCCACTGCATCCAACGTGGTCGAGAACTTCAACATGAACTTCGTCAGGAAGTGATCGTACGTACTGAACGCCTGACCCGGAATCAGCAGCGTCGAGAATTCCTTCGAGAGGAACTCCTGAAAGTACTGACGCATGATGTCGTTATACGAATACTGCAAGTTGCGAACGATGTCCGCATCCTCTTTGAGCAGCACCGGATTCTGACCATAAGTCAAGAAATCCTTCACGTACGAGTACGTCTCGATGACCTTGGTATTCAGGTCAGCGATGCGAAACCGGTTGGTGTCCGAGAAGCCGATGAACACGTAGTCAATCTGAAAGCACGTGTCTTTCAAGATTGACATCTGACGCGAATCGTCTACTTCAAAGATGCCTTCCCGGCCATCAGGTAACGACGTCAGGAACATGTCGCCTTTATTAGGCTTCACGAACGGATAGATGTTAGCCGTACCCTTGCCAGGGAACTGTTTGGTGGCATTGTCCTGTTCGAAGACGAACGGAGAGGTAACCTTCAACTCCATGCCTTCAATCAGGAAGTACGGCTGGAGAATCGGATTGCGTGTCGGGTTCTGACCTGCCAACTCGACATCACGATCGATCACCTGACCGTACCAGTTCACCGACATCGAGGAACCCTCGACGTGAGTGAGTAACGCGCTACTCGGAATATAGCGGGTGTCGACCGTTACCCCGCGATACAGATCCGGATATGTCGTAGGCAGATGGGCCTGCTCTTTAGGCGGCGCATCGGGATCTACAATAACCTGCGGCATGATGAGCCTCTTTAGTGTTTGTTGACGAAGGTGAGGATGCTGTACTGGCCGACGGTCTTCATGGCCCCGTACGTCTGTCCGTTACCCTTGGCAATAGTGCCCTTGTTCAAATCGTCGCTGGTGTCGTTAATACCTGACTTAGGCAGCCAGTTCCCCGGCAAACACACTGGCAGTTTGTTGCGCAATTTCAAGGTCGGATCAAGGAAGTCAAACAGCTTGACCATTGCACCGCAATTACCCTGACCACGTGTCTTACCCGGCTGGTCCAGCATCGTCAGATCACTCACGATCGACACGCGCAGATGATACACACTGCGAAAGTCAGGATCGACTGTCATGACCACGTTCAGATTGCTATCGACCGTGAGCCAACTGGAATCGCGCATCGCACCATTCTCGTAGAGGCTCAACTGGAAGATCGACCGATAAGGCGTCGTGATGTACGGCGCTTCCCCTTTCAGGTACGTCAGCACTTCCGGGTCCCATTGCCACGGATGCAAGTCAGTGACCAGATTCGCAATGCCACGCGGATTCTTCGGGTCCAACTGCAACATGACAGTGGCCAACGGTTGGGTCTTCGGAATCTGGAAGTTCGCAATGAACTCATCAAACGCCGGGATGATCTTACCCGTTTCGTTCTCAACGATTCGCTGAACCTGACGACCCTTCTCAAAGCGTGACAGTGCTTTCACACTCCACTGCTCAGCGCGCAACTGTTTCTCGACTTCGTACGGTCCCTTGTCCGGCCGATACTTCTGGCCGACCAACTGGTTGTGCACCATCAGCGGGTACTTCATCCAGCACACTTCTGGCTTGTGGTAGCGGAAATGGTAGCCGACCGTAATCGTCCACGTCTCAGCCCCGCTCTCCGTCGTACCTTTCTCAGGCGCACCATCAAAGTCGAAGTAACCCTGAATCCGCATCTGTGATTCTGCCATCGTCCAGACGTCGTGCTTACCCGCTAGGTTCACTTCCACCGTAGCTTTGGGCGACACAGTCTGACGGAAGTACGTATCCCAGTCCTGACCGTACCCAGCCACAGCTTCCCGCATACGGTGCAACTCTTGCAGGATCACCAGCATCGCAGGCGGAATGAAGTAGTTGTAGGTGATGGTGTGCAAGTTCACCAATCGTCCACGCCCAATCCTCATCTTCAGCTGCTGACGCCATTGCTCACCCGTGTTACGGTCACGTGCCCGGAACTTGAAGTTGATGGTCGCTTCCATTGAGGAATACGCAGGCTTGATATAAATGCCCAGGTAGTCGTCACGGAAAATAAAAAGGTGCTCGGGATGCTCCACAGGGGTGGTAAGCATTGCATCATGTTCATACTGCTCTTCAGCCTCAACAGAGATCTGGTTGTAAAACTCACCACGGACTAAGTTGGTGACAGACTTATCATCCAACGAACTCCCCGGTTGAAATGTTTGTTCAGCCTTACCCGGCCAGAACACTGGCAGGTCATCGTACAGATCGGTGAAGGCCTTCAGTTCTTGAAGCAGACCCAAGATTACGGGCCTGAATACAGTAAGGTCCGTATCCTGGACCGGCTTCTGGATTTGCGGCATGCTTAAGCCTTTAATTGGATTCAGTGAACATAAAATTCGTTTAATATCATTGACGGCATAAAAAGCGCCGAAGGGATGTACCCCCCGGCGCTTTTTACATAGTTGTACAGGCGATCAGCTTATGGCCGATTACTTGTATTGCGTCAGCGAACGCTCGATCAGGTTGCGCGTCGTGTTGATCACGCCGAAGGCGAGCTTCGTGAACGGGATCACCGGCGACTGCACCCAACGTGCGTAGGACACGTTGAAGTTGATGAGCGCGCGGTAATGCGGCACTGCTGCCTTTTCGGTCGCGTCGTCCGAAGCCTTGGCTTTGCCGGCTGCCGTTTCGGCCTTGCCCGACGCTGCTTCGATCTTCTTCTTCGTTGCCTGGATTTCGCCCTTCGCTTTGCCGCGTTGGTAGTCTTCCATGGCGTCGAGGATCGCTTCGCAATCCTTGATCATCGACGAAGCTTCCGGCTGACCAAGCGTCGTGAATTCGACCGTGGACGAATTGTCCTTGGCCTTTTCGCTCGACGGAGCCAGTTCGCACTGAGCCTGACGCAGCTGTTCCAGACGTGCAAGAGCACCGCCCTCGCCCTTTTCCGGACTGATCGTGAAGAGCGATACGCCGCCCAACAGATCGTGGCCTTGTTCGACCTTGTGCTTCGGCCAGCGGCTGCCACCCGCAGCTTTGCCACCCGGCACCTTGGCTTGACCACCACCCAGCGCGCTCGCCAGTTGGTCGGTTGCTTCGGCCGGCTTTTCGGCGTCGAAGTCTTCCAGTGCCTTGGCGATCTTCTCGCCATCAGCCTTCAGACCCGAGGTGTACGTGCCGAACACCCACTTCGAAGTCGCGACGAATTCCTTCAGCGCGCTTTCGTAAGCAGCACCCGTCTTGATCGCCGTCGTGCCGGCGACCATGTAACGGTTGGAGGCGATCGTGAACTTCGCGTTTTCACGCGTCTTCGAGTTCGCTTCCGACACGCGTGCAGCCAGGTCCTTCAGCTTGCGACGTTGCGACGGGATCGTACCGAAGATCTTGTAAAAGAACGCTTCGATCTTCGACCAGACTTCCTTCAGGATGCGCTTGATGTTCTCCCAGAGACGGCTGGCCGTTTCTTTGAAGTTTTCCATCGCGAGCTTGCCGCTGATCTTGCCATCGGCACCCTTGAACGACTCCATCGCCGGAACGATTTCATCCGGTTCGACGTCCGTGCCAGCGACAGCCATGTCGCCAGCCTTTTCCATCAGGTGTGCTTCGTGCGGGCTCAGTTCTTCCTTGGAGCCAGCGACGACGGCCAGGTCTTCGAGCGACTCAGCCACTTGCACAATACGTTCGGCATCGCCGAGATCCTGATTGACTTCCTGGGCCGACTGGTCGGCCTCGTCGATCATCAGGGCTTCTTCTTCCATCGAGATGTTCTCGTCACCCAGCGGATCACCAACGTGTTGGTTTTCCAGAGCGACCACGAATGTACGACGCATGGTGTTCTTACCTTTTTCGGTAGTGGAATGTGGAGGAAAAGACCAACCCCTTTACTACAGGGAGTTGGTCCAATCCAGCAGGCCGAGCGTCGCTTACGCGGCAGCCTTTTCGTACTGCTTGAGCGACTCTTCGACGTAGTCGAGCAGCGCCTTCGAGGTGTTCACCGCGTACTTCATGAACTCAGCACCCGGCTGCGTGAAGACGCGATTGGCCATCGTCGCGATCGACTTGCAAGCGCTCAGATCCTTGCGCTTGGCTTCGTCTTCTTCTGCACCCGCGCCGTTGGCGATCTTCTCGGCGGCGGCAGCCAGCTTGCTCTGCATTTCTTCCAGCTTCGGCGTTGCCTTGCGATACGCGAGCATTTCTTCGGCGATCAGGCCGACGGTGTTCGCGATCTTGCCGGCGTCTGCCTTCAGAGCGGTGTTGAACTTCTTGCCGACGGGTTCGTCCTTGATCTTGCTGGAGTACTTGCCCATCGTGTAGCTCGTTTCGCCGACCAGCTTGATCATCTGCTCCAGCGTCTTACCGCTGGTCGATGCTGCCGGGGTACGCGAGATCAGCGCACGGCCGCCGGGCAGCTGCTTGCTGCGCGACACTTCGATGCCTTCTTGGCCAGCAGCCAGACCTTCAGCTTGCGGATCGCCGACCTTATCCGAGCCGGGGAACGGCTTCGCCATTGCCAGCAACGGTCCGAGCGAATCGCCCTTCAGTTCGTCGAGTGCCTTGATAGCGATCTCGCCGATGTCGCCCGACAGCTTCGCGCCAACAGACACGACCGTCGAGACGGCTTCCTTCAGGTTGGTCGCTTCGGCGACGATGTTGGCCGGCACAGCGTTGTCGATGGCCAGAGCCTTCGCCAGACGATCGTTTTCGAACGTCTTTTCCTTCGTGGTGCTGCCGGGGCTGCGTGCCGCTTCTTCCAGCGCCTTAGCACGCTTTTGCAGCTTTTCAGCTGCGCCGAACACTTGCAACCAGTACTTCTTGACCCACTCGTAGGCCTTCTTGATTGCCGCGACGATCGCCTTCCAGATGTTCTTGATCTGTTCGTTGATCGCTTCCAGTGCGATGACGCCTGCTTGCAGTCGGCTTGACGTGGTGCCGTAGCTTTCGAGAGCCGGCATGCTCGACTGGTGGCTGTCGATGCCCATGCGGGTGAACATGTGCTCGGTGGCGATCGAGAGGATCTGCGCACCGTGTTCGTTCAGGCCGCCGTTGGCTTGCGCGCCACGGATTGCCACGGCGAAGTTTTCGAGCGCTTCAGCGGTCGATTCTGCTTCGTCGGTAGCCGCTTGGTGTGCTTCACCTTCGGCTGCCGAATCGCTGATCTCGATCGCATCGGTTTCAAGGCTGTTGGCGTTGTCGCCAATTTCCTTGTCGTCGCCGTCGGTTTTCGGCTTGTCGTTTTCCATCGCGGCCACGAGGCCAGTAAAGCTTCGACGCATGGTGATACTCCCATTGCAATAGGTAAAAGTTTGAACTACAAGCGGTACCCGCGCGGATACTACCTTTCATGACTGAACGAGAAACCCCCGTAGTCACTATAGTATCGAGATAACTACAGCGCGCTTACGTGAGGTTCCCGAACAGAAGATGGAGGGTAACGACCAAGTCATCAAAGCCTCGGGCGTGTGTACTCCAGCGCTGAATCACTTCGGTGAGTTGGCGGTTTTGTGGACGGCGATACTGCGCATCAGCATCTGCAATGCCGAAGAACACTTTCGCATCCTCGCTATACACATTACTGCGATCTCCCGAGTCCTGCACCGTCACGAGGTCGGTCCAGGCTTCCAGGTTCAGGTTACGACGACCCGTTTGCAGGAAGAGAATCGTGTCTTCCAGAAAACGACGATGCATGTCCCCGAAAGCCGGTGAGGCTTGCTGGGCATAGAACCACTCGAAAAAGTTGTTGGTTCCGAATGCGGCAAGTGCCGCGATCCACACCTTCTTCCGGAATTCGAAAGAAGTCATCTCCGGGTCCCGGTTGATCCATTTGCCATACAATGCTTCCACCGTGGGATTGGCGTCCACCGTGGCGACCTGTGGGGTGAAGATGTTCACACGTACTGCGAGGGCGTTCAGGCGACTCTCGAAGGGCTTCGGCTTGATCTTCAGTACCGGTGCCAACGGAGCGCCCAGAAACCCTCGTGGATAGAGTTTCAGTGCATCAACCATTGCCCTTCTCCATTTGAGCCAGCTTGTACGAGATCTTGTTGATCCGGTTCTCGGCGTACTCGATCTGCTTCTTGAGCGCCGCATCGGGCTTGCCTTCGCGCAGCTTCTCCAGATGCAGCTTGTGGAGTTGCAGCACTTGCAGTTCCGCCTTCGCTTCGTGATAGCGGTTCGTCTGGTATTCCGCGACGAACATCTTCACGTGATAGATCGGGTTCAACCACACCGGGATCAGCTTCATGCTGAGCGGGTCGAGCTTGGCGTCGCCGATCGTCGCCGACACAGCGCTGGCCGATTCCTGCTTGACCACCACGTCAGGGATGTTGCCGATCTTCGCCTTGAACTCACTCGGATTCGTCGTAACGATCTTGAACGCGGTCGTGAACGATTGCAGGTTGCCCTTCAGCCAGTCGATGTCAGCCGGCGTCACTGCGTCGGTAAACACGGTGCCCGATTCCGGATACATCTCGGTTTCAGCCGAGTACGTGTAGATCAGCAGTTTGCGTGCATATTTCGACACGAAGCCAACCAACTCGACGAACTGCAACAGGTTCGCCTTCAGATAGGTGATGCCTTGACCAGCGACGTCTTCGCCGTAGGTCGCTTCGACCAGACGCTTCGTTTCATCGAGGTTTTCGAGGATGGTCTTGAAACCCTTCTCGATCGTACCGACGAAACCAGTGCCGCCCAACTGGCGATCGAAGCCGCCCAAGAAGACCTTCATGTGGTCGGACTTGAACTTGTGGTTGCGAAAGTCCGGTGCCGCGATCGCGTAGGCCGGTGCGGTGTACTCGGTGATCTCGCCACGCGTCACGTTGATGTCTTCGACGATACGCTCTTTCGAGAATGTCGGGAGCAGGGAGGCCAGGAATTCAGGGATTTTCATAGCAGGGTCTTTTGTAAAGGAAGAAGAGGAGGGGAACCGAAGTCCCCCTCACCAACTTAAAGGGAAGGAGCGTGTCCCGAAGTGAAAGCCTTCAGGATGTCGCCAACATCCGGACCACTGCCCTTGTTGGCTGCCTTGATGTCACGCAGGCTCAACTCCGTCTTCTCCGCGATACCACGGAAATAGAACGTCACACGGCTGTACTCTTTCGAGACCACCGCGAGGATCATCAGCGACGTCGGCTCGAAGAGCTTCTGACGCGTGTTGAAGTTGTCCAGCGAACCAACCGTTTCCAGTTCGATCATGTCGGCCGTCTCTTTCGAGAGGACTGCCATATTCGAGGCGGTTGCCACCGACGGGTTACCCGACAGGATACCGGCGAAGGTGTTCTTGCGTTTGCGCGCCACGATCTGACGGAACAATCCGTCCTTGTCTTGCATAAGCGCATCGCGGTGCGCATCAATCAGGTCTTGGCAGCCGATCAGGTCACGCCAGAAAGCCAAACGGCCCGAGCGCCAGCCGTGCCATCGTGCTGACATCGACGTATCCTGTTTGCCCAGTGAAAGCATATGAGCCAAAGTTTGACTCGGCAGCGAAGCCGCCATCAGGCGAATCGCAACCGGGATCGACGCTTTATGGATACCGTCGGAGATTTCGACGGAGAGCATCTTGCCCACGGACAGATTCGACAGTTCCTTCACCGTCTGGATCGTGTCCTTCGTGAAACCGAACTCGCTACGCTTTTCCGGAGGCGTGCTCTTGTCACCTTCATCCTTCTTGGGCTTGGCAGCTTCGAGCGCCACTTGGTAGACGCCGTCACGCGATTCGAGCGCAACGCACGAGTTGTCCTGATCGCCTCGCACAGGCATCACGTCCCAGTTCATCTTCTGCTGGCTAGTGTATTGGTCGGTGTGGCGGGGCAGACGGAACTGGTACGACTCCAGCGAGGTCATCCAGTTGGTCGCTGCAACAGCGGTGTCGCCTGCCGAGTCAATCGGCGAGCGATTCGGGTTGAGCTTGTCCAGATGGCGCATCGTCGAGATCTTGCCCACGGTGCACGACAATGCTGCGGCTTGCAGGTAATAACCGGCGAAGTTCGACAGCAGGGACTGCATCACCTCCGGAGTGGCTTCATCGAACAGCAAGCTCGAATCCACCATAACCACCGGCTCCACGCGCATGGAGCGGGTGTAGTCAATCAACGATTCCGATTTCCCAGCGCGCCAGAGATCGAGAATCACGTGAAGATTAGCCAGACCAACGTCTTTGGCATCACTGATCAGGTTCATTGTGAATCATTCCTTCAATCACAGAGGTTTTTAAATGGCTTCCAATCCGACGATTCCGCCGCTTAGCGACGATTGGCCGACCAACATCCAGATTAGCAATCCGGACGGATCGACCACTCAGACAAACGCACTGCCTGCGAATCGGGTAAGCGTCGGAACAATCTTGTCCGCCGGTGGTCTGGGTACTGCCGCAGATAACATCGACCAGATTCAGCTGCTCTCGCAGATCAATCCTGCCAGCACCGCAATCGGCAGTAGCTTCTACGGGATTAACCACCGGCAAGTTCCTCCGGCAATCCAGATCAACCGGGACTACTACGGGTTGGCGTTTTTTACACGCCCATACTTGAACCTGAGTACTCCAAACTTGCAGACGCATCGGCTCTTCACGCCGTTACTGACCACGGACCCGAACAGTCTGCCCCGAATCATTCGTTGCTTGCTCGATTTCACGGCTCCCCTGAAAGGGATTACGACGCCGTTTGTCGACCCGCAACAAGCGTTTATCAGCCCGCTCACCAACCATTTGCTGTCGATGAGTGGTTGGCCGGATATTTCGGTTCAGACCTTTACATCCCACGAAGGGCTATATAAAGAAGTGTTCGGCTTCGTGGATGGCAATATTGCCGAGGCCGTCCAGTCATATGATCTTACGGCGACCTTCCGTAACCTGCCGGGTGACCCCATCACCACCTTCTTCTTCTACTGGTGCCAGTATATGGCAGCGGTGTTTGAAGGCTCGTTGGTGCCGTATCCGGATTCGATCTTCAACAACGTCATCGACTACAACACCCGGATCTACCGGTTGGTGCTCGATTCGTCGAAGACCAAGGTGCAGAAGATCGCTGCGTGTGGAGCCGCTTTCCCGTTGTCTGATCCGATGGGTGCCGCGTTTAACTTCGACTCACAGTCGGGGCCATTGAATACATCCAACGATCAAATCACGATCAACTTCCGCTGTTTTGGCGCGACGTATCTGGATGATATTTTAATTGACGAGTTTAATCGTACAGTTTGCCTGTTCAACGGCGGCATGGTCGATTCGAAGCGCACCAGTGGCTACACCAAAGTGCCGATGTCTGCGCTCACAATCTTCAACAACGTCGGTTACGCTCGGATTGATCCGACCACCTACGAGTTGGAATGGTGGGTCGATAACAACACCTACCAGCAAATGCTGCCGGTGATCAATCAGAAGAATATCCTGCAAAGTTACGCTTAAGGAACTACGATGGCTAAGAGCATTGCCGATTTCGCAAGTCAGTTAGATACGGCTGGCTACAATCCGGCGGCTTGGCAACGAGCCGCTCTACAAACTGCAAGCGACATGACGAACGGGGTCGTCACGATCGTTGATGCATCCAACCCGGTGGTGTTCGCAACAGAGACCGCCTGTGCGCTCTCCTCGTACGCGGTGAGCAAGTACGCGACACTGAACCGCAAGCAGTACCCCCGTGCGGCGCAGGACGTGGAAGACCTGTACCTGCACATGTCGGACGTGGATTACGTGAATCGGTTTGCTATTCCGGTGAATGACACGTTCACGATGCTGCTGCCGTACGCTGAACTGCTGGCTCAACTGGTGCTGGACCCGACCACTGGGATCAAGAAGGTGGTGATTCCGCGTAACACCAAGTTCACGGTGGCGGACACCGAGTTCTGTATTCAGTATCCGATTGAAATCCGTCAACTGTTGCACGGCGGTATTCAGATCGTCTACGACACGTCGGAGCCGTCTCCGCTTCAGACCATCACAAACAACCTGATTCCCTGGTCGTTTGTGAGTGACGGCACGATCACCTATCTGGCGTTCTCGTTTGCGGTGCAGCAGTTGAGTGCCACGACGACCACGCAGGCAGTGAATGCCTCGGTGTTGTTCGACTACCTGTATGCGTTCAACGACCAGTTCTGCTTTGCACGGGTCTGGTCGCAGAATGCGGATGGTACGTGGACCGAGATGGTTACGACCCACACCGATCTGGTCTACGACGTCAACACACCAACTGCTGTGTTGAAGGTGCTCGACGGGGTGCTGGAAGTGATGATCCCACAGATCTACACTGCCACCAGCATGATCAAGACAGCGGTGCGCATTGACATCTACACCACGCAGGGCTTGGTGAACCTTGTGCTGAGCAATTACAGCATGGGTTTGTTCGTGATCAAGTTCCAGTCGTTTGACCAGAACGATGACACAGCCTTCTCAGCGCCGCTGGCGAACCTGTCGTCGACCTTCGTCTACTCGACTTCCACCTTGAACGGTGGTAGCAATGGCGAGACGTTTGCCGCCTTGCAGGAACAGGTGATTAACAACTCCGTGGGACCGCAGAAGATCCCGGTGAGTAACGTCAACCTTGTGGACGCACTGGCTGACTTCGGTTACTCGGTGATCACGAGTATCGACAACGTGACGGACCGGGTCTTCTTGGCTTCCAAAGCCTTGCCGACACCGACCAATAGCGATCTGGTGACCGCAGCAGGCACGACCAACTCAACGGTCTCGTTCTCGCTGGATTCGATCACAGGCTTTAGCTACACGATCGATAACACCAACACGCAAGATGCGATCACCCTGACGCCGGGTGCGTTGTTCAAGGACGTGAACGGCATCATGCAGTTGGTGACGGATTCCGAGATCGACATGATCTCGAATCTGCCGCCGGATCAGAAAGCACTGGTGATCACGAATGGCAACTATTACTGGACGCCGTTCCACTACGTGCTCGATAGTAACAACAACGGCTTTGCAGTACGGCCGTACTATCTGGATGCGCCGACGATTGAAACGAAGCTCTTTATCAGCGACAACGACACCACGCTCTTGCAGGTGAACACTGCCGCTTACGGGATTGTCAAGTCTGCCACGGGTTACACCTTGCAGATCCAGACCGTCTCGGGGGCTTCGTATCAGCAGTTGCCGGATAGTCAGGTATTTGTGCAGTTGTCCTTTATTCCGGAAGGGGAGAAGGATCGGGCGTATCTGTCCGGGACGCTGGTTGGACGGGACTCGACAGGTAAGGAGCGGATCTTCAGCTTTGACTTGTCGTCGAACTTCAACGTCGATGCGAACAACTGTCTGCAACTCACCAAGTTCCTGATGTTCACGACGGAACCGCGTTTGGTCGGCTCGCCGTTGCTACAAGACTTCGACATCCTCTACTCGACGTCTGAGCCGATGGATACGCAGTGGGTGGCGGCTGAAGTGGACTCGGTGATTGGTCGTACGTATCTGCCGATCAATGCAGTCGGGATTACCCATGAAGCGTTGCGGGTGCAGTTTGGTTATAACCTCGACACGCTGTGGGCGCGAGCCCGCTCAGTTATCTCGACGGTCACGTATCAGACCTACGCGATGGACATCCCGATGCGCTATCAGGCTGACGTGTATCAAACCGATCCGGTCACGGGTTCGGTGATTACGTTTGTCAACGGCGAGCCGACGTACACGATTCTGCACCACAAGGGTGACCCAGTGCTGGATAGCAATGGCAACCAGGTGAATCAGTACGTCGCAGGTCAGCCGGTACTCGATGGTGGTGGTATGCCTATCCCGGCGAACCCGCGCGGCATGACGCGTCAGATTGACTTCATGTTGATCGAAGGCGTGTATCGCTTCTCGACGGACGCGGCTTCCACTGCGTACCGTCAGGAAATGATCGACACCTTGATTGGCTGGTTGACAGGTGATCTGGAAACCATCAATGAAGAACTCATCGAAATCTCGGAGTTGTACTTCTATCCGAAGAAGACGATGGGTCAGATCGATGTCATGTACGGTGCGTCGCTCAAGACGACGATTCAGGCAGGTCAGTCACTGACGTTGACGTTGTATGTCAGCCAATCGGTGTACGGCAATACAGACCTCAGGGACGAATTGACAACGACCTCAGTGCAAGTGGTCAGCCAACAGCTGGCAACCCCGCAGGTGGCCCGTCAAGCGATCCTGGATGCCTTGTCAGTGGTCTATGGCACGGATGTCATTGATGCAGAGTTGACAGGACTGGGAAGTCCGGCGCAAGACTTGCCGGTGTTCACGATTCTGGACGATTCGATTCAAGCTAGTCTGCGTAAGAAGCTGGTGGCGCAGTCGGATAACTCGTTGGCACTGGTCGAAGACTTGACCGTGAACTTCGTGTTGCACGACGAAGCGGCATTGGCGAATTAACGGCATAAAACGGGAGACCCTCACGGGTCTCCCGAAATATGCGCTAAGTACTACTTACGTGTTCACCCGATGATGCAAAGGTGACGGGTAGCCCATGTTCTCACGCAACGAGTACATGGTCTGTGCTGCGTAGCTGACGCTGTCCGGCAACTCAACTGACAACTTGGCACGACTGATCTCACGCTTGTTGATTGACCAGAACTGCGCCCAGTACGTGTTGCACTGAAGGTTGAACTCGTCGCATTCACGCAAGAAATGCTGAACGGTGACGATCACGTACGAGAAGTCGCGGAAGTCCTGCTGGATCTGCGTCGCCGCTTTCGCGACCATCGACGAAATCTCCATCGGAACACCCATACCTTGCCCTTGACCCGGATGTGCGCCGTTCCACTTGAGCGCGACATCAGCCATCTTCATCTCAGCGTCATGCATAGTGCTCAAACGCTTCAATGCATCAGTACGAGCCGTCAATACCGAACGGTACTTCTGATCGCCGAAGAACATCTTCAGACGCTCACCGATGGTGTTCATGTCGAGTTCTTCGCCCTTGGTGTTGGTGGCTTGGAGACTCTTGACATTACGACAGGCATCTGCAAAGGCTTTCAGATCTGCGTACGGCGTACCCGGTGTCGGCAACGACTTAGCCAACTCCGTCAACATCGACTTGGAGTTTTCCAGCGCCTGCTTGTCACCATTGATTAGGCGAGCACCGAAGAGCGATTCAATCGCCAGCACCCGCTGCTGAAGCATCACTTCCAGCGAACTGATCACCGGACCAAACGACACCATCGTTTTCGTCCACTCGCCCTGCGACGCGATGTCATAGAACGAATGGCGTTCCTGTTTCACCAACGGCGCGTACTTGTGCACCATGTCGCGATTGTAGATCGCTTTCTGGTACGCTTCGATCGAAGTGAAGTCGGAGATCGAGAAATCCTTCCTCGGGTGTGATGTTCCAGCCGGTTCCGTCTTGGCTCCGTGCTGGACCTCATTCGGTTCCTTGTCGTCGATCGGAGACCCTGTGACGGCTTGACGAATCTCAGGCAGTGCATGGCGTAATGCTTCCAAGCCTTCCTGATTACCCTTGACCGCCTTTTCCATCTCAGCTACCACGGTCGGATTTTCGCGAGCCTTCTTATCAGACAGGTTGGCGGCCTCGGTGATACTGTCGGTGATCTCCTTATCGGAAGGTTTGCCAGAACCACCGCTGCTGCTGTCGTCGTCGCTGCCGCCCTTGAAGAGCTTGATGATCCAACGCGTGAGCTTCCAGATCAACATCGCAGCAGCTGCGGCGGCAGCCCCGATCAACGCCCACACGCCCACGTGCAACTCTTCCAGAGCCACCTTGTAGTTCGTTGCAGTCGTCTCTTCGGTGAAGTAGCCCAACGGGTACTTTTCTTCGAAGCCCGGCAGAACACGATGGGCTTCCATCGCGATCTGTTTATTCATGCCTTGGGCTTGAGTCATCGACAAACACAGGTACTGGAGGTCCAGGAACTGCGCTTCGAGTGACACGATCCCGTCATCCTCATCCAACCAGTTGGGGGCCTGGTTGGTACCGGTGGTCTCGATGAGGACAATCTCCGGCTCGTCAAACTCATTATCCCCAGCCAAAGACATCGGGAACATTAGGCCACCTTTCGTTGGTCGTCTTCCAGCATGTTGAGGATCTCGACCGTGAGTTGCAGGATCGGCATCTTGAACTCGTTCGCGAAGCAGATCAGGTCCTTGTCGAGGTAGAGCGGTGCCGAGCAGATCGTGTCGACGAAGCCGACGTCACTGATCAACGGCAACATCTGCGGATGAGCCGCACCGTAGCGCAGCATCCAGAACTGACGTGTCTCGTTGCGAGCCGCCTTCAGATCGAACGGCAGATACTCGTTCAGCTTGGTCAGGCAGTCGTCAACCGAATTGACCACTTGCTGATTGTAGTAAGCGGCCGGCGAGGGCACCGGGCCCGACGGAATCGACACGACGCGCGAATGCGCCAGTGCCATCGCGGTGGTGAGGACGTCGCAACGGTCAGCTGCGTTGGGGACGAGTTGAGCCAGGCAGTCTTGCAGGCGTACGTAAACCGGTTTCATAATGCTTCCTTCTGTATTGATTGTTAAGCTTGCGCAACTGCCAGCTGACGGAACTTGAGGGACTGGACGAACAGATCGTTCGTGGCAATCGCTTCCAGTTCACTTGTGAGCTTCTCCTGACTCATCCGCTTGCGCGAATCACGGGAGAAGACATTCCAGAGCAGGCCAGCGAGTTGCTCGCGGTCATTCACCGTCTTGAGCACTTCGTCGATGGCCAGCAGATCTTCGGTCAGGCGTGCGCCATGATCGGGTGAGATCTTCTTGTCCTTCATCTCTTCGACAATCTGGTTGCGTACACGACGCAGACGCACACCCGGACGATCGTAGGTGCCGTCACCCATACCGTCCATCATGATCAGCGCCATCGCGAACGAGATGCCAAAGCGACCAGCGATCGCTGTGAAGCCGCCAACAAAGGCCGCTGCGATCGAACCGAAGAACAGCGTCGCCTTCAGGGCTTCCATGGCGAGGTAGCCGGAGGTCGAGCGGAACGAGATGTTGCCGTACGACTTGTAGAGCTTCTCCAGTGCCGTGACCAGATGTACGCCTGCGCCGTGACGGGCAGCGAACTGATCCGAGAGCATCTCCCAGGTGTTGAAGTCGTAGATGTTCGTGCCGAGTTCCGATTCGGCTTGACGGCCGACGTTGGTCACCACGACATACTCGATCACCGTGTTGTCCTTTTCCTTGGCCAATTCGGTGGCATCGATATCGAGCTTCAGCGCCTTCTTGGTGGAGACCAGAATGATCTCGCGCTCTTCCGGCGTCTTCGCATTTGCCAGACCCTTCGCCATCCCAGCCAGCACTTGGTTGGTGGTGACCGTGCGAGCCATGTATTCACAGTACGTGAACAGGTGGCCGATTTCGTGCAACGTGACAGCGGCGAGTTCGTCGACCGTGTACTTCGCATCGAGGACGAGGCTCACGGGCATATAGAGCGTATTGCGCATCTCGGCAAACACGCCCGAGACCATCGCCGTCTTCATATTGACCTTGCCCTTGACCGCACCGCCAGCTTCCTGAATCAGGCGAATGCCTTCCGTGGAGGGCACCATCTCGCGAATCGACTCGTTCACGAGCGGATTGTTCTTGTTCAGCGAGGGTACGTTGACAGCCGGACCGTAGTTGGTCAAGTCCACCGAGACAGTCAGGCCGCTACGGTTCTTGATGATCTTGCCCAGGTGTGCGCCGTATTCCGAATCACTGAGCTTCGATTTGCTGCTACCCTTGAACTCCTTGCGGATTTCGCTATAGACGAGCGCCAGTTCCTTGGCAAAGCCATCGGATTGGAACTGGATCGTCTCCATCGCGAGCACTAACCGTCGCAGTCTCATGAAAAACCTCTTGAAGTAAATAAGCCGGCAATCAGAAAAAACCGCACCGGTAAATGGTTTGAATGTACGAAACCTCATACACATTAGCCTTTTCTCGGTAGAATCCCCGATCATGACTGAAAAGCTTGGTAAAGAAGAAATTGCAGGCTACGAATGCCGTCACGTAGTCTATCAGCGCCCGCCTGCACCCGGCGAGCCAGACATGCACGTTGTGAAGGAGATTATCCACACCCGCGATGGTCGTCAGGTTCCGCACGTCCGAATCTGGAAGGATTTTCAACGCGAATTCTACGTCACGAAAGACGCTGAACGTAAACACGAACAAAAAAAGGAATGGGAGAGCGTCGACAAGCTGCGGGTCTTCAAGTCCCGTCAGTGCGACCTGATTCGTAATGCAGCGAAAGCCTTGGGTACGCCGTGGATTCAAGGCGGACTCAGGAAGATCGCACAGTCGCCTTATCTGTACGGCGCGGATATTTTGTCCACTGCCGTATTGAAGCACAACTATCAGGCGAAGTTCCCTGAACTGAACACACCATTCATTTCAGCCCCCTTCGACATTGAGTCGGATGTGGTACACGGAACCGGTGACCCGATCATGATTGCGTTTGCCTATCAGAATCAGGTCTACACTGTCGTCGACAAGAAGTTCGTGGAAGGATACACGAATGTCGAGATGCGTTTGCGCAGTCTGCTCGAAGAGAAGCTGGGTGACATCGTCAAGAAGCGCAACATCACCTGGCATCTGGAATTCACCGACGGCACGGTTGACTGCATTAAGAAGACGTTTGCGCACATCCACCACCACAAACCTGACTTCGTCTCCATCTGGAACATGGACTTCGACATTCCACGTGTTGCAGAAACGTTGGAGAAGTACGGTGAGTCGCCCGCTGAAGTGTTCTCTGATCCAGCCGTACCGGATGGCTACAAGGACTTCTTCTACAAGCGGGGTCCGTCGCAGAAGGTGACTGCGTCCGGTAAGGTCATGCCGATTAAACCGTCAGGTCGTTGGCACACGGTGTACACCCCGGCGTCGTACTACGTGATTGATGCGATGTGTGCATATCGGCACATTCGGAATCAGCAAGCTGAAGAGCAAAGCTACTCGCTCGATGCGATTCTGAATAAGGAAATCAAGCGCGGTAAGTTGACGTTTCCGAACATCACAACGGTGACTGAAGGTACGCTGGAATGGCACCAGGAGATGCAGAGTAAGCATCCGCTTGAATACATCATCTACAACTTCTTTGACGTCGTCGGTATGCAGGAGTTGGATGACAAGATTCAAGACTTGGCATTGACGTTGCCGATGTTCTCGGGTTGCTCAGACTTCTCGAACTTCAAGAGTCAACCACGTCGAATGGTCGATGACTTGCATTACTACTGTTTGGATTATCGTGGCGAAGATGCACCGAACGGCTTGGTGATTGCTACCACGTCGGATCAGATGCGGGATAAGTACGACGATCTGACAGTCGATACGGATGGCTGGATCATTACACTTCCGGCTCACTTGGTGATCGATAATGGTTTGCAGATCATCGAGCACGCGCCATGGCTAAGAACCAACTTCCGAGGTCACACAGGTGACTTGGACGTCTCGGCTTCTTACCCGACCAATGAAGAGGTGATGAATATCTCGAAAGAGACGACACACCGCGAACTGGTCAGTATTGAAGGGGTAGCGCTTCACGAGCAGAAGATGTGCGGCATTAACTTGAGTGGTGGACAAACGAACTCGGTGGAAATTGCAACTACCTTGTTTGGTTTACCGACACTGGATGAACTACTGAATGACTTCCGAGCAAGTCGACTTCACTAAGGCCTCAGGGGCATAACGCCCCGGCTCTTCACTCACGCCTTCTTGGTGAGTGAAGAGCACGGTCTTATGCCGTCGGTTTAACCGTTCGGGTTCGCCGTGAAGCTGGTGAAGAAGCCACCCATGGTCTTCGAGTACGAAGCCACTTGTGCCGGACCGTTGTAGATCGTTGCAAACGTAATCCAGTCGCAGTTCTTCAATGCCGTCCAGAGCGCGCCTTGACGGTACGTCTTGATGAAGTTGATGTACTGCGTGAGTTGCTTGCCTTCGGAGATCTTGACGTCAGCCACGTATGCTTGCACCGTGGCGTAGCCGGCTTCCTTGAAGTTGAAGCCCATGATCTGGAACAGACCCCAGGACGTCGCCAACATGGCGCAGGTCTGGTCGATCGTGAGTGCCAGATTCAACTGATCGTACGGGTTCGCTGCATAACCACCCGGTACTGGATTGACCACTGACGGATAGCGATTCACCAATCCATTAGCAGTCGCTTGGCCCTTTTGCTGAACCAGCATGTTGTACATCTGGTGACGCTCGAACCGGATCTTGCAAGTACCGTTCGGGAAGAAACCCGAACCACCGGATTCAGCTTCGACGTTAGCCTGAATGGCAGCGAGCAACACTCCCAGCTGAGAAGCAGCTTGCTGGTAGTTCGCCATCAGGATGTACTTGCTGGCGATAAACGGCTCCAGGAGCGCTTGCGTGAGCGGTCCATAGTTGCCATCAGCGACCAGGTTGTTAGCGCTCTGGTAGACCTGTAGTGCAGCGATAGACTTAGCGCCAAAGGCACCGTCCACAATCAGTGACGGATTCGGTGACGTCTTTTCATTGAGAGCTTTTTGAACACCGCGACGGTGGTACAGGTCATAACCTGCGGGGAGTCCAGGAGTAGCGGCCATGGTTGGTTTCCTCAGCGTATTAGAATGGCATATTCAGAAAAAGGAAGCAAGTGAGCCTCCAAAGAATGGAGTAGTCACTTGCCCCTTTTCCCTCATACCATGCTAATCAAACCGAGTTACCGGTTGAAGAAGCTGTTCACGCGATTGCGACCGCCTTCATTCACGTGCGGTGCAGGCAACGCTTTGGCCAGATTCAACTGGCTGAGCGCTTGTTGGCGACCTTGAACCGGTGCAGTCGTCACCAGCATGTGCACCATGTGCTGGAACGTGTTGCGGTCGTCGCCCGACATCGAACGCGCAGCTTCCATGAAACGGAAACGATGCGTCATGGCGAACACGCCGTTCGAGTGATGTTCGAACAGCTTGAGCACAGCCGGGAACACCGACGTGAAGTCGTTCTCGACGCGGTTGAAGAGCGTCTTGAGCGTGGCGTACAGTGCTTGCTGGTTGCGTGCCCCTTCTTCCGGCGTGAGTGGCATGTTCGGACGCATGCGGGAGATGTACTGATAGATCTCTTCGACGACGCCCTTGCCGATCGAGTCCGCGTCCTTGATCAGGTTCTGCACGATCTGGTTGATCGTGGTGTCGGTCAACTGACGGCCGCTGTCACCATCGACAGTACCGTTCGTGACCGGCGGAACCACCGGAGCTACAGGGGTAACGACAGGAGCCGTTCCCGTTCCCGAGCCATCGCCCGTTCCAGCATCAGCGCCCGCCGTGTTGCTCGGATCGGTAGCATCACCCCCGGTCGCAGCAGCGCCACTTCCTGCTGGATCTGTTCCTGCCGGAGGTTGGTCCGCAGTTCCATCATCCGCACCAGTGGGTCCAGCATCCGATCCACTACCACCGGCACCTTGATCGGCTTGGCCCGGTGCGGGGTCTTGGTTGACTTGCGTTTGCCCGCCATTGCCGTCTCCTACGACTTGGGTTGTATCCGGCAGCGGCGTGGGAACCGGAATCACCGGCGCGACGATGCTGTTCGGATCGGTCGGCAGCAGACCTGCATCGGGAGCCACCACTGCACCACTAGCATCCGGCGCAGACGTGTCCGAAGCAGCCGTTCCGGTAGAGGCACCACTCGCATCGTTTCCCGCGTCACCAGAGGTTGAACCCGTAGCGTCTTGTGAAGCGTCGTTTCCCGCATTCGGGTCGACCGGCACCACGGCAACCACCGACGGCGCATTGCCGACGTCCGTCAGCGGAACCGTAGCGACTGCAATCGCATTACCTTCCAGCGCCGCGAGGGTCGGATCGATTGCCACCAGTACTTCGAGGTCCGACGATTCCACCCAGACCGGGTAGCCGACGCTGCCGTCTTGCGCTTGCGTCTTCTTGTACGCCACCGAATGGCTGTCGAGCCAGGCGGTCAGCGTGTCGATGTCGACGGCACGCGCGTCCGGAAGTTGATCGCCACCGGTATCTTGCCCGTCGCCGCTGACCGATCCACCACCTTGCTGGTTGTCTGCGGGTACGTCGACTGCTGCACCGGAGTTGTCGGCTTGTCCGGCGTCGCCGCCAGTACCGGCACCTGCATCGCCCACAGCGACAGCGCCAGAATCACTTGCTGCCGGAGCGTCGCCCGATCCCGATTGATCACCAGCGTTATTTGCATCATCGCCTCCTACAGCGGAATCCCCAGTACTACCGGCGACTGCATCGCCGCCTTGTTGCGGTGCTCCGTTCGCATCGCCCGACACTGCTCCGGCGTCAGCGCCAGTAGCCGCGCCATCAGTTCCTGCCGACTGATCGGTGCCTGCTGCTGAGCCATCTCCAGCAGATCCGTCAGCGGGATCGACTTGCCCGGCGACCGTGCCTGCATCAGGTGCAGATTGGACAGTGCCGTCAGCGGGCTGTTGGCCGGCTGCTGCGTCGGCTGTCCCCACAGCAGGGGCTGCTCCGATGACTGCGGGGGGGTTGATGATGGCGGGAGGGTTTTGTTGTCCGGCATTGCCTGCTCCTGCGTTCTGGTCTTGTTGCTGGTTGTCGTTATCGCTCGCTTGCGGCATGTTCATGCTCCAAAAATAAGGTTGAGAATTACTTCCTCAGAGGATCTTCCCCCGCAATAAGAAACTAGATAATCGCGGTTCGATAGTCCAATTTCGCCAACAACAACGCCTTCGCGTGTGCGGCAGCCATGAACAGTGCGAGGAAGGCACTCCCGTATGCTGCTACAGCAGCCGACAGGGCTGTCGGGTTTGCTGCCAATCGGTCTCCCACGCAGACCTTACAGAAGTCCGTCTTGGGTAGTTTGCAATACATCGGTGAGCGGAGCATCACTTGCTTGCCCAGATACTCGCCCACATTTTCATCCGTGATCTTCGTGAGTCCAGCATCGGACACCATGCTGAAGCCGACCCAGTTCTCGGTATGCTTGTCGATGACGAACAGGTTACCGAGCTTGGAGCCGCAGTCGTCCTTCGTCACCATCATGTTGCTCGATGCGCGCAGCAGCCATTTAACTGACTCACCACCCAGCATCGTCTGTGCACCCCGGTTAAACGAACCGGCTCGCAGTGCATTGTTCATCGCTGGGAACTTACTGATGTCCCAACCTTCGTTCAACGACTGCGGGATGTAATCGACGTTCTGGGTTTCATCCAACCCCATCTCAGCGCCCATCTGCAAGAAGAGCTTCTTGCGAACGATGTTGTACGCTTTCCCGGAGAGCAGGAAGTGTTCGGCTTCGTCGCCCTTGATCCACGCCTTGTCGTGGGCTACCAACTCCGCATCGATCTTCGCAATGACGGCCGGATCGTGGAGGCGATCCTTGTTCTCGGCAATCAGCTTCTCACGCAGCTTAATCACATCCGGGTCAACCGTCATCGCCTTCTTCGAACCAGCCGGAACAAACAGCGTAGCCAAGCCGCCTAGATAGAACATCGCATCGCAGAACTTCAGATACTCGTCGACGTAGATGAACTTCGGATCACGCTGTTTGTTCTGGTTCTCGGGACCGGTCAACTCCATCGGCGTATCTTTGAGCCGCTTGATGATGATGGACTCCATCCCGCGAGCAGTGATCTCCCCTAACTGATACTCCACCTTGTCGCCAAACGGATAGATCACACCAGCGAAGTTCACCAGCAAGTTACCGTAGGTGACTTCCGCGTCCTTATGCAGGTTCGAAACAGCATGCGCTTTCAGATGGACCTTCTCACCCGGTGCGAACAACGGCTCACCCTTCACACCCCCTTCGATCGGTAGCAGTTCCTCCCGGTTCTCCGGATTCACAAACCAGTGGCCCGTGGGCAATTGCACGATGCGATACGGGTAGTTATCCGTCTTCCACTTGTCCGGATCTTCCCGGAGCACAGCGAAGACAGAAATCACCCACGCACTACGGCGGTATTCTTCAGCCGCACAAGCGGCCATAAAGTAATCATGCTTGTTCATGGGCGGATAGCTTCAGAAGGAGGTCGCCAGTGATCAATTCGATCTTGGTGATCTTGTCGATGTTGGAGACGAATTTGTCGAGGTTCTCTTGAATGGCACCACGCGGATTGTCAGCCCGGTCATTGGAGATGATTGCCATCGCTACCAACTCCACTGCAATTGCCTTGGGTTCCATCAGTTCGAATTCTTGACCCAGCAAGTTCAGATAGACCATGAACGGATGACCCACGTCCAGACCATTCTGCAACAGGTAGGCGAGCTTCAGTTGCGAGATGTCACTGATCGCAACGAAGTGTTTGTACTTCTCCACCAGCTTGCGCTTGAAGACGAAGTCCTCATCGGAGACGCTGAAGGTGGCTTGATCGACATGCGTAGCAATCATCTGCAACAGTGACTGATCAACGTTCTCAACAAACGTATGAAGGTGGTCGGCTGAGTCACCCATCACCAAGGCGATGCACTCAGCGAAGATCTCCATCGTGTCACCCATCTTGCCAAGGATGCCTAATAGAGAAGCACCATCGTCGTAACTGGGCAAGCGTTTGATGCCGCCCAAGAAGATGTTCAACACGCTCGGCGGTGCATTCTCATCGATGGTCACACCGTGCTGTGTCAGGATCTGGAACTGGAGTGAGCGCGTCAGATCGTAGATCTCATCCACGGTTTTGCCAGTGTCCGTTTGGTCACCAGTATGGAGGAGCGTCACGAAGCCGTCTTCGTAGGTATCCAAACCGTAGAGGTCAAAAAGCTCATGCGCTTGACGAATCGACTCTTTCAGTTCCGGGGTCGTGGCACCGCTCAGGTAATCATCAAGAATATCAAGCATGTTTGCCTCATTTCGCTCAAAAAAAGTAAGTTGTTCCGGGATTGTGTAGCCAATGTCGCCGGATGGTCAAATGATTGAGCTATCTGTCTGATTTTGTTTTATGAAATACTAATTACCCTCAAGGAGTCACACCGTGACCAAGAAGTCCGCAAGCCGCAAATTGAAAGACGCTCAAGCAGCTGGTAAGGGTCCGGCGACCCGCCAAGTGTATCTGGCACCGACCGCCATGATCCACCCGATGTTCAAGAGCAAGCTGAACGAGATCAAGGCCGACCAGGCGAAGGAAGAGTCGCTGCCGGTGTGGGACGAAGTCAACGAACTGTATGTGAAGTGCGTGCAAGGCGTCATGTCGCCGGCCGTGCTGGGCCAACTCGCCCAACGTAAGGACATCATCGCGCACATCCGCGACCACGATGGGCTGAATACCCGCATCAACATGTTCAAGCGTGACATCCTCACGCTGAAGGAAGAACTCGCCGAACTGCACGCGGCTCACGCCGGTAAGGTCGGCGTGGAAAGTGATCCGAACGAGATCATGCGCGCCATCACGATCAGCGAGAAGTACACGCTGTTCCTGGAGAAGCTCGAAG
Organism: Sulfuriferula sp.; assembly: GCA_031291235.1. GTDB lineage: Bacteria > Pseudomonadota > Gammaproteobacteria > Burkholderiales > Sulfuriferulaceae > Sulfuriferula. Next base: position 60,615 of record JARLJL010000015.1, read on the forward strand.
CAACGATTCCGCCGACCGTTGCACACATCCTCGAAATCTTCACCGAGGCCGAACTGATCATGCAACAAAAGGCGGCCGACGCGGCCAATGCGCAGCACGCAGCCGAGCAAGACGCACGCATCGCAGAACTCGACCCGAACGTGGTCACCGATGTCGTCGCGACCGATGTGAAAGATCAACCGACCCTTGTGTCGGACCAAGCCACCGTTTAACCAGAGCGAGTCATGTCGAACGAGAACCAGAACGAAGGAGGGGCTTCGGCCCCGATTAAGATGACGCAAGCGCCTGTGCCTGGAGCACCGGAAAGTCCGTTCGCAGGGGTGGAAGCACCCAAGGAAGTGGACCCGCAACAGGTTCGCCAGATGTCGCCTCTGGAGCCAGAACTCGCCGGTCAGCCGCTGCAAGAAACGGACTTCCCGACACCGGGCAACGAACCGCAACCGCAGGCTGAAGATGTGCCACCTGTTGAAGATGGCAAGACCGCACCGGTAGCGGCTGAACAGGAACAACCGGCTGCTGATGCAGATCAACAAGAACGGCCACTGTGGCCGGGTCTGCCGAAGCAAGCGGACTCGACGACTGTCCGGCAAGACTTCGAAACTTACTACCCTTCTACATCGTCTGGAGTAGCTGATCCGGCGCAAGGGGAACTGTTGATTCTGCCGTCGGACACCAACAAGCGCTTCGACCAGTATGACAATGGTCGTCCGAACGAAGAACTCACCACCGAGAGCGAACAGCACTGGGCGCAAACGCTGATGGACGGCGAATTGACCCGTCCGGTGAACGAACAGTTCGATCCGGCTGTCGAGCGTGAAGGTGCTGACTGGGCACAAGCAATCCAGAAAGACGGCCACACCCTGATGGCAGCACGTCCGCGTCTGAACTCGCCGGGCGAACAGATGCTCACAGGTACGCGTGCGGTTCACCGTGTGCGTGCACTGCTGGGTCTGGGTTCGATCATCTGGGTGCCGCTGTGGGAATCGGGCTTCTGGATGGCGTTCCGTGCGCCGGCTGAAGGTGAACTGCTCGATCTGCTGCGTCGCTTGTCGGACGAAAAGATCACGCTGGGTCGTCGCACCTACGGTCTCGCATTTGCGAACTCCAGTTCGTTCATCTCGCGTGACCTGCTCGAATTCGCGATTGCGCATCAGCACGACTGCACGCTCAAGCCCGAACTCGATCCGCGCAAGTTCATCCGTGTGCACGATCTGCAAACCATTGCATGGGCGATGGCCTGTGTGGTGTTCCCGAAGGGCTTCCAGTATTCCCGCTCGGTTCTCACCGGCGAAGGTACCGAGAAGCGCGAAGTCAAGGGACTGCTCAACGTCTCGAAGCTTCAGTTCGTGGATCGTTCGCGTCTGTCCGAATGGCAGATCAACCACATGTCCAAGCGTGTCGGTAACACGATGACGTCGGATATGATGGAGCGCTATCAAGCCGAATTCAAGACCGGCGAGCGGCGCATCGAACTCGAAGAAAACCTCTTCATGGTGCTGGCGGTGCCGACGGCTGATCAGTATCTGGAATCGGGCGCGAAGTGGATCGACGGCATTGCGGACATGGTCGATCGGGCCTTCCAGCAACCGCCATCCGATGAAGCGCGTGATCGCTACATCAGCCACCGTGGCAAGTCGACAGTCATGCGTCAGTTCGGCCACTGGGTCAAGAGCCTGATCGAAGTCAACGGCGATCAAGAGATCGTCTACGACAAACCGGAAACGGTTGACCAGCTGCTCGACACCCTGTCGGAAGTGGATCACATTCGCAAGAAGTATTTCGAAGAAGTCCACAAGTACATCGATGACACCACCGTGTCGGTGATTGCGACGCCGACGGTCGATGAGAGCGAGGAAATGAAGTTGCCGCGTTATCCGCACTTGGTGCCGATCGATGCGCAGTACACTTTTTTTACCCTGCTCGCGCAAAAGAACAGCCGGGTGGCGGCACGAATGGCACTGTAAAGCCACTCGTACGTCGGTTCGTCTTTGATGCAGACTTCGAGGACGGGATTGAGATCAGCCGTATGCTGGAGACATTACTCAAGAACGTACCTCGGATCTGTTCCACAGACGCACAGCTACTGATGCTGGAGCAATATGAAACCTTGTTCGGGATCTACGATCACAACAAGAAGCGACAAGCCTTCGAAGATCCTTTCGCGGTGGTCGCTCTTCATCCAGCAGAAGACAGCTACTCGTACAGTCTGATGCGTGAGCGAATGGAGCAGTTTTGTTTTCACAACGTATCGCAGTTCTTTGGCTGTTCCTGGAATGAGTTCTTGCTGATGCCCGCTTGTGACGCTGAAGAGATATTGCAGATTTCCGCACGGAGAAAAGCGAAGGACGATAGTAACACGGGCGACATCATCAGCCAGTTGGGTAACATTGCAGGTCCACCGAAGCCGAATAAATCATGACTATCCTCTACGAAGGTCCAGGTAACATCTTTGAGTCCGAGATGCAGACCTTGGTCAATCCGTGTAATGCGGTTGGGGCCATGGGTAAGGGACTCGCCTTACAGTTCAAGGAACGGTTTCCGGAGTATTACAAGGCGTACCGGAAGGCGTGCTTTGATCGGGTGTTCAGGACTGAGAAGTGCTTCGTCTACGATCTGGATGAAGAACACAAAGTCTATTCCATGCTAACCAAATGGCACTGGAAGTATCCGAGTCAGTTGTCTTGGATTGATGCGTCGGTTCGCCGACTCGCTGAGCACTACGAAGACTACGGCATTACCAGTTTAGCGATTCCTGCGGTTGGTTGTGGGGAAGGCGGACTGGACTGGGTAAATGTGCAACTCATCTTGCACAAATACCTTGGACCTTCGAAGCTGGACGTTGAGATCTATTCGCCGTTCTGAAGACAAAAAAATAAAGGCATAACGCGCCCAGGGTTGACCCCTGGGCTTTATGCTGCTAATGCTTGATACGGTCCACCAGTTCTCCACACCAACTCCCTAAGATCACTACCACCGCGATGAGGTTCAGTCCGGGAAGACAAGCCAGCACGGTGATGTAAGTTAGCGGGTTTTCGTAGTTATAGCCAAACTTCGGGTCACGCAGTTCCGGACGTCGATACGCCTTGAAGTCTTGCCACACGAACATACAGAGACAGCAGAGGGCTGACAGTACGCTCACGATGCAATACGTAATTACGATGTGATGCTTAAGCATGCCTAATCTCTAATGAGGAATAAAAGGTGGACCGGCCCCCCAGTCCACCGCTTGTTAATGCGAGTAAATTAGATCTTGTTCGATGACTTCCTGAATGCGCTTAGTCCCATTGAACGACTTCTCTTTGATCGCTAACAGCTTTTGATCCAGTCGTTGGTACATGAGTTGAAAGAGATCGCGCTTCACTTCGGCCGACTCCCCTGATAAATGGAAGGTTGCTTTATGAATGGCGTCTAGCGGGCCGAACTCTCCTGCTGTGATCGCTTGGCGGAAATCTTTCACCATCAACACGAATGATTCAATGGGAATTACTCCATCGTCGCCAAGCGACACCCAGACGAGAAAGGTCCACCACACTTCCATGAAACTATACTCACCGCTCTCACGCAAGATGTAATTGGAATTGCGCATGTCCTCCACACTTACCACGTTTGATATCTTCTCAAACGCTTTATTGATCTTGGGCGACATCTTCCCAATAGTATCGGACATTTCCTTCAAGGAGACATCGGGGCTTTCGAAAACATCGTTACCCTTCTCAATCATCAGCTTGAAGTTCATCAATGTCTTATCTGCGAGGAGGCGGCGAAATAGCGTCATGAAGTCGAAGTATTCCGCTTCCTCCAAAGCCCGCATATAGAACTCACCAATCCGTCCTAACAGGATGTCGATCCAGACATTGGATTTCGCCATCGCTTATTTCTCCAGGAGGTTCCCGAGGTCCGAGATGTTCAGGAGCACACGACCTGCTGTGCGATGGAAGTTCTTGAAGTCCATGATCCGACGCAGAATCGATTGCGTATCTGCGATCGACTTCGACGGCAGTCGATCAGCTTGAATCAGGAACGCCAAGGCTTCACGGGCTGCTCGCTCGATCTGGTAGATCGTGTAGATTTCAGCACGTGTTTCGTTGGTGAACTTCGCGTAATTGAAACCCTGCTGGACGTCTTTCAGTCCGATCTTGCGCGGCAGGTACTGTTTCATCTCCTCCGTGGTGCTTGTGTAGATGTAGAAGAAGCCATCCCATTGACGGAACTCCACCGAGACCCAACGCACCGCGTGATACTTGGTGCCTTCGTTTTCTTTCTCGTGGAAGATGAACTGGATGAACGGATTCTGATTGTGCGTCATCATCCGCTTGTGAATCCGGCCATTCTCAGGTCCCTTTGGCCCTTGTTGAATCGCCAGCAACATCGTGAATGCATCAGCCATGTTCGTGCTGCGTGCGGAAAGAATTGCGTCCATTTTGGTGTACCTAATTAGAATGTTCTCATTGGGTCTGCTCCACTCCCAAACTGCTGAGAGTGGAGTCAGACAAATCACAGTAGTTTCGGGTAGTTCTGACTGTTTAAGGTCAGCGCACGGTCTTGCAGGATTTCCCAGCGTTCCGTGTGATACTCGATGTGCTTCGCTACGTCTTGACAGACAGCCGAGATGAATCGTGAACGACGACCCTCGCCTAAGTTGTTCCGCAACCGTCCGAAGCCCTGGATGTTACGCTGACTACTCCGCACGGCTGTAGTCAGAAAGACGCACTTCAAGTTCTCAATGTCGACGTTCGTCCCCGCACTCCCGAGGGTGGTTACAGTGACCGCCGAGTTAAGCAGATCCTCGTAGGGATCATTCATCGACCCACAATAGCGGTTGATGTCTTCATCCGGGTAGCGTCCACGAAGACGTTGGGTAATCATCGTGGCAAACTCCACCCCTGCAACATAGACCAACATCTTCTCGCCAGCCCGACGGTCCCTAAACAACTCAGCGTCCACGACCCCAAGGATCATGTCGATGTAATTGTCCGTCAGTTTCTTATCCCTCAGCAGCTGCTCTTCAAAGTAGTGATGAGAGTAAGTACCCTTACGCGGATCAACTCCACGTATCCTTTCAGGGCGTTCCAGGCGATACGTCAAAGCAAGCGCCGATACAAATGGCTCTGCCTTCGGTCCTTCAAACCGGTTCGCTAATGGGTAGGCCAACTGATACATCTTGTTGACAAATCCATCATCGCCTTTCAGTGTGGCTGACATGGCGAGCGAGCGTTGGATGTTGGTGTACAGATCCATTTTGAAGTTCACATGGAACTCTTCATGAACCTCATCCAAGACCCGCAGACCTGCCTTCAAGGCTTCGTAGAACTGGTCTGGTCCACACGGGTATCCAACCAATGTGATGCCCGCACCGAGCTTCTCATACAGCTTAATCCAGTTCTGAATCGTGGTCTTACTCACCACGATGATCGAGGACGGAATCGAGCCGTAGATGGCCATGTGCAGCAAGGCTTGGAGATCTTTCGACCCCCGCACCACCATCAAATCTTCCTTACCCAAATCCAGCGTACGCCGGAAGTCGTGCAACCACTTATCGATGTATCCAGCCCGTAGCACGTAGACCGTCAGTACCCCTAACTGAACTGCCACATACATCGACACAAAGCTCTTGCCCTCGCCAGTACCCATCGAAAGCATCTTGTGGACGGGTTCATCCGCAAGACAATAGTCAATGGAACCAACCTGTCGCACTCTAGGTGCCCAGCCCGGCTTTAACTTTAAGTGCACCCGGAGCGAATCAGGAGTTGGCAAGTCGATGTACTTCACCATGGAGTCGTTCAGGTAATGCAACTTCAGGTGTTCTTTGAACAACTCCAACTGGTTGATGTGGAAGCGGTATTCCGAGCGGTCTTTCGTGGCAGCCGCGTAAACCTTGTCCTTCGACTTGTCGGCGTTAGCCTTGTGACCGTAGCGGCTGTTAGGCCGCTGCCAGTCCTGTCGATGGATCAAAGGTTTAGCGAACTGTTCCACTGCCCCACGCGCCCTCACCGACACACCGGACACCTTGAAATAATGAGAAGCTAAAGTGACAGTGAGTTCTTGCATGAGACAACACACTCCTTATTCTAAGTGTTGCAGTGTTTCGTAAGGCATCACGATGGAATCCATCGGATGATCAAGCCGATTAGGCGTCGTATAATTGCGCGGTGTCTTAATACTTCTTAGCTGATGTTCATACGCAAACTTCGCGGCCATCGACCGCATGTCGATCGTACTTTCCATCACGCCAAGCGACCGCGACGTCCCAACCTTCGGGAACGAATAGTCTTCGCCTGCTGCGGATACAATCATCCCGCCATACAACACCACTTCGAGCACCGCCAGATTCACATTCAGTCGCTCGTTCACATGGTCGAACAACTTCTCCAGCGTCGGGTCCACGGCTTCTTCCCGATCCCGATCCGCGATCTTCTTCATCGACGATTCGAGGATCTCGGCAATCTCCGCCGAGTGATCGCTCATGTTGTACCGCTTCTGCGGCAGCGTCAGGATAGGCTGCGAATAATCCCATCCCGTCATGTCGATCACATAGTTGCCTTTCTCGTTCAGTACCCAGCCCTTCTGCTTGATGTGAGCAAGCAACGGATACGTCATCGAAGCCAAGCGACGATCCACCGACACCTTGTGCGGCGTCAGTTCGTACTTGATGCCATCGCCTTCCATGATCCCGATATCCGGCATCTCGCTGATCCGTGTGATACTGGACAGCTGGTTGACGTTCTGGACTTCCATGATGTCGGTGAAGTTCGCCGCGCACGACGCCGGGATCACCAACCGCACATGCTTGTTCCGAAGCTTGTCGTCCGGATTGAGCGTGTACGACGAGAAGTCCGCCCCGACTCTCAGATACTGCGCCGAGAAGTCATCGAGCACCAGCGGATCAGATTCCGCACTGCCGACAAAGTGCTTGGTCGACAACACCAACTGCGACACCACCTCAGTCATCGAGGTACAGTTAGTCTGACCCAGATTGCCGGTCAGCGGATCGAGAATCGAATCGCTCATCAAGCCAAAGCAGGTTGCGCACACGCCGTACGGATCAGGACACGCACAATGCATCACCGACCGGATCTTCAGCGTCTGACCGATCAGATGCTTGTCGTTCTTACCGATACATGACAGACCACCTGCACCGTTCACAAAGTACTTGCCTTGCAGCAATGGCAGGTCAGCCTTGCGAACCGTGTTGCCGCGCATGTCCACCTCCTTGTCCCTCACGGTCCAATAGAGATATTCCTGCGAACCACAATCGCCTTCATGCAGGTTGCGCAGCGATTGACAGATGAGTTGAAGTCGCCGATTGAAATACTCGGTTTGCTCCAACGGATCTTTGGCCTGAGCATGGGCCATGGCTGCGTGCCGGGATTCCACGAAGGACTCGTAGAACGACCGGAAGCCTTCGGCAAACGATCGCATCACCGGACGCTGGAAGTACAACGAGTCCGTGTCCGAGATGAAACCCCGAGGACCCACACACTGAAGCACCTGACCCATGCTGGCAATGCCCGACCGGACCGCTTTGGAGATCGGGTTATTGAACAGCGATGGATCGTAACGCAGGCTCTTCTCGATCACGCCATGGATATTCGCAATCGAAGCCGCTGTCGGTGCTGCGTCCTTCTTTGCAGCCACGATATCCGGATGCTTCAGGATCTTCAGATAGTCGGTGATATCCAGCGACACCACGTACTTCTCGCACTTGTACGTGAGATCGTTGTACATCAGGTTCACCAGCCGATACGTCATCTCAGCCAGTTGATCCTTGCTAACACCACCGATCGGCTTGTAGGTGTCATACACACACCACATCGAATTGCCGAGCAACTTTAAATGCGTGTCGGTTCCCAGTCGACGGTCGCCCAAGATCTCGCGGACATGATGCTCCTTGAGAATCGGCGTCTTCGGATACTTGCGATGAAAGTCCCACGCATAGGACGAATAGATCGTCTCACGCGCATTGGTGATGAGTTCCCCATCGTCGAACACCAAGACGAATGGCCCTTTCAGAACGCACCACAACTGCTCGGTCGACATTGAAGTCAGATACCGAGCAGCAATCCGTTTCATAGGTTTGCCAGTCATTTACATAAACTCCGATTGTGTCGGTGTGTGGGTCACGTTCGGTGTATTGAACGTGTAGTTCTTGGGAATGTACGGGCGATACTCCAAGCCCCAACCACCGCACTCCGCCATGTGCTTAAACAACTGCACGGGTTTATTGCCTCCATACGGCACGATACTCCGATCGACCACCTTCTCGATGTCAGTCGGTTTCGGTGCACGCAAGATGTTGTACAGGATGTGACGGCTGGTCATCGGATTGTTATTCCGATCCAGAATGTCCGCAGTCACGCGAGAACCGCCGAAAGAAACCAGAATCCGGATTTCCGATTCACCCCAGGCACGGATCGCATTGGTACGTTGCGGCGTGCTGTGCTTATCCCAGCTGGTAACTTGGGAGATCACACCAAAGTGCTGGCGCTTGCTCGAAGATACGGCGGTCCAATCGTCTGCAATCTTCTCCAGTTCGATGATGTACACACTGCCAATGCGTACCTTGTTTTCGGTGAGCCACGTATTGCCGGAATAGCCCGTATAAGTGACCGGTCCATAGATCGGACGATAACGTGGGTCTGCTTCACACTGTTCGATGATGTCGGGGAATTCGACTTCATGTTCCGGCGGGAAGTACAGAATGATACCGTTCGGTTGAGCAATGATCGAGGCCAGATACGCGGAACGCGGACAAGCATTAAAAGCCGTGTTACCTTCCCAGGTAACATACTTGTTCTTCGGGTCGATGGCAGACCAATGTTCCGGTTTGCCAAGCGGCGGCGTGTACTTCCGATCCCCCCACCATGCCAACATGCGCTCGGGCGAGACGATCCTGAAATACCCCATCAGATAGTTCCATGCTTCATCCACGATACCCGGCTGGCTACTCTCCAGCTGTTCGATCTTGGTTTGAAGTGCTGGCATGTTCACGTCCAGTCCCAGTCGAGCACAGATCCGCTTGCGCACATCGCGACTCGCGGCATTCATGTACTGTTCCTGCAACCGGCCGAGATTCATCCGGCTATTGGTGGAGTTACCATCCATCACGATATCAGCGCGATTGCCATCTTCGTCGACCGGCATGTTCTCCGGATCTTCGATTGCACAGATGACGCCCTTACCGCCGTGACAGTCAGTCCACTTCCAACCCACATCCGGAAGACGCTCGTACTGGATCACAAACTCCACGCGCCAATCATCCAGCGGATTCTTACGGTGCAGCAAGACCCGGCGCTCTTGCGACCCATTTGCCCGATTGTCCAGCATCGCATACGCTTCAACCGCCAGCGAATGCAAGGGCTTGCTCAACAACACCTGACCTTGACGACGGGTTTCGAGACGCTTGATCTCATCGACGATTTCCTTATAGAAGCGCTGGGTCGTACGGTGATACCGCATGGCCTGACGCTCCATCGCCTCCGGTGTATTGCTCGTGTTGTAGTCATCGTGATAAATCTTGATGTCCACAATCCGACCACCGGCCCCTTCTGCATACACCCGTCGATCGTGAAAGTAATCCACTTCGCGCAATGCGCGTGCCGATTGCTGGACGATTGCCAAACTGCGGTCATCCCGACGCAGTGCCATCAACAATCCATCCGGCCGTACCAGATCGCCAATTTCTGGAAACGGCTTATATTCTTCAGGCCGACTCGGGTCACCGTAGAGGTTGATCGGGAAATAGCGGCTTCCCCATTCCACATCACGGCGCTCGAACGTCTGGATCGCGAAATACGGCAAGATATCGCGACTAACCAAAATCCCGTCTTCAGAGACTGCCGGGTGCGACATGTATGCTACGTTACATTCGCGTCCGTACTTATAGTCTCCGTTGTCTGTGACTGCCGGTGAATCGAGCAGCACAGTTCCTTTCTCAATCCGCATGTCCTTTCGTATCGTGTTGGTAATTTTCTTTGTACGATACTCAAAACCAAAATACGTCTGATCCGAGAAATATCCCGGAAGTCTTACTAGGCCAATCTCGCCAGTGTTAGGTGCGTCTGGATCATCCACTTCGTAAATCAAAATGGTTTCAGAGTTGCGAATCGGTTCATCGCCCATGACGGTGTGATACCGTGGAATCACCTTGAGGATGGTACCCGTTTCCGGCATCTTCACCGAGAACGTTGTCTTCGCATACTGCCGCTCCATGCCAGTTTGGATGAACCGCTCTGTGCCCTCCTTGATCACTAAGCACTGGCCAATGTGACTTGCGAACATGTTCTTACGAGGCGAGCTATCCATTGCATCAGCAAAGTTTAACCCGTTAACCCCCATCAACCGCCGGTCCATCTCATTGACAACATATTCCATCACGATTCCTTTCTTGATGTTAATTCTCGAATTACAGGTCGCGAAGTTATCACTACCATTCTGATGATATGTGATTGAAACTTTCTTGGGACAGCCTCATGCAACCAGTCGATCTCCTGATGGTCAATGAAGGGCCGTCTACGTTTTATACCGATAGTTTCCGCAATACCGTGGAAGATTTCATGACAGTGTTCCGTCAATCGTCGACGACCCAGACGATGACCGTCGATCCAGGCACGACAGAACGCTTCGACTACGACCTGTATGGACTACTGACATTCCTACGGATTCCCCCGCAATTCCACTTTGCCATCATGCGTTGTAACAAGCTGAATTCTTCTGAAGAATACCGCTCAACGACGACGGATCTATTGGTGCCCGATACGACCGAGCTTAATCGTCTTAATCAAACCAACAACAGTACGACGGTCAACAACACGTAATTCGCCTGAGTCAAGACAAAAAAAGCAGGGGATGTGAGTCCCCTGCTTTATACCCTACCTTTCCGATTTAGAACTTCGGGCGATACGGATCGTACTGCATGCCGCCTTGCTGCTGCGGTTGTCCACCCATGGTAGGTTGTTGTCCACCCATGGTTGGATAGCCTACCGGACGCTGCGACCCATACGTCGGGTTCGTAGCCCATGACGGCTGATCAGCCTGTTGCTGCTGCGTTGTCGGTTGACCACCGGCAAACAAGCCCGGTGCCGCTGCTTCAGCCAATCCCGGAATCGTACGCAAGAGCGTCATGAAGTCAGGTTGACCTTGATGTTGCTGCTGGTGATGCGGATGATGCACAACCGGTTGCTGCACGCGCGGATCGACATACGGCGTAGCTGCCGGATAACCACCCACTTGCACTGCCGGATAGACTGGCATCTGCACGGCCGGTGCGACTGTCGGACGTTGTGCTGCCGGATTCACCGGCGGAAGACGGAAGCCTGCCGGAGCATGCTCTTCTTCTGCCGCACGAACGGTGTCGCCGATCTTGACCTTCGGGTCCGGTTCAGCGTAGACGTTCGCAGGCATTGCTGCCTTAGCCACTTGCGCGGCCGGTGCGACTTCCTTCGACGATGCACTGCGGCCTTCATTGCCGGCTTGCGGCGGCGTCTTGCGAATCTCAACCTGCCACTTGGACAGATTGATAAACTCAGGCGACCACTTGTCTTCCACCTTCAGCACGATACAGGCTGCTTCCGGCAGACGGTTCTCGAAACGCGCAACCAGATCGTTCAGAGGGCCACCGAGCTTTTCCGCTGCATGCATCAGCGCTGAGGTGAACGGCGCAATGTCGGAGTCCGAACCAACCGAATACCGATCTTGCACGTCAATGCCCGGCAACATGTACTCGAACAACTTGATGAAGGCTTCGCGATCCTTTGCCCGCATTTCCACGCCATACGTCGCGTTGGGAACCGGCGGCAGCGTTTCCTTCTTCTTGTTGTCGCCCTTGGCACGGGCTTTGCGTGCAGCCATTTCGGCTTCCCGTGCTTCGCCGTCTTCGATCAGCTGCTTATACAGCGGGAACGACACGATTGCGACACGGTTAAACGACTTGCCGTCGATCACACCCCCACGGCGCAGGAAGATGGAACAGAAGACTTTCTGGTTCTGGTCTTCCGGCATCGCATCGCACAGCTTCGCGAAGGTGTCGAGCATGGTCTGGTCTGCGTCCGGCACGAACGACAGGAACTCGGATTGCTCCGGGCTCAGCAGTGCGTGCATCGGTTGCGAACTGGCAATCGTCAGCAACTCGCTTGCCAGCGCCAGAAACGACATGTGGAAACGATCGCTCATCGCCCGACGGAATTCCGACATCACTTCCGATTCGCCACGAGTCAGATACTCGTAAAGCGGATGGAAGATGGTGGTTTCGGAACCATCGGTAGTCAGTTGTTCGTCAGTCGGCATCACCAACCGTTTGTTCAGCGCGAACACTGGCTTCTTTTCCGGGCCACGGATTCGGGAGATGTAACCTTCCTTGTCCACGACCCAGTGAGCGACCTTTGCCATCGAAGTGTAAAGGTCTACGAGGGTTTTCATGCATGACTCCTTAATTAGAACTTATCGCCGAACAGCGGGCCGCCGTACGTGTCAAGTTGATCCGTCGGCAACACCACTTGCAGCATTGTGCTGAAGTCATCCGCGACATTCACGACGTGGTCGTGGTTGTTGGTAACGAGCGGCGTCATCAGCGCATCTGCAAACGACGGCGTAACGTAGCTGATCGGATTCTTCCCGTCCAGCCCGATCGTTACCACAGTTTCCCCCATCAGGTTACAGTCGACATCAAGCGTGAACTTGACCTGATTGTCCTGACAAAGATCCTTCATCACTTCGTTCCAGAAACGCGTCTCGAAGATCTGCATCTCTTTCGACATGTTCTGGCCGCCAAAGCCCTGGATGTTGTACGGCTGGAACCACGGCTGATAGTTCGGACGACCGAGCCACGTCGAGGCATCCACCGACGAATACTGGCCCGACTGTGCGAACTCATTGTGCGTCTTGAAGCCGATGTGCGTGAGTGCCAACTCACTCATGATGCCCGGCACACACTGACTGATGATGGTCGCAGCCATCGTCATCGGGTCCCGACCATACCACTCGCTACTCATGCCAAGCGAGTGCAGGCCACCCATCGGCTGGGTCGTGCCAGACACACGGCCGACTGCACGACCGACAATCGTCGGATCGAGGCGCACCAGATCCTTGAACTGGAAGATATTGCCAATCGGCTCAGCGCGAATCTCGGAGATCATCCGCAGGACTTCATTCTGGCTGATCAGCCCGTCCTGAGAATAACCGCGAGCCTTCTGATAGAAGTCACCACCGGCTTGCGTCGTGTCGTTAGCAGCGACTCGCGCATTGTTGTAGTTCTCCATCACACGTGCAACGTAGGCCGACGGCACCACATTGCTACGCAGCGACAAGGCTGCCGACTTGGTCGTCACCGTCCGGCCATCGAACAACGTCGGGCTACCGACGCCTGCGATGTTGCCATGATCGTCCCGCACGCGATGCACGTGGGAACGCGACATGACCGTGAACAGATCTTGCGGGCGCATCCGTTCATTGAAGTCCGGCTGATAGATCGTCGTGAAGTTATTATCCGCCAACACATGCGACGGCTTGATCACTTCCACGTGCTGCACGTGACCTTGCGGGCCGAACTCATCGCGCGTCTGAAGCGGCGTGATCGAATTCACGATGAACTGCATGTCGTTGTCGACATTCAGATACGTCGCGCCATTGGTCGAGCCATTCACGCCATGCATCGGCGACGCACCGACGTGAGTGGTGTAACCCGTCAAGATCTGACGGCTCGCGACGCCGATCGCGTGGTCGTATTCGACCTCCATCATGAAGCGGGTGCGACGCGAATCCCAACCTGCGGGAATGCCGATCTTATCCGTACGGGTGTCGACCTGCGACGCCGGCTTCAGAAACGATTGAGCAATCGAGCCAAGATTAGCCGTGGCGTAATGGTCCAAGCCTTCGAGATGCTCCTTAAACATCCCGAACACGTGACCATCCGGATTCGTCGAATACGGACGACGCCATTGATCTTGGTAAGCTCCGGTTTCGTAAATCAGCAGTTTCGTGATACGCGCCTGTGAGGGTACACGGCTATATCCATGCTGATTATTCGGTGTGGCGATTTCGTACATTTAGAAGCTCCGGGTAGCTACTGCAATTGCAAAGAGGGCGAGTTTGTTGCGGATGTCTGTCGGCAATACATACCGACGCGTGTTAGTCTCGGGATTGACTTGACGAACCATCCCTACAGGCAAGGTCAACGTCCAGCCAAACTGATCGAGTTGCTTGGTGAGCCAGTCGATGTTCACCGTCGCCACGTTTTGTGTCCGGCCAGTTTCCTTCTGGCTTTTGCTGCTGGGTCGTAGTTGGAACGGGTAATGGATATTGAGTTGTTCGACCAGTTCCTTGGAGATCCGTCCATGACCTCCCATGCCGACTTCGATTTGGTCTGCATCGCCAACTTCGGCCTTGGCACTTACTAGACCTGCCAGTTCGCGATGACCGTTGTGCCACAGGACAGCTTGGGCCACGGCAATACACTTCACGAACAAAGGCTTTTCTGGGTTCTGTAACCCCAGCGGCTGGATTGCAGCTTCCAGCACGTACTGCATGATTTTCGTTTGCGGTTCTTGAATGGGAACATTCATCAGGACTTGGGTAGAAGCCAAAGCCTGTTCGACCAGTTCGAGGGGAACTGTCGCAGATACATGTCGAGCTACGACGTAAGGATCTTCTACGCCGCGCACAATCATGGCAATGTCGCCGCCCGATTGCTCTTCCCGAATCTTGTACCCTTCCAGACGAGAGATCTTATTCTCATCTTCTTCACCGCGACGGTTGACCTTTTCCCGCACAGGACCGATGAAACTGGTCTCACTTGGGCTAAGCCGGTTCTGGATGTAGCTATGAATCGAACTGACCAGGTGCGATTCAGGATTGTTGTTGCGGATGTCGCCGATGCTCACTCTTCGGAAAACGATCACGCCCAACAACCACTCGGGGAAGTCTTCACTGCCAACCCCAGCTAGAATTGCCGAGTGAGGCCGCTTGGATTTCTCCGTAGGGATAAAGCTTGTCACATACCCACGCAGCTTCTGCATTGCTTCGCAGTACATGAGTGTCGTGCGTGCCAACAACTGATACGCGCTGTATTCCTTCCAGTGCGTGCCGAGGATCTTGTGTTTCTCCGTGTAGGCAATCAACTCACCCCAGACCGGCACGACCGCACGCAACGCGAGCGCTAAGACGATCAGCTTCTGATAGTCATCTCGCGTGTACGTTTTCATCCGTGTCTTTGACGGATCATCGGTGTCCTCGAACTTTTCACCGATGCGCTCAGGAATTCGAATGTCTGAGCGAAAGCGCATCCAATGATCAAGCTCTTCAATCGGATGCAACGTGTACAATTCCGACAGAAGCGGCACCAAGGTTGTTGTCAGTTCCTTGGTGTTCTCCGTATTCTCGAATGTCTCCTTGATTCGAAGATACAGGCTGAAGATCTGGTCCTGACGCGGCTTCGGAAGTTGCGCCCAGAACATGTTGATCTCCTCGAAGATATTACTGGTGGTGCTTAGTTCCTTTCCCTGTTTGTTTTTGAAAGCAGCATGACTCCACGTGATGGAAACTCCATCGTGCAACATCGTGGCTTCTGAGTTAGGAGTTCCGCTCCCGAATCGGTCCATTACGAGTTCCAACGCATTCTCCTTACAAACGTACTCCACTCCAAGTACACAGGAGTAATATATTGCCATCTTTTTCTTCACTAGGGGTGCGCGCGCACCCCTAGCTATACTACTCTTTACTTCCTTTCAGTTAGAAAGGAATGTCGTCGTCGAACTCGGAACCGCTATC
The DNA here is from genome assembly GCA_031291235.1 of Sulfuriferula sp. GTDB lineage: Bacteria > Pseudomonadota > Gammaproteobacteria > Burkholderiales > Sulfuriferulaceae > Sulfuriferula. The sequence continues at coordinate 76,374 of JARLJL010000015.1, forward strand.
TTCCGCGCCACGGCGATCACCGCCATTGCCGCCACCCGAGTTACCACCGCCGCCGTAGTTGTTACCGCCACCACCACTGCGATTACCACCACCACCGGCTGCATCACCTGCCGGTTTCTTTTCCTTGTGCTTGTACGTCGACACCGCCAGCGTCGGAATGCAATGCGTCAGGAATAGCAGGTTGGCACGGGCCGACAGCATCGACGTTTCTGCGTCGGTCATCGGACTACCATCACCCTTGCTGAAAGCGTTGTACATCGTGTTGCCGAACGGGAACTTGATGCGCGGACGCGACTTGTCGAACGAGGTGAGCGACATCCACACCACGCCGTCCTTCTTGCCGACGTAGAGCGTTGCTTGCGTCTTGACTTCGTCGGAGCGCACGCGGCCGTTCCACGTGTAGCCCATCACTTCCATCCAGTGCTTGTGATCGCCGGTGTCCGGGAACGCGATCGCGTCGGTCAGCAGGATCAGGAAGCGGCAGAAATCCACCGGCATCAACGAGACGTCGATCTTCTTCTTGTCGTCTTCCGGATCGTTCGTCCAGAGCACGAGCTTCGCGTCGTTGTTGCTGTACTGCCACTGAAGCGACGCCCACTTACCCTTCGCCGTCGACGGAGCCGACATGCGGATACGATTGTCGTCGAGGACGTTCATCGCACGTTGGGGATAGTTCGGTTGACCGCCGCCACGGTTGTTGTTGTCGTATGCCATTTTCAATCGCTCGTTAAAGTTAGGTGTTGGAGCATTCAGACGATGGAGAGCACTGGTAATTTAGTAGTGTTTCCAACCTTTCCACTTGGGAACACTAACTATTTACGCCAGTTACTGAACCATCATCGCACGGAGTTTAGCCACAAAGTACGGGTTCTTAATCATGTCGATTCCGTACCTTATTTTTTCAGTGGTAGTTAAAGAGGACCAGTTATACTTGTTCGCGACCTCCAGCAGTTCTCGACGTTGCTCAATTGGGTACGGATGGAACAACTCGTTGTCCCCGAACACCTGAAGTAAATCTTCCCGGAAAGGAATCTTCAAGAGTTCTTTGCCGTTGTAATACTTGGTGTACCACTGCGCTCGACTCTTGATGTGTCCCGTGTGAGACTCCAGCAGGTCTAGCGAGCCGAAGTGCTTGGCACTCAGCAGATCATACGGCACATGCGTTAAAATCAACGTCTTCAACTGCACCTTGGGTTTCAAGGCAAGATCGAAGACTTGGATGCGCGCTTCCTGTTTCAGATGCTCAGGCGGCTTATCCAGAAACAACAGATGCGAAATCGCATCCGTCTGGGTCTTGCGAAAGATCTTCTGCTTCTGTGTGTTATCGACCCGAATACGTGCATTCGGATACTTCTTCTCCACGTCTTTGTAATTACTCACGTAAAAGACGACCCGCCCCTTCATCGCACCCGAGACAATGTCCTGGATGCGGTCCATCTCCCGCTGCATTTCTTCAGCGACGTACTGACCTAAGACTAGCATCGGTGCGTCACCTTCCATTGCTCCCATCATGTTGCGGTACACCGTACGCAGGTTCACCCAGAACTCGTTGTACTCCGTGAATCTCACGGTCTTCGACTCAATCTCCGGGTGAATCCCCATGCCGGCTTCGAGAGCCAGCGACGTCGCAATCGAAACAGGGTACTGTCCGGTTGCACGCTCCGCAAGTAACCGAATGCTGGCACTCATTTGACCACCTCTTGTAAATGGGCTCTAGCGATCTCCAACAACTCATCAGTCATCGTTTCGTTGTACTCCAGTCGCTTCATGAGCAACTCGACGATGTTCTCACGGGTAATCGTGATCGGTGTATAGTCTTCATCAGGCTCAACAATATCGCTGATGGCTATCTCTTCATCTGTACCACGAATCGTCTTCTCCCACGAAATCATGGGAAAGGTTCGAATCAAAACGTCCGTACTCGCATTCAACGGATGATCCCGATCCAAGTCTAGCCGGATGTGGGACCCCTTTGGAAGTGTTTGCACCACGTCGTTAATTTCGACCAACGTTTCTTCCAGCGTAGACGTCTGACAGCGGACCGTAACAAACTTCTTTGCGCCCTTGTTCTCGACAAACACAACCTCCCATTCACCGCTTTCGTACACTGTCGCTCGCACGTGTCCTTTCGCTTCTTCCTGCCCATGTGCTGTGCGATCGAACGAGCCTTGTGCCGTAATGCGGTCTAACTGTGTGAATGTGTGGACATGCCCGATGAAGATCAGATACCGCACGAGCGCCAGATACTCCGACGAACTGTGCTTGTGATCTTTAGAGATGATTGGCACTTGGTACTCAAACATACCGTGCATGATCGCAAAGTCCACTTGCGTGAGGGCTTTTGCTTTCATCATCTCCTTGACTTGCTTCAACGTCAATTCCGGTGACGCTGTAGCTTCATCAGGGATGTACAACACGTCTATGCCAAAACGCTCGATGTGCTCGATCGAGATTTTGTCCATGTACTTCACATCTGCGGGATAACCCATCAACTCGTTGACCAACAGAAAACGCTTGGACTGCGTTCGGTCGTGACGAGGTGTGCCTTCCAATATCCGTAGCACAATGTCGTGCTTAGCGCACAACGTAATCAACCAGTAGATCCAAAGGTCGATTTCAATGACATCGTCGTTCGAGAGGACCAGTAGGTCGTCGAAGACGTCTCCGGCCAGGAAAATTATGTCGAGTTGAGAGGTCTCGGTATTGTCGTCAATAGCACGCCTGAGATTCGCAATGATCTCAGACGCACTATTGCGACGGTCACCAAGGTGGATATCGGAGAGTGTGGCCAGATGAATCTTCTTAACCTTCATGGCCATGATAGCTCTCCATGAAGGCTTAAAACGGGTCGAAGCCGAGGATCTCGTCTTTCGACGAATCTTCAGTAGCGGCCTGTGCAGGTGCGAGTGCAGGAACGTGCGCCTTACGGCCAAAGAAGGCCGCAATCTTGTTCCACATTTCAGCGTTCTTGGCCATCGTTTCCGGGTGCCACATCCGCTCCAGGCGTTCGCCCAGTTTGTCCTTCAGGTACGCTTCCGCATGCATCGGCGAATGCGACATCAGGTTGTTGGCAGTGAGCACAGCGGTGTAGACCGACGGCTGACCACGTTCCGTAATCACCGGCTCGACCATTTCACGGTTGAGGATGGCAGGTACGGTAAAGACGATTTCCTTCACGCCGTTGACGATTCGGGTCACGTCGACTTCGGTGTAGAAACCACCGGCGAGACCAACCCACTGTTCACGGGCTTTGGCACGACCTTGCTTCGTGTTCGGCCAATACAGAATGTCTTCGTCGCCCAGGAAGAAGGGGACGAATGCCTGGAAGTAATACACGTCCAGTTCAGTGCGGTTCTCGGCTTCGATATCACGCACATCTTGCGGGACATCCTTGATCTTCTCGACCAGGATTTTGTTGCGACGATCAATGATCGCCTGTAGTTCTGCTTGGCTCGCCATGGGAATTCTCCGTCATTTCTCTACAGGATGAACCGGTTCACTGAAAAAACATTTGCTAAAATGCCGGGCCTGTATTGTTAATTCGTACAATCGTGTTGACGATGGAATTCTCGGCTGATACCAACCAGCCAAAGGAATACTGCACTCCACCGAGCGTAATGAGCGCTGTGATATTCAACGTCAACAGCGAGCCGGCGTAAGTCGGATCGGTACCGTTAGACGTAATTGTGACTGATGAACCTTCCGGGTAATAACGACGGAGGTAATCTTCCATCGTCTGCCGGACATTGGTAATCAGGGGGACGACGTCGCTTTGTCCATACTGCTGGATCAGAGCCTGCAAACTCACGAGCTTACCCATATACAAGTTCGACTGATAAGCATCAGTCAGAAAGAAATGGGAAGCCGCAAGGTCTGCTTTCTCCGAGAGCGACGTCGTCCATCCAGTCGTTGAGAACGACGGGACAGGAATCGGATCTGCAACTGCTGGTGTGGACATAGTAAACCCTGTCGTAAAATGTCTTTATCACACCATTAACGTTGACAAAAAAAGAAGGGCTCCACATGGGAGCCCTCAAAGTACTACTTGCGCATTACATCATCCCGCCTTCCGAAGAAGTAGGATCATCCTTACCCTGTTCCACATACCAGCGAACCAGGTCCCATGTCCCACGGATAGACGAACGTTCGTCGAACTTGAGCGCTACCTCGCCTTCAGCCACGTCATCTACCCACGTACGACACACCCAACCACCGTCTTCGGTGTCAACTACAGCACCTTGCATAACCTGACGATAGTTGTAATCTTCCTCACCAATCCTGCCCGGTTGCGGATCGACATACGTCGTCGAATAGCCGTCAATGCGTTGCTCGTGGTACAGCTTCCGAACTGTCGGTTCACTCATGATGTACCGCTGCATCACAAGGCCCGCATTCTGAACTTGGCTGAGATTCTCATACAGCATCGCCGCGTCCGGAAGATAGATACTACCACCCAACAACCTTTCCTTTACTGCTCGGGCCTTGCGCATGGCGTCCGAGCCCATGAACGAATCCCACTTCTGCCGTGCATCTGCCATGAACGCTGCACCGCGTTCGGAGAGTGCTTGCGGCAGCGTTTCAAACTTGCGCTGGATGTACTCGATAGTCCCTGGGTGAGGATTACCAAATGCCAACGCATCGAAGTCACTCGCCGCTGGAGTGTACACCATTTCACTCACCTCCTTGAATGCTTACGCATCCGGTATTGCTGCCATCTGTCGTTCCTGTTCAGGGGTCAACGGACCTTCCTCTCCGTGCATCCATTCCGCGATCGAACTCACCACCGGCTTAGGCAGGGAGAGAGACGGCGAAATATGACGCGGCTCATCCAGATCGAACGTGCTCATGTGCGGAGCAAGGGCGCGCTGATCGCGTGCTGTGCGGTGATCCAGTGCCAGCGATACGTTGACGTTATCGCCATCGAAGTCTGCGTTCAGCGATCGAAGCACCAACACCGACAGGCAGATCGTCGGTACTCGTACATCATGCTGAATCTTAGTAATAAACAACTGCTGCGTCGATCCCCGGCACAAGGACGGATTACGACCCAGGATCACAGGGATGCCCTTATACGGACACTCCTCGATCAACTCGTCCATGAGTCGGGCCAACAACTCATTGTACTTCAGGGCATATTCCGCGAGGAAGCCCTTGATGCGATTGGACGTCCAACCCATCATAAACAGCTTGGCCGCAATGTGGATCTCAAGCACCGAGACCGCAATGCCCCACGACACATAAATGCCATCGTAGTCGTGAGCGTCACTGATTGACGAAATCACCGCACGGAAACAGAAGTCCGAGCGAGTGCCATACGTGTGCTTACGCAACACGCCGGGTTTGCCAGCCAATGACTTGGAATCCCAATCGATCAGAAACTCATCCATCTGACAGATGGACTTGATCGTTCGGTTTTCCTTAAGACGAACGGTGAAGTTCATCTCGGGCAGATCAATCCCCGTCATCGTGCGAATCGCATCCACAGCCCCCGGCACTGTCGTGTCGGTATAAGTGCCTGTGTTGTTCTTCTCGATAACGAGTAAAGACTTGTTCGGGAACGGGAGATATTGCGGGAAGAGATACGAATGGCCTGCTTCGTCATCCGGATACGTCCTCATCAGGTCGATCAATTCCGCAGCGAGCTTGCGCTTCTGTGGGGTTCGATAAACCTTCAACTCCATCAGCTTTTCGATAATCTGCTGGAAGTTTTCGAGGAAGTAGTTATAACCCCGGTGCGGGATCACGGACTTCACTGCATCCATCACACCCGGCGTACGAAGCACCGGATGGTAATTCGGGTCTGCGATATATCGCAACACGTCGAAGTTTCCTCTTGCGAAGAAATCCGAGATCATGTTCCAGAAGATCGGATTGATGAGTGACCTGACACCGTGAGGTGCCCTCATCCAGACGATCGGTTGGAGTTCCCTGTCAGTTGAATCTACCACGGGTGTGTGACATTCTTGGCAGATTTCACCTTTGTGGTGTTCACCTACCGTACACCCATTCTCGCACGAAGCGAGATTGCTCAACAGATCATCATTCGTGTAGCGCGTAATGATCTTGTTGTTAAAATCCTCCTTCTCGGCAGCTAACGCAATCGAGATATCGTTCACCACGTACGTGCGATGCTTCGCCGAGTGAAAGATTTTGTCCAGATTCTTGAGCGTGAGTGAGACTCCCAATTCCACCTCCTACAGTCACACTAAGAAAAAAAGAGAGGAGCAACCGCTCCTCTCTTTTTACACGACTACACTACCAGCCGACTGGTTTAGCCCCAGCGACCCGTCGGGCGCATTTGCTGGCCACCCGACGCCGACATTGCACCCTGCGTGAACAGGTTGTTGTTCTGGTAGCCGCCCAGTGCTTGATCCGCGAAGCGGTACGTCGGGACTTCGTAACCCTGCGTATCGTTGAACGCGTTGACTTCGCGCACTTGCAGACCGGTCTTCTCGGCTGCATGCGTGAACGCTTGCAGGAACTTGTCCGTGAAGGTGATCCGGCGCGAGTAGCCGGTGATCTTCAGGTCCGGCATCAGCTGATGCATCAGCGCGAGACGAGCGTCGAGACGCTGTTCGATCGGGAAGTCCGACAGGATGAACGAATCGTTCCAGTCACGCGGCACCTTGATGTCGCGATCGCCCATCAGGTTGTACATCGCCAGCAGATCCAGGTCGCGATCGTCTGCACGCTCGCCGCCCTTGCCGGTGTAGAACCCGTTCTGGATACGGTTGTTTTCGTTGAAGCAGATGATCTCGCCCTTCGTGAACAGCTTGGCGAATTCACCATCCGTGAGCCAGTCCACCGCACCGTACAGCGTGCTGTATGCTTTCTCACGTGCAACCGAATCCTGCGTCTGAGCCGCATCCGCGAAGATGCTGTTCAGCCACGTATCTTCGCCGCACTCTTCGACGTCCAGCGACACGACCAGACCTTCTTGCACCGTTGCATGCAGGAGCATGCCCAGCGCTTGCGGCGTGAACGAGTCGACCTTGGTCGGCACGCGGATGAAGCCACCCGAGCCGTCCGGGTTCGGCATCGTTTCCAGACCGATGACGCCGATATCCTTCAGGTCGATATCCTTCTCGCGACCCATGTGGTAGTTCGGCTTGAAGTTCGGGTACCAGGCACCCGGCTTGCGCAGCGTGTAGCAAGTCAGCAACGACAGCAGCTGCTGATTCAGCGTCGGCGCACGCGTCGAACGCATACGGGTGATCACCAGACGAGCGATGAACTGCTTGAACTGGTTCGGGTTCACTTGCTGGCCGCCGTACTGCGCTTGTTGTTGCGGCGGCAGGTACGGGTTGGTGCTGGCTTGGCGCAGGTGGATCAGGTCGATATAAGCTGCGATCGACGACAGATCCTGCACCTTCTGCACGTTGGCCGAATCCTGCTCGCCTTGACGCGGAGCGGTGCCCGTGCGGAACGTCACACGGATATCGCCACGCACCGGCTGGCCGACGGAGTTGATGATCTGCGGCTGGCCGAACGCCGTGTTCACCGACAGCGAGTTGTCCTTCTTCAGCTTGCGCAGGTTGATGTCTTCGAAGTTCGGCTCATTCTTGATGAGCGTCATGCCGGCGGCCGTCACAACTTCAGCACGCAGGTTCTTCACAGCACCTTGATCGTCCCACTTGAAGTCGGCCGGAACGACACGAGCTTCGCCAGCGAAGAGCTTCACGCCCGGATACAGACGCGACAGTTCGCGATGGATTTCAGCGCGCATCACGCCATCGAACAGATCGCCGACGGTTTCCTTCAGATCGACCGACTTGTTGTTCGGCAGCAACACCGTCTTCGAACCCGGTTCCGGCGTCGAAGCCGCGAGAACCATCGTGTGGTAGCCGATACCGTTTTGCGGCGCACGTTTGCGCTGAACCAGCAGCACCAGCACCGAAGCGCTGATGTTCAGGTTCGGGTTTTCGCGATCCATGCCTTCGAGCGTGATTTCGAAGGTCTGGTCTTGCAGCTGGCCGATATCGGTCTTCAGGATCGAGATCGACTTCGTCAACACTTCCGACTGCGTGTCGGCGGCGGCCGGCAGATCGAACATTCCGCCCATGCCACGGAAGCCCCACTGCATTTGTTCCGCTTCGTAATTCGATTGACCACCGGAAGCCTGTTGGCTACCTTGAGTGGCGCGTGCATCGTCCATCGCTGCGCCCATCGTGGTGCCTTGGCGTTGACCGGATTGGTTTGCTTTGAGAGTCATGAGATTTTCCTTTCTTTCCTTGATGAAACAATGTTTGCGCAAACACAGTGTATCCACTATGCCTAAGAGTGATATATGCCTGAATTTTCTTTGATTCGGGATATATCGAGATCACAGGTGGAGTGCCGACGCCACTCTTTCGAGCAGGGCCGGTAGCCAAAGATGTCACTCTTCGTCTATAGCATAGGGGGAGGGTTATAAATTTTTACACGAACCAATCTACAACCCCCCAAAGTTCGACTCTTTACTTCTTGGGCTTCGACGTCCGGCTCACGCTACCGGTCACCTTGATCCCGACCTTCGTTGCTTCTTCCTGCAAGCGTGCGAGCTTTTCCTTGAACCGTTCGAGTTCGCCGTCATGCCCGCTCACTGATGCCTTTTCCAGTGCTACCCGGAAATTGCTATTCGTCGCCATCACTTCACTCCTACCAGTACTTACGTTTACCATCCGCCCCCATGCGAGGCGTAGCCTGAGTTCGCTTTAACTGTTTGGCCTCATTAAAGCCAGACAAAGCTTCACCCTGGGTATTACCATACCCAGAGTATATCCCATCGGTGCACTCCCACAACACACCCATGCAGGGATCGCGAACGAACTCGGGCACCTGAGTCCTTCGTTCAGCGTGACCCATGGCATCACTTGATACGCGTAACCGTGGCGGAGTCTTTCGGGTAATTCAGATCCGAATGGACGTAGTCCAGGGACGGGACAATGTAATAGAAGCTGTCGCCGATCTTGGTTGCCGATTTCTGATCCGCGCACTGCAAAAGAATGCGTGCGCGCAGCACTGCCGTGTACATCACAAAGATCAGAGCAATCACTAGCCCGATCAAAAGCCCCAGCATGAAGTTCTGGGACTGGATAATTTCGCCTAATTTTTCCAGTGTCATCTGGTCCTCGCCGGTATTTAGTTCTTAGAAATATGGCTTGCGCATTCCTACATAACAGAAGTGAAGCAGTGCTTTTTTAAGACTTATCTTTCATTGCGTTTACGTGCCTGCTTCAGGATCAGCCGACGCTCCCGACGGGAGACGTGCAGGTTCCAGCTACCGTGCAAATGAACGATAGCCATACCGCCGGGATGACGATCATAGTTAAAACGAATGACGCCATCCCTGACAGTAATGAACCCGTCACGAATTCCCTCCCGGATCTCCTTGTCGCTCATCCCGGATGATTGTGTCTTTCTCACGACCGTACTCCACTTTAGGGGGAATCCCCATGACTCCGCTGAAATCTAACATCTGACCCTTCGGTCGGTAGTTCGGATCTTCCGTACCGAGTAACGGAGGAGAAAGCTCGACAGATACAATACGTCCTAGAGGAATCGGATCGGTAAATAAGCGATCGATTAGCCAGTTCTTCCATTGCCATACATGCCAGTCGTTTTTCGGAGCCGTGTTCTCGACCAGCCACTTCTGTGTAGCTTCCCGAGTCTCTGGATCGGGTTCAATATGCCACCCGATAATGTTGCCATCTTTATCGCGAAGTGATTCCATTTGCCCTCCGAAAGGCATCCGCAGCAATTTCAGATCCATTCCTCAACCGGTCACGGTGAAGACGGATCTGGTTGCCCATCGAATCGCCGACGTAACCACAGAACCACGGCGAGCCAATCTGGCAATATGCTGCCACGATGTGAGAGTCGTGAAGAACAGTCGGCTTGCCATGTTCGTCGCGCGAACCTTCGCCAAGGTCAAGCTCGACTTTCTTTGACACAACCCCATTGTTGGTGCCAAGTATTGCGTCACTAAGCCTTCCCATCGATCAACCCCCTTTTAATCGCTTCGGATTTCATGACGTCGTTGAGGAAATCCCAATTACGCATCATCCGATGTTGCCACCACTTCCACACGTGAGCATTGTCCAGATGGACAAGCTGGTCACCGAAGTCCGGACCGATGAGCGGTTTCGAACTATTCCAGGTTCGCAGACGCGTTCCCTTCGGTTTGTGCTTATCGCTCAGATCGAAGAAATCGAGATCGACTGTCAATCGCTGAAACACTTTGACATGTGCGTCATGGTCGTCGGGCATGAACCAAGAACGGTAGAAGTTGTTCACCCGAGCCGATGCCAAATCGACTGCACGATGTTGCGCTGCTTTGACATGACCGTTGTGCAGACTGTGACGCGCTGCAATGGCGTGGAAGTCGTACAACTCTGGACGACTGTAGTCATCCTCCATGATTGCGATACTCATCACCGTCTCCCGTACTTGAACGGATAGCTGGCCTTATACGTGATGTTGGCGACACTGCTTTCCTTGAAGATCTCATGAACAATCTGGAGATCTCCGCGTCGGATCGCATCGTGCAGTTCGTTAAACGTCATGTTGTTGATCGCCCAATCGGGACCAGTTGGCGAGAAAGCCGTGTAGACTCGGTACTCCTCAACACACCAACCATTGACCGCATCGTCCAACGTACGCCAGACTTCCACAGCTGACTCGCGTTTCTTCCAGCGAGCAACGCCGCGTTCAATTGACATTAATCCGCGATCCCAATTACCCTTTTCCTTCCAGGCCCGGAAGTCCTGCTCCAGTGGAGTTTCACCGAACAGGTTTTTCATCTCATGAGTAATCACGTTATCGAAGATCAACAAGGGAAACGGATCGTCAACAAACAACTGACCCAGCATCTTGGTCCGACCAGTCTGAATGTTAGTTGAGAAACCGTAGATAAGTTCTTTAGCTTCCCGGATTCGAGTCCGCTGGAAGTGTTCCAACCAATTACGCACGAAGATGTATTCACCTCGCGACAAGTCAGTCGGAAACAACGGCAGATCACGTTCGATCAACGATGTGAGAACGTTTTTATCGTAGAAGCGTCCGTTCCCACTGGGTAGCCATTCTTGATTTGGGGGTTTTACCGGTTCCACCATCCACCTCGCTGATATTTAGAACGACGACGCGGGCCTTTAGTTTCGACGACCTCGGGTTCTTCTTGTGCCAGTACGGCGTAAGCTTCTTCCGGCAAGATCGACATCTTGAAGCGCAAGTCATCCATCAAGACAGTCATGCGTCGATCCATTTCCCCCTTACCCATTTCGTTCGGGAAGAAGGGTGCATCATCGATCATGAAGATCGGTGATTGTCCGCCGCGCATGCCACGCTGTTCAATCAGAAAGCGACGGATTGTCATTGAATCACTGCCCGGATCGATTCCCATCACCACCTGCACGGTTTCCTTCCACGTATCTTCCGGCGGGAAGGCCGCTTTGTCCTTCCAATCGTCCGGCAACAGACCGATGTGAGTATGTCCCCCGGCTTTCATCTGCTCGATAAGTTCCATCATGCCGCCGGCAGAATCAATCCTTTCTTTCAGTTCCGAGTACGTCAGGATCATCGCCACGGATTTTGTCTGTTCGTTCTGCTGTTCCATTGTTATTCTCCAATTGGGGAACTTCTTTCACTTCCCGCATCTCGACGTCAATTACATTGGGATCAGGATCACCCCAACAGGGTGGCATGTCAACGTAGTTGCCCAGTCCCACTTGAGCCGCCGTCACGTGGTGTGGATTGTTGAACTCGTTCTTCTCGACGTACGGTCCGACCTCATCGGGCATTCGCTCCACACGACTGTATGCGCTAATGGCGGCGATCAATACCGGGTCCAAACCAGGTTCCTTGGTAAAGTCCTTGATATCGTCGACGGTGTAGAACTTCTTCCAGTACTCATCGACGTGGGCGCAGTGCAGCACTGATGTCTCATCAGGTAACCAGTAGATCGGCTTGATTAATCCACGACCGACGTTCAACTTACCATCAATGGTTTTTTTGCCATCGATTTGGAAATCGGTAATCTGAAACTCACCAGTTTTTCTTCGATAGGTGAAGAACCGTCGTACCCACGAATAGATGTGCGCATCATGCAACTCAATCGACGCCATACCACGGCTCAAAACTGTCAGGTGTGTCATGCAAACATCCCGTTGGATAAATTCGGCGTGGCTCGATGAATGTGAGGTCGCGCTCCCAGTATTGTTTCCACTTCCAGTCCAGCACATGCGCGCTGTGAGGTGTGCAGTATTCGCCCGGCGCAATAGGGAGTTGGATGTTGACGATACGTTTCGGATCTAATTGTTCCACCACTTCCTCCCCTTACCGTTTCCGCCCCGTTTGCCACGACCGAAATCATGTCGCGAATTTGCATTCTTGAAGATGGGCGTGTCGTCTTCGGGTTCACGACGACGCATCTCAACGGTGCTATTTTTACCTGCTGCGGTACCTGAAGAAGCAAGCACGGCCATGGCTGCCAGGGCAGCTAATTTGTTAGTAAGGATTCTTCGCGTCATTATGTTATAGCCTCTTATCTTCTCGCTTGGATACGACATCCATGTACAGCTTATTCAATTTCATGCCAGAGACGTTGAGCGCTGTTACGAAGGTTTCTGGATGGAGTAACCTTCAAGCAGGGCTGCAACGCAATCTGAACACCGTGATGCAGTACTATCGCACGCATCCGATGGCTGTCGAAAGCGACCACCTCTTGGTGCGACTGCTCCAGTCCATTGATATCCCGCTGTCACAAAACCCTGAGCGCTACCAGGACAATGTGCAGGCTATGTCATTGAATCTATCAATGGCATTAAAAATGACTTCGTCCATCTACCGAGGTCAGATTTTCTCAGGGACGTTTTACGGCCCTGAGTGTCCCGAGATTCTTATCGCGGACAACGACGATTTTGATGTTGATGATGCGACCAAAAACTGGGTGGAGCAAGTACCGGTTCGCGTGTTGCGTCATCCGATTACGGACCTCGGTTTAAAATTACCTAATGGCCGTGACAACTCGACGGATTCAGGCATTGCAGTCTTGGTGATTAACATCGCCTTGCTCGCTTGCATGTACCGTGCGTTTCGTCTGGCTGAAGTGGAACGCTGTGCTGAGTTTCAGGAAGGGGAACAGCGCAGTATCATGCAGTTCATCCACATGTTCGTGTTGCCTAACATCATGCCGTCCCATTTGGATCATGTCCTCTTTAACCGGCTGCATCATCTGGCAATGGGTGCGCCGATTGGAGAGGCGAGACGCGCACATTCATTTCCACTGATCGACTGGACCCAAAAGCTGGATCACGTGGATGATTTGTTGTTGGAAGTATTGGAAAAGACGGGTAAGGACTTTCGCGGCATCATGCGCGAAATCCCGTGTGTCAGCGTACCAAACGTAGATGCATTAATGCGTGTTCCGGATATGGCTCCGACCCAGCAAGTCGTGTGGAGTTTGAGCATTGCCCGGCTCCCTATACTGGACTTCTTAATGCGAGTCAGCAAGGGTGGTGCGAGTAACCGCAATCGTCAGGAGGTGAACTACGTCCTGCATCAGATCCGCAGTTATCGCCGCAACAGCATGATGAAGGTCTTGCCACCAGACGTCTTGGCTGACGTTCAGTTTGACATCAGTCAGATTGAAGCGCAGGTTGTCGATGTCAATGGTCGGTAGTTGAGAGCATATTGGCCCAGGGTTTCCCCTGGGCTTTATGCCGTCAAGCAACAACTAGATGCGAAGTACCGGGAGCGGTCGAGCACTCAACGGAGTTTCCCAACCACGCGGACTGACCTGAGTGTCCCCCATGAGTTGCCGTTGGGCTTGCTCCCGAAGAATGGTCGACAGGGAACGATAAGCGAGCACGGTGGTCTTCATGGTCCTTCTCCTCGTTGTAGTGCGAATGCTGAATCAGCTTCCGGAAGTGCTGTCCTTGGACACCACGGTCTTGACGTTATCTTCGACGTTGGTCACCACGTCGTTGACCTGGGTGGAAGCTTTCTTGAACCACGGCCCGTAGCGCACCGCGAGAACGCAGGCGATAACAAAACCCACGCCAAGTAGGATAATGGTCTTCATGCTAATCCCTTTTAGGGGTTTGGAATTAAGGTGAATCGGTTTGACTCACCTCATATTCTTTCTACCCTAAACGGTTCGTGATGAGTTCCGCCAGCACAGCAGGTGCAACCGCATAACCGTGAATCCAGTAGTACGCCCGCTCCCAATCGAGATTGTCGGGAACAGACAGATACGGATTCTCCTTAAGAGACTTACCGGCTCGCTGCGCCGCCACACCTTCCTGAATCAGCGCTTCGACTGCCTGTTTGCCCGGACCGTGATGTTCCACCAACACAACACTCGGCTTGGTCGCTTCGATTTCAGCGATCCAATCCGCATGGGTCAGGTTCTTCTCGGCTTGCGCATCTTCCGGATCAGCCCAACGGTACGGCACGCCCAGTGACTTGAGCGTGAGTTCGATTTCACCGAGGATTGCTGACTTGCCGCAGCCGACGGGTCCGCTTGCGGTAATTGCGATTTCTTTCTGGGACATAGACCTTATTCCTTCTTCTTCGAATTAATCGTACTAAACGAGGTGAGAAGCTGTACCCGACTTCATCCGGTGAAACAATCACGCTCGGAAAGAAACTCTCCGTGAACAGATCGTTTTGATGTTCGGCTTGCTTGTTGTACTGCGGCGTGTACCAGACTTTGTTTCTATTGCGGCGCAGTTTCCAACTATCGTACACCTCATGCAAATACGCCAATAACGCAATAGCTATCACTACGATAATTCCGATCTTGATTTCATGGCTCATTTCTTGTTCTTCTCCGCAATCTCCTGTATTTTCCAGTAAGGAGTATTGGCGTCAGTCCCCGGTGTTCTCCGGGGAGGCCGAGGCGTTTTTCGACGTTCGTAGTACCCCGGTGGGGGAGGAGGAATCCGGGAGATGGGGCGACAGAATAACACCCCGACTCCCAGTACAACTAAGACTGCCAGCAACCCAAGTTGAGCCGCATGCATGAAGTCCATTAGTAGTAGTCCAAGAAGAGTTTAGTCCGCTTGTCATCCAGCATGTAGATACCGAACGACTCCATGATTTTGTAAAACACAGCGGTCGAGTCTGCAATCATGTTGCGTACGTCCACGACTTTGAGCAACTCTTTCGGGATGCCGTGCGATTGGATGATCTGTTCCGGCAACATCACCATGCCCAGATACTTCTTGTCGTACTTGGTCATCCACAACCGCAGTCGGTCCGCCAGCGCTTTGTTCTCCATCCCTTCAATCCAGGCTCGTGTCTTGGTCGGCGTATCGAGATCCGACGACAACTTCAAACACGTGTACGGCGGTGCTGGCGTATCGCCGTAGTCTGGAGCAAACACATCCTGCCAGAGCGTGTAGAACCGATAAGGTGTGCGACCAACGTACTTGAGTTCTGGCTCTTGCGAACCATCTTCCATTTCCTTACGCTTGTACGCATCCAGGCCGTTCACCCGGCCAAACCGGAAGAAGTCATGGGAGCCGCCCGTAATGGATTCGTGGATCATCCGCTCCAGATCTGCCACCTGTTTCAACGAACCCTTCAGGTCGATCAACTGACCTTGCATGATCCGATCCATGGTGCCGACCATCATGTCCTTCGCCAGACCCATGATGTATTTCGACACGTTGGAGTTCTTCAAGTGCACGCCCTTGATTTCCTCCTTCATCTTCTTGTACACGTTGCCTTCTGAGCACGAGATGTACGCAAAGTAATGCTTCGCTTCCTGAGTCGGCACGAACACGTCGAACTTGAACTCGTTCTTCATCGCGATCATGAACATCATGTCTTCATCCGCACCCAGGTTCGCCGACATCTTGGCGAGCACGTGTGTGATGGAGGCCGAAGCCAGATTGATCATCGACGACGACAGATTGTTCTCGGGGTCCGAGAAGCCAATCCGACCAAACATCCATTCCACCCATTCCTGAGCAGTAAAGATGGTCGAGTCCGTATCCGACATCAAAGCGGTATGGCGAATCGATTCCGGGAAGTACGCCATCGAAGCCGGGACGTTATCCGAGACGAACATCGTCTTGATCATGTCGCCGTATTCGATCGTGGTGTTGTAGATGTTCTCGATCGTCGACGCCACAATGCCTGCTGCATTCTCCGGAGCCGCGACCCACTCACCCTTGTCTTCCTTACCGCCCTTGACCAGTTCTGCTGCCGTGAAACCCTTGGACACATGCGAACAGATCTGCATGGCCAAGTTACGCTGGTCTTCGAAACAGTTGCCGAACACGCTGGCTGGGTCCGGATGAATTACATCCATGCGGAACGAATACTGTTCCAGGAACTTGCGCATCAATTTGTCGTTGAATTTGCGCATGTGGTACATGTCGCCAGTGTACACAAAGGCGGCACGTTGTACCGGAGTCAACTTACGTGCGTACTCCAGCAGACGCTCAAAGAACGGCTCGTTACGCCAGTAGTGATCGGTCGAATAGTGAATCACCTGCATCATCTCTTCCGGCGTCGGCAGATGCATCTCGTACTTCGTGAGCACTGCTTCCAAAGCCGGATAGTCCGTGTGACGGATAATCGAGGTGATGTTGTTCGTGACAATCATCGGGGCCCAGTAATGCCGGTTACCCGCGAGGAACTTTTCGTTGTTCGCGTTACCGTACCCTGAGGTCGACCGACACGTCGAGGTGAGGGTCGAGTGAGCAGTCTTGTTCCACAGCGGCGTGGAGGTGGAGTTGTGACCGCCAGAGAGTGAGTTGTTCTTCTGTTTGGCGTTAGTCTGCTCGCCTTTCTTGAACGCGTACTTGACCCAGTCTTCCGCCATTTCAGCGGCGTACATTTCCTTCTTGGCTTTGTTTCGACGCTTCTTGCCTTGCGCAATGTACGTTGCGAACAACGACTTCTTTTTCTTCGGGTGGTAGTAGGTCGTGAACGTCGGTGCAATAATGTCCTTCTCTTGAATCGACGTCGACAGGTACCAGTACAGGCCGCCCGTCTTTTCGTTCCGATCGCCATGATCGTTACGTTCCAGATACTTGATCTCCGGATCTTTGAAAGCGTACTTGCCACCAGGCTTCACCTGATCGCGCACCCAGTTAAAGGCTTCGTGATACGGCACGCCTTCCATCGTCGACAGATAGACGGCTGCCTGATCGATATAATGCTTCAGGACATCGATGTCACGCTTGTACTCTTTAACTGGTAAGACAAAAGGATTGATACGTTGTTCCACTTGTTACTCCCGATAGCCTACGTTCAAACTATCTAAGCACCCACAAAAAAATCATTCCCCAACGAGTCAAGGGAAAAAAAGGAGGACCCGAAGGTCCTCCGAACAAAATGAACAGCGAAACCACAACGTACAACGACAAACAGGTGTCGGTGCCAGGTCTCTTACGAAGGTTGGTGAGTGAGACCAGCCCAGTAAGTGTGAGCCCGCGTTAAGGAGGACGCAAGCACACAACGACCCGGCCCGACGGGACCAGCATGACACTCCCAAGGTGGTACCCTCCACCTCAAGTTCTCGTTACTCTCCCCGTCGCCACACGCGCAGGGATTGAACAAGCAATCCGGATTTGTCATCACCCTTACCTTCTCTTCACATGATGATCCGAGGGGTAAAAAACTATTCCGAATCACACGACCGTAAACTGGAGATCGTTCAGGCCCATCTGCACGAGTGCCAGACGTACCCGATCTTGCCATTGCGCCGGATCGATGTTGCCGATCAGCACTTGCAGGTTCTGTGCCTGGATCAGCTGCACGCTGGAATCATCAATCCAGGGAATCGCGATCGCTTGATACACACCGCTTTGCATCTTCAAGCGCAGGTACGTGTACTTGGTCGGGTCCGAGGGCGTGCCGGGCGGCAGCGACGGATAGACCTGCTGGTTATTGCCGACGACATCGAAACCCAACTGCTGGACGGAACCTGCATCCATAATGCCTGCAACAACGACATTCTGGTAGTTGGTCCCGAGCAGGTCCGGGGCATAGGTGTTAAAGGAGTACGTGCTCCCGATCTGATAGCTGGTAGTCATGGTTGCTCGGCCGATGGTGAAAACGAGTCCTAGTACGGCAGCAAGAAGAACGCCGCGTCATTCCGGATGAGTTCCGAAAACAGGTAGGGAAACTCCCCACGATGCTTCGGTGACTCGAACACCCCAAGCTCGATCAGACGCTTGTGGAATTCACTCCCCAGATTGAAGATGGCGCTCTTCAGCAAATGCTGCCGCTCAAGAGACTGAAGAAAATGCTTGCTCGCTATACCATCAAAGTTGGGCAACCGACGAATTTCCGTCAAAGTCTTTTCCCGGTCGGGCGTATCCACCACATCCGAGATCTGATTAATGATTTCCCGCACATCTGAATCCTTCACCGACAACGGCAGCAGTTCCCGATGGAAATTCTCCACAAGGTCTGCTGTCGGGACGATGAGATACTTCGGCATGGTGTCAACTAGAACCAGTTCATTCATTGGATCTCCTTGTCTCGACGACTCGGTCTCCCCAACTTCATCTGGGGTTTGAACTGCACCCCGTCGAAGTCTGCCGATTCATAGCTCTTCAACACGAGGGCTCCATTAAAGTCCTCATGAAAACAGTAGAGCAAAATCCCATTGCGGTACGCCTGGAACGTTTGCAACTGGCTGAAGATGTCCTTTCCCATCTCCACAATTGCTCTCACTACGCTGCGTTCGTACCCGAGGTAGCCTCCTTCAACCAGCATGGTGCTGATGTCATGCCCCAGGATATCCAACTCCATCAGGGCATCGTGTTCTCGTGCCAAGCATTCCATGATGTCCCGGAACACTTCGCCATCTGCAACTGGGAATTGCTCCACCAGCCAGTTCAGGCGTGCGGCGTCAGTCTCAGTATTGAGGATCAAGTATTGGGGTATCATAGATGCTCTCGTTTTTAGAAAAGAGTAAACATCCATCGCTTATCATCGTTCTGTAAGAGTAAGGGAAGTGACCCCTGCGGTATGCCAGCAGATCGAGCAGATGCTCTTTCATCTTTAAGCCGGCAGCCATGAAAACTCGTTCAAGCGTGGATTGCGCACCATGGATCTCGCTCAGGGTGTTGTTCTCGAAAAGGGCGTCGCCATACACCATTTCCTGAATCACCTGCACCAAGGTCCGATCATTGAAATGTGCGTTGGAGTACATCGCATGGAACGGCCGATCAAAGGCATCGACAAGCGTGCGATCCAACGCTGCAACCCCTGCAAAGAACTGCTGGAAAAACGCATCCCAGTCCACAGTCATAGGGGTGATTAATGTCACGTCCCGCCTAAGCTTCCAAAAGATTTGCTCGAAATCCAGAATTACATGCTCGGGCATTGAGTTGAACTCCTCCGCTCCGCGCTTATAATACCCCATTCATTCCTCCTGAATTCGCGTGATGTTCACCACCAGATCGTCGCCAAGCCACTCGTTGTACCGTCTGGGGTCAAGGGCTGTGACACGATAGTTCCTTTCTTGCGTGAGAGCGAAAATCATTCGCTCTACTTCATCCTCAATTTGTTCGACGACCAATTCGATCACATTACGGTCGATCTTCTCTTGGCCCATTTGATAGGCTCGTACTTGTGACGGATCGTGGTCAAGCGAACTGTCAATGGCATATTCCCAGTCACTGGTGGTACGTCCCGCTAATGAACGCAACCAGTAGACCTCGCTGTATTGATCATCGACATAGTAACTCTTTCGCTTGCCCGCATTTAACACCGCATTTCGTACGACATCTTTAATGCCGTTTTCGTAGAAACAGAAGAAAGAGTCGTACTGCATGTACTTCTTGACTATCTCTTCCGTTCCCAAAATTATGTTCAAGGTTAGACTCCTCGATTCATTGCGTCCTGTAGTGGGTCAAACTCCGTACTGACGGTGATCATGATGTCGAACTCGTTGAGAACCCGGTACAGGACATCCATCTCCGGATTGAACGCCACATGCGGCACGATCTCACTTAAGATATCGATGCACTGATTAAAAATCATCGTGGTCAGGTTCTTCACGACCTTCTGATCCATCCCATCGCGAATCAGAATCCCTTCGGCCGTAATCAGATCGTAATCGACCCGGTTGTCCTTATCGTTACTGGGCACCGAGAAGAGCACTCGACACAACTCAGCCAAGTACGGTGTCGCATTGTAATTGGCATGGGCAATCGTGAAACCCAGCTTGCTAGGGGCTGGGTGTCGATACATCATCGACTGGACCAGTTGCGCCTGCTCCTGAAACGACACTAGGAACTGATGTGTGACCAAACTCATTCGTCCTCCTTGGCCCTCGCCTGTTCCCTGAGATCCAGTGTGTATTTGTAGATCCGGAAATCGACGAACGTGTCAATCACCAAGTCCACCCCGACCAAACTCACCAAGTGCACCATCCACTTGTTGGGTCCCATGAATTCACGCACATCCGACATCAGGTGTTCCAAGAAATGGTACACCTCATTACAAAAGTCGTCGACCTCGGAAGACTTCGAGATCTTGTCCAGTTCATTCAGGCGAATCTGAAACTCATCGTTCAGATAAGTACGCAAAATAGCATTGAAGCCACGACCCGTCGAAGCTGCTACCGGGATGCGGCTCAGTGCGTAATCTGCCGCGTACTCTACGATGAAGTCCATCATCCGCTTCGGGTATGTTGGTACCGATCGTAGTTTGCTGATGTCTTTACCACGAACAACCACGAGGTCGTCTTGGTTCAGAATGTCGTGCCGGCCACCTTCCAGATCCTTGGGGCCTTTAATCTTCACCACCATCCCAGCCTGTCCGTGGTTCAACGGATCAGCCGTGACGAAAGAGTGGTAGCGTTGTTTGTCGAAGTCGAGCGCAGGACGTGTGCCGTATTCGAAGTACATCTGCTTGCCGGTGTAGGGTTTGAAGTATTGTCCGTATCCTCTCTCCAAACGTTCGGCGTGTTCCAGCAATTCGAAGTAAGCTTTCCGGCCCGATTGCTCATGGTCTTTAAGCTGGGTAAGGAGGTCGAGATCCATTGTCGTTTTCTAGTCTTAAAGCAGATTGCATGCCGTTTCGGTAGTACTGAATGTAAAGGTCCGTATTACATTTCAGGTCAACCTGCACGAAGAAATTGTCGTCGTATATTCGGGGTGCTTTGACGTACCCGTACAGTAGTGTCTCCAGAGGGAGATTCAGTTGTTGCTTCAGGCGGTTTCGGATCTTGTGGTAAACCGCCGCTTTCGGGTAATGTTCGATGCAGACCAGATTGTCAATCGTTTCAACATGGTCACGCATCAACCACTCGTAGACGTGGTGAATGCTACGGTACTCTTCCGGGTTGAACTTCGCCAGAATGCCCCATAGCGGTTGCTCGATATATGCGATCAGTTCACCGACATCCTGGATGAGAGTCGCGTTATAGGCTGTCATTGGATTTCCGGGCTTTGTACTACAGGATTAAGGGAGATGATAAAAAACGAGATACCAGCGGCTCTGAGAGCGTTCTGGTGCGTTTTAGAGCTATGTTTGTCACCGAAATAATCTTCCACTGCTTCCAAGGAAGTTGACGGCATAAATCAGTTGCACTATCCACCTTCAATCCCCGGAAGATAGATAGTGAAACTGACTCGTCAACTGCTTAGCGTTGCTCGGCAAATTCGCTGCAAGGACTGATCTTGAACATCCGCGAAAAATCACTGTCGCAATGCGGGCAGCGATAGATGGTCTGATCGTCCAGTGAGTACTGGTAAAACGCTCGCTTGTCACACTTCGGACAGGTGGCGTTGAGATCGATCTCTTCAGTGGCTTGTATTTCTTTTTTGAACAGCCATTCGAAAAAGCGGCGAAACATGGTCTACCTCTGGTTGTGGTTTGTCTTATAAAATCGGTGAAGGGGGAACGCTATGTTATTCTGATGCGCCCCTTAGGACGGGATGTCAGTCAAGCGCCCCCCTAGTGCGTATCGTGCGAGTCGGTGCATTATAGGCAGGTGTATTCGGCTCCCTGATCGGGGAAGCTTAACGTCCTTTCCGGAATGCTTTCAACCGTCTCGCGGTGCACAGCTTGATAGGTACTAACAAGCTTTAAATCAGAGTAGGCGTGTCTGGGGGTGGATTCCGGGGAGAGTTCCATCGGGATTTCGCAATCTCTTCCCCGGCTGGCTTAAAGGCCGGTCCATACACATGCTCTTCACGTGCGGTTCCGGCCTCACCAGGCGCTTAGCGGTCGACTTATGAATCACGGGCCGTCGAACCTTCATGACCCGCACCCGACGACTTGTTGCCGACCAAGCGAAAACGACTACCCAGAAACGCCAGTCTAGTGAACTATAGCACCAGACCAGTCGAAGTAGGCTTGTCGGAATCACTCAGAATTTTCCCCCGCGATACACGCGCTTCTTGTTGAGCGACCAAATCGGCCAGCGTCTTGTTCAACGCCTTGTTGGCATCCTCGAAGATGCCGTCCGTGATGTAGAAATGCAACGGCACGTTTTCGACGATCGGCTGCGGAGCATCGGCTGCCACGTAACCGACGAACTGCACTTCCGGAATCGGATCGAGCGCCGAATCCTGGCCGTCACGCACGAGCGTCGCCACCGAGATCACATGGCCGCCGGCCGCGAGATGTTCGTCCGGACCAACCAGCGACAGGTGAGCGAGTTGCGGTTCGAACGACGTCGGGACGTGGAAGTTCAGGAAGTTGAACAGATCCTTCGTATCGAGTTCGCGGTTGTGGCCCGAGAACAGAACCGCCAGCGAGAGCACCGTCGACACGAGTGCAGCGTTCACGTCTTCACGCTTGTTCGCCTTCGTGTTTTGCAGGTACACCATGGTGACCGGCGCTTGACGCATCTCGACGATCGCTTCGTACGACTTGAGCGACTTGAGCGTGTTCTCTGCGTCGAGCTTGGTGTCGGCCGAGCCGATTGCCAGCACGATAACAGCTTGCTTCTTGTCCAGCAGTTCGGAAACGAGCGACGGGCCAATGACCGAACCGGTGCCACCAGCCAGCGACTGGACGATGATGTTCAGTTCATGCGGCGGATGCGTTTGCACGATCTCGCGAATGCGCTTGGCGATTTCCTGATGGTTCTCGCGGCGGATCTTGCCAGAGCCATCGAGGCCGTCGAACAGATAGACGTGTTCGTCCGGCACAGGCTGGCCGGTCATGTTCGAGCGGGATGTGTCGACGTACGTGATGTCCAGATTCGCCACCGACTCGCTGGTCGAAGTGCGATTCTTTTCCAGCAACTGTCCGAGGTTCACACCTGCGCCGCCGCATGCGTAAATGCGCAGCGAACGGTTCGAGGTTTTGTTGTTCATTCGAATAAACTCCTTAATGATGGATTCTCGCATAGGAAGCATGCCTCGCATTAAAAAATCGCGGTCAAGGGGAAACCTTGACTTCTTTGATTTCATCCACCGTGATTTCTCCGCCTTTCGGATAGACCATCACATGCGGAACTGTTGCAGCGTACTTCGATTTCAATTCCTCCCAATTCGGGCGTTTCGGAAGTTCCTTGAACGCTTCCAACACCGAGCCAACCATACTCGATGCTGCGGACTTGAGTTCACTCGGCCCGCTACCAATCTCACCATGCGCTTTCTGCTTGTCAGCCAGCTCCCGGAAATACTTCAACAGATCACTGTCGTCCAGATCGCCCCAGTCCGTATCGTAGAACATCTTCACCGCCAGGGGTGATTCCACAATCCGGTACTTGAAGTCCGGCATACTGCTCAGGTCGACGATGTGTTCGTAAATATCGTGGCCCGGAAACCAGAAGTGATGTTCCTTACCGAAGATCTTACCAACCAGATCCAGTGGTACGGGTTCAAAGAAGAACGAGATGTGCTGGTAGTACGTCCCAGGATCTTTGTGTGTCTCCATATCTTCTTTTGCTTTGGCCAATTTCTCCTTATCCGGTGGCGAAGTTTTCTCCCGTGTTTTCAGGATGCTATGCTTCGCTGCTGAATAATGGTACAGCTTGAATCCTGGACTGAATCTTTCCAGTGCCATGCGAAATGCGCGACCCATGTTAAGTTCCTCAAATGTCAGTGAATCTCCTTGTCAAAGGATTGTATGACCGCCTGAGTCTAGGTAGATGATATATGACTCACTTTCTTTTAAGAGAGACGCCATGGATTGCGTACGATATTCGATTGCAAACGTGAAGCGCGTGATTCCAATGGATATCTTGCGTACCGTTTTCACTCCCCGAGTCAATGGATATCGGGATGACATGATTGACCTCGACGAGACCTTACTGTCCGTCGTGGTGCGGCCGCGCGTGTTGGTAGACTGTAACCTCGTGGGGGGTCGTGAAGTCTACATTCCGTTGGATGGTCTGCCGGTGTACCGGCAAAATGATTACACCTCGGTGTACCGGATTCCGAAGACGAAGACGCAAGGCTCCTCGATCATGAGCGTGCTGAACATCACGTTCTCGGACCCGACCAAGGTTTCGTCGTACGGGGTCGCTGCTGGCGATCAGAACACTTTCATGCTCCAGGGTGCCCAGTCGGTGATGGACGCCATGGGATCGATGCCTGTGACCTCCACGGCCTATGTTCAGCTGATTGCTGAGAACGTCGTGATGGTGCGCGATACGGTGGTGCTGCCTGCCAACATTTATCTGCGTTGCGTGCTGGCCAACGATGAGAACATGAGTCATATCCAGATGCGCAGCTTTCCGGCATTTGCGAAACTCGTGGAACTGTCGATCAAGTCGTACGTGTTCAACCAGTACATCATCCCAATGGACATGGGGCAACTCTTTGGCGGTATGAACATCGGCCGCTTCAAGGAGATTATCGACGGCTGGTCGGATGCGGAAGAGTTGTACCAGACGTACCTGCGTGAGAAGTGGACCAAGATTGCGATGATGAACGATCGCGAGCAATGGACCCGCTTCATGCGCTTGACGATGGGAGGTCAGCGATGAGAACCGAAGAACTGCAACCCCTATTCGTGGAAACCGTTCCCGAGCATCTGGAACAGGGTGTGTTATACGTGTCTGAGAAGTACGGCACGGCGATTCACCTATGCGCCTGCGGCACATGTGGCTGGAAGACAGTCACACCGTTTCATATCGGGGATCGGGGTTGGGTGTACACACGGGACGCAGAAGATCGCATCACATTGTCGCCCTCGATTGGCAACCAGCAGTTTCCTTGCAAGTCCCACTACTATGTGAAGGCAAACAAGATCGACTGGTTGCCAATGGGTCCGGTTTAAAACAAAAAAAGGAAGAGGGGCCGAAAGGCTCCTCTTCTATGCCGTTTAGTCGCCTTCCTTATTTGACACCGGCGTCACCGAACCAATACCCGACACTGTCGGAATGTTCTGGTTTGCGAAGATGTCATCGCCACTGGTGCCACTCTCAATCTCGTTGGTGATTCGATGGTTGACGTCATACCAAAAGTTCGATGGCGTGCCGACCTCAAAGATTGAAATCTCGCCGTACGTATTCTCATCATGGCAGGTTCCGGCGAGGAAAATACCATGCTTGCCACACACCGCCTTGATCTCAGCGATTGCTGCTTCCACTTCTTCTAGCGTCTTTGCCATAACAACTCCTTTATGCCCTCAACCCCAGCGAGCGCTGGTTCCGGCGAAACGGTCGATTTCTTCCTGAGTTTCCTTGACCTCTTCGAACGCGCGGTAGTAAATCAACTGACCTGCACTGCCACGATCGACGATACTGACCACTTGCTCGGCCAGATCGTGTTTGTTAACCCAGTCGCAAACCAGAGCAACCCGGATCGATTTACGGAACAACTTCAACTTCGGTGTGTCAGACATCCTCATTCTCCTCAGGCCACGGCTTCCAGCGTGCGTACTCGTAGCTGAAATCCTGTTGATACAGGTGACTGATCTCGACGATCGGCTCAACAAAGAACCGGTAGCGGAAATCGGCAGAGTGTTCATCCTTCAGGCGCAGACCTTCGTACAGTTCCCGCGTGTAGACGATCTCACCATCCTCAGCATTCTCTCTGAGCTTGGTGAGCGCGATCAGTCGATCGACTT
This sequence comes from Sulfuriferula sp., assembly GCA_031291235.1. GTDB lineage: Bacteria > Pseudomonadota > Gammaproteobacteria > Burkholderiales > Sulfuriferulaceae > Sulfuriferula. Next base: position 102,357 of record JARLJL010000015.1, read on the forward strand.
CAGCCACGGCTTCTTCGTACACCGTGAAAACGATGATGGCCGGATCATCTTCCTGTACCGTCCAGTCGACTGCGTAGTTGCGGCTGCCGTCAGGATGTTTCAGTTTCTTCGGCAGAGTTTCAGTCCGACGATAAAGATTGCCGTGCCAGCCAGCTTCTTCAAAGTCGTACTCTTTGTCTTCGTCACCAATTACCGGGGGTTCTGATGCCAACTGCGTGCAGGCGACTTTGTAGCCGACCACATTGATCTTGATGTTCACTTGTGCGACCATGATCTGTCCTTAACAAAAAAGAAAGGAGGGGATGAACTCCCTCCTCTATGCCGTTGCCGGCTTAGGCCGCGTGAGCAGCGAGTACGTGCAGCTTGTTGTCGAAGAAGCACACCCGAGCGTCTTCCACATCTTCAGCGGCGACTGCATCTTCACCGTCTTCGATCTGGAGGAACTGCACGCCAGTCTGGAATTCTTCCCAGGACATGTCAGCCGAAACGAAACGCTCGTTCAGCTTGGCACGAATGCTTTCACGCAGATCCGGGGATTCCTTATCCAGAAATGCGTTCATCAGTTCGTTCCACTTCTTGGGCGTCATGAAGCTTTGATCCGACAGCACACGGAACAGACGGCTGTACGCATTCGCACCCGGCTTACGTTCTTCCGGGTCGAACAGTTCGATCATCGACGGAGCCGGTTTAGCCATCGCCACCGGAGAAGCCACTTGCAGACCACGCACGTCCTTGTACGAACGCTCGTTGTCCGCCAGATACTGCGTGACCACTTCCGGGAAAGCGATCTCGACTGCCGGCATGTTCGACAGGTAATCGGTGATCGCTTGCACCCAGGCCCATGCGGCGGCCGAAGCGACTTGCGAATACCGCTGCACCAGTTCAAGCTTGTCCTTGCCGTTCAGTTCCCAGAACTCGATCAGGAAATGACTGCGATGATCTTCGTACTCGGTGATCGATACCACGCGCTTACCATGCACACCAGCTGCATGTTCCTGCACGACGTCGATGCCAGCGGCACGCATCGCTTCAGCATCCGGGAAACGGCCGGCGACATTCTTGATCGACAGGTCGGTGACGATCTTGCGAGCGTTGTGGTGACCCGCCGCATGGAAAACGTCGGTCGGGATGCTCGGTGTCAATGCGAGATTCGCTTGCACCAGTTGAGCCAGACCCATGGCGATCGGGTTCAGGTTTGCAGCTTGGGCTTTGGTTGCGGTTGCGTTCGTCATGATGAATCCTTTCAATTTGGAAGATGGGGGCATAACGGCTAGGAGATCATTCCCCTAGCCTGTCGGTTGTTGTTTAGCTGAAGCGGCCGATGATGAACGTGTACGGCTTGCACACCAATAGCGTGGTGCCGACTTGTGCGATGACGGGTTCCGAAACGAATTGACCTTTCGTCCACGGCAGGAACTCGCCTTTCTTCACGTCCTTCAGATCAAACCCGTACGGCTTGAGCATCTCGTTGTACTGCGCGAAGATCTCGTCGTTGTCATCCGCCGACAACAGGATAGCCGTGACCCCCGTGTAGATCTTCATCAGGATCGAGACTTGTTCCTGAAACTCGTCACTCATCATCGAGAAACCCGCTACTCGGTTGGCTTCCCGAACCGTGTCCGACAAATGGTCGACATCGATCACGTTGTTACGCGCGAACAGATTGAACGACTCGTTGACCAGCACGTGACGAATGTTGTTGACCAACTCTTTAATCATTTCCATCTGAATCTCCTTAGCGAGCGTCGTCGCTGATGAAATACGTTTCACGGGCCGTATCCTGTTTCGGGTACGGGAGGCCTTCTGCACGAATGTGCAATGAAATCATGACGGGGTAATCGTCGATACCGAGAACACGCAGACCGGCACGGAAAGACTTGACGGTCATGCTGTCGCCGGTCAAACGTTCCAGCAACTTCGCACGCATCATCGAGCGAGTCACCTTCGGCTTGGTCAGCATGTAATCGTCAACCAGCTTGGCGAACTGCACGCGCGTGATGTTGCGTTCCAGCATCAGACGTCGCCACTCCATCGACAGCATCTGGTTAAATGTACGACACGGCTTGATGCTCGCCAACAAAGTTTCGAGGATTGACGGCATTACTCACCTGCCTTTGCTGCGAGTGCTTCGCGGCGGGCAGCGTTCTTAGCCAGCAGGTTGAGGAAGCCTTCCAGACGCAGGCCGACATTGTCATTGCACCAGCCGTCACCCAACGCATCGATCAGGTCTTGCATGACCAGTGCGCTTTGACCACGGAACATTTCCGACTGATGCACCAGACGCGGCGTGTTCTGCACGATCGGGCCATTCAGTTCACCGTCTTCGCCCGGCGAGTAACGCTCAAACAGGACCACGTTGCCGAAGCGGGTCTTGACAAACAGAATCCGGCGAGCATTGTTACCCGGTGCAACCGAGCGACCGATCTCACCGATTTCCAACTCCGGCAATTCGGCATCCACACCGCCGCCGTAGTAGCTGCCTTCTGCCCACTCTTCGTCGAAGGCGATATCGCACTTCACGAACTCGCTGTTGTAGAACGCGTTCCAGAACAACGTCATGGCTTCTTGCGGCGCACGCAGAGCCATCATGGTGGCCGACAGGAGTTCTTTCTTGGCGAGGTCTTTGTTCACAACTGCATTGATGATGGCGTTCATTTTGATGTTTCCTTTTAGTTCGAATTAAAGTTTGGTTTGGTGTGCGTACTGCTTAGCTGAACAACATGAACAACTTGATGATGCGGTTCGTCCAGACCTTGACACGGCTCTTGGGACGGAAGCTGCTGATCAATGCCGAGAAGTCCACCACCTTGGCGGTCTCCTTGGTACGGATCTCTGCGATGCTGGCGCGCATCGGCAGGATGACTTGGGTTTCACGGTAACGCTTCATACCACCTTTTTCTGACAAGCTACGCATCATCTACCTCAATAGTTAGTAACGAAACATCAGGCCTTCTTCAGCCCGATCCGATCTTCATACGGCGTTGCCATCGGAATCACCCGATCATTCAACATCCGAATTCGGAACTGCATCTCTTCGATTTGATCGAAGTCCCACAACCCCTGATAAGGGCGCACTGCAAACCTTCCGGCTCGTAGTACGAATTCCATCGCTGCCTGCACCGACTTAATACTTGCCGGATTGGCGTTCGTCAAGTTGTCGCGCTTAAGGGCCATATACGCATCGGCCAACTCAGTACGCAACTCTGCTGCCTGCTGCTTTAACTCTTGTATCTGATCATGATCCATTTCGATCATGCGGTCCAGGAGTAACATCGCCGCCAACTCGGTTGGGTTAGCAGCGAAGTGATTGCACTTTGCAATAAGATCAACATACCCCTGCATCTCTGGTTCCTCGTTCCTGTTAAAAGGGTTCCCAACCTGCTGCGTCTTCCGTCACAAACAACGGGCGAATTTGTGCTGCTGCCAACGCCGGATTCACCAAGCCACCGACTTCCAGAAACGCTCGACGCCACTTCGCTTCCTCGACCCGATCAAACACGAAGTAGTGTTCGTAGGGTTTCTCTACCAGCGCCCGAGCTTGCTCGTAGAGTTCAGGACTCGCATGCAACTTGTAGCGACCCACGATCTCGTTGAGCACGCGATGAATCATGCGATACTCAATTGAGCGATTCAGCGCTTCGTCCAAACCCAAAGCGCTCACCCGCTCAGCTTTGAACTTCTGCTCCAATGCTCCAACATTCAGTTCACCGAGGGAGGCCATAAACGACTGTTCGTTATTCATTTAAAGCTCCTGATTAGTTCGAATGAAATTGATAAGCTGTTCTTATCACCGGAGTTATATATGTTCAAAAAAATCTACGATCGCCTTTTAACGGCATAACGCCAGCAGAGGAAACTGCCCCCGCTGACGTCATTAAAACACTTCTCGTTTGGAGTCTTGTACCGTGAACGTAATTGCGTTCTGGTTATCCATCGCTTTCCAGATGATCTGCACCACGATCAAAGCCTGGTCGGGATCAGGAGCCATCAACACCATCGCACCGGTAGGTAGGTTCATCACCATCTTGATGACTGCACGCAAGCCCATGTCCAAATGGTAACGACCTAGGGCACGGGCTTTCTTCCGATATGCCGTCAATCGGTTCAGCACCGGATCAAGATTTTCCTTGAACCGATTCTGTCCCATCTTCAGCAACAGCGGATAATTCGTAATGGTCATCAACACCAGATGAAAGTCCTTCGGTTCAACCAAGGTGTAGATTTCCTGAAAGCCCTTCTCGGACAGTCTCATCCGAGCGGTACAGTGCAGCGGCAGCAACTGGAGATCGAGATACAACTCCCTGATGATGTCGCGCAGGTTGTGAAAGCGCCAGAACATCTTGGTGTCGTATCGTTGCCACCACTCGTACAACTGCGGCATCTGCTCTTCACGGAAATTGAACGGGACGACATTGAGAGCATCCTGCTCTTCGCCGCCGAACGATTCGTCGCTCATTGTTGCTCCGGTGGAATCTGCAACATGATCATCACCTGGAAGGCATCGGGCTCACTGTACTTCGGGTCAGCCTTCTTCGCTTGGACCTGATCGTAAGGACGACCAACCAACCAGTACTTCTCTTCTTCCGGAATGTACTTCACGTAGAACTGAAGTCGACCATTGACCGAACACACCAGGTTTTGCAACTGATGGTAAATCGACACGAACTGAATCTGCGCTTCTTCACGCAACCCCAGATACACACGGTTCGCTGCGCGCTTAACCGGATGGAGCTTGTTGTCCTTGAGCACGATAAAGCCTTGCTCTTTCACGTCGATGTTTTCGCCCGTGGTGACCATCACAGCGAGCATGCGGTGAGCATTACCACCCAGAAGGCTGTTGAATGCGGTGTAGCTTTCCTTCATCACCTTGCCGGGATCGCCCAACGCCCGAGCTTCTTCGGTGATGGCGACACTTAAGCGCAGAGATGAATCGTTGGTCAATTCATCAATCGCACGACGGATCAAGCGTACCGTATCCATCTCGACCAGACCGTAGTGGTCGTAGGAAATGTGTTCGATGAAGTTCTGGGTTGCAACGCAAGGTTTGTAATGGTTATTGCGGTAGCTGACTTCTTGCATGAGTGCGGACTCGACAGTAGACATGTTGTTAATCTTCGCTGGTGAATTTGGGGATGCTAATCAGAGCACAGTAGCTGTCCGGGTAGGTCTTCAGCCGCACCCAGATGTGGATCAGATTGTCGTTCGGATCAAGCACACACACCTCCACGGCTCCGGTCAAGCTGTGCAGGGTGTTGATAAGCATATTGATCAGACTGCTCATGGCGACTGGGTGCTTGGCACCAGGCGGATAGTAATGGCAGTCTTGCCACACCTTGACCCAGGTCAGGATGTCGCGTTGGAACTCACGTACGTTGACCCAGTACTTATCGATCGGGCCTTGTGTGTGCAGGGATAATTCAGCACGTTCCCAAATCTGATTACCCAAGACGGTCCAGTGGTGTGCAATTCGATCAGGCTGGCTTGCGTTCGGTTGTGCATTCACAAACACTTCTTGATTCAGGTGCAGGCCTTGCAGTCCATAAATCGATTTCAACCACCCGAGTAAGTTATCGTAGACCCAATCCATGCGGTCTTTTATTCGGTTATCAGTCACTTCAATTCCTTTCCAGTGATTGTCTTTTTTACAATGCTGTATTTTCACTCGTAAGATGCAAGCAGCCTGTAGGTTTTCATTGTTTCGTTTGCTTTGTGTTCGTTAGCGCACATAACGGCATAAGGCCCAAGGACTTTGCCTTGGGCTAGTCTTGTTACATTCAGTTACAGAAAGCCAGTCTGGCCGCCTTATATAGCTAGATAGCGTAGGGGCCCCTCAAAGGGACCCGTAGCGGCTAATCGAATGGGTTGCTTATAAAGATTAGTTCGTAGGGGGTCTCCCCCTACTCACGAATGTGGATCGTAATAGGTGACGCCTAGCGTCGCCGCCTATTACTCTTTATCAGTTCGCTTCGCTTCGCTCGCTCATCTATACACTATCCCCCCGTAGGTCCCCTCAACACGCGAAGCGTGAAAAGGGGAAAGATTACGCAAGGTAATCCGTCCTATAGACTTAAATCGTGCTATAAATTATTTTGTTATTTTCAAGGAAATTTTCTAGTCATTCCAAGGGAAAGTGTTCAAGCATTAATCAGTCCGAGCTTGAGGCTCTCCCTGATTCATGCGTTAGCATGAAGAAGCACGGGTTTAACAAGTGTACTGGCGGCGGCGGCTGCCTATTTTTTAAGCAACTATATAATTGGGAACATATTGGGGAGACCTAGTGGTCTCCCCTTATTCAGCTATTGAAGCGATCGCCAGGCGACATGCGCTGGATCAGGAGATCCAGGTACCACTCAATGGCTGCATCCTTCTGGAACTCGAAGTTCAGAAAATCCGGATGAGGCGGTGGAATCGTAATCTCTAGCGCACACGCAGCCTTGAGTGAATCAGGTGCATCCGCGCTCACGGTGCTGTAGACGTGGTAGAGATCGATGTTGGACGGAGGCACGTACCAGCGGGAGTACTTCTTTCGATACCGTACCTTGCTGCAATAGATCTTGATCTCGTAGCCGGTTACTGAGTAGCCAGTCAGCACGCCTACGAAATCTTGATCTTCAGGCAGCGAGATGTTCTTAACAGACTTGTTCCCTTTTAAACGTCTCTCCACGAACAGGAAACATCGAGACAAAAAGCGTCTGATGAAAGACATGTTAACCGCCTCAGTGGATCGAGCTACCCCGAGTAATGTGTCATCGTGATTGCTCTCGCTACCAGGTACAGCAGGAACGCTGTGCGAACACTGGCAAGGGTGGACTCATTCTTATTTTTGGTAGCCATGACCACGAGCTTCTCAGTTTCATCCCGCAACTTAAGCAGTCTCGGATCGGTGGAGCGCGATGACGTGTACACGCCCTTTAACCGTTGGAGCAACGCTCCGAGGTCAGGATTGCCGTGTACGAACTGACGGGCTTCAGCGAAGTACGCAAACGAGTGCACCAGTGTCTCATCGACGACCTGCTCGATGATGTTGTACTGGCTTTGACGGTAATGATCCGACACCCAGTTCAACGTATCGTGAAAGACCGAGGGCGGTGCTGTGTGCATAATTTGCAACACCACCCGTACCAGTTCATCGCGAATGAAGGATTGCTTGTCGGTGATGATGCTTGACAAGTAACGACCATAGATCGCCAGACTTTTGGTCTTATCCTTCAAAATCTTCTCACCGTCATGATCAGTCACGGCGGACGTGGAACTGATCTGACTGCCCGATTTATGCACCCGGTCATACACCGCGTAGATGTTCTTCATCACGTCACGGATACGACCCTGTGCGTCCGACAGGAAGTAGTTCACCCCTTCATCATCGTCGAACTTGGCAATCGTGCCACTGTGCGTACTGTCCTTCATGTCGATCAGCGTCTCGGCTCGATCCTTGAACAACGCAGCCCAACTCCCCACTTGCTTGATGGTGAATTTGTCCGACAACGAGGCATACGTCATTTCTGCCACTTCCCGTTTCGCCGGATAGTGGAAGTAATGGAACAGCAGTGACGTGAAGAACTTGTACTCCAGAATCAGCATCGTATCGAGCATGCCTTGGTGTTTCTGTTCCGGGGTCAACTTCTTCGAGATATAGATCGCATGAATCAGCCACACACAGGACAGGTTCATGACGTTCGAAGTCACGTTCCAATCCGGGTTCACCGTGGGCAATGCATGCAGGTCATTCTTCAACGCCATCTCATCAGCCTGGATGATTTCATCGAACCAGCGCATCTGATCGGACGGCAGAAACTTCACTTGCTGGACACCCAACAGGTGCCCGCCGAAAAATTCGATGTGATCGGCATTGCGACCGACAAAGCCGCTTTCAAACATGCGCAGCTTTTTGATCAGATTCGCATCGATCGCAAGCGAACCGCAATGCGTCTCGAATACCTCACGAATGGTTTTTGTCATTGGGACACCCTTGGAAATCCGGAATAAAAGCATTTACACAGGATAACGGCATAAAAAGCTAGGAGAGCAAACGCTCCCCTAGCCCGACCAGCTTACCGGTCGTTACGCCACACCGCGAACTCTTCAAGGCTGCGGAACACCAAGCCGCCGTGTGCCTTCACGAAGCATTCCATCGCATCGGTCAGGTACTCAGCACGTTCCACCGGAATGGTATCTTCCGGCGAATTCGGACCTGGCTGGACGCCGTCGATGATCAGGACCGTCTTGCCCGGACCTTGCAACTCTTTCGAGATGTTGACCACGTCGTCCTCGGTCGCACCTTCACCCGAGACGCCATAGACGGTCGTAGCGCCGCCTGAGTCGTCACCCTGATCGCCTTGGGAGGCGTAGGCTGCTGCCAGACCAGTGAGCGCGTCATTCGCTTGGGACTCCTGCGCGATGCCTTCCGGCGTCTTTTCCTTTGCGTATTCCTTCATCAGCGCTTCGGTGTACAGTGTCGACAGAGGACCCTTCATGACGATGAAGTTGTCTTTGCCCTCTTCCGAGCCATCGGTGTGTTTCTCAAACGCACGTCGGAATTGATTCATACAGGTACTCCGTTCAATGTATCTACAGGATTAAGCGTACCGTTTCCGGTAGATATCGTTAGCGGACATTGGACGATCAGAGAATTCGCCAGAATGCCCTTGTGATGCGTAGTTCAGTTCCTGATAAACAGATACGTTCTTCTGGAACCCTGCGCCGCGTTTACGTTGCTTACGTGCCTCACGGGTCTGCCGGATCAATTCGTCAATCGAAGCGGTATCGGCCTCGGTCTCTACGACCTGACGCGAGAGGGATTTCAGCGTGTGTTCCAGACGGGCACAGAGGTACTCATCGGACTCACGTCCCAGGCGGGTGACCAGTGCTTCGATCTCTTGCCTGAGTTTGGTTTGCTGCTGCTTCTGATACTGCTCGGAGGGCGTCAGCGGTTTAGCTAATGCCGCTTTTTGCAACACCATACGAGAATCAATTCCATAAAAAGCCAAATTGGTTCCCTTCGTCATCAACCAGTGGCACAGCAACCAACCGATCACCATGTCATCGTGTTTGCCCTTCGGGTGGTCAATGCGGCCATCCCGGTCTTCCAGGCTCAACGTCTGATCGACGATCTTGGCGTCCCGCATCTTGCCAGCGGCTTTCTGCAACGCGTTGCGCAGTGTCTCCGAATACAGGGAGTCCCGTGACGTCAAACCGGATGCCGAAGTGGCGAAGCCGAAGTGTTTACGGTACTTGACGTTGATGTCGTGCGGACGACGACCGACATGCAAGTTGATTTCCCTGAAGCGTTCCGGATACTCCATGTGATCGTTGACCACGCGGTTGAACAGACGCTTGAACGGATCTTCGCCATGCTGCGGCAAAATCCAGATCAGGGCATCCAGCAAGGCCGAACCGGTCGAGCGGTTTTCGATGATCGCCGTGATGTTCTTGTACGTGACCAGAATCGAGGCCACCCAACGGAAGAACGGTGTCAGGTTGGTATTGTTGTACGTGCCTGCGGCAATTGTCTCACCGGTTTCGACGTCCACCAAGACCAACGAGATATCATCGCCTGAGGATGCGTTCGAGGTATCCATCCCCATGATGAACTTACCGGATTGCATCCGGCGCTCAATCTGGTATTCCGGAATGTACCAGCGGGTCAGGTAACCACCCGGCACGCCATTGGCTGGATCGCTCTTCGAGATGTCCGTGTACAACGGCTCGATCACGCTCTTGCGGGCAATTTCAGCGAGTTCAACATCGAACGGCATCGCCTTCGAACCTGCGGTCCAACGGTTAAAGAAGTCACGGTCAGCATCTTCACCCTTGACCTTCACCCGTTGCATTGTTTCGTACAACCACTTGTCGCTCTTGCCCAACTGGATGTGGTTGAACGTCGCACAGACCTGGTAGTAGGACTGACCATCGGCACCCCGCGAAGCACCACGCACATAGCGCTCCAACTCTTCGCGGTTCTGGCAATCCAAGAAACGCTCCGTCCACGTAGCGGATTCTTCCACCAAACCGTAGACATAGCCGCCGTCGCTGTCGTTGATCTTGCCAGCGGTCGTGGTCATCACGGTGCCGTACGGCGTGTTGTTCTCGATAGCAGAGGTCACAGCGGCCGTCGTTGCTGCCAAGGCTGCCGGCAAAGCTACACGAATGTTCGGCTGGAAAGGACCTTCGTCAATCTGGAAGATCGGGGAGGTCATGCCTCGACCCATGTTGTACGCGCGCTTTTCCTGCATTTGCGGCACGTGCGCTTTGTACTTGTTGTCTCGCCGATTGACGGTGATGCCTTCCGTATTGTTCGAGTCGTCTCGACCACGCAGATCCAGATAGCGGGGTAGGTCGAGCATGATGTTCTTCAGACGATCGATATTTTCCTTACGGAGCGTGTCGTCCTTCGTCATCAGGTTAATCGTGGTGTGTTCACACAGCACATTCAAACACAGGGCCCACAACAAGTCGGTTGAGAACGACTTACCGGTCTGACGGATCTGAATCAGGATAATGAAGATGTGGTTAAAGAAACACCACCACAAACACAGGTTACCCCGGTTGGCTTCCACCATGGCCGGGATGTGTGAACCCTGCACCGGAGCACGACCGCATTCACGGAAGAAGTACCACGGATTTTCTTTACACTCCATTGCAATCATCCCTTGCATTTCGAGTGTAAGGTTTTCGTAGTCGAACGGGTCGACACCTTGGAGTGCTGGATTGTGCAACGCCAGCATGAACATGTGGTTCGAAATCCCCATCTCGCGATACACCATGGCCATACGCACGAAGCTTTGATTCTTCGTTTGCAGGTCAGCGATCGCGTTCGGATATCGACTCCAATCTTCTTCGAAAAGAATCATGAGAGAGTATCTCCCGGAGTTGGATACAGCTTCAGCTGATCCATGATGGTGGTACCATCGGCGTACGTGCCGGTGATGTTAATCGAGACGCCCAGATTGCCCGGTTGCTGCGGGACAGTCGGGTCCAAGGTGAGTGGGACGGGCAAGAGTGTGCCGACCATCTGCTGGTCACCAAACACACTGGTCTTACCAAACTGAGCATCAGTCTGCAACGTGAGCAAGCTGTTGGCAGACATCGACCAGCTAACCGGTTGTTCATTCGCCAACCAGTGTGTACCATCCAGCATCACTGCCAGATTGATGAGGGACTTTTGTCCTTGGGTGAGCACACCCTTACGAATCGGACGCCAGTAGGACTTCGGGTTCAACCCGCTCGGCGGGGCACTGAAGAACTTCAGGCCGACAAAGCAGGGAAAGTAGGTAGCTTCCTGTCCAGCGAGTTCGTTATACCAAGCCGCTCGAATGCTGATGACTGGCAGGTGTACAGCAGCTACATTCGGGTCAAGCCCAATGGGAGCAGCGTAGGTCATAAGTCTTTACCTGAAAAAGAATAGGATCATAAAAAAGACCTCCATCCTCACCCGCTACCAAGCCGGGCAAGAGATGGAGGCAAAGAGCCATCTTGAGTTCTGTTAGTTCTGCTGATAGCAAGGATACCCTGCCATCGCCAGCTGCAAGTCCGTCGTCGGGGTACGCTCGAAGAAGCGCACGAACAACGTGCTCGAATCCAGCACTGCTTCGTTGACCGTCAGATCCTGATTCCATTGCGAAATCGGGAACACGCTTTCCGAACCGTCGTTGAAGACGATCGAGAAGTGCGTCGGGGTCGGCGGAGCCACTTCCATCGCCGGATCGTACAGCGGCAGCGTGTTGCCGTAGACCTGCGTCAGCCAGTCGCTCAGATCCGTATTGCCCATCGCGAGGTTGATCTTCCAGAGGTTCTGGTTGATGAACGTCGTCGCAGCAAAGTTGTTGACACCAAACTGCGGCGTCTGACCCGGCGCGAAAGCGATGGTCCAATTGGTCGTGCGTTCGGTGCCCTGATTCAGGAGCGACACCCACACGGTCTGCGTGAAGATGAAGTTCTTGAATGTGCCGTTCACGCTTTGCAGATTCAGCTGCACCTGGATTTTCTGCTGCACCCCGTAAGCCGTCGGGTTGTAGGCATTCAGGTAGTTGATGTAAGCCGTCACATCGTACCACTGAGTGCGATCCAGATTGAACAGGAACCAGCGCAGACGATACCCGTTGACTGCGTCCACCCAAATCGGGTAGCAGAACAGCTTCACAGTGTACTGACCGTCGGCCACGTCGGTGATTGCTTCGAACTCCTGCACGATGAACTTGCCTGCACCATTGTCCCCCACACCGTAGGCCACTTCGCCATCGGAGAGGTTGTAGCGCAACACGAGCGGCACCTTCTGACCCACAACCGTTGCCACGAAGCCGGTATTGAAACCGAACAACTGGAACTTCGTACCATCGACTGGCAACGTGATCGAGGAGCCATCGCTGTAGTTCACGACACCTTGCAGGTTCAGACCGTTCAGCGGCACGTTCAGCGGGTAGATGATCTTGGTCGGATCGGCCGGTGACAGGAACGGCGAGATCAAACTGATACCCGTCACGTACTTGACGCCGGTCGACGGAGCCCGGATGAAGGACGAATCTTCCACCATCAGTTCCGAACGCGAACAGACGATGCCGGTATCGGACCAGAGAATCAAGGTCACGATTTCGCCATTGGGCAACTGATCGGTGATCGCAAACGGCGGCACCACCTTCGTACCATCCGGCTGCACTTCCACCGGAATCGACTGACCGATAATGTTACCGGATTGGTCCACCAGCGCGCTGATGGTCTTCTCCGTGCCATCCAAGACTGAGCCCGTCACCAGTGTCGCCGACTTGGTCGCCGTCCCACGAATAAACAAACGTTGGTCGACGCACGCCGAGGTCGGCTTCACGTTCGTGTTCACGTAGATCAGATACGTGTTCGGACGCGGACCCGGTCCCGGCGAGAGCAACCGGTCGGTATCGGTGAACTGATCGTCCGGAATCGGACTGGTGATCTTCGCCAGAGTTGCGACGAAGGTGGTCGGGTCAATAGCGGTTACGCTGTAGAACTGGTTCATCGTCGTGTCGACGGCCCAGTCCCCGACATTGGCCACGAACTTCCCCGTCCCCGGTGTGAGCGGTCCGAGATAAAGCTCATTGACGTTCCAGAGCCGCCAACCCCGGCTGGGGTCGTACAACGGCTCGACGCCGTCCGATCCAGCCGGCGGCAGCGGAAGAGTTGGTGTTGACATGAATTCTCCAGTTACGACGTAATCGTGGCGATGTTGATAAACGGTGCCAAGTTGATCTTGTTGTGCAAGAACAACGAGTTGACCTTACGCATGAACTTGTAGATGTAAATCGACACGGTCACGACGTTGGCCAGGTTGTGCGGGTGGACGATCATGTAATTCGGATCGTACGCATTAGCATCTTGCGTCTGATCGAAGGCCAAAAGATACGTGTACGGCGCACAGGCATCCACCACCTGTTGATCGCTATACTGGCCGGTCAGGAATGGCGGTTGAAACACCCCTGACAACAGATCGTTCATGATGTTACAGAAGAACGGACTGTACACCGCCCACAGATCGGTAGCCGTCGACGGCCCAGCCGGATCAGTCTCATTCAGACGACTGGTCAGGTAATCCGAGACTGCCTTATCGATCACCTGCGACTGAGCCCGCAACGAGTACGTATCTGCCGCTACAAGGCCATCCAGAGGCACCACAATGTCACGGATCTGGTAAGGGGTACCGTTGATAGCGTCGACGGGGAAAACCGCACCATTGTCTTCCTGGAAGGTGAGTTCCGAACGGTCGTACGTTGCACCGCCAGCGATGAACGACATCACCCGATCTTCCCGCACATCGTAGCGGTTGTTATCCGACAGTCGGCCGTACTTGATCCAACCCACATCGTCTGCAACTTCTCGCGTCATGTCCGAATTACAGAAGCCAGCAAAGCGCACCGTGATGTTTTGCATCTGCGTCGGCGAGGCCGGTTGCACCAGATACTTCTTGTTCGTGATGACGACCTTCGGGAAGTTGACGATGTAATCGATTCCTTCCACCAGTGCGTATTTGTTGCACCACAACTGCAATTCCCCCATCGGGATTTCCATCTCAATGGTAGACAGCTGCTGATTGCGCACCACACGCTGCGTCAACGTAAACTCCAGCACACCCCCAACCGGCGGGATACTGATCGAGTACGCCAAGAACTTCGTGTCACCACGCACCAGCGTGTAGAACTTGGTCGTGTCAATCAACCACGTGACCTGGCCGTTCTGCACTGCATACTGCGAGCTACCCGTGACATCGGTCCACTGGTAAGACGGCAGACCTGTAATCGGACTGATCGGGCAGGTGTAGTAACGATAGTTCGCACCGGGAATCACCTGCGACTGTTTCAAGCCGTAGGTTTCATCAAGCAGCGGGCCGCCTTGACCGGAGAACAACTCCACCAGTTTGCAGAACACCGTCGAGGTGACGTACGTGGTCCCAATCGGATGCTGGAAGAAGCCGATCAACAGGCCATTCGCATCGTACTCGAAACCCGTGCAGCTATTGACCAGTGCGTACGGTACATCCGCCACTGTCTGACCCGAGGACACATACGTCAACTGCGGCGTGTCGCCAATGATCTTCGAGACGGCGTTGTAACCGTAGGCCGCCTGCACCAGCGCGTTGGTGATGTGATCCGTCTTCACCGTACGCATGATCTTGGTGTAACCTGCGTTCTCCAGCGTATCCGCCGTCCAGTTCGGCACGGTCGCATTCACACCGATCATTGCCTGTACGATTTCAGCATCTGGCAGCTTGTACAACTCCTGAATCCGGTTGTTCTCAAACACCAACGGCCGCGCCATACCACCCTTGCGGATGTGCATGCGCACGATCAGATTCATGATGTTGCCCCACGTCGGCTGTTGCGTTGCGTAAGCCTGCACGTAGATGGTCGGAATCGAATAGTCCTTGTGCGTCACCATGCGCATCGCGTCTTTCGCATTGCGGTGGTAATACAGTCCCGACCAACGCCCATTGGTGCCGGGCTGGTACAAAAAAACGTCGATGTCGTCTTGGTAGTCGATCTGCTGATCGCCTGCTGCTGCATAGTGCAACAGATACTTCAGCTTCGCATCGAGCGTGGACTCGAAGGTCTGAAGACTCGACACCGGGATGTCAATCACTTCGTAGATCGAACTGTCGTAGACAAACTCCACGCAGTCACCGATGTTCACCGTGAAGAGATCGATCCCTGAAACACGCCAGCCGTTCACGAACGCATACACCTCACCCTGTTGCAAGGTGCCTGCGGCCATCTGTGCCTGAATCGCCTCGTACTGATGCTGCAAGGCGAGAATCGCATTCGTATTCAGACAGGTCTGACCCGCTGTGGAAATGAAATCATTATCCGGCGTGCTCTGGATGCTCTGGTAATACGCATTGCTATAGAAGCGGAAATACAGCGTATCCGTATCCTGATTGATGGCAATCGTGGACTGGATCTGTACCGCCACAATCAACGCACCATCGCGGGTCACCAGATACCAACTCGCATAGCGCGGCATTTGAATGCCGGTGTCTGCGTAGATATCGACGATGAGTCGTTTTTTGTTCATGCAATCCGAAATGCTTTCCCACTGGTTGTACCGGGTGGAGAGCAGACCCAAGATACGCGGGTCGAGACTGCTGAACTGATAGACGTGGAAATGGACGTTCGGCAAAGGCAGCGGGATCTTGCGCCACATGACCTGGACGGTATTCCATCCACCCCCCAAGGGCGTCAATCGTTGCGGCTGAATGATCGACTGCATGTCCTGCTTAGGGACACACCAAACGTGCTTTTGCGCGTGGTCGACAACGTAATCGAAAGACATGAATGTCCCTGGTTAGAGAATAAGCGTCAAGGTATCGCCCTATTTGAAACCAATGCTCCGGTTTCAAATAGGGGAGTGACCTTAGCGCTCAGGGGTTAAGCTTCAGCTGCAT
This sequence comes from Sulfuriferula sp., assembly GCA_031291235.1. Lineage (GTDB taxonomy): Bacteria > Pseudomonadota > Gammaproteobacteria > Burkholderiales > Sulfuriferulaceae > Sulfuriferula. The sequence goes on from JARLJL010000015.1 coordinate 118,258, forward strand.
CAAGCGTGACATTCAGAGCACGAACGAAGGTCTGACCTTTGTCCTTTCTGTCGAGTCGCTCAATCAACCGGTTGATCTCGGTGTTGTGATAAGAGCGATCTTGTGAAGCCATCGAGACCATGGCAAGCCAGGTCGGGGGATGTTCCACGGCAACCGCCGTCACTTCCTGTTTGTCATTGCCAAACCAGGTGTTTGCAAGCAGAGCGAAAAGGAGTCCTTCATTCAGCTGCGCCAAACGAATGGAACCAACCACTTCTTTGGACAGTCGGCAGAATTCCTCGACCCCGGCGAGTGGTTTTTCGAAATGCTCCACCACCCCCAGCACCAGTTGCGACGAAATTCCGGTAGCCTTCATGATGGAGGCCGCAGCGCGGTTCTTGTCGTTCGAGTGCAACGGATGGTCTTCCTGGAACAGCGACCAATAGAAGAAGGCCGCGTAGGCCTGAAGAATCATCGACTCACGTGCATCCAGCAGCAGCTTGCGGCTAACTTGCTGGCTGATCCACGCTGAGTAGGTTTTCATTCCCATCGGCGACACGTTCAACAACAGGCTCGGTGCTTCTTGCACCCAGCAGTTGGTCAGACGGGTGCGCAGGATGTGGAATGCGTACTGGGTCTTGTTACTGATCCCCACGACAAACGCAGCCTTGTGAATGTCGTACTTACCGAACATGCGAACGTCGGCCACCGCAAAGGGTTTAGCCTGTCCACCCACGTGGGAACCCACGGTGCCCATGTCCATCACAAAGGGGTGAATGAAAGAGGGCACTTCGTTAGCGATCGCAACACCGCCTTCGAGTTGTTTTGCTGTCGCTGAGCCAGGAATACTTTGCAGATGACCGGTGTGGAGAACGGCATCCAAAGCATGACGAATCTTCGTCATCACGAAGTCCCGGCAAGCGAGGGTATCATAAGCGCTTTTGAAAATGGTCATCGCGAATACATCCTGAATAGGTTTGGTCCGACCCGAACTTCTGTCAGGTCCGTAGGAAATCTTTGTCTGGATGGATTAATCACCTATTTTATAGAAATTGCCCGGTAATCCTGCATTGGTGTGCCCGGTAAAATTTCAAATAAGTATGATGGTTGCCATCGCCTTCGAAACTATACCATTAACACAGGAATTCATCATGCCGGTACAACAGATTGTCAATGCCATGCCGCAGGCAATTCTGAACGGAGCCGATGATTTGAGCACACAGCCTCCGGTCATTGTTCCGGAGCAGGTGCCTTCTCATCTTCCCAAGTTCGGGATCTGGGCCCAGCAAGGCCCCCTCGACGATCAACTCGTGGTCGGCAACTCGATGTTGCAGATGTACGGGCAGGCGTCGTTCGACGAGCGTGGCGCTTATGCTACGCACGCCACACCGTTGGTCAATGCGATCAGCGCAGCAGCAAACCAGATGATCATCCGCCGCTTGAAGCCGGCTGATGCTCCGAAACCCGCCGCAGTGCGTTTGTATCTTGACGTGCTGGGCCCCATCGCAATTCAAGAGATCGCTCGGAATTCCGATGGTTCGTATCAACTCGATCCGCAGACCGGTTTGCCGGTTCCGGGTACGGGCACGGTTCAAGGTTACAAGGTCAAGTTCGTCACGGCTCCGATCGGCGTCGATACCGATGGCAACGATCTGTTCGGCGAAGGCACGCAAATCGCTGGTGACCAGACCGACCCGACCACGACCACGCAGTCGAAGCGCTACCCGATTTGGGACGCGGATGTCCCGTCGTTCGGCAAGCAAGGCAACAACAACGCCGTCCGCTTTTATGCCCCGACCGCTGTGTCGTCGGTGCCGCTCGACACCCGTGTGCTGACCGATGAACTGGTCTATCCGGTGCGTGTGCAGTTTGCAACCCGTCCGGACGCGAACACCTCGCCGTCGGTGACGCCGTTGCTCACAGGCGACCAGTACATCGACGTCTGCTTCGTGCCCGGCACGATCGACAAGAACACCGACCAGCAGTTGTATATCGGCGCGCAAGTGCCGAGCGCATGGCAAGACATCAACGACGCTTCGGGTGTGCCTAACACCTACGGCCCGTTTGGTCGCTTCCAGACGTACGACAGCGTGATCGCGGAACTGGTCGAGATGTTCTACACGGCTGAATTCCCGGTGGCTGGTGCGTTCAGCGACTTCACCGGCGCTGCCAACGAACAGAACCTGTTCAACTTCGTGGGCGGTGTGTCCTCGCAGAACGTGCCGTATCACTCGTACGTGTTCAACACGGCTGACGGAAATGCAGTCCGTCTGTCGCCGAACACGAACATCTACGCCGTGAATGGCGCTGATGGTACGATGAACAACGCGAACTATGAAACGGCCGTCGCAGCCATGATGGCGGAATACGCCGATCCGAACAACGAGATTCAGGACCCGATCGGGCACCCGGAATCGCACTTCTACGACACGGGCTTCACGCTCGCGACCAAGAAGCTGCTCGGCTCGTTCATCGCCAACCGTAAGGACACCTTCGTGGTCCTCGGTACGCACGACGCAAGTGGTCCGGCTCTGACGGCTTCGCAAGAATCGTCCGTGGGTCTGTCGCTCTCGACGATGCTGTCGGCCTATCCGGAATCGGATGTGTACGGCACGCCGGTTTGCCGTGGTCTCGTGTTTGCAGGTTCAGGTAACTTCCTGGGCAATGGTTCGGGCAGCCTGTACGGCAAGCCGCTGCCGTTGACGCTGGAACTCGGTGTGAAGAGCGCGAACTACATGGGTGCCGCTAACGGCGTCTGGAAGTCGACCGCCAACTTCGACCGCGCACCGCTGTCGGTGATCCAGTACTTCAGCAATATCAACGTGACCTTCGTTCCGGCCACGCAGGGTATCAAGGACTGGGGCAACGGTATCGTTCGCGTTCGCAAGTACAGCCGCAATGCGTACTTCGTGCCGGGCCTGAAGACCGTCTACCCGGACGACACGTCGGTTCTCAACTCGTACTTCACCGCTTGCGGCGTGGGTGCGCTGGAGAAGATCTGCGTGCAGTCCTGGCAAGAGTACTCGGGCGAATCGAGCCTGACCGACGAACAGTTGGTCGCGGGTGTTGACGGCTTCATCGCCAACGCTGTGCTCGGTAAGTTCGACAATCGTTTTGTGGTGCAATCGCAAACGACGGTCACGGGCAAGGACGCACAACGTGGTTTCAGCTGGACCACGGTCGTGAGTCTGTACGCGAACAACATGCGCACGGTCGGTCAGTTCACGATCAACACGCTGCGCATGTCACAGCTCCAGACCACGCTGCAAGGCGGGTCGGCAGCAGCGGCGTAAATGGCGGCCTGATTCTACAGAACCAGGTAGTTTAAGGCGTGGGGAGACTTCGGTCTCCCTGCCGTCCCAATCTGATATCAAAGGACTCAAGCAATGGGCCGTCTTACCGATGCCATTCTTAACCCGGTTGGCGGGAATGCTGCTGCATACTCCGCTGGCCACCAGAACCCCATGCTCGACCTCCAGTACGGCGGTCAGATGGGTTATTCGCCCGCTTTGGCTGAGTGGGTTAGCAACCAACAGTACGTTCGTCACAACCTGATCTGCTTGCTGGTCGAAGCGCCGAAAGGTTTCGCCCTGCTGCCGGACGGTCCGGACTACGTCAAGACGTTGCGTGCACTTGTGGAACTGCACGCGATCTCGTGGACGGGTCTGAACGCAGGTTTGACCGTCGACGTGGCCGAAACGCCGGTCGGCGGTGCTGGTCAGATGCAACAAGATCCGACCGACGTGAAGATGGAGCGCAGCAACCCTGTGGTCCGTTTGAACGAAAAGTACGGTATGCCGGTTGCGACGTTCCACCGTGCGTGGATCAACAACCTGATCATGGACGAAAACAGCAAGTTTGCAAACGTGGCGGCAACCGGCAATGCGCCGACCGACATGCTGGCAGACATGTACGCTGCGACCATGCTCTTCATCGAACCGGACCCGACGCACACCAAGGTGGTTCAATCGTGGCTCATCACCAACATGTATCCGCTGGGTACGGGTGAAGTGACGGGCGCGCGTGACATCACGGTGGCCGGTGAAACGCGTACGGTGGACATCAACTATACGGGTATCGCCCAGTACGGTCTCGGTGTCGACTTGTTCGCGCAATCGATCCTCTCGGGCATCAGCCTGTCGGGTGCGAATCCGGAGAACCAGCAAGCGTTCGTGCAAGCGATCGACGCCAACGTGTTGGCAGCGACGCGTGGCTACGCCCAAGGTATCAACAACCTCGCAGCTAACGCTGCACCGGTTGCCTAACTGAGTTAGGGCATATTTCGGGAGGCCCTCACGGGTCTCCCTTTATGCCGTCAATCAGGTTTTCTTGGGCTTTTTGTAGATACCCGGTGAGTGCCACTTCTGTGCCGTTTTGAAACGCTTCTCCTCATTCCATTTCGCGAAGAGTGCACCGAGTAGTGAATCGAATAGCAGACTCGGGTCGTGAGAATAGATGGTGAGCTTTGCAGGAAGCTTCTGTACATCTGCGGGTCGATCTTCCAGCCGTCCTTCGTGAACCGGAAGAATGTCGACAAACCAGGCGAAGTCGTTTTCCTTCGCAAGCTGCCGCTGTTCCTCATTGACCCAGATGATGCCGAAGAGGTCGTGGTCTTTCTCCTCATTCGATGCTTCACGCTGCGCTGCATGACCGGCACCACCAGTGGCGATCCCCATGCAGTCGACTTTACGGAGACCGAGTGCTGCGTTGATACGGGCAATAACTTCGTCGTTCATTCTATCAATTCTCCATGGAATTCGTACTCGATCTTCTTCACATCGAAGTACTTGGTTAAGCAGTCTTTGAAAAGATGTCGATGACAATAATCGCCTGCCTTGCAATAACAGGTCAGCGCCATCTTCTCGATCTCTTCCAGATGGTTCCATTCATTCCGATACTGTACGTAACACCGGCGCATCTTCTCCAGATAGAGTGCGGTGTATTCGTCTTGCGTGAGCGCTCCTTTCTTGTACAGTCTCACGTTCTCAAACTCAGGAGCGAAGCATTGCAGTCCTGATTGAGCCGTGATGTTGAGTATGTGGATACCGTCGCGTTTGGCCAGTCTCCACTTCGAAAGCTGCATCGTCCAGATGTGGATCATGACAAAAAAAGAAAGAGTTACTGTTGAATGGGGTTTTCCATTAACGCGATGATGTTTCGGTATTCTGCGCGGTAATGATCCAGAAGCTGTTGACGTTTCTTATTGCGCTTCGCTTCAGTCAAGTGCGCGTAACGAGGATCTTTGAGTAGTTCCGTGATTGCCTTTTCTGACAACTCCATGAACTGGTCTTCTTTTAGGCGCAGTGAGGTGACCATGATATTTAAGAAAGCACCATTCGTGATTCCAAGCATGTCAGTCTCCTTAACAAAAAAAAGACAACGTCGGCTTTTTTAGAAGCAGCCGATGCCAACGTGGGCGATTTCTTCGAAGTACTGCTTACCGATCACGAGTCGTCCCGGTCCACGAGAGAACCCTTCACGAAGCAGATCAACCCAGATCGGATTGATGAGTTGCATCATGTTGTTGAAGATGTCTTCCGCTTCGCTTTCCGACATCAGTGCTGCGCCAGAACTGGTTGGTGTCCAACCAAAGCCCGTTACACTGGCGTCTGCTCGGCACAGATACTGATGAACGACTTCCGTGTTGTCTGCCTTGGCAATTAATGCGAATTCCATGATTCCTTCCTCAAGATAAAAAAAGGAGGAGCCTAAGCCCCTCCTTTACGTGCCTTCGAAACACGTTTACCACCACTGGACTTTCAGGATGTTGGGGAACCGGGCTTCGAACTCCTCATCGCTGAGATGATCGAACTTCTTGAAGGGGTCATGCTGATTCCGATTCCTCCGCATCACGAAGGCTCGGTGTTCCTCTTCAGTGCCTACCCGGTACTCATCCAAACTCTCCTTGATGCCGCCAGCGATAGCTTCACCTGCAAGTATCGCCGACGGATCAATTCACTTGTCGCCGAGCAGCTTCGCGGCTTCGTCGGACAGGAACGTCTTGACCGCTGCCATCTGGCCACGGCTGCCGGTTGCATGCGTGTCGACGGAAACGCGCGTGATGCCGTACTTCGTGCGGGTGCCCGCGTCCTTGTCGCCCGGCGCGCCGGCGTTGACTTGTTGCGAACGATCGTACGTGAAGTTGAAGGCGTCCTTGCCGGTCGTGTTCAGCGACAACGTCACCTTGTTCAGGCTGTCGTCTTTCTTGAACGCGTGATTGCCGATCGTGCCGACGCGATGCGAGATGGCGGCCAGGTCGATGGTGTTGTGTTCTTGCAGACCTTCGAGCAGTTCGACGTCGACCTTTTCACGAACGACGTCGACCGGGCTGGTCTTCAGCAGACTTGCGTACAGGCCTTCTTCAGCTTCGATCACGCCTTCAGCGCCCAGCTTCAGACCCTTGCCGTATGCTTCCGAGCGTTCGAGAACTTCTTTCTTGATTTCCGACATGATGATTTCCTTCCTTCTTGAGGTTACAGAGTGAAACGTGTGATCATCTTGATCACATTGAGGAGCACTGCGCGAAAAAGTTAATGCGTTGACCTACGGCGTCCGCCGCCAAACTGACTCGGGCGACGGGGACCACCGCCCGGTCTTACATCCGTAAGAATCCGGTCCACCTGACCAAACTCTTGCATCGGACGATCCTGCCCCGGTTCAATCTCCGGGTTGACATCGCTGGGGTTAAAACGTGCTCGCCCAACCGAGTCTGCTTTCGGCTTGTTGGAGTAACCGCCGATCTCAGCGATCGAAGGGCGTGGCCGCTTATCAAACATCGGCTTACCCGCAGAAACGTGAGCACCCGAGAAACTGCTGTTCGGGGTCTTACGGTTCTGCTTGTCCGGATTCGGTTTCACATTGGGCGAACCCGGAAACCGGCCGTACTTCGCTGAGAACTTCTCCCGCCAATCCGGTTCAGCAAACGTGACAGTGCCCGCCGCATTGTCTTTCGCATGCTGTTCCTTGGCCCGACGGACTCGCTCTTGCTGGTCAGGCGTGAGCTTGTCCTCTTCGGAATACTGCGAAGACGGAGTCACCGAAGCTTCTTGGTTCCTCGTCTTCATTTCTTCGACACCCTTGAAGATCTCTTTGACCTGTTCAGCCGGTACCACGGCTGGAAGTGGTTTGGCAATCGCACGGACTTGCTCGACCGGGGTCTTGAAAGTCGGGGTGTTACGGAAATCTACCTTAGCGGGTCGCTTTGTCTCGACCTGCACCGGCCTTGCAACAGGAGTAGCCCCAGAATCGATTCTACAGCGCTTCAGAGCCTGCTTCGATACCAGCTTACCCCTAAGTACCCCCTGACCATCAGCGAGGGCACGGCGGGCCGTTTCGCGGCCTACCAACACAATGTACTTCCCGCTGAACTTGAAGAACACCATGTCGCCATGGTTGAGCTTCGGTTGCTCGGGGTCAATCTTTGCTGCAAAGTCTTGCTCACTCGGATCGAGGATTTCGTGAGCGTTGATGCTGGTCACGGGTGCTTGCTTGGCTTGCACTTGAACCTGATCCAGGTAGTGTTCGATGCCGACAGCAGTGAGGCGGACACTACTATTCGTCTGCATTTCCATTTTAGGTTATCTCGACAAAGTTAGGTTAGATACCTGAGCTATAATAGCCCCGGCTATAGCAAGCAGTGAGTCTGTAAATTTACAGTGCTTATACTGCTCAGGTTGTGATATATAACTTCAAATATTTACATTAGGGCATAGGGCCCAGGAGTTTCCCCCTGGGCTTCTACGCTTAGTTCCAGCGTGCGTACACCGGCGTCACGTTCTTCGGAAGCACCCAGCCCATCGCATTGAACAGGTCCACTGCGAGGTTGTTCGATTCCATGGCAATCCCAGAGTGCGCCGTTTCCTTGAGCGCCATCTCGAATTCCCCACGTGTGATGATCTGGTCGTTGAACGATTCCAAAGCTGGAGCCTTGTACTTCTCCGCGACCGCCATGCCCGGCTCCAAGACGTGGTCAAACGTCACCACGGTTTTCAGAATCCGATGCTTGGTTGTGCCAATCATCTTGTCATCCGTGAAAGCACGAATCGAGAAGCAGACGTTTTCATCCTTGTTCTCGATCGACTCACGCAGGTACTGACCGTATGGACCACTCGGCCGCACCCACGCCATGATGGCCACTACGGCTTTGCCATCCTTGTCTTTCACGCCTGCTGTGTCCAACCAGATTTCCCGGAAGTGACAGCAGATCTTGTCTTCGTCAATCGTGAGCACGCGCTGCGCAAACTGCTGCGGACGCATCCCCACTTCCATCTTCGGGTGACCGTACTCGCCTTTGAGCACTCCACGTGCTACCCGGCGTTGCAGGTGACTCGACGAATCGAAGACTTGTTTGCCTTCTTCGAAGTTGTAAAACTCACCAGCCGAGTTGTACATCTTCAGAGCACCAACGACCATCGGGTAATAGCCGTTTCCGTCGGGTTTGAGCAACCCGGCTTTGTTGGTGCCCACGAGCGACGTACACCCGTAGCGTACTGTGTTCGACATGATGTTTCCCTAAGTCCTGAGTAAAGCCTCAATCCGCTCGGTACGATCAGCAGGTGAGACCAGTGCCGACACCAAAGCGTCGTTCCAATAACTGCCTGCCAATTTGTTCACCGTGTTGGTCGCGGAGTACTGCACACTACGCAACGGAATGATCACAGGCGGACGCTTCTTCAGATCCTCCCGCGATTTAACCGTCTGACGATAGTACTTGGTCCGATCATCCGGGTCCCGTGCAATCATCGAGATCAGCAACTCCGTCACTTCGTGGTTCTGCCCGATGTTGGCACCTGCGAAGGACTTCGCCGTGTCAAAGAGCTTTCCCAGTTCGTCGTAGCCGCAATACCACGGTGCCCGGCCTTTGGCGATGAACTCGTCATAGATCCGGAATACCAAGGTATCGGTTTTCACCAGTTGCGTCACTGGCAAGACTGTGCTGCCCGCATCGAAGGAGAACTCGTAATACTCTTCGTCCTCCACCATCACCTTCAAGGTGCTGGTTGGTTCGATACGCATCATGGCGTTCACCTGAAACAAAGCGTACCAGGTGTCTTCCACAATGATACCCGCAATCCCGCAGATGTGCGTTTCAATGCCAATCTGGGCGAGATTGCGTTCAGCAAAACGAACCGGTACTGTAAGCTTGACTGCCTTAGCAGCAACCAAGCGTCCATCCGGCAACTCTCTGAAATACGACTTAACCTTCTCGGCGTCATGAATCAGCTTCTTAACGTCCATGACCCCTCCGAAGATTAACGGCCAGCCGCAGGCACCACCAGAAACTGACCGGCCACCCACGTCGAGATGTACTCGATGATGGCGATGGTCGACGCTTCACGTGCCGAGATGTTCGGGTTTTCCTGTTCCACTTTCATCATGGTCTGGATGAACCCTTCGCACTCGATCTTGTAAAAGCGTGAGCGGCAGATCAGCTTCAGGCACACCGCGTACAGATCGTCGACGTTGTTCGCGTTGAACTTGGCGAGTTCCGTACGGAACAGACCCAGCACCTTTTCGCGTTCGTACGCCGAAGCATCTGCACCGTCTGCGTCACCCTTGTACTCGTTGACCGACTTGCGGAATTCCGAATACAGCATTTCCTTGAGTTGCAGGAAACGTTGGGTACGCTCGGTCGCCTTGGTGGTCGCAGCCAGACGCATCCACGCCGCCTTCAGATCTTCCGCCGCAGCATCGATCTGCTTGGTGGTGATGAAGCCCGTGCGCTTGGCGAGCGAACCGAACAACAGTTCATTGCTGCCGCCCGCCATGATCCACGGACGATACACCACTTCGTTGACCGTGACGCACTTGTCGTCGGTACGCTTGACCAGAATGTCGCGCTTCTTGACATTGGCCCAGTCGTCCATTGCACGCTCAATACGGCCAGCGGCTTGGTTGCGGTATTCCGAGGCAAGCGACTTCAACGCCGGCAGGCTCATGCTCGTGCCTTCAACCGGATCGTCGACCAGTTTGCGGGCGATCAGGAAGATCGCGAGCGAACGGTCCAGACCTTCATCACGATCGCCGACGGCGTCGTTGAACTTGTCGAATCGGTCGTTCTTCGTCTGGAAGATGTCTTCCCACAGTTGCAGGAACCACGACTCGCCTTTGGTGGCCACCCACTTCGTGACTTCTGAATCGAAGCCGGCCGCACCGGTCTTCATCAGGTCACAGAGTTCGTCCATCGTCACATCCGGGCAGCGCATGCGCAACGCGGGTGAGGCCAACGGCGTCGGGAGCCACTTCGAGATCAGACCTTCGATGGCAGGCGACTTGATGGGTAGCGGCAGATCGTAGATCTTCACTTCCATGCCGAGCAATGCGGACACAGGCATGTCTTGCATCGCTTTGGCGACATTCGCTTGCAGTTCCAGCACGGCCGGTATCACGCCGTTCTTGATGACCTGCTGATAACCTTGCGCACCTTGCACGCCGAGTTCGACCAGCGCGTCGAGTGCTACATCGTGTTCGCAGACGCCCGTCGCCGGGTTCGGCGTATTGGCGATGTATTCGATGTCGAAGATGCTGGGCATGACTTCACCCACTTTGCCTTCCACCGGCAAAGCGAACTTCGTATCGGAGCGCGTTGCTGCAACCAGTTCAGCCAGAGGAGAGCCATCACGCGGACGCACCACGAGGTTGGCCCGGTCCATGAGTTCCGCGAGTGGAAGCGCAGCTTCCAGGGATTCTCGGTTCAGCATGTTTATTTCTCCACGTGGCGGGAAAGAGTCGCCTGAAAGTTGGCAACGGCCAGTTTGCGCAGCACGCTGAACGTGAGTGCCGAGCCGTCGTAGGAATCGGCCACGTCGCCACCGACCACGCGTTTGACGATGTGAGTCACGAGATCAATCCCGTTACCTACCGTCACCAGTGTCCGTTCGGATTCACGGTTTTTCATGGATGTTCCTGTTGCATGAAAGGATAAAAAATAAGGAGTGCTAGGAACCCCCTAAAGGATTCCTAGACTCCCCAAGCATTACTTACCTCGGTAGGCTTTCACCACACGTTCAGCCAGTACATCGAGCAGCGTGGTGGTAGTCCCAATCAGGTCAGGTGAATGGACGATACGAGCCTGAATCGACTTAGCGCCAAAGATCGCGCCAATCTTGTCGCCATGCTCCGTCGTCACATCGTGCTCAAGCACTTGCCCAAACACGGTCTTCATCTGGTTCGCAAACACACCCTTATCGCCAACACCCGCAGCTACGTCGCTGGTGATGTAGATCTTGATGGAAAGCGTATCCAGATTCAGTGAGTCGCCATCAGAACGATAGCTCTCATCCACCTGTCCTGTCATGACCGGTTTGCCGACCGCTTTGAAGCGGGCAGAGAATTCCCGATCGGACGCACTCGCAAGCGCACGCAGACTCTCTGACATGTCCTCCTTCTCGCCGTGATAGTACACTTCGATCCGTTCGACAGTCCCAATGGCTTTCGCCAGCGGGGTTTGTGCAGAAAGCACACGCAGCGTATCACGCGACTCCTTATCAAAGAGATCGTTGCGCGCCGTTGTCTCGTCCTCAATCGTGCATAAAATGTCTTCCGAGGCAACTGCTTGACCGACCTTCACCAAATCACTGACGGATTGCTTGAAGTCCACAATGATTTCACGAATCTTCGTAGTCTTCGAACGCAACAGCGCTGCCGTCTCCTGACTGATCGCAGAAGAGTCTTCCAGCGTCAACGGGCTTTCCATCAGTGCGACCTTCACCGTCACACCCGGCTTCCACACCACCTGAGACGGATCGATAAAGTCCGGCTCAAAGAAACCTTCGTTGTACGCGAGAATGTCACCGACCTTAAACTTCTGGCCAAGCTTCACCGCAGCACGTACTTCGTGCGGGATGGTTGCGCCTTCAGCATTGCCGAAACGTCGACCCAACTCGATACCCTGCTTGGTACCGTCGTCGTACTCAACCGTGATACCACGATCGTCTAGCGTGAGAACCTTCCCAGGTTTTTTCGCCGTAGTAGCAAAGAGGTCGCTTGTGCGGTGCGCAATGACTTGCTCATAGCCTGTGCGAACGGCGTTGGCGTGGTAGCCGTGGCAGGCGACGCCGTGTCCGGCTTGGATGGCGATAAAGTTGACCCGCTTGGGGTCGTCTCGATCGGCTCCGACACTGGTGAGCGCGGAGGTGGAGAGCAAAGATGTGTTGCCAGATTTACCGATTTCATATTGTTGGGCCACTCCTCGCAGAGAGACGAACATCGGATTTGCACTGGTGTACGTATTCACCGCCACGTCAGAGGAGTCAACCGTCGACTCGGAAATCACCCCCATATCGTTCTGATCGTAAGCACGGGTGCTCTTGACCATCGACCGGGAGTTACGACCACCGACACCAGAATAGGTGACCGCTTCCTGTTGCTTCAAGTTCTCGATCGGGTTGATATCCTTGACCTGAGACTTACTCGGATCTTCGGAGATGTTCTTCCAGATATCAAACGGATTCAAGTCAATCGGCAACTTGCTCTTGCCCGGCTTACCGTTGTGCTTACGGATCGACGTCACCAGTTCTGAATACACCGCACCAGCCATCCGCTCGTAACCCTTACGGCGTTGGAACGATGCATCGCCCGGACGGGGATGTTGATCACTCATGAGCAACTCAGCAGCCCGCAACAGCAACTGCTGGAACTCCACCGGCTCCTTCATCTCGACGAGCAGTTCACGCGTAATCGGGTCCACCCACAACTGATTGAGTAGATCGACTTCACGCAGATAGCGCGCACCAATACCTTGCGTCTCCAGCACGTTAAGATACACGCCACGCTTGTCAAACTCGTAGACGCTGTACTGACGGATGCCGCGATGGTATTCTTGAAAGCCTGCCAGAATAATCCCAGCAAACTTGTCCTTCTTCTCGAACACCAGCGTTTCATCAGCGAACACCAACGAATACTCCGTCGGCAACAGGTTCACCCGCTTGCCTGCCGGGACCCGGCGAGGCGTTACCCGCAAACGTGCCAACAGGTTAGCCAGTCCCCATTCGTAGCCGAGAATGACCCCCAGCGGAATGGTCTGTCCCAGCACCTTCAGTTCAACGAACTCGTCCGGTGCCTTACCTGCATCCAATCCCAACAGCGTCTCAATCGACGGCATCGGAATCATCGCGTCTTTGCCGACCACCTGAATCGAGCCATCCTTCATCATGACGATCGGGTCTTTCTTATCCGTCACGCCAATCAGCAAGGTGCCATTCTTCTCCAACTGGGCACGTCGCGTCTTGTCTTCCAAAATCTCATCACGCTTGGTGTGATCGAACGTGAGCAGCAGACTGTGGAAGTTCACCTTCACCGGCCAGACAGCCGGACTAATGACAAACCCCCGGAAACCCATCGCCAGTGTGGAATAGAGTCGCGGACAAGCGAACGCAGGATCAAACACATTCGCTGGTAGCAAGCCAGTCACAATCGTCGACTGATCGTCCAGACCCATCGCCATTACATTGCGGCGAATCCAGTCACCATAATCGTTGACCTTCTTCGCACTCCGGGACAAAAAAATCTTGCCGTAGTAAGACGTCATGCCAACCAGATCGGGCTTAAGCTTACGGATCGGAAAGTCACCCGTTTGCTTGCGCTGCCGATACGGCACGCCGTTGCTGATGTAGACGCCGTCCGGACGCAAGGACGGTAGTTTCCAGCGCAGGGTCGACGGAGCCCCTTCAATCGGAGTCACCCGGCAGGTGTAGGTATCGAAGTCCCCGGTAATCTGGGAGACGTGTTCGACCTCGTAATCCGTGACGCAAATTCCGGCGTCCTGAATCTTGAGCACCATCGCCGCCACGTCTTTCTGGAACACTTCCTCGATGTACTTCGAATCGAAGACGTGCAGCGTGGACTCCAGCATCGACTTATCGATAATGCTGGGGCGGTCGGGGATCTTGTGCGCAGCCACCTTGACCACATCCGGATGAATGACCACGAAGTCTTTCATCGAGCCTTTACCGTCCGGAGCCGGAATCGTCTCGTGCTTCTTGGCGAGTTCCGCATAGCGACGTGCTTCCGCTGCTGACAACAGGCCATTCTCAGCCTGACGATCAATGATCTTCTTCACACCACGGGTGTGGTCAACGATGATCGGTTGACCTTCCACATGCGGCGTATCAATCGGAGCCAGTTCACGCAGATGCGCAGGTGGTACAAACACATGGGCGTTGTTGTCCCGCGCATCCTTAGCGGCCGTCACCGGGTTCTTCTCAGCGGTCGCCAGTTCATCATCCTCAACGATGTTGTTGATGACTTCCAGACGACGCTCCGCCACAGCCTTGCTGATGCGTTCCAACTCAGCCAAGTCCGCTTCGAGGTGACGTTCCTGATCTGCGGTCAACGCAGTCGACATGTTGTCTTCGCCCTTATCGGCGTTCAGGATGTCTTCCGGGTTCGGCGTGATATCCGCCGATTGCGTTCCTTGGGTCACCTTACCGGTGATGCCAACCTTGGGCAAATCAGTCGACGGCTTGACTAGGGTGGCTTCATCACCACCCTCATCTTTTTTTGTTTCACTACCCTCCGCCTCCATCATCTTGCCATCAACGCTACGCGCTTGAAACAGCGTCATCAGCATGCGCAGGAAACGACGTTGATACGTGGTCGTGTCCATGCCGGCGTTGTTGGCGTCCTTGTTCGTCGCCAGTTCTTCCTTCGGCGCAATGCGCCAGCTATCCAGCACCCCGAGGTTCACGAGCAACCAACGACCCGATTCTTCGAAGATGATGTTGATGCGCGACAGCTTGTCAAACGGAATCTTGGCGATCAACGATTCATTCCGTTGGTCGCCGAGCCACTTGTACATCTCCAGAATGAAGAAAGCATCCGGCTCGTAGACGTGATGAATCGTCGTCGAGTTCACCTTCATCGACGCAATCTTCAAGTCCGACAGCGACGGCAACGTGGTCGGCAGTTGCACCTTGATGAACTGGTGACGCGCCGACTCGTTGGCCAACTCCGCCATCCGGGTCCAGACTGCGGCCTGCTGGTTGTACCATTTGTAGTACTCGGTGAGCACGTTGCGCTGGTACTTGTACGCATCGGCAATGAAGCCGTAGTTCTCGACCACCAGCGTCTTGCCGGTATTTTCATACGCAGCAATGTTGCGCACCTGCATGTAGCGGCGGTTACGCGTGTGGTACTGGTGAATCAGCGTGGTGATCGCCAACTGCTTGGTCTGCGGACTACCGAGGTTCGCCCCGTTGGTCAGGATGTGCTCCATCGCAATCGGCTGTTTGATGTTGCGAAACAGGTACTCGTTGGACTTCGGTGCGACATCCACCCCGTTGTTCGATCCCAGATAGTGGTAAATCGAGAGCAACGGCAACTCCATCAGCTGGGTGCTCGGCAGAACCGGACTCATCAGCTGCGTGGGTTTTCGAATACCGAACTTCTTGAAGTAGGGATCGTAAAACTGGTTCATCTTCAAACCCCTGTGAGGTTATGCAATACAAGCTGCACCGTGTCGACATCAGTGGAAGCCATGAACTGCCCCCGTGTGTCCACGTAGGCCTTCACGCTTTGAACGAACCGATCGACTTCAGCCACAGATTCCTGCGAGTAGACAGATACGCCCGAGCAGGTGTCCCCGTCAAAGTCAGCCCCCAGGCCTACCAGGCGAGCGGAGTGCGGAATGAGCGAGTTGACAAACGCCGAGCCACGAACCGGAAACTGATGCGCGATGCGCGAGTCATCCAGTGGTTCCCAATTGGGGCCGAGTTCTTTACGGACTTCCGACTTGATCGTCGTCCGGGCGAAGATCTTGCTCGGATAGATCGAACCAATCCCGGTCACCGGATAGCGAGTGATGAACACCGGGTACTTGTTCAACTCGAAGTAAGTCGACGCGTACAGCAACTCGCAGAAGGTGAGTGGCGATACATCAGCCGCATGCCGTGACTCCGGCAACTCATCGATCGAGTGCATCAGACGGAACGTACCATCCGGGCCCTTGTAAATCAGGCCGACGTAATGGTCATCGATCTCCAGCACCTTGTGCCGGTTGTCTTCCTGCGAGAAACTCGTGATGACTTTCTCGATGCCTTCGTCAGTCATCCAGCGGTCGTAGTAGCGGGTCTTCAAGGTGGTCGGCTCAGTCTTGAGCGTCTTCTTGTTGATCAGCAACGTCGGTTGGTCGGGAGCCTTGAACACATCGCGCAAGAAACCGTTACGCACCAGATACATCGAGATCGGTAGCACCATCTTCAACGACTGGTACAAACCAACCCCGGTATCATTGAAACCGAAGTTCCCCGGTGCACCCAGATAGGCGACTGCGGTATCGGCTGCCGTGATCACGTTCCGGGTACCGTTGAAAGTACGCCGTGCGGTCCACCGGTTCTGGATCAGCTTCCTGCGACCACTGACCATTTCTTCCAGCGTGGTGTAGATCTGGTTGAAGGTCTTTTGCAAGTTGAACCGGGTGTTGTTGATCACTTCCGGATTGTGCTTGATCGAGGCGTCACTCAGCGTATTGGAAATCGCCAAGAGCTTGCGATACAGCGTGTTGATTTCATCTTCCTGAGGCCGGCCATCTGCACCGACTTCCATGTCACGCAAGCCAGCCGGCATAACGACCACTTTATCCAGCATGGCGTCAGCGGCGTACTTGGTGACAAGACGGATATTGTGTTCACGGGAAACTGACTTCGTGTCGGTAAACTTGATCTTCTTCCAGTTCGAGACAAAAAACTGGTAGCCTGTCTTCCCGCCCGAAATCGGGTCGGATCGAACGAAGTCCTGCTCGCTTTCGTCGAATACCGCATATTCGGTTCCGGCGATGATGCCGCCGTACAGTTGTTTCAGATCCATCAACGTCCGGTACATGATCGGATGGAAGATCGGGACCTTGATGTCGATATAAGAAAACCGACGACTACGCAGATCGTCCCCGACTCGACCAAAGATCGAAGTTGAGAACAATCCGTTGTCATCGAAGTTAGTTCCGGTGCCATCGAAGCTGGATAAAGACGTGACGGGCTTCAGGAATTGAAGCTTCGCCTGCGTCAGTTGCAACAGCGTCAGATTGAATGGAATGTCGAGTTTTGCTGCCATGACAGTCTTCCTTTCGAATTTCTTAGGAAACTTTATGAGCGGGGTCGTTTATCCCACGCACTAAAACGGAGCCACTATAATGGCTAAGAGTACTAAATTTGAGTCGGGAAATGATTTCGATTTCGACGACAACTTCGGCGATATCCCGGACTTCGCGGAACCGAAGGAAAAAGGCCAGAATAAACGCATCCCGATGTTGTCGTTGGGCAAGTCAGCCCTGAAAGGGGCCGTCGGTGACAGTGGCCTCACCGATGAAAGCTTTCTGCGACGCACAATTCGCTCTGTCTTGCCGAGTGGCTATGGATCAGCCCTCGACATCGCCGACGAAGCGAGTAGTACCCTTAGGAGTCTATACAATGATTCCTACAAGGAGCTTCGCCCGCTGCTAAACGACATGAAGCGGGTGACGGCTCGGATGCAGGAGCCGCTCGACAAATACCTGCCCAAGTCGATCTCCAAACGGCTCGATGAGTGGTCTAAATCGATCGATCAGGCAACAGCGGGTGGTCCGAGTGAAGAGGATCAGCGCGACGCTATGATCAATGCGTCGATCGCTGAAACGCTCAAGCATCAAGTGGTTCAGGATGCCAAGCGTGAACAGCGAGACGATGCGCGTGGCAAGATCCGTGAGCAGATCGATCAGATCCGCCACAAGGACAGTGTTGGGCAACTGAACCAGATCCGTCTGGCTACCGCCCAGCTTGCTGCGTACCAGAACAACGTGACGTCGCAGTACCATCGCAAGTCGCTTGAGTTGCAGTACCGCACGCTGTTTACGTTGCGCGATATTGCGATTGAGCAAAAGCGGATGTCGGAAGTCACGACCGATGCATACACCAAGATCGTCAAGAACACGGGTCTGCCGGACTACGTGAAGCTGTCGGATAGTGACCGTCTTGGTCAGGCCACCCGGAACCGTTTCGGTAAGCTCTTCGATAGCGGCATCGTCGCTGCTCGTAAGGAATTCGTCCAGCAGTTTGGTAAGCAGTTCAAGGACGTGATGATGGATCGCGTTCGGAACTTTGCATCAGGCGCAGGTATGGCCTTGCAAGGGGCGGACTCGGCGGCTGACGTCTACCAGATGACGCAGGGCATGGAAGGTATGGGGATGGAAGGAATGTCCCCTCAGGAGTTGCTGGCGGAAATGGGCGGCGGGATGGTCGCTCAACATTACGGGAAGAAGGCGGTTAACGCTGTCCGTAAACGCCTTCCGACCACGGGTCCGATTGCGGCGTACCTGAAGAAGGGTCGTCGTCTGGGTAACAAGATCGGCTATAACGTCGGTAACCTGCAAACCAATGCCAAGAACTGGGGTGAAGGCTACGACGCTATGCCGGGCTTCTTGGGGAAGATCCTGCCGAGCTTCTTGCAGGAGATGATCCGTGATGCAGTGAACCGCGTACCGGGTTATGACCGCAACCTGCAAAAGGATCGCTTGCAGGATATGCAAGGGCCAGCCATCTGGTCACGGCAGTCAGCTAAGACCCTGAATGAAGTGATTCCGGGTTACTTGGCTCGCATCCTGCGTGAGCAGCAAATGCTCCGCACCGGTAGCGATAACATCGAGTTGCTGCGCTTTGACTATTCGGCGGGTAAGTTTGCCAAGACGTCTGAACTGAAAAAGCGTACCTACGATCAGGTCATCAGCAAGTCCAACTCGCAAGGGTTGAATCAGGACGTCGAGAAGTTGCTCCAAGAGATCGATCCGCAAGGTAAGCTCTCGAAGGAAGCCCGTTCTGAACTGCGTAAGCAATTGGTACGTGACACAGTGCGCAATCAGGCAGGGGTGGCGGAACGATACATGGACTCGACGCATGTGAGTCCTGAGATTGCCGATCACTTCCAAAGTCGCTATGGTGCGAAGGCTGATCCGGAAGGCGATGCCAAGAACCGCTACAGCAACCAGCATCGCGCACTGGGTGGCAATGTCTCGCTTGCCCGTTCGATGATGCAAGATCAGGTAAATGCTGGTCTGGCAGGGATGTTGGAAGACATGGGTCTGCTCGATCAACATGGCAACATGGCGCTTGAGAAGATCTTTGACTACCACCTTGACTATCAGGAAATGCCCGATAGCTCGAAGGTTATGCCCGGCGCTAAGGGCGGCCTGCGTCGCGCTTCGCGTAAGCGCGGTGAGCAACTGGGTCGTGGTGCGGGTGGTCAACGTGGTGCTGGGATTCGACACACCAACATCACGAACAACCACGCTCCGGCTGTGGTTCAACCGCACACGTTCGAACAAACGCCTCAGACTCAAAACTTCACGGCAGTCATTGACGCTATCAAGGCGAACAATAACTTGACGTTGATGGAGAAGGTCAGCGAGACGTTGATCCGCATTGAGAAGGAGATTCAGGCTGGCGTCGTGATGTATAACGCCGGGAATCTGGAAGCCTCTCGACTGGGTCCGGATGGCAAACCGTTCCTCGATCGTTCACTGCGCCAACATTGGCATCACGCCAAGGACAGCGCATCCAGTTTCGGTAAGAAGGCGCTGGACTGGTGGAATGAACCGGGCTACGGAACGCAGTTGTGGAACAACAAGGGTAAGATCTGGGCAGACACGAAGAAGAAAGTCGGCGACTTCTGGCAAGGAGCCAAAGACAAGTATTCGGACATGAAGGAAGTCTACATCGATGGTGAGTTGACACCGCGATTGACTGCCTGGGGCTTGAAGGCCGGGATGTATTACGATAGCGCTGACGTCGCGACCCGTAAGGCCATCAAGAAGATCTCTGACATCAAGGGACCTGTGTTCGATGCAGCAGGCGTGGAGATTATCAACGCCACGGATGCAGCCAAGATGTTCGTGCGGACCACTGCAAATAAGTGGATTCGTGTCACCGGTACTTGGATCAAAGATAATGCGAAGAAGCTTTGGGGCGCAGCCACGGGTGGTTATAAGGCGGCAATCGACTACGGCAAGGAGCTTTTCAAGAAGGGCCAAGCCTACGTCGATGCGCAAGACGTGTACAGTAAGAGCGATACGAAGAACCCGAAGCTTCGTGCGTCGATCATGCGTGCACGTGGTTATCGATCGAAAGCCCATCCGGAAAAGGTGATTCTGTCACCGGCTGACATCGATGGTCCGGTACTCGATCTGGAAGGTAACACGCCGTTGACGGCTGATGACATCGCTGCGGGTCTGGTCGATGCACATGGTCGGGAACTGGTGTCCGGTAAGCTGCGTCTGATCCAGTTGGGTCACGACACGGTGCACATGGCGTTCCAGAAGGTGAAGAACGGCTTTAACATGGCCAAGGACTTCCTGTCGGGTAAATGGCAGGGCTTTGCGAACTGGTTCAAGATTGATGGGATCGCCTTCTCGGGCGGTAAGACCATTATCGAACGCTTAACTGAAATCCGTGACCTGTTGGAAGAACGACTACCCAATCGCAAGAAGAAGGTACTCGGCGATGTCGACGGGGATGGGATTCGTGAAGGCAGCTACGAAGACGAAAAAAAGAAAGGTAAGCTGCACGAGGCAGTCGGTACTTCCGCAGAGGAAGCAGTCAAGACCGCCAAAGACATGGCGGAGCGCATGGGCAAGAAAGGCCAGTCGCTCTATGGCGCAGTCGGTGGCGCTGCTATGGGACTCTTCAACCGCTTCAAGAACCGCAAGAAAAAGGGTGAAGGCGAAGAGGGTGAAGGCGAAGCCGGCAAATCCACGCTCGACAAAGTCATCGATTATGGTGGCGATGCAGCAACGCTCTTGTCCTTGATCCCTGGTGGCAAACTGGCTCGCAAGGGCTGGGGTGCAGCAAAGGGTGCTTTCGGTCTCGGTAAGAAGGGACTGCAAGCCGGCGCTGAAGCACTGAAGGCCGCTGAGATCGGTCGCAAGACTGGTACCGGGTTTGTAGCGGCGCGTGAAGCGCTCAAAGCCAGTAAGGGGATGAAGCTCGCTGAGGAAGCTGAAGAGATCATGCACGCTGCGCAAGCGGCAGGCTTGTCTGCTCAGGAAGCCGAAGCGTTGGCAGCGGATGCCGTGAAGGGCGGCAAAGCGGCTGAGAAGATTGGTCTCGGTAAGTCGGTCCGTAAGGGTCTGCTCTCTGGACTGAAAGGCGGCTTTGGGATGGCCAAGAAGGGTTTGGGTGCAGCCTACGAAATGAACCAGGCGGGTAACCTGAAGACTGGGAAACTCGCAGGTCAAGGTCTGCGCTTGGCCGGTCGTGGTTTGTGGGAAGGTGGTAAGTTGGCGGGTAAGGGCATTCTTGGGATTGGCAAGTTCGGCGCGAAGACGGCGTTGCCGTGGGCTGCGAAGGACGTCGCCAAGAACGCTATGAAGTTGGGCCGTGGCGGCATGGGCCTGATGAAGATGGGTGGTGGTCTGGGATTGGGGATTGGTCTGGACGTGGCTTCCCATTACGCTAACGCAACCGGTCATGAAACCATCGGTAAGGGTCTGGACTATGCAGGTGACGCCGTCACTGGTTGGGGTCTGGCTTCAACGGTGGCGGGTATGGCTGGGATCGAAGGTGGCGCACTTGGTTTGGGTGGTGCGATCCTTGGTGCAGTCGGTGCACCGGTGTTGTTGGGTGCTGCGGCTTTGGCCGGCGGTGCCTACGCTGGGTACAAACTGTACAAGTGGTCCAAGACGAAGAACCTGACGGATCTCTCGAAGATGCGTTACATCCAGTACGGCTTCGCTGAAAACGATGACGACCACTGGAAGGCTGTGTTCGCGTTGGAAGACCTGCTTGAAGATCGTGTCAAGGCCAGTGCTAACGGCAAGCCGTATATCGATGCGAAGGGTTTGAAGGAGGATGATCTTCTTGAACCGTTTGACATCGATAAGAAGAACAAGGATCAGCTGCAAAACTGGCTGAAGTGGTTTACCTTGCGCTTCAAACCCGTCTTCATGGTGAACATGTCAGCGCTGCGGAAGGTGGATGAGAAACTGTCCTTGAAAAAGGTTGAGGATCTGAAACCGAACCAGAAGAAGACCTTCATCACAATCGCCAGCTGGCCGGGAGGCCCCTACAAGTACGACACCAGTCCGTTTGCTTCGCTGGACAAGCTTCCGTCGGGAGACGCAGAAGTCACAGCGTATGTGGCCACGATCACCAAGAAGGTGGACGAACAGGTCAAGAAGCAGCCTGAGTCTGAGAAGGCCGCGACGGCTGCGAAGGTAGGTGACGCAGCACCGAAGACCATCAAGGAAATTCAGGCAGCTGCCACGGTGGCGCAAGGTATCGGGGCTCCGCAAGGACCGGCTCCGAACTGGCAAGGTGTCGCGGATGACAAGGGTAAGATGGGCAACATGGGAATCGGTGCGTCCGGTGCAATGTTGACCATGAAGGGTACATTCGATGCAACATCCATGGGGGCAGGCGATCGCTTGGATGGGATCACCTCGATTCGACTGAAGGCTTACGGTCTGACGTCGATGGATGTGGAGAAAGTGAAAGCACTGCTGGCACTGGAAAACATCACCCAGAAGGACGTCAAGCTCGACAGCAAGAATGTGGCGACATGGTCAGGTGACATGGCGAAGTTGTTTGGTGCAGGTGCGCCGCAGTTTGGCGTCACTATCCCGAACACCACACTCGGGATGAACTGGATCTCGTGGTATCGGAACCGGTTCTTGCCGGTGTACCTGAATTACCTCACCGCCTTGTCGAAGGCTACCAACCAGAAAGATCCTCGCTCTGCGATGACCATGCTGAAACCGCAAGACGCGCTGGATGTGGCGACTGCGATTAAGGCGGCTTCTGGTCAAGCGGGTAGCGTGTGGGGCGTCAAGCAAATGCCGTGGCCGCAGTATGAAGCCAATACGGATTCAGCTTCGACGGATGCGAACTTCGCAGCCCTGAAGGACAAGGCCCAAATCCAGAAGATGGCTGAGACGGTATCAGTCACCAAGGATGACAAGCAAACGTGGCTGGGTAAGAAGTGGCAGGAACTCACCACCGATGCACAGGGCAATAAGAACTGGTTGGGTAAAGCATCCGACACCGTCAGCAAGGCGTTTAACTTTGTCAAAGACGGCGTTGCTAAAACGACCGAAGCAGCAATTGACGCGGGTCAGTACGGAGCGGTGAATTCCAAACCGATCACGGCTGATGCGAAGAAGTTGAAAGCGGCAGTGATGGCGGGCTTGAAACAAGCTGGCATTACGTCGCCTGCGGAAATCGCGATGTTCTTGGCTCAGATGGATGTGGAGTCGGGAGGCTTCACTACCTTGAGCGAAAACCTGAACTACTCGCCGAGCCGGTTGTATTCGGTGTTCCCGAAGTACTTCAACAGTGCGTCGGATGCTCAGCAAGTCGCAGCAGGCGGTGCCAAGGCTATTGCCAATCGCGTGTACGGCAAGCGTATGGGTAACGTTGGACCTGACGATGGCTACAACTATCGTGGGCGAGGCATTATCCAGTTGACAGGTAAAGCGAACTACGAGAAGTACGGCAAGATGATTGGGGTGGATCTGGTGAATAAGCCCGATCTGGCAGCTGACCCTGATACTGCGGTGAAGATCGCAATTGCCTACTGGAAGGACCACAAAGCATCGGGTCCGGCTCAGCAAGGTGATGTACGGACTGTGACTGAAGCCATCAACGGCGGAACGAATGGTCTGGCTGATCGTGCTGCGAAGTTCAAGCAATATCTGTCACAAGCCAACAATGGTCAGTTGGCTGCGCAAGCAGGCGGTGATGAACTGGTCAAGGGTGGAGCAGGAGCACCTACGATTGGCGCAGCGGGTACAGCCGCAGCAGCCCCGGCAGGAAACCGGGGCACGGTTGGTGGTGTGGCAGCAGGCGCGACATCAACGGCAGCCCCGACCACAACGGCCGCTGGTACGCCGACTGTGGGTGCACCGATGGGCTTTGGTGGAAGTTCACCGACTCCGGCAGCGGATGGTTCCGCCCCGACGCCCGCGAAGACCGTGTTCGACAACATGGGCGGTGCAGGTAAGCCAGCAGCACCGGCAGCCCCTGCTCCGTCCCAGACGTCGACCCGCACTCCTGCGAAGGCAAGCGATCCGTTCGCCATGCCGGCTCTGCCGCCTTCAGCGGCGCAAGGTACTGGTTTCCCGACCAGCCCGACAAGAGCAGCAGACCAGGTCGCAACACAACGTGCGCAGGCAGCCTCACAAGCCGCTACAGCCGTTCCTGACGGCGGATTGGCAGCCCAGTCGCTCTCAGTCCAGAAGGACATGCTGGTGGCCCTCCAGACGCTTGTGAAGTACGCAGGCCAAGGTGGACAGCCAGGCGGTCGGGGTGCGATGCCAGTAGCATCAGGTGTCAACGATCCGTCCAGCATGCAGACGACGGTTGCTGGTCGTAAAGCTGCAAGTTCACAAACCGGAGCGATGCCTCGTCCGATGATCTCCATGGACAAGCCGAGTTTCGCGTAATTGTGTGTTAGGAAGAGAATGGTTGCTTACACAGAACCACTCTCTTCCGTCCTTTTTCTCTTTATGCTGTCGAGGTAACAATGGTAAGTCCGTTTCTGCTAAAGGACTCAAGCTGGATTCGACAATCCTTCGCTGTACCGAATTCCGCCTTGGATGCGTCGGGTAACCAGAACGACATCACCCGCCGGACGTTTACGACGGCCAGCACCAAATTCACCGACACTTCACTGGGTGGCAACTTTGAAATCAATCCGCCGCCTCAGTTCACTCACACCGCTGACATCCGGCCTGCTGCGAACCGATTAGCGGGTTCGAAGGGGATGGGTCGCTGGTACAGTGAAAACATCGACGACAACTCACAGCGCATCTTTGTGCGTCTGGGGGTTCCGCAGTTCAACTCACTCACCACCTTCTTCACCGGCTTCTATAACACGGGTGCCGGTCAGTTGGCACGTACTGGACGTGGTACCGGGATCTTCTACGCGCTCGGTCGAGCAGCGGGCTTCGTGGTCTCAGTGATTAACTGGTTGCCACTCGCAGTTCACTTACTGGGTGTGGGTTATCGGTTCTTCCTCGGTAAGCCGTCTTCGAAGTTCTACTACCTGAAGCCGGAAATGCCGATGTACTGGAATGCTGTCCAGACGATCGTGAACAACATTGCGGTCAACCGAGGCATTGTGCCGCGTTTGGGTTCGGGTAACATGGTGACCGATGCCGCAGGGAACACGACTGACTTGGCGAACGATTACCAGTGGGGCGATGCCGATCGTGCCAACTTCGCAAAGAATGCACCGGACATCTTTACGTCGGGTGGTGAAGTGAACGTGTACGGCCTGGCTACACGCTCAACCCGTCTGCAACACAAGTACTACCAAGCCTTGGAGCAAGCGGCTTCGGAAGGCCAACAGGATTTGACCACGGCGTTCACCAGCGTCATGAATCAGACCTACGGCGACAGTCCGCCTGACTTCGGTGCCTACATGTCGAAATGGGCAGGTAGCGCTGACATCAACGGTAACCTCACACAGAACCCGATTCCGGAAGCCACACCGGGTGCCCTGCATGCCAGCACCGATGGTTCAGTTGTTGGGAGCGATTCGTCGGGTGCAGATACGCCTGACTCAGGTGTCGAACAGTTGATCACGTCTGCGACTGCTTCGGATGGCTTTGGTGCATTCCTTAAAGCAGAAATGGATGACGGTTCGGAATTCGTCTGCTTCCGGGTCAATGCAACCGGCGCGGTAGGTGAGTCGTTCTCGAACTCCGTAGCTGATTCGGAAATCGCGAACAAGATCAACTCGATGTCCTCTTCCTCACGGTCGACTTCGTTTGACTTGGCTGGCGGTAACATCTTCGGTGACAATCCGTTGGGTGCAGCCGCTCAAGGCATTCTGAGTGCTGCGAAGGACGTCGCTTCGGGTGTGATGGATCAGTTGAAGATCTCGGGTCTGGCTGCTTTGGCCGGTGCAGCGTTTGTGGACATCCCGAAACACTGGGAGAGTTCGTCGGCGTCTCTGAATCGTGCTTCGTACACGATCAATCTGGTGAGCCCGTACGGTAACCCGATGAGTCAGTTGATGAACATCCACATTCCGTTGGCTTGTCTGTTGGCAATGGTCTTGCCCCTGTCCGCAGGTAAGCAAGCCTACACCTCGCCGTTCATTCTCGAAATGTACGACAAGGGTCGTTGCCAGACTCGTCTGGGCATGGTAGATCAGATGTCGATCACCCGAGGTACTGGTAACCTCGGTTTCACCAATGAAGGTCACGTCATGGCGGTCGACGTGTCGTTCTCGATTATCGACCTCTCGTCGATTATGCACATGCCGGTGTCGCAAGGTATTAGCTTTAGTGCGGCAGCCGCAGGAGCAGCCTTTGGTGCAGCCGTAGGAGGCATTGCAGGTGCAGCAGCGGGCTTCCCGTTGGGCGCACTGGCCGCAGGTGCCTTCGATGAGGACACGGTCTTCACCGATTACATGGCAGTGCTGGGTGGCATGGGTCTGGCTGATCAGATCTACCCGTGGAAGAAGTACAAGTTGAACTTGACACGTCAGATGGCGAACTTTAACACCTGGCTGTCGTGGGCACACTTTGCTTCCTTTGCAGGTAACACGCCTCCGGGCCGACTGGTCTCAATGATCTACAAGGGTGTCCAGCATTAACGGCATACAGCCCAGGGGAAACCCTGGGCCAATATGCTCTCGTTAAGAGATGGTGGTACCTGCCAGCAAGGCTGACTGAACCGAAGACGAATTGACTTGACTGGCCAAAGAAGCGCCAGGGAAGTTAGCCGCCAACTGATCGGTCACGCTATTGGTCAGGGCACTATACGTTCCGTTTGATTGCGTCGAGGACGTACCGCCTGTGAACGGTACATTCGGAAAGCTCGCTTGCAGTGCAGCCATCACACTGGTTTGCGGAGTTGCCGTAATCAACGCGTAGTCCTTTTGCGGATCAGTCGGGGACAAACGCTTGATGCCGTTATTGATCACCGATGTCAGATCCGAACTCGACCCCATCAAGGCAGACAGATCAGTCGCTGAACTCGAACCACGAGTACAACTGTTCCAACTCGAATTCACTGAGTTGAACGCATCCATGGTCGAGGTGAAGTTGAACTGATCATTCGCCTGCGCTGTGTTGGTGACGGTACCATTGACCGTGGAACGGGTATAAGCCGAACTGAACTGCGAGATGACCTGCGGGTTCAGAATCGACAAGCCGCCCATTGGCATCAGACTCGCCATCTGTTTAAGCGAGGCCACATCACTGTTAGAGATCACACTCGGCAGTGACAAGCCAGCAGCCTTCGAGATAATCGTAGCGTCATTGATCCCGGCCATAACTGCACCGTACGCACCGGTAATCCCGTAACCACCTGCTTGCTTGACAATCCCGCCGATGATACTGGCAATGGAGTCCTTGTCGACAATCCCGAACTGCGCCGCACCATTCGTAAACGAATTGATGAGGTTACCAACCGAGTTCAAGTTGTTGAAGTTCGTGACGCCGACTTGAGTGGCAATGCCGCCCATTGTGACCGCAATCGGACCGTAGTCTTTCAAGCCCGAGAGAATGTCGGCCTGCACATCTGGGCCCAAGAACTTGAAGGCCGATGTGATCTGACTGGAACTCGCCAACAGTCGTGTGATCAACGACGTCGGGTTGCTGATGCTAAATTGCCCGTTCTTGATGCTGGTGACGATCGGCAACAGTGAAGCCAATGCCTTACCACCACGTAGAACGTCAGGGATGCTAATCCCCAGATTCGACAATTCATCCTTGATCGAGTTGATCACCCCGCCTTGCGCGGTGTAATTATCAACCGTAGCAAGTGAATCAGAAGGACCCGTAAAGAAAGAAGGTTGCGCCAGAGGCGGTGCACCCGGAACCGTAAAGTTAAACGGATTCGGAATTACTGGGGTCGGGGGTGTTGACATGATCGAGGACAAAAAAATAAAGAGGGTGCCGTTTTACGGGCACCCTCGGATTACTTGGTAGAACGTCGCGGGACAATGATCCTCTGGTAATCCTCGAAAGGTAGGAGATCCATCTCTTCCCCATCCTTAAAGATATCGCGAAGTTCCTCGAAATCCCGAATCAACCATGGTGCGGTTTTCGGGTTGATCAATACGTTCTGCGGGCCCCAGGCATAGTACTGCGTGAAGGGCAACGTCGACTCGATCAGCAGCGCCTTGATGTCAGGGTTCTGATCAATCTTCGAATAGTTGCCATCCTGAATGATGGCCTGAAAGTGCTGACGGCGCACAGCCGGAAGAGTCCGACCGTACGTGTAAGCAGCCTTCCCGGACATATGCCGCAGGCGATCGTCGGGCGTTTGAGCCTTGACGAAATGCCAGAAGCCTTCCATAGAATCGAAGTGCCCGAGGTACTCGTGGATAAAACGGGCTTCGGTGAAGTGGGCCAACTTACGACCCAACTCGGTCCGTGCATCTGGGCCGATGTTGATGTGGTCCACCCCATCCTTCTCCGGTGTGTATCGAACGAGTGCGGGGGGTGTATTACTCGTCGTGGTCATCGCTTGCGTCCTCATCTGCATTGGTGCCGTCCGTATGAGGGGGGTCTAAAGTGTCCTCGTTGCTGGTGCTATCAGGAACCTGATGCTCTTCAAGCATCATGGAGGTTTCGTGGATTTCTTGCTGGCCATTCGAGTAGTAAGTTCGGATGGCGATATCGATTTTGACGATCTTGAGAAATCTAAGTCCCTTACAGAATACCTTCCAGGTCATTCGTTCTTGAGCGAGCGCCATGCCGAGATTGCCTCTGGCACTCGTCATTTCTTTGCGATTGTCTGCCACACCATAGCGTGGGTTTCGCAGGTAGTCCGCCATGAGGGCACCGAATCTTTCGGGCCCGACTTTACGTTTCTTCAGAATGGACCGGAATAAACGAGAGAGCGTTCCGTTTTGTCCGTGGGTCTTACTAACCCCCTTGTCCTCAGACTGAAGCATTTTAGATAACTTCTTGTTTGCCATCTTTCTTTCCTTTCCGTCTTGCCAAGACGAGAAGCGATATTGGTGCTACGCGTTAGGTTTAGAAAACCGAGATATTAAAGAGCGAACTGGAGATCGAACAGATCTAACAGCGTGTCCTTGTAGCGGACGAAGAAGTGAATCAGGACTCGTTGGTTATGTGCCATCACGCCGACTTCCTCATCTTCGGCTTGGTTAATCAATTGACAAATGTGACGACCCCGTCGAACCAGTTCAACAAGGCTTTCACGGTTCATGTAAAACTGACCGTCTTCGGTCACCATGAATTCGGAGAGCGACAACGACAGCGCTTCGAACGAACTCCAGCTACGCTCGATCTTCTGCTCATTCTCCAGTGCCACCTGAATGCCGCGCAAGGCTTCGTTATACGTCTGAAGCGACTTGAACGGCGTCCTGACCAGATTGGCTTGAAGCTCAGGCGGGCTCAGATGCTTGAAGTCCTTTTCCTTGACATGATCAAGGATCTTCTCGCACAACTTCCACATCCGGTCGTACGGCACACCGGATTCGTCCATATGTGTAAGCGTACGCTTGACTGCATGTAAGCGGCGCTTCCGTATCCATTTGAACAGCATTTTTCCTCCATCTAGTAAGAGTATAAGGAAGTACCACAAAAAGATGATATGTAACCAAGTAATTCTTGAGGCCCGATCATGCGTAACGATTATGACGAAGACGAAGAACTCCACGAAGGCAACTTCGAGGTAGTTCAAGACACCCCGGTAAATACCGAAGAAGAAGTGATCCCCCCGATTCCTTCTGAAGATCAGATCCACGCGTACGTTCACCACCACCGCGTTAAGCTGGTCAAACATCTGACGGCAAAGAATCAGATGCCGGCTTCCCCCCAAGAGCAAGTCGTCCTCTTGGCTGCGTTGAAAGATATGGATGGTTCGGCGAATGCCCGCAAGCGTCTGGCAGTTGACGCACAAAATGGGGACATCACGGCAGGTGCCACGGCCGTTATCGCAAAACTTTTAACGACGATGGGTAATAATGCGAAGGGTAGCGAACCACCACCGATAGTACCTGGCCGTGCGGCTCCTAAACTGGGCTTGGACGTGCCTCCCCCAGTACTACTGGATGGCGAAACCGCAACCACCCTTCCACAGCAGTCCTACGCCACCTTCATGTCGACTCACACCCCTGATCCGGATGCGTCTCCCAACTCTGGCTCTTAATGAACGGATGTTCTAAGAGCATCGCCCTCCTGACCCCTCCTTGCCAGCCGTAGGCAGGAGCGGGTCAGGGGGTGAACTCTCTATGTCGTAGCCTGGTTGGACTGAAGGCGTATAGAACTGCTGAAATACGCTGCTGGAAGCATGCGCACCCCTGCGATTGGTGACAGCTGCATTTCCGTCAACGTAAAAGGATCTGAGGCGTCGATTCTCAACATCTGACGAAGTTCCTCAACCTCTGCTGCGCTCGGGATATTACCGTGGTAAATTCTGGGAACGTAGACCAAGATTTCAGGGATTCGTAAGGCTTTCATCGCCTCGTATTGAACACCTAACCAAGGGCCTGGGTCGTACATGTACATGGCCCCGTACTGCGCTCTACAGTGAGCGGGAGTCAGTAATTCAGGTTTGACGTCTACAATTGAGACGCGAACAAGATTACGCTCAACCGGACTCGGTTCTGCGCCACCGTGTAGCCGAAAGTCCATCACCCTAACAAGTTCCTCTTTCTCATCTTCAGAAAAGGAATAGGGAAAAATGTTGACGTGGACATCAATCCAATCATGCGTGGGTTGAGTCATCGCCTGATGCTTCAGTTGCTTTAGTAGTCCCCGAATATGCTGGTCAATCAGATTCGTGAGGACGGAGTTGTGCAGCGTTGCTGAGTCGCGGTCACGATAGAGATTCTTGTACTGAATCGTGCCGACTTTTTCGAATACATCACATTCGCGTTCAAAGTACTTATCGGAGAGAAGGAGTTCTCTGGCGGCCACTTCAGAGATTAACCCAACTGTTCCTAGGCGAGTATCGAGGAGGCAATCAAGCTCGATGTAAATTCCCTCGCCCTTATTAGCATGAGCCATGGCTCACACCCCCGGTCATTATCAAGTTAATCATTGCGTTCCAAATATTGCTTGTTGCTTCGCGAACGCGCTAGTCGTTTTCGTTGAAACGACGCGATTTTTTATCTTCTCCCTTACTGCATAACAAGTACCCCAGCAGGTAAAAATTCACTTTTCCCCGGCTGCTACTCGTGCTGCTTCACGTCGTGCTTCTTTTGCTGCTTCAAGTGCTGCGGCTCTTGCCAGTGCGGCTTCGCGTTCTTGCTTCTCTTTGTAGATCTCAGCGAATCCGTTCATCGGCATCAAGTACAGCATCATCAACGCGACGATGGTTGCCCAGCGGTTGTCGGTGAGAATGTCCTTCACATCCTCGATGCTCGGCATATCGTTCAGATACTCCTCGCCCGCCATCACGAGCGACGGATCTTTGTTCGTATCGGGTTTCTTCACAAAGCCGATCCCTTCAGCCAAGTTCTCTACCAGTTCCGGATAACGCTCAGCGGTCTGGCCAAACTTGGAGTAGAACTGAAACGAGATCAGCATGATGAAGTCGCGCTTGGCCGGATCATTGAAGACCAGATCGAGCAGACGCTTAGTCCCGGCGAGTTTCCCCGAGAAGAGCGTCGTCGGCACTTCCTTCTTTTGCATGGTGTAGATGTAGTTCAGCAGCATTTCAATGTTGCCTGCTGCTTGCCCATCAAACGCCATCATGACTGCGTCGTTGAACATCTCACCGACTTCAACCATTTCTTGTGCGGACAGACCCATTTACTTGGCCTCTAGTGTGTTCCCCAGATGCATGGACGTGAGAATGATCCCGAGGGTTCGAGTCGACTCTACCCCGCCCGCATACGGTTCGATTTCAGCTTGACTGACCGTGCCAGTCTTACTGATCATTGCATTCATTGCGTAGAAACCTTTCAGGTCTCCGCCGCGCCATTTGAGCATCTCGATCGTACAGTGATCCAAGCCCAGGGCTGTCATCACCTGAAGTTCCGGATGAGAGAGCTTACTGCCCTTGGACTTGCCTGTCGGCTGACCCGTCAGATCGTCGACCGATTTGTTGTCTTCCGGAATCGAGATCTTCTTGATCAAGTGCTGTGCCTGTCGACGAATCGGTAGGTCGTACACGAGATACGTTTTCGGGGTCAGGTAATACGAACCATTCGGCCCCATCATCCACAGCTTCTGGAAGAACTGATGGCCCCACTTCGCTGCTACCCTGAAGTTACGGGGCACATCAATTTTCACCTTGCCGAAGTTCGGCACGACCACGCTAATCCGATTGGTCTTGTTCTCCAAGCCCTTGACCCAGTCGTCAAACTGAGCGTCAGTCATGTCCTTGATGCGAGCCTGATAAAGGTCGCCGTTCTCTGAGCCAGGAAGCAAATCTTCCAAGCCTTCGAGCAAGGTGCTGACTGCTGCCTTGCGATTTCCCGCCATTGTCTATGCTCCTCGAAGGGATATACATTGTCATACGATTGACGCAACGACGGGAAGACGCAAAGTTACGCTTCAGCAGCGGCGGGTGCTTGCGGGGCTTCGACCTTCGGGATGATCGGCAGCGAGTACTTCAGCAGGACCGGGATCACGCCTTCCTTGAACGACTTGAGCCAGACGTCTTGCTTGCCTTGCGGGAGCAGACAGTAGCGCGCACGCATCTGTTCCTGCTTGTACTCACCGGCCACTTCAGGCGGGAAGGCCTTGGCCGGATCAAAGCCGCCGAGTACCAGTTCCCACTGACGGTTGACCAAGAAGCGTTGGCGATCGAAATCGATGTCCTTGTTCCACGCATGCGGATGCAGACGATGATAGCGACCGTCCAGTGCGCAAGCAATCCAGAACTCCGGATACGGGTGACCCACTTCCTTCAGGGCTTCGATGATGGCGTCGACCAACGGCAAGTCTGCGGGATTCGGTGCTTCTGCGAGCGGGATACTCATGATGACCTCTAAACAAAATAAAAAGAGAAGGGAGGAGCGTCAAGCCCCTCCCATAACAAACGTGTTACGCAGTACGCTGCCAAGGATACTTGGCGAACGTGTAGTACAACGCCATGCCAGTGCCAAACAGGAACAGAACCATCAACAGCCCCGCGATGGCCCCATCTGTCTTAGCGAAAACCCAGGTCTCATGCCCCAGTGCGTAGGTTGCTAGGGCAAAGATAAACCGCTTCATTTTTGGTATTCCTTCTTCAAGGTCTTGTTGTCGCTCTCCAACCAGAACGGGTGGTATTCGCCCTTCGCCATCAGGAGCAGATCCATCGACGACAGGAACGGCTTGCTGTGCGCAGGACTGTCGTTGTCAATCGTCCACCATTCACGAGTGTTGAGCAACGTGTTCCACTCGTAGCCGCGTTCCTTCACCTTGGCGAACAGTTCAGCCGGCGTGACGATGTACTGATCCATGTTGGACCAGAGTTGTTGCATCTGGCAGATTTCGCTGCTGATGTTCAACGCCCGACGCAGGATCGGATCGTTATCCAACTTGCCACGCACCGTCGTACGGCCCAACTTCACTTCCGGCAACAGGTCGAGGTAGTAGTTGATGTTGTTACCACCAATACCCCACTTCTTGCTGTCGCTTTCCTTCACGCTACGAATGTAGTGGAATTCAGTGAGGGAAGGCAGCACGCCTTCACGTTGCGAGACCAGTACCGTCTGGCCCAACCCGGTGAGACCAGACTTGCCGCGCAGGTTACGCACCACGAGTTCGTTCAGATCCGGATCGAACTTCATCTTGTCGTCCGAATCACGCGGGTAGAGCGGGCCGTCCTTGCTACCTTCTTCTTGCAAGACCTTGGCACCGTGACACCACCACGTGTTGTTCGTGAGGTAGGTGAACTTGCCGGTAGCGCCCTTGATTTGCAAGTTGTTAGCCAAGTGCTGCAACTGCTTGGGCGACGGATTGTACGGGTCCATTTCAATCTTCTGACCCATGTGTGCCGTCAGACCCATGTAGTGCATCGCACCTGCGCATAGTGGCGGCACTTCCATCAGGAAGCGAGCCTTGTCCTGGCCCTGCTTCATGTAGATCGTGTTGGCCTTCGCGTCGCCGAGCTTGTGGTCATCGGCCATCTTCTGGACGTTCGAACCGACAAACTCCGAGAACGAATCGACGATCCCGAAAGTCGGCACCGGCATCATCATGAGGCTGACACCATCGCGATCCAAGAACGGCGTTTGCACCAAGATGCTGTTGGCGTTTTTCTTCTTATTCATGAGCCAGTCTTTCAGCAGATCGTACCACTCGTCTGCCAAGTGCATGCTCTTGTCGGTGACCGTCCACTTGCCCAGATCGATCAGGTCGTCAGCCCAGCCCATTTCGCGAATGAATTCCGCCATGAGGACTTTAAGACGCGAAATGTGCACGTTGATCTCGGTGTCGTACATGTTGCCAGTCGAGCGCATGTCGAGCACCATGATACGGATCATTGCGCGGAAGATCATAAAGAGCATCAGCGTCGACTTGAACTGGTTGCCCAGTCCAACTACCCCAGTCACGCTGGCCAAACCACCATTCAGAATGTGTTCCCCGTGTCGCCCCGCGACGAAGGAACCGGTTGGGATATCAAATCCGCCGCCGACGTTAATCATCGGCTTGGTATAGGGACTTTGGGTAAAGGCAGGAGTAAACAGGTCCATGAATTCGTTATCCGGTAGTTGAACTAAAGCTTTTTCTCAAAGGATGCGTCCTGCCCGTACATTTTTATGCAGGAATCACTTACAGTTTTTTCACAGTGGAAAATAGACATTATGGATTTCAATCTGAAACAGCAGCGTGAGGTTGTCGCGCTGGAAGCCTACGGCTCGTCGGACCTCGTCGGGTTGGTCCGTCGAGTTTTCCCTACGATCCAGAATGGTCTGGCTGCATTCAAGGATCAGTTTGGTCAAGCACCGGCCATCAGCATCACTGGCGACCAGAAAGCGTTCCTGCGCGATACGATCGCCAAGCGTACCTACAACACGCTTGAACCACTCTCTGCATATGTACCAGAGGGTCTGAAGGTCTCGTTCATGGAGTACGCAACGACCCTGTTTCCGGCGGTTGAACACGCTATGGGTAGCGTCTCGGTGATCAATACCTTTGCGACCTTTCTGGCGACGCTGGTGTCGAATAAGTCGTCGACGCTGGAAACGGCTTCGATGAAGCGCATCTATACCGACCTCGCCAAGCGTCGTACCGAACTAGCCCAGAACGTGGCGAAGTGTTTCAACAACACCACCAAGACGGACGTGCACGTCGAGGACGTCATCAAGCGCAATTCGGAATGGGCCACCGTCTTCGAAACTGTGGAAGCCCTGTCGAAGGACATCAACCGGATCGAGCGCTCGTTACTCCAGAAGAAGGTCGCCGAGTGTAACGACCTGCTGGACCGGATCGGTCGCCTGATTGGTGAAGGTCACTTCGAGAAGGTCTCGCCAGAAGTCATCATGGACCTCTCCGATGGTGCCTTCCAGGTCGCCGCTGAACTGGAGTTCTACTCCGTGATCTACTACCGTGTGCAAGCCTTCACGGTGGCAGTGAGTCGGACGATGGAACACGTGGAGAAGTCCACCAAGGAAAAGACGCCTGCCTAATTGAGGGCATATTGAGCCGGGGATTGCTCCCCGGCCTTATGCCGCCGATTACTTACAGCTGCTGCGTTGCCCAGACGTTCTTGAAGTGATCCGACAGTTCAAGCAGGACTGCCTTCAGGAATTCGTTTTCCAGATGGGTGATCGGGTACTTGCGTTCCGCGATGTCGCCCTTCGAGATGACTTGCATGCCGTTCTGACGCGAAGCTACGTCGTCGCTGTTCACCAGACCGAAGTCGATCACGACCGTCAGGTTTTCCGTGTGGGCCAGATACTGATAGGCCGACGTCTTGGCGTTGGTGTAGAACCCTTCCGGCCAGCCTTTCAGACGCGAGTACGGCATCGCGCCGATGTCTTCAGCGTACAGGTTGACATCGGGGATCGCTTTCTTCACGCCCTTGCCAGCCGGGAACACGACGTTCGAGAACCACGTTTCCAGCACGCCCTGATTGCCGATGGCGAGACGCACCAAACCGTTGGCAACTTCTTCGACTTGACGACGCGCAATCGTATCTGCCGATTCCGGATTGTGCGCCACCGGTGCCACAATCGATTGGAGGGCCGCTACGACGTCCTGGTCGGCTTGCGTAGCCACCGGCGCACGTGCACCACCCTTCAGCGTCGGACCGTCTGTAGCAGGCGCTGCTGCCTCCGTGGGTTTGCGACGCATACCGGGTGCGCCGTGAGCCAGTTCAGCGGCCAGATCATGCAGCGCTTGACGCGACGGGCTGGGTTCGGTCGGTTGACGCACAGCGACCGCCGGCGTAGCGAGCAGTTCTTTTGCGGTGACGCGAGTCGGGCCACCAGCGATCTGACTGACGGCTGCTGCACCTGCCGGTGGTTGAGCTTGGGTGAGTGCCATCGTGGCGCTACGCAGACTGGTCAGGAATCCTTGCATCTGGGTCCAGCCTTCCTGATACAGTGCACGCAGATTCGCCACGTGCGGTTCGTTCTCGTTGATCCGGCCAGACTGGATAGCCGTGAGCGTCGCGACCACGATGCGCTGAACGTCGGTCAGTTGGCTGTTGACTTCATTAAGCGATGTTGTCAAAGACTTCTGCATTACTGCTCCTAGAGTAAAGGGATGGGGAGGTACTTCAATGAATGGTTACGTGCTGGTTATATAGATCCGGCACCACGATATTTTTAGCGTCAAGAACACAAGTCTCCACGTTAGCAAACGCACCGTAAGCGGCATGGTAGTGAGAGATCATGAACAGTTGCGAGAACTGTGTCGTATCCATCAGCGTCTTGATCATCTCGACTGCGTTGGTCTGGTGTGCCTTATCAAAGCTGGCACCGAACTCATCCAGAATCAAGGACGAATGCGACAGACCCAGATACCGCATCGCGACAATTTTGAACGCCAGATCGATGATCTCACGCTGACCGAGTGAACCCTCTTCCACATCGTCCACGGTAGGCTTGTCACCCAGCACGATCAAAGGGAACTTGTAGTCCAACTCGACTCGACCATCTCCGCCCATCGCACACTCTTTCACGACCAACGGATAGCTCCACACCTTCTTGATGATCTGGTTGATCTGACGGGTGTATGTCTTGATGAAACCCATCAGTCCTTCTGCAATCAGACCGTCCTTCGGTGAAAGCGTGTCGACCAACACTTCCAGTGCTTTCTTATCCAGCAGAGCACGATCAATCGACTTCTGCAAATCATCGACCCGAATCTGCTGCTGCTTGACTTCGTTAAGCGTTTCTTCCTTACGGTTGAGTTGAGACTGCAACTGACGGATACAGTGGTGTACCGTTTCCATCCACATCGTGTCGACCATCTCACCGGTGACTTGAGTCAGATCGCTTTTCAGCTTCTCGATCTTCTTACCCAAGTCCAGTGCTTCCACGATCTCCCGACGATACTGCGCATATTCGCTATACTTCAACTTCAAGCGTGCCAGATGTGCCGTCATGCCTTCGACCTGCAAACTGATCTCTTCGAGCTTCAGCTGCGTTTCAGCCAAAGAGACATCGCCGACCAAGGCTTTCTGCTTCATCAACTCCTTGATGTCGTCGATCTGTTTGCTCATGCCGTTCGCATGGGCCATCACCATCATGTCCTGACGGAAATGCGCCAAGACAGTCAGGATCATTCGGGGAGCACTGACTGGGAGGTCTTTCTCCGAAAGATAGTCCCAAAGCGGCTTGAGGGCGGGGTAACCAGAAACACAACCTGTGTATTGTCGATAGAGCGCGGCGTAGGCGTCGAACTCGGCGAGCTTTTCTTCATGCTTGGTAATACTGGCAGTGACTTCGCTATGGAGCTTAGTGCCTTTCTCAATCTGTTCGCGAACACTTCGAAGGCCTGCATCGGTAAAGCCTGGTGTGAAGCGATGTCCGCACTTGGGGCAATCAACCTTGCCATCGGAAAGATGTTTCTCCATGTGCGCTGCTTGAGCTTCGAGTTTGTCAAGGCGGCTTTTATATCCGAAGGCAGTTTCTCGATGCTTAGTGAGTTCAGCCTGGAGAGCCTGCCGTGTAGCTTGGCTAAAGCGCTTATCTTCATTTTCAGGAATCTCCGAGAAGATCTGGAACAGCAGATCGTGACATGAATCAAACGCAATGAGGGCTACCTGCGGGTCCGCAATGTCGAGTCTCAACTTCAACCCTTCTAGCGTATCCATGCGCTGCCCAACCAGAATCTGAAGGTTCGTGGCCAAAGTGGTCAAGCCTTCTTGTCCAGTCTTTTTAAGGACTGTTAAATTCTGTTGAAGCTTACCGTGATCTTTCACGGCCTGATTAATCAGCGCTTCTTCCGCAGCAATGCGTTCCTTGATGTTGACCATGTGAGCGTCGATCTGCTCGACCGATTTGAACTGGGGCTTCTCCAGTTCGTACCAGTCGTTACGACGCGGCTCTTCATTACCGTAAGCCGTCAGTGGGGCATGAAGACGCATACGCAGCAAACGCGTACTCATCTCGTTTAACATCGCCATGCCTTTTTGCTGTCGATCTTCCAGCGTCTGTACCGAATGCTCAATTGGTTTACGAATCGCAATCAGATCGCTCAACTCATGGTGAATCTCCTCGACTTCCTTCTTGAGGCGCACTTGTTCTTCTGGTGTGATGATCTTACTGGTCTCAATCGTCAGACGTCCCTGATCTCGCCGGACATCCCGATCAGCATCACGCAAACGCTCACGCAGCTGGTTGTAGACATTGAGCGCATAATCGAAGTCGGTATCGGCCAGCAGGGTCAACCACTCACGACGCTCCATCGGACGCATCGCGGTGAACTTGCGCTTACCCATCAGCAGTTCACGCACCTTCTTGTTGATGCGGAACTCACTCCAGCATAGTTCGAGTTGGGAAGTGACCAACCCTTCCTTGTTCATCTCGATGCCATTCTTGATGAAACTGTGCGTACCGGCTTTCGTGTGGAATTCGTTTTTTAGGACGTAAATGTCGCCCCGGTTAAAGATGCGAAGCGTCTTGCTACCCCCTTTGTGGAAGTCGTTACCATCCGGAGGAAGCGGTGAAAGTTCATGGACCAGCGATGACTTGCCACACCCATTCGTTCCCAAGATCAGCTGAATCTTCTGAGACAGAGTCATTCTGAAGGTTCCAGCTTGATCATACATCAGGCGTTTATAGCCGATGAGTTCAATGTCGTCAATGCGCATGATTTATTCTCTGTGCGTTGTTCTCAAACGATATTCCCGTCCACTGAATTTTGATTTCACGAATACCATGGCAGATAACCAAACCAATCCACCGAAGGTCAGTCAGCTTCACGTCCATTCGTTTGGCGTGGTTGCAGAGAACATGAGTATCGCGAATGACGCCAACGGTAAACCCAACAAGATAGTGGAAGTCCATCCGGTTGAAGACTTCCCGACCACCTCAGGCACGATCACCGATAACGCCACCCAATACCAAGCCACAGGGGTTGATGCCAACGGTAAAAGCTACAACGAATCGGTCACGCAAACTATCACGGTCAAAGCCGAGTGGTTGCCATTCGGCAGTAACCGGATGAACCCGCCTAACGTGCGGCGCGGTGAGCGGGTGATGCTCTGGCGTTTTGGCGACTCGGATAAGTACTACTGGGCCACCATGTTGGATGACATGAATCTCCGTAAGCTGGAGACCGTCGTCTATGCGTGGTCAGGCACGTCGGATGAATCTGTCGACACAGATGCCAGCACGTCGTACTTCTTTGAAGTCTCGACCCACAACAAGCTGATGCACTTGCATACGTCTAATGCGAATGGTGAAGTTTGTGTGTACGACATTCAGGTCAATCCGGGCACGGGTGTGATTCAAATGCAGGACGACATCGGCAACTCGTTCCTGCTCGATTCGATCAACCTGATTCTCCAGATGCAGAACGCTGACGGTACGGTACTCTCGATCAACAAGAAGAACATGACGATCGTAGTGCCCGAGACGTGGCAGGTGCAAGCCAAGAACGGGGTGTTCGTGTTTACCGAAGGCTGGAACATTCAGTCCAAGGTCACCAACCATCAGGGTGACTTCAACGAATTGGGTGCACTGGGTCTGTCGGGCGACATGGTCACAGCCGCCAGTGGCGGTGTCGGTCCGGGTACGCCGGGTACCGGTAAGATCAAGATTGCTGGTCAGGCAGAACTGGAAGGCAGTCTGGATGTCATTGGTCCGATCACAGCCACAACTA
Source organism: Sulfuriferula sp. (assembly GCA_031291235.1). Classification (GTDB taxonomy): domain Bacteria; phylum Pseudomonadota; class Gammaproteobacteria; order Burkholderiales; family Sulfuriferulaceae; genus Sulfuriferula. The sequence goes on from JARLJL010000015.1 coordinate 158,399, forward strand.
TCGAGGCTTCTGAGTCCGTTACTGCGCCTAACCTCAAATACAACTAAGGGCATAAAGCGCCGGGGATTGCTCCCCGGCTCTATGCCGTCAACTCGACGACGTACCACCCGGCAATTGGGTGACAGGTGGTACAGGCGGGGTTGCACCTTGCAGCGTAAGGATGTAGCTCTCCAACTCGGAGATCTTCTGCTGGGCCGCAGTCAGGTCAGACAGCGCCTGCTGATAGAGTGCGTAGTCGGTCGTGCTATTGGTGATGTTAGCTTGACGAGCCGTTTCGGCCGCAGCGGCATCGGTCGTACTCAACAGCAACGCATTGGACACGACCACCGGACGTACCGTACAGGTCACCCCGATGATGTCTTGCACGTCAGCCGCAACCTTCGCCGAAATCGCCGAGAGGTCCAGACTGTCAGGAATCGAACCAAGCGGCACCGACAACAGCACCACGCGATACGGTACACCCCCTCCGTCAGGGAAAGCCGCAATGTAGCTGGTCGGTACTTCAACGATGGAGTTGTCCGATGCTTGCAACGACACCATCGATACGCCGTTCTGAACGTCCGTATTGTAAACAGACTGATCCAGATTGTGCACGGCGTAATAGTCCGTGAAGGGATCGCCTCCATTGGCTACAATTTCCGACAGGTTACGAATCGCGACACACGTGTACTGGGTGTTGACCAATAGGTCAGCATTCCAAGGAGCCTTCAGGGTGTAGATCCCTGCGGCTCCCATTTGAGGCGTAATCGCTGCCACTTAGTAACTCCTTAGCTGCTGGACGGCGGCGGAATGACTTGCGTCAGATTCTGTTTCGCTGCCACCAAATAGTTGATGTTCTCGTAGTTGAACACGAGGTAAAGCGCGCCGTCACGCGTCACACGGGTGTAGCCACGCGGAATGTCCGTGTACGGCCCCATCGTTTCAGCGGTGATCAGCATCTGCGACAAAGCAATCAGGAAGTTCCGGGTGTCCGTACTCATGCGACCGAAGTCCGTCGACGTCGTCAAGACCGACAGCAGATCCGGGAACACCTGGCCCAACTCGTACCAGTTGTTACGGTTGTCCGTACTACCGACCACCGCGATCTGCAAGTTCTTGTACGGGTTCGCCATCACCGACAAATGCGCGTCGATGTGAGCGGCCGGATACGACGGCACTTGTGCCTTGAACAGAGCGTTCACACGCGTCAGGTTCGTGATGGTCGCGTACAGCCCGGTGTTCAGTGCGTTGTCCGGGATTGCATATTGATCTTCGAGGGGCAGTAAAATAAACTCTGTCCGACGAAAAAGATCCGGAAGGATCGCCTCCCAGTCCGGTTGCAAGTGCGCACTGTTGGCCAGAATGTAGTTGATCAACGCCTGCTGAATTGCATCGACGTTATCACCCGCTGCCCCGTAGATCAACACGCCCCAGTTCGTCGGCACGATGTGGGTGGCGTTGTTCGGATCGATGTAGTTGTACGTCATGACCAACATGATCGTTTCCGGGTTGCTCCCTCGCGCAGCCTGCATCTGGTCGAAGAACTGCGACACCGTGCGAGCGTTGACTTGCTGATCGACCTGGGTGCCAGCCAAGAAGAAGTTGTCCAGCGGTGTGATCGGCGGCACAATCACAAACGAGTAGTCGTCGAATTCCGACTGGAAAGACGCGTCAGAGAACCAAAGTTTAATCTGATTCTGTGTACCAGCCTGTGTGAGGGTGTTATCCACCCAGCTGACCCACTCCGGACACCAGTGGGAATTCCCATCAGTTACGATGTTCCCGCACTGGAACGAGCCGGCTGTCGATTGGAACTGGAGCAGGATCGCCTGGAGCAGCTGATCGGCGTAAAGCTGCACACCAGTGTTGACCTGATCGTAGACCCACTTCGCGATAGCCAGCACCCGATCTCGCAAATCGTTCGCCACCGGCTGCAACACGCCGTCGGTAGCACTCGTGAACGAGATCATCGTGATGTCAGGGGAAATCGTGTCGTTCTTGTACGAACCCTTCTCGATCGCGTACGTGGCCGACTGCGTGGTCATTTCACCCATCACGGATGTTTGCCCCACAGCGTTGTTCACGAACAACGAGTTGATAATAAAACCTTTTAACACATACATGGATTTCTCCTGAGCAACATCCGTGTCACTCGCCTAGGCTTTTAAGCGAGAAAAATAATAAGGACTCTTGCCTAGTTTTACCAGCAATGGTACCCTCAAAGCTATAAAATGAACTAAAGGACCGGCCTTATGTCTGCATTCAAACTCATCTCGATGCTGTTTCCTTTTATCAAGGAAATGGTTCTGGGTGAAAAAACGGTGCGGGAAGCCTTCAAAACAAACAAGATGCGCGTGTTCATGTTGGGGCTGATCATGTTCGTCTTCTTTGGCTTCGCGTTCACGTTACCTAAGCTGATCCGGATTTCTGCCGACTACGTCATGCTGGAAAAGAAGTACAACACGCTCGAACACCAATGCGAAACAGTGCATTGTGATCAGTCTGCCAGTAGCGTACAAACGCATCCGGTTGTGAAGGTGCCCAAAGAAAAGAAGGAAAAACCCGAGACGCCGCAGGAGAGCGTGGAGCCTCCGATTACGTCTTACTTGCCAACCCCAGTCACCCCGACGCCTGTACCGCCGCAGGATACACCGCCCCCCGTGGCGGATGTCCCGCCATCGTACCGACGTCATCAGCGGGATGAACATAGCCAGCGTCACCCGAAATCCTCTAGTGGGAATTCTCCGGAAGCTACAGCCCGATACAAAGAGTGGAAACGAAGCTTCGATGAAATTAAGGCCCGTGACGCGGCCGATGCTGCCGAGGCAGAATCCCGAAATACGTACAACAACATTACGAACAATTCGGATCTCTACCGGCACCCTTAACCATCTTAGAAGTTACCATCATGTTCAAAAGCAGAACCATCGTTGTCCTGGCAATGATGTCGGGGCTTGTTTCCTGCCAGTCATTCAATCACACTACATACATCGGGGTGCTGCCGAGCCGGGCTAAAGGGATCATTGATCCTGATCACAAGCCCGGCCCCGGCATCGCTGAGAGTCTGATGAAGTCCGACGACTTCCTGAATGACGGTCCCAGTGATTTGCCACCTGATCCAAAAGTCCCTAAGGAGGCGACGCTCAACGTCATCTGTCCTGTCTACAAGTTGCCAGAGTTACCTCAACCGCCCGAGTTGCCGTACGACCAACTCGCCAAGCTCTCAGGTACCAATGATCCGGATGCCTTCGAGCGCATGGCTCTTGACCACATCAAAGCGTTGCGAGCCTACATCACCGCTAACCGCAAGGTCCTGCGTGACTCGCATCAGCAATATCTGCGTGAATGCGCCTCCTACGTAAGTGGTCAACATTAAAAACATTGGTTCGGTAGATCGTGTAGAACGAACCACAAGGATGAGCGAATAATGAGCACCACTAATGAGCAGGCAGTAGTCGAGGCACAACCAACCGCCCATCAAGTTTACGGCATGGTGATCTACACGGATGGCTCGTGTATTCCCAATCCGGGTTTCGGTGGCTGGGGCATGCACGGCTACATGTATCTGGCAGAAATTCCGAAGAAAGGTTCGGGTAATCCGGACCACATTCTGGCCGCAAATGGTTACATGTTGAAGTCGGACATGGCGAAGTTTGCTGCCACCGATCTGAAAGGCAGTGCAGTCGAAAAACTCAAGGACGACTATACGCCGGTGACCCCGGTTCATTACGTCGACGGCTTTGGCAGCTTTGAAGGCAATGTCACGAACAACGTGGCAGAGTTGGCAGCGGCCTACTTCAGTTTGATGCATGCACAAGAGTACACGATTGACCGTGTACTGATCCTGACCGACAGCGAATATGTTCGCAAGGGGATGGATAGCTGGGTGACCAGCTGGAAGAAGTACGGCTGGAAGCGCAGCGACGGCAGCGAGATCACCAACGTAGAAGACTGGAAGCGTCTGTCGGAACTGACAGATACACTGCGCAGTAAAGGTGTGACGGTCAACTTCGAATGGGTGAAAGCGCACAACGACATTCTCGGCAACGTGAAAGCAGATCGTCTGGCGATGATCGGCACCTGTCACTCGGTCAACAAGTTCATCAAGAACGAAATCAATACGGTGAAAGCGGACGGGTACTGGAACTACTCATCGGACAAGCATCCGTTCCTCTCGCACCAGTGTTTGTACTTCAACACCCGTCGCCATCTGTTGAAACCGGGTGAGTACTATCTCGGCTATCACGGTGACAGCGATGACAACTTCGGCAACCGGGCGACCACCAGTGCTTTTTCGGTGATCCGTCTGAACAACCCGGACAAGGTCATCGAGGACATTATTACGCATCAGGGCGTCATGGCGATGGAGTCCGACAACCTGATGAAGATGCTCTTGACCAACATCTTCAAGGCAGAAGTGCATCAGGAACTGGCGGCACATGGCCACAAGGCAATGTATCGTCCGAACCCGTATCGCTACGACTTGGTCGGCATGGACGATGAACCGCTCACCACGCAATTCAAACCGGCGAAGCTCGCTTACCGGGCGGTGGAGAGCATTGCATTCCTGATCGAAAAGCTCGATCAGTTCATCGCCAAGATGCCGAATCTGGTTGTGACCGATTTGACACCTCTTCTCTATGAGACACAAGTCAAGACGGGTAAGAAAGGAACCGTTGAAAGTATGGTTCTAAAAGAAGATTTACGCGTCGGGTTCGCAGCACTAGACGTACAGGCTAATTATAAGCTTGACGTCGATACGGGAGAACTCAACCAGGAAATGGTCCGCCTGACCCTGGGTATTGACCTGTTGGATCGCAATGGACTGAAGCGCTTGGAGTCCTTGAATCCCAAAGTGTCTCTCATCACGTGGATGGAATCGCCCGATGCCTTCCGCCACGCGACCGTGATCGAAGCTGATAACGGCGTTGGGATTTGGGCGGGCATGTACTCCAACATCCGTTTCTTGAAGGATGTCGCGCCGGCTCCCGTAACTGCAACGCAGCAAGAGTAACCTTCTTTTCACCCTTACTACGCCAGACTCACAATGCGAGACTGTGGGTCTGAGCGTCAATGTCCGGAGTTTAACCATGAGCCGAGCCTCGGTTGCCATTAAGGGATTCGTTATCGATTCGCTCGATAGACACCTCCCACGTCGCACCAAACGCTTGCTGTTCCTCGCGTCATTCTTTGCCAGTGTGAAGGATGAAAAAGAACCGTCATTCGACGACCCGGCCCTGCAAAAGCTGAATCAGCTGATGCGCCTGAGCAATACGGACTCTGCACTGAAGTTACCGGTGCATCTGAGCCGTGTGATCTGGCGAGGCCGTACCTTCAACGAAATCTGTGGCGACCCCATGCTTGAAGGGCAACTCACGCCCGACAGACTGGACGGCGCTGCGCATTCGATTATCTCGTTCATGCCGAAGTGGTTGCAGTACGGCCGACCGGAAGACATCGAGAAAGACGTGAAGCAGCTGTTGATGCACCGTCAAATCTTTACCGTCGGTACTTGATCTACGTGCCGGCATAGAGGAGAGCCCACAAGGCTCTCCTCGAATATGCCCTAACTTTTAGATCACACTGACATCCGTGCCCAACATCAGGAACTGGGCTGGGCTGATCCGGAACGGTGTGTCTGGAATGCGTTGCGCTGCCAGACTGTTCAACTGCTTCGGATCGGTCGTGTAGTACGTTCTCAGGTCAATCTTCCCCCCGATGACCGTCAATCCCCACTGTCCTGTCTCGTAGGTCGACCAGTACTCCGAGACCTTGCCTCTGCCCGTCACCAACGGGTACCATGGATCGATGTAGGAAATGTACGTGCCCGGTACTTTGAGCGGACGCACATCCTTGTGATCCACAAATACTTCCGTGTTATCCAGCAACACCACGAAGGACTGTGAGAGCGAGCAATATGCCGTAATGGCGCGATCACTCAAGAGGTCCGCTGTGGAGACTTGCGAATCATTGTTCTGCGTTGTGAGCAGTCCCAATGACGACATGTCAATCGTGCCACGGCTTTCGTAGAAGCGATCGAAGTACGGGAAGTTATCCCAGTCAATCTTGATCGACGTGTCGCCCACTTGAAAGAACGTGGATGGATCGAGTACTGACAGATAGCCACCAATCACCAGCAACACCGTCTTGCCTGCAATCGGCACCCCGAGGTTGATGTAGACGCCATCGGACAGATTGTTCGCGCTGTTCTGCTTGTAGACCATCGACGGTGTGATGTCAATATACTGGAGGCTGCCCAAGTTACCCAGATTCCAGATCCCACACGTCGCTTCGTTCGACAACGTGTTCGACACCATCCCGTCACGGATATAAGCACCGGTGCTGTCCGCTGCCATGTAATGCCAGTAACCATTCACCGACACCATGCATGACTTGTTGAACAGATCGAAGTCCACACCCGTCTGGGTCAGCTTCAACCACGTCTTGTCCGCAATCGGCAACGGCAGATCAGGAGACGCATTCGGCGGCACCGGGGTGATCGTGTAGCCTGCCCGCCATGCATCGTTGTACTTGGCGTATGTGGTTTTCAGAACGGGAAGAGTCGTGGTCGTCGGCAGTGAAGCATCGCCAAGCCCCGCCAGATAAGCCCCGAAGGTCACCGACGGGTCCGGAATGGTGAACTGGATCGTCGCCAGATCCAGCGCCGTCTCCGTTGCATCGTAAGGGTTGGAAAGCGTGGCGATACAGCGCAGATAGTTGGCGTAAATGTCGTGGAAAGACATATTGCTGATGTCAACCGCCAACCACCGACCTGCTCCGCCTACCGGCTTTCCAACTGCACTAACTAAAGAGTAAGTCATCGTTGCTCGCCTTAAAAAATCTCAAATAGTATAGTCATTTGACTTTGAATCACATCATTAGCTTCTCTTAAAGCGGGAGTGCGTTTATGTCGACACCCATCGACGGCACGACTTATCCGTTCGATCCGACGGGAAAGTTGGCATCCAATCTGATTACTGGTGAGATGCAAACCTTAGTGCCTGGCACTCAGGGGAGCTTCCACTTCATCGTACCGAAGTTGGCACCGTATTTCGTAGATTCGATGAAGGCCACCTTCGAGGACACGGCGGGCAACATTCGGCCTCTGACGATGGGCGTAGACTTTGTCTGCACTCACGTCTTTCACGATGCATCGCTGGCTTGCGCTTCACCTATCGCAGGCTCGCTCAGTTTCTATAACTTGCAACTGTCTGGCCAGATTCAGTTGCAGTATCAAACGCTGGGTGGTATCTGGACGCTCGACATCGATGCAATCCAGACCATTCTTGCGGACCGTTTGCACAATCCGCGCATTACGACCTGGGAACAGGTGACCGAGCAGCCGGTAACATTCCCGGTGATCGATCACGAGTGGAACCTCGTGGACCTGGTCGGGATGTCAGATGTGTTGGCAGAACTTCAGAACATCGAAGCAGTGTTGCGTCAGACGGGTTCGTCCGGTTTGGCACAGCACATTGCCGACCACAACAATCCTCACTTTGTGACTGCCACGCAAGTGGGTCTGGGCAATGTCCAGAACTACGGCGTCGCAGCCAACGCCGACGCTATTGCTGGCGTCTCCACCACGCTGTACATGACGCCTGCGGCCACCGCTGCGGCGATCTCATCTTTGCCCTCGCAGGCACTGGCGCAGCACGAAGCAGATCACGGCAACCCGCACGTGGTGACCGCTACCCAAGTCGGTTTGGGTCTGGTGCAGAACTATGGCGTCGCCTCCACGGCGGATGCACAAGCTGGTACACGCGACGACGTCTACATGACGCCGTTGAAAGTGGCCACTCAGTTGAACAATGGTTTCGGCCAAGCACTGGCGAACCACGAAGACAACTTCCAGAATCCTCACCAAGTGAATGCCCATCAGACCGGTGCGTACACCCAAGGGGAAGTGGATGCGCTGCTCAACGGGTACATCCCGGCAGGCGGCACGGTGGCGAATGCGCAGATGTTGAACGGTCAAACACCGGCTCAGTTGACGGCATCGATTCTGCAAGGCAACGCAGCTACGGCTACGAATGCTTCCGAGTTCGGTGGACAGAACCCGGCAGACTTCACGGCTTCGGTGTTGGCAGGTAATGCAGCAACGGCTTCGAACGCCTTAGCTGTGTTCGGCTACAACCTCGCTCAGCTGACCGCTGCGATCCTGCAAGGGACCGCTGCGAACGCCCAGCAGTTCGGTAACCAGACTCCGGCGCAATTCACGGCCAGCGTACTGGAAGGTACCGCTGCGAATGCAGATGCCATCGGTGGTCAAACGCCGACGCAGTTTGCTGCTTCGATCTCGACTCAGGTGCTCACGCAACTGGAAGCGACGATCGGGACTGTCTGTACCCAGTCGCTGCAAGGTCAACTCGCTGGCGCGGGTCCCTTCTGGATTGAACTCGGTTATGTGCCGTTCCCGGTGAGCGGTCAGCCATCCCTGCCGGACATGCAGATGTTCGTGTCGGGTGGTGATAGCTACGACAGCACCGCAGGTAGCGGTTTGTATCTGGTGACGTTGTCCTCGCGTACCCCGACACCGACGCTGAAGGTGATCAACCTGAACGGCGTGAACACGGGTGCTGAGTTTGGCTGGACGCAAGGTCCGAACCCGAACGTTGCCGGTGAAACGGTATTGTTCCTGTGGATCAAGACGCCGGGCGATGTCAACTTCATGACGTCGACCGAGTTGTCGCAGCAGTCGTTCACCTTCACGAGCAATTCAACGCCAGTGACGGTGGCACCAGCGGGCATCACGTATCAAGCCGAAGACGGTTTCGCGCTGATCTCCGATGTGGTGTCACTGATGACCACGCTGCAAGAATCGATCACCAACGCGACGTCAGGCCTGCCGAGCGCATAACCAGGATAACGGAGTTAGAAGATGAATCCTCCAGTGATTCGTTACCCGCTCGACCTGACCGGTGTGAATCCGAACAACCTCGTCTCCGGGGAAGTTCAGACCATGCCGGCCCGGCAGATTCGGGTAGTAGGTCCGAACTACGGGCCGTTTTACACCCAGGGATTGATCGTTACCGATATGGCGACGAATCTTCCCCTGACACCGGACCAGTATTACCCGGCGCAGTTGAACACCATGCCGACCTTGCAGTCGGGCTTGGAAGTGTGTTCGATCATCATGATCACGGACCCGACAGTGTCGGCGAACGTGTCGCTTCAGTATCAGGTTGTGGGCGGCGAATACAGCGCTTCGGTGACTGCGATCGTCGAACAGATTTACAACCTGAATCTGGATGATCGTCCTGCTGCTTGGCCCGCCATCATCGGCAAGCCGAATGCGTTCAATCCGTCGGCTCACTTGCACGATGAAGGTGATCTGTTCGGTTTCGAGTACTGGGTAGAAGCACTGAACCGGATCGCTTCGGCGATTCTGTTGGGTGATGAAGCATCTCACGATGCAATCTACAAGTATATCGACACCGCGATTGCCGCTGTGCAGGGTCAGACCTCAGCATTGCAAGCGCAGTTGAACGCTCACTTGGCGGACTTCGGTAATCCGCACAAGACCACGGCAGCGCAAGTGGGAGCGTACACGACTGCGCAAAGCGACGCTAATCTGAGTGCAGCAGTGCTGACGTTGAACAATTCGATCAACGCGGTGAACGCGGCTCTCACGGCGCATGAGAACGACTTCAGCAACCCGCACAAGGTGACAGCGGCGCAGGTCGGTGCTTACACCACGGCACAGTCGGATGCGAATCTCGCAGCAGCTATCAATGCAGCGAAGCTTCCGTTCACGCCGGTGCAGCAAGGTGGCGGTGCCAGCCAGTTGACCAACAAAGTCTACGCGGGCTGGGATGGTGCACGCGTGCGTCTGCAAGTGGATGCAACCGATTTGGGTGGTATCATCGTGTCGAGCGAGTTGACGGCGAATGTCAATACGTTGAATGCGGCGATCAGCCAGACGTACACCAACTCGGTGAACTACACGAACGCAACCGCGACGAACCTGCAAAACAACATCAACACCAAGGCTCCGGCAAATCCGGGCAATGGCGGCTATCTGTACGTGTCGGCAGGTCAAACGGCTACGCTGGGCGACATCCACGCAAACGGCACGATCTATTGCGCGAATGACATCTGGGCGTTCTACTCGGATGAACGGCTGAAAGAAAACATCATGTCTATCAAGGGCGCGTTGGCGAAGTTGCACCAGATCACCGGTGTGACGTATAACCACAACGAGCATGCGAGAGGCATTGTGCCCAACGTCGACACCTCGAAGCGCTTCATGGGCTTCTTGGCGGGTCAAGTGCAGAAGGTTGCACCGGAGATCGTCGGCTTGGCATCGTTCGACCGGGGTGAAGACGGCATGTCGAAGTCGGGTGAAAATTACCTGACGCTCCAGTACGAGAAGATGACGGCACTCATCACCGAAGCAGTCAAGGAAGTTGACTTGAAGCTCGACGGTGTGATCCGTGGTTTGAAGCGTGCTGGCTTGGGTTCGTACATGCCGGTGGAAGACGTGGAGTTCAGCGAATCGGGACAATACGAACTGATTCCGGCCTAAAGGAGAGCAGTCATGACGATGCAAACCTCAGGACCGATTAGTATCGGACAAGCTCGGAACGAGTGCGGGCTGGGCAATCCGATCAATGCTGGGAACGGGACGTTGCAGAAGTTGGCTGGCGATAGCGGCACTTTGCGGTGGAGCGACTGGTACGGGAAGAGCAATCTTCCTGACATCATCAACCAGACAGTGGTTACGGCCTCCTGTTACGTTGACCGGATTAACGAGGTGCAGTTCAATCTTCGTACCGGCGCTTACTCGCTGATCGTTGCCAATGGCGACCACGGTCCTCACTTGTCGTGGGCGAACGTCTTCCCGCCGGCTCAGATTCAGGCTTACGCCAGCTGGACCTGTTCGCTTCAGTACTTGGGCGGTAGTCACCGGATGAACATCTGGGTGATGCAACAGCCGAACCCGAGTAACGACTACACGGTTATCATTCGTTGGGATGACCAAGGTAGCGACAACGCCCAAGGTAGCCTACCGGGTAACCTTCCGGCTGACGGTGAAAACCAGAACGGTGCAACGGACGCAGCTGTCACGGTGCTCCTGACCTGTACCAAGCCATAGCCTTGTGTCTCCTCTTTTGCCTGCGGGTCGAAGGGGAGACTCCTCTTTTTCTTTTATGCTGCCAATTATGGACACCCGCAAACCACACAACTTCCCTGGTACCTCCGAGCAGTTCGTTCGCGATCTGGTGTTTCTCAATAACGGCTTTCATTTACCAGCCAATGCAGAGTTCGGCACCCCGAGGCATTATCCGCCCCTACAGTACGATCCTTTGCAGAATGATACCCTACTGAGGGTCTACCTTCAGCGGACCCGCTGTCAGCCTGTAGGAGGCCACAGGACGCTACGTTACAAGCGTCTGGACTTCGCCAACCTCACAAGCTGGCCAGGATTGGAAATTGACCTGCCGATTGCCCTGTATTCGCTCTCGGAGATCCTGCCGAAGATCAATGCGCTGTACCGTACCAATCTGGCACTTACTGACATTGTCGACGCTGCATTTGAACCGATGCAGTACCCGGTGATGATGGTAGCGAACCCGAACTCGTTGGCTTGGCAGGGCCAAGTCAGAATTCCCGTGTGCTTCAATCTGGCAGAAGCCACACCTAACCAACACCTCGTTGGGTTTGAGCGTGAAGAGGTTAGTCTCACCTCGGTTACGCCGGTGACTGACCTGATGGGTTTCGATCATGCAGATATGGTCAACGTGAACGATTTGCATGGCTTCAGAGAGTTTGCTGGTTAACGGCATACAGCCCAGGGGAAATCCCTGGGCCAATATGCTGTCGCTTTACTTCGCGTTCGGATGGACCGCTACCCAAACCTTCTTGTACAGATTGTTGACAATCTTCTCATCTTCCGGTGTCCGACTACCGTAGGGTTTCATGATGACCTGCGACACTTCAAACGGGAACTCAGGAATCGGGTCACGTTTGTTGTGCACTTCAAAGTCAATCTTCACCCATTCGTGGTAGCGCTGGCCTTTGACGTTGTAACCCTGATGGCGAGCGATCTGTGCTTCGGGGGTTAGAAAGCAATCCACTTCGAAGACACGATCACTGCCGGGAACCGGGAAGAAGTATCGATCCTTGATCTGTCCATCGGAAGACAAACGACGGAACGCTTTGAACATGTCTTCCGTGATAGTCGTTTCCACTTCATCGGAATCCGTCTTGTTCTTGATGGCCGACTCGTAAACCGGTACGCCATCAAAACCCTGCACGGTCTTACGCACCCGCACTAAGCCCCGTGAACCGTCTGGTGCTTTGTCGACACGAATGACCCACTGTTCCTGTTGCTCCCAGCGTTGGTCGTATAAGACTTGCGGGTTGGCAAGAATCGCGTAGAAGTCGTGTTCCGGTTCCTTGTGCAGCTGTCCATTTGCTTCGGCTTCCAAAGCGATTTGCCACGCACGAGACATGTTCCACTCCGTTGTTATTTCTCCCAGATGAGTCCGGCGATCTCGCCTGCAAACTCCAGGAAGGTACTGAGAACCTCATTGCTCGGCAGTCTGCCAGAACGCACCGCGATGGTGGTCACCGAGCCAATGAACAGAACCACCACGGTAATCGAGACGTAGATGAAGGACTTGATGGCAAAAGTCTTGAGCTTACGCTCTTCAATCTGGTCAGCCGATTCCCGTGGCACAATTCGCTTACACTTCTCCAGATAATCGGACAGCATGATCACCTGGTCCTCGATTTCGAGTTTCTCGATGCCCGCTTTGAGGTCGGCCCCGGTGGAGAGTTCCGTCAAGTTCGGTGCGTTGTCGTTGTGGAGCGCCTTCGCTGTGTACTCACTGATGAGGTGGCGCAGCGGAGTCGCTCCTTCTTTGTGATCAGACAACAAGCGAGTGTCAGAAACACCATCGAGCACTGATCGCAGTAAATCCACGGTACGCTCCTATTTTGCCGGAGTGACTGCGGATACCCCCGAAGCCGACACCGGAACCGCAGGCGACTGTCCAACCCAGACCGAGTTCGGGTCCGGCTGATAGAGCTTGATGTTCAAGTCTTGCCAGCTATTGGCTTGGTCGATCTTGTCGTTGCAGTTTTTGATGTTGAGCATCTGTGCTGCATCGTTCGCACGCAGAAGCTGTTCGCGCGTTTGCGGATCAGCATTCGTGTACACCGACGGGCTCGGAGGAGGCGTGATCGCGCAGTGCGTGAGCATGCTCTTCGGCAGCGTGATGATCACGTTCTGGTACTTCGTAATCGCAGTGGGTGTGGGTGCAGTCCCACACGCAACCAATGCCGCGCACAGCGCGACAGAGGCCAGTTTATTGAAATGCTTCATTGGTCATTCCTCGTATCGCGCTTGAGTCGTCAGTTAAGGAGTGGAGGCCGGTGCCGGTGCTGCTGCACACTGGGCTACACTATCGGGCGTCGTATTACAAAACGTCGTCCAAAGGCTATCAATTTGTACCTTACTGATCGCTGTAGCTTTGGCCGCTTGCGCCACTTGCGCTTGGGTCACGGCAGCCTGTACTTGTGGAGCAATGTTCGCCGGTGGTGCTGGCGGCACATACTGCTGGTTAATCACGTCGATCTGCTTATCGGTGTTCTGTTCCACCCCGGTTTGCGTCGTCGTGTTGGCCTGCACAGCCGAAGCCGTGTTGGTCGTCGCTGCGTCGGTAATCGCAGCGGTTTGCTGCTGGTTCTGGATCGTCACCGCTGCGTTGGATGCAGCTGCACCCTGCTCAGCAATCACGTTCTTGTCTGCGCCGGTTTGCTGCTGGAGCGTACCGACTTCCTTGTGCTGGTAGTACAACACACCAACCACGATTAGGATGACAGCGAGGATAGCCCCGCCGATTGCCAGTTTGATTCCTGTGGTAATTTCACCCACGATGCCACCCCGCTTTCATTAAAGCTACGATCATCTGGAAGTAGGCATAGCCAACTGCTAATGAGTCGATGGAGTGTTCGTCTAGTGCAGCCAAAGGAATCTTGCCCGCATAATTCAAATCCGCCAACCGGAGTACGCAATCGCGTACCGCAAACTTATCAGCATTGCCTTTTGCCCCTACCGCATTTTTCACTGAGGGAGGATCGATGTACTGAATCTCCAGCAGTGGGTTGTGTTCAAAAACAGCCAGTCTTAATGCGTACACGATTTCCGTCAACGCGCCGTACGCTTGAGGGTGAGCACGGCTGAAGAACGGTGACTCGCACGCGATATACGCCGGATCAACGACATTCAGAATTCGAGTGAGATTGCGACAATGGCCATGAATCCGACTGAACCGACCACCGTGCAATTCCTCAACCCACTCGACTGCTAACTTCGACCCCTTGAACGTCTTCGCCTCGGAACCATGAATGACGAGTCGTTCCACATCGAACTCGACACACGCAATTCCGAGGGTCTCAGTACCAGGGTCTATGCTGAGGATCGACGCATACGGACTGCCATCGTTAGGCATGATCAGCATGCGAATACTCCTTACGGACTTGTCGTGACCGTGGTGGTCCCGTTCAAGTTGAGCAACGGCTCGGTGGCACCCACGTCCAGCAGGATGTCCAGACCGTTGTTCAGGAAGTTCGCCAACGCGAACGCTTCCACAAACGTCATCACTTGCGACGCAATGACTTCGAGGAAGTTGAACGTCGTGTTGCCCGGACCCGGCACCGTTACGTTCTGATCCACACCCGAGCACAGCAGCACTTCGGAGATGATCGCTGCACGCGGATCACCGAACATCACGTTCGCGACGTTGATGAGTTCCTGACAATCCGAAGCGGAGAGCGACAGATCGACACGAGCATCAGCCGACACGTAAGCGCCGGTGACCAAGTTAATCCCCGTCGGTGACAGATCGGGCGGCGTCGGGTTCAGGTTCGAGGAGTCCGGCACGAATTCCGTGCTGGTCCACGTACCATCGGCGTTCTGCGTCTTGTACTGCATGTCGACCGTCACGCCCGTGAAGTCGATCCGTTTCAGGTAGTAGGCCACGTACTGCTGACCCTGCCACGTCTCGAAACGCCGCAGACCGTAGTTCGCCCGTTGCACAGGCGTCAGGTCATTGGCGACCAGTCGTAGCACAAACGGAATCGGCTTGAAGGCCGCTGCGTCCGTAGTACGATGCTGGATCGGTTCAGGCTTCGGGATCATGTCCGACCCGACCGTGAACGTGTGGCCGCCGTTGCCCAACGAGTAGTAACGCGCTCGCGGCGGATTGTCAATGGTTGGCAGGACTCCCGCCTGGATCGAGAACCGTTCGTTCAGGGTCGAGTTCGGTTTAATGGGAATCGGCAGATTCAAATACAGCCCGGACTGCAATGCAGAGCAGTAGACCGTACGCGTCATTTGTTCCATGGAAAATCCTGTTATTTAATCACCAATCAGCCCAATCACGAGATTGGAACTTTCATATCAAACACGAAAACTTTAAGACGGATTGACGTACTTGACGAAACCGTCCAGGTCAGCCAAGGTGATCATTCGCGGAGGCGACTTGTCAATCCATGTCAAACCATTCAGGATGTCGTTCACAATCGCTTCGTCAAGCGGCTCAGACGGCGGAGGCGTCCAGTAGTAATTGTCATTACCCCAGAGGTCCATGAAGTAGTAACGCTGGTCAGGCAACAGTTGCAACCATTCATCAATCCCAACCACCGGAATGACCCCTGCACTGTTATCCTGAAGCGGCGTCGCCAGCTTCGCTCGCACACCCGATTGCACCTGATAGTTCATCCGGAAGCCGTTCGGAGCCATACGCGGCTCCACGTTGATGCGCAGTCGGTGCTTCGCCTTCCCGTGGAAGATGAAGTCCTCCTGGAACATCGGTCCGTTCAGATCGAGCTTCTTCAACGCCGCTCCGTGAGCATGCATGTCCTGCACATCCACACCCGTGTCCGGGTCGTAGATCTGCGCACTACCACTGGCGTTGATGTCACCCACACGCACCACCGGAGTGTCGACCATCCGAATCGGACTGTCGTTAATCTCGGTAGCGAACTGGATGTTGTAGCTCGACAGCTTCGCAAACATCCCAACCATCGCAGCCTGTAAGGAGGCGAGTGACTGGGTCGTGATCAAAGCCAAACCGGTTGCTTGTTTCACCAAGTCCAGATACAGCAGGTTCAACTGGTCGTTGGTGAACGTCGAGAAGTTCAGGTTGCGTTGGCTAAACCAGTCCTGATAGGTCTGCCCTTCATCTGCGGTCAGCACTACGTTGTCGCTGTAGATGCGTTCGCACATGTTCTGCACCATCGCTCGACGGTCTTTGTGCTCCTGCAAAGCGATCAGGTTACGCTGAGCGTTCGCCGCTGTGGTGATGTTCACGCACAGGTTGTAAAACGCTTCGACCGACACCAGCGGGTTAATCACCGGCTGATAGAACAAAGCCAGCTTCGCAAGCTCTGGACCCACGTACTTCGGATCGACCACACTCAGCAGGTCTGAGACCGGCGGCGTCGGCATGCGCTGCACCCGTTCCGCAAACATCTGCGGAATCACTGCTTCGGATAGATCGATCCCGGAGGACGTCATCCAGCAGTACCACATGAGCGTCCAGGCATCCTTGGCAGACAAAGGAATCTGCTCACCTGTCTGCGGATTGGTCGCCGATACAAACGCCTGATACGTACCGTTCGCCGACAACCACAGCCAGTGGTGCAGCAGGATGTCGTTCAGCGTGTACGGGCTGCTATTGGAATAGTCGATCATCGCGCTTTCCAACAGCTTCGTCTGAAGCGTGCTGGACTGCGAGTACTCGAACGCCTGAAGCATGGCAGGCTCTTCATCAGCCTGATACGCTTCGTTATCCCGAGCGAGCGGTTGTTCCTTGATGAGTATCTGATCCAGATCCAGAATGTTCGAATCCGGGGATGCATCGAAGTTCAACGCTGTCCGTACAAAGGTCACCGTCGGGTTGATCTGATCCGGCATCTGGGAGATGTCGTGCTGCATCAGGTACTGCGCCAACGGCAAACTACGGTCGGTCATGATATGCTCAAGGAGCAAATCAAAGATCTGGCGCTGCCCGATGTTGCGCTCGATGTAACAGATATTGCGGTAAAACCAGAGCGACTGCTCCGTCGTCATGAAGTCGAGGTACTGATCCAGACCCATGTGTGACGCGAGGTACATCCGTACGTGGTACGAGTGCGCCTCATTGGTTTTACACGCAGCCAGCCGGATCGCCAAGATCTCCAGCGGGATCATCGTGTACATGATCGTGTGATGCACCAGCGGATAGAGCGGGTCGCTGATGTTGTACTGCGCGTTGACCCAACGTTCCTTATACCCGTAGATCCAGTCTTGGAGACGGGTGATGAACGTGTACTCGTTCGCTTCGATCAGGTTCGGCGGATAGGCGAGAATCGTGCCGTCCGGCACATCGATCGCGATGTTGATATCGGCTGGATAGAGAATCCCAAGGATCAGGATTTCCTGGTCCGGAAACTGTGCAACAAGTTCATTGTAGCCACGCGTACCGTACTGGTAGCCTTTCGCCGTAGCCAAGTGAACTTGAAGGTTTTCCTTGGTAAAGTTTATTGTCTCCAATGTATCCATTGAAGTGACGGTCATCATCGTGTCCGTCGGATGGTACTCCCCAGAGACGTTCAGGTAGTACTTCCACGTGGTCGGGTCCAGCGTATTGACCACGTAGCCGTACTGCTCGGTAACAAGATCGTTGAACCCCTCTACTGTATCCGCTGACTTGATGACAATTGTCGCAGCCAGCGTGTACACGGAATTCAAATAAAGCTGGTAGTAATTGTCGTTACTGCTCATTCTCACACCTCATTGCTGACGAGGTTTAAATGAAAAACGCGATCAGGAAAACGATCGAACTCGCGAATTCTGGCCGAAAAGTGGCAGCTGCTACCATGGTGCGTCAGGACCCAGATACGGCTGCCTTGATCAGTAAAATGGTTCAACCGCAGCTGCCGCCCACATACGACCATCAGGGCCAACGAGCCCCGACAGCACCTCAGATCAATGCGTTCAAAAATGTCTCACAGCACACCGCACAGAACATAGGCGATGCAGAGACCGTCATGCAGATCCAGCCGGACATGAAGCTGGCTCGCGAAATTCTCGTGAGTTCGATTCAGTCGCCGAAGGATCTGATGACGACCGCGCTGACATATGGCGGTCCGGAGGGCCTCATGGCTCCGCATCTACTTGCGGCCATGGTAGCCCGATCCCAGCTGCACTTTGAAGAAGACTATAAAATAGAACCGTTGATCGGGGACATCCTTGAGGACTCCCTGTTTAACACCGGTTCTTACGCCGTCGCAGTGATTCCAGAAAACTCGATTGACGATGCGATTAACTCGCCGCGTCACATGTCGATGGAGTCATTTGCAGACCACATCGATCCCCGTACGGGTATGATAAAGAACTTGGGCATTCTTGGCGATCCTGTTAAGAAGAAAGCCACGCTTGCGCGTAGCGGTCCGGGTTTGTCATTAGAATCGTTTAGCGATCCTCAGATTGATCCGAGCGATGGTCGCGTGACGTTCGAAGGCATCATGGAGAAACCCCATGACGATACGTACCTGCATGTGACAGATAACCCACATGTCCTTAAGATCCCGCAGATCAATCAAAAAATCCGCGAGAATCAAGTAACTGGGATGTTGGGTATCCAGAACAACCTGGTCGCTCTTGAGTCAGCGATGACCCAAGCGATGCGTAAGGAAGGCATGTCGCCGTTGACTGATCGCGAGTTGACTGCGTTGGTCTACAAGGACAACCAGTACGGCCATCAGCCGATCACGTCTCTGAAGACACAAGAGCAACTGGCCCGTCGCACGGTTGGCAATCCGCTGATCCTGCACCTGCCGTCGGAAGCCGTGATCCCGGTGTTCATTCCGGGTACACCGGATGAGCAGATTGGTTTCTTCGTACTGATTGATGCGGATGGCAATCCCGTCTCCCGGACGTCGAACACCGACTACTATCAGGAACTGACCAGCCGTCTGAATAGCAACGGTTCGTTCCCATCGGCGATGCTCACGAAAGTGCGCTCGATGATGAGCGGCTTCCCATCGGTCAATGCCAACGCAACGGATTACTCGGTTCGCTACTATCAGGAAATCGTGGAAGCCGATCTGTTGGCCCGGCTGCGCAACGGCCGTGCTACCAACGGTGTGCAGTTGGCGACCAATCAGGAAGTCTACCGGATCATGTTGTCGCGTGTGCTGGCAAAAAAATACACGCAGCTGCTGTTCATTCCGGTGGAACTCATGACGTACTTTGCGTTCGACTACACACCTGACGGTGTGGGTCAATCGCTTCTGGACGACATGAAGGTGCTGAACTCGCTTCGCGCGATGTTGACATTTGCGAACGTGATGGCGGGCATCAAGAACTCGATCGGTCGTACCAACGTCGCCCTCACCTTGGACCCGGAAGATCCGGACCCGAAGAAGACGATTGAATTGGCCACGCATGAAATTGTGCGTAGCCGTCAACAGTACTTCCCGCTGGGCATGAACAGCCCGACGGACTTGGTGGACTGGCTGCAACGCTCAGGGTTTGAATTCACCTGGGAAGGTCACCCCGGTGTTCCTGCGCTGAAGATCGACTTCACGGAGAAGCATTCCGAGTATGTGAAGCCTGACACTGATCTGGTCGAGAATCTCGATAAGAAGGCCATCATGGCGACGGGTTTGTCACCCGACAACATCGATGCCGCTTTCCATGCGGAGTTCGCTACCAGCATCGTGCAGAACAACATTCTGCTCTCCAAGCGCGTGGTGAAGTACCAAGTCAAGTTCGAACCGCAACTGGCTGACCATGCTCGCAAGGTGATGATGACGTCGGAACGGTTGCTGACGGATCTGCGCAAGATCCTGTCGGATAACTTCGATCAACTGATCGTCGACAAGCACGACCTGAAGGACTCCGAGAATCAGGCCCAAGCTGTTCAAGCGCAAGCTGAAAACAACAGCCACAAGGAGTTTCTGGAAGCAGCGAATAAGGCTGTAGCCAATCAGCAAGGTGAACCGAATGCAGCACCAACCACCCCGGTTGGTAATGTCGAGGCTCCCACTGAAGGCACGCCGTACGCCGCTGCAACGGGTGAAGGTGGTGCACCGGTTGTCAAGGTGAAACCGGTAGAAGGCGAAGGTAAGGAATCCGCTGAAGTGAGCGAGCACAAGAAGCGTTTCATTGTCGAGACGATTCTGATGCAGTTCATCCGTGGCTTCACGATCAAGCTGCCGCGTCCGAACTCGGTATCGCTGGAAAACCAGATGAACGCGATGAAGGCATACACCGATGCACTGGATGCTGCCCTCGAAGCGTGGATCTCGACCGAGTTCTTTACCTCGGCTCTGGTTGGTACGATCTCGGAAGATGTGGACGCGATCAAGAAGAGCGTGCGCGCTTACTTCCTGCGTAAGTGGATGGCAGAGAACGGCTTCATGACCGAACTCTCGCAATTGACTGCCGCAGACAAGGACGGCAAGCCGATGATCGACGTCTTCGGTGAGCACAAGTCGCACATCGAAGGTCTGGTTCGTTCGTTCACGGAAGACATGGTCAAGTTGACCGTCGTCAAGAACGCGTCGGACAAGATCCTGGCTGAGACGGGTGCGGGTGGTCCGCCTGCTGATACGGGTGGTGAAGGTGGCGGTACTTCCGACGATAACGCGTTTCCGGGGTTAGACGATAACTCCGCTGATACGACGGGCGGTGCTGCAAGTGGGGAAGGTGGAACTGGCGAGCCGACTGAACCGGTTGCTGGGGAAGGCGGAGCCGCTGGCGGTGCTGGTACGGAAGGTGCTGAAGGAGGGGGCGGGACTGAACCTCCGGAAGAACCGGAAGCGACGACTTAAAACAAAAAAAGAAAGTTGACGGCATATTGGCCCAGGGGTTTTCCCCTGGGCTTTATGCTGTTAAGGCGCTTAACCAAATAGCTCGATGACGTTGCCTTGTCGCGCCTCAAGCTCCTTCTCCTCCTGGAAAGACCTCCCCTTCACCAGAAAGACTGCAATCTCTGCTACGAACTTGTGATAGTCGTAGTAGGACGTCCACTGCGGTGGATACGTAACGTGGTCTTCATCGTTGATCACGTAGGTCAGTGTCAACGTTTCGTTTTGAGGGTTCTCTGAGACGATGATAGCGCGAGCAGGCGTGAGGTTGAAGTCCTCGTTGCTATCACTGATGTAGATCTGCGTGTAACGCCAAGCCCCGGTCACTGGACTTGCGCTGCCACGTAAGGCGGCGGCACGAAACTCCTGCCACGGCGCTAATGTCTTCTTATACAAACCTCGCACGAGATGGAATAGTGCTTGTCCCATCTCTTCCATGTTATCGTTATCTATTTCATATTTGATACTTCCATCTTCGGCCGGTTGGTTCATGGTTTTTATCCTTTATTTCCCAGTCAGTAGAAACTGACTAATCGAAGTGATTAACGACTGCAACTCAGTGAGATCGATGGTTTCTTTACTGCTTGTGGCCGTCCCCCGATTATTGACGCCATAATCGGTGTAAATCGCCGTGCCTGTCATCTTATCTCGCTGAGCAATCACGTGGACGCGGTAGCGGGAGAGAGGAGAAGGTTTGGTGTCGATGCCCGTCACCATAAAGGTTCGGTGCATGCCTTGGGTATTGATGCTCAACAGCCCAGTACTCCCAAGGGCCTCAGCGACCGCCGCTGAAACACCAGTGGAAAGAGAGTCAAGTGTAGTGGATGTATTCATAAGGGCCTTTGATGTTATTCATAAGAAGCCGCATCCGCTACAAAAAAAGAATAAAAAGGAGGACCGGTTTCCCGATCCCCCTCTTCATTTACTTACTGCTTAACCAAACCACAGCGTCGGCGAACGCGAGATGATGAATGCGTCTTGGCCGATGTCGCCCTTCGTGACTTCGAGAATCACGCCGTCGTTCGTCTGGAACAGATGACGATAGAACGTCTTGTCTTGCGGCAGACGGGTGAACAGATCGAGCATGACACCGTACAGATCGAGCGAGTTCTCTTCGGTCAGCAAGGAGCCCGTGTCGGAGTCCAGGTTGATGTCGAGATCCTGCGCGTACATGTCCAGAATCGTGAACGAATAGCTTGCCGTCAGCAGTGCCAACCACGGAGCCTTGCCTTCAGCGAACTTGCTCTTGTCAACCAGATCGTCACGCAGCCCGTTCTCGATCTCGATCGCATCGAACGATTGGAAGATCGACTCGATGTGATTACGCTGGTTCGAACGATAGGCGTTCAGCACCGTCGTGCCGTAACCCGTGTTGAGTGCGTCTTCGAGTTCACGGATGGTGTCCGCATCGAAGTCCGTGCCCAACGACAGTTGATCCGGCGGGATCGACAGGTTCAGCGACAGAACCCGATTCAACATCTGGATAGCACGGCGTGTCACCGTTTCCACCAGACCCAGATCGTTTTCCTTCGCTGCCGACGTCAGCTTCTCGGCGAGTTCCAGATAGGTCCGCGAATCGCCCAGCCGGCGCAACAGATCGGTTTGATCCGTGATGCACAGCACAGGTTCAGCCACGTAACCATACAGACGGAACACATCCGGCGACTTGCCGACTTCCACTGCATGTTGCATCTTGCGCACACCCGTGTTGAGCATGATGGCGACTTCCGAAACATCCGCACGCCATTCATCCTGCACCACGACCGACACCGGGGTTTCGTCCGCTTTCGCTTGGGCTTCCCGGCCTTCATCGGAGTCACCCAGCTTGGAAGCCTGGATGGTCCATTCCATACGACTTGCGAATTCCTTCGCGCCGCGCGCAAAGCCTTCGGTGGAACGTGCGATGTCGTACGCTGCACCTTCACGCGGCTTGCCGAAGATGTTCGGCAGGTTGTGTTTTGTGTAGTCCATATTCGGTTGCTTGTCGTGTACTTCGACGAAGACCGTGCCATCCGGCATGATGCGGTGATAGCGCACCTGCTTCGACGGATGAAACACAGGCCGGTACGGCTGTTCTTCGGTTGGTCTCCAGATGTGAGCGCTTTCGGCTTCCGGAATCAGGTAACTACCGTCATCCAGCGGGATCTGTTCTACAAATGAAACGGTTTCCATAGTGACGGGTTCCTTGGTTCTCGGATTGAAGGGTGGCGTCAGGATCGCAGTTACATCAGTCACGGGTTCTTTCGCAGCCTGATTGCGACGCATACGCGCGTACGGATTGTCATCCTCCACCGGGTTCATGCGTTGATGGACATAGCTCGTTTCCGGCGACGGCAGACCGCCAGAGAACGGAACGTGAGGCGCACCACCCCCGACGGCTGCTTGCAGAGCCATACGGTTGCCTTGCCCCATCGTCATGCCGACGTTCGGCGGCGGATAGCCGCCTTGTTGACCATAAGCACCTTGTTGGACTTGCGGAGCCGCAGAGACATTCGGCCGGAAGTTCGGACCGTAACCGAAGACTTGGTTACGCATCCGGAAGTTATCCAGCGTCTGATTCAACGACATCCAGAACTTGACCTGACGCATCACGTCGTTATACGTGTCCTGATCGATGTAGTTCACCAGCGCCGGGAACTTCTGGGTGTTGTTCGCCACCATCAGCGACACCATACGCGGTGCCAGACGTTGGATCGCTTCACCCGGTTCACGGAAGCCTTCAGAACGATCGACCAGCAGCGAGCACGCCACGTAGTCCATCGTCGCACCGAACAGCACCAGAAAGTCGTCGTTCTTCCAGTAGTTGGCCGAGTACATGTTGTACGCATACATCCGCAGCTGATTACGCGTCGCTGCTGCCTGCAACTCAATCATCAACACCCCAGCACAGTACGGACCATACGGCTGGATTTGCGGTTCGCACTGATAGTTGGGAACAAACGGAGGGTTGTTTACGTCGATCTGCATAAACTGCAACTGCGCGTTCATCGGATCGAAGAGTAGAGAAGGGTTTTGTTGCATCATGCTTCCTTAACTTGTTGTACTGCTTTCTTTATCGCCGACCCACTCAAGTCGGACTACAGTTCTGATTGCACTCGGTCCAGCATCGGGATCATGTCTTCATGGCGTCCTACCAAACCATTGTCCAAGATCACAGTGTGCGGATTCAAGCGACCACGTCCCGAATGTTCCGACTTCGGCGTATTGGAATACCCGCCGACTTCAGCCACGGAGATGTGGAGTTTCTTAGTGGGGTCATCAACCGACCCACGATCTTTATTGCCACCTTTCTGACTCGACGTCTGGGGAATCAGGATCGTTGTGGATTTAAACGCCTTATTGTCGCCCGGACTACTTGTGGTCGACAAACAGCCTGACGTCTTCACCAAACTAAACAACGCGCCCTGCTTCACCGCTTGCAGTGCATTTTCTACGTCTCGCTGCTTCAATCCTTTCTTCGCCGCCGCCTTCAGCCGGAAGTTAAACCGCACGATCAAGAACGTCAGCGTTTCCAACAGGAAGCTGATGACGTTCAGTTCCTTGCCGTACATGCTGTTGATATTGCCTGCGTTGTCTACCCGCCACTTGTTGAAGTTCTCGATGAGCATCGCGAACATCTGATACAGGTCCGTGATAGGTTTATCGATTTCCTTGAACTTATCGATCATGATACTATCGATGTAATCGTCCAGCGACTGAATGTGGTTCGCACAGTCGTTGGCCAACTTGCCATGGGGAATCGACGGAGCCCAGATGATCTGGCCCATCAGGATCATCATCCAGCGCTTATCGTCCACCCAACTCGGGTCTTCAAAGCGGTCCGGAAAATAATCGACGATATAGAACAGGCCGGCCACCAAGTTACGGATGATCGGGAACCGCTCGTAATCTTCACGACGAATTGCTACGCGGAGTGTGGGAGGATTCCACGGTCCTGGCCCAGTGCCTTTCGGTTGGGTCTGGTTGCTCTTGCAGATCACCCATTTGTCGGGTGGATACTGGTGATGGTCGATCGTTGTGTGATCGCCCACTACCGGTGTGGTCTGACCAAACCGCTGCAAGGTTTCCGTGAAACCGTACTTACAGAAGAGATAGTGCGTCAGCGAGCACTTGATCTTCAGGGGGTTCTTCAACTTCTTGTGCGCTTCGGTCTTGTGATACACATCCGACCAGATGATGCTCACGGTTACCCGTTCGTCGTTCACCTTGAAGTGATGGTTCAGTTTCTCGAAGGTCATCTTATCCCGCAACAGGCGAATGAAGATGTAATCCGCGCCAATCGTAATCACGCGGTCTGCCAGCACGGGTGACACCAGATACCGCCCATTGCTAATGTGGATGGTACAGTTTTCCGTGACGAACGGCAGGTAGATCGGTTTGGGCTTGAGCTTCACGCCCTGAAACGCGAACTGATACTGCATCATGTAAAAATCCGAGCGCGCCACGTCATACGTCGGACGTACGCTTCTCTTCTTGACCGACTCTTTGTACTCCTCCAGTGGAGTCATACGGCGACAGCCGAGATACTCGAAGTCAGAGGGGAATTCCTTAGCGACGGAACGCCACACATCGTCGATATACTTCTCGGCAGACTTCATGTGCTCAACTGCGATACCGTTGGCAATGAGTTCATTCAAAGGTGGAGTGTCTAAATCCACGAATGCTGATAGTGTCTGGTCGATTTTAAACTCTCCGTTTTGTGATTTGGGTGAGGCCCGCTCACGGTCGTCCTCACCCAGTTATCAGAAAAACGCCTTAATGGCCATAATGACTGCGCCTATGCCCATGGCGATCACGGGTAATACTCGCAAAACTTCACTATCATCCTTCCGGCGGTACGAGCGAGCTTCGTAGTGATCCTTAAGCCGCTGCTTTTCTGCTTCATGTAGCAAGTTCTGCCGATTCATGAGATCCTCCCGTTCCGACTTGAGAGTGTCATGTTGGAAGGTAAGCGTCTTCAGGCTCTGTTCAAGCCGAATGTTCTCCCTATCGGTTTCCGCCTTCTCTAATGCCAACTGCGTCTTCGCGATGGTCGCTTCATGTTCAAGCTCCACCAGCTGACGCTTTCTCGACTCGTCTCCATTCCCAAACTGCTCTGCTTCCCCATAGGACTTGAAGAGGTTAAACTCCAGATCGGCATCGTCAGCTGACAGATGCTGCAATGCTGTCTCAGGCAGGGAGAGCTTTCCCGAGACACTCTGGTTCCAGCTAACATAAATCCCGTCCATCTTCCGAGGATCTTCGGTCGCTGGGATCTTGGAAACCCGTCCACCAATGTTGATGTACCGGTCACCAATTGTGCCTTGGTTATCGACGATCTCGATAGCGAAACCAAAGCGACTGCCTTCACGCTGGTGAGTTTCCAGACAGATTGTCTTTAGCCGACCCTGCTCCGAGTGGGGATGCTCGGGAGCGAGTTCTACTGGAAGATGGCTCACCATAATGTCTACATCGTGGAAATAGACGCTTCCACCGTGCTTCCTCAATTCTTGAATAGAGATCGAGTAATCAATGATTAAGTTGACGCCTCCATAGGGCTCCCGATAGGGATAGGGTTGGTCCTGAGGACTGATCGCAGCTTGGAACAGTTTCAATTCGGACGAACAGTGCTCCTGTACAACACTTAATAGATGGTCGGCGTTAATTTCTACTAAGTTGTCGATACAGATCTCTGTACGAATGACAAGAGCCTGGTGATCTCGACTATATTGTCTCGGTAAGTTAAACTTTAGCCCGTTCCGATACGCTATGGTGAGATCTTGGTTGGTGAAGTTTAGGGGATACTGCCTCACCTCAATATACTTCTTGGGCCGGGTAAGTACGTTCGAGGGCTCCAGGTTTCGGACAGGCTCTCCGAAGACGCTGGGCACTTCTATCAGCGTGGGATGAGTCATGGAGCATTCCCATTACCTAAATCAATAACAGAACTGCCTGCTATCAAGATGATGATATATGTTTTCCTTTGTTTTCATCCCGGCCTAAGGGCATAAGCCCCCTACCCTCAGCCGAAGCCAAGAGTAGGGGACGTACACCAGTCTGGAGACTTATACAACTACCACGGGACAATCAATGAAGCGGGCAGGTGATCCTTGGCTCAGGTGAGCGCCTGAGGGACTACAAGATCCTCAGGACGATCTCAACCTCACCCCGAATACGGCAAGAACCCGTTGAGATCGTGCACATTCACCCAGCCCGGAATTCACGGAGTCGTCGGCGTCACGTTGTCGAAGTCGATCGCGATCTTGTCGGTAGCAGCAGCCGACAGGTTGATCACGTCGAACACTGCCAGAATCGGCAGGTTGACCACGTGCAGGAAGGACGGTTGAACCGTCAGTTCCTTGCTGTTTGCACCGTTGCGATGCAGCGGCAGCACGAGAGCCAGTTCCGGCTTCCATGCCATGTTGCCGAAGTGCATCGGGTTCGGAACGCCTTCCTTGCCCGTACCGAACTCGCCGAACGAGATGTAGATCTGGCCGGCCACGTTCTGGTTGAGCGTCGACTCGATACGCACGTTGAACGAACCACCCAGCGTACGCAGGTCGCCTTCGACGTTGATCCAACGAGCGATCGTCGGGTCGGTACCGATGATGACGGTCGGCACAGGTCCGATACCGCCAGCAAGCGCGTCAGCAGCAGCCTTGTAGCCCGAAGCCGTGTACATACGGTACACCACGTCGCGGATGTAACCGACGATCACTGCCGACAGATCCATCGGGCGATCGCTGGACTTCAGCGAGTTGATAACCGCAGCCACGTCGATGGTCTTGCGTTCGAAGAACGGCTGCACCAGGAAGCGGGTCACACCCAGGACGTCCGGCACCGTGCCGAGCGGATCGAGGTTGTTGACGTAGCCTTCCAGCACGTTCGCAGCGTTGATCAGTTCGTCGATGGCCGCGTTCGTGGTACGAACGTGGGTCGCCGTGATCAGCGCCGAGAGGTCGCTCGAATCGTTCGCATCGCCGGTCGTCAGCGGACGCGGGATCGTGATCGGAGCACGCAGGGGCACTGCGTAGACCTGGTTGTAGAACGTCGTGTCGAGCAGCTGGCCGCGTTCGCGACGGTTGCTGTTCGTACGGCGAGCTTCCAGATCGAAGCCGGTCATGATCGCGCCAGCGAAAATCGCTGCCAGCGTTTGGCCCGTGCCGGTCGTCAGATCCAGCGCTTCGCCATCCGGATTGCGGATCGAAACCACCGTCAGCTTCGACGCCATCAGTGTCGTATCGCCGAGTTCGCAGTTCACTTGACCCGAAACCATCACGCCCAGACGGACTTGATAGCCACCGGTGATGATCGGTTGCAGCAACGTCGATGCCGAGCCGTCGACCTTCGTCGTGTTGGTACCCACGAGCAGCGACTGCGTCGTGAAGTTCAACAGCATCGTGCGGTAGTTGCCTTGCGGCGCGTAGTTGAACGTTGCCAGCGGCAGACGGCGCGTGTCGAAACGGATGACTTCAGCGGTCGAACCCGTACCCAGTTGCAGGTAGAGCTTGTCCAGGCCGATAGCCGTGTCGATTGCGTCGGTCGAATCCAGAATGCCCGTTTGCAGCAGCGCGTCGGTTTGCGACAGGCCGAGCAGCGAGAACGTCTGGTCGAATGCCAACGGTGCGGTCGTGATGACCTGGCCGTCGTCGAGCGTGATGCTACGCGGAACCACTGCACCCGGACCGGTTGCCGGCACGAAGTTCAGTTCAGCACCCGGACGAACGACCGGGTAAATACGCGTGGTGTCGTTACGCAGAATCGTCGGGTCGATCACGGCCTGAACGATGTTGCGCTTGCCGAAGTTGCCCGACGGCTTGCCGTTGATGTCGCGACGCACTTCGTTGTACACGTTGATCAGGCGGATCGACATCGTGAAGCCAACCTGGTCCGGCGTGACGACGATCGTCGGGAAGAACATTTCCGCAAACGCGTCTTGCTTCGCAGCTTGCATGTTGTACGCGACCGAATACACCATCGCGTTCTTGTTGTCCTTCTCGTCGTACGCTTCGAGCGCGAGACGCTTGTTCACGCCGTCCGGTGCGAACACGGGCATGAACTTCGTGACGTTGAACTCGTCCGACGCCGGAATGCGCATCGATTCGGCGGCGTACGAGCCGGCCTTCAGGGCTGCCGGAACGTTCGTTGCCATGATACCGGCGGCTTGCGCAGCGGCCAGCTGAACCTTGTTGATACCGTGCGGCGCTTCTTTCACGTCGAATTGCGGCATTTCGAGTTCGAGCAGCACGCTTTCCAGCGCGGTGTTCAGTTCGTCGAGCGTGCCTTGCAGTGCAACTTCAGCACCGCCGAACGATTCGAGCGCCATGGCCGATTGGCCGATCGACGGATCGGTGAAGTGTCCACCAGCAGCGGCGATGCGGTCGCCCATGCGTTGGGTGAATTGGTCGAGTTGCGTTTCGGCGGTCGACTTCTTCGGACCTTTGTTCTTGAAAAGGGTCAGAGATGACATTGTTTCTACCTCTAAAGGTACGTTTTGAGAAATGCTTCTGGGGTGTGAACCTCAGACCACAATCCGTTTCTTGGACAAAAGGTCGAGATATCGAAGAAACACTGACGTGTTTGCAACCTCATGTAAGGGCGCGTACACATACAATGCTTTTACTACGGCCTCCAGCAGGTCAAAGACATGCTGTTCGGAACCTGCTTCCCCGGTAAAGAACCCAGGGTTAATGACGACTCCCTCGTACTTCGACGATAGGTCATAAATATTAAATGCTTCCTCATACTGAGGAGTGCGGGAGTCTTCACTGAAAAGCCGGTCAACCAAGTCAAGCTTGAATTGCGGCATGTCAGTCAAAGGATATACAACGTTATACAGGTAGTCACTGTGTTCCGCCGTGACAGTGTTACCCCACGCCGACTCCAAACTGATGAGTCCACCATCATTCGGATGTTTCAAACCGACATGATGTGCCTGACGGTTTAACAACATCCAAACAGCCAAGTCGTTCACAGAAACGATGCGACGGATGCTGCCGAAGTTCAGTGCTTCGTTGAGCGGAAGCTGATGCCTGCGCAATGTCTCGTGAACCCAATGTGGGATCAGGATGACTTCTTTGGCTTCATTCACGAGACACTCCTAAGGGCGAATAAAGATTTTGCTGGATTAAAATACGCACGGCCGGAATCTCTATAGAAGAAATCCCGCAACCGAATTTGTTACTCATAGAAATGCAATAAACAATGGACCATAAGCTGCTTTTGACCACTGGGATTACGCTCCTGTATCTGGAAAGTCAGCTCGAAACCAAAACGGATGGGTCAGCCGGTTTGGTACGTCGGGTCATTCTGGATGCGAAGCTTCCCGAAGTTTCGATTGGATTGGACCATAGCCGTGAAATCTTGCAAGCCCTGAAGAACACAGCGGTGTGGATGTGTGATCAACCGGCAGACCACGAGCACGAGCCGGAAGAGGTGCTCATGCGTTTGAAAGTCGATACCAAGGACGACGTCGACCTGTACAACGCCTTTGAAAGTTTCATGACGCCCGACTACACACAGTCGAAGATAAAGAAGCTGATCTTAAACAAAAAAAAGCAGATCCACGATCACTTTCGTGAAGTGGAATTGGCCAGCATCATCAAGGACATGTCGTCGACGTTTTCCTTCCGACGTGATTCCATCTCTGACCTTCGTCAGTTCGTCGCCGAAACCATCGCCAAGCTCGATCCATTTCAGGTGGATGCCATTATCCGGGACCCAGCCATTGTCTCGGACGTCGACTTTAGTAACATCGCTTCAGTCGAGAAGGTCTTCGAGTCCGTGAAAGAAACGGACATGGGGCTCGGTGTCATGCGCACTGGCTACCAGGGGATCAACCGGATGCTGCAAGGCGGCTTCCGTCGCGGTGAAGAATGGGTAGTGGGTGCACTCCAGCACAAGTTCAAGACCGGCTTTAACCTGTCGGTCGAAGAAACAGTGGCACTGTACAATGTACCGTACATGTTAGACGCCACGAAAAAACCGATGCTGGTGCGCTTCACCTTCGAAGACACCGCTGAACAGAACATGCGTTTCATTTTCGAGCATCTCTACGAGAACGAAACGGGCCAGAAGTGCACGAAGGAATTCATGAAGTCAATGTCGAAGGAAGACATTGCACAGTTCGTGATGACCCGACTGCAAGCCACTGGGTACACCTTCCGGGTGTTCCATGTCGATCCGACACAGTGGACCTATCAGCACTTGACCAACAAGCTCGTCGAACTCGAAGCCGAAGGCTACGAGATTCACATGTGTGTGGTTGACTACCTGGCACTGCTTAACCGTAAGGGTCTGGGTGTGGGCGGGGCAATTGGCGATGACATTCGCGAACTGTTCCGTCGGATGAAGAACTTCTGCACACCGCGCAAGATTTGTTTGCTCACTCCGCATCAGTTGTCATCTGAAGCGATGAACTTGGTCCGTCAAGGGACGTCGGACTTCGTTAAAGAAATTGCCGAGAAGAACTATTGGGACGGCTGTAAGCGTCTCTCTCAAGAAGTCGATGGGGAGTTGTACATCCACATCGAAAAGGTCAACAAGCAATCGTATCTGACTATCATGCGCGGCAAGCATCGCGGTATGCCGGTACTCGACGAGATCGACAAGTACCTGGTACTGGAGATGCACCGTGTTGGTGGATTGCGTCCGGATATCAATGGACCTGATTCATCACTACGCAAAGTGGGCGGTGGACCGGTTGGATCGGGTGAAGAGTTCCCGTTCTGGGCGGACATGCCGAAAGAAATGATGGCAGCGGCATAAAGGAGCAGGTCGATGATGAGTTTGCAAGAAGCAATCAACTACTCGGGACCGGATGAGAATCTGGTCCACGAAGACACGTATTCGAAAGTCTTCGAGATCCGAGTGGTGGCTCGCAATGGCGGATCGTTCCTGATGGAACCTGGTGTGATGTATCGCATCGAGTACGAGCATCCGCAACTGGGCAAGATCAGCCGTTACATCGACTTCTACGAAGAACGGGCTGGTGGTGTTCCCGGTACCACCGAAGAAGCGCTTCTGGAATTGGTCAATCATCGACTCAAAGCAGAACACGCGAGAACGGGTAACGATCGAATCCGTCATGCTGCGTTGGATGTTGAAGAAGCGCTGCAAGGGCTTCACATTCTTCGCAAGGCAGAAGGCGGCCGATCGTGACCGCCGATGCACCGCTGAAGATGACCTTTCGCGAATGGGAATTGAAAGCAGCGAAGGGTGAGTGCGCTTGGACGTGCGCGTCCTGTTGCATGGGTTTCCCGGAAGGGATGCCTGAGAAGTGCGCGTACGGAAACCAGTCTTGTACTGATCTCATCAATCGGGACAAGCGCGAAGCACTCGCAGTAAAGAGTTAAATGGACGGTGCGAATCAGGATGCGCGGTCCTGGGACTGACTGATGGGGTCCTTTCTTAGCCATATCCTGTCTGTATCGGTAAAGTGCCGGGGGTGAAAAGTCCCCAACCGTCCGCCCCTACATGAGTGGCGGCATAAGGCTAGAGGCAGGGGTAGACCCGCCTCTAGCCGGCTTTATACCGCAAATCTTGTGTGCAATCAAATTCCAAGAGGCCGACATGTTTTCTAGTCTAAGGCGATTGGTCGGACTCATTTCGGTGAAAGAATCGGGTGATCTGATCACGATTGAAGGCTTGCCGGGTGATACCGTCCAGCAATCGATCTACGACATCTGGAACACCAGCAAAATCGCAGACAACGTCTTCACCCACATCGGCAACAGTGAGGTGAGTTTCAACAAGTTTTTTGCCGTCGACGTCGGCTACATCCTCCAGCGACTGGTGGATGAGCGGGCCAAAGGACATAACCTGCGGGCTCTGAAGCGCGCAGTCGAATTGCTCTACACGGAAACGTGGTTGAAGAACACCACGAAAGAGCATCCGGACATTCTGAATTACGCTCACCTCAGTGAGTTGAATGTTTCGATGATGCCGCACCAGACAGAGTTCTTCGAGATCTACAACGACTCGGTACCGAAGTATCTACTCAAGGGTTATCTCTTGGGGGCTGATCCGGGAACCGGTAAGACGCTGATGTGTATCGGTTTAAGCCTGTGCTTGGGGGTGAACTACCTGATCACGGTCTGTCCGAAGAACGCAGTGCATCGCGTGTGGGCAGATACGTATCAGAAGTTCTACAAGAAGGTACCGAAGTACTGGACCAGTCTGGACGATCGGGAGATCACGCGGGAAGATAAGTATCTGATCTGCCACTTCGACGGCTTGGAGAAAATGCTGGCTCAACTGCATAAGCTCGGCATCCACGGCAAGGTCATGGTCGCACTAGATGAATCACACGGCCTGAATGAGTACGACTCACTACGCTCAGAAACCTTCCGGGAGATCTGCCGCTATGTTCGGGCTGAGCATGTGATCTGGTCATCGGGTACGCCGATCAAAGCTGTGGGTCAGGAAGCCACCCCTTTGTTTGCTACCATCGATCCGTTCTTCGATGAAGATGCCCAACGGCGTTTCCGTGCGATCTACGGTAAGTCCAAACAGGGCGCTAACGACATCCTGGCGCATCGGATGGGTAAGGTCCACTACCACGTCAGCAAACGCTCTGTGGTCAGCAATGAGGTCCACACGCACACCATCGAAGTCCAGATGGATAATGGCGACGACTACACGTTGGAAGCCATCAAGATCCGCATGACGGATTACGTGCGCGATCGGGTGCAGTACTATCAGAAGAACATGAAATCGTACGAACATCAGTACGAAACCATCATGAAGTACTTCGAGTCGACACTGCCTGCGAAGACGTTCACCCAGCATCTGGTGGATAACATCATTGCGAAGCCTGCGGACAAGTGGGCGGAGTATCGCAAGTATCAGGAGTACATCAAGGAAATCCGTAAGGGCTTTGATCCGCGTAACATGCGGGACAAATCTGCGTTCTGCAACCACTACGAGAAGACTGTCATCATGGCAGTACTCCCGAAGGACATGCGCGATACGTTCAAGGAGATCCGCTCGATCATCAAGTACTACATGCTCAAGGTTCAGGGTGAAGCGCTGGGTCAGGTGCTGGGTCAGGATCGAGTCCGCTGTCATGAGGATATGTTGAAGGGTCAGTGGTTCGAGAAGGTTCAGACCCACGGCAAGGATGAATTGGTACCGATCACGGTGAGTAAGATCATCGATCAGGCGATCAAGAAAACCATCTTCTTCACGTCTTACGTTCCGGTGGTCGATGCGGCTGATGCGATGTTCAAGAAGTTGGGATACAAGCCGATTCTGGTGTACGGCAAGACTAACAACGACTTGGCGCAGCATGTCTCGACCTTTGAGCGGGACCCGAACGTGAACCCGCTGTGTGCGACGTTTGCTTCACTGTCGACAGCAGTGCCGATGGTGATGGCGAATAACACGATCATGATGAACGTACCGTTCCGCTCGTATGAGTACGAACAGGCGGTGGCTCGCACTGACCGCAATGGTCAGGATGAACCGGTGCACATCTGGAACGTGAAGCTCGATACTGGCGCATTGCCGAACATCTCGACCCGTAGCCATTCCATCATGGCGTGGAGTAAGCAGCAGGTCGAAGAGATTCTGGGCGGTAAGGCAACAGAAGAGCCAGCACTGGAAGGGTACATGATCGACGCGGAGCATCCGGTGTGGTACGGCTCCTTCATGTCGCTCGAAGAGTTTGCAGAGATGGAAGACTACACGGAAGACTTCAGTGGCAAGATGGAGTACGACGAACCGATGAAACCTTCATGGGCGGGGTGGTGAGATGAATGTCTGGGAACGAGATCCGAACCGGGTCAAGTGTTTCTTCATGGACCCGTCAGGGGACGTGCATATCGAGACGTATCGGTGTACCAGTTACGCCAGCAAGATCAAATGCGAGATGAGCACGTACGGCGGCGGTCATTGGGCGCATCTGCCCTTTGGTATCGGCAAGGAACTTGATGACAAAGGCCATCAGGTCTCAGCGGGTTACCTGACCCGAGAAAAGGCTGATAGCACGTACGGGTTGGATAAGTTCCCGACCGAGTGTCAGTGCGGTTACAAGTTCACCGATGCCGACGAGTTCGGCCATCGACGTATTCCGATCTACCAACGTCGAGACGATCCTTCGGTCCGCTACACGTTGCAGGAAGCACCGGATGGTGCGATGTATTACGCCACGTGGTACGAGAAGCACCGCGACTGGTGTGGATTAGATGGCCACGCCCTGATGGTGAAAGCGCCGGGCGGACATGACTGGCATGTCGATGGACGCTGCTCGAACTGCACCCGTCCTGAAGACAAGGTGCATAAGTGCTGGTGCCGTCATGGCGACCCTGAAACCGGCGACGTCACGGTCAACAAAGTCGGCGACACCTGTAGTGCTGGCGCAGGCTCACTCCTGCTTAAGAACTGGCACGGCTTCTTGACTTCCGGCTGGCTTCACACCTAGCCTTCATTTAACATCAACAAGAGAAGATCATGGTTCAGGCATTTGTGGGTTATCCCCAGATGGAAATCCCTCGGGCAAACGTGGCTCCCGAAGGGGAGCCCACTCATTTCTCCATGGAGGCCATTCTTACCGATCTGGATAGCAAACTGGGTCGGTTGTTTGAGATTCATACCGCGTTGGAATCGCACGGCAAGTTGACGCTCGATATTGCCATGGAGTGTGATCAGGAGTTTCAGGTGAACTGGACCCGCCTGTACTTCACCGATGTTCCCAAGCGCCAGAAGTATCAGGTGGCGATGGAAGAACTCAGTGCGGGCTTGCTGACTCTGTTGGCAGCGGCGGCAGCAGCGTTGATCGGCTTGATCGTTCACCTGATCCAGTGGTACTCGGGCGGTGGTGAAGGTGGCGCGGGTGACATCGACACGTCGGGTGTAGAGTTGTATCAGAGTGCGGCTGAGAAGGTTGCGGAAACCACCATCAGCAACACGAC
Organism: Sulfuriferula sp.; assembly: GCA_031291235.1. GTDB lineage: Bacteria > Pseudomonadota > Gammaproteobacteria > Burkholderiales > Sulfuriferulaceae > Sulfuriferula. Next base: position 194,140 of record JARLJL010000015.1, read on the forward strand.
GGCCCAAGAAGCGTTGGTCGAGGTTATCAAGGAAGTCAAGCACCAGAATCAAAGCGCTACCAGTCAGGCTGGCGACTACTCTCCGAAGGCCTACAAGGCGGCGGAGAAAGACCATGGTAGCAAACCCCTGGTCAGGAACGCGCCGGGCTACACGAAGGCTCTCACGCCCTTGGTGAGGGATCATCTCTCGCGCGGCGAGTACAGCCGGGCGATTGTCGAAGTGTTGATGCATCTGAAGAACGCGCATGCGGTGAAAGTCGTGCAAGATACGCGTGACGCTTATGCACTGGCACTCACTACCGGTGATGGGGAAGAGAAGAAAGCGTCCAGCGGCGATGAAGCAGCCCAGCAAGCTTACGTGGACCAATTCAAACAGAAGATCACCGCGCTGTTGGCGGAACCGACTGTGGTTTACAAAGACTTGCACGCGGTCTACACCAAACTGACCGCTAAGGCTGCTGAATTGGGCCGTAGTGCCCCTGCTGTGGCGGAAGACTACAATGCCAGCGTCAAGGTGTGGGCAGAGGCTGTAGCGTCGCCTGAGATCCTCGCGTACGTGAAGCTGAGGGAAGAACTCGCGCCGCAACTGGAAGCGCTGAAGAAGGAAGTCGAAGCGTCCAAACAGTACTTGGCTGACGTGCAGAAAAAGCACGCCTCCGGTGAAGCGACCAAGTTCGATCACGAACTGGCTGAAGTCGGTAAGACAGTGATGAAGAGCTTGCGCGATACGCTCGGCGTTCTGGGCGGGATCGACCAGCAGTTCATGCATTACTGGAAGTCGCTTAATGCTGCAACCCACTACTTGGCTTTTGTGGTCAGCGAAGCACGACGTCGGGTAGTCGTGGTACTGGTCGGCAAGGGCGAGAGTAAAGAGACCATCGAGAGCAGCGAGGCTGTGCAGCAGATGGATAAGATCATCGCAGCGCTGGAACCATTCCGGCAGAAATCATCGTAAGGAGTCGAAAATGGGCCAGGATAATGGAATGGGCGGTCTCGACTTCTCCACCATGAGTGAGGGTGAGCAAAGCCACACTTCTGGAATGGATCGGGGGGTGCTGTTCTTCTACAAGCCAACCTACGGGGATGTCGAAACCCACTACGGCAAGGTGATCGATCTGTGTGCTTCGTTGAAGACAGCAGGCTCGCTCTCGCTGGAGATGGCGCTGGAGTGTGACCGCTTGGCTGGGTCGGAGTTGGCGAAGCTTTACTTCAGTGATACGCCACGACAAAAAAAGTATGAGATGGCCTTGGAAGAGATGGACACCAAGACGCTTCTCATTGGCGGTGGGATCGCAGCAGCCTTTGTCGCGTTCTTGGGGTTCATCATCAAGCACTTCGTCGACAAACGGATGAAGGATGGCTCGTCGCTTGGCAGCAACACGTTTCAGGAATTAGCCGAATCCTTGAAGAACGCTCAGCACGAGCAGGTGTCCGGCGAAGCACTGGAAGCGGTCAACAAGGAGATGTCAACGGCTGGTAAGGGGAACGTGGCTCAGGAGCGCTATGAGAACGCCCACTCGCACCAGATCCGTGCCTTGATGCCTTTGCAGGCTGACATCTTGGCAACGGGGGAGTACTCCAAACTGATCGCTGAGATGTTGCGTGTCAATGAGGACATCCAGCCGGTGGTGGTGCTGAAGTCAGCGGGTCATGCTTACCGTACGGTCAACACGACGTTGCGGATGAATCAGGATCATCTGAAATCCCACTACTTCCAGATCATGGCGGAGCCGCGTAAAGCGCATGCTGCACTGAACGCTGAAGTCAACAAGGTGGTGGAGAAACAGAACGCGCTGAACAATGGCAACGTGACCTTTCCGAAGGACATCAACCATGCGTTGCGTAACTTCACTGAAGCGGTGACCAATCCAGTAGTGGGCGCTTACGTGAAAGAGCGTGAGCACTTGGTGTCGGAACTGGAGCGCATGCGTAGTGAAGCGCAAGAAATCCAGAAGCAAGGCGGTACACCGACACAGGGTGGTACAGAAGCACGTGACATCCTGAAAGAGATCCATGGCCTGTTGGCTGTGATTCTCAAGACGGACATGTTGTTCCAGAAGTACTGGCAGAACGTCATTACCAGTGCTCACTATCTGCATGCGATTGTGAGTAATGCGAGATGGGATTTGAGTAAGACGTTGCGCGATAAGGGTTACGACCCGAAGCGTATTGCGTTGGATTCGAACGTGGTCCAGTTGGAACGCATCGCGCACATTCTGGATAGCTTCAAGAAGCGAGTCGGGTAAGTTTACGACAAAAAAAGAGAGAGGAGCCTTACGGCCCCTCTCTCTATGCCGTCAATTACTGACGGACAATAAACATGAACTTCGAGATCGACTGACCACCGCTGTAATCGTACTCAGCCAACGTCACCATCGAGCCAACCGGATACGGCTGAATCGAGAAGACGAATTGTCGGCTTTGGAACGGATCTTCTGCTGTCCCCGATCCAGTATGCATCAGCGGTTGCAGGAGTGACAACTGCGGATGAATTGCCGGGCTGCGTTCCGCCAACAATTCCACAAGCGGTTCGATCTCCTGAAAGGATCGGCACGGCATGGAGATATTCATCGGACCGTCACCGCGACGATAGCCACCGAACCCTTCCGGGACGCTATACATTCCCCAACGCGGAATCGAGAACCTCGGGTAGCCGAAGCTTTCACCGAACGGATCATTCGGGAAGTACGGATACCCTTGATGCATCATGCCCATGTCTGGCGGACTAAACCGATCCCAACGGCCACCGCCCCAACGGCTTTCCGGCGAACCGTACGGACTACCGCGACGATGCGCCGAACCGATTGACGGGTGTACCCCAAGCAAATCACCGATCACGGTAGTCGGGTTGTTCAGCCCGCCCGCCGCTTCCAATCGGTAGACCAACCTTGGATAATCGTTAGTCGTCACCGTAATGCCCGGCATGACTTCGATCACCAGTTCGTTACCCTGAATCGAGAATCGATACCAGCAGTGCAGTGGATCGCCAGCATTACAGGTCCGGACATGTTGGTTGATCTCGTTGCGAATCCGATCAGAGGTGACTCGATCGCAAACCAAAATCAAACGCGACGCCATATCTCGACCAGCAATGGGACCCATCATCACGAGATTCTGCAACGGCGAATCAGCCCGACGCTGGTTAAATTCTGGAATCCGCTTGCCGATATACAACTTACCTTCTATCGGGATGAGATCAGCAAGGACGAACCCAATCGGCTCTTCGTTCGGCTGTCCGATATGGAAAGCCACCGACTTCCGATTGTCACCAATCAACACCGTCACTTCATGTCGATTACCCACGAGCGGCCGTACCTTATTGTTCAACTGCTCCCGGATGGCGAGTTGAAGTTCAGCGAATTGTGACTGATCCTGCATGACGCGACTCAATGCCGGCCCAATGCTGTCGTTGTTGTACGGGCCGTTCTTGACGAACTCCATCAAGCCAGTCATATCGGGTTCTTTACCAGACGGCGCGTGCGCCATCAGGAATTCACCGATGACCTTCAACTCATCGCCGACGACACCCAACTCGGCATACACCTGACCCAAAGGCTGCCCGGCGAAATGACCGATCTGGAAACACAGCATATCGCGTGCTTCATTGATCGTTACATTGACGCCGTGGGTCGCGGCGGTATGTGCGGCGAAACGATTGATGACTTCCATAACGGAGTGTTGGAGTACGGTGAATTGCAATTGATCTTTGCAAACCTTACGCAACTCCGACATAAAAGCCTGGATTTCCCAAGGTCCGTTACGAACGAATTCCATCACCTTGATCTGGCTGGGGTCCGGATGCGGTTGAGGTGCCTCGGTTTCCCAGCCGGTGAACCCAGCGACCATCATGATGTTGCCGTACGCCTTGAGCGGGAGTTCCATTTTCACGGTCGTGTCGCCCTTGATACCCCTCAACTTCAGGATATCAGTACCGAGCAGACTGGCGTGCCACTTCAGTTCAGGGTCCGGCCATTCGAGATGGAACGCCACCACTTCGAGCTTAAGCAGGTCGATGTAGCGTTTCACATGTGCGGGAAACAAGACGATGCGCCTGAGCGCCTGTTCGAGTTCTTCGGACGAATACGGTCCGGCATCGCAGAATTCAAGGATCTTCACGAACTTCTTCAGATCGTCGGAAAACATGGGACTTCCTTGGGTATTATCAGACAAGATGCGCTCCTTTAAGGGCATAGAACCGGGAAGTCTTCACTCCCCGGCCCCGGTTGAATTAAAACGGACAAATCTCGATGTTTTTATCTTCGTTGATCACGAAGCTAACATAGCCAATCTTCTCCTGTGTGATAGGGTGAAAGATGTCGATGTTAGCGCCGCTGCCACTCCCGAGGGAGCTAACGACGAAGTGGGGGGTGAAGAGTTTCCCGAGAACTCCCCGATAAATCTCGTATTGCTTGGTCAGGTCCTCAGTGATGGTCTTCACTGCCTTTTCCTGAAAGCCTTCTTCCCGAAGGAAGTTGGTCAAGAACCAGAATCCTTCGAAGGTTTCATTCTTCCATTTACAAGCAACGGCGTTCATTTTTAGCCTCTGCGGTTTAGGTTAGTTCGAATTAAATTAAGTCATCATTGATTAAACCCCCCTTCATACGAAGTGGGGGTGTCAGTTATTAAAAACGTTTCATAAAGGCAATGCCGTCCTCCCCAAGACGGCTATGGTACTGATAAGGAAAGTGCGAGTCTTTAATGTACGCACCGAGCAAGACAAGTGTGTCGTAGAGGTGTAAGCCTAACTCCATGACACACGTGGTTACTTCCTCCGACGTCGAAGGTTCCTTCTTCAGTTCCGTCCAGTACTCCACAAGCCGCATCATCGCGTGGTCTTTAGTGTGCAAACACGCAGTCAAGTTATCGAGGTGGTAATCCAACTCCACCGCAATTGCGCCATCACGCAGCCTGTGTAAATCATGCGGGTCCGACTCCATCATGGCTAATCGGAGCGCATTCGTTAACTTCGGTAAATGCACCGACGCATCCACAAAGAGTAGACTCGGCCTGGTCATACCCCTCCCTTGTTAATCGGCATAAAGGGGAGCCAAAGCCCCCCTTCAATTAGTCGAATCGAATGTTACGGAACAGTTCGTGCTTCAGTATCCACGGAAAGTTTTGATCGAGTTCTAAGCGGATACAGCGCAGAATCTCTTCCTCGGAAATCGTATCCTTAATCGGATGGTAAGGATGTCCGATGTTAAAGCGGAAGTCTTCATCGAACAGATTGACCGTGCCTGATACCTTACCCGGCCCCCACGCATCGCGATTGGTACTGCCATCGCCAACTGTCGTCTCGAAGAACGCCAGTCGTGACAGATTGATCTGCAAGAAACTCTTCAACGCGACATTGCGCTTTAAAGGCGGCTTCTTGGGCGAGTGAAACAGTTCCAGCTGATCGTACTCATCAGTGGATGGTTCCAGATTCGCTGCTCTGACCATACCGACCGAGATCTTGTTCATCGGTTGCTGGTTGGTGGCTTCAAGGCGATCACGTGCGCCCCGTAACACCAGCTGCCAGCCTTCACCGAAGTACTCACTGAAGTACGACTTCTCGGAGAGTTCCATCGCCGCTTTCAGAATCGCAGCGTTATACGTACCGAGCTTATTCTCACGCGAGGCTTCAGCCGTGCGGAAGTAGCGGTCCAATACAAATGGAATCTCGATGATGTCGAAGTCACCGGTTGCGGCATGGCGAGAACCACCACCGAGTTCAGACAACGCCTTGGGACTCCCGACGAACGGACCGAGTTGCGGTTTGACTACGCCTGCTCGGATATCCAAAATCCCAGCGGTCGGATCAGGCCGACTGGCAACGCTCGGCATGTGATTGCGTTTAAAGCGAAAGCAAATGTTGGGCAATCCACGAAACGTGTGGATACGGTAATCTGGAGTGATTGCACGCAGGCGAGCGATGTCGCCGACATTGATGGTTGCGCCCATGATGTCTCAAGAGATAGTAAATAAAAAAGAGGAGGGAACCCCCGTCCCCTCCCAAAGGTACTACTTGGCAGAAACTGTTACAGCAACGGCAACTTCTTGTACCGCAGGTTCGGCGTATCCTCGTACAACGGATGACCCTCACCCTTCATAATGCCGGCATCAGCAACCATAGCTTTCGCTTGGTTTTCTGTCCCCATGAATACGCCAATGGGTTTGTAGCCGGAAGAAGCCAGCGGATGATTCTCCGTCGAATCAGTCCACAACTTCTCAATCAAAAACACCTCTGATCCTTTAGCTTCAGCGGAGGCGATCATGTTCGCCCGCTCCGCCGCAGTCATTGGATCACCCATCCGAATGATCTCAGACACAACTACTCCTTACATGAAGTCTTTCAGTGGTCGGGGAGGAAGGCCCTTGGCGCGACGTTCCCGATTTACCTGATTCATGATGCTGCGACGATAAGAATCATTTTCGCGCTGCTTGGCGGCGGCTAATTCAGCCAGTTGACGCAAATCGCCTTGGGCAGTCTTGATAAACGTCGGATCGTACGCCATGACTCCTCCTTATTGCAGGGTCTGGCCACGCGCCTCGACGAACGCCGCTTGCATGTCGAGCTTCTGGGCTTCGAAGTTCAACGCCGCAATCTTGAAGTCGCCGTCATGGATGATACGCGACTGACGCATGTCACTAGCACGCAGCGAAGTACGCTTATCGATCTTGAACGGTTGGACGTTGCGGATGTAACCCAGATCCCGGTAGATGGTTGCCGGGGCGAGCTTCAGGAAGGTAGCGATCTTCGTGCCGCTCATGCCCTGACGATACATCCGGGCGATGATGGGGATACGTTGCTCACGCGTGAGCCAGTAGGTGAACACCGGCCAGTAGCTGTTCAGGTCTTCCTCGATGAAGCAGGCGACCTGCACACGGTCCGCGATCATGATGGTGACCACGGCCATGTTCTCGAAGTACTCCACCATCAGGCGACAGAACTGCTTTGCCCGCGCTTTATCGCAACGCTCTTTGGCGATAGCGAGGTATTCTTCGAGGAAGTTACGTTGTGCTTCTTTCTTGATGGCTGCCATTTTGAATGTTCCTTTAATTCGAATCGAGAGATAGTTAACTACACGAAGGTACTACAGAGGACTGGTCCTTAATCAGCCCCCTTACAGCAAACCGCTTAACACACAAACGTATCGGGAGATTCAAACACTCGCGGCAACAACTGCCCATTCCAGTGCACGATGACTTGTGCGAGGTTCAGTGCGTGCAGGTCGCCCGACGCGAATTCAAACAGCACGACTTTCTTCCATCCCTTACGAGCAGCAACTTCTGCTGCCTTAGCGATGTGAATCAGGCTGATTTCCACCGTACCATTCTCGGGCAGATAGACGGTACGAGTCTTGCCGTACCCTTCCACGATTGCGTACATACAGTCGTAGACGCCATGCATCAGCGCTGAATTGACGGCGTGTTGAACCCGGACTTTCTTCCAGTTCTTATCTACCTCAATCACCGTACCGCCAAAGGGAACTTCAGCGTAACGCTTTGCAACTTCCCGAGAGAGGAGGATGCCGTCTTCCGTCACGTTTGGTAAGCCCAACATTTCCGACGTTTGATCGTTCGCAATTTGCAGAGATTCCTCCAACGATACCGGTTGATCCGTGTACGGCTTGAGCATGTCGTTCAGACCGTCCAAGGTGTACGGGTAATCCTTATTGGTCTTCAGGTCAACCATCCGTCCACCCGGAATCCGGTACACCGTAAAGTCGTACTGCTTGGCGTACTTGATTACCAACTGCTCAAACCGCATCGAGTTGAACGGAGTCATCGGGATGTGGAGTAATTCACTGCGATCACTGGGTTCAACAGCAGTCCAATCGTCAGCGATCTTCTCCACCAGCGTCCCAAGCTCCGGGCTGAGCTTCAACGGTTCGATCTCCGGATTCGCGGCCGGAATCTTCGACAGATCCAACGGCTCGATCACGTGTTGATACATCAGCGTGACGTCCATGTCCGGGAAATAAGGTTTGATTGAACGGATCATGAACCCCGTCATCTCCCCGTTGACGATCTCACGGTGCCAACCATCAGCGACGTAGCCTTCCATGTGAATTTTTGACAGATCCGCTTGCGTGGCCGGACGACGTTCAACCTGAACGGTCTTGGTGTACGCATCCTGAAGGTTCTCCGGCATCGATTCCAGAAGCTCCTTACGCTGCTGCATCCGAGCCGTGATGTCAGCTTCGACATTGACATTCCATTCATCCGCCACCGATTCAAGCTGAGCAACCACACCTTCAGCGTTGATGACTTGCTTGTGATTACCCAGAGGAACATCGGGGGTATGTTCCGTTGACATGAACTCCGAGTTAATCTCGGCCGGGAGATAGTTCGCTTCACCATTTGCCAACTCTTCGGTCAATAGCGTGACTTCCGAACCGGTATCGACCTTCGGCTTAGCCAGCCAATCCCGGAGGATTTGTGCTTGGTCGGGTTGGCCCAACATGTCATGGCAGATCGCCCAAACTTCATCGAGCTTACGGGCTGCCAGAATGGAATTCAGTGCTTCCCGGATTTCATCTTCCGGATTGTCGAACGCGAGCTTATCCTCGACCTTGCGTTCGATCACAGTCATACTGCGTACATCGAGGATGTATTTGAAGATGGCCAGCGAGCTTGCGTCAAATTGATTTTTGCTTTTCTCACCTGAACCGCTCGCAGCTGGTTTGCTGATGATTTCTTTATCTGCCATTTTGAGTACCTCAATATTTAGTTGGTTGAATTAGTCGTTCTTCTTGAGATCGTTCTTACCGCCCTGGGTGCGGGTAGCTTCGAACGTATCCAACGATTTCTCAATCGAACTGGGTTTGGTTGCGCTCGGCCAGTGATCAGGAAAGAGGACTGGACTAAAGTCGCGTCTGATCCTGGTTTCGTGGGCAGCGATGTCCGCTTCCCGCTCATCGTTACTCCGCCATTTCGGCGCACGCACAAGCATCTCGATCGACCAGGCGCGCCAGAGAATCCGGGTAGACTCATTAGCGTTGGTGGTCAAGATGACTTGTGGTTGGTTTTCACTGTAATCGACCGCTGAAGTCGCGTAGAGCACAGCTGCATTTTCAGCGCTGTAATCCCAACCCGTCTTCGCTTGCGCCAAGCTGGAATTACCAAAGTCGCGGAAGATCGCATCAAAGCGCCAGCCCGGTTCGTTGATTTCCTGTTTGATGCTGGTCAGGCCGTACACCTTCAACGGTTCAGGCATCGCTTCGATATCCTGCCAACCACCACCGGGAAGTGCTCGTTGTTTCCAACCGTTATCCAACACCAACACCAGCGATGTGGTAGGGCAGAAGGGATATTCGTTTGCGTTTGCTTCGCTCATGCTTGACCTCGATAGATAGTAAATGAAGGGGGAGTCCCGAAGGACTCCCCGGCCTACTCTGCGCTTCGCCCATCAGGTACTCGCGCAGTTTCCACCCGCTACAACACCTGCACCTACGGCCTTATGTAATTGACAAGGTCCGTGAAAAGTTAGCTTCTCACCGGGAATTACCGAAGCCCGGCTTACGCGCAAAGCGGTTGACACGTTGCACCGCTTTGCTTTCAGCACGCAAGACTTCCGCCAGCGTCCACGAGTTCTGGGCCCCCGGATCAAACTCCAGACGACCCATGTCCTTCGCAACTGCACCGGCTTCTTCAGCATTGAGCTTGCTGAAGTCCAGGATGTCGAAGCAACGCCCCACACGCAGAAGCGCTTCGTCGATCTTGTTGATATTCGCGAGATTGGTCGAGAAGATCAGTTTCTTCTTCTTGCGACGCACCACGCCTTGCGTCTGATTGAGCAACGTCGCCATGAATGGGTTACCGTCTTCACGTTTTCCCAGCCACGCATCCATGTCTTCGTAAGCCAGCAGCATGCCTTCCTGACGGAAGAAACCATTGACCAGATCGAGTGAACCAACCACGTCCGGATCGTAAGCCAGACGGCTTGATTCCTTGTGATGTACGCTGACGTAATGGAAGAGTGTCCGGATGAACGTGCTCTTGCCCGTACCTGCTTCGCCAATCAGAACCAAGACCGGTTCGTCCGATTCCAGATAAGACTTGAAGTATTCTTCGAAGCTGACCGGCAACCACGGGTAGAACGAAGGCTTGGCCAAAACAATTTCGCTCTCCGGTACGAACTCGTGATCGAAATTGATCCCGCGACCGCCGCCGAAGGTAGATTGAGATTGCGCCGTCAGGATCGTCATTCCTTTCGTCTCAACCTTGTACGTCTTCGCCTTCTCTTCAATTGCAGCAGCTTCATCCGGGTCCCCAATCCCCGTCAGGTGGATGACGGTTGCACGTTCGTCGAAGTTCAGCAAAACAACCGGCGTGCCGTCGCCATCCGTCTTCACCATCACCGGCATGCTGCCGATCAGGGTTTTGATGTAACCGCGCGCGTCGAGCCAGTCGCGGAATTCCTTGACGCTCGCTTCGCCGTCATCCCCGCAGCTGGCCCACACATCCGTCTTCACTGTCTTCAGACCCTTACTCAGACGGTACAGACTCACCAGTTCAACCAGCGTGTCGCGTGAACCGTTCACAGTGGCGAGATTCAAATTGTCAATCAGAGTTTTGTTCAGCATTTGATTTCTTTCTTCCAAGTTAGTGATATTTGAAAAGACCTTAGTCTTTCTTTTTGTTATTCATTTTACCGCCAATCCAAATGCCTACCGCGAGAAACACCAACAACCAGAACGCACCTACGAACATATCAGCCTCCAGAACGTTAGGGCATATTTCGGGGAAGCCGAAACTTCCCCGAAGTAATTGATTACCTTACGGATATCACCGAGGTAATATGTGTTTGAATTATTCTAGGATCACTGATCCAGGATCTCATCCGTGACCACCCCTTTCGAGTGCATCTCGGCTTCGTCCTTTTCGTGTTGCGACGGTTCGAGGTTCTTGGCCTTCCATTCCAGCACGAGTCGTTCCACCCAGCGGAACTGGTCGCCGATCTTGAAATGGGCCTTGGGGAATTTACCCTCGGCCTGCCAATTTGCAAGAGTGGAGCGCGAGATCTGGAGAATCTCCATGACCACGCGAGTGTTGATCATGCGGTCGGTTCGGATATCGAAGTACTCGCCGCTCTGAAAGCGGACTTTGTCTTCCCCGTTATCTTGCTCGACCGAATTAACTGCATCGCGCAACAGTCGCCCGTTCTTCACGGTGACGTCTGCACCTCTCAGATTACCGATGACCTGCCCAGGTTGGCCAATCGGCTCCAATCCGTCGAAGGTGCAGGACGGGTCGACGATGACCCTCGCGCCCGCTTTTTCGAGTTGACGGACCAAATCCGATGTGAGCGACGATACACCCGAGCCAACGGTACCTTTGATCATTACTTCAATTCGTCTTCCGGTCATGTTCTTCTCCAATGTGGGTAGGTTCGTAACATGGACCGGATTGATAAATTACCATTCCGCGTAAATCGGCATGCCTTCCATCGTAATGGCCAGTGCTTTGTCTTTGAGCCAATCTTCGATGTCAATCTTCTCGACCTTGACAATGTTCTCCTTCACGGTCTGAGTCGTCTTCCATTCGTTGTCCAAACCATTCTGGTCGTTGTTCACCTTTCTCCAACCATCCTTCTCATCATAGCGGATGGTGTACAGGATGATGGTGTACTTCTTGAACTGATCCAGAGTCGGCCTGTGCGTGCCCTTCATCGTCACCTTAATACCCTTACCGCTAGTCTTGTAGTGAGTCGTGTGGAAGTTCTTCTCTAGCATCGAAGCGAACGCTTGACTGATTGCCTCGGCACGGCTCGTCGTCACATACAGGTTCTTATTGGATTCAGTACCGTCCCACTGAACCAGTTCGCCTGAGTGCTCGAACCCCGGCTTCAATTCTTGTTGTTCGTACACCGAACCGTGATAGAGGTTTGTCATGTTGTTTCCATTGTTTGGTTTGACGGCATAAGGGGGAGGACCGAAGTCCTCCCCTACTCACACCGAAGCACAGAAGCAAAAGCTCAGTTACGATGTCAATTCCGTAGCGAGTGGAGGTCACATGAATCGACTGGGTCTTTGCGCTTCGAACGTACTTCCCACAATGAACTAAAAGGGTAAACCGGTTTCCCTCTAAGAGCATTGTAGGCTGCACGCTATATGCGGATAGAGCCGCGCGGAAGAGAAGCGAACCGAAGTCCGCATCAAACCCGCAATGCCACATGAACGGCGTGCCCGATTCCCCCAGGCTGCCGTGGCGCTCACCGAGCGAACAACTTGATAAGGTGTTAGCGACACCCTACCCGTACCGTTTACCCAGGTCAGCCGCTATGCTGATGACTGGGAACTAGCGCTCACGCTTACACGGTAAGTTAGCGTGTCCGGATAACGACTCCGGCTTAGTGGAAACGCCGGCCACATCTGTCGCAGTTAAGCGGCCTCTAGCCCGAAAGGAGGAGGTTCAAGGCACTTACTACTGATGGCGGGGATTTCTCACATATAATGGGGTACTCTCCATTATTTCTTACTTTCGACGATGTCCCCAGTAACATTGATGTTGCCCGTGAAGGCGTGGAAGACACCGCCGGGAGCAACACTTCTGACACGGTACTCGTTGTACTCCTTACGAGTATGTGCGTGCGAACCAATCTTACCGCACATCACACATGGCAATCCGTTTTCCGGGATCAGTTGCATACCAACTTGTCGACGATACGGATACTCGTTCGGATACACTTCGAAGAACTTGTCGCGCAAAGCGATCGCACCCCACCAGGCGTTATGCTGGATGGCTTGTTGACCGAAGACTTCGACATACTTCTGCGGATCAGTCAATGGCCATGCATCAATCCGTTCCATAATAAAGCGGATACGGGGAATGTCGATCATCTGTCCTGCACCCGTCAACAGGAGTTCCGACAGATACTGGATGTCATCTGGCCAGTCCACGACGATCTCAATGTCGTCATCGCCCTTCAGGAACTCTTCCAGTTGTGCCGCTGCGTCGTACGGCATGATGCGCTTGACCAATACGTCCTTGGGCACCATGTCCAGATAAGGCATGACGTTCTCGTGAATCCACGGCAACATCACACGCGGTCTCGGGAAGACGAGGTACAAACTGGCGAAGTCCGCTCGCACCAAAGCGAGGGAGATGAGTTGCCCTTTGTAGCTATTGAATTCAGTGTCTAAGAAGTATCGCATTATCATTCTCATTATTGACAGCATAAAAAGAGCACCTGAGGAGATCACTCCCCAGGGCTCCCCCATGGACCGCTTCACAACCAACCGAAACGACTGATGCCCGCCTTCCAAACGCGCATCTTTCCCGTCCCTCGAACATTGCCCTAAGTCCACTTTGCGCGGCCGCCGCGAACGTCGTAGTGTTACAAAGGACGGGAAAGATGCCTGCTTAGTTAAGGAGGGGAGTCAAGCGACTCCCCTCCAGCCAAGGCGATGGCGTGATGCAGGGACCGAACCCGCATCCCACAAAAACTCTCTATGCTGTCATCCCCCAAGGCCGGGGGCTTATTCAGTGCAGGGCCTTCCGGCAGGCTTTCGCCACAAAGAAAGTAATCGTAGGCTGCGTCCTCACATAGCTTGCGGCCATGGAAGATACAACTTTAGCAAGAGTGATAGAAAGAACGCAGCCCGTTCAAACATCTCCCGCCTTCCGATTCGACCCAATACCTTTATCATCCGGCATGTACGCGCCCGCTGGCGCTACCAGACTATCCTACACCGGCAAACTCGGAAAAGATAAGCTTCGAGATCGTTGCTGTGATGGCGCGCATCTAAAAGGTAGAAGCTCTACGGACGCTCACCGGTCAAAGTAAGTTTTCCCATGTCCTAAGCATTCAGGCCTACCCACGTCACCTCACGGTGATGATGGTGATGCATCGCGTATTTCGTGGGCCTTGCACCCGCCGAAAATCCACTGCCGCCCGGAGAGCGACAGCTAAGGATTCTGGTTGCCGACTTGAACGGCTCGTCAGACAGCTTATTTGGCTCCAAAGCCTGGGTTCGAACCAGGGACCAACGGCTTAACAGGCCGCTACTCTACCGACTGAGCTACTTTGGAATTGAACGTTGTTGTGGCGGCACCCGTTCGTGGCTATTTCACCACCCGGCACACGCCTTCGGACTTTGACATCCTACTGCTTAACAGAACGCCGTACTGCTAGTTGAGTTCGCACTCTTCCTATCTTTAACAAGACAGACGTGTGACGTCACACGCTAGTGGGTCCCGTCACAACAACACTCGATGAAACTGGTAGAAGGTACGGGATTCGAACCCGTGTACCCACCGTGAAAGGGTGGTGTCCTAGGCCAGCTAGACGAACCTTCCGTACTACAGAATACTGGCGCGATTGAGGGGACTTGAACCCCTGACCCCCGGCGTGACAGGCCGGTGCTCTAACCAGCTGAGCTACAACCGCAGTGAAACTGGTAATTCAGATCAACGTGTAACCTTCTTCGAATGCTTTTGCGGGCGAGTACGACGTGTGTCCGTTATCGTACTGCACGTAATAGCCGCCGTCCTCCGGCTCATGAATGCGAGTCCAGCTACTACTCACCTCAATGGGTGGATAACTTTCGTCTTCAAACACCAGATAAGCTCGGCCATCATCGAAGTGTTCGTATTGCACCGACTTGATCTTCAATGCCCGGACTTTCTTGTGGCATTGGTACTGCGGCATTTCTTTGGAACCGCACATGGATGACTCCAAGCAAATGGCGGAGACGGTGAGATTCGAACTCACGGCCCAACTTACGTCAGGCTCTACCTTAGCAGGGTAGCGTATTAGACCACTCTACCACATCTCCAGAATTCTGTTTGTCCACGGAACGAACCTTGAGTTTCCAGGCGGGCCTCGATTAAAAGGTGCCTCAAGATCCGTTCCGCAGAACGCTTGCATATAAAGTACTTAAAGGACAGGTCGAAACCCTGAAGGTGATAACCTGATTCGCTCGAAGAAAGGGAAATTCCTCAGGCAACCCGTCATCTAAGTACTTTGGTAAAGGGCGCAGAGAGCAGGAGTTTAACCTGCACAGTCCCCGGCAGCGAAGCGAGCGCACGCAGCGCAAAGCCGCAACCGGGCGATCATCAGGGGTTCGCCATCAGGGGAACCACCGATACCCTCGTCACATGAGTAAGTCTCTGCATTGAAAACGGTCAGCACGAATGGGTGGAATCTAACCACCGCCTTTTCAGGACACAAGGGTTTGAGCCTCACGGGTCTAACAACAGACCAGCATTCGCACCTAGCTCTTACGAGCAATTCCATTCAGAAAGATTTCACCGTACCGTCGACTGTGATGTTACTTTCCGTTCGTCTACGCCGTTTCCAGCGATGGCTCCCTACGCCCGCTTGTGGCGGGTATCTGAATGAAAGTCAGTAAGGAGGTTAGTCCTTACAGTATTGCCAAGTCCATCCCGCTATCCAGTTTGTCAGAGAAGTTACATCTCTGCGGTTAGGCCCTTGCATTGACTGGAATCACGGGGTTTTCTCGCACATGATAGAAGGGGTATTAAATTTTCTTGGCGAAATCAAACCAAACGCCCAGCCCCTTCTTTAATCTGCTCCACGATCTGGTCGTACGTGTTGTACACTTCTTGACCTTGTTCGTTGCGTTGACGGAAGCCTTTGGGGAAAGTGATCTCCATGTCGATACCGAGCTTGTACGCTGTCATCGCGCCAGCAATGTCTACACCGGTCTGGCCGCCCGAGACGATCTTCGCTATCGGGTAGAACTGGTGAACCTGCTGGAGGACGTTATAGACGTACTGGTGCACCGTCTCACGCCGGATACCGCTCTTGGTGAACGTGTAGATCCCATTTCCCGCCACATTCAGAATCCGCACCCGCCGCTTCTTCACATCTGCAAACAACAGGCGTGCGTTGTCAATCGCACTGTCGCCGAAGTTCAATGCCAAAAAGCGCTTACCAGCAGAACGCCGAGTGAGCAACTCTCCGGCCGTTGAATGATCCACCGCAATGGCCACCGTCAAGTCGGCCACGTATGCGTTGTGAAACGTGCGCGGTGCGTAGCTGTGGGATTTATGCTCGACAATGACCATGCTCATGAATTACTCCTTCTGCCTGTAGGGGAAGATGTGCGCCATGTCGAGTAACGCTGCACCGATGTGACGCTGGAGCGTTTCCTTCACGTACTGAATCCTATCGTTCGGGATAATCGGCAAACGTTCAATGACGTCCATTGCGCCATGCTCTGCAACATGAGCCATCTTTTTTGACCACGCTTCCACATCTTCCAGCGTACACCGGTCTTCAGACATCACTCCTCCTTCTTGCCTTCGGTTCGATCCTTCAGCAACTTCATGAACCCGGCGATCGATGCGGCGAGTTCTGCGATGAAGCTTTCCCGGACGATGTAGACGTCGTGTTCGGTGTCGTACGTCGCACCCAATATCCGCGTGATCTGCTCAGGTGTCGGGCTGACATATCGCTCGAAGCCGTTCGGCGAGCCAGGACCTTCGATCTTGACTTCCGGATAATACAGGCCGACCACTTCGTTATGCGCATTGACAATCTTCTGGATTTCTTCGCCCGTGAGCTTGTCGCCAAGGTAAATCACCTTGTCACGATTCAGACCTGTGGAGGATGTGATCGTGTAACCCTTGTCCGTTTCCGAACCGTAATACCGGTACGACCAGAACATGTGATCGCGTTTGCGAATGGCTGCGAGTTCTTCCGAGGTACGGAGACGTTCAGCACCCACACCCGGAGTCGGTTCCGCACGTTCCTTCTGGATGAAGGCGTCGACTTCTTCTTGCGTCGGGAACGGCCCATACGGACTTTCGTCGAAATGCTGGAAGTACGGCGTTTCTCCACGGCGGTATTGCGGCGGCACGATCAAATAACCC
Organism: Sulfuriferula sp.; assembly: GCA_031291235.1. Classification (GTDB taxonomy): domain Bacteria; phylum Pseudomonadota; class Gammaproteobacteria; order Burkholderiales; family Sulfuriferulaceae; genus Sulfuriferula. Next base: position 210,967 of record JARLJL010000015.1, read on the forward strand.
AGCACGTCAGTGCCGATGTCACGCGGGTCACGCTTGGCACGCGTCCACGGATTGTACATCCACGCGATCGGTCCTTCCTGAATGCGAAAAGCGTGAGCCGTCGGTTGTTCGGCATCCGTCATGTACGGTTTGCCGGTGGCCGGATTGTAGAGCAGGGGGTATTTTTCCGTCTCGGCAGTCGAGTCGATAAACCGCATCTCTTCGTCGAGTTGACGGCGAGCCTCCTTGCCGAGGGCTTCCGGAATCGTCATGCCGATCGAGTAATATGCCGACATCTTCGGAATACCCGGATGACCTTCGATGGTGTAATTGATGCCGGAACGATTCAACCATTCGGTAATGCTGGCGGCGGTGTGTAGTCCGTCCGGAAACTCAGCCTCACGTTCCTTGAGAACAGAGACGATCGTGGCCAGCGGATTCGGATCGTCTTCGTCGAGTTCGATCTTGATCGAGCGGCGTGCTGCGTTCTTGATGTCGGCCATCACATCGGCGAACGCCATCATGCTCGCCAACGATTCTTTGATTTTGCCAGACTCGATTTCCAGATGCGGAGCGTCATCCATGCTCTTCGTGAATCGGTCGACATAGTGCTGGCGAACAATCTGCCGCATGCGTTCGACATCGTGTTCCTTGAACAGGGACGGATGGAACATTTCCGGCGTCATCCACGAATTCAAAGCAGCGTCGAGCGCTGTCGTGTACGCGTCGATACTTTCTTTCGATCTCATTCTTTTCTCCGATTGGAAGGAAAGACCGGCATGGGGTCCGGTCTCTCGCGGTGCAGAACTTACTCGATGACGACGGCAGTGTTGATCACCACCGGTTCAACCGGCACGTCCTGGTGGAAGCCCTTCGAGCCGGTCTTGACCTTGCGGATTTCGTCGACGACTTCGCTGCCGGCGGTCACCTTGCCGAACACAGCGTAGCCCCAGCCCTGCGGCATCGGGTTGACGTGGTTCAGGAAGTCGTTGTTGCCGACGTTGATGAAGAACTGCGCGGTTGCCGAATGCGGATCGTTGGTGCGCGCCATGGCGAGCGTGTACGTTTCGTTCTTCAGACCGTTGTTCGCTTCGTTCTGGATCGGGTCTTTCGTCGGCTTTTGCTTCATGTCGGCGTCGAAACCGCCGCCTTGGATCATGAAGCCGTCGATCACGCGATGGAAGATCGTGCCGTCGTAGTGGCCGGACTTAACGTATTCGAGGAAGTTCGCGACGCTCTTCGGTGCCTTTTCAGCATCGAGTTCAATGGTGATGTCGCCCTTGTTCGTGTTCAGCAAAACTGCGGTCATGTTTCTTTCCTTTTTGGTTGGGTTAATCCCAGTCGGGTAAGTCAACGGTCTTACCTTTCAGATCATGAAAGCAGTCGCTTAAAAATTCGATGCGACCATCTTTCACCCACGAATGACACCGGAACTTCGGATCATCCTTCGACACTAACACGCTAGGCATAAAAGTCGGTTTATCAGGATCACCGTTCCATCTCCACTGAACGATTACTCCTTCTTTGTTTCGATGCGTATCATCGATGAAGACTTGATGGATTCCACCACAGCCCGGACATTCAAACCACAGCACACCGGGTTGGGATTGATAAATCACCTTACCTAGCCGAATACCCATTATCTTCCCCTAAGGGCATAGCGGGAGACGGATTTCTCCGCCCCCCGTACTTCACTGATGCGGCTTGTGTTCTTTCCACACACCTGCAACCAGCCATCCGTGCCACGAGCGCGTCACAATCGAAGGCCACACCGTAATGGTGCCATCTGCATGTTCCGTGACCGTGTGAATGTCTGGAGTGAGTTTGCAACTGCTTCCATCAGGTGCACATACGTTCCAGTAGCCTTGTTCTGCTGCGTTCGATCCATACCTCTTGACGAAGTCGAAAGTGGACCGACCGTAGCTACCGGGTTCTCGGATACTCGGAAGGTATCCTTTTTCGTTAGCAGGTACGCGTATGCCTTGCATGGCAATCCCCGAAAGAACAGGACTACTTAGCTGCCAGACGGCGGCGTTGCGCTACCCGGCGTCGCAGCGCCCGTGTCGGTCCAGGTCGTGACCGCGCCGAGCGTAGCCAGCAAGTGCTCGCCGCCCGGCGTACGACCGTAGACATTGACTCCGGTGGTGCCTGCCGAATTCGTCCACGTACCGACAGCGCTACCCGTCGGACCTGTCACAGCGGCTTCGACTTCGACCGAAGCAGCCGTTTCATCGCCGTAGGCATCCAGTGCCGAAATGCGATAGCCGTAGCTGCCGGTGGCGAGCGTGCCGCCCGTGGTCTCAGCGGTGAAAGCAACGCCGCTCGGGGTCGTGGCTTTGGGCACCGGGGTGTAAGCCGTATCGGTCACGAACGGACCGGTAGCGGGCGGAATCACACCGTCAGCGACGAACGGTACGTGGCTTTCACGCCAATCGCCATCCGGGGTTTGCGGTTTGCCGACGACTTTATCGACGACGACGTCGACGCGGTTGCCGTCAGCTTGCAGGCCGACGATCATGGCCGGCAGCGGGACGTACTCGGTCAAGTCGAGCGTGGTGTTGAACTGTTGATAGAACAGCGCGGCAGTGTTGATCACAGCGGGCATTTAGATTTCTCCGAAAGAGGACGTGAGTGTTTACAGCACAGGATCAAGGTTACCCGCTTTAATTCAGCGGCAGATCCAGCGGGGTGGTCAAAGCCGTGGTTGTAGGTTTCTCGTCGGGCGATACCCAGATAACCTGACCGGGTATAAGAGCATCTCCCGTGGAACTGACCGGGTCCGGGGCTGGCGCGGGAGGTTCCGGAACCACCCATCCCAGAGGGGCGACGTAATTTCCGTAAACGGGTACATCGGCCGGATCAGTGTCGCCGTCGATGTAGGGGACGTTTTCTGCCACCCAGGAAGTGTAGGGGCCAGTGCCAGCAGGAGCACGCACAAAGGCGCAAACGAGATTCGTCGGACCAACCGACACGATGCAGCAGTCGTACGGCTCCAAGCCAGCTGTACCATAGATCGGACTCCCACGCGGCGGAACATACACCGCCTCTGTGTTATTTACGGCTGTTGCCATAGAAGGCCTCCAACAACGCCTTTTGCATCAGGCTGTAGCAGTAGTAGCAATACGTCGGAAAGAACATCAAAACACCTTGAAAGGAGGCGCACCGTTGGGCTGGACGTAGCCAGTGGAGGAAACACCAGCGGACGGCGCGAGGGGTGTCACAGCCTCATGGGCGTAACGACCTGCGCGCTTATCCGCCTGAACAAACTCGTGAGCCGTAGCTTGCGAGATGTGGTGGTCTTTCGCGAACGCTGAGTTGTGCTCAGCAATACGCATGAACTTCGCTTGAGCATCGGAGACGGACGGCATGACTTACTCCTATCTGAAGATGTGCTTGATGGAACACCACAACTGTCGTAGACTGGTCGTGATGGATTGAGCTTGCGTGATTTCAGACTGCGCAAAGCTTGAAACGGTGTTGACGGTTTGTTGGGCCGCATCCACGCCTTCACTTACCGCAGCTTGAACGCCCGGATCGTTCGGGAAGTTAGCCGCAGCAATCGACGGGTTGTACGGAACTTCCGACCCGCTCTTAGCTTGTACAGCTGCTGCCGCAGTCAGAATGGCACCCCCGACTTTGATCAAGCCGTCACCGAATGCGTTGGGGTCCCACGCTTGGGCTTTCATGACCAGTGCATACCACTCGAAGTAGATGTACGCGCCAGCCCCGAACAGGATGATCAGCAAGCCGACGCGGGCTCCGTCGACGTCACCGTTTGGAGTTGTGATCTGGTCATGCCAGAACCGGCTGAACCCCCTCCATATCGCTTTGAATAATCTCATGGCTCTTTCCCGCAATTGTTCTAGTCGAAGACAAAAAATAAAAGACTACACACAATTGGGCGAATTAACGGCATAAAAGCACCCCGGCCGAAGCCAGAGCGCTTTCATCAGAGGTTAGATCAAGCGAATCATCTTCGACGTATCAATCTTGTCGAAGCAGTGGGAAACTTCTTCCGAGTAGCAGCCATTCGATGTTCCAATCCAGCGGATATCAACATAGCCTTTTGCGGTCGCAAACTTGTAGAATGTCCAAGTCCCCGAATATACGTCTTCCATCTCTCCCGAGACTTCTTCAGCGAGCATGATAGGCGAACCTACCAAGTCGTTCAGATCTCCCACGATCGATTCAACGTACACGTTCTCGCAACAACTCTGATGGTGAAAAAACCGATACACACGTCCATTTTGCAACGTGAATACGATCTCATCGTCATCGCGATTGTCTTTCACTTGCTCCGCTTTCACCAGTACCTGACCCAACAACTCCTCAATTACATTCACGTCAATAGTAGTCATTTCTTTTTCACCGAAAGGATTGGATTAACAACCAGTTAACCCCAAGCTTTCTCTAGCTTGCTAAGCTAGTGTCAGTTTCTTGGCAAGAAACGACGGTTCGGTAAATCAGTGACAACTACCATTGAGTCAGGTACCCTCTAAAAGATACTAAGGCGTCTTAAAAACTTCCAGCAGAATACAGCATCAGCAGCGAATACAGGTTGTAGACAAAGAAACCACCTGCACCTAAGAACGCGATGCCGCAGGCAATCAGGATGAACAGATTTGCTTTGGGGCGATGCGTCGGACAAACGGGCCAGTCCATTTCCTATCTCCTTATTTTTCTTAGGGCATACAGGGAGCGGAAATCCCGCTCCAAGTTACCTACAGTTTTTACTTTGCCCGAGCCAGCAGCAAAGCGGTCCTTTCTTCTTCGGCCTTGAACTCAGGTCCATCCGGGTACGTCAGGATTGACCCTTCTACGTTGCTCTTTCCTACCACTTCTTGCGTTAAGTCATTTCGACAAACACCGCCGTGACACTTGACGATGATTGCACCACGCTTTAGAGCGTCTTGAATGACTTCTGTTTTACTTTGCGCCTGCGCACTCGTACACAGGACCAGCATTGCCAGGACGAATCCTTGACGGGCTTTCATTTTGAAACCTTTTTCCTAAAGGTAGTTAACGGGAAAAGCTATTTGTGATGCGGATGTCTGACTGCGATTGTTACTTCCAGTATCTCATCACCCGAGTACGTTAATTCCAACGTAATCCCACGGGTGCCTGCATCTATCGATAAACGGCTGCCTCGACGAAAGAACCGTATCTCCTTACAACTGGAGTGACGTTTGAGTTCCTTCAAATGATTATCAAGGTGACACTGGGCTAACTCCGATGCTTGCTCACGCCAGGGGTCCCAAAAGGAGGCTCCCCACATGAACACATTCTCCGGTAACAATCTAGGTCGACGATGGATGCGTAGTTCACGCCGTTCATCATTTTCCCGCCGGTTCCTTAAGTAGCCTAGCATAACCAATCTCCCTAAACAGGAATACCCATCTCGCGATGTATTTGATTCGCAAGCCTCGTGAAGTCTACGTCAACGATCTGTCCGTCGTCTGATACTACCAGCGTAAACTCGTAGAAGTGCGAAGTTGGTCTGACGGTCCTTTTGGTTGGGTGCTCGCGTTTTATCTCCGCCTTCATGATGACCCGGCGAACGCTCTGACCAGTTGAGTTAAATGTATCGTCTAAGTGAAAATCAGCAAAGAAGCTAAGAACTTCTTTATCTTCTTGCCGTACTTGCCTGAACGCAATTGATGCCCCCATCATGAAAAGTTTAAATACACGAGCGTCTGAACAGTTCCGTCGCACATACTCCATTGCGCGGTCCCGGTCAATCATTATCTTATCATGGTTGGATTTCTTGACGTAAGTCCAGAAGTTCTCAACCGGCAGTACAGGGCTCGCTAACATGATCTCATCCCCGTTAAGTCTGGAAACCGACCAGGTCGATCTCCGCAGTGTGGGTCTGAGTAACATGACGGTAATCATCGATGCCTGGAAAGGCAGCGAAGAGGTCCTTCAGTTCCTCGCCACGCATCCCCTCGTAGAAGAAGCGTGACGTGATGAAAGCCATCGTTGCAACATCATCCTCGTGGACAACATGAACTTTCGCTTGACTGCGTTCCTCTCCGCCCAGAATTTGTAAATGGAAGAGCTTGACATGTTTGGGCGATTCTGCTTGAGTCAGAATAGAGAACAGTCCCTGCTTGGAAATGGACAACGCGTAAGCGGTTTGCCCAAGCAGCCGTGTGTGAAAGGCACACACGTCGATTTCTCTAAGGGAGCGACGTTCGAGTTCAGCACACAGGTTTTCGAACGTCATGAGCAGTCGTGATTTTCTGATTCGCATTTTCTCTAGTCCTCTTGATCTACTAGGTTAGAAGGATACTACTTAGAAAAATGAAACGACTAAGAACGGTGGTTGGCTTTTGTTCTTTAGCTCTGCTTTTAGAAAAACGGGTGGACTACTACCCAAACTATCTAGCAGGTCTGTGAAAAACAACTTTTCTTCGTCGTCTACCGGGGGTAGGGCATAAGTGGGGAGACCAAAAGGCCTCCCCGGTGTAGCAACTAGATTGCAATGACGTGTGTCAACAACAACACGATCAGAACGATCACCAATATCCCGAGAATGCTCACAGGCTGGTATCCATACGCCCGGCTATGCGGCCAGGTAGGGAATACGCCAATCAGGAGCAGAATCAGAACGATCAGTAAAATAGTGCCGATTGTCATTATCGCCCTCCTCGCTTGCGCGATTGTGGTTGATGGGATCATCATTACTACACAGGATAACCCCCTACCACGTCAACATCGCATTACCGTACAACAACAGAATCGACACCAGACCGCCAATGACTGTGGCAATCCGTACCCGGATCACTTGTAACTGGCTCACACCGTAAAACCCCTGATGCATGGTGTACCACATCCACACCAGCACTCCCACTACCCAGAGTGCGACAATCAGCCCTACCAGTTTACTCATGTCCATGTGGTCACCTCGTGCCAAAGACCCAGGCTATATTGCCTGGTGTCATACGATTTACTGCGTCGGGATCTGATCCACAGGACCCCAGCGCTCCGCCAGCTTCCACGGGGTAATGGTCGGGCGTTTATGCCCTCGCAGATCTGGGAACAACATCCAGATCGAGAAATCTTGAAGACCTGACACCTGATTGAACTTCAGGCTATTGGCCATCAACGCACACAGATATTCCCGAGCCGCTAGGCGGATCATGCTGGGATCGAACAACGGGATGGAGAAGTTCGAACCGCCTGCAACCAGATGTGACGGGCTACTGCGCCCATTCCAGAGAATGTCGAAAGTGACTCGGTTCCACGACGGCATGGTCACGCAAATCACCACGTCATCAAAACTCAGTTCCCGGTCGTTTGCGCCATTGCGGTGGAGCGGCACGATCACCAAATTCTCGTGGAAACCGGGGACTCGGATGATCTTCAACATCTCCAGTTTCAACCAGTCGAGGATCTTCCACTTCAACGCCCGAATGAACTGGTGTTTCTTTTTCTTGTACCAGCGAACCATGATTGCCTCTTAATGAATGGTAGGGTCGGTTTCTTCACCGTCTTCGTCAGCTGCACCGAGTTCGTCCAGACTGAGGATGCCGTTCGGGACAGATTCGCCGAGGACTACGATCGCTTCGATCTTGCCTTCGTCATCCGTCGGTAGGAAGAACATCAACTCCTTCCAGCCGGCTGGGTCTTTCGCGTCGTCTTCCTTGATGAAGCACACACGCAGCAAGTAACCGTTATGCGTCTCGCCCTGCGTCTTGTTCTCCAGCAGGTCGTTCTTCAGGTACGGCACGTTCAGTGTGGTCACCCCCAGCGCTTTCTGATGTGCTTGCTCCTCCTTCAGCACAATCTCCGACAGTTCCTCCAGCAGGTGCGGTGTCTTCTGGTGTTCCTGAATGAACAGGATCACTTCCGGGCCCGACAGGTTCACTGCTTCCTTCGACATTGCTACTCTCCTTGGGTGGTGTTTTGTGCCATTGAATAATCGGCGCGTCATCTTTCTCGCGACTCTTGATGTTCAGCTTCATCGTGTATGTTTCAGGCAGATCGTTGTAGACCGTCTTCAACATCTTCTCGACTTCGAGCGGCTTACCTTTATGCAGGCCGACGCGTTCGTAGAAGAACTGCACGATGTCAAACGAGATATACGGCGCGTGTTCGGGCTTGAACAGCTTGAACGACTGAAAGCCGAACTCGCCGTCCTTGGTGCGCGTTTCCATCAGGAAGATCAAGCCATCCGGACGGTTCAGATCCATCACGCAGACGTGCCAGATCCAGCCTTCGTCATCGGGCAATGCAAGTGTGTTGTACTTCTTTTCGTTGTGATGGATCACATCCTTCAACAGCGTGAACCCCTGACCGATCGGGGGCAGAGGACCTCGCATCGAGAGGTCCGCCAAGATGCGCTCGAAGACGGTACGCTCCTGAGGGCGTTTGCTTTCTCGCTGGAAGTCCTTGATGTTCATTGTGATTCTTCTCCGAGTTGGGGAGGGTTATCAATCCGGTACACCATCTTCAGCTGGTGTTCGGGACTTTGTTCTGCAAAGAACGACACTACCTTGTACTTGGTAGCATCGTCGACTAATGGGTCAGGACCGACCTTGATTTCCAAGAGCCAGCCGGTCATCATCGACATCCCTTCGAACGCGATGTCTTCGACGAATCGAGCACGGGAAGTGAACCCACACACCTCGCCAATCGCTGAACGCTGATTCAGCGTCGCTTCCATGGTGAGGCCCGCCAACAGATTTGCAGCATTCTGCTTGTCGGCAGCTGTGTCGATGATGACCTTCAAAGCATCAAAGCCCAGAATAAATTTACCTACTTTCATGCCTGCTCCGCTTCGATATGTTCGAGATAGGCGGCATACGCTAAATAGTCGTACATCTCGAACTTGTACTCCCAGCATGCGGGATCATCAGGAGCCAGTGCTTGTGCGCACTTCTCCAACTCAATGGCTTTATCCTTCACCGCCTGCAAGGGCATCGGGTGAAGACCTTCGCGCGTCAGCTTGACGATCAGTCGCGCCAGTCCCATTTGTGACATTGTTCTTCTCCAGGGGTTCACCTAAAGCATATTTCACAATCGGGGCATCCGCCGTCAAGATCGGGAGATTGAGTTCGCCGCGTAACATGGACGAAAACGCTGGGGTGAAGGAGAGTACTGCTTCTTCACCCCGATCGTCGAGTTCGAACTTGGCATTGAACCATTCTTCATTGCCTAACTGCTGACAGAACGGCATCTGTTCATGCCGCCATTCCCGAACTGCTTCTTCAACAGCACGCCCGTAGACGTAGATCTTCTCCGCATGGGACATGAAGACTTTGTCCTTCAGCGGTTTGATCTTCGCCCGAATACGAGTGATCAGATTACGGGCGATTTCCATCTGCAAGCGTACATTGTTTTCTTCGTGCCATTGATCTTGCAGCCGCTCAGCTAAAACCCGACGGTCGATAGTGCGGCCTTTCATAACGACCTCCTAGTTGTGCTTGTTCGAAGGTGTGAAGGTGTCGATCTCCGCATCTTCGAAATGACGAACAATCTCTTCTTCAGCACTGAAGCCCAAGAAGCATTGCGCTTTGTCCTGCTTGAGAATCGCATCGAACGGTGCGTAGAACGTGTACTCGATGATGAAGCGATAGCCGACGATCCAGAGGTTATTCTCAATGCAACGCGCCGAACCGGGGGCGAGCACCATCGTGACTTCATAGGACTCGTGATCCAGATCTTTCGCACGATGACGCATCTGGGCTTCGTTCGTCTCACCCCAATGTTGGATGAGTTTCCAGACGTTGTCGTTACCGCATTCTTTCTTGATCTGTGCGACGACGGAAACCGGGGTGTTGTGAACGACGGGTGAAGTGGACATGGGGGTTCCTTTACTGCAAAGTGGTAGTAGGCGCAACCAGTTCTTCAGCCCAATCGGTTGCATCGTCTTCTAAATACAGACGCTGGAAGTGGTCGTCTGCATCGGTGCGCAAATAGCAATGACCATCATACTTCTGGCCGCTCTTGGAAGTGATGTCGATCCTCCAGAGATAGCCCGGTACCACTTTCTTGCTGTCGCCGGTACGGAAGGTACCCGGATTCAGCTTGTTGTTAATCTTGATGTCGGCGTCATTACCTTCTTCGGCAATGGCTGCTTCGACAATCGTGATAATGAAAGCCTGCACATCCTTGGCGACTTTCGGGTTCGTACAGGCATTCACCAACGTCCGCAGGAAAACCGTGTGGTTGTTGGTATCAATCTTCAGGCGCACTCTCTTCTCCTTCGGGGATGGTGGTGACAGGCGGATAGATCAGCCACGATTTGATGTCTTTTCCTTTGATGTGGCCAACGATAGCATCAACGCTCGGATCAACCGGTAAGATCCACGTCATGATGTCGTATTCTTGCGGATCAATCAGTTGGATCTCGACTTCAAGATAATAGCCAAGGCCGGTCTCTTCTTTATTGGTCACATAGGTTACTGCAAACAAGCGCAAGCCCAAAGCACCCTTACGATCCTTCGGTACCCAGAACTCACTCTTTGCTGCTTCCATATCAGCAGTGAGTGCAGTAAAAACCTCCGTCGTCTTACACCACGCCTTGACCGCCTGTAGAAAAGAAGTCAGGTCGGGAGACGTAGTAAAGTTTTGCATAATTTGCTCCTTTTCAATAATAAAAATTAATTCGATCGTATGAAGTATCCCACTTCAACACGCTTAAGGATGAAACATGAAACGTCAGTATAATCGCGTGAAGGATTCTCATGATCCGCGCGACCATCATTACAAAGATACTCGGCCGCTCACACGGCCGCCGGTAGTTGACCTGTCGGGTGTGTGTTCCCCGGTTCGCAATCAGGGCGACGAAGGCTGTTGCACTGGCGAAGCATGGGTTGGCGCTTACGAGTACGAAGAAAACCTCGAACGTCAAGCGTTCTTCCTCGCATCCGAACAGTACGTGTATTACAACGAACGTGTTCTCGATCATGACACCGATCAGGATGCAGGCGCTGAGATTCGCGATGGTATCAAAGCCATCGTCAAGTACGGCGTGTGCAGCGAAGCACTCTGGCCGCTCAACCCGGCTACACTTTCGGTTAAGCCGTCACTTGAAGCGTATGCTGAAGGTGCTAAGCACACCGCTCTTCAATACGCCAGTGTCGATCAAACCGAAAATGCGATCACGCACGCATTGGCTGCCGGCCACCCGGTGGTGTTTGGTATCACCGTGTACGACTCATTTGAATCGGACGAAGTCGCTGCAAACGGTCTGGTACCGATGCCGGACGTCAACACTGAACAATGCCAAGGCGGTCACGCAGTCTTGATCGTAGGTTACGACTACCACAAGCGTCTGTTCAAGGTACGCAACTCGTGGGGTCCGGATTGGGGTGACCACGGTTACTTCTATCTGCCGTTCGAGTTTGTTTTCTCGTCGGAATTGTGTGAAGACTTCTGGGTGCTGTCGAAGATCCAGTAAGGTTCTACCGGGTGGCTACGGCCACCCGGCTTTATGCCCTTATTACTTCAGGCCCTATCAGTCCTTCGGCTTGAATAGCGTGCTGGCGTCGACTTGATTACCATCCGGGTCCGTGACGATGATGTGGACGGTCGTTTGGTCGATGTTGAGGAAAGCCAGTCCTTTGCAGAACACCTTCCACGACATTTGCGTACCCATCAGTTCGGCACCCAGATTAGCGCGAATGGCAGTTCCCTGCTCTTCATCGATATATCCGGGGAGCTTCTTGAGATACTTCTCCATCAAGTCACTGAACTTCGATTCGTTAACATTCATCCGAAGCAACAATTGCCGGAACAAACGCGAGAGCGCCGTACCTGCTGGGTTCTCTTGTTCGTCATTCGGAGTTGGATTTTCAGTAGTCAAGATGATTCTCCTTCATTTAGGTGGCGATAAGTGCTTGAGAAACTGCGTGATGTCAGATACTAACTTCTCCCGGTCTTCCGTGAGGTCGTACTCGGGCTTGCCCAACTTCGTTTTAGTACGCTGCTCACTTAGCGGCTGATTGGGGTTTCTTGAGTGAATAGCTGTCTGCTCAAAAGTCGCATTACAGAGAATCCGCTCACCTCCGGGATGCGCTGCATAAAAGCGTGTATGCACTATCCGGTAACCACTAGGTAAAGGGACGGGGGTTTTGGTGTGATCGATATCCCGATAGGTAAAGTACACTGTAGTCCAGCGCTTTCCCCGGCTATGCTCGATGATGACAATTTGTTCACCCATCGCCGTGAGCACAGCTTTAATCACGTCGAACATACTTCCTCCTACTTCTTGCAAATCAATTCGGTTTGCGGTGCAGCCAGCTTTTTGTAGTTCTCCTGGATCTTCATGGCGTCAGTCCAAGCCATCGGCGTGATATTCGGATGACAAGTTACCATTCCGAGGATGAAGTCTTCTTCGTCGAAGACCAGGTAGTACGTGTGCCACTCGTGCGACTGTTGATCGTCGTCGTCACTCATCCAATCGAACACGCGATGCGTCACGTATTCAATCTTACGCGCCACACGGTTCTTTCCCTCGAAGCCAACAATCAGTCGCTTGGTATCGAACTGCATGCCGCCGGTGACGTGAAACTCTTCACGTTGGCGGCGCTCGGACAGGAGCCGATCAAACTCCTGAATCCACAACTCGTACGGTCGATCGTTTTCACGGGTGTGAGCAAGCAACCACTCGGTGGTACTCTTCTTATCCATCGAGCAGTGTAAGTCTTCACCCGGTTCCAATACCAGACCCATGGCTATCTCCGGTTGTAGAAGATGAATTCAAAGGAATCGCCGACGTTCACAGGCATGCACACGTTTTCCGTGTGGATGTGATTCATGTCTTCATCATAGAGCGCGAGTTCGGAGATGAGCATCGGTTCGGCCCCGTAATCCGGCATTTCGTGGAAGGATTTCCACGCATTGCGCATGGACTGGACTTCTTGTGCGTTCATGCTGATGGTGTCGCCATCAAAGCGTTTCAGGAAGAAGAACGCGTAGTCCAACATGAACGGTTTCGGGCGCTTACGTTTCTGCGGACAGGGTATCGACTTCTCCACCCAACCGGTGTACGTTCTGGGACAGTCGTGTTCGCGTATAACTAAGTTGGCAAACAACGGTTGCGGGTTGTTCATCAATCCCGGAGTAACCGGAGATATGGGTTCCGGTACGTAGTTGCCGGAACTGAGTTCCACCACCCGAATTCCGCCCGTACCCCAACCCCAGTAGACTGCTTTCTTTGTAACAATTACATCGATATCCATCGCATTACTCCTTATCGATCGCTCGAATGCTGTCCGGTTCGTAAACATCCTTGTAGCCGTTCGGGTACTTCTTGTGCCAGTCCGTCCCTTCCGGTCTCGGGTCCCACTGTACGACGTACGGGCAACGCGTGCCATCGTAGAAACTGTTGACCAGTCCGTCGAACAACGCCGGTTTGAGCGAGTCATCAGCCTGACCGATAATCCCAACCGCGTCCTTCAGGTTGTTCAATGCGTAGCTGTCAGCCTTGACGCCGTTGTACGCAATGATCGTACCTTTGCCGTGTGTGTTAGGACCACCGTCGAAATGGGTCACACGTTGATTGATCGGAAGTAAATCAGCCATCACAAATCTCCCGCTGCTTTACGTGTCTTGTCGATTACCACCATGAGCATGTCGCCGAACTGCATGGTAATGTCGTAGGCGCGCCTAATGTCTTGGCAGAGTTGCTTGTACTTCTTTTCCTCTTCGATGTTAAAACCAGTTTCACCCTTCTCGTAGACTTCGGTTGTGTACTCAACAATGGGTTTGATGTCGGCTATGAACTTCAAGACGTCTTCAACCGCATCAGTCACAACCATAGCCACAGGGTCTCCGGGGATAGCCATGGCAATCTTAAACAACCAATCACCTTGATTAGCAATCAGATTGTCAGACTTAAACTCCTCCGGCAGATCAGGAATCGTCTTCTTGACTAGCTCATCAAGAAACGTTTTCAAATCAAACTTGTTCATGTTTCCCTCCGTATCTACAGCATATTGCCGGGTGCTAAAAAAGCACCCGTCGCAGGGAATTACTCCGGAACAATCTGCAACGACCAGCCGGATTTACCAGCCGATTCCAATACCAGTGGGTGCGAGAATTCTGCTGCCTGATACTTGGGTGGACACTTCACGTCGAACACAGCCAGCAACGCCATGAACTCCGTCACGAGCGGCAGATTGTAGGTCATGACCTTCGAGACGCGCGCAATCTGCGGGTAGTCCAGTCCCTTATCAAAACCACGGACCCGCACTTCTGCATCGACCGAACCTTCATTGACCCCGATGTGGGTAAGGATCGTGCGGATGAGGGTGTGAAGGTGTTGGTTGGGATTGACGCCAGCGACGGGCTTCGGAATTTCCAAACGGGTTTCTGCCATGATTGGCTCCTTGAATTAGGGCATAGAACCGACTACTTTGAGTAGCCGGTTCCGTAGTGTTAATGCAACGTCGGATACGAATCGAGCACGACTAAGTGCTTGTCGTTCAGATCGACCTTGTTGTATTTCTTTTCGTTCTTGGCGTTCGCCGGCGATTCCTTGCCCTGGATGATCGTACCGCTATCGTCCTGTACGAGGAAGTACACCGCTTGCAAACCGGAGTTGCTCCAGCGATGCGCGGATTCCGGCGAGAACGCTTCCTTCGGCGGCGGCGGCAGGATCGAGTAGTGCAGTTGATAGATCACTGCGTACTCTTCCGGGTTCGCCGGATTGTCCTGCTCGAATTCGCCGAGCGTGAAGGTGTGCGACGCGGTTTCGATGTCGAACTTCTTACCGGCCAGTTCAGCTTGGTGGTTCAGCCAGTCTTCGAATTCCTTGCGAAGGACGGCGTCCTTGATACTGCCGTTCAGGTACTGGATGACGTTACCAGTGCCTTGCATGATGTGTTTCATCGGGACTTTCGCGTCGGCCTTCTTCACCGGCTCTTGTGACGCGAGTTCCTTAGCAGCAACTGCCTTGTGCATTTCCTTACTCATTCTTGACACTCCAAAAGTGGTTCCAGCTTATATTTGCCGAGCGATCCATCACTAGATCGCACGAAATAAAGTTTGTTACCAACCGCGTTAAAGAAGAAACCTGTGTTGGTAACTTGAAGATCTCCGTGTTCAGACGTGAGATAACAAGATGCCGTTAACTGCAACACATCGCTCGTGAGATCTTTCGTGACCATCCGCTTAGCTTCAAGCTCCCACGATGGTCGAAGGTTTTCTCGTCGAGCACGACACTTGGTCTCCACAGCGAGCTTGCGCACGCGTGTGATGAAGTCGTCATTGAAAGACAGCAGCCGTTGCCTGGTCTCAGCATCGGGCTTGCGCTTTGTTATTTCTTCCCATACAGTCGACTGACGAATATCGACGGAAAGTGCGATGACGCTCACTGCTTTCATTCCTTTTTTCATAGACGTACCCGGATCATCAGTACATCTAATTTAGTTCTTCTCTGCTCCTGATTCAACTGAGCGATTGAAAGCAACCAACGCATCCTCGACGTCCGGGTTCTGGTTGATGAGGAAACGGAAGCGATCATACGTCTTGACTCCTACATCCGCTTCAAACACTTCGGCGAGTGTACCGTACGGCGTTGCACCCAGAATCGGCGTGTTACGCTTTTCCAGATCCTCCACCTTCAACGGCATGCTGAAAGTGGTGTGCGGCGCAGCTATCACGGAGAAGATCTCCATGCGAATCCGGGCCAGACCCTTCTTGGTCAAAAAGCCGAATATGTGGAAATCCAGATTACGTTCCTGAAGCTGGATGAAGTCGTGGTTCCCCGCACGAATCATGATCGCCAGGAAATCGTCCTTGAACTTCTGCGAGCCTTCGAAGTACTGTACTTCTTCGTCGGGTTGAGGTGTGATATCGATCGTCACGCCGTCGCCCAATAAGGCGGCTTGCGTAGCCGGGACTTCAGAGATATCTGGCACTACGATACCGCCACCAATCCCGTAATGACGCTCCATGACTTCAGCCGACGACCACCCTTCGGTCTGCAACGCTTCCTGACTCAGACCGAGTTGGGAATACTCGCGCTCGACGCGGTTGTGTTCGGCAAGCTCGCGAAGCAAACGTGGGTAATCGGCTTTGAGCTTGCGGTTCTCTGCAATACGTGCTTTCACTTTCTTGCTTAGCATGACTACTCCTTAGGTCTTGGGTAGAACCGGTTCCGATCCTTGATCCATGTACTTACCCTGACGATCCTTGTACGAGGTCTCGCACGTTTCATCGCTCTGGAAGAACAGGACCTGCGCCACACCTTCATTGGCGTAGATCATGGCGGGCAATGGCGTTGTGTTCGAGAACTCCAACGTTACATGACCTTCCCATTCCGGTTCGAAAGGTGTCACGTTCACGACGATGCCGCAGCGTGCATAGGTCGACTTGCCCAGACACACGGTCAGGACATTACGCGGGATACGGAAGTACTCGACGCTTGACGCCAGTGCAAACGAGTTCGGCGGGATGATGCAGACGTCGCCTTCGAAATCGACAAATGATTTCGGGTCGAAGTTCTTCGGGTCGATCACCGTTGAATTGATGTTGGTGAAGATCTTGAACTTGTTCGAGCAGCGCAGATCGTAACCGTAGGAGGACGTGCCGTACGAGACGATTTTTGATGGGGGAAGATCATCCGATCCATCTGTCGCAGGGAATGGTTCACGACGATAACGTTCCTTCACCTGATTGACTTCGAACGGTTCAATCATCGGCAAGAAGTCTGCCTTCTGTTCGTCGGTGAATTCGTGCACGCAATCCAAGTGTGACGGCCACACCGCTAAGCCATTCTCACGAATCATCCAACCACTTTCGACGGATGCATCGCGATTCACCAGAATCCGCATGCTACCCGATTCCCACAAACCTTCCGGCGGTTTACACATCCGGCGTATCCAACGATCCGATTTTATCGACATAATTTTCTCACTTATTCTTGCGGTGGTACGTCCGTTTTGGAACGATGCCATCAAATTCTGGGTAAGGTCGATCCGTGTGATGGATCAACGTCGGAATAAAAACCTTGCGCGGGTCATCAAAAACGAATTCCTGCGATTCAGTCAACATCAAATCCCAAGTGTATTCGCGCTTGTTTTCACTCGCAGCCAAGTTGTACAGATTGATCCGATGGGACTTTCCGGTCCAGATCGGTTTAATGCCGTGATTGAGGCCGTACGTCCAAGGTTTGAATCCTTGAACAAAGGCGGAGAGCTTCAACCAGATGTTGAACTGATCGCCGAGACTTTCGACTACGTTGAAATCCTCCGGCAGTTTTGCTGCCAGAAGTGACTGGATATCAAGCAACGCCCTTTCCCGACTCAACGTTTTCAGACCCGGATGATTAAACGGCTTCCATGCGGTGTCGTACTGCAACGGCTGCAAACGTGACAAGAAGAGACTGACCTCCTTCATCTCTTCCGTGTCACCGACTCGCACGTCGTAGCACAATTCAATCAGCCATGTATAAGCCGAAAGCATCGTACGGTAGACAGGTTCAGGATGAATCGCCGGGTCGATCGTAATAGTCCGTATTTCGTCCATCAGTAACTCCGAACTTGCGACTCGTTGAGTTCGAGAATCCACTGTGTCTCGTGGTACTCTTCATCAGCCCAGCACAAGCCGATGTAGACGGGATTGAGTTCCTCACCAAACTTCCAACCCATGTCCGTTTGAAGAATTTCATCAGTGCACGCCTGCATCTTGAGCAGCACCCAGGAATCGATCTCGTGCGGTTCCACAGGCATCTTCGCCTTCAGAATTGCCTCAATGTACAGCAAGGCCTCTTCTTTAGGGATTTCCAGAATAATGCCCGACAATTCCTCCGTCACCCATTTCAATCGACTGCCATCACGCGCCAGATAACGATCTTCCTCGCGCTTGATGCACAGACTCACGCGGTAAGTTTTATTCACGATTCGACCTTTTTGTATTTACCCATGTCGCCCGAGACACGATCCATCACCTTGCCACACTTGCTGCACGCGGCCGGATAACAGCACGGCATACAGTGCATCACACCTTGATGCGTGTGGCAAAAGCAACTGCAAAACGAGATCGGGCAATCAGTCTCGCTACAACTACGCGAGCCACCAAGTAACAGCATTTCTTCCATGACTTAGGTCCTCGGATAGGCCGACAAGTCGGGTGCCCACGGCATCTGGATCTCGAAGTGCAGGAACGACTCCGGGCGACCAACCGTGACGATGCGTTGACCATCATGGTACGGACGCTCTTTCAGCGTGCGCGTCTTACCCTTACGGTCGATGAAGTCGACACGGTCGGCTTGTTCAAAGTCAGCCCGTGTCCAACGAAAGTGTTCAGTCCTGACGTTCTCGCTCAGAATCGGGTCGCGGCTTGATAGATCGTGGTCGCGGACAATGAGGATAACGTATTCCTCTGGATTTCTTTTAGGCATGTTGCCCTCAGTGAAGAGTACGCTTCATCGTACCGGTAGAGAATGTTCTCCTCATCCCGAGCCTTATAAGCGTACGGCATTTGACCATCAGGCAGATACAATCCCCACACGTTGAACTGTGCGAAAAGACGCTGCGTCATGGTCTGCATTGGTCGATACAACAACTCTCCTACTACGGGTTCCGCATACCTGAACCGATCAATCCATCTCGGCACTTCGACTTCCACGTTCTGCTTCGAACGCATCAGAAGGAAAATATCCTTGAGCACCTTTTCAAAATGGGACCGGGGGTAGTGGTTGCGTTCAAACATCTCCTCCAGATAGTACAGTTCCGGAGGTGTTTCAAGTAGGAGGAGTTGCGGTATCATGATTCTTATCTAAGGGTTATTACCGATACGGAGCCATGTCGACCGGGTATTCGCCCGGTTCACCGTCTGACTCTTCGTCGTCTTCATTGCCCGGCTCTTCTTCAAACCAGATCCACTTGTAGTCGTCTTGCCAGAAAACTTCCACGTTGTAGCCGACGTCCGTTTCCGTGACCTTGACCACCTGAATGATCATCGTGTCGTCGAATACGAGCGGCACGTATTCGGTCGACATGTCGATACGGGCTTGGCCGATCAGGCGCATCTTCAGGAAGACTTCCGGTCCGAGTTCCAGCATGTCGGACGTTTCCAGCTTGGCTTGCTGGAGAATCTGCGATACGCTGATCGCGCCTTCCATCTTGTCGAAGGATTCTGCCGCTTCGATACTGCGTACCAGATCGGCTTCGCAGTAGTAGCGCGTCCACGGCTCTTCGACACCTTCTTCGACTTCTTCCGGTTCCTTGCTCGGATCGACGAAGCGAATCACATACCACGGTTCGTTCTGATCCAGCGAGGTCAGACTGTCATGCAACTTGTCCAGACGACCGACGTCGAACTTCGGCGGTTGATGGGTTGGGTCTCCTTTCACATCTGGCGTTTCGGAGTCAATCGACGACTCACGAAGGAATTGAACTTTGCCTGCTGCGTAAGTCTTCTTCGGTGCAGTCCAGCGATGGATGCGTGCAATCAGTCGTGCGATGATGCTAGGTTTTTGGTCCATGGGGCGGACTCCTATTTTCGAATAAGGGTAATGTAGTCAACGATGATTACATCGCTGACCGGAGGTGGCGGTGCGCGATAGCCCTCAGGCCGAGGCGGTTGTTGAGCAGTCACCATGTTGATCTTCAGGTTCTTGCTAAACTCCCGCATCTTGGCATACAGGGCACGCGTTTCCTGATTGTTCATCCCAGTCCCGCTCCTTCGAATCCGTAGATCTGATAGGGAGGTGACCAGGTAACTGGATCATAGCCGAGCACTTCGAAACCGAAGCGCTGGAAGTCAGCCACGAAACAGTCATCGATCTTCACATCGGGGTACTTCGCAAGCACGGCTGGAAGGGACCAAGGCACGTTCATCTGACGGCAATACTCGAACGTGAGGTCGACCGCACAACACAAAGACACCATTGCAAGATCCGACGCAGGCAACCCAAACGGATAGAAGCCTTGGTACGACAGGTTCGTCTCCAAGCGTTTGCGAAACGCCATGAAGACCGAGTTCGTCGATTCGTCAAAGTCAATCAGGACCGCGTAGATCCCAATCGGCTCCAACGCGAACGTCGGACACGGCAGATCAATCCACTGATACTTGTGCTCGTAGCTGACCTTTTCCAGATACTTAACGTTACGGGAAGTCAGGTCAGCGAACACTGCACGAGCGACTTTCTCCAGCTGTTCTGCACTGTGACAACAGCGTACATACTCAGAAGGCATGGACAGATTTTTCATTCTTTTGCCTCATCCGGGTCCATTAGACCCGACTTCACACCCGCTTCATACTGCGAGTAGCCTTCATCACGAAGATCCCGATACCGCAGGATCTCCTCACTTAGCATCCCGCAATCAACACAGTACGTCGTGCCGAGCGGGACGCGATTCCTACAGCGCAGCGGAGTGCGTGAGCCCTCACACTCCTTGTCCGTCGACAGCAGCGGCTGGTTCCACGGGCTGTTCATGCGGTGCCTCCAACTGGTTGACTTGTTGAGCAACAGGGTCTTCGATCTTTGCCATCGCCATGACATCGCGACCTGAACCGGTGACGATCTTCTGGCGCACATAGCCGCGCAACTTGATGTGCATGCCCTGCACGAGGATGGTCATCGGCAGACCCAACGGGAACGTTTCGATCTGCCAGTCGTACAACTCCTCGCAGTGCGTCATCCAGCTGTCGACTTCTTGCGGCGAGTACACCGGCACTTCCTGATCGCCGTTCTCATCCATCGGACCAGCAGCCGGGTCCAGGCTCGGACCCTTGCGTGAAGTCCTCTTCAGCACTTCCATCTGCCAGCGGTTTTCTTCCCGCAGCATCTCCTTGCCGTGCAAACGCATGAAACGTTCAGCCGCATGGCGACTTGCATACACCCGGTTCTCAGCGAGGATGTTCGCCCACTGATCTTTAGGAATCGTCCGAATGTACGCGTTGTCCATGTGCATCGGTTTCAAATACGGGATCACGCGCCGGAATGCCGGGAAGAACTCGAAACCGAGAATAAAAATCGTCTTGCTTGCCCGAAGGTCTTTCAGTTGAATCTTCCCTGCTTTGGTCGGCATGCTCTGTTTCCTGATTGAAGGTTAATAACGGCCACTCGTAATCATCATCCCGATAGATACGATCGATGGCGATCAATTGACACTGAATCACCCACTGCGTCATGAAGCGTTGCAGTGGGTGCAGTTTACGACGCTCAGCGTAGACGGCCGCCAATTCAAAGGCGGGCTTCGTGCTACCCTTTGGTCTTCCTCTTGCACCCATCCGAACCTCCTACTCCTTCGGATACCCGAACGCCGACGTGATGTTGCTGGTCGAATTGCCGAGGGTGTCGTTCGCTCGTTCAACTGCACGGATTTCGTCGTACCGTTTGAAGATCTCAGCAACTTCTGCGTCCGAGAACGGACCCTTCACGCCAACGATGACGCCTTCTTTGTCACGCACGATCCGGGGATCGTCGGTAGGCGCTTTGGTACCCAAGGGCCAGTGCGGATGAACGGTCATCTGTTCATGCTTGCCTTCGGGGTTCACGTAGACGGCCTTGGCCTTGATTTCGTCAGAAGACACTGTACCGTACAGATAAACCGTATCGTCCAGAACGACGACGTCTTTCAAGCCAGACTTCTCGAAGTACGTGACGAGATTACCCACGCTGTGGCTGGTCTTGTGATCGTTACTCATGCTCACTCTCCCGTCTTTAGACCAGTATTCAACATTCACTTCGGCGAGAACATCCGTTCGACTTTGATGTCGATTCTCGCCAAGACGTTCGTCCGAACCTTCCACCATGTGCGGGGGAAGCTGAGTAATCCAACCAGCAAACAAGTCTCCCCCCAACTCCGTCGGTTTAGCCCGTTTGAACGAAAGCTTACCTGGCCCGAGATCTTCTTGCAGGATTTCGTCGAGCTTGTAATCCTCAGGTCGTGACGCACATACCTTGCGGTGGAGTTCCACCAGATCGGACGTGTTGCCGGTTGTGAAGGGTGAACTTTCCCGGATCATCTTCTTGGCGGTAGCCAGCATCTCGGTAGCCCGTTTCAGGGTGTATTCCGACTTGCCAGTTCGTCTGTAGTACGCTTCAGTGATCCGCTCACCCATGGTCATGATTTTGCCATCGGGACCTTGCTTCAGATCAGACAGCAACATCTTGGCCTCGCCCGGCAAAGCGTCGTACCACTTGTAGACTCGAAGCGGGATCTGCAACGCAATTGCGCTGGCGTTATCCATCCCACTTTCGAGTTCAGGAGTCGGCTCACCTACCGCCATATCTAACCCAAGCATAAACGGTCCCGGCACGGGCTTGGTTTTGTTGATGGTCTGGATGTAGTTGTTGATGTGCGCCACCAATTCTTCCGGGGTCATTGCCACCTGCATCGGACGCTCCAACGATTCAACCCACGCTCGCAAGCGCTCCTGCACTGAGGACGGGATAAACGTTGTATGGTTCAGCAGGGGTTGGTTGTCCATGACGATTGCGTCCATCGCCAAGTCCCGGGACATGTTGAAATGCTCCATCATGAAAGCCAGGACAGATGCGCGTCGACCTGTCTCAACGACCTTGAGAAACTTGCCCAACACAGATTCAGGATGCGGAACCATCGATGTTCTCCTCGGCTTCAGCAACTTCAGGGTTAAGGATAGACTGACAGTTGATGTGACGAAACTGCACATGCCATCGCTTCAAACCAACGATGCCGTAATTGACATCGCTGCGACCTAACTTCTTCTTGAACCACTGCTCAGCCTGATCGAGACAGGCGAGTTGGACTTTCTCAGTGACGTCGGTTCCCAGTTCTTGCGGAATTCGGATCTTACACTGCACCAACTGCATTGCGACATGTTCAACGGTGTCATCGTTGCCGACCTTATAGCCGACTTCAGCGATCCCGCTGATCTGCCAAATATTAGTGTTCATGTTTGTACCCATTTACGAATGTAGGATTATTGGGTAAATAATTCGACTGCCTTGAAGCGCTCATCCGGATGGACTTTGGCAAGACCCTCCATGATTGTATCTTTCAATTCGGTGTCGAGAAGCAACGCTTGACTTGGTCCTTTGATGAACGTGTAGAGGTTATCGTCGCTACTACCCGGACAGAACTGGTTCAGGTAGTACGATTCATTTGCCTCCTGTTTGATCACCCAGCCAAAGTGCTTCTTCTCAATCAATTCCACCATCTCAAACGCAGTCTCCACCATGAGTCCGTTCACCACAATCTGGTGACGGGGCATGTTCGGGAGGTCCGGCAACACATCGCGTTTGACATCACTGCGATTGAACAGCACCGCATTGGACTGGAAGTGCACCCAGTTCTTCTCGAAACCAGCACAGTACTCAGCTTCGTAATCCTTGCGAAGCTTTGGGTCCAACGGGTAACGTTTAATCAACACCAGTTGACACGGTTTCACAGCCATCTCTACTCCTAGTTAAGGAAGCACCAAGTCAGTGCTCAGGACCATGATATATGTTTTACCCATTCTACATTAGGGCATAAAAGGAAGAGAGCCAGTGATAAAACACTGGACTCCTTCCAAATTTCTTTATGCCGCGCGGCGGTTGTAGTTCACGCGATTTGCCAGCAGGCCATAGCCGACGACGGCGATGTCATTCAAACCAGCCGGCGCATCACCGATGACGCGAGCCAGACCGTTGACCGTGGTGTCGCCGAGTTCGATGTTGACCGAACCCACAACAGTCAGCGACACTTCGAACGTACGTCCGAGATGCGGAATCGCGAGTGACGACTCGTAACCCACTTCCACCTTACGGTAGTTACCCAGCGCGCTGGCGTTGAATTGCGTGAGGGGTTCTTGTTCGTCATTCTTCACTGTTTCGTGGACGTGCACGTAATGCTTGCCGTCGACCTCGTAGCGCAGCACGACGGCCGACAACGCAATAGCCGGATCGATTGCATCGGTCATGTCCGTCACACCAGATTCGAGCAAACTCGTCGTCTGACTCACGCCGAGTAGCGAAACCGTAGTGTTCGTCTTCAGGTAGTTCGTCTCGATCTCCACACCGTCGAGATTCACTTTACGGGGCGGGGTGTATTCGCAGAAGCAGTGCTTGCTTTGAGCAGAGAAGACGGGGATGATTTTCATTTCAGTGTTTCCAGTTGGTTAGGGAGTAAGCATACCAAGACTGGACACTACAAAAAAAGTTGACGAAAACAAAAAAAGAGGGGGACCGAAGTCCCCCCAAAGTTACGCCACCAATGAAACTGTTATCGACCCACTGAGCGGGTCTTGACTGTCTTGAGGATGGACTCGACAACCATCAGCTTACCGCCCATCGGAAAGACCTGGTCCAAATGCGGGCCGAGCTTGCAGTTGGAGGTCTCGTGCTTGACGATGTCCTTCTCATACTCATCGAAAATCGCTTCCACCTTCGACCAGTCGTTTGTTTGAAACGCATTGGACATGTCCGTCGTCCATCCGGACTCGCTTTCGCTCAGATAGTGATCGGTGCCGAAGTTATCTTTCGCGACAATCAGAAATGCCATTAACCATTCTCCTTCGGTTTCGGAAGTTTACCCTTGATCGAGATGAAGACCTCGGTCGGCTCGATGCGATACTCGCAGACAAAGATGTCCGCCAGTCGCTCTTCATCGTCCGGCACCATGAAGTCTTCATCCATTTCCTTCAACAGCAGGTACGCCCAGTACGGCAGGTCGATCTTCACCAACTCATCGCCCGTGACCGGATCGCGTCCTTCGTGTTGGTACATGCAGCGTTGCATCCATTGCACGTAGCCGGCCGCGTCTTTCTTGGTATCGAAGTGATGCGCAGCTGCCGGGCTAGGCGTCCACCACGGCTGTGTGGCAATCGGCCCGCCCACGGTTGCCAGATACAAGTCCCCTGCACCTGCAACGCGGCCTACGAGAATGTATTTCATTGCTGCTCCTAAAGATTGATCCGAAACAAGGACGGGTCACGCATGCATGCGTCAAACACACGTTCCTTGCCATGTTCCAGAAAGATGTAACGTCCAACAGCCGTGGCCAATGCCGATGAGCCATGGATGCTGTTGAGGTAGTCGCTGTACTGACCACCTCGTTTTTGCACAGTGTGTGCGTAATCGCCAAACTCATCCGCCGATAAGCAGGTACGGAACTTCAGTTCAGCGATCGAACCACGAGTGACTTGTGCCGGCTCTTTAGCTTGAGCAAGGCCTGCGATCGTCATCATCGCTATTAGGAGGATTTTGTTCA
Source organism: Sulfuriferula sp. (assembly GCA_031291235.1). Lineage (GTDB taxonomy): Bacteria > Pseudomonadota > Gammaproteobacteria > Burkholderiales > Sulfuriferulaceae > Sulfuriferula. The sequence continues at coordinate 236,085 of JARLJL010000015.1, forward strand.
TTGCCTTTCTCAACGAGGTTAGCTGCGATCTTTTCAGCATCAGCAGCGGCTTCGGCCCCAAACGGTTTGCCGAGATGAGTGGAGAACATCTGACGACGATTCATGTAGCGATCCGTACCTTCGTACCAGTTCAGACCAGCGACACCCATCAACTCACGGCTCAACGAGGCTGCCATGTTCGTGCTACCAGCCATCACTTCTTTCTTCAGCTTTTCGTCCATGTCTCAATTCCTCTTATAAAGTCTACGAAATCCCGGAATCATCTTCAAGACTTCCGAGGCGGGGTTGGTCTTCATCGCGTGACGGATCATTAACTTCACCGTGCGCGAACTACGCTGAATCTCGCTGCGCAACTTCTTCATGTCGCCGCGTTGTTTTTCCCAACGCAATACGTCAGCCACTGTCGTCTTCGGGTAGGAGATTGAAGACGCACCAAACTTTACATGCTTGTCCATGTCAGTACTTGAACCCTTCAGTGGTTTGAGCACCCGACGGCGTGTTGTCAAAGTGAGCATTCGGTCGGTTGTTACCCACAGCATCTACCGAGTCAGTAGAAAGTTGTGTTTGCGTGGACTTCTTCGCGTTCAGTGCTTCAGCGCGTTCCATCACCCGACGCTGTGCATCGATTGCTTGTTGTTGGGTAGGCGGTAGCGGCATTTGCGTTTTGTACATCTGGGCGAGTTGATCGCCTTGCATCTCTACCCGGCTCAGATTGCCCGGATAGAAGATCTCACCCGCACGAGCAGGCTTCATGCTCATGATGACAACCACGGCGACGAATGCTCCGAACATACGGATGACAAGACCTTTGGTCGAAATGCTTTTCATGGTGGTTCCTTTTAGTTCGAATGAATGAGGAAATAAAAAAGAAAGGAGGAGGAGAGCTTTCGCCCTCCTCCTGAAGTTCCGCATCATGAACCGGTCACCGACTCCGGCGCTCACCGAGGTGAGTTGTGATGAGGGCCACTTTATTTACACGATGCGGGAACACGGCACTGCTTAGAACTGATAGCCGGCCGATGCCACTGCGCCCACGTCGCCACGGGTGCTGGTGGACACGCCTGCCTTGATCACGATGTTGTTGATGATCGTCGACACGCCGATTGCCACGCCTTGTTGGCCGTGGTAGTTCGACACTGCCGCCGAGATCATCGACTTGCCAGCTTGCGTCGGTTGCGGCAGACCAGCAATTGCCAACACCGAAGCCAAGCCACCATATGTGTCCTTCTTGAAGCTGTCGAAGTCGTTCTGGAGAGCGTTCACACGCTGGTCCGTATAGCCCATCGACTGTTGCTGCGCGTAGTTCACTTGACCGACGTTAGCTGCATCCGTCGGAGCCGTACCAGCCGCCACGTTCGTCACTTGACGCTCTTGACCAGCAGCGCCGACCGAGATCGTGTTGTCGCGATCAGCCACCGAACCTTGACCCAGTGCTACCGAGTTGTTGGCCGTGACTTGCGAACCTGCGCCCATCTGGCCGTTGTTGACGCTGTTGGCCCACGTGTTCAGGTTATTGATCGACGTCGTATTGCCGGTGACTTGCTTCTGGATGCCGGCTTCTGCCGTCGTTGCACGAGTCGTCTCGGAATCGATCTTCGTGTTCAGGCCGGATTCAGCCGTTTGAGCACGATTCGATTCGTTGTCGATGTTCGATTGCAGCGTGGTTTCAGCCGTCACAGCGCGGGTCGTTTCGGCACCCACTTGCTGGTTCGTGTACGTCTTGGCCGAGTTCAGCGTCTGACCTGCCACCTGATTGGTGTAGGCTGCCGACGTCGCGACTGCACCGGTGTAAGCCGCTGCCGCTGCTGCATCTGCATGACCATTCGCCGACTTCAGCGTAGCCGCACTGGAGGCATCGGTATAGCTTTCCGACGTAGCGACACCGTTAGCTACAGCGGTATCGGTGTAGCCGTTGGCCGACTTCAGGGTTGCTGCATCACCAGCGATGCGTGCAGCTGCTTCCGACTTGATGGCTTGTGCGTTCTGTGCCGAAGCGGCCAATGCTGCGCCGCCTACGCCCAGAGCCAGGTCAGCTGTGCCTTGTGCATTTGCTGCTGCTTTACCAGCTGCATTTGCCGTCGACTGAGCCTTCCCTGCATCCGCATCCGCCTTTGCTGCTGCGGCACCCGCTGCTGTACCGACTGTCAGGGCGGTGTTAGCCGTACCTTGCGCATGGGAAGCAGCTGCACCAGCAGCAGTTGCCGTGGTTTGCGCAGCCGCAGCCGCAGTACCAGCCGCATCAGCAGTACCTTGGGCATGTGCCGCTGCACTGCCTGCCGCGTCAGCGGTCGACTGTGCTTTGCCCGCAGCTGCATCCGCTGCACCAGCCAGACCGAGTGCTGCACCACCAACTGCCAAAGCGGTATCGGCCGTGCCTTGTGCGTGCGAAGCCGAAGCGGCTGCTGCATCGGCGGTACCCTGAGCATGGGCGGCCGCTTGGCCAGCAGAGTTAGCCGTCGATTGTGCAGCGGCTGCTGCACTACCTGCGGATTGCGCTGCACCCAAAGCCTGACCAGCGACGGTATCGGCGTGGTTAGCCGTGGCCGTTGCGCCAGCTGCTGCTGTTGCCGCACCTTCTGCGACACCTTCAGCATGACCTGCGGTGATGGCGGCACCCGTTGCCGTGATCGCTGCGCCGACGGCGATGCCGGTTGCGACACCAGCTTGTGCTGCTGCACCTTGGGCGATCGACTTGGCTTGACCAGCAGTAGCTTCAGCGGATTGCGAATTCGCCAGAGCCGTGTTGGCCGTACCTTGAGCTGCGTTCACGCCGGATTGCAGACCAGCTTCAGCGCCCTTGGCACGTGCAGTTTCAGCAGCCGTAGCGGCGGCGGCCGTCGATGCATTTGCTGCCACCGTTGCGTTGGTCGAATTCAACTGATCCGATGTTGCCAGACCCGAGACCGTACCCGTAACCGATTGACCGTTCGACAGCGTCGTGGTGATCGTCGTTCCCTTGACGTTCACGCCGGTGACGGAGTTGCCTTGCGCGCCGGTAGCACCGGTTGCGCCAGTTGCCCCCGTAGCACCAGTGTCGCCCTTCACGCCTTGCTGACCCTGCGCACCAGTTGCACCTTGGGCACCTGTCGCCCCAGTTGCGCCATCCTTACCATTGGTGCCGTTCGTACCGTTGGTCCCGGCTACGCCTTGAGCACCTTGTGCGCCAGTTGCGCCGACAGCGCCGGTAGCGCCCGTTTCACCCTTGGCTCCTTGAGCACCGGTAGCGCCTTGAGCCCCCGTGGCTCCAGTAGCTCCCGTTGCGCCGGTAGCACCGGTCGCGCCGTCTTTACCGTTGGTACCATTAGTACCGTTCGTGCCAGCGACACCTTGAATACCTTGCGCGCCTTGAGCACCGGTTGCCCCCGTGGCACCCGTTGCCCCAGTCTTACCTTGAATACCTTGCGGACCTTGCGGGCCAACCGGGCCTTGGGGACCAGCAGGACCTTGCGGACCCGTGCAACCACTCCAACCGCAATCTGCATATGCAGCGCCCGACATCAAAGCGAGGAACAGGGCGGATACGACGATTTGCTTATTCATGATTCTTATACCTTTTCTTGATTAGAATAACATATCGGAGATGGTCAATAAGAGAACAAGGCCCCCGATGCCAAGTCAATGAAACTTTAAAGGTGGAATAACAAGTTGATATTGCTACCAACTCACGATTAGAATATATGTTTGAGATTTTCTAGGATCGGTCTTAATCCGAGTAGATCTCTTTCTCCAGAACCATGGTCGAACTGTTGAACCACTTGCAGAACTTGTAGTAATGCCGCCCCGACGGCGTGTACAGTCCGTGCATGTGGAGTCGCAATGATTGGAACAGATTGTTCACGCTATCCAGATAGAGATAAGCGGCATCGTCACTTAAACCTGATCCATCCAATTCCATTGCGATCTCATCGAACCAATCTTCGATGTCGTCATCGATCGTACCTAAGTCGGAAGTACGCACGAGACAATCATCGATCAGGTCTTCGTAAACAAATCCGAAGTCCTTGACATGGTTGGCTTTGACGTGTAGGTCTAACACGACTTCAGCCGGTAATTCAATAAGAGCATACTCGGGGAGGTACGCCCACATTGATCGCTCGTCCGGGAACGGCGTCGTTATGCATGAGGACGATTGCATCTTCAAACCTTTCGAAAAAGAAATAGCGAATCAATCCCTCCGGTGCGTACATGTTGAACTGATACATCTGGTGCAGAATGTGGATACCAAGCTGATAGACGCGCTCCGCTATCTTGAACTTACTCATCTCTTCATCTGCTTCCCGATTCATCAATCCTTCCACATAGTCTCGCAGGTTATCGTGTCCTTGATCCGCGTACTCCAAGCATTGGATTATGTCGTCCAGATAGTTCAGGACTTCACATTCTTGGACACCGCCTAATATCAAGGCTATGTCCGCTTCTTCCAGCGATAAAGCAATCGCTTCATTGAGTTGTGCTAATGGATAAGCAACGTCGAGTATGACGTAGTCAGGTCCTCGCATGGTTTGTGCCCTCCTTTACATCATCCACACACCTCCTAGAAATTTACCATTTGACGGCATAAAGCCGGAGCCGAAGCTCCGACCTCATGAACCACTAGATGTTATCGGTCCAACCCATCACTGCGACAATCCCATAGTTCCCAGCAGTACCGGGAGTCGGGGGTTGCGCGCCTGCGTTCGATGCCCAATAGACGTCGGGCGACTCAACCGTGACATCGTCATCCGTGAAGAGATACGAACCCACGTTGCTGTGCATGATCGGTGGCAAGTTTGTGGTTGAATTCCACGCACCAAAGTTGGCATTCGGTGCAACCATCACGGTACACGAACCGCCATTCGACCCTGTCAACAAACGCAGATCAGTTGTCGTAGGAGGCGCGAACGCTGCCCACGGCAAACCTACCCAAGTCGGAATTGTGCAGTCACCTGCTGCACCACTTGCGATGATCGGCAAGGCAGGAACATTTGAACCCGGACGCACATCGTAACGAGCCTGGGCACCCTTTTGCGTGAATGACAACGGATACGCGTTCGCTGTTCCATCCGTACGAACCCAAGCCACGCGCGTGTAGAACGTGTACCCGGAAGGCAAAGCAGGCGCAGTGGAATTCAACGACAGAATAGCCGTGGCTTCCGCCAACGTCGAACTGTATGCTACGTACAATGCGTACCACGTGTTCGAAGCAAAGTTCCCTGTGTCCAGACTACCGGCACCAGTCCCGGCTTGCCCAGCCGGTTTAGTGTTGGCACTCAAGTTCACGTTAGAGATCACGACCACGTGACCATTACCGTCCTTGAGCGTCATCTCCAAAGCGGTGACGCTGACGGCGGCGTTACTACCGGTTGAGGTCACCACCAGTGCGTTAAACAAACCCCGCACCAAAGCGATGTTACTCACCGTATTGCTGAGCGTCGTCACCTGACCTTGGATACCTTCGTCGACCGCAGCGACAGCTGAGCCGAACTCGGCGAATGATTCCGCCAGTGCGGCTGCTCCTTCTGTAATAGCTGACATGATTACGTCCAGGCAAGGTGAGCCGTTTCAGACGGCAGGCCTGTTGAGACAGGGATAGCAGATCCGACAGCCGTCGTCGAGATCCGTGACAGATCAATCCGAGTCACACCCGAAGCGGAGATTGTGTTGAGCGTCACACTCGTACCTGACAACGTGACTGCTCCCAGGAACATGTTGGTTTGAGACTCCGGCACTTCCGTTGCAGACGCGACAATCGAGGCCACACCCGAGGTCAACCGCAGATACAGATACGTCGTCGCATTCGCAATCAGACTGAGCGTCGTCTGCGGTAGCAAGAAGAACTGCCCCGAGATCAACGCTGGAATGTTCGCAGCAAACACTACATTCGCCGCTGTACCCGAAACTGTCACCGGGATCGCTGAACCATCCACTGCACCAAAGCGTGACAGTGGTACGATACCTGAAGGCAGCGTAGCAGCGATCAGGGCGTCAATCTGAGCCGTACTGTAGGCTCCGAGTTCAGCGGCAGTGGTACCGTGAGGATTGTTAGTGTTAGACGCGTGTGCGTCGGTATGAGCAGCCGCAGTAGCCGTCAATTGAGACGGGGACTGGTTGCCCAGCGTGTTTGCGTTATCAGCCTGTGCTGCACTCGCAACCTTTCGATACGTGGCCTCAGTGAGTGCCGCGAATGAAGTGTTGAAAGCTTCTGCCAAGGCCGCCATGTTATCGCTGATAGCAGACATGTATAAATCCAAGAAAAGATCAAGACCAGGGCAAATGCGCCGTACGTGAAGGCAACCCAGTGGTAGACGGAATTGCGCTACCAGCCGAAGTACTGGACACACGGTACGTACCGATCCGGGTAACCTTGTTCATTGCAATCGATGCAATCGACGTCGTATTCGTGTCGATCAGACCCACGAACATATTCGTCAACGACTCCGCCACTTCAGTCGCACTGATCACGTACGTCGGTACGCCACCAACCAACTGAATGTACACGTAGAATGTACTCGATGCCGGGTTCGCCTGAATGGTCGTCAGGTCAATACTCATGACCGGCAACGTCGTCGACTTACCGTTAAAGATCAACGGAGCCACTGCATTGAAGTACACCACCCAACCCTGCACCACGTCTTGCGACACTAACACATACGTCGTTCCTGCTGTCCATGCATTGAACTGCGCAAGCGTCGAGGTCGCTCGAACCGTCAGCGTGATCTTCGTGTAGTTATCTGAGGACGTCGGGTTCTGGTCACACTCGCCAAAACCCAAGCCCGGATACCCCATGAAGAACGGCGCGTTATACGTGATACCTGCCACGCCGATGAAGAGGGTCGACCATTGAGGACGATTCGTCGACTTCGGGATCGCAAAGCGAAACACGTGCCCGCCCCCAGTTCCCGGAATGCTGATATATGTCTTCGCGGTACAACCCACAAACCACGCATCAGTTCCTTCGTTGATGAAGCACGCACCGGTCGTCCAGATGGCGGCCGTACTCGGAGCCAGGATCGTGGAACCAGTATCCGTTTGCAATGGCGTGGAAAATGACACTACACCCATCGAATTGATCGCACCAGTACGAGCGCCACTCGTGATCGACAATTCAACCATCGATACCCAGAGGTTCTTACTCGCATCCGTGTACGTCATCAACGCAAACGGCGGAATCGCGGTGTTCTGCGGAATGAAGACTTCCAACGATGAAGCAGGCGGAGCCGCAATACCCAGTGCTGCCCAGATCGCGGTCTTCACCGTTTGCAATACCGCAGCCGTCATCGACACCGCACCTGAGGGAACAAGCACACCCCCCGCCACTGTCACCGACGCGTAACCCGTGGTGTTGTAGCCTTCCAAGAAACGACCGGTACTAGCAGTGACTGCTCCACCCGCAGCGACTTCCGACATCATGCAGGTGTAGTTATCGACGCTTAACCCCATGTCGCTGATCCGCTTACGGAAGGTCGACGGAGCCAAACCTGTCATCGTGCCATTGTACTGGGAGTTGTACGAATAACCTGACGCACCCGGTTGACATACGACCGGACCCCATTCCATGGTTACGCCATCTGCTCGCGGACCATAACTGGAAGCCATCATGTATCCACCCGGCAGCAGCCAGCTACCCGTCATCCGGCCACCCAAAGGCGTGCCGTACGCTGGATTAAATCCAACGGTCGTATTTCCCGACACAGTTGAAGCAGGAGCCAGGGCGATGTAGCGGTTTGCGTACTTCGCTGCACATTGAGCGCGGGCGATGTTACTCCCGTAATCTGGCGGATCAGAATCGACGATCGAGAACCAATACCCAGCAGCCGTCCAAGTCGGCGTACCTTGACCGCCTTGGTACGGTTGCGGAATGATACTTGACGGGTTGGTATTAAACAGGCTGCCGGAGTAAGCTGCTGTTCCGTTAGCTGAGTTATATGTCAATGTAGCCGGTGTAGTCGCCGGGCCTTCCAGTGCTGCGGTCTTGGCGGTCGGATTGATGTTGATCCAGAACGCCACGTACTGGTTAAGAGAATACCCAGAGGAAGGCACTGTGAGGAACGACAGTCCCGACACACGAATGCGAATGTTCCCGGTTGCTGGGTCTTGAGCGCTATCGGTGTTGATATCGCCACTGTTATCGACAAACAGATTAGTCGGCAATGACGGCGAAGCTGGAACCGTAGCCATGGCTCCTGCGGTACCACTCGTGTTCACCTGACACGCTGCGACGCGCACATTCGTCGTACCGTTATAAGCTGTTCCACCAAAACCCGTGGTGTTCCAACCCGTCAACTGGGTCGGCACCACATTACCGCCGTTGGCGGCTTGCAGTGTCGCAATCGGAATTGACCAGATCTGGAACTCCACCGGCGTCACTGTCGCATCGGTAAATGATGAACTGGTGACGATGATGTAAACGTTCGCATTCCCAACGATCGCTTCCACGTTACAGCTGGCATCTACCCGCGCCGGGAAGTTAGCCGCAGGAATCACACCGCCGACGTGTTGGGTCGAATCGAACGTCCCGTTGGTCAGTGAAACGAAGTAATCCCCAACGACGCCAGCAGCACTTTGCAGTCGACCCAAAATACAGTTGCCGTCTGACTTTGTCACCCAGCGAGCGGTGGTACCAGTCGGGAAGTACGCAGGCTGGTAACGGTAGTTCGTACGTGTGGGTGCAACCATTGAGGAAGCATTGATCGCATTCTTCATGTATGCGTAGTACACACCTTCGACGCTACCGGTTGTACCGTTGCGCAAAAAAACATACGTGCCATCATTTTCGATGATCCCCGGATACCAGCGGGATTCGAAATTCATGGTAGCGCCCTGGAAGTCTCCCGACACGCCAACCGGCAAGTAGGACAACTCTCCAAAACGCGAAACAGGGAGTGCTGACATCAGCGGGCGATTACCCAAACTGTTATTCACTTGTGTCTCGGTGTAGGTCAACACCGCTACACCGGTCAAGTGTTCCAGTCCCGGAGTCGCCACGTGAGCAGTCAACTCCGCATCCATCAA
>JARLJL010000016.1 GCA_031291235.1 Sulfuriferula sp.
GGCAACAGCTCTCATCAACGCTGAGACAGCAGCAGCGGCTGCTAACATGCAGAACGGTACTGGAGTTCAAAAGATGGCATATGCCGTCAGCTTGTTCCAGACAACCTACAACACATGGGCCGCGCAGAATGGATTGGCGCAAGAGCCAGCAGCGGTTCAGAATCTTCTCCAGCAGGTTTTCAACTTGCTTCAGGAGCTGACTCCAGTAACGGCACCAGTCACCAGCGTCGCGCCTTCGACAATCGCATCAGCACCGCTTACGGGAACTCTCCTCTAAAATGAGCCAGCGCGAAGTAGAGCAGAAGATCAAAGGTGCTTTAGACACTCTCCTAATCGGAGACACTGGAGACACCTACGTTCCTCGCTCTACCGTGCTGGGTTATAATCTGATTCCTCCACAGATTGCAAAAGACGACAGTGACAAGAAGCTCATCTACCGTCTGAACTCATTTATGGATTTGTACTACTTCTCAACCGTGGTGCTTGGCAAGAATCGTTTCTCAAAGAACCCAGACAAGTCCAAAAACATCCACTCAATCATGTGTCTCGCCGTGATGAAGGATGGACTTAAAGAAGGAATCGAGATACCACGTGACCATTTCAAATCAACAATCTATTCAGAATGTTTTCCGATTTGGAGAGCATTACCTTTTGGTCACAGAGAAGAAGACGTTCTTAGTAACGTAGGATACACTGATCTCTTTATTAAATGGATGCAGCGAACCCATAACCAGGACGTGCGAATTCTCCTCGTATCTGAAACAATCAAGAACGCCATTAAGCTTGGTACGAGAATAGCGAACCACTACGAAAACACCGCACTGTTTAGGCATTTGTTTCCAGAGATTCTACCTTCTGAGAAGGAGACGTGGACTAATGAGAGTCTACACCAAAAGAGGACTCCTGCGGGTCGTGGTCAGGGTGAAGGGACGTTTGACTTTATCGGAGTTGGAGCGGCGTTGCAGTCCCGTCACTATAACATCGTCTGTCAGGACGATCTCGTTGGAAGAGAAGCGCGCAAGAGTACCATTGTCATGGCTGATACCATTGACTATCATCAAATTCTAGTAGGCGCGACTGACTCTGACCCGGATAATCCTGGACGAGACTTCGATGAAATTGTAGTTGGAAACAGGTGGAGCCATGATGATCTCAATTCTCACATTCGTAAGGAGGAGCCTTACTTTTCTTGGACAACCCATAGTGCTCTTGGTGGCTGTTGTTCTCTGCATCCTTTTGGCGAACCTATATTCCCAGAAGCCTTTACTAGAGAGAAGTTACTACGTTGGAAGCGTCGTCTTGGTAGCTATCATTTTAGTTGCCAGTTCCTCAATTATCCTATCGATCCCTCAAAGGCTAAAATCAACCTTGGGGATCTCAGATACTTCAACTACGAGAAAGTAAACAACGCTCTCTCAATCCCAAAAGAGTCTCCAACAGCGCAGCGTCTCTTTGAAATCACTAGGCCCTTGCAATACCGTAATGTGATTCGTCATCACGTAGCAGAAGGCGATGTTGAGAAGGATGTATTTCCTCGTAACCTAGAACGCTACATGATCGTTGACCCGAATCATGGAGGTTCGCATCTTGGTCTCCAGGTTGGCAAAGATGGACGCTGCCGACATGCACTCGCTGTAACTGGTGTCTCGCGCTCGCCTCGGCGAGTATACGTTCTTGACCAGTGGGCACAGGCTGTTGGTATCAAGGAGTTCGTCAAGGAAATCTTTTTTCGTGCTGTGAAGTTCAAGCTGACGAAGGTTTACGTCGAAGCTGTAGCAGCGCAGAAATATTTGCTCTATCACTTGAATGAGTTTGTCGAGATTCACAAGTATACGCGCCCTGAGATTGCATCAATCACGTTTTTGCCGCTAAAGTCTTCACAAATGGCCGGCGCTAAAATGGAACGTATCATCAACTTCATTCCGTTGATTGAGTCTCACGAAATTTGGCTGGACGTTGATAACTGTGTCGAGTTAAAAGAAGAAATGGAAAACTTCGGCCAACGTAAGGGACTTATTGATCTTCTCGATGTCATGAGTTACGGTCCACAAGTTTGGAAATTTGACGTTGTGAATGAAGATAAGGTTAACGAATTTGTGGCAAAACAACGAGCACAGTACCTGAGAAGACTCCAGGCAGCTGTAGCCTAGGAGAAAGTGGATGTCTTCGCTTAAAGATCACGAAGATAGAATCAAGGCATTGGAGAGTGATATGTGGTTTGGAAAAGACGCTAGTAATCCTCCAGTTGTCACTAGACTGGATCGCCTTGAAATCTCAGGAAAGAAAATGGACAAGCTCGGCTGGATTATCATTGTCGGGATTGTCGCTGCATTGGGGGATATTATATCCTCACACTGGAAGTAAAGGAGACACGAGATGAATTTTACGCTACCGCCTTTCTCGCTTGAGTGGTTGATGATATTCTATATCATCAATCAAGTAGCATCTGCGCTTGTACAGAGCCTGCCTGTTCCTATGCAAGGTGGCAATGCGTTTTACGCGTTTTTCTATAAGTTCTTCAGCCTGCTTGTAGCAGATTTCAAGAGCTTCGTAACCAAGATTCCAAACAGCGGCGCCACTCAGAGCACGACGCAGGACGGATTGTAAATGCCTTTTCAGCCACCCATGCTTGTTACCGACAAGGTAATCGGCGCTGAGCACTACAAAGATCTCTGCTTGTTTATCAAGGATAAGACTGCTCACCTTGACAGACGGCTGATGACTTTTAGGACAGAGAAACTGCCAGAGTATGTGCGGTTGTATAAGGCGCGTCCGAAGAATGAAACTGTAGATTGGCCGTGGCCTGGTGCGGCCAATCTGGTGATTCCGATTATTGGTACGTATAGCGATGAGCTACTCGCACGTATTATGGGCGGGATTTGGATGTATGATCCATTGTGGGCTGCTACGGTTTCGGGGGATCTGCCAACAAAAGATGGTGATGAACTCAAGCAGTTAATGCAGAACTTTCTCATGGACATGGCGTATAGTCCTGATGAGCTTGATTTGTATCGTGTAGAGCAGTCTGCGTTTCATTCTGCGATTAAGTATGGTACTGGAGTTGTGATTACTCCCTACGAGTATCAGACGCAGATGGAACACATCTACAAAAGCGGGGGCGAGGCTGAAGGATCGCCGGTTATCTCTGAACCGCGTGAATTTGTAAAGATCGATGGGCCGAAGCCTGAGATTTTGCCTCTGAATCGTTTCATCTTCGAGCCAGGCACGCCGAAACTCGAAGACATGAAGATGTTCGGGCATATCGAGTCTCTGGATTATTGGGCTGTCAAGGATTTGCCGTCAAAGAATGCGTATTACAAGCAGAAAGACATTGAAGATCTTCTGATGACTCCAGACGCGGCGCAGGAAACTGAGATGGAGCGTGAGATTAACCAGCAGCATGGCATCACCTCTGATGGAATCTCGACAGGTGCTGCTAGGTGGTATATCTATAATCTTTGGTTCAACTTCAGACTCGGTGGCGTTGAGTATGCTTTCCAAGTGCGCTACCACAAAAAGTCTGAAAAGATTCTCTGGATAGCTTTTAATAACTATCCGAAGAATATGAAGCCGTATCAGGATATGAAACTCGCTTATGATGACGAGTCGTATCTTGGAACTGGCTTTGCTGAGATGTTGCACATCGCGCAGAAGGAAATTTCAAACAACAACAATTGGCGTACTAACAATCGCAATTACGCTATGCTCGGTGCGTGGCGCATTGATCCAGAGTCGAAGCTCTCGTCAATGTTGGATATATTTCCAGGGGTCGGAATACCTGCTAAGCAGAATGAGGTTGAGTATTTCAAGACCGGGCAGGATGTAGGTTATTCTGACGGACCCGATCAGTTTCACATGGCGGTGGCGAAAGAGCGAGTTGGTGTTGATCCAGCCATGGGTGGTACTGGGGGCGGAATAACGAATCCCAAGCGTGGGATTTACAGTGCCGCTGGTACTAGCATGGTGATGAATCAAGCTAACAACAGAAACAATCTGCGCACTGGAGACATGCGTGCGGCTCATGTGAAGCTCGGCATGAAGTTTCTCACAATGTATTCTCACTTTGGAATTGGTGAAAAGATTAAGAAGTATGGTACGCAGAAAGAAAAACTCACCAAAGCTCTTGAAATGTACAAAGACGGCTCTCTCGGACTGCGCCTTCGTCCAGCAAGCGCATCTAACAACAAAGAGCTTGAGCGTCAGAACGATATTCTTTTGAGCGATAGAATTGACCGATTCTATGCACAAGAAGCTCAAATGGTCCAAGCGATTGCGCAGCCAACAATCTCTCCCTCGCTGAAGAAGCTGTACTGCGAACAGTTGTTAGGCGCAAGAGCGTTAATGATGACGCTGTTGCGAAACTTTAACAAAGATAATACCGAAACTGTCTTACCGGACATTGGCGAGATTATCTCAATGCACAATGATGGAGCAGGAGCAGTTAATGGAAATCAAAACAGTGCAGGACCTAATCCCATATCACAAGTCCCTAGTGGCGCTGTGGGAGCAGGAGGAGTTCCAGCCGGTGAAGGCGTTGCTCAGTAGTTATCGAGAAGACGCTATTCGCGCGATTGAGACGATGGCGTTGGCTGACAGCGCTGAGAATGTCAAAGCAGCTGCGGCAATGCTCAAAACGCAGCTTGGATTAACAAAGTTGTTTCTTGAGCTTCCTGATTACGTGAAGAAGGCTTCTCAAGCAATCGATCACGATAGGCAGAAAAAACAGGCTTTCGCAGACGCGCAAGAATCGGCAAGCATCGGAGCCGCTGACAGGAGGACAAACTAATGAAGCTACCCTGGCAAAAAAACGAGTCGGGAGTTCAAGAGCTTGAGCTTCCTGATGAGCTTGTGACCAGCATCAAAGCAGGCGCGGAGGCGAAAGAAGGACTCTCGCGTATTGAGAAGATGTTGAAAGATCAAGCAGACGTACAGGCGAAGAAGGATGCCGACGATAAAGCAGCTAAGGAGGCGGCAGAACTTACGCGGAGGAAGAAGGAACTTGAGACTCAGAATGACACGCTTGAAGAGCAGGTTGAGCAATTAATGCTCGAAGGGCGAACGAAAGACGCAATCAACCTTGTTACTCAAGGAACGACAGCTGCTGTTTTGGAAGTTAAAGCAGACAACGCGCGGCGTGAGTTGTTTGAGGATGCTGAGAAGTTTCCGTATTATAACGGAGATATCAAACGTAAGGTTGACTCGTTACTGGCTTCTCAAGCGCTGCAATTCAGAGTGAATCCTGCTAACATCGAGAACTGTTATCATACAGTTCTGGGCAAGCATACGAAGGAGCTTGTAGAGGGTAAACTCAAGTCTCGTTTCGCGGGTGGTTCTGGGTCGAGCAATGCCGGTAACACTGGCGGTGCTGGAGATGACGGCGCTCCAAAGGGCAAGGTTGATGATGAAATCAGAAAAATCGCTAAGCAGTTTGGCATGTCTGGAGAAGACTACGCCAAGATGCTAGAAGCAGATGGGATTGGATACTAACATGCCAGAAGTTAATCATAAGGATCAGCCTTCCATTCCTGTCACAGCTGCAATTAAGGCAGCAGCTCCAGCGCCAGTGGTAGAAGCTGCGCCGATACCAGCAGCAAAACCTACCGTCACAGAAGATCCTTCCGTCAAACTCGCGAAGGCTTTAAGTGACGCTGGAATCACAAATGAAACGCTTGAACAGCAGATCGAAGCGATTCTTAAACGCAAAAAGGTCGAACGCAAGGAAGCGCTTACTCCGAAAGAGCCTGACTGGAGTAAGATAACCGAAGCAGAAGCGTACAAACCAGATGTTTATATTCCTGTTATTGAGCATGATATTCCTGATTACATGAATATCGAACTCAAAGACAATGAGTATGAAGCAGTCTGGGCTTCTCGTGACCAGCGACGCTTAGGACAACTTCAGGCTGAGGGATATGAATTCATCCAGAAGGAACATTTTGCTGCTGGATTTCATATTCCTCTGATCTTCGACAGCGAAGGTCTATATCTTTACCAGGATGTAGTCGCTATGCGAGTTCACAAACGCATCCTGTACGGGAAACGACGTAGGGCTTTGGAAATCTCGTTAAATCAGCTTAAGCGTCGTGGAGCAGATGCACGTATCAAGGCAAAGCTCTCGAAGTTAATTGCAGAAGATCCATTCCTTGAGAGGGCGCTTGACTCTGAACGAATGGGATTCTATGACACTGACGCGGCATAAACAGTAACAAGAACAATAGAGAGGGAAGCATATGGGTGCGGCAAATCTAACAACGCATCTGCCTATACTTCAGGTACTGGAGAAAGCGGGTACAACGCCGTTCACCAGTGCTCAACCTGAAAAAGCTGGGCAGACGTTTGTATCAGGCGCGCTTGTCCAGCTCAACGCTGGTTATGTGCAAGAATGGGATGGCGCTACGATTGCGGCTGGAATTCTCGGTGTTTCAGAGAGTTTTGGACAAAACCTTGGCAGCAACGGCGCGGGTGCTCCACTTCCACCCTTTGGCGGTATCACCGGCACTGGCGCTATCCAGACCTACGGCTCAGTACCCAACCAGCCGAATGCAGTTAACATCGCTCTTGGTACACCGATTGCGGATGGCCGCACGTTGTATATTGAGCCAAACCAGGCGAATATCTTCGAGGCGTTGTTTGACAACTCGAACGGTGCTGTCGCTGCGGATTATACTCCAACCCAAGCCCAGATTGGAACGAACTTTGGCATGACCAAAGACGCGAATGGGTTCTGGTACGTGGATGGAAACAAGACGGGCGGTTCTGCTATCGTACAGTTTGTCGCTTTCAACCCGCTGTATGGATCGCAGGTTAATGCGCCGGTTCGTTTTGTGTTTCTCGCTGCTGCTATTCAGGTAAACTAAACCCAAGGAGTCTGTGAAATGCCTCAAGTTCGAGCGAAATTTCCACAGCTCATGCAGCCGGGACTGAAGAAGATTTACTTCGACAGTCTCGACAGTGCTCTGAAGAAGTCGGATTATCCCATGGTGTTTAATGAGATGGATTCGGATTCTGAGTACGAGCAGGAGCTGGAAATGGCGGGTATCTCGGCGCTACAAGAGAAACCCGAAGATGCTTCTACGGCGTATACCGAAATGAAGCAGGGCGGTTCAAAGCGGTTCATTCACCTTACATACTCTCTGGGTATGCGCACCTCGAAAGAGCTGTACGACGACGACAAGTACGGGCTAGTAGGGAAGAAAGGCCCAACTCTCTTGGCGCGGTCGGCTGCTTTTACGCAGGAGATGGTAGCATGGAACGTCTTCAACCAAGGTTTTACCAGCAACGTCACGACTGTTGACGGTAATCCCTTGTTCTACAATCAGCACGCGCTTCTCGGTGGCGCCGAGGCTACAGCGATTGCGCCTGGAGTTGCAGGCGTGATTTCTGCTCCCGGTACTTATCCGAACCGGCCTGCTGTTGATATCGATTTCTCGGTTGCTGGCTTGCAGCTTGCTACAAACCACGCTAGCCGTATGATCGATAACATGGGATTCCCCATTCGGCTGAAGTGGCAGAATCTCATTACGCCTCCTGAACTTCGGTTCTTGGTACGGGAAATTCTCGGATCTCCCGGAAAGCCTTATACAGCAGATAACACCATCAATTCATTGCTGCCTGAGGACTACAAGAACATCGAAGTTCCGTGGCTTAACAGCCCGTCTGCTTGGTTCTTGGTGGCAGAGAAGATGGATCATTCTCTGCGTGTTTATCATCGTGAACGTCCGAGTACGGATTTTGACGATGATTTTGACACAGACGCTATCAAGCAGAAAACCCGTCTCCGTATGTCTGCCGGCGCGACTCGTTGGCAGGGGGTCTGGGGAACACAAGGGCCGTAACAGAGTTTGCATCTGTCTCACCAGACGTGATGCAAATATAGGGGGAGTTAAAGTGGACCCTGCTCCCCAGTTACTCCCCCTATTTTCATGGAGTTTTAAATGAGCTTCTCTAGCGAACCCGGATTGCGTCACACATGGCTTACTGGCCCATGGCATTACTGTGATCGTTGTGATAAGAAAACAAAGATCGCTGAAATGAAATGGGAACGTGGGTTACTGCTAGGGCCGGAGTGTCAGGATACGCGCACTAGCAAAATCGGTCTTCTCGGAGAACGTGACGTGAAGATCGCGCAGGTTCTCACTGATGGGAAGCAAGAGTTTGTTCCAGTTGAGAAGATCCGTCATCCTGACTGGGCGGAGACGATAGAAGATTTCCTCGTCTAATACAACGCAACCACAGAAGCGTCCGATAAGGACAAGAGAGGATTTACAATGTCAATCACTCAAGGTAGATGGACAGCGAAGACGCCGTTTCCCGATTTGCAGTTGTTTCTAGGAGCGGACGAATTCCGCGATCTCGCGGCTCATGCGACGTTGCCCTCGACAGTAGCTACGCCGGGGTTGCTATTTGCCACAGTTCCAAACGGCGCGGCTTCGATTTTTGTCAAAACAATCTCTGAAGCCATGCTGCGTAGTGGTGTGTATGCCACGCCTCAGTACGATCAAGAGCAATACGGAACAGCGGCGTCTGTACCTGGTCCGACTTCAGTAGCTAACACCAACGGTCCAGATGGTGAGGGAGTTTCCGGAGCGTCTTATTATCAAGGTTTCCCGCCTCTAGCTGCCGCGGCTATGGCGACTCTCGGCAATGTAGCCCGTGGGCCTCAGCCGAAGGGTATTCAAATCGACTCGATTGACGTGATCTATCAGGTGCTTGCTGATGCTACCGCAGTCGCTGCTACCATGGGGTTGACCAAGACAGTATTCAGTAACCTTGCAGCGCCGGTTGTCACAAACTTGATCGCTCTTGCTGCTAACGGGCTTCCTGTAATCATCGGCGCTCAGCCTCAAGTCACGAACGTGCCTGTACCGACGCCGGGGATGATTATAGCAGCGGATACGCAGCTGCTGCTCAACATCAACTTGACCGGCGGCACTGCTGGTACAATCAAGTTCTACGGTGCTGTCATCAAGGCACATTACAACCTCTCGTAGGAAGGAGTAGCAGATGGCGAATGATTACACAGGACGAATCTGGAAGATCACAACAGCCGGTACTACTCCTTTTGGCACGCTTAATATCAAGATCAAAGGTGGAACTTGGTCGGGGGATGTGGCGGGAAAGACTTTTACCATCACGGATGTTGCTGGTAGAGTTTACTCCTGGACATATCCCGCGGATGGTTCTGCGGTTAACTTTCAAGAACTGGGTTGGTTGTCCGGACCAATTGCGTTTGGTGGAAACTTCACCGTTGAAGTTAACCTGTTTCTTGGCACTAAGTAACCTAGCGAGGCAGTAATGGGCGTTGTCAGACCAATCAAACAAGCTAATGGTAACATTGGGCTTGAAATAACTTACGGTGGTAAAGAAGCTCCTTTCGGAGGCGTGGATTCGTCTGCGCCTCCGGCTTATATTGATCCTCGGTGTTTTGCCAAGGCAGATGGGTTTTTGGTTGTAGATAACAAGTTGATCGTAGCTTCATTGCAGAAAGCTTCAATTCCAGCGGCATTGTGGAACAATGTTGTTGGGGTGAAGCTGCTTGGGATTGGAACATTTTATAACTCCATCAACGGTCAATTAAACTACGCGCTTGGGTATACAGCGGTCAGGTTTGGCTCTGTTGGGATTAGTCCTACGGGCACTGATTATGTATTTTACATAACTTCATGGGATCCAGCGGATGTTACTCAATACTGGACGGACTTGCTCCAGATTACGTTGTATGATGCAATGTCGGTTGTCGAGCAGGCGAGTTTGACGCTGGATTGTATTGCTAGTGGTTCGGTGAGTACTTCGGCAGCGACTGGAGCTACGGCAGAGATTACCGCGGTTGACTCACAGGGGTTTATTACTGCGGTTACGGTGAGTGGTGGTACGGGTTATTTTGCTACTCAATATCTCAACATCGTCCAAAATGGAACGTTGAATGCGTTGTATCAGGTGGATACGGTTGATGGTAGTGGGGCGATTCTGACTGGCACGTTGATTGAGGGTGGGCTGTACGGCACTTACACGGTAGGTGCGGCTAATGTTATTCCGATTAATGATGCGTCTGTTGGTGTTACTATCAATGGTCCCGCTGGAGGGCCGAACACCTATACAGTTAATGCGCTGAGTACAGACTACTCTCGTCAAGGTGTTGTGGCGTTGTTAGCATCAAATATCACTACTGACCCAAATGTATCAGTAGCTGCCTCGACTGATGGCTATAGTCTTGTATTCACGTCTAAATTGCTTGGAGTAGACGGAAATAGCATTACTGTCCAAGATCATTCTGTAAACGCTGATCCTACTGTAGCGCCGCCATTTTACTTCTCGGCTAAGACAGCACGGAATCTTGAAGGTGGACAGCTTACAATCTCTACGACAGCGCCGTTGCAATTAACAAACACTGCCTCAATCACCGCTGTAGGTGGTACGATCTACATTGGAAATGTCGGACCGATGATCTTAAAGTACAGCGGGCCGGGATTGTTTACAACTTCGACATTGTATACTGGCGTGCAGGTGCTACGAAAGTTTGCTGGTTCGATGCTTGGTATTTGTGTCGAGCCGCAGTTAGGGACGTTGATTCAGAATACGGACATGGTTCTGGCCTGGAGCGCAGCGGGCAATTTAGACGAATGGTCGCCACTTACGAGCCAAGGTTTTGTGACAGGTGCGGGATTTGAGCAGCTTGCTGATGTTGGAGATTATCTTGCAGGTCTAATCATCTCTAACGGTACGGCGTTTATCATACGTTCCCAAGGCATATCGTATGTAACGCCAACTGGAAATGCGGCGCTGCCGTTTGCTACGTCGCATAAAGGATTAGGCGACCGTGGAGAAGGCGCGCAGGTACAACAGTTGGTTTGTCAGTATGACGAGACTGGCGTATATGTCGGCGGGTCGAACATCTATCAATTGAGCGGGCAGATTCAATCGATTGGTGATAAGATCGCCAACGATTTCTTCGCAACCTTGCAGTCTACATCAGTGCTCGGAAACAGTAACCTAATGGGTTCTGTTGCAAGCACCGTGCTTCTTGGAGGAAGCGAGCTTCCGCTTGTAGCGTTCAACATCCCATATAATTCTTCTAACGTCAAGATGCGCTCGTTTGTGTTTAATCCAACGAACGCTACTTGGATGGGGTTTACATATGCGAATGGGACTGGAATTGGAGCGATTGATAAGGTAACTCTGGGAGTGTTTTCGAGGCTGAACTCGTACTCATTCTCACAGTTGTTCAATCAAGCTGATTTGAGTTATGCTTTTCAGCAGGAGATTTCCGGCACGTTGTTGCCTCCAAGTTTCTTCTCGTTGCTTGAAGGTGTGCCGAATGTAAATTCGATCTCGAATCAGGCCCAGGTTTATTTTCCAGTAGAAGAGGTTCTGTTTGGCCGCGACATAACGATCGATTCGTTGTATGTAGCGTTGAATGGGAGTGTTTCGGAGAATACCTATGTTGATTTTTATCTGAACGATGTTCTCTACTCAACGCTTATCATGACTCCAGCGACGTTTAATTCGGTGGATTTGAATACAAAACCGATTGAGACTTCTTTGTATCCCCTGCCTACGCGTGGCGTGGGAGCTTTCACGGTAAAGTCGCCTCAATTAAGCGCTAAGATTCGTTCGCTGACGGATGCTGGCTCTGCTTTGATACGCTTTACCAAAATCATGCTTCTTGGATCGTTCGATGAAGCTCAAAGGCCGACGTAATGGCGAAGACTTATGATCCAAACACGTTTGCTCATACGTTACCGGATTCTCATAGACAGTGGATTCAGAATCTCCAGCAGGTTGTAAACGGTGGCATTGAGATTGGAACGCCTGAAGCCAACTCGCCCGCGGCTACGAGTGGCGTGAATCAGGGATTACCTACGCAATACAAGCAGGTAAACGGCTCTGGAATTATGATTCGTGTGGACGCTGCTGGGGTGAGTGCGGGAGCTACGTATAATTGGACAACGGATAATACTGGAGTAGAAATCAAACACGGTCTCCAGCGTACTCCGATTGGTTTTCATGTCGTGGACAAAGACGGAAACATACAGGTCTATAGGACGGTTCCATCAACGGATCAGTTGATAACACTCGCGCCTTCGGATGCTACTAAGAGTGTTACGGTTTATATTTTCTAAGGAGCTTTATGAGTTATACCGCTGGTGATTGTTATCAAGGAATTCAAGGGCTGCTGATGAATCGAGTAGTGCAGGAGTCTGCGATGCTTGAGACTATCAGAAAGGCTGTACTTGAGTTTACTGAGGATTACAAACATCCTCTGCTTGAACGGACAGGACCGATTGTGTCGTTTGAGCCGTTTGTGGCATCGTATGCACCAAATTACTTCTTGAACACTCCTGACGATAATCTGGATGTTAACAAGGTAAACTCTTTCTTCTTGTATAACAATCCTTATGTCGTGCCTGCTGAGGCTACTACGGAGTCGAATTCTGGGTATAACCTCACGTTTATGTCGTTTGATGACATTGAGGTTTTGCTCAATATTCCCAGCGTTCCGTTGTACTGGTCGAGGAATAACAATCAGATTCTGATTGGTTCGATGCCTGATAATGCGTATAATGTGTATATGCGCTATCAGATTCAGCATCCGTCTACCAATCTGCCAAATGGCTTCACAGCCGCCACGCCGATTATGATGGCAGATTCATGGCAGGAAGTTCTTGAGTATGCCTGCGCGATGCGTTTGGCTCCGCAGGTGAATTTAGCAGACAAGAAAGAAGAATTGCACTCGTCATTGTATGGCGATCAGAAGTTTCAGACAAGCGGTGGTATTGAGGGCGCGCCGGGCTTAATCTTTCAGCGTACTTCACAGCGTAACCGCGATCAACGTAACACAACCCGCAGGCTACGCCTGAGAATGGGGAATGTGGGATAATGGCTACTTCAGGCGCGATGGTTCCGTATTCAAATCCTGCTGGAAACAATCAAACAACTCCAAAAGCGGTGTTGCCTCCATCAAGTGTCGGGAGTCAGAATACCGTTCCGGTTAATAATCCACTCCAACCAACTCAAACAGCGACTGTGAATCCATTTATTCCACCCGCTGCTGGTACGGGAGCTGGTACTACGCAGGTTCCTGGAGCCGCTACGGTAGCCTCTCCTGGAGCGGCGGGAAGTGATCCGAATGGGGCTTTGTATCAGCAGTTGACTGATATTTATGGCAATGGTGAAGGTGCAGCGTTGAATAATCTGCTTGGTTCTATTGGCGGAGTGGACTCTGCTACATTGCAGCAATACATTGCATCGTTGCAACCTCAGTTTGCAAAAGCTGGAGCGAGCCTTCAATCTTCGCTCGGCGCGGCTGGAGTTAGCGCGAATTCTAGTGTTAACGCCATTGGACAAGCTAATCTTCAAGGTGAAGAGCAGAGTGCGATTGCAGGTGAAAGTGCGAAGCTCTTACAGAGTGGCCAGAATCTTGAAGCGCAGATTCTCGAAGGCATTGCTCCTACAGCCGCACAGCAAGTGGCAGATTCTTCACCATTAAACATGATTGGCTCGATCTTGGGCGATGTTGGTTCCGTAGCCTCGGATTTTCTGGGGCTCGGCTCTATCACTGGAGGAATTGGTAAATTAGCCAGTTCCTTCGGTGGAGCGGCTGGCGCAGTACCTTCAGCCACGCTTAATACAACAGTCCCAGAGCCTGATTTCTCGCTCTCACTTTAAGAATAGGAGTTTGTAATGTCCGTATTTGATTATGTTCAGCCAACTTCTGTTCCCGCGAGTGTTCCTGCTGCTGCGCCCCCGGCTGGTGGTGGAGGTCTTGATCTTCAATCGCTGATTCAGAACATTGTAAAACCGATTGACCCAAAGCTGATCGAGTCTGCTACGAGTTTGATTCCTGGATCACATGCACAGAATGTACCTTCGTCGTTGACTACTCCAATCGCGCCTCATCAGGACAGGCCGATGGATACGCGGCAAGTTGTTGGCCGTAAGAATGCGATGCGCCAAGGGATTAGCAATGCGTTTACTGGAGCAACGAATGCTCT
Organism: Sulfuriferula sp.; assembly: GCA_031291235.1. Classification (GTDB taxonomy): domain Bacteria; phylum Pseudomonadota; class Gammaproteobacteria; order Burkholderiales; family Sulfuriferulaceae; genus Sulfuriferula. The sequence continues at coordinate 13,992 of JARLJL010000016.1, forward strand.
AGGAGCGATTGTTAACAAAGAGACACAGATCAAGCAGAACCAAATCAAAGATGCTGCAACCAAGGTTATTATGGCACAGCAGGCTATTGACGAGGCGAAACAGGCTCACGATGCGGCTGTTGCTAACAATGATACAGCTACAGTCTCGAAAATGCAAGAAGTAATGCAACAGAATCAGCAAGCTCGTGATGGTATTTTCGCCGACCCAAAGATGCGTAAGGCACTTCAGAAGGGTTTTGATATCAGCTATACTGATCCTCAATCAAACAAGACCGAGGAACATGCGGCGGTACAAGCTGCTCTCGCGCAGGCAAAGACTTTTGCTGAGAAGCGTGAAATCATGAAGCAGCAGCAAGCAAAGCAGAATCAAACCGCTGGTGCTGCTATGGGTGCGGCGTTTGAGAAATCGCAACCGCAAGGAGTCGGTCCGAATGTACAGGCTATTCAGAAAGTTCAATTGCAACAGGCGACTCAGAAGTTGCAGTTACAAGCTCAGAAGGATTTGATGTCTTTTCAAGCGTCTATTTATAAATCCGATCGTTCTGTAGATGCAGCGAGGGTGCGGGAAATTGGGGCCGGGATTCTTCAGACGCAGCGACTTGCTTTTCAAGAGAATCAAATGCAACAGCGCTTCGCTCAAGCGGAGCATCTCATGGGAGAACGTTTTACTCAGCAGGTTAAACTCGTCGGTATTCGCGGCGCTGAGGCTCGCAAGGTTGCGAATGAGATTTATACTGACAAGGAATCTGATCCGCTTACCTTATACAACAAGAATCGTACTGCGGCGGAGACTTATCAGAAGAACTCGATTGCTGATGGTAAAGCTCTTGTTGAACTTCAAGCGCAACGTATGGCTATGTATGTTGATAGCAAGGGAAATCCGCTTAAGGTTCAACCAAATCCAGCAGATGTGCATAGTCTTGATATGCAGATCGAACTTGTCAAAAGTGCTCTTGCTAACGACGACGCCAACGCCAAGAACTTCGCGCAGCAAGCAAATCGACTCCATGATACATTCGGTCTCGATGAAAGGGTAGCAACTGATGGATACTCAGGGACAGGTTCCAGAAGCGAATCCGATGCCACGGGCGATACCGACTACTCCGATCCGATCGGGTTACTCAACGACGACTCCGAAGATCAGTAAGGTTGCCGCTGCTCCAGCCCACCAACAGCCTCCATCACCGGAGGCTGTTAGAGAAACTGTATATCGTTCAGGTTTTGTGAAGCTGGGAGCTGACGCGCCTCCTCCTGTGCCGGAAGGACAGAATAAATACAAGTCGATTCATTCGTTGCAGGATGCTGAGAAAGTAAAGGCGCTCAAAGATACCAAACTGAATCCTCTGCTCATTGAAGATGGCTACGATGCCGTCGCTCATGCTATGTACCTCTGGACTCAAATGGGTTCAAAGGCCAAGGCAGCGGGGAATATTTCATTCGACGAACAGCGTACAATCGCTGATAAGTTCTACGATCGCGTACTTGCTCCTGCTTATGGGCATCTTGCAAAAGATCGGGGTGGGATAGAGCCAATTAGTAAGGAATTGTGGCAGAAAGAAGCCTATGGAGAGGCTCTGAATTACAAGATTGAAGATGCGTTCACTAACAACTGGACTTACTCACTCAAGCAAGGCTGGAATTCTGGTCTTGCTGGAGTTGCTCGTGCAGCGGATAAAATCTCCACAATGACGCAAAATGTGTTTACGGATGCTGTTGGACAGTGGAGGAAAGAAGCAGCATGGAGAAAGCAGAGCGACTTTGCGAGACAGCAGGAGCTGAAAGGCGAGAAACCTGAAGACGTACTCAAGACTACGAGCGGTTTTGTAAACTACAGCCCTGCTGATCGCGCAAATGACGCTCATTGGATTCATCGGATGCAGGATATACAGCATCAGGTGGATACGGATAAGAAGTATGACGAAAACATCGTAACACGCGGCGCGAGGTGGCAGAGCGATCATCGGCAGTTCTGGGCTGATGCATTGCCTGTGCATGACGGGATACTTAATAAAGCTACTTCGTTTGTAGCTGAGCAGGTTGGGCAAGCTCCGATCTTTGCTGCTATGGAGTTAGGCGCGGCTCCTCTGGCCTGGGTGGGGAAAGCAACAACGCTTACGGAGAAGCTAAATGCCACTTCAGCAGGACGTAGAATAGCAGGTTACTTGACTGCTGGAGCTGAGGGACTTGCTTACGGAATGGCGGTTAGGAAGCAGGATGATCCTGGAGAAGCACTTCGTGATGCTATTGGATTCACGGTATTTCACGGTTTGTTCGATGTAGGTGGACTTGGGTTAAAGAAACTCATCGACGTTGCTCCAGAAGCATGGAAGCCGAAACTCGAAAAGCGTGCTCAGGTTCTCGATCTTGCTCAAGAAGGTAATCGTCCTGCTACACCAGTTGAGGTTTATAACGATCATAAGGTTGAGACTTCAAATAATCTCATGGCAGTAGGTGTTTCTGGTCAGCGCGCTATTCATGTGGATGCGTTGCATCATGTACACGAGATGGAGAATGTGCCGCGGGCAGAGGCTCGGAAGATCGAGGCGAATCTGCTCAAGGAAGATTCTGCTCGTTGGGCGCCTGTGTTAAGTGCGGCGAAGTATGTGAGAACGCTAATTGGTGATAAGAAACTGTCCGAGATTGAACCCGGCAGTGAAGATGAAAAGTTCTTGTCTTCTCGGCTTGCACAGCTTGTAGTTGACAGCGCCTCGGAAATGAACACGAATGTTCATGGCATGGGCGAGGCGTCTGAGGCAAAGGCTGTAGAGAACCTCAAACAACCTTCCGCAAAGTTCACTCTTGACTGCTACGTCAAACGCGAACAAGCGCGTCTTGCTGATACACCGGGTGCTGCTGGTATGGTCACTCCTGAGATGGTGCAAAAAGCTGCTCAAAAAGCCTATGCAAAAGACTTGCAAACAGCTGCTGAGACTGCGGAGAAAGAAGCCAATGCTGATCCAGTGACTAAAGCTAAGAATGTAGCCGAGCGCTCAAAACCTACTCCGGCTATGAAAGTAAGGTCGGAACGTAAAACAAATAAGAAGGGAGAGCCTTCAGTCTCATACAGCGTCTCTCCTGACTACAAGACTCGTTTTGCTGAGCACAAAAAAGCGGCGAAAGTACAAGATGTTTCGTTAGCGGCTTACTTTAAGGATCTGCCCGACGAAGAGTTTGAGAAGGACTTGAGTCAGTATTTCTACCCCAAGTCTCTTCGTGATGCTGAGGTATTCTTCGAGCATCAGAATACCCGCGAAGGGATGCAGAATCCAAACTTCCTGGCTTTCATGCACAACTACTCTCACACAATGCCAAAGGAGTTTGCTCAAGAGCTTCAAGAGCGTTTGATTGATACGCTCAAAGTTCAGAAGTATATGAGCGGACGCAAGGCGACAGAGCCTCAGTTGTTGTATTATGCTAAGGCTATGTACAATCACGTTGACAACTTTCTCGGTAGTGGTCGTTGGCCGAAAGAGCATAACATCTTTAGAAGCTCGAATGAGAACATGATGGAATCTACTCAATGGCAGTATGAGTTGCTTATTGAGAAGACTCTGCAAGAACAGAAGAATCTTAAAGAAATGTTCTCAGGAGACAAAAAAGCTACACGACTTGCGCTTGCTACTCATGCTGCGTTTGCGAAACTTCGCATGGCTGAGTTTACCCAAGCCTCGCCAAAACGGAATTCGCAAGAACTTATTCGTGGTTATGATGATTTGATCGCGGACTTGCAGACAAGTAACGGCGAGTTTGAAAGGTGGAAATACTAATGAGCGCAGCCTTGACAGGACTCGGCGAGTTAGCAGAACGCGGCGCGCAGAAACTCACGGAGACAATGGAGAATTCCAAAGTCGGTCGTGGCGTGCTGAATATGACAGGAAACCAAGAGTGGGAACTTGACCTCACTCCTGGAGGCCGCGCGGTTAAAGCAATGCAAAGTGAATATATCAGACTACACGACAAAGCCCTTGGCGAGGAGACTGCTAAACTTGCGAAGTTACGCGAATGGCATCAGAATGACGATGTTGCGAGAAACACGCTACCGATTAAGACCACAACAATGGCTGGCTACCATGCGCACGCGACTGCTACGGGTCATCCGATACAAGCGATAACGCAGCCTCTAGCAAGTGATCCTGAGACAATGCACATGACGCAGCAGAAGTTCATGGTGCATTCTCAGCAACGTGCGCGGCTAGCAGCATTGACGGGATCGTTTGGAGATCATTTCCAGAATGCAGCGCCGATTATCGCACAGATGCGGTTGAGTAAAGACCCTCGGATTGTAGATCATGCACAGCGGGTTGCTGACATTATCTCAAACCAAACGCGCGATACATTTGAGATAGCGGATTATACTGGAACTCGTGAGCTTAGTTCACTTGGCAAAAAGTCGATTAACAAGGCTTTTATTACTGCGAACAAGACTCGTGATCTAGCTGAGGAGCCTCAGATTCCGCTGTTGAAAACGGACAAGACCTACGTCAAACAAGAAGAACCTGAACGCACGGCGCATCGAGTGGTTGATACGATGATGTTGCCGTTACTGGCTATTAAACATATCGGACAGTTCTTTAATCCTGTGGCTTCTTCACCTTTACCTGCTATAGGAGCTCAGCTTCTGCGAATGGACCACGCTCACATGGAACAAACCGTAGAAGCTGCGCATATACTAGCTTCTACGGTTTGGCGCGAGATGTATAATGACATTCTTGGAGAGACTGGCAAGGTGTCACAATACACCAATAGTCCTACGCTTGGTAAGATTCTCTCTCGCACTATCCATCAGCCTGGATTCACGTGGATGCGTAAACAGCAACTTAATTGGGCCGGGGCGGTTGGATTCCATTCTGCGATTCATTGGGCTAGCGAGTTTGCTACACAAGGTTCGAAGATAGCAGAAGCGCGTCTACGTGAGATGGAAATTAATCCTTCTGATGTGTTGAAGCAGGGCGGAAAACTCAGTGAGGAACAACTCTCAAAGGCTGTGTATCACTACACAAACAATCGTATGTTCTTCAACAAGAGCATCGACAATGCTTTGTGGCAGAATCGGAATGTTTTCACGCGTAGTATGTTTATGTACCACTCGTTTGTAAATTCTCAAGCGTCCTTCATGAAACGTGAATTGCTGCTTGCTGCGAAAGCTGGAGACTACAAAAGTCTCGCCCAATTCGCTGGTACTACGGCAATTCTGTTTCCCTCAATCGCGCCATTGATCGGAGGCGCGGAGAAGATGTTGCAGACGGGTTCAATGAAACAAGGCGCGGATGAAGTCAAACAGCGTTATGGTCGTCTGCTGCACCCAAAAAGCGTTCCCGACTGGATTGAGAACTATCTTGCTCTTATGTCGCATCTTGGAGCAGCGGGCGTTTACTTCAACTACATAAACGCCATCAAAGGCCATCGGCTTGCTTCTGCAATGGCGGGTCCGATTCCTGGAATGCTTTACACAGACGCCGAAGATATTTACGGCGCGGCAACTGGACACAGCGCAAAGCCTCTGGAACGTGATATTCTCCGTCAAACCGTTCCTCTCATCGGTGGCCCTCTTGCTCATCATCTTGCACCTACAGTAGCCGAAGATGGCTCTACTGGCAGACGTTCTGGAGGTAAATTCAGGCTCCGTTCTCGCGGGCTTAGAAGGAGGTAACATGGCTGGTCAAAGTGCAAATCTCAGCGTGAAAGAAGCCAAGGCAATGCAGATGCGTGTTCAGCATTCTGGTTCCCAGGCTAAGAGCGGCGGCGTAAAAAGCAGCAGCGGTGATTCCACTCATCGAAAGATGACAAAATCCATGAAGTCAATGAAGGAAGACTGCTAAGGAGCAGGCCGATGAAGATAGCAATGTCCTCGTATACTGGAATGGGCGCTTGGTTCGTGCTGCGCCTTATGGCAGAAGGCCATGATGTTGATTACTTTTTGTCAGACCAGAAGTACGAGGACGTGCTATCTGGGCTTATTCCAAAACCAAAACAGCTCAATCTCGACCATCGGAGGACTGTAGTAGGCTATGGCTATCCATCGTACAAAGGTTACGACCTCTCGTTGTTCGATCTTACAGGTCGTGCGAAACAGGCAGATGCGTCGAAGATGGAAGCGCCTACTATTGGAGACGGCTCATTCGAGCACTGGTTGGAGGATGACAGAGAAGCCGGGATTCAAGCTATGGAGTCGTGTGAGATAAACGTGCCTCCATATCAGAAGTTCACAACGCCGACAGAGGCGAAGGCATTCATCAAAAAGGAAGGCAAGCGCTACGTCTACAAGCCTTTCACAATCGGCAGCGATATGCAGGATACAGCTACGACATATGTAGCAGATGATGCCGAGGATATGCTAAAAGTGATTGACCAGCTTTTCAGCATCTCCAAACGCGCGCCGTTCATTCTTCAAGAGTTTATCAAAGGAACCGAGGCTTCTGTAGCCGGCTTCTTTAATGGCACTGACTTTTATATGATCTCCTGCACTCTTGAAGAAAAAAAATTCATGAACGACAACAAAGGGCCTAACACTGGTTGTTCTGGGAATCTCGTTTTTGCCTTGTCGCAAGAGAGTCGCATCTATCGCGAAGGACTTAAACGGTGCATCCCTATGCTTCAAGCCGCAGGTTTCACTGGGATGATTGATTTAAACACGATTATCACAGAGGATAAAATCTATGGTCTTGAATGGACTCCGAGATTTGGTTACTTGGCAGACAGTACGATTGCTGCTATGTATGGCACTGGTTATGCTGATATGCTTGCAAAGACCGCGCAGATGAAGGTGCCGGAGATAAAGTGGACTTCACCTTTTGGTGTTAGCATTCAGCTTTCAATTCCACCGTATCCGACAGAAATAAGGCTACCAAAAGCCAAAGACGTACCGATTGCAGGGCTTGATCCTGAGAATCTCGAACAACTTTGTCGCTGTTATGCGTATGATATGAAGTTGTCCAAGGATCGTAAAAGCCTTATAACCAGTGGTAACCTCGGTTATATCTGCGCGCCGATTGGAATAGGGCGCACCATCGATGAAGCTGTTTCTCGTTGCGAACAGTTTGTTGAGAAAATCCAAATTCCCAACATGCAGTATCGTACAGATATTCCCAAAAGCACTATCAAGAGATACAATTTTCTTGAAGTAAACAGCTGGCTCTAGGAGGAGCTATGAAAAAGAAACTCATCGTAATGTTCAGTACGCTTCTTCTCGGAGCGGCTGCTTATGCCCAAAACACAACGGTCACGGCGACGGTCGTAGACAGTGACACGATCGTCTGGGCAAATGCGCCATGGACACTGGCTTTTGTTACTGGACCAAGCCAGTCTAATCCAGCCAATTACACAATCGGCGGCGCGCCTTTGTCAGCGGCTGTCACTAGCCAGAAAGGCACCGCGAATGGCTCAGGCGTTATCAGTTTCACGGTATATCAGTCCACAGCCATCATGCCTATTAGTAGCTCATGGCGTTTGACCGTATGCCCAAATGCAAGTGCCGCGTGTGGAGTTTATAACTTCAGCACGTCTACATCGTCGGTGAATATTTCGAGCGGTGTTAATGGAGTGATCCAAGCTCCACGTTTTCACGCTACTCCAGGAACTTATGGCTACAGTTCTGTAGAAGCCACGCTTAGTCTCGCGCCTGCGAATCAGTTTTTCAACACAGCACTAAACTGTATCATGGTTTATTCAGGAACTTCATGGTCTTGTTCTGGAGGAGGTGTTTCTACTGGAAGTGTTATCATTACCGATCCTCCTTATAACGCGAAGTGCGACGGCAGCACTAATGATCGTGATGCTATCCAGACTGCGCTCAACGCGTGCCCCGGAACAGTAGCCTTCCCGGAAGGGGTAGGCGGGGTCATTCAGCAATGCAACATTAACAGTACGCTTAACTGGCCTAGTGGCTGCTCATCTCTCGCGCTGGATTTGCGTGGCGGCAACTTGGCGTACACGCCGACTTCCGGGCACGCAATCTACTTTGACGGGAATGCGCCGGGGTTCCCTTACATCGGCAATGGGTCCATTGAGCTTACATCCACTACTGGCACTCCCGATGCAATTGGTGGAGCAAGCAACATGGTGCTGGATAGTATGTATTTTGGTGGTCACACGCATGGAGCACAAGCCATTAATATGGCCGGTACTATCGACGTTTACATTACAGGCGGCATGTATTCCAACATCCCGTCAACTTTAGGCGCGAAGCTGGTGGCTGACGGGATCGAGATGAACTGCTTCGATACCACTCAAACCGGGTGGACGATCCCCGCATCTTATGTGACCGTGTTCAACAGCCTAAGCATTGCCGATTGCCTATACGACATCCACGCGGATACTACAGTACCATCTCCGGGCCAACCAAGAACTCAAACTCTTACCATCAACAGCGGTGATTTTGGGTACTTTTATGCAACTCCGCCCGCAAGCGCATCGGCATTCGATCTTCCTCCCACGGATGGGTTTTCTCCGCTATCGATCAACGGGAATGTGCAATTCAAGACGAGCCAAATGAGTATGTTCAGCGCCAGTTCCAGTTTTGCTGGAAACGTGATGGCCTGTGATCCGGATACTGATCTTTGCACGCAATACAAAACAACCCCGGATTTCAATCCTCAGCCGGTGACCATCACTGCCGGACCTGCAACTGATCCAGCAAACGGCGGTACTGCGGTGTGCGCCACTGGCTACATTTGCACCCCTGGTTACGGAACTGTTCTCGTCACTTATGGAACGACTCCCGCCGATGGCGATCTGTTTACCGTGGGCTGGCTGGTACCAAAATCCACTAAGGCGATCATTTCAAGCGTGCAAGCTAAATCGACAATCGTAACGTCAGTTTCTGGCTGCTATAGCTACGACGTAGACAATTCCACGACAACAGCGGCGGTGGTGTACAGTTCAAGCCTTTCCTGTGGAGCTTTAGTGGGAAATCTAGAATTGGTGCCGTACACGATTCAACCGTAAGGTTGTAAAGGTAAGAAAAATCAAGCGGAGGCAATTCTCATGGCAACGATCAATGTAACAATCACCGACGTGACCAAGGGACCTTTCAACGTGGCCGCACTTTTCAGAGAATGGCACCCCGGCGACAATTCAGCCGCCTTACGTCAAACTGATTCCATGCAGTAAAAACTAAGGAGCTTCAAATGAAAAAGTTGTTACTCGTTCTCATGGGGTGCCTTATAGGGGCACCCCTTTTTGCACAGACTACCGCTATCAGCGCGACGGTTGTGGATGCTGATAGTACGACATGGGCGAATGGTAATTGGACGCTGGCGTTTACTCCAAATCCTTCGACCCCGAATCCAGCGAAGTATAACATCAACAGCGTTCCGCTTGATCCGGCGGTAATGAATCAGAAGGGCTTGATAGACGGTAGTGGCAACTTGAGTTTCAGTGTTTATCAAACAGCGCCTATAACTCCAGTTGGAAGTTCGTGGACGCTAACGGTTTGTCCAAATGCCAGTGCGCCTTGTGGAGTATACAATTTCACAGCAATCGGTTCGAGTATGAACATCGGTAGTGCTTTGACGCCGCTTATACCAGCTCCGCGCTTCAGAGCCTTAGCGGGTTCGTATGGTTACGTTGACACAGAAGCAATTGTGCAAAATACGCCTGGCTCGACTTACTGGAATGTAACTTCTGCTTGTCAGCGTTACTGGTCAGGAAGCGGCTGGTCCTGTCCAACGGGTACGGTTGTTACGTATCCTATTACGATTGACAAGGGTGGTACTTCAGGGACTAGTGTGAACCAAGTAGCTGGGAATCTAGGTACGCATGGGCCTGTAATTAACATTCTGGGCTATGGTGCGGTTGGCGATGGCGTGACGGATAATTGTACAGCGCTGACAAATGCAGCAGCGGCTATTCCTGCTACAGGCGGGCAATTCTTTATTCCTGCGGGAAAGTATTACACAACTTGTGGAGTAACGTTTCCGTATAATACCGACGCGGCAGGATTAGGCATCTGCTCACAGGATATGACTCAGTGTATTTCTACAATCACCACGGCTGGAACCACTTTGAATGTTTTTAATTTCACCGCTAAAGGTGGACGCGCGCATGATTTTAGTATCTTGAATACTTCAGGCGCTCCGACAGCAGGGAGTGGTATCAATGTCTCTGGTAGTTACATCTACCAAACTGTTAACATCAATAACATGTTTATTTCAGGTTTCTGGAACGATGTCAGTGAATCTGGAGAAGCGTATCATGTTACGGATAGTTATCTGGTAAACGCTTTCAATGATGGTTTCTACGGCACTGGTGGAGTTAGTGCTGACACAGGAGACTGTTTTATCAACGGAAACCTTTTTACCGCTGGCGCAAATGGAGCTGATGCGGCTATTCATTTGTATAATACCGGAGGCTGTAAAATTCAAAATACTAAGGCTGTCTACGGTCTTAATGGAGGAGCGCCGAGATTTAACTACGGTTTGTATGCGGATATTGGAATTGGGTTGACTGAGGAACTCATTTTCACTGGTAACAACATCGATCAGGTTCTCAAAAGCCCTGTCTACATCGCCACCGCGCCTCCGTACTCCGTGATTGCTAACAACTTCCTCGGTGTTGAGTATGCGGGCTATCCTGCTATATACGACAACTACGCAAACAGTCATATCATTGGAGGCAACACATTTAAGAATGGCTCCGGCGTAACTCAACCTGCCGCGATTGTGTTTGATGGGATTACTGTAAACAGTACGCTGTATCCAAACACACTACAAGGCTTTACAACCACAAAGTCGGGTTTCTTTGACGTAGAAGCGCCATACAATAACCGTGATTATAGCCAGCCCCTAGCAACTACAAATCCCGGCGCGATTGCTGGACTGCTGTATTGTTCTGATGGCCTTGGTGCTGCTACGACTACGGGTACGCTATACCCTGGCGGACCCTGCTCGATGCAAGCATTCACTACCACACTTGGATCTACTCCAAGTTGGTATAAGGTATTCACCGGAACTACTGGCTTGCCATTTATTACCACCTTAACAGGTGATTTTACCGTCCTCGCAACTGCTACTGGGGTTGGCTATCAATGGATTGATTTTCACGTTGACGCTATGAGTAGTGGTACTGGGAATTGTCCAGTGCTATCGCAGACTTACAGTAGCAGCGTGCAGGTGATTGATAAAATCAGATGTTCTTGGGATGCGGCGAGTCATTTGCAGCTTGAGTTTGAGACTGCAAGCCTCAGTCCAAGCGGGCCTGCGACGGTGGCTATTACCGGCAACCTAGTAGGAGGCGCGACTATAAATCCCACTCCTACTTCTGGATCAACGCCACTTGGCACTGGTAATGTCATTCTCACGCTTCAAACTGGTCCATTGAATCATGGGACGTTACCATACGTGCAGCGTAGTGACAACACCGGAGCTTCTGGTCATTACGCTACATACGATATTAACGGCAACTTGACTGACGGAAGCTCTGGCTATACTGGAACAACCAGTTGCACAGGCGGTCAGCATATTTGGTCAGTTACGATTGTGAATGGCTTGATTACAGGCGCGCCTTCGTGTAATTAAGAGCACCAACCAAACAAAAGCCTCCCCGTGAAAAGGGAGGCTTTTTTGTGTCTCTAGATCGAGAGTTTAGTTTTTAATCAGCTTGTACAATGAAATCAAAAGCTCCCATATCATCAGCGCCTTTGATTATGCAGTAGGCTTGTTGCCAATCCATGTGTTTGAGCATGATGCCGCTCTTGGTAGGAATCAAGCCTCCAGCGTGCGGGCCAAAGAGGATGCGATCTCCTACTTTGAATGAGGCTTTCTCAACGGCCGCGCTGCCCATCGATACGACTACGCCTGTGGTTGGAAGGTTCTTGGAGGTGTCGGGCAGTTCGAGAATCGCGCCGGTTCCTTTGCAGACGGTGCAGGTTTCATCGCGTTTGACAGAGACAGGATTGCCGCCACATTCGGGGCAGGGCTGCTCTCCACGAGCGGCTGCTATATCAACGCCTAAGCCTTCTGTGAGGTCTTCAAGTTGTTGTTGATTGAAACGAAATCCTGGGCGCGCTTTAGGTCCACCACTGCGGACACAGGAACACTCATACTTAATCTGTCGCTTTCCCTTACACTCAGGACACTCGTAGCCACTCTTGAAGATGTCAATGGAGACAAGGATCTTCTCATGAACAGCTTCAAAAATGTATGGAAAACCTGGAAAAATAACTTCGTTACTGCCGTCCAGTACAAGCTCTACTGGTGCCTTTGACTGACGTTCGTGTGCTTGGCGTTCAAGTAATTCTTTTGCGCCGTCTTCTAGAATGCCCATTAAGGTTTCCTCCCTGTTACATAGCGGTAAACTTCTTGTTTGTTGAGTGTTATCTTGGTGATAAAACCGATAGATTCGAGAACCCATAGGATACGATCGAGATTCTCCATTGAGCCAATATGTCGATGCAAGGCGCGCATAATCTCTTTACGCGAAGACTGTCCACGCTTTTCGATGAACGTATGCACGCGAGCTGTAATAGCCGCGTCGATACTATCACCCGCGCCACGAAAGAGTTTTTCGAGTGTGACGATTACTTGGTTAATCTCAGTAATCGCGTTTCCCATGTCGATGTCGGTTATTATGAGGCTGTCTCCACGAGACGCGCTGAGTACCATGGCGAGCTTGAGAACATGAGCCTTGACGCGTGCGCGGAAGTTTGATATAGCTTCTGAATCTTCGTCCTTAACACTAGCTCGGTTTTGAATCAGAAACCGTTCAAACATAATCCGTGCTGACGGGTCTACTTTAAACTCGCCGCGTAGAGCAGCTATCTCATGAAGATCATGAGCGAGATTATCGTACAGAGCCTTGCTTTTTGGATTCTTTTTCAGCGGCTGAGGCCATGGCAGGTCTTTTGAAGCATTCTCTGCATAAATAAACAAACACCGTGAAGAAAACCCACCAGTAATAACCATAGAGGCTTCCCGCTTTACGTTTCGGAGAAAGTCCGGGACGCTCGCGGCAAGCAGGGAACAACACATACTCGTTATACTTACGGAGCCTTTGTTTTTCGTCTGATAGTCGAAGGTTGTTTTGCTCCACGCTTCCTCCAAAAACTCCAGCATCCACTCACTCGCGCCGAGAAGTACGCGCAGTTCGGTTGAGAAAATGATGCAGTTGTGATCCTGATTTCCCATTAAAAGCTGCTGGCCTTGTACCTTCATTGGCCCACTCCAGCCGTCAGCTATGCGTTCAATGATTTTTTCCGCCGTGATACGATCCGAGAGTGTGTTAACAAGTGTAGGCTTGGATTCTTTGATAAGATCGTCTACGAGATTCATCACTGTACCTTTACCAATTCCAGGTGGAGCGACCAGCACGATGAATTGATTTGGGTATAGTGTGTAAGTCCCGATCTCAAAAAACACGTTATTCTTCATTGTCGCGCCGATGAGAGACAGCGCGCTCCAGAGAATGAAGTTTTCAGGAGCATCAGTGTGTGGAGAGACGCATTCTAAAAAGCTCTCATGCCACGGTTTCTTTAACAATCGGGCCACGGAGTCCCCTTAGTTCTTAACCCATTTTGGAGTGTAACCAAAAACAGCTGCTAACTGGGGCGTGATAGGACGACAACCGGCTAAAATTTCGCGCAATCTTGATGGCTCGATTTCTAGTCTTCTGGCCAGTTTTGCTTTCGCACCGTACTTAAAGGTTTTTATTGAAATTTCTTGCAGCACTTCTTCGTCATTTGTCAGCCTCATATCCTCACCATATCCCCTTCTTCTTTCGCAAGTTTTGCTACTTTTTCTTTGAGCTTTTCGATAGCCGCTTTGACTCCGGCGCGAGTGAATTCTTTGATTTTGACTGTCGTGTTGAAGTCGTATCCAACCTCTGCCTCGATAGGGATTTCAAGTTCGATGCCATTATGGAATTTGATAGTTCTCTTAAAAGCAGCCTGAGTACGAAGCAGATATTTATACACTGTCTCCACATCATCTCGCACGTCTTGTACAACTGAATCGTGTCCTTCTTGGACGATGGTTCTTTCTGCAACTGGATACTGAGATTCAAGAGCGAGAACTGCAAATCCTGTATTATCTCCGACAACTGATTGCGGTATGTAAGCGTAGGCTTCTTTGAAGACTGTGCTGTTGTGGTCATTCGGTCGCGCTCCTAGGAACAAACGTTCTCTGCCAAAAGGCGTTTTAAGCATTCTGGTGTTTGAGATTGTGTCTTGGACGTACTTGTGAAACACACGCTTGATGTTAGGATCGAGTTCACCCATACGATCGAGGAGTTTCTGACACTGAGGCACGGGAATGAAGTGGCCTTCTTTAATCAATGACTCACTCATCATATTAGCACGTTCGTCGTAGTTAGAAGCGTGGCGCGTCTTCTTACCCAAGTACCGTTCTATTGACTCTTTCCATTCCTCAGGCGTTTTAGCGTTTAACGGTATTCCAAAGATATTAGACGCTAGCTTTGTATGTCGATCCGTGCCACTACGAAGTTCGGCTAAGGCATTATGATTCTCTGCTAACGCGGATACCGGCCAATCCTCCGCGCTAATCTGATCGACCATTAGCAATATATTCCCCGGACGTGCTACATAACACCGCCGTGCGAGATGCGCGATGTCAGAATGTTTTGGAAATGTTTGAGAGTTACCGCCGTAGCCGAACGTATGGCATCTACACGAGCGACGGCCTGTGAGAGTCCCGGCGACGTTATAGTTGGACAACCAGAGACTGAGGTCGCCTTGTTTATATAAGAGAGCGTTAAGATACGCGGAGCGAAGTTTTGCGTACTCTCGTACTTTGAGAATCGCCTTGATTGACGGATCGCCACCGGGATAACCAAATTGGTTTTTGAGTAGAATCTTTTGTAGGACAAGCTCTTGCGTTGATTCTTTCGATTCATATTCTCCTTCGTCGTTTTTGACTGAAACTTTGGGTATCTCGTAACCAAGAGATTTTAGCTTGTCGAGGAGGCGATATTTACCCTGAGTGGCGTTAAGGTTGACCGCGCCACTAAACGTACCATCCTTCTCCTCTACAGGATTATTCTCCGCTCCAATAAAAACCTTGCATCCCCACTGAGTCGAGGCTATTGCAAGTTGGCGCGTTATCTCTGCCTGCACAATAGCTTTCGCCTGCGCCACGCGAGCAGGATCGACCACGATACCACGATTGCCTATATCGTAGTAAGCGGCTTGTAGAGCGTGTTCGTAGGTGCTAGTTACGCGGTCCATCAGAATCCTTCGTCTTCATCGCTTCGAGTTCCTGCTTTGATGGCTCGTGGTCCATTATGAAATGTTCTCCACCATGTCCACGCTCACGCATACAGTAGGTGCTGCTGGTTTTTGATAACCAGATTACTTCGTGACAGAGTATCTTTGTGTTAGTCACTAGATCTCCTTGCCTGCGCGGGCGGCGAGTCCTGCGAAGTAGAACTCCATCATCGCGTTGAACGCCACGGCAGCTAATTGATGGGTGTCTGTTCCGAAATGGTCGTGCGCTTCGTGACTGAGGTACATAGAGAAATGCTCACGCGCATGGTCAGCGATTACCTGCGAAGTCGTGCGCTTCAAATCCCCACGTGACGCATCCCCCTTCAGTCGCCTCGATTGAAAACTGAGTGGGCCATATTTCTCGAATCCGTAGCGCCCTATATCGTTCATCGCGGCCAAAAATTCAGGTATCAAGTATTCGACACTGAGCCTCTCGCACTTTGCGCGCAGTTCGTCGCGCTCGGCTTCTAGGGCGGCTAATATTACGTGAAGGTCAAGATTGGCTTCAGCTATGTATTGATCTTCGCGGAGAGTCGCCTCAAGGGATGCGATGCGCTTCTCTAATTCGGGGCGCTCGCATTCGATGCCCATTGAATCGGTGCGTCCGCAGTATTGCGGGAAGTCATCTTCCGGTATCTTCGCATCAGTCATGGTGCGGCTCCTTTAAAGGCGTCTGCGATTGTGCCCACTGCATAACGGCATCATGCAGGATGCTGTGCTTAAACGTATTTTCGAGGTGGATGGCTCCCTTCTTAATACCTCCATCAAAGCATAGCCAAAACCCATCCTCACCGTGATTGAGTTCAAGTCCCGCGATTGTCAATTTCGTTGCTTTCCTCTGCACCACAGCCCCGTCCGCAGGCGCTACCGGCTGCGCACTATACGCCCCTGCGAATTTAACGCTGCTCTTACCTGCATCATAAGCAGCCTCACACAGAGCCTCGCGCTTGTCGAACCATGGCACATCCTCAGTGTCTGGGTCGATCATCCTGCCTTGCGAATTCCACCAATCACGGAAGGATATTGGTGCTACCGGCTGCGCTGCCTCGCGACGTTTGCTTAGGAAATCTTGCGTGTCCTGCAAATTCTCTGCGAGTGTTGCTTCCTGTAATTCGCGAAGACATGGAACGCATCCCACGTCTCCCTTAAAGCCGCCATGCTTCGGGCAGTTGTACACATTACCAACAATGTCGTTTATCATTGCGTCCCTTTCTGCCACTATCTCAAATGTGGCCTTGCGTTGAATTCTTCTTCTTGTTGTTCCCAAACTTCATACGTCACGCAAGCGTCAAGACAGTTATAACGTCTGTAGTTATTCATATACTTATATGACCAGTTATGTCCTTCGTCTTTATAGTACGGTTCGCGCGTGTACTGACGAGTCATGAATTGTAACTTATGCGACAGTTCTGGCCATAGTATATGGTGACGTTGTAGTGTGTCTTGTATCTTGTGGAGGTTTAGACTAAACCCAAGCATCTTGTAGAAATACGAATCGTAGTTGAAAAAGTTTTGTCCAATCGTCGTGACGTTCAAGTACATCTTTTCGAGGCGCTTCCACAATTCACGATTCTCACTTGGCTTGTCCCGAAACAACCGAAAGCTAATACCAAATCGCGGCGAGTTTGCCAGTCCGATCAATATCGGATACCCCGGATGAGGATAATAATCCTTCGTTCTGTACACGGGATTCTCAATATCATTCGAGACATAAGGAGACGCTATCATCTGGTCGATGTAACCAAGAAGTTCATCCAACTCCATATCGTGAAATTTAAGCACACGTTCGGGGAGAGGCTGAAGTTTATGATGATTATGATAATACTTAAGCTCTTCCCTCAGCTTCTGAAAATCAAAAAACGTCGTGACATTCCGTTCTGTCCAATCAGCCATGCAGCGATCAGGACCATAGAACGGCATCATGTAGTGTGGGTAATGCAGGTTCGGACTGATAAGAAGAGAGCCAGCGTTTTTCTGAAGCTGGCCTTTATACTCTTCCGGGTCTTTCTTGGCGCGCAGTTCGGGAAGAAAAACATTGCCGATCTCATTCATAGCTAGTATGAAAGGTGGCTGATACTGACTTAACGCACCTTCTACATTCGACACCGCGTTAGGAGCGTCGGTGTTAGGACGGCGGCAAGTGACGTAGCAGTCGTTTAAGCTCACGCCCGCCTCTCGTAGCATCTTGTCCAAAGCATTACCCATTCCGCCAGAGCATAGAAATCCCTTGTCCACGTCACTTGAAAATGGACGCTCCATGACTATCCAGAGTCTTGAGCCTGCGTCACCGCGATTTGATATGTAGGGCATTTAACTCTCACGTTCTTTTGGATATTCTACATGTCCTATTCCATCAGGTGTCAGTGTATAACGCATGAGAGGAGATTCAGTCATAGCCCCGCTTATTAAATGAGCTAGCGAATGCTCTAGAAACTGACTTTCTAAATCTGGATTATCCCCAGATAACCAGACCTTAACTTCCATTCTACAGAGTTCTGGCTTAGAGATCGTATCAAACTCCATTTTTTAACTCCTTTTTGAATTTTACCGAAAATAAACCACCCCATTTCTGAGGTGGTCCCAAAAGAGTCTGTGAAGTGCTACGGCTATTCTCCGTTAGCCTCTGATAAGATTCGTGCTGTGCTTCTCTGTGCAGCCAGGAACTTTGCAGATGTATTGGCGCACTTCGTTCTTCTCTTTATACCCGCCGGTTGCTGGAGTGAATGCGAGTTCCACTTCCATCGTTGCGTTGAGTAACGGACCCTGATACTTCCAATCCTCCGGCTTCACGCTCGGATCTTCTGATCCAACAAACACGCCGGGAATTGTGAAGTCAGCCTTCTCAGTGCCCGCGTTTTCATTTTGGACTTCTTCCATCGTCAGCCCACAAGCGTGGACGAAATCAACGATAATCCACGGCGCCTTGGTATTCAAACCGGGAAATACCTTACGGCCCTCATACTCAGCGTTGCCGATGATGACAACATCGGGATTGAGATTCATGCTCTCGCTCTCGGTTTGACCTTCCTTGATCTTCGCAGGCTTCTGCTTGAAACCTTTGAGCTGGAGAGTGTAAACACCTACTGGAACTGGAGGTGCTCCGGTGAGTTGTTCTTTCTGAAAGTTCATCGAAAATGCCATTGTGCTGCTCCTTTTTGAGTTTGGTTTTAAGATTGGGATTACTTCGTTGCCGCAGCCGCTAACTCCGCCCGCTTTTTCTGATGCTTCGCGATCATCGCCATAATATCCGGCGGCTCGTTTACATCAAGCAGCATTGTTGTGGATGCGCGCACATCGTAGTTTGGTTTGCAAGTCACGGTATACTTTCGTGCTCCGTCAACAGTGATACGATATACTTCGTTAAACAAGCTGAGCGAGTTCTGCAAATACTGCGGATCGACAGTAATCAAACCCGTGTATTTGGTTTCCGTAGCTGTAGACTCGGACCTGTCTTTTTCGTCTTTTTCGTGAAAAACAAAGATAAGATTGACTCCAAGACCAGTGTACTCAGCGACGAGATACTCCACGTAACGTTGGATGCCATTGATTACGTCCCAGGAGTTACGCATTTTGATTGAGGTATTGTTACCCACTTTGATAGAGCGCGCCAGTTTTGGATCTTGGCGGAAAATCTCTTCCTCCATCGCTCGGTTCATGTAGGTGACAGTATCGTGGACGATTGTTGCTGGCAATGCGAGTTTTTTGTGAAAGTTCGCCTTCATAACAGATAAATCACTCTCCACATCCAACATCGTAGGACGACTTGTTATGTAGAGGCCAGGTTTACCTGCTAGAGAAGCAGCCCTGTTATCATGGTCGTAGTACCGGATAGGCTTGGGCGCGGTTGCCGCGAGCCAGCTTTTTCCGGTTTTGGGAAGCCCCATGATAGCAATTCGTAGCTGCTCCTCTGCGGTTATCTGCTCGGAGGCAGTGCCCTTCATGTTAAGGAAGGGGTTTGGAGTTGAAGGTGATGTTGACATGGAGTTCCTGCTCCCTTAACGTTAAGCTGCTTTTTTCTGCGTTCCTGCACCAGGCGTGGCTGGAGGCTGCGGCGCTGGAGGATCAGGCACGATTGTCTCTGCCTTCACGCCGTCTTCTGTGGCTGGTACGGCTGCTAGAGCCTGTTGTTCTGCTAATGCATCACGCTCCTGCACTTGCAGAGTGTGGAAACGGCAAAGTTGATACTCGTTACGGACTACTTTCTCTTCAAGCGCAGCTTTTGTCTCAGTCGCCGCTACTGCGGGTTGGATGATTGTTTCAGTCACGAGATAATCTCCAGCGCGCCAGCATTGAAGCCTGTTTGGTAACAATGCTGTGCAGTTCTGGATCTTACCCCCAGTTGCTGACAAAAGCGCATACACCTTTGTAGTTGTTCCCATGTTTGAGTTCCTTTTCTCCTGCTCCTACGTCGTTGGTGCTACCGCTTCCGTATCCCAAAGCGGCGCTTTGATAAAGCCGTTGTTCAGAGTAGCAAGTTCCGCTTCTTTCGAACCCTGTCGGCATACGTCCCGAAACTTGCATGGATACATATGCCAATTCGTACAAGCACTTGTGTTACGGTATACTGGCAAACCCTCTGCCAGAGCTTCAATGTCTTCCACGAGCTTGAAGGCGGTGTTGACCATTCGCATACGATATTGCTCAAGCTGGTAGATGGTTTTACGCACTGGCACGCGGCGGAATCGTTCTTGCGGCGTGGTAGTGGGTTTTTTGCTGATGAGATTCATCAGAATCTTTGAGCAATCGCGTTTGAGAAACTGATCTTCAGGTACAATCTGAGGGAGGATCTTACTCATCGTGTAGATGTAGCCGGTCGGACCTTCATCTGTCTCGAACTGAAGTCCCGGATCGCCGCGGAATTGACCCATGGTTTTATGGTCCATAGGGCCGATGAAGTAACCATCTTCAATCACTAGGTCCATGCGGCCAGAGAGATAAATCTCAACATCATCGTCGATGTGTAGAGGCACCTCGCCGCGTTTACCGAAGGAAATTTCCTGCCCGATTATGCGAATCTTCTCATTCTGCGGACTGAAGACAACGCTGAACTGTACCAGCAATCCGATAAATCCCATAAGCCCGCCGATGAGTTTGTATTCCTTATGCTCTGAATGCACGTCCATTTGCATAGAGAACCACTCTTCAGTGGCGCGCTCGATTGCCCATGCGTTTGGGTCAAAGCCGGGCTTACGGAATTCACGGTAGTATAGTTCGATCATCTTATGAAGGATGACACCAAAATCTAAAAACCACACCCGCGCTACGTTATCAACGTGTAAAGGGCTTTTTGGCGCGTATCCGTGAAGGTTGCCAAACACATAATGCTGAGGACACGCACGATATGTTTGCATTAAGTGGTTATCCACAACCATGATTAGTTTTTGTTTCTCGCTATCGTAACGTAACCATGGTAGCGGGTTACGATCTAGAAACTCGATCAACTGACCGCTGGGTTTCATTTTAAATTCCTTTCGTATGAAAGTACGGAGTGTAGCGGAAACTTCTCCTGCTACATAATCGCGACCTTTGAGTATTGTAGCCACTACTTCTTCGTCGCCAACGCGACCATAATATCCTGCATCGACATGCCCTTTGCGAGCATACTCTGCAATATCGCAGCTACGCCTTCCTGCGCTTTCGTCTTCGACACAGTACGAGACTTCTTCGTAGTCGTTGTGGTTGAATCTTTGACGTTCGTTGTAGCCGGTGTTGGTATTACCATCTTGACGTTAGCGTAACGGTGTATTTTCTCATTACGCCGACGTTCGGATTCGTCGATGAGTAATGAGCAGATGTTGCGGTGATACTCGATGGTCATATCAAGTTCTACATCGGCTAGTTCTATGATGCGCCGCTGTGCGAACTGCCAGCTCAGGCCATCAATTTTTATCTCTCGTGCGCGGCGCCGATAAAACGATTTCTCGCCTGTTTCGGGATTGATGGATTCATAGCTTTTCGTGATTGTACTCTTCGTCACGCTCATGTCAGACATGCAGTTAATACAAAACTGCGGGTCTATTGCTGAGCCGAAATGGTAGCAAAACGCTTGCTCACATTTACCGCAACGGATGACAGATTTTGTTGTGAGATTGAGTTCTAGACAAACCTCACACACGAGATGGGCTATGTGAGGTTCTTCTGGCTCGCGCGCAGGGAGGGGAATGTCGGCTGTTTGAGCCTCTGCTTCGGTTACTGGCTCTGGCTCGTCAGTTGGTACTAACAACTCTGGCTCCCTATCAGCCAGAAAATCCATATCTTCAACTAAATCAGACATAAAGCTCCTTACGGCTATAGCCGTGGACTGCTTCTAAGCAGCGGTTTGATTCTGTGCTTGAGGGAGGGCTTTTAACTGCGCGTCGGATACTTTACCATCCAAGTAATACTGGATAAGTTTCCGCGCAAACTCGGATTTGTTCTGATATCGCGTGGAAATTCGGTTTAGAGCCGCGATCTGGTGGTTAGGCAACCGAAACGTCACGGTAGAGGATAAAGCGCTTGGACGACCCATACAATGATGATACACGGGTGTGTACGGCTTGTCAAGTGTTTGTTTTCAACAACTTACGAGGGGTCGGCCTGAACACGGTCGACCCTCCTCGTGCAAACCATAGCAGGAGATTTTTCAGAGTACCTCGATTTCATCTCCTACCTGACCAAGGCATCTCACCCAGTAGGGCATGATAATACAACCGTCGGAAGCACTATGCGCCTGCGCGGGTGTATCACCGTGGACGAGAAAACCGCTGCGGCCATACATTTTGTTGCGCGGGTCTGGAGTTAGCACCCATGTATTTCGTCCGCGTTCAGGGTCGTTGTAGATTTTGGAGATAACGTACAAGCCAGCAGGAAGCGGGCCTATACCTTGAAGATTTTGTTTGTGGATGTCGTTGAGTGAGTCTTGGTGACCGGAGTATCCCATGCCAACAAAACCTACATCGTGGGTGGAGTTTGCAACTTCTGGATCGCCGGTGGAGAGGATTCCCCAATAGCGGCTGTAGTAGTATTTCATTCAGACTCCTTGAACTGTTCACAATCACACATGTAGCACTCATCTACGTACTCTATGTGATCTTCTCGTATATGCCCACAAGCACAAAATGTGTCATTGTAGTTGTCATCCTCTGAAGCATCTTCCTCAAGCACAGGATAATGCTGCTGCTCCATCAACGACTCAGCTTGTGAGCGGGTTTGGTTGTCGTAGTAGTAGCTCATCCCCAATCCTCTCTATCGAACCAGATTTTTAAATCTGTTTTGATAACTTCAGTTATACAAACTTCTGGAGTTAACAAAGCTCCACGAGTGTTGAACACATCAGTAGCTCTTTGCGCGGCTTGAAGTACATTCTTAGCTATGATGTAATAAGTCTCGTCGATGTTGGATTGTACTTGTAGACGTACTTTATAACATTTGTGGCAATCTTCAACACTGAACATACGTTCTCCTTATCTCCTCATTCTGCATGAGAATGTTAGCGATGTCGTTTGTTGAGACGAAAGCCGAATGAGCGCGCTTCATAACGTCGGAACCTGCGATCTTATACAGGTAATCTCCTTTACCAAGCATCTTCTCGGCACCGTTTTCGTCCAGGATAACCCGACTGTCTGCTTGTGTGGGCAACTTAAAGCCTACACGGGCTGGAAAATTGGCCTTGATACGACCAGGAAGTACGTCTACGCTAGGACGCTGAGTAGCAAGAATCAAATGCACTCCAGCCGCACGACTGATTTGGCTGATTTGCATTATCAAGTCTTCAATAGCAGGGGGGCGCTCGGCTTTTTTAAACTGTTTGAGATAATCCCAATCCTGCATAAAAACATCAGCGAGTTCGTCCACGATTAAAACTTTGTGAATCATGCGTTTGCCAGTACGGAGCGCGTTCCACTCGGTAATGTTTCGTGCTACGCCACTCATTTGATTGTTTCGATCACGTACTTCTTCGAGCAGCATTGTTAACGCCGTGCGCAGATCCTCGATGTTTGTTAGCACATACTTTGTGTGCTCTAGAGTTCTAAAGAAAACAAGATCGAGATTCTTCGTATCGACAAGTATAAACTCAAGCTCTTCAGGAGAACGAAAGAGCGCCAGCGAGCAGATAAGTTGCGCTGTAAAGACGGACTTTCCGCTACCAGTTGTTCCAGCAATAAGCAAATGCGGTTGTGCAGCAAGATCAGCATAGAGATGAGTTCCGTCGGTGGAGGTGCCCATTAACAGAGGTAAGGACATGTTCTTTGTCTCTGGGCTTGTTAACATTGTGTGAAGACATTTGTCGAACTCGATCGTTTGACGATCTTCACGAGGTACAGATATCGCACATTCTCCCAACACGCGCTCTACACGTACAGAGTCTACGGCTAGAGCACCTGCTAGTTCATCGCCTTTGTTGAGGACGCTGGAGAATGTAGCATCTCCCTGCGGTTCAAAGTAGAAGGTTCTGACAACTGGACCTTCTACTAGACGTGTGAATAAAGCAGGCATTCCGAAGACTATCATTTTACGAGAGAGGAGAGCAATTTGTTTCTGTACCTTTGGAGAGTATTGAGAGATAAGCGCGCTGCGTTTCTGCGCGGATTCACTTGGAAGCATCGCGGCGATCCTTTCGCACGAGATCGATGAGGATTACGATGAAGATGAAAAATCCTACTCCGCCGAGAACTGCGCAGAACAGAAACAAATCTCGCACGGCAGAGTCAAACATACCGAGAGGATCAGTCAGGAGATGGTAAAGATAATGCTTCATAGATTGCAGTTACTCCTTTCTCTAACACAAGATCGAGTTGAGGGTTTTCAAGAACTCAAACGTATAATTCATCTTAGCCATGTTACTCTCCCCGTTCTATGCGCGCTCTGAAAGCGCCGTCGGTTAGCATGAGACGGTTGACAGGAGCGAGGTATTTGAGCTGTTTCCAGATACCAGGCTTGGACGGATCGAAGTGGAGGAAGAATCCTCCGGTGTGGTCGCTGAGGTACTTTAGGAGAGCTATCTCAGTCGTGCGATAGCTGGGGCCAAAAAACACTGTATCAATAGGGATGTGTTTCTCTCCGCCGCCGACTGCTAGAGCGATTTTGATAATGATGTCCGCGCTGGCAATCCAAGGGTTTTGGTTGAATGAGTGGTAGTCTTGCATATCGAAGATTGTGCTTTTTTCTTCAGCCTCTGCTTGCAAACTATCAGTAGGCGAGCCGTCTGTGAAAACCACAAGACGTGTCAAGACGGGTTTGGCTTCGAGAGCTTTTTTGATGGTATTGAAAAACGGCGTACCACCTGAGTTGAGTTTTGCTTCTCGAATGTCTTGTGCGAGTTGGAGCAGGTTACTGTTAAGCGCCGTACTCCAATCTCGCGTGTTCATGAAATGAATCGCTACTGCTGTTTGGTTAGGGATGCAATTACGGAGGTATTCGATTACTCCGGTTTTTGCATTCTCGATTTGATTGCCCATGGAGCCGCTATCATCAAAAACTAGCCGCGAGCGATCTGGACAGTCACCGGGTGCTATGTAACGAATTATAGCACCGTCTTCTGGCTTCACGCCACTAGCAGATGCTTTCAGCCGCGCTATTGCGAGAGCTTTGGCATCTACGGATGTGGATTTGTTACCGAGTTGGAAGGACATTGTGTAGTATTCTCCTTAAAAACTTATATTTGATTGGTGGGACGATCTTCAATCCAGTCTGACTTGGATTTTGGAATGTTGTGGAGTAATCCAGCAGCTGCCAAGATGTCGGCTGCTAATCTCAGCTTATCTTTTTCTCCCTTAGCATTACGCATTAGCTGAAGAAGTGGCATCAACTCTTCTATAAGAGTTGGCTTTTCCATTTTGTTAGCCATTATACAACCCCCATAACATATTGAGTTCGCTCATGCGAGAGCCATCTCCGTTATTGCGATCTGGATGCAGCCGTAAAGCAGCGCGGCGGTAGGATTTTTTGTCTATCTGCGAGCTGTCGGATACCTCAAGCAATGTGAGCAGCTTTGACTTAATTGTTTCTTTTGTCATTGTCGGCGTTGCTATAGGCTTGCCGTAGTTGTAGAAAAAATCTTGTGGTTTCTCAGGCGTGCGTTTCTTGCTGAGATCGAATCGCAGACATGAAGCTATGTAAGCTAGGTCGTCTACTTCAACCAGCTTAACACCACCCAGCGGCGCTGTTACTTGCTCCATCATCTTGAGAGTCTTCACGCCCCAGTCGTCGAGGTATGTCCAGACATAGGTTTTCATATCGCAGGAGCGTTTAGCTGCTGGAGGTTGTTTCATCACTGGATTCAACAGTTGGAAGATCGCCTTTTCGGTATTGCTAAAAAAGGCTATATCCCATTTGTTGTTTGAGGATGAGAGTTTAAGTTCAGTAAGCAGGACAGTACCTGCCGCGTCACGGTGGTGTTGGTAGTATACAAACACGTCCGCGCCTTCCTTCCCGCCGCATCGCGGCTATTGAAGGTGACTGTCGATGACAGGTCACGTTTTCCCACTCTGCATTTTCAGAGGCTTGTGACTCTCAGCGGCTAACCGCTGGCTGCATTCAGAGATGGGAGCCTGTACAAGCACTCCCATCGGTGGCGCGGCGTTGCCGCTGTTATTCGGTTTCTCCAGTCTCCTCTCCCGCTTCCTTCTGCGCGCTGAAAGCAGCCGCAACCTGCAACAGCATTGCTTCCTTCTGCTCCTGCGTGAGATTGAGGCCGCCGAGAGTCTTCATGAGCTTCTCAATATCCGTCAAGCTCTTGCGGCTTGGAGGTTCGTTGATGGAATACTTGCCTTCCGAACCCACACCCACACGGAGATCGATGGTTTCACCGTCAAACTCAGGCGTTGGCTCAGGCGTGCCGTCTTTCAGAGCAACCATGGCAGCATTTGCCTTGGCGTTCATGGCGTAGTTCAGGCCGCATTGGATGATGTAGTTCTGCTGATCCTTGTCGGTGACGAGTGCAAAGAATCCGTCTACAGACTTGATGTTGTAGCGGACAAATTCGTTCTCGCACAGAAGCGTCCAGCCTTCACGCTCCAGCTTGGCCCAGTTTGTGGCAAGGCCAAAGAGAGGATCGTTTTTGTCTGTGACCTTGGCGGATGCTTCTGCCTGGGCTTTGATCTTGTCAACGACAGTCTTACCGTCTTTGTCGCTGGAGGTTTGGATATAGGTGCGATAGGTCTGCTTCTCCGTTGTGATCGCGCCTGTTGCTACTGCTGTTTGTTCGTCGATTGACATTGTTTTCTGCTCCTTTGTGCAGTGTGGGCCGAGGCCCGTGTGATTGAATTGCAATTCAATTCTCCGTGAGGAGAGTTAGAGTATTAGCAGCTTTGCTGTTATGTACTCTCTAGGACTGTAGGAACGCTCTGTCAGGGCGTTCTGAGGAGGAGAAACGTTGCTACGAAGCGTAGTAGCAACGAAAGAGTCCTCATACTACAGTCCTAGAGAGTACACCTACGTGCGTTGACGTAGAGGTAATCTCTTAAACGATGCTAACCTTGATCGTTCAGTTGTGCTTGTAGCTCGATACCAACCTGAGCTTGAGTCTTGTCGTTGATGGTAACGACGGTACCTGCGAATGAATCCTCAAACTCATCGAACAGATCCGCGATGAATCCAATGGTGGGGGTGTTTGTGGCTGGATCAACAAAGTAGCTGGCGGTTTCGTCGTCAGCAACGTCGAGTTTCACGGTAAGAACAACGGTAATCTGCGGCATTGAGGTGTTCTCCTTGATTCAAGTGTAGGCTTTTGGTGCATGGTTGTCAAGGGGGTAAATGGCTTATTCTGAGGTGGTTTCGACGGTTTCTTCAACGTGTGAAGGGGCCAAGAGTGGTTCACATTCCCACTCTACTACTTCTTCAGTAGAAGCAGGACGTGTATAACCGGGAATATACTGCTCTGGTACTATGCGTGTGCCGGTTACTTTACGCTTGCACACTTTTACACGATCACCGTGGAAGGTGAGACGGACTGTTCCTACAGTTTCGCCGACAGACCACGGAATTTCTGTGCGGAGATAGAATGAGTCTCCAGAATATTCTTTCTCTCTATGAAGCCCTGGAATAAGAGCGACTTCACGGAGAGTTTCTGCTTCTACATTATATTTGTAGAAGAAAGGTATATCTGGTGTTGGTAGAGTTGGATGTTGCTCGAAGAAAGCAGCGACTGCTCTGAGAGCGGCGCAGAATTCTAAGGATTCAGAGTTAGTCATTGCTTTACCTCTTTCTTAGTGATGAACTGTTCCGGGAACTTCTCACGGAGTGCTTCGAGTACGCTGGTTACAAGTGAGCAGCGGCTTGTACTTTCTTGAACCTCTTCGTCGGTGACTGGTCCTGTAGATCCTGGCGTGAGAACCAGGTGTTTGACAACATGAGCAGCATTGTGATGGACAAGCGCGATGCTTAGAGCATCAATACCAGCGCGGACGAATTTGTTCTTTGCTGGCGATGCGAGAGTGTAAGCATCGAGACAATTGTTTACACGATCGGAATCGAGATCGGCGGAGATATAGTTTACCAGCTTTGCCGTCATATGCTCGATTCCTGCTAGATAGCCGAACATGAAGATATGAGCGGGAGTGAATTTGGCTTTGTTTAGTGACAGTGCTGGGATTGTTTGGGTCAGCTTATTTCGGAGATTTTTTGCAAGGTCTATGGTGATTGTTCCAAGTAAGCTTTTCTTGCTATTAAAATACTCACGCTTGTCAAAAAGCTCTGCAAAGGAAGGAGGTCCTATTTTTTCAGCTTGAGTTTCAGGTTGAGATTGTTTCTGTGGGTCTGGCGACATTTTCGTTTCTCCTTTGGGTGTTTCTTAGAATGCTTGCGTCTGCAATACACTCTCTTCTGTACAGGAAACCTAGACTGGTCTAACCGTGGCTATAGAGTCAGAGTTTCGCGGCTCCACGCGATGCGTGGTATGTTATGTATAACATGCCTCTGTACAGAAGAGAGCATACGGCTCTCTTGTTAAGATACTTCATTCGTGAATTGCTCTGGCTGAGTTGAAGGCTCTGGTTCTGTTGATTCATATTGCGGACATTCGCAAGTTTTCCCTTGAATGGGATCTTGGGCATCACAAGCTCCAAATAGTTTGTAATGTTTTGCTTGCGAATGCCCGCATTTGCAGTTAGCCAAGGCCAAAGCCATCGCCAGAGCCATCGCCAGAGCCATGGCCAGAGCCAGAGCCATCGCCAGAGCCAGAGCCATCGCCAGAGCCATGGCCATCGCTAGAGCCAGAGCCAGAGCCATAGCCATAGCCAGAGCCATCGCTAGAGCCAGAGCCATCGCCAAGGCCATAGCCATCGCCATAGCCATCGCTAGAGCCAGAGCCATAGCCATAGCCATAGCCATAGCCATCGCTAGAGCCAGAGCCATCGCCAGAGCCATCGCCATAGCCATAGTCAGAGCCATCGCCAAAGTCAGAGCCTAGCTTCTCCATTGCTTCACCGCCTCTATGGATAGTTGCGCTTTCACCGTTACATCGATAACTTCAATGGCTTCGGTTAAGATAATCGAAGAAACTGCGACAGGAAATTTACATTCTTCAGGTTTTGAAGTTCCTTCCATCGCCAACTGTGATAATGACGCCGCGCCAGCCCAATACCATAAACGCCGCGCATTTGTTAAAGTGACTTCTTTTCCTTCACGTTTTACCAGAGTTCCAGCAAACACTCCAGCAGAATAAGTACGCACAATTACGTACTTTTGTTTTGACTTTCTTGTTGGCACAGATTTGCTCCTTTGTGTGTTGGTTATTACAACGTTTTTGGTTTACTTCACCGACGGTACTACAAGCGGCGCGATTGTGATTAGCAGCAGGCCAATAAGTGCCAACAACGTCAGCAACACCGTACCGAGCAACGCCTCGCGCCAGAATTTGCTTTGACGGATTAGCTGCTCAAGTCTCTGATTGTCGTATGGCTCCATCACGACATCGTTTTCTGCCAACACATCTGAGTACAGATAATCACATACAGGAAAATCGCCCCGTGTGATTAAGCGCATCGAGTTGTCAGCGGCCTCAACAGCTTCAATCGTTATTCCAGCTTCAATTGTTACTGGCACGTTTGCTGCCACAACCGTCGTTGCGTCTGTTGGTGCGACTTCGCGTGTGCGGGCGCTTCGCTTTAGAATGTCGAGTCGCTGTGCTAACGCGAATAGGTTAATACGTGCTTTGTTCATTGACGTTTCTCCTTGTATTACAATTTGTCAAATTCATCTAACGTAACTGGTGGAAGAGATTCAAAATCATCTAACATAGGATCAACGGTTTTATCCGCCATGAATAGATTACGAGTTTTGTTGTGATAATCATCTTCTGTTCCTCTATTCCTAACTGCTCTAGCAGCATTTGCAATTTTGTCAAATTCTTCTTGAGTCATTCTCTGTGGAATAGCATTTCTGCGCTCTTGCTCAATCATATCCTTAAGCGAAAGTGGAAACTCCACACCCACAGCTTGAGCTTGTTCAATAACGCTGGTATCTATTCCTTTTTCTTTTAACTTTGAACGTGCTATTAGTTGCGCATACTTTCTCTGCGCTGCACTGTATGCTTTGCACGTTACTTTATACATCGTGCTGGAATCCGCGCGCTCAAGCCTTGAAGCAGGATCGTTCAATCCCTCAAGCCTCAGCAGTGTTTTTCTGTGAATAGAGCAAGCTCTCTTATATATCAAAAGAGCCTCTAAATACTCCTCATATCCATCAGGTTTAGCCATCTTCTGAACAGCTTTTCTAAAAGAAGTCATTTCACCCTCACTATTCAAGTGTAGGCTTTTCTCACGGTATTGTCAAGTTTCTGACTTGATCTCCGCAGACGTGGCACGATGTAAGCCCTATGCAATCAACGTTTTATGCCGTGCCCACCCGTGTCGGTGGAAAATTCGCACTCACACACCCCTTGCCCTACCCACTCGCGCCTGTCATGCATGTCTAGAGTAGCAATCTCAGAGAGAGCAGGAGATTTTACTGTGAGAGTGAGTTTATACTGTGAGAGCTGTTTTGATGTTTGAAGAGAGGTTTTAGATTGTATATATATATTATTATTTTTTTTTTTTACTTCTATACTATCTCTCTTCTATCTTCTCACTAATTTCACGCTACTACAGAATGCATGAGCACCTCGCTTGACCGCTCGAAGGGGTGTGGCAGGTGGTTTTTTCCGCACACACTGGGTGGCATTACCCAACCCCATGAAAACACAAGAGTTAACCCACCCTAGCCGTCCGGAGATCAACTCAGTATCCCTTATATAACGAGAGATTAGCTCCGAGAGTGTATCACCAATACCCTATGCTATATTCACCCACATGGAGTAGCCATAGCATAAAATACAGAACCCACACCTATACCAGCATGTGGATTCTAGTGTGACTACGATAATTGTGATTGTTACCGTTGTCGTCTACGAAAGGGAAACTGGGTTGACGCCGAAAATCCCTGCCAACTGGACGATATGAGCATCCTTAGACGTTGCGTCTTTGGACTGTTTGTATTTCTTGAGCAACGTTGTCGATTCCTTTGAGTCGATCGATTCTGCTAGTTCGCGTAGCTGTTTCTCCGCATATTCGCGAATAGCAATTTCACCGCTTTTCAAAGACGCTGCGTTCAGCGTCAAGGTGTTAAACCATTGTGGACGCATTTTGGAAGCCATAGCGTTATTCGCTTCACGAATCATCTGACGGATCACATACAATCCAACCGTAGACAACGCGGGATACTTTGTCGCGACGCTGGACCGGACTTCCGGTGCTAGAGTGTTAAACTTGGACTCAAGCGCAGCTTTCTGCTCCACGCTCAAGTGGGCGAGTACATCCGTGATCTGCTCAGAGACCGCTTCTGTGATGGCGCTCTCCAACTGAGATTGCATGGTATTGCTATGTGAGTTTGACATTGTTTGATTCTCCATTTTCTACAAGGTTGATACCCTGTGTTAGTGGCTATCCTCATTCAAACGGCACGACCGTTATTGAGTAGGCGAAGTGTAGTAGCATGTTAACAGCGGATTGTATGAATCACCGCATCTATGCTCTATGACTTCCCAAGCCACTAGCACAAGGTATCTTCACTTGTGCCACAAACCTGTCACGCTTGTGTAAATTCTGTCTAAGTTGTCAAATAACCCTTACGGCCTAGCCGCTAGTACAGTCTTGAGCTACTCCCCAGTATAGCTCATGTGGTAAGGGGCATCCACTAGTCTGACCATTCCTGCCAGACGAGGTAATAGCTATCAGGAGTATACGCTTGTTACTACGTAGTCTGACGGCCTATGCCGTATCCTTGCTATCACTGATTGGATGGTCTGTCCATCAATCAATCATGAATCAATCTTAGCAGACTATCAAAGGCTGTGCCGTCTTAGCGATAAAATATCTGTGGATAACTTTGTGGATAACTTCTACTTGACAAGTCTCTGTCATGTGCTACAATACCGTTCGCACTATCTCTGTATACCTATCATATTGTATACCTATCATACAACTGTGTACTAACTAGTAACATCAACCTCCGCCTCAAAAACGCGAAAATTTAACGAGAAACAGGGGGGACACCGCTAATAATTTTTTCAATTTTTTGACCTTCGAGGCTGCTTCTATATAGAAAGATAATGAAACAGCAGTGTTGATTGTAATAGAGACGGTAATTGCGCAGTAGTGGAGCTACTACGGAGGCGCGGCGTGGGGGCGTGTACGGCGAGCGAGTGGGTAATTTTTGACCTCAAACTACCGTATATGCCATTGACACGTGACGGAGACGGTGCTATGCTTACAGTATGTCGAAGTGTATCCAAAGCGGCGAGCAGGAACAGTGCGAGCGTGAGACTGACGGCGGCTACAAGCGAAGCGCCTCTGTCTCTGAGTGCATCGCTCTAGGGGCTGGGAATGGGGTTCAGCTAAATAGGATTCCTGTACTTCCAGCTGGCCCTCTAGTAGCCGCGCTCAAACGTCACTTCGAGACATATAGTGGCCTCGTCGAGTCTCGTCCATGCGACGAGTTAGCGATAGTCGCGTTATCAAAGGATGATCTTTAATGGCGACAGCGTCCTCAAATCCAACCCCGACTTCTGGGATAACTGGCTCACTCCACTACGGAGGCAGTCTCAATCCCAAAACAGCTGCTCTTGGTCCCAAACCACAAGCAGGCCGGCAGTTCAAGGTTCAGAAACGCCTAGAAACAATCGTTCGGCTCGAAAACGCGGGCTTTGGTGAGGGTGCCGCTGCTGCTATGTTGTGCATCTCTGTTCCGCGGCTTCGTACAATCAAGAAATCTCCCGACTACATCGCGACTCGTGCTAAGCTCACCCATGGTATCATCATCAACTGGGATGGAGAACTCACACAAATCAAAGAACAGCGGAAAGAAATCCTGACCGCGCAACTTCCAGCAGCTCTTGCTGTCATAGCCAACGAGTTACAGCGACCCGCCATCACTCTAGCAGAGCGCCGCCATCAGGTAGACATTGCCAAAGACCTACTCGACCGTGAAGGTACTTTCGCTAAAGTTAGCCGCGCTGAAATCAAGCCAGTGGATAAGTTTGATTTTGAGAAAACCGATGTAGTCTCTACGTCGATCATCTCTGCTATTCGTGGAGTAGCCGCGCCTCTTGCGGCTACTGAAGCGGGGCAGACTGAAATCGATAAGACAATTGAACTTAGCCGGTCGTTTTCAAATAGTGCTACCCTGAGCCAAACCGATCAAGAGCAAGCACTTAAGATGCTCGAAGAAGAAGCGCGGTCCAAAGGAATCGTCCTTGCCGACACACGTGGGGAGGAGGAGTAGGATGCTGCACATATATATTGATACAATCCCCCACTCCGAACAACGTTACCCCACGGTCGGTGACTACTGGGAAGCCGACATGGGAGCGCAGGTTCTTGGTGGAACCAAAGCTGATCCTCAAATCAAAGTTACCAAAAGTCGTGAAGTTCGTATTTCCTCCATGGAAAATGAAGACTACGAGTTTCTAGTAGCCATCCACGAACTAATCGAACAACACCTCTGCAAGAAGCGGGGTATTTCAGAGGAACGAATTACCTCCTTCGACATGCTCTACGAGCAAAACCGCCCCGCTGGAGACGTAAGCGAACCTGGAAACGATACCCGCGCGCCTTACTATCACGAGCACCAGTTTGCTACAAGCATTGAAATGCAGATAGCCGCTGCGCTTGGAGTTGACTGGGATGTTTACGATAAAACCGTCAATTCACTCTAACCAATAAGGAGCAGCTTATGGCAACTACTGGAACAGTTCCCGCTAAGAAGTCGAATTTCTTCTCAAGTATCGGACATTTCTTTGCAAAGATTTTCGGGAATCCAACCGCGGTCAGAATCGAAGCATCGATCGCAGACATTGTTTTACCTGGATTTTCCGGCCTTATCAACAGCGCGGCAACAGCTCTCATCAACGCTGAGACAGCAGCAGCGGCTGCTAACATGCAGAACGGTACTGGAGTTCAAAAGATGGCATATGCCGTCAGCTTGTTCCAGACAACCTACAACACATGGGCCGCGCAGAATGGATTGGCGCA
>JARLJL010000017.1 GCA_031291235.1 Sulfuriferula sp.
GCGCTGCCAGATGCAACCGGGACGAACCCGGTAACGCTCACGGATGCGTCGCTGAACTGCACAGATACGCTTTCGACGGCGTGGGCGAACCAGAATGTGCAGATTGACACTTGGGCTGCCGCTCCGACATTTGCGGCGGGGAATGGAGATCGTGCGACGTTCCTGCCCGCGACGGGTGCGGCCGGGCATATGCATTCGTATCTGTGCACGATGGGTCCGGCATGGTCTGACGGCACGTCTAGCGCTGGATGCACCATGACTGGGACAGGCCCGGTGACGCGGACGATTGCCAGCGGAAAGCTGTATGTGACGCTGATTGCAGCGAGCGGGACGACTGGTGTGACCACCGCGAGCAAAGCCTGCACAGTCACTTTTGGAAGCCTGAACTGATGCGAAGCAAGGCCCTTGTGCGAAGCAAGGCCCTTGGGCTGCTGGCGGCGCTGCTGCTGATGGCGGCGGGGCCGTATGACTATACAAGAGGGATGCTGACGAAGCAGCCCAATCAGGTCACGTCGATTGATTTCACGCTGGCGAATTCACCTCTAGTTGTGAATGCTCGAACTTCACCAGAATGTGACTTTGCTCCTGGCGGCCTAATCTCTTGTCGGGGGGCAAGCAGCGTTGCGGGGCCTGCGATCAATCCGACAACGGGCGCGCTGCTTGGAGCGGGGAATTGGGGGCAGAGCCAGAACCTGTTTCCCTACAGCAATGCTTTTTCGAGCTGGGCGCAAAACCTAAATATATCCGTGGCAGATGGCACAGCGCCCGGACCTACGGGCCTGCTTGGCGCTTCGGTTGTCACCCCGACGACGACGAGTGGGCTTCATCAGGTAGCGTCCACGGTTGGGATAACTGGCGCGAACCCTTATAGCGTCTGGCTGTTTGTAAGGCAGAATGGATATTCTCGGGTTTATTTCGGCTTTTCAAATGGTGCTGGGACAGTTGGAGTCGGGCAGACATTCGATGTGAGCGCTGGGACCGTCGTTGGTTCCCCTGTCGTGACTGGTTCTCCGACAAGCTATTCTGTAATCGGTCCAACTGCTGTCGGGATCGGCTATTATAAAATTGGCCTGACTGTGGCGCTGGGTGGAAGTTACGGGTCTGGTGAAACGACCGCTTCTGTTGACAATGGGACGGGAATTTCTTTTGCTGGAGATGGCACGAGTGGGCTCATCTTTGGCGGGGCGCAGATTGAGCAATCTGTCGTTGCGACTCCCTACATCCCGACATCCGGCGTTGCTGTCACCCGCGCTGCCGATGCGTTGCAGCTTTCCTCGGCGGCGTTCGGGCAGGCAGTGAACCCACTCCAGGGCGCTTTCTTCGCAGACGTGTTCATTCCAGCCCTTTACCCATCCGCCTCAGGCGTTAACCATACGATTGCGGTTCTTTCTGACGGAACCGCGAACAATCGATACACATTTCAGGTCAATCAAGGAACCACCACATATCAGGCTCAGGTCAACGCCGGGGGTGGGGCGACCAATGTGCAGTTGGCCGGTTTCGCGGCGGGCACGCTACATCGTATCGGCGGCATATGGAACGGAGCCCTGGTTGGGGGGTGCATTGATGGTGGAACTCCCTCAACATCCAC
>JARLJL010000018.1 GCA_031291235.1 Sulfuriferula sp.
CAACTCTCCGACCTCAGCGAGGCCCTCGAAAATATCCAGGAAGCGATCGCCAAACTGACGGATTTACAACCCGAGAGCCTTCGATGGGGCGACTGAAATCCTATGTCGCGTTACGTACCTTTGCCGGGATTAACCCTTCGCGGGGATTTGACCGCCCCACTTTGCGGAGCCGTCCGTTACTTCGGGCCGAGTTGACCAAGGCAGTGTCATGAAAAAAACCGTCGTTTTACATCTTCCATGACGATACTTGGCTGTGGGAAAAAGTCGTTTTCATAAAATGACATGTGTGGAGGTAAGTCGTACCCCGTGACTTTTTTAACCCAATGACTTTTATGTATTTGCCTAATCATTGAGTCAGCATCAATATAAAGTTCCAGCATCGTTTCAATATAAAGAAACCAAATGCCAGATTTATCAATATATTGATTTGCGATCTTCATTATTAAATCGCCTTCCCGTTCCGTAAATGGATTCGTACCGCCTGACTTCTTGTCAACATCAATAGCCATGAAAATTTCGTTGAGACAGTTTTGATAAATATCAACTTGGCTGCTCCGCATATGCCGCCAAATCCCGCGAGGATCGATAGAATCGGTTGGCACCGCCAATTCCTTCTTCCCGGCCAAAGGTTTCTTTTTTATTTTAACCAAGCCTGATGAAAACAAGTCTCCAAAAATTAACATCGGATGAAGATGGGTTTTGCAAACTCCATTTCCATAAAGCAGTGAATGAGTCTTTTTCGGCAAGTTTGCACATGTCCGATTATAAAACACCCGCACTCGCTTTGTAACTATCGGTAAGCCGCATTTTCGGCAAGGTGGTGCGCATGTATCACATACTGGAAAGCACCCGCGAATTGTTCCACGGCTCGCCGACATGGGAACAAAAGCGTCAGGTAAATTCTCCTGTTCTGACTGAGCATACTGAAGTACGTGAAAAGCAAGAGGCTTTTCGGTTGCTCCACAAATGGCGCAGCACTGATCATTGGTACTTCTGTGTTTAAATGATTTGAGCAACTCTTCCCTGATGCCTTCGTGTAGTCCCATAATAGTTACTCCTTCCTCCTAGAGGACTTGGTAAAACCAAAATGATTTATTACACCAACCTGGAAATCGTCGCCGCGCTCACATCATAGCTGCGCGCCAGTTCCTTGAGCGTGGCCCCTTCGGCCCGGCGCTGCCGCGCCTCGGTCTGCTGTTGCGGGGTGAGGGCAGGGGGGCGCCCCATGTGTTGCCCACGCGCCGTCGCCCGGCTCCGTCCCTCGGCCGTCCGGGTGCGGATCAGGTCGCGTTCCACGTCCGCCAGGCCGCCCAGCACTGCCAGCATGAGGCGGCCGGTGCTGGTGCCGGTGTCGGCCCAAGGCTCAGCCAGGGATTGAAACCGCGCGCCGGCGTCGGCGATCTGCTTGACGATGGCGAACAGGTCGAACGTCGAACGCGCCAGGCGGTCGATCCGCGTCACCGTCACCACGTCACCGGCCCCCACGTACTTAAGCATTTTAAGAAGCTCTTTGCGGTCGGCCCGCGCGCCGCTCACCTTTTCCCGGTAAATCCGCGCGCACCCGGCCGCCTTCAACTGCCCGAGCTGGGCGTCGAGGGTCTGGCCATAGGTGCTGACGCGGGCATAGCCGATCAGCCGGGGAGGGGGGTCTTTTTCGGTCATATCTTATGCAAAGGCTAACCCTTTGATACAATTGTGACCTTCAGAATTAAATGGCGGTTTTTCTTCGGCGCTATTTGGCGGTCTGAGGCACAGTGCGGCCAAGGGTGCGATAGACAGTGGGCCGTGAGATGGAGAACAGCTCGGCCAGATCGCTGATCGAGTAGTTGCCGGTC
>JARLJL010000019.1 GCA_031291235.1 Sulfuriferula sp.
CTACAGTTTGCTGCACCTGCCGTCACCGCATAACTGACTGCGCCGGCTCCTGAGCCGCCTGTCGTTGATAAGGTGGAAGTCCCATTGTAGGCTATGGTGCTCGGGGTGGCTGCGGCGATTAGGGTGGCTTGCGTGGCTTGGGTCACGGTTACACTCTGCTGTATCTGTGGTGCCGCATTGTAATTCGCATTCCCCGCCTGATTCGCATCCAATACACAAGTTCCTGCCGCGGTAAACGAAACAACACCGCCACTGATAGAACAAATACCCGTGCTGCTCGCATCAACCGTGATAGTCACAGCCAAGCCTGAGCTCGATGTCGCCATAGGTGTATATGTTGCCCCACCTACCGTGGCGCTCGGTGCCGTACTGGTGTAAGTGATGGTTTGATTGGTTCTAGGGGTAGCCGGACTTGAGGAACTGGAAACATGCCCGGTGCCAATCGCATTCATAGCAGTTACTGCAAAGGTGTAAGAAGTGCCATTGGTAAGGCCTGTGACTGTACATGTTGTAGCGCCCGTTGTTGTACAGGTATGATTGCTGGGTGAAGATATGACCGTATAACCGGTAATAGGTGAGCCCCCATCACTTAAAGGGGCTGCCCAGCTCACCGTCACTGCCTCATTACCTGCTGTCGTTGTCGTTATAGTCGGTGTCCCAGGTACTGTATTAGGGGACTTAGAGGTTAGCGTTATGTTCAACTGATTCACCTGCTCCGGTCGATAACATTGCATGGTATTGCCTTGTTGACACACTATTGGCCCACCAATCACATTGCCGGTTAACAAACTTCCATTCACTTGTAACGTTAAGGTGCATGATTGTTGATAAGCCAAATTAAAAGGACTGGGGCAAGCACCTGCTGTTGTTATTTGAGTAATACCAGGGATTGCAGTCATCACCAACAGGTGTGATTTTCTCGATTGATTGGTCACTTGGTACTTCACAGTGGCTATACCGTTCGCAGAAACATTGAGCGTGGTCGCGGTCAGCGGCAGCGGCTTAACCGTCCACAGGGGTGCTCCGGCATAAGCCAGGGTCATGGCGAGCATTGCCCATGCGCCAACCAGTATTTGGTTAATTAAATTCCATCTTTTCATGTAGATATCCTTATGATGCAAGATAAGTGAGGTTGAATAAAACCCCATGGGTGTATAGGTGATTTAAGGCAACCATTATTTAATGTTTGCCTTGCAGCACGAGCTGATTGCTGGCTCGCTGGCTTGGTTATTTTCGGCCATTCGCAATATAAAAATAATTCTCACCGAATAGTTCATGCCGTGTACCAATCCCTGAGATAAGCATTCAATAGTAATAAAAATGCGTATAGCAAATTTTAAGCTCTATGCTACCTTGATGGTTACAGAAAATCAAAAAAATTCTTGAAATTTCAATCGCTAAGCTTAGCTAAATCATGTCTCGACCA
>JARLJL010000020.1 GCA_031291235.1 Sulfuriferula sp.
AATGGTGATGCCTGGTGATAACGTCTCGGTCACGGTGGCGCTGATTGCGCCGATCGCGATGGAAGACGGCTTGCGCTTCGCAATTCGCGAAGGTGGCCGTACCGTCGGTGCCGGTGTCGTCGCCAAAATTATTGAGTAATTTGTACTTGCTGTAATCTTGAAAGGGCGGTATAATTCCGCCCTTTCGTATTTGATGCTCCGCTCTTTAAGGTGTTGTGATGAAAAACCAAAAAATTCGTATTCGTCTGAAGGCGTTTGACTATCGTTTGATTGATCAGTCCGCTCTTGAGATTGTTGAAACGGCAAAGCGCACTGGTGCTGTTGTTAAAGGTCCTGTCCCACTTCCCACCTCGATTGAGCGTTTTGATGTGCTGCGCTCACCACACGTTAATAAAACTTCGCGGGATCAGTTCGAAATTCGTACGCACTTGCGCCTGATGGATATTATTGATCCTACGGACAAAACTGTGGATGCGTTAATGAAGCTGGATTTGCCCGCTGGTGTCGAAGTAGAAATCAAGGTTTAAGTTTTACCGCGCCAAGACGGTTTTCTTGGGGATAAAAATGCTGGTCAATTGAAATCAGCGCCTTTAATTAAAGGAAAGAAAAATGAGTTTAGGACTCGTCGGTCGCAAGATTGGCATGACCCGTCTCTTTGCTGAGGATGGTACTACTATCCCTGTCACGGTGGTGGATGTGTCAAATAACCGCGTTACTCAGATTAAAACGCCTGAAACGGATGGCTATTCAGCTGTTCAAGTGGCTTTTGGTGTGCGTCGCGCTTCACGTGTAAATAAATCAGCTGCTGGTCATTTGGCGAAGGCCGGTGTGGAAGCGGGCGAGATTCAAAAGGAATTTCGTATAGCTGCAGCCGATATCTCTTCGCTCGTAGCTGGTAGTGTGGTCAGCGTTGAAATATTTCAGGCTGGTCAGCTGGTTGATGTAGCCGGTACGACCCAGGGTAAGGGTTTTTCCGGCGTTATCAAGCGTCACCACTTCTCGTCGAACCGCGCCAGCCACGGTAACTCGCGTTCGCATAATACACCTGGTTCTATTGGTATGGCGCAGGATCCTGGTCGTGTGTTCCCAGGTAAGCGTATGGCCGGCCAGTTGGGTGCTGTTAAGCGTACCGTGCAAAAACTGGAAGTTGTGCGTATCGATACCGAGCGTCAGTTGATTCTGATCAAGGGTGCTGTTCCAGGCTCTAAGGGCGGTCATGTGGTCGTGCGTCCAAGCGTGAAAGTAGGTGCATAATGGAACTCAAGGTTATTAACGAACAGGGTCAGGATGCGAGCAGTCTGACTGCGTCGGATTCATTGTTTGGTCGCGAATTTAACGAAGCGTTGGTGCATCAGGTTGTAACTGCGTATATGGCAAATGCCCGCAGCGGTAATCGTGCACAAAAGGATCGCGAAACTGTCAAGCACAGTACCAAAAAGCCATGGCGTCAAAAAGGTACCGGTCGTGCTCGCTCCGGTATGACTTCCAGTCCGATCTGGCGTGGAGGTGGTCGCGCATTTCCGAATAGTCCTGATGAAAACTTCACGCAAAAAGTGAACCGCAAAATGTATCGCGCCGGTTTGGCATCGATATTTTCCAAGCTGGTAAGCGAAGGCCGTTTGTCGGTAGTGGATAGTCTGGCGATTGATGCGCCGAAAACCAAGTTGCTGGCAAATAAGCTTAAAGGCATGGGTTTTTCGGATCGCGTGATGATTGTTACGGATAATCTGGATGACAATCTGTGGATGTCGTCGCGTAATTTACCAAATGTGTTGATTGTTGAGCCGCGTCATATTGATCCCGTGAGCATGGTTCGTTACGGTCGAGTGTTGATGACAAGTGCTGCAGTCAAGATGGTTGAGGAGATGTTGGCATGAGTACGGCAAAATTTAATGATGCGCGTTTGCTTCAAATCATCCTTGCACCGCAAATCTCTGAAAAGAGCACTTACGTTGCGGACAAGCATGAACAAGTCATCTTCCGTGTAGTGCCGGATGCTACCAAGCCTGAAATCAAGGCCGCAGTAGAGATGCTGTTCAAGGTTGAAGTTAATAGTGTTCAGATTGCAAATGTTAAGGGTAAACAAAAGCGTTTTGGTCGTTTCATGGGTCGTCGTAGCGACTGGAAAAAAGCTTTTGTGTGCCTGAAGCCTGGGCAAGAGATCAATTTCGCGGCTGGCCAGTAGGAGTAGAGCATGGCACTGATTAAAGTTAAACCAACGTCCCCTGGTCGCCGCGCCGTAGTCAAGGTGGTAACGCCAGGCTTGCATAAAGGCAAGCCGGTAGCCGCTTTGGTTGAGAGCAAAAGCAAGACCGCAGGTCGTAATAGTAATGGACATATCACTACCCGCCATATGGGTGGTGGTCACAAGCAGCATTATCGTCTGGTCGATTTTCGTCGCAACAAGGATGGCGTGCCAGCTAAAGTTGAACGTCTGGAATATGACCCTAACCGTTCCGCAAACCTGGCTTTGCTGTGCTATGCGGATGGCGAACGTCGCTACATAATCGCGCCTAAGGGTATTGTTGCCGGCATGCAGGTAATGAATGGTTCTGATGCACCGATCAAGGCAGGTAATGCTTTGCCGTTGCGTAATATTCCTGTCGGTAGCACGATACATTGCGTAGAAATGATGCCTGGTAAGGGCGCGCAGATCGCTCGCTCTGCTGGAACCTCCGTGCAATTACTTGCGCGTGAAGGTGCTTATGCTCAGTTGCGTTTGCGTTCTGGTGAAATACGTAAGGTGCATGTGGATTGCCGCGCTACCATCGGTGAGGTTGGCAACGAAGAGCATTCGTTGCGTTCGATCGGTAAGGCTGGTGCTACGCGCTGGCGCGGTATTCGCCCAACGGTTCGCGGTGTGGTAATGAACCCGGTCGATCACCCGCATGGTGGTGGTGAAGGTAAAACCGCGGCTGGTCGTCATCCGGTCAGCCCATGGGGTGTGCCTGCCAAGGGCTTCCGTACACGCAGCAACAAGCGCACTAGCAACATGATTGTGCGTCGTCGTCATCAACGTTAAAGGGTAAGAGTTATGCCACGTTCGATTAAAAAAGGCCCGTTTGTTGACGATCACCTTCAAAAAAAGGTGGACGCAGCACGTGCTAGTAATGATAAACGTCCGATTAAAACATGGTCGCGTCGTTCTACCGTTTTGCCGGATTTTATTGGCTTAACCATCGCTGTTCACAATGGTAAACAGCATATTCCGGTGTTTGTATCGGAAAATATGGTTGGTCATAAATTGGGCGAATTTTCGTTGACCCGTACCTTCAAAGGTCACGCGGCTGACAAGAAAGCTAAGAAATAGGAGCCCATGATGAGAGTTTCTGCTGTATTACGTGGTACGCACTTGTCAGCTCAAAAAGGTCGTTTGGTTGCTGATCAAATCCGTGGGTTGCCGGTTGATAAAGCGCTGAATATCCTGGCTTTCAGCCCGAAAAAAGGCGCTGCTGTGATCAAGAAAGTGCTTGAATCTGCAATTGCCAATGCTGAGCATAATGACGGTGCCGATATCGATGAATTGAAGGTCGCGACCATCACTGTAGATGAAGGTCCATCCATGAAGCGATTTATGGCCCGTGCAAAAGGTCGCGGTAATCGTATTATTAAACAGACTTGTCATATTGTTGTGACAGTCGGCGACGAATAAGGAACGGTAATGGGACAGAAAATACATCCGATAGGTTTCCGCCTTTGTGTTACGCGTAACTGGAGTTCGAAATGGTTTGCAAACAGCCATGATTTCGCCACTACGCTTAATGAAGATATCAAGGTTCGCGAGTTTTTGAAAAAGAAACTGGCTAATGCTTCAGTGAGCAAAATAGTCATTGAGCGCCCGGCGAAGAATGCGCGTATTACGATACATAGCGCACGGCCAGGTGTTGTGATTGGCAAAAAGGGCGAAGATATCGAGGTTCTGAAATCGCAATTGCAAAAAATGATGGCAGTGCCTGTGCATGTCAACATTGAAGAAGTTCGCAAACCTGAAATCGATGCACAATTGATTGCGGCAAACATCGCTGGTCAACTGGAAAAGCGCATCATGTTTCGTCGTGCTATGAAGCGGGCTATGCAGAACGCAATGCGTCTCGGCGCTCAGGGTATCAAAATCATGAGTTCCGGTCGTTTGAACGGTGCTGAAATTGCGCGTACCGAATGGTACCGCGAAGGTCGTGTACCTCTGCATACTTTGCGTGCTGATATCGATTATGGTTTCTTTGAAGCTAAAACCACGTACGGCATCATCGGCGTTAAGGTTTGGGTTTACAAAGGGGATGCATTGGCAAAGGGTGAGCAGCCAGTCGCTGCGCCAGCCGAGCCTGAAAAACGGGTAAGAAAGCCAGGAGCTAAACATGCTACAGCCAGCTAGAAGAAAATACCGCAAGGAACAGAAAGGCCGTAATACGGGTATTGCGACCCGTGGTAACAAGGTCAGTTTTGGTGATTTTGGTTTGAAGGCGATTGGGCGCGGTCGTTTGACTGCACGCCAAATCGAAGCTGCGCGTCGTGCCATGACACGTCACATCAAGCGTGGCGGTCGTATCTGGATCCGCATTTTCCCGGATAAGCCGATTTCCGAAAAGCCTGCCGAAGTTCGTATGGGTAACGGTAAGGGTAATCCCGAGTATTACGTTGCCGAGATACAGCCCGGCAAGATGCTCTATGAGATGGATGGTGTTGATGAGGTTTTGGCACGCGAGGCGTTTCGTCTTGCGGCTGCAAAATTGCCCATTCAAACCGCTTTTGTAACTAGAATGATAGGTAGCTAATGATGATGGCGAGCGAATTGCGTGCTAAATCCACGGCAGAGATTAAACAGGAGCTGATAGAATTGTTGCGTGCACAGTTCAGCCTGCGTATGCAGGTTGCTACTCAGCAGACCAACAAGACAAGCGAATTGGGTAAGTTGCGTAAGAGCATTGCTAGAATTCATACAGTGCTGCGTGAAAATGAATTGAAGGCGGTGAGCAAATGAGCGAAGCTGAAAACAAAGTGGTTCGCAGCCTGACTGGGCGTATTGTCAGCGACAAGATGGATAAGACGGTCACGGTTCTGGTTGAGCGTAAGGTTAAGCATCCTGTCATTGGTAAGGTTATTCGTCGTTCAAAGAAGTACCATGCGCACGATCAGAATAATGAATTCAATGAAGGCGATTTGGTGCTGATAGAAGAGTGCAAACCTATCGCCAAAACAAAGACCTGGCGTGTTGCAAAATTAATTACGAAAGCGCGCGAAGTATAATATCTTGCACTTTTTATTAAGTGCTGTTATACTGTTGTGCTTTCGTCCTGCTGGAAACAGCAATCTTCCCGTACGGGTCCAAAACTAGCTGTCTAGGCAGGGAAACCTGGCTCGGCGGGTTAAGTTGGAGAGTTAAATGATACAAATGCAGTCAAGGCTTGATGTAGCCGACAATACTGGTGCGCGCTCTGTTATGTGCATTAAGGTTTTGGGTGGTTCAAAGCGTCGTTACGCTAGCATCGGCGATATTATCAAGGTCACTATCAAGGATGCGGCTCCTCGTGGGCGTGTCAAGAAGGGTGATGTTTATAACGCTGTGGTCGTGCGTACCGCTAAGGGTGTTCGTCGTTCTGACGGTTCGCTGGTTAAGTTTGATGGCAATGCTGCGGTGTTGCTGAATAACAAACTGGAACCTATCGGAACCCGTATATTTGGCCCGGTAACCCGTGAGTTGCGTACGGAACGATTTATGAAAATCGTTTCGCTGGCGCCAGAAGTTCTGTAAGGGGGCTACGTGAACAAGATTCGTAAAGGTGATAACGT
This sequence comes from Sulfuriferula sp., assembly GCA_031291235.1. Classification (GTDB taxonomy): domain Bacteria; phylum Pseudomonadota; class Gammaproteobacteria; order Burkholderiales; family Sulfuriferulaceae; genus Sulfuriferula. The sequence continues at coordinate 5,788 of JARLJL010000020.1, forward strand.
TATTGTTACCACTGGAAAAGACAAGGGTAAGCGCGGTACGGTTTTGGCTGTGCGCGATGACAATCGAGTGATGGTTGAGGGCGTTAACACTGTTAAAAAACATGTTAAGCCTAATCCTGTCAAAGGTGATGCGGGCGGTATTGTGGTTAAAGAAATGCCGATACAGATTTCGAATATCGCATTGTTTAACGCGGCTACCCAGCGCGCTGATCGAGTTGGTTTTAAGATTCTGGAAGACGGCCGTAAGGTTCGTATTTTCAAATCAACCAACGAAGTCGTTGATATTTAAGGGGTGCAAATGGCTCGCTTACAAGAATTTTACAAAAGCACGGTATTGCCAGACATGATTAAGCAGTTTGGTTACAAATCCGTGATGGAAGTGCCTTGCATTGAAAAGATCACGCTCAATATGGGTGTTGGTGAGGCGGTTGCCGACAAGAAGGTAATGGAACATGCTGTTGGCGATATGCAGAAAATTGCCGGTCAGAAGCCCGTTGTTACCAAGTCGCGCAAATCAATTGCAGGCTTCAAGATTCGGGATGATTATCCGGTTGGTTGCATGGTTACCCTGCGTCGCGAACAGATGTATGAATTTCTGGACCGCTTGGTGACTGTTGCGATTCCGCGTATTCGAGATTTTCGCGGTCTGTCTGGCAAGTCGTTTGATGGTCGCGGGAATTACAATATGGGTGTGCGCGAGCAAATCATATTCCCGGAAATTGAATACGATAAGATCGACGCACTACGTGGTATGAATATTACCATTACTACAACTGCTAAAACTGATGCTGAAGCGCGTGCTTTGTTGGCCGCGTTCAAGTTTCCGTTTAAGAACTGAGGGCATCATGGCAAAACTTGCTTTGATTAATCGTGATAAGAAACGTCGCGCCACGGTAGAGAAATTCGCTGCAAAACGTGCTGAATTAATCGAGATTATTGGTAATCAAAAACTGTCGGATGAGGTTCGCTTCGAGGCTCGTCTGAAGCTGCAAAAATTACCACGAGATGCTAGTCCGGTACGCTTGCGTAATCGGTGTGAGCTGACGGGTCGTCCACGCGGTGTTTACAGAAAATTTGGTTTGGGGCGCATTAAGCTGCGCGAACATGCAATGCGTGGTGAAGTGCCAGGCATGGTTAAGGCCAGCTGGTAAGCGGGAGAGTATCGAATGAGTATGAGTGATCCAATTGCAGATATGCTAACGCGTATCCGTAATGCCCAAAGTGTAGAGAAATCTGCTGTGGTAATGCCTAGCTCTAAAGTCAAAGTGGCTATTGCAAAAGTATTAAAAGATGAAGGTTATGTTGAAGATTTCGCTGTCAGCGAAAATGCAGGCAAGCCTGAGTTGCATATCAGTCTTAAGTATTATGCAGGTCGTCCCGTAATCGAGAAAATCGAGCGGGTGAGTCGTCCAGGATTGCGCATTTATAAAGGCAGCCAGGAACTTCCAAAAGTAATGAACGGACTGGGTATCGCCATTATCTCCACCTCCGGTGGTGTGATGACTGATCGCAAAGCTCGCGCTAATGGCGTTGGCGGTGAAGTCTTGTGCATCGTAGCTTGATGAGGAAATGCAATGTCTCGTGTAGCTAAAAATCCAGTTGCAGTGCCGGCTGGTGTTGAAATCACACTTTCAAGTGATGTGATTGCTGTAAAAGGTCCTTTGGGCGTATTGACGCAAGTTGCAAATGCAAATGTTGCAATTGTACGTGAAGGCGATGCTTTGGTGTTTACGCCAGTCGACGATTCCATACAAGCTAATGCAATGTCCGGAACGATGCGCGCCTTGCTGGCGAACATGGTTCAGGGCGTTACCAAAGGTTTCGAGAAAAAATTATTATTGGTCGGCGTCGGTTATCGTGCGCAGGCCGCTGGCGATACGCTGAACCTGACGCTTGGTTTTTCACATCCGGTAGCGCACAAGATGCCAGATGGCGTCAAAGTTGAAACGCCTACCCAGACGGAAATTGTGATCAAGGGTATGGATAGGCAAAAAGTCGGACAAGTGGCTGCTGACGTACGTTCGTACCGCAAACCTGAGCCTTATAAAGGTAAGGGTGTGCGTTATTCTGACGAAGTGGTTGTTATCAAAGAAACCAAGAAAAAATAAGTAAAGGCTGAATCATGGACAAGAATACTGCGCGTCTGCGCAGAGCACGCAAAACCCGTGCTCGCATTGCAGATCAAAAAGCCACTCGTCTCGTGGTGTACCGTTCGAATTGTAATATTTATGCACAAATCATCGATGCAACAGGTGGCAAAGTGCTGGTAAGCGCTTCTACTGTCGAAGCGGATGTGCGTAAAGCGCTGCCTAATGGCGGTAATATCGATGCGGCAGTTTTGGTAGGTAAAAGAATTGCAGACAAGGCGAAGCAACTGGGTATCGCTGAAGTTGCTTTTGATCGTTCCGGCTTTCGTTACCATGGTCGGGTTAAAGCTTTGGCAGATGCAGCTCGTGAAAACGGTCTGAGCTTCTAATTGAGGTGAATGATGGCAAAAATTGAGACAAACCAAGAGAGCGCTGACGGCTTGCGTGAGAAGATGGTTGCGGTTAACCGCGTAACCAAAGTTGTTAAAGGCGGTCGTATATTGGGTTTTGCTGCGCTGACCGTGGTTGGCGACGGTGATGGCGGTATCGGTATGGGCAAGGGAAAGTCCCGCGAGGTACCGGTTGCTGTGCAAAAAGCAATGGATGAAGCTCGTCGCAAACTGCAAAAGGTTAATCTGAAAAACGGTACGCTGCATCATGCAGTTATCGGTAAGCATGGCGCAGCTGTTGTTTACATGCAGCCGGCTTCCGAAGGTACTGGTATTATTGCGGGTGGTCCGATGCGTGCTGTTTTTGAAGTGATGGGTGTGCATAACATCCTTGCTAAATGCATAGGCTCGACCAATCCTTATAACGTGGTTCGCGCAACCATTAATGGTTTGATGCAAATCAATTCCCCATCAGAGATTGCTGCTAAGCGCGGTAAATCTGTTGCGGAAATTATGGAGTAAGCGATGACTGCTACTGCTAAAACTGTCAAAGTGACGCTCGTCAAGAGCGTCATCGGAACCAAGCAATCACACCGTGCATGCGTGCAAGGTCTGGGCTTGCGCCGTCTGAATCATACCGTTGAAGTGCTGGACACGCCTTCAAATCGCGGCATGATTAATAAAGTATATTATCTCGTTAAGTGCGAGGGTTAATAAATGGAATTGAATAATCTACAACCAGGTGCTGGTAGCAACAAGGCGCGTCGTCGCGTAGGTCGCGGTATCGGCAGCGGTTTGGGCAAAACGGCAGGGCGCGGACACAAGGGACAGAAATCCCGTACCGGCGGTTTTCATAAAGTAGGCTTTGAAGGCGGTCAGATGCCTATTCAGCGTCGCTTGCCGAAGCGCGGTTTCGTATCTCTGACAGCTGGCGATACGGCTGAAGTATTGTTGTCCGTTATTGATAAGCTGCCCGTCGATCAGATTGATATTCTGGTGCTGAAACAGGCTGGCGTTATTTCCGCTAGAGCGAAAACGGCTAAAGTTGTACTGAATGGTGAAATTAAACGTGCAGTTAAGCTGCAAGGTTTAACGGCAACCAAAGGTGCGCGTGCAGCAATTGAAGCTGCCGGCGGCAGCTTCCTGGATTAAATCTTGGCTGCGACTAAAGCGAAAGTCGGCGGCGCCGACAAATTCGGCGATCTGAAACGGCGTTTACTGTTTCTGATTGGTGCTTTGGTAGTGTACAGAATAGGTGCGCATATTCCTGTGCCCGGTATTGATCCGGTTGCGTTGGAGCAATTATTCCGTTCACAGCAAGGTGGCATATTGGGTATGTTCAATATGTTCTCCGGTGGTGCGTTATCACGGTTTACTGTCTTTGCATTGGGTATCATGCCGTATATTTCGGCATCCATCATTATGCAATTGTTGACCGTGGTGTCGCCGCAGCTTGAAGCCTTGAAGAAAGAGGGCGATTCGGGTCGTCGTAAGATTACACAATATACCCGCTATGGAACGGTAGGTCTGGCGTTTTTCCAGGCATTGGGTATTGCAATTGCGCTGGAAGCTCAGCCGGGTTTGGTAATTGATCCGGGTGTGTTGTTTAGAATTACGGCTGTAATGACATTAGTAGCAGGTACGATGTTCCTGATGTGGTTAGGTGAGCAGATTACCGAACGCGGTATTGGTAATGGTATATCGATGATTATTTTTGCCGGTATAGTTGCGGGTTTGCCTCACGCCATTGGTGGTACGCTGGAATTGACTAGTACCGGTGCGTTCTCCATACCGTTGGTGCTTATGTTGTTTGTTGCAGTCATACTGGTAACGGCGCTGGTAGTGTTTGTAGAGCGTGGTCAGCGGAAGATACTGGTTAACTATGCCAAGCGGCAAGTCGGCAATAAAGTATATGGTGGGCAAAGTTCGCATTTGCCGTTGAAGCTGAATATGGCGGGTGTGATTCCCCCGATATTTGCATCAAGCATTATCCTGTTCCCGGCAACGTTGGCAGGCTGGTTTGGTAGTCACGATAGCATGAGCTGGTTAAAAGATGTTGGTGCGGCTTTGTCACCAGGTCAGCCGATATATGTCATGTTGTATGCCACAGCTATTATTTTCTTTTGCTTTTTTTACACTGCATTGGTGTTTAATCCAAAAGAAACGGCTGATAACCTGAAAAAGAGTGGCGCATTTGTTCCCGGTATTCGTCCTGGTGAACAGACGGCTCGATACATTGACAAGATCATGGGGCGTCTGACGCTGGTTGGTGCAATTTATATTACTTTGGTTTGTTTGTTGCCGGAGTTCCTGATTGTGAAATTTAACGTGCCGTTCTATTTCGGTGGAACGTCACTGCTAATTATTGTAGTTGTTACGATGGATTTTATGGCGCAAGTACAGGCTTACATCATGTCGCACCAGTATGAAGGTTTGCTTAAGAAAGCTAATTTCAAGGGCGGCGGTTTTGTTTCACGTTAAGCGGATGGTGGCTCAATAGTATGTCAAAAGAAGATACCATCCAAATGCAAGGCGAAGTTCTTGAAACTTTGCCAAATGCAACGTTCAGGGTAAAACTGGAAAATGGTCATGTTGTATTAGGCCATATTTCCGGAAAAATGCGTATGCACTATATACGCATACTACCCGGTGATAAGGTAACGGTTGAACTTACGCCGTATGATTTGACTAAAGCTCGGATTACCTTCCGGGCCAAGTAAGTCATTTTTCCGTTTAATACGGTAATGTAAAGGAGTTCCTCATGAGAGTACAGGCGTCTGTAAAAAAAATCTGCCGTAAGTGCAAGATTGTGCGCCGCAAGGGTGTAGTTCGTGTGATCTGTGAAGATCCTCGTCACAAGCAACGTCAAGGTTAATTGTCTTGATTATGTGTTACATGTTAAAATTTAACGTTTTGAATCCGGAGTAAGTAGATGGCCCGTATTGCTGGGGTAAACATCCCGAACCACCAACATGCTGAAATAGCCTTAACGGCTATTTATGGCATCGGTCGCACCACGGCACGCATGATTTGTGCGAATGCGGGTGTAAATACAACTACAAAGATCAAAGATTTAACCGACGCGGATATGGAAAAGCTCCGCGAAGGTGTATCTAAGCACACGGTTGAAGGCGATCTGCGTCGTGAAGTTACGATGAACATCAAGCGTTTGATGGACATGGGTTGCTATCGTGGTCTGCGTCATCGTCGTGGCTTACCTTTGCGTGGCCAGCGTACACGTACCAATGCACGTACACGTAAAGGCCCGAAAAAAGCCGTTCGTGCGACGAAATAAAGGATAGGGAAATATGGCTAAGGCTAATATCAGAGTACGTAAGAAGGTCAAGAAGAATGTTGCGGAAGGTATCGCGCATATTCATGCCTCTTTTAACAATACCATTGTGACCATTACTGATCGTCAAGGTAATGCATTGTCCTGGGCGACTTCAGGCGGTGCCGGTTTTAAGGGTTCGCGCAAGAGCACTCCGTTTGCTGCACAGATCGCAGCTGAAAATGCCGGCAAGCTGGCACAGGAATGCGGCGTAAAGAATCTGGAAGTGCGTATTAAAGGCCCAGGCCCTGGTCGCGAATCAGCGGTTCGTGCATTAAATAACGCTGGATTTAAAATCACCAGCATTTCTGACGTGACGCCAGTGCCGCATAACGGTTGTCGTCCGCCTAAGAAACGTCGTATCTAAGCAGGAGTTTTAACGTGGCCAGAAATTTAGATCCAAAATGCCGCCAGTGTCGTCGCGAAGGCGAGAAACTGTTTTTGAAGGGTGAAAAGTGCTTCACCGATAAATGCGCGATTGAACGTCGCAGCTATCCACCTGGTCAACACGGTCAGAAGAAAAACACTCGACTGTCTGACTATGGCGTGCAATTGCGTGAAAAGCAAAAATTGCGTCGTACCTATGGCGTACTGGAACGTCAGTTCCGCGATATGTATAAGGAAGCTGACCGTCAGCGTGGCGTGACTGGTGAAAACCTGTTGCAACTGTTGGAAAGCCGCCTGGATACCGTTGCGTTTCGTATGGGATTTGGCGCTTCGCGTGCAGAATCGCGTCAAGTGGTACGTCACAACAGCATTCTGGTTAACGGTAAGCGCGTGAATATACCTTCATACGTGGTCAAGCCAGGCGATGTCGTTGAAGTAACTGAAAAATCCAAACAGCAATTGCGTATCAAAGCTGCTTTGGCTGCTGCTGAACAACGCGGATTCCCTGAATGGGTTGAAGTGAGTGCAAAGGACATGAAGGGTACTTATAAAGCACGTCCACAGCGTGCTGAATTGCCTGCGACGATTAACGAGCATCTCGTTATCGAATTGTATTCCAAGTAATCCCGACGCATTTTAGAGGGAAACCATTTATGCAAAGCAGTACTGCGGATTTATTGAAGCCACGCATCATTGATGTTGAAACCGTCTCACCGCTTCGTGCTCGTGTCATTATGGAGCCGTTTGAGCGTGGTTATGGTCATACGTTGGGTAATTCCCTGCGTCGTATTTTATTGTCGTCCATGCCGGGTGCAGCGCCTACGGAAGTGAGTATTAGTGGCGTGTTGCACGAATACTCCACGTTGGAAGGTGTGCAGGAAGACGTTGTCGACATATTGCTGAACCTCAAAGGTATCGCGCTCAAGCTCAATGATCGTAGTGAAGTGACATTGAAGCTGAGCAAGTCTACCGAAGGTGTAGTGACTGCAGGCGATATCGAAATCGGTCATGATGTAGAAATCGTTAATCCGGATCATGTTATTGCTCACCTTACCAAGGGTGGCAAGATCGATATGGAAATCAAGGTGCAGCAAGGCCGTGGTTACCAGCCGGTGTCTGTCCGCCGTCAGGCAGACGATACGCAAACGCTGGGCGCGATCAAAGTTGATTCGTCGTTTAGTCCTGTACGCCGTGTTGCCTATTCTGTTGAAAGCGCTCGTGTAGAACAGCGTACCGATCTGGATAAGCTGATACTGGATGTGGAGACTAACGGTACGATCGATCCGGAAGAGGCTGTGCGTTATGCAGCTCGCGTTTTGGTAGAGCAGCTCGCCCTGTTTGCCGATCTTAAAGGCACACCGGTTGCTGCCGAGTCGCCTAAGGCGCCGCAGGTCGATCCTATGCTGTTGCGCCCTGTTGACGATCTGGAATTGACCGTGCGTTCAGCGAATTGTCTGAAAGCGGAAAATATTTTCTACATCGGCGATTTGATTCAGCGTAGCGAAAATGAGTTGCTGAAAACCCCGAATCTGGGTCGCAAATCATTGAATGAAATTAAAGATGTGCTGGCTTCTAAAGGACTCAGCTTGGGTATGAAACTCGAAAACTGGCCTCCAGTTGGGCTTGAGAAGCCATAATTAAGTAGAAGGAATATAACGATGCGTCACCGTCTCGCCAATCGTAAATTAAATCGTACAAGCAGCCACCGTGCTGCCTTGCTGCGTAACCTGACCAATGCGCTGCTGCGCCACGAGGTTATCAAAACCACGTTGCCTAAAGCCAAGGAATTGCGTCGCGTTGCCGAACCCATGATCACGCTTGGCAAAAAGCCTAGCTTGGCTAATCGCCGTCTGGCTTTCAGCCGTTTGCGTGATCGTGAAATGGTTGTCAAACTGTTCGATGAGCTGGGTCCACGTTTTGCAGCGCGTAATGGCGGCTACTTGCGTATCCTGAAGTTCGGTTTCCGTAATGGCGACAACGCGCCTATGGCGTTAATTGAATTGGTTGACCGCCCTGCTGATGCTGAAATGGTTGAAGATACGGCTGAATAATCGATTCATCAGCTGAACTGAAAAAGCCGGGCTAAGCCCGGCTTTTTTTCTACCATAAATAAAAATGTTGTCCTGTTGAACGCAATGCACAGGAAATAGTGAGGCCCGGCGGCCTCACTGTCATTAGAGCGGTTCGAACAGGCTGATCAGCTCATCCGGGCTAAATGCGCCTACGCCTACAGCGGCGTCGCCAAGTATGCCTTGAGCCAGGGCGCGCTTCTTCTCCTGCATATGGATAATCTTTTCCTCGACTGTGCCGATGGTCGTCAACTTGAAAGCGAATACCGGATTCAGTTGTCCTATACGATGCGCACGGCCGGTAGCCTGATCTTCAACGGCGGGGTTCCACCAGGGATCGTAATGTATTACCGTGTCTGCAGCCGTCAGGTTGAGACCGACACCGCCGGCTTTCAGGCTAATGAGAAACAGCGGCACATCGCCGTTCTGGAATTGTTTGACGGGCGTCGCTCTGTCCTGAGTATCTCCAGTCAGCCGTACAAACGGGATTTTAAGGTCGGCCAGCTCCGGTTCGATCAAGTCCAGCATGGAGGTGAACTGGGAAAATAGCAGAATGCGTCTGCCTTCTTCTATCATTTCCGGCAGCAATGAGGTCAGCATATCCAGTTTTGCGGACTGATGTACTTTACGTGCCGCGGGTAGCTTGAGCAGGCGCGGATCGCAGCAGACCTGACGCAATTTCAGTAGCGCATCGAGAATGACGATCTGGCTCTTCCTGAAACCCTTGGTATCTATCTCGCGTCGAATCTTGTCTTGCATGACGGCACGTACCGATTCGTATAAATCGCGTTGCGCGCCGATCAATTCGCAGCTGCGAATAATATCGGTTTTAGCCGGTAATTCGGTAACCACCTGAACTTTGGTTCGACGCAACATAAACGGTTTGACACGTTGCGCCAGCGCAATACTGCGTTGATGATCTTCATGCTTTTCGATAGGCGTACGGAACTGGCGCTTGAATGCCTCCGCGCTACCCAGTAAACCCGGTAATAAAAAGTGAAACAGCGACCATAATTCTCCCAGATGGTTTTCCATAGGCGTGCCGGTCAGAGCCAGGCGATGACGTGCCTGAATCTGGTGCACAATCTGGGTCGATAGCGCCTTGGGGTTTTTAATTGCGTGCGCCTCGTCCAGTATTAGAAAGTGGAACGGTTGTGCGGTAAGGAATTCCTTGTCGCGGGCCAATAAGGGGTAAGTCGTCAACACCAGATCGAAATCGTTGATCTGCTCGAAATACTGTTTACGATCCAGACCATGCAAGAGCAGTACCCGCAAATCGGGCGTAAAACGTGCAGCCTCGGCCATCCAGTTGAACATCAGGCTGGTCGGAGCAATGACCAGGCTGGGCTTGTCGCCGCGCCCTGATTGTTTTTCCACCAGCAAATGCGCTAACGTTTGCAAGGTCTTGCCCAGGCCCATGTCGTCGGCCAGTATGCCACCCAAACCGTATTCGCGCAGAAACTGCAGCCAGTTCAGACCTTCTTGCTGATATCCACGCAATGTCGCATTGAGTCCTTGAGGAACCGGAACCGCAGCAATACCAGTAAAGCTTTTGAGTCGCTGGCCAAGTGCCAGCAAGCGTTCGCCGCCCAGCCAGCGAGGTCGTGCGTTGGTTTCAAGTTCAGCTAGACGGGTGGCGTGCAATGAAGTCAATTCCAGCTTGCCGTCAGCGTTTAACGGCGTCTTGCTATCGAACAGTTCAACCAGTACCGACAGTATGCCCTGCAAACGTTGCAGCGGCAGTGCCAGCATGCGTTTGTCCGGCAGCATGCATACCAGCTTGCGCTTGGGGTCGATATTCGGGTCGGTTAGCGCGCGAATCTGTTCAGGCGTATATTGCTGAAACGTTTGTGCCAATATCGGCAGCAAGCTGATGCGCTCGCCGTCCACATCTATGCCCAGATCGAGGCTGAACCAGTCGTTGCCGGAGGTTTCTTCGATTTCTGCGCTGATGTCGTTGCCTACGTCGGCGACCCGGTAAGGGAAGTCGGATTTAATGTCGATCTGCCAGCCCAGATCCCGCAGTCTGGGTACATCCTCTATCATGAAATCGAGCCAGTCGTTTGGCTGGGCCAGACTGTAGGCCGCACTTTGCTCGGCGGTGACGGCAACTGCCGGGAATATTTTCTGGATAAGCGCCAGATCGGTATGGCTGAGTATCTGTGCGGCGAAATGCGCTTCCTGCGCAGCATCGCGATTGGTGACATAACGTATATGGTCGCGGCGTTGGCTGACGGTGCGATTGGCTGCATGGCTGTTGACGCGTATACCGTGATATTCGAATGCTATCTGCGCAGCCGGCAGATAATGTGTGTTGTTATCGTCGCGGCGTTTCCAGTGATCGTTCAGGCTGACCGGAATCTCATTCAGTATCAGCACCGGATCGGGCGGAACATCGTCGAGCTGTCGGGTTTCCAGCGATTGCGGTTCGGGGAGCGTGACGTTGGGTAATTGATGCTTGAGGGTAGCGGTTACCTCCGGTAGCAATTCGTTGGGAATAGCCGGGGATAACAGCAGTATGTTGGCTATTGCATCCGGCAACCCGGTCTGCAGTTCGCCGCACTGGCCGGTTTTGACATTAATCCACCAGGGCGGTGTGACGGCCAGTATCTGTTCGTGATCCTCAAGCTGTACGCTGAGTTGCTGATTGCCTTCATCATCCGCCATCCAGCCCAGTTCGCAATCTCGCGACGCACCCAGACTTAATGCCTGAGTATCGCTGTCGGACCAGAATGCCCGCTCGCTGATGATCAGGTCGTGCAGCAGCGCGCCGCTATGCGGGCCGCTGATTCTGGGATCGGATTGGGATTGCGGATTGCACTGCATGATGCGAGCGCATAAGTTGCGGTCCAGATTGCTGGCAACATTGCCGCCCCGTCCCATGGCAACTTCCAGAAACTGGGTGTAACGCATGGCCTTGCCGAAAGAACCGTCCTTTTTCAGACGCGCACGCATTAGACGCACGTCCAGGCCAGCACCGTAGTAAGCGGGAGGCGACAACACATACAGCAGGCGATAGGCTTCGTCCGGCGGGTAAGCCGGTGCATCTATCTCGGACAGCGCCTCACTGATTTGCTCCAGCCAGCTCAATGCAGGATAGGCCTTGCTTTGCCAGATATTGCCGGGCTGCGCCTGAATTACGCTTTGTGCGGTTTGAATCAGGCTGGGCGGCGTATGCAGTGCATGTATCAGTACCGCGATGACATGCTTGCAATTGCGGCCTATCGGACAATCGCATGAACCATCGATGATCAGTTTGCTGTTTCGCATCTGCAGGAAAATGCGTTGATGATAAGGTAATGCACGGCTGCCCTGCACTTCAGCAACCAGCGCATTATCGGCATCGTCGATGTTGACGTAATTGATCCTGTGCTGATCGTAGATCGCCATACCGCGCTCAAAAAATACGGCGGGGAAAGTCTTTCTGATATCGGCTAGCGTGTACTGAATATGCATGGTTATGATTTTAGGCGAGTAATGGCTTGAGGTAGGCAGCAGTATGGCTGGCAGGATTGGCGGCGACCTGTTCGGGTGTGCCGCTGGCGACTATTTTGCCGCCGCCGTCGCCGCCTTCAGGGCCAATATCGATTACCCAGTCAGCGGTTTTGATGACATCCAGATTATGTTCAATGACGACGATGGTGTTGCCTTGATCGGCCAGACGATGAATCACTTTAAGCAGCATTTCTATGTCGTGGAAATGCAAACCTGTGGTCGGCTCGTCAAGTATGTACAGCGTACGCCCGGTATCGCGTTTGGATAATTCCAGCGATAGCTTGACCCGTTGCGCCTCGCCGCCAGACAAGGTGGTCGCAGCTTGACCCAGCTGGATGTAGCCGAGACCGACGTCCAGCAATGTTTGCAGCTTGCGCGCAATGACAGGCACGGCATTAAAGAAGGCATGCGCATCTTCTACCGTCATCGCCAATACTTCGGTGATGGTTTTACCCTTGTACTGTATTTCCAGCGTTTCCCGGTTATAGCGTTTGCCGTGACAGACATCGCACGGCACATAAATATCCGGCAGAAAATGCATTTCCACCTTGATAACGCCATCGCCCTGGCAGGCTTCGCAACGCCCGCCTTTGACGTTGAACGAAAAACGTCCCGGGCTGTAGCCGCGCTCGCGGGCGGCAGGAACGCCGGCGAATAATTCCCGAATCGGCGTAAACAAGCCGGTATAGGTGGCGGGATTGGAACGCGGCGTGCGGCCTATCGGGCTTTGATCGACGTTGATGACCTTGTCGAACAAAGCCAGGCCTTCTATTGCCGTATAGGGTGCCGGTTCGGCAGCGGAGCCATACAGATGCCGGGCCATCGCGGCATACAGCGTATCGTTGATCAGTGTGGATTTGCCCGAACCCGATACCCCAGTCACGCATACCAGCAGTCCGGCAGGCAGATTCAAGGTGACATTTTTGAGATTGTTGCCGCATGCGCCAGTGAGCACTAACTCGCGCTCTGGGTCAGGTTGGCGGCGCTTGGCGGGGATGGCAATGCTGCGTCGTCCGGACAAATATTCGCCGGTGAGCGAATCGGGATGCGCCAGAATATCGGCCGGCGTGCCGTAGGCGACGACATGGCCGCCATGAACGCCGGCGCCGGGGCCCATGTCGACAACGTAATCGGCCGTACGGATGGCGTCCTCGTCGTGTTCGACCACAATCACTGAATTACCCAGATCGCGCAGCCGGCGCAAAGTTGCCAGCAACCGATCGTTATCGCGCTGATGCAGGCCTATGGACGGTTCGTCCAGTACATACATGACGCCGGTCAGACCCGAGCCGATTTGCGAAGCCAGCCGTATGCGCTGCGCTTCGCCGCCGGACAGCGTTTCAGCAGAGCGGTCCAGCGACAAGTACTCCAGACCGACATTGTTCAGAAATTGCAGACGCGCAGCGATTTCCTTGACGATACGGTCGGCAATGGCTTGTTTGCTACCGGTGAGCTGGAGCGATTCAAAGAAAGTGAGTGATTGCTTAAGGGGCAGGGCGGATAGTGCGTAGATGGTTTTTCCGGCAACAAATACATGGCGTGCCTCGCGTCGCAACCGCGTTCCGGCACAACTCGGGCAAGGCTGGCTGTTGAGATATTTTGCCAACTCCTCGCGTACGGTACTGGAATCGGTTTCCTTGTAGCGCCGTGCCAGCGTGGTCAGTATGCCTTCGAACACATGCAGTTTGGGGCGGCGCTCGCCGGGGTAATGAAATGCGATCTGTTCCTTGCCGCTACCGTTGAGTATGACTTCGCGCACTGTTTCCGGTAATTGATCGAACGGCGTACCCAGATCGAAGCCGTAGTGCAGTGCGAGGCTTTGCAGCAGCTGGAAATAAAACGGATTGCGTTTGTCCCAACCCTTAATGGCGCCGGCTGCCAGCGATAAATGCGGGAATGCGACCACCCGTTTCGGGTCGAAGTATTGAATGACGCCCAGACCATCGCACTTGGGGCATGCGCCCATGGGATTGTTGAACGAGAACAGGCGCGGTTCCAGCTCGGGAAGTGAGTAATCGCACACCGGGCAGGAGAAGCGGGCCGAGAACAGGGTCTCGTGCTTGCTGTCCATTTCCACGGCCAGCGCGCGTCCGTCCGCATGGCGCAGGGCGGTCTCGAACGATTCGGCCAGACGCTGCTTGACCTCGTCGCGTATCTTCAGCCGATCGACCACGACCTCTATGGTGTGTTTTTTGTTCTTGTCCAGTTTGGGCAGCGCATCCATTTCATGCACTTCGCCATCAATGCGTATACGTACGAAACCTTGCGCGCGCAGTTCATCGAACAAATCCGTGTGTTCGCCCTTGCGTCCGACGATGACGGGCGCCAGTATCATCAGCTTGGTATCTTCGGGCAGGGCCAGTACATGGTCTACCATTTGCGATACCGTTTGCGCTGCCAGTTCGATGTGGTGTTCCGGACATTGTGGTGTACCGACCCGTGCGAACAGCAGGCGCAGGTAATCGTGGATTTCGGTCACGGTGCCGACGGTGGAGCGAGGGTTGTGGCTGGTGGCTTTCTGTTCGATCGAGATGGCGGGCGACAGGCCTTCGATCAGATCGACGTCCGGTTTTTCCATCAGCTGCAGGAATTGCCTCGCGTACGCCGACAGCGATTCCACATAGCGTCGCTGACCTTCGGCATAGAGCGTATCGAATGCCAGTGAAGATTTTCCCGAGCCGGACAAACCAGTGATGACGACAAGCTGATTGCGCGGTAAATCGAGATTTACGTCCTTTAGATTGTGCGTGCGTGCGCCGCGAATGCGGATAATGTCCATAGCTGGAATACTCATAAACGGGCTAACCTGTTAATATACCGTTTTTTGCGCTGGTTCCCAAGCAAATGAAGACAGAAGCGAGTAATGCGGACAAAATGACCGCGACGGAGGTCCGTTCCAGCATAGGTTTGGCGAGTATTTTCGGTTTACGCATGCTAGGCATGTTCCTGATTTTGCCGGTGTTTGCGCTTTATGCCGAACATCTGCCCGGTGGCAGCAATCACACCATGGTCGGACTGGCTTTGGGTGCATACGGTTTGACGCAAGCGATGCTGCAATTGCCTTTCGGCATGGCGTCAGACAAGTATGGGCGCAAGCGGGTAATTTATTTCGGACTGACATTATTTGCTATCGGCAGCTTTGTTGCCTCGAGCGCAACTACCATAGAAACCATTATCCTTGGTCGCGTGATCCAGGGTGCCGGGGCGATTTCAGCCGCGGTGACTGCGTTACTGGCCGATTCTACGCGTGAAGAGCATCGTACTCATGCCATGGCGATGATAGGCGGGACGATAGGCGTGACCTTTGCCGCTTCCCTGGTCTTGGGGCCTGCGATGTATCAGTACATAGGCATGCCTGGCATTTTTATATTAACTGGCGTTTTGTCGCTGACAGCCATGGCCGTGGTGAAATGGTATATTCCCGATCCCGCAGCTAGCCATTTCCATAGCGACGCAGAGGCCAGCCCGGCCAAGCTTGGTGATGTGCTGCGCAATGCGCAACTGTTGCGGCTCAACTTCGGTATTTTCGCGCTCCACGCTGCGCAAATGGCGATGTTTGTGGTTATTCCTTTCGCCTTGCGGCGTACCGGCAATCTGGATATCAACCATCATTGGGAAGTGTACCTGCCGGTAGTGTTGATCGCCTTTGTGCTGATGGTGCCGGCGATTATTTACGGGGAAAAACGCGCCAAGTTGAAACAGGTGTTTGTCGCAGCAGTCGGCTTGATGCTGGCGGCGCAATTGGGCATGGCCGCGAGTATGGATCATTTCTGGGGCATAGTAGCAGCGCTGACTGCTTACTTTATTGCCTTTAATATTCTGGAAGCCACCTTACCCTCGCTGATCTCCAAAATTGCCCCGGTCGGTGCCAAAGGCACGGCTATGGGGGTCTACAATACCTCCCAATCGCTGGGCCTGTTTTTCGGTGGCGCACTGGGTGGCTGGCTGTCCCAAAACTACGGGTTCTCTGCCGTGTTCATGTTCAGCGCCAGCCTGATGACCATCTGGCTGATTGCCGCGCTCGGTATGCGTCCGCCGCCCGCAGTAAAAACGCGTATGTTCCATCTGGGCAAGCTGGCTGCAGATCAGGCAAAATTATTAAACGGCAAATTGCGGGATATCCAGGGTGTCTATGAAGCTGCCGTAGTGGCGGAAGAAGGTATCGCCATACTGAAAGTTGCCCAGCTAGGCTGGGATGAAACAGCAGCAATGAAATTGATAGAGGAGAGCAAACATGGCATCAGTCAATAAAGTGATTTTGATAGGCAACATCGGTAAAGACCCTGAAATTCGATACATGCCCAGCGGCGATGCCATGGTGAATTTAACCCTGGCGACGACCGATAACTGGAAAGACAAAAACGGCGAAAAGCAGGAGCGTACCGAATGGCACCGCGTTGCGATATTCGGCAAGCTGGCGGAAATTGCAGGCGAATACCTGAAAAAAGGTTCGCAGGTATATTTCGAGGGCAGCCTGAAAACGCGCAAGTGGACCAACAAGGAAGGCCAGGATCAGTACACCACTGAAATTATCGCCGACAAAATGCAAATGCTCGGCGGGCGCGGCGGTGCATCTTCGGCCAGCATGGACAGTGACAGCCAGAACGAAAGTCGCCCCAGCCGTCCCAGTCGGCCCAGCGCGCCGGCACCGGCTGCCAGTCAGCCTAAATCCGGCGGCAACAGTTTCGACGATCTGGACGACGATATTCCGTTTTAAGAGTCACCTGAGATATTAAAGTGTAAAGAATTGTTATGAAGCCCCTGTACTCAGGGGCTTTTTTATTGCCGATTCCAGACGCGAACGCGCAATGGTAAAACTTGTCGAATAGCGAACAAGGTAAATGTAGCCTAGTATGAATCCATCAGGATGACAATTACCGTATGCATCGCATTATGCATATGTATTCATGCGACGCTGGCAGTCGACCGGGGATTGTGTCTGTAACAAATACGGAAGGAACGTCATGACCCAGCAGGAACGAATTCTTCATCCCAAAGAACGATTGTTTTCCGCGGATATTGAGGGATTCGATGCCTTGTCCGAGCTGGCGCTGGATATGAGTTCGACCTGGAATCACGGTGCTGACGATGTGTGGCAGCAGCTTGATCCGGCGCTGTGGGATATGACCCGGAATCCATGGGTCGTATTGCAGACCGTCTCGCGGGAGAAGCTCCAGCATGTGCTGGCCGACCCTGCCTTTCGCAAGAATGTGGACGAACTGCTGCAAAGCAGGCGAGAGGCGGCAACTGCATCGGCCTGGTTCCAGCAAACCTACCCGCAATCGGCACTCAATTGCGTTGCGTATTTCAGTATGGAATTCATGTTGAGCGAGGCCTTGCCCATCTATTCGGGCGGGTTGGGTAATGTGGCCGGCGATCAGCTTAAGGCTGCCAGCGATCTGGGGGTACCGGTGATCGGCGTAGGCTTGCTCTACCAGCAAGGTTATTTTCGTCAGATGATCGACAAGGACGGCGCGCAACAGGCGCTGTACCCGTATAACGATCCCGGACAATTGCCGATCACGCCGTTGCGCAAAGAGGATGGCGAATGGTTGCGGCTGGAAATCGCCTTGCCCGGTTACTCGGTCTGGTTACGCGCCTGGCAGGCACAGGTCGGTCGTGTGAAACTGTATTTGCTGGACAGTAACGACGCCGCGAATTATCCGGTGCATCGAGGCATTACCAGCGAGCTTTACGGCGGCGGACCGGAGCTGCGCCTCAAACAGGAAATACTGCTCGGTATCGGCGGCTGGCGGCTGCTCGCGGCGCTCGGTATTCAGCCGGAAGTCTGTCATCTGAATGAAGGGCACGCCGCCTTTGCCGTGCTGGAGCGTGCCCGCAGTTTTATGGAAGCAACAGGTCAGCCGTTTGAGGTAGCGTTAGCCGTTACTCGGGCGGGCAATCTGTTTACTACCCATACTGCGGTAACTGCGGGATTCGATCGTTATTCCCCAACGCTGATAGCACAATATCTCGGCGGCTACGTTGAGCAGACACTTAAAATATTGCTCGACGATTTGCTGGCCTTGGGCCGACAGAATCCGGATGACACGTCAGAACCCTTCAATATGGCGTATCTGGCGATACGCGGCAGCGGCGCGGTGAATGGCGTGAGCCGTTTGCACGGCAAGGTAAGCCGCCATCTTTTTGAATCGCTTTTTCCGCACTGGCCGACAGTAGAAGTGCCGGTCGGCCATGTTACCAATGGCGTACACATGCCGACCTGGGATTCGGCGGCGGCTGACGAACTGTGGACAGGTCTCTGCGGTCGGGAGCGCTGGCGGGGTGCCACGGAAACGATGGGACAGGAAATTCGCCAGGCCACAGATGCCCGGCTCTGGCAATTTCGCAGTCTTGCCCGCATGTCCCTGGTCAAATACGCGCGCGAACGCTTATGTCTGCAATTGGCAGCATCGGGCGTGTCCGCCGAGGCGGTCGGTGGCGTGATGCATCTGTTCGATGGCAATACGCTGACGCTGGGTTTCGCGCGGCGTTTTGCCAGTTACAAGCGGCCGAATCTGCTGATGCACGATCCCGAGCGGCTAGTGCGCCTGCTCACCAATGCGCAACATCCGGTTCAGCTGGTTATAGCCGGTAAGGCGCATCCGGCAGATATGGACGGGCAAGCGTTGATTCAGCAATGGATACGTTTTATCCGGCGGCCCGAAGTGCGGCCGCATGTGATCTTTCTCAGCGATTACGATATGCATTTGACGGAGCAACTGGTGCAGGGCGTGGATGTCTGGATCAATACCCCGCGCCGCCCCTGGGAAGCGTGCGGCACCAGCGGTATGAAGGTGCTGGTTAACGGCGGTCTTAACTTGTCCGAACTCGACGGCTGGTGGGCTGAAGCCTACACGCCGGAAGTAGGTTGGGCGCTGGGGGACGGTCAGGAGCATGACGAAGACCCGGCGTGGGACGCTGTCGAAGCCGAAGCGTTGTACGACTTGCTGGAGCGTGAAGTGATTCCCGAGTTTTACAGGCGCGACGAGCAGGGTATTCCCATCGGCTGGGTGACCAGAATGCGGGAAAGCATGGCGCAATTGACGCCGCATTACTCTTCCAATCGTGCGGTGCGCCAATATACCGAACAGCACTACCTGCCGTTAGCCGCAGCGTATCTGCAGCGCACCGCCGATAACGGCAAATTCGGCGCGGATACAGTGGCCTGGCAGCATGCGCTGGAGCAGAAATGGAGCGTGCTGCACTTCGGCGAAGTGCGGCTGGAGTCCGATGGCGAGCGGCATGTATTTGAGGTGCAAATGTATCTGGACGGCCTCGACCCCGAAGCGGTACGTGTCGAGTTGTATGCCAATAGTGTAGACGGCGCAGAACCTGAATGCATAGAGATGCAGCGCTTGCGGCAACTGGTGGGCGCTGTCAACGGCTATGCTTATCGCGTTGAGGTGCCTGCAACGCGCCCTGCGTCCGATTACACGCCGCGACTTATCCCCTACCGCAGCGGCGTGGCGGTACCGCTGGAAGCCAGTCGAATTCTGTGGCAGCGATGATGCACATTACCCGTAACATGGCGACGCAGCCGCAAGATAATTTAGGAGATAAAGAATGAATATTTTGCCCGTCGATAAAACAGTCATCGATAAATTCGGACCCTATACTCTGAGCACCGGAATACTGCTGATCGTATTGGGAATGGCAGGCATACTGCTGCCGAACGTGATGTCCCTGAGCGCGGCGATACTGGTCGGCTGGCTATTGCTGATCGGGGGCAGTCTATGGGCCGTTCACACTTATCAATCCGGCTCGAAGAACATCATGGACTGGATTAAACCCGTGCTCCTGTTTGGTACCGGCAGTTTGATGCTGTTCTATCCTGTATCCGGTGTGGCAACCATGGGATTGTTGCTGGCCGTTTATCTGTTACTGGATGCGATGCACAGCTTTGCGCTCGCCAGGGCAATATATCCTGCCGGGGGTTGGGGCTGGATAGCCTTTAACGGGATTGTTTCGGCGCTGCTGGCGGCGATGTTTCTGATCGGATGGCCTACCACTTCCCTGTGGCTGGTAGGCCTGTTTGTAGGCATTAGCCTGCTGTTCGATGGCTGGGCGCTCGTCACTATCGGCTGGGCGTTACGCAGGAGAAAATAAGCTTGTATCGTCCTGCTACGCAGATTGTTTTGGAGGTCATTCCATACGAATATGACAATACCTGAACGTCAATTTGAGGAGTACGTCGCTGAAGTGTCCGAACACGGTGACATTCGCAGAGGCGTTCCCTTGCCTCTGGGGACGTACGAATCAGAGGGTGGCGTCAATTTTGCCTTGTTCAGCCGTCACGCTACCCGCGTCCGGCTGGAATTGTTTGCGCATGCGGCTGACGCCGTGCCGGTCAGGGTTATCGATTTCGATCCGGCCCGTAATCGCACGGGCGATCTGTGGCACATTTGGGTTAAAGGCGTTCGCCACGGGCAGCTCTATGGTTATCGGGTAGACGGCCCGTATTTGCCCGCTGAAGGCCATCGTTTTAATTTCCGTAAACTGCTTCTCGACCCCTTTGCAACGGCGATCTCGGCGTTGTCTGCATGGGATTTCGGTCTTGCACGAGGTTATGATCCGGATGCGCCCGGGTTGGATTTGGCGCCTTCGAAAATCGACGATGCTGCAGCCATGCCGAAATCCGTGTTCACCGACGAGCATTTCCACTGGCAGGACGATAGTCCGCCCAGACATCCCTGGGCCAGAACGGTGATTTATGAAATGCACGTGCGCGGATTTACCATACATCCGAGTTCCGGCATCGCGCACCGCGGCACTTACCGTGGGGTGATCGAAAAAATTCCCTATTTGCAGGAATTGGGCGTGACTGCGGTGGAGCTGATGCCTGTTCATGAGTTCAACGAGTATCAGTCGACAGGCGTTGATCCGCAAACGGGTCTATCGCTCAGAAATTACTGGGGCTACGACCCGGTGAATTTTTTTGCGCCCAAGGCGTCCTATAGCAGTGCCGGCGGATTGGGGCAGCAGAAGCTGGAGTTCAAGGAAATGGTCAGGACACTGCATCAAGCCGGTATTGAAGTGATTCTCGATGTGGTGTTCAATCACACGGCAGAGGGTAACGAACTGGGGCCGACCTTGAGTTTCCGCGGGATAGATAATGCGATTTTTTATATGCTGGCGGCAGATCCGCGCCATTACCGGGATTACACGGGCACCGGCAATACCGTCAACGCCAATCATCCGGTGGTGCGCGAGCATATTCTGACTGCACTGCGCTACTGGGTGGTGGAGATGCATGTCGACGGATTCCGCTTCGACCTGGCGTCGGTGCTCGGCAGAGGCGAGACCGGCAAGCTGCTGGCGAATGCGCCGTTGCTGGAGCGCATCGCCGAAGACCCTGTACTCGGCGGCGTGAAAATTATTGCCGAGGCGTGGGATGCTGCCGGTGCTTATGAAGTCGGCAGTTTCTCGGAGCGGCGCTGGGCGGAATGGAACGGCCGCTATCGGGACGATGTCCGGCGCTACTGGCGCGGCGACGATGGCATGCTTGGTTTGTTCGCCAGCCGTATCTGCGGCAGCGCCGATATTTATAGCGGGTCGGGCAAAGGCCCCGAGGCCAGCATTAATTTCGTTACCTGCCACGATGGTTTTACGCTGAACGATCTGGTGAGCTATTGCCACAAGCACAATGACGCGAATGGTGAAAACAGCCGCGACGGCACCGATGCCAATTACAGCGACAACTATGGCATGGAAGGTGCGACCACGGACGCGGCAATCGAGGCGGTGCGCAAGGCTCAGATCAAGAATTTCCTGCTGACGCTGATGATCTCGCGCGGAGTACCGATGCTGCTCGGCGGCGACGAGTTTCGTCGTACCCAGGGCGGCAACAACAACGCATGGTGCCAGGATAATGCAACCAGCTGGCACGACTGGGGCGATCTGGTACTGCATCAGGATATTTTTCGTTTCAGCTGCGGCATGATTGCCTTCCGGCGCGACCATCCGGTATTGAGCCGGGAACAATTTTACACCGACGCAGAAATCTGCTGGTTGGGTCCGCAAGGAGGATTACCCGATTGGGCCGACCCCAAACAGCAACAGCTTGCCTGTCTGATCCATGAAGACGCGCAGCGCGCGATTCTGCTGATGTTCAACGCCGGTATCGACTCCGTCGATTTCAGCTTGCCCGCCCTGCCGCCCGGAGCGGAATGGCGTCTTGCCGTGGATACATCATGCCCCGCGCCGCAGGATCTGTTTGCCGGTGACCAAGCGCCGCCGCTGGAAAATTCACAGACCTATCGTTTGCATTCCCGATCCAGCGTCATATTGCTGGTGCGGCAGCGTGTGTCAGCGGAGGCGACATGAAGCCGAATATCACGACATTGTTCCTGGATGTAGGCGGTGTGCTGCTTACGAACGGCTGGGATCATCTCGCCCGGCAGCAGGCCGCGACGAAATTCGGTCTGGATAGCGCCGAGCTGGAAGCGCGCCACCAGCTCAATTTCGCTACTTATGAAGAAGGCAGGCTGACGCTGGATGCATATCTGACGCGGACGGTGTTTTATGAAGACAGGGCGTTTACACGGGATCAATTCCGGGAATTCATGTTTGCGCAGTCGCAACCCATCCCCGGAATGATAGCGCTGTTCACAGAGCTCAAACGTGAGCATGGCCTCAAAATCGCCGTGGTCAGCAACGAAGCGCGGGAATTGAATGCCTATCGAATTGGGCAATTCAAGCTGGGCGATTTCGTCGATGTTTTCATTTCCTCCTGCTTCGTGCGCATGCGCAAGCCGGATACCAATATTTTTCAGCTGGCACTGGATATTACCCAGCCGCGCCCGGATCAAGTCGTGTTCATCGACAATACCCTGATGTTCGTTCAGGTAGCCGAGAGCATGGGGATGCACGGTATCCATCACACTGATTATAAAACTACTTGTGCTGCGCTGGCGGAATATGGATTACAGTCGGCAGCAGCGGGTTCGTGAACCCTGTTAAGCGGCGGTTCGATATTTCGAACATGCCGCTGTCGCCAAGGCGCGTAAGCGGCCGGATGCGGCATTGTGTCTTCCAACAACCAGAAGGAGAACCAAAATGAAAGATTTACTGCCACCGCACGACCCCGTTGAAGGCATGGGTGAGGCATATGAATTGCTGCTGGAAAACGTATTAAGGAAAACGCATCAGGGCGGCGTTGCTGCCCGTGAAATACTGGATGAGATTCGGGGTGAAATCGTGGCGTTGAACAAGTTCAGCGGCGATGAAGTCGACAAGCTGGAAGCCTATGTGAAACGAGACCTGATCGACGCTGCACAATATCTGGATGAGAACGGCAAGGAGCTATCGGAATGGATAGGGTTTGACGTGGCGTTGATCAAGCGCGATTTTCTTGAGCGCTTTGCCAACGCAGCCGACCAGACCACTGTAGCGCTGGCAAAGTTGAAATTGAAAGCGGAAGCGGCAGGTTATCAAACCGGCGAGCTGACCGGGCTGGGGACACTGACATGTGATCAATGTGGGGAAAAACTGCATTTCCATAAGCCGGGGCATATTCCTCCCTGCCCCAAGTGTCATGGTACGCACTTTCATCGGCATACGGCCGAATCGTGAAAATGCAGTCGAGTCGCAGCAAGAGGCGCCGAAATGGACAATACTTATAACCGTACGACCCCTGCAGATGCGCTGGTGATTTTCGGCGTGACCGGCGATCTTGCCCACAAGATGATTTTCTCCGCGCTGTACGCCATGGTTAAACGCGGCGTACTTGATGTGCCGGTAGTGGGCGTTGCCGGTTCGCAGCTGAGTCTGGCGCAATTGCGGCAACGGGTAGAGGACAGCGTCGTGCAGGCCGGCAAGGTGGATGATCGCGCTGCCCTTGATCGCCTGCTGTCATTGCTGCGCTATGTGGGCGGCGATTACAACGATCCGGACACATTCATTGCCCTCAAACAGGCATTGGGCGCTGCCCGTCGTCCGGCGCATTATCTGGCTATCCCGCCTGCACTGTTCGAGACCGTGATCAAGGGGTTAGGCGCCGCAGGGCTGGCCGAGCAGGCGCGTCTTATCGTCGAGAAACCGTTCGGGCGCGACCTCGCTTCCGCTCAGGCGCTGAATCGCATCGCGCTGTCGGTGTTCGTGGAAGATGCCATTTTCCGTATCGACCACTATCTCGGGAAGGAGGCGATCATGAATATTCTTTATTTCCGTTTCGCCAATTCCTTCCTCGAGCCGATCTGGAATCGCAATTACGTGTCCAGCGTGCAGATTACGCTGTCCGAGAATTTCGGCATCAAGGGGCGCGGCGGGTTTTACGAAAGCGCCGGTTGCCTGCGCGATGTCATACAGAATCATCTGTTCCAGATCGTCGCGTTGCTGGCGATGGAGCCGCCGGCGTATCAAGGATTCGGCGCCGTGCACAGCGAAAAGGCCAAGGTGTTCCAGGCCATGCGTCCGTTGCGGCCGGACGATGTGGTGCGCGGTCAGTACAGCGGCTATCGTCAGGAAGCGGGGGTCGCGCAGGACTCGGATGTCGAGACTTACTGCGCGCTGCGGCTGTTTATCGATTCCTGGCGCTGGCAAGGCGTGCCGTGGTATTTGCGTTCCGGCAAGTGTCTGGCGGCGACGGCCGCTGAGGTACTGGTCGAGCTGAAACCGCCGCCGCAGAAATTGTTCGACGATGCGGCAGCGGTGACCGGGCTCGCCAATTATTTCCGATTCCGGATTTCCCCCAATTCTGCGGTTGCACTTGCCGCGCGGGTCAAGCGAGCGGGCAAGGAATTCACCGGCGATCAGCGCGAACTTTATCTGCTGGATGAACAGCCGGGGGCCGAAACGCCGTACGAGCGCTTGCTGGAGGACGCCATGGCCGGCGATGGTGCGCTGTTCACCCGTGAGGATGCCGTCGAAGCCGCCTGGACGGTGGTCGACCCGGTGCTCGACTCGTATCAGCAGGCATACCCCTATCAACCCGGCAGCTGGGGACCGCAACAAGCCGATGCGCTGATTGCCGCAGACGGCGGCTGGCACAACCCAATACCGGAACAGGACGCAAATGACCGCCATGAATGAAGAGATAGTGATCGTGCACGCGGATGCGGCCCTGATGCAACAGGCATTCGCACTGCGCCATGAGGTGTTCGTGGTCGAGCAGTGTGTCCCGGTGGCGCTGGAAATCGACGAATACGATGCGATTGCCGTGCATTTGCTGGCGCGCCGCGAAGGCGTTGCTGTGGCGACCTTGAGGCTGCTGCCCGATGCAGAGCGGATCAAAATCGGACGGGTTGCGGTCAGTCTCAATCTGCGTTGTCAGGGCATAGGCCGCAGATTGATGCAGCGGGCGCTGGATTATGCGGCAGCATCCGGGTTTGGCGAGGCGATACTGGATGCGCAGGTGAGTTCGATGCCGTTTTATCGTAGGCTGGGCTTCGTTGAAGGGGGCGATATATTCGACGATGCCGGGATTCCGCATATGCGCATGTCGCTGCGGCTGCGCTGATACCGGCGTTGCCGGGTCAGGATGCGGCGTGGGTGCTTTCCTGTGCTGTTTTCCATAGTGCCAGCGCTGCAGCGACAGCGGCGATGACCGGCGGCCAGTCGCCGCTGCGTGTCTGACGGAATAGACGCATGTGCTGAGGATACCAGGGCGAGTCGCTGCGTTCGGTTAGCCAGCGCCAGTCGGTACGGTAATCCGGCAGCAGTACCCAGCAGGGTTTGCCCAGGCTGCCGGCCAGATGCGCTACGGCTGTGTCTACGCTGATGACCAGATCCAGCTGCGAAATGACGGCGGCCGTATCGGCAAAATCCTGCAGCGCCGGTTCCAGCGCGAGTAGCTGCAGGCCTGCGGGTGGGTGCAATGCTTCCTCTTCGCCCGGGCCTTTTTGCAGGCTGACAAATTGCACTCCGGTCACAGCACCCAGCGGGGCGAATGCGGATAACCCGGGCAGGGAGCGATCTGCATCGTTTTCGAATTGGGCGTTGCCGCGCCATGCCAGCCCGACGCGGGGTGCGGATGCCGGCAGGCGCGACGCCCAGCATGCTGCGGTGGCAGGATCTGCCGCCAGATAGGGGATAGGGGCAGGAATGGTATCGGCGCGCGTGCCGCAGTGATACGGCAGGCTCATCGGCAATGTCCAGTAATCCCAGTTTGCGGCGGATATGTCGTCGTTGATGCCGCGGATTTCGTCGACGCCGGGCAGGGTCGCAAACAGGGTTTGCAGGCCGGGGTGGCAAATCAGCGTAACGCGCGCCGCACCCATGGCTTTGAGCGCAACGGCATAGCGGCAGAACTGTATCATGTCGCCGTGACCAGCTTCAAAGCCGATGACGATGGATTTTCCTGTCAAGGGCTCGCCTTGCCAGCGCGCGCAACTGAAATAGCCGGCCATATAGTCATTCCAGGCCCGCGCTTCCAGACACGGCCAGCCTTCCTCGAAGCGTCCCTGACGCAGCAGCAGGTAGCTCAGATTAAAGCGGGCCTTGGCATAACCGGCATCCAGCGCCATGGCCTGGCGATAGCATTGTTCTGCTTCGGTTTCGCGTTTCATACAGGCCAGCAGTACCCCCAGATTAGACCAGGCCGCAGCCGACTCCGGCGCTTGCTGTACGGCCAGCCGGTTGACCGTTTCGGCTTCGTCGTAGCGTTTCATGTTCAGCAGCAATACGCCAAGATTCAGTTGCACCTGAACGTTGCCGGGGTAGAGCGCAATGGCGCGGCGATAACAGGATTCGGCTTCCTGCATTGCACCGGCCTGTTCTCGGAGCATCGCCAGATTAGCCAGTGCTTCGCTGAAATCCGGTGCCAGCGCCAGCGCCCGGCGGAAGCATCGCTCCGCCTCATCGCTAGCGCCCGTGCGCATGTGGCGGTTGCCTTCGAAGAACAATGTTTCTGCCGGGGTCAGGTGAGCGGTCATGGCGATCGGGTAACGGATGGGAGCAAATGCGGCTGGTATTTGCGGTCAATTATGCGCCAGTAGCGTATTGCCGGGCAAGATTAACGGCTGGATTGTTGTTGCGATATCCGCAACGCAGCGGGAAAAGTATTACCCTGAACCACGCAATGGGGTAAATTGGCTATACCGGCGCATTGCGTTACAGGGTGCCATTTTCAGGGATTTGCCTAGCGATGGATAATCATGAATTTCCTGCCGGTTTGACGGCGGCGGAGGCCGCTGCCAGACAGGTGGCTGAAGGTTACAACGAGTTGGCTGTCGATCAGGAACATAGTCTGTTTAACATCGTACTGGAAGTGGTACGCGAACCGATGTTTCTGCTATTGCTGGGGGCGGGAGCCATTTATGCGTTGCTGGGCGATCTGCATGAAGCCCTGATATTGCTTGGGTTTGTGTGCGTGATCATGGGCGTGACGATACTGCAGGAACGCCGAACCGAACAGGCGCTTGCCGCCTTGCGCGATCTTTCCAGTCCGCGGGCGCTGGTCATACGCGACGGCAAGCCGCTGCGTATTGCCGGTCGCGAAGTGGTGCGCGACGATGTGTTGGTATTGAGCGAGGGCGATCGCGTTGCGGCCGATGCGTCGATATTGACGGCGCATGAGCTGGCAGCAAACGAATCGCTGCTGACGGGGGAATCGGAAGCAGTTGCCAAGCGTGTGCCGTCTGTCGAAGCGGATATAACCAGCTCCGCATGTCGCGTTTATGCCGGTACGCTGTTAACCGGCGGTCAGGGTCTGGCGCGTGTCACGGCAATCGGCGTCGCCACCGAATTAGGCAAAATCGGTAAATCGCTGCAAAGCATTAGCAGCGAGTCATCGCCGTTGCAACGCGAGATTGCTGCATTGACCAGACAACTGGCCGTGATCGGTATCGGCTTGTGCGTGGCGGTTACTGCGCTTTTCGTGTTATCCCGCGGTGGCTGGCTGAACGGTCTGCTGGCCGGGATCACCTTGGCAATGGGCATATTGCCGCAGGAATTTCCTGTCATCATGATCGTTTTTCTGGCATTCGGCGCGCGTCGTATCGCCACACAGCGGGTGCTGACGCGACGACTCAGCGCCATTGAAACACTGGGCGAAACCACGGTGCTGTGTGTCGACAAGACCGGCACGCTGACGCAGAACCGCATGGCTGTCGCCGCGTTGGTAGTGGGCGAGTCATGGTTGGATGTGGCGCAGATGGAAGGCGGCAATGTCGTCGAATTGCCGGAGATTTTTCACGAGTTGCTGGAATATACCGTACTTGCCAGCGAAATCGAGCCGCACGATCCTATGGAACAGGCGTTTCAGCGTTTTGCCCAGACATGGCTTGCCAATACCGAACATCTGCATACCGACTGGGCGTTGGCGCGCGAATATGAGCTGACCCCGCAAATGCTGGCGATGTCGCATTTGTGGCGCATCCCCGAACATAGTCATCAAGCGGTGGCGACGAAAGGCGCGCCCGAGGCGATAGCCGATCTTTGCCATCTGGCTGAGCCCGAACGCATACGTATCGCTGCGCAGGCTGCCGCTATGGCAGATCGCGGGTTACGGGTGCTGGGGATTGCCAAGGCTGTGCATAGCGGGGACGACTGGCCTGCCATCCAGCATGATTTCGATTTCGAATTTCTCGGTTTGACGGGGCTGGCCGATCCTTTGCGCGTCGAAGTGCCGGCAGCTGTTGAGGAGTGTCGGCAGGCCGGCATCCGCGTGGTGATGATTACCGGCGATCATCCGCGCACGGCATCGGCTATAGCGGCGAGTGCCGGTATAGATAACAGCCGGATATTGACGGGTGCCGAGTTTCAGCAGCTGGATGGCGCCAGCCTGACTGAGCAGATTGAGCATACTTGCGTCTTTGCACGGGTGACGCCGCAACAGAAGCTGGTCATCGTCGAAGCCTTGAAGGCGGGCGGCGAGATCGTAGCGATGACCGGCGACGGGGTAAACGATGCGCCTGCGCTGAAAGCAGCGCATATCGGCATTGCCATGGGCAAGCGCGGCACCGATGTGGCACGCGAGGCAGCATCGCTGGTGCTGCTGGACGATGATTTCGGCGCTATCGTCAAGGCGGTCAGTCTGGGGCGGCGCATTTATGCCAACCTGCGCCAGGCCATGATTTATACGCTGGCGGTGCATGTGCCGATTATCGGCCTTTCCATTTTGCCGTTACTGTTCGGTCTGCCGCTGGTGCTGGCGCCGATTCATATTGCTTTTCTCGAGCTGGTGATAGATCCGGCCTGTTCCGTTGTGTTTGAAGCGGAAGCTGCTGATGCCGGGCTGATGCGGCGCGCACCGCGCAGACCGGGGGAGTCTCTGTTGTCTGGGGGCCAGATTGCATTGAGCCTGGCGATGGGGAGCGTCAGCACTCTGGTGGTGATGGGTTTGTACGGCGCGGCGCTGGCCTCGGGTATCGATGCGGCGGTAGCGCGGACTTTGGCTTTTGTCGCGCTTATCGCAGCCAATTCGGTGCTGATTTTCAGTAGCCGCTCAACGCTGCCGGGCAGGGTGCGGCGCGGCGGTAATCGCGTTGCATACCGGGTGTTGGCCGTTACCTTGCTGGCGCTGATACTGGTCACCGGTGTGCCGGCATTTGCCCAGGTATTTGCCTTCGTACCTATAGGCGTTTGGTATTGGCTGGGCGCGTTTGCGCTGGGCGCTGGTTCTTTTGGTTTATTTGAAGCGGTGAAATGGCTGGGGACGAAGATGCGGGGCTGATTGCCTGTGGCAAGAATTATTTTTCGGCGGCGTCCTGCGCGGGCAGCCAGTTGCGCACAAATGCTTCGAACCCGGCAGCGGGCAAGGCTTGACTGTAATAGTAGCCTTGCACTTCGTCGCACTTTTGCTCGCGCAAATACGCCAATTGATCTGC
The DNA here is from genome assembly GCA_031291235.1 of Sulfuriferula sp. Lineage (GTDB taxonomy): Bacteria > Pseudomonadota > Gammaproteobacteria > Burkholderiales > Sulfuriferulaceae > Sulfuriferula. The sequence goes on from JARLJL010000020.1 coordinate 35,314, forward strand.
GGTTTCTACCCCTTCGGCTATGGTCTGGAAGCCCAGACTCTGCGCCATGCTGATGATGGCAGCAACAATGGCCCGGTCTTCGGGGTCGGTACCGATGTCGCGGACAAAGGATTGATCGATCTTGAGTTTGTATACCTGGAATTTCTTGAGGTAACTGAGCGAGGAATAGCCGGTACCGAAATCGTCTATGGACATGCATATACCACGGCTGTGTAGGTCATTCATGACTGCAATCGCTGCAAGCGGATCGTCCATGGCCACGCTTTCGGTTAGCTCCAGTTCAAGATATTGGGCCGGCAGGCCGGTTTCGTGCAGTATGGTGCTGACCAGTTCTGGCAGGCGAGCATGACGGAACTGAACTGCGGAGAGATTGACCGCGATGATCATGGGTGCAATACCTGCATCCATCCAGGATCTTAATTGGCGTGTCGCGGTGCGCAATACCCATTCGCCGATCTGATAGATCTGCCCGCTGTCTTCTGCGATGGGGATGAATTCGGCCGGCGATATCATGCCCAGCTCGGGATGCTGCCAGCGTACCAAGGCTTCTGCGCCGATGATCCGGTCGTTCTCCATGGAAATTTGAGGTTGGTAATGGACTTCGAGCTGGTTGCGTTCCAGTGCCCTGCGTAGCGCGTTTTCCAGGGTTAGATTGCGGGCAGATCGTGCCTGCATTTCATTGGTGAAATAACAGTGGCCGTTACGCCCGGCCTGTTTCGCGCGATACATGGCCACGTCGGCGGCTTTGACCAGCATGTCGAAATCGGCGCCGTCATCCGGATACATGGCGATGCCGATGGAGCAGGTAATAGTGAGTTCGTGGTCGCCCAGATGGTAGGGCTGGGTCACGATGGCCAGCAGTTTTTCCGCTACGTGCGCGGCTTCGTCAATATTGGTGTTGGGCAATACGAAAATAAATTCGTCGCCGCCCATACGCGAAACCGTATCTTCATCGCGTATTGCTGTCTGCAGCCGTTGCGCCAGGGTGACCAGCAATTCGTCGCCGACGCGGTGGCCGAGGTTATCGTTGATATTCTTGAAATGATCGAGATCGCAGAATAATACTGCCAATGGCATACCGTTGCGTTGAGCGATGCTGATGGCCTGATGGGCTCGCTCGTCCAGCAGCAGTCGGTTAGGCAGTTTGGTGAGCGGGTCGTAATGGCCGAGCTGATGGATGTGCGCCTCGGCCTGTTTGCGTTCGATGGCGATGGAGATGAAGTGCGCCACCATCTCGATTAATTGGATGTCATGGCTGTCGGGCTGGGCCGGTGCCGCGTGGTATATCGCAAAAGTACCTAATACTTTATGCGTCGAGGAGATGATGGGCTCGGACCAGCATGAGCCTAAATGGGCTTGTTCAGCCAGATACTTGTAGTTTGCCCAGTAGGGATGGTGGGCGATATCCTCGACGATGGTGCGCTGGCCGGTGTAGGCCGCATTGCCGCAGGAGCCGACGCCGGGGCCGATGCGGGCGCCCTCAATCGCGGTATTGAAAAATTCAGGCAGACTGGGAGCGGCGCCGACGTGCAGGTGCTGCCCATCGTCGTCGAGCAGAAGGATGCTGCATATGGAATGCGGTCTGAGAATTTCCAGTCGGCGGATAATCTCGTCCAATATGACTGCGAGCGGTTTGTCGCTGGTAATGCGTTCCAGTACGAAACTGCGTTCCGCTTCCATTTGTTGCGCATGCTGTTGTTCGGCCATGCGTGCAAAACCATTCAATGCATAGTCGATATCCATGACCATTTCCGTCAGCAGGTCCTGTGCCGCCTGGTCGAAAGCGTCTATTTCGTCGCTGTACATGGTAAAAGCGCCGACAACTTTGCCGTTACGGTGTAGCGGCAAGGCTGCAGCCGCATTCCAGTCGATTTTCATGCTCTGCTGTTGTTGCGTTGCCGGGGGCGTGTCGTGTTGAAAATCCTTGTGCCAGACCGGGTGATCGTTGCGCATGGCGGTGCAGGCAGGACCGCATTTGTAAGGCTCGCTGTCGCTTGGCGACATGGAAATATTTTGTAAATATTCAATACCTTCGCCATAACTGGCAATGGGGGCAAGATGTGTATTTTCCATCCAGCCTATCCATGCCATTTTCATGCCGCCGAGTTCTACTGCAATCCGGCAGATTTGCGGGAACAGTTCTGCTGCATTGGTACTGTGTATGATGGCCTGATTGCATTGACTTAATGCAGCATACAGTCTGCTCTGACGCAGGGTGTTTTCTTCAGCCTGGTTGCGTTCGTTGTTCAGCCTGTTCAGTTTGGCCTGTGTTGCTGCAAGCCAGCCCAGCACGCTATTTTCGGTACCGGGGATGACAGGTATGGGCGTGGAAAAATCGCCGTTGCCTATGCGGGCAATATGCCGGTATAGCGTATCAACCTCGCCGCCCAGCGTCGCGTATAAGGCTCGGTAGGCGCGCCACAGCATATATAGCAACATGAAACCCAGCAGGATGAATGTGATGCGCAAGGATGTGGCGGTAGCCTCGGCGCGTTCGACGGTAGTCAGGGTGCGTTGTTCCATCATTTGCTGGAATTCGCCGATAGGCCGCATGATGTTGGCCTTGGCCTGATAGTATTGCGCGCTATGCAATAGCCGCATTGCTGCGATGTGGGTATTGTCGGCGTGCTGTATGTCGTTTTCAACCAGTTTCATTGCCAGGAATTCGGTGCTGGTCAGTGCGTCGGAATTGGCTTTGGCCTGAGCCAGTTTGGCAAATTCGGCATCGGTAAATCCGGCTTGCCGCATTAAATCCAGCAACGCGATTGCCTTGCCGCTGCTGGGCCGTGGCCGACTGTCGTCGAGTGGTACCAGATCCCAGTAGATATTTTCGTAATGTAGAGGGCGCGGCAATTTGCCGTTACGGATATCGAGAATTTCCTGATAATGCTGTTTGTAAATCTCCTGACCGGTGGCGGCATAGGCACGCACCATGCGGGTAAGGTCGTCAGAGGACTGGCGTAGTTCATCGGCCAGCAGATACGATTGCAGGCGCAAATCGTTGACGCGATCTATCTGTTTTTCTGCATTCACGTAAATGGCAAAAGCGACGGCGAGCACGCCGTACATGACGAGCGTAAGCCATATATGGCGTGAAAATTGGGAGGAACCGATCTTGGGGAACATAGCGAGACTATAGCACCATGCACAATTATTGTGTCATTGGGCTGTCAGATTCAGTAATGCAGTAGACCGACCATGCGCGCCGTTCGACGCGCATGGTATTGGGGAAACGGGATGTGTTCCCGTTTCAGGTACTATACATCAGCCATACGCCGGTCGCGGCTACCGCAGCTCCCGACATTTGCAACCACGGCAATGCACTGTCTTTCATGTATTTGCCCAGTGCAATGCCGATGCCGTGCAAGACGGCAGTCGCCAGCACAAATCCCAGTGCATAGGCGACAGGCGAGGCTGCAAGCGGTAGCTCGGTGCCGTGAGCATGGCCGTGAAACAGCGCAAAAATGCCTACCAGCGTTGCACCCGCCGCCAGCGGCAGACGTGCCGAAAAGGTAACGAGCAAGCCCAGCACCAGTACCGAGGTGGCGATACCGGTTTCGACCATGGGCAGTTGCATGCCGGTCAGCGCCAGCGTGCCGCCCAGCGTCATCATTGCGACAAATGCCAGCGGTATGCTCCACAACGCGCGTCCGCCTTGCTGTGCTGCCCACATGCCGACAGCGAGCATGGCGAGCAGGTGGTCAAGCCCGGTAAACGGATGAGTTACACCTTGCTCGAATCCTGCGCCGTGCATACCGAGCAGGTGTGCGGAGGCAGGGGTTGAAAGCACGGCGAGCAAGCTGGCCAGTAAGGCTGGATAGTGGATGCGCATGGTCATACTCCTAACGAATTTTAACCTTGATAAGTTCTTCGCCTTCGGGGTCGGTGACGTGTATCGCGCAGGCGATGCACGGATCGAAGCTGTGCACGGTGCGCAATATTTCTATCGGCTGCTTGGGGTCGTGCAGTTGATGCCCCTTGAGCGCCGCCTCGTAGGGACCTTCCTGGCCCTGGGCGTCGCGCGGCCCGGCATTCCAGGTGCTGGGCACGACTGCCTGATAGTTGTCGATCTTGCCGTCCTTGATGACGATCCAGTGTGCCAGACCGCCGCGCGGTGCTTCCATGTGGCCCACGCCTTTGGCGGTGGCAGGCCATTGGGAGGGATCCCACATTTTTTCGTTAAAGGTTCTGACGTCGCCCGACTTGATGTTGGCGATCAGGTTGTCGTACCAGGTTTGCATGGCATCGACGATGACCTTGCTTTCCAGCGTGCGAGCGGCTGTACGTCCCAGCGTGGAATACAGCGCAGTGACCGGCAGGTCGAGTTTCTTCAGGGCCATGCCTACCAGTTCCTTGGTCTGTTCGTGGCCCTTGGCGTATAGCATCAGTACGCGCGCCAGCGGGCCGACTTCGACTGCGTGACCTTTCCAGCGCGGCGATTTGATCCAGGAATAGGATTGGTCTACATCGAGTTGCGCATACGGCGGTTTGGGCCCGGTGTAATTCAGCTCGGTTTCGCCGGCGTAGGGATGCAGGCCTTTGTTTTTGCCGTCCTTGTAGTCGTACCAGGAGTGAGCGACGTATTCCTGTATCTGATCCTCGGCATTGAGATCGACCGGGTGGATGGTGGACAGGTCGCGATTGAGAATGACGCCCGATGGAATCAGGAAGCTGGCCGGGTCGGCCATGCCCTTTTCCGGAAAATCGCCGTAGGTCATGAAGTTGCCCACACCTTCGCCCTGCTTGAACCAGTCCTTGTAGAAACCGGCAATGGCGAGCGTATCCGGCACATACACCTGATCGACGAAATCGCGCATCTGGTGGATGATGTCCTGCACCTTTTGCAATCCGACAATGTTCAGCGAGGTCGCGCCCGAGCTGGCGCCGGGTTCGTTGCTGCCGGGGTGGATGCTGATCGCGCACGGCACGCCGCCGACGACGAAGTTGGGATGCGGATTTTTGCCGCCGAAGATGGCATGCAGTTGCGCTACGTTGCGTTGCCAGGCCAGTGCATCCAGATAATGCGCGACAGCCATCAGGTTGGCTTCGGGCGGCAATTTATAGGCGGGGTGGCCCCAGTAGCCGTTGGCGAATATGCCCAACTGGCCGCCTTCGACAAAGCCCTTGAGTTTCTTCTGTACGTCGGAAAAATAGCCGGGCGATGATTTGGCATAGCCGGAAATGCTTTGTGCCAACTCGGAAGTGGCCTTGGGGTCGGCTTTGAGTGCGGAGACCACATCGACCCAGTCGAGCGCGTGCAGGTGATAGAAATGCATGACATGGTCGTGCACAAACTGTGCGGCGATCATCAGATTGCGGATCAACTGTGCGTTGGCCGGGATCTCGTATTTCAGTGCGTCTTCCACAGCGCGCACCGAGGCGATGCCGTGTACCAGCGTACATACGCCGCAGATGCGCTGCGCGAATGCCCAGGCGTCGCGCGGGTCGCGGCCGCGCAGTATGATTTCGATGCCGCGTACCATGGTACCGGCGCTGGATGCGCGAGTAATCATGCCGGCAGCATCGGTTTCCGCTTCTATGCGCAGATGGCCTTCGATACGGGTAATTGGATCGACGATAACTCGATTAGTGGGTGCGTTCATTTATCCTCCAGATTGTCAGCGACCAGCTCAAGCAGGCTCAGCATGGTTTTGTCCCAGTGAAAGTGATCCTGACCATCATCAAATGTCTGGCGACAGTTGGAGCAGCTGGAAACCAGCAACTCGGCTCCGGTGTCGTCCACCTGTTTCATTTTGATCTGGAATGCCTTGTAACGTAACGGGTCGGCGCGGTGTATGGTAACGACGCCGCCACCGCCACCGCAGCACCAGTTCACGCCTTTGGTGTCTTGCATTTCTATCAGTTCTGCGCCCAGTCCGTCGAGCACGTCGCGCGGGGCTTCAACGGCACCACCGCGCCGCGAGACCTGGCAAGGGTCGTGGAAGGTCAGCGTCTTGCCTAGCGGTTTGGTTTTGAGCGCGCCACTTTTGGTGTTTTCCGCAAGGAATTCGGATATGTGCAGCACTCTAAACGGCAGCGGTTTGCCGTAAACGTTGGCACCCTGCCAGCGCATCGCACCGTAGGCATGGCCGCATTCCGGCAGTATCAGTAGTTTTGCGCCTGCTGCTATGGTGGCGTTAATCAGCTTCAGGCTCATTTCCTTTTGCCATTCGCTGTTGCCGGAGAGCATGCCGAAGTTGGTGGCTTCATAGCCGTCGGTGCGAAAAGTCCAGTTCAATCCGAGATGATTGAGGATTTTGGCGGTGGCGACGATGGAATCGGGATATTTCATGATTTCTATCGAAGACATCGCGGCGATGACATCGGCCTGCGGTTTGTCGACGAAAATTTCGACTTCATTGTCGTCGGCCAGCCATTCGCAGCGATCCTTGAATACCTTGGGCGTGGCGCCGAGCGGGCTGCCCTCGCGTTCGGCGCGTTCGGCAACAGCCCATAGTTCGTGCGGCACCAGCCCGGCCTTGTTCATGCCGTGGCGCGCCAGTCCGACCAGCGAGGCGATGTCTATGCCCATAGGGCAGATCAGTGTGCAGCGACCGCACATGGTGCAACTGTCGTATATGAGCTCCTGCCATTCTTCCAGCTGCTCCACTGTCACTTTTTTCTTCAGATTCAGTGCACGGTAGATGGCGGCAAACGGTCCTGCCTCGCGTTTATAAGCCTGCTTGAACGGTTCCAGTTTCCAGATCGGCGTGTATTTCGGGTCTTCGGTCGCCACATAGAAATGGCAGGCTTCCGCGCACATGCCGCAATGGATGCAGGATTCCATATAAGTGGCAGCGACAGCGCCGAAGTCTTTTACAAAATGGCGCATGGCTGTTTCTACCCGCTGCGCATCGGGCATGTCGCCCTGCTTGTCGTAACGCTGCTCGGGATTTTTCACTGAAAAGCGCGGCTGGTCGAGTTCGAGTGGGTGCTTGCTGTCAATATCCGCTGTGCTCATATCGATGCTCCCTTGCGTTCAAATAGCGCGCCGGTCGTGCCGCGCGAAATAAATATCAGCGCCGAGTGCATCAGCTTGCCGAAAGGAAACCACACCAGCAACAGCGCAATAGACAGGATATGGACGGCCAGCAACGTTTCGTAACGCGCGCCCAGATGGGCGACGGCCAGCATGCCGGTGACGACCGGGGTGATAGTGACGAACCAGCTGAAATAATCGTCGAAATTGGATAAAAGCCGCATCACCGGATTGGTCAGCCGCCGCCCCAGCACGATAATCAGCGCGGCGATGGTGATGGCGCCGCTGATATAGATGACGGCATTGGGCAGGTTGGGCCAGTCCAGTCCGGTGAGGCTGCGAAAGAACATGATGTGCGGCGCGAACCCGAATACCACAATGACCAGCCCGAAGTGAAAAATATAACCGACAGACAGGCCGAAAACGGTACGCGGTCTGAATTCGCGGCGCGGCCAGGAACGGGTGATGATGAGTTTGATTGCCCCCGGCCAGCTTGTGGCATGACGGGGTTCGGAATAATCCGGCCGACGCTTCAGCAGCAGGATGCCGAGCAGGCGCCAGCTCATGCCGAACACGAAAATGGCAAACGCCCAGGTCAGCGCCGGGCCGCGAGCAAATTGTAGCAAGTCCATGCTATTTCCCCTCTTTCGTACCAATATCGGCTTGGTGTTTGCGCGAGACTACCGCGGCGACTGTGCCTACTGCAATACCGCCCAGCGTGGCAGCGGCGATGACGGGCGCATTGTCGGCGAGCGGCGTCGGCAAGGGCTGGTAGAAACTGCCTTTATCCCAGAAATTGGGTTCGGAGCAGCCCAGACAACCGTGCCCGGACTCGATAGGGAAGCTGACCCCGCCATTCCACTTGATGGTGGCGCAGGCGTTGTAAGTGGTCGGGCCCTTGCAGCCCAGCTCGTACAGGCACCAGCCGTTGCGCGCGCCTTCGTCGTCGAAGGTCTTGGCGAATTTGCCCTGATCGTAAAACGGCCGTCGGTAGCAGCGGTCGTGGATGGTGTCGGCAAAGAATACCTTGGGACGATTGAGGTGATCCAGCTCCGGCAATTTGCCGTAGGTGACAAAATAGGCCAGCACGCCCGCAATGACCGATGGGATGGGCGGGCAGCCCGGTACATTCATGACCGGTTTGTCCTTGATGATGTCGGTTACCGCGACGGCACCAGTCGGGTTGGGGTTGGCGTGGGGGATACCGCCGTAGGAGGAGCAGGTGCCCACTGAAACGATGGCGGCCGCACCCTTGGCGGTTTCCACCAGCATGTCGTAATTGGAAATGCCGGCAACAGTGGAATATACGCCGCCATCCTTGGTGGGGATGGAGCCGTCGACGATGAGCAGATATTTGCCGTACGAGGCCTTCATCGCCTGTTCGCGCGCCGATTCTGCTGCTGTGCCGGAGGCGGCTTGCAGCGTGTGCTGGTAATCCAGCGAGATCATCTCGAAGATCATCTGCTCCAGCGTCGGATCGAAGGAACGGGTCAGCGATTCCACGCAGCCGGTGCATTCCTGGAACGACAGCCAGATTACCGACTGGCGTTGCGTTCGTTGCAGCGCGTCGGCCATGGCATAAGCTGCGCTGGGCGGCAATGCCATCAGCGACGCCATGGCGGTGCAGAATTTGAGGAAGGATCGGCGGCTAATGCCGGTGCGGGTCAGGCTAGCTCCCAAGGTATCTGGTTCGTTCATGGCGGCTCCAGTTGTGTGCTGTTTCAGTTATGTACTGATACTAATCGCTTATTATTGCAGTTGCGTGCTACTCCATCTGCGTCAACAGATCGCGCAGACGCACAAGTCCATCGCGGATATCTTCTGCCGGCGCTTTCAGTATTTCTGGGACGTCGATGACTTCAAGCAGGTCGGCGACGATATCGCCTTCGACATTGTAATAGGTCAGCCACCATACGCCGGGATAGAGCGTCTCGCGTACTTCGGTATTGCCCACTGCGTTGATGTTGGCATGGACTTCGCCTTCGGCCAGCGTCGCGCGCAGCAATTCGTAATCGGTAGGCGTGAGCGGGAGGCTATGCAGGTCGATCGCGCTGTTTTCCCCGCTGTCGATATAAGTTTCCAGCAGGGCGACCAGTTCGTGCAGTATGGCATCGGCGTTGCCGGATACGCCGTCTGTTTGCGGCGTGAGCGGGTTGATTATTTTGACGCCGATGTTTTCCAGTCCGCTCATGTGCGCCACGCTGCGATAAGTTCGAGGGTCATGCTGCATGCTTGCGGTATGGCTTGCGCTACGGCTGCAGTAGGAGCGTCGCCCCAGTCCACGATATCGGGCTGGATGCCGATCAGTGCGCGGCGTTCCGGGAGATGCCCGGCGAGATGGGCGACGGCCATCAGATCCAGCAGGCCGACTTCGTGTACGCTGCGCTTGCGGTTGACGCCGAGGAAGTCGTCCATGTCGGTGCCGACGAAAGCGCGTACCGTACCCGGCACATTGTCCAGTTCGGCCGCATCGATAATGATGAGTTGGTTGGCGTCTTCGACATCGCCGGCAAGCGAGAAACTGAGGGTGCCGCCATCCATGAATTCGACGTCGGTCAGGTGGGAATGATCCTGTGCCAGTGCGCGTACCGCGTGCACACCTACGCCTTCGTCGCAGAGCAGAGTGTTACCGATACCAAGCACTAGAGTAACCATAATTGTAGTTATGCCAAGACGTTCCGGTAATGGAGTCAGAGCTAATACTAGCATGCCAAATTTAAATAACAACCAAGCGAATTGCTAGGGTATTGTCTTCTGATAAGTTGCTTAATCAGTGCCGGGTGTACTCTCTGTGTCATATTGACGGCGTATTAATTATGTTTCGAAATTCGGATGGCCTGATTTCAGTCGGCGATATGCCTGGAGAGCGCAGTGATTCTGGTATTCAAAGATAGCATTCCCCTATGTTCGCGTATGCGGTATGGGCGATTAGTCTGGACTCTGTTACTGGCTCTGGTTGTGCATATTCTTGTGTTCGCTGTTTTGCGCGGCCATAGTCCGGCTATATTAGTATCGTTTCCGGTGACTGCGTTAACCGTTCAATTGCCCCCGGTGATCTCCCAACAGAAAAGTTTTGAGGCTCATGAGTTGCATAAAACCATTGGTGCAAGTACGGCGTATCCTGAGCCGCTGCGCAAAGTATCTCAAATACAGTTTAGTCGTCAGGTTGCTCATACTAACCTGCCTGACAAGGAATCTGTTCCTGCCGTAGCGGCATTACCGGTAGTACCTGCATCCCCTTCCTCATCGGTTACTGTGGACGGGTTGCTCGATTCAGCAAAGCACATAGTGCGCGATGAGGCCCATCGTATGCATACAGGCAAAGATGAGGTCATAGATTTTGAAACGCGCTCGATGCTGCCTGCGCTTGCGCAAGCCATGCAGAATAAAACGGCGGGCGAGACACGGTTTGTCGATGGACTTATTAAGGTGGTTACGCCAATGGGGACGGTCTATTGTTTGAAAGTGCCGTCGGATGTTACAGGCCAAAGTGGTCTGGTTGAGCCGGTAGCTGTACCAACGACTTGCCCATAATTTTGATATGACGATGACAGCGGTGGCGAAATCTCCATCCGGGTTTATACTGTGTTGAATTGGTAAATGAGGTGAAACATGTGTCTAGCCATACCCATGCAAATTACTGCGATTGACGGTTATGTTGCGCACGCTGCCGCCAAGGGCGTGGCGCGCGAAGTCAGTCTGTTTCTGTTGCAGGATGAAATGCCTGGCGTTGGCGATTATGTGATGGTGCATGTGGGATATGCTATCCAGACCATGAGCGCGGCCGAAGCGCAAAGCGCGTGGGAGCTTTACGACGAAATGCTGGCAATCGAATCGGCCATGCATCGTGCATGAACTGGCGGTCTGTCAGGCGCTGGTGAATCAGACCGTAGACATTGCACTGCAAAATGCAGCACAAGGCGTCGCCGTCATCACCCTGCATATCGGCCCGTTATCGGGTGTAGAGCCGGCGCTGCTGGTGAGCGCATTTCCGCTGGCGGCGGCGGGGACGGTGGCGGCAGACGCGCAACTGGTGATCATGCCGCAACCGGTACGCGTGCGTTGCCGGACTTGCGGCGCAGATACCGAAGCTACGCCTAATCGTTTGCTGTGCGGGATTTGCGGCGATTACCATACGCAACTGATCGCCGGCGACGAATTGCTGCTGGCGAATCTGGAATTAATCACATAACATAAACCGATCTGATATTAAGGATGCCCTATGTGCGATAGCTGCGGCTGTAATGTGACACCCGGTAATAGGCATTTGGCGTATAAGCCGGTCAATGGCGGTACCAGTGCGGTTTCCGTGTTGAAAAAATTGTTGGCGCACAACGACGATCAGGCTGCGCACAATCGCACGCATTTCGATACGCGCGGCATACTCACCCTCAATTTGATGTCTTCGCCCGGTTCCGGCAAGACGGCATTGCTGGAAGCGACCATCGATGCGCTTAAGGACGAATTCAGGCTGGCGGTGATCGAAGGCGATCTGGAAACTGAAAATGACGCCGCCCGCATACGCGCCCGCGGGGTGCCTGCCTATCAGATCACTACCGGCAGCGCCTGCCACCTCGACGCGCATATGGTGCATGAAGCCTTGCATCATCTGGATCTGGCGGGGGTGGATATCCTGTTTATCGAAAACGTCGGCAATCTGGTGTGCCCGGCGAGCTTCGATCTGGGGCAGCATCGCAATGTCACGCTGCTGTCCGTAACCGAGGGCGACGACAAGCCGGCCAAATATCCGGTCATGTTCCGTGCCGCCGATGCGGTAGTGTTGAGCAAGATCGATCTGCTGGCGGTGCTGGACGATTTCGACCCGGCGCGCGCCGAGTCGTGCCTGCGCGATCTGGCAAGTACAGCGCCGCTATTGCAGCTATCTGCCCGCAAGGGGTTGGGTATGGCGGCCTGGTACGACTGGCTGCGTAGCGAGCTGACCGCGCAGCGCGCTCGCGTCGCTGCCGGGCAAACTGTCAAACCGGCCATACAGCCGGATGGCGCTGAAATTCATGCACATGCCGAGGTCTGATCATGCAGCATGATGCCGCTTACTGGTTGCAAAAAATCCGCGCGCTGGATTTGCCTGCACGCGTCAAAATCATGAATGTGTGCGGCGGTCACGAGCGTTCCATCACGCTGGCCGGTTTGCGCGGCGCGTTGCCGGCTAATATCGAGCTGATTCCCGGCCCCGGTTGCCCGGTGTGCGTGTGTCCGGAAGAGGACGTGTATCAGGCGATACAGCTGGCGCTGAACGAAAAAATCATCCTGGTGGCGTTTGGCGACATGCTGCGCGTGCCGGTCAATGTACCCAAGGGCGAGCCGCGTTCGCTGGATGCGGCGCGTGCTGCGGGTGCGGATATCCGGCCTATCGCCAGTCCGACCGAAGCCATACTGATCGCGCGCGAGAATGCGGATATGCCTGTGGTGTTTTTTGCCGCAGGATTCGAAACCACCAGTGCACCGGTGGCGGCGATGCTGGCAGCAGGCGTGCCGCCCAATCTGTCGGTGCTGTTGTCGGGCCGCCTTACCTGGCCGGCCGTGGCCATGCTGCTGGAAGCGGGTAAACCCGGCTTCGATGCGCTCATCGCGCCGGGGCACGTGGCAACGGTGATGGGTTCCGACGAATGGGAATTCGTCACCGCCAAACATGACTTGCCTGCCGCAGTGGCCGGGTTTACGCCGGAGTCGCTGCTGGCGGCAACGTATTCGGTATTGCGCCAATTGCTGGCCGACCGGCCTTTTCTCGATAACTGCTATCCGCAACTGGTGCGTCCCGGCGGTAATGTCAGCGCGCGTCGTCAGCTGGCGCAGACCATGGACGTGGTCGATGCCAACTGGCGCGGCGTGGGCGTGATCCCGGCCTCGGGTTTCGGCATTAAAGCGGCGTTGGCCGCACACGATGCCAGGGTGTGCTTCCCCGCGTACGACGATCCGGCACGCAAACGTGCCGGTGAAATGCCGCCTGGCTGCGATTGCGCCAAGGTCGTGTTGGGCAAGCTCTACCCCGATCAATGCCGCTTGTACGGCCGTGCGTGTACACCGCGCACGCCGGTCGGGCCGTGCATGGTGTCGGATGAGGGCGCGTGCCGGATATGGTGGGCCAGCGGCATCCGGGAGGCCAAGGTCGCTTGAATCAACTGCATGCGATGCATTTTGTGGTGTCGGGGCGGGTGCAGGGCGTGGGTTTCCGGCCTTTCGTGTACCGTCTGGCGCAACGCTTCGAGTTGAGCGGCTGGGTTCAAAACCGGCTGGGTCTGGTGGAAATTCAGGTCGAAGGCAGTCCGCAACATCTGGACGATTTTGCCGTTGCGCTGCTGGACGAAGCGCCGCCGCTGGCACAGCCGCATATTCTCGGTCAGCTGAAAGTGCCCGCAGCCGGCGACGGCGGTTTTGCCATTCGCCCCAGCGTCAGCGATGCCCAGCCCGATATCCATGTGCCGCCGGATTATTTTACCTGCGACGATTGTCTGGTCGAATTGTTCGACCCGCATGATCGCCGCTATCGTTACCCGTTCATCAATTGTACCCAGTGCGGCCCGCGTTATACCTTGATCGAGCATCTGCCCTACGACCGCGCTGCGACCAGCATGCGCGATTTCAAGCTGTGTCCGGCTTGTCGCGCAGAATATGAGAATCCGCTGGACCGGCGTTTTCATGCCGAGCCGGTAGCCTGCCCGCAGTGCGGTCCGCAACTGCAATTTCACAACGACAGAATTCAGCTGACTGGCGAAAGCGCGCTGGCAGCCGCTGTTGCGGCATTGCGCGTCGGCCAGATTGTGGCGGTGAAGGGGGTGGGCGGTTATCACTTGCTGTGCGATGCGAGTTCGGATGCGGCAGTTGCGCGCTTGCGTGACCGCAAGATGCGTCCGCACAAGCCACTGGCAGTGATGTTTCCGGATTTGGCAAGCGTGCGGCATGCCGCAGAGATGACGGAACAGGAAGCGGTGTTTTTGGCCAGCCCGTTGCGCCCGGTGCTGCTGTTAAGGCAGCGTGCCGACAGTGCGCTTTCTGCACAACTGGCGCCTGGGCTGGCGGAAATCGGAGTGATGCTGCCGTATAGTCCGCTGCATCATTTGCTGTTGCATGACTTTGCCGCACCGCTGGTGGCGACTTCGGCCAATATTAGCGGCGAACCGGTGCTCACCGACAACGCCGAGGCGGAAGCCAGATTGACCGGGGTGGCCGATGCATTCCTGCATCACGATCGGGCGATCGTGCGTCCCGCCGACGATCCGGTGTTTCGCGTCAACGCAGGTCTGCCGCGTCCGTTGCGGCTGGGGCGCGGTTGCGCGCCGCTGGAGTTGAGTCTGCCGTTTGCGCTGGCATCGCCGTTGCTGGCGGTAGGCGGTCATAATAAAAATACCGTCGCGTTGGCCTGGGAGCGGCGCGTGGTCATATCGCCGCACATCGGCGATCTGGGGTCGTTGCGATCCATGGCGGTGTTTGAGCAGGTCGTTGCCGATTTGCAGCAACTGTATAACGTTACCGCCAGTCGCGTGGTATGCGATGCGCATCATGGTTATGCCAGCAGCCGCTGGGCGCGGGCGAGCGGACTGGCATTGAGCACGGTGTTTCATCATCACGCCCATGCGTCGGCGCTAGCCGGAGAATACCCGGACATCGCCGATTGGCTGGTGTTTGCATGGGACGGCGTAGGTTATGGCGAGGATGGCACGATGTGGGGCGGCGAAGCGCTGTTAGGCCAACCCGGCAACTGGATGCGGGCAGCCAGCATGCGGCCGTTTTATCTGCCCGGCGGCGATGCGGCCGGGCGCGAGCCGTGGCGTGCGGCAGCTTCGCTGGCCTGGGCAAGCGGCATCGAATGGGCGCAATTGCCGGCCGGCAGCGAGTTGGTACATACAGTGTGGCAGCGGCGCATCAATACTCAGCAAACCTCGGCGGTCGGTCGGCTGTTCGACGCGGCGGCGGCGTTTACCGGTTTGATTCGGCATGCGAGTTACGAGGGGCAAGGGCCGATGCTGCTGGAAGCCGCCTGCGACGGCAGTGCAGGCGATGCCATCGAGTTGCCGCTAAGCCGCGATGAAGAGGGCGTGTGGCGCTGCGACTGGGCGCCGTTGGTGACGATGCTGACGGATACGGCGCTGAGCGTCGGCCAGCGCGCGGAGGTATTTCACGCCAGCATGGCGCATGCGTTGCTGGCGCAGGTTAGAGCGATACAGACGACGCATGAAATACAATGCGTCGGGCTGACCGGCGGCGTATTTCAGAATCGGCGGCTGACCGAACGGGTCGTCGAATTGCTCACCGCAGCAGGCTTGCAAGTCAGGCTGGCGCAGCAGATACCCGTCAACGATGGCGGCATCAGCTTTGGCCAGATTGTGGAAACAGGGGCGCTGACTAAATCTGCGCCGCATTAGGATATCGACATGACAGAAACTTATATTACTTTGGCGCACGGCAACGGCGGCCGCTATATGCGTGAGCTGATCGAGCAGGTATTTGCCCGGCATTTGGGCAACCCGCTGCTGGATGTGAATGTCGATGCGGCGCGATTGCCGTGGGATGCGGGCGAACTGATGTTTACTACCGACGGCTTCACGGTGCAGCCGCTGGAGTTTCCCGGCGGCGATATCGGCAGTCTGGCGGTGCATGGCACGGTCAACGATCTGGCGGTATCCGGTGCGACGCCGCGCTATCTGTCGCTGAATGCCTTCATCGAGGAAGGTCTGCCGCTGTCGCAACTGGATCGCATCGTTGCCAGTCTGGCGCGCGCTGCCAGGGATGCGGGCGTAGTGGTAGCGGCGGGCGATACCAAAGTGGTGCGGCGCGGCGAGGGCGGCGGGCTGTATCTGGCGACTGCAGGCATAGGCGTGCGTACGCCGGGGGTAGAGCTCGGCATGCAGTATATACAGGCAGGCGATGCGATACTGGTATCGGGGCCGGTGGGCGACCACGGCATTGCGGTGATGCTGGCGCGCGAACAGTTCGGGCTCAAAGGCGAGTTGGCTTCGGACAGCGCTTGCGTGTTGCCGCTGACACAGGCGCTGCTGGGTTTGCCGGGGCTGCGTTTCATGCGCGACCCGACGCGCGGCGGGCTGGCTACCGTGGCGCACGAGATCAGCCGCGCCACCGGGCTGCAGGCCGGTTTGCAGCAGGCGGCGATCCCGGTGCGCGATCAGGTGTCGGCAGTATGCGAAATGCTGGGCTACGATCCTTATTATCTGGCCTGCGAAGGCCGGGTGGTCGCTGTCGTGGCAGAGGCCGATGCGGCTGCCGCGCTGGTAGCCTGGCATGCGCTGCCGGAAGGGCGCGACGCGGCGCTGATTGGCCGTATGCAAACCGGAAGGGCGCATGTGGTATTGCATACGCCGCTGGGCGGCACGCGCATACTGGACGAGCTGGAAGACGATCCCTTACCGCGGATCTGCTAAGCGGTTATGTGCTTGCCGGCGATTAAATCAGGCTGGCCTGAATGCCCGGTTGGGACGGATCAAAGCAGATGTAGCAGTTACGCCCGGCATTTTTGGCTGCGTACATGGTTTTGTCGGCGACGCGGATGAGGTCGTCGACATTTTCGGCGTGATCGGGATAGAACGCGATGCCTATGCTTGCACCGACCTGTACCGGGCCGGCTCTGGTCGGTATCGGCCGGTTTAACGAGTCGAGCAGACGCTGGCAGAATGCGTCGGCGTTTTCCTTGTTGCGCAAGTCGGGGCAGATCAGGGTGAATTCGTCGCCGCCGATGCGCGCAATGGTGTCGTTGACGCGGGCGCTTTCAGTCAGGCGTGTGGCGATCGTGCGCAATACGATATCGCCTACCTCATGTCCATAGCGGTCGTTAATCGGTTTGAAGCCGTCGAGGTCTATCATCACCAGCGCGATGTTGCCTTGCCGTCCGCGGTTAATCGTGGCCGCTTCGCGTTCCAGATTGTTTTCCAGCTGGCGCCGATTAAACAGCCCGGTCAGCGGGTCGCGCATCGCCAACTCATTGTAATGCTGCGTGGTTTGCGCGGATTGCCGGGCAAGCAAATGAAAACGGCGCACTATCATCAGAAAATTCAGCAGCGCCAGCAGGAATATTGAGGTTTGCGTGATGCGCAAGGCATTGGAGCGATTTAGCGAGTCCTGCTCCAGACTGGAGGTAAGCTGGTTCATCAAATCCAGCAACAGGAGATTATCTCGGATCATCCGGTTGCGCACGTCGGCGATTGCGCTGGCCGGTATGTCGGTGTGCGCCGCCATGTACGGCAGCATGCGTTCATGGATGGGATGCCATATTTGCAGTGCCTGATCGACTAAATGATCGGCTTGATTCGAATTGGTTTTGTCCAGCATCACTGTATTGCCGTTGCCGCCGATGGCTGGGCCGCCATGCTTGAATGCCGACAGGGTTTCGTCGAACATCCTGAAAGAATTGCGCAGCTCTTCCTCGGTTGCCCGGGCATTCTGGCTGCTTTGCAAATCCATTAGCAACAATGATTTGGTTATACGTTGCGAGAGCATGCGCTGACGGCCTGCTAGGTTAATGGCAACTGCATCCTTGGATATTTGATAGGCCATCCGATAGTTGATCGCCAAAGCTGAAAGATCCAGCAGGATAAACAGCAGGATAGCGCCAAACAGTTTTTTTGAACTCGCTCCCATCCCAACGCTTTCGAGGTTGTCAAGATTCCCAATGCCGCAAGAGGGGTATGAATATGACAGGCTGCCCCGGGCCTCGACTTCATTCTATCATTAACCGGACATGAACGATTTATTAATGGCAGGCGCGACTTGTTCTGTTGGCGGGCTGCTACGCAGCATCAGTCGCCGAGATTTTTGACATCCACGGATACGCTCAGCTCATGCTCTCCGCCGCCGAAGATGACGCCTTTGAGCGGGGTAATATCGCCGTAGTCGCGTCCCCAGCCGACGACGATGTGCTGATCTGCCGGGATCTGGTTGTTGGTCGGGTCGAAATCTACCCAGCCCAGTTCGGGTATGTAGACTGAAAACCAGGCATGGGAGGCATCGCTGCCGATCAGTTTTTCCTTGCCCGGCGGCGGCAAGGTTTCGATATAGCCGCTGACATAACGCGCGGCGAGGCCTTGCGTACGCAGACAGCCAATGGCGAGATGAGCGAAGTCCTGACATACGCCGCGGCGGTGTTCGAGTACGGTCGCCAGCGGGGTGGCGAGGGTGGTAAAGTCGGGGTCGTAGATGAAGTCCGCATGTATGCGTCCCATCAGGTCGTTCACGGCTTCCAGCAAGGATCGTCCTCGCGGGAACGATGCCTGGGCGTAGCTTGCCAATTGCGGGTCGGTGGAGACGAACGGCGAGTCCAGCGTGTATTGCAGTGCATCCAGCGTTTGCGCATCGCGTTGCTGGCGCAGCGACTGACGTACGCTTTCCCAATCCGTTCCCAGGGAAAAATTCAGCTGCGCTTCCTGCGGGGTAATCTGCACTTCGCTGGTAGCCGTGACCGTAAAACGCTGATGCGTCTCGCGGATGGAAAAATAGGCAACGCGATTGCCGAAAAAGTCTTCGCGCTCCCGATAATCAGCTGGTAATGGTGATATCTGCAGTTGCGTGCCGGCGCATTGCTGATGGGTTGTCAGCCGCGGCAGCAATCTGGCTTCGTTATAGGAAAGCCCGACGGATTCGCTGTAATCGTACTCGGTTTTGTGGATGACCCGATAGCGCATGTTGTTAAACCGTCCTGAGCGGCGCAAGCGGTTGAGGGGCGCTTTCGTGCCGGAAATAGGTCGCGGTAACCGTTTCGGATAATGCGCCTGCCAGATAATCAAGGCGGCCGAGTAATTGATCCAGATTTTGGCGGGTGCCATTGTCAGTGATCGCCGTCAGTTCGTTTATCACGGCCAGCCGTAATGTGGACGAGATTTCCAGTGCCAGTCTTTGTTCGGCGCTGAGCAAGCCGCCGGCCTGTTCGCGCGGCAGCTTGGCGATATGTTCCTGCAGCCGCGCGGTTTGGTAAGCGAGCGAACGCGGATTGCTTTCATCCAGCAGCAATAATTCGAGAAATGCTGCAAGCTCCATATTGTTGCGATAGTGGTGGCGATAGCAAATCAGATTGTCGCTGGTTTCCAGCAAAGCCTCGATCAACAGCTCTTCCAGTGCTTGCGGACGCTGCCGGACCAATGTGGCGCGCAATAATGAGAGTTGCTGGACGCTACGCTCCAGACGGCGTCCCATATCGAGAAATAGCCAGCCATTGCCGCGGGTCATGTTCTCCATTACCAGCCCGCTGAAAGCAGACAGCGAGGTCACCAGTTTGTCCAGCACATCTTGTATTTGCCACAAGGTCGGTTCATCCAGTTGCTGGGTGCCGAGCAGATGTTCTTCCAGTTCCTCCATGACGCGCCAGGTATCCGACGACCACAAGTCGCGTACGGCGTAACTGGCTTGTACCAGGCAACGCAAGGTATGGGCGAGGCTGCCGATGCGCGTCACATCCAGCGCTACCGAAAGCAATTCGGTATCCGGTTCGCGTAATAGCGTCTGGGCGTCTTTTGCCATGAATCCAGGCTGGGTGCGGGTGATGCAGGTGACGGCGCGCAGTATGCAATGCAGGCTTTCGGTGTGTTCGTCGGCGCCGTGGTCGGGGTTGCCATGCAGCTTCTTGATCGCGGTGCGCAATAGCCGAATGGTGCCTTCTGCGCGTTCTGCATAACGCCCGACCCAGTATAGATTGTCGGCAGCCCGGCTTGGCAAGGCACCGCTCTGGCTGGCAGCTACTTGTGCCGGGCTGGGCTTCATGACGAGATCTACCGGTCTTTCCGGTTCCGAGGCTAGTACCCAGGTATCTTTGCTGATGCTGCCGGTCTGATTGCTGACCAGAATATCGTCTTTGTGCGGGGCGCTGCGCGTCAGTCCGCCCGGCATGACCACATAGCCATCGGCGCGCGCTACCAGAAAGCTGCGCAGTATTGCGTGGCGAGGCTCCAGCGCGCCGGCAACGAGGGCGGGTACGGTGGAAAACCCTTCCTGCTCCTGCCCGACGTACAGGCTCGGCCGGGCGCGGATGCGCGCGCGCCAGTCGGCCAATTCCTGTTGGCTAAGCAGCTGGCCGAAAACGGGGCGGGTGCCGGAGTTGCGAGAGGTCGGTTTGATGACCAGTTTGTGCAGATTGGCCAGGACGTATTCCAGCGCTTTCGGCTGCCCGCACCACCAAGTGGCCGCAGACGACAGCCGTAGCTGGCGGCCCAGAAAATGTTCGGCGATATCCGGCAGAAACGCGAGCAAACCGGGATTTTCCAGTACGCCGCTACCGAGCGGGTTGGCGATGGCGACATTGCCGTTGCGTATTACTTCTACCAGGCCCGGCACGCCTAGCCGGGAATCTTCGCGCAATTCCAGCGGGTCGCAAAAATCGTCATCGACCCGACGCAGGATGACATCGACGCGCTCCAGCCCGTTCAGCGATTTCAGCCACAAATAGCCGTCTCGTACCGTCAGGTCGTCGCCCTGGACCAACGGGTAGCCGAGATAGGAAGCGAGATAAGCGTGTTCGAAAAAGGTTTCGTTGTACGGGCCGGGGGTAAGCACGACTACGCGCGGGGTATCTGCAGAAGGTGGCGCGATAGTGCTCAGGCCGCTACGCAGCGACTGAAAGAATAGCGCCAGCCGATGTACATGTGAGTCGCGAAACAGGCTGGGCAGCACGCGTGTCATGGCGACTCGATTCTCCAGCGCGTAGCCGGCGCCGGAGGGCGCCTGGGTGCGGTCGCTCAGCACCCACATGCGACCGTCCGATCCGCGCGCCAGATCGGCAGCGTAAACGATCAGCTGATGCTTGCCGCGCAGTGCGATCTGATCGCAGGCGCGCAAAAATCCAGCATGGCTGTATATCAGATCCAGCGGCAGTAAGCCTTTTTTGATTAACTCGCGGGGGCCGTAAATATCGGCAAGAATGAGGTTCAGCAACTCCGCCCGTTCCTGCAAACCGGCTTCAATTCCGCCCCATTCTTCGCTGGAAATCAGTAGCGGTACCGGATCGAGTTGCCATGGCCGGCTTTGTCCTGCCGGGTCGCCGTATACGTTGTAAGTGACGCCGTTCTCCCGTAACAGCTTGGCGGCTTCGGCGCCGCGCCGTTCAAATTCGCTCGCGCCCAACGTGCGCAAGGCGCGGATCAGGTATGCCCAATGCGATCGGATCTGGCCATCGTTATCCAGCATTTCGTCATAGGCACCCAACAAGGTTGGATACCACTGGTCTGATGCAGGCTGTCGAGGTTCCGTGAGTAGGGATGTCATGTCATTCGATAGGCTGGCTATGGGAGACCGATTAAGTCTGACTGGGTATCAGTATTCTATTACGGCTATTCGCTTGCTGTCACTCTGCCTGGGGTGATTGTGGTGCGTATTCGCTGACCCAGGTCTTGAGTTTCAGCTTCACTTCGGTTTCGTCGGCGATGTTGTCCTGATTGAGCCAGGCCAGCGCTGTCTCTATCCATGCATCATCTACGCTGCGCGCCTGAGCGATACGCAATTTGGGATGCGGGGTGGGCAAGGTGTGTTCGTCGTCTGCGAGCAGTTCTTCGTATAGTTTTTCGCCAGGGCGCAAACCGGAGTAGACGATTTTAATGTCGTTTTCGCTGAATCCGGATAGCCGTATCATGTCGCGGGCAAGGTCGGCGATTTTGACCGGCTCGCCCATGTCCAGCACGAAAATTTCGCCGCCTTCTCCCATTAATCCCGCTTGCAATACCAGTTGGCAAGCTTCGGGGATGGACATGAAATAACGGGTAATGTCTGGGTGGGTAACGGTAATCGGTCCGCCGCTGGCTATCTGCTCCTGGAATTTCGGAATGACGCTGCCTGAGCTGCCCAGCACATTGCCGAAACGTACGGCGACAAAACGAGTGCGCGGGGTATCGGCAGGCGCAGCAGCGTGCAGACTTTGGCATACCATTTCTGCCACGCGTTTGGATGCACCCATGACATTGGTGGGGTTGACCGCCTTGTCGGTAGAAATGAGCACGAATCTGGCGACACCGTGACGTTGTGCCGAACTGGCCAGAGTGTAGGTACCGAGGACATTGTTGCGCATGGCTTGCCAGGCATTGCCCTGTTCCATCAGCGGCACATGTTTGTAGGCGGCGGCGTGAAAAATAACAGCAGGGCGATGCAGGTTTAACAGCTTGTCGACGATCGCTTGATGCTTGACGTCGCCGATTGCGCACAGGATAGGCACTTGCGGAAATTTGGCAGTAAATTCCTGTTCGATTTTGTACAGGGCGAATTCGCTCATTTCGAACAATATCAATAGCTTTGGTTGAAAGCGTGCGATCTGACGGGCCAGCTCGGAGCCTATCGAGCCGCCGGCGCCGCTGACCAGTACGACCTGTCCGGTGAGCAAACCATGCAGACCGGCATCGTCCAGCTGCACCGGGTCGCGCCCCAGCAAATCGTCCAGTTCGATTTTGCGCAAGGCGGATACGGTGACCTTGCCGCTGGCCAGATCGTCAAAAGCGGGAACCGTGAGTGCGGTAATGCCGGCGTCGGCACAAAGCTGAGCAGCATGGCGACGCACACTGTGAGCTGCTGACGGCATGGCGATAACGGCATGTTTGACATCCAGCTTTTCGGCCTGGGATGCCAGGCTGTCCAGCTTGCCCAGCACGGCAATGCCGTATAAATCGCGCCCCTGTTTGGTAGGCATGTCATCCAGCAAACCCACGACACGCCATTCGCGGCTTTGCGCCAGCTCGCGTACCAGCGAAGCGGCTGCACCGCCTGCGCCGAGGATAATGACAGGTTCGCGTTCGGTCGCCAGCGCGCCGAAACGATGTTCTTTCCATGCCCGATACAGCAAGCGGCTGCCGCCCATGATCAATAGCAGCAGCAGCGGGTCGAGTACCAGTACCGAGCGAGGTACCGTGGATTTGATCTGGAACATGAACAATGCCAGCGGAATCAGCAGGGCAGCCACGCCTACGGCAACCAGTATGCGTCGCAAATCCGGCAGACTGGCGAAACGCCATATTCCCCGATACAGACCGAAGCGCCAGAATGCGAGTGCCTGTAGCGGCACTACCCAGATTATCGTATGCGTTACGCTAGGCCAGTATTCGGCCGGGATGCTCAGGTTAAAACGCAGCCAATAGGCTATCAGCCAGGCAAAACCGGCGGCAAGCACATCGTGTACAAAGGCAAGTACGGTACGAGGGTTGTATCGTGAAATCATGCGTGGCTTTATCGGTCATTGTGCATATCAATGACCGAATTATACCGCGATTTAACGCCCGCGCCCGCCGCTGCGATGCGGGCTGCTAGGTGCGCGTGCTGCCGGTTTGGTTGCGGGACGATTGCCGCCATTGCCTGCCGGCCGCCGATTCTGACCACCAGGGCTGCCGCTGCGCTGGCTGCCGTTTAATATCGGCTCGGCCTTGATGCGTGGGTCGACTTCAAAGCCGGGAAAGACTTCGGCGATGATCTGGGTTTTGGTCAGACGTTCGATGGCTGTGAGCAGCTTGAGTTCGTCGACGCAGACCAGCGATGTGGCTTCGCCTTCGCTGCCGGCACGGCCGGTACGGCCGATGCGGTGGACGTAATCTTCGGCCACGTTGGGCAGTTCGAAATTGACAACGTGCGGCAGTTCGCTGATGTCGATGCCGCGTGCAGCGATGTCGGTGGCGACCAGTACTTGCAGCGTGCCATCCTTGAATGTTTTCAACGCGCGCGTGCGTGCAGCCTGGCTTTTGTTGCCGTGGATCGCCATGGCGGGAATACCGTCTTTGTCGAGATTTTCGGCCAGGCGGTTGGCTGCGTGCTTGGTGCGCGTGAATACCAGGACCTGGAACCAGTTGTTATCCTTGATCAGTTTGGTAAGCAATTCGCGCTTGCGCTCGCGGTCGACGGCATAGGCTCGTTGCGAAATCAGCGTATTGGTGGCGTTGCGGCGTGCTACTTCGATCGTGGTCGGCTTGATTAGCAGGCTGTCTGCCAGCGTTTTGATCTCATCCGAAAATGTCGCGGAGAATAGCAAGGTCTGGCGTTGCTTGGGGATAAGCGCCATCACTTTTTTGATGTCGCGGATGAAGCCCATGTCAAGCATGCGGTCGGCTTCGTCGAGTACAAGAATTTCGACTTGCGACAGATCGACGGTTTTTTGTTGCGCGTGGTCCAGCAGGCGGCCCGGTGTGGCTACCAGTATATCGACACGACCGCGCAATTTTTGTATCTGCGGGTTGATGTTGACGCCGCCGAACATCATCATGGAAGTGAGCGGCAGGTATTTGCCGTATTCGCGCACGCTTTCCTCGACTTGCGCAGCAAGTTCGCGGGTCGGTGCCAATATCAGTGCGCGGATTGGGGCACGGCCGGTGCCTTTGGAGGGCGTGGTTGATAAGCGATGCAAGATCGGTAGCACAAATCCGGCAGTTTTGCCGGTGCCGGTCTGGGCGCCGCCCAGCAAATCGCCGCCAGTAAGCACAACGGGGATGGCTTGCGCCTGTATTGGGGTGGGTTCGGTATAACCGCGCTCAGTAACGGCGCGAACGATGGCTTCGGACAAGCCTAGGGTAGCAAAAGACATAAATTTCCTGAAAACAGATCGGCCTGTCGTTACTTGAGGGTAACGCCAGTCTAGGGCAGGCAGATGAAGAGAATAAACCAGAATCGCTATGTGAGGACTGGAGCGTACATAACGAGGTGTCAGTATTATATCAGACATTCGGCTGGTAAATTCATAAAATCACTGTGTAGGCAGGAATAAGTGCGCAAGCGAGAGGTTAACTTATGTATGTTAACGCATGCATTATTGTAAGACAATATCCGTATTTAAAATAAGTGTTGACGGTAATCTGTGCATGCACTAATCTGGCAAATATTTTGATTTCGCGCTATACGCAATGGTCGGTTTGGCTGCTGAAATCAGTTGGTTTTGTTTGAATAATAACAATATTCTTTGTTGTGCAAATTTGGTTTTTCTTACATATTTTCTAGGGGGAAGTCATGAATTTAAAAATCGGTGCTATTACCTGCGTTACTGTATTGGATCTGATTGCGTTGCCGGCTGCTCATGCGGAACTTGTGCGCGGAGTCGTTGTGCAAGATACACATAAAGCCTGGGAAGTGGACAATCGGCCGACGGGTAAGGGCTGGGGCGAAAAACCGCCAGCTGGCCAAGGCTATGCGGTAGCGACCGGACGTAAGAATCAGGGTGCCAACGGCATCAATTATCACGGTGGACCGCTGATACTCGGCACCACCAATGTTTATTATATCTGGTACGGCAACTGGAGCGGCAATACCGCAACCAGTATTCTCCCCGATCTTGCCACCGGCCTGAGCGGCTCGCCTTATTACAATATCAACACGACTTATTATAATGGCGGATCGGTTGCTGTCACTAATGCAACCTCATACAAGACCAGCATAAACGATAACTATTCACACGGTACTGCACTGGCTGACGCCGATGTGACGGCTGTGGTGAGCAATGCCATTACCAGCGGTGCACTGCCGGTTGATCCCAATGCTGTTTATTTCGTGCTGACTTCTGCGGATGTCAACGAGACTTCCGGTTTCTGTACGTCTTATTGCGGTTGGCATACTCACGCTACGATAGCCGGCCAGGACATCAAATATTCATTTGTGGGCAATCCCGATCGTTGCCCTAGTGCTTGTGAGGCACAAACAACCAGTCCTAACGGCAACGCAGGCGCCGACGGTATGGCCAGCGTGATTTCGCATGAGCTGGAAGAAGCGGTAACCGACCCTGATCTGAATGCATGGTATGACACTACCGGTGCTGAAAATGCGGACAAGTGCGCATGGAAATTCGGTACTACCTACACTGTCAGCAACGGTTCGAAAGCCAACATGAAACTGGGCGCGCGCGATTTCCTGATTCAGCAAAACTGGGTTAATGCTTCCGGCGGATTGTGTTCATTATCGTATTGATGCATTAGTGTAATGATCGGGCGGCGGTGCCGGTTTGACCGCTGTCCGCTGTAAATATATAGGTGCTGTAAGTCTGGTGTGGAGATGAGGATGAAAAAAACTGCTTTATTGTGTCTGTTGCTGGGCAGTGTTTTACCTCTTGCCTCGACATGGGCCGCGGCTGCAGACAATCAATCTGCTTCTGTTCCTGTTGTTACCCGTCTGGTGCAAATATTCAGCGTGCTGGAGCGCGACCTCGAAGCGCATGTACAAAAGGGCGATGCCGCTGCGATGGAAACATTGCTGACCGACGACTTTGAAATGCGCATCGGCGCCATGCCCGGTAATCCGATACCGCGTGCGCAGTGGTTGCATCAGTTTACCCGGCACACGGGTTCGAGTTTCGATCTCCAGCAAATGGCGGTACATGACTATGGCTCTGTTGCCGTGGTGAGCTTTTTGCTCAAACAGGACAAATCCTCAAAATCGGCGGGCGATATTTATATTGTGGATGTGTGGAAGAAATCCGGTAATGATTGGCAGCTTGCGGTACGTTATGCCAGCCCGGCCGGTAATGCCAATTTTCCGATACCGGGTGCGATGATAGCGCCGCACCTCGACAAGCGTTATTGATTTTTTCTATTTTCCGCGCATAAACATTTTGTCCAGCTCTGCCAGGCTGATCTGAAACCAGGTTGGTCGGCCGTGGTTGCACTGGTTGGCACGTTCTGTGATTTCCATGTCGCGCAGTAGCGCATTCATTTCGGTAATACTCAATTGGCGATTGGCGCGTACTGCGCTGTGACACGCAAGCGTGCCGAGCAGGGCGTTGCGCTGTTCGGTAAGAACGCGACTGGCACCGGATTCGCGCAGTTCGCGCAGCAAGTCGCGGGCGAGCTGGTCCGGGTCGACATGTTGCAGCAGTTGCGGCACGGCGCGGATCGCCAGGCTGGTGGGCGATAGCGGTGCAATCTCAAACCCCATTGCTGCTAGCGTATCTGCATGTTCGGCAGCGGCAGCGACATCCAGTGCATCGGCGTTGATTGCAACGGGTATCAGCAACGGCTGGCTGGCGATGGTTTTATGGTCAAGCGCGGTTTTGAGCTTTTCGTACATGATGCGTTCATGCGCTGCGTGCATGTCTACCAGTACCAATCCGGCCTGATTTTGTGCCAACACGTACACGCCGTGTATTTGTCCGACGGCATAACCCAGCGGATGCGATTGCGTACCGGCTACCTCGGTTGCCGAGGTTATAGGCGACGCAGACGGTATATCGCGCGTCATCAAATCGTAAAACCCGGCGGGTTGTGCGACACCTAGCGGCATGGCCGTCTGGTAATGCGGACTGTAGCCGGGACGGGCGGCGACTGCCGGTTGTGCTGGCGAGCTGTACGCTGATGTATTGAATGGCTGCGCCGTATAAGCGACGGTGCTGTCGAGTTGCGCATGCGCCGCAGGATTGTCGCCCGCGCGTCCGGCCAGCGCCTTGTTGATCGCGTGATATAAAAATTGGTGCACGGCACGGCCATCCCGGAAACGTACTTCGGTTTTGGCAGGATGGACATTCACATCTACGGTTGCCGGGTCGAGCGTGAGAAACAGGCAATAGGCCGGATGCCGGTCGTTATGCAAGACATCGCTGTAGGCCTGACGCAAGGCATGCGCCAGCAGTTTGTCGCGCACAAAGCGGCCGTTGACGAATATATACTGCGCATCGCGGCTGGCACGCGAATAAGCCGGCAGTGCGCTCATGCCGTGCAGGCTCAGTCCTGCAGCGATCTCGGCAATTTCTACCGCGGCATGGGTGAAATCCTCGCCCAGTAGCGCTGCAATACGCTCGGCTGCGCTATGCGCGCGCAGATGCTGTTGCGCACGGTCGTTGTGATGCAGGCTGAAGGCAACATCCGGGCGTGCTAGCGCGACGCGGCGGAAAGTCTCGTCGCAATGTGCGTATTCGGTCGCTGCGGATTTGAGAAATTTGCGCCGCGCCGGGGTGTTGAAAAACATGTCGCGTACTTCGATGGTGGTGCCCGCAGCCAGTGCCGTCGGCTGCGATTCGCCGGGCGCGGTACCGTCTGCGCGGATTTCAAAGGCATGTTGCGAGGCCGGTGTGCGACTGGCCAGCCGTACGCGCGCTACCGAGGCGATGCTGGCTAATGCTTCGCCGCGAAATCCCAGACTGGCAACGCACTCCAGGTCTTCCAGACTGGCAATTTTGCTGGTGGCATGGCGTGTCAGCGCCAATTCCAATTGCGCTTGATCTATACCGACGCCGTTATCCGCTACGCGTATCAATTGCGTACCGCCCAACTCAAGATGTATACGAATTTCAGTGGCGCCGGCATCCAGGCTGTTTTCCAGCAGTTCTTTCAAGGCCGAGGCGGGACGTTCCACCACCTCGCCGGCAGCGATCTGGCTAATGAGTAAGTCGGGGAGGAGCTGGATGGCGGACATGTTGAGATAGCGTAATACTTGATGACCCCTGCACGATAACGTATTCACGGCATCGTGCAAAGGGGGGATTAAATCTGCAGCAATATGCGGCTATTCGCGTATCGCCATTTTGGATCGGGCTGTGGCCGGATTGCTGGCAAAGTAGCGTTTGATGCCGTCGACGATGGCCGTGGCGAGTTTGTCCTGATAGGCATCGTCGGTGAGGCGTTTTTCTTCTTCGGGGTTGGAAATGAATGCAGTTTCAACCAGGATGGATGGAATGTCCGGCGCTTTGAGCACGGCGAATCCGGCCTGCTCGACTTCGCCCTTGTGCAGGCGATTGACTTCGGAGAGTTGGGTGAGTACCGAGCTGGCAAGACGGCGGCTGTCGTTGTTGGTGGCGGTTTGCGACAGGTCGATCAGCGTTTTGGCCAGGTTTTTGTCTTTTACGCCGACATTGACGCCGCCGACCAAATCGGCATCGTTTTCGGATTTTGCCAACCAGCGTGCAGCGGCGCTGGTGGCGCCGTGTTCCGACAGAGTGAATACGCTGGAGCCGCGTGCATCGGGGCTGACGAATGCATCTGCGTGTATCGAAACGAACAGGTCGGCATTCATGCGGCGTGCCTTGTTGACGCGTTCGGCCAGCGGGATGAAATAGTCGCCATCGCGTGTCAGCACGGCGCGCATATTGTCGATATTGTCGATTTTTGCCTTGACGCGTTTGGCAACTGCCAAAGTTACATTTTTTTCCAGCGTGCCGTCGGCACCGTGCGCCCCCGGATCTTCGCCGCCGTGACCGGCATCAATGGCGACGGTGATCAGGCGAGTGATTTCATAGGCAGGTTTTTTGCCGGATTTGCCCGGTTTGTCCTTGAGTGCGGGGTTGTCGGTTGTCACCGGGTCAGTCGCTATTGGCGGCGTATTGTCGGCGATATGCGCGTCGGGATCGCTGCCTGTTGTAGCGGACTTATCCGGGTTGTCGGTAGCTTTGGCGGCAGGGGACGTGTCAGCGGGTTTGGCCGGATATACGTCCAGTACCAGACGATTGCCGTAATTGCCGACGGGTTTCAGCGAGAACAGGCTGGGTTTGACCTCGCCGCGCAAATCGAGCACGAGGCGCAGCACGCCGGGGCGGTTCATGCCGGCGCGCAATTTGGCGATCCACGGATCGTTAGTGCCGATTTTTCCGGTCAGATTCTGTATTGCCGCCGGGGTATTGTCGACGCCGTCAAGATCAATTACCAGCCGGTCCGGATTGCTCAGGGTAAATACCTTGTAGTCTATTGGCGCTGTGGATTCGAGCGTAAGCCGGCTGTAATCGTTAGCCGGCCAGTAACGCGCATCGCTGATGGTGTTTGCGGCTGCCGCCCATAGCGGCGTAAGGCACAATGCCGCCAGGGCGTGACGTAACGGTTTTAACCAGAGTGAGCGGGTAATCGATTCAAACATGATTTGCCTCCTTGCGTGACGGCTTCGATGACTGCGTTGCGGCCATCGCCGTCAGGCGTTAAATACAAGCGTATATCCGGGGTAGGGAGCAATTCGGCAGCTTTTTCCGGCCATTCGACCAAGCATACGCTGTCGCGATTGAAAAACTCCCTGAACCCCGCTTCCTCCCATTCTAACGCATCATTGAAGCGATATAAATCAAAGTGATATAAATTTATTCTAGAAAGTGCATAAACTTCGACCAGCGTGTACGTCGGACTTTTGACTTTGCCCTCATAACCGAGGCCGCGCAGGATGCCTCGGGTGAGTGTGGTTTTGCCCGCACCGAGATTGCCGTACAGGTAAATAACCAGCCCAGGTACCAGTATGGCGGCGATGTCTGCGCCCAGTGCAAGAGTAGCGGCTTCGTCGGCGAGGTGCCTGGAATAGCGTTGCAGGGTATCATTGGGGGTATGGATCATGATCAACTCGATTTGTTGGCGCAGCAGATTAAAGTCTGGGGGGATGAACTCGGCTTTCACGGCGTGGGCATTGCCGACTGCGATCTGGGCAAGGCGGAAACGGAGCTGCTAGCCTGGTTGGGCCAAGGTTATCACGGCGAGATGGATTATATGGCAAAACACGGGGTAAAGCGTACCCGTCCTGCCGAATTAGTCCCCGGTACGTTGCGCGTGATCTCGGTGCGCATGGATTATTTGCCGCCCGATGCGCGCGATAGCTGGGAGGTCATGAGTGATCCTCAATCGGCTTATATCTCGCGTTATGCGCTGGGGCGCGATTATCACAAAGTAATGCGCGGCAAATTGCAGCAACTGGCGGAGCGCATCAGTCAGGCGGCAGGCGAAATCAACTATCGGGTGTTTACCGATTCCGCACCGGTGATGGAGGTTGCGCTGGCGGATAAGGCCGGACTGGGCTGGCGCGGCAAGCATACCCTGCTGCTGAATCGAGAAGCTGGGTCGTGGTTTTTTCTCGGCGAAATCTATACTGATTTACCGTTGCCGACAGATCGGCCGGTGAGCGCTCACTGCGGTGACTGTCAGGCTTGCATCGATGTCTGTCCGACGCAGGCGATACTGGCGCCGTATCAGCTCGATGCCAGACGCTGCATTTCCTACCTCACCATCGAGCATAGCGGTGCGATTCCTGTCGAATTGCGTCCGCTGCTGGGCAACCGTATTTACGGCTGCGACGATTGTCAGCTGGTGTGTCCGTGGAATCGCTTTGCCAAAACCAGCAGCAGCGCCGATTTTGTTGTGCGCAACGGGCTGGATAGTCCGCAGCTGGCGGATTTGTTCGCATGGACCGAAGACGAATTCAATCAGCGGTTGCAAGGCAGCGCGATCCGCCGTATCGGCCATGAGCGCTGGTTGCGCAATATTGCCGTTGCACTGGGCAATGCGCCGGCCAGTGCAGAAATCGGGATTGCGTTAAACCGGCATGCCGATCACCCCTCGGCAATCGTGCGCGAACATGTACAATGGGCGCTGTCGCAACATCAACATTCAGTCGATTAATTATTATGCAAATTGACCCTAAACAGCCCATAGGCGTATTCGATTCCGGTATTGGCGGGCTGACCGTGGTACGGGCGCTGATGGAGCGTCTGCCGTTTGAAAACATCGTGTATTTCGGCGACACCGCGCGCGTACCTTATGGCGTGAAATCGGTGGAAACCATCGCCCATTACACCACGCAGATCGCGCAGTTTCTGTTGGAAAAAAACGTCAAATTGCTGATTATCGCCTGCAACACCATGGCCGCGGTCGCTGCACAAACCGTGCGCGACATGTCGCCGGTGCCGGTGCTGGACGTCATCGAGGCAGGTGCGTGGGCCGCCGTTGCCGCCAGCAAGACTCACCAGATCGGCGTGATCGGCACCCCCACCACGGTCAACAGTAATACTTACGCCCGCGCTATCCACAGTCTCACCCAGGATGCCCGCATCTATTCGCAGGCCTGCCCGCTATTTGTACCGCTGGTCGAGGAAGGCTGGCTGGATCACGACGTGACTCGCCTGACCGCGCTCGAATACCTCAAGCCGGTGATCGCCGAGCACATTGACACGCTGGTGCTGGGTTGCACCCATTATCCGCTGATCAAACCCCTGCTGCAGGAAGTCATGGGCGACAACGTCAAGCTGGTTGACTCCGCTGAAGCCATGGCCAATCGAACCGCAGCCTTGTTGGCTGAACTTAATCTGGCCAACACCAGCCATGCCTTGCCGCACTACGAATATTACGTGACCGATGTGCCGGTGAAATTTCAGACCATAGGCGAACGTTTTCTGGGGCGGTCGTTGAGTCATTTGCATGTGGTGAAGTGGTGATGACGCAAAGTAATCTGCATCCCGTGGATGTGTTGCTAAAAAAGGTGCTGGCACAATTCCCACAGCTTGTTTTGGCTGTGTTATTCGGTTCTGTAGCCTCGGGGCGTCAGCAACCGGATAGTGATCTGGATATTGCCGTAGCCGCCGTTTCCCCGCTGACCGTTGATGAAAAAATAGCTATTATTGCTGCTTTGGCCGCGCAGACTGGGCGACCGGTTGATTTGGTTGATTTGAATACAGTGACTGAACCGTTGCTGGGACAAGTGGTACGGCATGGCCGAAGATTGTTGGGCAGTGACACATTGTATGGTGAATTGATTAGCCGGCATTTGATTGAGCAAGCTGATTTTATGCCTTATCGAACAAGAATACTCGCAGAAAGGCGGCAGGCATGGATAGGGACGTCATAGCGCAAAAACTGGAGTCTTTACGTCGGTGTTTACGACGGTTGGAGCTGAAATGCCCATCTGATCCACAGCTATTGGTGGCAGATGTGGATCTTCAGGACATCATTGCGCTTAATCTCAGCCGTGCCGTGCAAATCTGCGTTGATATCGGCGCGCATATAATTGCCGGGCTGGAAGTTTCACCCCCTGACACCATGGGGCAAACTTTTGACGTGTTGGCACAAGAAGGGATTTTGAATGATGTGTAGGCAAAAAATTTAAAAAAGGCAGTTGGCTTTCGCAATATTGCTGTGCACAATTATGAGCGGATTAATTGGGTTGTTGTACACAATATTGTGCAGCATCACCTGGTTGATTTCACTGATTTTGCCAGAGTAATTGCTATTCGGTTGGAAAAATAGGAGTGGTATGAAAGCAGTCATTTTAGCGGGTGGCCTCGGCACCAGAATCAGCGAGGAGACATCGACCCGTCCCAAACCGATGATAGAAATCGGCGGCAAGCCGATCTTGTGGCACATCATGAAAATGTATTCCGCCCATGGTGTGAATGAATTCATTATTTGTCTGGGCTACAAGGGTTATTTGATCAAGGAATATTTCGCCAATTATTTCCTGCATACATCGGATGTGACCTTCGATATGCAACACAATAAAATGGAAGTGCATCAGAACAGTGCCGAGCCGTGGAAAGTGACACTGGTCGACACCGGGGATGAGTCCATGACGGGCGGACGACTCAAGCGCGTGCGCCATTTTCTGGGTGATGAGGATTTCTGTTTTACTTACGGTGATGGGGTGGGCGATGTGAATATCGCCGAGTCCATTGCATTTCACAAGACGCAAAACGTGCTGGCGACGCTGACTGCAGTGCAGCCGCCAGGGCGATTCGGGGCGCTCAACCTGGAACAGCATAAAGTACGCGGTTTTCAGGAAAAACCGCAGGGCGACGGTGGTTGGATCAATGGCGGCTTCTTTATTTTGTCCCCCAAAGTAATTGATGAAATCGATGGCGACAGCACCATCTGGGAACGCGAGCCGATGGAGCAGCTTGCTGAGGCAGGGCAACTCTCAGCCTATCTGCATCGTGGCTTCTGGCAGCCGATGGATACGTTGCGCGATAAAAATTATCTGGAAGAGCTTTGGCAATCCGGCAAGGCGCCATGGAAGGTGTGGTCATGAACGCGGATTTCTGGTCGGGCAAGAACGTATTTGTGACCGGGCATACCGGTTTCAAAGGCAGCTGGCTGTGCCTGTGGCTGCAACAGCTGGGTGCGAACGTGACCGGTTATGCCTTGCAGCCGCCAACCGATCCCAGCCTGTTTGATATTGCGCAAGTCGGACAAGGCATGCATTCCATCATTGGCGATATTCGCGATGCTGCAGCATTGGCCGAGGCGATGCAGGCGGCAGCACCGGATATCGTGATTCATATGGCGGCACAGCCTCTGGTGCGCTATTCCTATATCGAGCCGGTAGAGACTTACTCGACCAACGTGATGGGTACCGTGCATTTGCTGGAAGCAGTGCGGAAAACACCTAGTGTGCGAGCGGTAGTTAACGTCACCAGTGACAAGTGTTATGAAAATCGGGAATGGGTGTGGGGTTACCGCGAAAACGAAGCTATGGGCGGCTATGATCCCTACAGCAGCAGCAAGGGCTGTGCGGAACTGGTGGCTTCTGCCTATCGTAACTCGTATTTCAGTTCAGAAAAATACAGCGAGCACCGAGTTGCACTAGCCTCTGTACGCGCCGGTAATGTTATCGGCGGAGGGGATTGGGCGGATGATCGCCTCATCCCTGACATACTGCGTGCGATCAGCGCCGGACTGCCGGTTGTTATCCGCAATCCGCACGCTATTCGTCCGTGGCAGCACGTACTGGAGCCGCTCAGCGGTTATCTGCAACTCGCGCAAAAACTGTACATAGAGGGCGTGGCTTACGCCGAGGGCTGGAATTTCGGTCCGAATGATGAAGACGCCAGACCGGTGCAGTGGATCGTCGAGCAGCTTACCGGTGCCTGGGGCGAGGGCGCGAGCTGGCAATTGGAGCAGACAGCGCAACCGCATGAAGCGCATTACCTCAAGCTGGATTGTTCGAAAGCGAAATCGCGTCTCGACTGGCAGCCCCGCTGGAGTCTGGCAACCACGCTGGAAATGATCGTTGCCTGGCAGCATGCCTATCTGGCGAAAGAGGATATGCGCCGCTACACCCTTAATCAAATCAGTTACTATTCATTGAGAGCATCATGAGCACAACCAGTAAAGCGCAGCTGCGCGCACAGATTGCCGATCTCGTTAAACAATATGCCGACCTCGCCTATGAACCTGCTGCTTTCGAAGCAGGTAAGGATGTGGTGCCGCCCTCCGGCAAGGTAATCGGCGCGGCAGAGCTGCAGAACATGGTAGAAGCTTCGCTGGACGGCTGGCTCACTACCGGTCGTTTCAACGATGCTTTTGAAAAACGTTTAACCGATTTTTTGGGTGTGAAGCATGCGCTCACTACCAATTCCGGGTCGTCGGCCAACCTGCTGGCATTTTCTGCGCTCACATCGCCTAAACTGGGGGAGCGTGCCATACAGCAGGGCGATGAGGTCATCTCGGTGGCAGCGGGTTTCCCGACAACGGTGAATCCTATCCTGCAATTCGGTGCGGTACCGGTATTCGTCGACGTGCATCTGCCTACCTACAATATTGACCCCGCCAGGATTGAAGCAGCCATCAGCTCCAGGACCAAGGCCATTATGCTGGCGCATACCCTGGGCAACCCTTATAACCTCGAAGTCATCGTCGCGCTGGCCCAAAAATATAATCTCTGGCTGATCGAAGACTGCTGCGATGCGCTAGGCTCCACTTATAACGGCAAGCTGGTCGGCACCTTCGGCGACATCGGCACGCTGAGCTTCTACCCGGCGCATCACATCACCATGGGCGAGGGTGGCGCAGTGTTTACCAATAACGACCAGCTCAAGATGATTATCGAATCCTTCCGTGACTGGGGCCGCGATTGCTATTGCCCGCCCGGCAAGGACAACACCTGCGGCAAGCGTTTCTGCTGGAAGCTTGGTGATTTGCCTGAAGGCTACGACCACAAATATACCTATTCGCATCTCGGTTACAACCTCAGGATCACCGATATGCAGGCTGCCTGCGCGTTGGCGCAGATGGATAGAGTGGAAGAATTCATTGCCGCACGCAAAGCCAATTTTGCTTATCTCAAAGCCGGTCTGCAGAGTTGCGCAGAATTCCTGCTGCTGCCGGAGGCAACTGAGAACAGTGATCCGTCCTGGTTTGGCTTCCCCATTACCATCAAAGCAAATGCGGACGCGAACCGTATTGATTTACTGAAATACCTTGATCAGAACAAAATCGGCACGCGCTTGCTGTTCGCCGGCAATCTGACCCGCCAGCCGTATATGAAGGGACAGAAATTCCGTATCTCCGGTGAGTTGACCAATACCGACACGGTGATGAACGACACTTTCTGGATCGGTGTGTATCCGGGTTTAAGTAAAGAGATGCTCGATTTTGTGATCGCAAAGCTGGAAGCGTTTTTCGGGGTGAATTTCTGAGATGCGCGTTGAACAAACCGCGATACCTGGCTGTTATCAGCTGTTTCCGCTGGTGCACAAGGATAACCGAGGCAGCTTCGTGAAGACGTTCCATCAAGAAGTATTCGCCGCCCACGGGCTGGTGACCGAATTTGCCGAGGAGTATTACTCTGTTTCGCGCAAGGGTGTATTGCGGGGAATGCATTTTCAGACACCGCCGCATGATCATTTCAAGCTGGTGTACTGTCTGTCCGGTAAGGTCATGGATGCAATTGTCGATCTGCGTCTGGGTTCGCCTGCCTATCTGCAATCCGAGACTCTGGAACTGAGCGCAGAACTCGGCAATATGCTGTACATTGCGCCTGGCATTGCCCATGGCTTTTATACGCTGACCGACGAAGCCATCATGCAGTACAAGGTCACCACAGTTTACGCGCCGCAGCATGATGGCGGTATCCGCTGGAATACGGCAGGCATTGCATGGCCTGATGCGGCCCCGGTAATTTCTGCTCGTGACGCCGATTTTCCGACGCTTGCTGATTTTAGCAGTCCTTTTGTATTCGGGCTGGGGCGCGGACATGACTGAGCAGCGTATTGCACTGGTAACTGGGGGCACTGGGTTCGTGGGTGCCAATCTGCTGCGCAGGCTGGTGAGTGACGGCTGGGACGTTCATGTTATCGTCCGGCCGGGCTCCGACTTGGGCATGTTGTCGGGTATTGAGCATTCAATTCGAGTGCATGTGCACGATGGCTCAACCGAGCAGCTGACAGCAATCGTTAAATTTGCATCTCCGCAAATAGTCTTCCATTTGGCGTCGCTCTTTCTCGCCCAGCATACGCCGCAGGACATTGCACCGTTGATTAACAGCAATCTGCTGTTCTCGACTCAGCTGGTTGAGGCGATGAGTGTTACTGGCGTGCGGCATCTGATTAATACCGGTACCTCCTGGCAGCATTATGAGAATAAGGATTACAGCCCGGTGTGTCTGTATGCTGCGACCAAGCAGGCATTCGAGGCGGTGCTGACCTATTATGTCGATGCGGCTCAACTTGCTGCAGTCACGTTACAGCTCTTCGACACTTATGGCCCAAACGATCCGCGCGCCAAATTGTTTACCCTGTTGCGC
Source organism: Sulfuriferula sp. (assembly GCA_031291235.1). Lineage (GTDB taxonomy): Bacteria > Pseudomonadota > Gammaproteobacteria > Burkholderiales > Sulfuriferulaceae > Sulfuriferula. The sequence continues at coordinate 72,440 of JARLJL010000020.1, forward strand.
AAAACAGCGTGCAGTGGTGAGCCGTTGCTCATGTCCCCAGGCGAGCAATTGATAGATCTGGTGTATATCGATGATGTGCTGGATGCCTACTTGCTTGCCGCTGACAGACTGTTGCAGAGTCAGGTTAATCGCCATGAGATTTATGCCGTTACCTCTGGTGAGCCTATCAAGTTGTGCGATCTGGTTGAGATGTATAGTCGAATAATCGGCCTGCCTTTGGCAGTTGAGTGGGGTGCGCGTGCATATCGCCTCCGTGAGGTCATGCTTCCCTGGAATCAAGGGCAGGTAGTTCCGGGCTGGAAACCGAAAGTTGCACTTGCAGCCGGGATAGCCCTGATGGAACACAATATCCGGTTGTCAGAACAGACAGCCAAGAGATGAACAGGAAAGCTCATGCCGAAGATTAGTGTCGTTATCCCTACCTACAATCGTGCTGCTTATCTGGATGCAGCTATTGCCAGCGTATTGGCACAGCGCGGTGTGGATTTTGAGATTGTCATTTCGGATAACTGTTCTCAGGACGATACCGCTGCCGTGGTCGGCAAATACCTGACCGACAGCCGTGTACGCTATTACCGCAATGAAGAGAATATAGGCATGGTGCGCAACTGGCGCAAAGCCGTGTTCGAACACGCTAGTGGTGACTGGTTTGTGCTGCTGTCGGATGATGACTATCTGATTGATCCCGGTTATCTGGCCAAGGCCAGCCAATTGATAGCGGATAATCCGTCCGTGGTACTGGTTTATGCCGAGGGCTACATGCTGAACGAGAGTACCGGTGAGCAGAAGTCGATTATTTTGCCGTTTGAAGGCGTGGTGAAGGGCGTGGATGTGTTTCTGTCGCGCGGCACGATTAAGCCGCAGGATCTGACCTTGTGCAACATCGTGTTCAATCGGTCTATGACGATGGAATTGAACGCATTTTCAAACCCAGACAATATTTTTTGTGATTCGGAGCTATTCCTGAAATTGACCTTGCTGGGTGATGTCGGCGTAGTAAAAGGGCCGGTATCCGTTTATCGGTTCCATCCCGGCAATCTGATGAAATCGGTTAATAAGTCACCCAATCTCATTTATGGGAATCTGGATCATCTGGTTGAGCCCTACATGTTCGCTAAAGGGCGTATCACGTCAGAACAGCTCGCGATTTTCAGAAAAAATACCAAACTGGATCGCTATGTGGGCAATTCCCTGCTGCGTCTGGCGCATTACAGCCGGGATAACTATCGCCGCTGTCGGCAGGAAATTGCCGGCAGGATACCTGATGTGATCAAGTCTATAACCAGCTCACCTAGATACTGGATTAAATTGCTGTTTGCCCGTTTTTAGCGGCCAGGGCTTGAGATTGTTGCAGATAAGTGCTTAAATTCCATATGTTCAATGGTTGAACAAACGTTTTTATGGCGCAGCAGTTCACATGTTAACTGACGAATACCGCTACAAGATACTCAAAAAACTCGAAGCCGAGCCAGAAGTCAGTCAGCGTGAATTGGCGCGCGAACTGGGTATTAGCTTGGGTAAGGTGAACTTTTGTTTGAATGCGCTGATAGAAAAAGGACTGGTGAAAGTTAATAATTTTCGCCAAAGTCCCAATAAAAAAGGTTACATCTATTTACTCACGCCAAGCGGTGTCGAGGAAAAAGCGAAAATAACTGTACAGTTTCTGAAATATAAGCTGGCAGAATACGAAGCGATTAAAGCCGAAATACAACAGTTACAGAACGATATTGAATCCAATGTGAGATCGAAATGAAAAAAGCACTTATTACCGGGGTAACCGGGCAGGATGGCGCTTATCTTGCAGAATTCTTGTTGGGTAAAGGTTATGAGGTGCATGGCATCAAGCGGCGCACATCTCTGTTTAATACAGATCGTATTGATCATTTGTTGCGTGAGCCACAGGATAAGACCAGCCGTTTTCATTTGCATCATGGTGACATGACGGATTCCAGTAGTTTGTTGAGGATTATTCAGCAGGTTCAGCCAGATGAAATTTATAATCTCGCTGCACAAAGTCATGTTGCAGTGAGCTTTGAGGAGCCGGAATATACAGCTAACTCCGATGCGTTGGGGCCATTACGTATACTTGAAGCGATACGCATACTCGGGTTGCAGAAATCAGTTCGGTTTTATCAAGCATCGACTTCGGAACTGTATGGCTTGGTACAAGAAACTCCGCAAAGGGAAACCACGCCGTTTTACCCGCGCAGCCCTTACGCTGTGGCCAAACTTTACGCTTACTGGATTACCGTGAATTATCGTGAAGCCTACGGTATGTATGCCTGTAACGGCATCCTGTTCAACCATGAATCTCCTATACGTGGGGAAACTTTTGTCACTCGTAAAATTACTCGTGGATTAGCCCGTATCAAACTTGGGTTGCAAGAATGTTTGTATCTGGGAAATTTGGATTCATTACGTGACTGGGGACATGCCAAGGATTGTGTCGAGATGCAATGGTTGATGTTGCAACAGGAGCGGCCGGAAGATTTCGTTATTGCTACTGGTGTGCAAAACAGTGTGCGTGATTTTGTTAATGCAGCAGGAAAAGAGCTTGGGATGGCTATTACTTGGCGAGGAAAGTGCCTTGATGAAAAAGCTTATGATGAGAAAGGCCGTTGTATCGTTGCTGTTGATCCGCGATATTTTCGTCCGACAGAAGTTGATGCTTTGTTGGGTGATGCGACTAAAGCCAGAACCAAGCTTGGTTGGACGCCAAGAACCAGTTTTACAGACTTGGTGGCAGAAATGGTACGGGAAGATCTCAAGTCGGCAGAGCGTGATGAATTGGTTAAACAGTATGGATTTTCCGCATACAATTATAACGAGTGATGTAAGGTTCAGTCATGAATTTTCATGAAAAAATTTACATTGCAGGACATAGTGGTTTAGTTGGAAGTGCGCTGGTTCGTAACCTTCGTGCCCAAGGTTATATTAATCTTGTTACTCGTACGCATGCTGAAATGGATTTGACGGATTATGCAGAGGTTGAAGATTTTTTTAGAATGAATCGGCCGGCATATGTTTTTCTTGCTGCAGCAAAAGTGGGGAGTGGGTTGGCTAATAATACCTATCCGGCAGATTTTATTGCTAATAATCTTGCTATACAAACTAACATCATCAAAGCTGCACATCAGTATGGGGCATTGCGGCTTCTGTTTTTGGGTTCATCTTGCATTTACCCTAGAGATTGTTTGCAGCCAATGAAAGAGGATTATTTGTTGACAGGTGCCTTAGAACCAACTAATCGCCCTTATGCAGTAGCGAAAATAGCAGGGGTTGAAATGTGCTGGGCATTTAATCGACAGTTTAGTACCCAATATTTAGCGGTTTTACCTTGCAATTTATATGGACCTAACGATAATTACGATCTCAATAGCTCGCATGTTATACCGGCGTTAATTCGTAGGTTTAATCAAGCACTGCAAACACAATCACCTACTGTTTCGGTTTGGGGTACAGGTACACCACGGCGTGAGTTTATGAGCAGTAATGACATGGCCGATGCTTGTGTGTTTTTAATGAATTTGCCTGATGCGCAATTTCAGCCGTTGCTTGCGGCGGAGCGTAACGATGGTATACCTCCCGTAATTAATGTCGGTGTTGGAACAGATATATCTATAGCTGAATTAGCTAGCCGGATTGCAGCGCTAATGGGATATACGGGGCAGATTATATATGACACAAGTAAACCTGATGGGCCTTCTAGGAAATTGATGGACGTGAGTCGTTTGAATCAGCTGGGCTGGCGAGTTAAAACCACATTTGCAGAGGGCTTGGTTAATGTTGTGAAAAGTTACAAATGTAATGATTGGTGAATCGCAGAAGGCTATTACAGCGTAGTTGGAATATTTGATATAAGTTTACTTTATGCATGTGATGAGCGTTATAGGCGAAATATAATGAATAACCTTATTTTTAATATGAATTTATGAAAGCCGTTATTCTTGCAGGTGGTTTAGGGACCCGCATAAGTGAGGAAACCTCTACTCGCCCAAAACCTATGGTCGAAATTGGCGGTAAGCCCATACTATGGCATATCATGAAAACCTATTCCGCTCATGGTATTCATGACTTTGTTATTTGCTGCGGATATAAAGGGTATGTGATAAAAGAGTATTTTGCTAACTACTTTTTACATATGTCTAATGTGACTTTTGATATGCAGAATAACAAGATGGAAGTGCATCAACAGAACGTGGAGCCGTGGCGTGTTACATTGGTCGACACCGGGGAAAATAGTATGACCGGTGGACGTTTGAAACGAGTAACTGATTATGTAAAAGATGAAGATGCCTTCTGTTTTACTTATGGTGATGGAGTTTCGAATGTTGATATATCAGCGTTAGTGGCTTTTCATAAGCTACATGGCAAACGTGCCACAGTCACTGCCGTGCAGCCGCCAGGCCGATATGGCGCTCTTAACATGGCAGAGAAGACGGTTCGTGGTTTTATTGAAAAGCCGCAAGGTGACGGTGGATGGATTAATGGAGGTTTTTTTGTTTTATCGCCGAGTTGCATAGATTTGATCGTTGGTGATAGTTCTTCATGGGAAGATGAACCTCTTAGATATCTTGCAGCTCATGATGAGTTAATGGCTTATGAACATAATGGATTCTGGCAGCCAATGGATACGCTACGTGATAAGAATCAACTGGAAGATTTGTGGCAAAGTGGCAAAGCTCCATGGAAAACATGGGAATGAGTTCCGGGTTTCAGTGTGGTAAACCCGTCTTTATGCCAATGGGTATTAATTTTACAAGTAATTGTATTTACGGTCACGTAGGTGACTGCAAACGACATTGCAAAAAACGTTTGAATGCTATGTGGTGTGGTTTCAGCCAGAAGATATGAGGCTAGGCCTGCTGGTGCAAATAAATAAGTAAGTTTATTAAGGTACATGACTAGCTATGTCACGTTTTGATTTCGTTCAGACCCCCCTGCCCGGCTTGAAGTTAGTGCAACGTAAGATGATGGAGGATCAGCGTGGTTTTTTATCGCGTTTTTATTGCGCAGAGGAGTTTGATGAGGCAGGTATTAATAAACCAATAGCGCAGATTAATCATACGTTAACATGTAAAAAAGGTACGGTGAGAGGCCTCCATTTTCAGCATCCGCCATATGCAGAGACAAAGTTTGTGAGTTGTTTGCACGGTGAAATATTCGATATTGCTGTGGATATTCGTCGAAACTCACCAACTTTTTTGCAGTGGTATGGGGAAATTCTTTCTGCTAGTAATCGTAAGAGTTTGCTTATTCCAGAAGGTTTTGCGCATGGATTTCAGACGCTGACTGAGGATTGCGAACTGATTTATCTTCATACTGCTGCCTATCATCCAGATGCAGAAGGCGCGCTTAATATAGCGGATCCAAGGTTAAGTATTGTTTGGCCCTTGCCAGTAGATGACCTTTCTGAGCGTGATCGCAGCCACCCATTTATGAGTCAGGAATATCAAGGAGTCGTGTTGTTATGAAATGTCGTCATTGCCAAACGGAATTAACTCTGTCATTGATTGATTTAGCTACGTCTCCCCCATCCAATGCCTATCTTTCTCAGAAAATGTTGCGTGCACCTGAAAAGTATTTCCCCTTGCATGTGTTAGTTTGTACAGAATGCTGGCTAGTACAGACTGAGGATTATGCCGGGGCTGACGAGCTTTTTTCGTCTGATTACGCCTACTTCAGTTCGTTTTCGACAACGTGGTTAAAGCATGCTGAGCAGTATATCGAAAGAATGGTGGCACGGTTTGGATTGAATGGGAATTCTCATATTGTTGAGATTGCGGCGAATGATGGCTACTTACTGCAATATGCTAAAGCACGCGGAATTCCTTGTCTTGGTATTGAACCGACAACTAGCACAGCAGATGCGGCACGTGCAAAAGGTATCGAAATTATTGAGAAATTCTTTGGGGTAGAGCTTGGGCAAAAACTTGCTGAGCAAGGTAGGCAAGCCGATCTTATTGCTGCTAACAATGTTCTTGCACATGTGCCAGACATAAATGATTTTGTAGGTGGTTTTGTTGCATTGTTAAAACCAGAAGGTGTGTCGACTTTTGAATTTCCTCATTTGCTATGTCTAATGGCCGAAAAACAGTTTGATACGATTTATCACGAGCATTACTCATACCTTTCATTGACTGCGGTGAAGCGTATATTCGAGCATAATGGACTAAATGTATTCGACGTGGAAGAACTGCCAACGCATGGGGGAAGCTTGCGAGTTTATGCGCAACATAAGGATACCGGGATGCGTGAGACAAGCCTAAATGTAGCGAGAATTTTGAATCGTGAGGCTGTTGCCGGTATGACAAATGCTGCGTTTTATGCGGACTTTCAAGATAAGGCTAATCAAGTTAAGAACGATTTTTTGGCTTTTTTGATTGAAGCTAAACGTAAAGGCAAAACAGTGGTTGGATATGGGGCCGCTGCTAAAGGGAATACTTTAATGAACTATGCGGGTGTTCGCTCGGATTTGATATCTTATGTGGTCGATCGAAACCCTGCTAAACAAAATAAATTTTTGCCTGGATGTCGTATTCCTATCGTTGTCGAAGAACAATTGACACAGTCTAAACCGGATTATGTGGTAATTTTGCCTTGGAATTTGCGTACTGAAGTAATGGAGCAATTAGCTTATATTCGAGAATGGGGTGGCCAATTTGTAACAGCAGTGCCATCACTGCAAATAGGTTGAAAATGTTATGAAAATTGCTGTAACTGGAGCGAGTGGTTTTGTTGGAAGGCATGTGCTTGTGCAGCTAGGTCGTTATGATGTGGAAATTGTGGCTATAACTCGTGAGGCTGCAAGACTGCATGATTTGGCTAAATCCATTCGCATTGTAGAAATGGATATTGCACACAGTACACCAAATTGTTTTGAGAAAATGGGTGAGCCGGATATTTTGATTCATCTTGCGTGGGATGGATTACCTAATTATAAATCATTGCATCATTTTGAAACTGAACTGCCGAGGCAGTATTTTTTCTTGAAGGGCATGATAGAGGCAGGATTGCAGTCATTATTGATTACGGGAACCTGTTTTGAATATGGTATGCAGTCAGGCGCTCTTTCGGCAACGATGCCGACAAAACCGAATAATCCTTATGGATACGCTAAGGATGCACTGCGGCAACAACTTGAATACTTGAAATTAGTATCTCCATTTAATCTGATTTGGGCGCGTTTGTTCTATATATATGGCGAGAATCAGTCGGGCGCATCGCTTTATCCAAAATTAAAAGAGGCTGTATTACGCGGAGATAATATATTTAATATGTCGGGTGGTGAACAATTACGTGACTATTTGCCCGTTGAAAATGTGGCCAGTCAAATCGTCAAGTTGGCCTTGGCACAGCAGGATGTTGGTAATATAAATATCTGTTCTGGGGAACCTATTTCAGTCCGCAGGCTGGTCGAGCAGTGGTTATATGAAAAGCATTGGGAAATCGAGCTTAATCTTGGCCATTACCCTTATCCAGATTATGAACCGATGGCTTTTTGGGGGGAATTATATGCTGAGTCAGCGCCCCTTAGCCGGTGAATATGAAATGAATTCCGACAATGCAAGCATGGTCTCGTACCGGATTTACACATTACAATTTAGAATCGTAACGTACAGTTTACATACGGCCGATAGAAACTGGTATCAATATAAGCTGCTAATGAGTAGCTTATATAAGTTATGAAAGCGAGTTGGAATAAATGCATGCATCTCAGCAGATGTTGATTATTGAGGCGGGACGATCTGAACGGCACTACTGGCGTGACCTGTGGCGTTATCGTGAACTTTTTTATATTCTGGCCTGGCGCGATATCCTGGTACGTTATAAGCAGACCGTTATTGGATTGGCATGGTCGCTGTTGCGACCGTTTCTAACCATGCTGGTTTTTACGCTGGTATTTAGCAAGTTGGCAAAATTGCCATCCTATAATGTGCCATACCCTATTTTAGTATTCTCAGCTCTTCTGCCCTGGCAATTTTTCGCAAATGCCTTCACTGAGGCGGGAAATAGTCTCATTAATAATGCCAATATGATTTCAAAAGTATATTTCCCTCGTTTGGTCATTCCTGCTAGCGCAGTGATCGTAAGTTTTGTGGATTTTTTAATCTCTGGAGCTATTTTGATAGCTCTAATGGTGTGGTATGGCTACATGCCCGATTGGCATATCGTGATGTTGCCATTGTTCATCCTGATTGCATTTGCCGCAGCTATGGGAGCTGGACTTTGGGTCGCGGCTTTAAATGTAAAGTATCGTGATTTTCGTTATATTATCCCTTTTGTTGTTCAGTTTGGTCTGTATGTTTCCCCTGTAGGTTTTAGTAGCAATATTGTGCCAGATAAATGGCGATTGTTGTATTCCATTAATCCTATGGTGGGGGTGATTGATGGATTTCGTTGGTCAATCATGGGCGGTAATGTGCATTTATATTGGCCGGGTTTCGTGCTTTCAGTCGCGCTGGTAACGACAATGCTGATCACAGGAGTTATGTACTTCCGACAAACCGAACGACGATTCGCCGACCTAATTTGAGATAGAACATGCAACCAGCCATTTCAGTAAAAAATCTGGGCAAAAGATATACTTTAAGCCATCAATCTCAGGAACGATATACCGCCATTAGGGATGTGGTGACAAACGGTGTTAAGCAGTTTGCCCGAAAGTTACAGCATCCTTTTGCCAAACATTCGTATGATCCTGCTCATGAAGAATTTTGGGCACTTAGGGACGTCAATTTCGATATTCAACAAGGCGATAGAATTGGCATCATAGGGCGGAATGGTGCGGGAAAATCTACATTGTTAAAAATTCTCTCGCGAATTACTGAGCCGACGTGCGGCCAAATCAAAATCAAAGGGAGAATATCCAGTTTGTTGGAGGTTGGGACGGGATTCCATCCTGAACTTACTGGACGCGAAAATATTTTTTTGAATGGCGCAATTTTGGGAATGAGCAAAGCAGTCATTACCCGAAAGTTTGATGAAATCGTGGCATTCGCTGAAGTGGAGAAATTCCTCGATACCCCTGTTAAACGGTATTCGAGCGGCATGTACGTACGTCTTGCATTTGCAGTAGCTGCCAATTTAGAGCCAGAGATATTGATCATAGACGAAGTGCTGGCAGTTGGTGATGCGCAGTTCCAGAAAAAATGTCTTGGTAAAATGGAAGAGGTTGGTAAAGAAGGGCGTACGGTGATTTTTGTTAGTCACAGTATGCCAACCGTCACTTCGCTTTGCGATCGGGCGATTTTATTGGAGTCAGGTACGGTAGCAAAAATAGGACCAACTTCGGAAGTGGTGATGCATTATTATACAAACGGACTGTCATCACCAGCTATGATCAAATATCAAGAGCGGCATCCCGGAGACAGTTTTGCTAGATTGCTTTCTGCATCGATTAAAACTGGGAGCATAGTGGAAGGAGGCGCCATCGAAGTCAGCATTTCCGAACAAGTCATGGTGGAGATGTGTTTTGAAATATTACAGGATACAGCCATCCAGTTTGTTCCGAATTTTAATTGCTTTACTGCAGATGGAGTGTGTGCATTTTATTGCCATGATACGAATAAACATCAATTGGGCAAAGGGGTATATATTTCGCGGTGTTATATTCCAGCAGATTTTTTGAATGCGACTACATATTTTATTGGTTTGGCAGTTTCTTCATATCAGCCGACAGTAAAAGTGCATTTTTATGATGAGAATTGCCTTTCATTTAATGTATATGATCCTTGTGAAGGGGTAGCTACTAGACCTGAGACCATGATTCCCATTCCTGGAGCGGTTCGACCTAATTTGAAATGGGAGATTAATAAATTGTGAAAACCAGAATAGGAGTCTGTTTTTAGATTTAATTTAAGTTATTGAATTTATAGAGGAATGATCCTTGAAGGCGATTTTTGCAAGAAATGTTAATAGGTTCTTGACTAAGTTTAATAATTGGAGGTTGCGAAGCAAAAGGCACTCCGGGAACGAAGAGTTTAAATTTCTTCCATGGGAAAGTGTGCGTGAGCTTCAACGTATTGAATTCGTAACAATTGGGCGACATACTTATGGGTTGATGCCCTCCTCAGTTATTAGACCAACAAAAGATGCGCCTGTATCTGTTGGGAATTTTTGTTCATTTGCGCCAGGGGTAGTTATCCTCGCTCATGCAAACCATCCGACATTATTACCATCTACCTACCCATTCAAGACGTTATTTTGTAATTTAAGGAGTGAAACTTTCGATCCTTTATGGCCAAATTTTGATGCGGTAACCAAAGGCGCCATTAATATCGGTCATGATGTATGGGTAGGTCAAAATGCTATTATCTTGTCGGGTGTGACTATAGGTAATGGGGCTGTCATAGGGGCTGGGGCAGTCGTAGCGAAAGACATTCCTCCGTATGCCATAGTCGTTGGAAATCCTGCAAGGATTTCCCGGTTCCGTTTTAAATTGGAAATTATCGAAGGGCTAGAGAAAACGCAGTGGTGGCATTTATCTGATGATGAAATTGAAACGTTATGCCCGTTTTTTTATGGGGATCCAGAAAAATTGATTGAGCATCTTTTGAATAAAAAAGTCGAATAGGTATATGTCAAAAATATGTGTTGTTCATTTGGTGCGAGCCCAAAACGGAATTGAGCCATTTAGTAATTTCATTGAATCTTATTTAAAAAATCCTAGTGGGATTGAGCATGATTTATTAATCGTATTTAAAGGTTTTAGCTTATCTTCTGCAAAGGAGGCGTATTTAAAATTGCTTGCTCCTCTCCGATTTAGCACGCTTGAAGTGACGGATGCCGGTTTTGATATTACAGCTTATTTTGCTGCATTCGAGTGTTACGCAGACAAGTATTGTTATTTTTGTTTTTTGAATTCATTCAGTGTCATTCAGGATTCAGAGTGGTTGAGTAAACTCTATAATCAGATTTCCCAGCCTGGCGTAGGATTGGTAGGGGCAACCGGATCATGGCAGAGCCATAGGTCTTTGCATTGGGCATGGTTACCCATCAGCATGATCATTGCGGCAGCCCAGCATTATCGGCTATATAAGGGAAAACCAATTCATACCAGATTGGTTTTAGGTGCGGTGGGAAGTTGTCAACATGGTTCGTTTTTCTGGGATTACGATCCGTTTCCTAATTATCATTTGCGAACTAATGCTTTTATGATTGCGGGTGCATTAATGGGGAGAATTAAGCGCCCCGAGATTAAATCAAAAATGGATGCCTATAGGTTTGAGAGTGGAAAAAAAAGTTTGACGCGGCAAATTTTAAAAATGGGGCAAGCCGTGCTTGTTATAGGTAAAAATGGGAAGGCGTATGAAATATCGAACTGGAAAGATAGCGAAACATTTTGGCAGTCTGATCAAGGAAATTTATTAGTTGCAGATAACCAGACGCGAGACTATCAAAATGGTGACGCTCGGCGCCGAAAGTATTTATCGACTATGGCTTGGGGATAAACCCTATAAATTTATCAGGCAATACTGAAGTAAGAGATGTTCTTTAGAGAGCTTATCAGAATTTATTATCAATAATGGGACAAATTGCAGGTAGATGATAAATCTAAAACGAATTAAATTTCTGGTTCAAGGGCTGCGTAATTTATATACACAGTACGGTTGGAGGATGCTAATCCAAAAAGGCGGGAAGCTTGTCTGGGTAGCCGTATCAACTAGAGATTTTAAACATACGAGACGTATTTTATCTGGAATCATTTCTAGGCATTCTACGGCTATTGGATATACTGATTGGATACGGTTGTATGAAAAATTGGACGAGGTCGAATTAGCAAAGCAAAAAGAACTAGCGCATGCATTAAGGTATAAGCCCAAGTTTTCTATCGTTGTCCCCACATATAATACGCCTAATCAGATACTGATCGAGTTTGCTGAGTCAGTTTTGTCTCAGACCTATCCGAACTGGGAGCTATGCATTGCGGATGATGCCTCAAGTGATCATCATGTCCAAATAATATTGGATCAATATGCTGCAAAAGACGAACGCATCAAGGTGATTTACCGAACTCATAATGGGCATATTGCCGAGGCAACTAATACAGCGTTAGCAAGCGCGACAGGAGAATATATCTGTCTGATGGATCATGACGACACAATAGCGCCCAATGCACTTTATGAGTTTGCGTTGAGGTTGAATGAAGACCCGTCTTTGGATTTCATTTATTCAGATGAAGATAAGATTTCGTTTGATAGTGCATTGAGATTCGATTCTCATTTCAAGCCCGACTGGTCACCCGAGTATTTGGAATGTTGTATGTATACTGCTCATTTTGCGTGTTATCGCACTGAAATAGTACGAAGAACTGGGGGATTCAGAAAAGAGTTCAACGGTGCTCAGGATTATGATTTTATGTTGCGGTTCAGTGAGCATATGAAAAAAACAGCTCATATTTCTAAAATACTATACCACTGGCGTACAATTCCCGGCTCTACCGCAACTTCAATGGATAATAAAGGGTATGTTTTGGATGCAGCTATCCGTGCACTGGAGGAACATTTAGGACGTACTGGTAGGTTAGCGTTTGTTAAATCGAGTCATTACAAAGGGTGTTTTCATGCGCGACGGCAAATAGAAGGGAGTCCTAAAGTTTCGATTGTCATTCCGTCGGCGGGTAGGGATAGTTTGATCCGTGGTAAGAATCTTGATTTGCTGGTTAATTGTATTGCGTCAATTAAGGAAAAATCAACATACAGTAATTTGGAGATTGTGGTTGTTGATAATAATGATCTTCGCAATGAGACCCTTGCTGCATTGTCAAAATATCCAGTCAAATTTGTTCATTTCATGGCACCTGTATTCAATGTGGCAGCTAAAATGAATTTAGGTGCTAAGCATGCTAGCGGTGAATATTTATTATTTTTAAATGATGATACTGAGGTAATTACACCAGATTGGATTGAAGCAATGTTGAGTTTGGCTCAGCGCCCAGGTGTTGGTGCTGTTGGGGCTAAATTATTCTTTGAAGATGATACATTGCAACATGTAGGTGTCGCATTTTGTAATGGTTTGCCTGATCATATTCGCCGAGGATATCCTGGGGATGACCCGGGTTATTTTTTTAGTTCTGAAGGGCAGAGAAATTACTTAGCCGTTACCGGAGCTTGTGTATTATTGAACAGAAAATTATTTCAGGAAGTGAGCGGATTTGAAGAAGCTTTTGCAGTGAATTATAACGACATCGATTTGTGTCTGAAGGTATGGCAAAAAGGATACAGGAATGTTTATACCGGACAAGCGATGTTGTATCACTTTGAGAGTCGAAATCGTAAGAGGGAAGTTGATATTCAGGAGCAAGATTTGTTCTTGGAAAGATGGGGTAATTCGGTTACCAAGGACCCGTACTATAGCTATTATTTTAGGGCTGATCCTCCCAATTTTGAGCTTGGATATTTGAGCAATTAATGAAATGAGTATTTGTGCGGTTGTAATCACATATCATCCTGCGGAACAAATAATTGGAAATATTCTCGCACTGTTAGATCAAGCCGATGAAATTGTCATTGTAGATAATGGTTCCGGTTCCTCAATCCAGGAATTATTGGGGCGATTGGAGCAGCATTCAAATGTAAGTGTTATTTATAAGCCGGAAAATATTGGGATTGCTGCCGCCTTAAATATTGGCGTGAAACATGCTAAAAAACTTGGCTATGAATGGGTTATTACCTTTGATCAAGATAGCAAAGTAACCCCTAACATGATTAGTACGATGCTGCGAGGATACGAAGCGTACCCAGAAAAAGAGAAAGTTGCGAGCTTATCGCCTCGTCAGCAAGATCAGGCATCAGGAAGAGTAACCAGTAATAATATTCTGTCACCTAATACTGAAATATCTGCATATTTGCAATTATTAGTGGTGATCACTTCTGGGAATATGGTTAAGCTAAACGTGTTTGATATAGTTGGGTATTTCAATGAAGCGCTATTTATTGATCATGTAGATACTGAGTTTTGTCTACGCTGCGCCACTTATGGGTACAAAATATTGGAAATACAGGATGCGATTTTGGAGCATAGTTTAGGCACCCCAACTCAGCATTCGTTTTTATGGACAGCACCCGTAACATCAAATCATAGCGTTTTGAGACGTTATTATAATGCTCGAAACGGAGTTTACATTTATAAAAAATTTGTGTTTTCTCAGCCTGCTTGGGTGTTTAATCATGCATATATTTATTTGAAAGCAATTATAGTTTTGATGTTATTCGAAGACAGGCGTAAGAAAAAGCTATTGGCAATTTGTCGAGGTGTTGTGCATGGGCTGCTTGGAAGGTTAGGTAAGGCTGATAATTTATTTGATTAGGTTAAAAACACCGTTTATTAATATGGTTGTCATTAACATTAAATTCACGTAGCCGTAGCAATATTATTAATACTAATGACATCAAATTCTACCGAATCAAGTAAAGTTGCTGTGTTGCTATCAACCTACAATGGGAGCAAATTTCTGCTGCAGCAATTAGACACGTTGTATCAGCAAACCTATCCTGATATTAAAATTTTGGCGCGGGATGATGGTTCATCCGATTCGACCAAAAGTCTTTTGGAAAATGAACGATTAAAAGGCCGTGTTGGGGTATTGGCAGGATCCGGAAATTTGGGGCCCGCCTTAAGTTTTTTTGAATTGTTGCGTCAAGCTGTTTTAACTGACACAGATTATGTTGCATTTTGTGATCAGGATGATGTCTGGCAGCCGGAAAAGATTGCACGAGCCGTTTCCGCTTTAAGCGAAGTCGCTAACTCACGTGCTGCGATGTATTGCAGCAGAGTCGAGTTGGTCGATGCTGATCTGAAGCATATCAGTTTCGGCGGTATACCGAGAAAGATCGGCTTTGGTAATGCGCTGGTTGAAAATATTGCGACTGGTTGTACGATAGTGATGAATCGTACAGCCATTGATCTGCTTTGTGAAAACTTGCCAAGCAATCCGCAAATGCATGACTGGTGGTGTTATTTGGTGTTGTCGTGTTTTGGGGACGTGATATTTGATCCTGTAGCCACGATTAAATATCGTCAGCATGGCAATAATACTATTGGTGTGGCGACCAATGCTCTGGCTCAGTATGGCAAAAGGTTCCGTAGATTTTTTGGGAGCAGAAAGCAACGGGCCTGGTGTAGCGAGCATGCTGCGACATTCATGAATATATATGCTGATCGCATCCCCTCACCGCAGAGACGTATCATTACCCAATTTCTTGCTGCAAAGTCATCACTATGGCAGCGTTTAAAATTGGTATTTTCAAGTGATGTCTGGCGACAAAAACGGATTGATAATCTGATTTTGCGGATATTGATATTGATTAATCGAATCTAATGTATGGTTTTGTGAGACTTGATCCCGTTCTTTATATGTCCGCCAAACCAAAAATTTGCTTCATCACTGCCAGCGAGTTGACTGTACGCTGGTTCCTGCTCGATCAACTGACTGCATTAAGTCGGCATTACGATGTCACGCTGATAGTAAATACCGATAATCCTGAATTCTTAAATGACACCGGTATGTCGGTACGCGTATTGCCGGTGCGTATCGAACGGCAAATCAGCATCTGGCGCGACAGCGTGGCGTTAATGCATTTGCTACGCATCATGTGGCGAGAACGTTTTGTGGCGGTGCACTCGGTGACGCCTAAAGCTGGCCTGCTGGCAATGCTTGCCGCAACGATTTGTCGGGTGCCGGTACGTATACATACCTTTACCGGCCAGGTCTGGGCAACGCGTAATGGCTTGGCGCGTGCTCTACTTAAGTTGCTGGATACTGCTACGGCAACGATGACCACGCATTTGTTAATCGACAGTTATTCCCAGCGCCAATTTCTGATTGATGAGTATGTCACTTCAGCGGACAAGGCACGTGTACTGGGACATGGTTCAATTAGCGGGGTGGATATTGCGCGTTTTGCGGCCAATGCTCAGCATCGTCAGGCAGTCCGCGATCGCCTCCAGTTGCGTCAGGATGATGTCGTGTTTCTTTATCTGGGGCGACTTAATCGCGATAAAGGCCTGCTGGACATGGCAGCGGCTTTTGTGCAGGCGGCGCAAGAAAACTGGCATTGGTTGATTGTCGGGCCTGATGAGGCGGATTTGATGCCTGAAATTATGACCCTTTGTCAGAATTGTGCAGCACGAGTGCATTATCTTGGCCGTAGTCACGCGCCTGAAGTGGAAATGGCCGCAGCGGATGTGTTCTGTTTGCCAAGTCATCGCGAAGGCTTTGGCACGGTATTGATAGAAGCGGCTGCTATGGGCATACCGGCCTTGGCTTCACGTATTTACGGTATTACCGATGCGGTGATAGACGGTGAAACCGGTTTGTTGCATACGCCTAAGTCAGTCGATGAAATCGCGGAAAAAATGCGTTTGTTGGCAACCGATACCGAGTTGCGTAAGCGCTTGGGTAATCATGCCATGCAGCGTGCGCAACGCGACTTTTCCCAAGCTTATGTAACAGGCGAAGTCTTGGCATTTTATGCGCAAGTCATGCCTAATCCATAGTGCCTATGTACACTGTTGATATTTGGCTTTCAATAAAGCGATGGATTTATGTATGGGTGGCATGATTTGGAGTATCAGTAATTGAAAATAGGCAACAGCGTGAGCTATCGCGGCAAGCGTGTCATGGATCTGGTGGTGGCCGGGCTGGTGTTGATCATGGCGTGTGTGCCCATGCTATTAGTAGCCATCATGGTGAAATTGACATCCCGCGGCCCCGCACTTTACTGGTCGGATCGGGTAGGGCGGGAAAACAGGCTGTTCCGCATGCCGAAATTCAGGACCATGCGTATCGATACGCCTGCAGTAGCGACCCACTTGCTGGGTAAGCCGGAGCAATATCTGACGCCCATAGGCGGATTTCTGCGTAAATCCAGTCTCGATGAGTTGCCGCAGGTATGGAGCATACTGTCCGGCGACATGAGTCTGGTGGGGCCGCGCCCGGCATTGTTCAATCAGGACGATTTGATCCGCTTGCGTACAGAAAAAGGGGTGCATCATCTGGTGCCGGGTCTGACCGGATGGGCGCAGATCAATGGTCGGGATGAGTTGCCGATACCGCAAAAGGTGCAGCTGGATGCCGAATATCTGCAAAATATTTCATGGGCGCTGGACCTTGCTATCATGCTGCGTACAGCATTCAAGGTGTTAAAACGCGACGGGGTTTCGCATTAGCGCTATTGCGTTCCTGCGATTTGTTGCTAGCATCTGCATTTAATTTCAATTTGCTTGTCACCTTTATAACGTGACCTGTCGACTAATCCAATTTAAGTGAGATATTCGTTGTGGACTTAGCCCATACTTCCCTGTTCCCGCGTACGCCGTTGCTCAATGGCAGTGATACGAACGCGACCCGATCTGCCATCCGTGATTATTTTCATGCGACGTTTACGCGCTATGAGCAGCTATTCGAGACGCTTTCATGCGATGAGGCATATTTCGAAAAGCCGATCAGCCTGCGTCATCCGCTGATTTTCTATTTCGGTCATACTGCCACTTTCTTCATCAACAAGATGCTGCTTGCCGGACTGGTCGGCGAACGCATTAACCCGCAGTTCGAATCGATGTTCGCGGTGGGCGTCGATGAAATGAGCTGGGACGATCTCAACGACAAGCATTATCCATGGCCGAGTGTCGCCGAGGTGCAGGCTTACCGCGACAAGGTGCGCGCGGTGGTGGACGATGTGATCGCGCATGCGCCGTTAACCTTGCCGATAGACTGGCAGCACCCGTGGTGGACGGTGATGATGGGCGTGGAGCATGAACGCATCCATCTGGAAACCTCGTCGGTATTGATACGCCAGCAGCGGCTGGAATGGGTGCAGCCGCATCCGGCATGGGCAGCGTGCAAGCTGACCGGCGAGGCGCCGCGCAATGAACTGGTAGGCATCGGCGCGGGCACGGTGCGTCTGGGCAAGAGCCGGACTGACAGCATTTACGGCTGGGATAACGAATACGGCGAGCATGTGGCGGAAGTCGCTGAATTTCAGGCCAGCCGTTATCTGGTGAGCAATCGCGAGTTCCTGGAATTTGTCGAGGCTAACGGTTATTGCACCGATGTGTGGTGGGACGAGGAAGGTCGCGGCTGGCGGCAGTTTAGCCGGGCGCAGCAGCCGACGTTCTGGCACCGTGACGGCGCTGTCTGGCAATTGCGCTTGATGGCCGAGCTGGTCGCCATGCCCTGGGACTGGCCGGTCGAGGTCAATTATCACGAAGCCAAGGCATTTTGTAACTGGAAGGCAGCACAGAGCGGGCAAACGGTACGATTGCCGACCGAGGACGAGTGGTATCGTCTGTACGATGTCAGCTGTGTGGCTGAGGTTCCGGCGGGTTTGCCGGCGCCTGCCAATCTGCATCTCGATCACTGGACCTCGACATGCCCGGTCACGCAATTTGCGCACGGCGAGTTGTACGATGTGGTCGGCAATGTCTGGCAATGGACGGAGACGCCGATATATCCGTTCCCCGGTTTTGAAGTGCATCCCATGTACGACGATTTCACCACGCCGACTTTCGACGGGCGGCATAATCTGATCAAGGGCGGCTCGTTTATCGCCTGCGGCAACGAGTCGCGGCGCGATGCGCGCTATGCCTTCCGCCGCCATTTTTTCCAGCATGCGGGTTTCCGTTATGTGGTCAGCGATACTCCTGCGACTGCGCCTAACGTGTATTACGAGAGCGATAAACAGCTGTCCGAATATGCCGAATTCCATTATGGCGACGAGTATTACGGCGTTGGCAATTTCCCCAAAACGCTGGCGCAGATTGCTATGGCGGCAATGGCCGGCAGGCCCATGCGCAAGGCGCTGGATCTGGGCTGTGCGACCGGGCGGGCAACATTCGAGCTGGCGCGGCAATTTGATGAAGTGGTGGGTGTGGACTTCTCCGCCCGTTTTATCAATCTCGGTGTGCAGCTGGCGCACACCGGCAGCATACGTTATACCCTGGTCGACGAGGGCGAGCTGGTGTCGTACAAGACGCGCGATCTGGAAACGCTGGGGCTGACGGCGGTGCGCGACAAGGTGAGTTTCGTGCAGGGCGATGCGTGCAATTTGAAAGCGATATTGACCGGATTCGACCTGATACTGGCGGCTAATCTGATCGACCGTTTGTACAACCCGGCGCAATTCCTGTCGACTGTGCATGAGCGGCTCAACGCCGGCGGCATATTACTGATTGCATCGCCTTACACCTGGCTGGAGGAGCATACGCCGCGGCAGGACTGGGTGGGCGGCTATAAGAAAGACGGCGAAAACTTCACCACGCTGGACGGCCTGAAGGCTCTGCTCGGCAAGCATTTCCGTCTACTTGGCGCACCGCAGGATGTGCCGTTTGTAATTCGTGAAACTCGGCGCAAATTCCAGCATACCCTGTCTGAAGTGACGCTGTGGGAGCGGGTTAAGTAAGCGGTTTTTTTACAATGCGCTAATATGACTGATTTTAGAGGTGCTTTTTCATGAAACCATCCGAAGCATTAGGCATTAACAGGGACGCAATCCGTCGTGTGGTGGCTGCGCATCGCGCGTGTAATCCGCGTATATTCGGGTCGGTACTCCACGGCGACGATGTTGAAGGAAGCGATCTTGACATTCTGATTGATCCGACACCTGAAACGACGTTATTCGATATTGGGGCGATCCGGCATGAGTTGCTGCAGTTGCTCGGTGTGCCGGTGGATGTATTGACGCCAAAGGCGCTGCCTGAGAAGTTTCGTGCTGCCGTGCTTGCCGAGGCGGTATTGATATGAGTCGTGACAAACAAAGGTTGCTCGATTATCTGGAACACATTGTACAAGCTATTGAGCGTATTGATCGTTACACTGACGATATGGATGAAGTGGCTTTCTTGCAGAGCGAGATGGCTCAGGATGCTGTAATTCGTAACTTTGAAGTTATCGGCGAGGCCTGCCATAACGTTGAAGTTTATTTTCCCGAGTTTGCAGCATTGCATCCGGAATTGCCCTTGGCATATGCTTATCAGATGCGCAATGCGTTGGCTCACGGGTATTTCAAGATTGATTTTGAAATCGTTTGGCAAACAGTACAGCATGAACTTACCGATCTGCATGCCCAGATACTGCAGTTGATTCGGGATCCGTTGTATTAAGCTGATGGTGGATATGCCGACTTTCGATTTCGACCAAATCATTTCCCGTGCGGATACCGCCAGCGAGAAATGGGATGGTCGCGAGGCCTATTTCGGTCGCGCCGACGTCACCCCGCTGTGGGTGGCGGATATGGATTTTGCCGCGCCGCCTGAGGTCACAGCTGCGCTGGTGGCGCGGGCGCAGCATCCGGTTTACGGATACACCATGGCTGACGCAGCGGTATATTCGAGTTTGATCGATTGGCTGGATCGGCAATTCGGCTGGCAGGTCGAGCGCGACTGGATTGTGCTGACGCCGGGTGTAGTGCCCTCGATTTATGCCGCAGTGCAGGCTATGACGCAGCCCGGTCAGGGTGTCATTGTGCAGCCGCCGGTGTATGCGCCGTTCTTCAGTGCGGTGACGGCCAATGGCCGGGCCTTGCTGCAGAATCCGCTGCGCCTGGAGCACGGGCGCTATCTTATGGATTTTGCGCAGCTGGAGCAGTGCGCGCAACAGGGCGCGAAGCTGTTGCTGCTATGCTCTCCGCATAACCCGGTAGGGCGAGTCTGGCAGCGTGACGAGCTCGAGACTTTGCTCAATATCGCTCGTCGCTATCGGCTTGCGGTTTTTTCCGACGAGATCCACGCCGATCTGATCTATCCGGAATACCGGCATACGCCATTAGCGACATTGGCGCGAGATGGCGATGTGATGATTACTGCCGTGGCGCCGAGCAAGACTTTTAATATTCCCGGCCTGGGATTGTCCGCACTGATTATCCCGGATGCCGGGGTGCGGCAGACAATGGTCGCAGCATTTGCCAGCCTGCATGTGCATAGCACCAATCCGTTCAGTTTGACTGCATTCACGGCAGCTTATCGGCACGGCGGGGAATGGCGTGACGCGTTAATGTTGTATCTGCGCGATACGCGTGACGCGGTAATGCAATATCTTGCGCTGCATCTCCCGCGTATCCGCACCATTGCACCGGAAGGCACCTATCTGTTGTGGCTGGATTGCCGCGAGTTGGGCATGAGCGATGCACAGCTGCAGGCATTCTTTGTGCAGCAATGCCGGCTCGGCATGAATCCCGGTCATGTTTTCGGGCAAGGCGGCAGCGGTTTCATGCGTCTCAATCTCGCCAGTCCCCGCGCAGTGGTGCTGGCAGCATTGGCGCGGGTGGCAATTGCGCTTGATAAAAAATGTTGATGATCTTTTATGGGTGCTATAATTGGTACTCTAAATGGTGCTGGAGAATATCATGACGCATATCATTCTGGCAGAAACAACTGCGAGTGTGTCTGAGTTAAAAAAAAATCCTATGGGTACGATTGCGGCCGGAGATGGCTTCCCTGTAGCAATTCTTAATCGTAATGAACCTGCGTTTTATTGCGTGCCTGCAAAAGCTTACGAGGCATTAATGGATAAGCTGGAAGATCTTGAGCTGAATGCTTTGGCAGATGCGCGTGCCCATCAAGCCGAAATTGAAGTTAATCCTGATGAGTTATAAGCTCAAATTTAAAGAGGAAGCATGGCAGGAGTGGGGAAAGCTGGATAACAATATACGTCTGCAATTCAAGAAAAAATTGCAGGCACTATTATCAGCTCCCCGAATACCTGCCTCTCAGTTATTGGGCCATCCAAATCGCTTCAAAATCAAACTGAGGGCTGTAGGTTATCGTCTTGTGTATGAAGTGCATGATAATGAATTGGTAGTGCTGGTAGTCGCTATCGGTAAACGTGAGCGTAATGCAGTTTATAAAATCGCTGCAAAGCGTTGATGGGTGCGAGTTACTCTTGACTTTATATAATCCGTAAGTCTGTTGATGATGCGCCCTTGCCCAATGGCCGCATTTGCTACATTGGGCAAGGAGCTTGAATTAGCCGGTTTTCCTTTTCCAGCTAATCAGCAAGACCCCGCTCAATACCAGTACCGAGCCGATGATTTGCAAGGCACCTATGGTTTCGTTGAGGAACAGGTAGGCCATGAAGATGGTAGCAATAGGCCCTGCCGAGCCTATCAGTGCAGTGCGCCCCGGGTTGATCAGGCGGATAGCTGCCGACAGCATGAATACCGGCAATATCGTTGAAAATACCGCCATGGCCGCGCTCAGCATATAAATCCGTACTGGCAGCCGCAATGCGCCGAGATCGTGGGTAGCGGCAAAATGGGTGAGCGTGATAGCACTGGCGACGATCATGGCCAGTGCGGTAAAGCGTATCGTGCCTATTTTGTTAATGGCATGGCTGGCGCCCACCAGATAAATGGAATAGCTCAGCGTGCTGGCAAATACCAGGCCGGCGCCCAGCAGCATGTTGCTGGACGGCTGCGCCATGTTGTGGGCAAACACCAGTGCTATGCCTGAATAGCTGACCACCAGCGCGATGATGTGTTTGCGCGTGATCGGGTGTTTGAATAACGCTGCCGAGAGCAGCACGGTCATGGTCGGATAGAGGAACAGGATCAGGCGTTCCAGCCCCGCACTTAAATACACCAGCCCCATGAAATCCAGCAGACTGGAAACGTAATAGCCGATGAATCCAAGTCCGACAATCAGCAGCAAGTCATGACCATCCAGCGCGTTGGCGTGCTGTTGACGCGAGCTCCAGATCGCAACGCCGATGAAGACCGGTACGGAAAATGCCATGCGTAATGCCAGTAGCGTGATGGCGTCTATGGGCGCTACCAGGTAGGCGAGTTTGACAAAAATCGCTTTAGCGGAAAAGCCTATCGCAGCGAATATAGCCAGAGTAACGCCTAAGCTGAAGTGGGGTGGGTGCTGGGTATGTGCCATAATCCTTTGGGCATAACTGCGGATAATGGCGTGAAGCAGGCTGCACGGGTTAATCCGCAGCTACTTCTGTTATTTAATGGGTAGGTTAAATAGAAATAACTGCAACGGCGGTTTTTGACCACAGTCGCATCGAGGCTGGTTTCAGTATGGCGTGAAATGCATTCATGGCTGTATCGTAAAGCGGGTAGTGGAGCTTGTCAACCCGATGGTCTCGACTCAGTGCTTGGCAAGTGCGTATGCGGCTAATGCGATACCGCTCGCCAATAGCAGGCTGATCAGGACTAGCAGACGTTGCGTGTTACGTTGATGTTTGAGCAGTTGTTCGGTCTGGGCGCGTATCGTAGCTGCGTGATCTTGCGCCAGATAAGCGTGCGCGAGGCGCGGTATTTGCGGTAGCAGCGTTGCCCAGCGCGGCGCCTCGTGGCGGATGTTGCGGAGTGCGCCGCGCCAGCCGAACTGTTCGTTCATCCAGCGTTCCAGGAAAGGTTTGCCGGTTTTCCACAAATCCAGATCCGGGTCGAGCTGGCGGCCCAGGCCTTCGATATTGAGCAGGGTTTTCTGCAGCAATACCAGTTGCGGCTGGATTTCCATATTGAAACGGCGAGAAGTCTGGAACAGGCGTAGCAGCACTTTGCCGAAGGAGATTTCTTTCAACGGGCGGTCGAAGATGGGTTCGCATACCGCGCGGATAGCGGCTTCGAATTCGTCCACACGGGTGTCCGCGGGCGTCCATCCTGCATCGACGTGTGCCTGTGCGACGGCGCGGTAATCGCGCTGGAAGAAGGCGAGGAAGTTTTGCGCCAGATAATTCTTGTCGACTTCGGTTAGCGTACCCATGATGCCGAAATCGAGTGCGATGTATTGACCTTGCGCATTGACCTGGATGTTGCCGGGGTGCATGTCGGCATGGAAGAACGCATCGCGGAATACCTGGGTAAAAAATATTTCCACACCGTTCTGGGCCAGTTTGGGGATATCGACGCCCATGGCGACGAGCTGATCGAACTGGCTGATCGGCACGCCTTTCATGCGCTCCATCACCATTACGCCGGATTCGCAATAATCCCAGTACACTTCCGGCACGATCAGCAGGCTGGAATGTTCGAAGTTGCGGCGCAATTGCGAGCAGTTGGAAGCCTCGCGCATCAGATCGAGTTCGTCGGATAGGGTTTTTCTGAATTCGGCGACGATTTCGCGCGGATGCAGACGTTTGCCGTCGGTGAAAAGCTTCTCGATCAGCGTTGCCGCAGCTTCGAGCAGCCCCAGATCGTGATCGATGACTTTGGCGATACCGGGGCGCAGCACTTTTACCGCGGCTTCGGTTCCGTCGCGCAGGATGGCGAAATGGACTTGCGCCATGGAAGCGCTGGCGACCGGTTCGGCTTCGAATCGGGTAAAGACCTGTTCCAGCGATTTACCGTAGATGGTTTCCAGCGTGGCGCGCACTTCCTGCGCAGGGAACGGCGGGACGCGATCCTGCAGGCGGGCGAGCTCGTCGGCGATATCCATGGGCATCAGGTCGCGACGGGTGGAGAGCATTTGTCCGAATTTGACGAAAATCGGTCCCAGCGTTTCCAGTGCGCGACGCAGGCGAACTGCGCGCGGCTCGGACAGGTCGCGCCAGAACAGGGTGGCTTTGACTAGCCCGCGCAAGCCGCGTACACGCTCGTGTCCGAGAAAGAACTCGTCCAGTCCGAAACGTGCAGACACCCATACAATAGTTAACAACCGCAAGATGCGCATTAATGTGCCGGATTAATTCGTTGGGCGAGCAGGTCGATGCGTTTGCTCAGCCGAGCGCTGGCGTCCCGCAGTTGGTCGACTTCGGCGATAAACTCATCGAGATGTTTGCGTTTGGCGATAAGCCCTGCTTCCTCGTGAGCATATTCAGTGAGCATGGCTGCGCTGCCGGTGATGTTATTGCGCTGCCATGCGATCAGGTTACGCGCGATCTGTACGATTTGATGAGCTGCGCTATCGCCGATAAAACGCGCCAGATCAGCTTCGGCGTCCCAGTCCAGCGTTAACAGGATATTGCCGAAATCGGCAGCAAACTGGGTGTCGCCGCTGATGCTGATTTCGTGCGTGGCGGCATGATCGCCCAGCGCAATGCGGGCGGCGAGCAGCGGGTTCAATTGCATGCGAGTATCGACATCTTCGTCGTCGACCTGCTGCACGCGACCATCGCTATCGATAGTCAGCGCGAACTGCAGCGGAAACAGGTCGACGGCAATGCGTTTGTCGATGTGGCTCATCAACCGTTGTCGCGCCCAGGGCGCATGATTGAGCAGGTGGTTGAGTGCTGCAACGATGACGTAGCCCGACAGCATATTAATATTTGTATCCCTTGTGCAGAGCGACAACGCCGCCGCTGAGATTGTAGTAGGTTACCTTGGCAAATCCGGCTTCGCTCATCATGGTCTTGAGCGTTTCCTGATCGGGATGCATGCGGATGGATTCGGCAAGGTATTGGTAGCTGTCGGCATCCTTGGCGATCAGTTTGCCCATGACCGGCAACAATTTGAACGAGTATGCATCGTAAACCGGCGCCAGCGGTTTCCAGATTTTGGAGAACTCCAGTACCAGCAGGCGTCCGCCCGGGCGCAGCACGCGATACATGTCGCGCAGCGCAGCATCCTTGTGGGTCATGTTGCGCAGGCCGAAAGCGACGCTGACGCAATCGAAATAATTGTCGGGAAAGGGCAGTTTCTCGCCGTCGCACTGGGCAACGGGTATGGCCTGGCCTTCGTCGAGCATGCGGTCGCGGCCTACGCTGAGCATGGAGCTATTGATGTCGGTCAGCCAGACCTGGCCAGTCGGGCCGACTTTTTTCAGGAATAAACGGGTCAGATCTGCGGTGCCGCCGGCAACATCCAGTACTCGATTGCCGGGCCGAACGCCGGAGGTTTCTATGGTGAAGCGTTTCCACAAGCGATGCAGGCCCATGGACATGAGATCGTTCATCACGTCGTAACGCTGGGCGACCGAATGGAATACTTCGGCGACTTTACCGGCTTTTTCCGATTCGGCTACGGTTTTGAAACCAAAGTGTGTACTGTTATCCATGAGAGGGCAGTTCAAGTGAGAATAACGTGAATCATAACCGAGACCGCGCAGAAATAAAAACTTTGGTCTGGTATTCAAGGAGTGGCGAGCCTAACCCCCGGCACTTGCAGTAAACGGCTGTGGCTGCTTCCTTCCGGACCTGACCAGGTTCACCGCCTTGCAATGCGGGGAGACCCGCCAGCAGTTATTCTACGCTAGTCACGAAGGCTGGCAAAGCGGTATAGTGCACTATTTACGATAGTGGCGAGTGAAAATGAAGATTTTATGGCGGTCAGCCCTGATGCTGTGCTTGAGTTTGCCCGTGTTGAGCCATGCCGATGGCGTGAACATATTTGACGATACTGGGCAGATCAATAACGAGAATGTGGCCGATGATGACAAGCCGTGGCATGAGCTGCAGGCGCATATCCCGGCGTATCCCAAGGATGAAAATCTGGTGCCGTTTTATGTGAGCGCCGTTGCCAACAATACGTATGCGATTGACAAGTCCACGCTGGATGTAGGCAAGGACGGCGTGGTGCGCTATGTGCTGGTGATAAAGACCAAAGGCGGCGCGAAGAATGTCAGTTTCGAAGGCATACGTTGCGAGACGCGCGAGCGCAGGATATATGCAATCGGCCGCGACGACGGCGGCTGGGATCGCTCGCACGAAAATCGCTGGCAGGCGATTTCCGGGGAGTCTTCGCTGTCGTATCATCGCGCGCTTGCGGACGATTATTTTTGTCCGGACGGAGTGATTGTGTGGAATCCGGCTCAGGCTTTGCAGAATATCAAGGCGGGACGATAGTCGAGCGGTTAAATTTTATGCCCGGTAATTGTGGCTGCGCGCGGTTTAGGCTAAAATTCAGCATTACCTGCGCTGTAAATTCAACATGACTCGTTATATCTTTGTTACTGGCGGTGTGGTGTCTTCCCTGGGCAAGGGGATCGCCGCCGCTTCTCTCGCTGCAATTCTGGAATCCCGGGGTATGCAGGTCACCATGATGAAACTGGATCCGTATATTAACGTTGATCCGGGGACGATGAGCCCGTTTCAGCACGGCGAGGTCTTCGTGACCGAAGACGGTGCTGAAACCGATCTCGATCTTGGACATTATGAGCGCTTTACTCACGCCAAAATGTCCAAACGCAATAATTTCACCACCGGCCAGATTTATGAATCCGTGATCAAGAAAGAACGTCGCGGCGACTATCTGGGCGGTACGGTGCAGGTCATCCCGCATATTACCGACGAAATCAAACAGCATATCCGCGACGGCGCCGCCGGGGCAGAAATTGCGATTGTAGAAGTGGGCGGCACGGTGGGCGATATCGAATCGTTGCCGTTCCTCGAGGCCATACGCCAAATGGGATTGCAGGAAGGCCGCAACAATACCTGTTACATCCATCTTACCCTGGTGCCTTATCTGGGCAAGGCCGGCGAAGTCAAGACCAAGCCCACTCAACACTCGGTAAAAGAATTGCGCGAAATCGGTATACAGCCTGATGTGGTGCTGTGCCGCGGCGATCGTCCGTTACCGGAAGAAGAACGCCGCAAAATTGCATTGTTCACCAATCTTGAAGCCAATGCCGTCGTCTCGGTGCATGACGTGGACAGTATTTACAAAATACCGGAAATGCTGCGCGAACAAGGCATGGACGAAATCGTCTGCCGCAAATTCGGTATCGATCCGCCGCCTGCCGATCTGAGTATGTGGAACGGGCTGGTTGAGTCGCTGGAGCACCCGCAGCATGAGGTCGATATTGCCATGGTCGGCAAGTATGTAGGGCTGACCGAGTCCTACAAATCCCTGTCGGAAGCGCTGATTCACGCCGGTATCCATACCCACACCAAAATCAACATCCATTATATCGATTCCGAACAGCTGGAGCAGGACGGCGTGGCTGCACTGACTGGCATGCACGCGATACTGGTGCCGGGCGGTTTCGGCAAACGCGGCGTGGAAGGCAAGATACTGGCAATACAGTACGCGCGCGAAAACAAGGTGCCCTATCTGGGTATCTGTCTGGGTATGCAGTTGGCGGTGATCGAGTTTGCGCGCCATCGTGCAGGCATGGCGGATGCGCATAGCACCGAGTTCGAGCCTGCAACCACGCATCCGATCGTTGCTCTGATTTCGGAATGGAAAGATGCGGCCGGACAGGTAGAAACCCGTACCGAAGATTCGAATCTCGGCGGTACCATGCGTCTGGGCGGTCAGGCTTGCGAATTGCAGGCAGGTTCGTTGGCGCGTCAGGTGTATGGTGCGGATGTCATTGTTGAGCGGCATCGTCATCGTTACGAAGTCAACGGCGCACTGCTGCCGCAACTGGAGCAAGCTGGTTTGAAGGTGAGCGGGCGTTCGGCGACGGACGGCTTGTGCGAAATGATAGAGCTGCCGGATCATCCCTGGTTCATGGCTTGCCAGTTCCACCCGGAATTTACTTCTACCCCGCGTGACGGTCACCCTTTATTCAAGGCGTTCGTTACCGCAGCCGTGCAACATAAAGGAGTCCTGGCATGAAGTTGTGCGGATTTGAAGTCGGTCTGGATCAACCCCTGTTTCTGATTGCTGGCCCATGCGTAGTCGAATCGCGGCAGATGGCGATGGATACCGCCGGCCAGCTTAAGGAAATTTGCGCGGAACTCGGCGTGCCGTTTATATACAAATCGTCTTACGATAAGGCCAATCGCAGTTCCGGTACTTCGTATCGCGGTCCCGGCCGCGATGCCGGATTGCAAATTCTGGCCGATGTCAAACAGACTATCGGCGTATCTATTCTGACCGATGTGCACAGTATCGACGAAATTGCCGAAGTGGCAGCGGTCGTGGATGTGTTGCAAACCCCGGCGTTCCTGTGCCGGCAGACAGACTTCATTCATGCGGTCGCTTGTGCCGGCAAACCGGTGAATATCAAGAAGGGGCAGTTTCTGGCTCCCTGGGATATGAAAAACGTGGTGGATAAAGCCAAAACTGCCAACGGCGGCCAGGACAACATCATGGTATGCGAACGCGGCGTGTCGTTCGGCTATAACAATCTGGTATCGGATATGCGTTCGCTGATGGTGATGCGCGACACGGGTTGCCCGGTGGTGTTCGATGCGACGCATTCGGTGCAATTGCCGGGCGGGCAGGGTAATGTATCGGGCGGTCAGCGTGAATTTGTGCCAGTGTTGGCGCGCGCCGCCGTGTCGGCAGGTGTGGCCGGTGTTTTTGCGGAAACCCACCCCGATCCTGCATGTGCATTATCCGACGGACCGAACGCCTGGCCGTTAGGGCGGATGAAAGAATTGCTGTACACATTAAAAGAAATCGATGCGCTGGTAAAACAGCGCGGCTTTATTGAACATACAATTTAATCCGCCATTGACCGGATTAACAGATAAATTGAGAGGAAATAAATGAGCGTTATCGTTGATGTCATTGCCCGCGAAATTCTGGACTCGCGCGGTAATCCTACTGTCGAAGCCGATGTGTTGCTGGAATCCGGCGTGCTGGGTCGCGCTGCAGTGCCTTCAGGCGCTTCAACCGGTAGCCGCGAGGCAATCGAATTGCGCGATGGCGATGCTGCGCGCTATCTGGGGAAAGGCGTGTTGAAGGCGGTCGAATTCGTTAATACGGAAATCTGCGAAGCGATCATCGGCCTGGATGCCGAAGATCAGTATTTCATTGATCACACCATGATAGAGCTGGATGGCACCGACAGCAAATCGCGTCTGGGCGCAAATGCCATACTGGCTGTGTCGATGGCGGTTGCGCGTGCTGCCGCTGCCGAATCCGGCTTGCCTTTATATCGCTATCTGGGCGGCGCCGGCCCCATGAGTTTGCCTGTACCGATGATGAATATCATCAATGGCGGTGCGCATGCAAACAATAACATCGACATGCAGGAATTCATGATTATTCCGGTGGGCGCACCCAGCTTCCGCGAAGCTTTGCGTTATGGTGCCGAGGTGTTTCATGCGCTGAAAAAATTGCTCGACAGTCTGGGTATGACGACTACTGTAGGCGACGAGGGCGGTTTTGCGCCTAATCTGGAATCCAACGAAGCGGCACTGAAGCTCATTGTGCAGGCTATCGAAAAAGCAGGTTTCATACCGGGACAGGATATTGCCATCGGCGTGGATTGCGCTGCCAGTGAATTCTATCGTGACGGCAAATATCAGATCGAATCGGAAGGACTGGCGCTGAGTTCCGAGCAGTTCACCGATTATCTGGCCGCATGGTGCGACAAATATCCCATCATCAGTATCGAAGACGGTATGGCCGAAGACGACTGGGCCGGCTGGGCGGTGTTGACCGCGCGTTTGAAACACTCCATTCAACTGGTCGGCGACGATTTGTTCGTGACCAATTCAAAAATTCTGGCTGAAGGGATTAGCCGCGGTATTGCCAATTCCATCCTGATCAAGGTTAACCAGATCGGTACTTTGTCGGAAACCTTCGACGCGATTGAAACGGCTAAACGCGCAGGTTATACATCGGTGATTTCGCATCGTTCCGGCGAAACCGAGGACACCACGATTGCTGATTTGGCCGTTGCGACCAATGCTTTGCAAATCAAGACCGGTTCGATGTCTCGTTCGGATCGTATGGCGAAGTACAACCAATTGTTACGCATCGAGGAGGAATTGGGTATGTCAGCGCGTTATCCCGGTCGTGCAGCATTTTACTCAATCGCCTGACCTGTTTGCCGGCTAAAGCGCGATGCGTAGTCTGACAGGCATATTATTAGGCTTGTTACTGTTGCTGCAGTATCCGCTTTGGCTGGGTAAAGGCAGCTGGCTCAAGGTGTGGGATACGCAGCAGCAGGTCGTGGCGCAGCAGCAGGTCAATGCCAGGCTGACCACGCGCAATGCGGCAATGGACGCTGAAGTGCGCGATCTGAAACAAGGGTTGGGTGCAATTGAAGAACGTGCCCGTTCCGAACTCGGTATGGTGCGTAAAAACGAAGTGTTCTTTCAGGTACTGGATGCGCCGCCGCCGACGGCTACCGCACCGCCTGCAATTCCTACCGCAGAGTCTATTGATAGTCATGGAATGCCAAGATGAATTCATTGCAACTCAGCCTGATTGTCCTTGCCGTCGTGGTGATCGGCATTATTCTGCTGTATAACTGGTTTCAGGAACGCAAATATCGCAAACAATCGATTGCCCTGTTCGGACAGCAGGAGGATGTGCTATTGCAGCCTGCCGAGCAAGCGCCGGTTATCCCGCAAGCGACCAGCGAAAGGATCGAACCGGTTGTCGGCGCCCGCGAATCCGATGTCGTGAGTCGGCCTGCAGCACCGGTGAAACCGGACGTGCAGGCGTATTCTCCGCAGATGGAAGCTGAAACGGAGCCGGCTAGCGAATTGCCGCTACCGCCAGTCGACCCTTTGCTGGAATACGTTATTAGCATACAGGTAGTCGATGCCATCCCCAGCCCTGCGTTTGCTACATTGATCGATACCCAGCGCGATACCGGCAAGCCGGTACGCTGGTGGGGTTATGCCGATAATCTGGATAGCTGGGTAGAAATCAGCCCATGGCGCGATCAGGCGTTTACCGATGTGGCCATTGTGGTTCAGCTTGCCGATCGTACCGGGCCTGTTACTGAGAGTCAGCTGTTCAATCTGAGTCATGAGGCACAGCAATTAGCCAACCGATTTAACGGCATAGCCAGCTGGAGCGACATACCGCCGGTATTGGTCAAGGCCGCGAAACTGGATCAGTTTTGCGTTGAAGTGGACGTGCTGATAGGCTTGAATGTGGTGAGTGACGACGGCGCAACCTTCAGCGGGGAAAAAATTGCCGAACTGGCGCTGGCGGCTGGCTTGACGCTGGATAATGCCGGCGTATATCAACGTCGCAGCGATCGCGGAGAGGTGACTTATGCGCTGTGTAATCATGAGGATACGCCATTTTCTGCGGATGCGATGAATAACGTGAAGACGCATGGTATTACGTTGCTGTTTGAAGTGCCTCGCGTGGAAAACGGGTTGGCTGCTTTCGCCGAAATGGCGCAATTCGGTCAGCAATTGGCAAATGCGCTGGGCGGGAAATTGGTGGACGATAATATTCGTCCCTTGTCCCCCGCCGGGATTGAAAAAATTCAGACCCAATTGGTGCATATTTATCAAATTATGGAAGCACACGAAATACCTGCCGGTAGTCGGCGTGCTTTACGTCTGTTTAATTAGTCGATGCAAGCAGCAGCGCTCAGTCAACGTGCTGCCGCTTTGCGCGAACAGCTTGAATATCATAATTACCGCTATTACGTACTCGACGCCCCGGAAATAAGCGACGCGGAATACGACAAACTGTTCCGCGAATTGCAGGCGCTGGAACAGCAATATCCAGAACTGCTTACACCTGCATCGCCAACGCAGCGCGTAGGCGGTACGGCGCTTACCGAATTTACCCAGATCACACATACCACACCGATGCTGTCGCTCAATAATGCGTTCAGCGACGACGAGGTAACGGCTTTCGACCGCCGAGTGCGGGAGGCCGTCGATTTGCCCGAGATCAGCTATGCCGTCGAACCTAAATTCGACGGTCTGGCGATTAGTCTGGTTTACGAAAATGGCCGCTTGGTTTCAGGCGCGACGCGCGGCGACGGTTACGTGGGTGAGGATGTCACCGCCAATTTGCGTACCGTGCGCGCCATTCCGTTGACGCTCTCAACATCCGAACCGCCGCTGCGCATAGAAATCCGCGGCGAAGTCTTGATGCTGAAAGCCGACTTTACCGCATTGAATGCGCATCAGCGGGCGCAAGGGCTGAAAGAGTTCGCGAATCCGCGTAATGCCGCTGCCGGATCGTTGCGGCAACTGGATTCGCGTATTACCGCTATGCGTCGACTGCATTTTTTTGCCTATGGCGTCGGCCTGTGCGAAGGTATTGCGTTGCCGGCAACGCACGCCGAGGTTATGAATATGCTGGTGACGTGGCACTTGCCGGTGGCGCATGAGCGTGGCGTGGTGCAAGGAGTCGACGGCCTGCTGGCGTATTACTGCGATATCGGTGCGCAGCGCGACAACCTGGCTTTCGATATCGATGGTGTGGTGTACAAGGTCAACGATCTGGCCTTACAGCAACAGCTGGGCTATGTTGCGCGCGCACCGCGATTTGCGATCGCGCATAAGTTCCCTGCCCAGGAAGCGACTACGCAACTGCTGGATATTGATGTGCAAGTCGGTCGTACCGGGGCGATCACGCCGGTAGCCCGCTTGGCGCCGGTATCGGTGGGCGGCGTGACCGTGACCAATGCTACCCTGCATAATGAAGATGAAATCCGACGCAAAGGTGTGTTGATAGGTGACTGGGTCAACGTCAGACGCGCCGGGGATGTGATCCCGGAAATCGTGTCGGTCGTGCTGTCGCGGCGGCCGCAGGATGCGCGCGAGTTCGTGATGCCGGTCGTGTGTCCGGTGTGCGGATCGCATATCGTGCGCTTGCCGGACGAAGCTGTGGCACGCTGTACCGGAGGATTGTTCTGTCCTGCGCAGCGCAAGCAGGCCCTGTGGCATTTTGCCAGCCGGCGGGCGATGGATATCGATGGTTTGGGAGAAAAGCTGATAGAGCAGCTGGTCGACGAAAGCCTGGTGCACAATCCGGCCGATTTATATCGGCTGGGACTATTAAGTCTTGCCAATCTCGATCGCATGGCCGAAAAGTCGGCCGGCAATCTGCTGGCTGCGATAGAACACAGTAAACATACGACGTTGGCGCGGTTCATTTACGCCCTGGGAATCCGTCATGTCGGGGAGCAGACCGCCAAGGATCTGGCGCGTTACTTCGGTACATTCGAAGCCATGCTGGCCGCAGACGAGGCGAAATTGCAGCAGGTGCCGGAGGTCGGCGTGGTGGTGGCGAAGTCTATCCTGCAGTTTTTCGCCGAGCCTCATAATCTGACGGTCATCGCGATGTTGCGCGCTGCCGGGGTGCATTGGGACGACGCACTTCCGGTCATGGCGGAAGACAGCCCGATCAGTGGCAAGATTTTTGTGATTACCGGGACTTTGCCGCATATGAGCCGGGACGAGGCAAAAGCGAAAATCGAGGCGATGGGCGGCAAGGTGTCTGGCAGTGTGTCGAAGAAAACGGATTTTGTGCTGGCCGGTGCAGAACCGGGCAGCAAGTTAATTAAAGCGCAAGAATTAGGTATTAGCATATTAGATGAGGCAGAATTCAGTAATTTAATCGGTGAAAATCAAGGAGAGCGGGATGGTTAAAGTGACAAAAGCTGTATTTCCGGTAGCTGGTATGGGGACGCGTTTTTTGCCGGCGACCAAGGCAATGCCGAAAGAGATGTTGCCGGTGGTGGACAAGCCGTTGATACAGTATGCCGTTGAGGAAGCTATTGCTGCCGGAATCACCGATCTGATTTTCATAACGGGCCGTAGCAAACGCTCTATCCCCGACCATTTTGATAAGGCTTATGAACTGGAAGCCGAGCTCGAGGAGCGCGGCAAGCAGAAATTACTGGATTTGGTTCGCGGCATTATTCCGCCTCATGTGACCTGCATTTATATTCGTCAGGCTGAGGCATTGGGTCTGGGGCATGCCGTGTTGCGTGCCAAGCCGGTGGTGAATAATGAACCGTTTGCCGTGATTCTGGCGGACGATCTGATTGATGCACCTACGCCAGCAATGAAGCAAATGACTGATTTGTACAGTTATTATCAGTGTTCCATACTCGGGGTGCAGCAAGTGGCGCGCTCGGAAACAAGTTCGTACGGCATCGTTGCCGCGCAGCCGATCACGTCGCAGTTGAGTAAGGTGGACGCGATTGTTGAAAAACCCAAACCGGAAGTGGCGCCTTCGACGCTGGGTGTGGTGGGCCGCTATATTCTGACCCCGCGTATTTTCCATCACCTGGAGACGATTCCGTTCGGCGCAGGCGGCGAGTTGCAGCTTACCGACGGTATTGCCGAATTGCTGAAAGAGCAGCAGGTTCTGGCATACGCATTTGACGGTGTACGTTACGATTGCGGCAGCAAGCTGGGTTATCTCAAAGCCACGGTCGAACACGCGCTAAAACATCCTGAAGTGGCCGACGAATTTCAGGCTTATCTGGATGCGCGATGCGCTCCGGATGTGTCGGTCTAAATGTTCAGTATGCGTAACAAATCGGTTTCGAGTTGCAGCCGCGACTGCGGCTGGTTGAGTTCGCTACCTTCTATCATGAAGGTGTCCTCTGCGCGTTCGCCTAGGGTACTGATTTTCGCACAGCATAAATTGATATTGTGCTGATACAGTACCTGAGCGATGGCAGACAGTAGTCCAGGCCTGTCGCCGGCGGTCAGGTTGAGTGTATAGAGTTTGCCGCGTTCATCCGGGCGCAAATTGACTTCGGCATTGATGGGGAAGTGTTTGAGGTGGCGGCTGACGCGTCCGCGCGTCACCGTTTTAAGCATGACATGTGAATTCAGCAATTTTGCCAGTTCGTGTTCGATATAGCTCAGAAAGTCGCGATAAGCGACTGTGCGCTGATTCTTGTCGAGTATGAGGAAACTGTCGAGAGCGTATCCGTTGTGGGTGGTGTGGACCTTTGCATCGGCGATCGTGTAGTTGATGGCCTCGAAGAATGCGCATATCTGTGCAAACAGACTGGCTTCATCCGGTGCGTAAATCATCACTTGCACACCTTCGCCTATGGGACTCAGGCGCGCCCGGACTACAGCGGTAGAGGTGCTTGCACGATGCCACAGATGGCGCGTGTGCCAGGCGATTTCCTGCGCTTCATGGCGCAGGAAATAACTGTCGGCCAGGTTGTGCCAGAGGGCATCCTCCGTGTGCGGGGAGAGGCCGTATAACCGTAGCAGGCGCGAGGCCTCGGTTTTGACCTTGTCGATCCCGCTATGCAGGGATGTGTCGCCGCTGAGCCGGCTGCGGCTGGCATAAAACAGGTCTTCCAGCAGTTTCGCTTTCCAGGCATTCCATACCGTCGGGCTGGTGCCGCGTATATCACAGGTGGTGAGCAGATACAGCGCAGTCAGATGACGTTCGTCGGGAATGCGTTGGGTAAAACGTGCAATCACATCGGGATCAGATAAGTCCTGTTTTTGGGCGGTTGAGGAAAAAACCAGATGTTCGCCGACCAGCCAAACGACTAGCTCGGCATCGGCCCGTGACAATTCGTGCTGCTTGCAGAAGCGACGCGCGTCCGCCATGCCCAGCGTGGAATGGTCGCCGCCGCGCCCTTTGGCGATATCGTGAAACAATGCCGCTATATACAATAATTCAGGTCGGGCAAAGCCGCTGATCAGGCGGCTGGCAAGCGGGTGTTCGTGAGACAGTTCGGGTATGGTCAGGCGGCGCAGGTTGCGCAACACCGTCAGCATGTGTTCGTCTACGGTGTAGATATGGTAAAGATCGTGCTGCATTTGACCGACTATGCGCCCGAATGCAGGGATGTAGCGACCCAGTATGCCGTAGTGATTCATGTTGCGCAGGGTTCTGGTAACGCGTTGCGGCGTGCGTAATATTTGCATGAACTGGGCGTGGTTGACCGGATCGCGTCTGAAATCGGCATCGATACGCCGCCGTGCCCGCCAGAGTGCGCGCAAAGTGGACGCGCTCATGCCGGTCAGCTCGGGATGTTGCTGCAGCAGGATAAAGCTTTCGAAGATAGCGCTGGGCTGGCGTTCAAATAAGCTGTCGTCCATAACTTTGAGCAAATTGTCGCGAATCTGGAAACGCGGATTGAGCGAAATGATAGGCAGCTGATTGTTGCCGAAAATGCGCGCGCGCAGACTGGGTAACAGGATATCGCGCATTTGCGCCACGATCTTGACGCTGCGGTAGTAACGCTGCATCAGTATTTCACTGGAACGGCGCGTACTTGTGGCCCGGATTTGATACTGTTCGGCTAGGCTTTGTTGGTAATCGAATAACAGACGGTCTTCCCTGCGTCCGGCAAGATAATGCAGGCGCGTCCTGAGATCGAACAGAAAATGTTCCAGTTTCTGTATCTGGCGCGATTCGTCCGGGTTGAGCAATCCCGCAACGACCAGGTCGTGCCAGCTTGCGCCTATGCCGGCCGCCTGCGTCAGCCAGCGCAAATTATGCAGGTCGCGCAATCCGCCCGGGCTTTCCTTGAGATTGGGTTCCAGTTGGTAAGCGCTATCGTTAAAGCGGGCATGCCGCTGATCCTGCTCCAGTAGTTTGCCTTCAAAGAAAGTGCGCGGATCGAGTTGCTGGGTAAAGCGTTGCCGGAAGGACTGGTACAGCGGCTGATTGCCGGTAAGAAAACGCGATTCCAGCAGGTTGGTGCCGATCGTGATGTCGCGTTCCGCTTCTATCAGACATTCGTCCAGCGTGCGTACGCTGGGACCGACTTCCAGACCGATATCCCAGAATAAGCCGACTAGCCGTTCTATCGCAGACTGTTCGTCGGGCAATGCCGGATGCGCCAATAAAATCAGCAGGTCGACATCCGAATAGGGAAATAGCTCGCCGCGTCCATATCCGCCTACAGCAACCAGAGCGGCGCTGGCAGGCAGGTCGAGTGAGGTCCATAATTCCTGCAGTACGCTATCGACGAGCAGCTTGTTACGGGATAACAGGGAGCGAATCGATGTGCCGGCCAGAAAGGCTTGTTTGATGGCGCCGCGACCATTGCGTAATCGCGTGCGCCACTCGTCGGTGCGAATGGCAGGCGCAATAGTCGTGTTCATTATTTTGCAGTCACAAAATCGGGTACGGGCGGGGTGCCGGCAGATACGGTAAGTACCTCAAATCCGCTGTCCGTGACCAGTACGGTATGCTCCCATTGTGCAGACAGGCTGCGATCCTTGGTAACGATGGTCCAGCCATCGCCGAGTTGACGGATGTCGCGACGGCCTGCGTTGATCATGGGTTCTATGGTGAATATCATGCCGGCTGCCAGTTTCAGGCCGGTACCGGCGCGACCGTAATGCAGCACCTGGGGTTCTTCATGGAATTTCTGGCCGATACCGTGTCCGCAGAATTCGCGTACGACGCTGTAACCATTCGATTCGGCAAATTTTTGTATGGTATGGCCGATATCGCCCAGCAGTGCGCCGGGGCGTACCATTTTAATGCCGTGCCACATGGCCTGATAGGTGATTTCGCACAGGCGTTTGGCATGCGGCGAGACTTCGCCGACGTAGAACATGCGGCTGCTGTCGCCATGCCAGCCGTCCTTGATGACAGTCACGTCGATATTGACGATGTCGCCGTTCTTGAGCGGCTTGTCGTTCGGCACGCCATGGCATATTTGCTGGTTGATGGAGGTGCAAATCGAACGCGGGTAAGGGGTATGGCCCGACGGAGCGTAATTCAGCGGGGCGGAAATGGCATGTTGTACGTTTACCGTATAATCGTCGCAAAGCTTGTCCAGTTCGGCCGTGGTGACGCCGACCTTGACGAACGGCGTAATATAATCCAGTAATTCGGCTGCGAGCCTGCCGGCAACGCGCATTTTTTCTATATCTGCTGGAGATTTGATACTGACTGACATGACTGGCATATACGGGTAAAGATTGGATATCCAAGGATAAAGTAAGACAGGGGAATGGTCAATTTTGTTCGTTTTGCTGCGTAAAAGTAAAGGCAACTTGTCAACAGCGCGGTTTCGTCCTATAATCGCGCTCTTTTTAATTCAATTGGTTAGGCACTCACGATGGTTATAATTCGTCTTGCTCGTGGCGGCGCAAAAAACCGCCCGTTCTACAACGTAGTTGTTGCGGATTCGCGCAATCGTCGCGATGGTCGTTTTATTGAACGCGTTGGCTTTTACAATCCTGTCGCCAAGGAAGGTTCCGAAGCCCTGCGTTTGAGCCTTGATCGCGTTACGCATTGGGTTTCCCAAGGTGCGCAATTAAGTGATGCAGTAGCTAGACTGGTCAAAAACGAAAGTGCCAAAGTCGCTGGATAATCTGGTGGTGATGGGGCGGATTGCCGTCCCGTATGGTATCAAGGGCTGGATGAAAATCCAGACTTTCAGCGAGGCGATAGATACGCTTGCCGATTATGCCGAATGGTATGTCAAGCGTGACAATGAATGGCAAACCTATACGGTTGCCGATGTCAAAGTGCATAACAAAATGCTGGTTGCGGAATTGGTCGGCATCGCTGATCGAGATCAGGCACTGGCGTTAAAAGGCTGTGAAATTGCCGTCGCGCGCGAATCGCTGCCGGCTGCGCCTGAGGGCGAATATTACTGGTCCGATTTGGTCGGGTTGAATGTCGTCAACTTGCGCGGCGAACCGTTCGGCGTCATCGAACAGATACTGGAAGCCGGTGCGCACGATGTACTGGTCGTGCGCGGCGAGCGCGAGCATTTGATTCCGTTTGTCGGCCAGATTGTGCGAAACGTCGATCTGGCGGCGCGCACGGTTCAGGTTGATTGGGAGCTGGATTACTGATGTCGTCCGTTCCGTTGCAAATCGATGTGGTGACGCTGTTCCCGCAAATGTTTGCTGCGATCACCGAATTCGGTATCAGCGGCCGCGCTTTTACGCGACAGTGTGCCGAACTGCGATTGTGGAATCCGCGCGATTTTACGACGGATAACTATCGCACCATAGACGACAGGCCTTACGGCGGCGGCCCCGGCATGGTGATGTTGGCAGAGCCGCTGGATGCAGCGCTGGATGCAGCAGAAGCCAGACAGCGCGAGGCCGGTGTGGACAAGCCGCATCGGGTGTACCTGTCCCCTCAGGGACGCACGCTGGATCATGCGCTGGTGATGGAATTGGCAGCGCGTCCTGGTCTGATCTTGCTGGCCGGACGTTACGAAGGCGTTGATCAGCGTTTGCTGGATCAGCGCATAGATGAATATATCTCTATCGGCGATTATGTGTTGTCCGGTGGAGAGTTGGCAGCGATGGTAGTGATAGACGCCATTGTGCGGCAATTGCCCGGCGTGCTGGGCGATGCGGATTCTGCGGTGCAGGATTCGTTTGTAAACGGCTTGCTGGATTATCCGCATTACACCCGTCCTGAAGTGTATCGGGGGGTAGCGGTACCGGCGGTGCTGATGGGCGGTAATCATGCCAACATTCAGCGCTGGCGGTTGCAGCAATCTTTATTGGCGACGCAGAGAAGTCGCCCGGATTTATTAGCCAAGCGTGGTATGGGCGCGGCAGAAATTGACTTGCTGGCCTCTGGCGAGCAGGAAAATAAACCAGACTAGCTGTTTGCCGGTCTGGTAACAACAAACCCCGTACGTCAAGCGGCGGCTTGCTCCGTGTGGTAAGGTCCAAGACCTCAATTTTAGTTCAGGAGAACGCAATGAATTTGATTCAACAACTGGAACAGGAAGAGATTGCCCGTCTGGGTAAAACCATCCCTGATTTTGCACCTGGCGATACCGTAATCGTTAGCGTGAAGGTTAAAGAAGGCACGCGTGAACGTTTGCAGGCCTACGAAGGCGTGGTGATTGCCAAGCGTAACCGTGGTCTGAATTCCGCATTTATCGTGCGTAAGATTTCTGCCGGCGAAGGCGTGGAGCGTACGTTCCAGACCTACTCGCCGCTGGTTGACAATATCGAAGTAAAACGTCGCGGCGATGTACGTCGTGCCAAGCTGTACTACTTGCGCGACCGTTCGGGTAAATCCGCACGTATTAAAGAAAAATTGCCGGCCAGAAAAGTTAAGGCAACTGCTTAAGCTTTTACCGGCGCTGTTAAAAGGGCGGATCTGCGGATCCGCCCTTTTTTATTGTGAGGCTGGTTTTCTTCGGTTTAGCGTTGCGGCAGTGCGACGGTCAGCGCCAGTTGCCTGAGCGCTGCCCAAGGGTCTTCATTAAGCAGCCCTTTGATCATGCGGTCTATGGCAGCGGCTTGTCTGAGGCTGGTGGTGAGCGTGTCGAGTCTGACGCGTTGCAACGCTTTCTCGACCAGCGCCTGCCGACTTTCCCATACGCCGACTTCGCGCATCAGCCGGGATGGCGCTATGCCGTTGTTCTGTGCGGTTTTCAGCCGGGTCAGGATGCGTAGTTCGCGGGTAATCGTCCACAGAATCAGGGTAGGGGCTTCACCTTCATTGCGCAAGCCTTCCAGCATGCGTATCAGCCGCGGCACATCGCTGGCCAGCAAGGCATCGGCAAGCTTGAATACATCGTAGCGGGCCACGTCGAGTACGGCGTCGCGGACACTGGCAAAATCGAGCCGACCGGCGGGGAACAGCAGCGCGAGCTTGCGTATTTCCTGTTGGGCTGCGAGCAGGTTGCCTTCTACCTTTTGCGCCAGAAAGCGCAGGGTTTCGCTATCGGCCTGTTGTTGCTGTTGCGACAGGCGTTCCCCTATCCAGCGCGGCAGTTGTTCGTTGCTGACCGGATAAACCGCAATCATGACGCCGGCATCGTCCAGCGCGCCAAACCATTTGGCAGAGGTGGTTTGACGATCGAGTTTGGGCAGCGTGATCAGGGTAACGGTGTCGGCAGGCAGATTTGCGCTGTAGCTTTGCAGCGCCTTGCCGCCGTCAGCGCCCGGCTTGCCGGACGGTATGCGTATATCGACGAGACGCCGATCGCTGAACAACGACAGGTTATCTCCTGCATTTAGCAGCGTTTGCCAGTTAAACCGCCCTTCGACCTGATATATTTCGCGTTCGGTATAGCCTTGCGCGCGTGCCGCATGGCGTATCTGGTCGGCGGCTTCGAGTACCAGTAACGGTTCATCACCATAAATGCAGTAGAGCGGTTTCAGCCCTTTGGCAAGATGCGAAGCGAGCTGTTCCGGCTTGATGCGCATGGGGATTAATGCAGTAACGCGATGCGGCGTAAAATCTGTTGCGCTGCATCGGTTTGCATATCGCGGTAATCCAGTTGTTCTTCATCGCCCTTGGCCAGTACCAGCGTGTCGTTGTAACTCATGTCGCGGCTCAGGATGATTTCGGCTGGGGTGAGTATCTCTTTGCCTTTGGGGTCGAGCAGACGGTATTTCACGCGGTACTGCAGCTGATATTCGCGCACACGACCGGCGCCGGAAATCGACAGGATGATTTTGCTGTTAACCTCGGACATGATTTGTATGGTGCGTTCGGCAGTATCGGCAGATTTGGCCAGTCGGTCCTTGTGTCCTCCTGCTTTGATGATGCGTTGCAGGTTAATCACCAGCGGTGAGCCGGGATTGCCGTCAACATATAATGAGGTGAACGGGATATCGGCCTGACCGCGCAAGTGAAAACCGCATCCGCCGGTAAGTGCACTGACGAGTAGCATAAGTGCAAGCCAAAACTTCATAGGGATTTTCATCTTGATTACCTGTTGAATTGGTTAAAAAATATTAGATCACAATATTGACCAGACGTCCCGGTACGATGATGACCCTTTTTGGTATCTGGCCTGCGATGAACTTCTGTATGACTTCCTGATCGAGTGCAAGTTGCTCTATCGTTTCCCTGGATGCCGATTTGGCGACGGTGATTTCGCCTCTGAGTTTGCCGTTGATTTGTATCATCAGCGTCATGTCGTCCTGTACCAGCGCTGCTTCATCGACTGCAGGCCAGCTTTGCGCGGACAGGTCGGTGCCTGACCGCAATTCGCTCCATAGCGCTTCGCAAATATGCGGAACGATGGGCGCGAGCATGACGGTGACATGCT
Organism: Sulfuriferula sp.; assembly: GCA_031291235.1. GTDB lineage: Bacteria > Pseudomonadota > Gammaproteobacteria > Burkholderiales > Sulfuriferulaceae > Sulfuriferula. Next base: position 114,926 of record JARLJL010000020.1, read on the forward strand.
CGAGCACTTCCTGTACTACGCTACGGGCGATTGTGTCGGTTGCTGTCAGTTTGTCCATACTGTTGAGCAGTTCCATGACGGCGGCAATGGCGGTGTTGAAGGTCTGGCGTCGAGCATAATCATCGCTGATCTTGTTGACCGCAGTGTGGAGCTGGAAGCGCAGCGCTTTGAGTTCGGCGCTGAGTTCGCCGCTTTGATACGCGGCTACCGTCCCTGCGCTGACATGTTCGTAGCAGCGTTTCCATAACCGGCGCAGGAAACGGTGCGCGCCTTCGATACCGGCATCGGACCATTCCAGGCTTTGTTCCGGCGGCGCAGCAAACATCATGAACAGACGCGCAGTGTCGGCGCCGTAGCTGTCGATGAGCAGTTGCGGATCGACGCCGTTGTTTTTGGATTTTGCCATTTTTTCGGTGCCGCCGATGACGACAGGCAGGCCGTCGGCTTTAAGCACGGCGTCCAGCGGGCGGCCGCGTTCATCGCTGCGCACATCGACTTCGGCAGGGTTGAACCAGTCTTTCTTGCCGTCGCCGAGATCGCGGTAGAAGGTCGGCGCGATGACCATACCCTGGGTCAGCAGGCGGGTGAACGGTTCGTCCGACGCGACTAGGCCCTGATCGCGGATCAGCTTGTGGAAGAAACGGGCGTAGAGCAGATGCAGAATGGCGTGCTCGATGCCGCCGATATATTGGTCGACCGGCAGCCAGTGATTGGCGCGTTCATCGAGCATGGCGTCGGTGCAGTCGTGGCTGGCATAGCGTGCGTAATACCACGACGATTCCACAAATGTATCCATGGTGTCGGTTTCGCGTCGCGCCGGGCGGCCGCAAGACGGGCAGGTGCATTCGTAGAATTCGGGCATTTTGGCCAGCGGCGAGCCGGCGCCGGTGACGACGACATCTTCGGGTAATACCACCGGCAGCTGGTCGGCAGGTACCGGCACATCGCCGCAATGTTCGCAATGGATGATGGGAATGGGGCAACCCCAGTAACGCTGCCGGGAAATGCCCCAGTCGCGCAAACGGAACTGGGTGCGCTTGCTGCCTAGGCCGCGGGTCTGCAAATCGGCGGCAATGGCTTCCAGTGCGGCGTCGAAATCCAGCCCGTCATATTTTCCAGAGTTGACGCAAATACCGTGTTCGCCGTAACTGTCTTGCCATGGCGCGGCGACTTCGCCATATGCGCCATCAGCTGGCGCGATGACAGTTTTCATCGGCAAATCGTATTGCCGGGCGAATTCGAAATCGCGGGCATCATGCGCAGGCACGGCCATCACTGCTCCTTCGCCATAACCCATCAGCACATAATTGGCGACCCAGACCGGCAGCTTTTCGCCGGACAGTGGGTGCATGACCAGCAGGCCGGTGTTCATGCCCTTTTTTGTCTGTGTGGCGACATCGGCTTCAGCGACGCTGCCGCGTTTGCATTCGGCGATGAATTCGGTCAGCGCCGGATTGCCGGCTGCGGCGAGCGTGGCCAGCGGGTGTTCAGCGGCAACGGCGACGTAAGTGGCGCCCATCAACGTGTCGGGGCGGGTGGTGTAGACCTTGAGTACGCCCTCGGTGCCGATGCTGGCCGCGTCGTAGGGGAAATGCACTTCGCAGCCGAAGCTTTTGCCTATCCAGTTGCGTTGCATGGTTTTGACCTGTTCCGGCCAATGCGGCAACTGATCCAGCCCGCTTAACAGTTCGTCGGCGTAGGCGGTGATACGCATGTAGTACATGGGGATGTCGCGTTTTTCCACTAGTGCACCGCTGCGCCAGCCGCGCCCGTCTATGACCTGTTCGTTTGCCAGTACGGTGCAATCGACCGGGTCCCAGTTGACCGAGGCGGTTTTTTTGTAAATCAGGCCTTTCTTGAACAGTTCGGTGAACAGCCACTGTTCCCAGCGATAGTATTCGGGGGTGCAGGTGGTGATTTCGCGATCCCAGTCGATTGCCAAGCCGAGGCTTTTGAGCTGGTCGCGCATGTGCGCGATATTGGCGTACGTCCAGGTTGCCGGCGGTACGTTGTTTTTAATGGCGGCGTTTTCCGCAGGCAAGCCGAATGCATCCCAGCCCATGGGTTGCATGACGTTATAGCCCTTAAGCCGATGGAAACGCGCCAGTACGTCGCCTATGGTGTAGTTGCGCACGTGTCCCATGTGCAATTTTCCCGACGGATACGGGAACATGGACAGGCAGTAGTATTTCGGCTTGTCGCTCTGTTCGGTTGCCTTGTAGGCTTTGGTTGCCGCCCAGTTGCGTTGGGCATCGGTTTCGATAGTCTGAGGTTGGTAAAGGGCTTCCATCTTTATGCGCGCGTATGATTCCAAAGAGGCATATTATACCTTGCGAACATGCTTGCGCGTGGACAGCAGGGCAGCTTAAAAGTTATACTACGGAAATAACTGATTTTTTTATACTTCAACGGAGTCCTCATGTCCAAAAAACATCCTGTGATTGCTGTAACCGGTTCGTCCGGTGCAGGTACAACGACGGTTAAACGCGCTTTCGAGCATATTTTCCGTCGGGAAAATATCAATGCCGCCGTGATCGAAGGCGACAGCTTCCACAGTTTATCGCGTACGGAATTCAAGGTTAAAGTGAGCAAGGCAGAAGAGGCCGGCAATAAGCATTTTAGTCATTTCGGTCCCGAAGCCAATCATTTCGACAAGCTGGAAGCCTTGTTCAAAAGTTACGGCAAGGACGGCAAGGGCAAGAAACGTTATTACATTCACAGCGATGAAGAAGCTGCCTTTCATAACAAGCGTCTGAATCTGAAATTGTCTGCGGGCGAGTTTACGCCCTGGGAAGAGGTACCCGCCGATACCGATCTGCTGTTCTACGAAGGGCTGCACGGCCTGGTGGTGGACGGCAAGGTGGATGTGGCCAAGCATGTGGATCTGGGCGTGGGCGTCGTGCCGGTCGTCAACCTGGAGTGGATCCAGAAGATTCATCGCGATGCAGCTGAGCGCGGCTATTCGGCTGAAGTGATCGTGGATACCATCATGCGTCGCATGCCCGATTACGTGAATTACATTACACCGCAGTTTTCGCGCACGCATGTCAATTTCCAGCGCGTGCCTACGGTGGATACTTCCAATCCGTTTATTTCGCGCGATATCCCTACGCCGGATGAAAGCCTGGTGATTGTGCGTTTCAGCGATCGCAAGGGTGTGGATTTCCCTTATCTGATCAACATGATTCCTAATTCGTTCATGTCGCGTTCCAATACGCTGGTCGTGCCGGGTGCGAAAATGGGTTATGCCATGGAACTGATTCTGGGCCCGATGATAGAACAGATGATCGCAGCGAAAAAGAAAGCGTAATCGCTTGATGTTATGTAAAAAAGCCGGGCTTTCCCGGCTTTTTTATTGTCCGGTTGCTATCACAGAAAAGTGAAAAACTTGAGGAACGGCCCGGCCAGTAAAGGCTGGCGGATCATTTTGCGATAATCCCCTGCGACAAACTGCAATTGACGGCTGGCGACAGCAACGCCCAGACCGGTAATACCGGGCCCGTTGCCGCGCCATTTTGCCCATTGTTCGGGTTTTGCGCGCAAATCCCATTCGGCCACAGGGCAGCTATCGGCTGCGTAAGGTTGCGTATGGGTGATGAGGCCTTGGGTGATTTCCAGTATGACTTCCGGCACCGGGTAATCGAGATAGCCGAAAGCGATCACTGAATCGAAATTGGCAGCAGCCAACTGATCGACCATCTCCGTGTTGTTGTTCCATTTGTTCGAGAAGCGTTTTGCCCATGCTTCAGAAAATAAGTCTTCCATACCATCTCCTATAAATTTATGTTTTTATTATTATTTGCGAATAAATATAGCAGAATTCGCAGCTTGTGTGTGTTTGCGGCTGCCTAATCGAAGAAATCGGCGTTGCCGGTCGTATGTTTGAGTCGATCCAGGAAGCGCACGAAGGGTAAACCCAGTTTGTCTTCCAGCTGCCGTGCGCGATACTGTAATAGTTGCCAGGATTGCGTTGCCGGCCGTTCAGTGAATGCGAGGACGATGACATTGCCGCGTTTCTCTGCTGGCAGGCATACGATGCGCTGATCGAAGACTTCGGTGAGGCGCTGCAGATAGATGTCGAACTTGGGATCGCTGCCCCACAAATTAACCGATAATACGCCAGCTGGTGAGAGTGCTTGCAGACAGCGGCTGTAGAAATCTTCGCTGGCCAGCGCTTCGACCTGAAAGCCGGCATCAAAACCGTCGAGTAATATGCAGTCCCAGCCTTCCTGGTCCACGATAAACTGTGCTGCATCCGCTTGCACGATACGTAAATGCTCGTCATCGTCAGGTACGAAGAAGAACTGGCGTGCGGCCTGGATCACCTTGGGATTGATTTCGATCGCAGTGAGCTGCATGGCTGGATACTGGTGGTACAGGAATTTCGTCAACGAACCGCCGCCCAGCCCGATCAGCATGGCATTGGCAGGCGTGCCGGTGAACAGCAGAAATCCCAGCATGGCTTGCGTATAGGTCAATTCCAGTGCGTTGGGCGCAGCCAGCTTCATCGCCGATTGCACCGTGTCGTTGCCAAGATGCAGGTAACGTATGCCGTTTTGTTCGCTGATTTCAACGGTGTCGAGATCGGATACCGCTTTGTGTATACGGCGTTTGAAGAATCGCATCAGGGTGCTTTCATATTGAATCCGCCAAGTCTAATCACGGTTTCTAGGTTAAAATTAGCTATTTTACGAATAACTGGACAGTTTATACCATGCGCGTTTCACAATTTTTTCTTTCCACGCTTAAGGAAGCGCCTGCCGAGGCTGAATTAATCAGCCACCGTTTAATGTTGCGGGCGGGTTTTATCAAGCGGCTGGGCTCGGGTCTGTATACCTGGATGCCGTTGGGTTTGCGGGTGTTGCGCAAGGTGGAAGCGATCGTGCGCGACGAAATGAATCGGGCCGGCGCCATGGAGTTGCTGATGCCGGCAGTGCAGCCTGCCGAATTGTGGCAGGAAACCGGACGCTGGGAAGTATTCGGCCCGCAAATGCTGAAAATTACCGATCGGCATCAGCGCGATTTCTGTTTTGGCCCAACCCATGAAGAAGTGATTACCGATATTGCGCGTCGCGAAATCAAGAGCTATCGCCAGTTGCCGCTTAACTTTTACCAGATACAGACCAAATTCCGCGATGAAATCCGGCCACGTTTCGGCGTGATGCGCGCGCGTGAATTCATGATGAAGGACGCTTATTCCTTCCATGCCGATTTCGCCAGTCTGGAGCAGACCTATCAGACCATGTATGCGGCGTATAGCCGCGTGTTCACCCGGCTTGGCCTGCAGTTTCGTGCAGTGGCGGCGGATACCGGCGCGATCGGCGGTTCCGGATCGCACGAATTTCACGTCCTGGCGGATTCCGGCGAAGACGCGATCGCGTACTGCCCCGATTCCGATTATGCAGCCAACGTCGAGCTGGCCGAGGCGGTGATGCCGGACGACGTTCGTGGGGCTGCCGGCATGCCGCTGACGCAGGTGCCGACCCCTGGTAAACACAGCATAGACGATGTAGCCGCCTTGCTGGATATCGCGCCGGCACGCATGGTTAAAACCCTGATTGTTGAAAGCGAACATGGCGCTGTTGCGTTGCTGCTGCGCGGCGATCATCAGTTGAATGAGGTCAAGGCCGCCAAGCTGATAGGTCAGGAAATACGTTTTGCCAGCGATATCGTGGTGCGCGAAGTGGCCGGCTGTGCGCCGGGATCGATTGGTCCGGTAGGTTTGAACATTCGGGTGATCGCGGATCGCAGCGTCGCCATGATGAGCGATTTCGTTTGCGGTGCGAATGCCGACGGCTATCACCTGAGCGGCGTGAATTTCGGCCGCGATTTGCCGGAACCCGAAGTGGCGGACATCCGCAATGCGGTTGCCGGTGACCCGAGTCCCGACGGGAAAGGCGTGCTGGCGATTTGCCGCGGCATAGAAGTGGGCCACATCTTCCAGTTACGTACCAAGTATTCGGAGGCGATGGCATGCCAGTATCTGGATGAAAACGGCAAATCCCAGGTGGCGGAAATGGGCTGCTACGGCATAGGTGTGTCGCGTATCGTGGCTGCCGCCATAGAGCAGAATTTCGATGCGCGCGGCATGACCCTGCCTGCAGCGCTCGCGCCTTTCGCTGTGGTTATTGTGCCGGTTGGCTACCAGAAGAGTGAAGTTGTGCGCGAAGCTGCCGATAAACTGTATAACGAATTGCTGGCGTCTGGCGTGGAAGTGCTGCTGGACGATCGCAATGAACGTCCCGGCGTGATGTTTGCCGATATGGAGCTGATAGGCGTGCCGCATCGCGTGGTGATTGGCGAACGCGGCTTGAAAGATGCTATAGTGGAATATCAGGGACGCACCGATGCAGCGGCGACCAATGTGCCGATTACTGAAATTAACGCATTTTTAATCAATGTATTGGGTAAATGACATTTAACCTGTTCAGATCAGGCTGGCTGCTTTTGGCGTTATGCGCTGCAGTCGGCAACGCACAAGCCGGCAATCAGCTCTATGAGCCGATGTCGGCAAGCGTGCGCGCGTCTTTGAGCAAGGCAGTGTCGGATACGCCGGTAACGAACGTCAGTTTCCTGAATAATGCCGAAGGGCAAGCCTGGCTGGTCGAAATGTCGAAACGTTTGGCCAAGCGCATGCCTGACCCCGAACAGCGCATCGATTTTCTCAGTACGGTACGTTATGAGGCGATACGTGCCGGGCTGGATCCGGAAATGGTGCTGGGTTTGATAGAAGTCGAGTCGGGTTTCAAGAAATACGCCGTGTCCAGTGTGGCTGCCCGCGGTTATATGCAGGTGATGCCGTTCTGGGTCAAGGTTGTCGGTACGCCGGATCAGGATCTGTTTCATTTGCGTACCAATTTGCGCTATGGCTGCAATATTTTGCGCCTGTATCTGGATATGGAGAAAGGCGATCTGTACCGTGCTCTGGGGCGGTATAACGGCAGCCTGGGCAAACCGGAATATCCCACGATGGTGGTCAGTGCCTGGAAACGGCACTGGTCCTATACGCCTAATACGCAGACCGTACAGGCAAGCGTCGTGAAGGTCGCTGGGAACTGAAGTCCGGCCGGATCAGGAAGACAGGGCTACCAGATTGTCCCGGTGTATCAGCTCGGCTTCATCTATATAGCCTAATGTCGTTTCAATCTGGCTGGTAGGCAGGCCGATAATGCGCCGTGCCTCGTTGGCCGCATAATTGACCAGACCGCGGGCGATCAGTTTGCCCTCTGCGGTGATGCAGGCAACGACTTCGCCGCGTGCAAAATCCCCCTCAACTGCAGTGACGCCTATCGGCAGCAGACTTTTGCCGTCGATGGACAGTGCTTTGGCGGCGCCCGCATCGACGATCAGTTTGCCGCGTACTTGTAAGTGATCGGCCAGCCAGGTTTTGCGGGCAGACAGCGGCGTGCTGGCGGCTATGAGCTGGGTACCTATGGCTTCGCCCTGGGCGAGGCGGATAAGCACGTTATCTTCGCGTCCTGATGCAATAATGGTATGTGCGCCGCTGTGTGCCGCACGTTTTGCGGCGAGTATTTTGGTGAGCATGCCGCCGCGGCTGATGCCGCTACCGGCGCCGCCGGCCATTTGTTCCAAAGTCAGATCGCCCGCCTGCGCCTGGGAGACCAGCGTCGCATCCGGATGCTGGCGCGGGTCGGCAGTATAAAGTCCGGCCTGATCGGTGAGGATAACGAGCACATCGGCTTCGATCAGATTGGCAACCAGCGCGCCTAGCGTATCGTTATCGCCAAAACGGATTTCTTCGGTAACCACGGTGTCGTTCTCGTTGATGATGGGAACGACCTTGAGTTTCAGCAGTGTCCTCAATGTCGACAAGGCGTTGAGATAGCGAGTGCGATCAGCCAGGTCTTCGTGCGTGAGCAATACCTGCGCAGTGTGAATGCGGTGTTGGCGGAAGCTGGTTTCATAGGCCTGGACCAGCCCCATTTGTCCTACTGCGGCAGCGGCCTGCAGTTCATGGATGCTGCTGGGGCGCTGAGCCCAACCCAAGCGCTGCATGCCTTCGGCGACAGCGCCGCTGGAAACCAATACGACTTCCTTGCCCATTTCCATCAGTTGCGCGATTTGATAAGACCATTTGGCCAGCGCTGCGTGGTCGAGACCGCGCCCGTCATTGGTGACGATTGCGCTGCCAACTTTGATGACGATGCGCTGGGCTGTATGCAGGGCCGATTCCATGGGCGTTATTCTGTTTCCGGTCGATATTCGGGTACGGGGATCGGGGCGGCAGGCGCGGCTTCAGCTGCGGCATCTTCAGCCTGATGTTCCTGCGCGCGGGTGGCGTCCACATGCGCCATAATGGCGTAGGTGAGTTCCTTGCAGCCTGTGCCGGTCAGTGCCGAGATGGTGTATACCGGGCCGGTCCAGCCATAGTCGCTGATGAATTTGGCGATGGCGTCTGCACGTTCGGATTCGTCCAGGCGGTCGATTTTATTCAGTACCAGCCAGCGCGGTTTGTTATACAGCGCTTCATCGTATTTGCGCAGCTCTTCGACTATCGCATGGGCTTCGTGCACAGGATCGCTGCCTTCGTCGAACGGTGCTATATCGACAATATGGAGCAGCAGGCGAGTGCGCGCCAGATGACGCAGAAAACGGTGGCCGAGGCCTGCGCCGTCCGCAGCACCTTCGATGATGCCGGGTATATCGGCGATGACGAAGCTCTTGTCCATGTCTACGCGTACCACGCCCAGATTGGGTGCTAGCGTTGTGAACGGATAGTCGGCCACTTTGGGGCGGGCGGCAGATACGGCGCGAATGAAAGTCGATTTACCGGCGTTGGGCATGCCGAGCAAACCTACGTCAGCCAGCACTTTCAGCTCGAGTTTCAATTCCCGTTCTTCGCCTTCCTCACCCTGGGTGGTCTGGCGTGGCGCACGGTTGGTGCTGGATTTGAAATGCAGGTTGCCGAGACCGCCTTTGCCGCCTTTGGCGATGACGGCGCGCTGACCGTCAACTGCCAGATCGACCAGTACTTCGTCGGTCAGCAAGTCGGTAATGACCGTGCCTACCGGCATGCGCAGGATAATGTCGTCCGCGCCCTTGCCGTTGCAGTCTGCGCCGCGGCCGCCTTCGCCAGGCCGCGCACGGTATGCGCGAGTGTAACGGAAGTCGATCAAAGTGTTGATATTGCGATCGGCAACGACGATGACGCTGCCGCCGCGTCCACCATCTCCGCCATCCGGGCCGCCGCGCGGCACGAATTTTTCGCGACGGAACGAAGCAGAGCCGTTACCGCCTTTGCCGGCGAATACTGCAATTTTTGCTTCGTCGATGAATTTCATGGTGTGTACAGGTAGGGCTAAAAAGTAAAAGCCCTATCCGCAGGATAGGGCTTGAGTGTGTTGCCGGTGTGCTTAAGCCGCAGGAACGATATTGATCATTTTGCGTTTAAGTGCACCCTTGATCACGAATTGCACAGTACCATTTACGGTTGCGAACAATGTGTGATCTTTGCCCATGCCGACGTTATCGCCAGCGTGGAATTGGGTGCCGCGTTGGCGAACAATGATGTTGCCTGCGAGTACTTCCTGGCCGCCGTAGCGTTTGACACCAAGTCGTTTCGAATGTGAGTCGCGGCCGTTACGTGAACTACCGCCTGCTTTTTTATGTGCCATGGTTTATCTCCTTATTAAGCCGAAATGCCGCTGATCTGGATTTCAGTGTAATTTTGACGATGCCCTTGATGCTTTTGGTAGTGCTTGCGACGACGCATTTTAAAGATTTTAACTTTGTCGTGACGACCGTGAGACACAACAGTGGCTGTGACCTTTGCGCCGTTAACAAGCGGTGCGCCGACCTTGATATCGTCGCCATTGGCAACCATAAATACCTGGTCCAACACAATTTCGCTGCCAACGTCCGCGGTGATCTGTTCTACTTTAATTTTTTCGCCAGCGACGACGCGATACTGCTTGCCGCCGGTTTTTATGACCGCATACATGGTGAGCTCCAAACTTCTAAACTAGAGGGAAGAGCGGAATTATAAAGAAATCAACAGTAAAGGTCAAACCTTTGTTTGCGAGTTGTTGATATAAAGTACCTTGACATAAAGCACCTTGCCTACCTACTATTGGATAATTTTTGATAAGCGGTTAGTGATAATGCAGGCAATTCAAGCGTTTTTGGCAGCAGATATGCAACGTGTTGATGAAGTGATCCGTGCGCGGTTACATTCCGAAGTTGCTTTGGTCAGTCAGGTTTCAGAGTATATCATTGCCAGCGGCGGCAAACGTTTGCGTCCTGCGCTGGTACTGTTGTCCGCAGGTGCGCTGAATTACCGCGGCGCGCATCATCACGAACTGGCGGCTGTGGTCGAGTTCATACATACCGCTACCTTGTTGCATGACGATGTGGTGGATGAATCCGCTTTGCGCCGTGGACGTGAGACGGCGAATGCCTTGTTCGGCAATGCGGCAAGTGTGCTGGTTGGCGATTTTCTGTATTCGCGCGCTTTTCAGATGATGGTAGGCGTCGGGCAGATGAAGGTGATGGAGGTTTTGTCCGATGCGACCAATGTTATTGCTGAAGGCGAAGTATTGCAGTTGATGAATTGCAACGATGCCGACATCAGCGAAGACGATTATTTGCGTGTGATTCGTTATAAAACGGCAAAGCTGTTTGAAGCGGCCGTGCGTCTGGGAGCGATACTGGGCGGTGCGGATGCGGCTACCGAGACGGCGATGGCGCATTACGGCATGCATTTGGGAACGGCTTTTCAACTGATCGACGATGTGCTCGATTATTCCGGCGATCATGCGGAGATTGGCAAGAATGTCGGCGACGATCTGGCCGAAGGCAAACCGACCCTGCCATTATTATATTTGCTCAAAAACGGCACGGCGGAACAGGCGCAGATGGTGCGGCACGCTATCGAAAATGGCGGTCTTGAGGTGTTTGATCCGATACTGGCTGCCATACAGGCTGGCGGTGCGCTGGATTACACCCGTGCCCAGGCGCAACGGGAAGTGGCGCTGGCAATTGCTGCATTGAGCGTTCTGCCGGATACGCCGTATAAACAAAATATGATCAGTCTGGCCGAGTTTGCCGTAAACCGGAGTTATTAGGCTGCTGTGAGCGTTACGGCTGGATAGGCAGTCGCGCCGCCCGACCACAGTCAATAGGGATGCTTTCGGGCTATAATTGGCGTATCTTTTCAAGTCTGCACTGAACTTGCCATGTCCAAAATCCTGTTTCTGCTATTAATGGCTGGTGTCATCTACTGGTGGCTGCATGCCCGTCGGGTGACACCGCCTTCCTCTTCACAACCCAAATCTGCTGAAGATATGGTGCGGTGTGTACATTGCGGCGTGCATTTGCCGCGTAGCGAAGCGCTGGGTAGCGAATCTGCCTGGTTTTGCTGTGAGGCGCACCGGCGCGATCACGAGTTCTGACTGTGATTGTCACGAGTGATGCGGCAATAAAGGCGGCAGCCAGTCTGGAAAACGGACGGGTCGAACGCAGCTGGAAATCTCTGCATTATCTGAACATGTATCGCCTGATCGTAGCGGGCGTATTTCTGCTGATCAGCCTTTCTGCGTCGGATCAGCGTATTTTCGGACAGGAAAGCCCGACTGCCTTTTATCTGTATAGCCTGATTTACCTGGGGATGGCCGCGGTGGCAGTAGTCACTATCAGTTTGCGTCAACCTCGATTCGAGGCGCAGCTTGGCGTACAAATCATCGGCGATATTGTCATGATTATCCTGATGATGACGGCAAGCGGCGGTGTGCGTAGCGGTCTGGGCCTGTTGCTGATAGTGCCGCTGGCGTCGAGCGGGCTGGTTGCGCAGGGGCGTATGGTCATGTTTCATGCAGCACTGGCTGCGTTCGGTGTGCTGTTTGTGCACACGCTGGGGGTGCTGAATAATTATCGGTCGACCGGTGATTATGGGCAGGCGGGTTTGTTGGGGGTGGTGTTTTTTGCTACCGCCAGTATTGCGTATGCCTTGGCCAAGCGCAATCGTATGAGCGAGGCGCTGGCTGCATCTCGCGCAGTGGATCTTGAAAATATGGCGCAAATCAATCAGCTGGTAATCGACGATATGCTGGATGGTGTCGTCGTGCTGGACGGGGACGGCAAGATACGCCAGGCCAATCAGCAAGCCAAGCGCTTGCTGAGTCGAGCCGGATTGACTTATGCCGGAGTGGGTATCATGTTGCGTCGTACGGTCCCGCTGCTGTCGGAATATCTGGAACTCTGGCGCAAAAATCCGCAGATGGAATTTCCGCCGGTTGTGCTGGGGCAGTATGGAGAACAGTATTTGCCGCGCTTTATTGCGGTTACAAATAAAAGGGTGATGGGGGCAGTGCTGGTGCTTGAAGACATGACGCGCATCAATGAGCAGGCCCAGCAGATCAAGCTTGCAGCGTTGGGGAGATTAACCGCCAATATCGCGCATGAAATTCGTAATCCGCTGGCGGCGATCAGTCATGCTGCGGAAATTCTGCAGGAAGATAGCGACGGTAATCGCGGTCAGCAGCGTTTGCTGGAAATCATTGCGCAAAATACGCAACGCATTAATCATCTGGTCACGGATGTTATGTCGTTGAACCGGCGCGACCGCACGCATTCGGAACGCATTGCGCTGACCGGATTTTTAACCGATTTCATTGAGGAGTTCTGTTACGGACAGGCGGTCAGTCCTGTCTTGTTCCGGCTGGATTTTGCCGTGGATGCGGAGGTATGTTTCGATCGCGGGCATTTGCATCAGGTGATTACCAATTTGTGTCTGAATGCTTTGCGCCATGGCCGGCAGCAAACAGGAAGCGTGCATATTTCAGTTGAGCAGGAAAGTGCCATGACGGAAATTCATATCAGGGACGATGGGCCGGGTGTTGCCAACGAGAACATAGCGCGTTTATTCGAGCCGTTTTTTACCACGGTAGCCAGCGGTACCGGTCTGGGGTTGTATATTTCCAAAGAGCTATGTCATGCCAATGCTGCCAGTCTGGAGTATATGCAGACCGGCAAGGGCGGACATTTCAGAATCAGTTGTCAGGAGGGTAGATGTTGAAGCGCCAGTCAATAGAGCATTTGCCAACGGTACTTATCGTTGATGATGAGTCCGATATTCTGGAACTGCTGGAAATCACACTGCTGCGCATGGGGCTGGATGTGGTCAAGGCGACATGCGTGAGCGAAGCGCTGGGGAGTCTGAAACAGCGTGATTTCAGCCTGTGCCTGACCGACATGCGATTGCCGGATGGCGACGGCCTGGAAATAGTCCGCTATATACAGGTTGAGCAGCCGACCGTGCCTGTGGCGGTCATTACCGCACACGGCAATACCGATAATGCGGTGACAGCGCTCAAGGCTGGCGCATTCGACTATATCAACAAGCCGGTGACGCTGGAACAATTACGGGCACTGGTGAAATCGGCGTTAAAATTGCCTGAAAATGCTCAGGCTGGCGCACGCGATCTGGTAGGGAACTCGGCGGCGATGCAGCAGGCGCGGGAATTGATCGCCAAGCTTTCCCGCACTCAGGCGCCGGTCTATATTACCGGCGAGTCGGGTAGCGGCAAGGAGCTGGCGGCGCGATTGATACATGAGCAAAGCAATCGAGCTGCCGGGGCTTTTGTACCTGTGAATTGCGGCGCAATTCCTGAAAGCCTGATGGAATCGGAGTTCTTCGGTTATAAAAAAGGTGCGTTTACCGGCGCCGATACCGAGCGCGACGGCTTTTTTCATGCCGCCAATGGCGGTACGCTGTTCCTGGATGAAGTGGCAGATTTGCCGTTGTTAATGCAGGTGAAGCTGTTGCGGGTAATTCAGGAAAAGAAAGTGCGTCGGCTGGGCAGCAATGTGGAAGAGCCGATAGATGTGCGTATCATCAGTGCTACGCACCAGCATTTGGCGAAATGCGTGGAAGAGGGCCGTTTTCGTCAGGATTTGTTTTACCGGCTCAACGTCATTACCCTGAAAATGCCGGCCTTGCGCGATATGCGTGAGGATATACCGTTGATAGCGCAAACCTTGCTGAGCCGTCTGGCGGTTGAGGCAGGGATGGCTGCGCCGAGTCTGACCAAGGCTGCTGCCGATGCGTTGGCGCAGTATGATTTTCCCGGCAATGTTCGCGAACTGGAGAATATCCTCGAGCGTGCCTTGGCGCTGGCAAGCAGTGCGCAGATCGATGTGGTTGATTTGCATCTGACGCCAGCCGTGGAAGAAATGAGCAGTGAAGAAATTGCGCAGCCCGGGATGAAATGGCCGCTACAGGATTATCTGGACAGGCTGGAGCGTGAGGCTATACAGGAAGCGCTGGAAAAAACACGGTATAACAAAACGGCGGCAGCGAAGTTGCTGGGGGTGACTTTCCGCGCGTTGCGTTATCGTCTGGAGCGTCTGGGTATGGATTGATGACTGCTGTTTGCCGCGGTATGAGACGGGACGCCGTCAGGCGCCCCGTGCGCATCAGGTCAGCATGATCGTCAGGTAAATCAGATACAAGATACCGTTTACCCATAAATGCCAGACGCGCAATTGGCCGCGCGCGATCATCAGCCGTAACCAGGCTGCGGCAATCAGTGTGATGACAATGCCGAGAAATACTGCCGGTTGCGGCGTCCACGGCGTTAAGCCGATGCCGATGGCGGGCAGTAACGTACCCTGAAATACCATGGCGCCGGTAATATTGCCGAATGCCAGCGTGTCTTTGTGACGGCGTATCCACATGATGCTGTTTACCTTCTCAGGCAACTCTGTCGCAATCGGCACGATCATCAGCGATAACAGCAGTGCGGAAATGCCAAGTATGGGTGCAGCCTGCTGGATGCCGTGGATAAAACCTTCAGATCCCGCTACCAGTAAACCCAGCCCCAGCAACAGTTGCAGGATGATGGTGGCGGTGTTGGTCGGGATGCCGATTTTGTTCAGGAACATGCCGCCATCCGCTTCAGTCGCGTGGCCGTCGTTTACCAGATCCGCCGATGCGCGTATCGTCATCAGTATGTAAATGAAATAGATGAAAATCATGCCGAACGAGAATGCGGCCCGTATGGCGCTATTGTCGTGCGGGACGAACATGGCAACGCAAGCCAGGCTGAATGCTACCAAAAAGAAGTTCATGTCGCGGGTCAGCCCGGTATGCTCCGGGTTGTAATGTCCGTGCATGCCGCGTTTTTTCAGCACGGCAAAACTCATCAGCGATAGCGACAGTGTCGACAGCATCAACGGGGCGCCGAGAATGGCGCCGACACCGATTTCCTGATTGACAGCGGCGTCGGAAGTACCTGCAAATATAGCCAGCAAGGGCACCATGGTTTCGGGCAGCGCCGTGCCGATCGCGGCAAATAGGGAGCCGGTTACGCCCTCGGATATTTTGAGTTTCTCACCCAGGTGTTCCAGCGCATTTACGAAAACTTCGGCAGCGACTAATATTAAAATCAAAAAACCGAATAACTCTAACCAAAGCATGATTTCCCCTGTTAAGACTGGTAGTGCGTGTTGTTATTGAAAATGTGCGGTAATGCGCAGATCCGTGCCGATTTGGCGAATATCCTGGATATTTAATACCCGACGGCTAGCCACGCTGACCGGTTCTGGCAGAGTAAACAAACCGCGAGCCGTATTGCCGAGCAAAACCGGCGCCATATACATGACCCATTCGTCAGCCAGCCCGGCAGCAATCAAGGATGCATTCAAGTGCGCGCCGGCCTCGGTCATGATTTCATTTACGCCGCGCTGTGCCAATATCGTCAGTAATGCGGATAAATCGACCCCGCCGTGTCCCTGCTGAACTTGAAGCAACTCGGCGCCCGCGTCGATCAGCTGTTGCTGACGATTTGTGTCAGCTTGAGTATAAGCAATTATTGTGCCTTTGTCTTGCAGTATTCTGGCGTTTGCCGGCGTGCGCAAATGCGAATCGACAACGATTTTAAACGGCTGGCGTGACGTTTCGATGTCACGCACGTTTAGTTGGGGGTCGTCTGCGAGTACAGTGCCTATGCCGGTCAGGATCGCGCACGAACGTGCGCGCAGGCGATGTACGTCCAGTCGTGCGGCAGCGGCGGTGATCCATTTGCTGTCGCCGTTGGAGAGTGCGATTTTTCCGTCCAGCGAGGACGCGGTTTTGATGCGCAGCCAGGGACGCGCTCGCGTCATGCGCTGAATAAAGCCGATGTTAAGTTCCCGTGCTTGCTGCTCCAGCAGGCCGCAGCTAGTTTTGATCCCGGCTGCGGCGAGGCGTGCCAGCCCGCTGCCGGCAACCTCGGGGTTAGGGTCCTGCATGGCGGCAATGACTTTGGCGACACCTGCATTAACAAGGGCATCTGCGCAAGGTGGCGTGCGCCCAAAATGGCCGCAGGGTTCCAGCGTGACATAAGCCGTAGCGCCACGTGCCGATTCGCCGGCCTGACGCAAGGCCAGCACTTCGGCATGTGGTTCTCCTGCCCGCTGGTGCCAGCCTGCGCCAATAACGATATTGTTCTTGACGATGACGCAGCCGACCCGGGGGTTGGGCGAAGTTGTATATAAACCTCGTTCAGCCAGTTGTAGCGCCTGGGCCATGTAGCGGTAATCGTCAGCCGACCACATGCTATTTGTCCAGGTCTCTTAACACGTCGCGGAAATCGTCCACATCCTGAAAGCTCTTGTATACCGAGGCGAAACGGATGTAGGCAATTTTATCCAGGCGTTTCAGGGCATGCATGACCATTTCGCCGATGAGGCGCGCAGGTATTTCGCGCTCGCCCAAGGAGAGGATATGTTTGACGATCTGTTCTATTTCCTGATCGACATATTCCGTGGGTACGGGCCGTTTATGCAGCGCGCGACGAAACCCTTCGCGCAGTTTCGCGGGTGAGAATTCCTCTCGACTGGCGTTGGTTTTAACGACTTGCGGTAAGCGCAGCTCCACTGTTTCATATGTGGTAAAGCGCTTGTCGCAATCACCGCAACGCCGCCGGCGGCGTACCGAGTCGCCGGCTTCCGAGACGCGCGAATCTACTACATGCGTATCGGCGGAACCGCAAAATGGGCATTTCATTCCGGTTTAACCGTAAACGGGATATTGTTTGCACAAAGCTTGCACTGCGGATGACACGCGTGCAATGACAGCGTCGTCAGCCGGCGCGTCAAGCACGTCTGCAATCAGGTGCGCAAGCTGTTCCGCTTCTTTTGCACCGAAACCGCGGGTAGTCATGGCCGGTGTGCCGATGCGGATGCCGGAAGTGACAAATGGTTTTTGCGGATCGTTCGGGATCGCGTTTTTGTTGACTGTGATGTGCGCGCGGCCCAATGCTGCTTCAGCGTCCTTGCCGGTGATGTTTTTGGCGCACAGGTCGAGCAGGAACAAATGCGAATCGGTGCGGCCGGAAACGATGCGCAAGCCACGCGCCTGCAATGTGGTTGCCATGATGCGTGCATTCGCAATCACTTGTGTTTGGTAGGTTTTGAAATCGCCGCTCATGGCTTCCTTGAAGGCGACCGCTTTGGCGGCGATGACATGCATCAACGGCCCGCCCTGGGTGCCGGGGAATATGGTCGAATTCAGCGGTTTTTCGAATTCGGCGCGCGAGAGTATCAGTCCGCCGCGCGGGCCACGCAAGGTTTTGTGTGTGGTCGAGGTAACGAAATCGGCAATGCCGACTGGGCTGGGGTATACACCTGCTGCAACCAGACCGGCATAGTGGGCCATGTCCACGAATAAATAAGCGCCTACGCTGTCTGCGATTTCGCGGAAACGCTGCCAATCTATGACCAGCGAATAAGCCGATGCGCCGGCTACGATCATTTTGGGTTTGTGTTCCTGGGCCAAACGATGGACTTCGGCATAGTCGATTTCTTCGGTTTCAGGATGCAGGCCGTAGGTTACCGCATTAAATAGTTTGCCGGAGAAGTTGACGGAGGCGCCGTGAGTCAAGTGGCCGCCGTGAGCCAGGGACATGCCCAGGATGGTGTCGCCGGGCTTGAGTACGGATAGGTAGACGGCAGCATTTGCCTGCGAGCCGGAATGCGGCTGCACGTTGGCATATTCGGCGCCGAACAATTGTTTGACGCGATCGATTGCCAGCTGTTCTGCGACGTCCACGAATTCGCAGCCGCCGTAGTAGCGTTTGCCTGGGTAGCCTTCGGCATACTTGTTGGTTAACACCGAGCCTTGTGCTTCCATTACCGCCGGGCTGGTATAGTTTTCGGAAGCAATCAGTTCGATGTGATCTTCCTGACGACCGCGTTCGTCTTCCATCGCTTTCCATAAATCCGGGTCGGTAACGGCGATGGTGTCTTGGAGTTTAAACATGACAAATATCCTTGAGTGTGGTGTGGCAAAATGTGAAACAACGTCAATTCCTTATTTTATCACGCTGCTGTGTTGCTAATATGCGAAAAAATTTAATAACAGACGCACACAAATAAAAAATATTGCGTATAATTTTCTTACGAACGAAAAGGTATTTCGTTTGTCCACGTTTGCGCTCCCGTTCGTAGTCGTGTGCAAGTTGGATTTTTTGTAATTTTAAAATTTTGGAGATTTATATAATGACCCGTTCCTTGCTGATTGCTGCTCTGATGGCTTTAACCTTGACCGCTTGCGGTAAAAAAGAAGAAGCAGCTGCTCCTGCTGACGCTGCTGCTCCTGCTGCTGAAGCTCCAGCTGCTGCTCCAGCCGCTCCTGCTGCTGACGCTGCTGCTCCAGCCGCTCCTGCTGCTGATGCTGCTGCTCCAGCCGCTGCTCCAGCTGACGCTGCTGCTCCAGCTGCTGCTCCAGCTCCAGCTGACGCTGCTGCTCCAGCCGCTAAATAAGAATTTATTCTTGTTTGTAAAAAAGCCGACCAGTAGGTCGGCTTTTTTGTTGTCCGCATTTTTTATACTGCATTTTTTAGGTAGAATAAAACCACTTTCTATCGTCCCTTTTGTAAATAATCCCAATGGCACAATTATTGACTGATATATTAGCAACACAGACGGTGTATGCCGACTTGTCCGAAAGCGGATTAATCGCTTTTCAGGGCGATGACACGATTACATTCCTCCAAGGCCAGCTAACCAACGATGCGCGACAATTAGCGCAGCAGCAAGCGCAATATAGCGGATTCTGTTCGCCCAAAGGGCGTCTGCTTGGCAGCTTTTTACTCTGGCAACAAGCCGGCAGTACTTATCTTCAGCTGGCTGCAGAGTTGCAGGCACCGCTGCAAAAGCGCTTGTCCATGTATATTCTGCGCTCCAAGGTAACTGCGCGCGATGCGCGCGAAGAATGGCTGCGCGTTGGTATTGCGGGCCATAATGCAGCGGGGGTGGTGCAAGCGCTGACCGGTTGTACGCTGGATGCCGACATGAAAATGGCAGAGGCAGGTGCCGTGAGCGTCATTCGCCTTGCAAACGATCGTTATCAAATTGTTGCGCCGATAGCCGACAAGGCCGACTGGCTGGCCCGGATCGCCCAGCACGCCGTTGCTATCGATTCGAATCAGTGGCAATGGCTGGAAATACGAGCCGGTATACCGACCATCGTCACCGCAACGCAGGAACAATTTGTGCCGCAAATGGTGAATTTCGATCTGACCAATAGCGTGAATTTTCAGAAAGGCTGTTATACCGGCCAGGAAATCGTTGCGCGTACTCAATATCTGGGCAAACTCAAGCGTCGCATGTATCTGGTGCACAGCGAGGCAGCCATGGCGGCCGGGGATGAGATTTACAGCCCGGATATGGAAGGGCAGGCCATGGGCATGGTGGCGAATGCGCAGCCTGCACCGGCGGGCGGCTGGGATGCGCTGGCAGTGATGCAGATCAGCAGCGTGGCTACGCAGCCGTTGCATCTTAAATCGCTGGAAGGTCCATTGCTGAGCTTGCAGGATTTGCCTTACGCGGTAGCCTGAAGATGACCGATGCATCGTTGATAAACACGGTATTGGGCAAGCCGACCTGTTATCAGGTTGAATACAATCCGGGTTTGCTGTTTCCCATTCCGCGGCAAAACAAACGCGATGAGATCGGGTTGACGGGCACGTTGCCGTTTATGGGTGCCGATATCTGGAACGGCTATGAGCTGTCCTGGCTGAATATGCGCGGCAAACCGCAAGTTGCCATAGCCACCTTCATCGTCCCGGCGGATTCGCCGAATATCGTCGAATCCAAATCCTTCAAACTGTATCTGAATTCCTATAATCAGACGCGCCTG
Source organism: Sulfuriferula sp. (assembly GCA_031291235.1). Classification (GTDB taxonomy): domain Bacteria; phylum Pseudomonadota; class Gammaproteobacteria; order Burkholderiales; family Sulfuriferulaceae; genus Sulfuriferula. The sequence continues at coordinate 135,066 of JARLJL010000020.1, forward strand.
CAAAGTCATGAGGAGCTGTTAACGCGTCTGCGTGCCGATTTAAGCGCGGCAACCGGTGCGCCGGTACAAGTACGGCTGATCTTGCCGGAAGCGTTCGCTAGTCTGTCCATGGGTGAACTGGAGGGGGAGCTGCTGGATAGGCTGGATATCGAGGTGGATAGCTATACGCCGAATTCGGCGTTATTGACTGTGCAGGCCGACGCTGATCCGATAGAACAAAAGCTGGTGTCGCATTTGTTGAAGTCTAATTGTCTGGTGACCGGTCAGCCGGATTGGGCCAGCGTGCAGATACATTATGTCGGTACGCCGATAGAGCCGGCGGGTTTGTTGCGTTACCTGATTGGGTTTCGCAACCATAACGAGTTTCATGAACAATGCGTGGAGCGTATTTTTGTCGATATCCAGCGCATGTGCAAGCCGATCAAATTATCCGTATATGCGCGCTATACCCGCCGCGGCGGTCTGGATATCAATCCGTGGCGTACCAATTTCAGCACAGGCGGTTTACCGCCGAATCTGCGTCATGCGCGGCAGTGAGCTGCCGATACGAGCTCGCCGCTAAAACACTCGGTAACTCTGTTGCCGTTAATGAACATATCCACATCGAATTCGCTCACGGCTTGCGCCAGCTGCTGCTCGAATGATGTGCTGTCATCGATATGCTCGTAAATTTCCATCCATGTTAGCGGGTCGTCGCGGCGTTTGAGCAGGCTGCCGTAATGACCGCTGCGGCAACCTAACCGCGCTTGCATGCCGCGGATTTGCAGTTCGGTTTCCGGGTCATCGGTACGGACGCGATAGTAAATGTAATAGTGCAGCGGCATCAGCTTTACATCCCGGGCATCATGCCCTTCATGCCGCGCATCATTTTCGCGAGCCCGCCTTTCGACATCATTTTCATCATTTTCTGCGCCTGCTCGAATTGTTTCAGCAAACGATTCACTTCCTGTACCGAAACACCGGCACCAGCGGCAATGCGGCGCTTGCGCGAGGCTTTGAGGATTTCCGGCTTGCTGCGTTCCTGCGGTGTCATCGCATTGATAATGCCCTCAATACGGTTCACCGCCTTCTCATCAGCCCCTGCCGGAATGGCAGCGCCAGCAGCGCCGGGAAGTTTGTCCATCAGTGCGGAAATGCCGCCCATTTTGCGCATTTGCTGGATTTGCGCCTTGAAATCTTCCAGATCGAAACCTTTGCCTTTTTTGATTTTGTCGGCAAAGCGAGCGGCTTCCACCTGATCGACATTGCGTTGTGCGTCTTCGATCAGCGAGAGCACATCGCCCATGCCGAGCACGCGCGATGCCATGCGTTCCGGGTGGAACGGTTCCAGTCCGGTGAGCTTTTCGCCAACACCGACATATTTGATCGGCTTGCCGGTGATGTGGCGTACCGATAATGCTGCACCGCCGCGCGAATCGCCGTCCAGTTTGGTGAGGATGACGCCGGTCAGCGGCAAGGTGTCGTTGAAGGCGCGCGCGGTATTGATGGCATCCTGCCCCTGCATGGCATCGACGACGAACAGGGTTTCGACCGGGTTGAGGGCGGTATGGAGCGAGCTGATTTCGTTCATCATCGCTTCGTCTATACCCAGACGACCTGCCGTATCGACGATCAGTACGTCATGAAAATGCTTTTTCGCGTAATCCTGTGCGGCCAGCGCAATATCCAGCGGTTTCTGTTCGCCGCTGGACGGGAAGAAGTCGACATCGAGCTGGCTGGCCAAGGTCTTGAGCTGTTCGATAGCTGCCGGACGGTAAACGTCGCAACTCACCAACAGCACTTTCTTCTTCATCTGTTCCTTGAGCAATTTTGCAAGCTTGCCGCTGCTGGTCGTCTTGCCGGATCCTTGCAAGCCGGCCATTAGGATAATGGCCGGCGGGGTAGTGGCCAGATTGATGCCGACGTGCGTCGTACCCATCAGTTGCGTGAGTTCGTCGTGTACTACGCCGATCAGGGCTTGTCCCGGTGTAAGGCTCTGCAATACCTCGACGCCCAGGGCTTTTTGTTTCACGTCGTTGATGAAATCCTTGACGACGGGAAGTGCGACGTCGGCTTCCAGCAGCGCCATACGCACTTCGCGCAAGGCATCCTGTATGTTGTCCTCCGTCAGGCGCGACTGTCCGCGCAGATTTTTAATAACGGAAGAAAGGCGCGTGGTTAAGTTTTCTAGCATTTGTAATGTTCCATTGGTCGCCAAAACGATGAGGATATGATGTAAACTTTGAGCTTATAGCATTTCAACCATTTTACCTCAGATGAGTATCGCCTGGCTTTATCCTCTTGTTAGTTTGCTGTACGCCCTGATCGGCTGGCATTTCTGGCGCACACGCTGGCATGGCGCTGCACCGACAGCGGCCTGGGAACCGTTTGCCCTGCTGTTGCCGTTGTCGGCCCACATTTGGTTGCTGAGCATGACTATTGTCACCAGCGAAGGTATTCAGCTTGGCGTAGGCAGCGTGTTGTCGATGATTGCCGGACTGACGGCATTGATTTACTGGATGAGCAGTTTTCATTCGCGCATGGAGGCGCTGAACGCCCCGCTGGCAGCGTTGGCAGCGGTTGCCGTGCTGGCCCCGCTGGTGCTGCCGACGACGCATTTGCTGGCCAATACGGAATTGCTCGCTTTCCGTTTGCATTTGATGATTGCCTTGCTGGCATATAGCCTGTTTACGATTGCAGCGTTGCATGCCACATTGATGTCGATCGTGGAAAAACGTCTGCATCATGTGAGCGATACCGATATTTCCGCGAATTTACCGCCGCTGCTCACATTGGAAAGCTTGTTGTTTCGATTGATCGGGCTGGGTTTTACCTTGCTGACCCTGACACTGGTAACCGGCGTATTTTTCTCCGAAGAACTATTTCATAAACCTGCCGAGTTTAATCATAAAACCGTATTCGCCATACTTTCCTGGCTGATTTACGCGATCCTGCTTGGCGGCCGCCGATTTCGCGGCTGGCGCGGCAAGGTTGCCGTACGCTGGACATGGGTGGGTTTTGCCATGCTGCTATTGGCATACATCGGCAGCCGTTTTGTACTGGAAACCCTATTGCACCGTTATCCCGGATAAAGAAAAGGAATTGGCATGAAATCCATTAAAGTTACCGATGTCGGCTCGTTGAAAAATGAGCTGAACAAATACAAAAAAGGCAAGAAGCTCGATATTCGTTATTTTAATCAGGCAGCACGTCTGGCCTGGTTGGGTAAAATCACTATGAGCCCGCTGGACGCCGAAGACGAGACTTGCCAGTCCTGGCTGCTGCATGTACAGCCGCCGGAAGGATTTACCGCGCATTTCATCGACGTGGACGAAGATCTGATTAATGAAATTCATGTACTCGATGCAGAGCAGGGTGCATATTTGGCTGAAATCATGCGTGCCGGACTGTCTGCTCGTGCAGAAGAGCTCGACCAGCTCAACCGTCGCGATTTCTACTTCGGTAAGTTTTTCAAAACCGACGCCGATGCGCCCGCATCAGGAGAGGCATCATCCGGCAGTTAAAAGCCCGCTGGATAGATCTGGGAGAGTGTGACCCGGAGGATTATCACGCAACCTATGCGGGGGTGGCGGAAGCGATGCAAGTTGGGGACGATCCTGTCGTAATCTGGGGTCTGCCTGCTGCGCATTTTTGCCTGGGACAGCATCAGTCGGCTGCTGTTGAGCTGGTTGCCAAACCATCCGTGCCGGTTATTCGCCGCCCACTGGGCGGTGGCGGTGTGTGGCTGGACAGGCATCAAGCTTGTATGGTGCTGGTTGCGCCGCGCAATTTTTTTCCTTCGCGTCCCGATGGCTGGTATGCCCATGCACTCGAACCGATGCTGCAAGTTTATCGGGAGATGGGGTGGGCCGTATCGCTGGTGCGTCAGGATGTGTGGCTTAACGGTAAAAAACTGGCAGGCAGCGGCGCAGCAACGCTGGGCGTAGCCGGACTGGTCGGCTCCAGCTTTCTGTTGAAATTTCCTGCAGCCGAATTTACTCAACTCATTGCTGCGCCATCAGCAGGGTTTCGTTCATGGTTGAATGAGGCTTTGCATGAAGCCCTTACCAGCTGGTCGGATCATGCTGTGATACCCGATCTGGCCTGGTTATCGCTGGTATATCGGCGTGCAGCTACCGGTATTTTCGGCTGGCGCTGGGAGCAGGCGCTGTTGCGCGATGATGAACGCGCCGCGCGCGACGAATACCGGGCAGAATTAATTCCAGAGAATGACACCGGGATTCGGAACGTGCCGCATGGTATTAAAGTCAACGCGCAACGTTTTCTTACCGAGCAGCATTTCGACGGGCGCTGGGTGCGAGTGCTGACCGATGGCAAAAGCATTGCCAGAATTGCATTGTCGAATGTTCCTCAATTGCCGGAACACTGTCTGGCGGACAGTGTCATTACCGGAACGGCATTGAACGAGATTTTGCAGCAGTACCTTCCTGCTACCGTCACCCCATTTTGGGTGCAACGCATTCTGGAAACGGCGCATTTTGCCGACGAATCCTGAACTAGAGATATCTACATGACTGAACCTACTATCGCCGCAAGATTGCAACGCAAATTCATATTGATGAGCAATGATGCCGCACTGCATGAAGCGTTGCAGGCAGCGCTGCCAGAAGGTTGGGAGATGGTTGCGACGCTCGATCTGGATAGTTTGGGTAGTTTTGACCAGATTTTGCTATATCGTTTTATTTTTCTCGATCTGGATACGTTGACCGATGACTTCGATCCGCAAGACGCTATCCGCAAAGTGCGTATGGAGCTCATGCTTAACGTTGCCATCTTCTGCTTCGGCGGTAGCACGGACGAGCGCGATCAGGCCAGGCTTAACCGCGCCGATCGCTTCTTCGAGCGTGATGAAGCGGTTGCGCGTTTGCAGCAGTTCTGCCATCAGTATCGCTGGGGTGAATAATTAACGTACAGCAACCGCTCAAAGTATTTATCCGGCCATCGCGCTACATGCTGATGGCGGTCATGCTCATGCATGCTATTGCGATCACGGCAATCTGGCTGGCGGCATTGACGCGCTATTGGCAAATTGGCGGTACGCTGATTCTGGTTGTCAGCGCTATTTATTATTTCCGGCAATTGCGTCGTGTGACGGTCGCCGCCATTGAGGCAGACGAATCCGGATATCGGGTGTTTTATCATGGTAAATGGCTGGATGTTCAGTTATGGCAAGCCTTCATCACCGTACCCCTGACCGTTATTCAGTTCAAACCGGCAATCGGTCGTCGCATTGCCATCCCCTTACTCGCAGATAGCCTGTCCGCAGATGATTATCGGCATCTGCGGGTGTGGCTGCGCTGGGTGCGCTACGGCGATGAAGCCTAGCAGGTGGCTTTTGCGTCAGCAATTAATCTCGGCGCCCGCTCACCATGACAGAACTGGATGAAGCGGTACTGATGCACTGTGTTAAAGCCTCGCGAGCTGAAACGGCGTCCTTGAACTCATTGGGGTTGCCCAGACAGGTGTCGTCCTGTTCTATGGTCAGCTTGCCGTTCTGTTCGCGCAGCGGCAATAATACGGTCATGTAATGCCAGTCGTTACCGGCATTTTCATCTTGCTGCGATAAGGGCTTGTTCGAGCGGTAGTACATGATGCTGAAAAGCAGTGCATGCTGCTCCTTCGCCAGACCCAGCGTGCGTGCGCCATTGCATTCCACATGCCCATCGGCTTTTGGGAAAGTGACATCGTGCTGGGCGACTTGTTTCAGATTCGTATCGTAAATAAATACTGAACAGGTTTCGCCACCGCTTGTGCCCTTATTTTGAGCTCTGGTGCGATATTGCGCGCCCGTCACGTAATAGTTCTGACCATTCCAGAGAATATGAAAGACATGACCGTTGAAATTCCAGTCTGTATATCCTTTGGCGATCATGTCCTGCCGAAGCGCATGCGTGACGGGAGCGCCTGCGTCCGAGAATGGGTCGCTACTCCATGGGAAATCATGATCCAGCTTGATGTCGGCCTGCGCTGTTGATATAAAAAACAGCAAAGCAATGAATATGGTTCTAAGTATTTTTGAATTCATGGTGCGTATTTCCCCTATTCGGTGTCATAAAATTTGTACTCGTCGTGCCGGTTTGGTGTGCCTCCAGCATCAATTTGCAAGCTATGGCTAGTGCTGTATTTTTAATATGTAAAGCTGAGTTTGAGCATCGCTGTACAGCGACGTCGTATGTGCAGAAGGTCCGGTGATGTCGAATACGGTTTTGCATTTCAGGTCGGTCGATTCGACGATCTTTTTATCATTTACTACCAGGTTACATAGCATATATTCCCCTTGGTATTACTAATCGAAACGGTAAGCATCATTATTATGGTTGTTGAATATTACGATTTATCGACAGCCTATGTCGAATTATCGGCACAGATAAAATCCTAACATGAAATACAGAATTTATCCTACGTTATGATAAAAAATATTTGCGATAAGGAGGTTTTATTTTGATAGGATTCAACTAGTGCTGATCAGCACGGTAGAGGGTAGCGAACGATGTGATAGTAGATATTTATAAAATATATGAGGCCGGCTGCCGCTGTTTTATTGGCCCGGCCCTAATTTGTTGGAAAATACCGTCCTTGCTTATTAACGCTCTCCGACTTGGGTTAAAAAACAATTTATGCTGTCGCTGACATTTCACATTCATTAATGCCCATAGCTATTGCATGGGCAATGCCTAAGTTGCAGTGCCTCATCATGGTTCGAATCACACGATTTTAATCAGAACGGCTGGAATAGGTGCAGTTTTAAGTACAATGAGATCAACGTATTTGGTGTATGCCGAGATGACTGTGCTGTGGTCAGCCATACCCCCGCATTACCGCGCAGGGGGCGGACACAAGCGACGACCGCAGACGATCACTTTACAGAAACTGTGTGAAGAATGCTTTCAACATCACCTAAAGCCGTTGCCAGAACCCAACTGGCTTGGCGGTCATCACGGTGGCACTTTTCTTAATTTCGCATTGGGCAAGCATTTTACGTGCCTCAGAAATAGTCCCGATATGATTAGGGTTGCCTAAACAGGAATCGATCTGCACGAGATTCATTCCATCTCGTGTTTTTTGCGCTTGGAAAAGTACGCTCATACCAATTTTGTTGTTCTTCTCTTGTTTACGTGATTGTGTTTTATCGGTAATGTGAATGTAACGCACAGCCACTAAGAACAAATTTTTATCCTTATCATAAACTCCCACAGCGGCTACGTCGCTACAATATATAGGCACAGAGTCATGAATTTTGACTTCATACAAATCTGATGCACCTGTTAATTTTGGATAGGGACCGTTATCCTCTGCCAGAGTTAAAAAACAACTATTCGTATAAGTTTTGCCTTCCTTACATTGGTAAGTGCCATTGATTGGCGTGCAGGTATCGTTGTCGTTCTCCGCTTCCATGAAACTAAGCGACGTAAGAAGATAATCTTCCCCGTCTATTCTAAAATTAAGGGTATTGCCAATTTTTGCGTCTTCGATTGATGTGACGGCACCATAATCTGCCGCAAGTTGGAGCAGGTCTTGCTCGTAGAGAACCCCATCCCCACCGATATGTGGGTTTACAAGATGATTTTCTTCAACATCTTCATCACTGTAGGTCTCAGCAAACTTGTGAACTGACAATTTGAGTTCGGCACAAACAGGTCCGCTAGACAGCAGAAATATAGACAAACAAAAAAATAAAATTAATTTGGGAGAAAATCTCGGTTCGCTCATTTTCATAACATTTGCCTAAAATTGGAAAAAATGGTTTCAATTTATACTTAATGCTTTGCCAGTTCTCGAGATGTCCGTCTGGTACTATTACTTACCCTGGTTATTTGGTTTCGCACTGCGCAAGTGCTTTACGCGCATCTGGAATTGTAGCGTAATGATTCGGGCTGCCCAGGCATGAATTGTCCTGCTCGAAATAGGGTTTGCCGTCAGCGTCTTTCTCGAGCCGGAAGAGGTAGGTGCTGCGTATCCAGCCAGTGCCGATGGCCTTGATGCTACCTGCTATGGGGTCGTTGACCCGGTAATACATGAGACTATAGAGGATGGCATCCATGCTCTTGGTGGCGCGACCCAGTGCGAAGCTGCCGTTGCACCACGAGCCACCTGCAATGTCTGGAAGCTTGACCTTCTGACGGGTCAGTAGCTTGAGCTTGTCGTCGTAGAGGAAGAGTTCGCAGATACCACCGTTGGGTAGTGTTTTTGATTTGTAGTGCGGATTGATATTCACTCGATCCGACTCCGCACACTGCGCGGCAGACTGGTACTGCTGTGCCGTGATATAGTAAGTTTGGCCGTCCCAGATCATGTGGCCTATGGCGTAGTCGTCACCACCTAAATCACACGAACCCTCCGATTTTAGTAAAGCATCACGCGGGTCGTTTATGGGAGAAAGCGTCTGCTCTTTCAATCCATAAAGATTCTTAGGTGGTTGTATCGCAGCAAAATTGTTGTCCATGGTCAATTCGGCGTGAGATTGCGAGCCGTATGCACAAAATAGACTTACAGCGAGCAGATTAAGCAACTTCTTTTTTGAGTTTTTCATAAGCGTCTTTTAAGCGAAATGAGTAAGAACCTGGGCTATCAGAATCTTCACCGTTGTAGTAAAAGGCCATATTGTGCCAATCCTTCTCACACACGGCTTTGAGCAGCTTGCCGCTCGCTTTGTGTTCAATGAATCGCCGAAGTATCTCTAGCTGCTTGACCTCGCTGGTGCACATTTTGTTCATAAAGTCGATAAGCGTCAGCCCGCCAGAGGTTTGATGCTCCGCGCCCATCACCTGAAACTTACCCCATGAACAGGCGCTGAGGGCAGCATCGTTGTCAAGCCGATAAGCATTGATCAGGCGTAGATAACTGCGCTTGCCGTATTGATCGGTCTCTTCTACCTTGCCATCAGGCATATGGCTGTTGTCGTTATGCAACGTGTTATGGCCTTTCTTATCTACTCTACTGACAAACTGGTTGGGATAGCAAATGTCGGTATATTTGTCGTGTGGGCTGAGGCATCCCTGCACGTGCTTGCCGTGATTCGGTAATTTATTACCATGCGAGTCCCGCAGGTATTTGCCTGTACTCGGGTCTGTTTTGTAGATGGACGGGCCATTGGCGCAGGTCAGGCGGTGGAAGATATGTCGCTCATACAGGATGGTCGGAATAATGCCGCTGTGGTTATGGCTGTTGATCCGCTTGAACGCAGCACCTTTGGATTCTATCTGGGCGAAAGCTTTGAGAACTTCTTTTTCGCATTGAAGCTCTTTTGCCTTACTATCCCACATCCCCTCCGTAATCTCTTCCCCCGTGTAATTCTGGAAGAACTGCATCAAACCATCAGGCAGGTCAACTCCAACCGTGATGACGGCCTGCCCCTGCGGCCCTTTGTGTTTCTTATGTTTGAGGTTCGGGTTGTTCTTGGATGGGGTTCCCATAGGGCGCGGCGGCATTGGTGCTTGTGGTCCGTTCGGCTTTGGTGGCGTGGGTGGCTGGATGATTGGTTTTGGCGGTGCGCCGTCCGGCAGCGGCTCGGTCTGACCCTTGAATACGACAAAGCCGCTCACCAGTGTGATGAGTTTATGCCCATAGCCCGATACGGTAGCGGTAATTTGTTGCCATTGGTTATCTGCATTCCTGACCCACACCCCGACCTGAGATTGCGCATTGCGGGTAGTGATCTTGTCCATCACGGCACCCACCTGGTCGGTGATACCCTGAATTGTCTGGTTGTCGAACTGCAAGCGATAGGCCAGGTTTTTGATCGGATAACGCAAGGCGTCCAGAAATAGAACGCTGACACCGAATGCAGTTTCTTTCGAGAGATAAAGGACTTGGCCGACATCCAATTGATTCGGATTGGCGATCTTGTTGTAATTTTTGAGCTCGGCGATTGTTCGTCCGCAACGTTCGGCGATGGCACTCAGCGTGTCGCCGCGTCGCACTCGGTACGGATCTGCGATTGAGGTGGTGTCAGGCATTATCACTCCCTGATGCGTTGGTATCGTCAGTTTCGTCGACTGGCTGGACAGTAACTTCTTCGGTGCTCCAGATGGTGGCGGTGCTCGCCCAGTAAGTCACATCGGTGGTAGCCTTCGTCAATATACCATCCGTGACCGGGTCGTCGGCTGTGCGTCCATGGCTGTCCAACAATTCGCCACGCGCCCTGGATTGAACAGTTTTACCCAGCATAAATGGCAACCAGTCATCTGATGTTTCAGTAAAATCGAGCGCTTGGCTGTAAACTGTCTGTAAAGGGGTTTGTGGTGGCGGTGCTATTATTCCGCTTGGCAAAGCCCCCAAACTCGCCACATTCCGCCCCCCACCCGAGAACGGATGCATCCCCCCCTTAACCGAGAACTTGCCCGGACAGGTGAAGGTAATATTGCCGCCGTCGAGCACAATCGCCGACTGCCCGGCCTGCAGCACGATCTTCTGCTGCGCCTCTACCAGAATGGCATTGTTGGTACTGGTGATATTGACGGACTGATCTGCAAGGATTTCCATCGCATCGGTATGCGCCGCCAGCGACACCGGAGCATTGGCCGCAATCGCCGTCAGCCCGCCGTCATGGGTAAACAGCGTCGTCGCATCGCCGCTGTTGACACTCACCGTATGCTGCGCCGCCCAATGGCTATCGCCTTGCGTCGTCCACGTCAGATGCTGCTGTGCGAACAGCAGCATGCTTTGTCCTGTCGCTGCATTCAGACTCGCGTCACTGTCCAGCCCCACTATTGCCGCATCGAAGCGCAACGCCTGGGCCGCCGCAGTATCCTCCTTGGGTTGCAGCTTCAACCTCAAATCGGGCACCGCCTTTAACGCCGCATCCGACACCTGCGCTGATTGCGCCACCGCCGCATCGCGCAATGTCTTGTTTAAATTATTCGCCGCCGCTAATTGATCGGCCGCCTCGCTTACATCCAACTGCGTAGACGTCACACTCGCACCCGACTGACTGCGCTGTGCTGTGGTCAGCCATACCCCCGCATTGCCGCGCAACTGCCCCCAGGCATCGGTGCGCGCCTCCAGCCCCAAGCCCCGTGCAGCACCGCGCAACGCAGATGCAGGCGCGCGGCTGCGCAGCCAGCCCAGATTCAAGGCAGAATTCGCCGTACTGCTCATCAACTGCATCTGCAACTCACTCGCCGCATCGTCGACCAGCCACTGATTATAGCCATCCCCGCTGAAATTCTGACTATGCCAGCCGGAGATCACCCCGGCATGATCCAGGCCGCCGTCTACGCCCGCGGCAAACGGCGGCGTATCCACGCCGTTATACATACTCGCCACGATCACCGGCTGATCAATATCGTTGTTGATAAAATCCACCAGTACCTCCGTGCCGATGCGCGGGGTAAATGAACTCCCCCAATTGGCACCGGCCAGCGCCTCGGCAACGCGCACCCAGGTGCCGGACTGTTCATTTCCAGGCGCGTGGCCGGTCGTGTCGACACTGTTACCCGTATCCATCAGTCCGCCGGGGTTGGGCGATGCGCCGCGCTGCCAGTGGAACTGGATACGTAGCTGATGATCTCGGGTAGAGGTGGTGACGGCCTCGGGCAGGCCGACGACCAGTGCAGTTTGAGCGCCGTGGGCCGTGGCGCGAGGCAGCCGTGCATCGGCACTGGGCATGATGGCGGTAGCGGCCGGTATGGCAGTAAACCGGTTGCGGTAAGTGCCTTGCTCGGCGTCATGCAGACTGGCGTTGTGATTAAAGCCGGCTCCCAGGTTGTTGACGGCTTCGTGGCGGACCGAGACGACTGTGAAGCGGTTGCTGTCGTTGGCAAGATCGTCATGACCGGTGAGGTCGAAACCGTAGCCGGGTGTCAGATGCCGTACTGCACCGCGTCCGTGTATCTGCGCTTCATCGAAGGCGATGGCGAGCAATTGGTCGCTTGCCCAGCTATCGGCGGCGGCAGCATCGGCGAATTGGGCGGCACCGGTATCGATATATTGCGCCAGACTGGGCAGTGCGGCTGGCGCATCGCGACCGGCTTCGGCGGCGGGGGCGATGACGGCATTGGCGAGCCAGCTGCTGACGGCGACCTGATGCGAGACGACCTGGCTGCTGGCGGCGAAATGGTCGATGGCATCGTCGTTATCGCTGGCGCGTACGCCGGCAAAACGTAGTGCGCGGCCACCGGGCAAATCTGGTACGGTAGCCTCGGCATCGAAGATCACCAGCGTGTGGAACGCCTGCAATGTGGGGTTGCTGTCATCGGGCGGCGTCTGGTCGTGTTCGAAACGGTAGCTGAGGCCGTCGCGTGCGAGGATACGGGTGAGGAAATCGAGATCCGATTCGCGGTATTGGGTCGTTATGTCGCGTACCGGCAGGGTGCGCGATACGTCGAAGCGTATGCGCGACTGCGGATAGTCGGCAAACAGCTCGGTGACGATATCCAGCGCGTTTTTGCTTTTGAAAATATAGTTGTCGTAGCGCATGTGCAGGAAGACAAGGAACGATTCCAGCCGCAATTGATAACGTGCTACGCCGCCGTCGGTACCCAGCCAGCTGGCTTCGCTGCAGTAGCCGTGCCAGGCGCGATAGCTGCCGTCGGCTTGCAGCAGGCGCAAGGTATAAGGTTCGCCGAGCAAGGGATCGAGTGCCAGTTCGGTAGAGACGCTTAATACGTCGACCTCGAAATGGTAGGGGGTGTTGATGCCTTCGCTGCCGGTGATCCGTTCGACGACAAAGTTGTCCGGGCGCTGGCCGGCATAGGCCTGGGTCAGGGTAAGCAGGCGGGCGTGCTGGGAGAGGCCGCTGCCGAGACGGGCGATGAGTTCGGCTAGTTCGGGGCTGAGTATGTCGGTCATCGCAGTATCGGTTCTAAGGCAATGTCAGAATCAGCGTAGCAGCGTGCGGCGCCATCCGAATAATATCGTTGTACGCGGCAATGGATGTCAGCGTGTGATGCGTTAGCAGTTTGTTGATGCCGTTGAATGTTCCGAGTGCAACTACAGAAAAGACGGCGGCAATAACCCAGAGAGGCGTTTCCGTGCGCAGCTTGTTAACAATCTGGTCGGGGCGATCCCAGTGCGGCGCAAAGACAGCCGGTTTGCCTTTGATGTGAGCGATTTCTTCACCGAGCCGGGCGGTCAGATAATGCAGTTTTTCAGGGGATTCGAGCAGGTAACGTCCCTGAAATCCCAGTAACAGGCACATATGAAACACTTCGAGCGCCTGCAGACGCGGATTGCCTTTGCTACGTAGCTCATCGAGTCGCTGAAAAAAATTCTCGCCCGCGAGCTGTTCGCCGAATAAGACCAGCTGCAACGGATGGCGCGACCAGGATTCGCGGATGGCGAAGCCGGAACGCAAGACGGTCTCATCGACAGCTGCGCAAAAGGCGTACTTGGCTGCATGAACATCTTCAACCGGGATTTGCAACTTGCGGGCATTGTCGTCTACCGCATTCAGAAATTGTTGCAGCTTGCGGGCGAAATTGGCCTCATCTTTGGGGGCATTGCCGTTTTTTAACAGAAATAGCGCGTAGAAACCGTCGTACATGAGATCCATTAAAGTATGAGCCGAGCCCATAGCGGTTTCGTTATTCAGCGGCGAGGCGCTCATGGTCGCTGTATTGTCAAGCAGGGAAGGTGCAGAATTGGTCATGAGGTCACCGCCAGGAATTCAAGATGAAGGTCGGGTATGCCGGAAGGCGCAAAAATGGAAATAGCCTGGGCTTGCAGCATGCGCGCGTACAGCGGGGATTTGTTGTCCAGCGCAAAATAATAGGTATCCGGACGCACTGGAATTGCCGCCGGTACCTGCGGCGCATGAATGAGTTTTACACCCGGCATGGCTGACAGGACGAGTTTGTCCACGTCTTCCGGCGCGCCTATCTTGAAGCGTACGGGCGTGGTGTCGACCAGTTCTGCGGCAGGGATGCTGGCTGAAACGGCAAGGTAAAAAGCAGTTTTGTCGTCAATTTTTCCGGAATCAAGCTGGCCTTGATGATATGACGGTCTTGTTTCCGATAATGCGATGGCGAAGTAACGGGTGGAGATGACGGTGTTAAGCAATTCGCGAATCAGGCCGTCCAGGCGAAAAAAGCTGCTGCCGGTATCCAGATGCTGATAAGCGGGCAGGTCGTTCAGAACATAGTTCTTGGAGAACGTCATCAGGCCGCCGGCCAGGCTGAGCAGCTGTTCGAATAGCCGTTCCGGCGGAAGTTGCGGGTTGTTCAGGTAGTGTGACAGGGATGCAAAACCGACGCTTGCCGTATGCAATAACCAGAATGATGCGATATCGCCAGATCGGAATTCGATGACGTTTTTACTGGGTTCGCGATGATGTCCGTACAGCGCATTTACTTTTGCCTGTAGTGCATCCAGCAAACGGCGCAGCAGCTGCATCAGCATCGGTGCACTGCGTATGCTGATGCTGGGGGGGACGAATGCAGGGTCAAGCTCAAATCCGCCGCTGCTGGCTCGACGTAAACGCAATAGCGGGAAGTTGATTAATGAGTCGCGAGGCTCTAGTTCGGAAACCAGACGCACCGATTTTTTCAGATAGGTAAGTTCGGCGCGTACCGCCTGGGTAAATAGATCCGGCGTTTCAAGATTGATCTGGCTGTAACGAGCAGCGGCATTGGGCTGATCCGTAGCGCTGAAATTTTCGCCGTACGCCTTGATCATGGGAATGGCAGCGTAATAGGTGATGGTCTGTAGCGCTTGCGGAATATCGTTGAGTGCGATGGTGTCCGGCAGGCTGTCGTTGGCCGGTGCCGCGTATTGTTCGCCATCGGGGAAGATTGCGGCAAATTCCTGTAGTCGCAATATGTTGTTTGCAAGGGCTTCGCGGTCTACCTGTATTTTGGCGACACCCCAGGCATACGGATGAAGTGCGGTTGCGATAGTGTGCAAACGCGTTTCGTGATAGCGATCCTGTTGTTGGAAATGCTGCGGCCGCAGGAACAAACCTTCACCCCATAAAACTTTTGTCGTGTTGTTCATTTGAGATTCATCTCGTTTGTTTTCGTTGTCGGTTGTATCCGGAATGCAGCTTAGCTGCAAGTTACAGGCGTTTTTAGGGCGCTTCGGGTCGCGGCGCTATATTCCAGCGTAGTGCCGGCGGCGACAGTCATTGAGCACGCACTCACGCCTAACGAGATCCCCGTTTTATTCAAATCCTTGGCCGGAAAAGTCAGCTTCCAGCGGGCGGCTGCAGGGGCGTGAAACAATGCGACGATGCCGATGTAGTCGGCAGATACGCTGATTTTTTCAGTGTTGACGAACTTTTGTCCTGGGATCAGCGTGATCTCTTTCATTGCAATGACGTCTTGCCCAAAAGCGGCCTGCTCTTTTTGCGGATCCAGAAAAATTTCATAAAAAGCCTGTTGGAATGCGCTGCTTTGCTTGAGTTGATAAATCCGTACGACAACTGAAAATGCCCGGTTGCGATCGTCGGTATTCAAATCGCTACCGGCCTGAATGGTGAGCGGCATGTTGTTTGTTGCATTGGGATCTGTGGGTTTGTTTATCCCCACAGCGCCTAAAGCAAGATTGGCTACTTGCGCAACCGTCGAGACTGCGCTGACGCCGGCACAACCAGCCAGGGGCGCAATGGTGATTAGTATGAGTAGATGTCGTAATGGAGGGGCAGCTTTTAAAAAAAACATAAATTTTGTATTGGTTGAATATGTTTGGAATGCTTTTTTATTTTTTTGTACTTGAATTGCGCACATACTACAACACAAGATTTGTAAGTGTAAAACTGTATTTGTTGTGTTACAAAAATACCACAGTTGTTATGGTAATTATTGCGCTAATTTTTTTGCTGGCGCATTATAAAAAAGTAAAAAACAGTTCTCTGGAACGATACTTATAATTAATAACGATAATATTTTTTATTTAAATTATTGTTTAATAATAATTTTTTTAATCGTGTTCGGCTATCCTGCATGAGCTTGGCACTTGCGAATAAATTTTACGTGTAGGAATTATGCTTGTTTGTGTGGCATGAATTTTATTGACGATGGGGTGAGGAAGTGTTGATGAAGAAGTGGATAAATTACAGTATTGGTTTCGTTGCCATGACGATGCTTGGCGGGTGCGCTACAGCACCGGGTTCTACCGCTCCGACGGATGCCAGTTCGAATTTGGCAACGCAAAGTACAGACCCTGCAACCAAGTCTGTAGCAAGCAAACTCAGCGAAACTGTAGCCATTAACGATGTCATTGCGAAAGCGGACCTGGCTTATAAAACCAATCAGGCGGACAAGGCGACTGCTTTATTGAAAGAAGCCGCAGTCGCTTATCCAGACGACAAAATGCCATGGTTGCGTATCGCACAAGCCAAATTCGATAGCGGCAATTACATCGAAGCTATTGTGAATGCGCAGCAAGTATTGAATAGAGACGCGAAAGATCAGGTTGCAAAAAGCATCATTGTGGTGAGCGGTTTGCGCTTGTCTACCAAGGCGCTGGCAGATTTGCGTACACAGAATGAAATATCCGGCTCGTTACGTAACGAAGCGCAGGATCTGGCAAAAATCCTGCGTGAGAATCTTGGGGAGTCGGTGCTGGTGAGCAAACACCATAAGCCTGTTAGCCATAAAAAAACAAATGTGCAAGCAGAAAATAAAGGGACTGCTGCCCAAATCGGCAAATCTGCTATTGCCGTAAAAAGTTCAGATTCGGGTAATCCATTCGGCGCTTTGAAATAAATCGGTTGAGATAAGCAAGCATCAGCGTAACGATGGGTTTGCGATAGATAAATCAATTATTTGGGAGGTATCGTGGCAAAAAAGGAAAGTATACAAAAACGTCTGCAGAAAGTACGCCCACCGCGTGTGCAAATGACCTATGACGTTGAAATCGGGGATGCCATTGAGCAGAAGGAATTGCCCTTTGTGGCAGGCGTGGTAGGGGATTTCAGCGGCGCTTCCGAGGTGGATAAGAAGCGCCTCAAGGAACGCAAATTTGTCAGCGTCGATAACGATAATTTCGATGAAATGATGGCCGCCATCGAACCGCGTGCCGTATATCGAGTGGCAAATGAGTTAAGCGATCAAGGCGGTGAATTTGCAGTAGACCTGAAATTCAAGTCCATGAATGATTTTCGGCCTGAAGCAGTCGTGCAACAGGTCGAGCCGCTCAAACAATTGTTGGAAGCCCGTACTCGCCTTGCCGATCTCAGAAACAAGCTGGCAGGCAATGACAAGCTTGAGGATATATTGAACGACGTGTTGAACAATACCGAACAGCTTAGTGCGCTTGGGAAACTGACCCATACGGAAGGGGATAAATAATGTCCGCTCAATTAAATGATACCGTGCAAAGCACGGTGTTCGCTGAGGTGAATGCAGAACCAAGTTTGCTGGATCAAATCGTGGAGAACAGCAAGGTTGCCAAATCGGCCATTGAGCACAATCGCGCCAAGGATTTGATTTCGGAACTGGTTAATCAAGTGATGCAGGGTACCGTGGTCATGTCTGCGAATCTTACGGCGACGCTTGATGCACGCGTAGCCGAACTCGATCAGCTTATTTCGGCACAAGTTAGTGCGATCATGCACGCGCCGGAATTCCAACGGCTGGAATCGAGCTGGACGGGGTTGAATTACCTGATACGCAATACGACATCGAGCCCCAATCTTAAAATCAAGGTGCTGAATACAACCAAAAAAGAATTGATAAAAGACTTCCAGTCAGCGCTGGATTTCGATCAGAGCACCATGTTCAAGAAAGTATACGAGGAGGAATTCGGTACTTTCGGCGGCGCACCATTCGGCACATTGCTGGGTGATTTCGAAATTTCCAGACAGCCTGAAGATATGTATTTTATTGAGCAGATGTCGCACATAGCGGCAGCTGCGCATGCCCCGTTCGTGACGGCAGCATCGCCTGAATTGTTCGGCCTGGATACTTACGCGGATTTAGGCAAACCCCGAGATTTATCCAAAGTGTTCGATACGGTCGAATATGCGAAATGGAAGTCGTTTCGCGAATCGGAAGATTCGCGTTACGTTGGCTTGACGTTGCCGCGGTTCCTCGGGCGTTTGCCGTTCAATCCGAAAGACGGCGCTACTGTCGAAGGCTTCAATTTTGTTGAAGATGTCGACGGTACAGATCACAGCAAATATTTGTGGTGCAACGCCACCTATGCATTCGGTGCAAAGCTGACCAAGGCATTTGAAGATTTCGGCTGGTGCGCCGCAATACGCGGCGTAGAAGGGGGCGGTCTGGTGGAGGACTTGCCGACGCACACGTTCAAAACCGACGAAGGCGAAATTGCACTGAAATGTCCGACCGAAATAGCGATTACCGACCGGCGTGAAAAGGAATTGAGCGATCTCGGATTCATTTCGCTGGTGCATTGCAAAAATACTGACTACGCAGCCTTTTTTGGAGCGCAATCGGCTCAAAAATCCAAGAAATATAATACTGATTCCGCCAATGCCAACGCAGTGCTGTCGGCGCAGTTGCAATATGTGTTTACGGTGTCGCGCATTGCGCATTACATGAAAGCCATGATGCGTGACAAGATCGGCAGTTTCGCTGCCGCATCCAATGTCGAGGACTTTCTTAACCGCTGGTTGATGCAGTACGTGCTGCTGGACGATAACGCCAGCCAGGAAGCAAAAGCGCAATTCCCCCTACGTGAAGCCTCAGTTCAGGTTGCCGAAGTGCCGGGTCGCCCGGGCGTATATCGCGCCGTATCGTTTTTGAGACCGCATTTTCAGCTGGATGAACTTTCGGTTTCACTCCGTTTGGTCGCGGAGTTGCCTCAATCGACCAAGTCGTAATATCAATCAACTTAAGGGGGTTTTTTAATGGCAATAGACGTTTATCTACAAATTGACACAATCAAAGGCGAGTCGACTGACAGCGCTCATAAAGATTGGATAGAGTGCAAATCGGTAGCCTGGGAAGTGCTGCAGCCCAAATCGGCTACTGCATCCACTGGCGGCGGACATACTGCCGAACGCTGCGAACATAAGGATATCGTGCTGACCAAGCTGGCAGACTTGTCCACACCTTTGCTGTTGCAGAATTGTTCTTCCGGTAAAACATTTCCCAAAGCCAAATTCGAATTTCTGCGGGCCGACAGCAATGGCGATCGCGTCAAGTACTTTGAAATCGAATTATTGAATGTTTTGGTAAGTGGTGTTGCGCCGGAAGTGAATGGGGGCGATATTCTGCACGAAACCGTTAGCCTGAAGTACTCGCAAGTGAAATGGAAATATCTGCAGCAGAAAGTCAATGGCGGTGCCGGCGGCAATACTGCCGGTGGTTGGGATCTGTCTACCAACAAAACCGTGTAGTTTGTTGTTGTGGAACCGTAGGTGGTCTGCGGTTCCAGTTTGTATTTTGACATCAAGTTTAGGGTTATGAGAATGAAGGGTTACGCTCCCGGATTATTCGATAAGTTGATGGCCGGCAGTCTGGGGTTATCCGGTAATGTGATCATCAGCCTGACACTGGAAGAAATGAAAGACGTGGTAGCAAGAGATCTGGAGTCATTGCTTAACACCCGGTCAGTGATATCGGAAGCCATGTTAAAGCGTTATCCAGAATGCAGTAAATCCATTGTCACCTACGGCTTGAACGACTTTGCCGGCTTGAGTCTGTCCAGCGCAAATGATCGTCACTATATCTGCCGTTCGCTAGAGAAGACCATCATGCGCCATGAACCGCGCTTGCGTAATGTTCATGCTTCGCTGGAACTGGAGGACGGCTCGACCAATCGCCTGAATTTTGCCATCGCTGCATTGCTGGTGCTGGAATTGGCGCAGGAGCCTGTCAGTTTCGATGCCGTACTGCAGCCTTCCAGCCCGCAATACTCGATAACCAAAGCGCGGCGTTCCTTGCGTACCTGAGGCGTGAGCATGGACGATCTACTTCCGTATTACGAGCAGGAACTCAGCTTTATTCGCCGATATTCGCGCGAATTTGCAGAGCGTTACCCCAAGATTGCCAGTCAGCTGCAGATGTCTGGCGAGGTGTCCGAAGACCCGCATATTGAGCGCATGATACAGTCGTTCGCCTTGCTGACGGCGCGCGTGTCGCGTCGGCTGGATGACGATTATCCCGAATTTACCGAAGCGCTGTTCGAGGTGCTGTATCCGCATTATCTGCGGCCGTTCCCATCCTGCTCTATCGCGCATTTCGATTACACCGCAGCGGCATCGCAGCTGACCGGTGCCACCACGCTGGCCCGCGGTACGGAACTGAATACCCGGCCGGTCAAAGGGCTGGCATGCAAATTCAGAACCGCCTACGATTTGGCGATTGCGCCTATCCGGCTGACTCAGGCGCAATTTGATCCGATTATCGATGCCCCGGATTTGGTAACATTACCTGCCAATGCCAGTTCGTGTATTAGTATCCGGGTCGAAACCGCCGCAGAACAAATCAGTCTGGCACAACTGAAATTGCAAGCTTTGCGTGTGTTTATGCACGGCGAACCGTCTTTTTGTGCAACATTCCGCGATGCGCTGTTCATGCGCACCGTACGCGCCTATGTGGAAGTGCCGCATACAGGCCGCTGGATCATGCTGGATAACATTCCATTGAAGCCGGTCGGTTTCGCGGACGATGAGGCGCTCATTCCGTTCCCGGCGCAATCGCATTCGGCCTACCGGATATTGACCGAGTATTTCGCTTTTCCCGACAAATTCAATTTTTTCGAAATCGATCTGGCTGCGATCGGCAAGCTGTTACCGTCCGGCTGTAATGCATTCAGCCTGCATTTGGTGTTGTCGGACGTGCGTTCGGATTCCAATCTGTCACGTATTTTGGCCACGCTCTCCATGGATAAGTTGCTGCTGGGTTGCACCCCGGTAGTCAACCTGTTTGCGCAACGCGGCGAACCGATACGCTTGACGCACACTGTTGCAGCTTATCCGGTGCTTGCCGACGCGCGGCGTGCTTATGCGTACGAAGTGTATTCGATAGACAGCGTGCGCATGGTGAGGCAGACGCCGCAAGGCGAGTCCATTACCGAATTTCGCCCATTCTATGGATTGCGTCATGGCGAATCGGCCGAGCGCGATGGCCATTACTGGGTACAGCGGCGGGATGACATGACCGCTATCAAGAGCCCCGGTTATGAAACCGAGATTTCCATAGTCGATATCGATTTCAATCCTGCGGAGATAGAAACCGACACGTTGAGCATCGGCCTGACTTGCTCCAATCGCGATTTGCCTACCCAGCTAAGTTATGGACTGAGCGGGGGCGACTTATTTCTGGAGGGCGGCTCCATCGTCCGCAGTATCGGATTCTTACGTAAACCGACCGAGCCTTATCGTTTCGAGCGTGGGCACGGCGCACATTGGCGGCTGATTTCCCAGCTATCGCTGAATCATTTGTCCTTAAGTCAGGGCGGGCTGGATGCATTTCGTGAAACGTTGGCACTCTACGACTTGCCGCGCAGCCCTATATCGCGTCGGCAATTAGGCGGTATCGCAGGCATGAACAGCCGTCCGGTGACCGCATGGTTGCCGGGCAACCCCTTTGCCTGTCTGGTTCGCGGGGTAGAGGTACAAATAACGATAGAAGAAGAAAGTTTCGTCGGCAGCGGCATTTATGGCTTCGCCAGCGTACTGGAACAATTTTTGGGGTTGTATGCGCATGCCAACAGTTTTGTGCAGTTGGTGATGCTGTCGAAACGCACCGGGGAAGAATTATTGCGATGCAAACCAAGAAGCGGCGATTTAAGCCTGCTGTAATTGCGCAGTTAACTGCAGAGCCGCACCGCTTTGGATTCTTCCAGGCGGTGAGACTGCTTGAAAACTGGCTGAAACAGAATGGGGTTGCATCAGATAAAACGCTGATCGATTACATTCGCTTCCGTAATAGCCTGTCGTTGCAGTTCCCTGCCAGTCAGATCGAAGCGTTGCGCGTTACCCGCAAACCAGTGGACGAAGCTGACGGAGATGACGCGTCGGCAACAGTCCTTCCGGTAGCGACAGATGTGCAATCCATCGTCATCACTCCGGCATTTATGGGATTTTTGGGCGGGAACGGTACGTTGCCTAACCATTACACCGAGCAGGTTTCTGCGCATGCCCTGTATAACCGTGACGATGCACCGCGCGCATTTCTGGATGTATTTTCCAGTCGGGCTGTAAGCCTGTTTTATCAATCCTGGTGCAAATATCGGCTGGCGTTAGGGTACGAACGGCACGGTAAGGATAAATTCCTGTCGCTGCTGTTATCGTTATCCGGGCTCGGACACGCCGATTTGCAAGCGCGGTTGCAGCACAGCGGTCAGGGGGTGATGGATGCCAGCATCGCGCATTTTGCCGGCGCTATACGCCGTCGCCCGGTGTCGGCAAGTGTGCTGCAACGCATGTTGACAACCTACTTTTCGGCATCGGTCAAGGTCATATTATTTACCGGTAGCTGGTATCGCGTGCCATCTTCACAACAAACCAGTCTGGGTAACAACAATGCCGTGCTGGGTGTGACGGCCATGGCAGGCGAGCGCGTGTGGCAGCGCGATCTGCGCATACGTCTCGAATTCGGCGCCTTGAACAAGGAACAGTTCGAGCAGTTTTTGCCCGGCGGACAATCTGCGCAAGCGCTGGACAGCTTGCTCAAGCTGCTAACGCATCATGAATTTGAATATGAAATACAGCTGATACTGGCAGCGCATTGCGTGCGCGGCAATCGGCTCGGAATCGAGCCGGGAAACGGACGTCTGGGATGGGATACATTCCTGGTCAGTCAGCCTGTCAGCAATGATCGTCACGATATTTGTTACACCATGAATGCCATTGCTTGAAATGGGTGAGTGGCATTGCTAGCCATGCGTATGAAAGGCCGGGAAAGTGAATAAAAGGATTTTGTATAGAGAAGAGTGTTTTCAGATACAGGGCGCTGTATTTGAAGTGTTTCGGGAAATGCGCTGCGGTTTTGCGGAAGCGGTTTATCGGGAATGCCTGGAAAAAGAGTTTGCCATACGCGGGATTCCCTTTGTGGCTCGGCCGGAACAGCAGCTGTTTTATAAAGGGCAGACGCTGCAGCAGACCAGTACTCCCGATTTTATTTGTCATGGTTCCATCGTCGTCGAACTTAAGGCCGTTCCGGTAATAACGGGAGAACATAAAGTCCGGGTGCTCAATTACCTGAAGGCGACGGGTATGCGATTGGGGTTGCTGGCCAACTTCGGATGCCATCCGAAAGCGACTGTAGAAAGAATAGTGCTGTAAAACCGTTTGTACTGTCCGGGAATATAAAAAATCAATCGCTAAGTTGTTAAAACTGCAGGGAGAGCAGTCATATGGGCATTAATCTTAAATCACTCATCACCAAACTCAACGACACATCGCGTCTTGCGACCGAGCGGGCGGCTAATATATGTATTAGCCGCGGGCATTATGAAGTCGATATCGAGCATTTATTTCTGGCGCTGCTGGAACAAGACAAAAGCGACGTCACCATTATTTTGCGTCGCAACGATATCGATCCGCGCCAGCTTGCAGGCGATTTGCAAGTCGTCACCGAGCAGTTTGGCAGCGGCAATACCCGTACACCGGTGTTTTCGTCCAATCTGGCCAAACTCTTCGAGCACGCTTGGCTCATCGCCTCGCTGGATAATGCCGATGCAGGCATACGTAGCGGACAATTATTGCTTGCCATGCTGACTGCGTCCGATCTGCAGCAGCTGGCCTGGCGCAGTTCCAAATTGTTTAATCGCATAGCACTGGATCAGCTCAAACATGATTTGCCCGGTTTAACGGCAGGCTCGCAGGAGACGCTGACCGTTGCTGCTGCCGATTTGTCCGCCACGGACGCAGCCGACGTGATATCCGGTCAGCCGGTTCGCAAGACCCCTGCGCTCGACCAGTACACCACCAATCTTACCCAGCGCGCTCGCGATGGCAAACTCGATCCGGTGATAGGGCGCGATGCCGAAATTCGTCAGGCTATCGATATCCTGCTGCGGCGCAGACAGAATAATCCCATACTCACCGGCGAACCTGGCGTCGGCAAAACGGCCATAGTCGAAGGCCTGGCGCTGCGTATCGTTATTCATGATGTGCCCGAGGTGCTGGATAATGTCGAATTGCATACGCTGGACATGGGCCTGTTGCAGGCAGGCGCATCGGTCAAGGGTGAATTCGAGAATCGCCTTAAATCCGTCATCGACGAGGTAAAGAAAAGCCCGCGGCCGATCATACTGTTTATCGACGAAGCGCATACCTTGATTGGTGCGGGCGGTCAGGCCGGGCAAAGCGATGCGGCGAATCTGCTTAAACCGGCACTGGCGCGGGGCGAACTGCGTACTATCGCTGCGACGACCTGGAGCGAGTATAAAACCTATTTTGAAAAAGACGCGGCACTGGCGCGCCGGTTTCAGGTCATCAAGGTCGAAGAGCCCGACGAAGCCACTGCCTGCGCCATGTTGCGCGGCATGTTGCCGCATATGGAGCGGCATTTCAATGTACGCATACAGGATCAGGCCATTACCGATGCCGTACGTCTGTCGCATCGCTATATCAGCGGACGTCAGCTCCCCGACAAAGCCATTAGCGTACTCGATACCGCCTGCGCCAAAGTCGCGCTGGCGCAGAATGCGACGCCAGCCCCGCTGGAAACGGTCACCAAACGGCTGGAACATCTGACTGCGGAAATCGACTTGCTTACCCGCGAAGCGCGTACCCATGACGGGCACTGGGCGCGATTAAACGCCTGTATGCAACTGCGCGACAGCCTGCAGGCCGAACAAGCGGCACTGACCGGTCGCTGGCGCGAAGAGCAGGCGCTGTCGCAACAGATACAGACATTGCGCAACCGGATGGAATCCGCAGAACAGACGCCAGACGCCGCAGAGCAGCGTCAGCTCGCCGATCTGAATTGGCAGTTGCGGCGCCTGCAAGGCGAAATGCCGCTCACCGCCGTGCAAGTGGACGGGCATACTGTCGCGCAGGTGATTGCCAGCTGGACCGGCATCCCGCTGGGCAACATGCTCAAGGACGATTTGCAGCAAGTGCTGGATCTGCCGGCGCGTTTGCATAAACGCATCATCGGCCAGCGTCACGCCATCTCCGCCATCGCCCAGCGCATTCGCACCTCGCGCGCCGGTCTCGACGATCCCAACAAACCGCAAGGCGTATTTCTGTTTGCGGGTACTTCCGGCGTCGGCAAGACCGAAACCGCGCTGGCATTGGCCGATGCCCTGTATGGCGGCGAACACAAACTCATTACCATCAACCTCAGCGAATATCAGGAAGCGCACAGCGTATCCGGCCTTAAAGGATCGCCGCCGGGATACGTCGGGTACGGCACCGGCGGCATACTCACCGAAGCCGTGCGTCGCAACCCCTACAGCGTCGTCCTGCTCGACGAAGCGGAAAAAGCGCATCCCGACGTGTTGGAACTGTTCTTCCAGGTGTTCGATAAAGGGCGTATGGAAGACGCCGAAGGCCGCGAAATCGACTTTCGCAATACCTTCATTATTCTGACCAGCAACGTCGGCGCATCCAGCCTGATGCAAGCCTGTCTGAATAAGGCGGCTGCGGATTTGCCTACGGTAGCAGCGCTTGACACCCTCATTCGGCCGCAACTCGTCAAAGTGTTCAAGCCCGCCTTTATCGGACGCTTGCAGGTGATTCCGTTTTACCCTATCGACGACAACGATCTGGCGGAAATCATCCGCCTCAAACTGCGGCATGTGGTGGATCGCATGGCGGCGCAACATCAGATCAGACTCGATTATCACGATAGCGTAGTCGACACCGTGCTCAATCGCTGTACCGAAGTGGATTCCGGCGCGCGCAACGTCGACAGCATCCTCAACGGCAGTCTGCTGCCGGAACTGGCTGAGCATTTGCTTACCCGCATGGCCGAAGGCAAACAGATTGCGCGCATCAAAGTCAGCAGTCTCAAATCAGGACAGTTCAAATATCAAATGAGCGAGGCCGTATTATGAGTGCGCCGGATTTGCAAAGTTTGAGCGAACTCGTTCCGCTTGTTACAGAATTCCTGTCGGGTGGGCATCAAACCGACCGCCTCATGCGCCTGCACACCCCGCTGGACAGTCATTACGGCCCCGATACGTTGATCCCCGAAACCCTGCAAGGCAGCGAAGTCATCGGCACGCAATCTGGCGCAACCCCATCAGAAACGCCCATTACCGG
>JARLJL010000002.1 GCA_031291235.1 Sulfuriferula sp.
CCGATGATAGTGTGGATTACCCATGTGAAAGTAGGTCATCGTCAGACATCTATCCCTAAACCCCCAAGGCTAACGCCTCGGGGGTTTTTTATTGCGCGCAATAATTAGGTAACCTCCGATGTTCAGGCTCGATTAGGAATGCAGGGGTTAAATTCATGGTTCACCAGGTTATCTGCCGCAGGCGGATTGTGCTTGTTGTCTGTGATGTTGACGAATTTACGCTTCCAGGCAGGCTTGATATTCAGGTCACGCATGATACGGCGTATTTTGTAGCGTCCTACATTGATGGATTTAGCACGCAATGTCGTCATTAATCGATGGTTGCCGTAACATTTGTTGTTGGCATTAAAAGCGGATTGCATGTATATGCTGGCGGCGCAGACTTGGGCAGCTTTATTGCGGCTTACGCATTAACTAGCCAATGCGCTGCATTTTAATTTAGTGGTTGGGCTGCATAGTAACCAGTACGGCTGAAGTCGTATTTCGTTCTTTGTCCTGTGATTGCATTTTACGCTCACTAGGTGAGATATCCACCTAGTGAGGTGTTTGTTATGATTAGGCTACTACAGTCCGAATGTCTTTCGCAGACCTTTCTCAACGGGGCCAGCGGGCATGAAACGGCGCAACTTGGCCAGAAGAGACGCTTCGCCTTTGGGCGTACGGCGCATCTTCCATGTCCCCAGCGCGGCATCGACAATCGTGGCGGCGACTCCATCCGGCTCAGGCGCTTTTTGGACATTGTTTTGGATTGCCTGGGAGACGATGGCAAGCTCCTTGCTGTAGTCTGGAATTTTGGAAATGGTCTGGGGAGCGTTGAGATCCAGATTGGTCTTGGTAAAGGATGGTTCGACAAGCGCCACGCGGATGCCGAATTTGCGTACCTCGTGATCCATGGTCTCGGAGAGTCCTTCAACGGCATGCTTGGAGGCCGAATAGAGCGCCATGTACGGCGCAGGCAGAAAGCCCAGCACCGAGCTGACGTTGACGATGCGACCGGAACGCTGATCGCGCATGTGCGGCAACACCGCTTTGATCATGCGCAGCAGGCCGAATAAATTGGTATCGAACAGCGTCTGGGCTTCTGCAATCGACGTTTCTTCCGTCGCGCCAAGCAAGGTCACACCCGCACTGTTGACCAGCACGTCGATGCGCTTGGCTTGAGCGATGATGGCCTGGATGCCGTGCTCAATGGACGCTTCGTCACGAATATCCATCTCAATGAGTGCAACGCCCGGTATTGCTTGCGCTTTCGCCGTGTTGCGCACGGTGCCGAATACCTGGCAACCCTGCTTGGCAAACTTTATGGCGGCGGCGCGTCCGATACCTGATGACACGCCCGTAACGACGACGACTTTGGAATTTGACATGGTAGTTCCTTTCTGTATGGATGATTTGGAGAAGGGGATCAGCTTTGTGAGGGAACTGGTCTGATCTTGAACCAGATGGAATACATGGCCGGCAGGAACACCAGAGTCAAAATCGTCCCCGCAAAGGTGCCGCCGATTAGCGTGTAGGCGAGTGTTCCCCAGAACACCGAATGGGTCAGCGGAATGAAGGCCAGCATGGCGGCAAGTGCGGTTAGGATGACCGGACGGGCGCGCTGCACAGTAGCCTCGACCACGGCGTTGAAGGGCGCCAATCCATCCGCAACGTTGCTGCGGATCTGCCCAATCAGGATGAGCGTGTTGCGCATCAAAATGCCGGACAGTGCGATCAGACCGACCAGCGCGTTGATACCGAACGGCTGGTGGAACAGCAGCAGGGTAGGCACGACACCGATGAGGCCCAGCGGTGCAGTGGCGAATACCATCATCATCGCGGAGATCGAGCGCACCTGGAAGATGATTGTGATCAGCGTCAGCACGATCATGATGGGGAACAGCGGCAACAAGGCGCGATTGGCTTTGCCGGATTCCTCGATGGAGCCGCCCATTTCGATCCGGTAGCCATCCGGCAATTTCGCGATGATGGGCTGAAGCTCCTTCCATACTGCGGTGGAGACATCCGGCGGCTGCAGGCCCTCGGCGATATCGCCACGCACGGTGATTGTCGGTGTGCGATCGCGACGACGCAGGATTGGGTCTTCCATGCGCACGTCAACCTTTCCGATCTGAGACAAAGGAATCCGCTGGCCGCTCGCGCCGACCAGCGTGAAGTCCGTGATCCGGCTTGGATCAAGCCGCACATTTCCGGCCGAGCGGGCCGTGACCTGCACCGAACGGATGTCTTCGCGCACATCGGTGATCGGGATGCCGCTCAATAGGAACTGCAGCTGCTGGGCCACATCGGTAGACGTCAAGCCGATGCTTTGCAGGCGATCCTGGTCGAGCGAAAAATGCAGAGTCGGCACGCGCTCGCCCCAGTCGGTATTGACCATCCGCATCTGGGGATCGGCCTGCATCACGCTGCGTACCTCGCCCGCGATGTCACGTAGCTTGTCCGGGTCCGGCCCCATGACGCGGAAGGCGACGGGAAATGGCGAAGGAGGACCGAACACGATTTGGGTCACGCGCACCCGCGCCTCGGGCGCCAACCCGTCGGCCACGGCCTGGCGCAGTCTGAACTTGAGGGCTTCCCGTTCCTTGTCATTGCCCGCGAGCACGACGATTTTGGCGAATGATGGATCGGGCAATTCAGGTGACATCGCCAGGAAGAAGCGTGGCGCGCCTTGGCCGATGTAGGAAGTCACGATCCTGGCCTCCTTCTGCTTTGCAAGCCAGGCTTCGACCTTCGCCGTGGCGGCACTGGTTTGCTCGATTGCGGTGCCATACGGCATCTGCACCTCAACTAGCACTTCCGGCCGGTCGGAGGTCGGGAAGAACTGCTTCTTGACCACACCCATACCCAAGATCGCGATGATGAAGGCGCCGATCACGCTTGCCGCGACCAGCCATTTGCGCCAGATTACCCATCTCAGCAGCCGGCGGAAACGCTCATAGTTCGGCGTGGCGTAAAGGGCTCCGTGCTCTCCTTCGGACTTCTCATAGTTCGGTAGCAGCTTGACCCCTAGGTAGGGCGTAAACACGACGGCAACGATCCACGATGTGATCAAGGCAATGCCGACGATCCAGAACATGTTGCTGGTGTACTCGCCGGCGGTCGATTTGGCGAAGCCGTTGGGCATGAAGCCGATCGCGGTCACCAGGGTCCCGGCGAGCATGGGTGCAGCGGTATGGCTCCACGCATAGGACGCTGCATGGATCCGCTCGTATCCTTCCTCCATCTTCACAACCATCATCTCGATGGCGATGATCGCGTCGTCGACTAGCAGGCCCAGGGCCAGGATCAACGAACCCAACGTGATCCGGTCGAAGTTCTTACCGGTGGCCGCCATGACGATGAAGACTGCGGCCAGTGTCAGGGGAACGGCTGCCGAGACTACGATGCCTGCCCGCCATCCCATGCTGAGGAAGCCGACCAGCATGACCACGCCGAGGGCGACAAAGAACTTGACCATGAACTCGTCGACGGCTGAGTGGATATTGACCGATTGGTCCGTGACCTTGGTCAGGCTCATGCCGAGCGGCATCCCGACGTTGATCTTCGCCGCTTCGGCCTCCAGCGCGCGGCCCAGATCGAGGCCGTTCCACCCCTCGCGCATGACCACACCGAGCAGCAAGGCCGGTTCGCCGTTGTTGCGGATCAGGAAGGTGGCCGGATCTTCGTAGCCCCGCTTCACCTTGGCGATGTCGCCGAGGTGAAGCGTACGGCCGTGCGCCGCGATGGGGGTGTTCCGGATCTGCTGCAGATTATCGATGGCGCCGTCCAGCCGAATGAAAATTTGCGGGCCCTTGGCTTCGATCGATCCAGAGGGTGTCACGACGTTGCGGCTGTTGAGCGCGGCGAATATGTCCTGCGGAGAAACGCCCAGCGTCGCAAGGCGGTCGGAGGAAAATTCGACGAAGATCCGTTCGGCCTGTTCGCCGAGGATGTTCACCTTCTTGACGCCCGGTACGTGCAGCAGGCGCTGACGCAGGGTCTCCGCGTCACGCGCCAGACTCCGCTGCGGCTCGCCCTTGGCTTTCAAGGCATAGAGCGCGAAGGTCACGTCGGCGTATTCGTCATTGACCATCGGGCCGATGACGCCGCGCGGAAGCTTGATCACCTCGTCGGCGAGTTTCTTGCGCGCCTGATAGAACTGCTCGGGGACCTCGGCAGGCGGCGCACTGTCGAGAAGATATACGGTGGTAAAGGCCAGGCCGGGTCGCGTAAAGGTCTCAGTCCGGTCATACCAGCGCAGTTCCTGCATGCGCTTTTCCAGAGGTTCGGCGACCTGTTCTTCCATCTCCTTGGCGGTCGCTCCGGGCCAGGCGGTGATCACGGTCATCTGCTTGATGGTAAAGGCGGGGTCTTCGGCCCGGCCCAAGGTCAGAAAGGCTACGACGCCGGCGATGAAGATCGCCAGCATCAGAAACAGGGTGACCGAGCGCTCGCGTACGGCAAGCGCGGAGAGGTTGAAGCCGCTCATTGGACGCTCCCCACGCTTGCAACATCGGCCCGCTGCTCTTTCCTGCCAGCCGGAGCCATGCTTTGCGAGGCTTCGTCGTCAGCCAGTCGTACCTGCTCGCCGTCGTGCAGCAGATGCGCGCCGAGCGCGACGATCCTGTCGCCGTGTCTGATCTGGCCCGTAACGCGTGCACTGTCGTCACCGAGACGTTGGATCGCGATGGAGCGCCAGGAAACCGTTGCCGGCGTGCCATTCACGACCCACACTCCCGGCCCTTTACCAGCATCGAACAGCGAGCCGATTGGTACCTGCAGCGCACTTTGAACGGCGGGGCGGCCATCGGGAATCCGGATCGTGACCGTGGCGCCCAAGGGCGCATCAGCCAGCTCTCCCGACAGCACATACCGTGCTTCGAACGTGCGAGTAAGGCGGTCCGCGGTGTCGGAGAGCTGCCGCAGTTTGGCCGGTACGTTGACACTTTCTTTGCCGTAGAGCGTGGCCTGCCCCATTGATCCGATCGCAGGGTGCAGCGTCTCAGGCAGCTGGATGACCGCCTCTCGCCGGCCGGCATGAGCCAGACGAACCACGGTCTGGCCGGCGCTGACGACCTGACCGGGCTCGGCCAGCGTTTCCATGACAACGCCATCAGCGTCGGCCACCAATTCCGCGTAGCGGGTCGCATTGCGGGCAACGTCAGCCTGGGCTTCTGCGGCGCTGAGTTGGGCTTTGGCTGCATCTGCGGACGCCTTCATCTGATCGTAGGCCGAAGACGATATGGCGCCGGTTCCACGCAGATCGCTATAGCGGGCCTCGTCCGTGCCCGTCTGCTGTGCGTGTGCGCGGGCGGCGACCACAGCCTCCTGCTGCGCATGTGCGGCAAGCTTCAGATCAATGGGATCGATACGCATGAGCAGCTGGCCGCGCTTGACGGTTTGGCCGGCATCCACCAGCCGCTCAAGTACCTTGCCCGAGACTCGGAACCCAAGATCGCTTTGTACTCGGGCCGCCACGATTCCTGTGAACGAACGAGACGCGGGGACTGCTTCTTGGACAATTGCGGTACGCACCAGCGGTATCTTGGTGCGCGGATCGGTTGGTGCCTTATCGCCGCAAGCGACTAACGCCAACGGCAGTGCACAAATGAAAAGAGGTGTAGAGAGGCGGAGCCGGAGCATGAAAGTCCCTTTGGCGAAGTGATCGGGACTTTCATTATGATACTTGTGACTAAATCAGTCAACAGTCACGGATTAATTTGCGTTCACGGCGAGAGGCTGCGGAGTACCAGACTGGAAAGTTGGGCTGGCGCTTCATTAGTGTAATCGAAGCTGTGCTGCAGGATCAGTGGGTTCAGGTAAGGACGCATCACCAGGTAGATCGCCATCGTGGTTTCGTCCAGCGGTGTCTTGCGCTCAAAATCACCGCTTTGTCGTCCCTGCTGCAAGATATCCCGCAGCAGCGCCTGAATACGCTCTTCATAAGCGAGCGTAGCCAGCCAGCGCTCTGTCGCTGCAGATGCCGCGATTTCATAGAGCTTGCGATCCTGGAAAAACAGACGCAGGCTCGAATCGACAATGGCTTTGAACATCCGTCGTAGCTTCTCGGGCGGCCGATCGGTCTGGTCAATAGCCGCTTTAACCTCGGCCTCGATCTGACTCAGACAGTTCGCGCAGATCATCTCGCCAATGGCTTGCTTGGACTCAAAGAATTTGTAGATGTAGGCCTTCGAAAAGCCGATGACCTTCGCGAGGTCGGAAACGGTCGTCTTTTCGTAGCCGTAACGGCTAAAGTGCTCCGTGGCCGCGATGACAATCTGGTTTCGCACTTCGTGCTCGGCCGGGCCTCGGGCCGAAGCGGGGTAAGTATTTGTTTTATTCATGGGCTCTAGCATACGCCAGTCGGAAAGACTAGACAATCTGTGACCATTTGGTATTATGGTCACTTACTTGATGTGAATGAAAGAAGCCCTATGCTGCCTAAACACACTTTTGTCGCATTCCTTGTGGCCAGCCTGTCAACAGGCTGCGCTGTTGGCCCTGATTACGTCCGGCCCGACGTACCTTTGCCTGGACGGTTTCAGGGTCAGACTGCCGTAGATTATCGACTGGCGAAATCCAGCGCCGACCTCGCCACTTGGTGGACGGGATTTGGCGATCCCCAATTGACGCGATTCGTTACGCTTGCGTTGGCACAGAACCTTGATCTTGCACAGGCATTCGCGCGCGTGACTCAAGCGCGTGCCGGGCTTGGCGCGGCTAACGCCGCATTGCTGCCCTCCGGCAATGTTGCCGGTCAGGCGGCCAGGGCTTACCAGTCCGTGGAAACCCCATTGGGACAAGTCCTGAACTCGACCGACGGTTTCAATCGTTACGGCAATGCTTACGAGGCAAATCTTGGCGCGAGCTGGGAGCTGGACGTCTTCGGCGGTCTGCGCCGTGAACGTGAAGCCGCGCTTGCCGAGTACCAGTCCTCGGAAGCTGGCGCAGTAGCCACGCGATTGGCTGTGGCGGCACAGACCGCCGACATCTACATCTCCATCCGTGGATTGCAGGCTCGTCTAGATGTCGCTCGCCGGCAGGTGCAGACGCAGCAGAAACTGCTTTCGACCATCAACCTTCTGTATGGCAAGGGGCTTGCGGCGGAACTTCAAGTAAGGCAGGCCGAAGGTGCGCTTGCACAGATTCAGGCGTCCATCCCGGTTCTGGAGGCGGGACTGGAGGCAGCCATGAATG
Organism: Sulfuriferula sp.; assembly: GCA_031291235.1. Taxonomy (GTDB): domain Bacteria; phylum Pseudomonadota; class Gammaproteobacteria; order Burkholderiales; family Sulfuriferulaceae; genus Sulfuriferula. The sequence goes on from JARLJL010000002.1 coordinate 7,177, forward strand.
CACTGGATGTAATGCTTGGCTCGTTGCCCGGCACTCACCGGGCGGAGTTGACTAAAGTGGGCGACATCCCCGCCGCCCCGCAGATTGCCTCTACTGGATCTCCAGGCGAGTTGCTCAGGCGCCGACCTGATTTGATTGTAGCCGAGCGGCGCCTTGCCGCATCCAACGCGCGTATCGGTGCTGCCATCGCCGAGTACTACCCCAAGCTCTCTCTGACTGGGCTGATCGGTAGCGCGACATCGATATCAAGTGGCAACCTGTTTACTAGCGGCGCCAGTCAGTCAGCTGGCATTCTGGGGTTGCGCTGGCGTCTGTTCGACTTCGGCCGCATCAACGCGCAGATCGAGCAGGCCAAGGGCCAGGAAGCTGAGATGTTGGCTGCATATCGTCTTGCCGCACTGCGAGCAACTGAGGATGTGGAAAACGCCATGTCGGCCATGGTTAAGCGTGAGGAGCAGGCCGCTGTGCTTACCCAGGGCGTGGACTCGCTCGGTCGTGCACGCGCGGCCACATTCGTGGCATATCAAAAAGGTGTCGTCAGCATGATCGAAGTCTTGCAGGCTGACGAAAACTTGTTGCGCGCCTCTGACGCACGAGTACAGGCTCAAACGGAATCAGCACATGCAGCGGTCGCGGCCTTTAGAGCACTCGGCGGAGGCTGGCAACCTCCCGAATCGAAGGTGGTGACTATCAAGTAGCAACAACACCCACCAGCGACTCGGGGAAAGCGTAGAACTTAGCCATCTCCGTTGCTTTATAGCCGTCAGAAGAACTCCATTTTGCTCAAGCTGCAGAACGCCCACATAGAGAACAGTCTCCTTTATTGCGTGCGATTAAGAAGCTTGAAGAATGCTTGGGCATACAGATTGTACGGACTACGCGAAGCATCCGATTGACCTTTGCTGGACAAATGTTTTTGGAACACGAGCTCCGTGTATTTGCTTCCTTACAACAGGCGCGAGACAGTGTGAAGGCTACAGCCAACGGTTCCCATAGCCCGTTGCGAATAGCTTTGTCTGATGGCATCGTACCGTAAGGTTTGCTTAGGCGGATAAGGTTGGCGATGGGCTTATTGCTGAACCCGTTTGGCATGATCCATATACATAGTGGCAGTTGCCGCATGTCTACCCGTGTTCTTATACAAGCACGCGTTGTGAATGCAGATAAGTCAGCGTCGGTTCACTATGGCAGGCAGTTGACGTTTAAGCAGGAGTTTCGTCGTTGGCGGTATCCGCCGCGGCTACTGATACATTGTTGGAAGCGACTGGCTCCAGCAGTCTGCGGATCACTTCGCCGGCCAACATCAAGCCGAACAACGGCGGCATATAACTTATGGTGCCGTTAATGGCGCGTGCGCGGCCGGGGCCATCGACAGCTACCGGCGGTAATGGCTGGGCAGGCTGTTCGTCCGAGTAGACGGTCAATATTCCTCGCCGTATCCCCAGCTTATGCAGGCGTTTGCGCATAATGCGCGCCAATGGGCACATTTCGGTTTTGCTGATATCGGCTAATTTTATTCTGGATGGATCAAGCCGATTGCCCGCTCCCATGCTGGAGGCGACATTCAAACCACGCTGTATGCTGGTTGACACCAAGGCCACTTTGCAATTCAGCGAGTCTATGCAATCGATGACATAGTCGACACTATCCGGAACGTATTCCGTCATGTTTTCAGTGGTCAGGAAAACCTGATGGGTGGTGAGTTTGCAATCGGGATTGATATTGCTGATGCGATCCCGCATCAGTTCGATTTTGGATGCGCCTACTGTGGATAATAGCGCCGGTAACTGGCGATTGATGTTGCTGGGAGCGACGCGATCGTGATCGACCAGCGTAAGTTTGCCTATGCCGGCACGGGCAAGAGCCTCTGCACAATATGAGCCTACGCCGCCCAGTCCGGCAACGAAAATATGTTTATCGGCAAGTAATTGTATGCCGGCAGCCCCGATCAGGATTTCAGTGCGTTCAAATTGCGGTGGTGTGGTCATCTGGTAGGCAGGAATAATCCGAGTAAGTCGTTGAGAAAGCGTTGTCCCATGGTCGTAGGTGCAATACGCAGATGATCGCGCGTGATCAGCCCCTGTTGTTCTGCGCGATCGAGACTGGATTGGATGACGGTGATGGGTAAACCGGTTCTTGCGGTAAACAGGCTGATGTCAAAGCCTTCGGTCAGGCGTAATGCATTCATCATGAACTCGAAAGCGCGCTCTTGTTGCATAACCGGGTTTTCGGACTGTACTGGATTGCCAGCCAGAGCATGCTCCATATATTCACGCGGATGTTTGTGCCGCATCTGGCGGATGATGCGGTCGTGAAACGAGAGCTTGCTATGTGCGCCTGCGCCTATGCCCAGATAATCGCCGAATTGCCAATAATTGAGATTGTGCCGCGCCATGCGTTGCGGCTGGGCAAAGGCCGAGGTTTCGTAGTGCTGGTAACCTGCCTGGGCTAGCGTATCTTCGATCATGATCTGCATATCGGCAGACAGATCGTCATCCGGCAAATTCGGCGGCTGACTATGAAACGGCGTATTGGGTTCCAGCGTCAGGTGATAGCACGACAAATGCGGCGGCGCGTAATTTAAGGCCGTGCTTACATCTTGTTGCGCCTGCGCTAAAGTCTGATTGGGCAGGGCATACATCAGGTCCAGATTGTAATTATCGAAAGTCGATGCTGCGATTTCTATGGCTCGGTGTGCTTCCCTATCGTTGTGGATACGTCCCAATTGGATTAGATGTTCCGGGTTAAAACTCTGTATGCCCAGCGACAGGCGATTGACGCCTGCCGATTTGAATTCGCGAAATTTCTCCGCTTCGACTGTACCCGGATTGGCTTCCAGTGTGACTTCGGCAAAGAATTCCAGTTTGATCAGGCTGCGCACAGTGGCAAGTATCGAATCTATGCCCTGCGCTGAAAACAGGCTGGGTGTGCCGCCACCGAAAAAAATGCTGTATATGTTGCGTCCCCAGATCAGAGGCAGCGCGCTTTCCAGATCGCGGCTGAGCGCTTCTATGTAGCGCTGTTCCGGAATGGCTTCACGTGCTGTGTGCGAGTTAAAGTCGCAATAAGGACATTTTTTGACACACCAAGGGATATGGATATAAAGCGACAATGGCGGTAATGCGGTGAGATTGTGCTGCATTGGCATGATTTAGCGTATGCGTCCGAGTTGTTCGACAAGATGCGCCAGCGCCTGCCCGCGATGACTCAGGGCATCTTTTTCTGCGGCAGTCAGTTCTGCAGCGGTTTTGTCGAGTTCGCGTATGAAGAAATGCGGGTCGTAGCCGAATCCGTCCGTACCGCGAGCATCGTCGATAATCTCTCCGTGCCAGCTGCCCTCGGCAATCAGGGGTTGCGGATCGTCGGCGTGGCGCAAATACACCATGACGCAATAATAATAAGCCTCGCGTTGGGCGATGCCGCTCAAAGCAGAGATCAGCTTTGCATTGTTGCGTTGATCCGATCTGGGTTCGCCTGCATAACGTGCGGAATGCACGCCGGGGGCGCCGCCCAGCGCGCTGACGCAGATGCCGGAGTCGTCCGCAATAGCCGGCAGGCCAGTGAGACTGGCAGCATGGCGCGCTTTGGCGATGCAGTTTTCAATAAACGTTGGGTGCGGTTCTTCGGTTTCGGTAACGTTATACTGTGATTGCGGCGTGACGCTAAATCCCAGCGGCGACAGCAGCCGGGTTATCTCGCGCAGCTTACCGGCGTTATTGCTGGCAATGACGATGGCGTGCGGCATCAGTTATTCAATGCCGCGCGTTGTGCACTGACCAGTTGGCGGATGCCGTGGTCGGCCAGATCGAGCATGGCATTGAGTTCGTCGCGCGTATAGGTTGCGCCTTCCGCAGTGCCTTGTACTTCGATCAGCCCGCCGCTGCCGGTCATGACGACATTCATGTCGGTGTCGCAGGCAGAGTCTTCGGCATAATCCAGGTCCAGTACCGGTGTGCCTTGATATATCCCGACGGAAATCGCTGCAACAAAGTTGCGGATAGGCGAGGCGGTAAGCGCGCCGCTATTTAATAAGGTGCTGATGGCGTCATGGGTTGCGACAAATGCGCCGGTGATGGATGCGGTGCGCGTACCGCCATCGGCCTGAATGACATCGCAGTCGATATGCAGTGTACGCTCACCCAAGGCGTTGAGGTCAACTGCTGCGCGCAAAGAGCGTCCGATCAGGCGCTGTATTTCCTGAGTGCGTCCCGACTGTTTGCCGCGTGCGGCTTCCCTGTCCATGCGCGTACCGGTGGAGCGCGGCAGCATGCCATATTCGGCCGTCAGCCAGCCCTGATTCTTGCCCTTGAGAAAATTGGGCACTTTTTCTTCCATGCTGGCCGTGCAAATAACCTGAGTGTCGCCGCAACGTATCAATACAGAGCCTTCAGCATGTTTGGTGTAATGGCGGATGATCTCGATATCGCGTAGCTGATTGGTTGAGCGCTGACTGGGTCGCATGTTAATCCTTAGTGATTGTTTTCAGAGAACTTTTTAATCGTGTTTTGAATTTCGGCAATGGCGCGTTCTACCTCGTCTTCAGCCAGATCGGCCGGGCTGGGGGTGAATGCATCCATTTTGGTGGTAAATGTATTGATGGGCATGGCGACGGTGGAGACGGTCTGGCTGTCGTTGGTGTCGTGCGATTCCCAGGTCATGGCGATAGCGGATAAATTGTCGCCGTGCCTGCCGGCACGCAACTCGGCATGATCCATGAGGAATTCGATGGCGCGTGCCAGCGGAAAAGTGCGCAGTGTCGTGGCAATCTGTTCTGTTGTCAGCATGCCCCACAGCCCGTCGGTGCACATCAGTATAGTATCCTGCTCAGCCAGCGGAATAGGTCGCGAAACCTCGATTTCGGGTACCAGATAACCGCCCAGACAGTTGTAAACCTTGTTGCGGTCTGGGTGCGTTTTCATTTCGTCTTCGGTAATCAGCCCGTCGTCGCATAATTGCTGCACGCTGGAGTGGTCGTGCGTGCGCGTGACCAGCCCGTTGTCGCTGAACAGGTATAGGCGCGAATCGCCGGCATGCGCCCACCATACCGTATCGTCCTGCACCACGCAGGCAACGCAGGTGGTGTGCGGTGCATCGGCCAGTTTTTCCTTGCGCGTATATTCGTTGATGGCGTCATGCGCGCGCTGGATAGCGCCATGCAGGAAGCTCGCCGGGTCGCGCAGTTTGGGACGAGTATGGCGCTGAAAGGTTTCCGCAAGGGTTTTTACGGTAATCTGCGCAGCGATTTCACCATGCAGATGTCCGCCCATGCCGTCGGCAATAACCATTAATAGCGCATCGCGACTATATGAGTAGGCGATGCGGTCCTGATTGTAGCGACGCCCGCCTTGACGGCTGGCTTGATAGATAGAAAAGCGCATGTGATTTGCTCGTGGTTTAGGTTAGAAAATATCCTTGTATAGCGTGTTGCGGATGTTTTCTAACAGGGTGGGCGGTTTGATCACCAAATCCGTGGTTTCCATGATGGCTTTTTGCAAGGCAAAGACGCTTTGCGGACGTTCCAGATGGTCGAGTTTTAAACAGGAGTCAATAATCGTCAGCATTTCAGCAGAATATTTGCCTTGCCATGCCTTGACTGCGGGTATCAATTTATCGTTGGTCAAGCGAGCGTCGGCGGCTATCGGTGCGCCGCCTGCTAGGCAAGCGTACATGGTCGCGCCTATGCTGTAGATGTCAGTCCATGGGCCGAGCAGGGATGGGTCGGTATATTGCTCCGGGGCGGCGAATCCAGGCGTGTACATAGTCATCAGCTTGGGTTGCTCGACGCTGAGTGTTTGACGTGCTGCGCCGAAATCGATTAATACCGGCGAACCGTCCATGCGTATATAGATATTGGAAGGCTTGATGTCCAGATGCAGCAGTTTTTGCGTATGCACCTCGCGCAGGCCGTTAAGCAACTCGGCAAATACGCGGCGAATAAAGCCCTCGCGTATATCGCCGCGATGTGAGCGAATGAATTCCTGCAGGGTTTTGCCCCGTTCGTAACGCATTACCATGTATACGGTATCGTTGGCACGGAAGAAATTTTCAACGCGTACTACGTTTGGGTGCAGGATGCGCGCCAGTGAACGACCTTCTTCGAAAAAGAAGCGCATGCCATACCGAAAAGAATTAAGATTGCCTTCGGTAATGGGGACGACCAGATCGTTATCACCGCGTTTCACCAGGCTGCCAGGCAGGTATTCCTTGATCGCAACGGCTTGATCGTTGGCATCGTAGGCCAAATAAACCAGGCTAAAGCCCCCGCCGCCGATTTTTCGGACAATGCGATAATCCATGAGCTGATAGCCATTTGGCAGGGCATAATTGGATTGGACAGACATGAGCCACAGTTGTGAAATAACTAATATGCAATTTTCGGGATAAACCGACATAAAGTAAAGGACGATTTGTGATTTATAGCATGACAGGTTATGCAGCGGTTACCGGCGAATACGATGGGCAGGTATTAAGTTTTGATTTGCGGGCAGTTAATTCACGCTATCTGGAGTTGCATTTTCGCGCCGGCGATGAATTTCGCGGTGTGGAATTGGCATTGCGCGAACGCATTAGCCAACTCGTTGTCCGCGGCAAACTGGAATGTCGCATTGCCTTGAGTGCTGCCGGTGCTCTGGGCGACGATGCTCAATTAAATACCGCCATGCTGGATCGTTTGACGCAGCTGGCGCAACAGGTTGAGCAGCGAATGGAAAGGGCTGCGCCGTTAAATGTTGCGGATGTGCTGAATTGGCCCGGCATGCTGTTAACCCGGCGTGCGCAACAGGATTGGCAAGGGCCTTGCATGACATTGCTGGAGCAGGCGTTGCTGGAATTTCAGGCAAGCCGTCAGCGTGAAGGCGAAAAGCTGGCCGAGCATATCGTTGAGCGGCTGGATAAAATGCAGTGGCAAGTCGATCAGCTCAAACCGCATTTGCCGACATTGATTGCCGCTTATCAACAAAAGCTCATACAGCGCTTTGCCGAGCTGATCGGCAATGCGGAGGATGAACGTATACCGCAGGAAGTTGGGCTATTTGCGCAGAAGATGGATGTGGATGAGGAGATTTCCCGGTTGCAGGTGCATATACTGGCAGTACGCAATATTTTGAAAAAGGGTGGCGCCGTCGGTAAACGGCTGGACTTTATGATGCAGGAATTGAATCGTGAAGCCAATACATTAGGTTCGAAGTCGGTGAGCGTGGAAACAACCCAGACGGCGATGGAGTTGAAAGTGTTGATTGAGCAGATGCGCGAACAAGTGCAAAATCTGGAATGAAATGAATTCGCCCCGGATCGGGGTATGGAGCGCAGAGACATGAATAGCTGTGTTATACAAGCCGGTATGGTTTATAAATACCATATGATTTAGTGCTTTACATTAAATATGTGTAGTATAGAATCAGAAACGTGACTTAATTACCTGTTTATAAATGACGCTTATGACACACGTCGCCTCACCGTTGATTCGCACACTGGAGATTACCAATCTTCCTTCTTTGCCGCATATTCTGTTGCGTGTGCTGGATATGTGCAATCGCGACGACGCTTCGCTGCATGCTATCGCAGATATTATCGGCAAGGATGCTGCGCTTAGCTCCAAGGTCATAGGCGCAAGCAATACCGCCCAGTTCAGTCGGCAAAACAAGCTTGGCACGCTCGAACAGACGCTTGCCTTGCTCGGTCTGGATATGGTCAAGACCATTGCTATCAGTTCTTCGTTCTATCAGGTGTTCAATAATCTCAGCATCAGTCCCGGATTCGATCTCAAGGCGTTTTGGGGGCGCTCATTGACGTCAGCCGTTCTGGCCAAACTGATTGCGCAGGAAATCGCTTATACGCATGCCGAAGAAGCATATCTTACCGGTTTGCTGCTTGATATCGGTCAGCTGGTGTTATGGAGTAACTTCCCCAAGCAGTATGCCGTGCTGTTAGCCGATGGTGTAGCTGATGATCAGCTGCTGATGCAGGAAGCGGAAAAAATCGGTAATAATCATTGCGAAGTCGGCTCCTGGCTGGTGAATAACTGGAACCTGAGTTCCTTCATGGCGGATGCGGTGCTGTACCATCACATGCCGCAGGCGCAGATTGCCGATGCACATCAGTTGATACAAATTGCGTATGTGGCTAATAGCATGGTTGCCGCCGGCGCAGAGACGGTGGATCGTTTTGCCGCAGGCGAGCAATTGTTGGGGATTGCGACGGGCCGGCTGAGGTTGATTGCAGATAGTGCCAGTGAGCTTGTCGGCAAGGTGGCGCTATCGCTGGGGATAGAAATTGATCCGCCGGATAGAAAAGCCGAACCCGACGGCATGCGTCAGCAGAAAATGCAGCTTGCCATGGAGTTGCGTGACATTGTGCTGATTGGCAGGAACCCGTTAGGGGCGGGCACCGCCGTGTCGCTGGACGATACCCTGTCGTCAATACAACGTTCGGTGCAGATTCTGTTCGGTATCCAGAATGTCGTTTTTTTCCTGCCTGATCAATATGGCAAAGTGCTTAAGGGTAAATGTTTGTCTGGACAGGGCCAGATGATCAATGAAATGAGCATATCCCTGCATAAGAAAAACAGTCTGGTGACTGAGGCCTTTATCACCAGAAAACCGGTTACTTCTTTTGCTTCCGATGAAAATCGTGTTTCCAGTATTCTGGATGAACAACTCGTCAGGCAAATGCATGCTGAAGGCTTTTACTGCCAACCTCTGTTTACGCAGGGTGCTGTAGTCGGCGTTATGTTGTTCGGGCTTTCCAGGACGCAGTTGAATTATGTTAAAAAGCAGCAAAAGCTGATGTCGATGTTTGCCCAGCAGGCCGCTCAGGCGCTGGCATTGCTGAATGCCTACGACGAGCAGGAACAGCGCATCAAATCGGAAGTGATGGCATCGACCAGAACCCATGCGCTGCAAATTGTGCACGAAGCCAGCAATCCGCTCAGTATTATCCAGAACTATATCAAGCTGCTCGGGCTTAAATTACCTAAAGAGGATCCGGCTCAGGTAGACCTGAAGATTATCAAGGAAGAAATCGATCGCGTAACCCGGATTTGCCGTGTGGTCACTGCTGCAGCTGAAGCGGAGACAAACCAACTGGAAGAGCTGAATGTCAACGATGTGATTCAGAATCTCTGCAAGATATTTCTTGAACCCATGTTTGCCTTGCATCAGGTGAGTGTGCAGACCCAATTTGATTCATTGTTGCCGAATATCGTGACCAATAAGGATAAGCTGATTCAGGTTTTGATCAATCTGATGAAAAATGCTGCCGAGGCCATGCCGAACGGGGGGACGTTGTTGATCGCCACCCATATTAACCCTATGCGTAACGGTGGCGAGCATATAGAAATATCCCTCAAGGACAATGGCCCTGGAATACCAGCGGAGGTTATGGAGCATTTGTTCAAACCGGTTGCCAGTAGCAAGGGCGCACGACATGCCGGTCTGGGTTTGTCCATAGTGAAAGGCATCGTGGATGAATTGGGCGGCAGAATATTCTGTCAGAGTAATGAAATTTCGGGTACCGTTTTCCAGGTTCTGTTACCGCGGCAAATCAAGGATAGTCTATGACCGGCTCATCTAACTGTCACGGATTGCTGGTACCTTGTCAAATCACGCAAGGGAGTTGCTAGTGATGTCATTAATTAATAATGGGTATCAATTATGAATGCGTTGGTTAAGCAGCCATCGATACTGGTTGTGGACGACGAGCCGCATTTGCGTAGTAGTTTGTGCGCCATACTCGATTTTCATGGTTATGCGTCCATGATGGCGGATTGCGGAAAGTCCGCAATAAGCGCGTTGCAAAACAGCAATTTCGAACTGATTCTACTGGATTTGTGTATGCCCGGAGTTGATGGGCACCAAGTCATGGAATGGATAGCCGAGAAACAGCTCGATATCTGCGTCATTGTGGTTAGCGGGGATACCTCGATTGATTCTGCGATCGGTGCGCTGCGCCGGGGCGCCAGTGACTTTCTGCGTAAGCCTTACGAATCGGATGAGATGGTGCTGAAGATCGAGAATGTGCTTGCCAAGCGGCGCCTCGAGAGGGAAAACAGGGCAATCAATCTGCAACTCAAGGAATCCGAGCGCTGGTATCGTTATATGGTGAACAGCTCCCCGGATTTCATCTATACGCTCGATGCGGATGGTTTCTGTACTTTCTGCAACGATCGCGTGCAGTCTTTACTGGGATACAGTAAGGAAGAGGTAATCGGTAAACATTTTTCCAGTTTTATTTATGCTGAAGATGCGGAAGCTGCGCAGTATGTGATACGGGAGAGAAGAGCGGGGGAGCGCGCCATCAGTAACCTGGAAATCAGGATACCTCATGGCAGTGAGGAAGCGCTGCTTACTCTGGAATTCAATTCTTTCGGCATTTACGATGAAACGGATGGGGGCGCCACGCAACGCTATCTGGGTACCTATGGCGTGGCCAAGGATGTGACTGAGCGTAAAAAAGCGGCCGAGCTGATCATGTATCAGGCTTATCACGATCTATTGACCGGATTGGCTAACCGTAAGCTGTTCAAGGACCATCTGGAATTGGCTATCGCCCAGGCAAGACGCTATAAGCACACGCTGGCGTTGATGTTTCTGGATCTTGATCGGTTCAAGGTAGTAAACGATACGCTCGGACATGTGGTCGGGGACCATTTGCTGATAGAGGTCGCCGCACGACTTAAAAACTGTTTGCGCGAAGGCGATACACTGGCACGACAAGGCGGCGACGAGTTTACTTTGCTGTTGCCGCAGATAGACAGCAAGGAAAGCGCCACCCGTACTGCCGACAAAATTATTAAGGCGTTTGGCGTGCCGTTTAATATCGACGGGCACGAACTGTATGTGCCTATGAGCATCGGCATTGCGCTATATCCCGAGAATGGCGACAACATCGATACCTTGATCAAGAATGCCGACATTGCCATGTATGACAGCAAGGCCAAAGGCAGAAACCGTTATCAGCTCTATTCCGCCAGTATGAACGTTTCGTTCGATGCCCGATTCTCGCTGGAGGTGCAGATGCACAAGGCGCTTGAACGGGATGAGTTTCAGGTGGTATACCAGCCGCAAATCAATATCATTACCGGCAAAATTTCCGGTATGGAGGTTCTGGTCCGCTGGGTATCACCCCTCCTTGGCTATCTGCCGCCGTTGGAGTTTATTCCGCTGGCGGAGGAAACCGGGCTGATTATTCCTATTAGCGAATTTGTATTGCGATCCGCTTTCGGGCAGGCGAAATTATGGAAACAGACAGGCCTGTTGCCGGAGCGCATTGCCGTTAATATTTCTTCGCGCCATCTGGAACAGGATGATTTTGTCGATTTTATCAGGCAGCTGCTGGATGAGTATGAATTGATCGGATCCATGTTTGAAATGGAAATCACCGAAAGTATGTTGCTCAATGATGGTGACCATATTATTGAAAAGCTGCGTATGATCTCAGATATGGGAATTAAAATTGCCCTGGACGATTTCGGTACAGGCTATTCTTCCTTGAGTTATCTGAAGAAATTCCCCATTAATACCATTAAGATCGATCAGTCGTTTATGCCCGGATTCGCCGGCGACGCAAATAATGAATCCATTATTACCGCGATATGCACCATGGCGCAGGGCATGAATCTTAATTTGATAGCTGAAGGTGTCGAGGATGTGGACCAATACCGCTTGTTGCATGCGCTGCAATGCAACGAAGCGCAGGGTTTCCTCTTCAGCAAACCGCTGTCCAGCCATGATATTACCGAGCTGCTGGTCAAGGATGCGCCGCTGGGGCCTCAGTATTTGAGGCCGCAGCATTGTTTTAATTTGTAAAACGCTGAACAGAATATTGCAGCCGGATCAGGTTTTATTTTTCCAGCAATGTTGTCACAACAGGGTTGAAGCCCAGCGATTCATAATGCGCGATGGTCGGGTAGGCGCCTGCGTTGACGATGGCGGGATTTTTCTCGCTAAGTCCGACCATATCCGACGGTTTTAAACCGGCCCCGCGTACTGAATTGCCGCAATACTCGATATGTACTCCTTTTTGCGCCAGATCTACCCAGTTATCGACGATGCCCTGATGATCAAGATAATTCTTTTTTGCAAATGTGGTGATGCCGGGGCCTTCGATAATAACCACGAGCTGAGCACCCGGGTGGGCCATAATGCGAGAGGCTACCGTTGCGCCAAATCCGGCGCTTGCGGGACTTTCCGCTTTCAGGTCCATAACAATTTTTAAATTGCTGAATTGTTCGCTGTGATGGTCGATTGCGGTGCCGCCTGGCGCAAATCCGCCATCGTCGGCTGCGATGGCAGGTAAAGCCGCCACGGTGCCGGCCATTATTGCTAACGCCAGTAATTGCGTTTTCAGAGTAAGTTGCATGTCAGTCCTTATCGTATATAAATGGGCTAGTGGAATGACCGAATAAAGCCGGTACAAGTTCCGCGATTTCACTCAGTACTGCGGTTAGTTCGTCACTGTTACGTCAACTTAATTTATTATGCTGGTTTAATGGCATGAGCAACAGGCTAAATATACGACAGGATGCGTCCATTATGATCATGTTGACGTATCCAAAGCGTTTTGCGATCTGGTTCGGATAGTATCCATCCCGTTGATGCGTTCCCAGATGGCGAGCTTTTGCTCAGGCGCGTAAAACAACCATTGGTCTACTTCGGTCTGCGTGCGACCGCAGCCTTTGCAGACGGCATCTCCCAGGCTGCATGAGCAATAACCTATGCACGGCGAATCAGGAGAGCTGGTTGAATTTGGCATAATAAAAGGAAAATAAGGTGACTGGAAATCTCTTCATTCTAACCGCCCCGTCGGGCGCCGGCAAAACCAGTTTGGTCCGTGCGCTGCTGGCGCATGATCCATGGGTGCGTTTATCCATTTCGTATACGACGCGCGCGCCGCGCCCCGGCGAAGAGGATGGGCGCGATTATCATTTTGTGAGCCTGCCGCAATTCGTGCAAATGCAGGCCGCGGGGGAATTTCTGGAAAGTGCCGAGGTCTACGGCAATTATTATGCTACGTCCGAATCCTGGATACGCAATGCTTTGGCGGCCGGCGATGACGTGCTGCTGGAAATCGACTGGCAGGGCGCCGCCCAGGTCAGGTTGTTATTTCCGGAAGCGGTTGGCGTTTTCATCGTGCCTCCCTCGCTGGAGGTGTTGCAGCATCGTCTGATCGGACGCGGTCAGGACAGCGCAGAAGTTGTTGCGTGCAGACTGGCGGCAGCGCGCGAGGATATAAGCCATGTAGGCGAGTTCGACTATGTTATCATTAACGATGATTTCGACACGGCGCTGGCAGACATGCTTGCCGTATTTCGTGCATATCGTTTGCGTGTTGCCCTTCAACAAGCGCGACACGCTGCCTTGTTTACATCATTGAATAGTTAGGAATTAAAATGGCTCGTATTACCGTTGATGACTGTATTGGTAAAATCCCAAATCGTTTTGAGCTGACGCTGGCAGCAACTTACCGTGCACGCCAGCTCGCCAATGGGCACGCGCCCAAGGTGGAAGCCGGACGCGACAAGCCTACCGTGGTAGCGTTAAAGGAAATCGCTGCAGGCGAAGTTGGGCGAGAAATTTTGAATCGCGGCCGCGCCTGATTCTTGTTGTAACACTATGCCCGAACTCGAAGAAATCAGCCCGCAACTGCATTATTTGAAGGCAGAGGATGCCGCGCAAGTGCAGGCTGCATTCGAGTTCAGCCGCGTGGCGCACAGCGGGCAGTTCCGTAAGAGCGGCGAAGCCTATATTTCGCACCCGGTCGCTGTGGCCGGAATACTCGCGCAATGGCATCTGGATGCGCAGGCGCTGATGGCGGCTTTGTTGCATGACGTGGTCGAGGATACGCCCACGACCAAGGAAGAAATTGCGGATCGTTTCGGCAAGCCGGTTGCCGAACTGGTTGACGGCGTTTCCAAGCTGGATAAGATAGAGTTTCAAACCGAGGTTCATGCGCAGGCAGAGAACTTTCGTAAAATGCTGCTGGCGATGGCGCGCGATGTGCGCGTCATACTGATTAAGCTGGCTGATCGCCTGCACAATATGCGCACGCTGGATTCCATGACGCCGGAAAAGCGTCGTCGCATCGCGCAGGAAACAGCCGATATCTATGCGCCGATTGCCAACCGGCTGGGACTGAACAGCCTGTATCAGGAGCTGGACGACCTCAGCTTCCACCATCTTTATCCCAATCGCTATCGGGTATTGGCGCAGGCTGTCAAAGCGGCGCGGGGTAATCGCAAGGAAGTAGTAGAGAAGGTGCGCGAGGCCATCAGCCACAAGCTGGCGGAATCCGGCGTATCTGCCATGGTGAGCGGACGCGAAAAGCATTTGTTCAGCATTTACAAGAAAATGCAGGAAAAGTCGCTGGCGTTCTCGGAAGTGTTCGACATTTACGGCTTTCGCGTCATGGTTAACGATATCCCCTCGTGCTATCTGGCATTGGGTAGCTTGCACAGCCTGTATAAACCGATACCCGGCAAATTCAAGGACTATATCGCCATTCCCAAGGCGAACGGGTATCAGTCCCTGCATACCACGCTATTCGGTCCGTTCGGAACGCCGATAGAAATTCAGATTCGCACTCACGAAATGCACAAAATCGCCGAAGCCGGCGTCGCCTCTCACTGGCTGTACAAATCCAGCGATGCCAATATCAACGAGGTGCAGCAAAAAACTCATCAGTGGCTCCAATCCTTGCTGGAAATACAGGAGGGAGGTGGCGATTCGGCCGAATTCCTCGAGCACATTAAGGTCGATCTGTTTCCCGACGAAGTTTATGTGTTTACCCCCAAGGGCAAGATACTGTCTTTGCCACGCGGCGCTACGGCCGTGGATTTTGCTTATGCTGTACATACCGATGTGGGCAACCACTGTACTGCAGTTAAAGTGAACGGAGAACTCATGCCGATGCGTACACTATTGCGTAACGGCGATCAGGTGGAGGTGGTGACGTCGCCTAATGCGCGTCCCAATCCGGCCTGGGTCAATTTTGTCGTGTCCGGCAAGGCGCGTGCGCATATACGGCACTATTTGCGCACCATGCATGCCGAAGAATCGGTGTTGCTGGGAGAGCGTCTGCTCAATCAGGCATTCCGTGCGTTGGGCGCGGACCCTGCGCAAATCAAGCCGAGCTGTTGGGAGCGTGTGCACAAGGAAACGGGTAAAACGCGTGAAGAAGTGCTGACCGATATCGGTTTGGGTAAACGTCTCAATATCGTTGTTGCGCGTCAGCTCATGATGCAGGAGCAGGGCATAGCTGCGCCGCGTCAGCATGGCGTAATTGCGATACGGGGGTCGGAGGGGGTGGCCGTGCAGTTGGCAAAATGCTGCAGTCCCATACCCGGCGACCCGATTATTGCTTTCATCAAATCGGATCAGGGGTTGGTGATACATACGCACGACTGTACTGCGATCAAACATTATCGTGACGATCCCGACAAGTGGCTGGATGTGGAATGGGAGCCCGGCCTGACCAAAATGTTTGATGTTAATATCAAGCTCATCGTATTGAATCAGCGCGGTGTGCTCGCCAAGCTGGCTGCGGCGATTGCCGACGAAGGCTCCAATATCGACAATGTGTCGATGGAGGAAGAGGATGGCAGTCAATACACCACCATTTATTTTACTTTGCAAGTCGAGCAGCGCATGCATCTCGCTCGCATCATGCGTGCTTTGCGTCGTTTGCCTGAGGTCGTGCGCATCATGCGCGTCAAGAATCGTAACAAGGATAATCGCGGCATATCGCAATAAACTCGTTTCTGAATTCGTGATCGCAGCACATGGTTATGTGCCGCTGTTTCCAGCTTATCCCTATTTTCTGCGGATGTTTTAATCGGTATCCGCGATCTATGATGGTCAGAGCATATGTCATCGCATTGACAGCCGGTCCGGGTACAATTGCCGGTCGGAAATGGCCCGACGGCGGTTACGATGTGATTATCCGTTTAACATTGAGATTCGGTGTGCACCAAAGCGGAATTTTGTTGTCCATGGAAATGGGTGGTATCGAATGACTGTGTCAGTTATAGACAGGAGAGTCTAAAATGATGATTTATATCGGTTATGTAGCTGGTTTTGTTGTATCGATGATATTGATGTACTGGTTTTTTAAATGGTTGAACAAGAATTGAATGACGGTCAATTCGTTTGTTCTTCGCAAGGCGGCTGTTTTGAAGGCGGTGCATGTTGCCGCCTGATGCGCCGGTTTGCCGCGCTTCGTCCTCATGCCAGCTAATTATCGTATAGCTGGCTTAATCCCCTCGCAGGAGTTGTTCATGCAGTTATCGTTTTTGTCGCGTGTCGTTGGTACGTTATGCCTTGGGGCGCTGTTGCAAGCCAGCGCTGTCGCAAATCCTCTCCCCGTTATCCCTGATGCTCCCGATGTGGATGCGCGCAATTACGTACTGGTGGATCCGGCATCGGGGCAAATATTGGCCGCACGCGAGGCCGAGCAGAAAGTGCCTCCCGCAAGTCTGACCAAGCTGATGACCGCTTATCTGACGCTGCAAGCGCTGTCGCAGGGCAGGTTAAAACCCGATCAATCTGTGCCGGTTAGTGTCGCGGCCTGGAAGGCGGGCGGTTCTACCATGTTCCTGCAACCTGGTCTGCCTGCGACAGTCGAGCAGATGATCCAGGGTATGGTGGTGGTGTCGGGTAACGACGCTGCCGTAGCGCTGGCGGAAGCCATCGCCGGAAATACGGATAGTTTCGTGCAGATGATGAATATGACTGCAACGCAGCTTGGCATGACGCATACTCATTTTGACAATGTCGACGGTTTGCCTACGCCGACACATTTGGTCAGTGCCCATGATATTGCTATCCTGACCGAAGATATTATTCGTCAGTATCCGCAATACCTGCATTATTTTGGTGAAAAATCGTTTACGTATAACAAAGTAACGCAAGCGAACTGGAATCCGCTCGTTTTTACCGACGCAACAGTGACGGGGATGAAAACAGGCCATACCGACGAAGCCGGATATTGCCTTGATGCGACGGCTACCCGTAAAGGTCGTCACCTGATTTCTGTCGTGCTTGGCTCGTCTACCCGAATCGGTAGTGCCAAGGCCGCTGAGGCGCTTCTCAATTACGGTTACAACTTCTTTGAAACGCGTCGGGCATATAGTGCGGGACAAATCATCAGTACGGTGAGAAATAATCAGGCAAGCCCTGCCCAGGTAACGCTTGGTAGTCTAAGTGATGTCTGGGTTACCGTGCCGAACGGACAATATGCGCAACTCAAATCCAGTATACGACTGACGCAGCCTATGCCATTGCCGTTGAAACGCGGCCAGCAAGTTGGTGTGCTGATTCTGAGCGTGGCTGACAAAGAGCTTGTGCGTGTGCCGTTGGTATCGCTGCAAGCAGTTGATAAAGCGGGTCTGCTGGGTCGTGGATGGAATGCCGTACGCGGGCTGTTCTGAACAATGCCGGTTATCGCCGATGGCAATGTCGGCGTTGATGCGGCTGCCATGGCAGTGTGAGACAATTTGTTTTTTGTCATTCAGAAAAGCTTAGGTCATGACCAAACAAATTATCAGCACAGTCGATGCGCCTGCCGCAATCGGGACTTATTCGCAGGCGGTCAAGGTAGGTAATACCGTTTATCTGTCGGGACAGATCGGGCTGAATCCTGGCAGTATGCAGCTGGCCGACGGCATCGTCGCGCAGATACATCAGGTATTCCAGAATTTGCAAGCAGTGGCAACGGCATCCGGCGGCAGTCTGACCGATGTGGTCAAGCTTAATGTTTTTCTGACTGATTTGAGCCATTTCGCCAAGGTTAATGAAATCATGGCTGAATATTTCGTTGCCCCTTATCCGGCGCGTGCAGCGGTTGGTGTGGCGGCGCTGCCGCGCGGCGCCGAAGTCGAGGCGGATGGGGTAATGGTACTGGGTTAGCATGTATGGCTGCTGCCGATAAAGTGGGCGGTTTGGATATGGCCGCACCTTTGCCAGCGGCTTTTGCCAAACTGGGATTGGCGACTTACGCCGATTTGCTGCTGCATCTGCCATTGCGCTACGAAGACGAAACCCGGATCACGCCGATTGCCAACGTGCTGCATGGTCAGTTGGCGCAAGTGCAGGGTGTAGTCACGCATTGCGAAGTACAATATAAACCGCGAAAACAGCTGGTCGTTCGTATCGCAGATACGGATGGCGAGTTGAGTTTGCGGTTTTTGCATTTCTACGGTAGCCAGACCAGGCAACTCGCCGTGGGGAATGTGATTCGAGCGGTGGGTGAGGCGCGAGGCGGTTTTTTTGGGCTGGAAATAGTGCACGCGCGTTATCGGGTAGTGACTGCCGATACGGCTTTGCCGGAAAGCTTGACGCCGGTTTATCCTGCGGCTGCAGGTGTGTCGCAAACGGTGTTGCGTAAATATATTGCTTTGGTGCTGGCGCAGGCTGATTTGACCGATACCTTGCCGGAGGCGGTGCGTAAGCAACATAAATTGATGCGTTTTGACGAGAGCGTGCTGACATTGCATCGTCCTGCCCCGGATTTATCGTCGGGCGTTTTGACGGATCGCGTACACCCCGCCTGGCAGCGAATCAAATTTGATGAATTGCTGGCTCAGCAATTGTCTTTGCGACTGGCGCGGCAAATGCGGCGCGCATTGGGTGCGCCCGTGATTGATGCGTCGACGGATTTGGTTGACAGGCTGTTGGCGGGCTTGCCATTTGACTTGACGCAGGCGCAGCAACGCGTGTGGGAAGAAATACGTGGTGACATGGCTATGCCTTATCCTATGCAGCGTTTATTGCAGGGCGATGTCGGCAGTGGCAAAACCGTGGTGGCTGCCTTGGCGGCAGCGCAGGCTATCGGTGGTGGTTATCAGGCAGCATTCATGGCACCGACCGAGATATTGGCAGAACAGCATTACTACAAATTGCGTTCATGGTTTGAACCGTTGGGTGTGGAAGTGGTGTGGCTGAGCGGCAGTTTGTCGAAAAAAGCCAAACAGTCGGCAATGGACAAACTGTCCAACGGTGCGGCGCGGCTGGTGGCCGGGACGCATGCGCTGTTTCAGGAACAGGTGAGCTTCGCCGGTTTGGGGCTGGCCGTGATCGATGAACAGCATCGTTTCGGTGTGGCGCAACGCTTGGCTTTGCGCCAGAAAGGGGTGCAGCCGCACCAGTTAATGATGAGTGCCACGCCTATACCGCGCACCCTGTCGATGAGTTATTACGCGGATCTGGATGTGTCGGTGATAGATGAGTTGCCGCCCGGTCGCAGCCCGATTGTGACCAAACTGCTGACCGATAACCGGCGGGAAGAGTTGATGCGGTTGGTACGGGATAAGTGCCGCGCTGGCGCACAAGCATATTGGGTATGCCCATTGATCGAAGAGTCGGAAAAGCTGCAATTGCAGACAGCGCTGGATACCTTTACCGCTTTGTCGGCAGCGTTGCCTGATGTGCGGGTAGGTATGGTGCACGGACGCATGAACAGTGCCGACAAAGCTGCGGTAATGGCGAAATTCAGTGCCGGCGAGGTGGATTTGTTGGTTGCGACTACTGTGATCGAGGTGGGGGTCGACGTACCGAATGCTTCGTTGATGGTCATTGAACATGCCGAGCGTATGGGGCTGGCGCAGTTGCATCAGTTGCGCGGCAGGGTTGGGCGCGGCGCGGCGAAGAGCGCGTGTATATTGCTATATCAGCAGCCTTTGTCTGCGTTGGCGCGGGCTCGGCTGAAAATTATATTCGAAAGTACCGACGGTTTTTATATTGCCAGCGAGGATCTGAATTTGCGCGGTCCGGGCGAGTTTCTGGGGGCTAGGCAATCGGGGGCACCGATGCTGCGTTTTGCGGATCTGGCCGTAGATACGGAGTTGTTGGACGCGGCACAGCAGGCGGCCGATGCGATGTTGCAAAAATACCCGCATGCGGTTGAGCTGCACTTGTCGCGCTGGCTGGGAAAACGGCAGGAGTTCGTCAAGGCATAATGTTGCATTACAGTTACAACCCGTTGATACATGTTAGAATTTAGCTGATTTATATAAAAAATTAAGGGGCGATGGCAATGAAGAAATTATGGGTACTCTGCTTATGTTTTTATGCGATGTCGGTGCATGCAACAGATACGCTGTTTATCGGTTTTCAGGACTACAATCGTAGCCCTATTCAGGCCGTTGAGGATTCGCGCGGTTTTACCGCATATTTGTCGCGTGTATTGGGTATGCCGGTCAAGGTTGAAACAATCCGTGAACACGACAAGCTGATCGCCGAGGCGAAACAGAAGCGTTTCGGCTTGATGTTCGCTCCGGCTTCGATGGTGATGGAAGCGCGTGCCGTAGCGGGCTATGAGCCGATTGTGAAAGTGCCGGGACAATTGGCCGCGGCTTTTGCAGCGCCTTCGTCGTCGGGTATCGCCTTTCCGGAGGACATGAAAGGCAAGCGTATCGGTTTTACCGACAAGAACTCCATGATTACCTTGTTGGCGATGGCAAAGCTGCGGGAAATGAAAATCAACCCGGCTACCTATTTTAAAAGTGTGAATTATTACGATGACATAGATGGCGTCTACACCGCATTCAAATATCATTTGATTGATATCGGCGTAGCGAATTCGGTAGTGTATAGCACGTGGAATAATAGCGGCGGGATGAATCTGAATCTGATTATGCAAAGCCAGGGCGCGCCACATTTGACATTTGCGGTGAGAGGCGATTTCCCGGCGGCGCTAAAGGAAAGAATTACCCAGGCTTTGCTGAATGCGGATAAGGATCCGAATGCGATGCAAAGTTTTCGTGGGGCGGGATTCCCTAATTTTGAGTTGGTGGATATGGCGCAATATACGGCAATGATGGCCTATATCGCTACTAAATAAACATTTGCAGGTGGTGTGTTAGCGGGATGCAATTATCGGGATGGCATGAAGCATTGTTGGGGGTGTCGGGCGCGATGCGAGCATGGTTGCTGGATACCGGCTCGCTTACCCAGCGTATTACCGGTCGTTGCGCGCAATTTGGCGTGCGTGAAGTGTATCAGCGCGACGATTGCCCTTTACGCGACGAGGCCGGGATAGTCGGCGTTGGCGTCCGGCAGCACGCTTTGCTGAGAGATGTGTATTTGTATTGCGGGAAAACGCCGGTAGTCTTTGCTCACAGTGTGTTGCCGCATCCTAGTCTGATCGGGCGCTGGGCAAAACTGGGGCGTCTGGGGAGCCGGCCATTGGGGGCTGCATTGTTTTCCGATCCATTAGTGCAACGCGAGTGTTTGCAGTACAGGAAGGTGGACGCGCGGCATCCACTATATAGTCAGGCTGTATCTGCTGTGATGAGTCCTCCGGTGTATTTATGGGCGCGTCGATCGTTATTTACGTTGGCGGCACAACGTATACTTGTAACCGAAGTGTTTTTACCCGATATTCTGACATTATGATCTTGA
This sequence comes from Sulfuriferula sp., assembly GCA_031291235.1. Lineage (GTDB taxonomy): Bacteria > Pseudomonadota > Gammaproteobacteria > Burkholderiales > Sulfuriferulaceae > Sulfuriferula. The sequence continues at coordinate 28,569 of JARLJL010000002.1, forward strand.
GCGAACGGCTGGAGTTATATGAAAAGCTGATGCGGCTGGATAAGCCTATCGGTATTCTGCTATTGATTTGGCCTACTTTGTGGGGGTTGTGGTTTGCTTCCAACGGGCATCCTGCATGGATGATAGTTTGGATATTTGTTCTGGGCACCGTGTTGATGCGTTCGGCGGGTTGTGTGGTGAACGACTACGCGGATCGTGATTTCGATCCGTATGTAGCGAGAACCAAAGATCGTCCGCTGGCAGCCGGGCGTATATCTGGGAAAGAAGCTTTGCTACTGGCGGCATTTTTGGCGTTGCTGGCATTCTTGCTGATATTGCCGTTGAATACGCTGGTGTTGGTATTGTCCGTGCCTGCGTTATTGCTGGCGGTCAGTTATCCTTATACCAAGCGTTTTTTTGCGATTCCGCAGGCTTATCTGGGGATTGCATTCGGATTCGGCATCCCCATGGCTTATGCAGCTCTGCAAGGGGCGGTGCCGGTGCAAGCATGGTTGTTGTTGCTGGCAAATATTTTCTGGTCAATCGCTTATGATACCGAGTATGCCATGGTCGATCGTGCCGATGATTTGAAAATAGGTATTAAAACCTCGGCGATTACGTTCGGCCGATACGATGTTGTCGCGATCATGGTGTGTTATGGCGCGGCACTTGGGCTGCTGGCACTGGTGGGCTGGCAGTATCAGCGCGGGTTGGCATATTATTTGGGGCTGGTTGTGGCTGCGAGTATCGCAATTTATCATTATGGATTGATACGCAGTCGAGAGCCGGCGCAGTGTTTTCGTGCGTTTTTGCACAACCATTGGCTCGGTTTAGCCGTATTCATCGGGTTGGTGTTGGATTATGTATGGCATAGGGTGATATTGTGATTCTGTCTCGAACCAGTCAATACGCCGTACAGGCGATGATCTATATGGCGACGCAACCGCCGGATGCGCCTGTGCTTAACAAGGATATCGCAGCAAGGCTGAACGTGCCCGCGCCGTATCTGGCAAAAATACTGCAGAGTCTGAGCAAGGGTGGATTACTGTATTCCTTTCGCGGGCGCCTCGGCGGGTTTTGTTTGCGTGAAGAAGCGGCGCAGGTGTCGCTGATGCAATTGCTGCAACTAACCGAAGGCGCGGATTTTACCCAGAGCTGTCTGCTGGGCTTAAAGCGCTGTAGCGATGAAACTGCCTGTCCCGTGCATGCACGCTGGTTGCCTATCAAGGAAAAGGTGATAGAGATGCTGAACCAGATGTCGCTGGCGGATTTGGCTACGGCGGTACAGAGCGGCCGTTATCGTTTGGCTGATATGCCTATCGCAGCGTTGCCGACCGAGCTTTAATTGCGACGTTTTGTTCTGCTGTTGGTCGCCGTGATTGCCGGTATTGCCATGTACGGATGTGGGCGAAAACAGTCGCAACCCCCCTTGATTCCTTTGTCTCACACGGTTGCGGAAGATATTACCGGTGCGGATTATGCGCGAGATTTCGATCTGCTCGACGCTCAGGGCAGACATCGTCGATTGCGTGATTTTCAAGGGAAGGTGGTCGCCATTTTCTTCGGTTACACCCATTGCCCTGACGTATGCCCAACAACTTTGTACGATTTTTCAGTGGCGCTGAAGATATTGGGCGGGCAAGCAGACAATAAGGTGCAGGTGCTGTTTGTGACTGTTGATCCGGAGCGGGATACGCCGGCGGTACTGGCCCAGTATGTACCGGCTTTTAACCCGCATTTCATCGGGCTTTATAGTGACCCGGCAACCACCGCGCGCACCGCCAGGGAATTTAAGGTTTATTACCGTAAGCAGGCGCCCGATCCGGCGGGGCGTTACTCAATTGATCACAGTGCGTTTGCCTATGTTTACGATACAGCAGGCCGTTTGCGTTTGAGGATGCCTTATGCAGAAAGTTCAATCGATATTGCAAAAGATCTCGGGCAATTATTAAGACAATAATGTCTTTATTAATCTGTTGGTTAGAAATTCAAGACTCAACTAATATTAGAATAATTGAGTATTGGGCTTGCGTGTGACATATTGACGCAGGTAGAATGCCCGATTAAGCATATTCCTTTTTTTATAGACTTAGCGGCGTAGGAGACTCCCATGGCGGCTACGATGGTTAGCGGTACCGAGCAGTACAATTTTGAGATTGTCAAAAAATTCTCGATTATGGCAGTGGTTTGGGGCCTGGTCGGGATGTCGGTTGGTGTGTATATCGCATCTGAACTGGCTTGGCCAATCATGAATATGGACATCCCTTATATTACTTTCGGACGATTGCGTCCGGTACATACAAGTGCTGTAATTTTCGGTTTCGGTGGTAGTGCGCTGTTTGCTACTTCCTATTACATCGTTCAGCGTACCTGTCAGGCAAGATTGATCAGCGATGGTATGGCAATTTTCACTTTCTGGGGATGGCAAGCCGCTATCGCACTGGGGGGTATCAGTTACATGTTGGGCTACACTCAGAGCCGCGAGTACGCGGAAATGGAATGGCCGATTGATATACTGATCGAAGTCGTCTGGGTTACCTATCTGGCGTTATTTGTCGGTACGGTAATGCGTCGCAAACAGCCGCACATCTACGTTGCCAACTGGTTCTTCCTGTCGTTTATTCTGGCAACGGCACTGTTACATACATTTAATAACCTTGCTGTACCTATCAGCCTGTTCTCGATGAAGTCGTACAGCCTGTTCTCCGGTACGCAGGATGCGATGACGCAATGGTGGTATGGTCATAATGCAGTGGGCTTTTTCCTGACAGCGGCTTTCTTGGGCATGATGTATTATTTTGTGCCTAAACAAGCTGGCCGTCCTATCTTCTCGTATCGTTTGTCCATCGTTCACTTCTGGGCGTTATCCTTCTTGTACATGTGGGTTGGCGCGCACCACCTGCACTGGACAGCCCTGCCCGACTGGACTTCAACCCTGGCTGCAACTTTTTCTATTATGCTGCTGTTGCCATCCTGGGGCGGTATGATTAACGGTATTATGACTTTGTCTGGTGCCTGGGATAAATTACGTACTGACCCGATTATGCGCTTCCTGATCGTGGCTCTGTCCTTCTACGGGATGTCTACGTTTGAAGGTCCGCTGATGGCGTTGAAGGACGTGAATGCCTTGTCACACTATACAGACTGGACGGTTGGTCACGTGCATTCGGGTGCGTTGGGTTGGGTGGCAATGGTGAGCTTCGGTTCTCTTTATCACATGATTCCAAAACTGTGGAATACCAAGATATGGAGTCAGAAGTTGATTGAAATCCATTTCTGGTTCGCAACTATCGGCGTATTGCTGTATATCACCGCAATGTGGATTTCCGGTATTACCCAAGGTCTGATGTGGCGCGCTTTTGATCAATTCGGCAATTTGCAATATTCGTTCGTTGAATCTGTCGCAGCAATGCATCCATTCTATGCAATGCGTGCAATTGGCGGTATGTTCTTCGTGACCGGTATGTCCATGATGTTCATCAACGTAATGATGACTATACGTCAAGGCAAGCGTGAAGCAGCCAAGCTGCATGCGGCTTCACACGGCAAAATGGCTGACATGGCTAGCGCATAAGCGAAGGGATAATATAAAAATGTTTAATTTTAAGCATGAGTGGGTCGAGACCAACATTGGTTTGCTGTTAGTGTTAACCATGTTGGCGATTAGCATAGGCGGTCTGGTGGAAATCGCACCACTGTTTTTTATCAAGGATACCGTTGAGAAGGTTGATGGAGTACGTCCATATACGCCGCTGGAATTACGCGGACGGGATATCTTCCAGCGTGAAGGCTGCTATCTGTGCCATTCACAAATGATCCGTCCTTTCCGTGATGAAGCCTTGCGTTATGGTCACTATTCGCTGGCAGCAGAATCGCAGTATGACCATCCATTCCAGTGGGGTTCAAAGCGTACAGGTCCTGATTTAGCCCGTGTCGGCAAAAAATACTCCAACGAATGGCATGTTGCGCATCTGGTAAGCCCGCGATCCATGGTGCCGCAATCGGTGATGCCTAACTATCCTTGGTTGCTGTCTACCGAGCTGGATATTTCCGATATCACAGATCGCATGAAGGCTTTGCGTTTGGTCGGCGTGCCGTACTCGCTTAATCAGGATGAGTATGATGCCAATGTCAAAAAATTCGGTAAAGAAACTGCAGACATGCTGAATATTGCCGACGCTCGTAAAAACCTGATAGCGCAAGCTCAACAAGGAAACTATGACGGAGATCGTAGCAGTATTTCCGAAATGGATGCTTTGGTAGCGTATCTGCAAGTACTGGGAACGATGGTTGATTTCCGCAAATACGACGATGATGAATTCGTCAAATATCGTTAATCTAGGCTACTCATTATGGAATGGCTAAATTGGTTCGCCGCGTTTGAGAACACAAAGCCATTGGCACTGGTGATACTGTTTGTTACCTTTGTGCTGATAGTGTATTACGTGTTTGGCAGTAGAAAACGAGGCGAGCGGCTGGAAAGCTATAAAAATATACCGTTTCTTGATGATGAATCTGAAACCAAGGAAGATAAAAAATGAGTCAGGATAATAAGCAAACACAAGGACCGCAAACAACTGGTCATGCTTGGGACGGGGATTTGCAGGAATACAACAACCCGGTACCTAACTGGTGGCTGTATGCGTTTTATATAAGTGTCGCATCTGCAGTGATTTACTGGTTTATGTATCCAGCATGGCCGATTGGCGGAAGTTATACCAAAGGTTTTGATACTATTACCTACGTCAACGACAAAGGGATCACGAAGACGACGCACTGGAATACGCGTGCGTTATTGATGGCTGAAACCAATGAAGCTGTTGCGGCGCAAAAGCCATACTATACCAAGGTGGCTAGTCTGCCTTTTGAGCAGATTACCAAGGATCCAGAGTTGAACAGCTTTGTGGTATCGGCTGGTAAACAGTTGTTTTCGGATAACTGCGCGCCTTGCCATCAGCAAGGCGGCGCCGGGAAAATCGGTTTTGCACCCAATCTGACTGATGATGACTGGCTCTACGGCGGTGATTTTACCCATATCCAGCAAACGATTACAGGCGGCCGCCACGGTTATATGCCTCCATTTGCCGATGTGTTGACTGATGTGCAAGTATCGCAACTGGCTGACTATGTGTTGAGCCTGTCGAAAATTGCAGTAAATCCGGCCAGTGCTCAGGCAGGCGATGCGTTGTTCCATTCTGAAACGGCGGCGTGCTACTATTGCCATGGAGCTGATGCAAAGGGCCGGCAAATTATTGGTTCTGCAAATTTGACCGATAAAATCTGGTTGTGGGCTAACGTGCCCGGCAGTGACACCATTGCAGGTAAGGAAGATGCTGTCAAGAACGTGATTCGTACAGGTTTGAACAAGGGGGTTATGCCTACATGGCAAGATCGTTTGTCGGCCGACCAAATCAAATTATTGACAGTCTACGTACATGAACTGGGCGGTGGTAAGTAAGCGTAGTGCAAGCTGAATGCCTATATAATTGCTGAACGTCAAAGCCCCCGCTATGTGCGGGGGTTTTGCATTGTGGAGACGAAATGAACACTGGAATTGAACAACCTATCAAACTATATGAAAAACGCCTGCCAGTTGTGACGCGTTCTGTTAAGGGTCGTTTTCGCAATTTCAAATCTGCGATACTGGTACTTGCCTACTCCATTTACTTTATGCTTCCTTGGATACCATGGCAGCGACATGATGGCATGTCGCAGGCAGTGATGTTTGATATGGTTGGGCGCCGTTTCTTTATTTTTGACCTTGTGGTTTATCCGCAAAATGTGTTCTGGCTTGCATTGCTGCTGTTCATATCAGCCATTATCCTGTTTTTTGCTACGTCGCTGATCGGACGTGCGTTTTGCGGCTATTTCTGCTTCCAAACCTTATGGACGGATCTATTTATATGGATAGAGCGCTTCATACAAGGGGAGCGTCCGGCGCGGTTAAGGTTGCTTAAGCAACCCTGGAATGCAGAAAAAATACTTAAGATTGGATCAACGCATGTGCTCTGGGTGCTGGTTGCATTCTGGACCGGGATGACTTTCGTACTGTATTTCGGCTACGCGCCCGACTTGCTGCATCGGTTTTTCATTGGGCAGGCAGCCTATGCAGCGTATGCCGGCGCGCTGGGACTTACGCTGACGACCTATATTGCAGCCGGATTCATGCGGGAACAAATATGCGCTTATGTGTGTCCATACGGACGCTTCCAGAGCGTAATGTACGATCCGGAAACGTTGGCTGTAGCTTACGATGTACGCCGCGGCGAGGGTGAGAAAGGGCGCATAGCACCTAAGGGTGAGCTGAAAACCCGCGAGGTTAGGCTGCAGCAGGGTCATGGCGATTGCATAGACTGCGGATTTTGCGTACAGGTATGCCCGGCCGGCATAGATATACGCGACGGCTTGCAGTATCGCTGCATATCCTGCGGGCTGTGCATAGATGCGTGCAACAATATTATGGATTCCATGGGTTATCCGCGAGGTTTGATTCGTTATGATTCTGAAGAAAATCTGGCTTCTCCATCTCCAAAAGCGCCTTATATAGAATGGCGGCGCTGGAAAATAGCAGGCTATCTGCTGGCAATCATCGGTATGTCGTCAGGATTGATTTACAGCATCAATCAGCGTACGGATTTCGAGCATAGCGTACAGCAAATCAGACAGCCATTATTTGTCATGCTGTCGAGCGGAGAAATCAGGAATCGATATCAAATACGTCTGACGAACAAGTCCGATAGGGATGTGACATATAGCATCAGTGCGAAGGATTTACCTCCCGGAGCACTGGATCTGGGTGAAATGCAAAACGTATTGGTACACAGCGGCAAGAGCGTTATTGTGCAGGCTAGTGTAAAACTTCAGCCCGAGCAAGCCGAGAAATACGAGCATTTCGAGTTCTCGATACAGTCGTTAAATAATCCGGCTGATCGCGCCGTCGAAGCGGCGAATTTCTATAGTGAAAAGGCAGCATTATGAGTTTGGTGCAAACCCTGTTTGGCGGTGTATTACTCGTCGTATTTATACACTGGCTGCTAGGACGCTTTGGCATTGCCAATTATTGGCGAGGCGTTATATCGGCGGCAGTCGTGAGCACGGCAATTCTCAGTTACAGCCTGATTAAAGGACTATCGCTGGATATCGTTTCAATACATTTGGCTGTATTTCTGACGACCGCGACCGTGATCACGCTCTTTGGTCAACCGGCACAGCGTTCGGGTAATAAGCTGCACTGGGTGCCCAAAATATTTATCGGTTTCTTTCTAGTCTTGTTCGTTGTGGACGGCGCATTTGTGTCCATTTCGACTCAGGGTGTTTCCACGTATATCGCCAGTATGTTCTTGCCGCGGGCGAAGAATAAGCTGGTCTACACCGGATTCTCCGGCGTAACGGAACATAACGAGCAGGCAGCCAATGCTGAAAATCAGCACCTCAAGCAACTTTCAAGTTTGCGCGAACTGGGTTGGAATATCGAGGTCGACGGCGCCAAGGAATTGGTAGCCGGCAGCAAGCTTACCAATGCGCTGAATGTGAGACTGCACGATAAACAGATGCAGCCAATTGAGAACGCCACTGTTCAGATTCAGTTTTTCCGGCCTGGTAACGTCAATCCGCAAGCGCAGATCCGGTTGGATGATGTTGGTAAAGGCAGCTACACCGGCCAGTTCACCATACCGGTTAACGGTAGCTGGATTATGCGTACTACGATCGACGCCGATGGCAAACGTATAGAGGTCGAGCGCGACGTCAGTGTTAAAGCCGCGGCCTGAGCCTGACACGCATGAATGAGACAGCGGAACAGTGCTATCACTGTGGTCAACCTGTCCCCCAAGGATTTCAATATCGCGTGTGCATCGATGATGCTGAGCGCGAGATGTGTTGCCGGGGTTGCCAGGCTGTAGCGCAGGCTATCGCTGATAATGGATTGGTGGAATATTATCGCAGCCGTACGGCAATGCCGGCCAGCGGGCAGGAAGTGCTGCCGGACGAGTTGAAGAAACTTGCGCTATACGATCACCCGGATATACAAAGAAGTTTTGTAATCGATGCCGGGGAGCACAGCAAGGAAGCGGTGCTGATTCTGGAGGGGATTACTTGCGCTGCATGCGTCTGGCTGAATGAGCGCCATATCAAGCAGTTGGCCGGGGTCATCTCCATCGAAGTTAATTATGCCAGTCATCGCGCGCGCGTCGCCTGGGACGAGCGCGAAATCGGTTTGTCGCGGATACTCCAGGAAATTCAATTACTGGGTTACAACGCCCATCCCTATAATGCCAGACAAGCTGACCAGTTGCGCAAAACTCAGCGCAAGAAAGATTTGCAACGCATTGCCATCGCCGGCATAGCTTCTGCGCAGGTCATGATGCTGGCTGTCGGCTTATATGCCGGGGCATGGTACGGCATTGATCCGAATACAGTTCACTTATTGCGCTGGTTCAGTCTGCTGCTGACGATACCGGTAGCCACATTTGCAGCGTTGCCGTTTTATCGTGCAGCATGGAGCGGCATAAAGTCGGGACATCTGAATATGGATGTGCCGGTCGCTTTGGCTATCATCACCGCATTCGGCGGTAGTCTGTGGGTGACGGTCATGGGCGGCGAACATGTTTATTACGACACCATAGGCATGTTTACCCTGTTCTTGTTGGCAACCCGGCTACTGGAAACGGGTGCGCGCGAAAAATCGGTAGAAGCTGCGGAGAATTTGTTGAAACTGCAGCCGGCAATGGCGCTGAGAATCCGGGACGGGCAGCAAGAGTATGTGCCGGTGATGGATTTGCTGGTGGGCGAACTGATATTGGCCAAACCCGGCGAAACGATTGCAGCAGATGCCGTGATTGTTGACGGGGTATCCAGTGTGGATGAATCGTTGCTGACCGGAGAATCTAGAGCCGTAGCAAAACAGGTAGGCGATAGCGTGATTGCCGGCAGCACGAACCTGGAAGGGCCGCTGACGCTGCAGGTCAGCGGCGTAGGCGAAAATACAGTGCTGGCAGGTATTGTGCGGCTGGTCGACAAGGCGCAGGCAGAAAAGCCGGAAATAGCACTGCTGGCAGACCGCGTAGCCGGCTGGTTTACCATGGGTTTGCTGGCGTTCACGCTGATAGTCGGTTTGACATGGTTATGGGTAGATAGCAGTCGTGTGTTTGAAATAGTGCTTGCCGTACTTGTGGTCACTTGCCCGTGCGCCCTGTCGCTGGCTGTGCCGGCGGCACTGGCTGCATCCGGTTCCCATCTAATCAAACGGGGTATCTTGGTCATGCGCGGTCATGCACTGGAGACGCTGGCCCAGGTAAATCATGTGGTATTCGATAAAACCGGAACGCTGACTATCGGCAAACCTGAAATTGTCTCGATGGTTAATTCCGGTGTGCTGGACGACGCGCGGTGCAATACAATTGCAGCGAGTCTGGAGCAGGCATCGGAACATCCGCTGGCACATGCCTTTATACGTCGAGTAGAGGGGGCGATATTGCCTGCCGTGACGGCAGCGCGTAATTCGCCAGGACAAGGCGTTTCCGGCGAAATTGATGGCGTGGCGTATACACTGGGCAATCGCGAATTTGCGCAAGCGAGTCGCGGAGATCAATCCGAGACTCGTATTCAGGCGGATTTCCCAGGAGCCACATTGGTCTGGCTGTGCGACACGCAGCGCGTGCTGGCGATATTCGTGCTGGCGGATCCATTGCGTGCCGACGCCCAGGCTGCGGTAGCCGCATTGCAGGCGCGGGGTGTGAGTGTCAGCATACTTTCGGGGGATGGCGATGCGGCCGTAGCGCACGTTGCTGCACAGCTAGGCGTAAAAAACAGCCATAGTCGGCAGAAACCGCAGGACAAGCTGGCCGTGTTGCAGGCATTGCAAGCCGAAGGCAAGATCGTTGCCATGGTAGGCGATGGCGTAAATGACGCACCGGTACTAGCGGGTGCACAAGTTTCTTTTGCGATGGGAACGGGTACCGATGTAGCAAGTCAAAGCAGTGATATCGTCCTTTTATCCAGCAAGCTGCAAGATGTGGCGGTTGCGCTGGATAGCGGAAAAGGGACGTTGAGAGTAATGCGGCAGAATTTGTGGTGGGCCGCTATTTATAACCTGACTGCATTGCCGTTTGCGGCGCTTGGATATGTTTCGCCATGGGTAGCTGCTTTGGGTATGTCGATCAGCTCGTTAATTGTAGTAATGAACGCTTTGAGGTTGCGTTAAATGACAACTTCCACTCTGGTTTTCTTATTGGCCATGACTGCGATTTTTATTGTGTTCATGGCGCTTGGTGTATTCTGGGCGATTAAAAGCGGGCAGTTTGAGGATATGGAAGGCCCGGCGCAACGAATACTGATGGATGAAGACGATCCCATGCTGCCTGTCAACCAGCTTGATGAAAATGGGGTAGCAAACAAGTCGAAATTGCAGTAATCGGTGGAGTTGGTTTACAATTACATCACTTAACGAATATTCAAAGGAGTGCACGCATGTTTCCAGGGGCTTTATCTAAAACCAATTTGCCGATGACCATTGTTGTTAGCCTGATTGTAACGGCATGGGTGAGCTTTTTATCGGTAGTGATCTTTGCTTAAGGCAGCGCAGTAACCAATAAAAAACCCCGCTCATGCGGGGTTTTTTATTTCAAGCAGCGAAAGATTTAAGCAGTTAAGGCCACTTTCATTTTTTGTATGGCTTTCTGTTCAATCTGACGTACACGCTCGGCTGAAATGTCATATTCGGCAGCGAGATCGTGCAAAGTCGCCGGATTCTCTTCACGCAACCAGCGTGCTTCAACAATGTGCCGGCTGCGCGGGTCCAGCGAGTTGAGCGCACTCACCAGCCCTGTGCTGGACAAGCGTTCATGTTCAGCGCGTGCAAGGATCTGCGAAGGTTCCGCTTCTGCATCGGTCAGATAAGCCAGCGGTCCGTATGCTTCTTCGCCGTCTTCCCCCAGGGGTTCCAGCGTGATGTCCTGACCGTTGAAGCGGCTTTCCATTTCCAGCACTTCTTCGCGTTTGACGCCCAGCGTTTCCGCCATGGCATCAGCCTCGCTGTTGGTCAGACTGTTTGAGCCGGTTTTCAGACTGCGTAAATTAAAGAACAGCTTACGCTGGCCTTTGGTTGTGGCGATTTTGACCATGCGCCAATTACGCAAGATATATTCGTGCATCTCGGCCTTGATCCAGTGCATGGCAAATGATACCAACCGCACGCCGCGATCGGGGTCAAAGCGTTTGACCGCTTTCATCAGTCCGATATTGCCCTCCTGAATCAAGTCGGCTTGAGGCAGGCCGTATCCTATATACTTGCGGGCGATGCTGACCACGACACGCAAATGCGACAGCACAAGACGGCCTGCTGCATCAACATCGTTGTGATCGCGTAGACGGCTGGCGAGCCGGGTTTCTTCTTCCGGCGTAAGCAATGGATAGCTATTTACAGTATGGATGTAGTTCTCCAGACTGGTCGCATTGTTACTTAATGCGGGTAAACTCATAGTCGATGACATTTAGTGATTACCTCCTTTGCAATGATTTTAGCACTCTATTTAAGAGAGTGCTAATGCAGGAAAGTTCAATAGCGGATTAATGCGTATTTTCAATCCGGGACAAGGTGCGTCCAACTGAAATATATGCGCCCAGCCATCCCAGCAGGCTGGCAAAAGCAAATAATATCAGGCTATCCGTTAAACCCAGCGCGTGTAGCTGTATCTGCGTGGCGTAGAGCTTGTTCAGCGTGTCAATCTGCGGCGACAGCAAGACAATGCCCAGCGTGACTATGCCCCAGGCAATCGCCCCTCCGACCAATCCCTGAATTGCACCGAAATATAGAAAAGGTCTGCGTATGAAACGGTCGGTTGCCCCGATCAGTCGACTGACTTCGATCTCTGCATGACGGGTAATGATTTGCAGGCGGATGGTGTTGCCGGTGATGGCGATCAGCGCAATGCCCAAAATGATGGCAAGTATATTGATCAGTTCGCGCCCCAAAGCCAGCAGTGCATCCAGTCGCTGCGCCCATTTGTGGTCGGCCTGAACCAAAGCCACTGCAGGAAGCTGCTCCAGCTGTTTGATCAGCCTGGCGACAGTGTTTGCATCAGTCGCCGCAGGTGTGACGATCCATGCGTCCGGGAGTGGATTTTTGGGTAATTCGGCGGCCAACTCTGACATGCCCATCTGCGCCGAAAGCTGTTGCAAGGCCGTTTGTCTGGGGACGAAACGACTATCGGCCAGATCCGGCATGGCCTTGATCTGTTGCTTCAATTTCGTAACATCGTCCGGGCTTGCATCGTCGCGCATGAAGACGGTCATTTCGTTTTGGGCGGGTAATGTCCCGGCAATTTGGGTGGCGTTGTCGAGTAAGACGTACATCCCGGCAGGCAGGCTTAGCGCCACGCCGATGGCGAACAGGGTAAATAGGCTGGCAACCGGGCTGAGCGCCATTTGCGCCAAGGTGGTAAGAATGGCGCGGCGGTGGTGCATGAGCCATGTCATCATGATTGTATGCTCCCGTGATCGAGGCGAATAATGCGGCAATTGCCGCTCAGTACCGCTGCATGATCATGGGTGGAAATGACCACGGTAGTGCCGGCCTGATTGAATGCCTGAAACATGATCATGATGTCGCTGGCATATTCACTGTCCAGATTGCCGGTGGGCTCGTCTGCAAGCAGCAGTGCAGGGCGGGAAACGACTGCGCGGGCAATGCAGACGCGTTGTTGCTCGCCGCCGGATAGCGCGATAGGGTTGGTCTTTTCGCGATCGAGCAAGCCGACTTTGTCCAGAGCGGCGCGTGCGCGTGCGGCTGCATCATGGCGGGAGAACCCGGCAATCTGCAGCGGCAACAGGACGTTTTGCATGACATTGCGATCGAACAGCAATTTGTGATCCTGAAAGATCAGTCCGATATTGCGGCGCAGATAAGGAACTGCAGCACGGCGCATACGGCCGACATTTTGCTGGTTGACAAGCACAGAGCCGGAAGTCGGGCGTTCGATAGCGGCGATGAGTTTCAGCAAGGTGCTTTTGCCGGCACCGGAATGGCCGGTCAGAAACACCATTTCGCCGGCGGCAATCTCCAGACTCACTTCCTTGAGTGCTTCATGGCCGCCTGGATAACGCTTGGTGACGCGATCGAAACGTATCATGCGATATTGTCCTCAAATAGCGCATCGACGAAATCGACGGCGACGAAAGGACGCAAATCGTCCAGGCTTTCGCCGATACCGATAAAGCGAATCGGCTTCGGACGTGTTTTGGCAATTGCGGCAATTACGCCGCCTTTGGCTGTGCCATCTAGTTTGGTCAGCACCAGACCGGTAACGTCCAGCGCATCGTCGAAAGTTTTGACTTGGGTAACGGCATTCTGCCCCGTATTGGCATCCAGTACCAACAACACTTCATGCGGTGCTTGCGGGTCGGTTTTCTGGATAACGCGCTTGACCTTGCGGATTTCTTCCATCAGATGCAATTGGGTAGGCAGACGTCCTGCCGTGTCGGCCAGTACAATGTCAATGTTGCGTGCGCGAGCGGCAGCGATGGCGTCAAAAATGACTGCGGCGGAATCGCCACCTTCCTGCGCGATCACGGTCACGCCGTTGCGTTCACCCCATACCATGAGTTGTTCGCGAGCCGCTGCGCGGAAAGTGTCGCCGGCAGCCAGCAGTACCGATTTGCCCTGAGCCTGATAATATTTGGCCAATTTGCCTATGGTGGTGGTTTTGCCAGCGCCATTTACGCCAGCCATCATGATCACAAAGGGCTTGTGCGTGCTGATGTCAAGCGGTGCCTCGAGCGGCGCTAGCAGATTCACCAGCGCGTCGCGCAGCGCCGATTGCAACTGGGATGCTTCGGTGAGCTTGTCCTTTTTGACGCGGCTGCGCAACTGGTCGAGCAATGCTTGCGTGGCTTCCACGCCCACATCCGCGGTCAGCAGTATGGTTTCCAGTTCCTCGAACAGCGTTTCGTCGATCTTGACACCGATGCCGAACAGGCCGGTAAGCTGTTTGCCCAGTTGTTCGCGGGTGCGGCTCAATCCCTGTTTCAGGCGCTGTGCCCAGGATATTTTCGGCGCGCTGTCAACAGCAGGTTCGGGCAATACAGCAGGTAACGGCTCAAATTCTGCAGGTGCGGATTTGTCGCCGGATTTTTTGAAGAAACTAAACACGATAAGGATAGTCTTTCAACAGTTAACAAAATAGGGTGAAGACTCGGAACTTGCATTGATTCGCGCTATGATCGCGCAGGTTTTATGCAATATCCGGCAGGATTATTTTATCATGCTACATCAATCGTGATGGCAGTATCTGAGTGAAGGACGGAAGATGAAACGGTGGATAGTAACAGGACTGATGTGTTGGGCATTGCCGGCAGCGGCTGCAGTGCAGCAGTTCCAGCTGGATAACGGGCTCAAAGTGATCGTGCAGGAAGATCATCGCGCACCGATAGTCGTGTCGCAGTTGTGGTACCGGGCGGGCAGCATGGATGAGTTCAATGGTACAACCGGTCTTGCGCATATGCTGGAACATTTGATGTTCAAAGGCACCAAGGCAGTACCTGACGGGCAGTTCTCCAAGCTGATTGCGGCCGCAGGCGGGCGTGAGAATGCATTTACCACGACGGACTATACGGTTTATTTTGAACAGCTGCAGAAGGACCGGCTGGAACTGGCGTTTAAACTGGAAGCCGATCGCATGCAGAATCTGACGCTATCCGCGGACGATTTCGTCAAGGAAAATCAGGTGGTCAGGGAAGAGCGGCGCATGCGTACCGACGATCAGCCGCAAGCGCGGGTATACGAAGATATGATGTCGGTGGCCTTTCAGGAACATCCGTATCGGCGGCCGGTGATCGGCTGGATGAACGATCTGGAACACATGACCGTGGATGATGCGCGCGGCTGGTATCAGCGCTGGTATGCGCCGAACAACGCCACGCTGGTGGTGGTTGGCGATGTCAATGCAGATGTAGTCAAGGATCTGGCAGCGCGCTATTTCGGTGTCGTTCCTGCCAAAACGCTGCCCGATCGCAAGATACAGATCGAGCCGGTACAGACGGGCATTAAACGCGTGAACGTCAAGGCGCCGGCAAAAGTCCCTTATTTGCTGATGGGCTATCATGTGCCGGTATTGCACGATGCCGAACATGACTGGGAGCCTTATGCGCTTGAAGTATTGGCCGGCGTGCTGGACGGCAACGAAGCCGCGCGTCTGGGCCGGATCGTGGTGCGCGAACAGGGAGTCGCTACTCAGGCAGGTGCCAGCTACGATCTGGTGGCGCGCGGGCCGGGTATGTTCATGCTGGATGGTACGCCCGCACAGGGTAAAACCGTGGCCGATCTGGAGACGGCGTTGCGTGCCCAGGTACAGTCCATTATTCAAAATGGGGTCAATCCCGACGAGTTGAAACGGGTGAAAGCCCAGGTTATTGCTGCGAATGTCTATCAGCGCGATTCGACGTTTTATCAGGCCATGCTGCTCGGCGAATACGTAACCGACGGTTTGCCGGTTTCCGCGGTAGCCGATCATGTGGCCAGGGTTCAGGCGATTAGTGCTGCGCAAGTACAGGCGGTAGCGCAAAAGTATCTGATTGACGATGCCTTGACCATCGCCACGCTGGATCCGCAACCGTTAACCGACAAACAACCGCCGCAGCTACCTGTTGCAGGTTCGCGTCATTTGAACTGAGGTAAATTTAATGCGTATATGGACAGTAATACTGGGCTTGTGTGTTAGCGCTCTGGCGCATGCGGGGTTGCCGATACAGCATTGGCAGCTGGCGAACGGCGCGCAAGTGTATTTTGTGGAAAGTCACGCTTTACCCATGCTCGATGTGAGTGTGGATTTCCCCGCCGGCAGCGCATATGACCCGGCTGCAAAAGCAGGTCTCGCCGCATTGACGCATCGCATGCTGGATCAGGGAGCGGGCGGTTTGAGCGACAACCAGATTGCTAGCGGACTGGCGGATGTGGGCGCGCAGTTGAGCGGGCGATTTGATGCGGATCGGGCGGGCGTGACGTTGCGCACTTTGAGTCATGCCGAGGAACGGCATGCCGCATTGTCGCTGTTGACAAAGGTACTGGACCAGCCTGCTTTTGCCGCGCCTGTCGTGGATCGTGAAAAACTGCGGGTGATCGCAGCCTTGAGGGAATCGGAAGGGCAGCCGGCCAGCCTGGCAGCGCGCGCGTTTCAGAGCGCAGTATTCGCAAATCATCCCTATGCACATAGAGAAACCGGCGAAATTGAAAATGTGAGCAAACTCACAGCGCCTGATTTGCAGGATTTTTACCGTACGCACTATAGCGCAGCAGGGGCAGTGGTGGCGTTGATGGGTGATATTACGCGCCAGCAGGCTGATACCATTGCCTTGCAGTTAACGGGTGCGCTGCCGTCGGCCGCAATGGCAGCGTCTACGGCGATCCCGCCTGTGCCTGACCTGTCGGCCGGGGTGATGCGTACGATTCCTTTTCCAGCCAAGCAAAGCCAGATACTGATAGGACAGCCGGGGGTGGCACGCGGAGCGCCGGATTATTATGCGTTGTATGTGGGTAATTACATACTGGGCGGCGGCGGATTCGATTCGCGATTGATGAACGAAGTGCGCCAGAAACGCGGCTTGGCCTACAGCGTGTATAGCTATTTTATGCCCATGCAGCAGGCCGGCGCATTTCAGATCGGTTTACAGACCCGGACCGATCAGACCGAACAGGCGCTGCAGGTAGTGCGGCAGACGCTGGCGGATTTTCTGGCTAACGGCGTGACCGAAGATGAGTTGACACAGGCCAAGAACAATATCATAGGCGGATTTCCATTACGCATAGACAGCAACAGGGAAATTCTGGAGTATCTCGCGGTGATCGGGTTTTATCATTTGCCGTTGACCTATCTGGACGATTTCCCCCAGCATGTGGCCGAAGTGACTGCCGAGCAGATCAAGGCTGCATTTGCACGGCATATTCACCCTGATAAAATGGTCACCGTGGTAGTCGGTGCGGCGGTGGCGGGTAAATAAGTTTTGATAGTGAATACATGAAAGCAGCGCAGCGTAATCGGGTGCGCATCATAGGCGGACAATGGCGGCGGCGTTTGCTGGATTTTCCGGATGCGGAAGGGTTGCGCCCTACCGCAGATGCGGTGCGGGAAAAACTGTTTAATTGGCTGGGGCAGGATTTGCCAGGCTGGCACTGTCTCGATCTGTTCGCCGGTAGCGGCGCGCTTGGGTTCGAGGCGGCTTCGCGCGGTGCCGCGAGTGTGGTCATGGTAGAAAGCAATCGTGCGGCCTGTGCGGCTTTGCGTGCAAATCAGACTATGCTTAATGCAAACAATATTATTCTTGAATGCGCTGATGGGGTAAAATTGCTGACTCAGCAGGCGCCGGTGTTGACGCAAAGCAAGTTTGATCTGGTGTTGATCGATCCGCCGTTTGCAAGCGGTCTACAGGCGAGCGTGCTGACGATGCTGCCGCCGTTTCTGAACGCCGGGGCCTATGTTTATGTCGAGCACGACGGCAGTTTGCAATTGCCTGCAGGCTGGATAGTGTGGCGGGAAGGCCGCGCCGGCCACGCGCATTTTAATTTGCTGCAGCAAGGTTAACTTGATGAATAACGCTTATGCATAAAATTGCGGTTTATCCGGGTACGTTCGATCCGGTTACATGCGGCCATGAGGATCTGGTCAGGCGGGCAACGCGGATTTTTGACGAGATCGTCGTTGCTGTGGCAGTTGCAGGGCACAAGCGACCGTTTTTCGAGCTGGAAGAGCGGGTGGCCATGGCAAAGCTGGTATTCGCCGATTTGCCGAATGTGCGGGTGCTGGGGTTTTCGGGCTTGTTGATGGATTTCGTGGTTGAACAGCAAGCGCATATCGTATTGCGCGGTTTACGTGCGGTATCCGATTTTGAATACGAGTTTCAGCTGGCGGGGATGAATCGCAATCTCAATCCGCAAATTGAGACTGTCTTCATGACGCCGGCAGAGCAGTTCATGTTTATATCTGCCAGCATGGTGCGCGAAATCGCAGTGCTTGGCGGCGATGTCAGTCCGTTTGTGCACTCTGCCGTATTGGCGCGGCTGCATCAGAAATTGTCGACTTAGATTAACTACTGAAGAAGGAAGCTGTATGTCTTTAATGATTACCGATGAATGCATCAATTGCGATGTATGCGAGCCGGAATGTCCTAACGAGGCTATTTATCAGGGAGATTCGATCTATGAGATCGATCCGAACAAATGTACGGAATGCGTCGGACACTACGATGCGCCGCAATGTGTCGAAGTTTGCCCGGTAGATTGCATTCCGCTGGGGATAGAAGAGACGCACGAACAGTTGATGGACCGCTATTTGCATTTGACCGGGCAAAAAGCCTGATCGCCGGTTAATTCAGCAGCGCCATCAGCCATGCACGCAGATCTGCGATTTCATCCATGCTGATTTCGTGTGCCATCGGGTAGGTGTGCATTTCCAGTTGAGTTTGCGGCAGACGCGTGTAGCTATTCCGGCTCAGGCTGAGCGGGATGACGTCATCGTGATCGCCGTGCGCTGCCCATATGCGTGGCGTGGGATTTATTCCGCCAGAAAAATGCGGCAAGTAAGCCGATAAGGCAACGATGCCGGCCAGCGGCAAATTCGACGTCAGGCCGCAATGAAGTGCGACCGCACCGCCTTGTGAAAACCCTGCCAATACTATCTTTTTGCTGTCGATGCCGCGCGCGATTTCGCGTTGAATCAAATCTGTGACCACGGCGTCCGCATTTGCAAATCCGATTTCATCCTGATCCTGGCTGATGTCGCTGTGGCTGATGTCATACCAGGCCGGCATAACGTAGCCGCCGTTGATGGTGACCGGGCGTGCTTCCGCATGCGGCAGGATGAAGCGGATGCCAGGCAGATTCAAGGCTTGCGCGACAGGCGCCAGATCAAATCCGTTCGCACCCAGGCCATGCAGCAAAATGATGCTGGCTTCGGCCGTTCCCGCGAGCAGTTCTATCGGTGGTTGGGACATGATTAACCCGGTGTGTTGAATTGCTGTTGCAGCGCGATGACGCGTTGTCCTGCGGTGGTGTCGGTTTTGCCAGCCTCGCGCACCGCTGCAGCGTAACCTGTAAAGAAATCCGGTAATGCCTTGACGATCAGTTTTTTGCGCAATCGGCTGGCGCCTTGCACAGGCCATTCGGCACGGTAATTGGCTTCTGGAATGGCCGAACAGATTTTCATGCTCCAGCTGGGTTGATGTATCTGCCATTCGTGCGCACGTACTACCATGGCGTGCGCTTTCAATGTCTCCACGCCGACATACGGTCCTATGTATTCCACTTGCAAAGCTGAGGCGATGCCCGCGAGCATATTGTCCAGGTGCGTTAATGCATCGTCCAGGGCGCTGTTGACGGGGACGACATCGCGCCGGCTTTGTTCGGCAAGGTGGCGAATAAAATCTTTCATGATGTCTGTTAAGTGCCAGAAAATAAAAACAGACAATTCTACCATATTGAGATGTTTGCTCTAAGGTACTAACTGGTTTATCCTTGTAGGACAAAATTCGTCAGCAATTATTTAACAATGAGAGGGATCCGGTGTCGCAGTCCAATAAGCCAAGCTTGCTGATCGTAGACGATGATCCGTTGATTACCGATACGCTCAGCTTCGTACTGTCGCGTGATTTTGAGGTGTTTGTTGCCGATTCCAGAGCGCAAGTAAAAAGTTTGTTGACCCAGCTGGGAAGCCCGCCGCAACTGGCTCTGATCGATTTGGGTTTGCCGCCTATCCCGCATAAACCAGATGAAGGTTTTCATCTGATTAGCGATTTGCTGGGCATTGCTCCGAATATCAAGATACTGGTTCTGTCCGGCCAGAACGATGAAATAAACGCGCGTCATGCACGGGCATTGGGGGCGAGCGATTTTGTCGGCAAGCCTTGCGAGCCGCAGCAAATCAAGAATTTGCTATTCAGCGCACTCAAGATTCAGGATGTCGAACGCGGTGCGGTAACTGCAACGCCGCTGGTACAGTGTTGCATAGTCGGTACCAGTTACAAACTGGAAAAACTGCGGCAACAAGTCAGTCAGTATGCCAATGCGCCGTTTCCAGTGCTGATAGAAGGCGAGTCGGGCAGCGGCAAGGAGTTGGTGGCTGCGGGTTTGCATCAGAATGCGAACCGCGCGCATAAACCGTATTTGGCCCTCAATTGCGCCGCCATTTCGCCGACGCTGGTTGAGCCGACCCTGTTCGGTTACTGCAAGGGCGCATTTACCGGGGCCGTGAATAGTCGGGCGGGATATTTTGAGGAAGCCAGCGAAGGCACCCTGTTTCTTGATGAGATCGGTGAATTGCCTCTTGAACTGCAGGCAAAATTGCTGCGTGTGCTGGAAAACGGCGAGTACCAGCGGGTCGGCGAAACGCAATCGCGCATTTCGCATGCGCGCGTGATTGCGGCGACCAATCGCGATTTACGCCAGGAAATCAAAGCCGGTCGGTTTCGTGCCGATCTGTATCATCGCCTCTCGGTGTTTGAAATACGCGTTCCGCCGTTACGGGAGTTGGGGACGGACAGGCTGGAGTTGCTGGAACATTTTCGGCTGTTTTATGCGCGTGAGGCAGAGATGTCGGCATTCATACTGGATGCGTCGGCGGCCGAGTTGTGGATGGATTACCATTTCCCCGGTAACGTACGCGAGCTGCGCAATATCGTGATTCGTTTGACGACTAAATATCCGGGGCAGCAGGTTGGGGTGGAACAGCTTGAATCCGAGCTGGATACGGATATCGCACAACCCGATTTGTTGTTGCCTGGCGACGGCAAGGCGCTATATGAAGTAGCGCGCAAGCATTTGCAGACCATGGCAAATTTTCATCTGGATATCACGTTGAAAGAATGGGAAAAAAGTTATGTCGATGCCGCATTGGCGCTGACCCACGGCAATTTGTCCAAAGCGGCAAAAATGCTTGGGATCAATCGCACTACTTTATATAGCCGTATGCAGAATTATCGTCAGGACTGCGAGGTTGTATAGGCTGTATGAGTGTGTTTTTAAAGCACTATGATGTGGTAGCATAGGGATGATCGTTAAATAATATAGGGTGGCAGGAGGATGCATTCAATAACAAAAAAAGCCGCGTGGGGGATGCCGCTCATATTGGCATTGTCCGGATGTATGCCGCCAAGTACGATCAAACCGTCAGCCGGTCATATACACGCTGAGGCATTGCCGACGCCGGTAACGGCGGATATCCCGCCGCTGGCAAAAGTGATGCCTGAATTACCGCCGCCGAGACCGCAACAAATCACGCCGACCTACACCATCGTCGTAGACAACGTTCCCGTCAGGGAATTGCTGTTTTCGCTGGCACGAGATACCAAATACAATATCGATATCAATCCCGGGATTACCGGCAACGTGACGCTAAATGCTGTTAACGAGACATTGCCTGCAATACTGGAACGCGTTGCCCGGCAAACCAATATCCGTTATCGGATGGAAGGCAAAACGCTGTCCATAGAGCCGGATACGCCTTACATGCAGATTTATCGGGTCAATTATGTCAATCTGTCGCGCAACACCGATTCCACTATCGGTGTTGCAGCTAAAATTGCCAGTACTGGCGGCGGTATCAAGGACAGTGGCGATCAGGAGGGCAATAGTTCCTCGACCACTGTTGCCAGTAAATCCAACAATAATTTCTGGGAAGTGCTGACCGATAATCTGCGTGCCATGCTCATTGCTACGCGGCTGGCCAACCAGAGACAGGAAGACAAACAGCAGCGCGTAGATGCCGAACGCAATGCGCGTAGCGAGCGCTTGCTACAGGCGCAGGCGGTAGCGCATGCAGGTGCGGCAGCGCCGGGATTGTATAAGGAAGTGTTCGGCAGTCCGCTGTATTCTCCGCAGGCGGAGACGTTGTCGAAGAATGACGTGGTTGTGAATCCGGTAACCGGGACGGTAAGCGTAGTCGGCACCGAACGCCAGCAGCGTCTGGTGCGGGAGTATCTGAACAGCGTGAATCAGGTCAGTCAGCGACAGGTATTGATAGAAGCCACCATCGTTGAAATAACGCTGAAAGACCAGTACAAGATGGGGATAGACTGGCAGCGCGTAGTGGCTAGCGGCGGAGCAGGGTGGTTTTTCAGTACTAACGGTGCGGCTAGCACCAATCTGGCAAATACCCTGACACCGTTTTTCAGCGGTGGTTTCACCAATCAAAAATATACAGCCACGCTCAATTTGCTGGAATCTTTCGGCAATTTGCGCGTCCTCTCCAGCCCCAAGCTGATGGCCATCAACAACCAGACGGCCTTGCTCAAAGTCGTGGATAATCTGGTGTATTTTACAGTCAAGGCCGATACCGTAAGCTCGAACAACAGCGCGCCGGTCACTACTTATACGACTACGCCGCAGACTGTGCCGGTCGGTCTGGTCATGAGCCTGACCCCGCAAATTTCCGAAAGCGGCATGGTAACGCTCGATGTACGGCCTACCATATCGCGCAAGGTCGGCGACGCGGTCGATCCTAATCCCAGCATAGTCGCGCCGCTTACCAATGTTGTCCCTGTCATTCAGGTGCGTGAAATGGAGTCGGTATTGCAGGTAGGTAGCGGTCAAACGGTGATATTGGGCGGTTTGATGCAGGACGATAGCAATCGTGCCCGCGACGGCATTCCGGGGTTGTCGCGGCCTGAAGGCATCGGAGCGCTATTCGGTCAGCATGAGAGTAGTACGCAACAGACCGAACTGGTGATATTTTTACGGCCGACTGTCGTAGCTACGCCGACGCTGGATAGCGACGAACTCAAGAAATTTAAACAGTATTTGCCTCGGGTTAATGACGAATTGGGTCAATGGAATGGCCGTAATTCATCGACATCATTGCCATGACAAGGTTGTCCCGAAAATTAATGCATATCGGTTCAGGTCTGATTGCGTCCTGGGCTGCTGCGGCGTTCCTGTTAATGCTGGGTAACGCGCTTGGCGCATATAGCCATGTTGTACCGGCATTGACATTGATTTCGGCTGCCCGTGCGGCGACACCCATAGCAGAATCGCCATTGTCGGGCGAAGGTAATGCCGTTGCCAAACCTGCTGCTGCGCCTGTGCCGACGGTACGCTGGGGAGATGGCGTGCTCAAGGAGCAGCAGTATGTACGGCATGCGCCGGCGACGAAACCGCAGCCCGCGATGATGCCGGAAAAACAACGGCATACGAAACTTGCTGCGAATATGCTGGAATCGGCCTGGCTGGCATATCAGGCCGGCCATTATGACTTGGCGCGCGAACGTTATGTGCAGGTGCCGGACGGCGACAACAATGTGGACGTGCAGTTGGGGCTGGCGGCAATCGCTGGTAGGCAGAATCGTAACGAATATGCCGTGCGGCACTATCAACGCGTATTGTCGCTTGATCCGCGCAACGCGACTGCGCTGGCGGCACTGGCAACGATGGGGGACGCGCGCGACGCCGAAGCGATCGAAGCGCAAATCCGGCAAGTGCTGGAACAACAGCCTTCAGCTGCATTGCAGTTCAGTCTTGGCAATCTGTATGCAGATCAGCATCGCTGGCACGAGGCCGAAACAGCCTATTTTGCGAGCTATCAGGCCGACAGCCGGAATGCGGATTATGCCTATAATCTGGCAGTGAGCCTGGATTACATGCTGCAATACCCAGCTGCATTGACCTATTACCTGAAAGCGCAGGCACTGGCGCAGGCAGGGGTTTGGCATCTGGATACAGCGCGCATGGATAAACGTATTCAGCAATTGCAAGGTATCGCAAGGCAATCCAGATGAATACGAGTAAAACCACGCGCCTGGGCGAGATACTGGTACAGCAGGGTGCCATTACGCTGGATCAATTGCGTATTGCGATCAAGGAGCAGCAAAGCAACGGGTTGCCGATAGGCCGTCAGCTGATACAGCTGGGTTTTGTTACCGAAGCAGTGATACGCGATCAGCTGGCGAATACCAGCGGCCATACCAGCATCGATCTCGGTAATGTGATTGTCGACGCAGAAGCGCTGGATCTGGTGCCCAAGGCCTTTGCCCGGCGGCATTACGTGCTGCCTATTGCCTTCGACAGCGAAACGCAAACCCTGACCATTGCCATTACCGACATGTTTAACGTCGTTGCGCTGGACCAGTTACGGGCGCTGATCGGTACTTATATCGAGATCGCGCTGGTGCTGGCAAGCGAAGCGCAATTACTCGAGGCCGTGGATAAATTCTACGGATTCGAGCTTTCGGTCGGCGGTATCCTGCATGAAATCGAAACCGGCGAGATTGATTACCAAAGCCTGACGTTAAATACCGATAACTATACCCAGCCGGTGGTGAGGCTGATCGAAGCCTTGCTGGTCGACGCGGTCAAGCACGGCGCATCGGACATACACTTCGAACCGGAGCAGGCGTTCCTGCGCATACGCTATCGCATCGACGGCGTACTCGAGCAGATTCGCGCTTTGCATCATAGCTACTGGCCGTCGATGGCGGTACGCCTGAAAGTTATGTCGGGGATGAATATCGCAGAGAACCGCGCACCGCAGGACGGCCGTTTTTCGCTGACTCTGCATGGACGGCCTATCGACTTCAGGGCCTCGGTGCAGCCGACCATACATGGCGAAAATATCGTGCTGCGGATACTGGATCGTGAGCGTGCGATCATGCCGCTGGCGCAAATGAGTCTGCCGGCGGATACCATGAACTTGCTGCTGCGAATGCTGGCGCGTCCTGAAGGTATCGTGATCGTGACCGGCCCGACCGGGTCGGGTAAAACCACAACGCTGTATTCCTTGCTGAATTACGTTAATACGGAAAACGTCAACATCATGACGCTGGAAGATCCGGTCGAGTATCCGGTCGACCTGATGCGGCAAACTTCGGTCAACGAGACCATCAAGCTCGACTTCGCCAACGGCATACGTTCCATCATGCGTCAGGATCCGGATATCATTCTGGTCGGGGAAATACGCGATCAGGATACCGCGCAAATGGCATTTCGCGCGGCGATGACCGGGCATCAGGTGTTTACCACGCTACATACCAATTCGGCGTTGGGCGTATTCCCGCGCCTGCTGGACATCGGCATCGTGCCGGATATCATGGCCGGCAACATTATCGGCGTGATCGCGCAGCGGCTGGTGCGCATGTTGTGTACGACCTGCCGCGAAGCTTACGTGCCGGAAATCGAAGAGCAAAAATTATTGGGCTGGGAGCGTACGGCGCATCCGCCTATCTATCGTGCGGCAGGCTGCCCGGTATGCAAGGGCAAGGGGTATCGCGGGCGCATGGCGATCATGGAACTGCTGCCGCTGGATAACGAGCTCGATGAACTGGTGGCGCGGCGGGCAAGCCAGGGCGAGATTCGTACGCTGGCGTTGTCGCGCGGTTACCATACGCTGGCGGATGAAGGCATTGCCGCCGTATTGGCAGGCAAGACCAGTCTGGCCGAAGTGGCCAGGGTGATCGATTTGACCCGGCGTGCCTGAATATGCCTTATTTCAGCTATCGCGCCATGGATCAGCAAGGCCGTCGTCACCGCGGGCGGTTGTCGGCTGCGAACGAGGTCGATCTGGAATTGCGCCTGACTCGTACCGGGCTGGATTTGATTACGTTTCACACGCTGGACAGCCGGGCCAGCGATTTCGCTCGCGGTGCGGCAAGCCGGCGCGATTTGATCGCTTTCTGTTTTCACCTGGAGCAGATCAGCCGTGCCGGTATACCCATACTTGACGGCGTGCGCGATCTCCGCGACAGCACCGACAACACCCGCTTTCGCGATATCCTGACCGCCTTGCTGGAGGATATGGAAGGCGGCAAGCTGATGTCGCAGGCGATGGCGGCGCATCCGGCTGTGTTCGACACGCTGATGATCAGTCTGGTGAAAACCGGCGAACATACCGGGTTGATGCGCGAAGTGTTCGTCAATCTGGGCGATACATTGAAGCGGCAGGATGAGCTTGCTGCGCAGACCAAGCGTTTGCTGATTTATCCCAGCATGGTATTGACGATCGTGGGCGTGGTCATCTTGTTGCTGTTGCTGTTCCTGGTACCGCAAATCGTACAGTTGATGCAAAGCATGAACTTGCCGCTGCCGATACAGACGCGGGCGTTGTTATGGATGTCGGAGTCGCTGAAAGTGATTTGGCCGCTATTGCTGATCGTGCCGACGCTAGCGGGCATGATCGCGTTATGGGTGCTGCGGCGCAGCGAACGCGCGCGGTTCTGGTTCGATGACGTGAAATTGCACCTGCCTGTAGTCGGCAGCATATTGCATAAAATTGCATTGGCGCGGTTTGCCGGATTCTTTGCGCTGATGTATCGCTCGGGTATCAGCATACTGGACGCGCTGGATATGGGTGAAAACCTGGCCGTGAACCGGGTCGTAGCCGATGCGATACAGCGGGCACGAGTGCGTATCGGTAACGGCGAGAGTCTGAGCGAAAGTTTCCAGAGTTCCAGCGTGTTTCCGCCGCTGGTTATTCGTATGCTGCGCGTAGGCGAAACCACAGGAGCGCTGGATACGGCGCTGGAAAACGTCAATTATTTTTATACCCGCGAAGTCAAGGAATCTACCGAGAGCGCATTGAAAATACTGGAACCGGCGCTGACGCTGATACTGGGCGCGATCATGGCGGCGATTGTGGGGTCGGTACTGTTGCCTATGTACGATGTGCTGGGGACGGTCAAGTTATGATATTTATGCCGCATTTGCTGGTGTATTTGAGTGCGCAGGGCGTTAGCCTGGCGTACCAGCGGCGTGGGCAATTTCGCTTCGTCGGCGAATTCGCTGCGGATGAGGTCGGTCACCGGGCATTTGCTGTCGCACTGCAGCCGTTCAGGCATGCCAAACTGTCGTTGCTGGTGGATAGCGTGGACGAGCAATATCATGCCGAGAGCTTGCCGCATGTGCTGGGTGCGGCGCGCGGACAAATGCTGGGCCGGCGTCTGCATCAGGTTAGTCGCGACAGCGCATTCTCTGCTGCCTGGTATCAGGGGCGCGACGATCAAGGGCGGCGCGACGACCGTTACCTGTTCGTCTCGCTCAATAGCCTGGAATGGGCGCAAGTCTGGCTCGACATGCTGACACAGCACAGTATTCATCTGGCTTTGCTGGCAACGGTACCTATGGTGAGCCATGCACTGATACGCCAATTACCGCAGGGTCCGGCGCCGTTGTTATGGGTTACGCAACAGAGCGGCGGTACTCGGCTGTCGTTTTTCAGTCAGAACCGCTTGCTGTTTTCCCGATTGAGCACGCCGGAATCCAGTCAGGCAGCCGAAAAGTTGGCGGAAGAAATTATCAAGACCCGTTATTATTTGACGAGTCACCAGTATTTGCCGCATCAGAGCCCGTTGGCAGTAGCCGTGCTGGATACGCAGCAGGATCATCAGCGTTTGTGCGAGATACTGAATCAGAATGCCGGGCTGGAGTTATCGTGTACGGTACGGGAAAGTGCCTTGTTTGCACAACGCTTGTGGATTAATGCCGAGAGTTTGTACCAGCATCGCGATAGCCTGCATTTGGCGGCACTAGGGCGTTATGGCGCAGTCGTCAATCTGGCTACGCCCGAGATGACAGCGGGATTCCGGCAACGGCAATGGCAGCGCGGTTTATATACAGCAGCAGCGGCTTGTCTGGGTATGGCAGTGATTGCAGGCGGGTATTTATCCTGGCAGCGTGAGCAGATTGCTGCATCGATGATGCAGACGCGGGTTTTGCTGGCGCAGCAGCAACGGCGTTATCAGGACATATCCCGAAAAATGCCGGCAACCCCTGATGCACCGGCCAATTTGAAGGCGGCAGTCGAGATTGCCGATACGTTGCGCGCAGCGCCGCAACCCATGACGGATTTTGTAATACTCAGCGAGGTACTGGAACACCATCCGTATATTGCAGTGACCGGCCTGGGCTGGCAGGGGCCTGATGCGGATGGTCAACTGTCGCACCGGCAGACGTTGTCCGTTGATGGAGAGGTGCGTCCGTTCCGCGGAGATTACGCCTCGGCCATGAACGATATAGACCGTTTTGTTACCGCGCTGCAGCAGCAATCGCGGATAGTGAAAGTGGATGTGATCAGCATGCCTGTCAATCGGGATCCAAAATCGACGCTGCATCAGTCCGCACAGGCGCCTGCGACAACCGCGGCTTTCAAGTTGAAACTGGTATTGCAGGCAGCGCCATGAAATATATTGCATTTGTCCGCCAGCTGATGTTGCCCTTCGCCAGTTTAATCGTTGTCCTGCTGCTGGCCGCCGGGTGGCTTTACGAACATATGGCGATGGTTAATGCTGTAACGCAGCAGCAACAGCAGGTTCAGATCGAGTTGAATACGATAAACCGGAAAATTGCGCAATCCGCGCAGGACAAACTCTGGATAGCGCAGTATTTGCAAGCGTATCGCGGGCTGCAGCGCGATGGCTTTATCGGCGGCGATCAGCGTATGGCGTGGCAGCAGATGTTAATCGTTACCGGCGACCGTTTAGGTTTGCATGGCGTCAACTTCGATATTGCGCCGCAACAGCCCCATCGCCCCGAATTGCAGATCGGCGCACTTAATCTGATGGATACGCCGGTGCAGTTTACGGCAGACATGCCGCATGAAGGCGTTTTTGCGCAGTTGCTGGATGATTTGCGCACGCAAAAGCATGGCGTCATGACGGTCCGCGAATGCACATTGAGCCATGCCGTTGAATCGGCTCCAGTGCAGATGCGATGCATATTGGTATGGCATAACCTGACACCGAGGGCTGCATCATGAGGCTGCGCGGCATTGTGCTGATATTGGGCTGGCTGGTTGCTGTCGATGCCCTGGCCGTGCCGCCGCTGGGACGGCTGTTTTATACGCCGCAACAACGCCAGCAAATCGATAACCAGCATAAACCGCTGGTTCGTCATGAATTGCCTGCCGCTCCGGAGGGAGCGCACTATAGCGGTTACGTCAAGCGTAGCGATGGCGTGGATACCATATGGCTGAACGGCCGGATGCGTGCGGTCGACCCGTCTGCCGTCAAGTCGGGGCAGTTTAAATTGCCCGCTACGCCGGCCTTGAAGCCGGGGCAGGAGTTCGATCGGCAAAGCGGGCGGGTGCTGGAGCCGTATGAGCGGGCATTGCCAGTTGAACAGCCGGTCGCATCAGCTACTACCCAGCCACTCATCCTGCAGCCGCTGGCCGATGACAGCGATGATGCGGCAGGAGCTAACGAAAATGCTGCCGCACACTGACTGTCGGCTAGGTTATAGCCAGCGCGGCGCGGCGCTGCTGGTTGTGGCGGTTGTCCTGACAGTGGTTGCGCTGGGTGTGCTGTACGGCCGGATGAACGTTCGACAGCATGCCGATGCGGTGACGGCGCAGGCGCTGGCCGAGGCGCAAGCGGCGTTGATATTCAGGGCGTTGAGCGATACCAACCACCCTGGTAGTTTGCCGTGTCCGGATACCAATAATGACGGGGTTGCCGAGACGACTGTGGGCGTACAGGGCGGCGCATGTAAAGGTGGCTATATCGGGCGCCTGCCGTGGCGTACCTTGGGTTTGACCGATGTGCGCGACGGCAGCGGTGAGCGCCTGTGGTATGCGCTGTCCAGCGACGCTCGCGATTACCAGAATCTGAAAATTAACAGTCAAAACACAGCAGGTCTGTTGCAGGTTAACAACAATGCGAATATGGTCGCCGTCCTGTTTTCGTCCGGGGTGACGATAGCGCCGCAACAGCGCGGTACGCAAGCGCAACAGCTGGCGGTCGGCAATTACCTGGAAGGCGGAAATGAGACAGCCGGAACCACTGTGTATGTGGCCAAGACAGTAGCCGATCCTGCGTTTGATGATACCGTGCTTACCCTCTCCAGCGCAGACCTGTTTCGCAAGGTCGAGCGGCTGGTGTTGCTACAGATAGCAAAGAATCTGGCGCCACCTTATCCGTATGCTGCTGCAGACCAGTCCGGTATAGATCAGTCCGGTCTGCTTGCCGGTTTTGTGCCTTATACTACCTTGCCTGCCACATCCGCATCGATTAATACGCTGATACAGAACGACTGGTTTCAGAACAATATGGCAGCTAGTCCGATGCTGCCTTATTACGTTTCCGCAGCGCGGGATCAAGTACAAATAAATCTTAAATATTGTAGCGGCAGTATGCATGCAAGCAGTGCAGTCATGGCGGTGCATTGTGTTTAGAACGCAAACCGGATTTTCGCTGATAGAGCTGGCATTGGTGCTGGTTATCATGACATTGGCGCTTGGCGGCGCGCTGGTGCCGCTGAATGCGCAGATCGAGCAGCGCCGGTTGAGCGAAACCGCGCAGATATTAAATGAAGTTAATGACGCCTTGCTGGGTTTCGCCATCCGGAACGGGCGGCTGCCGTGTCCGGCAACGTCGGCAAGTAATGGCGTTGAGGATCCGGTTGGCGGCGGGAGCTGTACCAATTCATATTACGGTTACGTGCCCGCGGTGAGTCTGGGGCTGGGGCATCTTGATGCCAACGGTTTTTTGCTCGATGCCTGGGGCAATCGTGTGCGCTATGCTGTGACTTCAACCGGCAATTGGGCATTTACCTCCGCGGGCGGCATGAAGGGCGCAGGTTTGGGTGCGTTAACATCTACGCTGGCCGTGTGCGCATCGGCAGCAGGTACGACCAGTACCGGTTGCGGTACGGCAACGCCGCTGACGTCGGCCGACCCTAATGCTCCTCCCGCAGTCATTTTTTCATTAGGCAAGAATGGTGCTGTTCCTCCCCCGGCCACTAACACTGATGAGCTGGCCAATCAGGACAACAATGCCGTGTTCGTCAGCCATACCCCCAACCCTGCCGGTGCGCCGGGGGGCGCATTCGACGACATGGTAATATGGCTGTCGCCCAATATTCTGTACGGTCAGCTGGTTAATGCAGGGCAATTGCCTTGAGAATGGATGCGAGCATGACGCTGTTGCAGGAAGTGGCTGCCGCTTTGTTCGGGCTGGCATTGGTGCATACGTTTTCGGTCAAGCTGTTTGAAAAATGGGCGCATCGTTATCCCCGGCATGCCGGCATATTCCACCTGCTGGGCGAAGTGGAAGTGGTGTTCGGGTTCTGGGCGCTGGTGCTGGTGGTTGCAATGGCAGCGATCGTCGATGGGCATGCCGCCATCGAGTATGTCGAGAGCAAGCAATATACCGAACCGTTATTTGTATTCGTGGTGATGGTGGTAGCGGCGTCCAGACCCGTATTATATTGGGTGGAGGCAGCTATACAGACCGTTGCCAGAATTTTGCCGTTGCCGACATTGCCTATGCAGATATGGTTGAGTCTGGCAGTAGTGCCGTTGCTGGGGTCGCTGATTACCGAGCCCGCGGCGATGACGCTGGCGGCATTGATGCTGTTTCGTCCGGTATTCAATGCGCCCATGCCGGAATACATGAAATATGCGGCGCTGGGCAGTTTGTTCGTGAATGTATCGATAGGCGGCACGCTGACCAGCTATGCCGCCCCGCCTGTGCTGATGGTCGCCGAAGCTTGGCATTGGAATAGCGCCTTCATGTTTGGGGAATTCGGCTGGAAAGCCGCTGTGGCGGTCGCTATCAATGCCAGCATGATTACGCTGCTGTTGTCGCGGCATTTATCGGCAAGCCCTGCGGATACGGGGCAAGTGCAGCGCGTGCCCGTGGTTGCCGGATTGGTTCATGCCGTATTTCTTGCCGGAGTGGTCATGTTTGCGCATCATCCGGTTATTTTCATCAGCCTGTTTCTGTTCTTTCTCGGATATACCCAGGCTTATGCGCAATATCAGTCGCCGCTGATTTTAAAGGAAGGCCTGCTGGTCGGGTTTTTTCTGGCCGGGCTGGTGATATTGGGCGGGATGCAGCAATGGTGGCTACAGCCGGTGGTGTCGGGGTTGCAACCCGTGGCGCTGTTTTTTGGTACGACTGCATTAACCGCGATTACCGATAATGCAGCGCTGACCTATTTGGGGTCGCTGATCAGCGGTATGTCCGATCCGGCCAAATACATGCTGGTCGCCGGCGCAGTGACCGGCGGCGGACTGACGGTCATCGCCAATGCGCCGAATCCGGCTGGCGTGGCATTGCTCAGGCAGGGATTCGAGGATGAATCCATCGGTGCCATGGGCTTGTTGCTGGGCGCTTTGCCGCCCACCCTTATTGCTGCTGCGTGTTTTCTGTTGCTAGATTGAGTCCAGCGTAAAACAAATCGCCCCCGCTTCGTTGTTCGCCAGTTTCAGGCTGTAGTCGTTTTGTTGCGCCTGTTTCGCCGCCTGGTACAAGCCTATGCCCAGTCCGTGCGACGAACTGATCGGGGCTTCGAACAGATGCCGGGTCACGGATTCGGGAACGGCTGCTCCACTATCGCAGACGCTGAGCGTGATTTGTTCTGCGCAGGCAAAATATACGCTGATTTCCACAGCAGCATCCTGTTGCTGTTTGCGCAGCGCATTGGCAATCAGATTGTCGGCAACGCTGTCGAATAGTTCCTGCGGTAACTCGCAGTTATAAATGATCAGCGGTGGAAAAAATTTGACGGTGACATGGCTGTGGCGCTCGGTCAGATGCTGCCACCATAACGCAGCGTGAATAGCCTGGGGCTCGTCGTTATGCGGGGCTTGCAGTTTGTCCAGCGTGCTTTGCAGCCGCTGTGTAATTTGCGGTAATTGACGCTGCAGTAGCGCCAGCAATGCGTCGGTCTGGTCGGGGTGGCTGGATTGTGCGGCCGATACCAGTGTGTTCATCGATTGCAGCAGGTTTTTTACGTCATGCGTCAAGCGTGCGCCGGTTTCGTGCACATATTGGCTATAAGCGTGGTTGCGGAGTTCCTGCTCGCGCAATTTGGCTTCATAAAAATACCCCAGCAATTCGGCCAGCAGCCGCGCATGAATGCCCAAGGCGGCGGAGAGCGCACGCGGGGTATACCAGTCGAGGCTGAGCTGGTGATGGCTGTAACTGAACTGATGCGCTGTGGAGGTGCCGATCAGGCCGTGTTGTTTGTCGGTTTGCCAGCCGATCCCGGACAGCCAGGGCAAGGTAGCGAGATAGGTAACCGACTGCCGGATAAATTGATGCGGGTCGGTTTCCTGATCGGCAAATTTGGCCAGTTGCGCGATCCATTGTTCGAAAGGTAATCCTACCGTCAGCAGGTAGCGCGATAATATCTGCCCCAGACCGCTGAATCCTGCATGCGGGTTCCATAACCAGCTTAGCAACACCAGGATGGATGCCAGCGTAAACAGGCTGATCATGAGTGCTTGCAAATATGGCAAGCCGGTAGCTGCGACCACGGTAAAACTGCCCAGTATGAGCACCAGCACCAGCAAAAACAGCATCAGTCCGTAAAACAGGTCGATCGCGCTCAACGAGCCGGACGCGTTGTTGTCGGGGCTGATCAGCAAGATAGCGAGGGGTAATGCCAGCAAGCCGTAGCGCATGGCGTTCAGTAGCAGGCTGGGAGGAGTGTCTGTGTGGGAAATTTGCAGCATTACCCAGGCCAGCAATACGGTCAGCAAATAGATCAGCCCCAGCGTATGGGCCCAGTTTTGGCGGCTGCTGCGCATACTGGTGGCATTGGCGCCGATCAGCCCGATGAGTGCCGCTATCCAGGCGGCAATTGGCCACCAGTCTGGGAAAATCAGCAGGCCGACGCAAATGATGCTGAGCGTGACGGTGTGCAGGTTGATCGTTTTGAAGTTGGTAAGTAGCGGTTGCCAGTACAGGAAAGCGGCGAAATGCAGCAATAAAAATCCGCGCGACCAGTTGCTGTCCAGGCCGAAAGCGATTGCGCCATGGAGCATGAGCAGCATCAGCCCCAGCCAGCGGTTAGCGGAAATCGCGTCAAGTGTGAGTGGTGATCTCATTTTTCGTTTAATATTATGATCTTAAACACGTGCTGTGGGGGTCGGGTGATTTACACAGTGCATGTATCGTGCCAGTTTATCGCGTTTGGTAACGCTTGTGTAATGGAAGCGCGTGCGAAAATCTATCGAGATTTCGTCAGGAATGGCGAAACCTGAGTGTTTTGTCAGTGTGTTTTTATGCCGGTTATGGTATTTTTGCGTATTGGGGATGTTTAACAATGTGGTGTGT
Organism: Sulfuriferula sp.; assembly: GCA_031291235.1. Taxonomy (GTDB): domain Bacteria; phylum Pseudomonadota; class Gammaproteobacteria; order Burkholderiales; family Sulfuriferulaceae; genus Sulfuriferula. The sequence goes on from JARLJL010000002.1 coordinate 62,571, forward strand.
TTTTTGCTGTGCAATCTGCATAAGACAATAATTGACTGATTGCGATTGGGAGAACTTGAAATGATCGGTGCAAAACGGCAAGGCGGTTTTACCTTGATAGAAATCGCCATTGTGCTGGTAATCGTCGGCTTGCTGCTGGGCGGCATCCTGAAGGGGCAGGAACTGATTACGCAGGCCAAGATCCGCAATGTGGTTAACGATTTTAACGGCACCACTGCAGCATACTATGCGTATCAGGATCGCTATCATGCGATTCCGGGGGATGATATTAATGCGGCGACGCGCTGGACTGTGACGCAAACTAGCGATGGTACGTTTGGAGATGGTGTGGTGACTGGTAGTTATAATGCTACTACTGCGAGTGAGGCCGCTTATTTTTGGCAGGATTTGCGGCTGTCCGGGCTAATTGCAGGGGCAACAACAGATACGACCCCTCCGCAAAATGCGGCCTCAGGTATTACCGGTGTGCAAGGGAGCGGTGCGATGGGTTTGACCGGGCTGGTGATTTGTTCGTCGAACCTGCCGGCGAAAATTGCACAGGCTATTGATAGCCAGCTGGACGACGGTAATGCTGCGACCGGACAGGTTAGAGGTAACATTCTTACATCGGGTGGTACGGCAAATGCGCCTGCAGTTAACGCAACGCCACCGACCTTAAATTATGTAGATAATGGCTCAAACGTCTACGTCGTCTGCAAAAACATCTAACCCTGCAGTAATTTGATTTCCGCGGTAGCCAGGCTTTCCGGGATACCGCGTAGTACCAGTACGTCGCCGGCGAGGATCTGCATGTCGGGTTGCGGGTCCAGGCCGCGGATATTGCGGCGGCGTACCACCAGCACTTCCACGCCCAGTTCTGCCAGTCCGGTTTGCGCGATGGTTTTGCCTGCCGCTGCAGCTTGTTCGGTAATCAGCACCGAGAGCAGACGCGGCTGTGCGGTTTCGCTCAATTGCGCGTCTTCGTCCGTGGCACCGCGAAAGAATCCGCGCAATATGCCGTAGCGCTGTTCACGCACATTGCGCAGTTTTTTCAGGACGCGGCTTAACGGCACGCCGAGCAACAGCAGTGCGTGCGATGCCAGCATCAGCGAACCTTCCAGTACCTCCGGCACGACAGCGGCGGCGCCGGCCAGCTTGAGGTTGTCCAGATCGGTTTCGTCCAGTGTGCGCACGATCACCGGCAGATCCGGCCTGATTTCCTGTACCAGCCCGAGTATTTTCATGGCCGCCGGCAGGTCGGCAAAGGTGATGACCATGCCGCGTGCGCGGTTCAGCCCTGCGGCCATCAGCACTTCGCGGCGCGATGCGTCGCCGAATACCACGGTTTCGCCTGCGGCCGATGCTGCCTTGACTCGGGATGGGTCGGCATCCAGCGCGATATAGGCGATATCTTCCGATTCCAGCAGTCTGGCCAGACTCTGCCCGCTACGACCGTAGCCGCAGACGATCAGGTGTCCGTCCGCGCCCATGCTTTTGATCGCGATGTCATGCAGGTCCCGTGCACGTCCGGCCCATTCTGCGCCGCACAGGCGACGCGTGATGGCGTCGGTGTTCTGGATAATGAGCGGCGCCAGCATCATCGACAACACCATCGCGGCGAGTACGATTTGCAGCGGTGCGCCGCCTATCAGGCCCAGCGTGCCTGCCTGCGCCAGCAATACGAAACCGAACTCGCCCGCTTGCGCCAGCCCGAGCGCGGTGCGGGTGGCGACTGGAGATTCGTTGCCGAAAGCGCGCCCTATGCTCCAGACGATAGCCGTTTTGCTGAGTATGAGCGCAATTACGGTAGCGCTGACCCAGGCCCAGTGGTTCCATACCGCATGCAAGTCGAGCAGCATGCCGATGGTGATGAAAAACAGCCCCAGCAGCACATCACGAAAGGGCTTGATATCGTCCTCGACCTGATAGCGGAATTCGGTTTCCGAGATCAGCATGCCCGCCAGAAATGCGCCCAGCGCCAGCGACAGCCCGGCCTTGTCGGTCAAATAAGCCAGCCCCAGCGTGATGAGCAGCACATTGAGCATGAACAGTTCGGATGACTTGTGGCCGGCAACCCAGCTGAACCAGGGGCGCATCAGTTTCTGGCCGACGAACAGCAGCAACAGCAATACCACCACCGCCTTGGCCCCGGCACCCAGCAGCGACTCCCAGAGCTGGTCTCCGCCGGATGCCAGTGTCGGCGTCAGGATCAGCAGGGGGACGACGGCCAGATCCTGAAACAGCAGCACCGCTATCATTTGCCGCCCGTGCTCGGATTGCAGCGCCAGGCGTTCGGCGAGCATTTTGCTGACGATGGCGGTAGACGACATGGCCAGCGCGCCGCCCAGCGCCAGGCCGGCTGTCCATGGCAAACCGAGGCTGGTGGCGATGAGGATGACAACCAGGATGAAGCTGAGTACCTGTGCGCCGCCGAATCCGAATACCGTGGTGCGTATGGCTTTGAGCTTGGGCAGGCTGAATTCCAGGCCGATGCTGAACATCAGGAATACCACGCCGAATTCGGCCAGATGGCGGGTTTCCGGGCTATCGGGGAGCCAGTTAAGCGTATGCGGTCCCATCAGGATGCCGACCAGCAGAAAACCCAGCATGGATGGTAAGCGCCATGCGCGAAATAAGGCCGATACCACGACGGCAGCGGCCAGTAACAGGATGACAAGGCTGAGAGTAGAGTGCATAGCCTCAAGATTAGAGAGAAGTTGCCGTTGCCGCAAGCCTTGAACGCAGGATGACGTTGAAAATACTGGCCGGGGGCGTTAAGGCGCGCTATTTGCTTGTATAAATCAGCGTCTGGCTGGCGTTTCCGGGATTTAGGCTTATCCAAATGCTTTTATGGGGTAAAATAAACGTTCTGATTAGGATGTTTAACGATTATGTCTAATTTATCTACTGTCAAATTCGATGCAGACGCTGCTTTAAGTCTTGCGCGACAGGTATTGACCATAGAAGCGGAAGCGGTCTTGGCGATGCGCGATCGTCTGGATCAGCAGTTCATTGCGGCGATGTCGCTGATTCTTGACTGTCGCGGACGGGTGGTGGTGAGCGGCATGGGCAAGTCCGGTCATATCGGCGGCAAGATTGCCGCGACGCTGGCCAGTACCGGCACCCCGGCATTCTTCGTGCATCCGGGAGAAGCCAGCCACGGCGATCTGGGCATGATTACCCAGGAAGATGTGTGTATCGCCTTGTCCAATTCCGGCGAGAGCGCCGAACTGACTGCGATTGTTCCGCTGATCAAGCGTCGCGGTGCACGGCTTATTGCCATGACCGGCAATCCCCGCTCCACGCTGGCACGCGAAGCGGATGTGCATCTGGATGCTAGCGTGGCGCAGGAGGCGTGTCCGCTCAATCTGGCGCCTACCGCGAGTACCACGGCAGCGCTGGCGCTGGGCGACGCGTTGGCGATAGCCTTGCTGGAAGCGCGCGGTTTCGGTTCCGAGGATTTTGCCCGCACGCATCCCGGCGGTTCCCTGGGGCGGCGTTTGCTGGTTCATGTGCGCGATATCATGCATCAAGGTAGAGAATTGCCTGTTGTGCCGGATACGGCATTGCTGCCCGCAGCTTTGCTGGAAATGACCAGCAAGGGGCTGGGTATGACCGCAGTTGTGGATGAGGCGCAGCGGGTGGTGGGGATTATTACCGACGGCGATTTACGCAGAGTGCTGGAGAAATCGGTAGATGTGCGTCTGGCCAGTGTGACGGATGTGATGACGCGGAGCCCGCGCAGTATCAGTCCAGACCAGCTGGCCGTGGCTGCCGTGGAAAAAATGCAAAGCCATAATATCAATGGTCTGCTGGTGGTCGATGATGCGGGCAAATTGGTCGGCGCATTAAATATGCTGGATTTGTTGCGGGCCGGGGTAGTTTAGGGATATCTTATGAACCAGGCTCATCAGCGCGCGTTACCGGTCAGGCTTGCCATTTTCGATATCGATGGAGTGATGACCGACGGCAGCCTGTATTTCAGCGACGATGGCAAGGAATACAAGGCGTTTAATTCGCTGGACGGTCATGGCCTGAAAATGCTCAGGCAAACCGGGGTAGAGCTTGCCATTATCACCGGACGGAACTCGCAAGTAGTGGTGCATAGGGCGAAAAATTTAGGTATCCACCATGTCTATCAGGGCGTGGATAATAAACTGGATGCGTATCTGCATTTGCTGGATAAGCTGGGTTTGCAGCCGGAACAGACGGCTTATATGGGCGACGATGTCGTCGATTTGCCTGTGATGACGCGGTGCGGTCTGGCGATATGTGTGCCGGCAGCGCCTGCCGAGGTGCAGCAGTACGCGCATGTCATCACCCAGCGCGATGGCGGTCGCGGCGCCGTGCGCGAGGCCTGCGAATTTATCATGAAGGCGCAAGGGCATTATGCGGCTTTGCTGGCTGAATATGTACGATGAATAATCGGCCGCTGTATTGGTTTCCGTTGGCCATTGTTGCCGTGCTGGCGGCATTGAGCGCCTGGTTGCAATATGCTGTGAGCACGTCCAGTCCCGGCGTGTTATCGAAGGGCCTGCATGTTGCCGATTATATTATCGAGCATTTTATGGTGACGCGGACGAATCTGGCGGGGCAAGTGGTATATACCTTGCATGCCGATCACGCAGAGCATTATCTGGACGACGATACGACTTTGTTAACCAGCCCGCATCTGGTTGCTAATGACGATCAGCAGGGTACTGCGGATATTCGCTCCAGTCGGGCGCTGGTTACCGCGCAGGGCAAACAGGTGAATTTTATCGGACATGTTGTGCTGGTGCGCGATATGCACGACCAGCAAGGGCCGTTGACGCTGACTACGGAATATCTGGAAGCGATACCGGATCAGCGGGTGATGCGTACCGACCGGCCGGTGCTGGTTGTAGGTAAATCCATAAATATGACCGCAGGTGGGTTAGAATTGAACAATCAGACCCAAATTTTAAAGCTTACTCATCGTGTCAAAGCGCGCTATGTACCTATTGAATAAATTTATTTTTACCGTTGCCGGCTTGTTGTTGTTATCCGTATCGGCAGCGCAGGCGGAACAGGCGGATCGTACCAAACCGGTCAATCTTGAGGCAGACAGTGTCACCGTAGACGATTTGCACAAGATAAGCATTTATGTCGGTAACGTTTCCCTGCTGCAGGGGACGATGCTGATGCGCGCCGACCGTATGGAAGTGCATCAGGATGCCGAGGGTTTCAGTAAAGCGGTGGCTTTTGGCAATCCTGTGTATTTCCGGCAAAAGCGCGACAATGTAGACGAATATATCGAAGGCTACGCGAGCCGTATCGATATGGACACCAAGCTCAATACGGTATTACTGACCGGTAATGCGATATTGAAAAAAGGGGCCGACGAGTTGCGCGGGAATACCATGAGTTATAACACTGAGACTGAATACTTCGAGGTGAAAAACGATCCTAATGCCGCAAAAACGCCGGGAGCATCGCCCAGCCGCGTACATGCCGTGATCCGTCCCAAAATCAAGGGGGCAGCCGCACCGACGCCGCCTGCTCCGTTACCGTTACAACCGGCCGGCGGCATACAGACGACTCCGTGAGTAAATTGAAATGAGCGAGCTCAAGGCACTGCACCTGAAAAAAAGCTATAAATCGCGTCTGGTGGTAAAGGACGTGTCGATCAGCGTGAATCGCGGTGAAGTTGTAGGCTTGCTGGGACCGAACGGCGCAGGCAAGACGACGTGTTTTTACATGATAGTCGGTCTGGTCAAGCTGGATGGCGGCGAGATACAGCTGGACGGCCAGGATCTGGGGTTGATGCCGATACATCGCCGTGCCGCACTGGGATTGAGCTATCTGCCGCAAGAGGCATCGATATTTCGCAAGCTGACTGTTGCGCAGAATATACGCGCTATTCTGGAACTGAAAAATTATAGCGAAGCGGAAATCGAGCAGCATCTGGAAGATTTGCTGGAAGATTTGCATGTCGAGCATTTGCGCGATGCTGCGGCGACGAGCCTGTCCGGCGGGGAACGCCGCCGCGTCGAGATTGCGCGGGCGCTGGCGATGAATCCCCGGTTTGTACTGCTGGATGAGCCGTTTGCCGGTATAGACCCGATTGCCGTGATCGATATTCAGAAACTGATCCGATTTCTGACCGAGCGCGGGATCGGTATTTTGATAACTGACCATAATGTACGCGAGACGCTGGGGATTTGCGACCGTGCGTACATTATCAACGACGGCACGGTGCTGGCCGCTGGTAAACCTGAGGAAATCATTCATAATGAAAGTGTGCGCAAGGTTTATCTGGGCGAGCACTTTCGTCTTTAATATAAAAATATGAAGCAAGGCTTACAACTTAAACTATCTCAGCATCTGACGCTCACGCCGCAGCTGCAGCAATCCATACGTTTGCTGCAGCTGTCTACGCTTGAGCTCAATCAGGAGCTGGAATTGATGGTGCAGGATAATCCATTGCTGGAACGCGTTGATGCCATCGACGACAGCAGTATGCGCAGCACCACCGAATACGAGCAGGCCACAACAAACAATACCGACACTGCTGCGGATGCGCCGGCGGAGACAACGACCCGCGAACTGACCGAGCTGGACTGGAACGAATCCGTTAGTCACAGTTCGGGCGACGATGACGATGACGACGATTTTGAACCGCAGGCGTCGTCGCAAGACAGTATCAGCTTGCGCGACCATCTGGTTTGGCAGCTCAATCTGACTCCATTGCTGGAACGCGATAAACGGCTGGTATTGCTGTTGATCGATGCCTTGAACGAAGGCGGATATCTGACGCAGAGTCTGGAAGATATCGCCGAAATGCTGCCGGACGAGTTGGAAGTGGAGTTGGAAGAACTGCAAATTGCGCTCAAGCATTTGCAGAATCTGGAACCCACCGGCGTGGGCGCGCGCGACTTGTCTGAGTGTCTGGCATTGCAGCTGCAGGTTTTGTCCGAACAGACGCCGCATCTGGGTCTGGCGCAACGCATCGTCGAGCATGAGTTGGCTGCGCTGGGCGCGCACGATTATGCCGGACTGAAACGCAAACTGCACTGCGACGACGAGGCATTGCGCGCTGCCCGCGAGCTGATTACCCACCTTAATCCTCGCCCGGGCGAAGCTTTCGGCGTCTCCGATACGCGCTATATAATTCCCGATGTTATCGTCAAGAAAGTCAAAGGCTTATGGATTGCGACCCTGAATCCGGACGCCATGCCCAAACTGCGTATCAATCAGATGTATGCCGATATCCTGTCGCGCAATCGCGACGTCAATCATCAGCAATTGGCCGGGCAATTGCAGGAAGCCAAATGGCTGATCAAAAACATCATGCAGCGGTTCGATACCATATTGCGGGTAACGCAGAGTATCGTCGATCGCCAGCGCCATTTCTTCGAGCACGGCGAAGTCGCCATGCGTCCCTTGGTGTTGCGCGAAATCGCCGAGGTCGTGGAATTACACGAATCGACGGTGTCGCGCGTGACCACGCAGAAATTCATGATGACGCCGCGCGGCATATTTGAATTAAAATATTTTTTTGGCAGTCATGTTAATACCGATGCGGGCGGCGCTTGCTCGGCGACTGCAATTCGTGCGTTAATTAAGCAACTCATCAGCGCCGAAAATACCAGAAAGCCTTTATCCGACGGGCAAATTGCCGAGGTTCTCGGTCAGCAAGGTATCGTGGTAGCACGTCGTACCATTGCAAAATACCGCGAATCCTTGCAAATTCCACCCGCCAATCAGCGCAAAGCGCTATAACCAGCCAGTGAAAGGGCATGACATGAATTTAACCATTACCGGGCATCATCTGGAAATCACCCCTGCGATCCGCGATTACGTAACCTCGAAAATCGATCGCATGAAGCGTCATTTCGATCAGGTGATCGACGTCAACGTCATCATGACGGTAGAAAAACTGAAGCATGTTGTGGAAGCCAACGTACATCTGAGCGGCAAGGATATTTTTGTACAGGTCGAGGAAGCCGATATGTATGCCGCAATCGATAGTCTGGCGGACAAACTGGACCGTCAAGTGATGAAACACAAGGAAAAACAAAGTTCATCGCATCAGGCTGGCAGCGGCATCAAACACCAAACGGTGGCTGAACAAGAATAATCCGGCATGAATCAGATAGCGCCATTACTCCCTGTCTCGCATATATTGCTCGATGTCGAGATGGGGAGTAAAAAACGGCTGTTTGAGTATGCCGGGCAATTATTGGGCAGCGAATTGGGTATCGTCCCCAGCGCTGTGTTCGATAGCCTGAACGCGCGCGAGAAACTCGGTTCTACCGGATTAGGGCAAGGCATAGCCATCCCGCATGGACGCATCAAGGGATTGAAGGCGGCTACCGGGCTGTTAGTCAGATTGAACCCCGCGATAGAATTCGATGCTCCCGATCAATTGCCGGTCAAGCTTGTTTTCATGTTGTTCGTACCCATGCAGGCAACGGATCTTCATTTACAGATATTGGGCGAACTGGCCCAGCTGTTCAGCAATAAAACCCTGCGCGACGCGCTGTTGACCAGCATTGACAGCAGCGGCGTATTCGACCTCATTAGTCACTGGCAGTCATGACCAATTCCATACCTGTTAGTCGCATGTTCGCGGCGCTGGCACAAACGCTGGCCCTGACCTGGGTTTCCGGGCAGTCCGGCGGCGACAAGCAGCTGGTGGGCGATACGGTACAAAAACCGTCGCTGGCGCTGGTGGGGCATTTAAATTTCGTCCATCCAAACCGCGTGCAAGTTCTGGGCTGTGCGGAAATGGACTATTTGCGTCAATTGGGCGCAGAGGGGCTGCAGCATGCGGTAGCCAACCTGTTTTCCACCGAGCTGGCGGCAGTCATCGTCGCCAACGGGGAACCGGTGCCGGCGCCTTTGCTGGAGGCCTCGCGGCGCACCAGCACCCCGTTATTTACTTCGCCGCAAGCCAGCCCAGAACTGATGGCGGTGCTGTCGCATTATCTGACCAATGCGCTGGCGGAGTCGATTAATCTGCATGGCGTCATGCTGGAGGTGAACGGTATAGGCGTCATGTTGACCGGGGAGCCTTCAACCGGTAAAAGCGAGCTGGCATTGGAATTGATCACGCGTGGACATCGCCTGATTGCCGACGATGTGGTCGACTTGTATAAAGTTGCTCCGGATACGCTGGAGTCGCAATGCCCGCCCATGCTGCAGGATTTTCTCGAAGTGCGCGGCCTGGGCATACTGAATATCCGCACCCTGTTCGGCGAATTGGCGGTCAAGTCGAAAAAGAATCTCAAACTCATTGTGCACCTGAAAGCGCCTACCGATTCAACGCAGGAGCCTATTTCGCGTCTGGATATGCACGCTTCGTCGGAGACGATACTGGGCGTAAAAATCCCCAAAGTACGCATACCCGTTGCGGTGGGGCGCAACCTTGCAGTGCTGGTGGAAGTGGCGACACGCAATCACATACTGCGCATGCGCGGGGTGAACAGCGCTGAAGAATTTATCCTGCGTCAGCAAAAACTGCTGGAGGAGAATGAATAATCATGGAAGTCGCGCTGGCCAAAATGCAGTTGGTACTGATCAGCGGCCTGTCCGGCTCCGGTAAAAGTATTGCGCTGAACGTGCTGGAAGACGCAGGCTATTACTGTATCGACAATCTGCCTGCCAATCTGCTCGAGGAAACGGTACAGTTTCTTGCCGCGCACGGTTATTACCGGGTGGCGATCAGCGTTGATGCGCGCAGCGGCGACTCTTACCAGTATCTGCCGGATCTGGTGCAGCAGCTGCGCCAGCAATTGAATTTCAGGCTGTTGTTTCTGGAGTCGAAAACCGAAACGCTGGTGCGGCGTTTTTCCGAAACCCGGCGCCGGCATCCGCTCAGCGACGAACATCACGCCTTGCCCGAGGCGATCATGCTGGAGCGCGATTTGTTGGATCCGATTGCGCAACTGGCGCATCGTATCGATACCAGCGATCTGTCTGCCAATACCTTGCGTAACTGGATCAGGGACATGATCGCACTGGAAGACGCCGGATTGACGCTGTTGTTCGCGTCGTTCGGCTTCAAGCACGGTATACCGCTGGATGCCGATCTGGTATTCGATGTGCGCTGTTTGCCGAATCCGCATTACGATCCCTTGCTGCGGCCGCAAACCGGGCGCGATCAGGATGTGATCAATTTTCTGGCACCCATTCCCGAAGTCAGGGAAATGCTGGCCGATATCGAGCAATATGTGCGCAAATGGCTGCCTTGCTTCATGCGCGATAACCGCGCCTATCTGACGGTAGCCATCGGTTGTACCGGCGGGCAGCATCGTTCGGTGTATATGAGCGAGCGTCTGGCTGAACGATTTGCTGCCGACGTGCAGACGCTGGTGCGGCACCGCGAGCTGACGTGAACGCTTACCGCTCGGCTATCGCGTTGCTCGGACGGGGCGACTGGGCAGTGCTGGCGACGGGCGCGGTTGCTGTCATGGCGCTGGTTGTGCATTACTGGATGAGCCCGGCGGGGCAGCATCTCGTTATCAAGCGCGGCGGCAACGTATTTCTGACTGCTTCGCTGGCTCGTGCTTTCAGCGTTGAGGTGCCTGGGCCGCTAGGCGTGACACAAGTGGAAGTGGTCAATCACCGGGCGCGAGTGCGTAGCGATCCCGGCCCGCGGCAATTGTGCGTACACCAGGGATGGATCAGTCACGAGGGGGAAGCGGCGATTTGTTTGCCCAATCAGGTCAGCGTGGAAATTGTGGGGCAAGTGCGGCGATATGACAGTCTTAACTATTAAACCAACTGCTGAAGATCATCGTATTGCCTATCTGGCTGCGCTGGCGATAGCACTGATGCTGATGGAAGCGGCATTGCCATCGCCGTTGCCAGGCGTAAAGCCCGGCCTGGCCAATATTGTTACTTTGCTGGTGCTGAAGCAATATGGTTTGCGCACTGCATTCTGGGTGGCGGGTTTGCGCGTGGTGGCCGGGAGCATATTGCTGGGAAGCTTTCTCACACCGGGATTCATGCTCAGTCTGGGCGGGGCGCTGGCCAGTCTTGCCGTATTATGGTTGGCGCGAGGTTTGCCTGAACGTTATTTCGGCGCAGTCAGCTTGAGCGTCCTGGCTGCTTTTGCACACATAGCCGCGCAGTTGACCATCGTGTCGCTGTGGCTGATGCCCGGCGTCAACGTATTTTATTTAAGCCCTGCCTTTGCCGCCGCCGCATGGCTGTTCGGTCTGAGTAACGGACTCGTCGCCGCCTATCTTTTAAAAAATCCCGGCTGGGGCAAACAACAAGGAAACGGTCAATATGAATCCGCCGCGTAGTGTCACTCTGGCGTTTACCGGGGCGTCTGGCATGCCGTACGGCATGCGCCTGCTGCAAAGTCTGCTGGAAGCCGGCGTCGAGGTTAATTTGCTGGTTTCTGCTGCCGCGCAGATTGTGGCCAAACAGGAGTTGGATCTAAGCTTGCCGAGTCGGCCGCATGAACTGGAAGCGCTGTTAGGCGAGCGTTATGCGGCGCGCACTGGCCAGCTACGCGTATTCGGGCGCGAAGAATGGTTTGCGCCGGTGGCCTCCGGGTCCAATCCCGCGGATGCAATGGTGGTGTGCCCTTGTACGATGGGGACGTTGGCGGCCATCGCGCAAGGGTTGTCGGATAATTTGATCGAGCGTGCCGCCGATGTCTGCATCAAGGAACAGCGCAAATTGATATTGGTGCCGCGTGAGACGCCTTATTCGGCTATTCATCTGGAGAACATGCTGAAGCTTGCTCGTCTGGGCGTGGTGATTTTGCCGCCGAATCCCGGGTTTTATCACCATCCGCAAACGATAGACGACCTGGTGGATTTCGTTGTCGCCCGCATCCTGGATCAATTGCATATACCGCATCAACTCATGGCGCGCTGGGGGCAAGCATGAACTGGTTTAAACGCAGTTTGCCGATGATGTTCGATCGCTTGCATAACGTGCGTCATTTGAGCATACCGATTTTTCCGTTGCAAACGGTACTGTATCCAGACGGTTTGCTGCCGCTGAAAATCTTCGAGACGCGTTATATGGATATGGCGAAGGCATGCATGAAAGATAATGCGCCTTTCGGCGTGTGCCTGATCCAGAGCGGCAGTGAAGTGGGATCGCCGTCAACGCCTTACGCCGTGGGTACGCTGGCGCATATCGCCGATTGGGACATGCCGCAGTTGGGTATACTCAACATTACCGCCCAGGGCGGGCAACGCTTTCTGATCGAATCCAGCGAGACGGGCAAGGACGGTCTGATAACAGCCGAAGTGAGTTTGATTGCGCCTGAAGCCACACAGCTGGTGACCGACGAATTCAGCTTGTGCAGCACGGTATTCGAGACCATAGTGCAAGAACTGGGCGAACTGCGGTTTTCTAATCCCATGCATCCGGAACAGGCGGTCTGGCTGGGTTACCGGCTAGCCGAGAGCTTGCCGATCAAGGCCAGCGCCAAGCAGGATTTGCTGGAAATGAACGATAGCCTGATGCGGCTGAAAATCCTGCAGGAGTTTCTCAAACGTCAGGGCGTGCAGGGCTGACCGGATTCAATCCCGGCTGACCTGATAGGTCTGCTGCCGGGCGGGTGAGAATGCCGCGATCAGTGCGTTGAACAAGCCTCTGGCGCGGGCATTGTTGTCGCACACAGGTTGCATACAAATACATCCGGCGTGACGTAACCGCGTTCAGGCCAGGTATGAATGGCAAGATGCGATTCCGCCAGTAACACGCCGTCGGTAACGCCGTTGCCGACATCGAATTGATGAAACTTGTCATCAACTGCAGTCAGTTGTGCATCGGCAACCAGTTGCAGGCAGAGGGCGCGCAGCTGTACCGCATTGGTCAACAATGCTGTTGCCGGACACTCTGCAGGCTGGCCATCAAATGCAGTGCAGCTATCGGGTTGCTCATTTTGGGCCGGGCAGCAAACTTGCCAGCAGTCCCTGATTGGCAACGGCATCGGCAATAGTGTAGCGATCCAGCACGCCCAGAAAGGCGAGATTGGCTTCGTTGAGCATGGATTTCAAACGGCAATTCGGCCCCAGCACGCAGTGATCGGCAGTCGGATTAAAACATTCGGCGATATGGAAATTCGGTTCGGTGCGCCTCACTACATCGCCTATCCCGATCAGCCCGGGTGCTCGCGCCAGCGCCATACCGCCATGCTTGCCGCGCAACGTGTTGATAAAACCCTGCTGGGCCAGATGATGCACTACCTTGACCAGATGATTGCGTGAAATCGCGTAAAATTCAGCCAATTCGGTAATGGTTGCCCAGCCGTCCGTCTTCATGCCGAGGTAAACCAGCACGCGCAGTGAATAATCGGTATATCGGGTAAGCTGCATAAAATCCTTGACATGCGGTTGATGTTCTTATTAAGATGTATATAAGATGTATCTTATATTGGTTGCCCAATAGACTGATTTTACATCGTAGTCAGGTCGAATAGACCTGTTTTTTTGGCCTATAAGATATATTATAAATATACCTTATGTGGCCGGTTAATATAACTGGGAGTGACGCAATGAGTAATGAACTGTTTCAGAAATTGGGCGGCGAAGCTGCTGTGAATGCGGCAGTAGATGTATTTTATCGTCGCGTACTCAGCGATGACCGGATCAGCGACTTTTTCGACGATGTCGACATGGAGCGCCAGGCAGCCAAACAAAAGGCATTCCTGACCATGGCTTTCGGCGGTCCCGTGCATTACACCGGCGCGGATATGCGTAAAGGTCATGCTCATCTGGTAGCGCGCGGTTTGAATGACAGCCATTTCGATGCGGTAGTGGATAATCTCGTCGCCGCATTGCAGGAACTGAATGTACCTGCAGAGCTGATCGCCGAAGTTGGCGCTGTTTGCGAGACCACACGTAATGACGTGCTCGGTAAGTAATTAAACCAACCGGAATCGTATATACCATGACGCAATTGCATTTCAATGAGGCGACGTATCAGTGTGAAGCAGGTGAATCCGTACTGGATGCACTTACGCGCCAGGGTGTTGCGGTTCCCTATTCATGCCGCAGCGGCGTGTGCCAGAGCTGCATGATGCAGTCTGCCGATGCCAATGTGCCTGGTGCTGCACAGCATGGGCTCAAGAGCACATTGCAGGCACAGAATTATTTCCTTGCTTGCGCCTGTCATCCTGTTGAAGACATGACCGTCTGTCTGGCGGACAGCAGCGACAAATTGCTGCAGGCAACAGTAAGCGCCATCCGCCCGCTTAATAATGAAATCATGTGTGTCGGACTGGATTGTCCGTCATTGCAGGATTACCGTGCCGGACAATTTATCAACCTGTATCGCGACGCCGGATTTTCCCGTAGCTATTCTCTGGCCAGCGTGCCTTCGGACAGTTACTTGCGCCTGCATGTGAGGCGCTTGCCTGATGGGCGCATGAGCAACTGGATACATGATGAACTGAAAATAGGGGATAACCTGTACATTAGCGCACCGCTAGGATCGTGTTTTTATTTGCCGGGCGCGGAAGAGCAAGCTTTGCTCCTCATCGGTACCGGATCGGGGTTGGCGCCTTTGATGGGCATTTTACGCGATGCACTCAACCGGCAACATGCCGGCGAAATTCATTTGTACCACGGTAGCCGCGATACTGCGGGATTATATCTGGTGGAGGAATTGCGTGAGCTGGCCGCGCATTACTCTAATTTTCATTACACGCCCTGCGTTTCCGGCGGCACAGCGACAACAGGCTGCCAGACGGGGCGCGCCGTTGATATCGCGCTGGCTGAGCATCCTGATTTGACCGGCTGGCGCGTGTTCTTGTGCGGCAATCCGAATATGGTTAAATCGGCCAGAAAAAAGGCATATCTGGCCCGGGCAGCAATGAACGATATTTATGCTGATGCCTTTGTGGCTGCAGTGAATTAATTGCCTCCGGATTTGCGGCATTATCGTTAGCTGCAGATTGGATTATCATAGTGGCTCAACCAACAAGTCGCAGATTGTCATGAACACCACACCGGCAGCGCCGCCGCTCATCCCCGTCACGCTGCTTACCGGATTCCTCGGCAGCGGCAAAACCACGCTGCTGAATCAGCTGATCCGGCAATTGCCGCATACCGCGATTATCATGAACGAATTCGGCGAAATCGGGCTGGATCATCAACTGCTGCAGAAAACCGACGGACCATTGGCGTTGTTGCAGGGCGGCTGCATCTGCTGCAGCGTCGTCGGTTCGTTGTCTCCGACGCTGAAAAATCTGTTCATGGCGGCAAGAAGCGGCGATGTGCCGTCATTCGAACGCGTCATTATCGAAACCACCGGCATTGCCGACCCGGCCCCCATACTCGATACGTTGATCAACGATCGCTGGATTGCTGCACGCTTCGCGCTGAACAGCGTAGTCACCACGATAGATGCGGTATTGGGCGAGCAGCAACTGGATAGTTACTTCGAGGCGGTGAAACAGGTCGCCGTGGCCGACAGGCTGGTGCTGACCAAGGCCGATCTGGCGAGCGTGGCGACGGTCGATACATTGCGTGCTCGGCTTGCCGCACTCAATCCCGCTGCGCCGATTTTGCCGGCCGATCATGGCGTCATTGATCCGGCATTGATACTGAATGCCGGGTTGTACAATCCCGTGACCAAAACCGGCGACGTTAACGAATGGCTGAAACTGTCCCGCTATCGGCCGGTGAGCGCAGTAAGCGTCATGGGCAAGCCGATAGCAAAAAGCGATGCCGTGCACGACGATCGCATTCGTTCTTTTAGTGTCACGTTCGACGAGCCGCTGGAATGGGAGGCGATCCACGCGGCACTGCAAATGCTGCTGCGCAACGGCGGGAAATCCGTGCTGCGCATGAAAGCCATCGTTAACCTCAAGGGTAAAACGCAGCCCACCGTATTGCATGCTGTCGGTCACGTATTCTCGCCGCCAGTCGAGTTGCCGGCATGGCCGGACGATAATCGGCAGAGCCGTTTCGTCTTCATCGTTGCCGATATGGCAGCCGAACTGGTGGCGCAAATATTAAAAGATTTTAACGAAGCTTATCGTGTAGGGAAGCTGTCAGTTTAAACCGATAAACTGTACTGCATGTTTATTCGACGCCATTTTTCCGCGATTGCGCTGACCCTCGCCCTGCTGCTGACATGGTCGCAGCAGCTGGTGGCCGCGCACGGCGTCGTGCATCCGTTCCTGGACGGCGGCGCGCAATCGCATAAGCATGCGCCCGGCTCCGATTCGCCGCTGTGCGATTTGTGCGTCATCAGTGCGCTGGACAATGTTCCCACTACCATTCCCGATTTCGGCCTGGCGACCGATGCCAGATACGAACTGGTTGCCGAATCCTTCGTCAGCCGCACGCAGTTCATCCCTTTCCGTTACCATTCCCGCGGTCCGCCCGTTCCTGCCTGATAGATGTGAATAAAAAACGTTGTGCTCCGGCGCAGCGTGCTTATCTATTTTTCAGGAAGGAATAACCATGAAGCGCACATTGATTGCGTCCGGCATCTGCATGATGCTGGGCTTGCCCGCGCACGCGGCGGATGTATTACCCGCCACAGCCAATACAACGCAACAACCCGGTCATATCGCAGGACAAGTCAACGATACGCTGGGTCACCCTGTTGCTGACGTCACCGTCGAATTGCAGTCGCCAGACGGCAAAGCATGGGGGAGGACGCACACTGATGGAGAGGGTGCTTTTAGTTTCAATCGGATACCAGCCGGCACTTATGCAGTGGTGGCGAATAAGGCCGAATTCCAGACCGGCACCGACATCGTGACCCTGACGGCAGCGGCGGGCAAGACCAGCAAGATTACACTGGCCAGTACGCAGGCGCTGGAAGTGAAAGTTGCGGCGAAAAAGCTGGATCGCGCGCGTAACGGCATTGCCGTCGATACCGGCAGTAGCAATTATCATATCGGTGCCAACGACATTGCGGCGTTGCCGCAAGGGGCCAGCACGCCGCTGAATCAGGTGCTGCTGCAAGCCCCTGGCGTGGCCCAGGATTCCTACGGCCAGCTGCACATACGCGGCGATCACGGTAACGTGCAGTACCGTATCAATAACATCATTATCCCGGAGTCCATCACCGGATTCGGTCAATCGCTGGATACGCGCTTTGCCGACAGCATCAATTTGCTGACTGGCGCGCTGCCGGCACAATACGGCTATCGCACTGCCGGGGTGGTCGATATTCATACCAAGAACGGTGTGTTCGCCAACGGCGGGCGCATAGGCGTGACCGTGGGCAGCAACAATACGCAGGAGTTGTCGGGCGAAGCCAGCGGACACAAGGGTAATTTCACTTATTATCTGAATGCGTCGGTGTTGAAGAATGATCTGGGGATAGAGAATCCAACTTCAGCCAGCAGCGCGATTCACGACACCACGCATCAAAACAAGGAATTCGGCTACTTTTCCTACCTGCTCAACGACAGTTCGCGGGTGAGCCTGATACTGGGTAACTCCGACAGCAAATTCCAGATTCCCAACGTACCGAATCTGACGCCGAGTTACACTTTGACCGGCGTCAGCAGCTATCCTTCGCAGAATCTGGATGAGCGCCAGCATGAAACCACACGCTACGGCATTCTGGCATTGCAGGGTACGCTGGGCGATAAATTCGATTATCAGCTGGCTGCATTCAGCCGTTATTCCAAGGTGCTGTTCGAGCCGGATACTACCGGCGATCTGATGTATACCGGCGTGGCCTCGCGCGTGCTGCGCACCAGTCAGGCGAACGGGTTGCAGGCCGACGGCAGTTATCATGTCAATGCGCAACATACCTTGCGCAGCGGAGTGTTTTTCAGTCAGGAGCATCTCGACAACAACAACGATGTGCTGACATTCCCCGCCGATGCTTCAGGCAACCAGACCAGCAGCACGCCGGTCGGCTTTACCGATATCAACAGCAAGATAGCGAATCTGTACGGCGTATACGCGCAGGACGAGTGGAAGCTGGGCGACAAGCTGACTGTCAATTACGGCGTGCGTTTCGATCAGGTCGATGCCTACGTCACCGGCAACCAATGGAGCCCGCGCATCGGCGCGGTGTATCAGGCCACCCCGCAAACCACATTGCATGCCGGTTACGCCCGCTATTTCACCCCGCCGCCCAACGAGCTGATCAGCGGTCAGACTATTGCACTGTCGCAGGGTACGACCGCAGCGCCGCCGGGTACGCTGAACGATCAGGTGAAACCGGAATCCGCCGATTATTACGACATGGGCATCAGTCACAAGCTGACGCCATATCTGACGCTGGGTATGGACGGCTATTACAAGCAGGTCACCAATCTGCTCGACGAAGGTCAGTTCGGTTCGGCCTTGCTGTATACCCCATTCAACTATAGCGAAGGCAAAATCTATGGCGCGGAACTGACGGCGAATTACCGCAAGGACAATCTGTCGGCATATCTCAGTCTCGCCCGTTCCACGGCACTGGGTAAAGGCATCGTCTCTTCCCAGTACAACTTCGACGCCGCTGAGTTGGCTTACATCGCCAACAATTGGGTCAATCTCGACCACGACCAGTCCATTACCGCTTCGGCCGGCACGGCATACCGCTGGCTGGGTACGACTTACAGCGCCGACGCCATGTACGGCAGCGGTTTGCGCAGCGGGTTTGCCAATACCGAGCATTTGCCGGGTTATGTTCAGGTCAATGTTGCCGCCGCCCATACTTATAACTTGGCGCAACTGGGCAAGGTGCAGGCGCGGGTGAGCATACTCAACCTGTTCGATAAAAGTTACGAAATCCGCGACGGCAGTGGTATCGGCGTAGGCGCACCGCAGTACGGCCCGCGCCGTGCGGTTTACGTCAGTCTTGACAAGTTTTTTTGATTGATTTTCAAGGGGTGGTTGTGCCGCCCCGTACAGGAGACAGGTTATGAATGATTTACACGAAAGCTGGATCGCGCTCAAACTCGGCGGCGTCATGATATTACCGCTGTCGTTGCTGGCGGTGCTTGCACTTGCCATTATGCTGGAAAAAGCGGTGTTGTACTGGCGTTATGCGCATTTATCCGGCGAACTGCAGAATCTGGTGGAAACCTACGGTTTCGATTGGCACGAACTGGAACAGAAATTGATCGCACTGAATAATCGCAATTATTTCTACCGGTTTTTCAGCGTGATCCTGAGCAATCGCGAGCGCCCGGCCTGGTGGACGGAATCGCGTGCCGCCGATGAGGCGCAGGTGATCGAAACCGGTCTGTCGCGTCGGCTGTGGGTGCTGGAAACCATCGTCACAGCAGCGCCGTTGCTCGGATTGATGGGCACTATCGGCGGTATGATGCACGCATTTCAGTTGATCGGCGGCGCCGGTCTGGTCAATCCTACTGGTGTCACCGGCGGCGTAGCGCAGGCACTGATCGCGACTGCAGTGGGTTTGCTGATCGCGCTGATTTCGCTATTCGGGTTCAATTATTTTTCCCGGTTGCAGGCGCAAACCATGGATGAGATGGAGCGTCTGGGCACGCGTATGATTGATCATATCCGCCTCGATCAGCACGAGCAGGGTGCTGCAGGGGAACGGCCATGAAATTGCGCAAAGCCAGAGTCCAGCGTAAGGGCCGTATTGAAATCATCCCGATGATAGACGTGATGTTTTTTCTGCTGGCAACCTTCATGCTGGCGTCCCTGACCATGCAGAATCTCAATTCGCTCAAGGTCAACCTGCCGCAGGGCAAGGCGGAGCGCATGAGTACCGATACGCCGGCAACGCTGGCGGTGACCGCCGACGGCAAGACGTTTATTAATCGCGTGCCGGTCACGCTGACGACGCTGGCAGCCGTATTGAAACCGCTATTGCATGGCGTCGAGCAGGATGTGGTGGTGTCTGCAGACAACAAGGCGCCGCAAGGCGTGGTGGTGCAGGCCATGCTGCAAGCGCGCGCTGCCGGAGCGCAACACTTTTTGATCGCCGTCGCCCATGAATAGTGCCGCCGTATTCGATCCGGCAGAACGGACGCTGTGGTGGTCGTTGCCATTGGGGCTGTTGCTGTGGGCGATCGTACTGTGGGGATTCGGCCTTTCCTTCACTGCGCCCGACAGGACGGCGAGCGCTCCGCCGGCAGCGATTGATGAGCGTATCGTCGAGTTGCCACCGCCTCCGGCACCGCCCAAACTGCCGCCCAAGCCAGTGGTCAAGGCAGCGCCTGTTCCGGTACATGCTGCACCGCAACTTGCGCCGATTCCGCCCAAGGTAGTCGTGCCTGTCGCGCCGCCGGTTCCACCGCCTGTGCATGCCGATCCTACGCCGCTACCGCCGCCTCCGCCCAAACCGCAGCCGAGCCCCGATAGCAGTCAGGACGGCACTCGGCAAATGGGCGCACGCGCACTCTTTCAGCCCAAGCCGGTGGTGCCGGAAGATTTGCGCGACGAAACCATCCATGTGGTAGTGACGGCGCGCATTCATATCGGCACGGACGGCAATGTGAGGGTCGAGCTGGTCAAACCCGCCCCCGATCCGCGAGTGAATCAGCTAGTGTTGAATACCCTGAAGACATGGCGGTTCTTTCCTGCGATTCAGGCCGGCAAACCGGTTGAGTCGGTGCAGGACGTGAAGGTGGCGATAGACGTGGATTAATGTTTGCAGGTTGTTTGTATAACCGAATACTGGTTATACTTACAGCATGCTTACGCGTCGTCATTTTTCCAGGCTTGCCCTGATACTCGCCATACTGCTGGTATGGACGCAGCAACTGGTTGCGGCGCACGGTGTCGTCCATCCCTGGCATGATGGCGGTTCGCAGAAACAGGCGCCTGCCCCGCATTCCCAGTTATGCGATTTGTGCGTTATCAGTGCGCTGGATCATCTGTCGAGCGCCGTCGCCGATGTGGGTCTGGCGACAAATGCTACCCATGTGCTGGTTGCCGATCCTGTCGCGAGTCAACAGTCGGCCGCCGTTCCTTATCATTACCTCTCCCGTGCACCGCCAGCCCTTGCCTGATTTGCCGGGCTGATGCCCGTCATCGTTACATCACTGCAAGCGATTTGCAGTATCAGTCAAACAGGGAAGGAATATCATGAAACGCACACTGATTGCGTCCGGCATCTTGATGATGCTGGGCACGTCCGCGCATGCAGCGGACGATTTACAAACCATACGCAACGAAATCGAACAGATGAAGGCCAGTTACGAAGCGCGCATCCAGTCGCTGGAAGCGCGTCTGGCCAAGGCTGAAGCCGCAACCAGACAGGCCGATGCCAAGGCCGTCCAAGCTGACGCCAAAGCCCAGCAGGCTAACACCAAAGCCGAACAAGCCAGCGAGGTTGCTGCCGTTGCCGCGCAGCCGGCGCCGAGCAGGGAGAATGCGTTCAATCCGGCTATTTCGCTGATACTGGCCGGGACGGCAACGCATAGCTCGCTGTCGCCATCCACTTACAAAATCGGCGGCTTTATCCCCTCAGGCGGCGAAGTTGCCCCTAATGCGCGCGGCTTTTCGCTGGGCGAATCCGAGCTGGCTATCAGCGCCAATGTCGATCCGGATTATCGCGGCAATTTTGTGCTGGCGATGGCGCCGGACAATACCGTTGGCATAGAGAATGCCTTTATCCAGACGCTGGGTCTGGGGCATGGCCTGACGGCCAGCGCGGGCAGGTTCTATTCCGGTATCGGCTATCTGAACAGCATCCATGCCCATGCCTGGGATTTCACCGATGCGCCGCTGGTGTATAAGTCATTTCTCGGCAATCAATATGCGGATGACGGCGTGCAGGTGACCTGGCTGGCGCCGACCGAAAGCCTGCTGGTAGAGCTGGGTGCCGAGATCGGTAGCGGGCGCAGTTTTCCCGCGACCGCACGTGACAAGAACGGCAGCGTTGCAGGTGCCTTGTACGCGCATGTCGGCGGCGATTACGACGAATCCAATAGCTGGCGCGCCGGCGTTTCGTTTCTGGGCGCGGGGCCGCAAAACCGCAATTATGCCGATACCGATGCCAGCGGTGTGGCAACCAGCAACGATTTTTCCGGCAAGAGCCAGACCTGGATAGGCGATTTTGTATGGAAGTGGGCGCCTTACGGCAACGCCACGGTGCACAGTTTCAAGTTGCAGGGCGAGTACATGCGGCGTAACGAGACCGGCGATCTGACCTGTACCGGCGGTGCCTGCAGTGGCGTGCCGGGCGCTTATCAGTCCACTCAGTCGGGCTGGTATCTGCAGGGCGTGTATCAGTTCATGCCGCATTGGCGAGTGGGTTTGCGGCACGATCGGCTGGATAGCGGCAGCATCGAGTTCGGCGCAGGGCTGAATCCCGCCGATTTCCCGATACTGGCGGCGTATAACCCGAGCCGCAATACCGTGATGTTCGATTACAGCCCCAGCGAATTCTCCCGCTTCAGGGTGCAATATGCCCGCGACGAATCGCGTCCCGCCGAGTCCGATAACCAGTTTGCTCTCCAGTACATCATGAGTCTGGGTGCGCACGGCGCACACACTTTCTAAGGAAATTGCCATGAAAATGAAATTATTGTTTGCGTTATTATCCGTCGCCGTCACCTTGCCCGCGCATGCTGCGCTTAACGTGCTGGCGTGCGAGCCGGAATGGGGTGCGCTGGCGCAGGAGCTGGGCGGCGACAAGGTCAAGGTCGCAAATGCCACGACGGCATTGCAGGATCCGCATCGTATCGAAGCGCGGCCGTCGCTGATTGCGCGGGCGCGCAATGCCGAGTTGCTGGTATGTACCGGCGCCGAACTGGAAATCGGCTGGCTGCCTATCCTGCTGCGCGAATCCGGGAATTCGGCGATACAACCCGGTCAGCCGGGCAATTTCGAAGCGACGCGTTATGTGCCGTTGCTGGAAAAACCGCAGCGTCTGGACCGGTCGGAAGGCGACGTTCATGCGGCCGGCAATCCGCATATCCAGACCGATCCGCGCAACATCGCGCTGGTGGCCGATGCGTTGAGCAAAACGCTAGCTACCGTCGATGCTGCGAATGCTGCGTATTATCAGGCGCGTTATGCCGAGTTCAAGACTCGCTGGACAGCTGCAATTGGCCGCTGGGAGGCACAGGCAGCACCGTTGAAAGGCACCGCCATCGTCGTGCAGCATAAAGCTTATCCTTATCTGGAAAACTGGCTGGGCCTGAAAGAAGTTGCGGCGCTGGAACCCAAGCCCGGCGTAGAACCGAGCGTGGCTTCGTTAACGGCTGTGTTGACTAAACTCAAGGTCACGCCGGCGAAAATGGTCATACGTTCTGCCTATAATGATAGTCGAGCGTCGGAATGGCTGGCGCAGCGCGCCGGGATTCCGGCAGTCGAATTGCCGTTTACCGTAGGCGGCACGCCAGAGGCGAGCGATTTGTATGGATTGTATGGCGACACGGTCAATCGTTTGTTAAAGGCGACTAAACCGTGAGCCTGACCGCGCTGGATATGTCCATATTGGGGCCTGCTATGCTGGCCGGTTTGCTTGTGCTCGCTACCCATGTACCGTTGGGGCGCGACGTACTGGCACGCGGCATCGTCTTTATCGACCTCGCAATCGCGCAGATTGCGGGGTTGGGGGTGATCGCGGCCGATTCGTTCGGCTGGGAGCCGCAAGGCTGGGGCGTACAGGCCGCCGCACTGGCTGCTGCGGCGATCGGTGCCATAGGTTTGACCTGGACGGAGAAGCGCTGGCCGGATAGTCAGGAAGCGCTGATAGGCGTGCTGTTTGTGCTTGCCGCTTGTGCCGGGCTGATATTGATGGCAGGTAATCCGCATGGTGCGGAACATCTGAAGGATCTGTTGGTCGGTCAGATATTGTGGGTGAGCCCGGCGCAGTTGCAAGTTACCGCCGGGGTAACGGCTGGTTTGCTGCTGGCGCGCCGCCTGTTCGGCAGAATGCTGGGGCGGGTCGGATTCTATCTGATTTTCGCCTGTGCGATTACCTTGTCGGTACAACTGGTAGGCGTGTATCTGGTGTTCGCCAGCCTGATTATTCCGGCGCTTGCGGTGCGCAATGCGGCAAGCAGGGCGGCCGTAGCGATTGCCTATGGCATAGGCGCAGCCGGGTACGCGATAGGGCTGGCTGCATCGGCCTGGTATGACGTGCCGTCGGGCGCGGTGATCGTATGGGCTATCGCACTGGTGGCCGCGTTGAGCCAAATTTTCGTGCCAAAACAATGAATGCGTTGCTGTTTCCGTGTTATCGGGCAATAATAGCAGCCAGACAATGATAGTTGATACATTTATAGGGCTGCACGAATTGGATTTCTCTTCTTTTTTCTCACGCAAGGACAAGAAAAAAACTGAAGCTGCACCGGCAGTGATTGAGGCCGTCAAGCCTAAATCCAAGGAGCAGGCGATAGCGGCTATTCACAATTCGCCGCTGACCGAGCAAACGTTCGAGCATACGCTGGTCAAGGAAGATATCGTTGTTACCGAATTCGAATCCTCCTTTGCTCCCGGGATCGAAGATGCGGCCATGCTGTATGCCAACGGCCGTACCGACGAAGCCGTCAATTTGCTGAAAATGTTCATTCATCGCTCGCCGGAAGAAGAAAGTCTGTGGTTGATGCTGTTCGATTTGTATCAGGTCAGCCGGCAGCAGCAGGAATTCGAGCAGCTGGCGATGGAATATGCGATAAAGCATGAAAAATCGCCCCCAGTGTGGGTGTCCGGCGATACGGCAAAAGTAGCCAATAACAACGGCAAGAATAACAAGACGCTTGTATCGGACGGTCAGCTGTTCAGCCTGAAAGGGCGGCTGGATCAACACATGGCCGATCGTATCCAGTTATTGCAGGAAGCAGCCAGCAAGGGCGCTATCCAGTTGGATTTGTCCGGCATTACCGAAATTACCGCCGACGGATGTACATTGCTGCAAGCAGCGCTGGTGAAATTGCAAAAGCAGCAATCCCGTTTGCAGATTGCCAGCGGCGCCTTGGTCGGGTTGTTGCAGCAGTATGTGGCAAACGCGGATACCAGTGCGCCGGAGCACTGGTTGCTGCTGTTGCAACTCTACCAGCTGCAAGGCAAGCAGACCGAATTTGAAGATCTCGCCATCGCTTTTGCAATTCATTTCGAGTTGTCGCCGCCGTCATGGGAAGCGCCGGCAGAGGTCGTGCAAGTCGTTAGCGCAGCAGCAGAACCCGAGTTGCCGGCTGATCAGATCGAATCCGATGTGTTTAAAATGTGCGGAACGATTACCAGCGCGAGCGGTGCGGTATTCGAGCAATTCAAACAGTTTACCCGTCATCATGCCGAGATAGAGATAGATATGTCTGCGGTCGACAGGGTGGAATTTGCCAGCGTCGGCCTGTTCATGGATGCGCTCATGGCGCTGATCCCCAGCGGGAAACGGGTGACGATCACCGGCGCCAATATGATGGTGTACGTGTTGCTGATCGTGATGGGCGTGGATCAGATGGCACCTATTATGCCGCGCAAATAACCCGGCAGTCTCGCTCTTTTCGGAGAGCCGGCTGTATCGGGTCCTCCCGTGATTTCCTCTGCATTAACTCTTGATATATCCGGTTGCGCCCTCATCTTCTGCAACTACACTTTAATCTTTGACGGAAAATATCATGGAGCAATATCGCGGCACTACCATACTTTCTGTGCGGCGAGGCAATCTGGTCGCGCTCGGTGGCGACGGTCAGGTGACCCTGGGCAATATCGTTATCAAAAGCACAGCGCGTAAAATCCGGCGCATGTATCAGGATCAGATTCTGGCAGGGTTTGCCGGCGGCACTGCCGACGCGTTTACTTTGTTCGAACGTTTCGAAGCCAAGCTCGACAAGCATCAGGGCAATTTGATGCGCTCGGCCGTCGAGCTCGCCAAAGACTGGCGTACAGATCGCATGTTGCGGCGTCTGGAGGCCATGCTGATCGTCGCCGATCGAGACCATTCGCTGGTGATTACCGGTAACGGCGACGTGCTGGAACCGGAATACGGCATTGCCGCAATCGGCAGCGGCGGGGCGTATGCGCAATCTGCCGCTCGCGCTTTGGTGGAGAATACCGAATTGTCGCCGCTCGACATCGTCGCCAAATCGCTGGCCATCGCCGGCGACCTCTGCATTTATACCAATCAGAACCATCTGATAGAAGTGCTGGAATAACGCACACTACAGCCCGT
The DNA here is from genome assembly GCA_031291235.1 of Sulfuriferula sp. Lineage (GTDB taxonomy): Bacteria > Pseudomonadota > Gammaproteobacteria > Burkholderiales > Sulfuriferulaceae > Sulfuriferula. The sequence continues at coordinate 88,551 of JARLJL010000002.1, forward strand.
TCAATTACCGGATTCGAGATCATGTCCCAAATGACCCCACAGGAAATCGTCCACGAGCTGGACAAACACATTATCGGCCAGAATGCCGCTAAACGCGCGGTGGCAATTGCCTTGCGCAACCGCTGGCGGCGCTCGCAGGTTGCCGAGCCGTTGCGTTATGAAATTACCCCGAAAAATATCCTGATGATAGGCCCGACCGGCGTCGGCAAAACCGAAATTGCGCGGCGTCTGGCGCGTATTGCGCATGCGCCGTTCATCAAGATCGAAGCAACCAAATTTACCGAAGTCGGCTATGTCGGCCGCGATGTCGATTCCATTATTCGCGATTTGATTGAAATCGCTATCAAGGATTTGCGCGAGCAGGACATGGCCAAGGTGCAGATGCGCGCCGAAGACGCCGCCGAAGAACGTGTGCTGGACGCCTTGCTGCCCCCGGCACGCGATGTCGCGCATTCGCTGGGCGTGGAGCCGGCAGCCAAAACGGAAGATTCCGGTACACGGCAGAAATTCCGCAAGATGCTGCGCGAAGGACAATTGAACGACAGGGAGATCGAAATCGAAGTTGCCGGCATGCAGGCTACAGCGCAGATTTTCGCCCCGCCGGGCATGGAAGACCTGACCAGCCAGATTCAGGACATGTTCCAGAATATGGGTAACCGTCCGCGTAAAACCCGCAAGCTCAAGATCGCTGAGGCCATGAAGCTGTTGACTGAGGAAGAGGCCGCGCAAATGGTGAACGAAGAAGACATCAAACAGCGCGCTTTAGTCAGCGTCGAGCAGAATGGCATCGTTTTCCTCGACGAGATCGACAAGATTACCAGCCGAAACGAGGCTAGCGGCGGCGAGGTATCGCGTCAGGGCGTGCAGCGCGATTTGCTGCCGCTGGTCGAGGGCACGACAGTCACCACCAAATATGGCATGGTCAAGACCGACCATATCCTGTTTATCGCCAGCGGTGCATTCCACCTTGCCAAACCTTCCGACCTGATCCCTGAACTTCAAGGCCGTTTCCCGATCAGAGTAGAGCTGACTTCGCTTTCCGTAGCGGATTTCGAAGCGATATTGACCGCTACCGATGCGTGTCTGACCCGTCAGTATCAGGCGTTGCTGGCTACTGAAGGCGTGCAGCTGGAGTTTGCGGCTGACGGCATACGTCGTCTGGCCGAGATCGCCTATCAGGTCAATGAAACCACGGAAAATATCGGGGCGCGACGTTTACATACCGTGATGGAACGCTTGCTGGAGGAAGTGTCTTTCGAGACCGGAAAACATCAGGCAGCACCGATTTGCATCGATGCGGATTTTGTTGATATCAGGCTTAAAAATATTGCTGTCAGCGAAGATTTGGCACGTTATGTGCTGTAATAATCCGGTGTGATGATTATGTTTTAGTCTGAGCAGAATAGGTCATGCGACATATGCCCGCAACCTTGAGGTTGTGCATGTGTCTTAATCTGAAAGGGGAGCCATGCAGCAGTGTAATAATGAGCAGTTGGTTATTGTACCGGTCCGGTTCAAAAAGAGCCCCCCTTTCAAATTAGTCGTTACGATGCTTGTGAGTGCGGTACTGCTTGCAGGCTGTGAACATAAGCCTATCGATGCCAATAAAACCCAGGTCGTGGCCAGAGTCAACGGCAAGGAAATCACGATACATGAGGTTAACCAGTATATCCAGCAATTAACCGAGCTGGAGGGTACGCCTGAACAGATCAAGCGGCGTGCAACCGATGCGGTGATAGACCAGAATCTGCTGCTGCAGGCAGCCAAAAAAGCCAAAATCGACCGCGACCCCGATGTGCTGCAGGCATTATTGGGCAGCGACAAGAATGTCCTGGTGCAAGCCTATCTGGCCCGGCAATTTACACAGCTGCCGCCGCCGACGGAAGCCGATATCGAGGCTTACTACCGTGCCCATCCCCTGTTGTTTGGCGAACGCAAGTTGTATCAGCTGGACCAGCTCGAGATTCAGGCAAGCGAGGAAGAACAGGGCGCGCTGATTACCGCGTTGCGCAAGAGCGCAACTGTCGGGGATTTTATCAAGTGGTTGAGAACTCAACATATGCCTTTCGATGAAGTCTCGACTGTCAAGGCGCCCGAAGATATGAGTGCGCACGAACAGGCGATATTCCTGAAAATAAAAATCGGTGAGGCAGCGATCATGAACCGGACTCCGGAGACGATTAATATTACGGTGCTGTCGTCAGTTCAGCCGGAACCGGTTGCGCTCGACAACGTCAGGCTGAAGATCGGCCAGATGCTGACGGAAGCTGCCCGGCAGCAAAAAATCGCGGCGCTGGTACAAGCTTATCGTCATCAGGCCAAAATCGAATATGCAGCGTTAAAAGAGTAGGTCCGGTAGATATTCAGCCTGAATATCTTAAGGATCGACTTCGTCGATATTTGCAGGCCGCCAGCTCATCGGCGCCATTTTCCAGGTGGCGCGTATGTATGGGCGGGTATGGCCGGAAAGATTCAGCGAGGCATTGGTGATCCAGCGCTGGGTCGGGGTGGGCTCTATATATGGCGTAGCCAGCAGGGCGAGCAGGCTGAGCGCGATAAACCAGGAGTGCAAGTCAACCTTGCGGTGATTGGCGAGTATCCAGACAAAGCTGACGCTGACTGCGGCGCCCAGTATCCAGCCGGTTATCGTCTCCGACAGTGAGTGAGCGTGCACTTCCAATCGCGACACTGCGATAATCACGCCGAATGCCAGGCCTGAGAGTACACCGAGAAAACGAACAAAACGCGGCGTCTTCTGCAGCACCAGATAAATCAATACCGGCGCTACCGATGTTGCACGCATGACGTGGCCGCTAAAGCCGGTAAAATCGATTGAACGTATGCCCAGCCCCCAGCCGATGAAGGCGATCTTGGTAGCGACGACCAGCGTCATGCCGCCGATAAACAGTCCGCACCACCAGAGTACCAGTCGCCATGCACGGCCCAGAATCAGCCATGCCGTAATGGCGGCTGCTGCTGGCGCCATCACGCTGAAACTCCCCAGGCTGGTAATGTCTGACCATGAAATCATAAAAATATTAAGCAATGGAATTTCATGACTATAGCGGATAGGCTAGCCAATCACAAACCGGCGGCAGGCAGCCGGGCTAGTTTCCCATGCACCGGTCCAGCGTTGCCTCCCAGTCCGGCATGCAGATACCGAAGGTATGCCTCACCTTGTCGCCGGATAAAACCGAGTTGACAGGGCGCGTTGCGGCAGTGGGGTATTGCGCAGCGGGGATCGCATTGATGGTCACCTGTTTGTCGGCAGGCAGTGTCGTTCTGGCCAGAATGGCCTGGGCAAAATTGTACCAGCTGATGTTACCCGCATTGGTCAGGTGATAAATGCCGCTGTCGTTCCGGAACGGGTGTTGGGCGATTATCTGCGCACTGGCTTCGGCTATCATGCGCGACCAGGTCGGGGCGCCGAATTGATCGTTCACCACATTGAGCGTGTCGCGTTCCTTGAACAGTCTTTGCATCGTCAACAGAAAATTGCCGCCGCGCAATCCGTATACCCAGCTGGTCCGCAATATGAGGTGCGGGATGTCGGCGGCAACGATGGCCTGTTCGCCGGCCAGTTTGGTTTTGCCATAGACGCTTAACGGATTGGTGTTATCCGACTCCAGATAAGGGCCGGATTTGCTGCCGTCGAAGACATAGTCGGTGGAGTAATGCACCATGGCTGCACCCAGTTTGGCAGCTGCCTCGGCCATGACGGCAGGGGCGATTGTGTTGATGGCATGCGCCAGCTCGGGCTCCGACTCCGCTTTATCGACAGCGGTATAGGCGGCCGGATTCACAATCAGGTCAGGGCCAATTTCATGCAGGAAATTGCGTAATGCAGTCGCATCGGTCAAATCCAGCTGCGCGCGCGTCGGCGCAATCACTTCGCCCAATGTCGCCAGCGTGCGGCGCAACTCCCAGCCTACCTGGCCGTTGACGCCGGTGAGCAGGATCTTCATGGGAATACCTCGCATTGTGCCAGCGGCAAACCTGCGGCGTCCTTGGCCGCGACCAGCGGTGTGCCGTCCAGCGGCCAATCGATGGCGAGCGCAGGGTCGTTCCACAGCAGGCTGCGTTCGAATTGGGGCGCCCAGTAATCGGTGGTTTTGTAGAGAAATTCGGCCGAGTCCGAGGTGACTGTGAAGCCGTGCGCAAAGCCGGGCGGTATCCATGCCATGCGCTTGTTGTCGGCAGATAACTCTATGCCTACCCACTGTCCGAATGTGGGCGACGACTTGCGCAAATCCACAGCCACATCGTAAACGTTGCCGCTAATCACGCGTACCAGCTTGCCCTGCGTTTGCTGGGTCTGATAGTGCAGGCCGCGCAACACGCCGCGTGCCGAGCGCGAGTGATTGTCCTGTACGAAATCACCTGGTATGCCTGCATCGGTCATGGCGCGGCGATTGTAGCTTTCGTAAAAAAACCCGCGTTCGTCGCCGAAAACCTTGGGCTCGATGATGAGTACGTCAGGAATACGAGTAGGGATAATGTTCATGATCAGAATAAACGCTCATTCAACATGGATAACAGATACTGGCCGTAACCGTTTTTGCGCAAGGGCTGGGCCAGCGCTTCGACTTGTGCGGCATCGATATAACCCTGACGGTAGGCGATTTCTTCCGGGCAGGAGACTTTCAGGCCCTGGCGTTTTTCTATGGTTTGAATAAAGGTCGACGCCTCCAGCAGCGATTCGTGCGTGCCGGTGTCCAGCCAGGCATGACCGCGTCCCATGACTTCGACCTGCAATTGGCCCATGTGCAGATAATGCCGGTTCACATCGGTGATTTCCAGTTCGCCGCGAGGGGAGGGCTTGAGATTGCGCGCGATGTCGATGACCTGATTGTCATAGAAATACAAACCAGTCACAGCATAGCGGGATTTGGGGTGGGCGGGTTTTTCTTCCAGACTGATTGCGTTGCCTGCTGCATCGAATTCGACCACGCCGTAGCGTTCCGGGTCGTGCACGGGATAAGCGAAAACCGAGGCGCCTTCAGGTTTGGCCGCCGCCGCGCGTAAATCGTGCGCAAATTCGTGACCGTAAAAAATGTTGTCGCCCAATACCAGCGCGCTGTTAGCGTCGCCAATAAAATCGGCGCCGATGATAAAGGCTTGCGCCAAACCGTCCGGCGAAGCCTGGATGCGGTACTCAAGGTTCAAACCCCATTGTGAACCGTCGCCCAACAGCTGCTCGAAACGCGGCGTATCCTGCGGTGTGGAAATGATCAGAATATCGCGTATCCCCGCCAACATCAGCGTAGACAGCGGATAGTAAATCATGGGTTTGTCGTATACCGGCAACAGTTGTTTGGATACCGCCTGCGTCACCGGGTAGAGGCGGGTGCCCGACCCCCCGGCCAGAATGATCCCCTTGCGTGCGCTCATGCTTTGCTCCCGTATTGTTTTGCGACCCAGTTGCGATATTCGCCGCTGGCGATATCTGCTACCCAGTTCTGATTGGCGAGATACCATGCGACGGTTTTGCGTATGCCGGTTTCAAAGGTCTCGGTCGGCACCCAGTTCAGTTCGCGCTGCAGTTTCGTGGCGTCTATCGCGTAACGGCGATCGTGGCCGGCGCGATCCTTAACAAAGGTAATCAGGTCGGCATGGGGTGTGACAGGTGATGAGGCATGCAGGTCGTCCAGTATCGTGCAGATGGTTTTGACCACGTCGATATTGGCTTTTTCGTTCCAGCCGCCCACGTTATACACCTCGCCCACTTTGCCTTGTGCCAGCACTGTGCGGATGGCGCTGCAGTGGTCGCCCACATAAAGCCAGTCGCGCACATTCAGGCCGTCGCCGTAAATCGGCAGGGACTTGCCGGCGATGGCATTCATCATGACCAGCGGAATCAGTTTTTCCGGGAATTGATACGGGCCGTAATTGTTGGAGCAGTTCGTCGTCAACACCGGCAGGTTGTAAGTGTGATGATAAGCGCGTACCAGATGATCTGAGGCGGCTTTGGATGCCGAATACGGGCTGTTTGGCGCATAAGGCGTGGTCTCGGCAAACGGCGCATCGTCCGGACCCAGCGAACCGTAAACCTCGTCGGTCGATACATGCAGAAAGCGGAATGCCGATTTTTCGGGATCGTTCAGATTGTTCCAGTAGGCCCGTACCGATTCGAGCAGATGGAATGTGCCGACCACGTTGGTCTGCACAAAATCTTCCGGTCCCAGTATGGAGCGATCTACATGACTCTCGGCTGCAAAGTTAATCACCGCGCGCGGCCGATGAGTCTGCAGCAATTGCGAGGTGAGCGCGGTATCGCCGATATCGCCCTTGACGAAAATGTGGCGGCTGTCATTTGCAAGGCTGGCCAGATTTTCAAGGTTGCCTGCGTACGTCAGTTTGTCGAGATTGATTACGGGTTCATCCGATCCCGCCAGCCAATCCAGCACAAAATTCGCACCTATAAAACCTGCTCCGCCGGTCACTAATATCATTACTGTGTATCTCCAAAGATAAAACTGTTATGCATCTTGCTTAAATATAATCTGTAGGCTTAATTCTGTATTATTCTATATCAACCGGAGACATGCTTCGCGTAATTTGCAGCACGGTTTCATCGACTATCTTGTCAAGATTCTCCACGCCGGCATTGACTGTAATGTCCGGCGTCAATGGTGGCTCGTAAGCGCTGCCTATGCCGGAAAGATTGGGCAGCAGTCCCGCCCGGGCTTTTTTGTATAAACCTTTCACATCGCGTTGCTCGCATACTTCCAGCGGCGTGTTGACATACACCTCAACAAAGTTCTCTGCACCGATGAGTTCGCGTGCCATCTCGCGTTCGCGGCGGAAGGGCGAAATGAACGCAGTCATCACTATCAGCCCCGCATCCATCATCAGCTTTGCCACTTCGGCGATACGGCGGATATTTTCTACCCGGTCGGCATCGGTAAAGCCGAGATCCTTGTTCAGGCCGCTACGTATGTTGTCGCCATCGAGGATGTAAGTACGATGCCCTGTAGCGTGCAGGGCGACTTCCAGCGAGTTGGCTATGGTCGATTTGCCGGAACCGGACAAGCCCGTGAACCATATTACCTTGCCTTTGTGTCCGTTTAGTTTTTCACGCGCAGCCCGGCCTATGCTGAGAGCCTGTTTGTGCACGTTTTTCGCACGGCGCAGGCTATGTCTGATCATGCCGACGGCGACAGTGGCATGGCTGAATTTGTCCACCAGTATGAATCCGCCCAGTATTTTCGATTGGGCGTAACTATCGCAAACAATGGGCTTGCTGAGCGATACGTTGCACACGCAGATGTCGTTCATGGTCAGTTGCCGGGCTGCTTCCTGCGCCAGCGTATTGACGTCCAGCTTGTATTTGATGGAGGTGATGGTAGCGGTAACCCACTGCGTCGCCAGCTTGAGATCGTAGCTGCGGCCAATGAGGCCTTCTTCTTCGTTCATCCATACCAGCGTAGCCTCGAACTGGTCGGTCATCTCCAGCGGTTTTTGTGCGAGCGTGATGATATCGCCGCGCGAGGCGTCGATTTCCTTATCCAGCGTCAGTGTCACGGCCAGCCCCTGATCGGCCACCGGCAATGAGCCGTCCATGGTTACGATCCCGGTGATTCTGGCCGTTTGTCCGGATGCCGTGATACGCACTTCATCGCCAACGCTGGCGCTGCCTTCAACCAGCGTACCGGAGAATCCACGAAAATCGGCGTTAGGCCGATTTACCCACTGCACCGGGAAGACCAGCCTGTCCGATTCGCTCTGGCTGAAGTCCACCGTTTCCAGATAGCCCATCAGGGTCGGGCCGGCATACCACGGCGTATGCGGCGAACGCTCGATGATGTTGTCGCCTTTGAGCGCGGAGACCGGGATGGCGGTAATCGACTTGAAACCCAGATTCAATGCAAATGCCTTGAAATCGTCGCGTATCTGCTCGAAAACGCTGCCGTCATAATTGGCTCGGTCCATCTTGTTGATCGCCAGCACTACATGGCGTATGCCCATCAGCGAGACCAGATAGGCGTGGCGACGCGTCTGGGTAAGCACACCCTGAGTCGCGTCGACCAGGATCACCGCCACGTCTGCCGTGGAAGCGCCGGTAATCATGTTGCGCGTGTATTGTTCATGCCCCGGGGTGTCGGCCACAATGAATTTGCGTTTGTCGGTGGCAAAAAAACGGTAGGCCACGTCGATAGTAATGCCCTGTTCGCGTTCCGCGGCCAGGCCGTCGACCAGCAAGGCGTAATCGATGTCGTCGCCCTGGGTGCCGAATTTCTTGGAATCCTGTTTTAAAGAGGCCAGCTGATCCTCGAATAGCTGCTTGGATTCCCATAGCAGGCGACCGATCAGCGTGCTTTTGCCATCATCAACGCTGCCGCAGGTAATGAAACGCAGCAGTTCGAGTTTTTGCTGTTGTGCAAGAAAGTCCTCCAGCGTGTCTGGAGCGGCATTTTTTTGTATGGTGGATGATCTGGTGCGCATCAGAAATACCCCGCCTGTTTCTTCTTTTCCATCGAAGCTGCCGAGTCGGCGTCTATTGCCCGCCCTTGGCGTTCCGAGCTGTTGGCGCCCAGCAGTTCCAGTATGATTTCGGGTAGTGTCTGCGCTTGCGATTCCACTGCGCCGGTCAGCGGATAGCAGCCCAGCGTGCGGAATCTGACTCGGCGCCGCTGTATCGCTTCCCCCGGCAGCAGGCGCATGCGCGCATCGTCTACCATGATGAGCGTGCCGTCGCGTTCAACCACAGGACGTTCCTTGGCAAAATACAGCGGTACGACAGGAATATTTTCCTGATAGATGTATTGCCAGATATCCAACTCCGTCCAGTTCGATAGCGGAAACACGCGTATGCTTTCGCCCAGGCTTTTGCGCGTGTTATAGAGGCTCCATACCTCGGGGCGCTGGCGTTTGCCGTCCCATTGATGCGTAGCTGTGCGGAAGGAGAATATCCGTTCCTTGGCGCGCGATTTTTCTTCATCGCGACGTGCGCCGCCGAAGGCAAGATCGAATCGGTAGTGATCCAGCGCCTGCTTCAGTCCTTCGGTCTTGGTGATGTCGGTGTGCAATGATGAGCCGTGATCGAAAGGATTAATGTCCTTTTCTATGGCCACTGGGTTGATGTGTACCAGCAAATCCATGCCGCTTACTTGCGCCATGTGGTCGCGGAACAGATACATTTCCTGGAATTTCCAGCGCGTATCCACATGCAGCAACGGGAAGGGCGGGGGCGCGGGATAAAACGCCTTGCGCGCCAGGTGTAGCATCACTGCGCTGTCTTTGCCTATCGAATACAGCATGACGGGGTTCTCCGCTTCGGCAACAGCTTCGCGGATGATGTGTATGCTCTCTGCCTCCAGTCGCGCCAGATGCATGGCAGTGGCATGGCGCGCACCGTTCGGCGGCGTCTGATTGCTTAAATCGAGTATGGGCGGATAACCGAGCAGGCAAAAGCTGATGTCGGTCAATCCTTTGGAGGTTCTGCACATAGCCGTCAACTTGCCGTGGGGAACGATGGCGAGCGGCTTGCTCAGGTGGGCTTGCAGCGATAGCAATGCCGCTTCAATTGCAGGCTGATCAGTTGTGCCTGACGGCAGCGGCACCCAGTAACGCCCGCCTCTGGCATCGTTTGCATGCAGGCAGGCGCCGCCGTTCGGCAAATCGTAGAGTTGGGCAAATAGCACCAGATTACGTTTTGCCCTGAATTCGGCCAACTCGCTTTCCAGTACGGCAGATATCGGTGCGCGCCCTTGTTCGTCACGCACTTCGGTCGCTGTCAGCTCGGCTGGCAGTATGGATAGCTCGTGCAAACGGCGCTCTGCCGTGCGTTTGGTTTCAGCCTGCCCGAGTTGGCTTAAATGCTGAAATGCGAGCTCGGTATCCCATGCTTGGGGATTATCGAGCCCGAAAAGTTCGGTTGTCATCATGCCGCACCTCGTGTCGCAGTTTGCGATAAAAGTTGTATAAATCTGTAAATCACGATTTATATTAGCATAATATTTATTTAGATATAAAAATATTTAAACTGAGACACGAGTTTTTGGTGTGTGGGGTGCAGCTAAGTGGAGACGGCGCGCCTATTTTGTTTCGGCGCGCATTCAGGTATATCAGACGCCGGGATAGGCGAGATCAAATTGTTCGAAGAATAGCGGCAGCATGTCTTCCTGCAGGTTATTGATGCCGGCTGCACCTTTACGTCCGCCGCCGGACGGAAATTGCCGGCATAAGGTATCTGCGCCGGTTTTGTTTACCATGGGTGCGCGTACGCTGACTGTGTAACCGCCAGTGGAGTTGTGGCTGAGGATGGCATGAGCCCGGTTGGGGTGATTCGATGCCAGAGCGTTGCTGTAAACCCCGCTTACGCGTCGGCTCCAGACAGCATCGGGCAAAAAGAACACTGCACCCCCCGCAGTTTGGCGCGTTGGCTGTAATAATTCCGCTTTTGCCATGTCGTCCGCATACCCCGCACGCAATGTAGCGAAAGCGGGATCGTTTTGCATGAATTCAAACGGGTCTGCGTAAGCGCGCATCCTGATGGATAAATTATCAGGATGGAAGTACAGGTCATCCAGCGTTTCGCCATAGCCGTTGTAATTGAGGCACTCGCCCAGTTCGCGCAGTAACGCCAGTTTATCGTCGGCCAGTGCCAGCGGCATGGCGATGCGCTCGGCAACGGCCGCCAGATTGTCGCCGTAAGCCCCTACTACCGCCCATATACTGAATTGACCGTTGAGAAAATTGTTTACCAGTGCGCTGGTGCAAGTATCTGCACTTAAATCAATGTGCGAGTGCAGGTTGGGATATGACGGAATCTCGCCGGCGAAGTGATGGTCGAAATAATTTACCTGCAAGCCGCGATCCAGCAGATTGAGTAATGGTTCCCGATTTTTGTCGAGTGAAACATCCAGCACGGTCACGATATCGTCAGGCTCGGCATCGACCTGTTTGAGCAAATCAATATCACGCTTCACCCCGGTGATCAGTCTGGAATCGACAGGTTGCGATAGCCGCAATTGTTGCAGGGCGCATAAACCGTCTGCGTCGCCGTTGAATACATCGATAAAACTCATGTTTTGCCCCTAAATCATTTTCGAAATAACGTTTGCCATTGCATAATGGCTACAGCAGATTCAATGCGCGTTGAATTTTTGTTCCCAGGCCCATGCATGCGCCACTATCGTTTCCAGCTCGGCAAACTCAGGCTTCCAGCCCAGTTTTGAGCGTGCGCGGGTAGCATCGGCAACCAGGCGCGCAGGATCGCCGGCTCGCCGCGGGCCGTCAAGTACTTTGACTTTGCGCTTGGTTACTTTTTCCACATTATCGATGACTTGTTGTACGGAAAAACCGGAGCCATTGCCCAGATTCAGGCGTTCACTGCTACCGCCGTTAACCAGATATTGCAGTGCGAGTAAATGCGCAGAGCATAAATCCACGATATGAATATAGTCGCGGATGCAGGTGCCGTCTGGCGTATCGTAATCGCGACCGAATACCTGAATTTCCGGTCTGCGACCGGAGGCGGCCTGCAAGATCAACGGGATCAGATGGGTTTCCGGATCATGGCGTTCGCCCAGCAGGCCCTCGGGGTCGGCCCCGGCCGCGTTGAAATAGCGCAGGCAGACGGATTTTAATCCGAAGGCATGATCGTAATCGGCAAGCACTTGCTCTATCATCCATTTCGAACGGCCATAGGGATTGACCGGGCGGTTAGGGTGCGCTTCATCAATTGGCACATAATCCGGTTCGCCGAATACGGCTGCAGTGGAAGAGAAAATGAAGTTTTTGACCTCGTGCGCTACCATTGCATCGAGCAGGTTGAGCGTGTTGGAGAAGTTGTTGCGATAATACATATCGGGTCGCCGCACCGATTCGCCGACCTGAATAAACGAGGCAAAGTGCATGACTGCTTCCGGCTGGTGTTGTTTAAAAACGGCATCCAGTGCAGTCTGGTCTGCCAAATCTCCGGAAACAAATTCGCCGCCTAGTACGGCATCACGATGACCGCTGGACAGATTGTCGAAAGTCACCACATCGTGTCCGTGCGCTAACAGCATTTTTACCATGTGTGAACCAATATAGCCTGCGCCGCCTACGACCAGAATTTTCATATATTCCTTACCTGAATTTCGGCTTATGCCAAAACAAAAGATTTCAAAATTGAGGGAAAGGATGTTTCCCAGAAATGTACTAAAGCCACTTTAGTAATAAGTCCTCATATTCCTTAAGTACCTTTTCCCAAGTGAATTCCTGCGTAAATCGCGACTTGCTGGCCAGTTTCATGCGCGAAATTTCAGTCTCGTTATCAAGCAACATATCCAGTGCGTCAGCGCATTCATCCTCATTACTGAAATAACGCGCTCCATCAGCCACTACCCAGCGATTGAACGGATTGTCGTGCGCCAGCACCGCGTTGCCCGCCCCTAGCGATTCGACCAGTGACGGATTGGTGCCGCCTACCTGATGACCGTGCACATACAATTGGGCATGGAAACGCAATGCAGCTACAGTGGGCTTGTCATAAACGGCGCCAATAAAGCTTACCTCATCGGACGCCGCTTCTTTCACTGCGCGCTGATAAGCATGGTTGGGGTCATATTTACCCAGTACCACCAGCTGCATACCGCGCCGGCGGCGCGACCACGCGCGCACCACTTCAAGAATCGAGTTTTCCGGTTCTGCGCGTGCAATCAGAATTGCATAACGGTTTGGTTCCAGATGATAAGGCGCCAATGTGCTGATATCGGCCTGCTCAACAGCATCCGCGCCATAAGGTATGGTTGTGATTTTGTCCGCGCTGACCCGTGTGGAAAGATGCTTTTTGATCTCCGGATGATCTGCCACTAGATGATTGCCCAGCCAGCAGCCCGCCCAGTCGTTCAGCCAGAACCATAGTTTGGCTATCGCCCCCCATTTTTGGCGGTGCCACTCTATGCCATCCATGTTGATCAGGTTTTTGTGGCCGCGCAAACGGTATAGTGCGCAGAAAATCGCTGTGTTATATCCGAGCGTCAATATCAGACCGGTTTCTCCGGCAGCGTGTACAGTCGATTTCCAGTCGAATACTATCGTACCGGCTGCGCCAGCGGTGGCGACAGGCATACGCACTCGTCGCACGCCCTTCCACGTGTCTTCAAAATTCGGTCCTTCGCCGTCTTCCTGACAATACACGGTGACATTCCAACCCTGATTTACCAGATACAGCGCCAGATGTTCGGCGAAGGTTTCAAAGCCGCCGTGGGCGGCAGGCACGCCGCGCGTGCCAAGGATGCGAATCTGTTTTGTCATCATGGTGTGGCGTAGCCCAGTTCTTTCATCGTGTCTCTGAATAGTGCATCTACTACAGGATGCAATACAGGCCAGCCTTTGGCCGGATTGTCATAGAGTCGTTTTTTAGCATAGTCAGCGACTGCCGGGTCCGGTTCCAGGCCGCATTGTTGCTGCAATCTCACCAACTCTCCAACGGGATCGGCAAGTAATGCTTCATAAGCAACGCGTATCACTGCATCGGGATGGCGTTGTTCCTGTTCCAGTCCCTCGCGCATGGTCACTATCCACTCCAGTGCTGCCCGATTGGCGTGGTCCAGATCGGCTGTAGCCAGTGACCAAACTGATTCGTAGGCAGGATTAGCCAATAATAATTGTTCGCGCAGATAATGCCATTTGATATCGTCGCGGCCCCACCAGTCATCGATATGTTCACCGGATTTTACGCCCAGCCGTTCGGACCACTTCACTACGGAAGGGACGGCATCGGCCCCGCTACGCGTGATGAAAATGAATTTTGCATCAGGGAAGATTGACTGAACATAACCCACGCGGAAGATCAGTTCTGGATATTTGTCTACCACGCGACTGACCCCGCTGAACTTCAGGTAACGCGAGAACAGACGATGTGCGCGTTGCTTGATGGCTGGGGTGGTATCGTCCGCGTCTAACCGATAGCGGGCTCCACTGAGAGAGTAGTTGCCATTGATATCCTGCCGCGGATCGATGACGTGCCAAAGTGCTTTGGGTTCGTTTAGATAGCCGACCTTGTTATGTAGTGATAACAGTATCCCCAGAATAGTCGTTCCTGACCTGCCCAGTCCGGTGATAAAAATGGGGCGGTCTACAGTGGGTGTGCCCGGCGCCGCAGCCAGCGTATTCAGCCAGGAGAATACCAGTGGATTAATGAAACGCCCTTTGGTGGTCAGCGGACGTCCTTCGTAAAGGCTATAACTGGCAATGCGGCGCATGCTACGAGCTAAGCCATAGTCCAGATATTCCTTATCTATTTGAGCAACCATTATGCGATCTCCCTTGTCAGGCTGGGTGCAGCCATGTTTACATTTAAGTCCGCATACAACGAAAGCATATCGCGTAGATAGCGTTCTGCTGTAAAGGTGCTTGAGACATAAGCATGAGCTTCTTCGCCCATAGTTGATACTTGCTTATCTGTCATGTGTGCAAACTGTGTCAGCAAGACAGCTAGCTCGTTGACATTACCACTCTCAAACAAGGCCCCTGTTTTTTCCGTATGTACCATTTCCGGAATTCCCCCAATTCGCGCCCCAATCACTGGTTTACCGCTGGCGTATGCTTCCAGTACACTCATGGGCGCATTTTCATACCACTCAGATGGTAGAACAACAGCGCGAGCTTCACGTATCAACGTCCGAAGTGGCGCACCACTTACAAAACCCAAAAAATCGATATCGCCGCCTAATTCGCCTGCTAATGCTTTAAGCATGGCTTCTTCTGGCCCGGTGCCAGCGATGCGTAGACGCACGCCTGCATGTGCGGCTGCGCGGATTAGTGTTGCCACACCTTTTTCTAGCGCCAGCCGCCCGAAGTAAAAGAAATAATCACCTGATTTAAATTGAGGAGTGAAATCCTCAGCATGGACGAAATTGGGGATGTAAACCAATTTCTCCGCAGGCCATCCCCACTCTATGTGTTTGTTCCGATAGAACTCGCTAGGTACTACGATGCGATCAAGATTGTCACGGTATAGTCCTAACGCACGATGCGTAGCTGACTCTACCATTACCAGTGAGCTCACCGCTAAGGAATCACGCAGGCAGCGGTTAAGCGCCACGTTTAGAAGATTACCGTCTTTACATTTTTCGCAGATACCGCTGCGATTGAGCATCTTGTATGCAGGGCAGCATAGCTTGAGATCGTGTGCCGTCATCACCACAGGTACGCCGCGCTCCTTGAGTAAGGGCAGGACGGAAGGTGAAATGTGATGATAGATGCAATGGACATGCGCCACGTCCGGGCGAAAGCGGGCCAGGAGCTTATCGAGTTTGCGACGCGCCTCCATGGAGTATATGACTTTGCTAGCCATGGCGAGTTTTTGTATAGCGCCATAGGCATGCCCGAACTCAAGCTCATCCACGAAAAAATCGCTCCATGGTGAAGGTTCGTTTTTCGGGTGATGCATGGTCATTACTGCTGTATCCCAGCCTAGGCCGCGAAACATGGCATCATGCTCGAAGAATACAGCATCTGAACCGCCGCGACGGTAATTGTAGGTGTTAATACTTAAAAGTTTAGTCATTTAAAGGCAACTTTTTAGTTGATTTTGGCTTCACGATTGCAGGTACGCCAACTGCAATATGGTTTGCAGGTACATCACAAATGACTACGGCGTTTGCTCCAATATCCACATCGTCACCAATAATTACGTGACCGAGGATCTTTGCTCCTGCACCAATGGCTACTCTCGAGCCAATTACCGGCGCATCGAAAGGCGTGTCTGATCGGCGATTGCCAATAGTAACCCCCTGACGAATCATGCAATCATCTCCAATGACAGCACGACCATGAACGATTATGGAACCGAAATGTTCGATTACGAGTCGGCGCCCAATTTGGGCGCTTACCCCGATTGAAATTCCAAACAGTATCTCGCAAAGCTTTGATAGCACGATATGTAACAGACCCAAAGGGATACGTATTAGCTTGGTTTTGAATCTGTAGCGAAGATGCCCAAAGCGATACACTTGTAACGCCCAAAATCCTTGGGCTAATAGTCCTTCACGGTACCCTTTCAAATCGTCCAGAATGCTATCTAATACCACTGATTATCTCCCATGCGTTTCAAATTGGCGGTCCATCATAAACATTGCATGGCGAGCTCTTGTATAGCGCCATAGGCATGACCGAACTCAATTTCATCCACGAAAAATTCGCTCTACGGTGAAGGTTCGATTTCGGGTGTGCATGGTCATGACTGCCGTATCCCAACCTTGGGTGCGGAACATTGCATCATGTTCAAAGAACACCACATCAGAGCCGCCGCGGCGGTAGTTGTAGGAGTTAATTGAAAGTAACTTAGGCATTTTTGGTAGTTTCCTCTTCATTACGAGATACGTATTCAAGCACGGCAGACCGTACGGCATGGTCATGCTGCTTGGGAAATTTACGAGCGAAAAATTTACCTGAATTCATCACGACCGGGAGATCGGAATCCTTGAGTTCTTCGGGGCCTGTGCCGCGTTGTTGCCAGAGTGTGGCGTGGTTGGCTGGTGCAATGTTGTGGAATTGACTGTTACCAATTATGGTGGGGAAAAAAATCTCGTCCGGACAGGTTAATTTGGAGAAATATGCTACTAATTTCTCATTATTCGCTTGCTCTACAATGTGGTTACAAACTTGCCGGGAAGCGCAGAACCATGTGCTGCCCACATAAACTCGTGGTTTGGATGTGATAAGGTCTCGAAGATACAACGCTGCGGTTACGGATTTTCCTATAGCCTGCATAATTTTAGTTGTAGGCGAGTGTGCAGACTGTGCTAGCGGTATACCTAGTCCCGCAATTTTCTCGAGCGGGTGTGGCCTTGGGCCCAGCGCCCATAATCTGTTTCGCCGAAAAATGCGGTGCAGTAAGGTATTTGATTGCGTGTAGCAACGATATGCATGGCTGAGGAAT
The DNA here is from genome assembly GCA_031291235.1 of Sulfuriferula sp. Classification (GTDB taxonomy): domain Bacteria; phylum Pseudomonadota; class Gammaproteobacteria; order Burkholderiales; family Sulfuriferulaceae; genus Sulfuriferula. Next base: position 105,427 of record JARLJL010000002.1, read on the forward strand.
ACGTTTTTGTCAGTTCGAATATCAATCAAATCCATCATGACATCAGGTCTTTGTGACAGTAACGTTTGTGCAAATTCTTGTGCTGGGCGGATTGGCAAACAGGAGTCGCTCAGCAACTGGAAATAATCGAATTGGTGATTTATTAGTGCATGGCGCAACAAGCGTAACACTGCTTCGGCTAAAGTCCAGTTCCCCCATTTGGTATGTACCGGATTTTCAAGTACCCACACGTTATTTCCCGTGAGCACAAAGTCAGGACGCTGATTAAAATCATGGTGAACTATTACTATGCAATCGCTACCGAGTGCATCGATAGATTGCTGCACGATATCCGCTGGATTGTTCGCGGAGAGAATGCCGAAAACTATTTTTATTTCCTGATTAGGTATAGTCATCGGCTTATCCCTTCTTTAGGTTCCGGAGCGCTTGAATCTCGGTTGCAGCAAAGATATTCGATATGAAAAGTAGAAATAGATAAGCAATGATGGCTGCCCCGCTCGCTACCCCCCAGTTTAACCCGGCAAACAGTAGGCCCCTTCCTACTGCTATTCCGAGCAAAATTCCCGCGACCAGCCTCGCGAAAGCCCGCCAATCCAGCAGGAGTTCGCAATCCATGCGTTTTAGGTAAGTCAACAGCAACACAAGATTTATGCTCATCCCTATTAAATTGGCCCAGATCACAGCGAATGCCCCACTAATCCCTGATAAAGGGAAAGCCAATAGTATGGAACTTGAAAGTAGTGCATTAGTGAAAAGCAGCACGCGATTTCGTTCCAGTGCTTGCAAGGATAGCTCGACCAGGGGTCTTAAGGCTTCAAGAATAAGCAGCATTAGCATTGCCAGGATTAACTCGCTGGCCAGTCCACCATATTTGCCTTTGCTCATTAATGACACGATCGCTTCGCCACTTACACCAAAAACTACAATTCCCATGCCGACTAAAGAAAAATCTGTCTTGAATACTAGATTTACGGTTCTCGAAATATCCTGATAGTCCTTGTTGCTCGCATAACGGGCTAGAAGAACTGGTCGCACCATTCCGGCTAATAGCTGCCCAGGCAGGTAACGCCTGATGAAGTCAATAATTGATTGAGCAAAGCCGAAAGCGGCTACTATGGGCGCATCAAATAGATGGCCTACTAGCAAACGGTTGGGTGATCCTCCATACAACATCGTAGCAAGATGCTGTCCATAACCTGCCGCTGCGAATTTTGTCATGCGATTAAGGTTGTCTCGTAACCAGTCTGTATCCTCTATTGTTATCGTAGTTGTGATCGACTGTCGAATCGATTTTACCAATGCGAATAGTAGTACCGTCAGTCCGACAGCTTCAGCTATGGTCTCTATGGTAATCAGCTGCAATAAACTCAAGCTATTTTGCTGGATGGTAAATGACAGTAGCACAAGCTTGGAAACAGCGGTCAGAGTGAAGGCCAGTTGAGCCAGTCCCTGATGCAGCATTGATTCCAGAATCTGGAACGCAAAATTGGCCGTGATTCGTAAACCGGCAACTAACAGATAGGCTTTGAACGCCGTATCCCAGCCGACTAGTCCGAACCATACTGTAATATGGCCAGCTGCGAGGTATGTTACGGTAATCGCGACAAGCATTACTAAACTGCGCAAGAGCAGTGCCCAAAAAACCAGCTTAGTCAATGAGCGGTTGAGATGTAATGCATAGAGTTCTGGTACATATCGCAGTACGATATGGGTGAAGCCCAGTCCAGTCAGTGCCGAGAATATCTCAACAAAGGCCACTAGTACGGAATAGGTGGCAAATTCTGCCACTGATAAGCTGCGTGCAACCAGCAAGAGAGCGACCAAGCCCGAAACTGACGATATGCCCTTGCCGAGCAGGAAATGGATGAGGCTGCGGCGTATGCGTTCACGACCATATCGGTTAGGAACGGTCACTTTGGCTTCCTTAGTAGTATTGCCTGGTAACGTGCATACACCTGATCGGCTATCTGGTCGTAGGTGCGATGCTGTCTGACCCACTCTGGGCCACGCTGTCCCATTTCAGCAGCTTGTTCTGGATTTGTGAGCAGTTGGATGATCGCCTTGGCGAAGGCTTGTTCAGACCATTCAACGCATAATCCTGCCCCGCTCTCGGCAATGATCTGGGATTGTTCGGGATGGTCGTTGGCCACTACGGGCTTACCCAATGCCATATATTCTATGATCTTGGTTGGTGAAGTTGAGCGCAGAATCGGTGTCGGGTAAAAGGGGGAGACGCAGACTGCGGCGGTTTCTACGATTTTCCAAGCTTCCTGCATAGGCAGGAAACCAGTGAATTCGACTACATTTTCTAATCCTAGTCGTTTTACTTCGGACTCGAGGAAGGTACGATCTTCTGGTACATCACCATCACCAACGAATAACAGTCGCGCGTTCGGTACCAGTTTAATCACTTGTCCCATTGCATGTACCAGTGTTTCCAGACGGCGCACTCGTACTAATGTACCGAGATATACCACGGTTCCTGGTTCTATAGTGACGTCAGGATCATATTTGTTGAGCATTTCATTGGCCACACCCATGGGTACGGCAGTCATTTTCTCTGCCGAAATACCATGGGCCATGATATCTCGTTTCATTTGTTCACTCTGGACAAAGCAATGATCGCTAAAACGCATAATGAATTGGTATAAAACTACATAACCCAAAGCACTCCTGACCAGGTAAATTAAATTTCTTGGAAATATCTCGAGTTTGGCAGCTTCCCTATCATGCTCTGGAAATGGGTAAGATAGCCAGAATACAAACTGCATACCAAATAATTGCGCTATAACTAAACCAAATATGGCTGCAATATATTTATCCCGAACTTGTATGATATCAAACCGACTATGGCCGCATCCTGCCAAAGCTAGTAAGTCGCACGTCCAATATGTGAGTTTATTGAAAATTTGTGCAATTTTTCCGCCCTTTATATAAAAAGGAAGAGAAATAAATTGGTTCTCGTACCTTTCTTTCTTACAGGGGCCGGGGTGCTTGCGACGCATAACCCAAGTGGTTTCAATACCTCTATTAGCTAACTGCTTCATAAATAGTTCTACAATATCTACCCTTCGTGGTGGATAAACCTCAACTGTTGAATAAAATATTCGCATTAATTCCATTTCCCTTACATGTTTTTCTGTTGGGTTGTTGAATCCAGAGCGACGGTTTTTTTGTAATAAGGTCGATCTTCTAACCAAGAGCTCAAGTCAATTTGTTTTACTACTTTCCCAGGAACACCAACAACAACTGAGTAAGGCGGTATAGATTGAACGACGACAGCACCAGCACCAATAATTGAGTGTTTACCAATTTCTACTGGACGATTCTTCATGCTGATAATTTTTGCGCCAGCACCAATTTCGACATAATCGCCAATTACTACGGATGGTCCGCCTATGGTAACTTGACTAATAATCGTGACATATCGACCTATATTCGTTCCCGGATTGATTACAACACCTCTTGGATGGCCTAATGACAATCCTTCACCCGCAACAACACGAGGACCGATCCAAACCCCATGAAGTAAATCATTTATGTTTGTTATAAAATAAGCTATTGGTTTTAAACGGTATTTGTGTAACCACTGGGATAGGCGGAAGAGAGCTACTACCCTGATGTCAGGGTAGTAAAACATTTTCGCAATCCCGCCAGGTTGCTTGGCCCAAAATATGCGTAAATCTTCTTTAATTAAGTTAAACATTTAGTACTCAGTAGAGAAAATAGTAATGGCGGACGCACAATAGCTTGTTGGCGGCAAGAAGAGCAGCAACGTCTATTTTCTCAGTCATTCTGCGACCCCTAACTATGTAACGCAGTTGTAATTTGTTGTCTTATAATGTTCTCATTGTTTTGTACAGCCTACTTAGGCTAGTGATATTAATATGAACTTAGGGAGATTGATGATACCGAGTTTGCAGGTAACGCAATTACGGCATTCCCATCCTTGTCAAAAGTGAGTGCATAATATTTTTTCTGCTGCGATATCATATTCATATTGCTGTCAGTATTTGCTGAGGTCTTTGCCATGCCACCAATATAGGTATGTTCAATTTTCATGGTTCGGTTTGCAAGTTGGGGGATCAGCAATTTGACGTCTTTACTAGTGTCAGCTCGGTTTACTGACCATATTGAATAGTGGGATTTTGTACGGTCTGTCATTACTACGGCGCGTACATCATATCCACCGGCATAGCCACTATCATTATTTGAATAATTCGTAGTTGGCAGTACTATGTCCAGCATTCCTTCCCTCAAAGTACGTAAAGCCCAATATACTGCACTCGGATATAACGTTCCATTTTGGGCATTTTCCTTTATTAATGGCCATGGAGATATTGCGCCGCCTAATGCATGAAACATGGTGCCCGCAACTTGTGGGAATTGCGTAAGCCCAATTGCGAAATCAGCTACAGCCAGCGCACCTTCTAGATTGGTCGTTTCTGGCCAATGGGATTTCCAATTGGCGTCCGTGCTTTTGCCACTGGGCCATCGAGCATTTTCTGTAATCCAGATTTTATGCGTTGAATTTGGGCGAATATCATTAATCGCTTTCGATGTCAGGCAAATCTGTGAAAGTCTATTGGGTATTGGCGGGCCCCCAGGTGGTCCATCATAATAATCGTGCAATGCGAATTCATTTATGCTGCTAGGTAGTGCCTGAACAACAGCATGATCATATTCGGTTGCGCTCATCCCAGGGTAGGCATCAAAATCTTCTAGAAATACGACAAATTTGGCGCTGGTGTCATTTGTTAGAATAGCCGTTGCATTGATGTTAGCTGTGCTTGCATATTTTTGTGGCGACCAATGATAGATGTCTCTATCCAATTCGTTACCAAGCTCCCACCGATAAATACCTTCACCGCTAGTTGCGGCTTTGTTTTTGGCATAGGCAGCCCAATCGCCATTCTGATTCGCCATCACATAGGGCGATTTTTCTTGTCCGTAAGCACCGTATAGATTAGCTACGTTCCAAGGGACTCCATCAACTTGTTTCATAAAGTTAAGGTATTCATCAAAACCAAAATCAGCTACAAAAGGTGCTGTCCAATTAACCACTTTCCATGGTGGACGTTGATTCAGAGGTCCTACGGTGTAATTCCAATTCATGTAATTTGCTACAGTGCCACCAGGATATCGATATATTGCGCCAGCAAATGGTTTCATTAATTCGACGACTTGTGAGCGTGCTGTGTGAGTAGTTGCATTCCAGTAATCACGCTGAAACCCAATCCACTCTAAATTAAACCCGAAGAAAGAGGGCTGGAAATTTGCTCGCACTATCGCATTAGGAGCAACCTGAACCATAACGACTGAGTTGCTGTGTACCGTAGCTGTATCTGGACAATCACTGCCGCTTTTATTCAATAGAGTGGCATTGGCTGGTTGATGCAAGTAAAGCATCAATACAGTCAGGAGTACCATATAAAATGAGTTTTTCGTTGATATTCCATTGATTCGTTTATTTAAATTAAGGTTCTCTAACATCGGAATCTCCTAATAAGTTAACATTTTTCTGCCAATAAACCGTATAGCCGAGCATCAGCATTAACAGCGCTTGAAATCCAATATCGAACACAAAAAAATTGTTGTGGGTAAGGCTAATCGCCATAATGGCGATACCTGCTTGAAGGCCAAGAAATGCAGCGCGATGCCAATGTGTGAGGCGCGCATCCTGAGAGAGTTTCACTGCTGCCGTGAATGCACTCCAGAACATACCTAATATAGTAATCAATCCCACGACACCGACTTCCCACAGCAAGGCAGAAATGGCAGTCAGTCCTATGCCCATTCCTGCGTATCTGCCAGTCGCAAGATTTATACGACTTGTACCTGAATCGTTAGTAATGCCTGGACCATGTCCGATTAGTATTTGAACAATGTCGTTCATACTATGCTGTTCCCACCAGTAGGTCAGCACGCTAGTCCGGTTAAGCACGTATGCACCGTATCCTTTTTGTCCAAAATTGTATGCTGCGGTCTGTGATAGTTGTTCCGTCAGCGTAGTATTGGTTGCTTCCCCCGGGAGTTTTGTATAGATCACGAAGATTGCGGCTAATAACATAGCTATTATGCTCGCGCCCAATATGAAATATATAGGTCTGCGTAACATTTGATCGCGGAATACGATTAATAGTGCGATTGGCAGGATTACAACAATAATTTTCGCTTCATTGAATAATAGAGGCACCATCAATAGTGCTGAGAGTACGGTTACGCGCATACCGCTAATAAATCCGGACCGCCAGAAAGCTAATAGTATGGCGATTGTGGCAATTTGCAGTGCAGCGAGAATCGCGCTCCCCCCTCCACCTGTCATAGACCCCACGAATGTGCCAACTACTACATCTGGTGCTACAATCAATTCTCTCGCGGCTGCGAGTGTCGCGCGCTGGGGTACTAAAACAAGAAATTGATGCAGGGCAAAGGGTATCTGTAGCAATGCGAGTGGCACAATGGCTTTGGCGAAATTGTCCACTGTATCCTTGCTCAACTTTAGCCAGGCAAATGCCAGTAATATCCCCCATACCTGAAAGTAACCTTTCAGACCGATAATGCTATCTGCAGATAAACCGGTATTGAGCAGAGAGGACAGCATTGAGGTGCCAAAAAACAAACCCGCCCAGGTTAGTATGGAGGGGGCAAAGGAACGTATGGTCTTCTTTGAATTTTTAGCTTTGTATGAAGTTAATCTAGAAATAATCGCGACTGCACCGAGACCGGCAGCAGCCAAATCTACGGCCCAGCGGACTTTTTCCAAACTTGGTGCATAGAGACCTATCAGACCGGAAATCACTAATGCACCCACAAGAACAACCCAAAGCAAAGTGACTGGCCGCGCCATGAGTCCTATGCCAATGAGTACACCCATTAGTAATAGTAATGGCAAAGGCTGACCTATCGCAACAAGTGTTCCTGTGATAATGGCAAACACAAGGATAGTTAACCCCCAAACTCCTGTTTGGAGCATATGCACTGTATTACGCCTAATGCCGGGTGCTAAGCTTCTGGGAGATTCTGATAATTTCATTAATGGTTTCATGACCCCAAGACCCCAACCAGGTGCACTCTATCTGTTTGCTGCATACCGTCCAACATAGCGTTGATAAAGTCTTGTTGTATAGAAAAACTCGATTTTTCATCGGCGCTTATAGAAGAAACTCGTACAAGCATCCCATCTGGCACCTTGCCAGTTAAACCATACGTCAACTGCGCTAATTTCCATTTCCAGCCATTAACCGCAACTTGATTGCCAACTGTAATCCAATAAGTTATTGGCTCAATCCGTGCGCCTTGTTGTGCGACAAGGCGTTTTACTGGAATATTCTTTTGATTCCGTACTAGATGCAATGAGCCCATAGCGGAGTGTAATATTTGAAATCCTTGGGCTGGGTAACACTGCTCAGGCTTGTGTACTTGCAGGCTGTCGGTCTGGTTGTCGCCATAGGCAAGCGCCAGCATGATTTGCTGACCATTTGAATTGATATAAGTGCGAGATAGTGTTTGTTGGTAGATCTTGTTGATAGTCGCCTGTACTTCCGGGCTGACCGAAATTACGTCAAGCTCTTTTAGTTGATGCCAATCACCAAATTGTTTGGGTATCATGGTTTCCAAATCAATTCTGGGGGCTGTGGAGGCAGTGAGCTTGGTCGGTGTTAATGCCATCGCCAAGGCAGCTGCGGCAATCATGGCCAGCCCGATTAGCGAGGATTTAATACTAAGCATATTCATGCCGTTTGCCTTCTTTGTTTGAATAGCAGTTCCAGTATCCAATCCCATAACATGAAACTCAGAAGGGCTACGATAAATAAGACAATGCCGGCAAAACCGTGAATAAAGCCTTGCCCAGCTTCATCACCCCAATAATAGGTGACCAGTGTAATGATAATGACGCGTACGACATTGGCGGTAAATGCGATGGGCAGTATGCTGGCGAGGATCAAGCTGTTTCTGAACCAGTTGCGGTATTGCATTATGTATAAATACAGGAATCCGAGCGCACTGAGTGAAAACATTGAATTCAATCCAGAACAAGCATCGGCGACTAAAAGTTGGTAATAGCCAATGGAAAGTACGACGCCGTTGCGGGCGATTGGATAGCCAAGGTGGTAAAGCAGGTTTTCAACTACGATGGAAACGTATTGTTTCAATGGGCCAGTCAGTGCGTCGATGACCGAGCCGGGCAGTGGAATCATGAATACCAGAAACAGGATGGGAAACCAGAAACTGCGTAATCCCGGCATGCCGCGCATGATGAGCAGCATGCCGGCCAGTATGGGTATTAATGAACCGACCTCGAATATATATATGCTTTGAGAGCGACCAACCGCATAGAGCAATAAACCTGTACCCAAGATCAGGCTACCCAGGATCGGGGAAGTTGATTTGGCTGGCTGGATGAATACTTCGCGTTTTTGCCAGAAGTAATACAGTGATACTGCCAGTATGAGCGGGCCATGGCCTTGCTCTTCGGTATCCCATAAGTTGCGGGCAAGTTCATAAAAAGTCGGTAACAACAATGCCGCCAACCCGATAATAATGGGCATCCATGTCAGTAATACTGACAGGCCGTTAGTCGACGGCTGCGATTTAAGGTTGGCAGCATTCAATGTCATGATTTACGCCTGATTGAATACAGTACCGATTAACTGCGCGTTGGTGCCATTTAATGTGTCGCGTATCTGTTCCAGGTCGTGGTATTTGGTACGATCCTGACCTGCAACTAATATGCTACCTTCGCTGATGATAGCGAGGCTGGCGCTTTCGGCGTGTTCAGCGAAGGCCGGAGTGTCGATCAAAATAACATCGTAATGCTGGCCTAGTTCGGACATTAGTTTCGATCGCATGCCGCGTGAAATGAGTTCTGCTGGGTTGGGTGGCATGGCACCTGCGGGGAGAACTGATAATTCTGATAAGCTTTGTATTTTTACAATACTCGACATGTCGGCACGCCCAGCCAGCATGCTGGCTAACCCGGCGCGGTTGTCCAGATTGAATATCTGGTGTTGGCGTGGGGAATGTAGATTAGCGTCTATCAGTAAAGTGCGTTGGCCAAGCTGAGCGAAAGCGACTGCCAGATTTGCTGTGATGTAACTGGTACCAACTCCGCTGCCGGCGCCGAGGATGGAGAGTGTTTTTTTGCCGTTGCCAAACCAGCGCGAGATTAATTGATTACGCAATATGCGTATTTTTTCAGCTGGCTGCGTAAATGGCCGATATGCACAAACCAATTCCGGGCTGAATCCACCTTCGCCCGGTACCAGATAGGTGTAATCGAATTGATCGGCCAGCATACGGCTGATATCTTCCTCGGAGACCAGTCCCAGTTTGACTGCGGCTTCGCCAAATCTCAGTGATTCATTATTCTGTAAGCTCAATATGTTTTGTACATCGGTGATGCGGATTTTCCCTGCTTGCAATAGCAGGTTGCCAATTGAGTCATCTGCGCTAATGCGTGGCTGGATATATACTTGGGGTGTGTTCATGTTTGTTCTCCAGTCTTAATTTAGTAGCGGTTTCTGGCGATTGGGTAAGCCCGGTAACCATTTCGACTTTTGAGGTTGAATGGCATCCAGTGTGACTAATACTGGCAGCCCGAGGATGTCGGTTAGATCGTTCTCTGTGCGTACTCGGCGATCTTTCATTTCGGCTAGTAATGTAAACATCATACCGAGGAAGGTGCCCATGAATAGAGCAAGGATGATGATGACTATCATGCTCTTGCTGGCGGGTTTGGTTGGGATTGTTGCGGGGTTAAGCAGAGATATATTGGTTTGATTAGTTTGGCTGGCCATGCGGGTTTCCGTTGAGCGTTGTAATGCCATGTCGTAGGCTTTTTGCGCATTGTCGACGTCTTGCACCAGAATTGCGCCTGCATCGCGATTTTGCTTGAGTGCCAGCAGTTTTTCCTTTTGCGCGGCCAGTGCATTGCGTAATTCAGCTTCGCGTTGCTGATCTACGCGTAGCGTGGTGTTAACGCTTTGCTGTGCATTACGGGTTTCCTGCTCAAGCTGGCTGCGTAATGTTTCTACATCGGCATGTGCGCGCAGGTAGTCGGGATGGTTTTTGCCGACGCTTCTGGATAATTGATCCAGCTTGGCTTCGCTTTTTGCCAGTTCGGTTTTGAGTGACTGAATAACCGGATTGTTGATGACATCGGATAACTGGTCGGCAGAGCGGCGATTACGCGATGCGCTGTCGAAGGTTTGATCCTGTGCCGTGGTTAACTGGTTGGCAGTATTGGCCAGACGGGCGCTTTCCACGTCGAGCTTTTCATCGACGGCGACGATGCCTTTGCTTTGTTGGTAATCAGATAGTTTTTTCTGTGAGGCGATCAGATTATTTCTTAATTCGTTTAATTGGGTTTCATACCATTTATTGGCTTGCATTGCCGGCCTTGTCTGTAGATCCAGATTGGTCTGTATATAGGCTTTGACGAACGCGTTGGTAATGAGCATGGAAGACTCTGGGTCGGTCGATTTGTATGACACGTCGATCAAATTGCTTTCTCGCGATGGCGTGATGGTTAAATCCTTGAGTAACAACTCTGCCAGCCAGTCGCGAATATTGCCTTGACCTTGGGTTTCATCAGTAAATTGCCGACGGATTAATGGGTCCTGTGTCAGTTTAAGGTCGTCCACCACTTTAAGCGCGACATTATGACTGGCGAGTACGTCAACCTGGGTTGCGACGAAACCGGGCATAAGTTGGGGGGAGAGCGTGGTGCCGGTGACCGTATCAGATTGATTGAAATCAACGATGATGCTTGCTGTCGCTTGGTATTGTGGTGGCAATACCAGTCTGGCGGCAACTGCTGCAAGCACGGTGATTGTAATTGTAATCAGCAACAGGTTCTTGCGTGCCCATATTACGCGAAAAAAACTGATCATATTCATGGTGTCGCCTCTATGTCTGATGGGTTAGAACAGACTTTCCTTAATGTAAATTACGTCGTCAGGGTGTATTGGATCTGTTGGGCTTGCAGGCAGGGTGACGGTTTTGTCATCCTTGTCCTGGCGGCGAATTTGTGCGCCACGTTCCGTACCGCGTAGCGTAATGCCACCTCCCAGTGCAATGGCCTGCATGACATTCATGTTTTTCTCCAGACGATATGCGCCGGGATGCTGTACTTCGCCATAGATATAAAATACTTCGGCGCGGGGTACATAAATGATATCGCCTTCGTTGATGGTGTAATCCAGATTAAGTTGCCCGCCCTTGAACAAGGCAAGGGTGTCGATCTTGGTTTCCTTGAGCTGATTGTTCTGCTTGTGGATGAGGATAACCGTATCTGATCCCAGTGATCCTATTCCGCCGGCCAGTGCAAGCAGATCGGTCAGCGTGCTGGTGGATTCAAGCGCGTATTTTCCGGGTTTGTTGACCTGACCCAATACCGAGATTTGCTTGCTGCGATATTGCTGAACGATCAGGTTGACGTTGGGTTTGATAATGAAGCCGCCTGATTCCAGTGCCTGTGCGATGCGTTTTTGCGCTGCGCTGGCAGTGAGGCCTGCAACTGGTATCGCGCCGATCAGCGGGACGGCAATTTTGCCGTCTTCGTCAACCTGTACGGCATCAACTTGCAGATCGGGGTGGTCGTAAACGCTGATGCGGACCACATCGCCAGTACCCAGCAAGTAGCTACCCGCATGCGCGGGCAAGGTGAACGCGGCCAACATTATTATCAGGAGATAAAGTATTTTGCGCATGATGGTATCCGTCTTTCGAAAAGTTGTCGTTTTAGAATGCATGGCTGAGTCCCAGCATCAGGCTGTTATATCGATAGCTATTGCCATCGATGTTGGAATTGCGCACGCCTCGTTCTGCCACAATGTCAAGCTTGGTGTTGCGCAATATTGTGTAGGCTACATCCAGATTGACAGTTGATAACTCATCCATTCGGTGCGGCGTGTTCAGGTAATCTATGCTGTCGTGTTTGGCATTGATGCTGACTGCAGTTGTTGCACTGGCTAGCCAGGTGGCTTTGGCCGATACGCCCTGAGTCAGGTCATAACTGGAAGTGGTTGTGATGTAGCTGTTGATTTCGCGATAAACGGCAAAGTTGAGCGTGGTTTTACCAGTGATAAGCCAGTCTGCGCTGATTCGACCTGTTACCCCGGAATAATTTTGCTGCTGAGCGTTGGGGTAATTGCGTTTGGTATAGTTTACTTTGCCGTGAACTTCGGTTTTACCTGTCGCACTCCAGTCGAAACTGACACCGTTATCGTATTGAGTATAGGTGTCGACGGAGGTTGGCTGATTCGGATAATTGCCGTTGCTTACCGAACTATTAAAATCGATTTTGGTGCCTCTTGGCGTCAGATAACGAAAACCGGTTTTATAGGTGTCAAGATTAAGATTGTTGTTTTGCTGGGAGGCATCACTATTGTTGTATTGGGCCTTTTCGGCGCCCAGTTTGAGTTGCCAGCGATTGTCGAGTTTTATATTGCCGTTAAAAAACGCCTTGCGGGTGGTAAGCAGGTTGGCTAACGGTCGTTTGGTGTAGAGGAACGGTGCAAGTGTGCGGTTGTCGGATGCGCCGACATTGCCTTGTAAAGTGTCGCCTGCCAGCCAGTCCCATTTTAGTGCAAGATCGTGACCGTTATAATTGAGCGTGGTGTATGTGTCAAAGTCGACCCGGTTTGCTTCTGCATGGCCGGTGATGATCTGACGGCCGGTTTTCCAGTTCATGTTGATGCCTGCTGCATAAACGCGAAATGATTCGGCCATGTCGGTTGTGCCTAAAGTGGCGAGAGCGGCCTGATCGTTCTGCAATAGAAACAGGTTGCTGTTGTAGCCGTATGCAGCTGACAGGTAGGGTGAAAATGTTTTGTCCATATTTGTGTATGTATCGTCACTTGTGTTCGTGTTCGCGTAGGCAAGCGAATTCACGCAGATCAGGCAAGGCACGAATATCAGTTTGAATGGCGGCATCCATTGGCTCATATTGTTGGGTTTCAGTGGTTTACGCATTACGTTTATATATGTCTTCATAACGAACTATGTCATCTTCACCGAGATAGGTGCCGGACTGGACTTCTATCAGATGCAGGGGTACCTTGCCTGGATTTTCCAGCCGATGCTTGCTGCCGAGCGGAATGTAGGTTGACTGGTTTTCGCACAGCATGACTTCTTCTTCACCACGCACTACCATTGCAGTACCTGAGACAACCACCCAGTGTTCTGCACGATGATGGTGCATTTGTAGCGACAGTTTTGCACCAGGATTGACCATGATGCGCTTGACCTGAAAGCGATCTCCGCTATCGATTCCTTCATACCAGCCCCACGGACGGTAGACCCGGTCGTGGTACAGGTGTTCGCTCCGGGCTTGAGCCTTGAGTTTGTCTACGATGAGTTTGACATCCTGAGCACGGTCTTTTGGTGCGATCAATACGGCATCGGCGGTTTCTATAATCATCAGGTTTTCTACCCCTAGCGCGACCACTAGGCGGGATTCGGCCCGAATGAGGTTGTTGCTGGCATCTTCTATCATGACGTCGCCGCGGACTACGTTATTGTCGGCATCTTTTGCGCTGACTTCCCAGATGGCGCTCCATGCGCCAATGTCGCTCCAGTCTATGTCCGCAGGCACGACAACCGCTTTTTGCGTGCGTTCCATGACGGCGTAATCAATGGATTCGGATGGGCAGGCTGTAAATGCGGCCGGGTCGAGCCGGACGAAATTCAGGTCGTTTTTGGCTTGATCCAATGCGGCTTCGCATGCGCTTAGAATGTCCGGGCGCAGTCGCTGCAGTTCGTCGAGAAAATCCTTGGCGCGGAACAGGAACATGCCGCTGTTCCAATAGTATTCGCCGCTGGCGACATATTGTTCTGCAGTTGCCAGGTCTGGTTTTTCTACGAATTCACCCACATGAAAACTGTGCGGATGGTCGGCGATCGCCACGCCTTGACGTATATATCCGAACCCTGTTTCAGGAGAGTTCGCCACGATGCCGAATGTAGCGAGATAGCCTTCCGCGGCGATTTGCGCGGCATGCGCGACAGCCAGATGAAAGGCCGGTGTGTTGCGTATGAGATGATCTGCGGGCAATGCAAGCATTAAGGCGTTTGGGTCCTGGCGCTGCAGGAACAAGGCTGCCGTTGCTATTGCGGGTGCAGTGTTGCGGCCAACCGGTTCCAATAGAATGGCGTGCGGCTGCACATTTATCGTTCTTAATTGTTCAGCAATCATGAAGCGGTGCTCCTGATTGCAAATAATCAGCGGCGGAGCAATATTGGGTAAATCGGAAATGCGTTTTACGGTTTCCTGAAACAGTGTTTGTTCTGATAGCAAAGGCAGGAGTTGCTTGGGTAGCGCTGTGCGCGATAACGGCCATAGCCGAGTACCGGATCCTCCAGACAATATTACCGGGTAGAGCGTTTGATGCATGTTTTTCCTCATTCGTTACTATGTGCCGCAGCAAGTGACGGTCCGGATTCATTATTTATCAAGCTAATATCATGCCAATAAGTATGAAATATCCGGTTATGTCGTATTATATAGCGTGTAACATTAGTTCTGTATTAATATTACCGTGTTGTTCTTACAGCAGTACAGTCTTTATGTGACTTACATTTTGAATTTTTTGTGAAATTCGGGATTTTCGATACTCAAAATTTTCTGGTTGCGTAATTGTATATGGGTTGATACCGTTTTTATGACTTAGTTTGTTTGTCATGAATCTTGCTTACAATGAATTGTAAACGAGGTTTTAACAAATAATTGTTGCAAATTAACATTGGTGCTCAAGTAGTGCCGAAAAGGGTTACTCATGGTTGGTGGTTACGAACATCCTGCGCTCAGTCTGGCAAAGCGTCTGGTTAATCCTCTGGTGATTTTCATTTCGCTGATTATCGCGGTGGAGATAGCGTCGCCTCCGTTTAACGGCATGCATTTATTGCTGGGGGTATTGGCTTTTCTGATCGGTTCGCAAGTGTTCGATGGGTTCGATTTTTTTGAGATCCGGGATGCCAATCAGGCGGGAGTCAGCAAGCATGGGATCAATCTGCTGATTGCCTGGTTTGTAGTAATTGCGATACTCGCCTTGCTGGACATGGCTACAGGGTTACGGGGGGCGTATGACCAGCATGTGCTGGAAATATGGACATTTTTAACGCCGGTTTTGCTCTATATCAGCCAGTCTGCGGTACGTGCCTATCTGGAGTCCTTGCGTAGGCATGGGCAGATCAGGCGGGCAGTGATTGTGGGGGCGAATGAGCTTGGCTGCAAGCTGGGTGACAGAATTCATCGCCAGCGTAGCATGATGGTGCGCGTGGATGCGTTTTTCGACGACAGGCTGGACGATCGATGCGATCCCAAGCTGCTGCCCATCGTCGCCGGTGGATTGCAGGATGTGGCAGATTACGTTACCAAATTCGATATCGATCTGGTGTACATCTCATTGCCTATTCTGGATCAGCCGCGCGTTATCAATCTGGTGAATTCTTTGCGGGACACGACAGCCTCGATTTATTTTGTGCCGGATGTGTTTATTTTCGATCTGGTGCAGGCGCGGCTCGACAGTATTAACGGTATACCGGTGATTGCCGTATTTGAATCCCCGCTGGTGGGGATTAATGCCGTGCATAAACGTGCCTTTGACGTTGTTGTGTCGGGTATCGTTTTGCTGATGATTTCCCCCATTATGCTGGTCATTGCTGCGTTAGTAAAACTGACATCCAAAGGTCCGGTGTTCTTCAAACAGCGTCGGTACGGCATGGATGGAGATGAAATCTGGGTCTATAAATTTCGGTCCATGACGGTGTGTGAAGACGGGGCGAGTATTGCACAAGCGACCAAAAATGATGCGCGCGTGACTCGGCTTGGTGCATTTTTGCGTAAATCATCGCTGGATGAATTGCCTCAGTTGATTAATGTATTGCAGGGATCCATGAGTATTGTCGGGCCTCGTCCGCATGCTGTGGCTCATAACGAACATTATCGTAAATTGATACGCGGTTATATGTGGCGGCACAAGGTGAAGCCCGGTATTACAGGTTGGGCGCAAGTCAACGGCTATCGGGGTGAAACGGATACGATAGACAAGATGGAGGGCCGCGTATTGCATGACATTACCTATTTGAAGCACTGGTCGATCTGGCTGGATATCACCATTATGCTGAAGACTGTGAAGCTGGTATTCAAGGATAGTCAGGCGTATTAATTTAAGTTTCACGAACTTGTTACATTATTGGCATATAACGTGCTTATAATTTCTGTGGGGCGTATTGGTTTTTGTCTTACTTGCTCCATTTTTCTGTTTGTTCATGAACAAATTCTGAAGGAGTGACAAAATGAAGATATTGAAATCTGTCAAGGTGTTGGGTGTGGCTGCTGTGGCTGCATTAAGTTTTGCCGGTGATGCCGGTGCTGTAACGGTGAGTGCGACGGGGCCTGGCGGCACAACTATTGTTGTGACGGGTGTTGGTGATGGTTCTGGCACTTGGTACAAAGTTCCTGCTGTGCCTGAAGCTGATACCTGGGCCATGATGGCATTGGGCCTGGGCCTGGTTGGTCTGCGCTTGCGTAGTAAAAAGGGTGGCAAGACGACGGTTGCATAATTATCGTAGTCTGGATTTGCAATGATCGTTGGGGCGGCGTTTATTGCGTCGCCCCTATTTTTTGGTTTGCGAAATCTATATACGTGCATTAATAATTGGTGTATTTTGTCCGCTATGATTGTAGGGTTTGATCTGTATATATTTTGCTGATATAGTTTCACCGACTATCCAGGATTTCATCATCCTGCTTGTATCCGGTGTGTTCATGTAGCGCTGTGATTGTCGTTTTCTCGACAATTTTGCGTGTTTTTATACAGGCCGCATTTTTGCCAAGTCGCAATGTGGTCAATCCGGAAGTGTTGGAGCTATGCGCGATAGCGTATTCCTGTCCTGGATAATCCAGAGTGGGGGTGCGGTAAGCAATGGAGCGGTTCTTAATGAGGGTGTGTTGTTGTATCTGGATTGAGAGCCGTATTCGAGGTGCCATGGGTCGCCGTTCCGTGTGTTTTAGGGTGTGGTTGATGCTATTGGCATGTTTAGTGTAGTGGGAAGAAAGGGTAAGGTGATTTGCGCAGGTTATGCCTTATTAACTTTATTCCCGGATTGTTTTAGATGTTTTACTTTCTATGAGGATGTTCACATGCAAGTGATTAAATCGATCAAGCTGTTGAGTGTGGCTGCAGTTGCAGCCATGAGTTTTGCCGGTGATGCCGGCGCTGTTACAGTAACCGGTCCTGGCGGCAGCACTATTGTTGTTACCGGTATCGGTAGCGGTAATGGCACCTGGTACAAAGTGCCAGCTGTGCCTGAAGCCGATACCTGGGCAATGATGGCTGTCGGTCTGGGTCTGGTTGGTCTGCGTTTACGTCGTAAAGGCAAGAAATCGCAAAACGTTGCTGCTAATTAATTAGCAACGATTTGTGAATAAAACAGCGGGACTTGTCTCGCTGTTTTACCTTGATTCAGTACATTTCTTGTATCAAACGCACTGTAAACTTATTGGGTATATTTTATGCTTGATATAAGTTATGGCAAATATTGCTGCCATGTAAATTCGTTTTTTCAGTTGAAATGATTAGTGAAGTGAATTTTTGATAAGGAGTATCAAAATGAAAGTGAACAAGTCTGCCCGGTTGTTAGGCGTTATGGCTGTTGCAGTATTGGGTTTTGTCGGAAATGCATATGCGGTGGATGTGGACGATTTCCATCCGGTTATCCATCATATTTTAAATACGCCGTCGGTTCCTGAGGCGGATACCTGGGCCATGATGGCGGTCGGCCTCGGGCTGGTTGGCTTGCGTTTGCGTCGCAAGGGTAAAAAATCGCAAGAAGCCATTAATTAAGTCTTTGCGATTGTGTTAAATAAAAGCGACGGGACATCCCCTGTCGCTTTTTTCTTTGATACTTGTTGTGATGATAGGTTGATGCTTGAATTAATGAATTTTATGCGCTTATAAAGATATTTTAATTTTTGGTATGTTTCGTGCTTAAGATTACGCTGCAGGATGTAGAAACGATTTTGCCGGATTAACGCAAGATGCCTGTATTTTCGAAATTCGAGTATTTTTAGTAAATTTGATAAGGGGTAGTTGTATGAACGTTCGTCATGCTTTGAAAATGCTGGTTCTGGCTGCAGTAACCACGCTGGGTTTTGCTGCAAATGCAAATGCAGTTCCTGTGTCTATCGGTAACGGCCCTCTGGGCTTTCACCATCATGTACCAGCAGTTCCTGAGGCTGATACCTGGGCAATGATGGCTGTTGGTCTGGGTCTGGTTGGTCTGCGTTTGCGCCGCAAAAGCAAAAAATCGCAAGACGCTGTTAAGTAATTAAGTAACAGTAAGCGTAACAGAAGCGGCGGGATTTTATCCCGCCGTTTTATTTTTGTAATATTTTATGTTGATTTTTCAACGAAATTGTTGAATTTACTGACTGCCCATGAGCGGGCGCATGGCAGTTAACAGGCTGGCAAATAATTTAGGGTGTGCTTTTTCCTGCTCTGCGAGCATGAGCTTCATGCTTTGTCGTTGCATGGGCATGCTGAAGCAGGCCGGGCAATTCTCCTGTACCACAGGGAGCTGGGCACTGCGCGCAAAATCGGCAGTTTGTCGCTCACGAGCATAAACCAGCGGACGAATGATGCGCACATCGCCGGCATCGTTGGTGTAATGCGCCTGCATGGTACGCAGCTTGCCGCCAAAGAATGCCGACATCATGAATGTTTCGGCAAGGTCGTCCAGATGCTGCGCCAGTGCCAGTACGTTGTAATGCTGTTCGCGGGCGATACGGTAAAGGATGCCGCGGCGCATGCGCGAACAGTAGGCGCAGAACGAGTCGCCGGTCATGTTTTGCTTGGCGGATTCGAGTACCGGCTGGCTTTCGTAGAAATAAGGTACGCCTAATGCTGCCAGATAGGGTTTCAATACGCTGGGATCGTAATCCGGCGATTGCGGGTCAACCGTACAGGCAGCCAGTTCGAATTTGACCGGTGCGCGTTTTTGCAAGTCTAGCAATATATGCAATAGCGACAGCGAGTCTTTGCCGCCGGAGATGCCTAATAGTATCCGGTCGCCGTTCCGTATCATGTCAAAATCGCCGATAGCGCGCCCGGCAGCAGATAACAGTGATCGCGGCGGTTTGACAGCCGCAAATTCGCTACTTTGATTCATGGAATTGCAAACGGTGCAAGTGAGCGTAAACGCCATTCTGCGCGATGAGATCGGCGTGTTTGCCGATCTCGACTATGCGGCCCTGTTGCATCACTGCAATACGGTCGGCGTTTTCTATGGTGGAAAGGCGGTGAGCGATGACCAGCGTGGTGCGGCCCTGCATCAGGGTTTCCAGTGCAGCCTGGACATGGCGCTCGGATTCCGTATCGAGTGCAGAAGTAGCTTCATCCAGGATCAGCACTGGCGCATTTTTCAGCAATGCACGGGCAATCGCGATGCGCTGGCGTTGACCGCCGGAGAGCTTGACGCCGTTTTCGCCCACCATGGTTTGCAGACCCAACGGTTGTTCGCGGATGAATTCCATCGCATGGGCGGCCTCGGCTGCGCGGATAATCTCGGCCTCGCTGATATTCGCTTGGGCGCCGTATGCGATATTGGCGGCAATGGTATCGTTAAATAACACAACGTCCTGCGATACCAGTGCGATATTGTTGCGCAGCGAGTTTAGCGTGATCGTTGTAATATCCTGTTCATCAAGCAGGATTTTCCCGGAGGTCGGCGTATAGAAACGCGGAATCAGATTGACCAGGCTGGTTTTGCCGCTGCCGGAGGCGCCCACCAGTGCTATCGTTTCTCCGGGTTGTATGGCGAGATCGATATCATCCAGTGCCGGTATGGATTTGTCCGGGTAATGCAAAGTTACATTGCTAAATTTTAGCGCCCCGTGTGCGCGCGGCAGGGTTAAGGTGCCGTGATCGATTTCCGGTTCACTGTCGATCAGCTCGAAGACCACCTCGGCGGCAGCCAGCCCGCGCTGTAACTGTTCGTTGACGCCGGTGAGGCGCTTGACCGGGCCGAATATCATCAGCATGGCGATCATGTAGGATACGAAGCCGCCGACGGTAAGCTCGCCGTTCAGGGCCTCCTGCGTGGCAATATAGACGATGAGCGCGACGCCGAATGCGGCGACCAGCTGGACAACCGGGCCGTTGGCTGCCGCTGCGGTAACGCCCTTCATGTAGTAGCGGCGGGCATCGTTGACGGCCGTGTTGAAGCGCCGCAATTCGTAGGCCTGACCGCCGAAGATTTTGACCACTTTGTGCGCACCTACCGATTCTTCGACGACATGGGTGATCTCTCCCAGATTCTGCTGCGCCTGACGATTGATGTGGCGCAAGCGCTTGCTGACGCCGCGGATGACCAATACCGCGAGCGGTGCAATCGCCACGATAATCAGCGTCAGCTTCCAGTTCAGCCACAGCAGCCAGCCCAGCAAGCCGACGATGGTCAGCGTATCGCGTACCAGCAGCGTGACAGCGCTGGTGGCCGATTGCGTGACCTGAGTGACGTTAAAAACCACATGGGCGATCAGGGTGCCGGTCGAGCTGTTGTCGTAGAAACGCGTCGGCATGGCGATCAGCTTGTTGAACATGGCGGTGCGCAGATCCATCACCAGCCGGCTGCCCACCCAGTTCATGCCGTAAGTGCTGGCAAAATCGGCCAGGCCGCGGACGAAGAACAGGCCTATCATCATCAGCGGTATAATGCGGATGAAATCGGGGTCCTTGCGCACAAAGCTGCCGTCAAGCAATGGTTTGAACAGGGCGGGTACAGCCGGTTCGGCAGCCGCCATAACTGCCATGGCCAGCAAGGCGCCTGCGAACATGCGCCAGTATGGGCGCACATGACGTAACAGGCGAAAGTACAGCGCCAGCCCTTCGTGCTTTTTGTTTTTCACGCGCCGAATACCTGTTCAGCCAGGCCCCATTTGTTGGCCAGGGTTTCGGTGGCGTTCTGTATTTCCTCAGTGCGCGCAGGATGGTTGTAGAACATGCCGGCAAAACGCGCCAGTGCATCGTCGCGCCCGAACTGCTGGGCGATGTTGTGGATGATCTCGCCCGCTTCGCTGCCGACGACTTCGGCACCCAGCAGGGCGCCGCTGTCCATGTCTGCGATCAGACGTACGAAGCCGTTGGTATCGTCCTGACCCAGCGCACGCGGATTGCTTTCAAACGCGGCAAAACCGACTGCCGGTTCCAGTTCGGCATCCTCAGCATCGTCCTCGTTCATGCCGATGCGGCCCAACTCTACTGCCGAATAGACCAGCTCAGGAACAGCGGCGATATTCTGTTTGTGCGATTGCGGGTCCAGTATATTGGCAATGGCAACCGAAGCGTCGGCCAGCGCCTGATTGGCGGTCATGCATGGATTGGCGACGTCGCCGATAGCGTAAATATGCGGCACGCTGGTTTGCAGGTAAGTATTCACTTTGACGAAGCCGTTGTCATCCAGCGCCACACTGGCAGCTTCGACGCTGAGTTTGTCGGTATGCGGGCGGCGGCCGGAGCCCAGCAATACCCAGTCTACCGTCTCGCTTTGGCCGTCGGCAAAAGTCAGTTTGACGGCATCGGCAAGTACTTCGACTTGCTGCGCGCGGCTATGCGTACGCGGGTCGATGCCGAGCTTGTGCAGTTCGTCGTACAGAATCTTGAGCGCAGGCTGGGAGAACTGGCTGTGCGCCAGCGGTTTGCGGTTGGCGATCCAGACTACTTCGCAACCCAGCTGGCTCAAAATAAATGCGAATTCGGTGCCGATCACGCCGCTGCCGACGACGGCCACGCGTTTTCCGGCAGGCGGAGGATAGTCGAACAGATCGTCGGTAGTGAGTACTCGCCCTGCGGCAAGCGTGTAGTTCTCAGGCACGAAGGGGCTGGAGCCGGTAGCGATGACGATGTGCTCACCGCATATCTGCTCGTTGTCGATAGCCACGATATGGGCATCGACAAATTGGCCGGTACCGTGAAAGGCGGCGATGCCCAGACGCTTCATGTAATCGGTATAGCTGTCGCGCACGGTTTCCACGACTTTGTGCTGGTGATCCCAGGCGCCCTGAATATCTGCGCTTAATGTTCCGTTGATGCCGCGTTTGGCGAATGCCTTGCTGCTGGCAACCAGATGGGCGGTATGATGCCAGTCCTTTTTGGGAACGCAACCGCGATTCAGGCAACATCCGCCCCAGGTAGCCTTTTCGACGATGGCGACGGTAAGGCCGCGTAAAGTTGCCAGTACGGCTGCACGATAACCGCCGGGACCTGAACCGATTACGATCAAATCAAATTGCTGCATGTTCAATTCCTATAAAACCGAGTCTGATGCTAAAGCAGGATAGTGGCAGGTACAGCATGTTCTACGCCAGATAACGCATGAACAGGGTTGCCAATCCGAGAAAAATAAAAAATCCGCCGCTATCGGTTACGGCGGTAATCATGACGCTGGAACCGACAGCCGGGTCGCGGCCGAATTTGTGCATCAGCGTGGGGATGGCAACTCCCATCACGGCGGCCAGCAGCAGGTTGAGCGTCATTGCGCCCATCATGACGACGCCCAATGCCGGTTTGCCATAGAGCAGGTAAGCGAAAATGCCGACCACGCTGCCCCAAAGCACGCCGTTGATGGCAGCGACGCCGATTTCCTTGCTGAACAGTTTTTTCGCATTGTCGGGATGGATTTGTCCCAGCGCCAGAGCGCGTACGATCATGGTCAGCGTCTGATTGCCGGAATTGCCGCCTATACCGGCAATAATGGGCATGAGCGCGGCAAGCGCGACCAGTTTTTCTATCGTGCCTTCGAATTCGCCGATCACCCGCGACGCAATAAATGCCGTCACCAGATTGATGGCCAGCCAGGCCCAGCGGTTCTGCACGGATTTCCACACGCTGGCGAAAATGTCTTCCTCTTCGCGCAAACCGGCGATGGAGAGCAGGTCGTTATCCGATTCCTGACGGATGTGGTCGACCACGGCATTCACCGTGAGTCGGCCCATCAGCCGGTTTCTGCCGTCGATCACCGGAGCGGAAACCAGATCATAGCGCTCGAATGCATTGGCCGCATCGGTCGCGTCATCCTCGGCGTGAAAAGTGACGACTTCTTCGGCCATGATGTCGGCTACTTTGGCGTCGGGGTCTTTCAGCAGCAGACGTTGCAGCGGCATTACGCCGCGCAGGGCGCCGTCGCGATCGACGACAAACAGCTTGTCGGTCTGGTCCGGCAATTCGCCGAGGCGGCGCAAATAGCGCAGCGCGACCTCCAGCGTAACGTCGGCGCGGATGGTGACCATGTCGTAATCCATCAGCGCGCCGACAGTGTCCTCCGGGTATGACAGTGCAGATTGTAGACGCGAGCGCTTTTGTGCATCAAGCGATTCCAGCAGATCCTGTATCACGTCCTTGGGCAGGTCGGGTGCCAGATCGGCGATTTCGTCGGTATCCAGCGTTTCTGCAGCAGCCAGCAGTTCGTCGCTGTCCATCGCCTTGATCAGCGATTCGCGTACCGCATCGGAGACTTCGAGCAGAATTTCGCCGTCGCGCTCGGCCTTGACCAGATCCCACACCAGTAAACGGTCGTTTAGCGGCAGCGCTTCCAGCACCAGCGCCACGTCGGCGGAGTGCATGTCGTCGAGCAAGGCATGCAGCTCGGTGAGATGCTGTTTGTGTACCAGTCCCTCAACCAGATCCCGGCGCGGCATATCCTGCTTGTGCACCAGCCCGGTAACCAGATCGTGCTTGCGCAACAATGCCACCACCCGGTTCAGGTTGTCTTCAGTGCTGTCGTGGGCCTTGCCCGTGTCGAAGTTGTCAGCCATGATCAGGTGGAGGGAAAATACGCGAAAACGTGATTGTACGGGATTTAGTTCGGAAACGGCAGTAGCGTGCCCGGTAGCGCTTCAACTTTCCGATATTTAATCATTGATTAGCCAGCATTTTAATATCTTCGGCAGTATCGCCGAAGACGGACGATAAAAAACCCCGCCACATGGACGGGGTTTTGTTGTTGCCGGTGTGACGAGTTACATGATGCGAATTACATCATGCCGCCCATGCCACCCATACCACCCATGTCGCCCATACCTGCACCGCCGCCGGCTGCCTTGTCTTCTGGCAGTTCGGCAACCATTGCATCGGTAGTCAGCATCAGGCTGGCTACGGAAGCGGCGTTTTGCAATGCGGTGCGGGTTACCTTGGTTGGATCCAGCACGCCCATTTCCACCATGTCGCCGTAGACGCTGGTTGCAGCGTTGTAACCGTAGTTGCCTTTGCCTTCCAGCACTTTATTAACCACGACAGAAGCTTCGTCGCCGCAGTTGATAACGATCTGGCGCAATGGCTCTTCGATCGCACGCAGGATGATCTTGATACCGGCATCCTGATCGTGGTTGTCGCCGGTCAGTTCGCCTACACCAGCCTTGGCACGCAGCAGTGCTACGCCGCCGCCGGGAACGATACCTTCTTCAACTGCAGCGCGGGTAGCGTGCAATGCATCTTCCACGCGGGCTTTTTTCTCTTTCATTTCAACTTCGGTCGCTGCGCCGACTTTGATCACTGCCACGCCGCCAGCCAGTTTGGCTTTGCGTTCCTGCAGTTTTTCCTTGTCGTAGTCGCTGGTGGCTTCTTCAGCCTGACGGTTGATTTGAGCGATACGGCCCTTGATGTTTTCTTCCTTGCCGGCGCCATCGATGATGATGGTGTTGTCTTTGCTGACTTCGATGCGTTTTGCCTGGCCTAATTCAGCCAGAGTCACTTTATCCAGAGTCAGGCCGACTTCTTCAGCGATCACGGTACCGCCGGTCAGAATGGCGATATCTTCCAGCATGGCTTTACGACGGTCGCCGAAACCAGGCGCTTTAACAGCACAGGTTTTGAGGATGCCGCGGATGTTGTTCACAACCAGCGTTGCCAGTGCTTCGCCATCGATATCTTCAGCGATGATCAGCAGCGGACGACCGGCTTTGGCTACTTGTTCCAGCGCTGGCAGCAAGTCGCGGATGTTGGAAACTTTCTTGTCGTGCAACAGCACAAAAGGATTGTCCAGACCGGCGATTTGCTTGTCGTTGTTGTTGATGAAGTAAGGTGACAGGTAGCCGCGGTCGAATTGCATGCCTTCGACTACGTCCAGTTCGCTTTGCAGGCTGGTGCCGTCTTCAACGGTGATCACGCCTTCCTTGCCGACTTTGCCCATGGCTTCGGCAATGATGTCGCCGATGGTGCTTTCGGAGTTGGCAGAGATGGAACCGACTTGAGCGATTTCCTTGGTGGTGGTGCAAGGCTTGGAGATTTTTTGCAGTTCGCCGATGATGGCGGTAACGGCCTTATCCATGCCGCGTTTCAGATCCATAGGGTTCATGCCGGCGGCAACGAACTTCATGCCTTCTTTCAGCATGGCCTGGGCCAATACGGTAGCGGTCGTGGTACCGTCGCCGGCTACGTCGGAAGTCTTGGAAGAAACTTCCTTGACCATTTGTGCGCCCATGTTCTCGAATTTGTCTTTCAGTTCGATTTCCTTGGCAACCGATACGCCGTCCTTGGTGATGGTAGGCGCGCCGAAAGCACGATCCAACACGACATTACGGCCCTTAGGACCCAGAGTGACTTTAACTGCATCGGCCAGAATGTTGACACCGATCATCATTTTTTGACGGGCTACATCACCGAATTTTACGTCTTTTGCTGGCATAACTAACTCCTGGAATAGTGATTAATAATGTAATTTATTGAAGCAAGGGGGCGGATTATTCCAGCACGCCCATGATGTCTTCTTCGCGCATGACCAATACGTCTTCGCCGTCGACTTTAACGGTTTGGCCGGCATATTTGCCGAACAGTACGCGGTCACCAACCTTCACATCCAGTGGACGGGCTTTACCATCATCACCGATTTTGCCGTTACCGACGGCCAATACTTCGCCTTGGTCCGGTTTTTCAGTGGCGCTATCGGGAATCACGATACCGGAAGCGGTTTTACGCTCTTCTTCCATGCGTTTAACGATGATACGGTCGTGCAGAGGACGAATTTTCATTACTGTTTCTCCTGGAAATTAAACAATTAAAACGCAATGCGCTAATAGTGCACTGCCTGAAAGAGAGCTCGGGTTGTTTGGTTT
Source organism: Sulfuriferula sp. (assembly GCA_031291235.1). Lineage (GTDB taxonomy): Bacteria > Pseudomonadota > Gammaproteobacteria > Burkholderiales > Sulfuriferulaceae > Sulfuriferula. The sequence goes on from JARLJL010000002.1 coordinate 131,540, forward strand.
TAGCACTCTCACCCGAGGAGTGCTAATAATAGGGGCGGTCAGGTCGATTTTCAAGGGGAAAATGTCAGTCGGGTAAAAAATAAACAGAATGGTGTGGTTGAAAATCCGCTATTGAAGCCAATTTTTTTGCGTAATATTTTGATTTTAAGTGCTTAAATTATTTACTGCGGAATTGTGAATCTTTTAAGGCATGGCCGGCATCAGTCGAATTGGAAGGTGTAAAACAGGTCCAGAGCCGATGCGTTGCCGCCTTGTGCGCGTATGGAAAAGCGGCGAGACAAGTTGTAAGTGATTTTGACCAGTTGCGTTGCCCCGGTCAGCCCTTGTTCGTAGTTGAGATAAAGCTGGTCGGACAGCCGTTTGCCCAGGCTGAGTACGCTGCTATCCAGTGTGCCTGCGCCTTTGACGCTGATCTCGTTGAGCCCGGTCAGTTCCGTGATTTTCGATTGCAACGGCATGGCGTTGCTTTTACCCAGCAAATAACTGGCGGCTGCCTGCAATGCCTGGGTATCGGCGCTGCTGCCAGTAGAGGTGGTGCCGTGGCCCAATACCAGCCAGGACAGTTTTTCGCTGTCGTTGAGTTCGGGCGTCGATACCAGTTTGACGCTGGGAGCGAGTGCCGTGCCGCTGACTTGCACTCCGGCAGTGACGGTGGTGTTGGCGCGCGTGGCGAGGATGTCCAGACTGGGGTTGTTGACGATGCCGGCAAAATTGAGGATGCCGCGGGTAATGTCCAGGCGCTGCCCGAATGCGTTGTAAGTGCCTTCGGCTACCGTCACAGTGCCGTAAGCCATGGGCAGGCTGGTACCGTGCTGATTCAGTTTGAGATTGCCTTCCAGATGGGCATCCAGTCCCTGACCTTTGACGCGGGTGTGTTTGCCCAACGCGATTTTTATTTGCGAATCGATCAGCCAAGCCGGGGTATTGTTGCTGCCGTTACCGGTTTTGCTACGATTGACGTTGCGTCCGATGACGATGACATCGCTGCTCAAATGCGGCGTGCCGTCGTCGTCAAGATTGAGCATGGCGCTGTCGATAGCGACATCGGCCTGCGTAGTGAGCTGACGGTCATGGGCCGTGATAGCGGCCTGACCACTGAGGGTGATCTGTCGGTCGGGGCGATTGACGAGATTTAATTGCCGGGCTGTCGCGTTCAGTTGTATATCCGGTTTGCCGTCCATGAATTTGACGATGCCATGTGCGTTGAGGTCGCCGCCGGCGTGGAAATCGAGCTGGGCAATATTCAGACTGTCATGGTCGAATTGCGCGTGCAAGGTGCCGTTTTGCAAGCGTATACCCTGTTCCGGATAGCCCAGCACGAGTTGCGAGCCGTTAATCGTGCCGCTGAATTCCGGCGCATGCAAACTGCCTTGCAGGTCGAACCGGACCTGTAACGCACCGTCGAGGTTGAAGGTGTCGTCGAATGTGGCCGTCGTCCATGCCAGCGACGGGATCTGCAGCTGCGCATGGGCTTGCAACGGGGCCAGCAGGGAAAACACCAGTTTACTGTTGTGATGCGTCAGCGTGGTATCGGCTTGCGCGCTCAAATTGCCCAGCGTGGTACCGCTGGTATCGAGCTTGGCTGCGATCCGGTTATGCTCGGCCTGCACCGACAGCTGGGCGCGATTGATGCCCAGATGTACGGTCTGGATACCGGAAATGCTGATGTCGCCGCGTTCGCGCCAGAGGCGGATATCGCCGTTGAGTTCGTGATTCAGGGTAAATTGCCATTTGCCGCCGACCGACAAGGTGTTGGTGATCTGTGTGCCGGGATGGAGGCGTTGCTGGATATAACCCAGGTCGATGCCGCTGACGCTGCCCTGGCTACTGATTCCGGATGGGCCGTATGCAAACCGGTCGAGTTTGAGCGTGCCGTTGGCGACGCCGAATTCGGCATGGTTAAGCGATACATGGCCGCGTCCGATAACAAGCTGCGCCGGTGCATGCAGGACGACTGGGTATGGTTCGCCATTGCTGAGGCGGCTGATTTGGCCGCTCCAGGCTTGATTGCGCCAGCCGCCGATGAGCGTGGTATTGAGGTCGATCATGTTGTTTTTCGCGACCAGCGTCAGCGTATGGTTTTGCAGGGTGCCGCTGGCGTAAAGATAGGCGTTGTCGATGCGGACATTGCCTACCTGAAAGTCGCGCAGCTTGCCGTTGGCATCGATGCTGGCGTTGCTGCCCTGACCGATTTTAATGTGGGTATCAATCTGGCCGATATGCACACTCGATTGCAAGGCGATATGTTCGCCCTGTGCGGAGAACTCGCCGGCAGGCTGGTCGAAGCTGCCGTACAAGGTGCCGCTGGCGGTAAGTTTGCCGCCAAATCCTGAGCCGATCACGGCGATGTCGGGTGCCTTGAGTTGCCATGCCATGCGGTCGCGCGGTGTGCCGAAGCTGCCTTGCAGGTTCAGGGTGTTGTTGCCCAGCTGCAATTGGGCGTTACTGCTCTGCAGCCGTTGCCCGGCGATCAGCAAGGCGGCATGACCGCTGAGTGCAGCGTTGTTATAGCGGCTGTCGGCGATATGCAACTGCAGGCGGGTTTGCAGTTGCGGCTGGATTTGACCGCGGGTATCGAAATCGGCATTGATGCTGGCGACAGGATAGCGTCCGAACTGGGCCGGGTTGAAGCGGGTCAGTTTGCCCTGCGCTGAAAATTGGCGCGATCCGGTTAGCGCCAGTTCGCCGTTGAAGGCCAGCGTGCCGCTACCTGCTTGCAAACTGGCGGTCGTGACGGTCAGCCGTTGCTGCCGGTAGGCTGCAGCCAGATTGAGGCGGTAGCCGGCCTGCTCGAGCGCGGCACTGATTGCTTGCCGTTGCGCATTCATGTCCAGATCGAGCTTGCCGTTGAGCCGGGTTGTACGCAGCGGCTGATAAAAGGCATGGGCATCGATTTGCCGGGCGTCGAAATGCAGTTGCAGTCCGCCGTCATGCCATTTGCCGGTACCGAGCAGACGGGCATTGCTGCCGAATGCGAGCATGAGGTTGGATAGCGCGAGGTTGGCAGCGGTGCCGTCGATATTCGCATCGGCCTGGATGACGGGGAGCATGTGCCGGTCGAGGCTGCCGGGTACGCGGTTAACGGCATGCAGTGTGCCGGTATAGTTGCCGGCATTGTTGGCAACGATACTGACGTTGGCGTTTACCAGCGCCTGCGGCAGGGTATCGGCCAAGGCGGCCGGATTGAGATTGCTGAGCGTCATGCCGGCCTGGGTAAGCGGATTTGCGTCAAATGGCGTCAATTGCGCTTGTATGTGCGCGGCGGCAGCACCGCTCGTACCGTTGCTGTCAAGCCGAATGCCGGCGAGTGTGCCGCTCAGCCGGGTATCTGCGTCGTAATTGTGGATGCCGTCGTGCAGCGACAAGCCGATTCGACCAGTCAGTGCGTAGGGTTTGCTATCGGCCAGCTGCGCCTGGAGTTGCGCGTTACCCCACGCCGACTGGACGGTGCCGTGCAATTGATAATGCTGCCGGGCGTAATCGAGTGCGAATGCGACCGGCTGCAGCAGCACATGCAGATCGCCGCGGTCTAATTGCACGGTGTCGATGCGGGCATCTGGCAATGTCAGATCGAACGGCAGAGCCAGCCCGGACGGCAATTGCAGCGGGGTGTTATCCGGCTGCTTGAAGGTGATATCCAGCGTGTGCAGATGTAGCCGATTGATTTGTAGCTGATGTTTGCGCCACAGTTGAGCCGGTGACCAGTCCAGTTCGAATTGCTGCAGGGTGACGGTTTTATTGGGTGTGATCCAGTCCAGACGCTGAATATCGATACGGCTATATAGTGAGCCGCTGACGCCTTTGATAACGATCTGCCCGCCGCTGATCTGTGTGACGGCGTATGCCAGCGCCCGTGCGGCCGGTTCGCTGCCTGACAGCAAAACGAATGCAGCCAGCAATGTGGCTGCAGCTAACGCGCGCAGCAACGCGGTACGGTAGCCGCTTGCCGGACGTATCGGTTTCAAAACGCGCTCCCCAGACTGAAGTGGATGCGGAAGGCGGATACCGCTTCGCCGTAGGCAATATCCAGATTCAGCGGACCTATCGGGCTGCGCCAGCGCACACCTGCGCCGTATCCGGCAACGGTGTGGAAATTTTGTAGCGTATCGACGGCGTTGCCGCGGTCGTAAAATAGTGCTGCCCCCCATTTCGGGGTCAGCCAGCGGGTGTACTCCACGCTGCCGTTAATCAGATAGCGTCCGCCGACGATAGCATCGCCTTGCTGCACCCCCAGGCTTTGGTAGGCATAACCGCGTATCGTCGTATCGCCGCCGGTACGGAACAGCATGTCGGTAGGAATGCCGCTGGTGCTGGGGGCAAACACGATGCCCAGTTCGCCGCGTAAGGTCAGGCTGTCTCGTTCGGTGACGGGATAAAAATAGATTGCCCGGCTGCGGCTGCGGACAAAGCTTTGATCGGATAGCAGGGATTTCGCTGCGCCGCCAATTTCGGTGCTAAACAAATAACCTCTGGTGGGAGCAATCAGATTGTCGACATTGCGATAGGTCCAGATGTAATTGAGGGTCAGCGCTTGCAGATTGTCGCCGGTTGAACCGGCAACAGTCTGATGCTCAACCTGATATTGCGCAATCAGGCTGGTCTCGATGCGATCCCTGGTGCGCGTGCGTTTGATAGCAGTCGCGCTTTGGCTGGTGATCTGGCCTTCGATGTCGGTGCGATTGGTGGTTGCGCTGATGCTGTCCACGTAACCCTGCTCGTCGCGAGGGCGGGCGATTTGGCCGCTGAGTGCGCTGGATTGGGCATCGAGCTTGAGTGTGCCGGTAAAGCGCAGATTGCTGTCCAGGCTGTTCAGGTTCTGATATTCGATCTGTCCGCGCGGCCCGCTGTCGGTGCTGATGCCCAGACCGAATCCCAGTTTCTGGCGCTGCATTTCCACTAAATTGACCTTGACGCGAAGCGCGGTGGGGTCGACATCATCTGCTTCGGTGGTGATATTGACGGTTTTGAAGTAGGTGCTGCCCTGCAGTTGCGATTGGAATGCCAGCAGTTTGGCCTGCGAGTAGGGTTCGCCAGGGATAATCGGATTCAGGCGTTCGACGATACTGGCAGGATAGCGGTGCAAGCCGGTAATCGTGGTCGTGCTGAAGTGATAAACTGCGCCGCTATCGATGACGATATTGATGACGACGCTGTGGGAAGCGGGATTGACGACGGCCGTGCTGTCGAGCAAACGCGCTTTGGGATATTTGGCAATGATCAGGCTGGTAAGTAAATCGCGTTTTGCCGTCTCCCAGGCGGCTTGGCGGAATACGGTGCCGTTCTTTAGCGGCCACAGCTGGTATTGTTCATTCAGCCATGCCCGGTATTGTGCCGGATCGGTTGCCAGCGCGCCTTGTGCACTCAGCGTGATGTTGGCGACATGGACCGGCTCGCCCGGATCGACCTTGAAATGCAGGTGCCAGATGCCGTTTTGCTGCTCGATGGACGGAACGATGGAGGGGGAGTAATAACCTTCCGTCTCCAGTAGGGCGGCGATGCTGTCCGGCGTCAGCCGGTAAAGCCGGCGCAATTGGGCATCGTCCAGCGCAGGTTTGTCGCGCCAACGGTAAATGTCGAGATTTTGAGTCAGTAGCGGACGGATGGCATTGGGTGCGTCCAGCTCGATACTATAGTCTAGCGCTGCAGCAGGCGCAGCCCCGAAACCGAGGATAAGCAATAGCCAGCCAGTCAGCGCAAGCTGCGCGATAGTCGGGTTTATCCGCATTCAGATGTCCACAGCCTAACGTAAAATCGGGGTAAAATGTACCCATGTTGCTAGATATGAAAGAAAATCCATGACCTACGTTGTAACCGAAAATTGTATTCAGTGCAAATATACCGATTGCGTGGATGTGTGCCCGGTCGATTGTTTCCGCGAGGGCGAAAACTTTCTGGTGATCGACCCGGAAGAATGTATCGATTGTACTTTGTGCGTGGCGGAGTGTCCGGCGGAAGCGATCTTCGCCGAGGACGATGTGCCTGCCGATCAGCAGCATTGTACCGCGTTGAATGCCGAGCTGGCGCTGAAATGGAAACCCATTATCGAGCGTAAGGACCCGCTGCCCGACGCGGACGACTGGAATGGTAAAACCGACAAGCTGCCGTTATTGAAACGTTAACACCGTGCTGGCGGCATTCTTTCAGCGTGCGGCACAGCGTATATTGCGCGAATGTGCCGTTCAGCAGACTGAATTGGCCGATGCCGTCATCCTGGTGCCCAATTTCCAGGCAGGGGCTGCATTAGCCCGAGCGCTGGTGGAGGCGAGCGGGTTGGCTGTACTGGTGTCCCCGCAAATTCTGACTTTTCCGGCATGGGCGCAAACTTTGTCGCCAGCCGTTGCGGTATTGCCCAATAGCCGCAGACTCACCCAGCTTTATCATATTCTCAAGGAACGCAACTGGTTCGATCAGGCGCTGTTGTGGGGGATGTGCGACGAGATCGCGCGTCTGTTCGACGAGTTGACTTACCAGGCAGTCGATTTGCCTGTGGATGTCGGCCAGTTTACTGCGCAACTGCAGGCTTATTACCGTTCGCATCGGCATCGCGCGATCGAGTTCGAGGCGCAGCTGGTGCACGAGCTGTGGTTCGCGTTGAGTCAGGACGGGCAAAGCCCGGCTGCACAATATGCGCTGCAACTGGCGCAGCTTGCCGAAGCAGCGGCTGTGCCGCTGTTTGTGGTCGGTTTGCCGCAGCTGACGCGTCTGGAGCAGCATTGCCTGCAGCGTTATGCGTTGCGGCAGCGGGTTACCCATATTGATATCGACAGTGTTGATGTCGTGGCACAAACGCTGGCTGCGGCATGGCCGCAGAATCTGGAGACGCCGCTGCTGCAACGCGCGCAGGATTTGGCTGCCAATATCGTCGACAGTCCGTTATCGGGACGGTTGCATTATTGTGCAGCGTACAGCCTGGAAGAAGAAGCTGTCGCCGCCGATACGCAGGTGCGGCTGTGGTTGCACGAAGGCAGACAGCGCATTGCGGTCGTAGTGCAGGATCGTATCAGTGCGCGTCGCTTGCGCGCCTTGCTGGAACGCGCGCAAATTCTCGTCAGCGACGAAACCGGCTGGACGCTGGATACGACTGCCGCCAGCACTGTCGTGATGCGCTGGGTAGAGGCGCTGCTGGCTGATTTTCCCTATCGGGATGTGCTCGACCTGATCAAATCACCCTATTTGTTCCCGGACTGGGATGCTTTGCAACGCAAGCAGGCCGCCTGGCAAATCGAACATGCCTTGCGCAGCCACGGTCCCGTGGACGGTTGTGCCGGTTTGATTGCCGTGCTGCAACGCCAGAGCGACAACGCGGACGCACTGGCGGCAGTGTCGCGTTTGCAGGCGGCCCTCGGTATCGTGCAGATAGCATCATTGTCCGACTGGCTGGATCGGCTTGATCACAGTTTGATAGCATTAGGGGCGCGGACTAGATTGGCCGATGATGCGGCCGGTCAGCAGTTATTGGGGCTGCTGGCGCGACGGCGGCACGAACTGGCTGACGATCGCGGCAGCTTTACGCTGGCTGAATTTCATCGCTGGCTGGGCCGCGAACTGGAACAGGGCGCGTTCATAGATCAGCGCGTCAACAGCCCTGTTGTGTTTACCCACCTTGCCGCGACGCGTTTGCGCATGTTCGATGCGGCGCTGATTTTAGGTGCGGATGCCAGTCATCTGCCGTCGCTGAGCAGTCATGCCGTGTTTTTCAATCAGCAAGTGCGCGCAGCGCTGGGGTTGTCTACGCCTGCACTGGAAATGGCACAGATTCAGGCCGATCTGATGCAATTGCTGATTGCTGTGCCAGCGGTATGCGTGCTCTGGCAAGCGCGTAGCGAGGGTGAAATCAATGCGATCAGTCCGTGGCTGGAACGGCTGGACAGTCTGCATAGCCTGGCCTGGGGTACGGGTCTGCTGGATAATGGCCTGCGCGAGATATGCGGAGCTGCGCAAATTGCGACGCCGGATCGTGCAGTGTCGCCGACCCCTAGCGATATGCCGCAGCCAGCACTGATGCCGGATCTGGTGCCGAAAAGAATCAGTGTGAGCGCTTACAATACTTTGCTGGCATGTCCTTATCAGTATTTTTCGCGCCATGTATTAGGCCTGAATGAGCTGGATGAAATCAGTGCCGAGATCGAAAAATCCGACTACGGTCAGGCAGTGCACGCTATTTTGAAAACTTTCCATGAACGTTATCCCGCTGTTGCCGCTGTGTCGTACGATATGGCAGTGCAGGCATTGCAGGAAATCAGTGAGCAGGCTTTTGCTCCCATGCTGCACGACGATTATTATGCGCGGGCATGGCAGCAGCAATGGCTGGAGAAAATACCGGCCTATCTGGATTGGCAGTTGCAACGCGAGCAGGAAGGCTGGCTATGGCATGAGGGCGAAGTGACGAAACAGCTTGAGCTGTTGCTTGACGACGGACGCTCGATACAATTGTATGGCCGTCTGGACAGAGTGGATCGTATCGCCGATAGCCATGCAGTACTGGATTACAAGACCGGCAGCAGCAAGGGGCTGAAAGACAAGGCTGAGCATTTCGATGAGGATGTGCAACTGGCGGCGTATGCATTGCTGATGCAGTCGGAAGTGGGGCAGGCCGCTTTTGTCAGTTTGGATGGCGGAAAGGTGACTACCATCCCGTTGAATACGGAACCGCAAGCGGCTGCGGAAGATAGCGCGGCGCGGTTGACGATGTTGTTTACGCAGCTATATCGGCAAGCGCCGCTGCCGGCGAACGGGATCGATAATGTGTGTCAGTATTGCGATATGCGCGGGCTGTGTCGACGCGATTTCTGGGTCGACACAGCGCTTGCTGCAATTTAACGCATGGCTTCGCGTTCGATTTCTTCTACCGTGGTGTGGCGCACGTCTTTGCCTTTGACCATGTATACGACATACTCGGACATGTTTTTGGCGTGATCACCCATGCGCTCTATGGCTTTGGCGATGAACATGATGTCGATGAAGGTGGAAATGGTGCGCGGATCTTCCATCATGTAAGTGATGAGGTTACGTAGCACGAGGTGGTACTCCTCATCCACTTCGATATCCTGACGGGCAATATGGGCCGCGTTGCTGACATCCAGACGGGCAAAGCCGTCCAGCGCACGATGCAGCATGTCGAGCACGATTTCGCTCATGAACTGGATTTGATTGAATTTGGGTTGGGTGATGCGCCCGGTCTGGTGAATTTCCTTGACCATGCGCGCGACTTTGGCCGCTTCGTCGCCGATACGTTCCAGATCGGTAATGGTTTTGATTACCGTCATGACCATGCGCAGATCGGATGCAGTAGGCTGGCGGCGGGCAATAATTTGCGCGCAATCCTCGTCGATGCCGACTTCCAGTGCATTGACCAGATGGTCGTTGCCGACGACTTGCTCTGCGAGTACGAAATCGGCATTAATCAATGCATCAATAGCTTGACTGATTTGCTGTTCGACCAGACCGCCCATTTGTAACACGCGTGCGCGCATGTTTTCCAGATCAGTATCAAATTGTTTGTAAGTGTGTTCTTGTGGCATTGTTGCTCTCCTGTTTGCTAGTGATTATAGCGTTAGAAGTACCGGGTAAGGTGACAGTTTTGTGACATTTTCGTTATCCGGAAAAGGGGATGGCAAACATTTTTCCATCAATATCAAGCGTCAGTATCCAGTCGCGCCGGCCGGTGACGCAAATCGGTAAGACAACCCTGGCTTGCCACAGTTGCGGCGCGGATGGCGTCAGCCGATAACGGTTGTATCCCATTTCCATATCCGGCATGGTGAAATAAGCATAGACGATTTTTGCATCCGCGACGTTAACGCTCACGGTGAATGGATGCAAACCCGACGGCGTACCGACGAAATTGACATGTACCTGTTGCTGCTCCAGCTGGAATTGACATCCTTGTATGGGGTTGGCGCAGTTAACGGCGACGGTTTGCGTTTGCGAACGTTGCCAGATTTGATATGCACCGCCGCCGAACAGTATGCTGATCAGTATAGCCGGCAAGGCATATTTCAATAGCCATTTGCGGTTCATTGCCAGGCTCCGCGCAAAAGAGCGATACCGTGCGAGCCGTATTCCCTTGCCAGATCGAGGTTTTCTGCGGTCAGTCCGCCTAGTGCATAAACCGGCATGGTGCGGTCGGCGGTAAGTTCGGAAAATTGCGTCCAGCCCAGGCTGGCTGCTCCGGGATGGCTTGCCGTGGGCAGCACTGGCGAAAGCAGTGCGTAGTTGCAATCGAGCCGTTCGGCGCGATCGAGTTCGTCTGCGTTATGGCACGACGCACCAACCAGCGGCAGATCGGGTCGGACATGCAGGCTGTTTAATTGCTCCGAGGTAAGTTGCACGCCATCGGCGCCTGTATGAAGTGCGAGTGCCGCATCGGCATTGACGATAACGCGCGCGCCGACTGCGTGAGCACGATTGATTACGGTTTTGGTAAAATCGACTAAGATGGAAGCTGGCAGTTGTTTTTCCCGGACTTGTATCAATTTCAAACCCTGAGCCAGTGCACGGTCCAGTTTCGGCAGGAAGGCGTCGATATCGTCGCCGGCTTGGGTAATACCCATCAGCGCCGGTAATCGCAGTGCGTTGATAATAGGTGCATTGGCCGGTAGCAGCGGCGTTACGTTAATGTTTTCCGCCTGTTGCCAGCTAAAGGTTTGTCCTTCGCGTGGCTGGGGGTCGCCTTCCCAGCTGCTGACGCGAAAAAACGACAGTACAACTTGTGCCGTACTGTAGTTGTGTCGACGTGTGATCCACGGTGTAGCATGCGTGACGTGGATGCCGAGTTCTTCATCGAGTTCGCGTACCAGCGCCTGATGGGCTGTTTCGCCGGGTTCGATCTTGCCGCCGGGAAATTCCCAGTATCCTGGGTAGGATTTGTCGGTAGGACGGCTGGCCAGCAGGAAGTATCCGTCGGGGCGAGTGATGACCGCGGCCGCGACGCGAATGACGGGGATACTCATAAGGGTTTCCTAGTTATACTGGAATGACGCATAATGCAGACATGAATATCTATTTATAGTGAAAATGAGGTGGTGAATGTCCATAGAGCTTTATAACGATGGCGAACATGTTTGTACCATGTTTAGCGATCTGGTTGATGATAATGCCGCAGCCGTACAAGCAAATCAATTCCTAATTGTATCCAATGGTGAAGGTGCGTTGATCGATCCGTCCGGCAATATGACTTATAACGGTCTGATTGTCGGCATGGGGCAATATTTTCCGTACAAACGGCTTAAATATTTATTGGCATCGCACGCCGATCCGGATATCGTTGGCTCGCTTAATAAGTGGATGATGTCCACCGATGCGGATTTGTACGTATCGAGTCTGTGGTCGCGGTTTGTGCCGCATTTCTGTACCGGCGATAAAACCGATGGCCGTATCGTCGGTATCCCTGATAAGGGCATGAGCATCCCTTTGGGCAAGGACCAGATTATTGCGGTACCCGCGCACTTTCTGCATGCAGAAGGCAATTTTCAATTTTACGATCCGCGGGCGCGTATGCTGTTCAGCGGCGACATGGGCGCGTCGATGGTGCATCACGATGCGGTACCTGAGCCGATTACCACCTTGTCCGAGTTCAAGGCGCATATCCAGCATATGCAGGCTTTTCATCAGCGTTACATGGTGTCGAGCAAGATTTGCCGTTATTGGGTGAATATGGTGCGGGATATGGATGTGCTCGCGATCGTGCCGCAACACGGACGCTGGTTCAAGGGCAAAGTTGCGGTTAACGCCTTCCTCGACTGGATTGCAACGCTGGATTGCGGCATAGACCGGTTCAGCCAATCGGATTATGTGGCGTTGGGCAAGTAAACGCCGGTCACTCCCGGGCTTCGCGCCCGGCGTAATCGCGGGCGAATTGCCATGCGGTACGGCCTGAGCGCGTCCCGCGCGCCAGCGCCCACTGCAGAGCTTCTCTGCGCAATAACTCGGCGTCGCCGATGCTGACGCCGAGCGCATCCAGCCATTGAGCGACACCGGCAAGGTAGGTGTCCTGATCGAACGGATAAAACGACAGCCATAAGCCGAATCGTTCGGACAATGAGATTTTTTCTTCCACAGCTTCGTTCGGATGTACTTCCCCGCCGTGATGCTGGGTCTTTTCGTTGTCGCTCATGTATTCTGGCATGAGATGGCGGCGGTTGGACGTGGCATAGATCAGCACGTTTTCCGGCGGGGCTGCGAGCGTGCCGTCCAGTGCGGCTTTGAGCGCTTTGTATCCGGCCTCTTCCGCTTCGAATGACAAATCGTCGCAAAATACGATAAAGCGCTCGGGTCGGCCGGCCAATTGTACGGTGATGTCGGCCAGATCTGCCAGATGCGTCTTGTCTACTTCCAGTATGCGCAAGCCGCAATCGGCGTAGAGCGGCAGCATGGCTTTGACCAGCGACGATTTGCCGGTGCCGCGGGCGCCGGTGAGGAGTACGTTATTTGCCGGCTTGCCGCTGACGAATTGCGCGGTGTTCTGCATGATGCGCTGCTTTTGCTGGTCTATGCCGGTAAGTCGGTTCAAGTCCACTGCCTGCGGTGAAGGTATGACTTCTATCCAGCCTTGATCGCCGCGGCGCCGCCAGCGCAAGGCGATGGCGGTTTCCCAGTTGGGTGCGGGCGGCGCCGGCGGCAGCCAGGCTTCCAGTCGCGCCAGTACCGCTTCGGCACGTATGAGTAGAGGGGTGAGGTCAGCTGCGGTATTCGGCATTGATTTTCACGTAATCGTAAGAGAAATCGCAAGTCCACAAGGTCGTGCTGGCGCTACCGCGGTTAAGCACGACGCGTACGGTAATTTCGGCTTGCTGCATGATGCGCTGGCCGTCAGCTTCCTCATAGCTGGCGGCGCGTCCGCCATTTTCTGCGACCAGTACGTCACCCAGATAAAGCTGCAGGGTGGCGACATCCAGATCGTCCACTCCGGCGTAACCTATTGCAGCCAGAATGCGTCCGAGATTGGGGTCGGAGGCGAAAAATGCGGTTTTCACCAATGGCGAGTGCGCGATGGCGTAACCGATCTTGCGGCATTCATCGCGGTTGGTGCCGCCTTCCACCTCGATTTGCATGAATTTGGTAGCGCCTTCGCCGTCGCGCACGATGGCTTGCGCCAATTCTCTGGAGACATCGGTAACGGCTGCTGCGAGCGCTGCATAATCCGCATTTGCAGCATCTGCGATTTCGGCATTGCCGGCCTGTCCGGTGGCAATAAGCATGAAGGAATCGTTGGTCGAGGTGTCGCCATCGACGGTGATACAGTTGAAGCTGAGGTCGGCAGCGTGTTTCACCAGTTGTTGCAGTACATCCTGGCTGATCGCCGCATCCGTTGCAACGTAACCGAGCATAGTAGCCATGTTGGGGTGAATCATGCCTGAGCCTTTGGCAATGCCGGTGATGCTGACGGTTTTACCGCCGATGACAACTTGACGCGACGTGGCTTTGGCGACAATGTCCGTGGTCATGATCGCCTGGGCTGCCGCGAACCAGTTATCGGCCCGGCAATCGGCAATGGCGGCGGGAATGGCGGCAATGATCTTGTCGGCCGGCAGCGGTTCCATGATGACGCCAGTGGAGAACGGCAGTACTTCGGGTTCGCGGCACGGCAGCAATGCGGCAACGGCATCGCATACCTGACGGGCGCGGGCGAGACCGTCCTCGCCGGTACCGGCATTGGCGTTACCGGTATTGATGATCAGCGCACGCGGTGCAGTCTTGCCTAAATGTCTTTTGGCGACGATGACAGGTGCAGCGCAAAAGCGATTCTGGGTGAACACACCGGCTACGCGGGTGCCTGCTGTGAGCAACATGAGGGTGACATCCTGTCGACCGATTTTTTTGATGCCGGCAGAGGCTATGCCGATAGTGACGCCGGCAATCGGTAACAGTTTTTCAGCAAGGGGTGGAGCCAAATTTACAGGCATGATGCGCACTCAGTGAAGTACAAAACGCGATTTTAACCTGAAATCGCGAATCTTCAATGACTACGTATGCGTTCAGCTTTGTTTCCGGCAATATTGCTGTAAGTCGTTCAGATGGCTTGTTCACGTAAATGCAACATGACTGCAATAAACTGCTTATTCTTTGGATTCAGGAAATGGCTGTTATGCGGATGTTCGGGCGTTTGTTGCAAAAAATAGGTGTGTCGTGTTTGTTCGGTATGTCGCTGGTTTGTGCGCATGCGCAGGCGGCATCGGAGATCCGGGTTGGGGAATCCATCGATATGACTGGCATAAATGGCGATCTGGGCAAGGATTTTCTGGCGGGGGCTCGCGTATATTTCGACTATATCAACAGTAGCGGCGGTATACATGGCAAAAAAATTGCGCTGGATGTGCGTGACAATCACGGTTCGATAGCTCAGTCCAAGCAGATAACGCAGGATTTTCTGACCAAAGACAAGGTCGATGTACTGTTCGGCTATTATGGCGAAGGCGTGACTGAAGCCACCGCTGACGACAAGTTGTTTATCCAGTCCGGCATACCGCTGGTAGCGCCTTTTTCCGGGGCAACTTTGGCGCGTACCGGCAATATTTATTTCTTGCGACCCAGTTACATTGAGGAGGTGCAAGAGGCGCTGAGATATGTGCAGGGTTTGGGGTTGCGGAAGCTGGCTGTAGTGTATAACCCAAATGCCTATGGGCATGCCGCGTTGCAGGCGGTCAAAGTCGAATTGCAGCATCAGCCGCTACAGCTGGTTGCCGAGCAGGCCATACGGGAAAATAACGACGCAGACATGACGGCTGCGATACAGAAGCTCAAAAGTAGCGGCGCCCAGGCGACATTGATGATCATGGAAACCTTGCCGGCCGCAGACTTTGTGAAAATCTATCATCCGCTGTCGCCCGGCGCCTTGCTGCTGGGTTTATCGCAAATCAACCATGAAACGCTGATGGAGCTGGCTGGGAAAACGGCAGCGGCCGGTGTGGTCATTACCCAGGTCGTACCGCATCCTGGCAATTTTTCTCTGCCGGCTGTGCGCGAACTGGATAAGCTGATGAAAAAATACCGCGACGAGGCGCCGTCGCATTTGACTATGGAAGGTTATCTGGCTGCCAAGCTGCTGGTGAGGACGCTGGAACGCGCCGACACGCCGAAGCAGATCAGTCAGGTACTGGATAATCTGCATAATCTCGATTTGGGCGGTTTTTACTTGAGTTCAGGCCCTGATCATCGGGTTTCCAGCTATGTCGACATCACTGCAATCAGTTCGCGCGGCGGTTTGCTACATTAATCCTATTGCCATTTTGATGCCCAGCGCATAGAGCAGAATTGCAAATATGCGTTTGAGTACGGCGACCGGCAGGCGGTGCGCTACGCGCGCGCCCAATGGCGCCGTCAGTATGCTGGTGCTGGCGATAGTGGCAAATGCCGGCAAATAGACGTATCCCGCGCTGTAGTCCGGTAGTGCCGCATTGTGCCAGCCTGCGCTGACATAACCCAGCGTCCCGGCTATGGCGATGGGGAAACCGATTGCGGCCGACGTTGCAATTGCCTGATGCAGTTTGCTGTTGCACCATATCATGAAGGGCACCGAAAGCGAGCCTCCGCCTATCCCTACCCAGCTGGAAACGACGCCGATGACGCCGCCCGCTACACTTAATCCTGCAATCCCCGGCAGTTCGCGCTGCGGGGCCGGTTTGAAATTGAGCAGCATCTGCGTCGCCGCATAAAACAGGAAAGCAACGAAAAAGTAATGCAGAAACTGACCCGGCAGGCGGTTTGCCAGCCATGCACCGAGAAACGTGCCGCCAAGAATGCCGGGCGTGATCCGGCGAACTGCCTCCCAGTTGACGACGCCGTGGGCATGGTGCGCGCGTACGCTGGAAATGGAGGTGAAGCTGATGACCGCAAGCGAGGTGGCGAGCGCGATCAGCATGATTTGTGCGTGATCGAAACCCTGTAGCGCAAATAACCAGACCAGTATGGGTACCAGAATCAGGCCGCCGCCTACGCCCAGCAGGCCGGCAATGAAACCGGAGACCAGTCCCAGCGCGAGATACCAGGGCAGATACGTCATCAGTCCTTTAACCGCATAGCTTCGTCGTTAAATGCGCCGTCGATTTTGTGTACGATGTCTTCCACCAGCCGAAAACCTTCCACCGGTGCATCGTCCTTCATGTAAAACAGGCGTATCGGGCCGAGCGTGTTGATCGCCTGAGCGCGATCGATCTCGACGGCGGCGTTGGCGATACCGCTATTTTTATACATCTGGGCAATGATATTGCCGACCACCGGGTTTTTGTGTTTGCCATCCAGCGCAAGGGCCAGCGTGGTGTCGATGTCGCCGTCCATGACGTCGTATTTGCAATGTGAGCCGATGTAGCCGAGCAGTTCGATAAATGTCATGTTGATTTCCTGTATAAGTGTTTAATGCTGACTGATGAGGCCTGCGCGCAAGCTGCTGTTGCATGCGCTTTCCACCCGCTGGATGTAATACATCAAATCCAGCGGCATGGTAACGCCATCCAGTAATTGTAACGGAAATAGGTCGCAGGCGATGACGATATCGCAAGCGCTGAGGGTGCCGTTCAGGTAGTAACGGTGTTTGGCAAGATGTTGGGCGAGCGGGTTTAAATGCGATTGCGCAGCCAGCTGAGCGAATCCGTCATAGCGATCGTTGGACAGCGCTTCTACGCTCATGCCGAAATGGTGCAATACGCCATTTTTATATGCGGCCATATCGCGTTCGTCTGCACCGATGTCGCTGAATGCAGGCAGTACGGGAGCATACAGGCGTTCGCACAAGGCTTGCGCATGGTTATGCCAGGCCAGCAGGGCTTGCCAGGCGGCATCGTCGATCAGGCCGTTGAATATGGCGGTGCCGCCCGCCAGATCATCCAAATTGCGCAAAATATATGCAGCATCGGACAATATCGTCTGGCCGGGAATTTGCAGCGCCAGATCCGCGCGAGCGATACCGAGTTCAAACCAGATCGCATCGTCGTTTTGCGGCAAGGCGATGCTGTCGTGGGCGATACCCTTGTAATTTAAAGCCAGCCGGACTTGCTGCGCAGCCATGGATGACCAGCGGTGATATAGGCGGATCATAATTTGCCGATGATGAATTCGTATTCGCGTGGGTCGACTGGCGTGATCGACAGGCGGTTGCCGCGTTGCAGGATACGCATCTGCGCCAGTTCGGGATATTCGCGGATTTCCTTGAGTGGCATCAGCCGGGTTTTTCTCACCAGTTGCACATCGACGTTGAGCCAGCGCGGCGTTTCCCGGGTGGCTTTGGGGTCGAAGTACTTGTTGCTGCTGTCGAATTGGGTTTCGTCCGGATAAGCCAGCCGGCTGACGCGGGCCAGACCGGCAATGCCCGGCTCGTCGCAACTGGAATGGTAAAATAGCACGGCGTCGCCGACTTGCATCTGGTCGCGCATGAAATTGCGTGCCTGGTAATTGCGGATACCGTACCAGGCAACGGTCTGATCCGGAAAGCCGGACAAGTCGTCTATGCTTACGTCCGAAGGTTCGGATTTCATTAACCAATAACGCATGGTGTTCTCGTCGTATAATAGGAATCCGCTTATTTTACTGGAAAACATTATGTCTGCGCTCGAACAAAAATTGGTTACATGGTTCCAGCATCCAGCCATACAGGCTCACAATTGGGATGTAGGGCTGTTCTGGCAGGCTATCGACTATCGCCATCCATTCGGCAGGCTCAAAATCGAGCCGCGCGAACTGGAGGTGTTTTTTGCTGCGCTGATGGAAGAGCCTTCGGAATGTATTGCCGAATTGAATGCAGAATCGTTGGCGCGCGGCGATTATACGTTACGCGGTGATTTTCTGGCGGCAAATGCGCGGCGTCATGAATTGCCGCTGTTAACCAGAGTTTATGTAACTGAGGAGTAGAATTTGAAGCAACTGGATTTGGCTATGCTCGATACCTTGAGCACACAAGCAAAGGCATCGCCGCGTTTGCGCGCGAATGCGAATTTACACGATGAGCTGTCCGACCCTATTCAACGTTTGGCCATCGCGATGGAGCCGGATACTGTTATACGTCCGCATCGTCATGCGCAAACATGGGAATTGCTGACGGCATTGCGCGGCCGTTTTATCGTGCTGTTGTTTAATGAAGACGGCGTAGTGACGGAGCGTGTGGTGCTGGGCGAAGGCTGCTCAGTGCAGGAAACGCCTGCAGGCGTCTGGCATGGCGTGCTGTCGCTGGATAGCGGCGGCGTTATTTTTGAAGTGAAGCGCGGTCCGTATATGCCGATTAATGCTGCGGATTTTGCGCCGGGTTATGCAGCTGATGATGCTGCGCAAGGTGCAGAGCTGAACCGCTGGTACGCGCAAGCTCAAGTGGGCGACAGATTGTGGGGCTTGTAGCTAGCCAATAAAAAACCCGCTGTGACGCGGGTTTTTTATTGGGCTGTTTTTTATCGCTCAGGCATAGCAACGCAGTTTACGCGAGAATACTTGCAGCGATTCGATACCGCTGGATTCGGCGCGTTGGCACCAGTCCTGCAATTGCTTCAGCAGTTGTTCCTTGGATGCGTTGGAGCGTGCCCACAATGCCGATAAATCCTGACGCATGGTGTAAATGGTATTCAGCTCCTGGCTTTGTTGCAGCACTTCGGCCAGTTTCAGTTTGTCTGCATCGGCAAGATCCGCTGCATCCAGATGCAGCCAGTGTTTCAATTTCTTGACCATGCCGTGGTCGTGTTGCAATTTGATTATTTCAGTGCGGCATGTGGCCTTCACTGTACGGGCGTAACGCGTCAGTACGTCGTAACGATGGGTGATGACCGCATGCAGCAAATCCAGGTCACATACCGGCTTGGCAGCTTTGAATTGGGCCGTAGGCGCAATTTTTTTGACTTTGGCCAGACCGACGATTTCCATGCTGCGAATATAGAGCCAGCCGATATCGAATTCATACCATTTGTTGGACAGTTTGGCGGAGCTACCGTAAGCATGGTGGTTATTGTGCAGTTCTTCGCCGCCGATCAGGATACCCCATGGCGAGATATTGGTGCTGGCATCTTCGCAGGTGAAGTTGCGGTAGCCCCAGTAGTGGCCGATGCCGTTGACGATGCCGGCTGCGGTAATAGGTATCCAGGCCATTTGCACTGCCCAGATGGTCAGGCCGATGGGGCCGAACAGAGCCAGGTCAATCGCCATCATCAGGTAAATGCCTTTGCCGCTATGTTTGGAGTAAACGTGATGCTCCACCCAGTCTTCAGGGGTACCGGAGCCATATTTTTCCATGGTTTCAGGTACTTTGCAGGCTGCGCGATAAAGTTCGGCGCCTTCGAAGAATACTTTTTTGATGCCCAGTACTTGTGGGCTGTGCGGATCTTCAGGGGTTTCACATTTAGCGTGATGCTTGCGATGGATAGCAGCCCACTGCTTGGTGATCATGCCGGTAGTGAGCCACAGCCAGAAACGGAAAAAATGGCTGGGGATAGCGTGCAGCTCCAAGGCGCGGTGCGCCTGGTGGCGGTGTAAATAAATGGTGACTGCGGCAATGGTGATGTGGGTGAATGCCAGTGCGACGAGGACATAGCCGTACCATGGCAAATGACCAATCAAACCGTGCGCGATTAATTCCATCATAGTGTTCTTTACCTTATAAGCAATGCGCCGCCGACAGGCGGTATTATTCAGGACAGTCATGTCCTGTTAAATTTCTACAATTTAACAATATACCAGAAGTCAGGGTATTGTCATAATTTGTCTGTTTCTTTCAGTATATGTATATCGCGGCGAGGGTAGGGGATTTCAATACCCGACGCCTTGAAAGCTTGCCAGATGCCGAGATACAGATCCGAGCGCAGATTGGCCTGGCCTTCTTCAGGATCGTCTATCCACACTATCAATTCCAGATTGATGCCGCTATCGGCAAAGCCTGTAAGGAGTACGCGCGGCAGCGAATTCTCGGTTTTCAATACACGCTCATGCTGCATTGCAGTATTTTTCATGATCTCGAACGTCAGATCCAGATCGCTGGCATAGTCGACTTGTATCGGCAGGCTCAACCTGACATCGCGCTTGGTAAACGAATGGTTGATGACGGTGGACGTCATCATGGTTTCATTGGGAATGATGATTTCGGTGCCGTCCTGCGCGCGCAGCAGGGTATAACGGGTGTTGAGCTGGCTGACTTCGCCGTAGCGGTTGTCGACAGTCACCATGTCGCCGGGACGTATGGAGCGATCCAGTAAAATAATGAATCCGGATACGTAATTGCTGGCGATTTTCTGCAACCCTAGACCCAGACCGACGCCCAGCGCTCCGCCGAATACCGATAGCACGGTAATGTCGATACCGACGGCAGGCAATGCTACCAGCACGCCGATAATCAGCAGCAGGGTGCGGATGGTTTTGATGAGCGCCAGGCGCAGACTGGGGTCCATGTGGGTGACGCGCATCAGACGGGCTTCGATAAACTGGGCCAGCCATAGTGCAGCAACAATGGCAATGATGATAACCGCCAGCGCTTCTAGCAATAACAGTAGCGAAAAGTGATGATTGCCGGATTCAAACGATATGGCATCGAGTGCAAATTTGATGCGCGGCAACAGCCCGGTGACATGCAGGGTAAAACCCAGCCAGATGGTCCAGGCAATATAACGTTCCCAGATTTTAATGGTTTCACTGTTGTTGAATGCATAGCGCAACATGTAAACCAGTATGCGTACCAGTACCAGTGAACTTAACAGCGGCACAATGATATTGAGCAGATGCACTTCATGCCATTGCTGCAGTATGCTCCGGCCGATGACGACCAGCAGCAGGACGATGAATGGCAACCCCAGACGTTTCAGCGCAGCCTGCCCCATGCGCCAGCTGGAGTCGGTCTGGGTGAGATATGGGGTGATCAGCCGCATTAGCCCCCAGCCAATGACGGCGCAGGCAATCAACAGGCCGATTTGCCAAATCAGTTCGGTTTGGTGGGATTCATTGAGCAAGTGCTCGATGAGGTTTTCAAAGGGTACGGGTTTTATCATGGCAGTAAGGGCAACGAGTGTTGGCGATGGCGTTGCCAGTTGTTGCGATAAGCGTAGGCGATGTCTGGATTATCGCGCAAAATCAGTAAATTTTCAGCATTGCTGAATTGCGCTGCATGAGTAAAATTATAGCTGCCGGTGATCACCACAGGATGGCTGTCGGCATCGATGATCATGACCTTGTTGTGCGCGCTGGCGTGCTCGTTATCCGTGTATACGGCTATGCCGGCAGCAGCGAGCTGACGTATCAGACTGGTCGGGATGCGTTCGGTCTGTTGCAGGTCGGCAATGACGGCGACTTCAACGCCGCGCTGGTGCGCTCCGATCAGCGCATCGGCAATGCCGAGATGAGTAAAACTATAGGCTTGCACCAGTATTTGCTTGCGGGCGTGCTTGATCGCCTGCATGATTAAACCGTCGGCATCGTCTCCGGGCGTGAAGGCAACCTGTATGGTACCGGTTGCCGGTTGGGTGCCGAAAGCCGGCTGCAGCGCCGCAGCCTGAGACGACCACAGCGCTACGATGATCAGGCATGCATTACGCCACATCGATTTCCGTCGCTACTGCATCGATTTCGGGTATCACCGCTTCTCGTTTGATTTTGGATTTTGCCGGCGCTGCAGCTTCGGCTTCCATGACTGCGGCAAAGAATCCGTCTGTGCCGTGATCGGCTGGGTTCAGGCGCAGATAATCGCCGGTGTCGAGATCGATTTGCTGCTGTTTCAGGATTTCTGCGGCATTTTTCAGGCTGAAACGCGGATTGTCGGCCAGAAATGCCGCAACGATGGCCTCGTTTTCTTCCGGCAGCAGGCTGCATGTGGCATAAACCAGGCGTCCGCCGGGTTTCACCAACCGCGCTGCCGCCGCCAGTATGCTGGCCTGCTTGACAGTGAGTTCGGCGACGCTTTGCGGATTCTGGCGCAATTTCAGATCGGGATTGCGTCGCAATGTGCCCAAGCCGCTACACGGAGCGTCGACCAGCACGCGATCGATCTTGCCGGCAAGACGCTTGATGCGGCTGTCGTGTTCGCTGGTAATCAGCTGCGGCGTGATGTTGGACAGGCCGGACCGTTTCAGGCGCGGCTTGAGTTTGGCGAGGCGTTTCTCGGAAACGTCGAAGGCATACAGGCGCCCGCTGGAGTGCATCAATGCGCCGAGCAAGAGGGTTTTGCCGCCGGCGCCCGCGCAGAAATCGACTACCATTTCGCCGCGTTTCGGTGCGACCAGATAGCCTAATAATTGGCTGCCTTCATCCTGTACCTCGAAGTGACCGGCCAGAAAAGGTTTGTATTTGTTGAGTGCGGGTTTGTCGGCGAGGCGCACGCCCACCGGCGAATAGGGCGTCGCGTTAGCCGTCATGCCTGCCGCGTTGAGAGTTGCCAGCAGTTCGTCGCGTTTGGCAAGCACCGTGTTGACGCGCAGATCGAGCGGCGCAGCGCGGCGCAATGCCGTTGTCAGTCGGGTTGCATCGGCTTCGCCGAATGTTGCTAATAACCGTTCTGCCAGCCAGTCCGGTACGTCCCATTGTACTGCCAACGGTTGCGCTGCCAGATCGAATGCCTTGATCGCAGGCACCTGATCGAGCTCCGGTCCGCGCAGATAGGGTTCGAGCTGACGCATGTTCATGCCTTGAATGCGTGCCAGCCAGGCGATCGCCAGCAAGCGCGGGGTCGGTTTGCCGCAAGCGACATCGAGTGAGCGCAGATTGCGCAGCACGCCGAATACCAGTTCGGCAATGAAAGCGCGATCCTTGGCGCCCAATGCCGGATTCTCACGAAAGAAACGGCTTAGTAAAACATCGGCGGGCGCTTCCAGCGGGAGTACGGAACGTAGCGCAATGATCGCTGTTTCTAATGGTAGTGGTGTGTGATGGGTCATGGTTGTGTGGATGCAGTTGGTTTTATATTAAGTTTAGTCGATGCAAACAACCAAGCCAAATTGAGTGTAAGCGTTATGTAAGTTTGGTTTGCCGTGTCGATACAAATAAGAGATAATCGAGCGGATTTACATTTGAATTCAGTACTTAATTTATCGTTTGAGGTTGCCTTGAAAAATATTCCCGCCTGTCCGCTTTGGCTTTACAAAGTCTTGCCCTTTTTGCGTTGGTGGCCGATGGTCGATAAAGCCGCGACGAAAGCCGATCTGATAGCCGGATTGACTGGCGCCATGATCGTGCTGCCGCAAGGCGTAGCCTTTGCCACCATTGCAGGGCTGCCGCCGGAATACGGTTTGTATGCGGCTATGGTACCAGCAATCATGGGTGCCATGTTCGGCTCGTCATGGCATTTGGTATCGGGTCCGACGACCGCGATTTCCATCGCCGTATTCGCTTCTGTCAGCCCGTTTGCGGAACCGGGTTCAGCGCATTATATCAGCCTGGTGCTGACCCTGACTTTCCTTGCCGGCTTTTTTCAGCTGCTGATGGGGTTGGCGCGCATGGGCGCACTGGTGAATTTCATTTCCCATACTGTCGTTATCGGTTTTACCGCCGGTGCTGCGGTATTGATTGCCGGTAGCCAGATCAAGCATTTCTTGGGTTTGCAGATGGCGCGCGGTTTGCCGTTTTATGAAATTCTGGAGCAGGTATACCTGCAATTCGATAAAATCAATCCGTATGTTACGGCAGTCGGTGCCGTTACACTGGTATCTGGCATCGTGCTGAAAAAAATCATGCCCAAGATGTACATGATACTGGCGATGGTGATCGGCAGCGTAACGGCCCTTATTGTGAACAGTATGGCGGGCGGACCGGATATTACGCATATCAAGACGGTGGGCGCTCTGGCGGCGCATTTGCCGCCGCTGACGCATCCGGATCTGTCGTTGACGGCGATTCAGCAAGTGTTGTTTCCATCCCTGATTGTGACCATGCTGGCATTAACCGAGGCCGTTTCCATTTCGCGTGCCATTGCAGTGAAATCGGAACAGCGCATCGATGGCAATCAGGAATTTATCGGTCAGGGACTGTCCAATATTTTCGGCAGTTTCTTCTCCAGCTATCCGTCCAGCGGTTCTTTTAACCGCAGTGGCGTCAACTATGCGGCGGGCGCCAAAACCCCGCTCGCTGCCGTGTATTCGTCGGTGTTTTTGGTAGTGATTCTGATGCTGGTGGCTTCGCTGGCGGCGTATCTGCCGACGGCGGCAATGGCGGGGATACTGTTTCTGGTCGCTTACGGTTTGATCGATTTTCATCATATTTATTCGATACTGCATACCAGCAAACAGGAAACCGCCATATTGGCAGTGACTCTGTTCGGTACACTGATCGATTTGGAAAAAGGCATATTTTTCGGTATCATTTTGTCCTTGATGCTGTATTTGTATCGTACTTCCCGTCCTGCCGTGGTTGCTGTCGTGCCGGATACGGCGCCGGACAGTTATCATTATGTGCCGGTAGATAACAGGCCGGAATGTCCGCAATTGAAAATTTTGCGTATGCAGGGTTCGGTTTTTTTCGGTGCGGTCAATCACGTACAGCAGACTTTACAGGATGTGGATGAGTCCAATCCGACGCAGAAACATGTATTGCTGGCATCGAGCGGGATGAATTTTATCGATATCGCCGGTGCCGAAATGCTGGTGCAGGAAGCCCGCCGGCGCAAGAAGATAGGCGGCGGCCTGTACTTTTATCGCATGCAGAAGAATGTCCAGGATTTGCTGGTCAAAGGGCATTACATGGATGAAATTGGCGAGCAGAATCTGTTTCTTGCCAAGACGCGTCCGATCGATACAATCTATCCAAAACTGGACAGTGAAATTTGTCGCAATTGTCAGGCGCGTATTTTTGCGCCATGCCATATTGCGCTACCTAATGGTGAGCCCCGCACATGATACGTAAAAACCCCAGTGGCGATTTGCCGGTGATTCATGAATCAGCCTTTGTAGATCCTACCGCCATAATTTGCGGCAAGGTATTCGTAGGCGAGAATGTGTTTATCGGGCCATATGCCGTAATTCGTGCCGATGAGGTAGATGACAAAGGTGAAATGGAGCCGATCATCATCGGAGCCAATTCCAATATTCAGGACGGGGTGGTCATCCATTCCAAATCCGGCGCTCGCGTACAGATAGGCGAGCATACCTCAATTGCACATCGTTCCATCGTGCATGGACCTTGCGTGGTCGGTGATCATGTTTTTATCGGGTTTAACTCGGTACTGTTCAATTGCGTGGTCGGCAAACGTTGCGTGGTGCGGCATAACTCCGTGGTGGAAGCGTGCGAATTGCCCGACGGCTTCCATATTCCGTCGACTACCAATATCCATGCAGACTCGGATCTGACGCTGGTGAAACAGGTCGGCTTCAGCGAGAAGGATTTTTCCGAGGATGTGGCGCAAACCAACATCAATCTGGTCAAGGGTTACAAGAAGTTGCAGAACGAATTCTGATTTGTTAATCTGAATAGTGTTTTCGGGAATATGGTCTTTCCCGATGGACAGCCGCCTCATTCATTGTGAATTTGGCGGCTGTTTGCATTTGCTGATGTCCCTGATCCCGGAGAGCATATGATAGCCTTACTGGAAGCGAAGCGTGCCGGCCTGTTTAATCGGCGTGATCTGTTCGGCAATATAATGTCGGGCGTTATCGTCGGTATCGTGGCATTACCGCTGGCGATGGCGTTCGCGATTGCCAGCGGCGCCAAACCCGAGCAGGGGCTGTATACCGCTATCGTTGCCGGATTCTTTGCCGCCGTGCTGGGCGGTAGCCGGGTGCAGATCTCAGGCCCTACTGGTGCATTTATCGTGATATTGGCGGCGATCACCGCCAAACACGGTTTTGACGGCTTGCAGATTGCAACGCTGATGGCCGGAATCATGTTGATGGTGATGGGGTTCAGCAAGCTCGGCACCATTATTCGTTTCATTCCGATGCCGGTGATTACGGGATTTACCGCAGGTATTGCGGTGTTGATCTGGGTAGGCGAATGGAAGGACTTTTTCGGTTTGCATCCGGCGGCAAGCGGTGCGCATTTCCACCAGAAACTCATGAGTTTGCTGGCGGCATTGCCCGACTTGCATCCTGCAACGACCATGCTGGCAGTGCTGGGCCTGATTATCTGCATCGTTGCGCCAAAATTCGTCAAGCGTGTACCCGCTCCCCTGATTGCCATGGTGGTTGTGACCCTGGTTCAGTATTACGCCGGATTCGACGGCGTCGCCACGCTAGGTTCTGCATTTGGCGGTATTCCCGACAGTTTGCCGTCGTTTCATGTGCCCGATATCACATTTTCCCGCATCGTCGAACTGATCGGTCCGGCCTTTACTATCGCTTTGCTGGGTGCGATAGAGTCGTTGCTGTCGGCGGTGGTGGCCGACGGCATGACCGGCACGCGTCACGACTCCAATCAGGAGCTGATCGGGCAGGGCGCCGCCAATATACTGTCGCCGCTATTCGGCGGGTTTGCCGCAACCGGTGCCATTGCGCGTACGGCAACCAATATCCGCAATGGCGGCAATAGCCCGTTAGCAGGTGTGATTCATGCGCTTACGCTGGTGCTGATCGTGCTGGTTTTCGCGCCATGGGCGGCCTATATCCCGCTGGCCGCACTGGCTGCGATCTTGTTTGTCGTGTCGTGGAATATGAGCGAGCTGCATCATTTCTGGGACATCCTGACGCATGCGCCCAAAAACGACCGGGTATTGCTGCTGATCACGTTCCTGCTAACGGTGTTTACCGATCTGGTGATTGCTGTGAACGTAGGGGTGCTGCTGGCAGCCTTGCTGTTCATGAAACAGATGACTGAGTCGGTGAAGATTACCGGCGACAGCGAGGCTGATCTGGCGGAGTTCTGCCCGGTAGGGCTGCCGAAAGGCGTGCAGATATATTCTATCGACGGGCCGTTTTTCTTCGGTGCAGCGGAGAGTTTTGAGCGCACCCTGGCGAGCCTGAACGCCGATGTGCAGGTGCTGATCGTGCGTCTGGGGCGTGTGCCGTTTATCGATGCGACAGGCATACACTCCTTGAAGGCGACCATCAAACTGTTCCAGAAACGCGGCGCGCGCGTAATCGTGTGCGAAGCGAATGAACGGGTACAGAAAAAATTGAATTTGGCCGGCGTCGATGTCATGCTTGGCTTGGAAAACTGGCAACCCGATCTGGTTAGCGCATTGCAATCGCTTGCCTGAGCCGGGTTGGCATTAACGGCCCGGCAAGTTATCCGGATGCCAGCCGAGCAGGAGGAACAGGCTGACGTAGCCCAATACGTATCCCACCGGTACAAACCAGCCCTGTTTCAGCCATAAAGCGGTATTTCGGGCTTCCGGGAAGTGGCTGGAGATAGCGACGCCGGCGGAGGAGCCGAACCAGATCATGGAGCCGCCGTAGCCGACGGCAAAGGCAAGCAGGCCCCAATCGTAACCGTTTTGCGTCAGGGCCAGGGCCGTCAGCGGGATATTGTCGAATACCGCGCTGATAAAGCCCAATCCCATCGTGGTGTGCCAGCTGGCGGCAGGCAATGCCGCTACCGGCATGAGCGATGCCGCCAATACCAGTGCAATCAGAAATATCGCGCCGGCGAACGCGTTGCGCGCTTCGCGCCAGGGGATGGGGTGAAACCATGCGCCTATCAATATGGCCAGCCATGCCCCCGCTGCCGGGAAATTCAGCAAAACGTTGCTGGCTGCCGCACCGGCTATAATCAGCGCAACGGTAACAAGGCGAGTAACGATTACGGTGCCGACAATGCCCGATTCGATATTGTTGATTGCGCCGCTGACAGGCGGGTCTTTGCGAATAGGCTGGTAGCGCTGCTGCGCACGGCTGGCGAAAATGCCGACTACGGTCATGGCGACTGCGGAAGCGATAAATGCATGGGTTACGTGCAATGCGGGTACGCCGGCGATCCACATCATGGTTGTGGTGGTGTCGCCGACGACGGAACCGGCGCCGCCGGCATTGCTGGCCGCAACAATAGCTGCCAGATAACCCACGCTGACGCGCCCGGCATAGACATGGCGTGCGACCACGCCGCCCAGTATGGCGGCGGCGATGTTGTCGAGAAAGCTGGAAATGACTGCGATTGCGATGAGCAGGACCCAGCCGCCTTTCCAGTCGTCCGGCAGGTATCGCGGCATCAGGTCAGGCAGGCCGGATTCTTCGAAATGCTTGGCGAGGATCGCAAAACCGAGCAGTAAGCCGAATAAATTCAGAATGAGCGGCGCTTCATGGGCGAAATGTGGAACGAGTGCGAAATGCTGCGACCATAGTTTATAGACGACGATGCCGAACAGCCCGGCCAGCGCGATTTGCAGATTGCGTTCGTGCCAGACGGCAACACCCAGCAGAGTGGCTGCAAATAGCAGGAATTCGACAGGAATATTAAACAGCATTTATACGACTTTTTTGAATACGATGTCCCAGACGCCATGCCCGAGGCGGATACCGCGTTGCTCGAATTTGGTTAACGGGCGGTAATTCGGCCGCGGCGCGTAATCTGTTGCCGTGTTGGCAAGTGCAGGCTGTTCCGATAAAACTTGCAGAATTTGCGTGGCGTAGTCTTCCCAATCGGTAGCGCAGTGCAGGTAGCCATGAGGGGCCAGCTTGCGGACGATAAGCGCGACAAATTCGGGCTTGATCAGGCGGCGCTTATGGTGGCGCTTTTTGTGCCAGGGGTCCGGAAAGAAAATATGCACGCCGGCCAGGCTGCTGTCCGCAATCATGTTGTTCAGCACTTCGACCGCGTCGTGTTGCACGATGCGCAGATTGGTGAGGCCGCGCTGCTCGATCTGATTGAGCAGGCTGCCGACGCCGGGGCCATGTACTTCGATGCCCAGATAGTCGTTTTCCGGATGGGCAGCGGCGATGGTGGCAGTCGCATCGCCCATGCCGAAGCCGATTTCCAGTATTTTCGGTGCAGTGCGGCCGAAAGTTGCGGTTAAATCCAGTGCTTGTGCAGCGTAGGGAATGCCATATACTGTTTGCAGTTGATCATGCGCGCGTTGCTGTGCGACCGACATGCGCCCCTGACGCAGTACAAAGCTGCGGATGGGGCGGCCGACCGGGCTGGGCTTGTCCGAATCCGGCATTCAGGAACCGATCACGCCGGTGGTTGGGGAAGACGGGCTGGCGGTATATATTTTTTTCGGCATGCGTCCGGCCAGATAGGCTTCGCGTCCGGCCTGTACGGCTTTTTTCATCGCACCGGCCATCAATACCGGGTGTTGCGCGCCGGCGATAGCGGTATTCATCAACACGCCGGCACAACCCAGTTCCATCGCAATTGCCGCATCGCTGGCGGTGCCGACGCCGGCATCGACGATCACCGGCACTTGCAGTTCATTGATGATGATCTGCAGATTCCACGGGTTCAGTATACCCATGCCGGAGCCGATCAATGAAGCCAGAGGCATGACTGCGACGCAGCCCATGGCTTCGAATTGTTTGGCGATGATGGGATCGTCGGACGTATAGACCATGACCTTGAAATCTTCCCTGATCAGGATTTCTGCCGCCTTGATGGTTTCCACCACGTTGGGATACAGGCTTTTCGGGTCGCCCAGCACTTCCAGTTTGACCAGGTTATGCCCATCCAGCAGTTCGCGGGCCAGACGCAAGGTGCGTACGGCATCGTCAGCGGTATAGCAGCCTGCCGTATTGGGCAGGTAGGTGTAGCGGCTGGGCGGCAGAGCATCGAGCAGGCTGGGTTGGGTGGCGTCTTGTCCAATATTGGTGCGGCGAATAGCGACAGTAACGATTTCGGCGCCGCTGGCTTCCACCGCGAGACGGGTTTCGTCAAAATCCTTGTATTTTCCGGTGCCGACCAGCAATCGCGAGTTATAGCTTTTGCCTGCAATAATGAGCTTGTCCATAAATGCCTTAATGTTCCTTGTTGAGCGGAATTAGCCGCCGCCTACCGCTACTACGATTTCCAGACTGTCGCCGGAACTGAGGGTAGTGTCGGCGAATAAGCTGCGCGGTACGATTTCACCGTTGCGTTCTATCGCAATGCGTTTGCCGGTCAGATCCAGCTCAATGATGAGTTCTGCGACGGTGGTCGATGCATGCAATTGTTTGGGTGCGCCATTGATAGAGAGTTCGATCAACTTAAAATCCTCGCATCTACGCATATAAATAACTGCATTATTTTAACACAGCACAGGGGTACAATGCCTCGACGCAACTTGATGTTGAGTAATAATGGGAACCATCGTAAAATTGCACGACCTGCGGGTGTAGTTCAATGGTAGAACTTCTGCTTCCCAAGCAGATAGCGTGGGTTCGATTCCCATCACCCGCTCCAGATCAAGTTAGGCTTACAATTTCCATATTCTGGACTAGAATAAATATCATATTGTCTGTTTCTCCATGTCGAGAGTCAGCATTTGAAAACGGCAAACCCATCGAAAGGTGGCGACGCAAAATTTCCGGTCTAAGGTGGATGCACTATCGATAGCGGGATTGCCAAATGGGGGCGAGTTCCCATGTGAAATTAAACCGAATAATCATTCGGTAGATGTCGCCCGGGCTCACTGTGACGGGCGAGGAGAACAGCATGATGGAAAAGAGTCAGCGTAATGTTGTCAGTCTGTCCCAGTTCGATAAAGCGCGAAATGTATTGAGTCCTGCAGAAGTGCTTGCCTTGCTCAACGAATGTCGTGATCGCATGATCAACGAGATTGATCGCGTCTGGAATGATAGCAGGGATCGGATTGAGGATGATTTGCTGAGTCTTGCCGATCGTTCGCCCATACTGGAAACCAGAAATCTTTATTACCTGGCGCAAGGTTTATTGCGTACCCGCAATGAATCGCTGACTGCGGCGCTGCGCAGCAAATTCATGGCGGGATTCGATGAGCAGGTGCGCGGCGGTATTACAGCCGAGTCAAACACCCCTAACAGTGCGTTCGATTTGAATTTGTCTCTGGTCGATGAGCAGGCATTTGAAGAGTCGCTGGTGGTCAGCAAATCGGCTTCGCGCATGCAGGTGAATGCGGTCGAGGAGTTGGCAGCGCTGGAGCAGCGCGTTGCGGCATTGCTGCATCAGCCGCACTCCAAGACCGAAATCAATCCATTTTCTCCCAAAAGCCTGTGCGAAACGTTTCTGGCTGCATGCAATTCGCTGGATGCAGAACCCAAAGTCAGGCTGATCCTGCTGCAGCATTTCGATGCTCATATCGCACCGGTATTGCCCGGGATATATCAGGGGATCAATCAGTTTCTGGCTGAGAAGGGGGTTTTGCCGTCTATCAAAGTGGGTATGGCGGGGACGCGCGAACGCCAACGCAGCCCTGGCAGAATGAATAATGCCGATACGGCTGTTCAGGGTATTCCTGCGACAGGATATGGCGAACCGGCGGAGGGCATGGATGTATTTGCCTTGCTGCAGCAGTTGCTGAGCCGGCAAATGCCGCAACCCGGCGGCTACTGGGCGCCGGCAGCAGGTGGAATGCCGGCGGGCGCAGCATCAGCCGGCGGCGTCCCGGGCGGCGTTGCGTACGGCGGCGGGGGGCAGGCAGGCGGGGTTATGCAGGCGGGTCAGCAGGCGGTTAGCGGCGGACAGATCGCAGCCTTGACCATGTTGCAGCGCGGTCAGATTGCCGGCAACATGGTGACTTCATTCGATCCTGCGTTAATTACGGCCGGTACTGCCAATGTGTTGCGGGATATTCGCGATGCCGGTCTGGTCCAGGTCGAGAACAATACCGACGGTTTTACCATAGACATAGTCGCCATGCTGTTCGATTATGTGTTTGATGATGAGAATATTCCTGCCGCATTGAAAGCCTTGATCGGCCGGCTGCAAATCCCCGTATTAAAAGTCGCCATGCTGGATCGGCAATTCTTCTCCAAAAAATCCCATCCGGCGCGCCGATTGCTGGACGAGATTGCCAATGCGTCTGTAGGCTGGACGGATGTCGGCGAATATAATCTAGCGCTGTATGCCAAAATCGATGGCATCGTGCAATCGGTACTGAATGATTTTTCCGACGACGCGAGCATATTCGAAACCTTGTTGAGCGATTTGCTGATATTCGTGGAAAGCCATGAAGGCGAGGCTCAAACTGCCGTGGATGAAACGGCGCAGATTATTGAAACAGCGGAGCGTGCCCAGCTTGTTCAGGTCATTGTGCAGGACGAGATTGACCGCGCTATCACTGCTGAGCAGACTTATCCTGAGTCCATAGTCGAGTTCGTGCGCACTGTATGGCAGCAGGTGTTGCATCATGTGTACATGCACGAAGGCGAGCAGAGTCCGGCTTGGCAATCCAGTCTCAAGGCCATGCGCGATCTGCTGTGGAGCGTGATTCCCAAGCTGAATACCGAGGATAGGCTGGCGCTGGTCGCCATGCTGCCGGAATTGTTGAGACAGCTGCGCGACGGCATGAATCTGATCCAGGTCGACCCTTCCCGCCGTGAAGCCATATTTGCCGGATTGGTGGCTTGTCATGCGGTAGCTGTTAAAGCCGGTTTGCAGTCGAAAGACGTTTCGCCCGATACCGAGACTCATATGCGTGCGGCGATTACCGAGCAGCAGAATGTAGAACCGGAAAGCTTGCCGGCGATTGAATCGATCGATGCGATTACCGAACACTTTGATTTTCCTGCCGATCCGGTAGATACGCTGGAAGAAGATGAATATACCGAACAGGCCCGTGCCTTGAAGAAAGGCATGTGGCTGGAGTTCATCAATCAGGACGGCAGCAATCGCACTGCCCGTTTGTCCTGGGTAAGCTCGTTGCGCGGTATTTATTTATTTACCAACAATCAGGGGCTGGATGCAATTACCACCACTTTGCCGAGACTGGCTGCACGATTGCGCAATGGTGATGCGCGGGTCATCAAGACCAGCTCACTTACTGAACGCGCGGTTGAACGCCTTATCGGAAAACTGCAGGGCCGAGGTGGTTGATTAACCGGGTTGTGGCGCAAGGCTGGTTATGCTGGCTTGCACATGTATCCAGGCATCGCCTTTTTCCAGTACCCGCGTTAGTTTTACAATACTCAGCGTCGAACCTACGGTTACCTTGAATAACCTGTTTCCCGTATAGTTGGCGCTATCGATGATAAGCGAAAGCTGGCCGTTTACTATGGCGCTGGTTGTCAGTATGGGAATCGGTAATTCGGTACTGATGACGTGTTCGCTTTCCGCCAGCGTAACGTTGGGATTCAGCGCGTTAAACATGAGCAGGTTGGGCGTTTGAGCCAGCACTTCCATGCCGACGTGGGTGCCAGAGCTCGGTGCGCGGAACAGGCGGCGTACTACCGCTACTTTCCATTGGGTGTCGTGTTCGGCTTTGACGCCGACCAACTGGCTCAGCCGCAGCCAGTCATTTTTATCCGAGGGAATGCGGGCGCAGTAACCTTCCCCGCTTTCATCTTCCATTCCCCAGTTTTCGCTATGTGTTTCCGTCAATCTGGGTTGTGGCGTCGATTGATGCGCCCGGCTACGGGTGGATTCGGTAATAAACCCATATAGCTGGATATCAACCATTTCGGCATATTTAATATCGGCGTCGTATTCCTGAATTCGCGTATTGTCCGGTGTGCTATTTTTAACGACCGTACAGATTGCGTTATAGCCATGTACCACAGCGAGCAGCTTTTTGGTTGCAATACGCGGACTTTTGCGTAGTTTCCCCTGATTCGCAGGATCCCACTGCTGCTCAACGTAGTCCAGCATTCTAAGGTATTCGGGCAGGCGAACGTCCGTGCCTAATTGTGCTGCATCCTTTTTTGCCAGCAAGTCTTCACGGGTTCGGCGTAGCTGCCCCAGCAAGGTCGAAGCATCCCAGCACAGGCAGGTGGAAGGATATATCTGGTCGGTGACGGCAGCAGCGCCGCAAGGTTTGGCCAGATCGACGTAAAAATGGTGTTGTTCGGGGTTCGGCGATTTTTCGAGATGGACCAGGCGTACCCATTTGAGTAACCAGTTATCTGCCATCTCAATCTGTTTTGCCGGCAATGCACTGGGATGGATCTGCGTCAGCAACAGCGCCCGCACGTATTGTTCGGAGCAGGTGGATTCCGTTGCGGCATAGAGCGGAATCGCACGATTGATGAAACCTTGTGCTTCAGCGATACGATATAGTTTATGCAGCATGCGCCAGAGTTTCTCATCCGGTTGATCGTAATGAAAGAAGCGCCATTTGAATAGATTGCCCAGATCGTGCAATGCACGCAAAGTAATTTGCGGGAGAAACGGGGCGAGTTTGCTGATGTTCGGGTCGGCGATATTGACAGTAATATAACTGTAGTACGCCAGATTGATTTCATTATAAAACGCGTAAATGGCTTGCCACAGTTTGGTTTCCATCGCAGTCGACATGCGTGTATTGCGTAAATACTGCTCGTTGAGTATGGCTTGCAACGGGCGTGCATATTCATCCAGTGCGATCAGGACTTCCAGCTTCTCTACGTCGTAATTGGCATTTCTGTTGCGTAGGCGGATTAAAGCATCGAGTATTTTGGCGTGCGAAGCAAACGTGTCGGTACCGGGTAGTTCATTTAGCCAGCGTATTGCTGATTTGCGATTTTCAAGCGGATCCGATGGTGTTTTATCTTTGTCCAGGAAAGACAATATATTGAACATAATGCACGTTTGCTCCTTGAATTGACGCGCGCAGCTATTGTCGTAATTTTATAGCGCGCGTCTGATTTCGTATCATCCCACCTGACGTTGTATCCATTGTGCCACAGAAGCAAGTGCAGATGGAAGTTGCGCAGGGTCGGTGCCGCCAGCCTGGGCCATGTCTGCCCGCCCGCCTCCCTTGCCGCCGACTTGTAATGCGACAAAATTAACCAGTTCGCCAGCTTTGACCAGTTGTATACTATCGGTAGAGACGCCTGCAATCAGACTCACTTTTTCACCTTGAACGCTGGCCAGCACGATAGCGCATGGGCTCAGTTTGTCTTTGAGTTTGTCCAGCGTTTCCCGTAAAATTTTCACATCGGCGCCTTCCAGCTGGGCGGCTAACACGTTCAGATTGCCGATACGCACAGCCTGATTGATCAGGTCGTCGCCCTGATTGGCAGCCAGTCTGGATTTGACGCGGTCAAGTTCTCTTTCCAGTGTTTTGACGTTGTCCATGATTTGCGTAATTTTCTGCTGTAATTCCTGCGTCGGCGCTTTCAGCAATGCGGCAACATCGCTTATTTGACGCTGTTGAGCCTGAATATAGGCAAGCGCGGTTGGGCCTGTAACTGCCTCAATGCGCCGTACGCCTGCCGCGACACCGGATTCGGCGACAATTTTAAACAGCCCGATATCGCCGGTACGGCCAACGTGCGTGCCGCCGCATAATTCGGTGGAGAAGTCGCCCATGCCCACCACGCGCACTTCATCGCCGTATTTTTCGCCGAACAGGGCCATGGCGCCGTGCTTGATGGCGTCATCGTAATGCATTAGCTGCGTGCCGACCGCGACATTGCGGCGGATTTCCTGATTGACCAGATTCTCGATTTGCTGCAATTGCTCCGGCGTGACTGCCTCGCCATGGCCGAAATCGAAACGCGTCTTGTTGGCGTCGACCAGCGAACCCTTTTGCGTCACGTGCGCGCCAAGTACCTGACGCAGCGCGGCATGGAGCAGATGGGTAGCAGAGTGATTGTAAGCGGTGCGGGCGCGATTTTCGGCATCGACGGTGGCGTGTATCTGATCGCCGACGCTCAATTTTCCGCTTTGCAATATGCCGTTGTGACCGAACACGTCGGGCTGGATTTTATGGGTGTCTTCGGTATCGAAGCGGGCCGTACTCGTCGCGAGTTTGCCGCGGTCGCCCGCCTGGCCGCCGGACTCGGCATAAAACGGAGTGCGGTCGAGTACGACCACTGCCGCATCGCCTGCCTGTATTTGGTCTACCGGACTGCCGTCGCGGTAAATGGCGACGATACGCGCATCGCCGGACAGGTGCTCATAACCGTCAAACCGGGTGGTCGGTCCCTGATAAGCCAGACCGCTGTGCATGGTGAACTTGCTGGCGGCGCGGGCGCGGCTGCGTTGCGCTTCCATGGCGTTTTCGAATCCTGCCATATCGACGCTGAATCCGCGTTCGCGGCCGACGTCGGCGGTCAGGTCCAGCGGAAAGCCGTAGGTGTCGTAGAGTTTGAATGCGGTTTCGCCGTCCAGCACCGTGCAGCCTGCCGGCGCTGCCTGTTCAAGTACTGCCATGCCGTGTTCCAGGGTTTCGGCAAAACGCTCTTCTTCCTGTTTGAGTACCTGGGCGACGCGTTCCTGCGCAGCAACCAGTTCCGGATAGGCGGCACCCATGGCCTGGGCGAGATCGGCTACCAGCAGATAGAAGAAAGCCTGTTTTTGGCCGAGCTTGTAGCCGTGACGGATGGCACGGCGAATAACGCGGCGCAGCACGTAGCCGCGGCCCTCGTTGCTGGGGATGACGCCGTCGGTGATCAGGAATGCGCAGGCGCGAATATGGTCGGCAATGACCTTGAGCGAGTTGTTTTCCAGATCGTCAGTTGCGGTCACGCGTGCCGCAGCATGTATCAGTGTCTGGAACAAATCGATTTCATAATTGCTGTGTACATGCTGCATCACCGCAGAAATGCGTTCCAGTCCCATCCCGGTATCGACCGAGGGTTTCGGCAGCGGGTGCAGGGTGCCGGTTTCATCGCGGTTGAACTGCATGAATACCAGATTCCAGATTTCGATATAGCGGTCGCCGTCTTCGTCGGGCGAGCCGGGAGGGCCGCCGGCGACATCGGGGCCGTGATCGTAAAAAATTTCGGTACAAGGGCCGCAGGGGCCGGTGTCGCCCATTTGCCAGAAATTATCTGAACCGCCGCCGGCTTTATCGCCGATGCGGATAACCCGATTCTCAGGAACGCCGATTTCGGTCGTCCACATGGTGTGCGCTTCGTCATCGGTATGATAGACCGTGACCCACAGTTTTTCTGCAGGGATACCCAATTCGACGGTGAGGAATTCCCAGGCGAACTGAATGGCGTTGCGCTTGAAATAATCGCCGAAACTGAAGTTGCCGAGCATTTCAAAAAACGTGTGGTGGCGGGCAGTGTAGCCGACGTTTTCCAGATCGTTGTGTTTGCCGCCTGCGCGGACGCAGCGTTGCGAGCTGGCAGCGCGCACGTAAGGGCGCGACTCGCGTCCGAGAAATACATCCTTGAATTGCACCATGCCTGCGTTGGTGAACAGCAGGGTGGGGTCGTTGCCGGGAATCAGCGGACTGGAAGCAACGGGTGTATGACCGTGACGGGCAAAAAAATCGAGAAAACGTTGACGAATTTCACTGCTTTTCATGATGTATGGTTATATAAACTTGAATAGGTTGCATTTTAGCCCGGATACACAATAAATTCACCTGATAAACAAAAAGGCCACTTGTGGTGACCTTTTCGCTTATCCGGGAAGAGAGTCCGGCGGACTCCAGGACGTAATGCTTAAACTACGTAACCCGGATTATTGCCGATGCCGACAACTTTAGGCATGTTCAGCTGGCGTGGCTTGACGACCTTGATGTCGCGCAAGTAGGTGGCGACGACATCCCAGATCGGGGTGCCGTTAACGCCTTCGCCGACCGGCGCCCAACCGGCAACCTTGTATTTGCGGCTGGCATCGACAGGCTTGCCCTTGAGCGTCATATTGCTGATGCGATTGCCGATCTTGTTGTTCGGGCTGACGGTATACTGGATGCCGCCGACACGGACCATATCGCCGCCTTGCTGGTAATAAGGATCGTTGTTAAACAGATTGTCGCAAACGTCTTCCATGATGGATTTAATGGTTTCACCCGTCATTTCGGTCAATGTGGTGGAAGGGTAAGTAATGGCCGTTTGATCCATGAGTTTGTCCATGGTGATGACATCGCCCGCCAGTAAGGTCGTACCCCAGCGGAAGCCTGGCGAGAATGCCGCATCGGCGCCTTTGACTGCCATCAGTGCATCGAGGATGAGCTGATCGAAAGTGCCGTTGAAGTTGCCGCGGCGATAGAGCAGCTCTTCGGTGACTGCGAGCTGTTCGTTCAGTTTGGAGGCAAACGGCGCGCGTACATTGTCGATAAATGCAGACATTTTTGGGTCGGCTTCGAGCAGGTTGGAGAACACCGGCAGCAGACGGTATTTCCAGCCCACCACTTTCTTGCCCTGTACGTCAAAGTCCATCACGCCGAGGAACTTGCCGTTGGAGCCGGCGTTGGTAACCAGCGTGGTGCCTTTTGCATTCTTGACCTGATAAGGCTGCGGTACGCCGTCATGAGTATGGCCGCCGAAGATGGCGTCTATGCCGGTGACGCGGGATGCCATCTTGATGTCTACGTCCATGCCGTTGTGCGACAGCACGACAACCACTTGCGCACCTTTGGCGCGAGCTTCGTCGACGACTTTCTGCATGTTTTCGTCCTGGATACCGAAGGTCCAGTCCGGCACCATATAGCGCGGGTTGGCGATAGGCGTGTAAGGGAAAGACTGGCCGATAATGGCGACTTGTACGCCATTCATGACTTTCATCGTATAAGGCTTGAACACCTGGTCGCCGAAGTCGTTGGTGGTCACGTTCTGGGCGACAAAGTCGATGGTGTTTTTGAAGTCGTTGTCGACTATGTGCTTGACGCGATCTGCGCCGTAGGTGAATTCCCAATGTCCGGTCATGACATTGACGCCGAGCAGTTTGCAGGCGTCAACCATGTCCTGAGCGTTGGTCCATAACGCAGTGGCCGAGCCTTGCCAGGTGTCGCCGCCGTCCAGCAACAGCGAACCGGGACGCGAGGCGCGCACTTTGTCTACCAGCGTTTTGAGATGAGCGAAACCGCCAACCTTGCCGTAGGTACGGGCGGCAGCCTGGAAATCCAGATAGGTAAAGGCGTGCGCTTCACGCGTGCCGGGACGAATGCCGTAATGTTTTAACAGATACTCGCCGACCAGATGCGGGGGTTGGCCGAATGCACTGCCGATACCGATATTGACATTGGGCTCGCGGAAATAAATCGGCAGCAGCTGGGCATGGCAGTCGGTCATATGCATTAGCGAGACATTGCCGAATTTTGGCAGGTCGTAGAAGCTGGCGGGCGCGTTACCGGCAAGCGCCTGTTTGCTGTCTATGGCCATGCCTGAAGCAGCGGCAACGGCAAGTAATTGTAAAAATTCGCGGCGATTCATCATGCTGGGGAACTCCTTTTATTTAATTCTGAATGGGTGAATGAGCTGTAGTTATTAGAAAGATTCTAGCGCGTAATGCCTGCAATGACATGGTATTAAACACCCAGAATCGGCAGGTACATCTATAAAAAAAGCGGCGAGAATGTATGATTCCCGCCGCTCTTCGATCTGCTTGACCTGATTACATGTATCCGATTATTTGCGGAATACGGATGCTTTCAACGCTAAGCCGTTGCTGATGTAGGAATGGAAATATTCCAGATCGTTATACTCTTCGCTGCCTACTGCAAATGGCACAGCACGTATCATTTTTTGGCAACCCACATAACGATTTTGCAAGGTGACCAGCGTTTCGCCACCGCGGAATACAGGCCAGTGTGTGGATTGGCCGATAGCAGGGGAGAGCAATTCCGAGCGCAGGCGGTTGCCGGCGTTGTAAACGTGGCAGCTGGCGCAGGAAAAACCCAATTGACCGTGACGCTCGTAAAATTGCGCTTTGCCCACTGCGTATGCGGCTTCTGCTGCCGGTCCGTTGACCTTGATATTCATCAGCATGCCGTCGGACAGAGTGCGGGCGTACGAGGTCAATGTTCCCATGGTGGCAACGTCAGCCAGCTTGTAAGGTGTTTCGCCGTTCGCGGTACGGCAGGTATTAATCGCCATCTCGAAGGTGACTACCTTGCCGGCTTTGTCGTCGAAGTAAGGGTAGTTGCCCGCAACATTCTTGCCGCCGTTAGGGAAGCAGCTAGCATAGGTTTTGCCGTTCTTGAATGGGGTTTCCCACATTTTTTGACCTTGATCTACCACGGTGCTGAAAGGTGGGAAATCCATGATGCTGTTATATTGCGCCATGGAGTCCGGATCAAAAGCCAGTGCACCAAACACGTATTTGTCCAGTTTGACGTCAGGGTATTTGGTGGTGAAATATTTAATCAGGTTTTGGCGGTCTTGTTCCGGGGTAGCGTTGGCTGCAACCGTCCCGAATAACAGGCCGGCACCAACTAGCGCTAGCAGCGTATTCTTCATGCTGTCCTCCTCAAATTATATGAAATCCGCATCGGGAGGTCGTGAGACGCTCCCGATGTTCTTCTAAAATCAGCTAACTGTAGCGTCAGCGCTGTTGGTTTCGCCCAGATTGTCTTTCCAGCTGATGGTGACTTTGTCGCCAGCTTTTGCGCCTTTAACTTTGAAGCCCAGATATGGGTTCTTGGAAATAGCGCCGCTCCATTCTGCTTCCAGCACGGTTTTGCCATTCAGCGTAGCGTTTACTTCGGTAATGTGGTGGGCAGGGATCAGTTGACCGGTTTTAGGATCCTTGCGTTGACCGGTTTCCATAGGGTGGTTCATCAGTACTTTGATATCTGCGGTATCACCGGCCATAGTGGCGCGGATTTTCATTGGTTCTGCCATGGTTATTCCTCTATTTTAAAATGAATTGAGTGCTTATCCGATCCGATTGATGCCGGTATTAACCGCCGCAACCGCCGATAGTCACTTTTACTTCTTTAACCGCAGTGTAGGTCTTGCCGCCGGCTGTGACGATAGCGCGAACCATGGCTGTCTGACCCATTTTGATACGGGTGGAAACGAATGCTTCAGCGCCGTTAGAGAGCTTGAAGTTGGCGACCAGCGGGTTGGCGTTCTTCTCAGCCATGATTGCAATCGCGGTGGTGCCTGCAATGTTGCTGGTGATTTCAACAGGTACAACAGCGCCGTTTTCAGCAATGTCCGGTGCCTTGATAGTGATGTCCTTGCTGTCGGTCGGTGTGCCGGCGCCCATGCCCTTTAATGCGTCTGCAACGGTTTTTGCACTGAATGCTGCGGAATTATATGCAGCAAATGCATTGCCAGTACCAAACAGGCCGGCAGCCATGGCGAGCGTACCTGCTGCAGTTGCCCCTTTCAAAATATTGCGACGTAAAACATTCATGTATTTCTCCTTGTGGAAAGTAAATATATTTTATAAACCGTAGACAAAATCGGTAACTTTATCGATTTCTTCTTCAGTCAGAACCTTGTTTTTGCCGAATGGAATCATAACCGTGTTAGGGTTTGCATCCATGGCATTCCAGATTTGGGCGCGCAGTTTGGCTTTGTCCGGATAGCGTGCCTGCATTGCAATGAGAGGCGGCCCGATGGTACCTGCTGATTCAGCATCCGGTACGGTTGGCATGGCGTGGCAAGCAAGGCAGTTACCCAATGTCTTGTCAAAAGCGATTTGTTTGCCGGTCATTTCGGGTTTGGCTGCGCCTGCAGCAAGTGCAACATTCGCCAAACCTAGTGTGCCAACGATACTGGCTGTTAATATCAATGATGCGTGTAACCGCA
Source organism: Sulfuriferula sp. (assembly GCA_031291235.1). Lineage (GTDB taxonomy): Bacteria > Pseudomonadota > Gammaproteobacteria > Burkholderiales > Sulfuriferulaceae > Sulfuriferula. The sequence continues at coordinate 172,876 of JARLJL010000002.1, forward strand.
TGTCATCCTCCTGATTTATGGGTTCTGGTGAATCATACGTAAAATTGGGTTTTACGTGCCGTCAATCCGAACTCGGATTGTTAAAGCATAGAGTAAAAAAAACATGAATCCAAGTGGGATATTAGGTTTTTTTATGGAAAAGGGCGCAGAAAGTATATTTGTACCAAGATCAGCTAAGATAAACGTGCTGATTCGGAAGCCTGTTTATCGGCTTTATTTTGTAACTTCAGTTGTTTCAATCGCGCTTCGGCGATCGACATCTGGTAAAAATCGCCGTCGTGCGTTTTGAGCGCGAGTTGCAATTGTTCGATCGCTGCGGTCAGATTTCCCTGATGGGCATAGGCCTCTGCTTGTGCATAATGCCGCAGAAAATCCTTGCCCTGTTTGGTATAACCGCGCGCTTGCAATTGATATAAATGGTAATCGTCCGGGTATAGCGTAATGAGGTCGGTAACCAGTTTAACGGCGGCGGCTATTTGCCCCGCTTCAAGCAGCGCATCGTCATAACTGTACATAAGCGGACGATAATTCGGATAGCGGTTGCGCGCTTCACGGTAACGTTGCAGTGCGCCGGCAATATCGCCGGCATTTTGCCTGATTTTGGCCCCCAGGCCGTCGATGACCGGGTCCTTTGCGCCGATTTGGATCAGTTTCTTGTATGCGGCTTCGGCTGCGTCGTACTGCCGCGCTTGCATTAAGGCCAGCGTCAGGCCGTATTGCGCTGACGCCAAATTGGCATAACGCTGGTCATGAATGATATCGGTAAATTCGGTGACAGCTGCAGCGGGCGACTGATTCAGTACCCGCAATTTGGCGCGCATCAAATTGAATTCCAGGCTGTCGACGACCTGTTTATGCGGCAAATTTGCGGCACGATTTTCCATGTCGGCAATGCGTTCGCTGGTTAAAGGATGGGTGCGCAAATAGGCGGGGGCATTGTTGTCGTAAAGGCGGCTGTATTTTTGCAGGCGTTGAAAAAAGCTGGCCATGGCGTTCGGGTCGAATCCGGCGCTACTCATGATTTGCATGCCTATGCGATCCGCCTCACGTTCGTTGTCGCGGCTGAAATTCAGCTGTTGCTGGATGGATACCGCTTGCGCAGTTGCAATGGCGCCGCCCGCAACCTGGGGGTTGGAACGGGCCGCCAGAATTGCGACAGCCAGTGCGGCTAGCGACGGCAAAACGCTCTTTTTCTGATTCTCTATCATGTGCGCCAAATGGTGCTGGGTAACGTGGGCAATTTCGTGACCGAGCACGCCGGCCAGTTCCGATTCGCTTTGTGCAGCTTCGATCAAACCGGTGTGAACGCCGATGTACCCCCCAGGCAGTGCAAAGGCGTTAAGCGTGTTGTCTTTCAGTACGAAAAACTGGAAATTGTTTTGGCTTTCCGAACTGGCGGCTACGAGGCGCGCGCCCAGGTTGTTCAGGTAGTCGGTGAGTTCTGCATCGTCATAATATTGTGGGTCGGCATAAATGTCGCGCATAATCTCGCTCCCCACGCGCGCTTCATCGCTGGCGGAGAAACTGCTTTGCGACACATCTCCCAGATCCGGCAATTCACTGGCGACGGCAGATAGACTAACAAGGCAAAGTATTAGTATTATCGGGTGCAATTTCATAGGCGATATGATAACCGGATTTATTTTGGAGTTCCTTAACCATGCGTGAATTTACTCATTTCGATCAGCAAGGTCGTGCCCAGATGGTGGATGTGGGCGATAAAGCCGATACACGGCGTGTAGCCGTAGCGCGCGGGCGTATCGTCATGTTACCGGCAACGTTGCAAATGATACAACAAGGCAGCGCCAAAAAAGGGGATGTGCTGGGCGTCGCCCGCGTTGCAGCGATTCAGGCATCAAAACGCACAGCCGATCTCATTCCTTTGTGCCATCCATTGGCATTGACGAAAGTGAACGTGACGTTCGAGCCTAATGTGGCATTGTCGGCCATAGAGGCGGAAGTCACGGTGGAAACGCTAGGCAAGACAGGTGTGGAAATGGAGGCGTTGACGGCGCTGAATATCGGGCTGTTGACGATATACGATATGTGCAAGGCCGTGGATCGCGGAATGCGCATGGAAGCGATACATCTATATGAGAAGTCGGGTGGAAAGTCGGGGCACTGGCAGGCGGATGATGCCGTTATTTGATGGTATCGGTTTTTTTGGGCCGATGCGGCTGCAGAGGGAGATGAAAATGCAATCGGCTGCGCGGTATAGTGCTTGGTTTTGGCAAAATAAACACATATTATCCAGGGTAGAGACACAGATCATAAATCTCGGTTAACACTCATATAAATTGGTAGCGTTATGCAGATATCCAAAAGTTCACGGCAGCCAATTTCCGAGTTTGCTCAATATTTAATGGCAACTGCCATTTTCTTGCTTGCACTGGTACTGCGTCTTGCGGTTTTGCCGGTGGAGGCAGGGGTCGCATTTTTGACTTTTTACCCGGCAATGGTTATCAGTTTCTATTTGTACGGTATCGGTCCGGGCGCGCTGACAGCGGCGCTTGGCGGATTGGCAGGCTATTTCATTTTTACTCCCCCGTACTGGTCAATGGATATCAGTGTGAGAAGTCTGGTTCCGCTATCGGTGTTCCTGTTTTCCGCATATCTGGTTAGCAGAATTATCAGGGAACAGCTAAGTTACAGCGTCCGACTTGCCGAATCGGCACAGGAGATCGAGGATTTATACGATCATGCGCCTTGCGGATATCATTCTTTGGGGCTGGATGGCACCTATCTGCGCATTAACGAGACGGAGCTGGGGTGGTTGGGATGCAAGCGCGAAGAGGTGGTCGGCAAAATGAAACCGACAGACTTTTTTACTCCGGCCGGCAAAGCAACGTTCCGGTTAGCGTTTCCGGATTTTATCAGGACGGGGCATACCGAGAACCTGGAGTTTGATCTGATCGGCAAAAATGGCGTTGCAAGACGCGTTAGTCTGAGTGCAACGGCAATCAGGGACGATCAGGGCAATTTCCTGCGTAGCCGATCAATCCTGTATGACATTACTGAAATGAAGCACGCCGAAGAGCAATTGCACCAGGTGATGCTGGAACAGCACGTGATGTTGGACAATGAGTTGATCGGCATTGTAAGGCTGCAGGGCCGGCATGTGTTGTGGACGAATGCGGCCATGCATCAGATTTTCGGTTATGGGCCTGGCGAGCTGATCGGGAAGTCGGTCCGGATGTTATATCCGGACGATGCGTCATACGATCGTATAGGGAGCGTCGCCTATCCCGTACTCAAAACCAGTGGCATTTACCGGGATCAGATCGAGATGCGGCGTAAGGACGGAACGCCGATCTGGATGGATATCAGCGGGTCGATGATGCCAGGCGGGAATGGGGAGTCGCTATGGATGCTGCTGGATGTGACTCAAATAAAACAACAGTCGGATGTCGTTGAGCAGATTGCTTTTCATGACATATTGACCGGATTGCCGAACCGGTTGCTTATTTTTGACAGGCTGGGTCAATTGTTGGCCCAGGCTGAGCGATCGAGGCAAATGCTGGCAGTGTGCTATCTCGATCTGGATGGTTTTAAGCCCATTAATGATAAATTTGGTCATGATGCCGGGGATAAGGTGCTGATCGAAGTTGCGCACCGCATGGAGCGGTCTGTGCGTGTTTACGATACGATAGGGCGCATCGGCGGGGACGAGTTTGTACTCCTGATAACCAATATGGAAACGGCCGGCGAATATCTGGTTGTATTGCAGCGAGTGATTGAAGCAATCAATCGTCCGATCATGCTGGATGAGGAGAATCAGGTCGCCGTCGGCGCCAGTATTGGCATTGCCCTGTTCCCGATGAATCGCGGCGATCCTGACATGATGCTACATTACGCCGATCAAGCCATGTATCTTGCCAAGCATTCGGGGCGGAACCGCATTTGTATGCATGAGTTCGATGTTCCGGACTGTGTTGGCAGCGATACGCCAGTTAATGGCGTCTAATCGCGTTAGTGGCGGCAGCCTGCCGCTACTAACAGATGCCGGGCGCAGTCGTTTTTCGTCTGCATGAATAGCGATCATAAGCCCGGAGGGGACGGTACCGTAACATATTGTTACAGTTTTATTTGTTTTGGAAATGGTTTTGTAAATTCTCTGGTTCATGATAGAGGCGTGGGGACAAAAGGTTCCTGCCAAGGTAGAAAGGTAAAATCATGACTAGCTCTAAACTACTCGCGTCCGTCGTTATGGCTTTGTGCGCAACATCCGCACTGGCTGATAACGTCATGCAGTTGCCGGTGTTATTGGCGGCTGGCGGTCAGGACAGGCCGTTTTCGCGTGCGAATGGTTTTAATCCCGGGCAGTACGACAGAAATTCCGATGCCGGTAACGAGCAGCGTCAGCAACAGGAGGCTGCGCCGGCGCGTGATCGTAATGAGGGGTTTGGTTATGGTTTTGAACGCAGACAAGAACGTTCCGCGCGTCCTGATGGAGGACGGCGGGGTCGTAATTAGGATTCGGCATGAATCGGGAGAATCACATGAACATCAACAAATTGAAACTGACTGCCTTGGTTGCGGCAGCTACTGCAGCTAATCTGGCCTGGGCAGACAATGCCACGAGTTTTACTGATCGTGCCGAGGTAATGTCCGCTACGCCCATTTATCAGCAGGTTAACGACCCGCGTCGCGAGTGCACGACAGAAACCGTTACTCCGGCCGCCAGCCAGGAGCATGGTTACGGCGGTGCGGTATTGGGCGGGCTGGTCGGCGGTTTGCTCGGCAGTACGGTTGGACAGGGTAATGGACGCATTGCCGCGGCAGCCGTGGGTGCTGCAACCGGCGCGGTGGTCGGGGACAAGGTGAGCAATAGCAATTCCGGCTATAACCAGCCTCAGCAAGTCGAACATTGTGTCAACCGCGATCATTTTCATCAGGAGCTCAGCGGCTACAATGTAGTGTACCGTTATCAGGGGCGGACGATGACAGCAACGCTACCGCAGGATCCGGGCAAATATGTGAAGCTGGACGTCAGCGTCAATATTGCAGCGGCCGATCGCGAACAGGATAATCGTCAGCAATATGGCAACTATCAGCATTATCACGATCAGAATAACGACTGATCCCCGTATGGACCTGCCCGGGACGGGAGTTCCCGAGTCCGGGCAGGTTATCAAGCATCCTCATCTTCCCGTCAGGGGCAATCATTTCCTGTTTTGAATACAAAAGTCATTGATTGGTGCGATTTGCGCGCGCAGTGCACCATAATCAGGCAAAATCCACTGCATTAAGATGTATTTATTTAATATGTTATTGATACATATGTAAATAATTTACTGGCATGAGTGTTGCTAAGCGTAGTGTATGAATACTACGCCCATTACCTCATTGAAGAAATCAGCATGCGCCTATTGCGGTGTGGGCTGTGGTGTGCTGATCGAAACTGACGGTAGTCGCATTGTTGGCGTTCGCGGCGATGCTGAGCATCCTGCCAATTTCGGCCGTCTTTGTACCAAAGGCGCAACGTTGAACCTGGTGGCGGAACAAGCCGAGTCGCGTGCGCTGTATCCAGAATTGCGCTCGCAGCGCGGCGATTCGCGTCAACGCGCAAGCTGGGACGGCGCGCTGGATCATGCCGCGGAGCGGTTTGCTGCCATTATTCGGGAGCATGGGCCGGATGCAGTAGGTTTTTATATTTCCGGTCAGCTGCTGACCGAGGATTATTACGTTTTCAACAAGCTGGTCAAAGGGTTAATCGGCACGAATAATGTCGATACCAATTCGCGTCTGTGCATGTCCAGCGCGGTTACGGGTTACAAAGCCACGCTCGGTGCCGATGCGCCGCCGGCATGCTACGACGATATTGCCGCAACGGACTGTCTGTTCATTGCGGGCTCCAATACCGCCTATGCGCATCCTATCGTTTACCGGCGCATAGAAGATGCGCGTAAAGCCAACCCCAACCTTAAGGTGATCGTCGTCGATCCGCGTCGTACCGACACGACACGCGAAGCTGACCTGCATTTGCCGATACTGCCCGGAACCGACGTGGCGTTATTCAATGCCATGCTTTATGTCATGCTTTGGGAAGGTTTGCTGGATCAGGATTATATTGCTGCCCATACCAGCGGTTTTGATGAATTGCGTGCCACTGTGCGCGAATATTCGCCTGAAACGGTAGCCGCAGTTTGCGGCGTGCCGGCTGCCGATATCGTGACGGCCGCGCGTTGGTTCGGACAGTCGCCGGCAACGCTGTCGCTGTATTGCCAGGGGCTGAACCAATCCAGTCACGGCACCGATAAAAATACGGCGCTCATCAATTTGCATCTGGCGACCGGGCATATTGGTCGACCGGGTGCAGGACCGTTTTCATTGACCGGGCAGCCTAATGCAATGGGCGGGCGTGAAGTCGGCGGTATGGCCAATTTATTGTCGGCGCATCGCGACCTGGCCAACCCGGCGCATCGGGACGAGATTGCCCGGTTATGGGGTATCGCGTCGGTACCGGCTACTCCCGGCAAAACCGCGGTAGAAATGTTTGAAGCCGCAGCGCGGGGCGAAATCAAGGCGCTGTGGATAGCCTGTACCAATCCGGCGCAGTCGTTACCCAATCAGACGCTGGTACGGGCCGCATTGCAACAGGCCGAATTCGTCGTGGTGCAGGAAGTGAATGCCTATACCGAGACGGCTGAATATGCTGATCTGCTGTTGCCGGCCGCAGCCTGGGGCGAAAAAGAAGGTACCGTCACCAATTCCGAACGTCGCATTACGCATGTGCAAGCTGCCATTTCCGCACCCGGCGAATGCCGGCCGGATTGGGAAATCGCAGTCGATTTCGCGCATCGTTTGGGTGCGCGACTGGGCAAATCGGGTGCGACATTATTTCCGTATGTGAATGCCGAAGCCGTGTTTAACGAGCATCGGGAGTCGACGCGCGGGCGCGATCTGGATATTACCGGGTTATCGTATGCGCTGCTGGATACATGCGGCCCGCAACAATGGCCTTACCCGGAAGGCGCGCAGTCCGGTACTGTCCGTTTGTATGAGAACGGCATTTTCCCTACGGCAGACGGGCGCGCCAGATTTGCCAATACGCGCTACCTGCCTACTGCCGAGACGACTGACGCACGCTATCCGCTGCATCTGAATACCGGGCGCCTGCGCGATCAATGGCACGGCATGAGCCGCACCGGCATGGTGGCGCGCTTATACAGCCATGTCGAGTCGCCTGTGCTGTCCATGCATGCCGACGATATGGCGCGGCGCGGTCTCAAGCCGGGCGATCTGGCACGTATCAAGAGCCGTCGCGGCGAGCTGCTGGTGCCAGTGGAAGCCAGCGACGATATGCGTATCGGACAGGCGTTCATGCCTATGCACTGGGGCAGCCGCTATATAAGCGGACTGGGCGTGAATGCGCTGACCATGGATCAGTTCGACGCTGTATCGAAACAGCCGGAATTAAAGCATGCGGCTATCCAGGTGGAAAAGGCGCCGCTGCCCTGGCATATGGCCGTGATGCGCCGCGATCATGCAGTGGCACGTATGTTGCGTATACAACCGCTGCTGGCACGGTTCGATTATGCCAGTTGCGGCTTGTACGGGCGGCAAAATCCCGTGCTGGTATTGCGGATTGCCCATGCTGTGCCGTTGCCAGCAGACCTGCTGGCTGAAATTGATCGTCTGCTGGATATGCGGGATGAAACATCCATCATGCGTTACGACGATCCCAAACGCGGCGTGGCCAAGCGCGTACTGGTGGAAAACGGTTGCGTAGCAGGCGTGAGGTTGACTGGTGAAATTGCCGCCCGCGACTGGCTCAAGGAAATGATGGCAGAAGGCGTGCAAATCGCCCCGTTGCGCAGCTGGGTGCTGGCGCCGCTGGCCACGCCGCCAAGCGGTAGCGGCAGCCGCGGGCGCATAGTGTGCAACTGCCTCAATGTGTCGGATACGCAAATTGCGGCTGCCGTCAGTCAGGGTGCCGATTTGCCTGCATTGCAGGCGACGCTGAAGTGCGGCACGGAATGCGGATCGTGCGTACCTGAAATCAAACGTATGATCGCGATGGGAAAACGGGAGGCAGCATGAACTATTCCGCTTTACTCAAGGAGATTGCACGCGGCGTGCACGGCGCCCGCGATTTGAGCATAGAGGATGCCGATCAGCTCTACGGCGCGATGCTGGATGGCGGTGTACCCGAGATGGAGCTGGGCGCGATATTGATAGCCTTGCGCATGAAAGGCGAATCCGCCGACGAGTTGCTGGGGTTCTATCAGGCGCTGGAATCGCGCCTGTATTCGTTGTCGCTGCCGGCAGGCGGGGTAAGGCCGGTTGTCATCCCCACTTATAACGGGGCTCGTCATCAACCCAATCTGGTACCGTTGCTGGCGCTGTTGCTAGTTAAATTTGGCGTGCCGGTGCTGTTGCACGGTACGCTGGAAAGCCAGGGGCGGACGACGACAGCATATATATTGCGCGAGCTCGGTATTATGCCGTGCATTAATTTGAGTCAGGCCAATATGGCGCTGGCAAACGAAGGTATCGCCTTTGTGCCGACTGCAGTATTGTCGCCCGGGCTGGCGAATCTGCTGGGGCTGCGCAATCGTCTGGGCGTACGCAACACGGCACATACTCTGGCAAAAATGATTTCGCCGTTCAAGGGCGACAGTTTGCGTCTGGTGAGCGTGTCGCATCCGGAATACCTGAACAAAATGCGCGATTTTTTCGAGACGACAGGTTTTCGTGCGCTACTGCTGCGCGGTACCGAAGGCGAGGCGCTGGCCAATCCCAAACGGCGCCCGGAGCTACTGTATTGCGACGACGGCAAGTCGCAGTTGCTGTTCGAAGCGGAAGCCGGGCCGCTCAAGTCGTTGCCGAATCTGCCTGAATCAATAGACGCAACAACGACTGCGGCATGGATACAAAGTGTGTTGTCCGGTCAACATCCGATCCCGTTGCCGGTTATCAACCAGCTGGCATGCTGTCTTTACGGCGCGGGCTATACCTCGGATATGAATCAGGCTAAAGCCATCGTCGCGATGGAAACCAACAGTTTGGTAATGGTATGACGGGAGATGGCTATGAACGGTAGCGTTTATTTGATTGGTGCAGGTCCGGGCGATCCCGAGTTGATCACCTTGAAGGCGGTGCGCATACTGCAAACCGCCGATGTGGTGCTGATCGACGATCTGGTCAATCCGCAATTGCTCGGCCACACGCGGGCCGATGCGCGCATTATTCCGGTGGGCAAGCGCGGCGGTTGCCGGTCGACGCCGCAGGCGTTTATCCAGCGGCAGATGATACAGGAAGCGCGCAACGGCAATATTGTCGCCCGGCTCAAGGGCGGCGATCCGTTCATGTTTGGACGCGGCGGCGAAGAAATCGTCGCCCTGCGCGAGGCGGGTATCGCGGTTGAAGTGGTCAGCGGCATTACTGCCGGCATCGCCGCCCCGGCAACACTGGGCGTGCCGGTCACGCATCGCGACTGGGCGCCGGGGGTGACGTTCATTACCGGACATAGCCGCGAAGGCAATGAAGTGAACTGGGCCGCATTGGCGGCGACGCGTACTACGCTGGTTATTTACATGGGGGTGAAAAATCTACCCGATATCGTTGGCAAGCTGCTTGCCGGCGGTCTTGCGGAGGATACCCCCGCACTGGCAGTGCAAAGCGGCACACTGGCGCAGCAGCGCGAAGTCAAGGCCACGGTGGCAACGTTGCACGCCGCCATGACGGCAGCAGGTATAGGCAGCCCGGCAATCGTAGTGATCGGTGCAGTAGCCGATCTTGCGCAAATCGCAGCGCATACGGAATCAGTCGCGAAAGCGGCGTAAACATGTTTCAAATCTTATTTCATCAGCACAAATCAGCTGCAACGGCGCGGCTCCCTTTGTACTGTGGTTTTAACACCCTAACCGCAAACACTTGGAGTATACGCAATGGACAAACTGAAACTGGTCATGGTCGGCAACGGAATGGCGGGGGTGCGCACCCTCGAGGAGCTGCTCAAGCTCGCCCCTGAACGTTACGATATCACTGTGTTCGGCGCAGAGCCGCACGCCAATTACAACCGTATCCTGTTATCACCGGTATTGGCCGGGGAGCAGACCATACAGGACATTATGCTCAACGATGTCGACTGGTACGCCGATAACGGTATCAAACTGCATCTCAACAAAAAAGTCATCGGCATCGATCGTATTAAACGCATCGTGACAGCTGAAGACGGCACTACGGCCGAATATGACAGGCTGATACTTGCCACCGGCTCCAATCCGTTCATCCTGCCGATAGCGGGCAAGGATCTGCCGGGTGTGATCGGTTATCGCGATATTGCGGATACCGACGCCATGATCGCGGCAGCGCAGGTATATCGGCATGCTGTCGTTATCGGCGGCGGTCTGCTCGGTCTGGAAGCCGCCAATGGGCTGAAATTGCGCGGCATGGACGTCACCGTGGTGCACAAGAATGAATGGCTGATGGAACGTCAGCTGGATAAGGTCTCTGCAAAACTGCTGCAAAAGAATCTGGAAGACAAAGGACTGACTTTTCTGCTGGAAAAGGACACGGCCGAACTGGTGCAGGGCGAGTCCGGGCGGGTATGCGCAGTCAAATTCAAGGACGGCGAAGCGATTCCGGCCGATCTGGTGGTCATGGCCGTCGGCATCCGCCCCAATACCGCGCTGGCGGAGCAGGCCGGCATCCACTGTAATCGCGGTATTGTGGTCAGCGATACCATGCAGACATTCGATCCGCGCATCTATGCGGTCGGCGAATGCGTGAACCATCGTGGCATCGCCTACGGGCTGGTGGCGCCGCTGTTCGATATGGCCAAGGTGGCGGCCAATCATCTGGCCGAATTCGGCATTGCGCGCTATGTCGGCTCGGTGACCTCGACCAAGCTTAAGGTGACCGGTATCGATCTGTTCTCGGCAGGCAACTTCACTGGCGGCGACAATTGCGAAGAGATCTTGCTGTCTGACCCGGTCGGCGGTGTCTACAAGAAAATTGTGATTCAGGATAATCGGATCGCCGGCGCGGTCATGTACGGCGATACCGTCGACGGCGCCTGGTATTTCCAGCTGCTGCGCGAGGGGCGCAATATTTCCGATATTCGCGATCATCTGATGTTCGGGCAGAGTCACGTCGGCGATCTGGGGCATCAGGGGCAGAATCGCGCCGCCGCGATGAGCGACGACATGGAAGTGTGCGGCTGCAACGGCGTATGCAAAGGTACGGTGGTCAAGGCGATCAAGGAAAAAGGCCTGTTCACGCTGGAAGACGTGCGCAAGCATACCAAGGCTTCGTCGTCGTGCGGCTCCTGTACCGGGCTGGTCGAGCAGTTGCTGGCGACCGTACTCGGCGGCGATTATTCCGATGCGCCGAAAACCAAGGCCATGTGCGGTTGTACAGACCACACTCATGCCGAAGTGCGCGCAGCCATCCGCGAACAGAAACTGCTCGGCATACCCGATGTCATGGCGGCGCTGGCATGGCGCACGCCCAACGGTTGTGCCAGTTGCCGTCCGGCGCTGAACTATTACCTGATTTCATCGTGGCCGGGGGAGGCCAAGGACGACCCGCAATCGCGCTTCATCAACGAGCGCGCCCACGCCAATATCCAGAAGGACGGTACGTATTCGGTGATTCCGCGCATGTTCGGCGGACAGACCTCGCCTGACGAATTGCGTCGTATCGCCGATGTGGCAGATAAATATGCCATTCCCACAGTGAAAGTAACCGGCGGTCAGCGCATCGATTTGCTGGGCGTAAAGAAAGCCGACCTGCCTGCAGTGTGGGCCGATCTGGGCATGCCTTCGGGGCTGGCTTACGGCAAGGCGCTGCGTACAGTCAAAACCTGCGTCGGCAGCGAATGGTGCCGCTTCGGTACGCAGGATTCGACCAGTCTGGGTGTAACCCTGGAGAAAACCTTATGGAAAATGTGGGCGCCGCACAAGGTCAAGCTCGCAGTATCAGGCTGCCCGCGTAACTGCGCCGAAGTCGCGATCAAGGACGTCGGTATCATCGGTGTGGATTCGGGCTGGGAAATCTACATCGCCGGTAACGGCGGCATCAAAACCGAAGTGGCGCATTTCTTCATCAAGGTAAAAACGGCCGAAGAAGTGATGGAATATACCGCCGCGTTCCTGCAGCTGTATCGCGAAGAAGGTTTTTATCTGGAGCGCACCGTGCATTACCTGGCGCGGGTAGGGATGGACTACATCAAACAGCGCGTGCTGGAAGACGAGGCCGGGCGCAAGGCGCTGCATGAACGCATGATGTTTGCCATTCAGAATGAAAAGGATCCCTGGCTGGAACGTACCCAGGGCGGAGTGGGTAAACACGAATTTGAGATGCTGACTGCCTGAGCGCGGTGTGAGGATGATATGACTGACTGGACCATTATTTGCAATTTGAGGGAAATACCCAATCTGGGTGCGCGCGTAGTACAGACAGCGCAAGGGGATATTGCCGTATTTCGGACTGACGGCGATCAGGTGTTTGCATTGCACGACCGCTGCCCGCATCGCGGCGGTCCGCTGTCGCAAGGTATCGTCGCCGGAAAAACCGTGACCTGTCCGCTGCACGGCTGGAAGATCGGGCTGGAATCGGGTGATGCCGATGCACCGGACGAGGGACATGCACCCTGCCTGCAAACCCGGATCGACGATGCGGGCATGGTCTGGCTGGGCTTGGCCGCTGAAACCACGGCCTGCCGTGGTGAAGACGGGTTATGAGCCTGGCAGACACAGGCGAATGCCATGCGGCGAACGGCCTGATCCTGTTTGCGCATGGCGCGCGCGATCCGCAGTGGGCTGCGCCGTTTCAGCGCTTGCAGCAAATTGTCGCGGAGCAGCAACCGCATAGTCGTGTTGTGCTGGCTTATCTGGAATTGATGAGTCCCGGCTTGCCTGATGCCATGGCTGCGCTGGTAGCGCAAGGTATCGTCGATATCAGCGTGGTGCCGTTGTTTCTGGGTCCCGGGGCGCATTTGCGTGAGGATTTTCCGGCTTTGCTGGACATGTTGCGCCAGCGCTATCCGCATATCAGTCTGACCGCGCTGCCTGCACTGGGCGAAAGCGATGCCATGTTGCACGCGATTGCCGGCTGGATCGAATACGCCCTGCCGCACACGGCGGATTGAATGGCCGGTGATGGCACATTTGAAATTATTTTATAGATTACCCTAGGAAGATAACGTCATGGATAAATCATTCTGGAAGGCGGGGCATACGCCTACGCTGATTGCTGCATTTTTGTATTTCGACCTTTCTTTCATGGTGTGGGTCATGCTGGGGCCGCTGGGGGTGCAGATCGCCGGCGATCTGGGGCTGGACGCGGGACAAAAAGGCCTGATGGTCGCTACACCGGTACTGGCGGGCGCGCTGCTGCGCATCGTAATGGGCGTGCTGGTCGATCACCTCAAACCCAAGAAAGCCGGCCTGATCGGGCAATTGATCGTGTTGTGCGCGCTGGCCTGGGCCTGGCTGGCAGGAATTCATAGCTTCCAGCAGGTATTGGTGCTGGGCATGTTGCTGGGTTTTGCCGGTGCGGCGTTCGCGGTGGCGCTGCCATTGGCTTCGCGCTGGTATCCGCCGCAGCATCAGGGTACGGCGCTGGGTATTGCCGGTGCCGGTAATTCGGGTACCGCATTGGCGGCATTGTTTGCACCCGGTCTGGCAGTGGCGTTCGGCTGGAACAGCGTGTTCGGCCTCGCCATGATCCCATTGGGGATTGCGCTGGCGGTGTATCTGATTTTTGCCAAGGACAGCCCGGAATGTCCGCCGGCCAAATCCATGACCGAATACATGCATGTGCTGAAAGACAAGGATGCCTGGTGGTTCATGTTTTTCTACAGCGTGACCTTCGGCGGTTTTGTCGGCATGGCGTCTAGCCTGACCATTTATTTCAATACACAGTATGGCTTGTCGGCCATCACTGCCGGCTATTTTACTGCGGCCTGTGTGTTTGCAGGTTCGCTGGTGCGCCCGCTGGGCGGGATGTTGGCGGATCGCATGGGCGGAATTCGTACCCTGTCGGTGATGTATGCACTGGCTGCAGTTTTTTTGATGCTGGTGAGTATCGGTATGTCTACCCCGATGCTGGCGATGACGGTGATCGTGCCGGCGATGCTGGCGCTGGGTATGGGTAACGGCGCTGTGTTCCAGCTGGTGCCGCAACGCTTCCGTCGTGAAATTGGGGTGATGACCGGGCTGGTGGGCATGGCAGGCGGCGTAGGCGGATTTTATCTGGCTTCCAGCCTGGGGTATTCGTTTAAGCTGACCGGCAGCTACCAGATCGGCTTCGAGATATTTGCCGGTCTGGCAGTGGTCGCTCTGGTCGGGCTGACCAAAGTAAAATCGCGCTGGCGCACCACATGGGGCGCACCTGGCGTTGCAGGTGCGCGGATTTAATTCCGACCCAAGTACTGATGATATCGCTGCAATTATCTGTCGGTTATGTTTCTGCTACCGGGCCGCGCGAACGCAATGAGGATTTTTGCGGCTTCGTGACGCCGGAGCGTACCCAGCTTGCGGATAAAGGGGCGCTGATTGCATTGGCCGATGGGGTGTCGGGCGGCGCGGGCGGGCGTGAAGCGGCGGAATATACGGTGCGCGGTTTGCTGGCGGATTATTACGCTACGCCGGATACATGGGAAGTGCCGTATGCGCTCGACAAGGTGCTGACCGCCGTTAATCGCTGGCTGATCGCGCAGGCGACCACGCGGCGTGATCTGGCGGGTATGTCGTGTACCTTGTCGGCGTTGGTCATGCGCGGCAGTCGTTATTATCTGGCACATGTCGGCGATAGCCGGATCTATAGATTGCGTGGCGGGGAATTTTTGCAGTTGACCACCGATCATGTGTGGGATCGTCCCGATATGCGCCATGTGTTAAAGCGGGCTGTCGGGCTTGATGAATACCTGAGCATCGATTTTGGCGAAGGCGATTTGCAGCAGGGGGATATGTTCCTGTTGGTGTCTGACGGTGTGTGGGAGCCGGTGGGCGAGCTGGGCATGCTGAAGGCGTTGAATCTGTATCGCAGCACGCAACTGGCAGCCGAGGAATTGGTGCGGTTAGCATACCGCCAGGGCGGGCAGGATAATGCCAGTGCGATGGTGGTCCGGGTGGAGGCGATACCGGAACACAATTTGCGCGATCAGTTGAGTGCCGAACGTAAATTGCCGGTTCCCCCCCGATTAAAGCCGGGGACGCGGCTGGATGGATTCGAAGTGGTGGCGCTGTTGCACGAGTCGCGTATGTCGCTGCTATATCAGGTGCGACATTTGGCGGATGGCCGTCTGTGGGTGCTCAAAACCCTGCCGCCTCAAGCTGCCGGCGATGCGGTGGCAGCGAATGCGTTGATTCAGGAAGAATGGCTGGCAAAGAAAGTCATTGCGCATTATTTTCCGCAAATATTGCCGCTGGCGATGGAAGAACGCTCCGCTCTGTACTATGTAATGAGCTGGCATGAAGGGGCGACGCTGCAGCAGTATCTGGATAATGGGCGCCATTTTACCGTTGCCGAGGCGGTGCAGATCGGAATACGTTTGGTGAAAGGCCTGGCTGCTTTGCAGCGCCTGAATATTCTGCATCGGGATATCAAGCCCGGCAATATTCATCTGGGGGCGGATGACAAATTACGCATCCTGGATTTCGGGGTGGCCGCCAGCGAAGGTTTGCATAGTTTGAACGATGGTGCGGGAACGCCGAGTTTTATGGCGCCGGAACTTATTGCCGGCGAAGCGGCGGGGGTGCCGAGCGAACTTTATGCCGCAGGGGTAAGCTTGTATTACCTGCTGACACGTAAATATCCTTACGGTGAAATTGAGCCATTTCAGCACCCTTGGTTTGGTGATCCGGTTCCGCCTACGCGTTATCGTCCGGAGATACCGCAATGGCTGGAAAATGTGTTGCTCAAGGCTGTGGCGCGGGATTCGCGACTGCGTTTCGAGACAGCCGAGGAAATGTTGCTGGCCCTGGAACAAGGCGAGCTCAGGCCGCTAGATACGCCGCGGCGTACGCCGTTGCTGGAGCGCGACCCGGTTCGCGTCTGGCAAATCCTTGCGCTGTTTTCGATTGCGTTGAATTTGATGCTGATTTATTTGGTGGTGGCGGTTTGAAGTAGTATCGTCAGTACATTTTTTGCTTGTATTTTAATCACCAGGTTTCAAAAAGAGAGTATTGCCATGCTTACTGTCATGATAGTTGACGATGATGCCGTTCGTGCAAAGCAACTGGAACAAGCGTTTCGTAGCCAGCACTACAAAGTGGCCGAGCTGGTCGAATCCGCGTTCAAGTTGCCGGAAGCGATAGCGCGCTGTGCGCCCGATGTGATCATTATTGGTGCGGATTCGCCCGATCGTGATACGTTGGAGCACCTGTGCATCGCTACGCGCGATTGTCCGCGTCCGGTGGTGATGTTTACCGGCGACAAAAACAGCGAATCGATACGTGCCGCATTAAAGGCAGGCGTGTCGGCCTATATCGTCGACGGGTTGGATGCCGAACGTATCCGGCCCATCCTTGAGGTGGCGCGCATACGCTTTGAAGAACATCAGGCGTTGATCGATGCTGCCAATAAAGCCAGCCGCAGCCAGCAGGAACGTGAAATCATCGCTGAAGCCAAGCATAGGCTGATGGCGGATCAATCGCTGAGCGAAGAGGCGGCGTATCATGCCATGCGACGTACCGCCATGGCGGATAACCGGCGGCTGGTCGAGGTTGCCGAATCGATTTTGCAGGCACTGCCTCCGGTAGCCTGAATGCCGCCCGGCAATTGCCCGGCCGGGTCAGCGGGCGGGTAGCGGATACATGTGATCGTAAATGCGATTAAAGATCAGCGTATAGAGCAGATAAAACGCGCTGAATCCGATATCCAGCAATATCGCGTCCCACCACCCTAGCGACAGCCACCAGGCGATGATAGGCACGGTCGCCATCGCCAGCCCCAGTTCGAACAATACGGCATGCAGGAAACGTATGCGCCATCTGCGCGTCGACAGATGCCCGCCGCAAGCCAGTTCCGCGCGGTCGAACACATAATTGAACAAGCCGTTCCATGCCATCGCAACCAGAGAAATGACCACTACCAGCACGCCGGTTGCGCCAATGCCGTGACCGGTTATCCAGCTCGCAAGCGGAGAAACCAGTACCAGACCGATGAATTCGAATAGCAGTATGCTGCGTACGCGATCGCGAAATGTGCGTAGTGTTTTCATGACATCAGGGAATTTTTCAAGCGGCTGAATATAGTCCGAATCCGGAATTTTGTAAAATTTGTTCGGTCGAAGGTGTACCGGCAAGCGCAATACCTCTCCCAAATACAGAAACATGCTTGCAGTTAAATCGATTTAAAGATAAACTTATCTTTAAATCGCTTTGGTATTGAATGCCAGCTGGCGAAACAAGCAGTAAAACCGACTCAGTGTCATATGTTTAACGTTGTACAGGCCGAAGGAGAAGAAAAATGGGCGCATATTTTACCAAGGAAAGTTTTCCGTTAACGCTGGTGATATCCCTGATCGTTTTTGCTTATATCAGCTTTTTTAGCGTCATTATTTTCGGATAATCAATACCGTTTACGGTATATATGTAGTGCAGCAGTCTTAACGGCGCCTGTTTTATACGCGCCGTTTTTTTCGCATGTAGCTATGGTTTGTTGTTTCAGGCATGCATATTCATGCCATCGCCGTTATTCAAGCCGCTGTTCGCGCAGATGCAAATAATCCAGTTGCTCCAGCACGGCATCGCGCAGACGATACAGTTCATCGAGTCTGTTCAGTGCCTCCTCGCCGCGGTTATCGCGATGCAACTCAAGCAACGTTACGGCTAGTGCATGTATCTGCTGGTGTATAGCATCAATGGTTTTGAATTCTATTGGCGTGATATGGTCGGCAGGTTTTTTGGAGTCTAGCCAGGTACCGAGACGACATTGATGCACATTCAACGGCGGGGGCATATTACGGTCGCCCCTGAGCACAGACTCAATGGAAATGATCCAGGCGCGGTGTTCGACACTGGCGTAAAGTAAAGGCAAATCGTCGGAACTTAATAAGACGGCATCAGCCCAGCTTGGATCCGGACGCCAGTCAGTCGACCAGCCGGGAAAGTCGGCAGCAGGCATGGGCGGCGCAATGCCGTAGCCTTGTGCAAGCTCACAGCCCAGTTGCAGCAACATTCTGCCATGCGCCACTGTTTCCACCCCCTCGGCGATTGCTTCACGGCGGAAGGCCGTTGCCAGACCCATTACACCTTCCAGGATGGCCAAATCTTCCGGGTCGTCCAGCATATCCCGTACAAAACTCTGATCGATCTTGATCGTTACGACCTGCAGTCGTTTGAGGTAAGTGAGTGAAGAATAGCCGGTCCCGAAATCGTCCAGCGCAAACATAATACCGATTTCACGGCAGGCTTTGATCACTTTGGAGATATGCGCCATGTCCTGCAATGCGCTGGTTTCCAATATTTCCAGTGTTATACAGGAAGGCTTGACGTTGGGATGTCTGGACAACAGCGCACGCAGCCTATCCACAAAATCGGCGCGTTGCAATTGCAATGCGCCGATATTGATGCTGACGGGGATATCCAGTTTCATCTCGTGCCAGCGTTCCATTTGGGTCAATGCGGAGTCGATAACCCATTCACCGAGTTCGATTGCCACAGGATGATCTTCGATAACAGGCAGAAATACGGCTGGCGGCAGCAAGCCGCGTTCTGGATGTTGCCAGCGAATCAGGGCTTCAGCACCAATAACTTTACCCGTACGCATGTTTACTTTGGGCTGGTAAAACAGCACGAACTCATTCGTACTTAGCGCGCGGCGGATATGTTCAATGCTCTCGTTCATACCCCGCACATTGCGATCGATATCCGGGTCGAAGATATAGTAGCGGTTCTTGCCGGCCAGCTTGGCCTGATACATGGCTTGATCCGCCTGGCGCAGCAACTGGTCGGCATCCACATCCTCCTGCTGCGGATAGAAAGTGATGCCGATGCTGGCTGAAACTTGCAGGGGAAGGTCTTCAATCCGAATGGGCTGGGCGGCGGCATCGACCAGACGGTTAAATATTTCCAGGCTGGTTGTCTTGTCGGAGAGGTCTAGCAACAAAATGATAAATTCATCGCCGCCCAGACGGGCTATGGTGTCGCCTTCGCGCATATCCTGTTTCAGGCGTTCTGCCAGCATTTTCAATAACTGGTCGCCAGTATCATGACCGTAAGCGTCGTTAACCAGCTTGAAACCGTCGAGATCAAGAAAAGCCAGCGCAATACGCTGCTCGCGCCGCAAGGCATGGGTCATGGCTTGTCGCATGCGATCCGATAGCAGCACTCTGTTGGGCAGGCCGGTCAGCGCATCATAATGTGCGATGTATTCAAGTTTTTGTTCATGTTCCTTGAGCATGGTGACATCCGAGAACAGAGTCACATAACGTTGAATTTGCCCACTTCCATCCTTGATTGCGCTGATGGCCAGCATCTCGGCAAAGATCTCGCCATTTTTACGCTTGTTCCATATTTCACCGGCCCAATAGCCGGTTTCATTCAGCGATTGGAACATATCCTCGTAGAATTTTACCGACTGTCTACCCGAGCTGAGCATGCGCGGATTGCGCCCAAGAATTTCATTGCGGGTATAGCCGGTTATACGGGTAAAGGTTTCGTTGACTTCAATGATGGAACCGTCGGCAGCTGTAATCATGATGCCTTCGCGGGCATGATTGAAGACGCTGGCAGCAAGCTGAAGCTGTTCCTCTGCCTTGTGGCGTTCGGTAATATCCATGTTAATGCCGGACAGCCGGATTGGCGTGCCGTCATTGTCGTATTGTGCGCGCCCCTTGCTCATTAACCAGCGCGTTTCGCCTGTCCCCAGCCTGAAACGAAATTCGACCTCGAATGGTTTGCCTTGTTTGATATTCGTATCCCATTGGGCATCGATCAGCGGAATATCGTCAGGGTGCACGCGTTTGCGCCAGTCGTCGTTATTTTTGAATGTTCCGGGCGGAAAACCATAGAGCCGCTCGCATTCTGGTGACCAGTAGTTTTTTTCATTCAGGATGTCCCATTCCCAGATACCTATTTGCGCACCCTCCTGCGCGATGAGCAGTCGCTCTTCGCTCGCCCGCAATGCATTTTCCATCAGCTTGCTTGCCGTGACGTTGCGGACAATGCCGAAAATACCGTAGATGTGACCTTCGGTATCGCGCAACGGGCCTTTGGTAGCGAGAAAGGTTATCGTTCCTTCCGTTGTTAAAAGCACTTCTTCATAGATTTTTATACGATTTTCATCGAGCACAGTGCGGTCATTGGCGATAATCATCTCCGCCTGTTCGCTGGGAAACAATATCCTGTCGTCGTGACCTAGCACTTCCTCAGCACGTTTGCCTGTCACCCGAGCAGCCTCGCGATTGAAATGCAGATAACGGCCTGCCATATCCTTGGCGAAAATGACATCGGGCGAATTGTCGGAGATATCCGAAAGCAGTCGCTGGGCCTGGATTTTTGCCAACAGCGATGCTTTTTCCCGCTGTGTCAGGATGAGCGTTTTGTTGAGCAAACGTTGTATCAATCCGTATAGTAATAGCGAGGTTACCCCGACAAACAGCCATCCCTTAACGGTATTGGCAATATGCAGTTGCGTCTGGTCGCTGAATAGCCGGGCGACGACAGAGTCGGAAAGCAATATCCAGAGACTGGCAAAAACGGCATAGGCCAGAGCAAATCTGAAAGCGTTGGTACGTGGCGATGATGTTGCAGATTTGTCGGTCGTCAATGGATCCATAGCGTTGTTCTCCGTCTATGCCGTTTGGCGGGTTCCGTATTGTGTATTTTGATGAAACGCGACAGCGCAGGTTAGTTATCATACCTGTCAATGCGGTTAATCGACAGCTATCGCGCGAAACATAAATGGCATTCCGGCAACTATGCGCGTCCGTAATCGGGCAACGTGCTATTTCGGTGCGCTGTGTCGGTATCGTTGCACCATCTGCTTACTTGCAAGGCGGATGATGTCCTGCTGTGAGATCGGTAATGTCGTAAATAAATTCAGTAATATCATGATGATATAGAATATCTAAAGTATTGGCACGTGATTTGCTAATAGTTCACCATAGAGCCTTGTCCAACGGTGGGCGATCTCTGATCAAACCTTTTTGTTTTTAATAAATGGAGTGACTCAGATGAACGACCACAATACTGACATCCAGTCGGATGCCGATACCCTTGTATCCCCCGCTAATACTCGTCGTGATTTTCTGAAAAAATCTACCGGCATACTTGGAGCTGCTGCCTTGATGAATCTTGTTGCCCCCGGCGTGCGTAATGCCGCCTGGGCGGGTGGCTCGGACGCCCCCGAAATTACCGAAGTAAAAGTGGGTTTCATCCCCCTGACCGATTGCGCATCGGTAGTCATCGCCAGCGTGATGGGGTTCGACAAGAAATACGGCATCAAGATTACGCCGAGCAAGGAAGCATCCTGGGCTGCAGTGCGCGACAAGCTGGTTAACGGCGAGCTGGATGCAGCGCATGTGCTGTACGGTCTTATCTACGGCGTGCAAATGGGTATAGGCGGGCCGAAGAAGGACATGGCCAACCTGATGACCCTCAACAACAACGGTCAGGCTATTACCTTGTCCGATCAGCTCAAGGCCAAAGGCGCTATTGACGGCCCCAGCCTTGCCAAACTGATCAAGGCCGAGCCGCGCGAATACACGTTTGCGCAAACCTTCCCGACCGGCACTCACGCCATGTGGCTGTATTACTGGCTGGCATCCTATGGCGTCAACCCGTTCACCGAAGCCAAGGTCATCACCGTACCGCCGCCGCAGATGGTTGCCAATATGCGCGTGGACAACATGGACGGATTCTGTGTCGGCGAGCCGTGGAACGCACGGGCGATACGCGACAAAATCGGCTTTACTGCGGTGACTACGCAGGAAATCTGGCAGGATCATCCGGAAAAGATTCTGGGTACTACTGCTGACTGGGTGGCAAAACACCCCAATACGGCGCGGGCGCTGATCATGGCTGTACTGGATGCGTCGCGTTATATCGACACCATGAGCAATCGTTCCGCAGTCGCTAAAATTATTGCGGACAAGGCTTACGTCAATACCGATTTCGACTCCATCGAAGACCGCATGCTGGGTCAGTACGATAACGGCAACGGCAAGAAATGGCAGGACGCCAATTACATGAAGTTCTTCAACGACGGCAAGGTCAACTTCCCGTATCTGTCCGACGGCATGTGGTTTCTTACTCAGCACAAACGCTGGGGCCTGCTTAAGGAAGATCCTGATTATCTGGCCGAAGCCAAGAAAGTCAACCAGATCAAGCTGTATACCGAAGCGGCCACCCAGCTCAAGATCGCCGTGCCCAAGAGCCCGTTGCGCACATCCAAACTGATCGACGGTACGGTATGGGATGGCAAGGATCCGAAGAAATACGCGGCCTCGTTCAAAATCCACGCTTAACGCCAACTGCCGGTTGTGCGCCAAATGCACGCAACCGGCATGTATTACTCCAGGAGCAACATGATGAGTGCCGTTTATGAAGAAACGCTGCAATCCGGTTCGACAACAGAGCCGCAAGCGACTGCGGTGATGCAACCCGAACCGGTGAAAATCACTATGGCCAAACCTAAATTTGATCTGAAAGAAAAGCTTGGCGAATTCTTGCGCTGGGCTATTCCTCCAGTGCTGGGTATTGTCGCCTTTATCGCACTA
The DNA here is from genome assembly GCA_031291235.1 of Sulfuriferula sp. Lineage (GTDB taxonomy): Bacteria > Pseudomonadota > Gammaproteobacteria > Burkholderiales > Sulfuriferulaceae > Sulfuriferula. Next base: position 195,554 of record JARLJL010000002.1, read on the forward strand.
TGGGCATTGATCGCGCGGGAAACCCCCAATTTGCCTGGACCGGCTCCAACCTGGGAATCAGCCAAGGCGCTGTTTGCCCACCCATTCTATAATAATGGGCCGAACGATCAGGGCATAGGATGGAATATATTGTATTCGCTGTACCGCGTCGGTATCGGCTTTGGTCTCGCTGCGCTGATCGGCATTCCGCTCGGCTTCATGATCGGCCGTTTCAGGTTCCTCGCGGCAATGACGGCGCCCATCATCAGTCTGCTGCGCCCGGTGTCGCCACTGGCATGGCTGCCTATCGGGCTGCTGGTGCTGCATAAAGCCGAGCCGGCTTCCATCTGGGTGATTTACATTTCCAGCATCTGGCCGATGATACTGAACACCGCAGTCGGCGTACGCCAGATACCGCAGGATTATCTCAATGTCGCAAGGGTATTGAATTTGTCGGAGTGGAAAGTGTTTACGCGCATCCTGTTCCCCGCCGTATTGCCGCATGTGCTGACCGGGGTGCGTCTTGCCATCGGCGTGGCCTGGCTGGTGATCGTGGCCGCGGAAATGCTGACCGGCGGAGTCGGTATCGGTTTCTGGGTGTGGGACGAGTGGAATAATCTGAACGTTGAGCACATCATCATCGCGATTTTTGTGGTGGGCATTATCGGGTTGCTGCTGGAGCAATGCCTGATATGGATCGCCCAGCGTTTCAGTTACGAGTAAATGGCGATTGGTGCACGAAACGATTTACGCAGGGATATTGCCAAGGGCAATAACTCGCAAAAACACGAAGTAAATTTACAAGCAGATATTTCAAAATGCTTTCGTGATTTTAGTGTGTTTCGTGGACAAGCTGTCCGTTCCAAGACAACCGAACATCAAACAATTAGCAGGAGCAATTCAAATGGAAAAGTTTGTTCAGCTCGACAATGTGGATGTGAAATTCACCACCAAAAAAGGCGTCTACCACGCTCTGCGCGATATCAATCTGACCATAGATCAGGGGCAGTTCTTCACCCTGATCGGTCACTCCGGTTGCGGCAAATCCACTTTGCTCAACATTATCGCCGGATTGCAGGATGCAACCGAAGGCGCGGCATTGTGCGCCGGGCGCGAAATCAAGGGGCCGGGGCCGGAGCGGGCCGTCGTATTCCAGAATCACAGCCTGTTACCCTGGCTGACCTGTTTCGACAACATCTATCTGGGTGTCGAGCGGGTATTCGGCGCCAAGGAAGGTAAAGCCAAACTCAAACAGCGCACGCTGGATGCGCTGAATCTGGTCGGTCTGGGTCACGCCGAGCACAAGCGTCCCCATGAAATCTCCGGCGGCATGAAACAGCGCGTCGGCATCGCGCGCGCACTGGCAATGGAACCCAAGGTATTGCTGATGGATGAGCCGTTCGGTGCGCTGGACGCGCTAACCCGCGCACATCTGCAGGACGAGTTGATGAAAATCGTCGCCGCCACCCAAAGTACCGTGGTGATGGTGACGCACGACGTCGACGAGGCCGTGCTGCTGTCCGATCATATAGTCATGCTGACCAACGGCCCGGCAGCGACGATAGGCGAGATACTGACAGTCGATCTGCCCAAGCCGCGCGATCGTCTGGCGCTGGCCAACGATGCGCATTACCATCAGCTGCGGTCGCGTGTGCTGGAATTCCTGTATCAGCGTCAGATGCGTCCGGCAGCCTGATCAGAATAGCTGCAGTAAACGGACTTCAATGCCGTTGCGGTAGGGCGCGCTGGGGTAGTAAGCCACAGGTGGCGGTGGCGCGTAAATCACGCGCGGTGGCTGGTAATACGGCGTAACGTAATAGGCACGGCGATCGCCGCCGCGATAACCGTGATCCCGATCATCGTCATCGTAATGGCCGTAGTCTCTGCCCCGGTCTTCGTGATAATCGTACCCCCTGCCGCGGTCGTCGTAATTACCGCGGTCGTAATTCCGGTAATGAGGTTCGTCGTAGCCGCGGCCGCGATAGCCGTCGTCGTGCCCGTCCGCCAAAGCGGGAGTGGCGATGCCGGCCAACAGGGCGAGTGCGGCAGCGGCAGTCAAACGCTGGATCGATATGGTATTCATCTTCATTCCTTTCGTTGTGCTATGCGGCGGCAACCATTTGCCGCCGCAGTAACTGTTCACTCACGAGCGGATTACTGTCCGTTGTGTTTTTCCTGATAAATGCTCTTGCTGGATTGTTGCAGGTCCTGATGCACGTTCTGACGTTCGGCCGGCGTGTAGCGGCCGTCGGATTTGTAAGCGCGTTCTTCCGTGCGGATCTGTTTTTGTTGCTGGGCCAGGCCTTTGGCTTCTTCGCGGGTCAGGCTGCCGGATTCAACGCCTTGCTTGATGCGCTGATGTTCGTTGTATTGCATTTGATTGTTGGTTTCATGATGGTGATATTGATCGGCAAATGCAGCATTTGCGCCAACGAAGCCGATTACCAACAAGCCGGTAGTGATTACTTTATTCATTTTCATACTCCTTGATCATGGGTTAGGTGAAAGACTTCCCTGTGGAAGTGAGTTCATCTTAAAACCGCTTTGTTAGTGATCTGTTGCGAAATATGAAGCGAGTTGTAACAGTAGGTTACAGTGCGGCGATGGGCTGTTAGACTGCGTGCTTTATTGCAACCGTATTTCATCGTGAACCCGACTTCCTTTTCCAGCTTGCCGTTATCCCCGGCCTTTCTCGCCAATCTTGCAGCGCTTGGGTATAACGAGATGACGCCGATACAGGCGCAAAGCCTGCCGCAGATACTGGCCGGACGCGATCTGATTGCGCAAGCCAAAACCGGCAGCGGCAAAACTGCCGCCTTCGGCATCGGCATATTACATAAGCTTAATCCCAGCTATTTTGCAATCCAGGCGCTGGTGCTGTGCCCGACGCGCGAGCTGGCCGATCAGGTCGCGGCCTCGCTGCGCCAACTCGCGCGTTTCGCCAGCAACATCAAGGTGCTGACCTTATGCGGCGGTTCGCCGATGGCGCCGCAAGTCGCCTCGCTGGAGCATGGCGCGCATATTGTAGTCGGCACGCCGGGACGTATGCTTGACCACATCGGCCGCGGCAGTATCAACTTATCGACCGTGCAGACGCTGGTGCTGGACGAAGCGGATCGTATGGTGGACATGGGCTTTTACGACGAGATCACCGCCATCGTGCGCGCCTGCCCAAGCCGCCGCCAGACCCTGATGTTCTCGGCGACGTATCCCGACGATATACGCAAAGCCGGCAAACTGTTTCTGCGCGATCCCGTCGAAGTCAAGGTCGAGTCGCTGCACGCCGCCAGTCACATCGAGCAGCGTTTTTACGAAGTCGGCTACGATGAGCGCAATGCCGCGACGGCAAAATTGCTGCAGCATTTCAGGCCGGTATCGACACTGGTGTTCTGCAATACCAAGGCGCAATGCAACGAACTGGCGGAGGAACTGCGCGCGCAGGGGTTTTCCGCATTGGCGCTGCATGGCGATTTGCAACAGCGCGAACGCGACGAAGTGCTGGTGCTGTTCGCCAACCAGAGCTGTTCGGTGCTGGTGGCGACCGACGTCGCCGCGCGCGGGCTCGACATCCAGACGTTGGGCGCAGTCATCAACGTCGACGTCACCCGCGATGCCGAAGTGCATATTCACCGTATCGGCCGTACCGGGCGCGGCGACGCGCAAGGGCTGGTACTGAATCTGGCGACGCCGAACGAACGCAAGTGGGTCAAGCTGATCGAGGATTATCAGGGCAGCCCGGCCAACTGGTTCGATCTGGCAGAACTTACCCCCGCAGAAGGCCCGCCGCCGCAAGCGCCAATGGTGACGCTATTCATGATGGGCGGCAAAAAGGACAAACTGCGCCCCGGCGATATCCTCGGCGCGCTGACTGGCGAAGTCGGGCTGGCCAAGGAACAGGTCGGCAAAATCAATGTATTCGAATTCGTGACTTACGTCGCGCTCGACAGACGCATTGCCGACCAGGCATTTGCAAGATTGAGCGCAGGCAACATTAAGGGACGCAGCTTCAAGATGCGATTGATTACGCTGGTTTGAATGGAAATATGCGTGGCAATGTATCAATATATTTAGCCAAATCCAGCTATTTGAAACGCATGATGGACAAATAAATCTGGAAGTGCGTTTGCAGGATGAGACGGTATGGCTATCAACCGAGCAGATGTTGCGTTTATTTGATAGAGATCGTTCAAGTACTGACTAAGCATATTAACAACGTGTTTAAGGACGGAGAATTAGACCCGTATTCAACCTGTGCAAAATTTGCACAGGTTGAAAAGGAAGGTGGTCGAGAGGTCACGCGGGAGATAGATTTTTATAATCTTGATGTCATTATTGCAGTCTGCTACCGCGTCAAATCCACGCGCGGCGTATTGTTTCGCAAATGGGCAACTTAAACCCTCAAGCAGCATCTGGGGTTCCCCACGCTCATTGGGATGAACTGCTTGCTGAATGTAATGCGGCTGCATAAATCTCTTGAGCGTCCGGGGCCGGTTTGCGCTTTCGGCGCTAACGCGTCTGCCTGAATTTCTGCAATCGTTCTTCTGTAGCCGGGTGGGTAGAGAAATAATCCATGATGGCGGGGGTGCCGGATTTGTCTGCTGCGATCAGTTTATCGCATTGCGCTTTGCGGGCGGCGGTCTGCGCAGGGGATGTCGGTAGGGCAGTGGTGCCGGCGGCTGCGGGCGTATTGCGGGCAGGCTGGTTGCTGCCGGGGCGGTCGGCTTGCTGCGCCCGTAGCAAGGCATCGCAGTGCGAGGTGTACATCACGCGTTCCATCAAATCCACGAAAACATGGCGCGGAATTTTATGCGCATCCAGATATTCCAGTGCATTCTGGTCGGCCTCGCGTTCAAAGTCGCGCGAATAGGACATGGTGGTCAATACCACCGGCAGCGTGGCGAGTGCGCTGGACGCGGCGGAGAGATCGCCGGTCAGCATTGATACCAGAAAGCCGATGGACGATCCCTGTATCGCCGAGCGTAGTGCGTGGCGATATTTTACATGGCCGATTTCGTGAGCGAGGACGGCGATCAATTCGTCGTCATTCTGGGCGAGTTCGACCATTTCGTCGGTGAAGACGATGGTGCCGTCGGGCAATGCAAACGCGTTTGCGCCGATGTCGCCGCCATCGCGAAAAATGACGCGTATGTGCAATGGCGCGTATTCCTGCAATGCCGGTGCGAAATCCTTGAGCACGCGGGTCTGTACATTGGGCGCAAGACGGGATGGCGCGAGGCGGGTTTTATCCAGCATCGCCAGCGTTTCCGTGGATGCCAGATTCAATGCGTCCTGCGGCAAGCGGTAGGCGATGACCTTGCTTGCGGCAGGGATGCCGTAGGTCATGCCCAGCCAGGTCAGCCCCGCTACCAAGACGACAGTCAGGGCGACAAAATAAATGTGGGATTCGAGTTTGTGGGCCAGCGTGTTGAAAAGGGAAGGGCGGTGTTGCCTGAGCAGGCGGTCTGCGCCGGCGTTATCCAGCGTCTCGAATTTGCCGCCGTCGGGAAAATGGATAAAACGCGGCGTATCGCCTATGCGCGTGGAGATGCGAATGGCAGAGAAGACAACCTGTTGCAGCAAACGGTCGTCGGCAGTGCGGATAACGCGTACCAGGCCGCTATCATCCGCATGCAGCGATGCGGCTGCCTGCGCCGAACTTTTGCCGTCGAACCAGTAACCGTTCAGTTTGATCATCTCCGCAGGTGTGCTCATTACAGGCTGATGTCGATATCGAAAATATCGTGTACGCCCTCAGCCAGCGAATTGGATTGCTCCTGCTCCGCGGCAATGAAGCCCGCCAGGTCGCCGTTGATGATCAGTGTCGTGTGCGCGGCTTTGTAGGCAGCGGTACGCACCTTGGCAAAGGGGATAAACAGACCCAGGGTAAACAGTATCCCCAACGTGTTGACGAGCAGCAGCCGGGCGTAACCCATGGTGGACCAGTTGCAGGAAAAACGATGCTGTTCCAGTTGCGTGTTGTTGAAATGAATGTTCGCCAAAGAGGTAATGTAGTAGGCGCTTACTGCCAGGTAAAAGACCATGTAGGCAATGATGATCGGTAACATGGCGGTAAACGCCGGTTTATGCGTCGGGATCCCCATGGATAATCCGGTAAACATTCTGATGTAAATAAACATGGCTGCGAAAAAAAGTATCGTGCCGCCCATCAGCACAAATAGCACTTTGTAGTATTCCCTGGTGCGCACGTCAAATGCGAACGGTGCAGTGCCGTACCGGTGATTGTTGGTGATAAAGGCGGCCTGTTTTTTCCAGGAAAACGGCAGCAGCATGCCCAGCGTCAGCATACCCAGCAGCGGCCACAGCATGTAAGCCTTGACCGCCTCGCTTCTGGTGCCGACAAAGCGAAAGTTGATGTTGCGATAGCTGGTATGGCGGGCGTTGAATTTCAGCGAATTGACGATAATCCAGGGCAGGAAAATCATCATCAGCAACCCCAGCACCAGCGAGAGTATCGGCGAGGTATGCGTGGACAAGGAATAAGCCAGATAAAATCCGGCCGCAATCAGGCGGCCCTTGAGGATCTTCAACGGCTGGGCAGTGTATTCGAATCGCGTCGAATCTACCGCGGTGTTGCCGTAAAAATACTGCTTGTTGCGCACTTTGGCCCAGGCTGAATAAATGCCCAGCGTGACGATGCTGAGCAGGATATTGACTATCCATATTTTAAAATATTCAAATCCCTTGCCGCTAAATTCGAAAGGGATGTGGCGCACGCGTTGGCTGGTTGCCGTTGCGGCAAACGGCACGGCTGCAGCCGGGACGGCAATACCCGACATGGCCGCAGTGTTAGCCGAGGTAGCTTGCGGGCCGGGGGCAGCTGGAGTCAGGCTTAATTCAGCGGTGTCTGAAGTCGGTATTTCGATTGCGCGTTTGCTCAGCTTGATGCCGAGACTGGCCAGACGGGCGATGTATTTGTCGGCGGTGACGGCATCGACTTTGGATTTCAATACGCTATGATGCGATGCAAATACGCGCTCAACCCTGTCCTGTTCCAGCTTGAATAACTGACCGAATGCAGCTTTAACCTGCACGGGGTCGTAGCCCGCTACGATCCCGTCAAAGATCAAGTCATATAATATATCCGGCATGATGCTTCCCCCTTATGCTCGTTATTCTACGCAGACTCAGGCTGCAGATTTGTGACGGTCATGATTGCGCGAATCTACGGCCGCATTGTATGCAGTTGTCCGGTCTTATTTTTATTGTGCTTATTGCAGTATTTCGGCTTTGGGTTCGCGATTAAGCAAGGCTTCAACCGCGGTTCTGGGCGCCATGCCCTGATACAGTATCTGGCACACGGCATGGACGATGGGCATGTCCACGCCGAGCTGCTGTGCCAATTGGTCGACTTCGCGTGCAGTGGTAACGCCTTCGGCAATGTGGCCGAGGTCGCGCAGTATGGCTTCCAGGCTCATGCCTGCTGCCAGACGCAAGCCGACCTGGCGATTGCGCGACAGATCGGCAGTGGCGGTAAGAATCAGATCGCCCATGCCGGTAAGGCCCATGAAGGTTTCGGTGCGGCCGCCGAGCGCATGACCGAGTCGCGTCATTTCGGCCAGGCTGCGCGAAATCAGCGCGGCGCGGGCGTTGTAGCCGAAATGCAGGCCGTCGGAAATACCGGCGGCGATGGCAATAACGTTCTTCAATGCGCCGCCCAGTTCGACGCCGACGACATCGGTACTGGTATACACCCGCAGATGATGGTCGTGCAGCAATCCGGCGACGCAGGTGGCTGCAGTTTGCGTGCTGGCGAGGGTGAGTGCGGTCGGCAGTCCTGCGGCGACTTCCTGGGCAAAGCTGGGGCCGGACAGGACGCCGCGCGGCGTGGTGGCGGGCAGCGTTTCTTTGGCAACCTGATGCGGCAGTTTCATGGTGCCGGATTCGAATCCCTTGCATACCCAGATGACCGGCGTGTGCGCTACCCGACCGGCGATGCTTTTGAGTATGCTGCGGAATGCTCCGCTAGGGGTGGCAACGATAACGACATCGGCGATGGCTACCGATGCGCTGAGATCGGACGACAGGGCAAGCTGTTCGGGCAAGGTAACGCCGGGCAGGTAGTGCGCATTGACGCGAGCGCTTTCCATGGCGGCAATCTGCTCCGGATTGCGCGCCCACAGGGTGACTTCATGACGTTTGGCGAAGCTGACGGCCAGCGCTGTGCCCCATGCGCCGGCACCGAGTACGGCAATATTCATGCGCCCCATACCTGATCGAGTTTGATGTAGCCGATGCTTTGGTCGGGCAGGCGTACCTTGGCCCAGTTGTCGACGTTTTCCAGCCATACCAGTATGACGCCGGCAGCAACCCTGGCGCTGACCTGCGCGTTGTCCTGAGCCTGCGCACGGATATTGGCGGCGGCACGGACGACGACGGTATGGACGGGCGATAGCTGGTCCGCCGCTATCCAGGCCATGGCGCCGCTGCTGTCGCGTACTTTTGCCCATCCTGCTATGCTGACTACGACTTCCAGCGGATAGCTCTTGCTCAATACGAACAGGGGCTTGGCGGCAGTTGACGGCGCATCGTAGAGCACGGCGGCCGGAATTTCCGTCGAGCGGTAATCCAGCGCCAGCGCAGGTGCGGCGCACAGCATCAGGATGAGCAGGAGACTGCTACGCATGGTTATTATTAATGCGTGGTCGCGGATTCCGCAGCCTGTTGCTGCTGTTGCATGTACATGGCTTCGAAATTGACCGGGTTCAGTATCACCGGCGGGAAGCCCGCGCGGCTGACCAGATCGGAAACGGTTTCGCGTAGATACGGAAAAACGATGTTGGGGCAACCGATACCCATGACCGGATTCAGCTGTTCGGCAGGGATTTGTGCGATACGGAAAATGCCGGCCTGGGCGACTTCGACCAGGAACATGACCTTGTCGCCGATTTTGGCGGTGACGGTCGCGGTGAGTATGGTTTCATAGACATCTTCGGCGATAGGCTGGGTTTGCGTGGCCAACTGCACGTCGATTTCAGGTGCTTCGCGCTCCAGGAAAATTTGCGGTGCGTTAGGCACTTCTACCGATAAATCCTTGACGTATAGTTTTTCAATCGCAAAAACTGCTTGTGGTTCCTGATCGCTCATGACGACTCCGAGTAGTAAGGTTAAAAATAGTTGGGTTAAAAATCTTATTTTAACCCGAATGCGTCGATTAGGTTGAGGTAAAATCGCAGGATGAATCTTCATATCGCCTACCGGCGCACTGTTATCCTCACCCTGATCGTCAAGCTGGCCTTGGCGTTTTTTCTGCCGATGTCGGGCGATGAGGCGTATTTCATCATCTGGGCAAGACACCTCGATTTCGGCTATTACGATCATCCGCCCATGGTCGGCTGGATACTGTATTTGTTACGTTTTATCGGCGACGGCGAGCTGCTGATGCGCTTGCCGGCGGTACTGTTTTCCACCGCTATCGGCATGGGCATCTACCGCCTGCTGAAACCGCTGGATGCGAGCCGGGCCGTGCTGGTGGCGATGATCTTCCTGATTTCGCCGGTCAATATCATGGACGTATTGATCACCACCGATACCCCGCTGATCCTGTTCGTGTTCGTCTCGGTGTATGCGCTGGTGCGAGCGCTGCAACGCAATCATCCGGGCTGGTATGCGCTTTCCGGCGCGGCGATGGGGCTGGCGTTCCTGTCCAAGTATTTCGCAGTGCTGCTGGGGCTGGCTTATCTGGCGTATTTTCTGTTTACGCCGCAGCGCAAACAGCGCTGGTTCGGTTTCCTGTTGCTGGTGCTGGCTGCGATGCCGTTTGTGGCGGTGAACGTGTACTGGAATTACACGCATTGCTGGGACAATATCCTGTTCAATCTGTACAACCGCAACGAGGGCGCGCAGTTTTCCTACAAGGACGTGCTGACCTATCTGGGCACCACGCTGTACCTGATGACGCCGCCTATCGTGTATTACTGGTGGCGCCAGCGCGGTGCAGCGAGGCCGTTTGTGCAGCCGGAATTCAGGCTGTACGGCTTCGTTTTCTGGGTTCCGATTGTGTTTTTCCTACTGCTGTCGGTGAAGAAAACCATAGGCCTGCACTGGGTGCTGGCGTTCTATCCGTTCTTTTACCTGTTGCTGGCGCTGTATCTGAGCGTGCCGCAGCTGCTCAAAACCGCGAAATTCATGGTGTGGTTTACGGCGCTGCATCTGCTGATTATCGTCGTCCTGCTCGCTGGACCGGCTTCGATGTGGCAGCGCAGCCAGAAGCTATACAGCGGCTATGTGTTCCTGATGCATAACGACGACGTGCTGGCGGCATTGCGCCCGTATGAGCGCGATTTTCTGATGGCGACGGACGATTATTCCAACTCGGCCATCATTTCCTATCATGCCGGCAAGGAGTTCTTCGTTTACGGCGCGGGTTCGCAGCACGCCCGTCAGGACGACATGAATACCGATTTCCGGCAGATGGCGGGGCGCAATATACTGACCATCGACAAATCGCCGCCCGAGCTGGCGAAATACACGCCGTATTTCGCCAGAGTCGAGGTACGCGAGCTGAAAGTGCGCGATGCGGTGTTTTATCTGACGCTGGGTTACGATTTCAATTATCCGGCCTACCGCGACGGCATACTCGCGCAAATCCGCGACCACTATTACCGCATTCCGGCGTTCTTGCCGCATGCTTCGTGCTATTTTTGCGATAAATATTTTGCCGGCAGCAGTTGCCCGCGCTGATAGGGGAAATTTTGAGCATACCCGCCGTACCGACATTGAGCAGGCCGTTATCCGGATGGGGACGTTATCCGGTCGAAGTGTGCGAGCAGGTGCGTCCCGAGCGTTACCGGGATCTGCGTCCTGCGGCTGAGCAGCAGATCGCGCGCGGACAGGGGCGCAGTTACGGCGACGCCGCACTGGGCAAGCGGGTGATCCTGACCGAGCGCGTCAATCGGCTGCTGGCGTTCGATGCGACTAGCGGCGTGTTGCGCGCCGAGGCCGGGGCGACGCTGGCGGAGATACTCGACGTCATCGTGCCGCAGGGCTGGTTTTTGCCGGTCACGCCGGGTACCCGGTTTGCCTCGCTGGGCGGCTGTGTGGCGGCAGACGTGCACGGCAAGAATCATCATCACGACGGCGCTTTCAGTCGCCATGTGCTTGCGATTGAATTGATCCTCGCAGACGGCAGCCGGATCACGTGTTCGGCGACACAAAATGCCGCGCTGTATTGGGCGGCCGTCGGCGGCATGGGGCTGACCGGCATTATAGGCGAAGTGAGTTTGCAGCTTATCCCCGTCAGCAGCCCGTATGTGCAGGTGCGGCATCACGCTGCCGCCAACCTGGCGGAGACCTTTGCCTTGTTCAACGACGCGGCGCTGGACGACAAATACAGCGTGGCGTGGATAGATTGTCTGGCGAGCGGCGACAGTCTGGGGCGCAGCGTGCTGATGTGCGGACATCATGCGCCGCACGACGATTTGCCGGCTGCGTTGCGTCAGCCTACGAAGCCGGGCAAGGCGCGCGCGATACCGTTTGATTTGCCGGCGCTGGCGCTGAATCCGTTCAGCGTGAAATTGTTCAATGCACTGTATTACCGCCAGCAAAGCGGCAAAACCGAGCCGTTTTTTACGCATTACAGCGAGTATTTTTATCCGCTGGACAGCGTCGCGCACTGGAACCGCTTGTACGGCAAGCGCGGCTTCGTGCAGTATCAGTGCGTGATTCCGGACAGCGGCGCCTTCGCGGCGGTGACGGCGCTGTTGCAAGCATTGTCGCAAAGCCGTCGTCCGTCTTTTCTTGCCGTGCTGAAACGGCTGGGACCGCAGAGTCCGGGGCTGCTGTCGTTTCCGATGGCGGGCTATACGCTGGCGCTGGACATCCCGTTGCGCGACGACGGTGTGTTTGCCTTGCTTAAAAAACTGGACGAAATTGTGCTGCATTACGGCGGCCGCGTGTATCTGGCGAAGGATGCCGTACTCACGCCGCAGGAATTTCGCGTCATGTATCCGCGTTATGCGGAATGGCGGGCGATCAAGCAGGATGTCGATCCTGCGCTGAAATTTCAATCGAGCCTGTCGCGCCGACTGGAGCTGGATCATGCGTAAAACCGTACTCATACTCGGCGCAACTTCCGCGATTGCCCGCGCTACGGCTGCCGCTTTTGCCGCGCAGGGCTTCGACCTGTATCTGGCCGGGCGCGACGCGGACGAGCTCAGTCGTATTGCCGCGGATCTGGCGATACGCTATCGGATTACAGCTAATAGCGGGCTATTTGCCGCAGAAGCGCTGGACAGTCACGGCCGATTTTTTACTCAGGCAATTGCCGAGATGGGCGAGATGCACGGCGTGGTGCTGGCGCTGGGGTATCTGGGCGACCAGCAGGCGGCGCGCGATTTCAGTGCGGGCGCGGAAGTGATACTGATTAATTTTACTGCTGCCGCGTCCATCCTCAGTCATTGCGCCAGCTATCTGGAAGCGCGCAAGCAGGGTTTCATCATCGGTATCAGTTCGGTTGCGGGCGATCGCGGACGGCAAAGCAACTATACCTACGGCGCTGCCAAAGGCGCGCTGAGCCTGTATCTGCAAGGCTTGCGCAACCGGCTGTTCGCCAGCGGCGTGCGGGTGATTACGGTGAAGCCGGGCTTTGTCGATACCGCGATGACTTACGGCATGCCCGGTCTGTTTCTGGTGGCGTCGCCGCAATACATAGGCGAGCGCATCGTACAGGCATTGGGCAAATCCGCCGATGTGATTTATCTGCCGTGGTTCTGGCGCTATATCATGCTGATCATCAAATCCATCCCGGAAACGTTATTCAAGCGGCTCAAGTTATGACCAGGCCGGTGGTTGCCGCTTTCGATTTCGACGGCACGCTGACCGCCAGCGACAGCTTCCTGCCGTTTTTGCGCGCGGTGGCGGGCAATGCGCGCTACGTGCAGCACATGTTGAGCCTGTCGCCGGTCTTGCTGGGTTACGGTTTGGGGTTGGTGAAAAACCATCATGCCAAAGCGCGAGTGCTGGCCAAATTCCTGAGCGGGAAAGAAGTCGAGGCCATCCGTCGCATTGCACAGGATTTCGCGACCCGGCAATTGCCCGGACAGATCCGCGCCAGCGCATTGGCGCGTTTGCGCTGGCATCAGCAGCAGGGACATCGCTGCGTGATCGTCAGCGCTTCGCTGGAGTGCTATTTGCAACCGTGGGCGCAGACGGTCGGGGTGAGCGAGATTATCGGTTCGCAGCTGACGATTGAGGCCGATATCTATACCGGACAACTTGCCGGCGCCAATTGCTACGGTGCAGAGAAAACCCGCCGTCTCGAGGCGCTGTTAGGCGCACGTAATGCCTATACGTTGTACGCCTACGGCGACAGCAAGGGCGACCGCGAGCTGCTGGCGCTGGCGGATTACGCTTATTACCGGCAGATGCCCGAAGCTTAAGTCGCGGCCGGCAATTTGCTCAGCCATTGTTCCACCGGCTCGGGATGGCCGAACAGATACCCCTGATGGATGACTGCGCCGTGCGAGTTGAGGAAATCCACCTGCGCCTGCGTTTCTATGCCTTCGGCCACAACCTGCAAATGCAGGTGGCGCGCTACTGCGAGTATGGTTTCCACCAGCACGGCGGCATTGGCGTCGGTAATGATGTCGTCGATGAAGCTCTTGTCGATTTTCAGTTCCTGTATCGGTAACCGTTTCAGGTATGACAGGCTGGAATAGCCGGTACCAAAGTCGTCCATGGAGAAATGAATGCCCAGGGATTTCAGCTGGTTCATTTTGGCTACAGCCTGATCGATATCACCGATCACCAGCCCTTCGGTGACCTCCAGTACCAGATTGCCGGCGTCTGCGCCGCTGACGGCAAGCTGGGCTTTGATTTCATCGACGAAATCGGCGCGGCGGAAATGACGCGGGCTGACGTTGATCGAGATGTGCAACGTGCTGCCTTGCGATTTGAGTTGCGCCAGCAGTTTGCATACGCCGGCCATCATCCAGCGGTCGATGGCGATGATTAGATCCGACGTTTCCGCCATGGGAATGAAGACTGCCGGCGAGATCAGTCCGCGTTCCGGATGTTGCCAGCGAACCAGCGCTTCGGCGCCGACCTGTACGCCGTTTGCGTCTACCTGCGGCTGCAGATACAGGCGCAGTTCGTTGTGGGCGACAGCCAGATGCAATTCCTGCTCCAGCTGGTACAGCTGCATGATGGCGGCGCCCATGGCGGCTTCAAAGAATACGATGCGATTGGTGTCTGCCGATTTGGCCTGACGCATGGCCATATCGGCGTGATGCAGCACATCGAGTGCAATTTCGTGCGACGAGGCGGTGATGACACTGATACCGATGCCGGCATCGAGGTGTATCAGCCTGCCGTCGACTTCAACGCCATTGTGCAGCAGAACGCGCAGCTTTTCGGCGATCACTACAATTTCATGACCGCTGGCGATGCGGTCAGCCGTGCGGCAAGGGATCAACAGTGCGAAAGCATCGGAATCCAGCCGCGCCAGTACGTCTTCCTTGCGCAGCACATGGCTGAAACGTTCGGCTATGGCTTTTAACAGCGCGTCGCCGGTGATCGGGCCGTAGGCTTCGTTGACGTTTTTGAAACGATCTATATCCAGCAGCAGCACATAGGCGATCAAACCCTCGCGCGCCGCATTGGCGATGGCCTGTTCTATCCGGTTGAGGAACAGCGCCCGATTGGCCATGCCGGTCAGCGGATCGCGCCAGGACAGGTTTTCTATCATGGCCTGCGCGCGGTGCATGGAGCTGATATCGGCAAATACGGCAATATAGTTGATGAGTTTGCCTCTCGAGTCCCTGACTTCGCTGATGGTTTGCCATTCGGGATAGGTTTCGCCGCTTTTGCGCCGGTTCCATATCTCGCCCGCCCAGGTACCTTCGCGCAGCAAGGTTTGCCACATGCGCTGATAATGCTGTTTGTCATGGCGGCCAGAGCTCAGCATGCGTGGGTTTTTCCCCAGCACTTCCGTTTCGCTATAGCCGGTAATGCGGCAGAACGCGGGGTTCACCGCGATAATGTTGACATCGGGGTCGGTGATAATGATGGCCTCGTCCGTGGTTTCGAAGACGCGAGTGGCGAGCAGCTGGTGCTGTTTTGCCTTTTGCTGCGTGGTGTGATGGCGATACAGCGCCAGACAGGTTAACCCGGACAGTGTCAGCAGCAAGGCGTTCAGGTAAGTTAGCATAACGATGCAGCCAGACCGTTTGCCAAGCGTGCAACTGCATCGCTACCACGCCGGGCGTACGCGGCGGATTGCTGTCGGTCGGTTATGCCGTTCATTCCTGTTCGCCCGCGGCCGCGTTTAACGACCGATGCTGCGTGGAGGGGAGGTGCGCGGCAGTGTCTTCAATTTGACCGGCTGGCGCAACGGGGCCGATTTTACCGGCTTGATGCCGAATTTCTGCTCGAATTTGAATACGCTGATGGCCATGCTCAGTTCGCGGGCCTGTTCCGACAGGCTTTCGGTGGCGGCTGCAGCCTGTTCGACCATGGCGGCGTTCTGCTGGGTGATCATGTCCATCTCGTTGACTGCCTGATTGACCTGATCGACGCCTATGCCTTGTTCATGGCTGGCGGCGCTGATTTCGCCGATCATGTTGGCAACTTTCTGCACGGAGTCGACAATTTCCTGCACGGTACGCTTGGTGTCGTGCACCAGCTTGTTGCCTTCGCTGACCTTGCTGGCCGATTCGTCGATCAGGGTTTTGATTTCCTTGGCTGCGGAGGCGGAGCGTTGCGCCAGACTGCGCACTTCCCCGGCGACCACGGCAAAGCCGCGGCCTTGCTCGCCGGCACGTGCGGCTTCGACCGCGGCATTCAGCGCGAGGATATTGGTCTGAAAGGCAATGCCGTTGATCAGGCCGATAATGTCGGAAATCTTTTCGGATGAGCTGCTGATACCGTCCATGGTATCGCCTACCTGTCCGACGATCTCGCCGCCCTTGACGGCGACCGCAGATGCAGCCTCGGCCAATTGCGAGGCCTGTCGGGAATTGCTGGCGTTGCCTTTCACAGTGGAGGCAAATTGTTCCATGCTGGCGGCGGTTTCTTCCAGGCTGGAGGCTTGCGATTCGGTGCGGTTGGATAAATCCATGTTGCCGATGGCGATTTCCTGGGCGCTGGTATTAATGATGGCGATGTTGGTGCGTACGTCGCCGATGATGGAAATCAGGTTGATGTTCATTTGTTGCAGCGCGCGCAGCAGTTGCCCGGCATCGTCGTTTTGCGTGGAATGGAACTTGACGGTCAGGTCGCCGCCGGCAATGGTGCGTGCAATGTCTATCGCCTGATGCAATGGCTGCATTACGCGTCTGGACAGAAATATCCATAAAGCCGTGGTCATGCCTATCGTCATCGCGGCGGAGGCCAGCGTCCATAATGCGCTTTGCACCCCGAACACGTTGGGCAGCAGGTAGGTCATGGCTGCAAAGAGCATGATCAGCATCATGGAGATGCGAATGCGGGTTTTCAGTGGAATATAGCTCAGCTGCGTCGGGATCCCTGCGAGCCCGGTGCGAATGACCTCGCCGCGATAAATTTTCAGGCCGTGCGCGCGGTTTTCGCTGAATTGCCGGTATAGCGGGTCGGTTGCCTTGATCAGTTCGCGTTCGGGCTTGGTGCGTACCGACATATAGCCGACGACTTTGCCGTTCTCGTAAATGGGTGTGGCATTCGCTTTTACCCAGTAGTAATCGCCGTTTTTGCAGCGGTTTTTGACCATGCCCGTCCACGGCAGACCGGATTTCAGCGTTTGCCACATATCGGCAAAGGCTTCCTTGGGCATGTCGGGATGGCGCACGATATTGTGCGGCGAGCCCAGCAGCTCATCCATGCTGAATCCGCTGACTTCGCAGAAATACGGATTTACATACAGAATGTTGCCGTTAAGGTCGGTCTTGGAAACGATGGAGCGATCTCCATCGAGTTCATATTCATTATTGGTGATGGGCATATTGATGCGCATAGTCTATTCACTCATATACTTATAGATATTCAAGGACAAGCGTCAAAATCTGATGCCTAGCAAATATAACAGTTGCTCGTGTTGCGTTTTTAAATCTTAGATTGTTTTAAAGTTTAATGTATACAAATTTCAATCATGCATTACAAAAATTAACGATTATTGTCAGGCATCGTTCAGTTTAGTTCAGGATGGGGTGGCTTGTCATTCGATAACGGACGTGTAGCCAATGTATGGTGTCATTGGATGTATTGGCCGGGAGATTTCCTTTGTATTTTTGCCAATACGCTTTAGCATAGCAAGGTCATCGTTTTTTTAGTTCCGATATGAAATTTCAGCACCTGCCGGACGGCGCCCGTTTTGAATATGAAGGCCGGCATTACACCAAGATCAGCCCGCTGGTGGCGGCCGAGGAAGGCGGCGGGCAGCGCATGATTCCGCGCTATGCGGTATTGCGCCCGCTGGCGGGAGACTGGCCGAAACAGCCTGAACATGCTGAAGGGCAGGCCGATATGGCAAAGGTGCTTGCCGCATTTGCGGAATTCGAGCGTACGACGTTACGCTTGCTGGCCGCGACCGGGGATGCGGCTCCGCCCACGCTGCAAGCCGAGCTGGAGGCCGCCGGACGGGTATTTCGCAACAAGATAAAACAACATTCCTGATAATGAAAACCATATTGAATTTGTGGCGGCTGATGCGTCCGCACCAGTGGCTGAAAAACAGTTTTGTGTTCACCGGGTTGCTGTTCGGCCACGCATGGCATGACGGCCACCTGGTATTGCAGGTGGTGCTGGCTGCGCTGGCGTTCTCGCTGATGTCGAGCGCGGTCTATATCATCAACGACATGGTCGATTGCGAGCAGGATCGCCAGCATCCGGAAAAATGCCTGCGCCCGCTGGCGGCGAACCTGCTGGGCATGCGCACCGCCGGCATCTTTGCGGGGGTGCTGGTGCTGATCGCGCTGTCGCTGGCAGGTTGGGTGGCAGGGACGGTGCTGGCGATTGTGGCGGTGTATGCGGCGATGAATCTGGCGTATTCGTTGCGGCTGAAGCATGTTGTGATCCTCGATGTGTTCATCATCGCGGCTGGCTTCATGCTGCGCATACTGGCGGGTACGCTGGGCGTCGGTATTCCGCCGTCGCAGTGGCTGCTGCTGTGCGGGCTGATGGTGACGCTGTTTCTTGGGTTCGCCAAGCGCCGCGCCGAGATCATCGAGCTGGCCGAGACTAAAACCGCACATCGCAAGGTGCTGGCGCATTACAGTCCGGTGCTGCTGGACAAGATGATAGGCATTACTGCGTCGGGCGTGATCATGAGTTACAGCCTGTATACCATGAGCCCGGACACGGTCCGCACCCACGGCACCGCCAATCTGATTTATACCGTGCCATTCGTGATGTACGGCGTATTCCGTTATATTTATCTCTTGCATCAGCAACGCGGCGGCGGCGACCCGTCGCGCGATGTGGTGCGCGATCCGCACATGCTGCTGTCGGTACTGGCATGGGGGCTGGCGACGTTTTGGCTGATCAGTTGATGCAACACCATCCCCTGCACGGCTGGCGGCAGCATGCGCTGATCGGTGTCGTTTTGCTGAGCGTCGCGGGCTATCTCGGTTCGGTGTTGTGGAGCGGCTGGGCCGAGGTGACGGCGGCGATTGCGCAAGTGGGCTGGGCGGTTACAGGCGTCGCCCTGCTGTTGTCGCTGCTCAATTACGTGCTGCGCTTCGTGCGCTGGCAGATGTATCTGGCGCAGCTGGGACACGCGTTGCCCTGGCGCGAGCATTTTCGCATTTATATGGCCGGGTTCAGTATGACCATCGTGCCGGGCAAAGTCGGCGAAACCATCCGCAGCGTATTCCTCAAAGCGCACGGCGTGGATTACGCCAAAAGCGTTGCGGTATTTTTCAGCGAACAGGCCTCCAACCTGATCAGCATGGTGATACTGGCGGCGCTGGGGGTGTGGGTGTACCCGGCGGCGCAACCGTTCGTGCTGATACTGAGCGGCGTGCTGATCGCCGGTCTGGTGGTGTTGCAGCAGACGCGATTGCTGGCCATGCTGGATCGCTTCTTTCAGCGCCTGTTGCCGCCGAAGCTGGCGCAGCTGACTCATGCTGTATATACCACGGTCAGCCATGCCGGGCGCTGCATGCGCTTTCCCATACTGCCGGTCGGTCTCGTCATCGGCGTGGTGGCGTGGGGCGGCGAAGGGGTGGCGCTGTATTTCATGCTGCACAGTCTGGGCAGCGACATCAGCCTGCAGACGACCATGTTTATTTATGCGTTTTCCATGCTGGTGGGCGCGATCAGCTTTTTGCCCGGCGGTCTGGGCGGGGTCGAGGCGACGATGATAGGCCTGCTGATGTATCACCAGCTCGATCAGGCGCATGCGGTTGCAGTAACGTTGCTGATCCGGTTGACTACGTTGTGGTTCGCCATTGCGTTGGGCGGCTTGGCAATGATGCAGCTGTCGCGGCATAAACATTGATATTAAGAGGGCGACGATGACTTTGAGCAGGCAGTTGGGCAGCGAATGGCCGATGTTGGCGGCAGTGGCGGCGGGCAGTGCGGGGTTCGTTTTGGAGCATGCCGCGCTGGCGGCCGGCGGTGCGCTGTTATGGGGGTTGTTTGCCCTGATTCTGGCGAGCGTGGTAGGGCTGGCTTTTCGCATTGCGCATCATGCGGAAGTATTGGCAGTGCGCCTGGGCGAGCCGTTCGGCACATTGGTGCTGACGATAGCCGCTGTGTCGGTGGAGGTGGTCATACTGGTCGTGATGATGACCGGCAGCCACAGCCCGACGCTGGCGCGGGATACGGTGTTCTCGGCGATCATGCTGGATATCAACGGCATTCTCGGTATCGCCGCGATCATCGGCGGACTCAAGCACGGCGAGCAGAAATACAATCTGGATTCCGCCAATTCCTATATCGCCATGCTGCTGGCAGCAGTCAGCATCGGTATGTTTATGCCGGATTTTGTGCCGGCAGCCAAGTGGCAAATTTATTCCGTGTTTTCGGTGGCGATCATGGCGATACTGTATATCGCTTTCCTGCGGTTGCAGACGATCGAGCACCGGGCCTTTTTTGCGTTCGGCGATGTCGACGCGGAGGCGCACGACATGCAGGGCAGTCCCAACTGGCTGCATGTGCTGTTGCTGGTCGGCGCTGTTGTCGGTGTAGGTATTTTGTCGGAGTTGCTGGCAGCGCTGCTGACTGCCGGATTGGTGGGTACCGGTCTGCCGCTGGCGATACCCGCCGTCATGGTTGCGCTGATTTCCGCCAGCCCGGAGTTGATGGCGGCACTGAATGCGGCACGCAGCGACCGTATGCAAACCACCGTCAATATCGCACTGGGCGCGTCGCTGGCGACCGTGCTGCTGACTGTGCCGGTAATGGAAGGCATTGCCTTGTTTACCGGGGCGCGCATCGATATGGCGTTAACTGCAGTGCAAGGGGGGATGCTGCTGGTAACCTTCCTTGTGACCATGAATAACCTGCACGACGGTGAATCCAATGCCATCGAAGGCATGACCCACTTCGCGCTGTTTGCCGCGTTTGTGATGCTGACGCTGCTGGGGGTATCGTGACCTTGTTATGCAGGTGCTAGGCCGTGCTTGATTGCATAAATTGATCGTTGTCGCGTTCCAGTGCGGCGCGATCCCAATTTCCCAGCATGGCTGCGGCTTCATACGTCGTCTGTAAAAAAACAAGCAGCGTGTCGTCTGGCGATGCCGATTGCCGCACGGCCTCATAAGGCAGGATGAATTCGCGGAAATCGGCACTGTAAAAAGCGGCAGCCGGCTGGATCGGCGCAGTAGGGAAGTCGGGCGGTTCGGGATAGGCGTAGGAATAGAATGCCGGGTAAGGAATCGGGCCGCCTCCCGGCCAGAACCCGCAACTGCTGACTTCATGCGAATAAGCTTCCCGCGTCACCCCATCCGGCAGGCCCGGAATCCCGCCGGGATGCAATGGCGCCGGGTGTCCTGAAAAGCGCGTAACGGCCAGATCCGTAGCCCCCCAGAAAAAATGCACCGGACTGCATTTGCCGATAAAGCGGGCGCGAAACTGCTTGAAAACCCGTTCGGTCTGAACCAGTATGCGCCAGAACCGGGCGGCATATTCCCGGTCGTAGGCGCAGTGCGTCTCGTCACTATCGAACGGGATCGGATCAACAACTTCGTTGGGCGTTGCATTAATGTCCACATGCAGCATCAACCTGTCCATTTCCTTCATCAAACGCTGATAAAACGTCTGTACCGATTGCGGTTCGAGCGCAAAACCGCCGGTGCCGCCATCGCTTACCTGTATCGTCAACTGATGCGCGATAAAGTCGAAATCGATCTGGAAGATTCGGGTGCCGTGGGCAATGGGTAACGTGGTCAGGCCTCTGGCGGTCACATACAGCGTGACGTGCCAGGAGTGATTGAGCCAGGGGCTTTGCACCAGCCGGATCTTGCCGACGATCTGCGTCCACAGCTGCAAGGTTGCGCAGGTTTCGCGCCACGCCTCGAGCGGCAGGCTGGGCCATGTGTCGATGGAAAATGCGGTCTGGGTGCTCATGATTCCTCCAGGCAAACTTTACAAGCGCGGTCTAATCAATTACGATTTTAGCCCACATCGTGTCGTTGTCCAGCTTACGGTTTGTTGTTGTATGGCTGTCAACGAATTTTGAACGCACGCCGGCAAAGGAAGTGTTATGACTTTCCCTTATGCAGCCCTGGCCCTCGCGGATAATCAGCGCAGTCTTTGGATGGACGCCTATCTGGGCGTGCGCCGGCGCAGCGAAGCATTGTGCACGCCGTTATCCCCCGAAGATTATGTGATCCAGACATGCCCGGAAGCCAGCCCGGCCAAGTGGCATCTGGCGCATGTCAGCTGGTTTTTCGAGACTTTCCTGCTCAAGGAATATCTGGCCGGTTACACGGAGTTTCATTCAGCTTTCGGTTACCTGTTCAATTCCTATTACGAGCAGATCGGCAAGTTTCATCCGCGCCACGAACGGGGATTCCTGTCGCGTCCGGGCGTAGAAGAAATATATCGCTATCGGGCGCATGTGGACGAACACATGCAGCAGCTGCTATACAGCGCAGATGAAAGCATATGGCCGAGCATACGGCAGCGCCTGGAGGTCGGCCTTAACCACGAACAGCAGCACCAGGAGTTGCTGTTGACCGACATTAAATTGAATTTTCACGCCAACCCGCTGCGTCCCTGCTATCGCAGCGATTTGCCCCAGATAGCGGGAGCATCGACGCCGTCGTTGCACTGGGTTGAATTCCCCGGCGGCCTCCATGAGATCGGCCATGAAGGCGGCGGCTTTGCTTACGACAATGAATTGCCGCGCCACCGCACCTATCTGTATCCCTTTCGCCTTGCTTCCCGGCCAGTGACCAATGGCGAATACCTTGCCTTCATGGACGACGGCGGGTACGGTACGCCGCGTTTCTGGCTTGCCGACGGCTGGGCGGCGGTGAAACGCCTGCATTGGTCGAGTCCGATGTATTGGGAATTGATCGACGGCGTATGGTGGCAGTTCACCCTAGGCGGATTGCGCAAGCTGAACCTCAATGAACCGGTCTACCATGTCAGCCACTATGAAGCGGAAGCCTATGCCGCCTGGGCTGGCAAGCGCTTGCCCACCGAAGCGGAATGGGAAATCGCCGCGCGGCATCTCCCGCTCGCAGGCAATCTGGCCGACAGCAGCTACCTGCAACCGATAGTTGCAGCGGATGGAGACGGCCTGCAGCAGATGTACGGCGATGTATGGGAACACACCGCTTCGGCGTATCAACCTTATCCGGGTTTTCGTCCGACAGCGGGTGCGCTCGGCGAATATAACGGCAAATTCATGTGTAACCAGATGGTATTGCGCGGCGGTTCCTGCATCACGCCCGCCGATCATATTCGCAGCAGCTACCGGAATTTTTTCTATCCACACGAACGATGGCAATTTCAGGGATTTCGACTGGCGGAGGATACATGATGGGAAGTGTGAGCCACAATTTTCATTTTCATGATTTGCAGCCTGCACAGGATGATTTTCATACGGATGTCATTGCAGGACTGAGCGGGAAAACCAAATATCTGTCTCCCAAGTTTTTCTACGATGAACAGGGCTCGCAGCTGTTCGATGCCATTACCCGATTGCCGGAATATTATCCGACGCGTACCGAAATCGGACTGCTGCAGCGGTATGGCGAAGACATGGCCCGGCTGCTGGGCGACGACGGCATACTGGTCGAGCTCGGCAGCGGCAGCGATACCAAAATCCGCGTGTTGCTGGAAGCGATACAGCCGCAGACCTACGCCCCGGTCGATATTTGCCGGGAATACCTGCGCATGGCGGCGGGCGCTATCGCCGAGGATCATCCGCGGCTGGAAGTCCACGCGATTTGTACCGATTTCACCAAGCCGTTCGCACTGCCCGATTTGCTCGATGCCCGGCAACGGGCGGCCTTCTTCCCCGGCTCCAGTATCGGCAACTTCGACCCTGCACAGGCGCGCGAGCTGCTTCGCAGTATCGCCAGACTGCTGGGGCCGGCCGGCCGGCTGCTTATAGGCGTCGACCTGAAGAAATCCCCCGAGCTGCTGCATGCCGCCTATAACGACGATCAGGGCGTCACGGCGAAATTCAACCTGAATCTGCTTGAACGCATCAACCGCGAGCTCGATGCCGATTTCGATATCGACGCCTTTCGTCATGAAGCCTTCTACAACGAAAAACTCGGCAGAGTCGAAATGCATCTGGTTGCCACTGCCCCGCAACGCGTCCGGGTCAACGGCTGCCGCTTCGAATTCCAGCCCGGCGAAAGCATTCACACCGAGAACTCCTACAAATTCAGCATCGAGGAATTCCAGGTGCTGGCAGCACAGTCCGGGCTTGCCAGCGTACAGGTGTGGCAGGACGACGATGCGCTATTTAGCGTGCATTGCCTGCGGCCGGTCTAGTTAACCCGATTTTCTTCCCTCACATTAGTCTGCAACGCTTTTCGTGCTGGTTCTCGCTAGCCCGGAGCTGATGGTCGCTCTGCATGTGGGCCGCAACGGCGTCCGTCAACAGCGCTGATTGCTGGAAAATACCGGTCGCTGTTTAACAGCGCTGGGAACAGGCAGACTGTGTGGTGGCTATGAAGGTCTGTTATTCGGCCTTTGCGGACATCCGACTAGCCTTGATCAGATGTCTGCAATCGAGACTGAACCGACCTTCAAGGTGGGACATCTGATCGACTGCTTTACTGCTGACAGCGGACCTTCAATTTGCTGGAAATTTGTGAGTTTGTATGACTCCTGCTAACCTTATAACGGTCATACAGCGTTGAGCAAAACGGACGGCCTCCCAGCCCGCAAGCCTTTGAATGCAGGATGCAAAGAGGGTATTATCCATGCTAAACGCTGCACTATCACTATAGAAGGGGAGATCATGGTCTATCATAAGTTATTCAACTTATCTGGCGCTGTGGCATCGCTTGTACTGGCATCGATGCTCTGTGGTTGTGCAACTGACAATACTGTTTTTTTACGGGCTGTAGATTCTGGCAATTTGAACGAAGTCAATCGACAGCTAGCTAATGGTGCCAATGTCAATTCCCAAAATAAAGTTGGTTCTGCACCTCTTCATGCCGCTGTCCATAAAGGAAATACCGAGCTTGTTAAACTGCTGATCGCCAATGGGGCTGACGTCAATATCAAGGATGACACTGGCGGCACCCCCCTTCATGCAGCCGCTTATGGAGGAAGCAGGGAAGTTGCAGAGCTGCTGATCTCCAATGGTGCAAAAATTGATGAACCAAGCAATGACGGAACTACTCCGCTGCAGCACGCAGCCAGGTATGGTCATATCAAGGTTGCCAGTCTACTGATTGACCATGGTGCAGATATTAATGCCAAGAACAAGAATGACGAAACTGCGCTGTTTCTTGCAGCCTTCAGTGGTCATAAGGATATCGTCAATTTACTAATCGCAAAAGGGGCGCATGTCGATGTCAAAACCAGAACCAAATACGGTGCCACGCTTCTTCATGCAGCTGCCTATGGAGGACTAACAGAATTTACTGATTGGTTGATCGGCAAGGAGGCTGACATTAATGCAAAAAGTGATGACGAAATTACCCCACTGTATTTTGCAGCCAAGCAAGAGCATGCCGAGGTGGCCAGTCTGCTGATTGCCCACGGGGCAGATGTGAACGCTAAAACCAAGAGTGGCTTCACGCCGTTAAAGGTAGCTGCCGAAAATGGCAACCCGGCTGTTACGAAGGTTCTCATTGATCATGGGGCAGATGTCAATGCCAAGGATGCAGATGGCAACACTCCTCTTGCTTGGGATTTTAAATCACTTAAGTATGCTTATATGCTTACTTCATTATCTCCGGCGTCACTTCAATTGCGGAAATCAATGGCCTTGTCTGGGGAAAGACTAGAGCACGAACTGGAAATGCTTCATCGGGCGAAGGGGGAATGGCATGATGTCGCAATACTGTTAATTAATCACGGAGCGGATATTAATATCTTCTTTCCGGGATCAGACGATACTGACAGCCCGTTGTATGATGCAGCCACCGTGGGCGACCAAAGCTTGGTCGATGCGCTGATAGCCAAGGGGGCCAATATAAATGGTATCCACGGAGCCAACGAAACACCATTGCATGCAGCGATAGCTGAAGGGCATAAGGATGTAGCAGAATATCTAGTTAACAAAGGTGCTGATGTCAATGCCAAAAACAGGAAAAACAGAACTCCCTTACACTTCCTGGCATCTTTTTTAGATGACCGGGATCTGGCTGAGATGCTGATAATCAAAGGAGCCGATGTCAATGCTGTGGACAAGGACGACCGTACACCTTTGGCTTATGCGAAAAAAGCGGGCAATAACGCCGTAGTCGAGGTGCTTCGACAGCATGGCGGGAAGTGACTTAACCTAATTGGGCTGTCATCTGCCATCTTGAGGATTCATTACTGAAAACTCGACGCTTTCGTTTTGCACAGCACGCACCATGGATTGATGGAGCCCCCAAATTTTTTGACTAGCGGGAGCGCCCATGGATTTTTTCCATTCAGCATCCCACTGCTCTTTGTTCAGGGTAGACAATTTCAAGCTCTGCATCATTTCGTCTATCCGCTTATCGTTTGGTTTAAGCACTTCCAGCGCAACGTCAGAAACTCCCATAGGAGTCAGATGTGGGGATGCCAATACGTAGTAAGTCTTTCCAGGCTGGACATTGGCCTTGATCGCCGCCGAATTAAAGGCAAGCGCGAGAAATATATGTTCTCCAGGTGCCGCCTTATATTGGATACATTTATCCGCCTCAAGAAACCCGATAAACTCATCCTTGTCCCACACGCTGAACTGGATTCCCCCTCCTACCAACCAAGCGATAGTGGATGGCCTCATGAAATTGATTACCGCATAAGCCTGGCTGGGCTTGACAGCTTCAGCCGGCTTCATCATCGGGGATGAGCACCCCGATAGCATTGCTATGGCGAAAGCCAACGCTATTGGTTGTAATACGGAGATGCCGATTTTCATATTTTCTCTAAGCAGAATGATGCAAATATTTTATTGAAAAGCTAATTTAAGCAGGTTCGTGAATGCTCCATTTTGGCTGCTTGTTGCCGGTCACGACCGCCAGCTTTCTTGCTGGATATTCTACACCTCGACCGTCCGCAACTGGTCGACTGTTGACCGTAAGGCATTTTACTCGCCAGTGACAGGTTTACTACAGAAACCAGTCGTTCATAGCCATCACTCCGCTAGCCTATTCTTAGCACAAGGCAGGCTTTCAGCCATGATTCTCAATAAATGATATGTTGAGAATGACGAGACAAACAGTCACGCACTAACCCCCTGCGCCTGCTGATCCGCATGATAACTGCTGCGCACCATAGGCCCGCAGGCGGCATGCTTGAATCCCATGGCCATTGCTTCCGCTTCAAAAATGCCGAATTGTTCCGGGGTAACGTAGCGGGTCAGTGCGATGTGGTGCCCGGACGGTTGCAGGTATTGCCCTATTGTGAGCATGTCCACATCGTGCGCGCGCAGGTCGCGCATGACTGCTAATACCTCTTCATCGGTTTCGCCCAGTCCGACCATGATGCCGGATTTGGTGGGGATGTGCGGGTGGCGTGCCTTGAAGTCCTTGAGCAGTTGCAGCGAGTGGGTGTAATCGGCGCCGGGGCGTGCGGCTTTGTACAGGCGCGGCACGGTTTCGAGATTGTGATTCATGACGTCGGGCGGGGCGCTGTCGAAGATGTCGAGGGCGATGTCGAGGCGGCCGCGGAA
This sequence comes from Sulfuriferula sp., assembly GCA_031291235.1. GTDB lineage: Bacteria > Pseudomonadota > Gammaproteobacteria > Burkholderiales > Sulfuriferulaceae > Sulfuriferula. The sequence goes on from JARLJL010000002.1 coordinate 222,750, forward strand.
GTCGGGCACCAGCACTTCGATGCGGGTGGCGGGCGATGCAGCGCGTACTGCGGTGATGCAGTCGGCGAAGTGCTGGGCACCGCCGTCGCGCAGGTCGTCGCGGTCTACGCTGGTGATGACGACGTATTTGAGTTGCATCGCGGCGATGGTGTGGGCGAGGTGGGCGGGCTCTTCGGCATCGGGGGGCAGGGGTTTGCCGTGGCCGACGTCGCAGAACGGGCAGCGCCGCGTGCACAGGTCGCCGAGTATCATGAAGGTGGCGGTGCCGTGCTTGAAGCATTCGCCGAGGTTGGGGCAGGAGGCTTCTTCGCACACGGTGTGCAGCTTTTGCTCGCGCAACACGGCCTTGAGCGCGGCGACTTCCGGCGAGTTTGGCGATTTGGCGCGTATCCAGGACGGCATTTTCAGGCGTTCCTGCGGTACGATCTTGATCGGGATGCGGGCGGTTTTGGCTTCGCCTTTGTGGAGTTTGATGTCGGCCATGATGTGTGTACGGTTGGTTAGCGCGCGATGTGCCGGGTTAAGTGTTCGCTGAGCGACAGGCCCAGCTGCGGCATGGGTATGGTTACGCCCAGATCCCGCATCTGGGTAACGGCCATGCCCTGATAGCCGCAAGGGTTGATGTTGCCGAACGGGCTCAGGTCCATGTCGACGTTGAGCGACAGTCCATGATAACTGCATCCGTGTTTTATGCGTAGCCCCAGTGCGGCAATTTTTGCGTTATCGACGTAGACGCCGGGGGCGTTTGCCAGCCGTTGCGCATCAATGTTATGCCTTGCGAGCAGGTCGATGACGGTTTGCTCTATGCGCGTCACCAGCTCGCGTACGCCGTATCCGCGGCGTTTGAGGTCGACCAGCAGGTAGGCGACGATCTGGCCGGGGCCGTGGTAGGTGATTTGCCCGCCGCGGTCGATGTGTACGAGGGGGATGTCTGTAGCGCGCAATAAATGCTCGGGCTTGCCGGCCTGCCCCAGAGTGTAGACAGGCGGGTGTTCCAGCAGCCAGATTTCGTCTGCGCTATCTGCGTCGCGTTGGGCGGTGAATGCCTGCATGGCATGCCATGTGGGTAGATATTCGACGCGCCCGAGCTGGCGCAGGACGATGTCGCCGGACAATTACAGTACCACTTTAACCATGTCGTGCGCGGTCAGTGCCCGATACAGGTTGTCGAGCTGCTCGCGCGATGTGGCGCGTATGGTGCAGGTGACGCTGAGATAATTTCCTGCCTTGCTGGGGCGGCATTCCAGCGTGGTGGCATCGAAATCGGGGGCGTGCTGCAACACCAGCTCGACGATGGTTTGCGCGAACTCGGGATGCGATGCGCCCATGATCTTGATGGGAAAATCGCTAGGGTATTCGATCAGGCTGTCTTCGGGTTTGATATCGGTCATATTGGTCTCACTTGAATTTCAGCATCAGGCTGTCCCATGCACGACCGAATATGCTGGCAATATTGACATTTTCAAGTGATTGCAACTGGTATTGCGCGAGCACCTTGTTATCCAGGCTCACGGTCAGGGTACCGACTGGCTGGCCGATGCTGAGCGGGGCCAGCAGGGGCTGGCGGGTGGTGAGCGTGGTTTTGATATCCTTGTTGCGGCCGCGCGGCACGCTTAAATACACATCGCGGGTGAAGCCTGCCTTGACGGTGCCGTTATGACCTTTCCATACCTTGAGCGTGGTGATGGGTTGATCCTTGGCGTAAAGCTTTACGCCGTCGAAAAACTGGAAGCCGTAATTCAGCAGGCGCTGGCTTTCGATCGCGCGCATGTTGTCCGAATCGGCGCCGAGCACGACCGACAGCAGGCGGCGGTTGCCGCGGTGCGCAGATGCGATCAGGCAATAGCCGGCGCTTTCGGTGTGGCCGGTTTTCATGCCGTCGACGGTGGGGTCGCTCCACAGCAGGCGATTGCGGTTAGGTTGGGTGATGTTGTTGTAGCGGTATTCCTTGATCGCGTAGAGCGGATGGAATTCCGGGAAATCGCGAATAATGGCGGTGGCGATCAGGCTGAGGTCGTGGGCCGTGGTGTAATGCTGCGGATCGGGCAGGCCGGTTGCGGTGACGAAATGGGTGCGGGTCATACCCAGCCGTTGCGCTTCCTTGTTCATCATCGTCACGAAACCGGCTTCGCTGCCGCCGACGGCTTCGGCCAGCGCGATAGTGGCATCGTTACTGGACTGGACGATCATACCGTGCAGCAGTTCGTCGACAGTCACCGGCTTGTTCGGCTCGATGAACATGCGCGAGCCTTCGGTTTTCCAGGCTTTTTCCGATACCGGCACGATGTCGGTCAATTTCAGGCGGCCCTGTTTGATCGCGGCAAAGGTCAGGTAGGCGCTCATCAGCTTGGTGAGCGAGGCGGGTTCGATGCGGCGGTCGCTATCCTGCTGCGTCAGAATCTGGCCGTTATTGGCATCCACCAGCAACCAGGCTTTGGCAGCGAGTTGCGGCGGCGGTGGGGCTGGCAGATCGATGGCAGAAACGGCGGTGCTGAAACAAAGCAATAAAAAGGCAATAAAGGATTTCATGTTATATGTGTAGTGACGGGAAGTCCGCGTCGGTTATTTAAGGACAACCCGCAGCGGCTTCAGTTTCATGCGGGTTTCGATTTCATGGGCGGCCGATTGGGCGCTGTCTTCGTCATCGTAGGGGCCGAGCGCGACGCGGTAATGCTCGGTATTGTTCAGTATCACCAGCGCAGCGCTGCCTTTATCCAGCTTGGTTGCGGCTTCGGCAAGCAGTTTCTCCGCATTGTCGCGGCTGCCGAAGCTGCCCAGCTGCAGGAATATACCGGTGGCGGTGGGCGCGACATCGCGGCCGCGGCTGATTTCTTCCGGCGTGATGGCGGTGACTTCGACTTTACCGCTGCCGCCTTGCGCTATGCCGAGTTTATAGGCAGCGGTATAGGATAAATCGATGATGCGGCTGCTGTGGAACGGGCCGCGGTCGTTGATGCGCACGATGACCGATTTGCCGTTGGCGAGCGAGGTGACGCGCGCATAGCTGGGAATCGGCAAGGTTTTGTGCGCGGCAGTCATGGCGTACATGTCGTAAACCTCGCCGGAGGCGGTCGGCTTGCCGTTAAAGCGGCGGCCGTACCATGAGGCTACGCCTTGCTCCTGATAGGGCGCAGTGGCAGTGGCCGGCGTGTATTCCTGGCCCAGTGCGACATAGGGCTTGTTGGCAGATTTGAGCAGCGGCTCGACTTTGGGCACGGCGTCCGGAATGGCGTCGAGATTGGCCGGCGGATTATCGCCGGGGCCGTCATCCAGATAGTAGCCGCCGCCGGATTTGTGTTTGCTGACGATGGTGTCCGGCGCAGGTTGCGGCTTGTTCGGCGCCGGCGGACGGCTGGGCGGTACGCTGGCGCAGCCTGCCAGCGCGGTGACGATCAGTAGGGCGAGTAGTTTTTTCATGATTTCAACAGTTTGCGGTGAGTTTTAACGCTCATTAAGATACCAAAACCCAGCATCACGATAACCATAGCGGTGCCTCCGTAGCTCATCATCGGCAGAGGGATGCCGACGACTGGCAAGATGCCCGAAACCATGCCCATATTGACAAAGGCATAGGTGAAAAAAGCCAAGGTTACACTGCCTGCCATGAGTCGTGCAAATAATGTCGGCGCGCCGGCGGCGATGGTCAGCCCCCGGGCGATAATGGCAAGATAAAGCAACAATAGCAAAATATTGCCTAATAAACCAAACTCTTCGCCGAATACCGCAAACACAAAGTCGGTAGTGTGCTCGGGCAAAAAGTCCAGATGGCTCTGGGTGCCGTGCAGCCAGCCCTTGCCGAAACTGCCGCCGGAGCCGATGGCGATGGTGGACTGGATGATGTGGTAGCCTGCGCCCAGCGGGTCCTGGCTGGGGTCGAGCAAGGTCAGTATACGGTTCTTCTGATAGTCGTGCAGGAAATGCCAGAGCACGGGCATGCTCGCGCCGCCGGCGACGGCCATGCCCACCATGATGCGCCAGGGCAGTCCGGCGAAGAACAACACGTAAAAACCGGAAGCGGCAATCAGCAAAGCGGTACCCAGATCGGGCTGGCGTGCGACCAGTGCAACGGGAATCGCAAGCAGGAGGGCGCCTACGCCGTAATCTTTCAGGCGCAGCGTGGCTTCGTGGTAATGGAAATACCAGGCCAGCATCAGCGGCATGGCGATTTTCATGATCTCCGACGGCTGGATGCGGGTGATGCCCAGGTGCAGCCAGCGTCGCGAGCCGTTGACCACATCGCCGAACAAGGCGACGCCGATCAGCAGGATCACGCCTATCGTGTACAGCGGTACCGCCATTGCGAGCAGATATTGCGGCGGGATGTTGGCGACGATTACCATCACCGTCAGCGCCACCAGCATGTTGATGCCGTGCGCCAGCAAGTGGGCGTCGTCTTCGCCCGCCGCGCTGTATTGCACGAACAGGCTTAACAGCATCAGCGCGAACAGCAGAAACAGCAGCGGGTAATCCAGATGCGCCGCGATTTTGAGTAACCAGCGTTTAATCCGCATTGACGGTGCCTCCTGCGACATTTTCCGGTACTGGCGCCGGCGCCATGGCTTTGGGCAGCTTGCCTAGCAGATAATAATCCATCACTGCACGGGCGATAGGGCCGCCTGCCGTGCCGCCGTGGCCGCCGTTTTCCACCAGTACGGCGATGGCGATTTTGGGTGCATCCGCCGGGGCGAAGGCGATGAATACGGCATGATCGCGATGGGTGGCGAGCATGTGGCTGGCGTTGTATTTTTCATTCTGGCGGATACCGACGACCTGCGCCGTGCCGGTTTTGGCGGCAATCAGATAGGGTGCGCCTATGGCGACGGACGCCGCCGTACCGCCGGGACGGGTGACGTCTATCATGGCGTTGACGATGGTTTGCAATTGCGCTGGCGGGATGTCGATACGGGTGACGACTTTGGGCGCGATGTCGGTGCGCTTTCCGGTGCGGCTGTCGATGATGGATTTGACGATTTCCGGGCGCAGCGTGGTGCCGCCGTTGGCCAGGGCGGCGGTGGCGACTGCCAGCTGTAACGGCGTGGTCAGATTGTAGCCCTGGCCGATACCGGCGATCACGGTTTCGCCGGGGTACCACGGCTGCCTGGAGTGCTGGGCTTTCCATTCGCGCGACGGCAGTACGCCGGGCAGTTCTCCGTCCATGTCTATGCCGCTTTTCTGGCCGAAGCCGAATTGGGATAAATAGCTGTGCATGCGGTCTATGCCCATATCGTTGGCAAGCCGGTAAAAATAAGTGTCGCACGATTGCACGATGGCATTATGCATATTGACCGTGCCGTGGCCGTTAGGTTTCCAGTCGCGGTAACGGTGGCTGCTGCCCGGCAAGGAAAAGAAGCCGGGGTCGGAGATGCTGTCTTCCGGCGTGCGCAGGCCGTAATGCAGGCCTGCCAGCGCCATGAACGGCTTGATGGTGGAGCCTTCCGGGTAGGCGCCGCGTATCGCGCGGTTGAGCAGGGGGCGGTCGGGCGAGTCGTTGAGCGCGCTCCAATTGGTGCTGTCGATGCCGTCGACAAACAGATTGGGGTCGAATCCGGGGTGGCTGACAAAGGCCAGCACGCCGCCGGTTTTTGGGTCGAGGGCAACCAGCGCGCCGCGATAATTGCCGAATGCCTGTTCGGCGATGGCTTCCAGTTTGCTGTCGAGATAAAGCACCAGATTGTCGCCGGAGATAGGGTTGGTGTGCGCCAGAGTGCGCACTGCATGACCGCCTGCATCGGTTTCCACTTGCTCCGCGCCGGTGATGCCGTGGAGCTGGGTTTCATAGCTTTGTTCGATGCCGACCTTGCCGATGTGGTCGGTGCCGCGATAATTGTCGTAGCGGCCGTCGTCTTGCAGTTCTTTCAGGTCGGCATCGTTGATGCGGCCGATATAGCCGATCAGGTGCGAGGCGGAAGCGCCTTGCGGATACTGGCGAAACAGGCGGGCCTTGACTTCGACGCCGGGTAGCCGGTAGCGATTGGCCGCTACGCGGGCGACTTCTTCGTCGGTCAGGCGCGTGCGTAGCGGCAGCGTTTCGAAATTGCGGCTTTCCGCCATGATCTTGGCAAAGTGCTTGCGATTGCTTGGCGTGATTTCGACCAGTTTTGCCAGCTCGTCTATGGTGGCGTTGAGGTTGTCGATTTTGCTGGGGGTCAGCTCCAGCGTGTAGGCGGAATAATTATGCGCCATGACCACGCCGTTGCGATCCATGATGATGCCGCGGTTGGGCGGCGTGGGCACGATGGAGATGCGATTGCTTTCGGCGAGTGCGAAGTAGCGGTCGTGTTCCAGTATCTGCACGTAGACGAAGCGCGCCAGCAATAGCAGGAACAGGAGGACGACGAAACCGGCAGCGATGACGATACGGTGTCTGAATCCGGTCAGCTCGGTCCGGTAGTGTTTGATTTCCGTCGGGCGGTTCATTGCGCTTCAGCGGTTTCCGGCGTGCGCAGGCGGTGCAGTATGCTCCACAACGGTATCCAGCATATCGCGCCGGTGACGATGGCGGCAAAATATTGCAAAGTATGGAAAGCGTCGCCGACGAATGTGGCGATCAGTACGCATACCGACTGCTCGATAAGCAGCAGGCCGACGATATGCGAGGCTTGCTGCCAGGGCGGGAAGTTGAACATGCGTCGCTGCAGCAACAGCAGGACGAATACGCTCATGGCGTAGGCCAGCGCGTGTTGCCCGAGTATGCCGCCGTCGGTCAGGTCGACCAGCAGCCCCAGCCACCACGCGGTGCCCATGCCGATGCGGCTGGGCTGGTAAATGACCCAGTACAGGGTGACCAGCAGCAGGAAGTCCGGACGCAGCCATAACCAGTTGACCGACCAGGGCAGCAGATTAAATGCCAGAGCGACCAGCAGGCTGCCGGCGATAACTGTCCCGCTATGGGACAACTGCATGGCAGGGCCTTTAGGATGAGCGAATTGCATGTCAGTGTTTTTCAGTTTTCGTCGGGGCAGGGGCCGGGATGGCGGCGTCGATGATCAGTACCTGGCGGTTGCGGTCTACTGCGGCAACCGGTTTGCATTCTATGTGGGCAAACGCGCGACTGCCGCTGAGATCGATCTGGTTAACTCTGGCAACGGTCAGGCCGGACGGATAAACGCCGTCTATGCCAGAAGTGACCAGCAGATCGCCTGTGCGTACGTCGGTATTGTGCGGCAGGTAGCGGATTTCCACGGTATCGTTGATGCCGGTGCCGAACATGATTGCGCGTTGTCCGGTACGCTGGATAAGGACGGGAACAGACTGGTCCTTATTGGTCAGCAGCGTGATTTCACTGCTGTAAGGGTAGACGCGGGTAACCTGGCCCAATAATCCGGCTTCGTCGATGACGGCTTGTCCGGGTTGTATGTGCTGCTGGCTGCCCAGATTGACAATGGCCTTGAGCTGGTATGGGTCGCGCGGGACGGCCAGAATTTCAGCCAGCCGGGTATGCAGCGGCGTGCGTTGCTGCGCGCCGAGCAGGGTGCGCAAGCGCTGATTTTCCAGTTGCAGATTGCGGTAACGCTGCATGGCGGCGCTGTATTGAATGAAGCTGAGTCGCAATGCGTTGTTTTCGCGTTCCAGCTGCGCCTGTTTGACAAAAAATGCAGTTACTCTGTCGTAGGTCAGTTCCGGCGTCTGGATCAGGGTCTGCATCGGATAAAGCAACACGTTGACCCCGGCGCGAAATCTGTCCAGCGCATGAAAGCGGGTATCCGCAGTGATGACGGCGATGCTGATGAGCAGGTAAATCAGCAGCCGTGCACCCGCGCTCAAGCCGCGCGGGAACAGGGTCAGATTTGGGTGAGGCGCAGACATGGCGTGGTATCAGGCGTGCCGGATATCAGGAGTCCTGGGCAAATACACCGTGCAGTTTGTCCATTTCCTCCAGCGCGCGTCCGGAGCCGCGTACCACGCAGGTCAGCGGATCTTCGGCGACGATGACCGGCAGGCCGGTTTCTTCCATCAGCAAACGGTCCAGATCGCGCAGCAGGGCGCCGCCGCCGGTCAACACCATGCCCTTTTCGGCAATGTCGGCGCCGAGTTCGGGCGGTGTTTGTTCCAGCGCCGATTTGACGGCGCTGACGATGTTGTTGAGCGGATCGGTGAGCGCTTCCAGTATTTCGTTGCTGGAAATGGTAAAGCTGCGCGGGATGCCTTCGGCCAGATTGCGGCCCTTGACTTCCATTTCCTGTACGGCGGAGCCGGGGAAGGCAGAGCCGATGCCTTTCTTGATGGCTTCAGCCGTCGATTCGCCGATCAGCATGCCGTAGTTGCGGCGTATGTAATTGATGATGGCTTCGTCGAACTTGTCGCCGCCTACCCGTACCGAGTTGGCATAGACGATGCCGCCCAGAGAAATCACCCCGACTTCGGTAGTGCCGCCGCCGATATCGACGACCATGGAGCCGGTGGCTTCGGCGACAGGCAGATCGGCGCCAATGGCGGCTGCCATCGGTTCCTCGATCAGGTACACCTGCCGCGCGCCGGCGCCGATGGCGGATTCGCGGATCGCGCGGCGTTCCACCTGGGTGGAGCCGCACGGCACGCAAATGATGATGCGCGGGCTGGGGTGAAACATGCGGGTGTCGTGTATTTTCTTGATGAAATACTTGAGCATTTGCTCGGTGATGGTGAAGTCGGCGATCACGCCGTCTTTCATCGGCCGGATGGCAGTGATGTTACCTGGCGTGCGCCCCAGCATTTGCTTGGCTTCCAGGCCGACCGCCTGTATGGTCTTTTTGGCGCTGTTGCTGTCCTGGCGGATGGCGACAACGGAGGGCTCGTCCAGTACGATACCTTTGCCGCGCACGTAAATCAGCGTGTTGGCGGTACCCAGGTCAATTGCCAAATCTGTAGAAAAATAGCCGCGTAATGATCCGAACATGATAATAGTTTTCGCTAAAGTGGAGAGTTGATCGAGACGTATAATACTAACCGGCAGTTAGTAGCCTTGAATAAACGTAATATGATACTCTAATAGGCTTGTTTCCTGTGAAGATTTACGCACTATGTCGCTTACTCTGCAAGATGTAAAACGTGTTGCCACCCTCGCCCGCATTGCCGTCACCGACGACGAAGCAGTCGCTTATCAACAACAGCTCAACGGGATTTTTGGTCTGATCGCTGAAATGCAGGCAGTGGATACCGCGGGTGTCGAACCCATGTCGCATGCGCAGGAGCTGAGTCAGCGTTTGCGCGACGACTTAGTGACAGAGACGGATCAGCATGAAAAGTTCCAGACTATTGCCCCGCAGGTTGAAGGCGGCTTGTATTTGGTTCCGCAAGTGATTGAATGATAATATGATTAATACCAGTTTGAAGCAACTCGCGGCGCTGCTCGGCGAGAAAAAGATTTCCAGCGTGGAATTGACGCAGGTTTATCTGGATCGTATCGCCACATTGAATCCCGAGCTCAATGCGTTTATTACCCTGAACGAGGCTGTTAGTCTGGCTGACGCGCGTGCCGCTGATGCGCGTATCGCAGCGGGTAACGCTGCGCCGCTGACCGGCATACCGCTGGCGCACAAGGATATATTCTGCGCCGACGGCTGGCGCACTACCTGCGGCTCCAGAATGCTGGAGAATTTTATCGCGCCCTACGACGCTCATGTCGTAAGCCAGTGCAAGGCGGCCGGGATGGTCACGCTCGGCAAAACCAATATGGATGAATTCGCGATGGGTTCATCCAACGAAACTTCGTATTACGGCGCAGTAAAAAACCCCTGGGATAAACGCGCAGTACCGGGCGGCTCGTCGGGCGGTTCGGCGGCTGCTGTGGCGGCGCGTCTGGCGCCAGTGGCGACCGGTACCGACACCGGCGGGTCGATACGTCAGCCGGCTGCATTGACCGGCATCACCGGGCTGAAGCCGACTTACGGCGTGGTATCGCGCTACGGCATGATCGCATTTGCGTCGAGCCTGGATCAGGCCGGGCCGATGGCCAAATCGGCGGAGGACTGCGCGTTGCTGATGAACGTGATGGCGGGCTATGATGAACGCGATTCGACCAGCCTGGAGCGTCCTGCCGAGGATTACACCCGCGATCTGGATCGGCCGCTGGCAGGTTTGCGCATCGGTTTGCCGCGCGAGTATTTTGCCGAAGGCCTGAGCGCCGATGTGGCTGCCGCAGTCGATGCGGCGTTGGCCGAATACCGCAAGCTGGGGGCCACCACGGTAGACATTTCGCTGCCCAACACCAAATTGTCCATCCCCGTGTATTACGTGCTGGCGCCGGCGGAAGCTTCCTCCAACCTGTCGCGCTTCGACGGCGTGCGTTACGGCTATCGCGCGCCGGAATACGGCGATCTTACCGATATGTACGAAAAATCGCGGGCACAGGGTTTCGGCACCGAGGTCAAGCGCCGCATCATGATCGGCACCTATGTGCTGTCGCACGGGTATTACGATGCGTATTACATGCAGGCGCAAAAGATACGCCGTCTGATCGCGCAGGATTTCGCCGAGGCATTCCGCCAGTGCGACATCATCATGGGGCCGACTTCGCCGGATACCGCGTTCGATTTCGGCGATAAATCCGGCGATCCGGTTGCCATGTATCTGTCCGATATTTACACCATTGCGGTGAATCTGGCCGGCTTGCCCGGCATGTCGGTACCCTGCGGCACGGGTAGCAATGGCCGTCCGGTCGGTCTGCAACTGATAGGCAATTATTTCAGCGAAGCCAAAATGCTGGGTGTTGCCCATCAGTATCAACTGGCGACGGACTGGCATACGCGGATGCCCGAAAACATCTAATCATTTACCAGCACGTAACACGCTGGCGCTTAGCGCAAAGGTTGAGTCATCATGCAATGGGAAATTGTCGTCGGGTTGGAAGTTCATACCCAGTTATCTACCAGTTCCAAAATTTTTTCCGGCTCCAGTACGGCATTCGGTGCAGCGCCCAATACCCAGGCCAATGCGGTGGATATTGCATTGCCGGGGGTGCTGCCGGTGCTCAATCGCGGTGCGGTGGAGCGGGCCATACAATTGGGGCTGGCGATCAATGCGCATATCAGCCGGCGTTCGGTGTTTGCGCGCAAGAATTATTTTTACCCGGATCTGCCCAAAGGCTATCAAATCAGCCAGATGGAGCTGCCCGTCGTTGAAGGCGGCAGTCTGACCATACAGGTCGGCGAGACTGAAAAAACCATCCGCATTACCCGCGCGCATCTGGAAGAAGATGCAGGCAAGTCCATGCACGGCGATTTTCACGGCATGACCGGGATCGATTTGAACCGCGCCGGTACGCCCTTGCTGGAGATCGTGTCCGAGCCGGACATGCGCGGCTCGGCTGAAGCGGTGGCTTATGCCAAGACGCTGCACAGCCTCGTGGTGTGGCTGGGGATTTGCGACGGCAACATGCAGGAAGGCAGCTTTCGCTGCGATGCCAACGTATCGGTGCGGCCTATGGGCAGCACCGAATTGGGTACGCGTTGCGAGATCAAGAATCTCAACTCGTTCCGCTTCCTCGAGCGTGCGATCGAATACGAAGCGCGGCGTCAGATCGAGATCAACGAGGACGGCGGCACCATCCGTCAGGAAACCCGGCTGTACGATCCCGACCGCGACGAAACCCGCACCATGCGCAGCAAGGAAGACGCGCACGATTACCGTTATTTCCCCGACCCCGACTTATTGCCGCTGGTGATTTCGGAGGAATGGATAGAGCGTACCCGTGCAGCGATGCCGGAATTGCCGGTCGCGATGCGCGAGCGTTTTATCGGTCAGTATGCGATCCCGGCTTACGATGCGGGCGTGCTGACCGGCAGCAAGGCGACAGCGGTTTACTTCGAGCAGCTGGTTGCTGCAGTCGGTGGCGAAGCCAAGCTGTGCGCCAACTGGATCATGGGCGAGCTGTCGGCGGCATTGAACCGGCATGAGCTGGATATCGCGCAAAGCCCGGTCGGCGTGGCGCAGCTGGCGATGCTCATTCGCCGCATCGGCGACGGTACGCTATCCGGCAAGCTGGCCAAGGAAGTATTCGAGGCGTTGTGGCAGGGCGAAGGCGAAGTCGATGCCATTATCGACGCGCGCGGCCTGAAGCAGGTATCCGATGTCGGTGCGATTGAAGCCATGGTCGATCAGGTGCTGGCGGCTAATCCGAATCAGGTTGCAGAATATCGCGCGGGCAAGGAGAAGATGTTCGGGTATCTGATCGGGCAGGCGATGAAAGCGATGAAGGGCAAGGCCAACCCGCAGCAGCTTAACGAGATATTGCTGCGCAAGCTGAGTTAACCGGCATTTCCCATCCCTGCGTCAGCGGGAATGGGAGTAGGTGCAGATGATTATTTTTTCCCTGTCAGTTCGATGAAGCGCGCTTTGTCGCCTTCGAACTTGCTGCGGATATCGGCCATTTCCTGACTTTTCTGGGCGAGGATGGCTTCCAGATCCTTGATGTGTTGCGCGTTTTGCGCGTATTCCGCGGCCATCGGGCCTTTGTCTGGGATCTTGCCGCCGGCCTGTTGTACCAGTTTGGCCTGTTTCTGCTGCAGCGGCGCCAGCCGCAGTTTGGTGCCGTCGACTACGAGTTTGGATTGCTCCAGATTGCGGTCGCGCGCCAGATCGATTTCGGCGGGCGTAGTGTAGGTATTGAGCAGCGCCGTATCGCGGCGTTTCTGTTCGGTCTGGATTTGCTGTTCCTTGTTTTCGCGCACGGCTTCGGCTTCGTTGCTTTGGCGTTGCTCGGGCGTCAACGCGGCCGGCGTTTGCTTGATGACTATGCCGTGCTTGCTCATTTCAGTGGTGGCGCGGCCGGCGGCTTGCGGCGGCATGGTGTCGCCGTAATGGGTAACGCCCTGCGCATCTTTCCACTTGTAAATTTCCGCGTGGGCAGGCGTGACGATGCTCAGCAACAATGTGCTGCCGAGTATGAGCTTGAGATTGGCTGTCATGCTGTGTTGGCTCCGTATGTAGTGCGGTATTGCGCTACCGCTGCAGCATATTGTTCCATGTTCTCGCTGGTTTGCAAATAGGCCAGCAGATCATTGAGGTTGGCGATGGCGAAAACGGGAATGCCGTATTGTTGTTGTACTTCCTGCACGGCGGATAATGCGCCTTGGCCGCGTTCCATGCGGTCGATGGCGATGATGACGGCAGCAGGCGTTGCGCCCTGGCTGCGGATGAGTTCTACCGATTCGCGTACCGAGGTGCCGGCGGAAATGACGTCGTCGATAATGAGTACGCGGCCTTGCAACGGCGCGCCGACGATATTGCCGCCTTCGCCGTGATCCTTGGCTTCCTTGCGATTGAAGCTGTACGGGGTGTTGCGGCCCAGTCCGGCCAGCGCGATCGCAGTGCTGGCGGCGAGCGGTATGCCTTTGTAGGCCGGGCCGAACAGCACATCGAATTCTATTCCGGCAGCGAGGATGGCTTTAGCGTAAAATTCGCCCAATTGTTTCAATGCCAGGCCGTCGGCAAATAAACCGGCATTGAAGAAATAGGGACTCATGCGTCCGGCCTTGGTTTTGAATTCGCCAAAGCGCAGTACGTTTTGGTCTATGGAAAAACGCAGGAACTCTTGTCTGAAATCGAACATGATATTGAATGTGGGAATCGCAAAGTGCGTATTATAACTGCCAATTTGAACGGGATTCGCTCCGCAGCGAGCAAAGGTTTTTTCGAGTGGATGCTGCAGCAGAACGCCGACTGCGTTTGCGTGCAGGAACTCAAGGCGCAACAGGCCGATATGCGGCCTGAAATGCTGGCGCCGGAAGGTTATACCGGCTATTTCCATTATGCCGACAAAAAGGGTTACAGCGGCGTCGGCATCTACAGCAAACGGCCTGCGGATGAGGTAATCGTCGGTCTCGGTATTGCCGATATCGATGCCGAAGGCCGTTATCTGGAGGCGCGTTTCGGCAATTTGAGCGTGATTTCGCTGTATTTGCCGTCCGGGTCCAGCGGCGAAGACCGGCAGCAGGTGAAATTCGATTTTCTGGCGCGTTTTTATCCGCATCTGGCGGCGCTGAAGGCGAGCGGACGCGAGGTGGTGATCTGCGGTGACTGGAATATCGCACATAAGGAAATCGACCTGAAAAACTGGAAATCCAATCAGAAGAATTCTGGTTTCCTGCCGGAAGAGCGCGCCTGGATGACGAAGGTGCTGGACGAACTGGTGTGGGTCGATGTGCATCGCACCCTGTATCCCGAGGCGACCGGCGAAGCTTATACCTGGTGGAGCAATCGCGGTCAGGCGTGGGCGAATAATGTGGGCTGGCGCATCGACTATCAGTTGGCAACGCCGGCTGTCGCTGCTACCGCCAGGTCGGCAAGCGTATATAAAGCCGAGCGCTTTTCCGATCATTCGCCGCTGATTGTGGATTACGATTTTCCTGTCTGATTTTTAGAGCACATTATGCCGACACATCCCTGGTTAGCCGCGTTCAAGGTATATACGAATCCCCGCGTCGTGGGGATGCTGTTTTTGGGATTTTCATCGGGATTGCCGCTGTTGCTGGTGCTGGGCACGCTGTCGTTCTGGCTGCGCGAGGCCGGGATAGATCGCGCCACCATCGGTCATTTGTCATGGGTAGGGCTGGCTTACGGTTTCAAGTGGGTATGGGCGCCGCTGGTCGATCGGCTGTCCTTGCCCCTGCTGACCCGCTGGCTGGGGCGGCGCCGGGCATGGCTGCTGCTGTCGCAAGTGGTTATTGTGCTGGCGCTGCTGGGGATGGCCAATACCGATCCTGCTGTCGGTCTGGAGCCGATTGTACTGTTTGCGCTGGCGGTGGCGTTTGCTTCGGCGACGCAGGATATCGCCATGGATGCTTATCGCATCGAAGCGGTAACGCAGGAAAAACAGGGCGCGATGGCGGCGACTTATCAGGCGGGATATCGCATTGCGATGATTACCGCCGGCGCCGGCGTGCTGTGGATTGCCTCGGCGGTGGATACTACGCCGGATGTGTACGATTTTAATCCGTGGCACGTCGCTTATCTGGCGATGGCGGCGTGCATGGCGGTCGGCATCCTGGCAACTTTGACTATACGCGAGCCGGAACTGGCACCGAATCCGATTGCCGAACAGGAGGCATCCGAGGTGCACGAATGGTTGGCGGCGAAAGGGCTGAGCGGTAAGTCGCTGGCTGTGCTGGCATGGGTGTATACGGCGGTGTTGAGTCCGTTCATGGATTTTGTGCGCCGCTTCGGCTGGCAGGCAGCGCTGATACTGGCACTGATTGCGATTTACCGGATTTCCGATGTGGTGATGGGGGTGATGAGCAACCCGTTCTATGTGGACATGGGCTATACCAAGGATGAAGTGGCGACAGTGTCCAAAGTGTTCGGCGTCATTATGACCATCGCCGGGGCCGGATTGGGCGGCGTGCTGACAGCCCGCATGGGGGTGATGCGTACTTTGTTCCTGGGCGCAGTGCTGTCTGCTGCGACCAATTTGCTGTTTGTCTGGCTGGCCGGGCGCGGGCACGACGTCTCGGCGCTGGTGTTCACCGTGTCGGCAGATAATCTTTCCGCCGGGATCGCTTCCAGCGCTTTTGTCGCCTATCTGTCGGGGCTGACCAACAGCGCGTATTCGGCGACGCAGTATGCGCTGTTCAGTTCGGTGATGCTGTTGTTGCCGAAGTTCATAGCCGGGTTCTCCGGCGATTTTGTCGATGCTTACGGCTACGCCGATTTCTTTACTGCGACCGCCGTGCTGGGCTTGCCGGTACTGGTGCTGGTATGGTTGGCGGGGCGGGCGCGGTTGCATGTGCAGGATAAGTAAATGCCCGAGTTAAGTATATTGTCGGTGTTTCTGGTCGGCCTGCTGGGCGGCGTACACTGCGTAGGCATGTGCGGCGGGATAGTCACCGCGCTGTCGTTTGCGACGCCGAATGCCAAACCCAGCCTGGCCATGCTGTTGGGGTATAACGGCGGACGCCTGCTGAGCTACGCGCTGGCCGGCGCGATCGCGGGCGCGGTGGGTGCGAGCACGTTGTTGCTGAACGATTTTCTGCCGGTGTCGCGCGGTTTGTACGCATTCGCCAGCGTCATGCTGATTTTGTTGGGGCTGTATCTGGCTGGGCTGTCGCGTGCCGTGCTGGTGCTGGAGCATCTCGGTAGCGGTATCTGGAAAAAACTGCAACCGCTGATGAAGCGGTTCATGCCGGTACGCAACCCGCTGCAAGCCGTGCTGGTGGGCATGATCTGGGGCTGGCTGCCGTGCGGTCTGGTGTATTCGGTGCTGATATCGGCGCTGGCTACCGGCAGCGCCGCTCACGGCGCGTTGCTGATGCTGGCTTTCGGTCTGGGGACCTTGCCCAATTTGCTCGCCATGGGCCTGCTTGCCCAACGTTTGCAGCGTTTAACCCGCCAGCCGGCGGTGCGGCTGGTCGCGGGCCTGCTGGTCGCGGCTTTCGGCGTGCTCGGGCTGGCGCGGTTAATAATCAATTAACAGGTAAAGTTTGATGACGGAAACCAATTTGCAGCCTCCTTTGCGCCAGTTGCTCAAGCGTGCTGCCTATGCTGTGGATGCGGTGGTGCACAAAGGCCAGAATCTGAATCGGGTGCTGGCCGATCAGCCTGTGCCCGGGCATGCGGCAGTGCAGGATATGTGTTATGCCAGTCTGCGCGAATACGGCGAGCTGGCGGCGATGCGCGACACCTTGCTGACCAAGCCGCTGACCGACAGGATGATTGCGACTTTGCTGGTGGTGGCCTTGCGTCAGGTGCGGGCAAAACCTGATGCCGCTCATATGGTGGTGAACGAAGCCGTGGAAGCGGCAGCGGCGATACAGCCGTGGGCGCGTGGTTTGACCAATGCGGTGCTGCGCAATTATTTGCGGCAGGCAGAAGCTTTGCAGGCGACGATGATGGAGCAACCGGTGGCGCGCTGGAATTACCCTCAATGGTGGATAGATAAAGTGAGTGCGGCTTATCCGCAGCACTGGCAAACCGCGCTGACGGCAGGCAACCAGCACCCGCCGATGACGTTGCGGGTCAATGTGCAGCACGGCAGTACGGCGGCCTATCTGGAATGGTTGCAGGACGAAGGCATAGACGCAAGCCAGACGGGTGTCGCGGCGGTGCAACTGGTACAGCCGGTTGCGGTTACTGCGTTGCCGGGTTTTGCCGAGGGGCGCGTATCGGTACAGGATGTCGGTGCGCAATTGGCGGCAGCCTTGCTCGATGTACACGATGGTCAGCGTGTGCTGGATGCCTGTGCAGCGCCGGGCGGCAAGACCGGGCATATTCTGGAATTGGCTGATGTCAGCCTGACTGCGCTGGATAGCGATGCCGCGCGTTTGCAGCGGGTGGGCGAAAATCTGGCGCGTCTGGGCGTGCAGGCGCAATTGGTGTTGGGCGATGCCGGCGATCCGTCGTTGTGGTGGGATGGTGCAGCTTACGACCGTATACTGGCCGATGTGCCGTGCTCGGCATCCGGCGTGGTGCGCCGCCATCCCGACATCAAATGGTTGCGTCGCCCTGATGATATTGCCAGGTTTGCAGCGCAGCAGGCAGTTATTTTGCCGGCGCTCTGGCGGTGTTTGGCAACGGGTGGTAAATTGCTTTATGTGACATGCTCGATTTTCCCCGAAGAGAATCAGCAGCAAATCGATGCGTTTCTGGCAAAGCACGAGGATGCGCGGCAGCTGCAGCTGGCAGGTGAGTGGACGATGCCCGGACAGTTGTTGCCGAACGATAATCACGATGGTTTCTTTTATGCCTTACTTGAAAAAATTTAGAATCTGGCTGCTGCTATTGTTGTGGATGGGGCTGAGTGGGCCCGTTCTGGCTGCCAACGAGGGGATACAAATCAAATCGGCCGAGTTGAAACAGGTCGACGATATGTATTATCTGTATGCGCAGATGAATGTGGCGCTGGGGCCGATGCAGGAAGAGGCGATAAAAAAGGGCGTTTCGCTGTATTTTATTACCGAATTCGAATTCAAGCGCCCGCGTTGGTATTGGTTGAATGAGGATCTTGCGCATATTACGCGGGTGACGCGCTTGTCCTATAACGCCTTGCTGCGCCAGTATCTGGTTTCCGGGGTCAATGTGCACGCGCGCAGTGTCGACCGGCTGGAAGATGCGTTGCAGATTCTGGGCGAAATCAATGCGTGGCCGGTCATTCAACGCGACCAGTTAAATAAGCATGAGGTTTATCAGGCAACGTTAAGCATGCGGCTGGATACGTCGCAGTTGCCTAAACCGCTGCAAATCAACGCAATAGCGACGGGCAGATGGGAGCTTGAATCCGCCCCGCTGGTGTGGATGATGAATCCGTGAAATATCTGGTTCTGCTCAGTTTCGTTGTCGGTGCCGGTCTGGTCTATTTACTGTCCAGCGCCAGCGCCAATACCGACCTGTTTGCGCATAATTTCCCCTGGCTGCTGGCGGCGACGGGTACGCTGGTAGTGGCTATGCTGGCGCTGGTAGGCTATCAGATACTGCAACTGCGCCATAAAATGCGCGCCGGCGTATTCGGCACCAAATTGACCATACGTCTGATGCTGGTGTTTGGTTTGATGGCGTTGCTGCCGGGGGCTGTAGTGTACGCTGTGTCGGTGCAGTTTTTATCCAAGAGTATCGAATCCTGGTTCGACGTGCGCGTCGACACTGCGTTGGGCAGCGGCTTGAATCTGGGTCAGGCTGCATTGGATAACCTGCAGCGCGAGCTGACCGTGAAAGCGGATTCCATGGCGCAAAGACTGGCGGAAACGCCGGTCAGCGCCCACGCTGTAGAACTCAATCTGTTGCGCGAACAATACAATATTCAGGAGGCGACCTTGTTTACCGAGCGCGGCAGGCTGATTTCATTCGCCGGCAACGAGCGTTCAGGACTGACGCCGGCAGCACCGGACAACAGCATACTGTTGCAAGTGAGACAGCAGCAGGCGTATGCGCGGATAGAGAATCTCGGCGATCGCGGGCTGTATATTCGCGTGGTCGTGCCGGTGAATCTGCTGTCCTATACTGAAAATATCCGGGTGCTGCAATTGTTGCAGCCGGTGCCGAAAAAACTGGCCGACGATGCGGAAGCGGTGCGTCTGGCCTATCAGGATTATCAGGAATTATCCTTGTCGCGATTGGGATTGAAGCGTTTGTATGGGCTGACGCTGACGCTGGCCATGGTGCTGGCGCTATTGGCGACCGTTGCGCTGGCTTTTCTGATCAGCGAACAGATGGCGGCACCGTTGCGGGCATTGGCCAAAGGCACGCGCGCCGTTGCCAAAGGCGATTTCAGCCAGATGCATCCGGTCAATAGCCGCGATGAGCTGGGTATGCTGACGCAATCGTTCAATCGCATGACGCGTCAGCTGTCCGAAGCGCGCAGTACTGCTGAGGAAAGTCGTGCGCAAATCGAAAAATCCCATGCTTACCTGGAAACCATCTTGGGCAATCTGACGTCCGGCGTGGTGGCGCTCGACGAGCAATTACGGGTGCGCAGCATCAATCCGGCGGCAGCGCAGATTCTGGGGGTGGACGCCAATGTGCTGCGCGGCATGCAGCCTTATCAATGGCCGGGACATGCGCCGCAGCTGGCTGACTTTTCCCATGCGATTGCGTCGCAGTTTCAGGCCCAGCCGGATGCCGACTGGCAGCGGCAAATCGAGTATCGCGGCAATCAGGACAAGCGCATATTGCTGGCGCGCGGTACGCGTCTGCCTAGCGGTATCGACAGCGGGTACATACTGGTGTTCGACGATATTACCCATCTGGTGCGCGCCCAGCGCGATGCTGCATGGGGCGAGGTGGCGCGACGGCTGGCGCATGAGATCAAGAATCCGTTGACGCCGATACAGCTGTCGGCGGAGCGCATAGAGCACAAATTTGCCGATAAACTCAATCCGGCGGATGCAGCGACCTTGCGCCGATCTACCCAGACTATCGTGAATCAGGTATCCGCGATGAAGGAAATGGTGAATGCGTTTGCCGAGTATGCCAAGACGCCGCGTGCGCAATTGCTACCGGTCAACCTGAATGCGCTGATCGGTGAAGTGCTGGACTTGTACGGGCATGATGCCGCCATACAACTGGCATTGGCAGACGATCTGCCGTTGATCATGGGCGATGCGAAATTGCTGCGGCAAATTATTCATAATTTGCTGCAAAATGCTCAGGATGCGTTAGTGGATATCGTGCAGCCGTATATCGGTATTACCACGCGCGTGTTCGAGCATGATGTGCAATTGCTCATTACCGATAACGGTTCGGGATTGCCCGATCATGTGCTGGAACGTTTGTTTGAACCCTATGCCACGACCAAACCCAAAGGGACAGGTCTGGGGCTGGCGATAGTGAAGAAGATTATCGAGGAACATCACGGCGTTATCCGTATTGAGAATCGTGCAGAAGGCGGCGTGGCCGTATGTATTCGTTTTCCCGCTGCGGGACAGTCAGGACAAGTGGAGCAAGTGGTATGAGTGGACAGATTCTGGTAGTTGACGATGAGATGGGTATACGCGAACTGTTGTCGGAAATCCTGGCGGATGAAGGATACGATGTTGCGCTTGCCGAGAATGCTGCAGTGGCACGCGAATATCGGCAGCATACGCGTCCGGATATGGTGCTGCTGGATATCTGGATGCCGGACATGGACGGCATCAGTTTGCTGAAGGCCTGGGCGGCGGCCGGGGAGCTGAGTATGCCGGTGGTGATGATGTCGGGGCATGGCACTATCGATACCGCGGTTGAAGCGACACGGATCGGCGCGGTAGGGTTTCTGGAAAAACCGATTGCGTTGAAAAAACTGCTGGAAACCGTTGCCAGCAGTCTTAAGCAGACACAAGCTTCGGTGGCGCCGGTAAATACCCGTAGCATTGCATTCGACGATGCGGCGATGATGCCGTCATCGTTGTCGGGTCGTTTTGACGGCGTAGCGGCAGAAGCCGAAATTGCCGTTACCGAGGCGCAGTATAATTTGTCGGTGAGTATGAATGTGGCGATGGATTTGCCGTTGCGCGAAGCGCGCGATTTGTTCGAGCGGCGCTATTTTGAACGGCTGATAGAGCAGACTGAAGGCAATATGAGTCGCCTGGCAGAGCTGGCCGGGGTTGAGCGTACTCATTTGTACCGTAAATTGAAACAGTTGGGCGTCAAGCTGCCCAAGAAAGCCGAGCATTAATGTGGTTCGGCCGCTAGCGGTAGTGTGTGCGATGCGGGGCATCGCAGGACGCCGCGCTAATTTGCGGGCATCCTGTATGCAGGAAGATTAATAGGTAACGCGAGTGGTGCCGCCGCCGCTGAGTACGCGTACCCGGTCGCCTACGCGGAATTGTTCGTCCGCTGCCTGGGTAATTGCGATAGTGCGGCCAGAATCGAGTTTGACTGTGACTTCTACGCCGGTCTGCGAGGTGACTTTCTCTTCTACGGCAGAGCCGGCCATCCCGCCCAGTACGGCACCCAATACAGCGCCGGCTATCTGGCCGTTGCCGCCGCCCACCTGACTGCCGGCGATGCCGCCAACAGCAGCGCCTGCCACGGTACCGACCGGCGTCTTGGTGCCTTCAATCTTGACTGTGCGTAACGCAACCACGACACCGGTCTGGACTTCCTGCACGTTGCGGGCCTGACTGCGGTCGTAGTCGGCGCTGCCAAGTCCGCTGGCACATCCGCTCAATGCAAGTGTTGCAACCATGGCTAACGCTAAAGGTTTGACGATGTTCATGATGCTCTCCCGTTAATTACAATCATTAATAATGCAATAGATGCTGATGCCGCCGCTTGGTTCAGTCTATCAGTCTAAATTATATCCAAATTCTGCTTTGAACAGCTGCGCGATTTCGGCCTGGCTGGGTGCGTGATTTTGTCCGCCGCGGTGTGCGATCTTGATTGCACCCATCAGCGAAGCCAGTCTGCCGGTTGTCGGCCAGTCCATACCGTTGCCGATGCCGTGCAATAATCCGGCACGGTAGGCATCGCCGCAGCCAGTGGGGTCGAGCACGGCGGCTGCACGGGCGCACGGAATCTCGATAATTTGTCCGCCGCTATAAATGTGGGAGCCAGATTCGCCGCGAGTGACGATCAATGCACGGACTTGCTGGGCAAGCTCGTCCAGGGTTTTGCCGGTGCGTGCTTGTAACAGTTCGGCTTCGTAATCGTTGACGGTGACGAAATCCGCCAGCGCTACAAATTCCATCAGGTCGGTGCCGTCGAACATCGGCATGCCCTGACCTGGATCGAAAATGAACGGAATGCCGGCTTCATGGAATTCGTGCGCATGTTGCAGCATGCCGCTGCGGCCATCTGGAGAAATAATACCGATATCGATATCGGCGGCCTGATTGATGTGATTCAGGTGCGAAAAATTCATCGCGCCGGGATGGAATGCGGTGATCTGGTTATCGGACAGGTCGGTAGTGATAAAGGCCTGCGCAGTAAAACTGTCGTCGACATTGCGGATGTACTGGCGGCTGATTGCCAGTTTGTCCAGATGGTCGGCATATGGGGCGAAATCGGCGCCACAAGTTGCCATGATCTGCGGATTGCCGCCCAGCAGCTTGAGATTGTAGGCGATGTTGCCCGCACAGCCGCCGAATTCGCGGCGCATTTCCGGTACCAGGAATGAGACGTTAAGCATGTGGATTTTTTCGGGAAGGATGTGATTCTTGAAATGGTCGTGAAAGACCATAATGGAATCAAATGCCAAGGAACCGCAAATCAGGGCAGACATAATTGTTTTCGCGTAAGGATAATCCGTCGATTATATCAGATGCCGACGCGGCTTCGCTTTCATCAAATATTCATCAGTTAATCATTAATTTGTCGTGATTGCGCGATAGTCTGACAATATGAAAAAACTGATACGCTATCTACTCTGGTGTACGCCGCTGTTGTTGCAGTCTCACGACGCCAACGCATGGGGACTGTATACACATGTTTATTTCGCGCAGTGGTTATTATGGGGCGTTCCTTTGCTGGACGGAGAATTGCGCCGGGCGGTCGGACGCTATCCGAAACTGGTGATGGCGGGCGCCTGTTTGCCGGATCTGGCGCTGGTCGGGCGAGCGGTAGGTACGCGGGCGTTCGATCGGACGCACGACTGGGAGGATGCGGCACGTATGCTGCGATCAGCGCAAAACGATGCAGAACGTGCGCTGGTAGTCGGGTATTACAGTCATCTGTTTGCCGATGTCGTGGCGCATCATCATTTCGTTCCGGCGCATGAGCGTTTGTGGGTCGATTGGCCGATGCTGGCGCATACCGTATCCGAATGGTCCATGGACGCACATTTGAGCGAGCATCTATTGGCAACGCCCGGTCAGCTACTGCGCGACGGCGAGCAGGAAATCGTGGCGCTGGTCAGCCGGCATTTCGGGCTGCCGCACAAACAGGCCAGAACCGCAGTGCGCGTACTCGCACGTGCAGATCAGGGATTGCGCTGGTGCAGGTTGCCACATGTGCTGTATCGCAATGTGATGCGCATGGATAAACGTGTAGTGCGGCGGTTTAATTATTTTATCAGCGAAACCAGCATTCGCTTTGGGGAGTTGAACAGGGTGCTGGCGGGCGATTCGCCGATTCTGGACGCTAACGGCGGCTGTGCCAAAATGGCGCAGCAGCGTCTAGCCCAATTCAGTGATCATCAGATCAAGCGTGGGCAACCTTTGCCGGATGATTGTTTCTACGTATTGCCCGAAGGCGAGTTTCGAATTCATTCAGTGCGTGTCGCTGCATAACGCTATAGTTATGGCGTCGCTCCGCGAGGGGGCGCTAGCTTGTTTGCTGCCGTTTGCTCGTCTTGTCGTTCCCGGTATTTTGTCTGCGTCATCTCCCCGGCCGTATTAAAGGAAATGAGTTTTTGCAGGCGTCCTTAATCCGACATTTTTAGGTTAAAATCCCCAGTTCATTATTGAACGGCCCAAAATCTTGATTTTGGGGTGCATTTTGCAGGATTTAACGTTGGGATCAAGCATGAAATTCAATCGTATCTGTGTGCTGGGCGGCAGCGGTTTTGTGGGCTCGGCTATTGTTCAAATGCTTGCTGCACAAGGGCGGGAAGTGCGTGTGCTGACGCGTAATCGCGATCGTGCCAAAGCATTGACCGTGTTGCCGACGGTAGATGTGGTCGAGGTCGATATCCATGATCAGGTCGAGCTTAATCGGCAGTTTGCGGGTATGGATGCGGTGATCAATCTGGTTGGCGTATTGCATGAGATACGTGTCAGCCGTGTAGATAAACCTTCCGCACGTCGCGGCGATTTCCACGAAAATCATGTCGAGTTGCCGCGCAAAGTGCTGCATGCCTGTGCGACTAACGGCATCCAGCGGGTGTTGCATATGAGCGCATTGGGCGCCGACCCGACGTCGCGTAGCGCTTATCAGCGTTCCAAAGGTGTGGGCGAGGCGCTCATGCGCGAGTCGGGCATGCCCAGTTCGGAGAATGAACGCTGGTATCTGGACGGCCCCAAATTCGTTCACGGCTACGGCATGTATACGACAATTTTCCGTCCATCCGTGATTTTCGGCCGGGGCGACAGCTTTTTGTCGATGTTTGCGGGGCTGATCAAGTGGTTGCCGGTGATCCCGCTGGCGAATGCCGGAGCCCGTTTTCAGCCGGTATGGGTGGACGACGTCGCCCGGGCTTTTGTGAATGCGCTGGATGAGTCGGTCACTTTCGGCATGACTTACGATGTGTGCGGACCCAAAGTTTACACGCTGCAGGAACTGGTCGAGTTTGTGGCGGGTACTATCGGCAAGCATCCGCGGATTATTCCTTTGTGCGCCAAATTGTCGTATTTGCAGGCCTGGGCGCTGGAGCTGACGCCCGGCAAGAAGCTCATGACCCGCGATAATTACTTCGCCATGCAGGTCGACAATGTTTGCAGTGGCCAATATCCGGCCCCGGTAGACATGCAGCCTGCAGCGCTGGAAGCCGTTGCTGCGGAATATCTGGGCGGTGCCACGCCGCGCGGGCGTTATACCGCGTTTCGCCATCACGCCGGCAGATAAGCATGCAAGTGTTTGCGGTTGGCGGTGCAGTTCGGGACAGTCTGCTCGGCTTGCCGGTTAAAGACCGTGATTACGTTGTTGTGGGAGCGACGCCGGAACAGATGGCGGCGCAAGGGTTTTTGCCGGTCGGCAAGGATTTCCCGGTTTTTCTTCATCCTGAAACTCATGAAGAATACGCGCTGGCGAGGACTGAACGCAAAACCGCGCCGGGTTACAAGGGGTTTGTGATTCACGCCGATCCCGATGTGACGCTGGAGCAGGATCTGGCACGGCGCGATTTTACGGTAAACGCCATTGCACAAACCGAAAACGGCGAATTGATCGATCCTTATCATGGCCGGGCCGATCTGACAGCGCGCATATTCCGTCATGTTAGCGCGGCGTTTGCCGAAGACCCTGTGCGCATATTGCGCGCTGCCAGATTCATGGCGCGTTTTGCCGATTTTACGATAGCATCGGAAACCATGGCGTTAATGCAGCAAATGGTCGCGAACGGCGAGGTCGATCATCTGGTGCCGGAGCGGGTATGGCAGGAATTGGCGCGGGGACTGATGGAAGCGCATCCCTCGCGCATGTTCGCTACCTTGCGCGAGTGCGGGGCTTTGGTACGGATCATGCCGGAGATTGATTGCCTGTTCGGCGTACCGCAGCCGCCGCAGCATCATCCTGAAATCGATACCGGTGTTCACGTCATGATGGTAGTGGATTATGCCGCAAGTCAGGATTACGCGCTGCCGGTGCGTTTTGCTGCGCTTACGCACGATTTGGGCAAAGGTACGACGCCGCCCGAATTGTGGCCGCGACATCACGGTCACGAGGCCCGCAGTGTGGCGCTGGTGCAGCAGTTGTGCAGCCGGTTGCGCGTTCCCAACGAGAGCCGCGATCTGGCGGTAATTGCCGCACGTTATCATGGCGATATTCATCGCGCCCGGCAATTGCGCGCCGATACTATTGTTAAGCTATTCGAGGCGACCGACGCCTTTCGCCGTCCGCAGCGCTTCGCCGAGTTGTTGCAGGCGTGCGAATCCGATGCGCGCGGGCGTACCGGGTATGAAACGGTGGATTATCCGGCAGCGGAATACTTGCAGACGGCTTTGCACGCAGCCCAGCAGATCGATACTGCAGCGATTGTCGCCGCTACCGCTGGGCCGGATCAGATCGGTTTGCGCATACGTGCGGCGCGCATTCAGGCGGTTGCCAACTTGCAGCTTTAGAACGAAGCCGATTTTTCTGGGTTATACTTACTGCATGAAATTAATTATTCTGGATCGTGACGGCGTTATTAATCTGGACTCCGATCACTTTATTAAAAGCCCCGACGAATGGAAGCCCATTGCCGGTAGTCTGGAGGCTATTGCCCGGCTGAACCAGGCGGGATATCGCGTTGTGGTGGCGACCAATCAGTCGGGGGTGGGGCGCGGCTTGTTCGATATGGCCATGCTCAATGCCATACACGCCAAAATGCATAAGGCCGCCGCGAGAGTGGGCGGTCGTATCGATGCAGTATTTTATTGCCCGCATGCCGCCGATGCCAAATGCGCTTGCCGCAAACCGCTGGCCGGCATGTATCTGGAAATCGCCGAACGTTACGATACCGCTTTGGTCGATGTACCTACCGTTGGCGACAGTTTGCGCGATTTGCAGGCGGCGGCAGCGGTAGGTGCTGCACCCATACTGGTGTTGACGGGCAAAGGTGAAAAAACGCTGGCTGGCGGTATCTTGCCTGCGGGTACCAAGATTTTTGCCGATCTGGCCAGCGCTGTCGATGAGGTATTGGGTTGATGCTAGTGTTGCGTTCGGCTCTGTTTCTATTGCTCCAGTCGGTGTTGACCATCGTGTTTGCAATCTTTGCGTTGTTTACTTTCCCGTTTTCATCGTTGATGCGCTATCGCGTCATTACCGGCTGGAATCGTTCGGTAGTGTGGTTGGCGCGCTGGATATGCGGTATACGCTACCGGGTTGTCGGTATGGAGAATCTGCCTGCTGCGCCGTCGATTATCATGGCGAAGCACCAGTCAGCCTGGGAAACGATCGCGCTGCCGATATTGTTGCCGCCGATGGCGATCGTCCTGAAACGCGAATTGCTGCGTATCCCGTTTTTCGGCTGGGGGATGGCGATGCTGTCGCCGATAGCCATTGATCGCGGCGATGGGCGGGCTGCGTTAAAACAGATTGCGGAACAAGGCAAACAACGTCTGGCGGACGGGCTGGGCGTGCTGATTTTTCCGGAAGGTACGCGCGTTGCGGCGGGTACGGTAGGCAAATATGGTATCGGCGGAGCCTGGCTGGCAACGCATGCCAGCGCGCTGGTTGTACCCGTTGCACATAATGCCGGCGAATTGTGGCCGAAGAATGCATTGCTGAAACATGCCGGACTGATTACGGTGAGTATAGGTCCTGCGATTGACCCGGCAGGGATGAAGCCGGATGCGCTGAATCAGCGCGTGCAGGCATGGATAGAAGCGGAAATGCTCAATTTGTCCGGATATGCGCAAACCGCAACGAAGTAGCGAGGATCGATGCATTGTATTGCACGGGGTGAACCGGCAATACAGTTTGAAACGCAGTACGGCCCGCGCTACGCTTGCACTTACGGTCAACGCGACAGGTTTGATTGTGCATGCGCCGTGGTTGTTGCCGGTGCATCATATTGAACGCTTTGTGCATGAAAAGGCGTCCTGGATAGCCGAAAAGCTGGCATGTCACGCAGCCTCGCATCCGGCTGAAGCGTCGTGGCAGGAAGGTATGCCGTTATGGTATCTGGGAGAGAGGGTGTTGTTGAGTGTGGGTGCTCACATTCGCCATGTTCGTCTCGATGAGCGGGTATTGTATGCGCCGTCGCTAGCATCTGCCGATTTGAAAAATGCCGTGCTGGCATGGTACAGGGGGATGGCGTTGCATTATTTTAATGCGCGTTTAGTACAGTTTTCAGCTGTATTGTCGCGTCAGCCGAACAGCTTGAAATTGTCGAATGCGCGTACGCGTTGGGGTAGCTGCACGCCTGATGGTGTGGTGCGCCTGAATTGGCGACTGATACAGGCAACCGATGCCGAGATCGATTACGTGCTGGCTCATGAGTTGGCGCATTTAACGCACATGGATCACTCGGCAGCTTTCTGGCGGGAATTGGTGCGTATTTACCCGGATTACCGCGCGCCGCACAAATTGTTGCAAACGCAAGGTCATCGGTATTACCAGATATCCTTGTGATGAAAATGAACCTATAGGGCTTTACCGGATTCTAATCGCTAAATTAACCTGGAATGACATAATGCGTCCGTCTGTTATATATATTGCCGTGCTGAGCGCGGCGTTGACTGCGTTTACTCCGGCCATGGCGGCCACGCCTGTCGCCGCATCCGGCAAAACGTCTGCTGCCGACGAGGCTTTGCCGAAGCAAGCGCTTACCAACCAGATACTGTATCAATTTCTGGTGGCGGAGATTGCGGCTCAGCGCGGCGATTTCCCATTGGCCAGCGAGGCTTATCTGGATTTGGCCAAGATTACGCGCGATCCGCGTATAGCCAAACGGGCAACTGAGGTCGCGTTGTATGCGCGTCAGGCTGGCGCGGCGGAGTCGGCCGCCAAACTCTGGCTGGAGCTGGAGCCGCAATCTTCCCGTGCGCGACAGGCTGCCGCTTCCATATTGCTCGGAGGCGGAAAACTGGCCGATGCCAAACCTTACCTGCAACAATTGTTGGCCGCTAATCCGGCCAATGCTGGTGCGGAGTTTCTCCATCTGGGAGAGATGCTGGGCCATCAGCCGGATAAGGCAGCAGGACTGGCGCTGGTTCAGGAGTTGGCTGTGTCTTACCCCAATTTGCCCGAGGCGCATCTGGTTATTGCTCAGGCGGCAGCGCGCGCCGGTAAATTTGATATGGCATTGGCCGAGTTGGACAAATTGAACAAATTGCAGCCGAATTGGGAAGCGGCGGCGTTGCTGCGTTTGGAAATATTAAGTCGGGACGGCAAGCCCGATGGGATGGTTTATGCGCAGGATTATCTTAAACGTTACCCCGATGCCAAAGAGCTACGGTTGGGTTATGCACGGGCGTTACTGAATCAGAATCGGTTGCCCGAAGCGCGCGAGCAATTCCGGATTCTGGCTAAGGCCGTACCGAGCAGTCCGGAAATGCAATTGGCAGTCGGGCTGATCTCGCTGCAACTGAACGATCTCGATGCGGCAGAGACTGCGTTCAAAGCAGCGCTGCAATTGAATTACGTCGATCCGGGTGTAATCCGGATTTATCTGGGGCAAGTCGCCGAAGCGAGAGGCCGCGATACTGAAGCCGCAACCTGGTATCGGGGCGTAACAGATGGTCCTCAGTATGTGAATGCCCAGATCAAATATGCTGTATTGCTGGCAAAGCAGGGAAAATTGAACGATGCGCGTGCTTATTTGCATGCGGTCGTTGTTGATAACGATGATGATCGTGTGCATCTGATACAGGCAGAGGCGGATTTGCTGAGGACGGCCAAGGACGATGCGGGTGTATATGCCTTGCTGAGCGATGCGCTGGCGACACGTCCGGATTCGGTCGATTTGTTGTACGACCACGCTATGGCAGCAGAGCGTCTTAATCATATCGATGTGCTGGAAAAGGATTTGCGCCATTTATTGAAACTGCAACCCAATCACGCACAAGCGTTGAATGCTCTGGGATACACTCTTGCAGATCATAATATGCGCTTGCCCGAAGCGGTGGGGTTGTTGGATCAGGCATTGAAACTTGCACCGGGCGATCCTTTTATATTGGATAGTATGGGGTGGGCTCAATATCGTCTGGGTAAATTAACGGCGGCTGCAGAGTATTTGCAGCGTGCATTCAAAGCGCGTCCCGATCCGGAAATTGCTGCCCATCTGGGCGAGGTGCTGTGGGTGCAAGGCAAGCACGACGAAGCCCGTCAATTATGGCAAACCTCGCTT
The DNA here is from genome assembly GCA_031291235.1 of Sulfuriferula sp. GTDB lineage: Bacteria > Pseudomonadota > Gammaproteobacteria > Burkholderiales > Sulfuriferulaceae > Sulfuriferula. The sequence goes on from JARLJL010000002.1 coordinate 252,562, forward strand.
TCGGCCAGTCCGCAGAATCAGGCGTTGCTCGATGTGATGGCGAAATTCAAATAAATATGCTGCGTTGGTTGGGAATGCTGCTGTTCGCAGCGGGGTTGGCCGGGTGCGCGAGCGCACCGCCGCAGGTCGCCGTATCGGGACTGAATCGGGTAGTTCAGGAAAAGTTCGAGCTGGATGGGCGTATGGCCGTGCATTATCGGAACGATAATTCATCGGCGAGCATCCATTGGCAACATCGTCCGGAAATCGATAATTTGACATTGTCTTCGCCGCTGGGGCAGACGCTGACAGTGCTGACTCGCGATGCGGCTGGCGCGACGCTGGTTGATAGCGGGCAAAAGACTTATCGGGCGCAGAATGTGGCCGAATTGACAGAACGCCTGATGGGTTGGCAGTTGCCGTTGGAAAGTCTGGCTTACTGGATCGTCGGTCATGCTGCGCCCGGCGAACCATATCAAGTTCATCAGGATGCAGAACAGGGGCTGACGCGTTTGCTGCAATCCGGCTGGGTAGTCACGTATAGCCGTTGGCAACAGGTTGACGGTGTGAATTTACCGAATAGGTTAACTGTTGCCGGACGAGGTGTGGAGGTTAAGCTGGTGGTCGGTAGCTGGAAGCTGGCAGGTACGGAATGAATGAAATAAGTTGCCCGGCGCCAGCCAAATTAAACCTGTTTTTGCATGTTGTCGGCCGCCGCGCGGACGGATACCATTTGCTCGAAACCGTTTTTCGTTTTGTGGATTATGGCGATACGGTGCGTCTGAGCTTGCGCGATGATGGATGTATCGTGCGCGTGCAGGCATTGGAAGGTGTGCCGGAGGAGCAGGATCTGTGCGTACGCGCTGCGCGTTTGTTACAGCAAGCGGGCGGTGTGTCGCTGGGCGTCGATATTGCGCTGGACAAGCGTTTGCCTATGGGTGGCGGTCTGGGTGGCGGCAGTTCCGATGCAGCCAGCGTGCTGCTCGGTCTCAACCGTTTGTGGCAGTTAAACTGGACGCGCGAGCGCCTGCAGGCACTGGCTCTGCAATTGGGTGCGGATGTGCCGGTATTCGTATTCGGGCAAAGTGCATTTGCGCAAGGCATAGGCGAACAATTGCAGGCTGTAAGGCTGGCGCCTGCCTGGTATCTTGTGCTTGTTCCACCTGTGCATGTGTCCACGCCAAAGATTTTTGCGCATCAACAATTGACAAGAGATAGTAAAACCATCAGAATAACGGACTTTTCCGAGACTGAACTTTTGTTAAGTCTGACTCGGAATGATTTGCAGAGCGTGGTGTGTGCGGAATACCACGTGGTAGCCGAATATCTGGCTTGGCTGGGTCAATATGCGCAGGCGCGGATGACAGGGTCGGGCGCATGTGTTTTTGCCATGTTTGACAGTGAAGTCGAAGCGCAAAGGATATTGGCAATAATGCCGAATGGTATGCGCGGTTTTGTGGCGCAAGGGATGGATAAGCATCCGCTTTATGATTTAGCGAAGTAAGCAGAGGCTGCTTGCATTAGCGCGAGTAACAACAGGGGAGTCGCCAAGTGGTAAGGCATCGGATTTTGATTCCGACATTCGCAGGTTCGATCCCTGCCTCCCCTGCCAAAACATGTAGCTGGTACATAGTGATAAATAAAAGCGTGTAATCTGTCGTTACACGCTTTTATTTTTTGTTTTTTGGCTGTATTGGTCTTCTGTATTCAAGGTTTTGCGGGGTGAGTTGTGGCCTACGATAGTTTGATGGTGTTTACCGGAAATGCCAATCCGAGGTTAGCCGAAGATGTGGTGCGTCATCTGAATATCCATTTGGGGCGCGCAACGGTTGCACGTTTCTCCGACGGCGAAGTCATGGTCGAATTGCTGGAGCATGTACGCGGCAAGGATGTGTTCGTATTGCAATCGACTTGCGTGCCGACCAACGACAGCCTGATGGAAATCATGGTGATGGTCGATGCGTTGCGGCGTGCCTCGGCAGGTCGGATTACCGCCGCTATCCCGTATTTCGGCTATGCCCGGCAGGATCGTCGTCCGCGTTCGGCGCGGGTTGCCATTACTGCCAAAGTGGTGGCGAACATGCTTACCGGTGCAGGTATAGACCGTTTGCTGACCATGGATTTGCATGCGGATCAGATTCAGGGCTTTTTCGATATTCCGGTGGATAACATTTATGCGTCGCCTATTTTGCTGGGCGACGTGTGGAAACAGGCGTATCCCGATTTGATCGTGGTTTCACCCGACGTGGGCGGCGTGGTGCGGGCGCGTGCGCTGGCAAAACGTCTGGAGTCCGATCTGGCTATTATCGACAAGCGCCGGCCCAAACCCAATGTGGCCAAGGTGATGAATATCATCGGTGATGTCGAAGGGCGTACCTGCATCATCATGGACGATATGGTAGATACCGCGAATACCTTGTGCGAAGCAGCGCAGGCATTGAAAGATCGCGGCGCTAAACGGGTGCTGGCTTATTGCACGCATCCGGTGCTGTCGGGGACGGCGGTGCAGCGGATCAACCAGTCGGCAATAGACGAGCTGGTGGTTACGGATACCATACCGTTGCGCGAGGATGCGAAAGCCAGTCCGCGCATACGTCAGTTATCGGTAGCCGAGTTGCTGGCGGAAACCATGCGCCGGATCAGTAACGAAGATTCGGTAAGTTCGTTGTTTATGGAATGATTTTTCGGCGGGTGTGCAAACATCCGCCATGTGTTCATCGCCTGGTCGCGGGGATGAATTAACCTTGGGTTGCCTGATGTTACGGTAACCTCTTTTAGCTGGAGTAAAAAATGGAAGTGATCGCTCAAAAACGTGACGTACAGGGTAAGGGTGCGAGCCGCCGCCTGCGTCGTACTGGTAAAACCCCCGGTGTTATTTATGGCGGCAACAAGCCTGCCGTAAATATCGAACTGGATCATAATGCGCTGTATTATGCATTAAAGCGTGAGGCGTTTCATGCGTCGGTATTGACCATGAATCTGGATGGCGTCAAGGAAGCGGTATTGTTGCGTGATTTCGTCATGCACCCGTTCCGCGTCGAAGTTCAGCATATCGATTTTCAGCGCGTAGATAAAACGCACAAGATTCACGTCAGCATTCCGTTGCATTTTGTAAATGCCGATGTGGCACCGGGCGTTAAATTGTCCGGCGGTAACGTCAGTCATATCATGACCGAGCTGGATGTATCCTGTCTGGTGGACAATCTGCCTGAGTTCGTAGAAGTCGATCTGTCGAATCTGGCTGCCGGTCATTCCATCCACGTTTCCGAACTGAAATTGCCGGCGGGCGTGGAAGCGGTGCATAAGGGTGAAGACTCTGCCGTGGTAACTATTGTTGTACCTCGCGGCGCTGCAACGGAAGAAACGGCAGCGTAATTTAACCTGACCCATGACGGCGATACGGCTTATAGTGGGTTTGGGTAACCCCGGGCGTGATTATGTCCGGACGCGGCATAATGCGGGATTCTGGTGGGTAATACAATGCGCGGAACAGATGCGCATGGTATTGCAGCCGGAGTCCCGCTTTTTTGGTATTGCGGCGCGTAGTACGGCGGGTTCTGAAATCAATCTGCTGCTGCCGCAAACTTTTATGAATTTGAGCGGCAAATCGGTTGCGGCGTTAGCGCGTTTTTACAAAATTGCGCCTGAAGAAATGCTGGTGGTGCATGACGAGCTGGATTTGCTTCCGGGTACTGCTCGCCTGAAACAGGGCGGCGGACATGGCGGGCATAACGGTTTGAAGGATATTGCCGGACGGTTGGGCACGCTGCAATTCTGGCGATTGCGGCTGGGGATAGGGCATCCCGGCGAAAAAAACGAAGTGGCTAATTACGTGCTTAATCCTCCGCGGGAGAATGAGGCCGATTTGATCGAGGCGTCCATCATTCAAAGTCTGGGCGTATTGCCAGAGATATTGCGCGGCGATTTTGCAGCCGCGATGCTTAAATTGCACACTAAAGCGTAATCATCATGAGTCTTAAATGCGGTATCGTTGGGTTGCCCAACGTTGGAAAATCTACTCTGTTCAATGCGCTGACGCGCGCCGGCATTGCTGCTGAAAATTATCCGTTCTGCACCATTGAACCTAATACGGGCATCGTTGAAGTGCCGGACGCGCGTATGGATGCGTTGTCGAAAATTGTCAATCCTGAGCGGACGCAGCCGGCGATTGTCGAGTTCGTGGATATCGCCGGGTTGGTGGCCGGTGCCTCCAAGGGCGAGGGATTGGGTAACCAGTTTCTGGCGAATATACGGGAAACCGATGCAATTACCCATGTCGTGCGCTGCTTTCAGGACGATAACGTCGTTCATGTGGCAGGCAAAGTCGACCCTGTTTCCGATATCGAGACCATACAAACTGAGCTCGCGCTGGCCGATCTGGGGACGCTGGAAAAGTCATTGGTGCGCTATCAAAAGACAGCGCGCTCCGGCGATAAGGATGCTGTCAAAATGGTCGCGCTGATCGAATTGGTGCGCACGCATCTGGATACCGGCAAGCCGGTTTATGCCATGGATCTGGATAGCGAGCAGAAAGAGTTGCTTAAGCCTTTGTGCCTGCTGACCGCAAAACCGGTGCTGTATGCTGCCAATGTGGACGACAGCGGATTTGAAAACAATCCGCTGTTGGATCAAGTGCGTGCATATGCTGCGGCAGAGGGTGCGCCAGTCGTGGTGGTGTGCGCAGCGCTGGAAGCCGAGATGGTGGATATGGACGAGGCTGACAAGGCCATATTCCTGGCCGATCTTGGGCAGACGGAGCCGGGGTTGAACCGCCTGATACAGGCGGCCTACAGCCTGCTCGGCCTGGAGACTTACTTCACCGCCGGCGTCAAGGAAGTGCGTGCCTGGACGATACACAAGGGCGCGACGGCGCCGCAGGCTGCTGGTGTAATCCACACGGATTTCGAGCGCGGATTTATTCGCGCCGAAGTCATCGCGTACGAGGACTTTATCGCCTGCAGGGGTGAACAAGGTGCAAAAGAAGCCGGGAAGATGCGTCTGGAAGGAAAAGAGTACATCGTCCGCGATGGCGATGTGATGCATTTTCGATTTAATGTTTGACAAAATTCAAGCCATATAAGATAATGTTTGGCTTGTTTTGGAGGGGTTCCCGAGCGGTCAAAGGGATCAGACTGTAAATCTGACGGCTCTGCCTTCGAAGGTTCGAATCCTTCCCCCTCCACCAGAATTAGTTTGTGTTTGATGTTACGGATTACGCATTTGCACTGGTCCTGAATGCATCATTCGGCAAGATTGCGGGTGTAGCTCAATGGCAGAGCAGAAGTTTTCCAAACTTATGACGAGGGTTCGATTCCCTTCACCCGCTCCAGTTACTTTGCTCATATGGGCTTTGGTAGTTTCGTAGTTAAGGCAAGTCGTATGCCCATGTAGCTCAGTGGTAGAGCACTCCCTTGGTAAGGGAGAGGCCACGTGTTCAATCCACGTCATGGGCACCAATTATTGATATTTTGTAGTCATCGTTTGGCTGAGAGGATATACATCATGGCAAAAGGCAAGTTTGAGCGGACCAAGCCGCACGTAAACGTAGGCACGATTGGCCACGTTGACCACGGCAAGACCACGTTAACCGCAGCGATCACCACCATCTTATCGAAGAAATTTGGTGGCGAAGCAAGAAAC
>JARLJL010000021.1 GCA_031291235.1 Sulfuriferula sp.
CCCGAAGAAAGCAATGGCGGCCTGTAGATGACTCAGGATGGCGGGGTTCAAGCCGACGATGATTGGCACGTCTAGCCATTGCTCGCCCCACTGCACGCCCTCCGAGGCCCAGCGAGCGGCCGCTACGTCTGAGCGTGTGCCAACGTCCGTCGCTGGAGTGCCGTCATATCCAGACCATGCCCGATAGAGCGCCAGCGCCTCATCGGTTGTCGGCTTGCGCTTGTCACCCCCGGCCACGGCACGCTGGATCTGAATCGCCCGCAGGGTGCCGCAGGTTACGCAGTTCCCCACCCCATCATTGCCGAGGGCGTCCATATCGGTCAGATCGATATAGGAATGCCAGTTGACCGCCGTCGGTGGGAGAAGACCAGCCAGCGACACTCCGATGCGCGGAAGGCGGGGATGGGGTGTATGGATAAGGCCGAGTTTCGGCCTGGGGATTTGCATTCCGCCTCCAAGAGTTTCTTGCGATTATCTTCCCCGGCGCATGAATCTGGGTGAGGGGGTTGAGCTCACTTAACGAACAGATCGGAATCCCAGAACTTACCGCCACGCCCAGGATCGACGGTCAGCGTCAGTCATTTCAGTTCCCCAGCCCCATCGCTCGGCTCATGGCCCAGAGATAGAAGATCGCGCCGATCCCAGCGCCGGGGATCACTCCCAACAGCCACCACCAGGAGTGAAACCAAAGGGCCGGCATGATTCCACAGACGACAATTCCAGCGCAGGGAGCCAGCACAGCTAAGAACATTACCGTCTCCATAATTCCAGGTGGGCGATGCCTCTGAGTATGCGACCCAGCAAGCATCGCCCACCAAAAGCAGAGCAGAATTACGCTGCCCAGGCCGGAACCGGGAGATTCACGGCTCGGAACATGTCAGCAGTCGGCATCAACGCCTTGGGAGAGTTCGGACCGGCGGAGACGAAGCCAAGGAGTGCCTGCGCTAGAGCGAGGGATGTCTCGACGGCATTTACGATAGTCCGCACGTTCGCCATGTCGTTCGTCCCGATGTTCGGGGCGATCGCGTCTTCAGCGCCCTTCAGCTTGGACAGCAGATCGGCGATGGCGTCGACAACGGATTTCGCTGCGGCAACGGCTGTGCTGTTGTCCATCGTAAACGATGCGCTGCCGCCGGTCGCTTTGTCGAACGCTGCGAGGGCTTCGAGGACCGCCGCCGAGGCGGTGTTGATGGTGACGATGGTCGGCGCCCCGATGGCCGAGGCTACGGCGGCAATGCTCAGGACGGTGGAGACGGCCGACACACCGACACGGCCATAAGCATCGATCTGCGCGGTGTTGATGGTGACGGTCGTGATGTTGGTTACGGGGTCAGTCGTGGTCGTGCACGCGGCCAGCGGAATCAGCGCGCTGAACGAGAGAAGAACAGAGCGGCGAGTGAACATGTAAGCAATCCTTACAAGTTGGAGGGGGCGGCTGGCGCATCGCCAACCACAGTAACGGGGATCGTTGGAATGGTAGGAGCCGAAGTCGGAGCAAGAGCAGGAACAGGCGCCTGATGGCTGGCAACATACGCCGCCAGAGCCGCTTTCGCCATATCAACAGCGGCGCTCTCAACGGCTTTCTGCACGTCGGGACTGGCCCCAGCCTCTTGGAGCAGTATGGCGACGCTGCACGGCACGACCGAGACGATGGCCTGCTGCGTCGTGATCTGCCCGGTTACCCATGCCACTAACACGCCCATCAGGCCAGAGGCCCCGATGATGCTGGTAATCTGGGAGAACGTCCCTTTCACTTTGTCCATTTTCATGGTCCTTTGTTCGTAGCAAGTTTCATTGCGAGCGCCGCCCCGCGATCATTGCGACCAAGCCATCCGGTGCCATATTTGGGGAATGATCCCTTAGTTCGGTAGTCCGCCTCGATGGCATCGTGCAGCGATGCAATGAGGGTAATCGGATTAACTCCCCGCAGCGCCAACCGCGTGACCGGACCAAAGATTCCACCTACCTCAACGCCGAGGGCGCTTTGCAGGCATCTTACGGCGCTGCCCTGGCCGGCGTTGAAACAGTGGTCCACGTAGATGATATTGGCGCCCGTTGGCAATAGCTCAGTTTGAGCCGGAGTCCAGTAATTGGATTCCGTGATCTTCCCAATGACAGTCCTCGTGCAAAGCTCACGGAATGCAGCGAACAACAGTCTACCGTGTGGAACTCCCATCCAGTCGCAGAACTCGAAATATTCGATACCGCGCCACGTGGGATTTTCCGGGGATGGATCGTCGCTATCCCAGCCGCCTTCCTCGCCGCCGGGTCCCGTCTCGTCTGAACCAACAGCGAAAGTGAGCCACGTATCAAAGTCGGTCATGATTTTCATTTACCGAAATGAACGATCAGCCGGAATATCCCAGCCAGGGCCATGGCCAGCAAAGCTGCCAGCGTCCACTTTCCGAGAACGGCGAGCTTACTGTTTAGCCATTCCGTGGCGGCTTCCTTGAGGGCCATTTTGGCCTCGTCGATGGGGATCATATCCGGCATCATTGAGTCACTCCATCTTTCCGATCACACGGCGCAGGCTCGCTAGCCGCAGCTTCGCCGGGATGTTGTCGTTGGCGCCTTGCAAATTATCGTTTGCCGCCCACTCAACCGGCAATGCCAGCTCCGCGACCTGC
>JARLJL010000022.1 GCA_031291235.1 Sulfuriferula sp.
CCGGTAATGGGCGTTTCTGATGGGGTTGCGCCAGATTGCGTGCCGATGACTTCGCTGCCTTGCAGGGTTTCGGGGATCAACGTATCGGGGCCGTAATGACTGTCCAGCGGGGTGTGCAGGCGCATGAGGCGGTCGGTTTGACGGTTGCCGGACAAGGCGGCGGCGAGGCTGACCAGGTCGGGTAGCGATGGCGTGATCGGGAGCATGATTCCGGGCTTTATGTGAATGGTATGGGCAATACGGTAGCATTGCCATACAGACTTTATCTGCTGGTAGTTATGGCTGTTGTCTTGTTTTTTTGTTTGTGGTAGGTGTTTTTTTGACGGTTGCAGCGTATTTAGTTTATGGGGAAAGATATGTCAGACTGGTAAATTGCGGACGGAGAGCATTTGGATTGAATTAGGTTTATCATACGGGTGACTATTCTGATCAGATAATTTACCAGTGCAGCGCCCGATACTGCGGCGTTTTCTTGTCCTGATGCGATTGCATGCGCGCGATGATGTCGTTCAGTACGGACATGCCGTGCAGGATATACGGTCCCTTGTTGAGCATGACGCATTCGGCACGCTCGGACATGGCCGCATCGGTGATTTCCGCCCGCGAGGGCAGATCCTGTTTCACCAAGCTTTCCAGTACCTGGGTAGCCCAAATCACAGGTATGTGCGCGGCCTCGCATAGCCACAGCATTTCTTCCTGGATTTCCGCCATGCGTTCGTAGCCTATTTCCACTGCCAGATCGCCGCGCGCGATCATGATGCCGAACGCGCCGCTGCCTGCGCCGCGAATGATGATTTCCGGCAGATTCTTGACCGCATCGCGGGTTTCGATTTTGGCAATGATGCCCAGGTTGGCAGCGTTGCGTTGTACCAGCGCGTCGTGCAGCTGATCCAGATCGTCGGCATGCTGCACGAACGACAGGCCGATGATGTCTGCATGTTGCACGGCAAAATCCAGATCGCGTTTGTCTTTTTCCGTGAGGCTGGGCAGTTTTAACGGTGTGTCAGGGAAGTTCAGGCCTTTCTGCGCGCCGATGTGTTCGCCGCTGGGCCGTACCTGGATGATGCGCAGCCAGGCGCCTTCTTCGTCGATATTTTCGATCAGACAGCCGATACGTCCGTCGTCTATCCATACGGCATGTCCGGTCTTGATAAAGTCGAACACGGCCGGTTCGGTGCAGGAAATGCGTGCCGGTGCAATGATGTTGCCGGCCTTGTCGCGCTGCTCAGTCTGTCCGGGCAACTGCGCGCGGGTCAATAACAGCACGTCGTGTTTCTCGACGCGGATACGCATGGGCGGTGCGCTGAAATCGCCGGTGATGGTTTTCGCGTGCTGCTGTTTGCTGCTGACGTGTTCGAGTATGGTGCCAGGGATGATATAGGCGCCGTCTTTGCAGGTTACCGCGACTTCGGTATTCGACAGCCGCTCGTCGACGATGAATTCGCGTTTGCGTTTGCGGATATCGTGGAATTTGATTCTGTCGTCCTGCTTGAGTTTCTGCAGCCATTTAGCTGAGACGCTTAATCTTGCCGCCTGCGCCTGCTCCGATTTGCTGTTGACGGCAGGGCATCCGGGATGTCCGCTGGCGTCGAGGATGATGCGCGTTGGTTGCAGCAAATTGCCGAATTCGTCGCGTTTGATCTTGATATGCAAAATCGGCGGGCCGGCAGCGATGTCGCCGGTACGCAGCTTGGGCCCGGACAGGTCGAACATGACCAGGCAATTGCGTCCGGTTTCCTTGATTGCCTGACGTATGTTTGCCACCATGCGTTCCCACGCTGCAGCATCATCGTGCGAGCAGTTGATGCGCGCGCAATCCATGCCCAGATCGAGCATGTCGCGCACCAGATCGTAATCGTCGGCCGCTTCGCCGGGCATGGTGACCATCAACAGCGTACCGTGCCGGTTTTGCGTTTTGGCAAACAGCCGCGTGGTGTTTTGCCGCAGCAGCATCTGATCGCGCGTCATGGCGTTGTTGATATCTGCAAGCGGATCGGCCAGCACAGCGGTATGGTTCATCATTGCCAGCGCATAATTTACCGCATCCAGCGTTGCTACCACATGGCCTTCGCAGCGGCCTAACGACGACAGTCCGATGTGCGCCAGACGGCTCTGCAGCTGGCGCAGGTCATGCCGCCGCAAACCGATGTAAGCCGCCAGATTGGCAGCACTGGGAAGGTATAGCGGATTGTGTAAATGCGGTTGCCAGCGCGCCAGCAGTTGCGTCTGTGTGTCCAGGACGCGTTCGCGTACTGTCGCAAGCTGCTGCGACAGGCTACGGATTTCGTCGACATCGATCTGTTCCTGCAACATGGAGGGCAGCCCCGATCTTTATTATCGTTGTGGAATGACGATCAGTGTACGACTGCTTCATGAAAAGATTGTTACAAATGCCGCGAATGCTCCTGTTATAGGCACTATTGTGCAATTTTCCCGTTGGATGGATGCATTTTATTGCCAGCCGTAGCGGCGTGCGTAGTGGCCTTTCATGGCCTGGGTAAGCACGGCATAGCCGGACAATATAAGCAGCAAATACGGGAAATAGCCCAGCGGCAATGCCTGTAGTTTGAAGTAATGGGCAAATGGTCCCATCACGATGAAAATGCCGAACAGCATGACGCCGATGGTCATGAATACCAGCAGACCGGCAGGCCGGCTTTGCAGGAAAGGCAGTTTGCGCGTGCGTATCATGTGCACGATGAGAGTCTGCGATAGCAGCCCTTCCACAAACCAGCCGGACTGGAACAGGGTCTGGCTGGCGACGCTGTCGGCATGAAATGCGAACCACATGACGATAAAGGTGCTGATGTCGAAGATCGAACTAATCGGGCCGAAATAGATCATGAAGCGGCTGATGTCGCCGGGTTTCCAGTGTTGTGGCTGCTTCAGCAATTCTTCATCGACGTTGTCGAAGGGGATGGCAATTTGCGATACGTCGTAGAGTAAATTCTGCACCAGCAAATGCAATGGCAACATGGGCAAAAACGGCAGAAACGCGCTGGCTACCAGTACCGAGAACACGTTGCCGAAGTTGGAACTGGCCGTCATCTTGATGTACTTGAGCATGTTGACGAAGGTTTTGCGGCCTTCGACCACGCCTTTTTCCAGCACCATCAGGCTTTTTTCCAGCAGAATGATGTCGGCAGCCTCTTTGGCGATATCCACCGCGGTATCGACCGAAATGCCGATATCGGCAGCGCGCAACGCCGGGGCATCATTGATGCCGTCGCCCATGAATCCGACCACATTGCCGTTGGCCTTGAGCAACCGCACGATGCGTTCCTTGTGCGCGGGCGAGAGTTTGGCGAAGACGTTATATTGTTCCACCAGCGGCGCCAGTTTGGCATCATCCAGTGCTTCGATGGCCGAGCCGAGCAGCACCCCCTGCATGGGCAGGCCGACTTCATGGCAAATCTTGGCGGTAACCAGCTCGTTGTCGCCGGTCAGGATTTTGACGGTAATGCCGTGCGCCTGCAAAGCGGCAATGGCCGGGGCGGTGGATTCCTTGGGCGGGTCGAGAAAGGCGATATAGCCGACCAGTATCAGGTCCGATTCGTCTGCGACACTATAAACATCCTTGGTTGGCGGCGTTTCCTTCATCGCCACGGCAACGACGCGCAAGCCTTCCGCGTTGAGCTCCGCCGTCAGCGTATTGATTTGCTGCAATATGGCCGGTGTAAGCGGTTCGATTTGCGCGCCGTGCTGTACGCGCGTGCATATATTCAGCACTTCTTCGACTGCGCCTTTGCAGATCAGCTCATGGTGGTCTTCGCGTTCCGATACCACGACCGACATGCGCCGCCGCTGAAAATCGAACGGGATTTCGTCCACCTTGCGATAGTGCTGCACAACCTTGAGGTCGCGATGCACCTCGACGTGTTCCAGTACGGCGACGTCGAGCAGGTTTTTCAGGCCGGTCTGATAGTAGCTGTTGAGGTAGGCATAGCCGAGTACCGAATCGGATACTTCGCCGAATACGTCGGTATGGCGTGCCAGAAATATTTTGTCCTGTGTCAGCGTGCCCGTCTTGTCGGTGCACAGCACGTTCATGGCGCCGAAATTCTGGATCGCATCCAGACGTTTGACGATGACTTGCTTGCGCGACAGCACGACGGCGCCCTTGGCCAGCGTCGAGGTGACGATCATCGGCAGCATTTCCGGCGTCAGGCCGACTGCAACCGACATCGCAAACAGGAACGCTTCGACCCAGTCACCCTTGGTAAAGCCGTTGATCAGCAGTACTAGCGGCACCATTACGAACATGAAACGGATCAGCAGCCAGCTGACTTTGTTGACGCCGGCCTGAAATGCAGTAGGCGCGCGATCGGTAGCAGTCACGCGTTGCGCCAGTGCGCCGAAATAGGTGTGGCTGCCGGTGGCGACGACCACCGCTGTGGCCGAGCCGCTGACGACGTTGGTACCCATGAACAGGATGTTATCGAGATCCAGCGGATTGGCGGTGGCGGGATTGGCGTGGTGGGCGAATTTCTCCACAGGCAGCGATTCGCCGGTCATGGCTGCCTGACTCAGGAACAGATCCTTGGCGTTGAGTACGCGCAAATCCGCCGGGATCATGTCGCCGGCGGAAAGTATGACCAGATCGCCCGGTACCAGTTTCTGGATCGGGAGCTCGGCACGGCTGGCAGGTTTGGGATGCAGCTCTATATTGAAATACTGGCGTGCTTCTTCGGCTGCATCCGCCGCCAGATCGCGCCGCAGTACAGTCGCGGTATTGCTGACCATGGCTTTGAGTTTGTCAGCCGCCTTGTTGGATTTGGCTTCCTGCCAGAACCGCAATAACGTGGATAGCAGCACCATGCTGCTGATCACAATGGTGGCTTTCATGTCGTGCGTCAGATAAGACACCAGTGCCAGTAACGACAATAGCAGGTTGAACGGGTTGCGGTAGCTGTGCCACAAGTGGTACCAGCCCGATGGCGGTTTTTCGTGCTCGATTTCGTTGGCCCCGACCCGTTCGCGTATTCTGTCGGCCTGATTGGCGGTGAGCCCGTCCATATGGGTATCCAGTTCACGCAATAATGCGTCGGCGTCGGATTTGGCCGCAGCAGACAGCGTTTGCGCCAGGGACGGCGGCACTTCCTTGCTGACGCCGGTACCGGTAATCGATTCTAGTATCGTCAGGCGACGAAAATGCCGACTCATGGCGCGGGGACGCGTCATTCGTACCAGGAGTTTTTTGAACAGGTTCATCCGGCTACCTTATCCAGCTGTCAATCGGGCCGCATGATTATGCCATGGGCAGTTGTCATCAGACTGACGGCGAGTACGATACTACTCATCGTCGAGCATGCATCATACACAGTTAATGTACGGTATAAACAGAAGAACGCAGAGGCTGAGGGAATGAAGCTTACTGTCAGTATCGCGCCAAAATGTCTCGTGCCAGCGCGAGCATGCCGGCTTCGCCGATATCGTTTATTTGCATACGAATTGCCTGATCGTAAGCGGGGTAATGGTGGGTGATGGAACGGGTATAAAACGGGTCGTAGTGTTTTTCCAGCAAGGCCAGTATCAGCGTATCCCAGTCTCCGTTATTAGCCAGCGTCTGCCACTGGTTGATCTGCTCGTGTCCGTAAAGGGGAATGAGAAATGCCAGTTTGGCATTCAGACTGGCCGGGTTTTGCAGATAATGTTCGTATTCCGCTTTTAGCAAGGCGACGCGCTGTTCGCTGTCGATTTCCACGCGCAGGCATTCCGGTTCGTGCCACATGGCTGCGATCAGCGCTTCCGGTACGCGCAGTTTGCCTACTTTTTTGCTTTCCGCTTCAATGAAAACCGGCCGGGCCGGATCGAACCGGCGCAATTGCCACCACACCAGACTATCGAACATTTTCTGCGAAGGCTGATCGATATCCGGCAGATTGCCGAGGACGGAGCCGCGATGCGCGGCCAGCTGTTCCAGATCCAGCACCTGGCCGCCCAGCGTTTGCAAGGCTTGCAGCAAACGGCTTTTGCCGGAGCCGGTCAGCCCGCACACGACTTTGAGTTTGAACTGGGCCGGCAGTACCGCCAGCTCGTCGAGTACCGTGCGTCGGTAGCTTTTGTAGCCGCCGTCCAGCTTGCCGGCGTGCCAGCCTACCTGATTTAGGATGTGCGTCATGGCGCCGCTGCGCGTGCCGCCGCGCCAGCAATAGATGAGCGGTCGCCAGCTTTTGGGTTTGCCGGCAAAATGGCGTTCGAGATGGTCGGCGATATTGCGTGCGATCAGGGCTGCGCCGACTTTTTTGGCTTCGAAATCGGATGCCTGCTTGTACAGCGTGCCGACGACGATGCGTTCTTCATTGCTGAGTACGGGGTAATTGATTGCACCGGGTATATGGTCTTCAGCGAATTCGGCCGGTGTGCGTACGTCGATGATCTCGTCAAAATCGGCCATCTGTGCTACGGTAATAGGGGTATTTTTTCTCAATGCGTAGCCTTGGAACTTATGAACGATATTAAATTAACACAATATTCTCACGGCGGCGGCTGCGGGTGCAAAATTGCGCCGGCAGTGCTGAGCGAGATTCTGGCCAAAATGCCGCGACGGCTGGTCAGTCCGAACATGCTGGTGGGGACGGAAACCAGCGACGATGCAGCAGTATATCGTTTGAACGACAGTCAGGCCATTATTGCGACCACCGATTTCTTCATGCCGATAGTCGACGATCCTTTCGAATTCGGCCGTATTGCTGCGACCAATGCCATATCGGATATCTATGCGATGGGCGGTTATCCGATTTTTGCGCTGGCGGTCGTCGGTATGCCGATCGACAAACTGTCGGTTGAGGTGATACAGGGCATACTCGCAGGCGGCGAGTCGGTTTGCGCCGATGTAGGCATTCCCATCGCCGGCGGACATTCCATCGATTCGCCTGAGCCTATCTACGGTCTGGTTGCGCTGGGGCTGGTGCATCCCGATAAAGTGAAGCGTAACAATCAGGCGCAAGCGGGCGACGTGCTGGTGTTCGGCAAAGGTCTGGGGATAGGCATCATGAGTGCCGCGCTGAAAAAGGGCGAACTGTCGGACGAAGGCTACCGGCAGATGGTCGCCAGTACCACGCAATTGAATACACCAGGGGCAACGCTGGTCGACTTCCCCGCCGTGCATGCCATGACCGACGTGACCGGCTTTGCATTGCTCGGGCATTTGCTGGAAATATGCCGCGGTTCACATCTGGCTGCCGAAATCGATTTTGCCGCATTGCCGGTGCTGCCGGTAGCGCTGGAGCTGGCCAAAAAAGGCTATGCGCCCGGTGCGGCGGCGCGGAACTGGAAAAGTTACGGACACGATGTGGTGCTGCCGGAAGGCATGGCGGATTGGCAGAAAAACCTGCTGTGCGACCCGCAAACCAGCGGCGGTTTATTGGTAAGCTGCGCGCCGGAAGCAGTTGATAAGGTGCTTCACGTGTTCCGCGATGAGGGTTTCGATTATGCTTGTGTGATCGGCGAGCTGAAAAGCGGCGAGGCCAAAGTGACGGTGCGCTGAATCCGGTAATCGTATAAACGGCTGTCCGCAAGGGCAGCTGTTCTTTGTTGTTCATTTTCCTGCGCAATGCTCATTGCGCAATCTCACGTATTTCCGATTTGATTCCTGTCGCTCCCGGCGTAGATCCGGCGGGGGAGTCATTGCATTGCTGCCTGTGATATTTTCCAGATTGCTTAGTTCAGTTTGATGTCCTATGATGGTGCATAAGTTGACTAAAACACTATGGTATTTGAGACTGCCTTCGAGTAAATAGAAAAAGTAAGCGTAGGCCGTTAATAATCAAAATAAGGTTGTTATCCATGGCGAAATGGCACTTCTATTTTAAGCAAGGACGGTTTCCGCTGCGGCTTTTTTTGCTATTCTGGATACCGCTCACGCTGGTGTTGGTAGCCATTATTCTGGCGTTTTACAACGTGCAGGCGAATAGTGCATTGACTTTGGTAAAAGCTGCCGAGCGTCAGGCGGTTAGACTTTCGTTTCAAGCCAGTACCATGGGATTATCCACAGTACGATCCGATCTGCTGTATCTGGCGGATTTGACGGAGCTGCAAAAATTTTCGGCCATGGATGCGGATGCGGAACGCGAGGCGCTTGCCGGTGAGTTTCTGGCTTTGGTGTCGCGCAAGGGGATTTACGATCAATTGCGCCTGCTGGATGAAAATGGCCGTGAAATCATCCGGGTTAATAACAACAACGGCCATCCCGTTATCGTCAAGCGTACCGCTTTGCAAAACAAATCACAGCAATATTACGTACGCGATGCTTTCGCATTGGCGCGAGGCGAGGTTTATGTATCGCCGCTGGATCTACATGTTGAGCAGGGTGTAATCGAGCAGCCAATCAAACCCATGATACGTTTTGCGACGCCCGTTTTCGATCGCGAAGGTCATAAGCGCGGGGTGATAGTGCTGAATTATCTGGGGCAGCAGCTACTCAATCGTATCCGCAAGGTTTCTTCCTATGAGCGTCTGGAAGGCAGCATCTGGTTGCTGAATGCATCAGGTTATTGGCTGTTGGGCCCCTATTCCGCGGATGAATGGGGTTTCATGTATCCGCACCGGCTCGATAAACGGCTGGATGTACGGGATGCGGATGCGTGGCGGCAGATCAGGGAAGGTAAGCATACCGGACAGTTTATGACCGGGCAGGGTATGTATACCTACGCGAAAGTGAGCGATTTGACACTTGGTCGGCAACGGAATGAGCCCCGCGTGGTGACGACCGACCAATGGGTACTGGTTGCCTACGAACCTGCCGCCTATCTTGCTGCAAAAAATGGCGGATTGACCGATCGTTTGTGGGTGGTATTCGGTGTGCTGGAATTCATGCTGACGGTTGTGGCATGGGCCATCGTTTATTACAGCGTGAAGCGACGGGTAGCCGAAGAATCTGTACGAGCCAGCGAGGCGCGCTTTCGCGGATTGCTTGAATCTGCGCCGGATGCAATTATTATCGTCGATCGTGACGGACGGATATTGCTGGCCAATGCCCAGACGGAAAAATATTTCGGCTACATGCGCGACGAGTTATTGCAGCAGCCGGTAGAAATACTGGTACCGGATCATTTGCGGGCGGCTCATCCTCAGCATCGCGCGGATTTTCATGCGAATCCGCATTTGCGTCCCATGGGCGAAGGCCTGGACCTGTACGGGCGGCGCAAGGACGGCAGCGAATTTCCGGTGGAGATCAGTCTCAGCCCGACGCAAACGCCGCAAGGCACGATCGTGACCGCCATTATCCGCGACATCACTTCGCGCAAGCTGGCTGAGCATTTACGTCAGGAGGCGCAGGAACGCTACCGCGATCTGGTGAACAATTTACCTGTCGGTATCTATCGTAATACCGCCGGCGAGCCGGGGCGTTTTGTGGAAGTGAACCCTGCGATGGCAAGCATGTTTGAAGCCGCATCGGTAGAGGCATTTCTGCAATATTCATTCAGCGCTTTATATCGCGACCCCATGCAATACCATGCGCTTAACGACAAGATCCTGCGTCAGGGATTTGTTACAACAGAAGAAGTGGAACTGGTCACCTCCAGCGGCAGAAATTTCTGGGCTGCTGTTACGGCAGTGATGAAAACGGATGCCGACGGCGAAGTCTATTTTGACGGGGTGATTGAGGATATTAGCGGACGGAAGGAAAGTCAGCGTCAATTGCAGCTGCTGAACGACAGCCTGAGCAAACGTTCGGTCGAGCTGGAGGCCGCTAATCAGGAACTCGAGGCGTTCAGTTATTCTGTTTCGCACGATCTGCGCGCGCCGCTTCGGGCTATAGACGGTTTCAGCCGTATTCTGCATAGCGATTATGCGCCGCAGTTAGGCGGGATCGGGCAGGATTATCTGGAGCGTATACGCCGTGCTGCGCAGCATATGGGCATGCTGATCGACGATTTGCTCAAGCTGTCGCGCGTCACCCGATCGGAACTGGTGCAGGAAGAGGTCGATTTGAGCGAGCTTGCCAATGAAATCATGGTGGAGCTGGGCAAACAAGAGCCGGAGCGGGTCGTGCATTTTATATTGCAGCCGGGATTGAAGGTGCGTTGCGACCGGAGACTGATGCGCGTGGTGCTGGATAATCTGTTCAGCAATGCCTGGAAATTTACCGGCAAACTCGATGTGGCGGAAATCGAGTTCGGCAGCATCATGCAAGACGGCGAGTCGGTCTACTTTGTGCGGGACAACGGTGCAGGTTTCGATATGGCCTATGCGGACAAATTGTTCGGTGTGTTTCAGCGTTTGCACGATGCGGGGGATTTCCCCGGCACAGGTGTCGGGCTGGCAACCGTGCAGCGCATTATTCACAAGCACGGCGGGCGGGTCTGGGCGGATGCCAGGGTCGACGGCGGCGCGATGTTCTATTTTACGTTGTCAACGGAGATGCCGTCATGAGAGAGAAAGTTATATTGCTGGTTGAAGATAACCCCGACGATGAAGCGTTAACGCTACATGCGTTGAGTGCAAACAAGATCGGCAATCGGGTGGTCGTGGCCCGTAACGGCGTGGAAGCGCTGGATTACCTGTTTTGCACCGGCGCCTACGCGGCGCGAGATCCGGCTGAACATCCTGCAGTGGTGCTGCTCGATCTAAAGCTGCCTAAAATCGACGGTCTGGAAGTATTGCGGCGCATACGCGATAACGCCAATACGCATTTGCAGCCTGTGGTCATCCTGACTTCCTCCAATGAGGACGAGGACAGGCTCAGGGGATATACGCTGGGCGCAAACAGTTATGTGCGCAAGCCGGTCGATTTCGACGAGTTTGTGAAGGCTGCAGGGCAGCTCGGGCTTTACTGGCTATTGCTTAATCAGCCGCCTCTGGAATAGCGGCAGCAGTGCGTACAGGCAAGGATATGTATTTGATCGAGGAGTACAGTCGTGGATGAATTTGCCGAAGGAACAGCGCCAATACTCGCCGCGGAGGCGGTGCCGTTACATGCGCTGATAGTGGAAGATTCCGAGAACGATGCTTTACTGCTGGTGAATTATCTGGAGAAGGCGGGTTTTCGCATGGATTGGCAACGGGTGGATACCGAGCCGGCGTTTCTGCATGCGCTCGATCAGCCGTGGGATATCGTCTTGTCGGATTATTCCATGCCGCGTTTTAGCGGAGGGCGTGCGCTGAACATATTGCGGCAACACGACCCCGATGTGCCGTTTATTTTCGTATCCGGCACCATAGGCGAAATTACCGCAGTAGAGGGCATGAAAGCCGGTGCGCAGGATTATGTGATGAAGGGTAACCTGATGCGTCTGGTGCCGGCTGTACACCGGGAGCTTGAGGAGGCTGGGTCGCGCCGCCAGCGCCGGGCCGCGGAAGAAAACCTGCGCCAGTTGTCGCTGGTGGTGGAACAGGCGACGGATAGCGTGTTCATTACCGATCCGCAAGGCAACATTCAGTACGTCAATCCTTCTTTTGAGCGGTTGACCGGTTATAGCGCAGCGGAAACGATAGGGCATACGCCCGCGCTGATCAAATCCGGCTGGCATGACGCCGCATTTTATAAACGCATGTGGGATACCATACTGGCGGGCAATTCTTTTGAGGGGACCTTTGTCAATTGCCGCAAGGATGGATCGCGTTTTTATGAAGAGAAGGTAATTACGCCGCTGCTCGACGACGAAAGACATATTTCCCATTTCGTTTCGACCGGACGCGATATTACCGACAGGGTGCACGTCGAAGAAGCCAGGGCGCAATTGTTGGCAATTCTGGAAGCGACCACCGATTTTATTGCCATCATGGATAGCAAGGGGCAATTGCGCTATCTGAATCATGCCGGCCGCATCATGCTGGGGTTGGGGGAAACCGAAAGCATCAGCGACAGGAATATTGCCGATTGTCAGCCGGAATGGGCAGCCCAGCGATTGTTGTTCGAATCGTTTCCGCTAGCCAGACGCAAAGGTGCGTGGCATGGAGAAAGCGCCATACGCGGGAAGGACGGGGAAGAAATCCCGGTTTCCCAAGTGGTGGTGACACACACTGGCAAGGACGGCGAGCTGGCATTCTATTCCACCATCGCTCGCGATATTACCGAGCGTAAGCAATTCGAAGGCGAGCTGCAGCGTCAGGCGACGCACGATGCGTTAACCGGCTTGCCCAACCGGGTTTTGTTGCAGGAACATCTGGCGCGAGAGCTGGCCCGCTCTGATCGCTTTCATTTCCTGGTGGCCGTACTGTTTCTGGATGTCGACAATTTCAAACGTATCAACGATAGCCTGGGGCATGCTGCAGGCGATGCGCTGCTTTGCAGTGTGGCAGAGCGCCTGCGCAGTTATTTGCGGCCCAGCGATCTGGTCGCCAGATACGGCGGCGATGAATTCACTATCGTCATGGGTGAAATTGGAACGGTGGAAGATGTGTCGTTGATCGCACACAAGTTGCGCGAAGCATTTTCAGCTCCGTTTTCCATACCGGGGCAGGAAGTGTATGTGGCGTTCAGTACCGGCATTTCCATTTATCCGCATGACGGTAGCGACGCGGAATCGCTGTTAAAGAATGCCGATGCGGCGATGTACAAGGCGAAACTGATAGGACGCAATCAATATCAGTTTTATGCACCGGATATGAATGCTCGCGGTCAGGAGCTGCTGACACTGGAAACCAGTTTGCGAAGAGCGCTGGAACGCAATGAATTCGTGCTCTATTACCAGCCGCAACAGGCGTTGGCGGATAACGAGGTGATAGGCTTCGAAGCCTTGATACGCTGGCAACATCCGGAACGCGGATTGATAGAACCGGTGGAATTCATTGCCATGCTGGAGGAAACAGGATTGATCGTGCCTGTTGGTGCCTGGGTGTTGCGCGAAGCTTGCGCACATTATAAGAGCTGTAGGGACGCGGGATATAAGCCGATACGGATATCGGTCAATGTGTCGGCGCGGCAATTCGTCGATTTGCAGCTGGTAAAAATGGTGCAGGATGTTTTGCTGCAGCACAATATGCTTCCCGAACATCTGGAAATCGAAATTACCGAGAGTACGGTTATGCAGGATGTGCAAAGCGCCGGCGAGATATTGGCAGCACTGGATGCGCTTGGGGTGCGGCTGGCTATCGACGATTTCGGTACCGGCTATTCTTCACTGGCTTATTTGAAACGTTTTCCGCTGGACGTATTGAAAATCGACCAGATTTTTGTACAGGATCTGCCTCATGATGCCAATGACAGCGCTATTGTTGAGGCCAGTATTTCACTCGGACACAAGCTGGGCCTGGAGGTGATCGCAGAAGGGGTCGCAACTGCCGAGCAATTGGCCTTTTTGCAGATGCACGGTTGCGACATGATACAGGGATATTATTTTGGCCGACCCATGTCGGCAAAAGACATGATGCGTTTTATTGCCGACGGCAAACCGCTGCTGGGGTAAACTGGAAAGGAGCGAATTGCATAAGGGGTAGCACAATGACTGTGCACGAACTGCCGGCCGGACAGGAAGGTCGGCTGGATCTGAATTATCTGGGGTTGCTGCGACGCAACCCGAAATCGTTTCTGAAACTGATCCTCATAGGGTTTTCGCTGGTTGCATTGCCGTTGATCGTCGCGTTGATCAACAGCGCGGTGTCTATCGACCAGCTTGCCAATCAAAGTCGTAGGGCTGTATATCAGGCTGCGCAAATCGCGCACGGCAGCCGCGTTCTGGCGGATGAAATCACCGCCATGGAACGCAGCGTGCGGCAAACCGTTATTTTAAACGACGCGACGCTGCTTGAAGGTTACTTTCAGGCGCACGATAAATTTGTGAATACTGCCGGCAAGCTTGCTGTACTGTCTTTGCGGGCTGATCAGAAGCAGACGCTGGACAAGTTACAGTCGACTGAGCTTGCCATGTATCAGCAGGTCAGTTTTTTTCGTTCATCGCCGGACAGCTTGCGCGATGTGGTTGATGATTTTGGGCCTTTGCTGGAGTCGGCACGCATGTTTTCGGCCGCCGGCTATACCCTTATCGAACACGAAGTGGATGCCATGCAAGCGATGGCAGGGCATGCCCGTTCTGTCGTGGGCTGGCAATTGCTGGGGCTGGTCCCGTTTGCGATTCTGCTGGCGCTGGGGTTTTCGGTCCTGATTACGCGGCCTATTCGGCAAATTGACGAGGCCATTCGCAATATGGGGCAAGGCGAGCTGACTCAACCTATCTCAGTCGAGGGGCCGGAAGATCTGAAGTATCTCGGGGATAGGCTGGACTGGATGCGGTTGCGGCTGCTGGAGTTGGAGGCGCAAAAGAAACAGTTCCTGCAGCATGTATCGCACGAACTCAAAACGCCGCTTACCGCATTGCGCGAAGGCTCCGATCTGTTGGCGGAAGGCGTGATCGGCGAATTGAATGTCAAGCAGCAGCAGGTGGCGAATATCCTGCGTAGCAACAGTGTACAATTGCAGCGGCGTATCGAGGACCTGCTCAGCTTCAGCGCGTTGCAATACGAAAAGTCCATACTGGTAAAGCAGCCGGTGAATGTGCGCGACATGCTCGCAAGCGTATTGCAGGATCATCGGCTTGCTGCAATGAACAAGGCGCTGCAGTTTGAATTCGCTGCGCCGGCTTTGATGCTGGAATGCGATGTGCAAAAAATTCGAACGGTAGTGGATAATCTGCTGTCCAATGCCGTAAAATTTTCCCCGCGCGGCGGAAAGATTGCGATCTCCGCGCAACAGGTTGGCGAGACGCTGCAAATGGATGTGATCGATGCCGGCCCCGGTATAGACGAGGCCGATCGGGAGATGATGTTCGAGCCGTTTTATCAGGGGCGGCGCGCGCCCGATAGCGCCAGCAGCGGTACCGGGCTGGGGTTGTCCATCGCCCGGCAATATGTGCTGGCGCATGGCGGCAGTATCGAATTATTGCAACAATCGGATGCTGGAGCGCATTTTCGTATCGAATTGCCGCTGCACGATATCAAGGACGATACATGAGTAAGTTATATCAGCGCTGGATGCTGTCGATCGCAGCATTGGCGACACTGGGGGCTTGCGCCAACTTGCCGGGGCAGACGCATCCGGCCAATGCCGGCTGGACGCCGTCGCTGATCGTGACCAGTCAGGCCGAGGAGTTGCTGCTGTATTACGATTATGCGCGTAAACTGCCGACGCCCGATCTGGTCAGGGAATACGACAAGGCCAGACAGAATATGGCATTAGCCAAAACCGAGGTGAACCGGTTGCGGCTGGCGCTGCTGCTATCGCTGCCTGGCGCGCCGTTTCACGATAATGCGGCTGCGCTGGCGCTGGCTAATGAGCAGCTGAAAGATATCAAATCGACCAATCCCGGTTTGCACGGTCTTGCCGGTCTGCTTGCCGTTTCGCTTGCTGACCAGCAGCGTACCAGCGACGAACTGATGCAAAAATTGAAGGACGAGCAAAAACGGGCCGATAGCTTGCAGGATAAGGTCGATGCCATCAAGAATATGGAAAAGAATCTTATCCGCCGGGATCAGCACTGAGATGCTTATTAGCGCTATATGACTGTTACCCATCCCAAAATTCTGCTGGTTGACGACGATGCCGATTTGCTGGAATTGCTTTCCCTGCGGCTGACGGCGGCGGGTTATGCGGTCGAAGTCGCCGGTAGCGCGGAAACCGCACTCAATCTGCTCGACGTGTCGCGCCCGCAGCTGGTGATTACCGATATGCGCATGGACGGTATGGACGGTATGGCATTGTTTGAGCATATCCACCGTACTACACCTACGTTGCCGGTCATTATTCTTACCGCGCACGGTACCATACCCGATGCGGTTGCTGCGGCGCAGCGCGGCGTATTCGGTTATCTGGCCAAACCGTTCGACAGCAAGTCGCTGCTGGCGCAAGTAGCCAAGGGGCTCAGGCTGTCGCCGAATTTGTATGGCGGCAGCGATGCGCCGTCGGGGGTGTGGCGCGACGGTATCGTCACTCACAGTGCGGTCATGGAGGATTTGCTGACCAAGGCCAAGCTGGTTGCCGAAGGCGATGCAAGCGTACTGATACACGGTGAAAGCGGTACCGGCAAGGAACTGCTGGCCCATGCCATCCACGATGCCAGCCATCGCAGCCAACGTCCCTTCGTTGCGGTGAATTGCGCGGCTATACCGGAACAGCTGCTGGAGTCGGAGCTGTTCGGTCATGTCAAGGGCGCGTTTACCGGCGCTGTGCGGGATCATATGGGGCTGTTTCAGAAAGCTGAAGGCGGTACGCTGTTTCTGGATGAAATCGGCGACATGCCGTTGCTGTTGCAGGTCAAGCTGTTGCGCGTGTTGCAGGAACGGCATGTGCGCCCGGTGGGATCCGCACATACCATACCGGTGGATGTGCGTATTATTTCGGCAACGCATCGGGATCTCGATGCGGAAGTGGCTGCCGGGCATTTCCGCGAAGACCTTTATTACCGTTTGCATGTAGTGGCCTTGACGATACCGGCATTGTCGCAGCGGCGCGAAGATATTCCGCTGCTGACCAATTATTTTATCGGGTTGTTAGCCAAAAAATATCGCAAGTCCATTAATGGCGTTGCGCCGGAAGCCATGGAGTTGCTGGTGGGAGCAGCCTGGCCGGGCAATGTGCGGCAGTTGATGAACGTCGTCGAGCAATGCGTCGTACTGTCTACCACGCCGCTCATTTCGCCGGTTCTGGTGCACGAAGCCATGCACAAAGAGGAAGAGCAGCTGATTTCCTTTGAGGAAGCTCGCAAGCAGTTCGAACGGGAGTATCTGGTGCGGGTATTGAAAATGACGGCCGGCAATGTGACGCAAGCGGCTCGTCTTGCGAAACGGAATCGCACGGAATTCTATAAATTGTTGCAGCGGCATAGCCTGGATGCGGCTGTTTTTAAACGCACTGCAGAGTAACTTGCCTTTTTGTCTCCGTTCTGAGACAAAACAAAATTCATATTTTTCAATTGGTTATATATTAGCTGTCAAAGATGTGTAGTCATTTGGCGACACTTCCGAGGCTAAAATCCGCCCCGATTTACACGTAAATATTTGTTTTTTATTGATTATTTTTTGTGGTACGGAATGTGCTCAATTACAGGTGTTAGCAATTTTGCTGCAAATGTAGATTAGGAGCACCACCATGAAAAATTTTGCTCATGTTTCATTAGACAAAATACTTGAAGTCACCGTGCTGGGCTTTGCGCTGACGGTCAGCCTGATCGGAATCGCGCATGCCGCATCGACGCCCGCTCCGCCGGATCGTTCGTTTGAACAATACGATATCAATCACGACGGCATCATCAGTGCCAGTGAAGCCGTAGGCATGGGTATGCTGACGCGGGATTTCGAGGCTGCCGACACCAATCGCGACGGCAGCCTGAGTAAGGAAGAGTTTGCCAGTGCCGAAGCAGTTAATGATCGTCTTAAAATATTGCCCCCCAAATCCACCAGTTCCATTGATGACAACAAGCTGACCGCCAAAGTTGAAGACGCCTTGCTTAAAAACACCGTATTGCGCGGTTTGCGGATCCACGTCGAATCGCATGCAGGCATAGTGGCGTTGAGCGGCTTTGCCAGTATCGGCAATAAGCAGCTGGAGATCGCGCAAATTGCTACCGCGCGCGTACTGGCTAGCGATGTCGAGGGCGTGCATGCCGTGATTGTCGTAGCCTGATTATAAAAATCCGCAGATCGATACGGCGCAGCGAGACGGGCTTGCGACCGTATCTATGGAGATGATGATGGAAAAGACCAAAGGAATGTTATATCCGGCGCTGGTGGTATCCGGGATTTCCGTTACCGCTTTCAGTTTGCTGGGAATGCTGACCATGACCGGCTGGGTGCCGTATGCCGGTTTGCACGAGCGTGCGGCAATACAACAGGAAATGCAAAAGGATGATACCGCAGATGCGGGAGTTGAAATGCCTGCTGTGGATCAGACTGTTGCAGCTTTTGCTGCGGATAAATGGCAATGCCAGGCATGCGGTGTGGTGGCATCGATTCGCCTTGCCGATTCGACTGTAAACCAGGCCGGACCGAATGCCGTTAGCGGCAGTCGGCTCGGTACCGTAAGCGGCAATATCGGTTCTGCCATGTCGCTAGTGTATATCGCGGGCGATACGCATGCTGCAAATATGAAAAATGCCGGTCATGCTGTGCGCTACGTGGTTCGCGTCAATATGGATGGCGGCGGTTACCGTACGTTTTATCTTGATCACCGGCCCGTTTATCGGGTCGGCGAACGGATCAGGCTGGATCATGGCAGCCCGATCACAATGAGCTAGTGTATGACTGTATCAGGTATCCCGCTCGGGGGAGTTCGGATAGCGACAGGGTAGTCTTGTTGAAATCGTAGTATTCATTGAGGAGTAGTGTAATGTTATTTAACCAAACTCATGGTTTGACGTATAGTCTGAGGCACATTTTTTCCCATGTGACGATATCCATGCTCGCGATAGGTATCGCGTTCTCTCTGCCGGTTGCCGCACAATATATTTTGTATAGCTGGTGGCCGCGAGTGGAGGATAACTCCATCCTGTTAATGGTGACTGAGGTGGTTTTTGCCGCAGCGCTGGTGCTGCTGTTCAATGTCTCCAAAATTGCCTGGGACAGTCGGCGCCAGTTAAAAGCCACGGCGCTGGCGTCTCTGGTGCATGCACGCGAGAGCGGCGATTGGTTCTCGCGGCGCAACGACAGGGAAATACGCAAGAATTTGCAAGGAACACGGGAGATATCGATCCTGTCTGTTACCGGCAGCGAAGTATTCGATTCCGATAACTGGGTCCGGCATGTGCTCGATACTTGCTGCGAAGTCAGGATATTGCTGATGGATCCTGAGGGCCGCGGAGCCTATGAGCGTACCCGGCTCAGTTTAAACCCCGAAGCCGTGCGTAACGGCTATCGTCGCGAGATCGAGGAAAGTCTCGATTACCTTGCGAAACTGGCGCGTGCCGGCAAGCGCGTGAGCGTCAAATTTTACGATACGGTGCCATTCTGGAAGATGGTAGTCGCCGGCGATTTTGTTCAGGTGCAATATTGTTATGGCACGGTGATGAGTAAATGGCCGGAATACATATTTGCGTTGCGCAAGGATCATCCGGGGCAAGGCCTGTTTACGCCATTTTATGTGAGTTTCCTGCAGCAGTGGCAGAATCAGCAGGTTCCCGAATATGATTTCGAGACGCAGCAGCTGGTTTTCCGCAATGTCGTCGGGGACGAAATTCGACGGGAACTGTTTAATGTAGAAGCAGACCGCAAGCAGATTGCAGATTCATCGCTTAAGTCGATCATAGGCAAATTCCGTCATGCCAAACTAGCCGTTAAAGAGGCGGAGGAAGAAGCTGCGTAATTAGAGTTACGTACCCGGATACGTAAAAAAAGCGCCTCGTATGAGGCGCTTTTGCTGTTGGACCGTAGTATCAGCTTTGCCGTTTGCTGGCCATGTGACGAGAGAGCAATGTAGCCGGATAGGCTTGTGTCAGTCGAGTGACTGAATCTTGACTGGGGCTGCCGGCATCTGCCGTTGCAGCGATGGCCTCTACCGGTTTGCCTTGTGTGCTGTTAGCCGCAATGGCTTCCAGATTGCCGGTGATGACGGCGCCTTCTTCCACTGTCATCGAACCATAACGGATTTGCCCGGTCACGCTGCCGGTAGCGTAGATGATCAGCCGTTTGTGTACGATAAGCTCGCCTTCGAAATGGCCGCGAATCTCGGCAACATCAATTTCGGCTTTGCCGCTGAATACGCCGCTTTGGGCGATTCTGATGTGCCGGCTCTTCATGGATGCCTCGACGCGTCCTTCCACTACGAGGATTTCGCAATCCGTGATTTCCGAGCCTTTGAGCTTGATGTTCGGGCCCACGATCAGCTTGTTGCCTTCCTCGACCGGAACCGGTTTTTCTACAGGTGCAGCAGCTTCGGTGTTGGTTGTCTGGTGGACTGGCGCAGGGCGTGTGAGCTTGTCTGCATCCGGTTTGATACCGGTTTTCGAATGTTCCACGATGGTATCGTTGCGTGATTGCATGAATTTAAGCATGGGATAGTCCTTCTGTCTTTGAATAACGACACCAAATACATGCCGTATATTTAAATTGAATTAAAACAATGGATTACTTGAATTTTTTGGTGTCGCTGTGTAGCGACACCGGTCGATTAACAATCAAAAACAGCTTTGAAGCGGCTGACATAGTTGCCCATGTACAAGGCGCTTATATACACAGTGCGGGCGATATAAAGGTTCAGCATCAGGGTAAGGTAGCTTAAATAGTTCAGCATAGTGGATCTCCTGTAATTAACAAGCGGGTGAAATACCCAGCCTATGCATATACAGCACATAGCGTGCCAAATATATTTGTGGTTATTTATCAAATGGTTACTATAATTTCTATAGGGTGTTGCCAATATGCGTGTCGCTATTAAAAGACAGTATGAGGCGTCAGACTCGGGTACCTGCCTTTATTCCGCTATTCCTGTTCGCAAATTGGGGCCGACTTGCCGGTAGTGTTGCGGATGCCAGCATACATGCGGAGTTGGCAGGAGGAAGGTTACACACTGTTACAGAACGAATATGGATCGGTTACATCTAACTGCTAGGATGAAGATGTGATGTACCAGGTAGCATAACGAAAGATGGAGGCCGCAAAATGAAGACGAATCGTTATACATTGATCGTGTTGGGTATGTTGTTGAGCCCGGTGGTAGCAATGGCCTCACAGGTGAGCGTAGGCGTCCGCTTGTCCAACGTCAGCATAGGCGTCAATCTGCAGTCGTATCCGGACCTGGTCGTTGTGCCGGGTTATCCGGTTTATTATGCGCCGCAACTGGATACGAATTTCTTTTTCTACGACGGTATGTACTGGATTTATCAGGACGATAACTGGTATGCCAGCTCTTGGTATAACGGTCCATGGTGGCTGGTATATCCGGAAGATGTGCCGGTATTCATACTGCGCGTACCTGTGCGTTATTATCGTCGGCCTCCCGTCTACTTTTATGGATGGCGGCCTGATGCACCGCCGCGCTGGGGCGATCACTGGGGCCGTGACTGGGAAGAGCACAGAAACGGCTGGGATAGATGGAATCACAACGCTGTGCCAGCGCCTGCACCGTTGCCTGTTTACCAGCGTCAGTATTCCGGCGACCGTTATCCGCAACATATACAGCAACAGCAACAGTTGCAGCAGCAACATTACGGCTATCAGCCGCATGAGCCCGCAGTGCAACGACATTATCAGCAGATCGAGCAACGTAACAGTCCTGTTCAGCAGCGAGCCCCTGAACAGAAGCAGCGCAATGCTCCGGAAGTAAATGATGTTCATCAGCAGCAAAATCAGCGAGTTACCCCGTATCAACCGGCTCAACCGGTTGCGCCGCATGTGGTTGTGCCGCAACAGGGTGGCGAAAACAGATCAAAGGTAGTGCCGTATCAGCAACAGCAGCATCCGCAAAATCAGGATCGCGGGCAACCTGTACAGCCAAGACCTGAGCAAAATGGACAGCACGAACAGCAGATGCAAAAGTCGCAAGGTAAGGCAGAACGGCAACAAGGCAAGGAGGTGCCGCACGAATCAAAACCGCAGCAACAGCAACAACAACAACAACAACAACAACGAAATCGGGATCATTATGAATAATGTAGCGATTACGATTTTATAAATTTACCGCTAAATAACAGGAGTTCTATCATGAAGCGCTTTTTGATTGCAGCGGCAGTAGCCGCCATAACCACTGCCACCCCGGCATTCGCTGCCGATGTCGGCGTCTCAGTCACCATAGGCCAGCCCGGATTTTACGGTCGTCTGGACATAGGCGGCTATCCGCCACCGGAAGTGATTTATAGCCAGCCGATGGTGATTGAACAGGTACCGATGGATCGCCCGCCGATTTACCTGCGCGTACCGCCGGGTTACGCTAAACACTGGAGCAAACATTGTCGCGAATATAATGCCTGCGGCGAGCGTGTGTATTTTGTGCAGGATAACTGGTATCAGCACAGGTACGTTCCATATTATCAGGAACAACATAGCGACCGCCGTGACGATAATCGCGGTCATGGTAACGATCATGGCTACAATAATGATCGCAACGACCATGGTGATCATGGTAATGATCGCGATAACGGTCATGGCAATGGGCATGGCAACGATCACGGGCATGATTAAGACAAGAGCGCGCATCCTCGAGCAAAGTAGTGCAGGGATGCGCTCCTGACGCCGGTATTTTGATCGGTGTATGCTGTTTGCGGCCTGTCCGATGTTAAATCGGTCAGGCCGATTTCGTTATATCAGGGAATTTATGAAAATATTGACCGGCATTTTGCTGCTATTGCTGCTCGGCGGCTGCGCTACGTACAGCGGACGCGGCTTGCAACCGGGCCTGTCAGGGCTGGACGACGTAATCAGAACGATGGGGCAGCCGGCCATGCGCTGGCGTAACTCAGATGGCTCCAGCCAGCTGGCTTACCCGCGCGGACCGGCGGGTGCACAAACCTTTATGGCGATAATCGGTAGCAACGGCAAACTCATCAGTCTGGAAAACGTGCTGGACACGAAACATTTTGTCCAGATACAGCCCGGTATGACAAAAGATCAGGTGCTGCGCATACTGGGGCCTTCTGAACCGGCCTGGACAGCTTATTTCGCGCGGCGCGACGAGCTGGTGTGGGAGTGGCGACACTGCAATGTATGGCAGCAGCCTGCGCGTTTCGACGTGCTGTTTGATGCTGGCAAAGGCGCTGTGCGTTCGACCATGGATATGACGGAATCGCAGCGCGGTATGTGCGGAGAATATGAGTGCATGTGCTGAGCAGCCATGTCCGTATAGCCTACTCCTCAAGTAATATCAGTGTGCCTTCGGCCGTGTCGGCGTGGATATCAAGCTGCGCCACGCAGTGTTCGGTATTTTCGTCGATGGGGGTAGGATCATTGGCGCAGCTGCATCCGGCGATAATGCTGGTGTAAAAGATGCCGATTTTTACCCGGATGCAATCGTTTAACTGCGACGCGTCGAAGATCACCGTTTGCAGCTTGCCATCGAGTGCATAACTGCCGACGGATAAACCTTGCTGCAAAGGGAGCTGATCGGCATTGAGCTGCTCGATTTCATGTTTGAGTACGCGATTGAATTCGGGCGTTCCCCATGCCTGTAACGAATTTGCCAGATAAAATTTCATTTTATCTCCTGTAAATGTCAGTTTTTACATTGAATGAGCAAACCAATCGTATCCTATTGTTTGCCAAATTCTTCGTATATTTCACTTGAAATTGAATCGTGTGCTTTATGGGATCCGTTCGGGAGCTTCATTGATCCTGAGCCTATACCTGATGAATTAGTGAAGAACCATTGAAAACCCGTGCCGTTTTGTCTTGCAGCAGTGCAATATCATACTATTTACAGCGATATGGTAGAAATGCCTAATTAAATATTTACATATTGGAACGACTGTTCCATAATTTAACCCATGATCGCCAGCATAGGACGCCCTCTCGAATTTGACCCCGATACTGCCTTGGCAGCCGCTATGGGATTATTTTGGCGCAAGGGCTATGAGAGCACATCCCTGCAGGATTTACTGGCGATCATGGGCATATCGAGAAGCAGCTTTTACCAGACATTTGGCAGCAAACAGCATTTGTTTACGCAGTGCATGGTGCATTATCAGGAAATGCTGTCGGCGCAGCTGCGCCAAGCGTTGGAATCGGCTCAATCCGGCCGCAATTTTATCGCCGACTTTCTGCATTCCGTATTGGAAGAAGCATGTGCGCCGGACGGATCGCGCGGCTGTCTGATCCTTAATACCGCCAATGAATTTGCACAGCGCGACCCCGCCATTGCCCAGGCGGTGACACTAGGCATAGAACGCGTTCAAGCAGTGCTGTTGGCCGCCGTTATACGCGCCCAGCGCGAAGGTGAGATCGACCCGAAACGCGATCCGGCGATCCTGGCGAGCTATCTGATCAGCAGCATGAGCGGACTGAAAATCATGGCCAAGGCCGGCTCCGGGGCCGACGTACTGCAAGGTATTATCGATGTCGCGCTAAAAGCTCTGGACTGATTTTTTTGCCTTAATATGGAACGATCAGTCCAATTATGGGTGGAAATGATAAAGAGGTGCGCCATGTCAGCGACTACACCATTAGATTTAGGTTATACCAGGTCGTATCCGTTCGCCGACGGCGGATGCGGCTTTCCCGTGTCGGCATGCAAGGAAATCATCATGAACTACGATAAGGAACTGGATGCGCGCGGGTTGAATTGCCCGCTCCCCATACTGCGCACCAAGAAATCACTGAACGAACTGACGTCCGGTCAAGTGCTTAAAGTGAGCGCCACTGACCCTGGCGCAGTGAAAGACATACAAGCCTTTACCAAACAGACGGGCAATGAGCTGGTGTCGTCAGCCGCGTCCAACGGCGAATATATATTCATGATACGCAAGGGCTAATTATTTGGTTCGTCAGCTTGCCGGGCTTAACCAGGCCCGGCATTTACTCAAGGAGAACTATAATGGATGAAAAGAAACTGGCGATCATTGCTACCAAGGGCACTCTGGATTGGGCCTATCCGCCCTTCATCCTCGCGTCTACAGCGGCGGCACTGAATTATCAGGTGGAGATGTTTTTTACTTTTTACGGTTTGCAATTGCTGCGCAAGGATCTCAGCGTGCTTCAGGTCAGCCCGCTCGGTAATCCGGGCATGCCGATGAAGCTGCCCATAGGCCCGAAATGGCTGCGCAACATGAATCTGAATATACCGAATGCCATTCAGGCTCTGGTGCCGGGTTATGAATCGCTGGCGACGCTGATGATGAAGAAAACCATCACCAATAACGGGGTAGCTACCATAGCAGAGTTACGCGAATTGTGTCAGGAAGCCGAGGTGAAATTCATAGCATGCCAGATGACAGTGGAATTATTCAACTTCGACCACGCCGACTTCATCGATGGGCTGGAGTATGCAGGTGCCGCCATGTTCTTTGAATTTGCCGGCGAGTCGGATATCTGTTTATACACGTAATCAACGCCGCAGCGTCTTTCGATCATGCCACTTCGATTTACACAGGAGCAAACCAAATGAATATCATGCTAGCTGATAAACCCGTTGAAATTCGTTTGAGCCAGGCAGCCGGTTCCGCCTTGGCTCAACGCACCACGCCGTTGGTGGCAGAAATGGAACTGCTGTTTTCCTGCCTGATTCGCAAAAGAGTACGTTTTTACGAGCAGGGAGCGGAAACCGGCACGACTGCCGGCAAAGGCCTGGCTGTCAGCTTTCGTCCGATCATGACTCGCAGTTGCCGGATTTCCACACTGGACGGGCCGCCGCCATCGGAAGATTTCCCGATCAGAAATGTGCAGCCCTTTGTACCGCACTGGCTAAGCATCGATTTTCGCAATGGGCAATGGTTGGGTGAATTCGGCTATTGAAACAGAGATAATAGGTATTGATGGATAGCTTATTCCATGGAGGTATCATTTCCCACTATTATTATTGAGCCGCGATATCGCCAAAGACATGGATTCCGGAAACAAAAACGGCACCTTGTGGGTGCCGTTTTTATTCGATTTGGTGGAGGCGGCGGGAATCGAACCCGCGTCCGCAAGCACTCTACAGACAGTTCTACATACTTAGTCCGGTGTTTTGGCTTTAACCAGCTTCACGCCCACCGAACAGGCTGGAAACTAGCGAGTCACCTTGGTTTTAACCATGTCCAAAGTAACCCTGAACACAGCGAGCATACTGAGATTACCCTACAGCTGATTGCTCAGCCCAACTCGTATGCAAGTTGGTGTAGGGTCCAGCCGACTTAAGCGGCTAGAGCGTAAGTTTCGTCGTTTGCAGTTAAACGATTTCGGGTTGTATTTACGAGGTAATCCGTCCTCGGTATGCCCTGCGCTGCTTTGCAACCCACGTCGAAGCCAGGTCGCCCCCAATGTGTAACTAAGAGTTGCTGAATCCGTAATAGTTCAGCATACGCCGATTATACATGATTCAGCTGCTACACGGTCTACATGGGGTCAGTAGCCGAGGAAATCAAGTAGAGCGGTGGGGGTTTGTATGAATGCGTCGGCGTGCCAGCTGAGCGGGTCGTCCTGCGGGCCGATGTAGCCGTATTCCGCAATGACGGCGGGCATGCCGCAAGCGTGAGCGGCCTCGATGTCGCGTTCAGCATCGCCGATGTAGACGCAGGTGCTGGGTAGTACGCCGATTTCGCGGCAGGCGGTGAGGATGGGTTCGGGATGCGGTTTGGCATAAGCGCAACTGTCACCGCTGACGACGCTGGCGGCGCGGTCGAGCAGGCCTAGTCCATCCAGCAGCGGCGTGGTAAGGCGGGCCGGTTTGTTGGTGACGACGCCCCAGGGAATGCCGCGGGTTTCAAGCTCTTCGAGTAATTCCATCATGCCGGGGAAGAGCTGGCTGTACGGGTTGGCATTTTCTTCAAACAGGCTCAGGTATTCGCTGCGCAAATCGTCGAAAGCAGGGTGATCGGGGCTGATGCTGAAACCGACCTGAAGCAGGCCGACAGTGCCGTGCGATGCGTAGGGACGTATCAGATCGAATGGCATTTCCGGCAGGCCGTGCATCTGCCGCTGCTGGTTAAGCGCGTGGGCGAGATCGGGTGCGGTATCGACCAGGGTGCCGTCGAGATCGAATAAAACGGCATCAACCATGGCGGCGACAGGCCAGGATGTAATTGACGTCAGTATCTGCTTCGAGTTTGTAGATCTTGCTGAGCGGGTTGTAGGTCATGCCGGTGATGTCGTTGATTTCCAGCCCGGCGTCGCGAGCGTAGCGCGAGAGTTCGGACGGCTTGATGAATTTGGCGTAATCGTGAGTGCCGCGCGGCAACAGGCTGAGCAGGTATTCAGCGCCTACGATGGCAAAGAGGTAGGCTTTGGGGTTACGGTTAAGCGTAGAGAAGAATACCCAGCCGCCGGGTTTGACCAGCGTTGCGCAGGCGCGCACGACGGAGGCCGGATCGGGCACGTGTTCGAGCATTTCCATGCAGGTGACGACATCGAAGCTGGCCGGTTGTTGCTCGGCCAGCGTTTCCACGGCGATGCACTGGTAATCGACGCTGGCGCCGGTTTCCAGCAGATGCAGTTTGGCGACCTTGAGCGATTTGTCTGCAAGATCGATGCCGGTGACGTGGGCCCCGCGATTGGCCATGGATTCGCTGAGTATGCCGCCGCCGCAGCCGACATCGAGCACGGTTTTATCGGCTAGCTGGACATGCTGGTCGATGTAATCGAGGCGCAGCGGGTTGATCTCGTGCAGCGGTTTGAATTCGCTGTCTGGATCCCACCACTTGTGTGCCAGTGCGCTGAATTTGTCGAGTTCGAATTGGTCTGCATTACTCATGATCGCAACCTTTCCTTAAACCTGTGCGCCGTCCGCGGATACGCCGGCTTTCGGCTTGGTGTCCTTGATGAAGTGCTCGCGCTTGACGCCGAACATGAGCAGCAGCGGCGAGGCGACCAGCACGGAAGAATAAATACCGAACATGATGCCGATGGTCAGCGCCAAAGCGAAGTTGTGCAGCGCTTCGCCGCCGAAGAACAGCATGGACAGCACCATCATCTGGGTCATGCCGTGGGTGATGACGGTACGGCTCATGGTGGTGGTGATGGCATTGTCGATGATTTCAGGAATGCCCGACTTGCGCATTTTGCGCAGGTTTTCACGGATCCGGTCGAATACCACGACCGATTCGTTGACCGAGTAACCGAGCACGGCCAATATCCCGGCCAGCACGGTCAGGGTGAATTCCCACTGGAAGAAGGCGAAACAGCCGAGAATAATCACTACGTCGTGAATGTTGGCGATAATGGCGGCAAGCGCAAATCGCCATTCGAAGCGCAGGGCGAGGTAGAGCAGAATGCCGCCGGCGACAACAACCAGCGCCAGTGCGCCGTTATCGTAGAGCTCCTTGCCGACTTGTGGGCCGACGAAATCCACGCGTTTCAGCGTGACGCCGGCATCCTGTGCCTTGAGCGCAGCCATCACCGTGTCGCTGGTTTTGGCGCTAGTCGTATCCTTGTGCAGCGGCAGGCGTATGAGCACATCCTTCGACGTGCCGAAGGTTTGTACGCTGACTTCGGGCAGGCCGGTTTTGGTCAGGGTTGCGCGTATCAGGTCTATTTGCGCCGGCTGGTTGTAAGAGACTTCGATTACCGTACCGCCGGTAAAGTCGACACCCAGATTCAGGCCTTTATAGGCCAGCGCCCAGATTGCGAAAAGAAAAGTGACCAGCGAGATGGCAGTGGTGAGCTTGCCATAGCGCATGAACGGGATATCGTGTTTGATGCGGAAAAATTCCATGATGAATTCCTGTTAAATGGACACTTTAGCCAGGCGCGCACGGCGGCCGTAGCTGAGGTTGACCAGTGCGCGCGAAACCGTCACTGCACTGAACATCGAGGTAAGAATACCCAGACACAATACCACGGCAAAACCGCGAACCGGGCCGGAGCCCAGCCAGAACAAGGCGATACCGGCGATGAAGGTGGTGATGTTGGAGTCGAGGATAGTCCCCCAGGCGCGGTCGTAGCCGGCATGAATCGCCATTTGCGGTGAATTGCCGTTACGCAGTTCTTCGCGTATCCGTTCGTTGATAAGCACGTTGGCGTCGATCGCCATACCCAGCGTCAGCGCGATACCTGCGAGGCCGGGCAGGGTCAGTGTAGCCTGCATCATCGACAGCAGCGCGACCAGGAACAGGCCGTTGGCGGTAAGCGCCAGCGTGGAGAAGATCCCGAAGATGCGATAGTAGAACATCATGAATATCGCAACGGCAACAAAGCCCCATACGTTGGAATGGAAGCCCTTCTGGATATTGTCGGCACCCATGCTCGGGCCTACGGTGCGCTCTTCCACGATATCCATCGGTGCTGCCAGCGCGCCTGCACGCAGCAGCAGCGCTACGTCAGACGCTTCCTGAGCGGATTCCATACCGGTGATCTGCACGCGACCGCCGCCGATTTCCTCGCGGATGACTGGGGCGGTGATAACTTCAGTTTTGCCCTTTTCGATCAGCAGGATAGCCATGCGCTTGCCGACGTTTTCACGGGTCACGTCGCGGAAAATGCGGGCGCCGCGGGAATCGAGATTGATATGCACGGCTGCCTGGCCGGATTGCTGGTCGAAGCCGGGAGAAGCGTCGGTAATATAGTCGCCGGTGAGCGAGACAGTTTTCTTGACCAGTATCGGCATGCCGCCGCGCTCGGTATACAGGTCGTCGTCAAACGGCACTTGTCCTTGCAGCGCTGCTGTGATGTCGTGCGTTTCGTCGACCAGCCGTACTTCCAGTGTGGCAGTGCGGCCGAGAATTTCCTTGGCCTTGGCCGTGTCCTGCACGCCGGGCAGCTGCACCACGACGCGATCTGCGCCCTGCTGCTGGATGATAGGCTCGGCTACGCCAAGTTCGTTGACGCGGTTACGCAGTGTAGTGATGTTTTGCAGGATGGCGTTGTCCTGCGTGCGTTTTTGTACCTCGACGCGCAAATTGGCGGTGAGCATGAAGTCGCTGCCGGCATCGTTTTCGGTCACCACCAGATCACCGAAGTTCTTGTTGATGAACTGGTTGGCTTGTTCGCGTGTCGCTGCATCGCCGAAGTGGATGATGATGGTCTGATGGTCGCGGCTAATCGACGCATAATGGATTTTCTGATCGCGCAGCTGGCTGCGAATGTCGCCGGTATAGCGTTCGACAGCTTTATCGAGCGCAGCCTGCATGTCGACTTGCAGCAGGAAGTGTACACCGCCGCGCAAATCCAGACCGAGGAACATAGGCTTGGCGCCGATGGCAGTCAGCCAGTCGGGGGAAGCCGGCAGCAGATTCAACGCGACGCTGTAACCGTCGCGGAAGCGGGCTTGCAGTACGTCCTTGGCTTTAAGCTGGATATCGGTATTGTCGAATTTGATCTTGATGCTATTGCCGTCCACAAATGCGTTGTGGAAGGGAATGTGCGCAGCGTTGAGCTCGTCTTCTACCTGTTGCAGCAGGCCGGCGTCGGTCTTGATGGCGGCACGCGTGGAGGAAACCTGCACGGCCGGCACTTCGCCGTAAAAGTTGGGCAGGGTGTAGATAACGCTGATGAGCACTACAGCGGCGATAAGCAGATATTTCCAAAGCGGGAATCGATTCATTTCATTGCCTTCTTTTAACCGTCGTCGGCGGTTTTACAGGACGTTCGGGCCTGTGTCCGGTATTTGCTGTCGTTTCACCGGATAAACTGCCTGCAACAAATTGTCACGCAGTTTATCAGGCATGGTTGTTCAGATGGATTTGATGGTGCCTTTGGGCAGCATGGTTTGCACGGTGCTCTTTTGCACATTGGTGACCACGCCGTCGGCAATTTCCAGACTGACGAACTGCTCGCCCACTTTGACCACTTTGCCGACCTGACCGCCGCTGGTAATGACTTCATCGCCTTTTTGCAGCGCATCTATCATTTTGCCCTGTTCCTTGGCGCGCTTCATTTGCGGGCGAATAATCATGAACCAGAACAGAAAGAATATGACCACCAGCGGTAAGAAATTCTCGATCAGATCCATGGGGGATGCAGCGGCAGCTGTAGCAGCGTAGGCGTTACTGATAAACATGGGTTGCTCCGTGATAAATGGAAAAATGGGATGATTTTAGCATGATAGCGCACGCTGCTCATGAAACTTGGCAACGAAATCGTCGAGTGTGGCGTTTTCGATTGCCTGTCTTATTCCTGTCATGAGTTGCTGATAGTAGTGCAGGTTATGGATGGTTGCGAGGCGCGCGCCGAGGATTTCGCCGCAGCGTATCAGATGGTGCAGATAGGCGCGGCTAAAATTGCTGCAACAGTAACAGCTGCATTCGCTGTCTACCGGGGTAATGTCGGTGCGAAAGCGCGCATTTTTGATGCGCATGTCGCCGAAACGGGTAAACAGGATGCCGTGACGGGCATTGCGGGTAGGCAGCACGCAATCGAACATGTCGACGCCGCGTTGTACCGACTCGACGATGTCCTCCGGCGTGCCGACGCCCATCAGGTAGCGCGGCTTGGCGGCAGGCAGTTGCGGTGCTGTGTAGGCGAGGATACGGCGCATGTCGGGCTTGGGTTCGCCTACGCTCAAGCCACCTATGGCATAACCGTCGAAATCCATCTGCCCCAGCTCACGCAGCGATTCGTCGCGCAAATCTTCATACATGCCGCCTTGCACGATGCCGAACAGGGCATTCGGATTGCCGGCGTGGGCAGTCTTGGAACGTTCGGCCCAGCGTAGCGAGAGCCGCATGGAATAGGCCGCGGCATCGTGTTCTGCCGGATATGGCGTGCATTCGTCGAAAATCATGACGATGTCCGAATTCAGCACTTTCTGGATGTGCATGGACTCTTCCGGCGAGAGGAACAGCTTGTCGCCGTTCTGCGGCGAAGAGAATTTCACGCCCTGTTCGGTGATTTTGCGCAATGCGCCCAGGCTGAATACCTGGAATCCGCCCGAATCGGTGAGTATGGGACGATCCCAGCCCATGAACCGATGCAGGCCGCCGTGCGCCGCGATGGCTTCCAGTCCCGGACGCAGCCAGAGATGGAAAGTATTGCCGAGCACGATTTGCGCGCCTACGGTTTTGAGCTCGTCGGGCGCCATGGCCTTGACCGTGCCGTAAGTGCCGACTGGCATGAAGGCGGGTGTTTCGACTTGCCCGTGAGCCAGAGTGAGGGTGCCGCGCCGGGCGAGCCCGTCGGTTTTGTGAATTTGGAATTGCATGTCGAACCTTACATTAATGTAGCGTGTTATATCTGATATGGATGACGGTTACAGGTTGATTGTCGTTTAAGTCCGAAGTTCATTGCGCCCGTTCGATCAGCATGGCATCGCCGTAACTGAAAAATCGGTATTGATGCGCCACAGCGTGTGCGTAAGCCTCTCGCATCATGGACATGCCGCCAAACGCCGATACTAGCATGAGCAGTGTGGATTTAGGCAGGTGAAAGTTGGTGAGCAGGCGTTCTACCACCTTGAATTGATAGCCGGGCGTAATGAAAATACAGGTTTCGCCTTCGCCTGCCTGCAATGTGCCGGACTGGGCGGCGGCTTCCAGCGCGCGCAAACTGGTGGTGCCGACGGCGACGATGCGGCCGCCGGTTTCCCGCGCGTGTGCAATGGCGTCTACCGTGGCTTGCGGAATGGTATAGCGCTCGCTGTGCATGACGTGATCGGCGATGTTATCCACGCGTACCGGCTGGAACGTGCCGGCGCCTACGTGCAATGTGACATGGGCGCGGATGACACCCATGGCGTCGAGTTGCGCCAGTACGGCTTCGTCGAAATGCAGGCCTGCCGTAGGCGCGGCCACTGCGCCGGGATGACGGGCGTAAACCGTCTGGTAGCGGGCGTCGTCGGCGCGATCGGCGGCGCGTTCGATGTACGGCGGCAAGGGCAGTGCACCGTGTTGTTCGAGCACTTCCAGCACGGTTTGCGGAACGTCGAATCGCACTCGGTATAAATCGTGTTCGCGCCCCAGCACGGTGAGCGGGATTTGCCCGGCAACGGTAATTTGCGCGCCGGTTTTGGGCGCGTGGCTGGCGCGGATGAAGGTCAGCGCCTCATGTTCGTTAATGACGCGTTCGATTAGCAGCTCCAACTGCCCGCCGCTGGATTTCTGTCCGTACAGTCTGGCCTTGATCACGCGGGTGTCGTTGAATATCAGTACGTCGCCTGCCCGCAGCAGGGACGGCAGATCGGTGAACAGACGGTCGTTCAGTTGCTGGTTGTGCGGGTCGACATGCAGCATCCGGCTGGCGGTGCGTACCG
Organism: Sulfuriferula sp.; assembly: GCA_031291235.1. Classification (GTDB taxonomy): domain Bacteria; phylum Pseudomonadota; class Gammaproteobacteria; order Burkholderiales; family Sulfuriferulaceae; genus Sulfuriferula. The sequence continues at coordinate 32,675 of JARLJL010000022.1, forward strand.
CGGGCGGAAATTGTGCGATAAGGGTGTCGGGTAATTCGAAATCAAAGTCGTCAGTGCGCATAAATATTACGAAGGTGTTGCAAGTGAGTGGGGTTTTGTGGATAATGCCGGACTTGCCAAGCGCATCACATAGCGCTTTTCATCCAGCCGGGATGGCGGAATTGGTAGACGCAGCGGATTCAAAATCCGCCGCTGGAGACAGTGTGGGGGTTCGAGTCCCCCTCCCGGCACCAGGTACTATTACAATAAAGTTCGGCATCACATTCTAGCCTGCATTTATGCAGGCTTTTTTGTGCGCGGTATTTATACGCAGCGCCGCTGGCGAATTCGATACTCAATCCCACAAAATTTCTTTCGGTTTTCTGGATAATCCGTAATTATATCTCTTGGCGCATGCCTGTGGCGCATACGCATTGGAAATGCTTGCGCTGTTTTCCAGTTTGTCTTTAATCTGGGCAGCCTATTCAGGTTGTCGGCTGCGTTGCGGTTTGCCGGGCAAACATTCGTTTCGCGGCGGCAAGTGCGTTGTCGACGGCATCGCGTTTGTAATCCCATTGCGGCTCGTGGGTGGGCGGAATGATCGCCATGGTCGCATTGGCTTCGTACAGCATGACGTTGCCTTCGGCGTCGATACCAAAATCCATGCCGCAATAATCCAGTCCGATTTTTTTTGCAATGCGTTCCAGTGCGGCAACCGCTTGCGGGCCGAGACAGGCACGGAAATCGTTCAGAAAGGCAGCTTCTTCGCTGCGCCCGGTTGCGTTGGTATCCATGCCGGAGGTGTAATAATGCACTTTCCATTCTGCGGAGACAGCCATGTGCACCGGGTACAGGCAGGCGTCGATGGACATGACCCGGTATTTTCTGAACAGGCCGTCCTGCGCCCGCGGATCGAGGAATTCGATCGCCAGCAGGTCGTCTCCCGGCAGCGTTGCGGCGGCAATTTGCAATGCCTCAGGGTCCTCGACGCGGCAAAAATGGCTGCCGCCGTGAAAACCGGGTGCACGTAGCAAAATGGGGAACTTTGTCCCTGCTTGCGCCAGCATTGCCGGGGCGCTGTGGTCGGCGATCTGCGTTTTGCGCAGGTGTACCATGTGCGGTGCGATGATGCCCGGCAATGTACGCAGTTGCACGGCATTGGCAAGTCGCCCGGTTTGCTGCACGCGAGCCGGCCGATTGATGACCGGCGCATTTGACAGTGCGGCAATCTGCCCGGCGATGTCGAGTGCTGCCATGCACAGATCGGCATCGCCTATCGCATTGAAAATCAGGTCGTGAGCGGGTAATGGTGCGCTGAGGTCGACGTACTCCACTACCATGGTCGTCAATTCGAACCGGGTGTAGTCGATCAGCAGGCGCCAGGGGATGTTGCCTTCCTGCGCCGACGCCAGGATCAGCATGCGGATCGGCGGCGCGCTGCCGCGGTAGGGTAAGGTGACGACCGGCTGGCTGCCGAATCCGCGCAGTCGATGGAATGCCGCACGCTGCTCGTCGCCCTGACGCTGGCAGATGGCGGCAAGGCCCTGATGTGCGGCAGCCGATTCGGGATCCATCTCCAGCGCGATGGCAAAATGCTGCTGTGCTTCAGCCAGTTGGTCTCTGTGCAACAGCACGCGTCCCAGATTGGCGTGCGCGCCGATTTCCTGCGGGTGATGAGCTACTAGCGCGGAGTAGACGGTTAGCGCTGCGCTGGTGTATCCCGTCTGGAATAGCAGCGCGCCCAGACAGTTTAAGGCTGGGGCATTGGCGGGTTCGTGCCGGATGATTTCCAGCAGCAATGTTTTTGCTTCCTCCCGGCCTTGTTCTCGCGTAGCGCCGGCCAGCAAGTTTGCCAGCTGGTAGCGATATGGCGTGGCGGTGGCGTCCAGCAATACGGCTTGTCTGTAGCACTGTTCTGCTTCGCTGTAGCGCTGCTGCTGTTCTAGCAGGAGTCCGAGATTGGCATGGGCGGCGGCTGTATTGGGCGACGTCTCGATGGCGTGTCGCAAACGCTGCTCGGCTTCATCTTGCTGTCCGATGTGTTGGCTGCTGTCTGGATTGATGTCGTGTATAGGGGGGCGATTCATGTCGCCCAGTCTAGCAGAATGGGCGTGCGTGCGGGACTGTCCGCCTGACGATGCGTCGACAGAGCAGGTACGCGGCCGGGCCGCCTGTCCAGCCAGACAGGGCGGCCCGGCCGCAAGTCAGGCCGCCTGCTGCATGTCGGCTTGTTCCGGCATGCAGGGCATTTCACCGGCTTTGAGGGTGCGATAGACGTATCCGATATCCAGTACCTGGATCAACAGATTGCCGTTATTGCCTCTGATCATTTGCGGTACCAGCGTGCCGTTGGCATCCTTGGCGAAAGGCGTGTCGGTGATGAGCGCGTCGCTGAATTCGGGTACGCCGTGCAGATCGTCGACCAGCAGGCCTATATGCTGCTGTTCGTGTTGTACCACGATGACCTGGCTGCTGGTGGTGATTTCCGAAAGCTTGCCGCGCACCATGTAACCCAGATCGAATACCCAGATGAATTGCTTTTGCGCGCTTTCGTGTTCGATCGCGAGCATGCCGACGCGCCCTTCGAAACCGCCCATGGACATCGGCATGATGGCCGAGCCGGATAAGGCTTCCAATACCTGTTCGGCAGGGATGGCGAACAGGTTGCTGTCGACGAAGCAAGTGGCGAATTGTTTCCCGCCGAGTTCCATCGTATCGGTTTGCAGTATCGAGGCGGTTTTGTTGCGTGACGAGTTGCGCTCGCGTACTTCGCCGAAGTATTCGTATACCACGGCAATGACGTCTTCTTTGTAGCCGTCGCTGACCTTGAATTCGCGATAGCCGTTCGACATAGAGCAGCCCATGCTGGTGTAATGGCTGTCATGTACGGTGATGTTGGACGAACTGCGGCCGTTTTTTTGATGCAGGATGTCGGGAGCGATATCGAGCATGGCGCCGACAGGGCGGTCCGGGTCGGTACTGGCGATAATGCAGCCGGTACGGTCGATGAAAAATGCCGTGGTGTCCGCCTTGCCGTTCAGTCCGCCGTGCAGCATGGCGGAAAACTGAGGGGCGGAATCGAAGACGATACCGATGCCGCCAACGATAGATTTCGGATTTTGCGGGTGGCGGATGGCGGCGTGATAGATGTAAGTCGGCTGGTTGTCGTATAGGGGGGTTGGTATAAATGGCGTCACGTAGTAGTCCTGTTCGCTAGCCAACGATAGTACGGATTGCAGCGTGTCGTGATCGATACTGGTGCCGATTACGGCATGGTCTGCGCCATGCTGTGCCAAATTGGTGCTGGCAACGATGCGTCCGTTTTTGTCGTAGACGAAAAGCCGGGTATAGACGGTGTACAGGCTGTTAATGTAAGTCAGGATGCCGGTAATGTTGGCAAGCATGGCTTCGGTTTGCTCCGCTGCGGCCAGCGTGTCGCGCAACGCCGGGGTCAATGCCCACCAGCGGCAGTCGTCCGACCTCTCGTAAAGGTTGCGGTCGAGCAGGTCGACCAGCAGATGCGACATGAATTCCGTGCCGCGCAGGCTGGAGCCGAGCACGGTTTCATACAGGTTGCTGATGGACAGGGAAAACAGTTCGTTGCTGCGGGTACCGGTTTCGCTGATTTGCTCCAGCACCGATTTGAGTTGCAGCAGATGTTCACTGTGACCGGCTGTCATGACCTGACCGTTCCACACGACGCGCTGTATGGTTTCTGCAGCCTGCATGATTTTGTACAGCGGCGGCGAAAAGCTTTGCGCGTGCGACAGCAAGCCCTCGGCGATAGCGGGGTCCAGCGATGTCAGCGTGCTGTGGCCGCTTTCCATGAAAGCGACTTCGACCGGAATCATGACCTGCCCCTGCCATCCCGGCGGCCCCATGTAACCCTGGTAGCCTTCCGCGACGAAGGTCTGTACCAGATATTTGCGCCCGCCGAACATCATCAGGCGAGTGCTGCCGCTGCGGTTCACCGGCACGACCGCGCCTAGCGGCATCCATAGTTCGTCGGCGCTGGCAATGACGCGATTGTCGCTGTCCAGCAGCAGCATGTTGGAGCGTTCTTCCGGGTCGCGGTGCGAATTGAAAATGCCGCTCATTTCTTTTTCAAAATCAAAACACAGGCAGAGGATGCCGACGATTTCGCCGGTTTCCGGGTGCAGCATGCGTTGCGAATAAATCAGGGATTTCTGTTTGCAGGGGCGCAGGTCGGTTGCGCGGAAAGTTTCGACATAGGTTTCCGATGCCAGTGTTTGCGCGATCAGCGGGTCGATACTGCCTTCGACTTCGGAATGTTCGTTGATCTGCAGCAACAGGTTGCCGTCCTTGTCCAGCAGCATGATTTCGTCGTATACGGTGTACTTGTTGCGATAGGCTATCAGGCGGGCGCGAATGGCGTCGCTGTCTTCGTGCAGACCGCTAACGAAGGCGCACAGATTGTAGTCGGTAGCGAGGAAGCCGATATCTGCCGTACGTTCGTAGAGGTTGCGCACGACGATGTCGATTACGTAATGCGCTTTGGTGCCTATTTCCATCAGCACATTGGCGATTTTTTCATGCACCAGACTGGAAACCAGTTCCTGTTCGAGCTGGTCGAAGCCCGCCCGCGTGGCGGCCATGGTTTGCAGTATGGATTTGGTCTCTGCGAGATAATTCATCTTGGCGGAAGACTCTATCATGCGCCACATCAGATTCAGTTCGCGCAGCGATTGTTCGCTGCGTACCACATCGCGCATATAGGGCAGGAAGATGTCGTTTTGGTGCAGGGCGGCGTTGGACATGCAGGCTCTCCTTGAATGGTGTTGGATTGCCAACAGTTAAGCAAGATGCAGGCCAGCGCTTGGCAGATAGTTTACATGCTGGTATGGGTATTTTGAACGGCAGATAACGTCATGCGGGGCTTCTGCCTGCATGTGGCAGGCAGAAGATGTTGCGCAGCTTAGAGTGCAGGGTAATCGGTGTAGCCGACGCTGTTGCCGCCGTAAAAGGTGTTCACATCAGGAATGTTGAGCGCGGCATCTTGAGCGAAGCGTTCCGGTAGATCCGGATTGGCGATGAACAGTTTGCCGAATGCTACCAAATCTGCGGTGCCGGCAGCGATGGCTGCATTGGCGCTTGTTTTGGTGTAACCGCTGTTGGTGATGTAGGTACCTTTAAATATTGTACGCAAATGCTGAAAATCGAAACCGGGCCCGGTCTGATCGGCGCCAGGCAAACCCCATTCGGTGACATGCAGGTAAGCCGGGTGGTAAGGGTTGAGCGCAGCGGCTATGTATTCAAAAGTCTGTTGCGGATTGCTGTCGTGCATATCATTGAATGCGTTGATGGGCGAAATGCGGATGCCGACGCGATCGGCTTGCCATACTTCGATCACTGCAGCGAGAATTTCCAGTAGGAAGCGGCTGCGGTTTTCAAGGGAGCCGCCGTATTCGTCGTCGCGCTGATTGGAGCCGTCGCGAATGAACTGATCGATCAGGTAGCCGTTGGCAGCGTGTATTTCAACGCCGTCGAATCCGGCCGCTAACGCATTTTTGGCAGCTTGCCTGAAATCGTCGACGATGCCATGAATTTCCGCGACGGAAAGTGCGTGCGGCGTGACGAATTCCTGCACGCCTTCCATGGTATGGGCATGGCCCGCGGGACGGATAGCTGATGGTGCGACAGGCAGCATGCCATTCGGCAGCAGCGAGGGATGCGAGACGCGCCCGCAGTGCCACAGTTGCAGGAAGATACGGCCTTTGCGGCTATGCACCGCATCGGTAACCTGCTTCCAGCCGGCGATCTGCTCGGCGCTGTGAATACCGGGCGTGCCGAGATAGCCGACTGCAGTCGGCGATATTTGCGAGCCTTCGCTGATAATCAGGCCCGCCGAGGCGCGCTGCCGGTAATATTCCACGTTCATGGACTGCGGCACGTTGCCGGCGCCGGCCCGATTGCGGGTAAGCGGGGCCATGACCATACGGTTGACTAGGGTGTAGCGTCCGAGTTGTACTGGCGTAAAAAGATCTGCTTGCATAGTCGGTTCCTGTGGTTTTAATAAATGAAAACAATGATTAGGTTAAGTTGTTCAGGTCATGTCAGGATTGAGATCGAACAACAGTATCTCTGCCTCGCTGGCGGTGCTGAGCGTTAATGATGTTTCATCCTGCAATATCATGGCGTCACCAGCCGTTAATGGTTTCGAGTTGACTATCGCTTCACCTGTCGCAACATGCAGATAAAGAATGCGGCCGGGGGCAGGTGCGTATTCGATGGCGTCGCCTGTCGTCAGGATAGTGGCGTACATTCTGGCATCCTGATGCAGCAAGATGGTGTCGGCGTCTGGTTCGGGAGCGGCAACCAGCAGCAAATGCCCCAGCTTGTCTTCCCGGCTGTAGCTTTTTTGCGCATAGCTGGGCGTGATGTTTTTTTCATTGGGTTGTATCCAGATTTGTAGCAGATGCGTAGGCGTGTCTTGCGACGGATTGAATTCGCTGTGACGTATACCGGTACCTGCGCTCATTTTCTGCACATCGCCAGCCTGGATGATGGAGCCGTTGCCCATACTGTCTTCGTGCGCCAGTGCGCCGGACAGTACATAGGTGATAATTTCCATATCCCGGTGCGGGTGCGTGGGGAATCCGCCCCGTGCGGCAATACGGTCGTCGTTGATCACGCGCAGGCTGGCTACGCCCATTTTGTTCGGGTCGTAATAGTCGGCGAAGGAAAAGCTGTGCCATGAATCGAGCCAGCCGTGGTTGGCGTGGCCGCGTTCAGTTGATTTGACTATGCGGATCATTTCGTCACTCCTGATCTATGGGTTGCAGATGGTGCAGAATAGTCTTGAAGTATGGGGATTGATAGCGAATAATTCTGCAAGACTTGTTCAAAAAATTTGATGATGAAATTAAATCTGGATAACCTGCTGGTCATCGATGCGATAGACCGTCACGGCAGTTTCGCCGCCGCTGCTGAAGCTTTGCACCGGGTGCCGTCGGCATTGACTTACAGTGTACAAAGGCTGGAACAGGATTTGTCTGTGCAATTATTCGATCGTTCCGGTCATCGCGCAGTGCTGACGCCTGCCGGTATGGAATTGCTGCGTGAAGGCCGGCATTTGCTGCATGCGGCGACCGAGCTGGAAAATCGGGTAAAGCGGGTTGCTGCAGGAGTCGAGACGGAGCTGCGCATCGCTGTCAACGATCTGATTGCATGGCCTACTCTGTATGCGGCATTCAAGGCGTTTTATGCGCAATCATTCGGTACCCGCTTGCGTATTACCAGAGAGGTTTACGGCGGGTGCTGGGATGCGCTGGTGCACGGGCGTGCCGATTTGGTGATCGGCGCACCTAATGAGGGCCCCGCAGGCGGTGGTTATGTGACTCATTCCCTGGGACAGGTCGAATTCGTGTTTGCGGTTGCTCCCGATCACCCTCTGGCGAGTTTTGCGGAACCGTTGCAGGCTGTCGACATTTTGCAATACCGTGCCGTTTCGGCATCGGATAGTTCGCGCCACCTGCCGCCGCGCACTTCAGGGCTGCTCAATGGCCAGGATGTACTGACTGTGCCGGATACGGCGGCAAAACTGGTTGCCCAGGAAATGGGCTTGGGCGTAGGTTATCTGCCCAGACAAACCGCGTTGCGGGAGGCCGCTGCCGGGCGTCTGGTAATCAAGGCGGTTGCCGAACCCAAACCAGAGTCGCAATTCTTCATGGCATGGTGCAGCCATGCCCAGGGCCCGGCGCTGCAATGGCTGATCCGGCGCTGGATGCAACAGACTGCATGGCTGGAATGAAATATGCATCGGATTGAGGGGCTATCCAGCAGTAGCGATTGGTAAAATCAAAACCCGGATGTTAAAGTCGGGCTGGTAACGAATCGTGCCGCCTGGGGCGGATACGCCAATATCGGGTTGCTGCGGCTTGATGGCACAGCTTTATGAGATAAAATACAGCATAACGATGGAATACTTGCCGCGTTGCACGAGCAAAACATTAAGGAAATCAAGATATGACAGCAGCTACTAAAGTAACACTGACTTTTGATAACGGTCAGCCATCGATAGAATTGCCGGTGCTTCCGGGTACGCTCGGTCCGGACGTAATTGATATTCGCAGCTTGTGCCAGTATGGCTACTTGACCTACGACCCAGGTTTCATGGCAACGGCAAGCTGTACTTCCAGCATTACCTACATCGATGGGGATGAGGGATTGCTGTATTACCGCGGTTATCCGATAGAGCAGCTGGCGCAACACGCCGATTTTGTCGAAGTATCCTATTTGCTGATATTCGGCGAGCTGCCGACCGCGGAACAAAAGGCCGCTTTCGAACAAGGCGTACGTCGCCATACCATGTTGCACGATCAGGTGAATAACGTATTCCGCGGGTTCCGTCGCGATGCGCACCCGATGGCAGTCATGGTCGGTGTAACCGGCGCTCTGTCGGCGTTTTATCACGATTCCATCAATGCATTTGACGCACATAGCCGCGAGATTTCGGCGTATCGGCTGATGGCAAAAGTGCCGACGATTGCAGCGATGTCGTATAAATACAATATGGGCGAGCCGTTCGCGTATCCGCAAAATCGTCTGGGGTATGCTGAGAATTTTCTGTACATGATGTTTTCCACGCCATGCGAAGCTTATGAGGTTAATCCGGTACTGGCGCGCGCGCTGGACCGTATCCTGATCCTGCATGCCGATCATGAGCAGAATGCGTCGACTTCGACCGTGCGGCTGGCCGGTTCGTCGGGCGCCAACCCGTTCGCGTGCGTCGCTGCGGGGATGGCTTCATTATGGGGGCCTTTGCACGGCGGTGCGAATGAGGCCGTGCTCAAAATGCTGGAAGAAATCGGCGATGTGTCGCGTATTCCCGAGTTTATCAATCGTGCCAAGGATAAAACCAATCCGTTCCGGCTGATGGGCTTCGGTCATCGCATATACAAGAATATGGATCCGCGGGCAGCGGTGATGCGTCAGACTTGTCACGAGGTGCTCGATGAACTTAATTTAAATGACGATCCGCTATTCAAAATTGCGCTGGAGCTGGAACGCATTGCGTTGCAGGACGAATATTTCATCGCCAAGAAACTTTATCCGAATGTTGATTTCTATTCAGGTATCGTATTTCGTGCATTAGGGATACCGACAACGATGTTTACCGCGATTTTTGCCATGGCGCGCACGGTTGGCTGGGTGGCGCAGTGGAATGAAATGCTGGCGGAACCGGCACACCGCATAGGCCGTCCGCGTCAGCAATATACTGGTGCAACTCGGCGGGATTATGTGCCGATGGCGGAGCGTAGCCAGGCTTGAGCAGCGATCTGATCCCGCCCGCGTCAGCGCTTCCGGCAACTGACTGGCTGGATGCGCTGTATCAGCAGTTTCTGCTGGATCCGGAGCAGGTTGGCGCGGACTGGCGCGCTTATTTCGCTACATTCGACAAACAGCCGGTCGCGTTGACCGAACCGGTGTGCGATCGTCGTCAGGTAGCGGTATTGCAGCTCATTAACGCGTACCGGTTTCTGGGCGTGCGTCATGCCGATCTCGATCCGTTACGGCGCCTGCCGCAGCCGGATGTACCCGAACTGGATCCGGCGCATTACGGACTGGGTGCGGCTGACATGGATGCTATATTCGACACAGGTTCGCTGGTTGCGGCGCCGTGTGCGAAGTTGTCGGAGATACTGGCGATCGTGCGGCGTACTTATTGCGGCACGCTGGGCGCGGAGTACATGTATATTTCCGACAATGCTCACAAGCGCTGGCTGCAGCAGCGGCTGGAAGGCTGCTTGTCCACGCCTGCATTCGATGCGGCGAAACAGCGGCGGATATTGCAAAGCCTGACCGAGGCGGAAACGCTGGAAAAATTCCTGCATACCCGTTATGTCGGGCAAAAGCGATTCTCGCTGGAAGGCGCGGAAACCCTGATCCCCATGCTGCATCATTTGATCGACAGCGCATCGGCGCACGGCGTGCAGGAAGTCGTGCTGGGCATGGCGCATCGGGGCCGGATCAACGTACTGGTCAATGTGCTGGGCAAGCCGCTGAAACAGATCTTCGGCACCATGCCGGTAGATACCGGTCAGGCATTGAGCGGCGACGTCAAATATCATCAGGGCTTTTCTACCGATGTGAGCACACCCAGCGGTACGGTGCATCTGGCGCTGGCTTTCAATCCCTCGCATCTGGAAATCGTGCATCCCGTGGTACGCGGCTCGGTACGCGCCCGCCAGCAGCGGCGTAACGATATGACCGGTGCCGAAGTGATCCCGGTGTTGTTGCACGGCGATGCGGCATTCTCCGGGCAGGGTGTGGTGATGGAAAGTTTCAATATGTCTCAAACGCGCGGCTATTCAACCGGCGGGGCGATACATATAGTGGTGAATAATCAGATCGGGTTCACTACTTCCGATACTCGCGACAGCCGATCTTCGCTGTATTGTACCGACGTGGCAAAATTGATCGAGGCACCGGTATTGCATGTGAATGGTGACGATCCTGAGGCGGCATTGCTGGCAGTGCAAATCGCTCTGGAATACAGGCGCGAGTTTCACAAGAATATTGTTATCGATCTGGTATGTTTCCGCCGTCATGGGCACAACGAACAGGACGAGCCTGCTGTTACCCAGCCGTTGATGTATCACGCCATTGCGATGCATCCGGGTACGCGGCAACTGTATGCCGCCAAGCTGACGGCGAGCGCCATCCTGAGTCAGGATGAGGCCAACGGCTATGTCGAACATTATCGTGCGCGACTTGAAAATGAGGAGCGCATCGTTGCACCTGCAGTTTCGCTTTATGGCCGCAATTTTGCCGCGCATTGGGAATCCTATCGCTATAACGACTGGCGTCATGGTGCGGAAACGGCAGTTTCATCGAATCAGCTAAGCGAGCTCGGCGAGAAGATAACGTCTATCCCCGAAGGACTGACGCTGCATCCTCGTGTCGATAAAGTCATTGCCGACCGCCGCGCAATGGTGGCCGGAACGTTGGGCGTAGACTGGGGCATGGCGGAAAATCTGGCGTATGCCAGCTTGCTCCGCGACGGATATCCGATACGCATATCGGGGCAGGACAGCGGGCGCGGCACCTTTTTTCACCGGCATGCAGTGTGGCACGACCAGCATCGCGAGCGCTGGGATGCCGGCGAATATCTGCCATTGCAGCATATTTATCCCAATCAGCCGCATTTTCTGGTCATCGACTCCCTGTTGTCCGAGCTGGCGGTGCTGGCATTCGAATACGGTTATGCGACAGCCGAGCCAGACGAACTGGTGATATGGGAAGCGCAGTTCGGCGATTTTGCCAATGGTGCGCAGGTGGTGATCGATCAATTTATTGCCAGCGGCGAAGCCAAATGGGGCCGTTTGTGCGGATTGACCCTGTATCTGCCACACGGTCAGGAAGGGCAAGGACCGGAGCATTCTTCGGCCAGACTGGAGCGATATTTGCAGCTCTGTGCGAATGATAATATGCAAGTGTGTCAGCCGACCAATGCCGGTCAGATGTTCCATCTGATCCGCAGGCAAATGCTGAGGCCGTATCGTAAACCGCTGATTGTGATGACGCCGAAAAGCTTGTTGCGCGCCAAGCAGGCCAGCGTGCCTTGGTCGGCGCTGACTGGCGGGCGGTTTGAAGTAGTGCTGAACGAAACCCGCGGACTCGATGCTGCTGTCGTGCGTCGCGTAGTGGCGTGTAGCGGGAAGGTTTACTACGATTTGCTCAATGCTTGCGAGCAGCGCGGCATAACTGATATCGCCCTGGTCAGGGTAGAGCAGTTGTACCCGTTTCCGCGTAATGAGTTTTGCGAAGTGCTCGCGCAATACCCGCATGCGGACGAGCTGGTGTGGGCTCAGGAAGAACCGCAGAATCAGGGCGCATGGTTTGCCATAGGCCACCATTTACGGGAATGCATGACGGCGAATCAAGGTTTGCGTTATGCGGGACGTGCCTTTTCAGCATCGCCTGCCGTGGGTTATCCTGAAATTTATGAAGCGCAAAAGCAGGCATTAATAGACGAGGCGTTAAGTTAGAGGTGCCTATATGCTGATAGATGTTAAAACGCCGGAACTGTCCGATTCGATTACCGAAGGTACGTTGCTGGAATGGCACAAGCAGCCCGGCGACAAGGTAAGCCGGGATGAAACCCTGATTGATCTTGAAACGGATAAGGTTATCCTGGAGATTGCCGCGCCGGCACGCGGTATCGTCGTCGAGCTGCTGCGCGAAAACGGCAGCGTGGTGACGGCCGGCGAAGTTATTGCGCGCATCGATAACGGCGAGGCTGCTGTCGTTGGGTCGGATGAGGTTGTGCCGGTCGTGCCGGAGATACCACCAGTTGCTGCGAAGCAGGAATCTGTCGAAGAACCGGTCGTCACGGCGGCAATGCCGGTGCCGATTATCGAGCCGGACGCTACTGTGACTGAACAAGTTAAAGCAGTACCGGATCAGGTTAAATCGGCGATGCCGGTAGTGACTACGGATGGCGTGCGGGGCGGGTCGCGGCGGCAGCCGATGAGCCGGATACGGCAGCGGATTGCCGAGCGTCTGGTGGAAGCCCAGCATACTGCGGCAATTCTGACGACGTTTAATGAAGTCAATATGCAGCCGGTGAAGGAGCTGCGGGCGCAATATCAGGCCGATTTTCAGCGTGAGCACGGCGTCAAGCTGGGATTCATGTCGTTTTTCGTCAAGGCCGCGGTGCTGGCGCTGAAACAGTTTCCCGTGATCAATGCCGCGATAGATGGTCACGACATTGTTTTTCAGGACTATTACGATATCGGTATCGCTGTTTCCACCTCGCGCGGGCTGATTGTGCCGATATTGCGCAATGCCGATTTGCTTGATTTTGCGCAGATAGAACGGGCGATAGGCGATTTTTCCAAACGCGCCGAGGCGATGTCGCTGAGTCTGGAGGAAATCAGCGGCGGCACGTTCTCCATCAGCAACGGCGGCGTGTTCGGTTCGCTAATGTCTACGCCCATTATCAATCTGCCGCAGTCTGCCATCCTCGGCATGCACACGATACAGGACCGTCCGATCGCCGAGCATGGTCAGGTGGTCATTCGCCCGATGATGTATCTGGCCTTGTCGTATGACCACCGTTTGATTGACGGGCGTGATGCGGTACGTTTTCTGGTCGAAATAAAAGCCGCACTGGAAGATCCGGCGCGGCTTTTATTGGGGATCTGAAACGGGTTAAGCTGTTAGGCGGTTTGCTGATCGAAAGGGTGACGCAAAACGATGGTTTCTTCGCGATCGGGGCCGGTAGAGATCATGTCTATCGGTACTTCGCACAATTGTTCCATGCGTTCAAGATAAGCACGGGCATTGGCCGGCAAGTCGGCAAATTGCTTGATACCGACCGTGCTGCTGCTCCAGCCCGGCATTTCTTCATATACCGGTTCACATTTGGCGAGCGTTTCCGCACCGACGGGGAGTATGTCGGAGTGGCCGTTGTCTATGTTGTAACCGACACAAATGCGCAGGGTTTCCATGCCGTCGAGTACGTCGAGTTTGGTGACGCACAGACCGGAAACACCGTTAATCTGGATGGAGCGCTTGAGCGCGGCAGCGTCGAACCAGCCGCAACGGCGCGCGCGTCCGGTGGTGGAGCCGAATTCGTGACCGCGTTCGGCCAAGTATTTGCCGGTGTCGTCAAATAACTCGGTCGGGAAAGGTCCGGAACCGACGCGAGTGGTATAGGCTTTGGTAATGCCGAGCACGTAATGCAGCGTGTGCGGACCCACGCCTGCGCCGGTTGCGGCGCCGCCAGCGGTGCAGTTGCTGGAGGTGACGAACGGGTAGGTGCCGTGGTCGATGTCCAGCAGTGTACCTTGTGCGCCCTCGAACAGCAGATTGCTGCCGTTGCGGTTGGCTTCGTACAGCAGGCGCGGTACGTCGGCTACCATCGGTTTGATGCGTTCCGCCAGCAGCAGGGTTTCTTCCAGCGTCTTGTGGAAGTCGACGATGTCGGTGTGGAAATAGTTCTTCAGTATGAAATTGTGATAATCCAGTACTTCGCCAAGTTTTGCGGCAAAGCGCTCGCGATGGAAAACATCCTGCAAGCGGATTGCGCGGCGGGCGACCTTGTCTTCGTAGGCGGGGCCGATACCGCGGCCGGTTGTGCCGATTTTGCTTACGCCCTTGGCGCGCTCGCGCGCCTGATCGATGGCTATATGGTACGGCAGTATCAGCGGGCAGGCTTCCGAAATTTTAAGTCTGGCTGCAACATTGACGCCGTGCTGTGCCAGCATATCCATTTCTTCGAGCAAGGCAGCAGGCGATACGACTACGCCATTGCCGATATAGCAGGTTACGTTGTCGCGCAATATGCCGGAGGGGATCAGGTGCAGCACCGTTTTCTTGCCGGCGACAACCAGCGTATGTCCGGCATTGTGTCCGCCCTGAAAGCGCACGACGCCTTGCGCATGATCAGTTAGCCAGTCAACGATTTTACCTTTGCCTTCATCACCCCATTGGGTGCCTATGACGACGACGTTTTTACTCATAATGATTTCCAGATAGTTGCCAAGTGGTAAGTTGTTAAGCGCTGTCGGGGCGTGGGCTTACTGTCCATTCGCCCTGGCTGTCCTGAGTCAGGATGCGGTCGTATTCGTATTCGCTGCGGTGTGCTTCGTGTCCCGGTAAGTCGACAATCACGATTTCGCCGCTGGCGCGGAGATCGTTGATTTTTTCTATCAGCTTTGCATTCTTGAGGTAGGGCGCCAGTATGGCCAGTGCACCGCCGGAACGCCAGAACTGGGTGGCTATTTCGCGCAAATCCAGGCTGAATCCGGTTGCTGGACGGGCGCGCCCGAAACTTTTGCCGACCTCGTCATAACGACCGCCGCGTGCCAGCGGTAGCGGATGATTACTGGTATAGACGGCAAAAACGACACCGCTGTGATAATGGTAGCCTCTCAATTCAGCCAGGTCGATATTGATTTTGGCTTCGTCCTTGAGTTCGTTGACGATCGCGCGCAGTTCTTCCAGCGCCTGACTGATGTCGAGATGGCTGGGTAATAGGCGGAAGGCTTCGTCCAGTACTTCTATGCCGCCGTACAGGCTGGGCAGTGCGCAGAAAGCGTCCTGCAAACTGGTACTCAGGTGAGCAGTCAATTCGCGAATGGTGCTGATGTCTTTGGCTTGCAGTGCCGTAAATAGCGCTGCAACCTGTTGCTCGTCGGTGATGTCGGCATATTGCAAGAGACCGCGAAATACGCCTACGTGGGCGATATCCAGATACAACTCGCCAGCGCCTGTCAGCTTTAAGGCATTGAGCATGAGCTTCTGTATTTCTACGTCGGCTTCGTAACTGGAATGTCCGTATAGTTCCGCTCCCAGTTGCATCAACTCGCGGGAGCGATTGGCGCCATCGGGCAGCGTATGCACGACGGAGCCGGCGTAGCACAGGCGAGTAACGCCCTGGCGATTGAGCAGGTGGGCGTCCATACGCGCGACCTGGGGCGTAATGTCTGCGCGCAGCCCCATGGTTTTGCCGCTGATCTGATCGACCAGTTTGAATGTTTTCAGATCCAGATCGCTGCCTGCGCCGGTTAGCAATGAATCGATATATTCTATTAATGGCGGAGTGACCAATTCATAGCCGTGCACGCGAAACAGGTTGAGTATGGCGCGGCGCAGATTTTCCATGCGCAAGGCGGTGGGCGGGAGCAAGTCTTCAATATATTCGGGAAGTAACCAGTTATGCATTGTTATCGCACCATTATTAGAATTAGCAAACCGCCCAGCATGGAAACAAGACCAATCGAGCGCAACTGACCGTCGGTAAAGCTGATCATTTTCGTGAATGTTTCACGCCACAAGACCGGCGCAATAAGCGGTAGTATGCCCTCGATAATGAATACGAGGGCAAATGCCGTGAACAGACTTGACGCCATTTTTATTTGGCAACCTTCGGCGATTTCATGTATTTGAAGAAAGCCGAATTGGGTTCAAGGACAAGTACATCGCTCTTGTTCTTGAAGCTTTGACGATAAGCGTCCATGCTGCGGTAGAACGCGTAAAACTCGGGATTTTGCGAATAGGCCGCAGCATATATCGCGCTTGCCTTGGCATCGCCTTCACCCTTGATACGTTGCGCGTCGCGGTAGGCTTCTGCAATGATCACTTCGCGCTGCCGATCGGCATCAGCCCGAATTTGCTCGGCTTCAGCCGATCCGGTAGAGCGTAATTCATTGGCTACGCGTTTGCGTTCGGCTTGCATGCGGCGGTATACGGAGTCGCTGACTTCCTGCGGTAAATCGACATGTTTGATACGTACATCCATGACTTGTATGCCGATTTTGCGGGCATCCTGATCGGCCTTGGTGCGCAATATTGCCATGATTTCATCGCGTTCGCCGGCAACCACTTGTTGTACCGTGCGTTTGCCGAATTCGGCACGCAGGCTGTCGTTAATGGTTTGCTGTAACCGGGTTTGGGCGCGGGTTTCATCGCCGCCAACGCTGACGTAATACTGCTTGACATCGACTATGCGCCATTTGGCAAAGTAATCCACCAGTACGTTCTTTTTCTCCGATGTAATGAAGCGATCCGGATCGGCGGGGTCCAGCGTCAGGATACGCGTGTCAAAGTAACGTATGTTCTGTATCAGTGGTAACTTGAAGTACAGACCGGGTTGCTTGTTGACGGCAACGACTTCACCGAGCTGGAATACCATGGCATTCTGGCGCTGGTCTACCGTATAGACCGTCATGCTGGCTACAATCAACAGACCAAGCAATGCGATGATGACAATGTTGATATTTTTCATGGTCGGTCCTCCCGGTCACGACTGCGGAAGGCATCGCGCGAACGTGCTACGTCTGTGGCAGAATCTTGCGTTCCTGCGTCGCTGGAGGCCGGCTTGGTCGCGGTGTCCGGCGCGCTCGATGTGGTGCCTGGCGCGGATGTGCCGTTTGCAGTTGATCCTGTCATTTGCATCAATTTGTCGAGCGGAAGATAGAGCAGGTTACTACCGCCTTTGCTGCTGTCCACCAGTACTTTACTGGTGTTGGTAAGTATCTGCTGCATCATGTCCATATACATACGATCGCGCGTTACCGCAGGCGCTTTGCTGTATTCGGCCAGCACCTGTTTGAAGCGGCTGGCTTCACCTTCGGCGTTGGCAATCACGGATTGCTTGTAGCCGTTGGATTCCTCGGTGAGTCGTGCTGCCATACCTTTGGCTTTAGGGATGACATCGTTGGCATAAGCCTGACCCTCGCTCTTCAGGCGCTCTCTGTCTTGTCCTGCTTTGACGGCATCGTCAAACGCAGCCTGGACTTCTTGCGGCGGCTGGGCGTTTTGCAGGGTGACCTTGCTGACGCTGATGCCGGTCTTGTAGCGATCCAGTGCGTCCTGAATTTGTTTGGTAGCACGGGCAGCGACATCTGCGCGACCTTCGTACAGTACGTAATCCATTTCGCTCTTGCCGACGATCTGACTCATGACGCTTTCGGCTATCTGGCGTACAGCGTCGTCTGGCGAACGATTGCTAAATAAATAGTCTTCAGGGTTTTTCAGGGTGTACTGCACTGCAAACTGGATGTCGACGATATTTTCATCGTCGGTCAGCATGAGCGATTCCTTGAGCATTTTGCTTTTGACATTGTTGCGGTAGCCGACTTCAACTGTACGAACCTGTTCGATGTTGACGATCTCCACCGTTTCCATCGGGTACGGCAAATGCCAGTTTGGGCCAGGCTGGGTGGTTTCGATGAATTTGCCGAAACGCAATACGACGCCGCGCTCGCCAGTATCAACGATATAAAAACCCGATGCCAGCCAGATCGCGATGATGACGCCTGCGATAATGCCTAATCCGCCGAATTTGAAGGATTTGCCGGAGGAGGGCGGCAGCTTGCCGCCAAATAGTCCGTTCAGTTTCTCATTAAAACGACGCCATATTTCGTCCAAATCCGGCGGACCGTCATTTTTTTTACCCCATTGCGGGTCGTTCCAAGCCATGGTTAATCCAATTCTGGGTGGTATTCGTTGTTAATGATGTTGGTTTGGGTTATTTCTGGCAGCGGTTGCATAAAGTACATTTTAGCTTCAGTTAAGACTTCGCGCAGGGTATCTACACCGAGTCCGGTTTTGGCGCTTAGTCTGATCGTAGTGATTTTATCATATTCATCCCGTTCAATGCCGGGTGCGGACGAGCATAAATCAATCTTGTTCATTACCAGTATCTGGGACACGTTGGCTGCACCGATTTCGTTTAGTACCTTGTTGACTTCGCTGATGTGTTTATCGCGCATGGGGCTGGCAGCATCGACGACGTGTAACAATAAGTCTGCTTGTATGGTTTCTTCCAGCGTAGCACGAAAACTCTCGACCAGTGTATGCGGTAATCTGGTAATGAAGCCTACCGTATCGGACACGACGATTTCGCCGACTTCAGGCAGATAGAGTTGTCGAGTCGTGGTATCCAGCGTTGCAAAAAGCTGGTCGGCGGCATAACTGCCGGCATTGGTGAGCGTGTTGAATAACGTTGATTTGCCTGCGTTGGTATAACCAACCAGCGATATGGACATGACTCCGCCGCGGCTTCTGGCGCGGCGTTGAATAGTGCGCTGGCGATGCAGTTTGGCCAGCCGGTCTTTAAGCAGTTTGACGCGTTTGCCGATCAGGCGGCGGTCGGTCTCCAGTTGCGTTTCACCCGGACCACGCAGACCTATACCGCCTTTTTGCCGTTCCAGGTGCGTCCAGCCGCGTACCAGCCGTGTGGAAATGTGGGCAAGCTGGGCGAGCTCAACTTGTAATATGCCTTCCGCGCTCTTTGCCCGGCTGGCAAAAATATCCAGTATGAGCGTGGTGCGATCGACTACCCGGCATTGCAATGCCTGTTCGAGGTTGCGTTCCTGCGCCGGAGATAAGGCGTGATTAAATATGACGATGCCGGCTTCGGTTGCCTGAACCATTGCTGCGATTTCTTCAACCTTGCCGCTGCCTGCAAACAGCGCGGGATCCGGGCGGGCACGTCGGCCCTCTATTAGGTGCACTATGCGAAGCCCGGCGCTTTCGGCAAGGCGTTGCAGTTCTTCGACGCTGTCACGATAATCAGGTTCGCCAAAGTCTATGCTGACAAGTACGACTTGCTCATTGCCGCTATGGCGTTCAAACATTCAGTAACAGACCTTTAGTGATGATAGGGCTTGTCAAACGGCAGGATCTGCATGCAACGGTACTGGGCGTGAAGGGACGATGGTGGAAATGGCATGCTTGTATACCATTTGCGTGACCATGTTTTTCAGCAATACGACGTATTGGTCGTACGCTTCTATTTGTCCCTGCAATTTTATGCCGTTAACCAGATATACAGACACAGGAACGCTGTCTTTTCGTAGTGTATCGAGGAACGGATCCTGCAATAGTAAACCTCTGTTATTTTTAGGCGCGCTCATGATAGCGTACTCCCGATTTAATTGTAAGAATGTGATTGTGCTGATGGGGCATATGTCAGCAATATTGGTATTTTCTAATTTTCGTGGTTGGAATGCGTGACGCATTCAGGACGTCCAAAATAATAACCTTGCCCCCAATTGACGCCCATTTTCCCCAGTAGTTCCGCAGTTTCCGCATCTTCTATGTTTTCCGCAATAGTTATTATGTGTTGTTTGCGGGATATTTCAATGATTGCCTGAATAATATTCAGAATTTTATTGTTGCCGCGCATATTGCCGACCATCCAGCCTTCTATTTTGAGGAAGCTGATAGGGAGTTTGGCAAGATAAAGGAATGATGAGTAGCCGCTGCCGAAATCATCGAGCGCCAGACGAAATCCCATGTCGAGCAACGGCTGGAGTTGCCGGGACAATTGGTCGAAATCGTTGATGAATTGACGTTCGGTTATTTCGAATACCAGCGGTTTGATGCCGTTGACGGGAGTGTTGCACATGGTGCAATGATGCTTTACGCCTTCAAGCAGGCGATTAACCATCTCCGGCCGCGATAAAAATTGCGGCGATAAATTGACAAAATGCGCAAAGGCCGGGTTATTGCTGGTGTTTTGATTGCGAACGCAGTGGGCCATGGTCTGGCGGGCGATAGTGTCATCTATCAAGTGTATTAATTGCAGACCTTCCGCAGCGACTATAAATTCGTTTGCCGGCGTCAGTTCGCCGCGGTCATTTATCAGGCGGGCAAGCGCTTCCTCTGCAACCGGTTGTCCGCTTTGCAGGTCTACGATAGGCTGGAACGCGGGGATGATTTGTTCGTTTTTTAATGCAATCTGTATTTCGCCTGCGTGCCAAAGCGTGGCGCGTTGACCGCTTTGGTGAAGTATAACCCGGTTCCTGCCGGCATTCTTGGCTTCATACAATGCGCTGTCCGCATCCGCCAGTAAGCGGGTCAAATCTATCTTGTCTGCACTCGCGCTGGACATGCCGGCGCTTAATGTGAGTTCAAGCGTGCCGTTTTCGCTGATAAACGGCGTTTGTTGATAGATATGCCTTATCCTGTCGATAGCCTGATATGCCTGTTGGCTGTCTGCATGGTGCAGAAAAATTAAAAATTCTTCTCCGCCCCAGCGAGCTATCCAGTCGCCGTCGCGCATCTGCTGCTGCAGCGTGTTTGCTGCCCGCTTCAATACCAGATCGCCCGTTTTATGGCCGTAGTGATCGTTGATCAGTTTGAAGCGGTCCAGATCGCAAATGCTGATCGTTAATACCCCTTCTTCACGGGCTATCCGAGCAATTTCCTCAGTCAACCGCAATTCGGCTGCACGTCTGTTGGGGAGGCCGGTTAACGCATCCGTGAGCGCGAGATCTTGTAAGGCTTGTTGCTGATGTATCTGGAGCAGTATTTGGCTGAATCCGGCGGCCAGTAAATCGACAAAGCTGCATAACTGGAGAGGAAAGTTTGGTTTAGTATGATGTGGAACAGTGAAGCATAAGAATCCAAAACGTTTTTCTCCCAGCCATAGCGGTGCGGCAATATAGCTACTGTCGGTTTGGTCGGTAGAGAGGCGAATGGTGCCGGTTAACGACGAGGTGTCTGATCTGTTGCAGAGACGTTCGTTTAATAATTTGATCCAGTCCTGATTTGCTTGTTGCGAAGCAAGTGTGTGCTTTTCAAATTGATGATAAATGTGAATGTTTTTGAATTCGTCTATGCCGATTATCCATGCACTATCCGCTTCCAAATGTTTGGCCGCCAGTGCTAGCATGGCGTCCATTTTCTGTCGCTCATCCAGATTTCTATCGGTTGCAAGTCGCCATTGGGCTTGCAGAAGACCAGGAGAGACCAAAGCCTCATTGTTTATATTCATTTTTTATAATAAGTTGTTTTTATATGTGGTGAGCGCATTTCGGGCATTTATAATGAAAAGGGGCATAATTTCCAGTTTAGATAATTTGGATGGAATTGCCAGCTTTGCAATAATATTGTTGGAGGAGAAAGGATGAGTGATTGTACGCAATTCCCGGCCTGGAAAAAGCTCAAGGAACACAAGAAAGATATGGCGCGCATACAAATGCGCTTTTTATTCGCTGAGGATCCCAAGCGGTTCAAACGTTTTTCATTGGAAGCAGTCGGTATTTTACTGGACTTTTCCAAAAACAGGATTACGGGTACAACGCTGAAGCTGTTGATACATCTGGCGCGCGATTCCGATTTGCCGACAGCAATTGAGGCGATGTTCAGTGGCGAGCGGATTAATCGCACTGAAGGGCGGGCAGTATTGCATACGGCTTTACGCAATCGTAGCGCAAAGCCGGTTTATGTGGATAGTGTGGATGTCATGCCGCAGGTAAATGAAGTGCTGGACCGAATGCGCGTTTTTACTGAGGCTGTGCGTTCCGGAAAATGGCGTGGGTATAGCGGGAAACGTATTACGGATATCGTTAATATCGGGATTGGCGGTTCCGATCTGGGGCCGGTCATGGTGACGCAGGCATTGACGCCATATTGGCAAGCCGGTTTGCATGCGCATTTTGTTTCTAACGTCGATCCGAGCCAGATCATGGAAACGTTGGCAAAGGTTAATCCTGAAACGACCCTGTTCATTGTCGCATCCAAGACTTTCACTACCCCCGAGACCTTGTTGAATGCGCAGGTCGCGCGACGCTGGTTGGTGGATAAGCTGGGCGATGAAGCTGCTGTCGCTCGGCATTTTGTAGCGATTTCCACCAATACCAGAAAAGTGCAGGAGTTCGGTATTGATGCCGTCAACATGTTTGAATTCTGGGACTGGGTGGGCGGACGCTATTCCATCTGGTCGGCAGTAGGTTTGTCCGTTGCTTTGATGGTGGGGATGGATCATTTCGAAACTATGCTCACCGGCGGATTCGCGATGGACGAACATTTCCGTAGCGCGCCGCTGGAAAAAAACATGCCGGTTATCATGGCGTTACTGGGCGTGTGGCACAATGATTTTTGGAATGCGGATAGTCATGCAATTTTTCCGTACGATCAGTATCTGGCCCGTTTCCCTGCTTATTTGCAGCAACTGGATATGGAAAGCAACGGTAAAAGTGTGACGTTTTCGGGCAAGGCGGTGCACTGCCAGACGGGGCCTATTATCTGGGGTGAACCCGGGTGCAACGGTCAGCATGCATTCTTTCAGCTGGTTCATCAAGGAACAAGGTTGGTGCCTGCGGATTTTCTGGTAGCGGCCGAGTCGCAGCATCCGGTTGAGCATCAGCATGAAGTGTTGCTGGCGAACTGCTTTGCACAGAGCAAGGCATTAATGCGCGGTAAAACACGGGATGAAGCCAGGGTGGAGTTGATACGTGCGGGCATTACCGGCGCGCGTCTGGATACCTTACTGCCGCATAAGGTTTTTCCCGGTAACCGGCCGTCAAATACTTTGCTGTATCGGAAGCTCGACCCTTATACCCTGGGAGCGTTGATCGCATTGTACGAGCATAAGGTGTTTGTGCAGGGCGTGCTATGGGATATCAACTCGTTTGATCAATGGGGCGTTGAATTGGGCAAGCAACTGGCTGGTGCGATCGAAAGCGGTTTGATTGATGAAGACAAGGTAACCGAACATGATAGTTCGACTAACGGATTGATGAATGCATGCAAGCGTTTGCGGCAATCGTGATTCGACTGGAGTGGCCTCGGTGCGGGGCTGTCCGGTCGAATCTGTTAAGAGGTTATTTGACGCCCAGTAATTCAACTTCAAATACCAGCGTCGCATTTGGCGGTATTACGCCCCCTGCGCCGCGTGCGCCGTAACCCAGTTGCGGCGGGATAGTCAGTTTGCGTGTGCCGCCGACTTTCATGCCGGCCACGCCTTCATCCCAACCCTGGATCACTTCGCCTGCACCTAGGCGGAAGCTGAATGGTTGGTTGCGGTCCTTGCTGGAATCGAATTTTGTGCCGTCGGTCAGCCAGCCTGTGTAGTGAACGGTAACGGTTTGACCCGCGGCGGCAGTTGCGCCTGTGCCTGGGGTGGTGTCTTCGTAAATCAATCCTGATGCAGTAGTCATTTTCTTGGCAGCCTTAGTAGTGTGTGTCGGGGTGTCGTTGCTGGCAACTGCCAGACCGGAAATGGTCAGGCAGAATAGCGCGGCAAATATGGATGGCAGTATGGATATTTTCAATGTGTGGTATTCCCGATCAAAATTAAAATGGTGAAAATACCATTCTACCGGCGGTTTGTGCAAACTCATATGTGATTGCGCAGTCATGATGAGCAACTGACACTGATATGCTGCGCCCAGTCTGGAGGCGGGGCAGCATAGGTTTCCATGCCTGGATGCTCGTCATAGGGCTGTTGCAATACCTGCATTAGGCGTTCGATTTCGCTTGTATCGTTGTGATCACGGGCGGCAATGATGGCGTTTTCCGCAAGATAATTTCGCAGTATATATTTCGGATTGACGCGGCGCATGGTGAGCGCACGTTCGTTATCGTTACTTTTACTGGCGTTGAGCAGATTGCGATAGGTGATTGCCCATGTATCGAAAGCGCTCCTGTCCGTAAACAAGTCGCGTAGCGGTGCGTTGATTGCATCGGACGCGCTGTCGAAGTCACTCAGTTTGCGCATGAATATCGTGTAATCGACACGATTTTTATGCAGGATGTCGAGTAGCTGCATGATGAGCGGTATGCGGCTTTTGTCGGCGGATAACCCGAGTTTGGCACACATGATGTCGATATAGGTACTGGCAAAAACCGCCGGGTATATACCCAGCGCGGCTTTGGCATCCTCTGTGCTCATGAGCGGACTGAGTGCCTGCGCCAATCGGGTCAGGTTCCATGCCGCTACATCGGGTTGCTGATCGAATGCGTAGCGCCCCGCATGATCGGAGTGATTGCAAATGAAATGTGGGTCGTAATGATCGAGGAAGCCGAAAGGACCATAATCCAGCGTCAGACCCAGGATGGACATATTGTCGGTGTTCATGACGCCGTGTGCAAAACCGACGCTTTGCCATTGCGCCATGAGCTTGGCCGTCGATGCGACTACGGCTTGCAGGAAACGCGGGTATTTGTCAGCAGTGTCGCGCAGTTCCGCATAATGGTGTTGAATCGTGTAATCGGCCAGCGTCCGTATTGCTTCGGGCTGATTGCGATGGAAAAATATTTCAAATGATCCGAATCGTATAAAACTCGGGCTCATGCGCATGACAATTGCCGCCGTTTCTACTGATTCCCGATATACCGGCAGCGAACTCCCGATCAATGATAGCGCGCGGGTTGTGGGTATGCCCAAGCCGTGCATGGCTTCTGAACATAAATATTCTCGTATGCTGGACCTTAATACGGCGCGTCCGTCGCCATTGCGCGAATAGGGTGTGGTACCGGCGCCTTTTAACTGCAGTTCCCAGTAGTTGCCTTCATGTTCAATACCTCCCAGCAATATTGCGCGCCCATCGCCTAGTTGCGGCACATATTGTCCGAATTGGTGACCCGCATAGAGTGTGGCAATTGCTTCAGCGCCTGTTGGCAAGGCGTTGCCACAGAGCAAGTCTGTGATGTTGCAAGACTCTGGATCGAGTGCGATGTCGGCTAATTTTGCAGCGCTATGATTGAAATGCAATAAATATGCGTCAGGTATGGGCGAGGGTGTAACTGGTCTGTAAAAAAATGCAGGTAAACTGGTGTAACGATTGGAGAAATTGAGCTTGTCCAGAGTTGGCATACGGTGTTTTATAAGGTTCGAATTTGATAAGTCTGGATTTTATACCGAATATCAGTATAGAATTATATTAAAAAATTTGTAAGATAATGTCTGTCAATTAAAGTGCCTACTGTTTGGGTGCGAATATATTAAAGCAGCTCAGGGATATGAATAATAAAATCTTTAAGGTGGGAATGTTCATTTTGTCGTCTATCGGTTCAACCGCCCAAGCTGGGGAATGGTCTGCCGAGGTCGATTTTGAAATGCGTCATTATTTGAATAAATCTCAGACCGTTCAAGATCTCGCAAATGCGACAACAACTATACAACAGGAACGTATAGCATCAACAGGATTGGCGAGTCAGGATCAGCCGTCTGTCGTCATTTTACCGGCCTATTTTAGCGAATGGGATGGTCAGAAAAACTCTTTCTCATTCAAGCCGTTTTATCGTTGGGATGACAGGGACGATTACCGTACGCATTTTGATATCAGGGAAATGGTGTGGCATTCCAGCCGTGGCGGATCAGAACAGCCGTGGGATCTGCGCGTCGGGGTAGACAAGGTTTTCTGGGGGGTGGCCGAATCGCATCACCTGGTTGATATCGTCAATCAGACCGATGTTGTTGAAGATCCCAAAATGGAACAGAAAATGGGGCAACCCATGGTGCGGGCGACAGTCAGTCGCGATTGGGGCACGTTGGACATGTTCGTACTGCCTTATTTCAGGGATCGGACATTCGCCGGTCCGGAAGGGCGGCTACGCGGACCGACATCTCTGGACAGGGCGCCCGTCGCTTTTGAGTCCGGTCTCGGGCGGGATCATGTCGATTATGCGGTGCGCTGGAATAAAGGGTTCGGCAAGTTGGATCTGGGGTTGTCGTACTTCAGAGGCACCAGTCGCGATCCGCGCATATCGCAACTGAATTCGCTGATTACCGCCGAAAATCCATTGGGCCTGCAAGTTAATTACGATTTGATCAGTCAGATCGGTCTGGATATGGACTATTTGCTGGGCGACTGGATATTGAAGCTGGAAGCGATAGATCGTCACTCCAATTTCGAGCGGTATTATGCTTTTGTAACCGGTGCTGAATATACGTTTAGTGGCATTTATGATACTCCTATGGATTTGGGTACTTTCCTTGAGTATAACTTTGACAGCCGCGGACAGGGTACAGCCGGCGTGTTGCAGGATGATTTGTTTGTCGGCTTCAGGTTGGCCATGAATGATGAAAACTCGACAGAAATGAAAATCGGGATCATGACGGATTTGAATGATGCTTCGCGTACTACGCGTGTTGAGATGAATCGACGGCTTAACGATAAGTGGAGCATTAAGTTTTTGGGGCAAGGTTACCATCGTATCGATAGCGGTAACCCGTTATACATATTTAAAGAGGATAGTTTCATACAATCGACGCTAGTCAGATATTTCTAGATTTCTGGCATGTTTTTTGCTCTGTATTGGATACAATAAATTTTGTCCAGTAAAGGGTGGTTGATAATGTCTATAAACACTAATAAGAATCTGAAATTGAAAATTGGCGTTTTACTTTGTGCCATATTGAATACAGCAGCGGCTCAAGCTGGGGAGTGGTCGACAGAGGTTGATCTGGATTACAGGTATTTCCGTAAACCGGCTGCAACGATACCAACTACTGGTAGTACGCCAGCCCAGATAGCTGCCAGTTTTTATCAGTTTTTGCTAAGTCAGGGTTTGTCGCCATACAACGTTGTGACTATTCCGCAAGCAGTGCTGGCTGTATCAGCATCGCAAGCTACTGCCGTAAGTGGTCAGGGCAATAATGAGCCTTCGGTAGTGGTGCAGCCGAGTTATTTTAACGAATGGGCAGGTAAAACGAATTCGTTTTCGTTTAAACCCTTCTTTCGTTGGGACAATATGGATGACAAGCGTACCCATGCGGATATTCGGGAAATGGTTTGGGTATCAAAACACGGTACAGCTGACAAGCCGTGGGAATTGCGTATCGGTATCGACAAGGTGTTTTGGGGGGCGGCTGAATCACAGCATCTGGTCGATGTGATTAACCAGACAGATGACGTTGAAAACATTAACCGGGAAAGCAAATTGGGGCAGCCCATGGTACGGGCAACCATTAGCAGAAACTGGGGGACGCTGGATATGTTCGTATTGCCATGGTTCCGCGAACGTACCTATGCCGGTGTGGATGGGCGTTTGCGTCCGCTGGTGTCATTGGCGACCTTGCCTGTGGCATTTCAGTCGAGCGATGCACAAAGCCATGTGGATTATGCCTTGCGTTGGTCTAAATCCTTTAGCGATGTAGACGTCGGCATTTCGCAATTTGTAGGTACTGACCGCGATCCGCGTGTTGCGACTGCAAATCAGTATATTACAACTGCAAACCCGGCAGGTTTGTACTTGAGTTATGACCAGATGTCGCAAACCAGCGTGGATATGACAGCGGTGCGGGGCAGCTGGATTTATAAATTGGAAGCGTTGCATCGCGACACCAATTACGATCACTACTGGGCTGGTGTGACCGGGGTTGAGTATGCGTTTAATGGCGTGTTTCATACGCCTTACGATGTAAGTACGTTCCTGGAATATAACTATGATAGTCGCGGCCAAGGGCAGGCTGTGTATCAAAGCGATGTTTTTGTTGGCGGACTTTTGAATCTTAACGATGACAAATCCACTCAGATTAAACTGGGTGTGCTGGTGGATACCAACGATAGTACGCGCAGTACGCGTCTGCAATTCAGCCGTCGTTTGACTGATAACTGGTCGGCGCGACTTGAAGGGCAATGGTTCAACTCGGTTGATAGCGGCAACCCATTGAATGCTTACAGGGAGGATAGTTACCTCCAGGGATCGCTGATTCGGTATTTTTAAGTTGGCTTAAAACCGTCGTATTTTTGACATTAATGTTTTGAATTCGACGGAATCGGCGCTTGCGTGTCGGTTATACGGGGCAAATTATCGGCCCCGAGGCATGCAGGCGTAGTGAGAAATTAATTAATTTAAGGGGTGTGTATGTACAAGATTTTGGCAATATTGGCGCTGATTGTGCCGCTGAGCGCTGTTGCTCAAACTACGCAGGAAAAAGGTCTGGACATTGCGAAGCAGCAGGACACAAAAAATAGCGGTTTTAAGGATTACACCAATGACATCGTAATGACCTTACGCAACGCGCAAGGCCAGGAAACTGTAGATTATCTGCATTCGTTAACGCTGGAAGTGACTGCAGCAGGAGAAGGTGATAAAAGCAAGCTGGTGTTCGATAAGCCGGCCGATGTCAAAGGCACGGCCATGCTGACTTATAGCCATGGCTTGCAGCCGGATGATCAATGGTTGTTTTTGCCAGCCGTAAAACGGGTAAAGCGTCTTAATTCCAACAATAAATCCGGTCCGTTCATGGGTAGTGAGTTTGCCTACGAGGATTTGAGCTCGCCTGTTGTCGAAAAATTTTCATATAACTGGTTGCGCGATGAGGCCTGTGGCGAATGGCAATGCTATGTAGTAGAGCGTACGCCTAAGTATGCTGATTCCGGCTATGTTCGTCAGGTTACATGGATAGATACCAAAGAATTGCGCACGGTGAAAATTGATTATTATGACCGTAAGAACGAGTTGTTAAAGACCCTGTCGCAAAGCGGTTTCAAGCTTTACAAAGGCAAATTCTGGCGCGCAGAGACCGGTAAAATGGTGAACCACATCACGGGCAAGAGCACGGTTATGGTTTCGAGTAACTTCGTGTTTGGTGCAGGCTTGACTCCTGCTGAGTTTGAACCGAACTCATTGCAGGATACGCACTAAACGATGTTACGAACCGGGGCGGGAATGTTGAAGCGGCGGGGTTGGCTGGGTTTGGCGGTTTTGGTCACCAGCATGTCCATGCTGGTGCAAGCGTCGAACGCCAAGGAGCTTGATTCTGCACCGGTTGCCGCGACAAAAACCGTAACTTTTATCCATTTGAACGATTTGCACGCGCATTTGACGACGCATTCGGATCTGGTGCGGTATGGTGAGACGGAAAAACTGGAACAACGCGGCGGAATGCCGCGATTGGCAACGCTCATTAAACGATTGCGAGCGCAGTATCCTGATAGTGTCTTGATGAATGTTGGCGATGCTTTTCACGGCGGTGTAGAAGCGCTTTTTACTAATGGGAACGCTATCATTGATCCTGTAAATGCGCTGGGGATAGACGTGGGTGTGGTAGGTAACTGGGATTATGCTTACGGTCCCATCGTTACTCGCTCGCGTTACGGCGATCTGAAGTCCATGGGGCTGTTTACTGATAGCAAGATCAAGCGCCCAAATTATCCGAATCTGGCTGCAAATCTTAAAATTTCCCTGCCGTTTTTCCGGCGAGGTGATTATTTAATGCCGCCTACCATGACCATGATGGTTGGAGGGGTGAAAATCGGTTTCATCGGTATTACTTCCGATATTGTGCCGCGTATGCATCCTATGCTGGCGTTCGGTTTGAATTTCCTCGATTTCGATGTGCAGCGTTATAGCGAGTTGATCGAGAAGCATGCAGCAGAATTGCGTCAGAATGGTGCGCAAGTTGTGGTTGTCATGAGTGAGCTTGGGATACACAAGGATTATGCTTTGGCGAATCATATTGCTCCTCATTTGGTGGATGTGTTTTTCTCCGCGCATACACACGAAGTTGTGCGGAAGCCGCTGGAATCGAGCAGCGGTGCACTGGTTGTCGAATCAGGCGGCGGTGGCGGATATTTGGGGCGTATGAACGTCACTGTTCAGAACGGTCATGTCATTCGACGGGACTGGTTTTTGTATGATGTGGATACGAAAATTCCCGAAGATGCCACTATGAAATCCCTGGTGGCTATTGCCCGTGCACCATTTTTGGGCGATCACGTTAATGTAAAGCTGCCTAGTATGGCTGCCGATATACGATTAACGCAGTCCATTGATACTGTCGTCGGTTATACCGGCGTGCCGCTGGATAGGCGGAATGCGCTGGAAAGTACATTTAACGATGTGATGGCGGACATGATGCGCAAGCTTGGGAAAACGCAAGTTGCTATAACGCCGGGATTTCGCTTCGATAGCCCTATTGCCGCGTCCGGAGAGTTGTTTGAGGACAATACGATTGCAAATGGGGCAATTACACTGGAAGACGTTTACCGTTACTTCCCTGTGCCGTATCTGGTTGCAACCGGCTCAATACGCGGCGATAAATTGCGTCAGGCCATGGAGATGAATCTGACCAGTGTGTTTTCTACGGATATGTCTTTACAGTCAGGCGGTTGGGCAGATGGCTGGTCAGGTCTGAAAGTAAAACTGGATTTGGCACATCCTAATGGCAGCAGGATTATTGATTTGCAATTAAAAGACGAAGCCCGTCCGTTGTCACCGGATGAAATGGTGACGGTAACCGGATGCTCCAGGCCGTTTGACAGCAAGTCCGATACAACCTTGTGCAGTTATGACGGGTTTGAGTCTGTGGATGCGTTGATCAATCCAGTAACAGGCAAGCAATGGACTGCGGTAGATCTATTTGTGTATGGCTTGCATAACGGCTTGCTTGATACGCAGACGCGCCATGATGTTGAGGATGTGCATCATACTAAAATGTGGCCGCGAAACGAGTATGTGCAGCCTTTGCAAGGGGTAGGTAACGGTGGGGAATAAGCCCTCGTTGCTGCATGCGAGCATATTGTCGTGGATTAGTGGATGGGTATGTTAGTTGTGGGTCAAGATGTTTAATTAGACTATATCCCTTGGTTATTAGTAAATTTAATCGAAATTAAGTTCA
Organism: Sulfuriferula sp.; assembly: GCA_031291235.1. GTDB lineage: Bacteria > Pseudomonadota > Gammaproteobacteria > Burkholderiales > Sulfuriferulaceae > Sulfuriferula. The sequence goes on from JARLJL010000022.1 coordinate 63,489, forward strand.
ATCTAGGCGTGGTTATTTATGAAAATTCAAAAACATGAGACGGAAAAGCAACTGATAAAAATGTTAGGTCTGGTTATTTTGGGAGTATCAGTACTGACATTGACTGGATGCGGCAAGAAATCGGATGAGAGTCATGATGCAGCGATTGCAGCTGGCAAGATGCTTGCTGAAAAAGGACGTGGCAGCATACCGGCCTGTGTAGCCTGTCACGGGGCCAATGGTGAAGGGCTGGATGCTGCGGGTTATCCCCGTTTGGCTGGATTGAACACGGCTTATATCGATAAGCAATTACAGGATTTGGCTCGCGAACTGCCTCCTCCAGGTGTACTGATTGAAAAGGTTTCAAAGGACTACAGTAAAACACCGCGTATTTATTCCGATTTGACCGTATTTAGTCCAAGTGTGCGCCATGACGCTGTGATGAGTCCGATTGCTAAGCAGTTGAGTACAACGGATATTCATAACCTTGCCGCATATTATGGCAGTCTGTCTTTCCAAGCTAAACCGGTTGCTGCCGATTACGAAGTGCTGGAGCGCGGTCAGGATTTGGCATTGCGCGGCAAACCTGAATACGGTTTGCCGGCTTGTGTTTCTTGTCATGCCCCTGATGGCGAAGGTTTCGGCGCAGGTTTCCCTCCTTTGGCGGGTCAGCCTGCAGCGTATATCGTGAGTCAGATTAACAAATGGCAAACCGGAGATCGCGATAACGATAACCTGAGTTTAATGCGCGCTGTTGCAGATCAATTGACCGATGCGGATAAACTAAATGTGGCGGCTTACTATGCAAATCGTTCATTGACGGTCAAAGGGAAATAACTCAATGAAACGATTGATTTATATTGTTTTTCTATTGTTCGGGCAAGCAACGGCTTCCTATGCAGATACCGAGTTGCCGATCACTGTGGTACGGCCTACTACATACGATGCTTATGCCAATATACCTGTAGGCTTAACGCACGAAAAGGCGATACGTCAAGTGCCGGCCATTAATCCAGGCGAGTATTTCGTGCCCCCGGCAGTGGGTGATATTCCGACCAGCAAATATGGCGACATGGTGAAACTGGGGCGAAATATTTTTATCGATACTCAGCATTACGCCAAACGTTATGTCGGAAATGGATTGAATTGCAGCAATTGTCACTTGCAAGAAGGGCGCAAGCCTTATGCCTCGCCCATGTGGGCAGCATATCCGATGTATCCGATGTTTCGTAACAAATCTCGTGATGTTCAAACTTTTGAAGGCCGGGTGCAGGATTGCTTTAGATTTAGTATGAACGGCATAGCACCTACACTGGATTCTCCGGAAATCAAAGCTTTGACTGCTTACGCGCATTGGTTATCACTGGGTGCGCCGATTAACAAGGAGTTGCCAGGCCGCGGTTTTGCACGATTGGCAAAACCACGAGATCCCACGCCGGTCAATGGCGAAAAATTATATAAGGAAGAATGCGCAACCTGCCACGGTCTGGACGGGAAAGGCCAAAAATTCACCAATCGCGACGGTTACATGTTCCCACCTTTATGGGGTGGGGATTCATTTAACCACGGTGCCGGGATGAGCTCTGTTAAAGATTGCGCGCAATTTTCCAAAGCAAATATGCCTTTGGGTAAAGGCTGGACGTTGACCGATATGGAAGCCTGGGATATTTGCACCTATATATGGCTGCAAGATCGTCCCTGGGATCCGCGTTTTGGCTGGTTTTTTAATATTTTCGCACCGCCTACCGGCGGTAATTGAGAGGGAGTGTGGACATGAGTTTATCCCGCACGCATAAATATCTTCTTGCTGCCGGAGCGGTATTTGGTATCGCTTTTGGAACATGGGTAATTGCAGATACTGATACGGATGCCGATGGCATTGACGATTTACCTACTTTGGACAGCATACAGCCGCGCGTGAGTTCGCAGCAACCCAAACTGACGTTGCCAAATGAATTGACAGTGGTGCCAGTCGTCAAGCCCGGTGAATACTTTGTTCCGCCGCGATTGGCAGATTTGCCCGATAGTAAATATGCTCAGGAAGTTCGCTATGGGCGTAATCTTTTCGTTAATACTCAGCAGTATGCCAAGCGCTATGTAGGTAACGGCCTGAACTGCAGCAGCTGTCATTTGCAGGAAGGGCGCAAACCGCATGCGGCACCGCTGTGGGCTGCATATCCAATGTATCCGATGTATACCGAAAAGAGTCGTCAGGTCATCACATTTCAGGAGCGCATGCAGTCATGTTTCCGCTTCAGTCTGAACGGTATGGCGCCGACGCTGGATTCTCGCGAAATACAAGCATTGACGGTATACGCACAGTGGCTTTCTACCGGTATTCCCATGGGGACTATTATGGCGGGACGCGGTTTCGCACGTATCGACAAATCGGATGATCCTTCACCGTTTCATGGCGCAGATCTTTACAAGAATTATTGCGCCAGTTGCCATGGAGCCGATTTGATGGGCAAGAAATTTACCGATCGCGACGGTTATATGTTCCCGCCTTTGGCCGGTCCGGATAGTTATAACAAGGGTGCCGGTATGCAAAAGGTTAAAACATGCGCAAGTTTTGTGAAGGCCAATATGCCGTTAGGAAAACCCTATACGCTTAACGATGACGAGTCGCTAGAAGTGTGTGTGCATATCTTCCTTCAAGATCGACCCTGGGATCCGCGCAAAGGAATATTTATGAGTCTGTTTATGCCGGTTACGGAGGGTTGAGCATGATAAATCGCATCCGTAATTCAGTAAAACTACGCAATGCATTGTTTCCGTTTCTGTTGTGGACGCCGTTGCTGACCAAGGCGACGGTACGCAATGATATTATTGCCGGCATTACCGCTGGCGTTCTGATATTGCCGCAAGCGATTGCACTGGCTACGCTTGCGGGGCTGCCTCCACAGTACGGCTTGTATACGGCAGTTTTTCCTGTACTGATTACTGCACTGTACGGATCATCCTGGCACTCGCTGTCCGGTCCGAATACAGCGTTGGCTGTGTTGACTGCAATGACGATTGCGCCGTTTGCCAATATCGGCACGCCCGATTATGTGCAATACGCCATTACGCTGACGTTTATGTCAGGAGTGTTGCAGCTGGCATTCGGCTTGCTGCGTCTGGGGGTGGTCTTTAACTATTTCTCCCACACGGTGATGGTGGCGATAGTAACGGCTGTTGGCATTATTATTGTGGTTCAGCAAGTCGGCAACTTCATGGGCGTCATCATGAATCTCAATGAGACGCTGGATGAGGTGGTATACCAGATAATTCTGGCTATCCCGCGTGCCAACAAATATGCAGTGCTGGTCGGTGTTATTACGGTGGCGTCAGGTTTGCTGATCAGACGGTTCCGTCCAAAATGGCCGCATTACATTATGGCCGTGGCGATAGGCATGCTTGCAGCCTGGATAATTGGATTGGTGGTGGGAAGCGCGACAGCGCACATAGACATGCTTGGCTACATGAGTTTTTCTGCCATGCCTTTTTCCCACCCGGATTTTACGCCGGAAAATTTCGGACCATTCTCCAACTTCGCTTTCCCGGCAGCTATCGGTATGGCCGTGCTGGGATTGATGCAGTCGTCCGTGATAGCGCGCTCAATGGCGGCAAAATCGGGACAGCAGGGCATGGATATTAATCAGGAAGTGGTAGGGCAGGGATTGTCGAACGTGGTAGGCAGTTTTTTGTCATGCTTCACCAGTTGCGGTTCGTTCAACCGTAGTGCAGCCAACCTTGAAGCCGGAGCCCGTACGCCATTGGTCGGTTTGGTATCTGCATTCGCTCTGGCAGGTCTGGTGTTCGTTGCAGCGCCGGTAATTGCCTATCTGCCTGTGCCAGTGATGGCCGGCGTGTTGTTCTTGGTGGGCGCTGCTCTGGTCAAGATCAAGGATATTCGTCATCTTTTGGCGATCAAGGACGGCGGTCGAATAGTGTTTATTCTGGTGTTGGTGGTAACTTTGGGCAGCGGTCTGGATAGCGGCGTGTATTTAGGCATCTTCCTCTCGATCGCGGGGTATTTGCGCGGTGTGTCGAAACCGTCACTGGAATTGCTGTTCGAACAGGAGAAATCCTACTACTTATCGGACGGGATGACGCTGGACAATACGACTGCAATCGCAATTTCCGGCAGCTTGTTCTTCGGATCCGGGCATAACATCGAGCGTGCATTTATCAATGTGGCCAAGGACGATCATCGCAAAGCCAATCTGGTTGTTGTCGCCGAATATGCCACCGGGATAGACGTCGCTTCTGCGGAATTGATTGTGCAGGAGGCGCGCCGTCGCCAACAGAACGGATATCGGTTATCGCTCTGGGTACGGCCGAGTGCCTTGGTTGATCCTCAAGTCACCAAGATACTGGAAGCGGCGATAGGTAGTGACAACATATTTTGTAGCGGACGCGCCAAGAAGAGTATGGCGATTACGGGACTTATTTCGCCGATCGCGCGGAATAAATTGGTTTGATTATTTTGATGTAGGGATAAAAACGTGAAAATTAAATTCTGGTTACTGGCTATGGTTTTATCGTTGGCAAGCTTGAATGCAGTTGCTGCTGAACAGGTCAAACATAGATTGTTGATACAAGTGAGCGAAGATAGCAACGAACGTTTGATGGAAGCCTTGAATGCAGCAAAGTTCGTTCAGGATCAATACGGTGCGCCTAATGTTGAAATAGAAATTGTCGTATACGGTCCTGGCGTGCAAACCCTGAAATATTATGCTCCCAGACCGATACCGGACATTGTAAAACAGGAAAAATATAACGGCATTCGTATCATGGCATGCGATTACTCGATGCGTAAAGCCAAATTGCGCCCATCTGATATGTTGCGCGAAATCAGCTATGTTCCATCCGGTGTAGTTGAAATCATGGAAAAGGAACAGTTGGGCTGGACTTATATTCGTCCTTAAGCAGCCATTGGTAGAACTGGTCAAGTTTGTTATGGAAGTTATGAGCACGTTTGATAGGAATCAAACGTGTTGGGAAAAAACAATGTTTAAAATGATACGTGCAATTATATTATCAGTTAGCTGGGCTGTGATTTGTGCGCCGTTGACTGCAGTTGCAGCAGGTAACGGAGATGTGACGTTTATTCACATGGGCGATCTGCACGGACATTTGGTTCCGCGTCCGAATATGCGTGAAGGCGACCCCGACTACGGTCAAATGATGGGGGGGTTGGCATATGTATACGACGAAGTTAAAAAAATCCGCAAGGCTCATCCTAATGCACTGCTGATAAATGGTGGCGATACCGTTCAGGGTTCAGCTGAAGCACTCTATACCCGAGGCGAGGCGATGACGCAGGTGCTTAATCTGTTCAAGATCGATGCCTTTAATCCGGGGAACTGGGATTACTTGTACGGAACGGAACGCTTCCGCGAGCTGTTTGCAGGCGATAAACCATTGGCAAACTGGCATGCTTTATCGGCGAATTTGTACTACTCGACGTTATACGAATTTCCTGAAACCATTTATCCCAAGCAGGCAGGGCAGCGTGTACTGAAGCCTTACATGATCAAAGATGTGAATGGTGTCAGAGTCGGGATTATCGGTTTGACCGCAGATCGTGGGCCGCAGGCAGTAAGCACACGCGTTATGGAAGGTTTTACCATGACGCCGGGCGAGTTCGAAGTCGCAGCAGCCATTCCGTTATTACGCAAGAAACATAAAGTTGATTTGATTGTGCTGATTTCCGAACGTGGTTTGGGCGCCAATCTGGAAATAGCCGAAACGATACCGGGGATCGATATTATCCTGTCCTCCGATATGCACGAGGAATCGCGCAAGGAACTGATTGCAAAGAGCGGTACGATACTGGTAGAAGAAGGTCAGGACGGCACCATAGTCGGGGAGCTGACCGCTCATGTCAAAAATGGCAAGATGGTTGGTCATAGCTGGGTACAGCATCGCATAACGACGAAAAATAATCAGCCTGATCCGGTCATCGCAGCCAAGGTTGCGGAGGTCCGCTTACCTTTCATCAAGGCCGGATTTGTGCCTCACGTCAATCCGATCAATGCATCGATATTGCGTACGCCTATTGACACGGTGATCGGTTTTACCAAAATTCCGTTGCATCGCGCAAATTTTGCCGGCGCCAAAGACATGAATGCTGTAATCGAAGGTTCTTCGCATGATTTTCTTGCCGACGCTTTCAGAATGGCATGCCATTCCGATTTGGGAATGGTGCGTGGATTCCGCTATGGCACTCATGTTGCTCCCGGACCGATCAAGCTTGAGGACATTTACCACTATATTCCAATTGGTCCGCAAATTGCTTGTGGAAAGATAGCCGGTGACGATATTCGCTGGATGCTGGAGCGTGGGGCCGATTCGTCGCTATCTCCCTACGTAGGCTGGTGGGGCGGCGGCTGGCAAATTGCGTTTTCAGGGCTGACGTATGACCTTGATCCCTATAAGGAGTATGGGAATAGGGTTTCCAATATCAGGGTTGATGGTGATCCGATTGATATGGAGAAGTTATACACCGTTGGCGGTTATTGGTATGTGGATAACCCCAATATGATAAATCGTCACAAGGCATGGGAAATCAACGTACTGAAAGACAAGGATGGCGGTATTCTGGATGGTACGGACATCGTTGCATATTACCTGCAGATGTTGCCGGACCATACCGTCAATCCTGAGTTGAATCGGGTTCATTTATTGGCTCCATTGCCTAAGCCAATTAGCGAAAGTAAGGAAATTCAACCGCTTAAAGGGGTTTATTTCCCGCAGTATTAAGTATGTTCAGGGTGAATAATGAAAACTGGTCACAGGTTTTTGACATATTAAGAATAGAATTTTGGGGATAAATATGTACGACATTATTATTTGGCCAGGATGGCTGGCAGGGGCGGGCATAGGGCTGTTGATGGTGGCGTTTTACTGGATTACCGGTAAGCAGATGGGAGTATCCAGAGGATACTGTAATTTGTGGGCATATGTATCGAAGCTACCGTTTTTTCAGCAAAAGGAATACACGGGGAATATCTGGCGGGTCTGGTTCATCCTTGGCATCACTTTAGGCGGGTTTTTGTCTACAGTCATCGCACATCCCGGTGAATGGCATCTCCATTTTGACATGGGCCAGGCTTATGACGCTTTATTGCCTAATAATGTTTGGTTAAGGATGCTGATTCTTTTTGGCGGCGGCCTAATCATGGGATTAGGTGCACGTTTCGCAGGCGGTTGTACTAGCGGTCATGTGATAGCCGGGATTCCCATGCTGAATTTGTCCAGTTTGTTATCCGGTATGCTGTTTTTTGTAGGCGGCTTGTTTGCGGTTCAACTGACGGTGCGGGTGGTGTCGCTATGAACAATATTGTTTTTTTGGTATTAGGAACCGTTTTCGGCTTGCTGTTGAGTTTGGCCGGGGCAACCACTTTTGATTTTTATGCGCAGCTTTTCCTGCTCGAAAATCCTCAATTGGCCAGAGTGATATTTACTGCTGTGGTTGTGGGCACGGTCGGTATTTGGCTGATGAAGCGCGTGCATGCCAGGTCGGTGATGACGGGCGAGCCTATTTCATTTGAAAAGAAAGGCCTGCAGCGCGGCTGGGTTATCGGTGCATTAATGTTCGGCGCCGGCTGGGGCATCACAGGTTCATGTCCTGGCTCTGCACCTGCCATGCTGGGGGAAGGAAAACTTATTGTGATTCCTTCGTTGCTGGGGGTAATGGTAGGGACTTACCTGTACGGCTGGATAGAAAGTCGTCGTATCGGCGGTTGCAAATGACGGTGAGGTAAAATTGTCCCGTGCGTAGCGATGTATGACGCTATATACGGTGCTCTATGAGAGCAACCCCACCGTTAATTGACGAAGGATGCTTCTATCCGGTTTCTCCCGCCGCGCTTGGCCGCGTATAACAACTGATCTACACGTACATATACGTCTTCAAATATCTCGTGTTGTTTACACAAGGTTAAACCCATACTTACTGTTATTTTCACCTGGATACCGTCGGCATCCAGTATGGAATTTTCTATCAGTTTACGTAATTTCTCAGCTGTTTCTATGCTTTGCTCCAGCGACGTATCATTCAATATCAAAATAAATTCCTCGCCGCCGAATCGGCCGATATAGTCTTTATGTTTGGTGTTTTGTTCAACCAGATTAGCGATCAGTTTCAGCACCTGATCGCCAACTATGTGTCCATAGTTGTCATTGATTCTTTTAAAGAAGTCGATATCAAACAGTATCAGGCTAAAATCGTTGAGCGTTAGCTGTTCTTGAATGATTTTGGTGATTTCACCCTTGTTATACAGGCCAGTGAGCGCGTCGTGCTGGGATTGGAATTCAAAATCCTTGGAAAGTTGTTTGAGTTTTTGGTTAAGATGATGCAGTTCGCGCGCCTTGCGGTCACTCAATTTGATCAATTGTTGAGTTTCGCGCAACAGTTTTTCATACTGGGTAAGCAGTTTTGCCAGTAATTGCCGGGCATGATCTACCCCAAGCTGCTCATTATGTAGTGCAGAGGAAATATCCTGGACTATGGCAGTTTCTGCAGAAAACAGATCGAATTTGGTCATGGTCGGAACAGGTTATGCTTCTTCCGCGTTATCCAGAATAATGGGTCTGAAGTCCAGCCATTGGAAGTCTTCATGAATATCGAGGCCGAACTCGAGTATCGTATCGTCCTCTTCATCATGGTGCCAATTCAGGATAATGCGATTATCGTTGGTACTGGCGGATTCGTTTAATAACTCGAAAAGGTTATAAAGCATTTTGGTACTGGAGCTATTAAAGTAGGTCAGCTGAAAGTTGAATACGATTTCACATGCAGAAGTCGCGGCCAGATAGGCTTCCAGACCGATCAGTATCGGACGGAAAAAATCGCTGGCATTTTCAGGATAGGACTCGCCTGTCATGTTAAGTACGTGATTTGAGAAGTTAAAGTCGACTTCAGGCGATTCTGATGTGCGCGTAATATAAATGTTGTCCATGATATTTCCTAAATAATGGCTTTGAGATAAAAGCAGGATAGTTCATTCTCATGACCAGGTGCATCAAGCAAAGCGTATTCGATGGGCTCGGTAGAATCTCTGGCCAGGGTCAAAAATCCTAAACCTGCCCCTTTGCTGACGGCATCGTCTTTTGTGTTATCGGTTTTGAGCTGGGCGCGATAAGCTTGTTTGATCTCATCCAGGCTCATGCTCTTGAGCGGTTCGAGTTTTTCGCGTATTCGGGCCACATGTTGTTTTTGCACCAGATTACCGCACATGATGAAATACTTTTCTTCATGTTTGCCTACGGCAATCGATCCGACTTTGTCGCCTTTTGAATCGGGGTCGTCGGGTGAGTAATGTATCGCGTTTTGCACCATTTCTATAAAGCTGGAAAACAGTTTACGGGAGGTCGTCCCTTTTGCATCCTGGCTTTCCAGCCGCTGTTTTAATGCATCGCCCATCGCGCCAATGACGTTCTGGGAAAGGCTGCCGCTATAGTAAAAAAGTATGCCATTGCGATCGGCAGTTTCGCGAAATGCACTGAATACATCAATATGCATGTTATTTTCCAGTTGTGTTGTTAAATTCTGAATCCCATGACGGTGATGTCGTCTCGCCGCCGCTGCTTACCTTGATATTCGTAAAAGGTTTGCATGATGATATTTTGCTGTTCAGGCATGGGCTTGTGATAGTTTTCACAGATTAGCGTCGATAAACGTTTCTTGCCGAAAGCAATATTTTTGGCGCCGCCTATCTGATCGATAATGCCGTCTGTGGTGAGATAGATGCATGTACCTTCCTTAAGCTCAATTTGCTTATTGGTCCAGACATATTCCATCGGCGTATTAACATAGCCTACTCCTTTGCGATCGGGATTCAGGAAACTCACTTCGCCTGACTCTTCGGTCAAATACATCAAAGGTATTTTGGCGCCGGCATAAGTCAATGTGCGATCCTGGGTATTAACCCAACAAAAAGCAGTATCCATGCCGTCATCCGATTGCTCGCTATTGGCTATAGCGTATTTGGCACTGTTGATCGGGATGACGTTGGATTCCGTTCTTTGACAGAGCGCAGTTTTAACCTTTTGATTCATAATAGACAATGTGCTCGCAGGATCGTACCGGTTGTCTTCCAGCAAAATATGATCGAGGAACGCCGCCATTATTAGCGTCATGAATGCACCGGGAACGCCATGTCCGGTACAATCGATGAGGGCCAGAAAAAAGCCGTCGTCGAATTTTTTGCAGAAATAATAATCCCCGCCTACTTTGTCGCGCGGTTCCCAGTGCATGAAATAATCCTGTAACGCCGTATTCATGTCTTCTCTGGAGGTGCGCAGGAAAGATTTTTGAATAATGCTGGCGTAGTTGATACTTTCCATAACCAGTCTGTTCTTTTCTGCTTGCAGATAAGAGACTACCTTGACCAAATCTTCACCAGTTCCCAGCCCCAGATAATTGCCTGTTTCATCGGTAATGATAAAGCCATCATTCAGGGTTTTGCCACCGGAGTGGACTACTTTAAAACTGAGCGTTTGTATGCTCATGCTACGGTCGACAATAAGCGGATCCTTGTCCATGAAAGCAATACAGCTTTTGCGTGCAAATAGTTCACGGCGGAACGGTTTGGCCATGCCGTCCATAAAAATACTGCGGTTAATCAAACCGATAGGCATACCGCCCTCAACCACTGGAATTGCAATCAAATCAGGTCTCTGACTTAACAGATTGAGAACATCATCGTTGGTTTGCTGTGGTGAAACAAAAGGTATGATTTGCAGCAGGCTACCGGCAATGTATTCGGCTTCGATTTCGGTCAAGCCGGCCCTGGATTGATTTGGTAGCGGGATATCAAGCATCATTGGCCTTTTGCTGGAATTATCAAGGGAATGAAATGATGGTATGTGCTATTTGTTACAACATAATGAAATGCTTATTTAATTTGTGATTGTTGTGGCGAAATACTGGGCTGGATTCAACTTCAGGCGCTGGATTGGAGGCCTGTATTCAGATTGTCATAATCGATTTGAGTGAGAACCGCGGAGCATTAAATCTAGTTTTGATGAATTGGCGGTTAGCGTCGTTGCGACGATGGGGGTTCCGATTGTGGAGTGCTTACGGGGTAATAATCTGTTTTATTTTGCTGTTATGTTGTACATCTCCTTGAGACGCTCCTTGGTTTTGGTATACCTGTCCAGCCGCCAGTCTTTCAGGATATTCAATGCCAGTTCAAAGTCGTCGTAGTTCAGTTCGTATAGCTCGGACAGGTCGAAGTTTTCTTTAAAACACAGTGACTTGATTAAACGTTCAAATACCGGATTGGCGGAATCCAAACGACCTTGTTTGAGATGTTTTTCCAATTGCTTTAACGAGTTCATGCTATCCCTCCGAGCGGATTTAAAATGACATGTTTGCCAATCAGCGCCAACGGCTTTTTTAGCATAGCGCAAATAATCTCCAAATTCTAATTTTATATTTTGATTGGTATGTGCGCATCGTATCGAAGTCAAGTTGTCATGGAAATGTCATGCAGATCACATAGTATTCTTCATCATTCGGTGCTTGATTTGGGTATCGTTGGAACTGCAGATCGCAAATTATGCTCGCATCCTTTAAATCTCCGGGTATCAAAGATCATTTCGCAAAACTGCTAAGAAAATTATTAGTCGGTTTTATCGTGATGGGTTTTCTCATGCTCACTATTTTCGGATTCAAGAGCTGGCAGGATGAAAACCGGGAAATGCAGACCAATCTGGCAATTCAAGCCGGTTTTGCCGCTAAAAGCAGCCAGGCGGTATTCGATAACATAGGCAGCAGTATGGAATTGCTGGGGCTATTGCTCAGGGATATGGACGTGATACGTACGCCTGAAACAGCCCGCCCGGCATTGAATAATTTTCAGGCAGATCACCCGGAAATAGTGGCGGTAGAATTAATTACCGCTGACGGTAAAGTAGTCCTGAATACCAGAACGCAACCGGGTACGCACCTGCCTGATTTTCAGACCGCGCCGGATTACATGCTGGCTTTCGATTTTGATTTGAACAATACCTATTCATATAACATCGGTCGCAATCAATTCGGCATGGGATTAAATCAGTGGTATTTCCCATTCCGTCATACTGTTGAAGATCGGGATGGACAGCCGTTATTCGTTATCCAGGGCGACATTTCGGTCGATAGCGCCGGATTGTTATGGTCTGATTTGCCGCTACTTGACGGCAGCCGAGTAGGGTTGATTCGGAATAACGATGGTTATATTCAGCTGCGTTGGCCTGTGCAGGCAGACAGCAAAAATTTGCATAAACCACAGACCGGCGCACTGATTAAAGCTATTCGTGCCGATCCGGGTAAAATTGCCGGCAATTTTGAGGGATTATCCAGCGTTGACGGCGTTAACCGACTGGGGGCCTATGTGCATCTGCCGAATGCTGATATGTCCGCATTCGTTTCCGTGCCGAAAAGTCTGCTGCTGGCGCGCTGGTGGGGGCGCAATTATCCAGTTTTACTTAGCTTTATCGTATATCTCGTTGTGCTGGTTGCCATAGCCTACCGCTTGATGCTCAGGGAGCAGCAACATACCGGCGAGTTGCTTGCGCAGTCACGCAAGGATCCGCTAACAGGATTACCCAACCGTATTGCAGCCGATGAGGCACTGGTTAGAGAACTGGCCCGTGCGCAACGCAGTAAAACGCATTCTGCCTTGTTGTATCTCGACATTGACAAATTCAAGGATGTAAACGATAAATTGGGCCATGCCAGCGGAGATCGCTTGCTGGAGCAGATAGCCGGGCGCATAGCTGCTATTTTACGTAGCGAAGATATGCTGGCGCGCTTGGGCGGAGATGAATTTCTGATTCTGTTACCCAACAGCAATGCGGAAAAAGCCAGCATACTGGCCCAGCGTGTGATTGATGTCTTTAGTTCGTCGTTCGACCGGCATAGTCAGGAAATTATTGTTACTACCAGCATCGGTATTTGCATGTTTCCGGACAATGGACAGGATAACGGAACCTTGTTGCAAAATGCCGATACCGCCATGTATGAAGCCAAGCGCCAGGGCGGCAACTGTTACGCTTTTTATCAGGAAGCACTTGGAACCCACATCCGTCAACGCCTGCAATTGCAGCGCGATTTTCAGAGGGCATTGGTGGGCAACGAATTTGAATTGCATTATCAGCCTTTGGTTGACATGGTTACCGGCAAAATTGTGGGCGCCGAAGCGTTGGTACGCTGGAATGATCCGGTATTAGGCATGCGCAATCCTGCCGAATTCATTGCGTTCGCAGAGGAGAGCGGCTGGATACTGCCGCTTGGGGAGTGGGTGTTTAGAACAGCATGTCGGCAATGTAAAAACTGGTCCGACGCCGGACATGATATTTATATGGCGGTGAATTTGTCTACGCGCCAATTCCAGGATCAGGATTTGCTACAGAAAATCAGCATAGCGCTGGCGGAAGTCGGGTTGTCTCCGTTTCAACTGGAATTCGAAATCACCGAAAGCGCTTCGATGCTCGACCCTGAAGCCAGCATACAGGTGATGAACAAATTGAAGGCGCTGGGCATACGTATTGCCATCGACGATTTTGGCACCGGCTATTCCTCGCTAAGTTATCTCAAGCGCATACCGGCAGATACCATTAAAATCGACCAGTCTTTCGTCAGCGGAGTGCAAAGCGATCCGGACGATGCGGCCATCGTTCGAACCATCATGGCCTTGGCAATGGCCATGGATAAGCAATGCCTGGCTGAGGGTATAGAGACTTCGGGGCAATTCGAAATACTGCGCAGTCTCGGGTGCCATTACGGTCAGGGCTACTGGTTGAGTCGTCCGTTGTGTGCCGCGGCATTTGAACAGCTGCTGGCCGGCAAAAAGTGCTTCCTGCAGCAATTTTCCGATATATCGTTAGTGGCCTGATGTTGTTGTAAACCGACAGCCGAGTGCCGGTGGCATCGCCATAGCTACTTCCAGCTTCATAACCAAATAGCAGCTGTCCGCATGCGTAATTTCGGCACTGTCCGATTCGTGTGGCACGTTCGTGTACGCACTATGTTAACGCGCATGCGCTAGAGCAGTGCGCGATTGCTTCTGTTCTGTTTTAATGAAATCAAATAAAAACAATTACTTGTTAATTGGCACGTATGTTGCTTTTACGATTTTGGTATTACCTTTTATTAATTTAGTATTACTAAATGTGAATGGAGAAAAGCGATGATTGCAAAAGCAGTGGGTAATAAATTGAAGCACATGGTTGCGATGTCGGTCATTCCGCTGGCGTTGATGGCTGCGCAAACCGCTCATGCCGCGCCATTAAAAATCGGCTATAGCGATTGGCCGGGCTGGGTGGCCTGGCAAGTGGCAATCGACAAGGGATGGTTCAAGGAAGCAGGTGTGGCGGTTGATTTCGAGTGGTTCGATTACTCGGCCTCAATGGATGCCTATGCAGCAGGCAAAATCGATGCGGTTACCGTAACCAACGGCGATGCGCTGGTGACTGGTGCAGGCGGTGCCAAAAGCGTCATGATCATGTTGACGGATTATTCCAACGGCAACGACATGATTATCGGCAAACCGGGCATCAAGAGCCTGAAAAATCTGAAGGGCAAAAAAGTCGCGGTGGAAACCGGGCTGGTTGAGCACCTGCTGTTGCTGGACGGCTTGAAAAAAGCCGGGATGAAAGAATCCGATGTGACTCTGGTCAATGCCAAGACCAACGAAATGCCGCAAGTACTGGCTTCCGGCGATGTCGCCGCGGTCGGTGCATGGCAGCCGATTGCAGGGCAGGCCATGAAAGGCTTGCCAGGTTCGCGCCCACTGTACACCTCTGCAAATGAGCCTGGCCTGATTTACGACGTATTGACTGTCAATCCGGCCAATCTTGCTGCGCACCGCGCCGAATGGCAAAAGGTGGTGAAGGTGTGGGATCGTGTGGTGAGCTACATTAACGATCCCAAGACCCAGCCGGATGCCGTGAAAATCATGGCTGCGCGCGTGGGCGTATCGCCGCAGGCCTATCTGCCTTTGCTGAAAGGTACCAAGTTGCTGAGCGTGGCAGAAGGCAAGAAGGTTTATGTGAAAGCGACCGGTTATCAATCCCTGTATGGTTCGTCCAAAATCGCCGATGACTTCAACGTCAGTAACGCTGTTTACAAGGATCATCAGAATATCGATAGCTACATCGATCCATCGTTCGAAAGCGGCAAGTAATTTTTAGTGTGGAAGTGAATCGGGAGCAGGTATGAGCAAGGCACGATGGTTTTCAATCAGGGCAGGATTATCCCCGCGCAGGCGGTTGATACTGGGCGTGCTCTCATTCCTGCTGCCGCTCCTGATATGGTCTGTAGTGAGTTATGTGCCGTTCGTCTGGCATCCCAAGGTATTGATTACCAATCCGGGGGATGTGGATTATCTGCAGGTAGACATGTATGTGGATAAGGCGGTGTTTGAAGATGAGTTGCAGAATATGCGCGCGGCAGGCAAGGCCGTGCCGGAGGGCATACCTGCCAACCCGGTTTATCTGCCGGCACCGCATCAGGTAGCAAAAGCATTCTATACCGCTTTTACCACGCCGCCGGAACAGCAGGATACGCCGTGGCTGCATGAAAGCTTGTGGCATAGCGTCAAGATTATATTTTGGGGATTTCTGATTTCATCGCTTATCGGCGTGCCGCTGGGCATAGTCTGCGGCGCTTACGGGCCGGTATCGCGTTTGATTGAACCTTTTGTCGAATTTTTTCGTTATCTGCCGGCGCCCGCTTTCGGTGCGCTGGCGGTGGCGATACTGGGTATTTACGACGGGCCGAAGATCGCAATTATTGTCATAGGCACGCTGTTCCAGCAGATATTGATCATCGCCAATACCACGCGCAAGCTGGATTACACCTTGCTGGAGGCAGCGATGACGCTGGGGACGACACCGTTCAGGCTGATTACCAAAGTGGTCATCCCCGGCGTACTACCCGATTTATACCGTGATCAGCGGATATTACTGGGTTGGGCATGGACGTACCTGATCGTGGCCGAATTGATCGGTACCAGTTCCGGTATTACCTGGTTCATTACCCAGCAAGCGCGTTATCAGCATTTCGATAATGTATACGCCGCCATCATGATGATAGGCATCCTCGGTCTGGGGATGGATTTGCTACTCGCCCGACTGGGACGCAGACTGTTTCCGTGGGATCAGTCCCAGCACAAAAACTGATGACGACAGACGGATTGGAAGGAATCAACGTGAGTACCGAACAACGCAAGCCCGGCTATTTGCAGCAGTCCGACGCGGTGCGCGAGCGCTTCGCCAAAATCAGACAGCGCGAAGTTATCCTCGAGGTTAAGCAGCTGGGTAAAACCTATCATTCCACGCAGGGCGAGGTCGTTGCATTGCGCGATGTCAATTTCAGCATCCATAGGCGCGAGCTGGTGTGCGTGATCGGGCCTTCCGGCTGCGGCAAATCCACGCTGATTCGCATGCTGGCCGGGCTGGAGCCGCATACCTCGGGCGAAGTGCTGCTGGACGGCAAACCGGTCGATGGGCCGGGCAGCGACCGCGGCATGGTGTTTCAGGGCTATACCCTGTTCCCCTGGCTGACGGTAAAGAAGAACGTCATGTTCGGTCCGGAGATGAACAATCGCGGCAAGCTCGAAGCTGAGCGCGATGCGCTGATGTGGTTGGATTTGGTGGGGCTGGGGAAATTTGCCGACGCCTATCCGCACCAGTTATCCGGCGGCATGAAGCAGCGCGTGGCGATTGCTCGGGCGCTGGTGAACCAGCCGCGGATTTTGCTGATGGACGAACCGTTCGGTGCGCTGGACGCGCAGACGCGGACCAAAATGCAAACGCATCTGCTGGATATCTGGAAAAACGTCGACATCACCATCCTGTTCATTACGCATGATCTGGATGAAGCGATATTCCTTGCCGATCGCATACTGGTGTTGAAGGCGCATCCGGGCGAGGTGCAGGAGTTTATCGAAGTGCCGGTGCCGCGGCCCCGGTATCCGGGACAGTCAGTTTCCGAAGAATTTCTGGCCACCAAGGCCAGACTGGAGGAGTTAATTCACCCGCCGGTGCAGACGAACGATGCGGATGAGGTCAAGCCGCACATGATTCGTTTTACCAATGTTGTTGATAACGTTGAATAAGGATAGGTAAATGTACTGGTCGCAATTAACCTGGGCGGAACTGCCGGACAAGCTCAAGGCGGTAAACGGCGCTGCTATTTTACCCATAGGCGCAACCGAGCAGCACGGTCCGCACATGGGCTGCGGCATGGATGCTGTGATGGCTGAGGAGCTATGCAAGGCGGTCGCCGCGCGAACTGGCGTACCCATGCTGCCGACGCTGCCGTACGGCTGTTCGCTGGGGCATAGCCGACGCTGGCCGGGCACGCTGGCGGTGCAGCCGATTACGCTGATCGAGCTGGTCAAGCAGATCGGCGACTGGGCCTATCACAGCGGGGTGCGGCGGTTTTTTATGGTGAATTCGCACGTTACCAATGAGGCGCCGTTACGCTGTGCACTGGAGATGCTGCGCGCCGAGCATGACGACATGATGGTAGCGCTGATTAATTCGGCGACGCTCAGCGAGCGGGTACGCGCTTTCCATTTTGCCGATGCACACGACTGGCACGCCAACGACGCGGAAACTTCGCTGATGATGGCTGTCGCGCCAGACATGGTGCGCACGGATAAGTTGACTGAGGCGGATGATCCAGACCGAACAGCAGGCCGAGTATTCGCTCACCCGGTCAATCGCACCAGCCTGACCGGGGTTACCGGTTTCCCGAGCAAAGCCAGCGCGAGCAAGGGGCAGGAATGGTTCGAGTGGATGGTAGCGGATTTGAGCGAACTGGTGATGCGCGGCGTGGCTGAAGACCCGCCGCTGGATCAGTCCTATTTCGAATCATGCAAGTGCGAATAAGTTGTAACGATGTAATCGGATGATGAAGATTTTTTAATTAGCAAGGTATACAAGGAAAATAGTATGAAGTCCAAAACAGAAGTAGCCGCTATCCAGCAACAATTGAAAGACAAGGGCGTGAAGTATTGTATCGGTGCTTATGTCGATATTCACGGCGTGCAAAAAGCCAAGGTCGTGCCGCTGGATCACTTGCCGCAAATGGCAGCAGGTTCAGAGCGTTATACCGGCTATGCGCTGGACGGTCTTGGTCAGGAGCCTAACGATGACGAATTGACTTCCGTTCCCGATCTCGATCACATCATCCAGTTGCCGTGGGAACCGAAGATTGCATGGATGCCGGCAGACAATCATTTTCAGGGTAAACCCTATGCGTTGAATACGCGCGTGGCGTTGAAAAACCAGTTGGCCAAGGCTGCGGAAATGGGCTATGGCATGAACCTGGGTATCGAATGCGAAATTTATCTGCTGAAAGAAGAAGCCGACGGCAGCCTGTCAGTGCCGAACCCGGAAGATAATCTGGCCAAGCCCTGTTATGACGTGCGCGGCTTTGTCGATAGTTTTGGCTGGCTGGACAAGGTGGCGAGCTGCATCAACGATCTGGGCTGGGATCTGTACTCGTTCGATCACGAAGACGGCCACAGCCAGTTCGAGTTTGATTTCAATTACGCCGATGCGCTGACGACTTGCGACCGCCTGACCTTTTTCCGCTTCATGGCCAAGCATTACGCCAAGGAAGAAGGCCTGATCGCCACCATGATGCCAAAACCGTTCGCGGACAAGACCGGTACCGGCGCGCATTTCAATATGTCGCTGTATGACCTGGAATCCGGCAAGAACCTGTTTGCCTGCGACCCCAAAGACGACCCGCGCGGCATCGGTTTGACGCCATTAGGCTATCATTTCATTGCCGGTATTCTCAAGCATGGGCGCGCGCTGTGTGCGGTGTTCGCACCGACGGTGAACAGCTACAAGCGTCTGGTGCGTCGCGGTGCGATGAATTATTTCTCGTGGGCGCCGGTATTCAATTCCTACGGTTCGAATAACCGTACCAACTCGGTACGCGTGCCGGCTGGCGGCGGTCGTTGCGAATCGCGCAATGCCGACGGCTCGGTGAATCCGTATCTGGCGGCAACGCTGGTGCTGGCGGCCGGTCTGGAAGGGGTGCGCGAAGCGATGAATCCGGGCGAACCGAATGAAGACAACCTGTATGCCATTTCCGATGAGGAGCGTAGCGCGCGCGGCATTGAATTCCTGCCGCAGACGCTGCAGGAAGCGGTAGCCGCATTCGCCGAAGATCCACTGGTGGAGCAGGTGCTGGGCAAGGAATTGCGCGACGAATTCATTAAGTACAAGACGACTGAATGGGAAGCCTATCACCTCACCGTGAGTCAATGGGAAATCAAACGTTACAGCCAGATGTTCTAGGAGCAGCGTATGCGTAAGCCCGTGAACAAATCCAGTCATCTGGTGAGCCGGATCAGCGTTTCCCTGTCGCAGGAGTTACTGGTAGAGCTGGATAACATGGTCGAGTGTCGCGGTTTCGATAGCCGTTCTCAGGCGATCAGCGACATGATCAACCAGCAACTGGTCGAACATAAACGTCAGCTGGGAGACGAAGTGATGGCCGGAACGATCACCGTGTTTTACGATCGCTCGGTACCCGGATTGCAAAAGAAGTTATCCGATTTGCAGTTCAGGCATATCGATGAAGTGATCAGTTCGCTGCATGTGCATCTGGCTGAGAACAAAATGATGGAAGTCATACTGGTGCAGGGTCCGGCAAACAGCATGCAAGCCATCGCCAATGACATGATTGCCTTGCGCGGGGTGATTACCGG
Source organism: Sulfuriferula sp. (assembly GCA_031291235.1). Classification (GTDB taxonomy): domain Bacteria; phylum Pseudomonadota; class Gammaproteobacteria; order Burkholderiales; family Sulfuriferulaceae; genus Sulfuriferula. Next base: position 83,183 of record JARLJL010000022.1, read on the forward strand.
CAGACTGCAATTGATGGCAGCGGTGATACCGCCGTTATATCCATTGCCCTGAGAGCCGCAAATAACGATAGCGTGCTAACTATTAGTGTGCTATTGTTATTTGCATGGATACTTATCGCAATGAATTGCAGTTGAATCTGGCCGGCAAGCTGGTCAAGCTCGCGCGTCTCTATCGACGCGAGATAGACCAGCGCCTGACGGTTTATGGCGTGTCCGATGCTACAGCCATACCGGTGATGTTGATCGGCAGGCTGGGCGCTGGCGTACGTCAGGTTGTGCTTGCCGAAGAAATGGGCGTAGAGGGGCCGTCACTGGTACGGCTGCTGGATCAGCTATCCCATGCCGGGCTGATTGAGCGTCACGATGACCCCGTCGACCGGCGGGCCAAGACGCTGCATTTGACCGAAGCGGGGGGGCGGCTTGCACACGATGTAGAGCAGGCACTGATCAATATCCGTAAGGCGCTGTTTGCCGGCGTGTCCGATGAGGATATGGCAGCCTGCATCCGGGTTTTCGATACATTGGGGCAAACGCTGCAAGGACATCCTGCGACAGGTACCGATGCGGCGGAATGATGAAGCTGACGTTCCGCGAGGCGATTTTTTCCGTCAACACCTTTGCTGCGGCCATGCTGGCGCTGGCAATTGCTTTCAGTCTGGATTTCGAACGCCCGTTCTGGGCCATGCTGTCGGTTTACATTACCAGCCAGCCGTTGTCCGGCGCGGTACGCTCCAAGGCCTTGTACCGCCTGCTGGGGACGCTGCTGGGTTTGGCTGCGGCGCTGGTACTGGTTCCCAATTTCGTCAATTCGCCGATATTACTGGTTGTGATACTGGCGAGCTGGATAGGCCTGTGTCTGTATCTTTCCCTGCTGGACCGCACCCCGCGCGCCTATGTATTCATGCTGGCCGGATACACCGCCGGATTGATCGGCTTTCCCAGCGTAACCGATCCGGCAGCCCTGTTCGATACCGCTATCGCCAGAGTTGAGGAAATATCTCTGGGCGTAATCTGTGCAAGCCTGATGCATAGCCTGTTTTTTCCGCGACCGGTGATTCCGGCGATACAGGGGAAAATCGCCGTTGTGTTGTGTGAAACCGAAAACTGGATCAAGGATGTGCTGTCGGGAATGCCGACCACCGAGTTGGCGCATAAGCGCCGCCGCGTGGCTGCCGATCTGACCGAGCTGCATGTGCTGGCAACGCATCTGCCTTACGATACCTCGGTGACGCGTCATGTCAGTCAGGAAATACAGGCGTTGCAGGATAGGCTGATAGTCCTGCTGCCGGTAGTCGATATGGTTGCGGATCGGCTGGCAATGCTGACTGCCGGGGCGGCATTGCCGCCGCAGTTGAGTGTGCTGGCAGACGATGTGCGTCAGTGGATGGAAGGCAGCAGCCCCACCATGCCGGAACAGGCTGCCGCGCTGATACTGCGCTGTCAGGCGCTGGAGCCTGCGCCCGACAGCGATACCAACTGGGATCAGGCACTGCAGCTCAGCCTGTGTGCGCGTCTGGCGGAGTTGATCGAAGCGGTGCAGGATTGCCGGGTGCTGGCGAGCTGCGTGGCAGACCCGGAACAACGCGCCTCTGCACGTGTAGAAGCGCTGGCACAGGCTGCGCGTAGCCGGGCATTGCATCTCGATCATGGCCTTGCTGCCTTGTCCGGATTTGCGGCAATCGTCGCAGTAGTTGCATGTGGCTTTATCTGGATTTACGCTGCCTGGCCAGATGGTTACGTGGCCGCGATGATGGCTGGGGTATTTTGCTCGCTGTTTGCCACCATGGATGACCCGACACCCGCATTGCGCGGCATGTTGCGCTACATTACGCTGGGTATGCCGATAGCCGCGATTTACCTGTTTGCCATTTTCCCGATGATAGACGGATTCCCCATGCTGGCGCTGGTATTGGCGCCGGTGCTGCTGTGGGGCGGCGTGCTCATGGCCATGCCTGCGAATTACGGCAAGGCGCTGGCGCTGATGATAGGCACGATTTCCGGCATGGCGCTGACGCCGAATTTTCATGAAGATTTTTCCGGATTCGCCAATACCAATCTGGCCATGGTGGTCGGCATTATCGCGGCATTGACGGTCACTTATTTGTTCAGGGTGGTGGGCGCGGAGTTGAGCGTAAAACGCTTGTTGCGTTTCGGCTGGCGCGATCTGGCAGCCGTTGCGACCCGGCGCACGCCCCTGAGCCGTGCGGTATGGGGCAGCCGTATGCTGGATCGGGTCGGCCTGCTATTGCCGCGTCTCGCGATTGTCAAACCGCACGCCGCATTGGCGACAGACGAGCCGCTTCGCGATCTGCGCATAGGTTTGGGTATGATCGATCTGCGTGCGCTGAGAAAGAAGCTGGGGGGCGAAGCCGGTGCGGCGATCGACCGTCTGTTACTCGGTATCGCTGATTATTTTCGCGTCCTGAGCCGGGGGCGTATCGAAGCGCCGCTGACATCGCTGCTCAACGATATCGATATCGCCATTACCGACATCATGAGGCTGGAGCTGAAGGCAGATCGGCGCGCCGGGCTGCTCGCCCTTGTCGGTTTGCGGCGCTTGCTGTTCCCGGCTGTTAACGGCTATACCCTTGCGGGCGGTAAATCATGACCGGCGAGCTGAACATTCAGGGAGTCTACGTCCCCGCGCTGCTGCTATTGATAATCATGGCGGCAATAATCGGCATGGCGGTGCAACGCGTGCTGATGGTGCTGGGTGCGTATCGCTGGATCTGGCATCGGGGGTTATTTGATCTCGCGCTGACGCTGATTATCTGCCTGCTGCTGGTGAGCGCATTATCGCGGGGTTCTCTGGCATTCGTTCTTAAACCGTTTGTGTGAGCATCATGAAATCCTTGTTAATTCAGTTTATCCGACCGTTGATCACGTTAAGTGTGGTTGCGCTTGCAATTGCGCTGTTGTGGCCCATGGTCGTGCATTACCAGTTCGATCCGTGGACGCGTGATGGCCGGGTGCGGGCCGATGTCGTGCAGGTTGCCGCTGATGTCTCCGGGCTGGTGACGGCAGTGCGTGTGGTCGATAACCAGACGGTGCACAAGGGCGACATACTGTTTGTCGTTGATCATGATCGCTACGCATTGGCCTGCGCGCAAGCCGAGGCACTGCTCGCCAAACAACGTGCAGCATTGCATCAGGCGCAACGCGAGGATGCGCGCAATCGTGCGCTGGGCAATCTGGTTGCGACCGAAACGCTGGAGCAAGGGCAGGACAGGTTGGAAGAAGCGCAAGCCGCGCTGCAACAGGCGCAGAGCAATCTGGATGTCGCTCGCCTCAATCTGGCGAGGACGCAGGTGAGGGCGGCGGTAGACGGCATGATTACCAATCTCACGTTGCGGCCGGGCGATTATGCTACGGCCGGGCATCCCGGGCTGGCGCTGATCGACAGCGGAACCTTGCATGTGGACGGCTATTTCGAAGAAACCAAGCTGCGCTTTATCGCTGTAGGCGATCCTGTCACCGTGCATCTGATGGGCGAAGATGCGGATATTGAAGGTCATGTACAGAGTTTCGCCGGCGCTATCGAAGACCGCGAGCGCGGTCCGAGCGCGAATTTGCTGTCCAACGTGAATCCGACTTTCAGCTGGATACGCCTGGCGCAGCGTGTGCCGGTGCGTATCGCGCTGGATCGTATTCCTCAGGGTATACGGCTGATTGCAGGCCGTACTGCGACGGTAACGGTGCGCCGACATGCGGCTGTCGGGAGCAAAACTTGAACGGCCTGCTGCGTCTTGTGTTGCCGTTGACACTGCTGCTGACAGCGGGATGTACCACGCTGGGGCCGGATTATCGTGTGCCGGACGCGGCAGTCGCCAAACGTACGTCGGTAGCCGCGCCATTCATGGGCGCCGCTGCCGGCATCGCTGCGAATACTGCGTTGCCCGGCAAGTGGTGGCAGTTGTATGACGACCCGTTGCTGAATACGCTGGTCGAACAGGCGCTGGCAGCGAATACCGATTTGCGCATTGCTGCAGCCAATATCGGGCGTGCCGATGCAGCTTTGCGCGGTGTCGCGCACCAGCGTGCTATCTCGACCGGGTTCAGCGGCGGCGTCGAATATGGGCGTTTTTCCGGCGAGCAGTATCTGGTCATGCATACCCTGCCTGACGGCGGTTTGTATGATATCGGTTTTAATGCAGCGTATCAGCTTGACCTGTTCGGTCAGATCAAGCGCAGCATAGAGGCGGCCAAGGCGGATAGTGATGCGTCGCGGGCAGCTTATGATGTGGTGAGTATTACGGTTGCCGCCGAAACGGCGCGCTCCTATGCAGAAGTGTGTAGCACCGGCCGCGAACTGGAGGTTGCACAGCATGCGCTGGCATTACAGCAGCAGGCATTGGATATGGCGCAACGTCTGTTTCACGGCGGTCGTGCAATTGCGCTCGATGTGACCCGGTCACAGGCGCAGCTGGATGCATGGCGTGCGACCATACCGGCATTGCAGGCGCAGCAGCGTGTTGCCCTGTATCGATTGACGGTGCTGACAGGGAAGCCGCCGGTAGAGTTTTCGCCGCAGCTGGCAAATTGTACCGGCGAGCTGAAGCTCAAAGCCCCGATTCCCGTGGGCGATGGCGCGGCATTGATCAAGCGTCGTCCCGACGTGCGCGTAGCCGAACGGGCGCTGGCCTCGGCTACCGCGCATATCGGTATTGCCATGGCGGATATGTATCCGAAAATTCAGTTGGGCGCTTCGCTGGGTTCTACCGGGTTAACGGATAATCTGTTCCGGTCGGATACCCTGCGCTTTGGACTGGGGCCGCTGATTTCATGGGAGTTTCCCGACCGTGAGTTGGCAAAGGTACGTATAGCGTTGGCGAAATCCGGTCAGGAGGCGGCACTTGCCCGCTTTGACGGTACGGTACTGGCGGCATTGAAGGAAACCGAGAGTGCACTGACGGTGTATTCCCATGATCTGGTGCGTCGTGAGGCCTTGCAGGCGGGGCATGATCAGCTGGTGCAGGCAGAGCGCGATGCGCATACGCTTTTCCGGCTGGGTCGCGAGGCTTATTTGCCGGTACTGGATGCGCAGCGCGCTCTGGTTGCGTCGGAGCAGGGGTTGGCCGAGGCCGATAGTAAAATAGCAGCCGATCAAATTTCGCTGTTTCTGGCGTTGGGCGGCGGCTGGAGTAGCGATGCAGCGCCGGTTATCACGACGCATTAAGCGCTATGCGTAAACGATAGGCAATTCTTCCCAGCGCGTCGTATAGTTGGGCGTTCTGTTTCCGGATTTTACCGACCAGGCTTGCCGTGTCGCGATGCCGGCGACGCCTGTGCCCAGCATATTCTTGCCGTATTTCCGGTTTACCGCGTCCAGTGTTTGCATGAGCGTCGTGCGCCGTGCCGTGCCGACGACATCGCTAAACAGATTCGCTACCGCCAGATGTTTGGGGGCCAGTTCCATTAACGTGACGCCAGCCTTGGCATAGGCGTAACCGGGACGGAACAGGCGCTTCAGGCCGCGTATGGCAGCTGCATTGAGCTGCAGGGTGTCGTCGGTGGCCTCCGCCAGCGGCACGATGAACGCGGGGCTGTATTGCGGTTCATTTGGCTGATGCGGGTTGGTGCGGACATATACCTGGATGGCGCCGGCTACCGAATGTTGTTGCCGCAGCTTTTCCGCGGCGCGCGATGTGTAGAGCGTGACGGCAGCCTCCAGCTCGTCCAGCCGGTGAACCGCCTGACCGAACGAGCGGCTGGAGATGATTTGCTGTCTGGGTGAAGGTATGTCGTCCAGGTCAAGGCACGACACACCGCGCAATTCCTGTATGGTGCGTTCCAGCATCACCGAAAACTGCCGACGTATGCGTGCAGGGTCGGCATCGCGCAAATCCTTGACGGTGTGTATGCCCAGCGCATTCAGCGCCTGCGCGTGACGGCGTCCTACGCCCCATACTTCGGATACATCGATAGCGCCGAGCAAGCTGTCTCGTGTTGCGGGGGTGAGCGCCGTCAAATCGCATACATTGTGCCAGTGCGGCTGTTTCTTGGCGATATGGTTGGCGAGTTTGGCCAGCGTTTTGGTCGGAGCGATGCCGACGCAGACAGGCAGCCCCAGCCATTGCAGTACGCGCTGGCGCATTTCCTGAGCGTAAGACGTGAGGTCGGCTTGCGGCAATCCGCCGAAGTCGAGAAAACATTCGTCGACAGAGTAGATTTCCTGATGCGGGCTGAATCGGGCCAGCATCGACATGATGCGATTACTCATGTCGGCATAGAGCGGGAAGTTGCTCGACAGCGCGACAATGCCGTGTTGCTGCGCCAGATGCTTCAATTTGAACCACGGTGCGGCCATGGCTACGCCCAGTGCTCTGGCCTCGGCGGAACGAGCGACGACGCAGCCGTCGTTATTGGACAATACCACCACCGGCCGTCCTTCCAGTTCGGGGCGGAACAGGCGTTCGCAGGAAACGAAACAATTATTGACGTCGACCAGCGCGATGCGTCCGGATTGCATCATGGTCGTCATACCTTGTGCAGCACGCGCGTGACTACCCCCCAGATCGTCAGTTCTTCCTCCGCGCCGATGATAATGTCGCGGAATTCGGGGTTTTCGGGTTTGAGCCGAATCTCGGTATCCGTTTTGTACAGGCGTTTTACTGTCAGTTCATTATTGATGACGGCCACCACGATATTGCCGTGGCGGGCATATAAGGCGCGATCGACGATGATTTCATCGCCGTCGTGGATGCCGGCATTGAGCATTGACCAGCCGGATACGCGCAGAATGAAAGTGGCTTCGCGATGGGTGATGAGATGTTCGTTGAGGTCGATGCTGTCGCGGACGTAATCGTCGGCAGGGCTGGGGAAGCCGGCCGGAATGGTATGCGCCATCAGGGGTATGGTCCGGTGCGGCGCTGTTTCGTCCAGTGGCGAAATGGCGGCGATGGCGCTGTCGTCATGCAGGGGTATCGTGTGACGTTGCCGGCACAGCGTATGCAGATAATGCTGAATAACGGGAACCTGACTTGCCGGAATGCGCATCTGTCTGGTCGGCTCGCCGTAAGCTGTCTTGCGACCGGCACCGGTACGTTTGCCGCCGTGAGCCGTTGTGTCGTTCATGGTATCTCTTGAATATTGTGACGTAATCAAGTGAAGGATAGCACAGCGGCGCTTGCAGTGTATAGTAAGCGCTTGTATTTGTGCATTTAATGGTCTTTAATGAAATCGATATGCCGGATTTCGGTTTGGGCCGGTTTTGTTTATGCAGGCAAATTTAATTTAATGCGTGTTTTATTAAACTTGAGGAGGGATAGTCATGCCGGAAGTTAGATCCAATACCGAGGTTAAAGCAAAACCGGCCGCCAAGGCCGCAGTTAAAGAAAAACCGGTTGCGAAACCAAAAACGGCAACCAAGCCAAAAACGGTAGCCGAAGCAAAAGTGGCAACCAAGCCAAAAGTGGCAACCAAATCAAAAACGCCAACTAAACCTAAAGCAGAAACAGCGCCAAAACCGCGCAGCAGAAAAGTAACCGCTGCCACCATCGGGCCCGAAGAACGTTATCAAATGATTGCAGAAGCGGCTTATTTTCGCGCGCAAAAACGCGGTTTTTCTTTGGGCGATACGGCCCGGGACTGGCTGGAAGCGGAGGCTGAAATCAATCGTATGCTGCAAGCGCCGCGCAGTAGAGCCAAAGCTGCAACGGTCACGGCAAAGCAGCTCTTTCAGCAGAAGCTGGAAACGCAGATCCAGGATTGGGATACCCGACTTGCCGAACTGAAGCGCAGAGCGCAGGGCGCTTCGGCCAGTCTTAAATCGGATTACGAGAAGCAGTTTGCCGCGCTGACCGAGAAACGCAATGTGGCTCAGGCCAGAATGCAGGAACTGCGTTCGCGCGCGGAAGATGTGTGGGAAGATTTGAAGGGCGGTACGGAAAAAGCGTGGGACGATATGCACAAGGCGCTGGATCAGATTTCCGCTCGCTTTAAATGAAATGATGTAGCGGCCTGTGTGGTTGACATCTCGAACACCCGGATAATCCGGGCGGTTATATGGTTTTTATTGACTGTTGAATCAGGCGTATTGATCGGAGGTGTGCATCATGTTGCGTACGCAAATGCTGAATCTGGTGGAGCGGAGACTACGTTATCTGGTTTTGCCTTTAAGCATTAATTTCTGGAATGAACGCGAGTTGCGCCTGGGTAACCCGTTCAAGGTGAAACTGTCGGTACGCTCGCCTAACGCGCTTGTATCGCTTGCTAACCCCAGCCTCGGTAAACTTGCGCAACATTATGTTGAACAGCGGATCGATCTCGAAGGCAATATGCGCGATATTATTCGTCTCGGTGAGGCATTGTGCGATGCCGGATCATGTATCGACAGAAAAAACCGGATGAATCTAAGCTGGCTGTTTCAGCCGCGGCAGAGTGCCAGTAAAAATATCAGTTACCACTACGATGTTTCCGATGATTTTTATGCGTTATGGCTGGATAAGCGACTGGTTTATTCCTGCGCCTATTTCAAGCATGCCAACGACAGTCTCGATCTGGCCCAGGAGCAAAAGCTCGACCACATTTGCCGCAAGCTGGATTTGAGAGCGGGTGAGCGCTTGCTGGATATCGGTTGCGGCTGGGGCGGCCTGTTTTTCTGGGCGGCAGAGAATTATAGTGTGCATGCGACCGGTATTACGCTTAGCAAGAATCAGTATGAATATGTGCGCGAGCAGATCGTCAAGCGCGGATTGCAGGATCGTTGTGAAGTGCGGCTGCTGGATTATCGGGACCTGCCGGAGACTGAACAGTACGACAAGATTTCTTCTGTAGGTATGTTTGAGCATGTCGGCAAAAAGAACCTGCCAGCCTATTTCAGCAAGATATACCAGTTGCTGACACCCGGCGGTCTGGTACTGAATCACGGCATTACTTCGGCGAGCCTCGGTACGGACGGGCTGGGCAGCGGTATCAGCGAATTCGTGGAGCAATATGTTTTTCCCGGTGGCGAGCTGGTTCATGTTTCCAATGTGATCGAAGCGATGTCGCAGCAAAATCTGGAGTGTGTAGATACGGAGAGCTTGCGTCCGCACTATGCCAAGACCCTTTGGCACTGGGTCGATCGGCTGGAAGAACGGCAGCAGGAAGCAAAAAGATTGATAGGTGAGAAAAAGTATCGTATCTGGCAAATTTATATGGGCGGTTCGGCGCATGCCTTTGAGCGCGGCTGGATGTCGCTGTTCCAGATACTTGCCGGCAAACCATTGACTGACGGCGGCTTGCCTTACCCATTTACGCGCGAGCATATTTACCGTCCTGCGCTCAAGGTGTTTCATTGAATATGCGGAAAATACGCATGGTCGGTAACACGATGGTATGTGGATTATCGGATAATTTGGAGGCAGATCATGCTGGATACCCTGAAACAGGCCGGTAAAACCATCAGTCGTGAGATTAATCGTGCATGGGAGCATTTGTCGGACGGTTGGCGTGAACTGCTCAGCCGCGGCAGCGACTCGCTGACGCATTTTTCTCGTAAAGCGGATGAAGGTAAACCCGAGGACGACATGCTGGCGAATTTTCCGCGCTGGAGCTTGTTGGCCGGGGAGGTGGAAGAAACGGAGCAGGAGATCGTCGTGCGTCTGGAGATTCCCGGGATGCAAAAAGAAGATTGCCAGATTACTATTGAAGGCAACATGCTTTATCTGAGCGGGGAAAAGCGTTTTGAACGTGAGACGCGGGAGAGCACTTATCATGTCATGGAACGCGCTTACGGATCTTTTCAGCGCACTATTCCCTTGCCGCGCAACGTTGATATCAACAGGGCGGTTGCCAGTTATCGCAACGGAGTGATGATGGTACGGCTTCCCAAAATCGGAACCGAGTCGAGCAAGGTTATCGCGGTATCGTGAAAGGTACCGTTTCGGAATTCGGATATAAGGAAAACCCATGTGCAGTCTGGGTTGCGATACCAATGGGCCGTTTTGAACGGAATAAATTATGGCCATGTCGTTAACGATGAGTTCCGGCGTTTTTTCCGCTGGTGGAAGCATACCCGAAGATTATACCTGTGACGGCCGAAACATTTCGTCTTCGCTGTCGTGGACGGGACTGCCTGCCGGCACCCAAACGCTGGTGTTGATTGTCGACGATCCTGATGCGCCCGATCCTGCCGCACCGACAAGAACCTGGGTGCATTGGGTGTTATATAATATTCCGCCTACTGCTGACGGTCTGGCTGAGGGAGTGACCGCAAATAATTTGCCGGCGGGTACGTTGCAAGGGGTCAATGATTGGCAGCGTACCGGTTATGGCGGGCCGTGTCCGCCTGTCGGCAATCACCGTTATTTCCATAAGCTGTATGCGCTGGATAGCGTACTGCCGGATATGCATGAACCTGCCAAAGCCGAGCTGGAAAACGCTATGCATGGTCATATTCTGGGTTATGCCGAATTGATCGGACGATACCAGCGGCAGCGTTAATCGGTATCCTCTTTGCGGGAATGGGGCACAGCGGCAGTCGCATGCTGTGCGTATAATCGGTACGGTTGAATTTAAATACTCAATGTCTGCATGGCAATAGAATAAGTGATTTACAATACATTCTTATAAGACAATAGTTAAAACAATATCGCTTGATTGGGGGATAGCTCGATGTATGCCGGATATTCTGCATTCAGAACGGGTTTTCCGATTATCCGATTGTTGCCATGGATAATTCTGGTCGCTGGTCTGGTCAGTACTTATGCAATGCAGGAACAGGCGCGTGCTGAAGCCGGGAACGCGCTCCAGAAGGTATTCGATTTTCGTGTTGACGAAATTATTGGCAACATCGAAAGCCGTTTGCATGATTACGAGCTATTGTTGCAAGGCACTGCAGGATTGTTTGCGGCCTCGGAATCAGTGGAACGCGATGAATTCGTCAAATATGTCAATGCACTGCAACTGGAACAAAGCTATCCCGGCATTCAGGGAGTAGGGTATTCCCAACTTGTTTTCCCGCGGGACAAAGCGGCTCATATTGAGCAGATCCGCAAGCAAGGCTACCCCGGTTACACTATTCGCCCCAGCGGCGAGCGCGATATTTATACCAGCGTTATTTATCTTGAGCCTTTTAACTGGCGCAATCAGCGCGCTTTCGGTTATGACATGTTTTCCGAACCGGTGCGCCGCGCCGCCATGGAGCTGGCCCGCGACGAAAATAAACCCAGTATTTCCGGCAAGGTGAAACTGGTGCAGGAAGCCGGTACGGATATACAGGCCGGATTTTTGATGTATGTACCCGTTTATCGCCACGACATGCCGTACGAGACGCTGCAACAGCGTCGTGCCAATCTGATCGGGTGGGTGTATTCGCCGTTTCGGATGAATGAGTTGATGAAGGGCGTACTAGGCAAACATTTCGGTGAAATCAAGGCGGCGCTGGATTTTGAAATCTACGATGGCGACGTGCTTTCGCCCCAAAGCATGTTATACGACTCGAACACCAAACAGCGTTTCTCGTCCGCGTTACCGCATGCGCTGTTCCAGTCAGTTCAGCATCTTGATGTTGCCGGACATCGCTGGACTGTGGCGGTGAGTTCGTTATCAGGTTTTGAATCCAGACAGAATAACGAGAAGGTTGCATTTATTTTGAGTGCGGGCATCGGCACCAGTCTGTTTCTTGCCTTGATTACCTGGCTATTGGTAAACGGGCGCTCTCGCGCGCTGGTGATCGCGGCGAAAATGACGCGAGAACTGCAGGAAAGTGAAACCAGATTCAGGGCAATGGCCGATTCTGCACCGGTGCTGATCTGGCTGTCGGACCGCGACGGGCAGTGCAGCTGGTGCAATAAGGGCTGGCTTGATTTTACCGGACTCAGCCTGGATGAGGAGATTGCCAATGGCTGGCTGAATAGTATTCATCCCGAAGACGTGGCGTCCAGGAGCAAGCACTATACCGCCTCATTTGATACGCGAACATTATTCCAGCTCGAATATCGGCTTAAACGGCATGATGGAGAATTCCGCTGGATGCTGGAATCCGCCATACCGCGATATGACGATCAAGGCCGGTTTGCAGGCTATATCGGCTCCTGTGTCGATATTACCGAACGTAAGCAGGCCGAGCAGGACCAAATTCGGTTAAACCGCGCATTACGGTTGCTGAGTAACTGCAATATGGCATTGGTACATGCGCAGGACGAGCACAAGCTGCTGGCCGATATCTGTGAGCTTATCGTGCAAACTGGCGGCTATATGATGGCATGGGTGGGGTATGCGGAACAGGATCAGGCAAAAACTGTGCGGCCGGTGGCGCAATTCGGTTACGAGCATGGATATCTGGAAACGGTAAACATTGTCTGGGCCGATACGGAACGGGGGCATGGTCCGACTGGTACCGCGATAAGAACGGGTATTACGGAAGTCAATCAGGACTACCTGGCCAATCCGCGCATGCGGCCGTGGCGCGATGCAGCTATCCAGCGGGGTTATCAGTCCAGTATTGCACTGCCTATGCCGGGCAAGAAAAATATGCTGGGTGCGCTGACTATTTACTCGCGGGATACGCATGCTTTCGGCGCGGAAGAAGTGAGGCTGCTGGAAGAGCTTGCCAGCGATCTGGCGTTCGGCATCGAAACTTTGCGTACTCGTGCCGAACGTGAAGCCGCGGAAGAAAAACTCGAGTTTATGGCGCAACATGATCCGCTTACCCATTTGCCTAATTACCTGTTACTGCGCGATCGTTTCGATCTGGCGATCGCTGCTGCCGGCCGCGAAGGTAGCAAGGTGGGTATGTTGTTTCTCGATCTTGATAATTTCAAACATATTAACGATAGTCTGGGACACAATTTTGGCGATCGGGTGTTGCTTCAGGTGGTCGAACGCTTGAAAAATTGCATTCAGGATACCGATACGATTAGTCGTCAGGGCGGCGATGAGTTCGTTGTTCTGTTGAGCGGGATGCACGATGTGACCGGTGTCGGCGAGATTGCGCAAAAAATTATCGATGCTTTTGCCGATGTATTTGTGATTGATGGTTACAGTGTCTCGACTTCGTTTAGCGTAGGCATCAGCCTGTTTCCCGATGACGGTATGGAATTCGATACCCTGCTCAAACGGGCCGATACCGCGTTGTATCAGGCCAAGGATAGCGGGCGTAATGCCTATCGGTTTTACGCTAAAAAAATGAATACGGATGCAGTGGAACAAATGCAAATGCAGGGACAGCTGCGCAATGCTGTCAAGCAGCAGGAATTCATACTGTATTACCAGCCGCAGGTCGATATAGCCAGCGGGCGCATTATCGGAGCGGAAGCGCTGGTGCGCTGGCAGCATCCGGAGATGGGGCTGATTCCCCCCGGAAAATTCATTCCGTTGGCAGAGCGTAGCGGTTTGATTATTCCTCTGGGCGAATGGATACTGTATGAAGCTTGCCGGCAAGCCATGGTATGGCAGAAAAACGGTCTGCCCGATCTGGTGGTCGCCGTTAATTTGTCAGCAATACAGTTCAAACGCGGTAACCTGCTGGATACGGTGGCCGATGCGCTTAAGCAGTCCGGATTGCCCGCACATTGTCTGGAACTGGAATTGACGGAATCGATCTTGTTGCAGGATATAGACGTCACGCTGAAGATGCTGCAGGAACTGAAGAGAATGGGCGTAAAGCTATCGATTGACGATTTCGGTACGGGTTATTCCAGTTTGTCCTATTTGAAGCAACTGGCTGTGGACAAGATTAAAATCGATCAGTCTTTTGTTCGTGATTTGGCAAACGATCAGGACGATGGCGCAATAGTTAAAGCCATTATCCAGCTGGGGCATACTTTACAGCTTACGGTTATCGCAGAGGGAGTGGAAACCGATGAGCAATTGGCTTTCCTGCGGAATAACGGATGTGATGAAATTCAGGGGTATTTATTTAGCTGTCCTGTGCCTGCTGCGCAGTTCGTTAGCTTGTTTCCGACAAGATAAGTCGAACGATGCACTATTTGCATGATATTTTAGTTCAAATGCGGTAAATTTGCGGTAACCTGTTAACTATTGAATATTCGCGCACGATAATAACAAAAAACGGGAAAAACCGTTCAGTAGTCCAGTATCAAATGCCGGGTTGATCGTTGCTTGTTGTACGACACGCGTGCATGACAGTTATGTGGTTAATAGAAGCCCGACGGGAATGTCGCAGCGTCGATACAAGCTGGAGACGGTTATATTGCTAATTCCTTTTTGCAGCCAGTCCGGGTGAATAGCATGAAAAATATGGAGAAGCATGGATTATGAGTAACGCCAACGATGATCTTGAAGCATTATTTGATGAAATTGCCGCTCATCGCACCGATACTGCTACACCACCAGCCGCTGATGCCGAATCGGCATCGTCCGAAGAGCAAGTTGCAACGCAGGAAAATCCGGCAGATATACCTATGTATGATCGGTTGGGATCTATCGTCCGCCAATTGCACGATTCGCTGAATGAATTGGGTTATGACCGTTCGCTGGCTGCTGTGGCGGAGGAAGTTACCGATTCCAGAAGCCGGCTCGAATATGTGGCGACCCTTACCGAGCAGGCAGCCAATAAAGTGCTGAATGCGATTGATGAAGGTATGCCGTTACAGGATGAGTTGTTGAAGGACGCCAAGGATATCGACGCGAACTGGGCATTGTTATTTGCCGGGAAGCTGAGCATAGAGGAATTCAAATTGCTGGCAGGCAATTCCCAGCAGTTTGCAGCCAGAGTCGCCAGTGCCACCGAAGCAGAAAAGGCCCGTCTGATGGACATCATGATGGCGCAGGATTTTCAGGATATTACCGGTCAGATTATCAAGAAAGTCGTCACGATTTCGCAAAAACTGGAAATCGAACTTGCTCAACTGTTGCGCGATAACGCGCCGGCCGAATTTCGGGAAAAAGAGAAGGAAAAAGAAAAGGATGCGCCGGTTGATCTGATGACGGGACCATCTTTTCCTGCAACTGCAATGGCGCAGGATGATGTGGACGACTTACTGGCAGATCTGGGATTCTAATGGACGATATGCTTAAAGATTTTGTTGTCGAGGCGCTGGAGCTCGCAACAAACGTAGAATCGCTCCTGCTGACTCTGGAACGCAATCCCGAAGACATGGATACCCTGAACGGCGTATTCAGGTCGTTTCATACCATCAAGGGCGGTGCGGGTTTCATGAGCTTGCCAGCCATGGTGTCGGCCTGCCATCTGACCGAAAACCTGTTCGATGCACTCAGAACCGGCAAGATCCCGGTTACGCCATTGGCGATAGAAGCGGCACTGGAGGCGAGCGGATTTGTTGAGAAGCAGCTAACGCAGCTTGCCAATGGGGCAGCGCCGGACAGTTTGTCGGCAATGCCTGCCGATCTGGAAAAAATATTGACGGATGCCATATCCGGCAGCGACGCGCCTGTCGCTGCCTCTGCCGTCCCGGCAGTTGCGCCAGCGGCAGATAATAGTCCGACAGAAGGCCCTGACTGGGAAGCGCTGTACCGTGCCGTTACGCCGGCAGACAGTACCGCAGCCGCCGCTGTTGACCCTGCGCCCGCGGCAGCTGCAGCTGCAGCTGCAGCTGCGGATTCTACCGCCAAGAAAGCCTGGGATGGCGTGGATCGGCGTAGCGACAGTAACAAGGAAGCCAAGATTGCGGCGCCGGTCAAGGAAGAGAGCATACGTGTCGACGCGGTCAAGCTCGATGCGTTGCTTGAGGTGGCCGGCGAATCGATGCAGGCCGCTAATCAGGCCGGTGTGTTGCTGGAGAAACTGCAGCAATTCAAATTTGAAGAAGCCGCTACCGGATTGATGGAAAAGCTGGCGGAAACGCTGGGGCGCGCATCGCGTTATTCGGCCGAGTTGCAACGCGCCACACTGGCAACCCGAATGCAGCCGGTTGGTCGCTTGTTCCAGAAATTCCCGCGCCTGGTACGCGAACTTGCCAAGGATCTGGGCAAGGATGTCGATTTGAATATCGAGGGTGCCGATACCGAGGTCGACAGGGTCGTTGTCGACAGTCTGTACGATCCGTTGGTGCATATGCTGCGCAATTCGCTGGATCACGGTATCGAATTGCCCGAGGAGCGTGCTACGTCAGGTAAACCGGTTAAATCGTTCATTTCCCTGAAAGCCTGGCAGGAAGCCAACAGCGTCATCATCGAGCTGGCCGACGACGGCAAGGGTATGAACCCGAAAATACTGCGGGAAAAGGCGATTGCCAAGGGGCTGATTCCGGAAACGGCGGCGCAGACCGACGAGGCCGCATTGCAGCTGGTGTTCCTGCCGGGATTCTCAACCAAGGAAGTTGCATCCAGCGTCTCCGGGCGCGGGGTAGGGATGGACGTAGTCAAGACCGCCGTCGAGAAACATCGCGGTTCCATTCATATCGATTCGGTATTGGGCCGCGGCACGCGCTTCTCGATTCGTCTGCCGATAGAATTGTCTATCGTGCCGACCATGCTGGTCAGCACGGCAGATGCCGCACTGGGCATGCCCATGGGGGTAGTGGAGCGGGTGGTGGAATTGCCGGAGAATTACATGTCCGTCGCCGGCGCCCCGGTATTTTACGATCAGGGTCGTCCGCTACCGGTATTGTCGCTGGCAGGCGTGCTGGGCTATACCCCGGGTGAAGAGCGCGTCGGCGTTGTTGTTGCCGCACCGCAACCCTACATCCTTGCCGTAGAAGCCGTGGACGGTACGGCAGATCTGGTTATCAAACCGATGACAGCACTTGCCGTAACCGGTATTACCGGTACGGCACATTCGGCGGAAGGCCGGCTGGTGCTGATCGTGGGACTTACTTTCCTGATGGAAGGCTGCCGGCAAGCCTTTGCCTGATCTCGGCAAGGCCGGTGTCTAACCGCATCGGCCTGGTTTCAATAGCGTTTCTGATAGCGGGCGATGATGGATAGGCTGGTGCCGGAGACGGCATATCTCACCGTCAATACGATAATCAGGCTGGATAACCAGCCGGCCAGCACATCAGCCGGAAAATGCGCGCCGAGGCTGATACGCGATACACCAACCCAAATCACAAACAGCATACCGGCGGCTCTTTGCCCTCGGTTCAATACCGGCCACAGGCTTGCCGTGATGAGCATGGCAAAGGAGGAATGCCCGCTGGGCAGGCTGTGGTGATATTCAGGCTGTCCGATGATATACAGCGTGCCGGCAGGCAGCGCTAGCGGCGGTCGAGGAAAATCCAGCAAAGGCTTGAGTATGCCGAGCAGCCATCCATCCAGCATATAGGCGATACAGAATATGGCGACGGTGCTTATCCAGAGCAGGGTCTGTGACCGGTAGCGCGTCGGGTTATCTATTGGCGTTCTGGAAACCGCGATGACCGCTGCAAGACTGAGTATCGCGACATATATGTAAAAAAGCTGGTGTGCACCGAATGCCGTACCTGCGAGCATCACGCTGTCAAGAGAGTCGAAGCGTATGTTGTTGATAAGGTGGAATAACCAAACGTTTATTCCACCCCAGTCGTAAAATACCGCCTTCATAGCAGCGCAGCTGCCCACAAACCGATCCCGCCTGCAGCGGCAATAGCGGCCAGCGTGAACAACCATTTTTTACGCGTTAGCACGGTAATCGAAGCAAGCGAAATGGCGATCTGTATCAGCGTCATGGATTGTGCCAAACGATGGTGCGGATGCATGATGCGTTCGCTTGCGTCATTGGCTTTTGCTGATTCCGCTTCCAGGGCTTCGGCTTTTTGCTTGATGGATACCTTGTCCTGCTCGTATTTGTCTATTTGCTTTTTGTAGTATGCCTGTTTGCTTTCTGGTGCCATATCTGCAGCAAGTTCCATTAAATGGCCCTTGTTGCTTTTTGCCTGGTAGAAATTCCATTGATCCGAAGCTTGGGTCTTTTTAAGTACCGCCTCATTTTTGTACATCATGGCTTCATTTTGCGTAGCACCGCCCTGATAGCTGACAACGGCACCTATGGATGCCAGAATCGCGGTAAAAATCGCGACATATTGTCCTAATCCGTTTCCGCTTCCTGCTTCGTGTTCTACTGCATGATCGTGTGCGCCATGCACATGAAAATCGTGTCCAGACATTATTTCCCTTAACTTTATTAATATTGAATCCGCTTACCGACGATGAAAGCCCGCTTTCATCGTCTTGCCCCTGAAACCCTGATATTACCAGCCATCGCCCCCGGAATCGCCAAAACTGTCGCTGTCCGTTGCGGCGTCATTATCCCAGGTCGATGTGTCCGTCATACCGAAATCGTCGCCGCCCATATCGTATTGCGGTTGAGCAACATTGTTATCCATCGGTACATTATTGATTGGTTCGTTATTGTTCGTGCTGGAACCATCGGTAAAGTGATGCATCAGCGCCTCGCCGGCAACGATCCCGGCGCCTACTGCAGCACCTGTTGCCAGACCGGAAACGATACCGCTGCCGATGCCGCCGCCTTGCGCCGGATAGGGCGCTGCACCGTAACCGCCAGGACCGGCAGGCATCGGATAGCCCTGGCCGGGCACGGCGCCGCTGCCTGACATAGGATAGTTATTGGTATTGCTGTTACGCGCAAACAGCGATTTCAGCACCCATACCAGCAGCATAATGGCGCCAAGGCCGACAATCAGCAGCATCCAGGGAAATGGTTTTTCGCCTGACTGGGTTGCCGCATTACTCGCGGTAGCCGTAGCGCCGCCTGTTGCAATCTGTTGTTTGAGGTTCAGCACCGATTGCGGTTTGGCAAAAGGCAAGCCGGGTGAAAGGCGTTCGGCTGTTTCCAGCTCGGTTTTGGCATTGGCCAGATTCCCCTGTTTTGCCAGTATTTCGGCATCGACGAAGTGAGCTTTGGCACTTTCAGGGTGGGCTTGCAGTACCTGCTCCACCATGCGATGCGCATCATCCAGTTTACCGGATTCCGCGGTCTGATAAATTTGATGTACGGTAGGCAAGTTGTCGGCAAAGGCGAGGTTGCTTGCCAACAGTAGAGCCATGAATAATTTAAGTACGCTAGACATGAGTATTGCCTTTCAGATTGAGACAGAGCTTGGACATGGGAATATTGGTTCCGGTTCGGGGATTTCAATCGTCCCCGATAAATTTTCTTTTATTGTAAAGGCCTGATATGACAATACGTCAACTCGAAAATACGTTGTCGTCGAACGCTTCGGCATAGATCTGCCAATCCTGTTCGGTCTGCATGCTACAGTGTATTGCGATATCCAGCAGACTTTGCTGCCATTTCTTTTGCTGCGCGAAGTCGATCAAGGTGTCGATGATCGCCGAGTTGTTCCGGCCACCGCTACGCAGCTGCGCCCAGGCGACCAGTTCACCCATGCTGCGGACGACGCCTTCGAGGTGTTGCAGGGTGTCATGCGCGCCATCAAGTACGACCCTGTCCTCATCAGGCTGCAGTGCACGCAATACATACGATTTTTTGCCGATCGCTACGGGGTGCAGAAATGCCATGGAAACGGCCTGCATGCGTTGTTGCAATGCAACGATGCGGTGGGCTTCGGTCTGCCAGCGTGGCTGGCGGTCTGTCAGGTGAGGGGTGAGTGACGACGGCAGCGCCTGCTTCAGATCGAGCAGATAGTTGCGATCGGGCGAACCTTTGCCCTCGACAAGAATGATGTAGCGATCCACGCCGAGACTGCCGGTGCCGGCGATACGTCGTGCAATATCGAGCACATTGTAAAATTGCGGATCGGCTTGCTGTTTGGCAAAGCCTTCCATGAATGTCGTGATTTTGTTGCGTTGCTTGTCACTAACCGGTAATGCTTTTTTTCCGTCCAGTCTTATCCGCCGCTGTTTGCCTTTGCGCTCGGTGCGGCTGTCGAGAAACTGCGGACGCAAGCGGTTGCGCTGGCTATCCAGCAATTGCCCGATCAGGCCATCGGCCGTGTCGCGCTCTATCCAGCGTGCCTTGCCGCTGGCCAGGGCTGCCGTATAGCCGCCGAGGAATGTGCTGCACAAGACCAGCGCCGCCGGACGTGCGACTGACATGCTGGCAGCACCGACTAGTATACTGCTTAAACAGCGCACCAGATCCCAGGTGCATGGCGCCAGTGCAGCCTCGTCAAAATCGTTTACGTCGAAATAGACGAGGCGGTTGTCGCCTTTGTAACTGCCGAAATTTTCCAGATGCAGGTCGCCGCACAGCCATGTTGCCGGAGCCCGCTCCAGCACGCGTTCGCGCGGCAAGCGGTCGAAGAACAGATGGCAGGTTCCGCGCAGAAATACAAACGGATTCAGTCGCATGTTGCGATATTTGAGGGCAAGCCGTTCCGGCTCACGTCCCGAATTGAAATGCTGGATATTTCGAATGACGTCCATGATTTTGCTACTGCAAATAATAAAACCGTATACGCCATATACTACTATAATTATTCAGATAGCAGGGCGGCAGCGGACTGTTCGGGTTTGCTGGCAAAGTGGTTGCAAACGGGTGAAAAGCGCCGTTTCATGTCATACTATTTGCAGTTTATGATAATAACGTCGGATTTGTTTCTGCCAACGTGGATTGATCCCATTCAACCCTATTCCATGTGCGGCGCCCCATGTCGGGTGGGGATGAAACGGGTTCGCGGCAGGCAAGCCTGTATATTAAAGGGGGATAACCGTGGCCGTTTATCAGTATGGTATTACCGATTTTCAATACATCGCTGCTGGAGCAGCCATTCTTGCCAGCGGCGGTGGCGGCAGTTACCGCGATGCAGTCAGTGTACTGGGGGAACTGGCCGGCAGTGGCTGGAGCGGCACTGTGCAGGTCAAGGATTACGATGGCGTTACCGATTGCTGTGTACTGGCCCTGATGGGCTCTCCCGATGCTGCTGAGAGCCTGACGCTGGCCGATATCGAATATTCCATCATCAATACGGTCGAGCTTTTTCAGAATACCGCAGGCGTAACGCTGGGTTGTGTGATCCCGGTGGAAATCGGGCCGATCAATTCCATTGTCCCGCTTATTGCCGCAGCGTTGTCCAGTAACGCCATACAATGGGTAGTGAATGGCGACGGCGCCGGGCGTGCCGTGCCGGAACTGCCGCAAACCACGTACAGCGGCAGCGCCACACTGGCGGCAAGCCCTTGCGCGCTGGCCAACGACGCCAGCGAATCTGCGGCTATCCAGTCCGCTGCGCTGACTGCGCCGACTGCAGCCCAGGTCGAGACGCTGGCGGGCGGTATTGTCGCCGCCTTTGGCAGCTTTTCCGGAATAGGATTGTGGCCTTCCGTTGCCGGCAACAAGTATGCGTTGACGGGCAGCTACATCGCCGGCACGCTGGCTCAGACATGGATATTGGGCCAGTATCTGCTGCTTGCACCCAACCCACCCGCTACCGCCGATGTGGTGGCGCAGATCAATGCGATTACAGGGCGCGGCACTGCTGCTGTCGTTACCAATTTTTACATTACCGGCGTTACGCAATCGACGACCAGTGCATCGCTCGATACCGGCATTATCCGTCTGGACAACACGCAAGATCAGGCCAGCAGCACCGAAACGCATTACATCTACAACCTGAATGAGAATCTGATCATGTACTCGAGCCTGAGCAGCATACCGGATATCATCGCGCCGGATTCCATCTGCTACTATTCGGAAAGTACCGGGCGCGGTTTCTCCAACGCTAGCGACGATCTGGCAAGCTATTTCGATGCCAGTACCGGTAAGAGTACCGGCCTCGCCGTCAGCGTTATCAAGGTTGATGCAGTGGCGGAATTCTACCAGGCCACTGGCGTTGTCGCTTCGTTCGCCGGGCTGCTACGCAACATCGGTTATGCCGGTGCGTTGCCGTACTCCGCGTGAGCTGGCTGATGGCTGAGCCTGATCAGGATAGCAACAAGGAGCGCCTGGAACTGGCGCTGGAGGCTGCCGGCCTGGACTTGTGGGAAAACGATCTGGTAGGCGGCGACGTGACTCGCAAGGCGACCAAGGTTTTTGCCGAGCTGGGTTATAGCGAAGATGAAAGCTCGGTTTATGTCGATGATATATACAAGATTATTCATCCGGACGATATCCCGGTAGTTAAAACCGCGGTCGAACAGCATTTGAACGGCGCCTCGGCGCAATACCGCTGCGAATTCAGGATACGCGCCAAATCCGGCACATGGGTGTGGTATGCCAATTACGGCAAAGTCATGGACCGCGATGGCGAAAACCGCGGGCAGCGTTTTATCGGCGTGACGTTCAATATAGATGACCGTAAACGCAAGGAAAACGAGCTCGAGCTGATTAACCGCAAACTCACCGAGCAGAATGCTTTGCTCGAGAACATGAATGCCCTGCTGCAATCGCTGGCAACCAGCGACCCGCTGACAGGTGTCGCCAATCGGCGCAAGCTGATGGAGATAGGGGCAAACGAAGTGCAGCGCGCCATACGTTTCGAGTATCCGCTGGCGCTGCTGATTGTGGATATTGACTTATTCAAACAGGTTAACGATACCTGGGGACACATGATCGGCGACCAGGTTATTTGCGTTATCGCCGAAACCTGCGTGCAAGGCGTGCGTAGCAATATCGACATCGTCGGACGCATAGGCGGCGAAGAGTTCGCAGTCATCCTGCCGCAGACCGATTATGCCTTGGCGCATCGTCTGGCCGAACGCCTGTGTCAGGCAGTAGAAGCGCTGCAAATTACTGTCAGCGATACCGTCAAACTGGCCTGCACCATTAGCATAGGCATTGCCGCCTTATCCGACACCTGTAACTCACTCAAGCAGCTGTTAATCGATGCGGACAAGGCGCTTTATTCTGCCAAGGATGCCGGCAGGAATTGTGTGCGAGGATGTCAGCCGTAGCGGATGCTTGGTGAGCAGTTTGCGTTGAATTGGGGCATGGGCGCAACAGGAACAAATGGTGATGGCGGGGGCGCTGTTGCAGTACGACAAAAAACCCACCGGGCAAGGGTGGGTTGTGCGGGTCTGCATACGGTCAGGCTGCAGTCACTGGGTCGCCGTACGCATCCTGTCCAGTTTCTCGATAACAGCCTGATAGAGATCATGGTCGGCCTCGGGGTTGTTGCGGTCCGGATGGTGTGCGCTGCGTATCTTTTTAAGCGCAGTCGCATCGTCGGGTAAGTCATGTACCTTGGTCACACGGTCACCATTCTTGACCATCTCGCGCTGCAGCTCAGCCTCTGCGCTTTCGCGTGTGTCATATAATTTCTGGCTGCCAAGACGCCAGCCATCCTGATTCTTGCGCGGTGATTGATTTTCCTTGCCGTCAAACCATATCCATCTACCGGTTTCAGGATCCAGATCGAAATTAACAGTGATGATGTCGTAGGTGTGAACAGGGGGCTTGAAGTCTTTGGAAAACAGATTGATCGTGTTGCCGACGGTACCTACGGCAGTGAGGTAATACGCGCCTGCCTCATGCGGGCAGAACGTGCTGCTGGACGTCGGTAGAGGCTTGCTGTCATTCATTGCAGCCATGCGGGCGGCTGCACGGCGTTGTGCGTTAGTCACTGGTATTGCTCCTTAATATTGGTTGAAATCCACTGGGATCGCCCGCTGGATTCCTAAACTGCTTGAACAGCTTTGTAGCGAAAATATCTTGCGTCAGAGTCGTTCTCGAACTCATCGTCACTGGCGGCGAGGGCCTTGATCCGTTTCACTCTGACATACTCCGTCAGCGGCGCTTAACATAGGGTTTTAAGTGCACAATTACCCGGTATGCGATGAGGGTTGGGGCACAAATAGTATTTTGGGGAATAAATAAAAAAGCCCTGCATTTCTGCAAGGCTTTATCTATCTGGCTCCCCGACCTGGACTCGAACCAGGGACCTGCGGATTAACAGTCCGTCGCTCTACCGACTGAGCTATCAGGGAATAGCGTTGCGAGGCATGTTTCGCAACGAGGTGAGATTATGCCAAGTATCGGGCCTGTGGTCAAGATTGAATATGTAAAAAATGTTAATCTGCCTGTGTCGGGGTATGTGGAGAATAATCATGGAAAACGGATGTCTGGTATCGACGCGCTGGCATGTGACCGACAGGATAGTCGATGAGGCGCTGGATCTGGTAGCTCAGTTTGCCGAGCATGCATTGCGTGAGCGTGGCGCGTTTCATCTGGTGCTGGCTGGCGGCAATACGCCGCGTGCGTTATATCGGCGATTGGCTACGCTGGAAACGGACTGGTCGAACTGGCATATCTGGTTTGGCGATGAGCGCTGCTTGCCGCCGGCTGATGAGGAACGCAATAGCCGTATGGCGTATACGGCATGGTTGCAGAACAGTCCGATACCGACCGGGCAGATTCATGTGATGCATGCGGAGCTGGGCGCGGAAGCGGCGGCGGTCGAGTATGCCGGACAGTTGCGCGGGATGGGTGAATTCGATCTGGTACTGCTGGGGTTGGGTGAGGATGGGCATACTGCGAGTCTGTTTCCGGGACAGGGCAGCGAGTTTGCGATTACCGATGTGGTGGCAGTCAGAAATGCGCCCAAACCGCCTGAGGACAGGGTCAGTCTGAGCGCACGCCGTTTGAGCAATTCGAAGCATGTGTTATTTCTGGTGTCTGGGGCGGGCAAGCGCGATGCAGTTTCGGCCTGGCGGCGCGGCGAGGCGATCCCGGCGGCGGCGATATGTTCGCCCGCCGGAGTGGATGTGTTGGTGGAAGCGGTCTGTATGGAGGAATTGGCATGAACTATAAATGGCTGGGAGTAGCAGGTGTGTTGTGGGCCGTGAGCGGATACGCGGCATCGCCGGAGGAAAAAATGACGACGCTGGCAGATCAGCACGAATTGGCATTGACGATTTATAACGACGATCTGGCGCTGGTCAAGGATCAGCGTCAGGTAAATCTGGTTGCAGGCACAAATCGGCTGGCATGGCGCGATGTGTCGGCGCGCATCCGTCCGGAAACTGCTTTGCTGCGCAGCCTCGACGATGCGAGCGGATTGCGGTTGCTGGAACAGAATTTCGATTTCGACGTCCTGACGCCGCAAAAGCTGCTGGAAAAAAATGTCGGAAACACCGTTACGGTGATCAAAACCAACCCGGTAACCGGAGCGGAGATGCGCGAGACTGCGATCGTGCTGGCTGCGAATGCCGGGGTGGTGCTGCAATACGCCGATCGGATCGAAACAGGCGTGCCGGGACGGCTGGCGTTTGCAGCCGTGCCGGATAATTTGCGCGATCGGCCGACGCTGGTGATGACCGTGGCCGATGCCAGGGCGGGTGTTTCCAGGCTGGAATTGTCCTATTTGACGGGCGGCTTGTCCTGGCGCGCGGATTATGTCGCCGAGCTGTCTGCCAGGGAAGACAAAATGGATATCAATGGCTGGGTGACGTTGACCAACCAGAGCGGCGTCAGTTATCCGAATGCGAAATTGCAGTTTGTCGCCGGCGATGTGAACCGGGTGCGCGAAGAGGTGCGTCCGCAAGTGCTGATGCGCGGTGCGCTGGCGCTGGCTAAGGCCGATGAGGCGCCGATGGCGCAGGAAAATCTGTTCGAATACCATTTGTACACGCTGGGCCGCTCGACGACGCTGGCCGATCAGCAGACCAAGCAAGTCGCGTTGCTGTCTGCAGCGCAGGTGCCGGTCAGGAAGTCGCTGGAATTGCATGGCGCCGAATATTATTACCAGGGCAGCTATGTCGATCTGGGGAAAAAGCTCAAGGTCGCGGTGTTTGTGGAATTCGATAATAAGGGCGCCGGTTTGGGCGTGCCGCTGCCGAAAGGCGTGATGCGTTTATACAAGAAAGACAGCGCCGGAAATGCGCAGTTTGTGGGGGAGGATACGATCGACCATACGGCGAAAAACGATACGGTACGTCTGAAGCTGGGCGAAGCATTCGATGTCTACGCGGAAAAAAAGCAGACCGATTTTCAGAAGATCAGCGGCGGACGCAATTATACTTATGAGTCCGCTTACCAGATCACCGTGAATAACGCCAAATCCGAAGCCGTAACGGTGAAGGTGTTTGAACCCATTCCGGGCGACTGGCAGATCATCAGCGAATCGGCGGCACATACCAAGCCGGCTGCCGGTACGGCCTTGTGGCAATTGCGTATACCCGCAGAAGGCAGCACAGTATTGACTTACCGGGTGCGGGTGAAGCTGTAAGGCAGGGCGGCTATCAGGGCGGTCAGGATTGCATGCCCGGTATAGCCGACATGACCGGCGCATGCGCAGTGTTGCGTTCCGAGCGCTGTACCCACCAGTTGCGCAGCGCGATCAACAGGCCCAGGCCGAAGAATGCGCCCGGCGGCAAGATGGCGATCAGGAATCCGTTGTAGTTGGGAATGACATGAATCACCCAGGCTTTGGCGGTCGCGCCGAAGGCCAGATCGATGCCTGACAATAAAGTGCCTTTGCCGATCAGTTCACGCAACGCTCCCAGCAGCGTGAGTACCAGTGTGACGCCCATGCCCATCATAAAGCCGTCCAGCATCGCCGGAAATATCGGGTTTTTGGCGGCAAATGCTTCGGTACGTGCCAGTACGATGCAATTGGTGACGATGAGCGGTACGAATATGCCCAGCACCAGATAGAGCGGATGAATAAATGCATTCATCGCCATGTCTATTACCGTGACCAGTGCGGCAATAATCAGTATGAATACCGGGATGCGGATTTCGTGCGTTACCCAGTCGCGGATGGCGGATACCGCGCCATTGCTGAAGGCCATCACCAGCGTGGTGGCGATACCCAGGCCGATGGCGTTGACCATGTTATTGCTGATCGCCAATAGCGGGCACAGACCGAGCAACTGGACGACACCCGGATTCTGTTTCCACAGGCCGTTGATGATGATCTCGCGGTACTGGCTCATGATGATGCTCCTGAATTGGCGGCGAACAATTGGTCGCGGTGTAATGCAACGTATTTTAGCGCATGATGCACGGCTTTGATAACTGCGCGCGGCGTAATGGTTGCGCCCGCCATGTAATCGAATTGACCGCCGTCCTTTTTGACCTTCCAGCCGCTGTCGTCGGGATTGCTCAGGGACTTGCCGTTGAACAGAAGTATCCAGTTGCTTTTGGCGAGCTCGATATAATCGCCCAGTCCCGGCGTTTCCTTATGCGCCACTACGCGCACGCCTGAAATCCTGCCGTCAGCGGTCACGCCGACAAGCAAGCTGATTTTGCCGCTGTAACCGTCCGGCGCGATGGCTTCGAGCACAACAGCTACCGGTGCGTTATTCATACGCGCTTGCCAGGCCAGACTGGGGCTGTCGGTGCCTAACAGCGGATCGGCAGGCAGCGTGATCTGGTTACTGAGCAAATCGTTGTTGAAACTGTCCGGCGTTAATGTCTCGGCAACCAGCTTGCGTCGCGCATTGTCTTCATTATGTTGAATTTCCAGATGCGTAATGTGATAAGTATAGGCAAGCAGGCCGGTAAATACGACAGTAAAAGCCATTAATATCGCGGCAGCTTTGGAAGCCGTACGTACCAGCGTCGTCATTTTGCGATCCCCTTATGGCCGTAAACGGGCGGCTGGGTATAGGCATCAATCAGCGGTACGGTGATATTCATCAGCAGTACGGCAAACGCAACGCCGTCGGGATAGCCGCCGAGCGCGCGGATCAGGTAGGTTAGCAGACCGATGCCGGCGCCGAAGATGAGCTTGCCTTTGGGCGTGGTGGCGCCGGATACGGGATCGGTGGCAATGAAAAACGCACCGAGCATGGCGCCGCCGGAAGCGATGTGGAACCACGGTGTGGCGTAATGCTGCGGATTGACCATGTGAAAAATCCCCGCGATCAGCGCCAGTGCACCGAGAAAAGCGAGCGGGATGTGCCAGGTGATGATGCGTGTGAGCCATAGGTAAATGCCGCCGAGCAGGAACATCAGCACGACGATTTCGCTGCCTTGTCCGCCGATACTGCCGAAGATCGGCATTTGGCTAATATCCGCCACGCTGCGATGCAGTTGCAATTGCGTACGTAAGGTATCCAGCGGAGTGGCGGTGCTGATGGCGTCGAGCTTCCAGCCGTCGGGGAGGAGGCCGCTGAATATGTATTGGGCAGCGTCAGCCAGTCCCAAATGCTCGCCGGCAAGCGAGTAGGGTGCGGCCCAGTGTGTCATTTGTACCGGGAAGGAAATAATCAGGACTGCGTAACCAACCATCGCCGGATTGAACAGATTGTTGCCCAGACCGCCGTAAAGATGCTTGGCGACGATGATGGCAAAGAATGTCCCGACTACGATTAGCCACCAGGGTGCGATGGACGGAATCGATAATGCCAGCAGCCAGGCAGTGACCAGTGCGCTGCCGTCCATGAGGAAAGGCCTGGCCGGCAGGCCGCGCAGTTTGACTGCGATGGTTTCCAGTACCAATGCTGTCACGCTAGCAATCGTCAGGCTGATGAGTATCGCCGGGCCAAAATACCAGACATAGGCTGCAATGGCGGGAACCAGCGCCAGCATCACCTTGAGCATGATGACGAATACGCTGGTTTTTTCGTTAATGTAAGGGGATGAGAGCATATGGGTATTATTCTGTAGGTGTCGCGACTGTGTCGTCGGCAGCTTTGGCTGCCTTGGCGCGTTCGATGGCGGCCTGGATCGCCGCTTTTTTGACGACGGTAGCCGGGTCGTCGGTTGCGGCGTCGGCGGCTGGTTTGGCTGCGGCTTTCTGCGCCAGTTTCTCGGCGCGTTCCTGTTTTTCCCGTTCGATACGCGCTATACGCGATTCATGGCGTTCGCGTGCATGATCTGCGGCTTGTTGATCCTTTTGCTTGGCCGAGATTTCGCTCTTGGCGTAGCGATAGTATTGCACCAGCGGTATATGGCTGGGGCAGACATAGCTGCAGCAACCGCACTCTATGCAGTCGAATAGCTGGTACTTTTCGGCACGGTCGAAATTCTTGCTGCGGGTAAACCACAATAATTCCTGCGGCTGCAAATCTGCCGGGCAAGCATCAGCACAACGTGTGCAGCGTATGCACGGCATTGCCGGCGGAGGCGGCGGGAACAGTTTGGCAGATTTGACCAGTATGCAGTTGGTAGCTTTGACCACTGGGACGTCGGTACGGGCAAGCTCTATGCCCATCATCGGCCCGCCCATCAGATGCCCGGTAACCGTATCGGCATGCTTGCCGGCAAGTGCGATCAATTCGTCTATCGGGGTGCCGATCAGGACTTCGAAGTTGCGCGGCTGGCCGACATTGCCGGTAACCGTGACAACGCGGGAGATCAGCGGCTCGCCGAGGTTGACGGCGCGGTGTATCGCCAGTGCCGTGCCGACGTTGAAAGTTGCTACGCCGACATCGGTCGAGCGTCCGCCGGAAGGTACTTCCTTGCCGGTGACAGTCTTGATCATCTGCTTGGCGCCGCCGCCGGGGTAGAGCGTGGGGATGGTGACGATTTCCACCGGGAAGTCGCATTGCGCGGCTGCCTGCTGCATGGCGGCTATGGCTTGCGGTTTGTTGTCTTCGATACCGACCAGTACCGTTTCCGCCCGCAGCATGAAGCGCATGACGGTCGCCCCCTGCATGATTTCTGCAGCGTGCTCGCGCATGGTCATATCGTCGCAGGTGATCCAGGGTTCGCATTCGCCGCCGTTAAGCAGCAGGGTTTGCACCTTTTGCGGCACGCCGGGGTTGAGCTTGATAAAAGTCGGAAACACCGCACCGCCCAATCCTGCTATGCCCATATCGCGCAGCCGGTTGCGCAATGCGCTCGCGTTCATGTTGCGATAGTCGGTCGGATTGCGTTCTATCCACCGGTCTTCGCCATCGGCTGCGATATGAATGCAGAGATCGCTTAAGCCCGAGGGATGCGGAACGGGATGCAGGTCTATGGCTGTGACTACACCGGATGTCGGTGCGTGTGCGGCAACGGAGATGTAGCCTTCGGCTGCGGCGATCATTTGCCCTTTCAGCACGCGATCGCCGACTGCTACGCAGGGTTTGGCGGGTTGCCCGATGTGCTGGCGTACCGGCACGATCACATGGGCAGGGACAGGTGCGACAGCTATTGCGTGCTGCGTAGAAATTTGCTTGTTTTCTTCGGGATGTACGCCGCCGTGGAATGAGTAAATTTGACGTGTCATGCTGCCGGCTTCAATCTGATCACGGGGTATTTCCATTTCCAGGTAGTTACGTTTTCCGTTAATGCCTCCATGCTGATGCAATCAACAGGGCAGGGCGCAATGCACAGTTCGCAACCGGTACATTCGCTGGCGATAACTGTGTGCATCTGTTTGGCGGCACCGAGTATGGCATCTACCGGACAAGCCTGTATGCATAAGGTACAGCCGATGCAAACGGCCTCGTCGATAATGGCGACCGACTTGGGTTTGGGTTCGCCATGCTCGGCGTTCAACGGTTTGAATTCGACACCCAGCAGATCGGCAAGCTTGCGTATGCCGTCTTCGCCGCCGGGCGGACACTGGTTGATTTCGGCTGCGCCTGACGCTATTGCCTCCGCATAGGGCTTGCAGCCGGGAAAGCCGCATTGACCGCATTGTGTTTGCGGCAGTATGGCATCGATTTTCTCGACGATGGGATCTTCCTGAACCTTGAATTTGACTGCGGCGAAACCCAATGCTGCACCCAGAAACACAGCCAGACCCGACATGACCAGAATGGCAGCTAACACCCTATTTCACCATTCCGGCAAAGCCCATAAATGCCAGGCTCATCAGCCCGGCGGTAATCATCGCAATGCTGGTGCCGCGAAATGCGACAGGGATGTCGGCGCCGTCCAGACGTTCGCGCAGTCCTGCAAACAGGATCAGCACCATGGAGAAGCCCACCGCGCCGCCAAAGCCGAAAAACAGCGATTGCACGAAGTTATGCTGCGCCTGGACGTTGAGCAGGGGGATGCCCAGCACGGCGCAATTGGTGGTGATTAGCGGCAAATAAATACCCAGTACGCGGAATAGTACCGGGCTGGTTTTACGCACAAACATTTCGGTGAAACCGACGATGCCTGCAATCACGACGATGAACGACAAGGTGCGCAAATAACTTAAATCGGTGCCGAGCAGGTATTGATTGATCAGGTAGCTGGTGCCGGAGCCTAGCGTCAGCACGAAAGTGGTTGCCGCACCCATGCCGACGGCTGTTTCCAGACTCTTGGAAACGCCCATGAAGGGGCACAGCCCGAGTATTTTCGCCATGATGATGTTGTTGACGAAAACCGTGCCGACCAAAATCAATAAATAGCTCTGGATGTCCATTTTATGTGAGTCAATTTGAGATATGGGATTATCCGACGCTTGGCGGTAATTTTCAACCAGATTGCAGGAATAGTTATAAGCCTTGATAGTCTATTGAAGGATAGCTGACATAAGGCTGACTAGATAATTCCGAATTCGGGATTGAGGGGGGTGAAAATACCGTTTGTTCCGTTCCGGGCAGGAATAATTCATCTCGTGGCGGTTCGACCGGCGGTATAAAGCTGATGTTGCGCGCAATCAATCCGGCAGTCAGTCTGACTGGCGGTAATGCGGGATGTATATCGCTGAGCGCGCTGGAAATCTGCTTCCAGGCATCCATGGTATCGGCTGCGCTGCCTTGGGATATCCATAGCGCGATGGTGTAGTTTGCTGTAAAGCCGGCGGCATACTGATCATTGGCCACCACTGCGTAATAGTCTGTAGCGCCGGTTTCGTTTTGCAGGGTGTTCAGATCCTGCGCGGACAAAATATTATCAATGATTGCGGCAGCTTTTGCCGACATGACATGCTGGGTTTTGTTCAAGCCTCCAACATGAAAACTGGCCGGATGATAGGCGCCGTAGGCAGCCAAAGCCTGATAAGCATTGGCAATAGCGAGCAGGGTGTCGGGTTTGCCTGCCGAATGCAGACCGAGTAGGTGCAAGCGTTTATTGTAGTCGCCGGGCAGCAGCAAGCCTGATGCGCGTAAAGCGGGTGCATTCAGCCCTGCATGCAATGCCGTGCGCACGCTTACCCAATCGTGTACGGGCGAGTTCGCCATGTAATCGGGATAGGGGGCCGTGTCGGCGACGGGAAGCGGCGCGTTGTCGAGCAGGGTCGCAGCAGTCAGCAGTTTCTGTTCTATTGCCAGCTCATAGACGAACGGTTGCAGCAGCGAGTTGCCTGCGTGCGGATCAATAACGGTATTTGCGGGATTGCCGATGTTGGCATAAGCGAGAATTTCTCCGGTATTGTTGTCCAGTACGATTGCTGCAGCCGTTGTCGCCATTGCGGATTTTTGCAAACCCGACAGGCTCACGTTTTGTATCCGCATATCCAGACTGGAGATGATGCGTTGCCCGGGCGTGTGTAGCAATTGCAGCGCAGCTTCCGGAGCGACGGCGACCGCAAATTTCACTTTTGGATGGATGGGCAACTGGTGCAGGCTCAATGCCGTGATATCGGCACAATCCGGGCGAGGCGAATGCAGCAGGGCGGCAACGCCGCAAGCGCGTTCGGCAACGATAGCGGCTTTGGCATTCGGCCCGCGCAATAGTGCGGCGAGTATGCTGGCTTCGGCAGGATTGATCGCGGCCGGCGTTTTGTTGAAAATGGCCGATGCGGCAGCATTAATGCCGTACAGATTGGAACGGAAATCGACCAGATTGAGGTAGGCCTCCAGTATCTGCGATTTGCTCCAGTGCCGCTCAAGTTGACGGGCGGCCCGGATTTGTTGCCATTTCTGTATGTAGGTGCGTCCGCCGGCATAGCGGGTGAGCGAGGGGTCGAGCAGGCCGGCAAGCTGCATGGTCAGCGTCGATGCGCCGCGATGGGTATTATGCAGCAGGTTTTCCCATGCGGCGCCGGCAATGGCGCGCCAGTCGACGCCTTCATGCTGATAGAAACGCCGGTCTTCGGAGACCAGCAAGGCGTTTTGCATCGCCGGCGACAAGTCCTGCAGGGTGACCCAGGGCAGGCGTTGCGAATCGGGGTCGAGTTGCAGGGTTTGCAAAGCTTCGCCGTTGCGGTCGAGCAGGGTTGCATAGCTTGAGCGATACTGGGCTTGTACTTTCTCGAAACTGGGTAAGCCGGCGGCGTAAGCGTGACTGCCGATGGACAGGATCAGCAGGAAAAGCGCATATCTGATTACTTTAACGCTTGTACGCATTCTCGAATGAGTGCTGGGCCGCGATAAATCAATCCGGTATAAATTTGTATCAGACTGGCGCCGGCGTTTATTTTTTCCAGTGCGTGCTGCCCCTGCATGATGCCGCCGACGCCGATAATGGGTACTTCGCCTGCCAAAGCGGTGGCCAGCCGGGCAACGATGCGGGTCGATGCCGCGCGTACCGGCGCACCCGATAAACCGCCGGCTTCATCGCCGTGCGGCAATGCGTTAACGCCACGGCGCGACAGGGTGGTGTTGGTGGCGATGACGGCGTCGAAACGATGCTGTTTGAGCTGGTGCGCGATATCGAGCAGCTGTGTGTCGTCCAGGTCGGGCGCGATTTTGAGCGCGATCGGCACATAGCGGTCATGCTGGTCGGCGAGCCGCGTCTGTTCGTTTTTCAGTTTGCCGAGCAAATCCGACAGGGCGGCAGCGGATTGCAGGTCGCGCAGGTTCTTGGTGTTGGGGGAGGAAATATTGACTGTTACATAACTGGCGTGGGGGTAGACCGCAGTCAGGCAAGTCAGATAATCTTCCGCTGCGCGCTCTATCGGCGTATCGAAATTTTTGCCGATATTGATGCCCAGTATGCCTTGGTAACGGGCATTCTGTACATTGCGCACGAGCTGCTGCACGCCGTTATTGTTGAATCCCATGCGATTGATGATGGCTTGGGCCTTGGGGATGCGAAACAGGCGAGGTTTGGGATTGCCCGGCTGCGGGCGCGGGGTGACAGTGCCGATTTCGATGGAGCCGAAACCCAGGGCGGCCAGCGCATCAATGCAGTCGCCGTTTTTATCCAGTCCGGCGGCAAGACCGACTGCATTCGGGAAGCGGATGCCCATTACCTCCACAGGTTTCCCGGCAACAGGGCGGGCAATGAGCGGAATCAATCCGAGCTTGTGAGCGATATTTAATGCGGTCAGTCCGGCATGATGTGCCTTTTCGGCATCCAGCTGGAAAAACAGGGGGCGAAGTAATGAGTACATCAGGTTATTCTAGCTTATGACCGTTAAAATAAAAATCGCCATGGCAACATGGCGATTTTTATTGTTGCATTAAATACTGTTTATTTTTTGGCAGTACGTCGCAGACGCGACAGCAGACGCCGCGCCAGCTCGCCGAATAATTCGGTTTGCGTGGGGTGCGGATGTATCGCCTGTGCGACCTGTTTCAACGTCATGCCTGCCGAAACCATCATCACCGCTTCGCCGATCAGGGTATCGGTGTGTTCGGTGAGGAAATGCACGCCGATGATCTTGCCGGTGGCCTTGTCGGCAACCAGTTTGATCATGCCGTGCGTTTCGCCGGTAATCATGGCTTTTGCATCTATGCTCATCGGCATTTTGGCTTCGACCGCATCAATGCCGCGGGTCTTGGCTTGCGCCGTGGACAACCCGACAAAACCGGCTTGCGGACGGCTGAAGGTGACGCCGCAATCCAGATCCTGGTTGTATTGATGGTCTTCGCCAAGCAAGTTGCTGGCCGCAACGCGGCCCTGGGTTGCTGCGGTGTGCGCCAGCATATAGCCGCCGATGACGTCGCCGACTGCATAAATATGCGGTACGCTGGTGCGGCCGCGATTGTCTGCCTTGATTGCCGCACCGTCCAGCTGCACGCCGGCCGAAGCCAGGTTCAGCTTGCTGGTGTCGGGACGTTTGCCGGTAGCCATCAGCACGTAATCGCATGCGAATTGCTGGGCGTTGCCCTCACTGTCGGCATAAGCCACATTCATCGCGCCGGCATTGCCGCTGATTTGGTTGATTTTGGCGCTGGTAACAACGGTGAATTCCGCTTTCAGGATATCCACGAGCTGCTTGGCGATTTCGTCTTCAACTTCGGCCAGTATGCGATCCTTGGCTTCCAGCATGAGAATTTCGGTACCGAAATCGCGGAAGATTTGCGCCATTTCCACACCGATGACGCCGCCGCCGATAATCGCCATCTTTTTTGGCGGCGCCGGCAGATTCCAGATGGTATCGGACGTGATCACGCCGCCATTGGCCAGACTGTCCAGCGCGCCCGGAATAGGCGGCACGAAGGGCGGTGCACCGGTTGCAATCACGGCTGCGCCGAAGCGTAGCGTGTAGGCCTCGCCTTGCGGCGGCTGGATGTGCAGGGTGTGGCTGTCGACAAACGATGCAAAACCTTCGCGCACGTCGATTTTGACGCCCTTGTCGGTTTTCAGGGCGAGTTCGCCGCGGGTTTGCAGTATGGTTTTGCGATGCTGTTCCAGTGTGGCCCAGTCGAGCTTGGCCTGATTGGTACCGGTGACGCCTTTTTCGGCATCGTGCGCGCGGTCGCGGATCAGGTCGGCACCATGACGCCATGCCTTGGACGGAATGCAGCCGCGCCACAGGCATTCGCCGCCGGGTAGCGGCGCATTGTTGATCATGGCGACTTTGACGCCGTGCTCGATCAGATCGCGCGCGCAGTCTTCGCCGCCGGGGCCGCCGCCGATGACGATGACCGGGAAGTCCCAGTCACCTTCGGGGATAGGCGAGGTCGGGGCAACATCCATCCAGCTTTCCGGGTTCTCGATGATCTGCTTGAGATCGGCGAGATAGGCGGCAACGTGGGCGCCGTTGACTACACGGTGATCGGCAGTGATGTTGACCGGCATGCCGTCGGCGCCGGTTGCGGCAATCGCCATGATGGCGGCGATGCCGGGGGTCGGTATCGCGGTGAAATGGGTGACGCCGAACATGCCCATGTTGGAGATGGTGAAAGTCGGGTTGGCATACTCAGGGGGTGCCAGCTTGCGTGCGCGTGCGCGTGGCATGAGGTCAGACCATGCGGCTTGCAGTTCTTCCAGCGATTTTTGTTCGATGCCGTGCAGGATGGGCACCACCAGACCGCCGCCGTCAGCGGCAACGGCGATGCCGAAGTCGTGTTCGCTGCGTTCGACGATCTTGTCTACCGGCTGGTAGCAATTGTTCAGCATAGGATGCTTCAGCATTGCCATGGAGCAGGCTTTGGCAATGGCGACGGTGACCGATACCTTGCGCGCCTTGGCGGCTGCGATCAGCTTTTCCGGCTTGATGTTGAAAGTGACGTCGAATGTCGGCAAGGTCAGGGCGGCCGTCATGGAGTGGGCAACGGCTTTTTCCATCGAGGTCATGGCGCGGCCAGTACCAGGCACTTCGACCTGCGGCAACGAATGCGCGACTTCCTTCATGCTCGGGCGCGCTTGCGCCACGTCCTGCGCAATGATGACGCCGTTAGGGCCGGTGCCGTTCACGTTATTCAGATTGACGCCCATCTGGCCGGCCATTTTACGTGCGTAAGGGCTGGCCTGACGTCCGCTTGGGCGCGCTGCAGGGGCTGCACCGGGATGGTTGACTGTCGTTGCCGCAACCGGCGAGGGCGGCGTAATAACGGTTTTGTCTTTCTGGTGATGCGCTTCGACCACTTTGTGCGTGCTCGACAGCGTGACTTCGGTATCGCTGACCTGAGCGGCATCGGCGACGATGAATGCCATCGGGTGCGCGACCTGTATGGTGCTGCCAACGCCTGCAAGCGGGCCGGAGAGGAAACCTTCCTGGAACACTTCGACGTCCATGATGGCTTTGTCGGTTTCCACCGTGGCGACGATGTCGCCGCGCTTGATAACGTCGCCGATCTGTTTCTCCCAGGTGACGACGATGCCTTCGGTCATGGTGTCCGATAGTTGCGGCATGACGATGGCGATACCGGCCTGGTGCGGGATCATTTCGGTAGGCGCGACCTCGGTGACGACTTCGCCGCTGGCGATATTCAAATCGCCCAATGTGTCGCTGATATAACCCATGGCCCCGGCAACTGCGACTGTCGCGCCGATTTCGGCAAGCGGGCCGGCAAGATAACCGGCTTTGAAAACTTCGACGTCCATGATGGCTTTGTCGGTTTCGACAGTGGCGACGATATCGCCGCGCTCGACTCTATCGCCGACTTGTTTTTCCCAGGTAACCACGACGCCTTCGGTCATGGTGTCCGAGAGCTGTGGCATGGTAATGGCGTAATGTGCAGACATGCTTAATTCCTTGAATCGTTGCCGTCAGACCGATGTTGCACGACCTGACGGGGACGTTTGTAACGGTCGAAGCGCTCAGGCCTTGCCGAATAATTTGAGCACGGCATTAACCACATCCTGATGGTCGGGGATGGCCGCCATTTCCAGCTTGTGGTTGTACGGTTGCGGTACCAGTGCGGAATGCACGCGCACAGGGGCCGCATCCAGTTCGAAGAAGCATTCTTCGTTGATGATGGCGATGATTTCCGAGCCGACGCCGACAGGCGCTTCGTCTTCTTCGGCAATCACGGCACGATGCGTTTTGCTAATGGATTTCTTGATACCGGCACGGTCCAGCGGCGCCAGCGCGTACAAATCGACGACTTCGGCGGAAATGCCGTATTGCTTTTCAAGAATCTCGGCGGCTTTCAGGCACCAGTGCACGGATATGTTGTAACCGAACAGGGTGACATCGTTACCGCTGCGGCTGACTTCTGAGCCTTCCAGCGGATGGAAGTATTCTTCGTCAGGCACTTCGCCCTTCATGTTGTACATGAGCTCGTGTTCGTAAACGAAAACGGGATCGTCGCTGCGTACGGCGGATTTTAACAAGCCGTAAGCCTGTTTGGGGTTGGATGGCGTGACTACGCGCAATCCGGCAACGCCCATGAATACCTTTTCCATGCGCGCGGAGTGCTGCGCGCCCAGCTGGTGTGCCGTGCCGCCGGCAGAGCGGAATACGCAAGGCGCAGTGAGCTGGCCGCCGGACATGTAGCGCACCTTGGCTGCGGAGTTGAACATCTGGTCCATAGCCAGCCATGCAAAGTTGACCGACATGATTTCAATAATGGGGCGGATGCCGACGAAGGATGCGCCGATGCCGAGGCCGGTATAGCCGCCTTCGGAAATCGGGGTGTCCATGACGCGTTTTTCACCGTATTTTTCGTACAGGTCCTTGGTGGCCTTATAAGTACCACCTGCCACGCCTATGTCTTCGCCCATACAGATAACGAGGGGGTCGCGCGCCATTTCTTCATCGTGTGCGCGGCGTAGACCTTCCCAATACATTATTTCAGCCATGTTTCATTCCTTTAATTCTTAAATCCGTTCAGGTAATCATCGTGAGATTACCGCTGCGTTTATGCCAATACGTATTTTTCCAGATCGGCCACATTCGGTTCTGGCGATTCTTCAGAGAACTTGATGACTTCGTTCTCTATGTAATCGTCGGTGGTTTTTTCGATTTGGGTGTACTCATCCATGGTTAATTCGCCTGCAGCGATCAGGCGGTCACGCAGTATATTGATCGGGTCGCGCTGTTTCCATTCCTCTTCTTCTTCACGGGTACGATAGCCGCGCGAGTCGGACATGGAGTGGCCGCGATAGCGGTAAGTCATCAGCTCCAGGAAATACGGGCCTTTGCCGCTACGCACGTAATCGACGGCGATTTTGGCATGCTCATGGACGATGTCGATGTCCTGGCCGTCACACTGGGCGGCTTCGATGTTATAACCGCAGGCGCGCTTGTACTGATCGAGCACGGCGGTGGAACGATGAATGGCCGTGCCGATACCGTATTGGTTGTTTTCGCAAACGAACAGCACGGGGAGGTTCCATACCTTGGCCATATTCAGGGTTTCGTGGAACACGCCCTGATTGTTGGCTGCATCGCCGAGGAAGCAAATGGCGATTTCGTCGCCGCCCTTGAGCTGGATGCCCTTGGCGATACCTGCTGCGAGCGGGAAAGGGCCGCCGACCAGCGCGTAACCGCCCATGAAACGATGCGCTACGTCGAAAATATGCATGGAACCGCCGCGGCCTTTGGAGCAGCCGGTTTCCTTGCCGTAGAGTTCGGCCATGACTATTTTGGGGTCGGTGCCGCATTTGATGGCGTGGACGTGGTCGCGATAGCCGGTGATAACGTAATCGTGACCGGGGCGAGCAGCTTCCATCACGCCGTTACAGCAGGCTTCCTGACCGGGGTAGAGGTGGAGAAAGCCACCGATTTTGCGTTCGATATATGCCTGATAGCAGCGTTCTTCAAAGCGGCGATGTAGCACCATTTCGCGCAACACGCGCTTTTTGTCGTCCAATGTCATTGTGTGTCTTCCTTGCAAAAACCAGAATTTAAGATAGCGCAAACTCTGCTATTATCTGACAAACCCTGTGTCAGGTCAAAGAAACCGCTAAAAATAGCCTGCCTCCGCAGTGGCCGTATTTTTAACATATTGATGGTGATGACATGCTGGCCAAACTGACTGAATCCGCAAAGCAGATTACCGAAGCCCAATTGGGCAAAAACCGCCATGTGCTGGCGATCATTCCCAGTGCAGCGACCTTGCCGCGGGAGACCGATTTGCCGAATCTGGCGCGCGTCGTCGCGGGCTTGAGCCGCCGCCAGCAAAAGGCGGCGGAATTGGCGAAAACGCCGATTGCGATAGAAACCAAGCAGGGCGGATTAATGGTATGGGTCATGCTGGATGCCGGCGCCTCCATTTTCGAACAGCAGGCGCTGTTGCGCCGCGCGCTGGCTTTGCTGCTGACGGAAACGCCGCAGGAAATTACGATTGCGGTGAGCGGCGATGCGGCTTTTCGCGCTCACGCCGCACGCACGGCGGTTTATGTCGCGCTGGTTAACGGCACGCCGCTGCCTGCGCTCAAATCCGGAAAACCGGCAAAATCGTTGCAGCAACTGCATGTGTCCGGCTACGAATCGGTTGACGGTTATGCCGCGGAACAAGCTGTCGCTGCGGGGAATTCGTTGTGCCGCAGCCTAACCCATATGCCGCCCAATCAGCTTACTCCTGGCGTGTACCGTGAGCGTATAGCGCAACTGGCCAAGACTCACGGCTGGAAACGCACCGAATACGATATGAAGAAACTGCGCAAACTGGGCGCAGGCGCGTTTGTGGCTGTAGCGCAGGGGAGCGCAGACGACGATGCGGCCATCGTGCATTTGCGCCGCCGTCATCCCGATGCGCGGCAAACCGTCGCGCTGGTCGGCAAGGGTATCTGTTTCGATA
Organism: Sulfuriferula sp.; assembly: GCA_031291235.1. Lineage (GTDB taxonomy): Bacteria > Pseudomonadota > Gammaproteobacteria > Burkholderiales > Sulfuriferulaceae > Sulfuriferula. The sequence continues at coordinate 123,101 of JARLJL010000022.1, forward strand.
CCGGCGGCCATAATCTCAAGCCGGCCAAATATATGCAGGGTATGCACGAGGACATGAACGGTTCGGCTGTCGCGCTGGGTATATTGCTGGCTGCGACCAAGCTGGACCTGCCGGTTAATCTCGATGTGTGGCTGGCGATTGCGCAGAACCATATCAGTGCGGCAGGCTATAAACAGAACGATGTGGTGACGGCGTTGAACGGCACCACGATAGAAATCGTGCATACCGATGCCGAGGGTCGCATGGTGCTGGCCGATGCGCTGACGCTGGCGGCACGCGACAAGCCGGATGCAATGGTTGATTTTGCAACGCTGACCGGCAGCATGGTAACGGCATTGGGTACGCGCTACAGCGGCGTGACCGGCAATCGTGATGCGCTGCTGGCTGAGGCGCTGGCCGCCGGCAAGGCGAGCGGAGAACGGTTGTGCGCGTTTCCCATGGATGCTGATTACGATCCCGAGCTGGATTCAAAAGTCGCTGATGTCAAACAATGCACGCTGGAAGGCGGAGCCGACCATATACTGGCGGCGCGTTTCCTCAACCGCTTTGTGGATGGGCTGCCCTGGTTGCATATCGATTTGTCCGCAGCCAATTGCCCGGATGGCCTGGGTGCGGTCGGGACTGATGTGACCGGTTTCGGCGTGGCCTGGGGCGTTAAATGGCTGCAGGCCGGTCTGGTCAATGATGCGGAATTGGCGCTGTAAAGCGGTGCTTGCGTTTATCGGTTAAAATAACGGGATTCCCTGTTCAAACAAAAAGAGTAAGTCCATGTCCGGTAGCAGTATAGGTAGCTTGTTTTGCGTCACTTCATTTGGCGAATCGCACGGTGCAGCGATCGGTTGCGTGGTGGATGGCTGTCCGCCGGGCATGAGCTTGTCGACAGAAGATATACAGATAGAGCTGGACCGGCGCAAACCGGGGACGTCGCGTCACGTCACGCAACGCCGCGAATCGGATACGGTGGAAATCCTGTCTGGCGTATTCGAGGGCAAGACGACCGGCGCACCGATTGCGTTGTTGATACGCAACGAAGATCAGCGCAGCAAGGATTACGGCAATATCGCCGATACCTTTCGTCCGGGGCATGCCGATTACACTTACTGGCACAAATACGGCATACGCGATTATCGCGGCGGCGGGCGTTCGTCCGCGCGTGAGACCGCGGTACGGGTTGCGGCCGGTGCGATTGCGCGCAAGTGGCTGCATGAGCGTTACGGCGTAGTGATCCGCGGTTACATGGCGCAATTGGGGCCTATCGTTGTGCCGTTCAAATCCTGGGATGTCGTCAACGATAATCCGTTTTTCGTAGCGGATGCCGACAGCGTACCGGCACTGGAAGAATATATGGACCAGTTGCGCAAATCCGGAGATTCCATCGGTGCCAAAATTACCGTGGTGGCAGAGAACGTGCCGGTGGGCTGGGGCGAACCCGTGTACGACAGGCTGGACGCGGATCTGGCGCACGCCTTGATGAGCATTAACGCGGTCAAAGGCGTGGAAATCGGCGCGGGTTTCGATTCGGTGACGCAAAAAGGCACCGAGCACGGCGACGAACTGACGCCCGAAGGCTTTCTGTCCAATCATGCCGGCGGCGTGCTGGGCGGTATTTCCACCGGGCAGGACATCGTTGCCAGTATCGCGATCAAGCCGACTTCCAGTATCCGGCTGCCGCGCCGTTCCATCGACAAGCAGGGTAATCCGGTATTGGTGGAAACGCACGGTCGCCACGATCCTTGTGTCGGCATACGCGCAACGCCGATTGCCGAAGCCATGCTGGCTATCGTGCTGATCGATCACGCTTTGCGCCATCGTGGGCAATGCGCAGATGTGCAAGTCGATACGCCGCGCATACCGGGCAAGGTGGCGTAACGGTTTTTATTTGGCTCTATAATAACTGTTATTTGATGCGACCCTTCTATGCTTTCAGATAGGTTGTCAGTGATCGGCATATTCGATCTAATTTTAATAAGCAGCCTATTCGGGGAGATCAAGCTGCGTGCGCAGCGGGTGATTCGAGGCAACACAAAATATTCGTTGATCAAAAAGAAAACGTTCAGTGCTAAACACAGACTTCTACGCTGGCGCCATCATACGTCTGGCGACCCTGCAAAAGCAAAAAAGACAAGCGGGCCGTCTGCTTTTCGCCACCGTGTCCCTGCTTCCCCGTGGCAGGTCGTTACCTCCTCCGATGGAGGATATAGATCGATGCCCTGTCGGAAAAACCGGCGAAACCGTTTTCTTTCGCCGTGTGCTGTTGAGTGTTCAAGAAGCTGTTGACTGGTATCGAGCTCTTGGCAGTGGTGATGATAAATCCCCGAATCCCTCCGCGAACGAGGAACGCAACAGCAAGTATGATGGGATCAAGATAGAAATCTCAACGCTGACCGATGATCCGGCTTGGCCTTACCTCGGCCTGCCGATAGGGGAAGGTTTGTTTGCACATTTTTCTGGACGCAGCCATCCAGCTCCATTCATTGGCAATGCTCCCGCTCGCATCCATCGCCGTTTCGGCAGCCAAGATGGCTTCGACTCAATGCTGGCTGATGACAAAGCCGTGGCCTTTGTCGCAAGACGGTTGCACGTTGATTTGCGGCTTTATAGAGAATATCTGGGAAGCGTTGCCCTAGTTGCACCAGACCCTGTGCTCAAGCAGATCGATCACTTCATGATTCCTGCTTCTGCCGACAGGGGCGAACGCATTTTCTACCGCTTCGTCCCTCGTGCAGGAGAATCGCTTGCCGGCTTGAAGCTCTCCACCTTCGACGAACAAACCTACCTGCTTACCGACTTCAACACCCAGGACATACCTGCCGATGGCATTCTGGATATCGACAAAGGTGACTGCACTGGAGCATATGGTTATGTGGTGACTCACCCGAGACATGGTGTGCTGACCTATAGCCCACCATACCCATTCCTACGCCAAGTGGGCTTCAGTATTCACCCAGTATCATCTGGAGGCAGAACAGTCAGTGTCCCAACAGGCGAATCAGGCAATTCCCCACGCATGGAATACCAGGCGGCGCAACGTTCACCACTTACCACTCAGAGCCTCATTGGCGATGCGGCACGCATACCCAATGTCAACGCCCGCATCGCCATTGCAGCCTCACGCCGCGAAAAGCTTGCAAACGCCAAGCAATATGGTCAGCGCTGGTTCCCAGATGGCTCCCGCAAGGAAGCCATGCTCTTTATTCAGGGCGAACTGAAGCGAGCTAAGTCCAGAGTGATGATTGCAGACCCTTACCTGGCGGGTTTGCAATTGGGTCAATTCTTGTATGCCGTCAACCCGGAAACTACCTCGGTGACTTTGTTGACTTCGGGACTGGCATTCAAAGCGATAAAGCAAAATTCTTCGAAAGCAGGGTTTGGGAAATACAAAAAAGAGAAGCCGAGATTTCGTTCCAAAAAACAAGAGCCATCAAAGATGGACGTCTTCAATAAGCTGCTTGCCCAACTGGAAAGGGATGCCAAGGTTACTGCCAAGGCATATGTGCTTCAGTCATCCATCCTGCACGATCGCTTCTTGGTAATAGACGACGTCGTCTGGTTCCTTGGCAACTCGCTGAACACCTTGGGCGAAAAGGCCTCTCTGATCGTCAAACTACCCAACCCGGATGAAGTCATTGGCCAGCTTGTGGGTATGCTGAAGCAGGCAATATCCTTTGATAACTATAAGAAGCGCCAAGCCAAGAATCAGGAAGACGCCGCATCATGAAAGAGTTTGCGCTAGGTATCTCAATTGCCCCCAAGGCAGAACGCCCATTCCCCGCCAAGGAAATTCTTTGGAGCGGCCTCGAAAACTGGCAAAGCCGCTTCCCAAACTCAAGTGAAGCCTGGGGCCGAAAGCAATCAAGTAATCCTGTACCTTTGCATGCATTTTGCAAGGCAGTCTCGGAAGCTCAGGAACGCGTCTGGATTGTTGATGACTACTTGTTGAAATTCGATAGCGGGAGCTCCGCAGAGCGAATCGACCAAATACTGGAGTGGCTACCCTTTGGGCTTGCCGCAAGCGATATTCGGTTTCTAACAAGACGTACGCAAGAAGTGGATGAAAACGTGCGAAAAATATTTCAACAGAGAGCACAAGAAATCAACAATCATCCAGCCAGGCGTGGAAAACTATGCAGTATCGAAATCAAGCTACATCTTTCAGATCGAAATTGCAATTTCATCCATGACCGCTTCGCCATCGTAGACGACGAGCTATGGCACTTTGGCGCAACGGTTGGAGGCCTCCATGCATCCGTCAGTGCCGCCAGCCGAGGCTGGCGGGCAACAGATCATGGTGCCATCGAGTTCTTTGAGGAAATCTGGAATCTAGGAGTACGAAGATGAGCGAGCAATGGCTGAGCGAACGCCACGCCGAAAGACGGGAAGCCATTGCAGATTCCTCGTTCAAGACTGCGCAAGACTTTTTGGCTCTATTGAATGCATTTCCCAACGACTTACCACGAGATTTCGATGATATCGTGATCTGGATAGTGGAACAGGATGGCAACCTTGCCGAATTTGAACAGAGCATCATCCCAATCGTCGATATGGCCAATTTGCAGACTTATCCAGATAGCTATGCCTTGCTAATGACACTCGCTTGTGCGGCAGCACTCGCACGCACGCCGTCGCTGCAAACATGGACCAAAGTCAATGCATTCAAATACAACTCATGGCAGCTTGCGCATTGGCTGAGCGAAGCAATGACGGCGTATGCCGAGATGAATTCCTCTGCATGCAATGCCTATGTCGAGCTTGCGAAAGAAGTTTTTGCCTCCTTGGATAATTTTACATTGGAATCCCAATCTGCCCGCACCAATGAAGAGCGTTCTGGGGCATGGGCATACTGGAACAAGCGCCAGGACAAGCTTGAAGAAATATGGTGGGACTTGCGCGGCTGGTCTGGCTTCATGAACTACGAAGAAGAGCTTCCACTATTCCAGGTGTTCTACAAACTGAATCCGGACGAGTTCATTCGCACAATATCGAAATCAGCCAACCCTTACTTGGTCAGCGCATTGTTATTCGTGGCGGGCATAGGCGCATTCTCTCCACGATTTTCGGAATGGAAACGAATGATTGCCGCTGCGCCCGCCGCTTTCGAGGACGGAGGCAAATGGAATAGCTCTGTCCTGATGCCGCTGCTTCTGGTTGAGGCACGCAAACAGTTATTGCAGGTACGGACGAACCTTCTGAATCTTGACTCCACTTCTGGCGGGCTTGATGAGATCAAACAGGAAATAACCAGCACTGCCGAACTCATCGTAACCGCTTTGGCTGCACGTCAAGATGTCTCCGCCACTTTTGTCCGCTGGACGCCTTGGCTGATGCGGCAAATCCTGGGGCAGACCGCAAAGGAAATTGCCGAGGTGAAATCTGCGGCATTTGCCGATGATGTCTTGATTGATGTGATTGGCCGCAAGCTGGGAGATAGTCTATTACCCCAAACAAGTCCTGACGACGCGCCCTTATGGGAGGCTTGGTGCTACCGCTGCGTACTGGCTTCCTTTGCCTACAACGGGCATATCCAGGCACCTGCTTGGGAGAGTTTTGGAGATGAATGGCGTTTTTCGCCTGAAGACTGGGTCGGAGATAAAGGACGGCTTTTACGGGAGCACGCCAGCCTGAGTACCACCCTAAACAAAGAAATCCCGGGCGTGGCCGCAAACTTACTGGCTTATCCAATTGCGCAATCATCCTCCCCTGCGGAAGTGTGGATCGGCCTATGGAATGACGCCATCACCTTGCGCGAAATTGTGGAGTTCGGCGACTCGGACGCAGTCGAAGACGAATACAGCTCGCGCTCGGAGGCCGGGCAGTTGTTGCTCTTGCTCTTCCGTATCGGCCTGGCAATCTTCGATCAAGGCGCAGCCCGCAGTTTCGACAACAATTTGCCTGAAGCCAGATCACTTGCCAGTCTGTTTAAGGAACTCAATTTCGCAACTTGTGAAATGCGGGAAATCGACAGCACATTGAATCATGATGAATGGCTCTCGGTTGTCCAACACTTGGCAGTCAGAAGAATGATTTGGGAGGGCTCCTCTGGTAACGAAAGTGCATCGAGAAATTTCCAGGTATTCAAGGCTAACGATACCCCGACCGTGTCCGACATTCTTGCCGACACAAAAGGCAACGTGTTCGAATTGGTCAGTATTCTGCAAACCCTCTTGCTCAACTGTCCGGATGCTTCAAAGTTTAAAGCCTATCTCAATTCGGTATCAATCGATTTGTCCGACATCGTGCAATCAATCAGGAACCTGAACCAATACCACCCGCGCAAATATCCTATTGACGAGGCTCAACTGCAAAAGCTGGAGGGCTACCGGTTAGAGATACACTCAGATATTCGCTAACGAGCAACTCGCGTTAATTTAAGGGAGGCGTTAAATAGGTTAAGTAGGGACGGGGCCGTAATTCCTCCATCCACGACTCAGCGGGATGAATTGCAGCCGTAAGGGGTAGTATCAATGCAGCAAAGACTTGCAGATTCAATCGGTGGCATGGTATGGCAGACCGTTTGGGGATGGAGAGTGAGTTCACAGGCCAGAAAAACTGCCGTTCAGCTTGATTTTCACCTGAATGCCCGCTTATCGACGTATTGCTGACAGAATCAGCCTGCAGGCCGATGACTGTAATGGCCGAATTGCTCTCTTTCAGGTATGGCATTCAACCAACATGCGTTTTCGATGAATCGTGCTGCGCAACCAGAAAGAACACGATCCCAACCTTGGATTGTAAATAGCCTTTTATTTTTGCAGCATGAAGGTTTCATATTCCAGTATCGATAGTTTGCGATCCAGCCAGTACAGGCCGATCACTACGGTGATGAGCAGCGAAACGGCAAAACCGTAACCGTACCAGTTGGCGCCGAGATGGATGCTGAGCAGGCTGAATATCAGGTTCAGTCCGGCAAACAGGGCGGTCATGACCAGCGCGATCACGCGTTTATCGAGATAAAACAGTACGTTCATTACACCCAGAAATACCACTTGCAAGCCGGCTGCAACCACATCGACGTACAGTAGCGAAATATAGTATTGCGAGATGCCGATGAGTTCCAGCACTGTCGGTGCCGCAACGAACACGATCAGCACCGCCATGGCTTGAATCTTGATGATTTCGAAGATGCCCTGTCGTGCGGTTTCCACCATTTCGTCGCGCATTTCCTCGATATAGTCCAGTGTGCCGCCGTCGCGTACGGCATCGTAAAATTTCTGATAATACTCGACGAAGTCGGTTTCCATGCGTACCAGAAAGACGGCCATGCCCGGGATGATGGACAAATAAGCCAGGAAAATCGGCAAGTCGTAAATCAGCGAAGCATGAAACGCGCCGATCACCGGCTGGCCTGTCGATGGCGTATACCAGAATATGTATTTATCTATCCAGATACCCAGATTGAAGAAAAATCCTGTCCAGATCAGCGAAACGAACATGCGCTTTTTGCGTAAGAAATCGAATTCGATGAAATGATCGGACGGATAGGTGCGAATAATCAACAGCATCATGCCGCTGAACAGCGTGAAATGCCCGAGCAAAATGCCGATCAATAGCCCATTGAGTCCGAACATGCGTAATACCAGCGCCGCCACAACGGCGATGCTGTAACCGACGGCATAGAGCACTACGATGGCTTTGTAGTTTTTCATGCCGGAGAGGAAGATGGTGGCGATCCAGATATTGCATAGCACCACGAAATTGGCGATCAGCAGAATGCGGTAAACGGCATCCTGATTGGGGAAGGCAAAGAAAGCCAGTGCCATGCCGATCAGGCCGGATACCAGGGTGGTAATAAAGATCGCGCCGATGAAATTCGGCAGTATGGCATCCGTATTTTTTTCAAACAGCCGGTCGGCTATGTAGCGGGTAAATCCAAGCTGCAAAAAGCCGGTAAGAATCAGGCTCATGGCAATCAGATGCGTAATCGTCACCTGGAACTGGGTAATCAGTACATTCGGCAACACGATGCCGAGGCTGATCACACCGATGATAAGCACGCCGAGTATGGATAATATCCACGGCCCGGAGCCGATGATACCGGCATAGGCATAGGCGCTAAACAGCGACATATAGCTGTCGCGGCGCAGGATTTTTCTGATTTCAAAACCGATACCAGCCATTAGCTAACCTTTAGCGCCTGTTCGTAAACCTGCTTGAATTCATTAAACATCAGCGTTTGCGTGTAGTAACGTTCTACCCGGGCAATGGCGGCATCGCGCGCAGGGAACCAGTTTTCCGGTTGCAATAGCGCGATGGCTGCTGCTGCCATGGCCTGCGGGTCGGCGATGCGTACCACGGCACCCGATGCGCCTAGCGCCTGATCTTCAGGCGTCAGCCCGTAAATCAGCTGACGGCATGAACCGACGTCGGTGGTGAGCGCGGGTACGCCGGCGGCATAGCCCTCCAGCAGTACCAGGGGCAAGGCTTCGCTGATGGAGGACAGCACGACCAGCCCGACTTTTTCCAGCACGACCTCGACTTTCTGGAAACCGAGGAATTTCACCTTGTCGGTAAGGCCGAGGCTGGCAACCAGGTTATGGCATTCCTCTGCATAGTCCGGATCTTCGTCTTCCGGGCCGGCAATCCAGCCTTCGGCATCCGGTATGCGATTCACTACGCTGCGCATCATGCGTATAAAGGTTTTAACATCCTTGATCGAGACCACGCGTCCTATCAGGCACAGTATCGGCGGCGGCATGGCCGGACGTTTGGCCCGCACCGGCTGAAAGCGTGTCAGATCGATGCCGTTGGGTATGACGCGAGTACGTTCTGCCTGAGCGCCGTCGGTAATCTGGCGCTGGCGGTTGGCTTCGTACAGTGCGGTGATGATATCGGCGTGGTGATAGCATAGCCGCCCCAGCGAGGTATAAAAGCGCATCCACAATTCGCGGAAATAGCTGACCTCGGTCGGGTCCTTTTCAAAGATGTTGCGATTATCGTGTATCCATGCGCTTTGGTATAAGTCGATTTTGCGTTCTTTGGTATAAATGCCGTGCTCGGACAGTATCAGCGGTTTGCCGGTGTAAATTTTCAACAGACTGCCGAGGAAACCTGCGTAACCCGTCGATATGGTATGGAAAGCGCGCACCGGAATAAAGTTGGCGGCGATGCGCGACATGACCCAGATCGGCTCGTGCATGGCGCGTACGCTCCAGAAATAGTCGATGAAGGAGGGGTCGGTACAGTATTTCTGATAATTTTCGGTAATGAAATCCCACGACTTCTGGCTGTACAGGAAGTACTCTTCGTCGATTTCGCCGTTCTTGAGCAAATTGGCCAATTGCGCAAAGGCGCAGACGGTATTGGCTTGTCCGCCGCGAAAGGCCTGATGCAGTTGGGCAACCTGTTCCAGCGTCGCGCTGTCGCCGGTCTGGGCATGTACTTGCGGCGGCGTATGCATCCCGTGCAGATAATGGGCCTCGACGTGAACGACATTGGCGGGGAAGGTGTATTTGACGTCGCCGTAATCCTGCGGACGGCTGCCGAGAAATATCACCGCAAAACGGTATTCGGGATAAGCATGGATCATCTGATTGATCCAGCTCGAAACTCCGCCGCTGACGTAGGGGTAAGTGCCTTCCAGCAGCAGTGCGATATCGGCTTCTTTGGCGGTAGGGAAACTCATGGGTATGACCTCAGCCAAAAACGCTGGATATTGGCAATTTGCGGGATCTGGTTGTTGAACGGGATCAGTTTTAGATGTGCGCGTACAGAGCGATAATCGTGACGCTGATAAGCCAGCTCTGCCAGATAGGGCTGTATGCGCGTTACCGGCATGCCCAGAGCGATGGCTTGATCGAAAGCGGTTTCGGCTTCCTTCGGCTTTTCCTGCTTGATCAGTATTTGCGCGAGCAGCACCCACAGATCGCCGTCGGCGCCGGTTTCCAGCGCTGCACGTGCGTACTGTTCGGCTTGGGTCAGCATGTAATCCAGCATGTCGCCCTCGGCGAGATGTTCGTAAGCGAAAGCCCAGTAAAGCTCGGCCAGTTGTTTGCTGTACAGCTGGCACAAACCGGCTTCATGGCAGCTTTCGAGTTTTAGCTGCAAATCGTGGATCAGCGAATTGAGTGTTTTTTCGCGGTTGTCCAGCATGCCGTAAGCCAGCAGGCGCAGATCGTCGGCTTCGTCGCCCAGCAGTTCCTTGAGCATGGGGACGGAATAGCGGGCCGACATGGCCTGTGCGGACAGCAGCGCTTTCATGCGTACTTCGGTCGGCAGGCTGGTGGTATTCAGCCGCGTGCGTATTGCGCCTTCGCCCAGCGAGTTGCGGATACCGGCGCTGCCCAGTGTGAATTGCGGCAATTCGACTTTGACAAAAGGATAGTAGATGGAGGCCTTGGAGAAGAAACGGGCAGTCAGCACGATAGCGACCAGCGTGACGAAGGTCAGCAGCGGTACGAAGAATGCCAGCAGGAAGAATAATCCCAGTACTGCCAGCTTCGGCTGACGGTAATGCTTGGGCAGGAACAGCAGCACCAGCTGGGCGATCACCGCCGATGCCGCTGCATGCAGCGTGACAAAGCCCAGCAGTTGCATCGGCACCGGTATATCCTGCGCCAGTACCGCCAGTGCGCCGCTTTCCAGGCTGAAGCCGGCGAGTGCGAGTTTATTGCTGAGCAGCATGGCTATTCTCAGTCAGGGTCATAATGAATTCGTCCAGTTTTTCGCTGATGGCATCGGTATCCAGCGTGATCGAACGGGTGGCTATGCCGCTCTGGCCGGGACGCGTGCCGAAGCGTTCGACGAAATTGCGTTCGATGCGATCCAGATAACCGCTGAGCGAGCTTTCTCTGGCCAACGGCAATAGCACCAGGCAGATACGCCAGTCGCCGCGTTCCAGCGTCCAGGTCTCGTCCAGCCCGCGCACGGCATTGGCAATGGATTTCAGCTGTTCTGCGCTTTCCAGCGTGTTGCGCGCGGCAAAGCCGACCAGCATGCTGCTGATTTGCATATCGCGCTGCAAACGCCGCAAGGTATATAGGGCCTTGAAGAAGTCGATAGGGCAGTCTTGCAGTTTGTCAGTGAGGTATGGCGTGAATTCGCTCGCCGTGATGGTGTCGGCATAGTAGCTGGTCAATACCGACAGCGTTTGCATATTGTCGGTTTGCAAGGCGAAGAACGGCATTTTCTCGACCACCATGATGGCGACGATACGCCCGTCGGCTGTTTTGGCCGGGACGGCTACCAGATAGCGGCTGGGCAGTTCAGTCAGATTTTCTTCCGTGTTGATGTGGACGAGTTCGCCGCTGCTGATGCAATGCGCGATCAGCGGGTCCTGCTGGTCGATGGGGGTGAATGCACCTATGCTGGCTTCCGCAACCGGGTTGATCCGGTCATTTTCGACGGCATGCACGGCAGCGACGCTGAGGTTGCACTGGCGTACCACCAAGGCCAGATACAGGGCTGCGCCGGGCAGGCCGTGATCGGCGGGCAGGATACGATTCAGCTCTTTCAAGCCTTCACGCAAGCTGGCCGGTCTACCGATCAGATCCTGCTCCAGACGGTCGTGCGACAAGCTGAGCAGATACAGGCGGCGGGTGAGCAGTTCCAGACGCTGTTCGGTATAGTGCTGCAATTCTTCTATGCGTCGCGCGCGCGTGATCCATACGCTGCTATATTCGCCGCTGATCATCACCATCAGCGTTCCGCCTAGGAAGGTCAGGCGCGGGAATACGGCATGACTTAAGCTTTGGTCGGCTGCCCATAATATCCAGCCGCCGAGAAATATCAGCACCGATACCACGCCCATGAGTACGCCGTAGCGCAATGCGATGAGCACCGGCGCCATCCATATCCACGGAAAAACGTGGGTGTTAAGCGGATCTCCCGGCATGATGCTGTACGATAGCAACAATGCGCCGACGCTGATGCCCAGCGTTTCGCCCCATTGCCAGTATTGTTTGGTGCCTCGCGGCAGCAGATGCTGGTAAATCTTCATTTCAGGTTTATGCCGCCGGCGAGGTTTTCCAGCAGTTTCTGCGCAACGGCGCTGACGGCTTCGCGTCCCCAGCCGCTACGGGCGCCTGCTGCATCCCATACGATCTGGCGGGTTTGCAGGTCGATGATCTTGAGGGTGACGCCGACTGCCGGTTCGCCGTCGACGCCGGTTTTGTAGCGCCATTCGTTAACCGAGCCGGTTAATGCATAACGGGCGCCGGATTGCTGCGCCCAGCTAATGGCCGCTTCGACAGCCTTGGCATCTGCCGGCTCGAACAGGCTATCCTGCGTCAGGCTGGAAGGATATTTCTCCAGATTCATGACACCCTTGACGCGTATCACCGATTCGGTAATGGCTTCCATGCGCAGTCCGGCTTGTGGCGTTTCCGTATGGTTTTCCATCGGCAGCAGCGCCCATTTGACGTTCTTTTCCAGAACCGGCGAACTGGTATGGTCGCTCACAGCGCAACCGGCGAGTAACAGTAATCCCAGGCAGGCAATAATCAGGCGTTTCATTTTGTCCCTTTCAATATGATTAATAATGTAATTGATAACCTATACCGGCTTCCAGGCTGGATTTACCCTGTCCGCCGGGCGACTGGTCGTAACGCGTGAAAAACTGCAGCCGGTCGGCGCCGATGACGCGCGTCGCCAGTCCGGCATTGGCGCGCCAGCCAGTGCCGGTAGTGGTGTTGTAAAAAACGCCGATTTCGCCCAGGTATTCGAAGTCGTGCGCCGGCAATCTGCTGTCGGTGGCATCGCCGACGCTGGCATAGGCGGCGATTTCGCGCACATCCTGCGGCATGAAATAGCTCGCGGTATTGGGCTGGCCTGCGGGTATCAGGCTGGCGGTCTTGCCTGTCAGTATAGTATCGGCGGGGCGGAATTGGTTCCAGGTACCGGTAATGCGCCCGCGCAACGCCGGATGGATGCCGCTTAATTCGTGGGTGAGGGTCGTCGTCAACAGATTGCCGCTGCCCAATGTTTGCCCGTCTATGCTGTGGTACTGGTTCAGTTCGCCGCGTACGCTCCATTGGTTCCAGCGGTCCAGTTGGTAATTGCTTTCCAGTGCAATCTGGTCGCGCCGTCCGATCAGGCGCATCGCAGTATTTTCCGTTGCGGTCTGATTGTAGGCCAGCTGGGTTTCGAGTTGCAGGCGCGAGCCGATTTGACGCTGATGGCTGATAACGATGCCGAGCTGGGTATTAAGCGCCTGGCTGATTTGCAGTTTGAGCGTGTTGATGTAGCTGTCGCCAATCTGGCGCAGCGCGATTTCGGCATTGATTTCATTGGGTGCGCGGGTAAGCAGGGCGGTATCTACATTGCCCCGGTTTATCTGGTGCAAATCCAGATCGAGTTTGAGCATGCCGATCTGGTGACCGGTAGCGCTGATCTGGTTGTCCGTTTCGTTGTAACCGTCCAGTCTGCGGAATGTCGTCATGACGCTGGCTGTGCGGTCGTTGGCCAGCAGCATGGGGGCAGCCTGTTCATACAGGAATTCGTCCTGACGCGAACGATCCATGGCGATAAAGGCGAGATCGGCGGCATCGTCCTTGTGTCCGGCCAGCGAGGCAAGATTCATCCTGTCGTAGAGCAAAATGCCGTCGTGATCCAGTATGTCGGCGGCAGCTTCGCGGTCCTGACGCGTCAGCGCATCGGAGATGCGTGCGCCTAGCGGGGTGTTGAGCCAATGCGCGTATTGGCGTATGAGCCAGGCCCGGGTCGAATCTTCCTGTTCTCGGCTGTTGAGCCAGACCGTCGCGAGTTCGACAAACTGACTGTTTTGTTTGAGCGTTGGCGAGCCGTCGCGCAATAGTTTCCACAGAACGCCTTGCCCGGCGCCGGGGTCGTTCAGCAATAACAGTCGCAGCGCTTCGATATCGCGGGCATTGGCGCGGGTGTTGAGCCAGTCGCGGCTGGTTTGCTGCTGCAAACGCTGTTGCCAGATCTGCCGGCGAATCTGCCATGCCAGATCGGGCTGTCCGCCGGATTCCAGCGTGATCGCGTAATTGAGCATCCATAGCTCGTCCTGCCGATGCGATTTGGCCATGCGGTTGTACAGGGCAAGTGCGTAATCAGGTCGGCCCAATGCGAGATAGCCGGCCGCATATACATCCCATAGATTGGGTGTGGAGGGGATAAGCCTTGCCCATTGCTGCATGAAATGATCCAGCTGGTTAAAGTGACGCAAGTCGAGCAGCAGCCAGAGGAACGATTCCTTGATGCTGTTGTTGCTTGGGTAACGGCTGATCAGGAACCGGTAATCGTGTTCTGCTGCAGCGAAATTACCAGCGCGCTTGTACATTTCGGCACGCAGCGAGACAAATCTCAGACTGTCGTCGTAACTGCGCCATTCAGGTGCTTCGGTGATCTTGTACAAACGTTGCACTGCCTGCCAGTCGTCGAGTTCGGCATAGGTGTCGACAGCGTCGAGGAACATGTCGATGCGCCGGGTTTTTATCCACAATTGCTCGGCTGTTTGCGCGGCCAATCGGGGATTTTCGTGCTTCAGTGCCTGGAATAGCCGTTCCTGCTGATCCGGTTGGGCATCGGGTGCGTTACCGAGTATGCGATAGGCGATGATGGCCTGATCGTAATGTTTCAGTTGCCAGGACAGTTCGCCAAGATTCAGCCAGAACAGTTTGTCATCGGGTTGCGCCTGCGGACGGCTGCGTTCCAGCACTTCAAAAGCTTCCTGATACAAGCCGGCGCGCTGCATCATGCCGGCTATGGTAACGGCAATGTCGGGGCTGGCCGTATTGTGTTTCAGATAGCGCCGGTAGCGCGCGATGGCTTCCGCGTCGTCGCCCATGCGGGTCAGCAATTCGGCGGACAATAACAACAAATCGGGGTGTTGTACTTCATCGCCATGACGATCCAACCATGCCAGTGCATCCTCAGGCTGACCCAGATATTCATAGAGCTGAACGATTTTGCGCGCATATTTTTCATCGTTGCCATGATGTTGCCAGTCGTGTTCCAGACCGATGACTTGCGCGGCATAATCGAACAGACCGCCGGCCAGCCGCATCCATGCCTGCCATGCGGATTCGCTACCCTGATGCGTGGCCAGCCAGCGCCATTGCACCAGTGCAAGCTGGGGCTGATTCGACCATTCCGCGATTTGTGCCAGACGTTCGCGCCATGTGACATTATTCGGCGATTGTTCGACTGCAATTTGGGCCAGTTTCAGGGCGTGGGGTAAATCGCGATTACCCAGGAAAGCGGTGTATGCCAGCTCGAAATAGGCCGGAATAAAGCGTATGCGGGTAGCCGGCGGGTTGCTGAAACCGATCAGTCTTGCGGCGAAACCGGCGGCCTGCGCCGGGCGGTTGGATGCCAGCGCCAATTTGGTCAGGCGGTATAGCACGTCCGGCTGCTGCCATTCCGATGCAGGTAATTGCTGCGCCCAATCCATGCCGACGGTACCCATATTGCCGGATTGCAGAGTGGTTAATGCCTGTTTCAGATCAGCGAGTTTTTGTTCCGGGTTGCGGTCGAGCTCACGTGCGCGCCATGTATATTGCGCGCTGGCCAGATAATGCCCGTTTGCCAGCGCGATGCGTGCGGCTTCGCGCAGATCTGCGATGTTGTTGCTTGCATGCATGAGGCGTGCCATGGCGCGCTCCGCCAACTGCAGTTCTCCGGTGGCCTCTGCCGATTCGGCAAGTCGACGCAGAGCGCCCGGACTGACTGTTTGTGATTCGCTTGCCAGCAATGCCTGTTTGAATCGGGCGAGTTTTTGCGCTCTGTCCGTGCTGCCGGGAGCGGCGGCGAACGCGATTTTACCAAGGATATCCAGCCTGATCTGAATAGCGGCTTCCCGCCATTGCGGCTGTTCGTTGGTGTAAAGCGGCTGCAGCACTTTCAGTGCGCTGGCATACTGACCTATCGTGGCATAGGCTTGCGCCAGCTGCAATCTGAGCTCGTGATTGTCGGGGTCGGTGGCAAGCAGGTTGCGCATGTACTGCAGCGACACTTCATCCACTTTGGGATTCATGCGGATTTGCTCGGACAGGCGCTGTTGCGGATAGAGCAACGCCAGCACGACGCCGACAGCCACAACCAGCCCCGCCAGATTAATCGGGGTGATTAACCGGGGCCGCTGCTGACTGGTTCGGCTATTGGCAGCCGAGGCGGAAAGTGATGCGTCCCGTGGCATGGGTCTGGTAATGGTAGTGTTGTTGAGTGTGGCTGTCCGCACTTACCGGGCGATTTCGATCATCGTATAAACGGCAAGCGTCCGCATGGTCGAGGGTGAAGTCCAGCGCAGTGTGTGCGTTGAATGTCATTACGGTTTGCTGGCCCTGTTGCTGCCAATCGAGCAATGCGCCGTTGGCATCGACCAGATAAGGTGCGCTGGGGGCAGTGTTGACAAGCGCAATACGATTGACCGGCGCCTTGATCAACTGTATGTACCGATCGCTGTTGGTATTCTTGTATCCGGCTACGCTGTCATTGATGGCCGGGTAGCCCCATTGGGCATTGATGCGTAAGCTGTCGATTTGTCCGTCGCCGTAAAACAGCCAGTTGTTGTCCTCGCGTGCCATGACGCTGCTGTTGAAATCCATGACGCGGCGTATATATTCGGAAGGATAAACCGGGTGGTTGGGTTGCGCGAGCGCCCAGTCGAAAACTTCCTGCAGCGCTTTCAGCGAGGCGGGTTTGGAGGCCGAATAGGTATGGAAATATATGTCCATGGGTTTGAGGCGGCGCGGCGATTCGGTCAGTTTGTAGGTTTCGATCACGCGGCGGAATCCGTAATACGGGCCTGTCCAGTCATGGGTATACACGTTCTCATTCTGGTTGGGCGCGTAAATCTGGAAATGTCCTGCGCGTGCCACGCCCAGTGGCGATACATAGGTGAGGCTAGGCTGGCTGTTGGTTATGGTGGTTTCGCCGCCGTTCATATTCAGCAAGTTCAATGTATCGGTTTTGGCAATTGCCTCTTCGCCCGGATTGCAATCCCCGGTCCATAAGAATATGCGGCAGCTTTTGCCTGGCGGTGCCAGACGCTTGTTGATGTAATCGACGCTGCCGCTGGTCTCCTTGTTCAGATCGAATTTATAGCCGGGTATGGGTAAATTGTAGCCTTCTCCTTCGCCGTCTTCTTCCAACTGCTGCCATTTGAACGGATGCGAGTAGGAGTGGCTGGCGATTTCTACATTCGGCAAGCGGAATATTTCGCGGGCAATCTGCTCCATGTCCGCGGATTTCTTCGGGTACAAGCCCCATGGCGCAGTTTCCGCTTCGATCACGGAGACCGCAGTGGGGATGGGGTATTTTTTGAATATTTTTTCCAGCATGACGCGCGCCGCCAAGGGCGATCCGGGGAATTCTGCATTGCTGGCGAAGCCGTCGCCGTCCATGTGTGCCATCAATAATCGGCGTCCGGTCGATGTGGTGACATCGGGAGCGGGCATGTCCGGCAAGTTGAGTGCGCGCTTGAAAAATGCGAACGGGTTAATAATCCAGCGAGTTCCCTGTTGGTATGGAATTTCATAGACCGCATAAGGTGAAAGTACATACCCGCCCCATGGCATATATGCCGCTACATCGGTAGTCTGGTCTGCGACTTTGAGTCTTAGTATAGGCGTGCTGTTTTTGCCTGCATCTATAATGTCGAGCGAGTCAGGGTGTACCTGTTCGGAATGTTCAAACCCGACTGTTGCATCTTTAAACACAGTTTCGACTTTGCTAGCCGGTACGTTGTCCTTGATGTTCAGGCCGAATGCCTGCAGATTGTCATTGCTGCGATCGAAACCGAATTCATTAATAACAGCCAGACGCACTCCCTGGCTTATCTGTTTGAGTAGCCAGAGTTTAAGCTGAGGTGAATTGTTGCGCGTGTCTTCAGCCCAGATGACGATGCCGGCGTATTGCCCTGCGAGCGGGTAATCCGGTAACGGTTGGGTGAAATCCCTGTATTCGGGGATAAATCCCATATTTTGAATCGGCATTGCCGCAAAGCGGTGCATGTCGGTGAAGATAACATCCTTCTTGCCGCTGCCGTCATATAGCATCAATATGCGCCGGGGTTGTATCTCCGGATCGCCTACGCCGATGATGTCGAGCTCGGGATCGCTGACCCAGGGTATGAATCCGGCGGTACGGATTTTTTGCGCAAGATCGCGCGCTTGTTGGCGCTTGTCCGGGGCGGTATAGTCGATGACTATCACCGGCAGGTGATAATCGTTCCTGATTTGATTGAGTTGGCCTAGCAACCATTGCCGGTCCGGTTCGCTAACCGGCATATAGGCATGTGCGGCGTTGTTCCAGCCCTGAAATAGCGATTCGGCAGCGATCGCGGTGACCCAGGTATGCACTTGCGGCAGAATCTCAAACCCGCGGTTGAGGATGATGCGTATGCCGGGGAAACGTTCCCGCATCTGGCGCAAGGTTTCAACCATGCCTGCTTCCTGAGCCGCTTTGGCTTGCGCGGTGGTGACCGCCAGTTGATAGGAATCCAGCGTGTCGATAAATATTCCGCGGAATCCGCGCTGCCATAACGGTGCGACTATTTTGTCAAGATAGTATGCACGCCAGACAGGGCTGGTCTGATCCATGACATCGCTGGACCACGCCGGATTGTGTGCCATTTTTGCGGCGCTCGGGACGCTGCCTGCATAGGGTTTGTCGGGTCCGACTTCGCCCAGACTGGTATAGGCGTAGAGCTTGGCTTGCAGATTGGCGGGGACTGTAGCGAAGTCGGCATGATCGGGTTCGACAACGATTGCATCGTAAATATGCAACTCCTGCGGGAATGGCGTGCCGTAAAAGAAGGCCGCATTGTACGCATGCGCCTGCAGGCTGCTAAACAATAGTAATATGGCGCAGAGAAGTTTGATCATGGTGAGTTTGATTATGGCATGCTCAGACTGGCTGCGATTGACCCGTTTGTGAAGAAATGTTAATTCTTGCGGCGGGTCATGTTCGGGTATATCAAATTGAATATGACATGATTATTATCATCGACATGATTATTGTTATCTTGAGATTATTTTATCTTTTTAAGGAAAATTATGCGAGTTTTGGTAACGGGTGGGGCAGGTTACATAGGCAGTCACACTTGTGTCGAATTGCTTGATACCGACCATGAAGTGATCGCGGTCGATAATTTGTGCAATAGCAAAATATCTGTCCTGGACAGAGTCAAGCAGATTAGCGGCAAACCCGTCATATTTTACGATCTCGATGTGCGCGATAGGGCGGCGTTGAGTGCAGTATTCGATGCGCACCAAATCGATGCCGTCATTCATTTCGCCGGTTTGAAATCGGTGGGCGAGTCGGTTGCCATGCCTTTGCAGTATTACGATAATAACGTTTACGGGACACTAGTGCTGGCGGAAGTCATGGCCGCTCACGGCGTTTTTAATCTGGTATTCAGTTCATCTGCGACCGTGTACGGCGATCCTGTGAGTGTGCCGATACGCGAAGATTTTCCGTTGTCTGCAACGAATCCTTACGGCAGATCGAAATTGATTGTGGAAGAAATGCTGCGCGATTTGCCTATTGCCTTGCCGGACTGGCATATCGCCTTGTTGCGTTATTTCAATCCGGTAGGGGCGCATAGCAGCGGGCTGATAGGCGAGGATCCCAATGGCATCCCCAATAACCTGATGCCGTACGTGGCGCAGGTTGCAGCCGGCAAGCTTGCCGAATTGTCGGTATTCGGCAGCGATTACCCGACGCCTGACGGTACTGGCGTACGCGATTATATTCATGTGGTCGATCTGGCGCTGGGGCATGTACGCGCGCTGGATGTGCTGGTCAACAGGCGCGGTGTGCTGACCTATAATCTGGGTACGGGGCGAGGTTACAGCGTGCTGGAGATGGTTGCGGCCTTTGAGCAGGCCAGCGGCAAAGCTGTGCCTTATCGTATCGTCGGCAGACGTCCGGGCGATATCGCCGCCTGTTATGCAGATCCGGCGCTGGCTGAACGGGAGCTGGGTTGGCGTGCGCAACGCGATATCGATACGATGTGCGAGGATAGCTGGCGCTGGCAGACAACGGGGGCGTTACGCGGTTGATAGGCGGTAGTCGTTTTGCGTCGATTGGCTATATCAGAGCCGGCAATTTAAAACATTTCAATGTCGTTACTGTAGGCGACTTCCGGACATATCTCGCCTTCTGCTTGCAAGGTATCGAATGAGCAAACCTGATTTCGTCCGTGTTCTTTGGCGTGATAAAGCGCATGATCGGCTTGTTCGATGACGGTGCTGGGTAAGTTCTGTCCGGCTATCGTTACGTAACCTATGCTAACGGTAACGTTGCCGATTTGCGGGAAGATCTGGGATTCGACTTTTTTGCGAAAGCGTTCCAATACGGTCATTGCCATATCTGACGGGATGTTTTTAAGAATAACGACGAACTCCTCGCCGCCGTAACGGAATAATTGATCCCTGTCGCGGAATGTCTGCCGCATGACGTTTGCAAACAGAAGCAGTACTTCATCGCCGTACAGATGTCCGAATTTGTCATTGATCTTCTTGAAGTGGTCTATATCGAGTATGGCCAGATAATCCGGATGGTCGATATCATCGCTGCGCTTCTTTTCGCTGTGTGCCGCGATCAGGGTTTTTTCAATTTGTGCATCGAACGTTTTGCGGTTGAGCAGCCCCGTCAGCGTATCGCGTTCGTTATCATTGATTAATTGCAGCCAGTTATAGTAGATGCGCATGAAGCCGGCAGCCATGTCCTGATCCTTCTGGACCAGCGATTCGCAATCAATGACCAGAAACCCGGTAATCTTGTTGATGCCTTGGACGGGGTGGATGACGCTCACCCCTGAATGTTGCCGGGATTTGACGACAACTTGCGTATTGGTGAGGTAGCTGTTCAGGATGCTTGCATCCTGCTCCATGACGAGAGGCAGCTGGTTTTCTTCCTGCACTGCCCCATCTACGGGATTTTGTGTATTTACTCTGACTACAGCGTTCAGCGCATGATAATCGTTGCGGTCTTCTATTTCATAAAAGGTAATGCTATAGGCTGAAATGATTTCCTGCAAGGTGGTAATCAGGCATGTTTCCAATGCAAACAGATCGCGCGTTGAGGTAAGATTAACGACCGATTGCAGCAGCTGGTATGGATTTGTTTTTAACACGATTTAAGTTTGTGAGGTGACACCGATTAATAATACTACATTTATATGAACGCATATTAATTTATATATTAAATAATGTATATATTAACAAGTGCATGATTAATTATAAATTAATTGAATTTCTGAAAGTGCCCCCATTGTTAAATTTAGTATATTGGTAATGATATATGGAAAAAGTAAAAGTTTTGTTCATTTGCATGGGGAATATTTGCCGCTCGCCTATGGCTGAGGGGGTATTTACCCGGAAAGCTGCGCAATTGGGTATTGTAAACAGCCTGTTGATAGATTCAGCAGGTACTCATGACTATCATATTGGGGAGCCGCCGGATCGGCGAGCGCAACAAACCATGCTGGATGCAGGCTACGATATTTCGAATTTGCGCGGGCGGCAGGTGAATTCAGGCGATTTGGCGGAATTCGATTATGTGTTGGCCATGGATGACAATAATTTGTCACATTTACAGCATATTTCGGCTGACGGTCAGCATAAGGTGCAGTTGTTTCTTAATTTTAGCAAGCGTTTTGCCGGACAGCCCGTACCCGATCCTTATTACGGTGGGCAAGAGGGATTCAGTCAAGTACTGGCTATGGTTGAAGATGCAGCGGAAGGATTGTTGACGACAATAAACGCTAACCTGAAATCCTGATTCAGGTTAGCGCCTTATTGATTAACGTTTTGTTTCGATCTGGGTCAGCTCGACATTGTGCATGTCTTGCGCGTTTTGTTGTGCCGATTGGCGTTCGCGGCGCGGTTTTTCGGATACGCTCGTTGTATCGACAGTCGCTGCCGGTGCCGACTTGGTTTCCACCTGCTGCAACGGTTGATCTGCTACCTCTGCCACAGCCGGTTTGGCTCTGGTTGTGCGTGCTTTAGGCGCTGCAATCGGGGCAACTGTTTCTATAGCAGGTATCTGAGTCTCAATCATCTGCAAATTGGCAGCATCGGCAGACGGTGCCAGTAACTCGGCCAGAAGCTGTTCTATGGCCGGTTTGACTTGCGCCGCCGTAACTTCGGGAGGCGTTGCCGGCGCTGCCGCTGCGAAAATTTCCATTTGTTTTGCGGCAGCCGGTGCGACCGGGGCTACCGTTGCGGCGACAGGCGTTATTTCGACTTGTACTGCAGGTGCCTCGATCAGCGTGTCGATTGCAGGGATTTCGGCAACCGATACCGCCTCATTTGCGGCAGTTTGCGTTTCGACGATAGCATTTGTCTCTGTCGTTGGTAATTCGGTAACGGCAATGACTGGCGCCGGGATTTCGCTGACTGCAGGTTCGGCAGCGGCAGGCTTTTCCGTTACCACAGGCGCCGTTTCGGCAACCATATCCGTTGCAACCGCGATCAATGCTTCGGTTGGGAGTGCCGCCGGGGCTGTTTCCATACCGCTTTCTGCAATTGTTCCAGTTTGGTTGGCGGCCTGATCCGGACGGCGTTCGCGGCGACCGCCACGTCGACCGCGGCGGCTACGGTGTTCCGGTGTTGGCGCAGCCGTAGCTGCTTCCGGTGTGTCGGCTGCTGGTGCGATTGCGGCTACTTCTGTTTCATTTGCTGCGCTATCGACAACCGGGCGCGGCTGACGCGGCGGCCGGGGTTTTCTGGCGGATTCAGGTTTGTTCGGCTTTTCGGCAACCGGTTCAACTGCATTTTCCTGAGCGTTGCGTTCCGGGCGCGGTGTGCGTTCCGGACGAGGCGGACGCTCGGTACGTGCCGGGCGGTCCGCCGGCGCGTCGGATTTCACCTCATTACGTCCTTCATTACGTTGCGGGCGTTGTTCCGTACGATCGTTACGCTGGCGATTACGATTGCGTGCATCCTGTTGCGGGCGCTGTTCGCGAGCAACTGGCGTCGCCGGTTCAACAGGGATGACTGTTTCGGTTTTTTCTTCGCTGAATTTCTGCAGCCAACCGAAGATGCGCCCGATCAGGCCCGATTTGGCTGGCGGGGGTGAAACGGGAGCAGTAGCAACCGTCTTTTCAGCAACGATAGGAGCCGGTTGCATCGGGGTAATACCGCGCACTGCAGGAATCTGCGCTGCCGGCTTGTTTTCCTTTTTGGTTTCCGCCGGGGATGTTTCTTCTATGGTTTCGCTTAAACGATAGCTGGGGGTAAGCATTTCCAGCGGGTTGATTTCGTCATGGCGCAGCCGGGTGATCTTGTAATGCGGTGTGACCAGATGGATGTTGGGGATGAGCACTACGCTGACTTTAAGACGCGATTCGATAGCAAAAATATCGGCACGTTTTTCATTCAGCAGGAAAGTGGCAACATCGACCGGGATTTGTGCATGAATTGCGCCGGTCTGATCTTTCATCGCCTGTTCCTGAACGATGCGCAGGATGTGCAAAGCGGTTGACTCTATACCGCGTATGAAGCCGGTACCGTTGCAACGCGGGCAAGGCTGATGACTGGATTCGCCGAGCGAAGGCTGCAAGCGTTGACGGGATAATTCCATCAAGCCGAATTTGGAAATCTTGCCGAATTGGACGCGGGCGCGGTCGTAGTGCAATGCATCGCGCAGGCGATTTTCTACGTCGCGTTGATTGCGCTGGCTTTCCATGTCGATAAAGTCGATGACAACCAGGCCGCCCAAATCGCGTAAACGCAATTGACGAGCGACTTCTTCGGCTGCTTCGAGATTGGTGTTGAATGCAGTTTGTTCAATGTCTGCGCCGCGCGTGGAACGTGCCGAGTTAACGTCGACCGAAACCAGTGCTTCCGTATGGTCAATGACGATGGCGCCGCCGGAAGGCAGGCTGACTTCACGTGAAAACGCCGTTTCGATTTGGTGCTCGATCTGAAAGCGGGAGAACAGCGGCACGTCGTCCTTATACAGTTTGACCTTGTGCACGTTGCCCGGCATGACATGGCTCATGAATTGCTGTGCCTGTTCGTAAACCTCTTCGGTGTCGATCAGGATTTCGCCGATGTCGGGCTGGAAATAGTCGCGGATGGCGCGGATGACCAGACTGCTTTCCTGATAAATCAGGAAGGCGCCTTTCTGGCTGTTTGCCGCGCCGTCGATGGCGTTCCACAGTTGCAGCAGGTAGTTCAAATCCCATTGCAGTTCTTCAACGCCGCGGCCGATGCCGGCAGTACGGGCAATGATGCTCATGCCGGCAGGAATGGTGAGTTGCGCCATGACGTCGCGCAGCTCATTGCGTTCTTCGCCTTCGATACGGCGCGAAACGCCGCCGCCGCGCGGGTTGTTCGGCATTAATACCAGGTATCGTCCGGCCAGGCTGATGTAGGTGGTGAGCGCAGCGCCTTTATTGCCGCGCTCGTCTTTCTCAACCTGGACTATGAGTTCATGGCCTTCGCGCAGCACATCCTGTATGCGCGGACGGCCGGATTCCGGGGTGTCTACCGAATAACAGGCGCGCGACAGTTCCTTGAACGGCAAAAAGCCGTGCCGGTCGTTGCCGTAATCGATAAAGGCCGCTTCAAGGCTGGGTTCGACGCGGGTTACAATGCCTTTGTAGATATTGCTTTTGCGCTGTTCCTTGTTGGCAGATTCAATGTCCAGATCAACGAGTTTTTGACCATCAACAATGGCGACACGTAATTCTTCTGCCTGTGTCGCATTAAATAACATGCGTTTCATTTATTTGTTCTCCCGCGCGCGATCAGCACGGGACGAAGGCACACTACCGCGTATGCGGTTTAACAGCACGTTTACAGTCTGGTAACAGTCATAATGGACATCCAGGTTAAGCGGTCATGGTGATTCTTCGTCATGCGTATGTGTTTAAACATCTGCAAAAAAACTAGCAAGCGTTTCAACGCGCTTAACCATATGGGTAATTTGACGGGGATAATTTTTTTTGTGTGGGCAACTTGTTCTGCTTCATTATGGGTGCCGGAGTGACAAAAGATACTATCGAGTCATAACCAATGCGGATGGGCGTGGATGAACTATTATTCAAGCTAGGGTGCGTTTCGCGCGCTAAAAATACATACTCGCTACTTGTGTGGAGAGCCAGATGCACTATGCATTCATGGTTTTTCCGTGCTCAGGTATGGTGGGGTGTATAATTGCCGCCTCATACATGGGGTGTGGTTCCGGTGAGCGAAATTAACCGGTTAATTTTACTTTTGGACTATGCCTTCGGCAGATAAATGGAATCATGCCCTTCAGCTATCGCAGAAAGTGCTATCAGTATATGCAAAATGAATGATTTACGCAAAGAATCTGTCACTTTTGTTAAAGTCGACGAATCGGGTGAAGGACAGCGAATAGATAATTTTCTGGCGCGCCATTTGAAAGGCGTACCCAAAAGTCATTTGTACCGTATTTTACGCAGCGGCGAAGTGCGCGTAAACAAGGGTCGGGCGGATCCCTCGCGCAAGCTGGCGCTGGGGGATGAAGTCAGGATACCGCCGATACGCGTAGCCGAGGCAGAGTTAAAACCGGTCACTATCCTGCCCAAAGGCGGTATGCGCTTGCTTGACCATGTGCTGTATCGCGACGATGCCATTATCGTATTGAATAAGCCGGCCGGGATTGCTGTGCATGGCGGCAGCGGGATCAGTCTCGGCGTCATCGAGCAGCTGCGTCTGGAATTGCCCGAATGTCGTTTTCTGGAATTGGCGCATCGGCTGGATCGGGAAACTTCGGGCGCGCTGATTCTGGCCTGCAAACGTAGCGCGCTGGTTAAGTTGCACGATATCTTCCGTGAGAATAAGGTAAATAAACGTTATCTGGCGTTAGTGAAAGGGCAGTGGAAAACGCCCATGCAGCATGTCAGAGTGGCTTTGCATAAATATCTTAATGCCGATGGCGAGCGTCGGGTCATGGTGAGTGAGGATGGCAAAGCTGCACATACCATATTTCGTTTGCGCGAGTCGTGGTCAAATTTCACCTTGCTGGAAGCGGAGTTAAAGAGCGGGCGCACTCATCAGATACGCGTGCATCTGGCGCATACCGGCTTTCCGATTGCCGGCGACGACAAATACGGCGATTTTGCGCTTAACCGCGAGTTGGCAAAACAGGGCTTGAAACGCATGTTTTTACACGCATGGCGCGTGGAATTCCTGCATCCCTTAACCAATGAGCCGCTGGTGATAGAAGTGCCTTTGCCAGTTGAATTGCAACATTTTATTGATCGGTTGCAACATGCAAAATCTGCCTGATTTCACACCGCGACAGTTCGATTTGCTGATTTTTGATTGGGACGGTACGTTAATGGATTCGACCGGCGCTATCGCTACGTCGATTCGCGCCGCCTGCGCCGATCTTGATTTGCCGGTACCCAGTCAGGAACAGGCCAGTCATATTATCGGTCTCGGGCTGGTTGAAGCGATAGCCGCATTGTTGCCAACATTGGCAGCGGCGGATTATCCCCGTTTGATCGATCGGTATCGGCATCATTTTTTGGGTCAGGATCATTTGTTGCCGTTATTTGGCGGCGTTGCGGAAATCATGCCGCAGTTACGCGATGCTGGATATTGGGTCACGGTATCGACCGGCAAAAGCCGTAGAGGGCTGGAGCGGGCGCTGGATCAAAGCGGGCTGCGCCCGTGTTTCCATGCCACCCGTTGTGCGGATGAGGGGTTTTCCAAGCCGCATCCCGGCATGATACTGGAATTGATGGATTACTGCGGCGTACTGCCCGAACGGACGCTGATGATAGGTGATACCAGCCATGATCTGCAAATGGCGCAAAATGCCGGGGTGGCCAGCGTGGCTGCGGGATACGGCGCGCATTGCGCGTCTGCGTTGCAGGCATACGAGCCGCTGTACATTGCCGACGATTTTGTTGCACTGGCGCGATGGTTAAGTCAGTACGGTTAGGGTTATACTTGCGTTTCGGTATTTGAATTAAGGAAACAGCATGTCTGAACCGGAAAAGTCTGGCAATTGGGAGCGCGAAGTGCTGGAAAAGCTTGCTTTGGCAGCGATTAAAGAGCAACGCATAGCGAGGCACTGGAGTATTTTCTTCAGAATACTCAGTTTTGGTTTCTTGTTCGTCATTCTGGCTATCGTAATGGGCTGGTTAGGCGGTAGTACGATAGAGTTGAACGGCGAGCATACCGCATTGGTTGAATTGGACGGGACTATTTCTGCGAATGAAGTCAGTGCCGATCAAATCATCAGCGGTCTGCAGGCCGCATTCAAGGACAAGAACACCAAGGGCGTCATTTTGCGTATCAATAGCCCTGGCGGCAGCCCGGTGCAGGCGGGGCAGATATATGATGAAATCAAGCGCTTGCGTGCCAAATACCCGAATATTCCGCTTTATGCTGTGGTTGATGACTTGTGCGCATCCGGTGGTTATTACGTTGCGTCGGCGGCAGATCGGATTTATGTAGACAAAGCCAGCCTGATCGGCTCGATTGGCGTATTGATGGACGGTTTCGGTTTTACCGGAACCATGGATAAGCTGGGCGTGGAGCGGCGCCTGTTGACGGCTGGCACCAACAAAGGCTTCCTCGATCCTTTCTCGCCGGTGAATCCGCAGCAGGAAGCTTATGCCAAGGACATGCTGGAAGAAATACATCAGCAATTTATTAAAGCGGTGCGAGATGGACGCGGCACGCGTTTGAAAGAAACGCCTGATATGTTCAGCGGATTGGTGTGGAGCGGGGCAAAGGCAGTCTCTTTGGGATTGGCGGATGCTTTCGGCAGTACGGATTATGTTGCGCGTGATGTCATTCATGCAGAAAATGTGGTTGATTTTACACCGCAAGCAGGATTTGCCGACCGTTTCGCCAAACGATTTGGGGTCGAGTTGGGTAAAAATATCAATCCATTGGCAACGATGGATATGAGGTTGCGTTGAATCTCTCTGATGAGTATCGGCCGGTAGCCTGTGCGTTGCATGAAAGACTGGAATTTGCAGTACTCAAACACCAGCAATTGCAGGTGCGGTACCTTGATCCGGCTAGGCAGGAAGCTCAGGCTATTGTATTGCCATTGGACGTCTACACAGCCAATTCCGCCGAATGGCTGAAAATGCAGCATGTCGATGGGCGAATGGAAACGCTGCGTCTGGATGCGCTGTTGTCATTTGTCGAGCTGGTTTAGGGTGATCTGTGGCTGATACGAACGCGCTTGCTCAGTTTCTGGCAGAGGTGGAGCGGCGGGCTTATCGCCAGGCCGTATATGCTGTGCGCGATGAACAGGCGGCGCTGGATATCGTGCAGGATGCGATGATGAAGTTGGCCGAAAAATATTGTGCCCAGCCACCAGCAGAATTTCCCATGCTGTTCCAGCGCATACTGCAAAATACGATACGCGATTATTACCGCCGCCAAAAAGTACGGAATTTTTGGGTAACAGCGGTGTCTTTCATTGCATCGGGTAGCGATGAGCAGGAAGATGAAGAGGCGTTGGAGCATACTCAGGCAGCCGATGAAAAAGACAACCCGATCAATGTGCTGGCCAGCGGTAAAAATCTTGCCTTGATAGAGGCAGCAATAGAAAAATTGCCGGCTCGTCAACGCGAAGCCTTCCTGCTGCGTTATTGGGAAGAGATGGATATAGCAGAGACGGCTGAGGTAATGGGTTGCTCGGAAGGCAGCGTCAAGACTCACTGTTCACGCGCAGTGCATGCATTGGCTGTTGCGTTGCAAGATAAAGGAATGGCAGATGGACAAGGATAAATACGCAAAGGAATTGATTGCCGTCCTGAATGACGGTCTGGGATCGTTGCGTCCGGAAGTGACGCGTAATTTGCAGTTGGCTCGAGAGCGGGCCTGTGCGCTGGCTGAGCAACAGGTACACTCGCATCACTTCAAGTCGGCACATAGTCTGGCCTGGAGCGATTGGGTGCGTCAGCATCGTACCGGATTGGTAGGTGCGCTGCTGGTCATGGTGCTGTTTGCCGGTGCGGCTGTGTTGCAGACCACATCCGGTTCGAATGACGATGATGATACGGCTGCCATAGATACTGAGTTATTGACTGGGGATTTACCTGTAAATGCATATCTGGACGGGCACTTGAGCAAATGGGTCAACAATTCATCCGATTATTAATATTGCTGGCCTGCTTGCTGGGTGTGGCCGAACCGTTATGGGCGGCTGGTAAAACCGGCGTCCCTCAATGGAAGGGCTTAACCCCCGCTCAGCAGACCATACTGGCGCCTGTCGCATCGAAATGGTCGAGCATGTCGGAACTGCAACGTTCCAGATTGCTTGCCGTCGCTGCAAAGTATCCGCAATTGAAGCCGGAAGAGCAGCAGCGTTTCCAGAAGCGTCTAACTACCTGGAGCTCGCTGACCAAGGAGCAGCGTGAACTGGCGCGGCAGAATTATAAGAAGCTGAAACAGCTTCCGCCCAAGAAACAGCAGGTGGTCAAACAGAAATGGCTGGAAAAACAGAAGCAAACTGAAAACGTATCCTTGCCGGTTGAACCGGCCAAACCCGCAGTCGTCGACGAATCGCCATATTCACAGTGAAGCGAATGGTTAATAGGTGTTTTGTACTTCAGTGACTTGCGGGAAAGTACGGCGGACTATTTTCTCTACAACATTCTTCAGATCCAGCATGGAGTTCGGGCAGCCTACGCAGGCACCTTTGAGGCGGACTCTGACTATACTCCCCTGAATCGCGACCAGTTCCAGGTCACCCCCATCACGCAGTAAAATTTGCCGCGCTTCTTCCAGTACGGCAATCAGCGCAGCTTCGGTGAGCGGCGGCGTTTCGCCATTTACGATATAGGGGCGCAGTTTGTCGATACGCGCCTGACGCTGAGCGATGCGCGCAGCCAGCAGCGGTTCCCGTTCTTCCAGTTTGTCCAGTTCCTCTTCGCTATACCAGTGCGTTTCACCCTGATTTGTATCCAGCCCCATTTCACTGTCGCGAGCGGCAATTTCATCGGCTGAAAAGCGATGTATGGGGATGGTTTTACGGTCACTCATTGCTCAATCCACCCATTTGCGCGCATTCTGGAACAGACGCAGCCATGGGCCATTTTCTTGCCGGGTATCAGGATACCAACTGTGCTGCACGGTACGGAATACGCGTTCAGGATGCGGCATCATGATGGTAAAGCGGCCGTCGGTACTGGTGACGCCGGTCAGACCGTTGGCAGAGCCATTGGGATTGAGAGGATAGGTTTCCGTTGCCCGGCCGTAATGATCAACAAAACGCAAAGCCCCGATTGCCTGCGCGGCATCGCCGGTCTGGGCGAAATTCGCATAGCCTTCACCGTGAGCGACAACGACGGGCATGCGACTGCCCCTCATGTCGTTAAACAGGATCGACGGACTGTCGGTGACTTCGACCATGACAAAGCGCGCTTCGAACTGTTCGGATTGGTTGCGGGTGAACTTTGGCCAGTGCTGGGCACCGGGGATGATGGATTTGAGATTGCTCATCATTTGGCAGCCGTTGCATACGCCCAGTGCAAAACTGTCCGTGCGGTTGAAATACGCTTCAAACTCATGGCGCGCGCGCGGATTGAACAGTATGGATTTGGCCCAGCCTTCTCCGGCACCCAGCACGTCGCCATAGGAAAAGCCGCCGCAAGCCGCCAGTCCGCGGAAATCCGCCAGCGTCACGCGGCCTGCGATAATGTCGCTCATATGTACGTCTACCGCTTCGAATCCGGCGCGATCGAATGCAGCCGCCATTTCGACTTCGCCGTTGACGCCCTGTTCGCGCAGAATTGCGATGCGCGGCCTGTTGCCGCCGATGACGATGCTTTGTTCAGGATCGAAACTGAGCTGGACGGATAAGCCGGGGTCGTTACGATCCTGCAGCAGGGAAAATTCGCTGTCTGCGCAAGCGGGATTGTCGCGTAAACGTTGAATCCGGTAGCTGGTCTTGCTCCAGATGCGCTGCAATTCACTGCGATCGAAATCGAGTAATGCTTTATTGTTGCGGGTAACGCAAATGCGGTCGTTAGCGTTAGGGCCGCCTATGACGTGGAACTCGCTACGCAAACCGGCCTTGAAGAAAGTCTGCATGACGTCGGCGGTATGTTCGCGTTTGACCTGCAACACGGCACCCAGTTCTTCGTTGAACAATACGCCGAACACCCGTTCGCTGTAATCCTGCTCGGCGGGAATCAGCGGTACTTCATCATCCGCGCCTTCGGTTTCGACTTCAATGCGGAAACGATCCTGACACAGCTCGTCGGCATCGATCGTGATGCCGCAATGTCCGGCGAATGCCATCTCGCACAATGTCGCCCACAAGCCGCCGTCGGAACGGTCGTGGTAGGCAAGCAGTTTGTTCTCGGCATTCAGCGTCTGAATAGTTTCGAAAAATGCCCTGAGTTGTTGCGGCGAGTTGAGATCGGGGCTGACATTGCCGACCTGCTTGTATACTTGCGCCAGCGCCGAGCCGCCCAGGCGGTTGCGGCCACAACCGAGATCAATCAGGATCAGATCGGTTTCGCCCTGGTCTGTCCGCAGTTGCGGCGTTAACGTGCGGCGGGCATCCGGTGTCGGTGCAAATGCGGTGATGATGAGGGAGAGCGGAGCGGTCACAGCCTTGTCGACGCCGTTATCCTGCCAGGTTGTACGCATGGACAGGGAATCCTTGCCTACCGGAATGCTGATACCCAGGGCCGGGCATAATTCCAGACCGACGGCTTTGACCGTGTCGAACAATGCGGCATCCTCGCCGGGGAATCCAGCCGCTGCCATCCAGTTGGCTGAAAGCTTAATGTCGCCTATCCGGTTGACGCGTGCAGCTGCAAGATTGGTCAGGGCCTCGCCGATAGCCATGCGTCCCGAAGCCGGCGCGTTGATCAGTGCCAGCGGAGTGCGTTCTCCCAGCGCAAAGGCTTCGCCGCAGTAGCTGGAGTAACCCATGGTGGTGACGGCTACGTCGGCAACAGGGACTTGCCATGGACCGACAAATTGATCGCGTGCGGTGTAGCCGCCAACGGTACGGTCGCCGATGGTGATGAGGAAGGATTTGGCTGCGACGCTAGGCAGGTTCAATACGCGTGTTGCAGCTTCGGTCAGGGCGATGCCCTGGGTGCTGAATTCGGCAAGTTGACGCTGTACCCGTGTTACGTCACGCGTCATCCGCGGCGGCTTGCCCAGTAATACCGACATGTCCATGTCGACGGGCGTTGCCGGCAACAGGCTGTCGCTGACAGTCAAATGCGGTGCATCGGTGGCGACGCCAACGACGGCAAACGGACAGCGTTCGCGTTCGCACATGGCCTGGAACAATGCGAGACTGTCGGGGGCAATGGCGAGCACATAACGTTCCTGCGATTCGTTGGACCAGATTTCACGCGGCGACATGCCGGATTCTTCCAGCGGCACATCGCGCAGCTGGAAGCTGGCGCCCCGTCCCGCCCCGTCCACCAGTTCGGGGAAGGCATTGGAAATGCCGCCGGCACCTACGTCATGGATGGAAAGGATGGGATTGTCCGCACTTAGCTGCCAGCAACGGTCGATCACTTCCTGAGCGCGGCGCTGCATTTCCGGATTGCCGCGTTGTACCGAGTCGAAATCCAGATTTTCGGCATTGGTGCCGGTGTCCATACTGGAGGCCGCTCCACCGCCCAGGCCAATCAGCATGCCGGGGCCGCCGAGCTGGATCAGTAGGGTGCCGGGGGCGAAAGCCTGTTTGAAGCAATGTGCTGCATCGATATTGCCGACGCCGCCAGCAAGCATGATGGGCTTGTGGTAACCGCGCATTTCGCCCGCGCATTGTTCCTCGAATGTACGGAAATAGCCTGCCAGATTCGGACGGCCGAATTCGTTGTTGAATGCAGCCGCACCTAGCGGGCCGTCAATCATGATTTGCAGGGCGGAAGCGATGCGTTCCGGTTTGCCGTAGCCGTCGGCGCTGTGCTCGTATCTTTCCCATGGCTGTACATAGCCGTTGATGCGCAGATTGGATACGGAAAAACCGCATAATCCGGCTTTCGGTTTCGAACCTGTGCCGGTTGCGCCTTCGTCGCGGATTTCGCCGCCCGAGCCGGTTGCTGCGCCGGGGAATGGCGAAATGGCGGTGGGGTGGTTATGTGTTTCGACTTTCATCAGGATATGGGTTGTCGCCTGATGATAGTTATAGCTGCCATCATGGGATGGGTAAAAGCGGGCGATATCCGCTCCCTCGATGACCGAAGAGTTATCCGAATAGGCGACGACAGTGCCCTCGGGGTGACGTGCATGGGTTTCGCGTATCATGCCGAACAGGGTATGTGGCTGCATTTCGCCATCGATGACCCAGGTGGCGTTAAATATTTTATGGCGGCAATGTTCGGAGTTGGCTTGCGCAAACATCATCAATTCGACATCGGTGGGATTGCGTCCTATCCGGGTGAAATTCGCCACCAGATAATCGATTTCATCTGCCGATAGCGCCAGCCCCATATCCTGATTGGCTTGCGCAAGTGCATCTTTGCCGCCGCCGAGTATGTCGACGGTGGTCAGGGGTTTGGGCGGCAAATGACGGAATAATGCCTGCGCGCCATCCAGCTCGCCGAGGATGATTTCGGTCATGCGGTCGTGAATATGCGGGGCGATGACGGCTAGATCTACCGTCGTTAACGTCGCGCCGTCGCGCCGGGCAAAGTAATAGGCGGTTCCCCGCTCTATGCGCGAAATGGTTGCCAGGCCGCAGTGGCGCGCAATATCGGTGGCTTTGGATGACCAGGGCGAAATGGTGCCGGGGCGCGGTACCGTTAGCATCAGTGTGCCGGCAGCACGGTCAGGGGCCGGTGTGCCGTAGGTGAGCAGGCTGTTGAGCGTATTCAGTTCGGTAGCGGATAAGGGAGTCGCGGTTTCGGCGAAATGCCAGAATTGTGCGCCTATGCAGTCATAATCAGTTAAAGCGAGAGCGAGTTTGTCGAGACGGAACTGGGAGAGCGCCGCGCCACCGGGCAGTTTGATTAAATCGGACATAATGCGCTTGAGCGTTAAATAAAAGTGAATTTTACCCGAAAACGGGTTGCCTCGCTCAATGCTGTGCTTTGGGCAATGTGATAGTGAAGGTAGTGCCGCTGCCGGGCGCGCTGGTCACGGTGATCTCGCCGTGGTGGCGTTCGATCACGGTTTTGCTGATAATCAGCCCCAAGCCTACGCCTTCCGTTTCGGGTTGTTCCGGCGTGCGCAGGCGCTGATAGCGGGTAAACAGTCTGGGGAGCGCCTCGGCTGCTATGCCGTAACCGTGATCTTCTACCTGAATAATCCAGCTGTCGTCATCTTGCATCAGGCGCAGGATGATGCCGGTATCCGGCGGGCTGTATTTGACGGCATTGGTTAATAAATTAAAGCAGGCGCGCTGGAATTGCGTACGTGCTGCCTGTATCCAGGCCTCGTCGATGCCGGAAAATTCGCGCGTTACGGTGATGCGTTTGGCCTGAGCCAATGCCCAGGTATCGTCTGCAGTCTCTTCGAGCATGGACACGAGATCGCATTCGGTAAAACGCTTCGGGTCCAGCGATTCCGCGCGTATCAGACGAAAGAAGTCATCCGCCAGATCCAGCGCGCCGGTTGCATAGCGTTTGATCTGTTCGCCGGGATTAGTGTCGCCGGGATGTTGCAGCAAGGCGAGGATGGAAGCGAGCGGCGCGCGTATGTCGTGTGAAATGAATTGCATCAGATCGTCGCGATTTTGTTGCGCCTGCTTGAGTGCGGCTTTGGTTCGGGTGGCGAGCTGAATGCGACGCGCTATGGGGTCCAGTGCGTTTTCCGGCGTTGCCGCAGCGTGGACGAGCTCATTGGCCATACTGGCGAGCTCCGTATCCAGATAGCGTTGCGTGGTTTCCAGCCGTCGCCAGCTCCATACCGGATAGGCCAGGACGATACCCAGCAGCAATGCGGATGGCGCGAACCACAGCAGCGAAAAGCGCAACATAGCAGCGGCGATAGCTACGCTGCCGATGGCTGCCAGAAGCGAGAGCCACAAGCCATGGCGGGCGGGTAGCCGCAACAGTGCGAACAGCAAGATGCCGAGGCTGATCATGGTGATCCCGGCGTTTGC
This sequence comes from Sulfuriferula sp., assembly GCA_031291235.1. Taxonomy (GTDB): domain Bacteria; phylum Pseudomonadota; class Gammaproteobacteria; order Burkholderiales; family Sulfuriferulaceae; genus Sulfuriferula. The sequence continues at coordinate 158,033 of JARLJL010000022.1, forward strand.
CCAGACGGGTAATAAATTGATAGTCAGGTGGCTGCGTAAGGCGTCGTAAATGTTGGCATTGATTTCTACGCCGGACATGGGACGGTTTAGGCCTGATACTGGCGTTGATTGTATGTCGCCCATACCGGTTGCTGTTGCGCCTATGAAGACTACTTTATTGCGAAAGAAACCAGGCGGGAATTTGTGCTGAATGATGTCGCTGTAAGCAATATGCCGGAAATGGCCAGGCGGCCCTGCGAATGGAATGTGTATCCAGTAATCGCGCGCCCAGTCTGCTGTTCCTGTTATAAATGAGGGTGCGCGTTCGCCGGGCAGGGTGGATATGGTGCCGGGCTGTGCGATATCAAGCAATGCGAGCGACAAGTGCGGATAATTCGGTGTGCCCATGCCTTCATGTAGATACACGCTACGCATGATGCCATCGGCATCCAGTTCGCTTTGAACGTGTCCGAGTGCTGCAGCGGCTTCGGCAAATGCAGGCAGCGGCAGTCCGTCGGCAAGCGTGCCGGAAGCGAGCACGGACTGAAATACCGGTAGTACGACATGCTTGTTGCGCCGTATTGCAGCGGCAAGCCGGGCATCGTCGCCGGGATGACTCGTGTCGGCTTCGCTCAGTATGATATCGAAGCCGACGGCACGCACACCGTCGCGGGTCAGAATGTCGAGCAATTGGGCATGGATGGCTCGCGGCCACGGCCAGCGACCGAGCGCGGTCAGACTTTCGTCGTCAATGGCGGCGATGACGACATCGTCGGGCGCAGGGCGTTGCCAGAGCTTGAGCGCAGCGTCATAGAACAGGTTGTCCATGCGCCAGAATACCTGCTGGAACGACAGCACACCGACCAGTCCGATCAGGCTGATGCTGGTAATCAGCCACTCATGTATGAGCGGGCGGTGCAGCTGTGGCGATGTCATTCGTCAGCAGGATGCGAATTGTGCCACCAGTACCATTCTCCAAAAGGAATTTCAAAGCGCTGGGTTGTCGTATAAGGATTGACGTAACTGTCGGCATCGGTTGCCCGCACCCGGAAAAACCAGATTCCCCATGACGGTTTGGGCAAGCTGATTTCAGGCTTGCTCAGTGTATAGTGTTGGAGTGCTTCCTTAAACTGGCGGTCGCGGGCTATGTCCAGCTCATATGTCTGACCGGGTTCGCCGGACCAGCTTAATTGTATCGAATCGGCGCCGATTACCGGTGGCGGCGGCGTTGCCGGCATGGGTTTAAGCGTGAATTGCCGGACGTCGCCGTAGGGTCCCCGGTCGCCGTCGCTGCGGATGCTGGCGATTCGCCAGAAATAGACGCCGGGGGCGAGTGCCTGCGCCGGTGTGTAGGTGTTGCCGCTCAGCTTGTCGGCATCTGTGGTTATGGTATGGAAATCCGCCTGCTGCGCTATTTGTAGATGATAGCTGGCGGCATCGTCCGCCAGCGTCCAGTTAAACGTGACATGCTCGCCGGACAGTTTGCCGTTATTGGCCGGCTGGATGACAAAAGGCGGTTCGGGACGCGCTTTCAGTACGAATTCACGTTGTGCATCCAGACCTTCCAGCCCGTTCCGGTCTACTGCGCGGAGCCGCAGCCAGTATTTACCGTCGTCCAATCCGTCGAATTTGATACTGGGAGAATTGAATAGATGGTCGCGCAGAATGCGGGTGAATTGGGCATCGTCTGCAATCTGGGCGCGATAAGCTGACGCGCCTTCCGATGCCGCGAGATCGAAGCGGATGACCGGCCTTTCCTGTAGCGTCGGCAGTCTTGTCAGATCAAGTGCCGGAAGTAATGCGACTGGCGTCATCGGCGGCTTGTCGTTGGTGACAATATTGCCGAAGCCTGCAGCTACGCCGACGGCAGTCTGATCGTCGGCATCGGCAACGCGTACCAGTCCTTCGGTGACTTCGGTGCGGCTGGTTTGTGTGTCATCGCTGGCAACCCGGAATTGCGTGCCGCGTACGCTCATGACTGCGCTTGGCGTGGTGATGCGGTAGCGCGGCGAGGGGCCTGCTGTTTTTGCCGCCTGAGTTTCCACCCGGCCGGTTTGCAATTTGACCGTGCTATCGTAAGTTCGGCCTATCGTGAATTTTTTCAAGGCCGTCAGGGTAACGCGGCTGTCGGCCTGCACGGCCAAATGGGTGCCGTTGGCGAATTGCAGCAATACGAAGCCGTCACTGCCGGTGACGATCTCGGTGCCGCTTTTCAGCAAGGAATTCGGTGTCAGCGGTTGCTGGTCTGCCTGCGCGTGGCCGACGACGCTAATGACTTTTGCTGGTGCGTCTTCGCTGCGCAATAACGCAACGGGTATATGCAGTATCGATCCGGTGGGGATCAGTCTCGGGTTCTGAATATGGTTGAGTTTTTGCAGCTGTTTCCAGTCGTCTGGCTTGTTCAGCTGTTTGCCGATGTCGATGAGGGTATCGCCGCGTTGTGTCGTGTAGAGCAACTCGTCGGCAGGCGGGGACACGGCTTGTGCCGATTGCAGCCAGGTGCAGGACAGGCCGGTGAAGAGTAGGGCATAGTAAGCGAGGCGCATCAGGAGGCTTCCGTTGAATTGACATGTTCCAAACGATAGCCGTGATTATAAACGGCTTTGAGCTGATAGCCGTTTTCCGGGCGCAAGACGAGCTTGTTGCGTATGCGGCTGATATGCGTATCTATGGTGCGGGTCGGAATATCCACATTCATTCCCCATACCGCTTCCAGAAGATGGGCGCGGGAGATGATGCGGTTGAGATTGCTGAAAAAGAACAGGGCCAGTTCAAATTCCTTTTCTGTCATTTCAACCGGCGCATAGTGATAAAGCGCGCGAGAGCCGCCTGTTTCGAAACGGTAGGGGGGCGCATCGATGACGGAAACGCCGACTCGCGGCATATAGGCGCGCCTGTAAACGGCATCAAGACGCGACAGCAATTCCTGACGGCGTGCAGGCTTGATGATGTAATCGTCTGCGCCTGCGTTGAGGATGCTGGAAATGTCTTCTTCGGTATCCCGGCTGGTCAGGAAGATGATGGGGGCATCAATGCGCCTGGATTGGCGCAGCCAGCGCAGTACCTCTTCGCCAGTGATATCCGGTAGCAGCCAGTCGAGGATATATACGTCGAAAGTTTCGCGACCTACTGCATTCATCAAATCGAGCGATAAGGTGTAATGCTGTGCGGCATGTCCGGCTTCTTGCAGCCAGTGCAGGATAATTTCGGCTTGCGGGATATTGTCTTCGAGTAATGCGATGCGCAATTCGGGTGAGTCCTTAACGGTTTAATAGGTGTCAACCAGACTGAAAAGTCTGATTAAAGTATATCAGACGCCTGTTTATGTCCCGGTTAATTATGAATTAACAATTGACAATTGTGCGTTGGTTTAAATCGGGTTCGCCATGACGCCGTCGGAGTGCTGAAATCGTACGCGCCGCCATTTCAGGTGAAATGGCGGCGCGTACGACCGGGCTGTTGATTGGCAGGATTACTGGATGTTCAGTTTTTTTGATGCAGCGCCTTTCCTTTTTGGCAGGGTCAGGTCAAGTACGCCGTCATTGTATTTTGCCGTTGCAGCGGTGTCGTCTATATCCTGATCGAGGGTGAAGCTGCGGAATAATTTGCCATGGTAGCGTTCGCTGCGCAGCACTTTTTCGCCGTCCTTCTCTTCTTTTTCTTTTTTTACCTCGGCGCTGATGCTGACCTGTTTGCCGGTAATCGCAACGTGAATGTCTTCCTTTTTTACCCCCGGAATTTCAGCGTGAACATTGTAAGCGCTGTCGGATTCCTTTACATCCATCCTGAGCTGCATTTGCTGGGGCTGATGGTCGAAGCGTACCGGTTGTATAAACCCCCGGAACAGGTTGTCAAAGGGCTCAAAACTCAAATCGAATGGGTCGTAACGGGTTAAATTTGCCATGATGATTCCTCCATGCAGGACGAAAAATGATGCGGCGTTCGGCCGGTCCAGATACAGCCGGCGCCTGCTAATCCCTGCAAGTCATTTTAGCAGGTGATTATCAGGATGCCAGTTATATCAGTACTTTAATATCGTTTTAGCTGCTTTTCTCCGGCGAAGCCGCTGCTGCAGTCCGGCCGGTCATCCGCAAAGCTCGGAGAGCCTGAACGGACAGCGGCAAGCTCGCCTTAAGGCGTTACCAGCGATTTGAAATCGGGAGACTTGACCAGTTTCTGGATAAGGTCCTGCACGGCAGGCAAGTAGGCTTCTGCGGTTTGTTTGCAAGCCGTATCGGCGATAAAGCCGCTATTGAATTCATAATGCTCGGAAACGTATGCGGATTTACCGTTGGACGAGTTGATTTTAAGACCGATATCCCAGGATCCACCGGTCAGGCTGCGCGAGGATGAAAACGCAAGCTGATCCACAATGCCGCTAAGGGTAACTTTGGGTGTCGTGTCGTCATATTTTCCGGCAACCTTGAGTTCGTCCGCCAGCGCTTTTTGAATATAGCTTTCGAAGGTCAAATTATCCGGCGGCGCAATAGGGCCGGCCGCCCGGCAGCTTTTATCGAAATTATCAGGCCCCTTGAATGTGCCGACGCTGATATTGCCGGCATCAATGCTTTTCAGAGCCACATTGGTATCGGCGTTGATACTGTAACGTTGCGGCATATAGGTCGAGCATGCGCCTAACGATAAAGCGGTTATTACAATGAACATCTGTTTCATTTTTTATACTCCCTGGTTAAAAATCCGATTATTTGTCAGTTTGGTTATTTGTTCAGTACATGTTCGATTCTGCGATCGGGTACCAGCCACATCAGGGCAACGAATGTATATATGGCCATTGCAATCAGCGGTTCGACAAATGCAGCGACTATGGCGGCGGCGTAGAGCAAAGGGGAAAGTTTGCCTTTGACATCGCGGCCTATCGCCTTGGCGAGCAGGCTGTCGCTGCCCTGGCTGACGATAATCGTGCGTTGCAGTATCCAGTAGGCTATGGAAGCCAGCAGCAGTACGACGCCATAAAGTGCAGCAGGCGCCGATGCCAAATGATTCTCGCCCATCCAGCCGGTTGCAAACGGGAACAATGATAGCCAGAACAGCAGATGCAGATTGGCCCACAAAATCCCGCCGGTAACATGCCGGGTGGTGTGCAGCATGTGATGATGGTTGTTCCAGTAGATGCCGATATAGATGAAGCTCAGCACGTAGCTGAAGAATACCGGCAGGGTAGGTATTAATGCCGACAGATCACTGCCATGCGGCACCTTCATTTCCAGTACCATGATGGTAATAATGATGGCAAGTACGCCGTCGCTGAAGGCTTCCAGTCGATTGGTTCCCACGGGTTCTTCCGAATTGTTGAATGATACAATATTACGTAATGCTGACGCAGATATCCAGCTTGTTTAGCATGCGGAACGTAGCACTTGCCATGCCGCCAGCTTGTCTTCGTACGACAACGATGCGTGCGCCGGGCTGGTGGACGGCAGGCGCTGATAGTGAATATGCGTCGATGTCAGGCGAGGCAGCACCAGTTTGCGGTAAGCCTGATCGGCGGTAGCGCCATTGAAGAAAACATGGGTGATGCCGGTATGCAGGGCAAAGAAATTCTGAAAGTCGTTCGGTATTTGTGTGGCCTTGTCGATATTCGCGTCCAGACTGCCGGTGCGCGTACAGGAATGGAGTACGTCCCATAAGGCTATACGGGCTTGCCGCATAGCCTGTGTACGCAGTTCATACGACGATTCGGGCTGCAGCGGTATGAGTGCTGCCATGATGCGCCAGAACAGGTTGCGGGGGTGGGCGTAGTATTCCCCTGCGCGCAGGGAGGCTACACCGGGCATGCTGCCCAGAATCAGTACTTTGGCGTTGCTGTCGGCGACGGGGGCGAAGCTTTGTATGCGTAACATGTCAGCAATCGCGCGCTGGCGCATGATGTCAGCGCGGTGCATCAAGCATGATCTGTGCCATCAACTGTGCAAGCTCGGCATCGGTTTGCAGGCCGGATTGGTTTAGTGCAGCGATGACAAGCTGCCGATCTTCGAGCGAGCGGTTCTGACTTAGCTTGAATTTGGCCTGAATGTCGGTGATGACGATTTCGAAGCCGACGATTGCATCCAGCAGTTTTGCCTGTCGTTCGTCGGTCCGATCGGGTTGCCATGGAATGGGCATGTGGGATTCGTGAACTCGGGTAAGCTGCTCGACCAAATCGGCCAATTCGGTCTTATCTGTCGTCAGCCGCGGTATGCCACGCAGATGGACGGCGGAGTAATTCCATGTCGGCACGCCTGGCGTCGCATAATATGAAGACGAAATATAGGCATGCGGCCCTTGAAATACGGCCAGAATTTCGCTGTCCGATGAAAAGTGCCGCCATTGCGGATTTGCTCGCGCCATGTGGCCGCGCAGCTTGCCTTGTCTGGCTGCAGTACGCTCGAACAGCATGGGCAGGTGGCTGACATAAGGAGCACCGTCGGATACGGTGACCAGCATGCCGAAAGGATGTGCCGAGATCAGTGCTGCTGCGTGATCTGGATTCGATGCTTTGAAGGGTTCGGGTATATACATATAAAATATCATGCCGCGAACTTCGCGGAATATCAAGAACGTATTATGGCTGTGCGCGAGACAGTCGTGAAAATGGTGCGGGGGATGCTTAAACACGATTCTTTTGTCACGAAATAGCCGCAATCGGGTTATGATATTCGCACTGCAAGGGTGTGGATGCGATAGCTGTATGTACCAGGTACGTCGAATACCCGCAACCCTGTTTATAAAATTATGGAGGAGATGGAAATGGCAGACAAGCTGGTGATTATGTTGCTGACGATCAGTCCGGATCAGCCGCATTTGTGCGGAACCCCGTTTTTTCAGGCGGCTTCGGCTGCGGCCATGGATGTGGAAGTGGAGATTTATTTTGCCAGTGCAGCAACGCGTTTGCTGGCAAAAGGGGTCGCAGATCGTATTTATCCCTCCGAGAACAAGGTGAAGTCGGTATACGGTTTCATGAAGGATGCATCCGAGCTGGGCGTCAAATTCTTTGCCTGCGGCGGCGCGCTGGATGCCTATGCGATCAAGCCGGATGTGCTGATCACGGAATGTACCGGTGTGGCTGGCGGCGCCATGTATATCAGCCGGGTGATGGACGACGAATGGCGTTCGATTAGTTATTGATCATGCGAGTGTTTGCGCTCCTGTCGTTATGGCTGGTAGCGGGATATGTTTTTGCGACGGAAATAACGGCGCAGATACTGGTGCAGTCATCGCCGCTGGCCGGCTTCCAGTATTATGCGGGCAAGGCATTGTGGGATGAGATGCGCGAAGGCGATACGCTGGCATTGGTGCGCGAGCCGGATAATGCTTATGATGCGCATGCAGTCCGTGTGGAATGGCATGGGGCAAAATTGGGATATGTTCCGCGTCGCGATAATGCAGCGGTAGCCAGAATGCTGGATAATGGCACCGCGATGAATGCCAGGATTACCCGTTTGACCAAAAGTCGCAATCCATGGCAACGGATATTGTTTGACGTGTATGTGCCGTTGCAGTGAGTGGACGCATGCGCGCCGCACTGATGCCGCCTGTTCAGGCGGCTTTATTTTAGATAATGATTTGAATGAATATTCTTGCGTTTGATGCATCTACCGAATATTGCTCTGCGGCGCTGTGGCTGGACGGCGAAATCGTCAGTCGGCAGGTTCATGCCGGGCAGACGCATTCGCAGCTGCTGCTGCCGCAGTGCCAGGATTTGCTGGCCGAGGCCGGGCTAACGTTTGCGGATTTGCACGGTATCGGTTTCGGCGAAGGGCCGGGCTCGTTTACCGGTTTGCGTATTGCTTGCGCAGTTGCACAGGGATTGGCATTTGCCGCTGACATTCCGGTAGCGGGGATCAGCAGTTTGCAAGCGCTGGCCGTTGCCGGTAATGGCGATAGCGTGATCGCTTGTCTGGATGCGCGCATGGGCGAGGTGTATCACGCGACCTATCGCCGCGAGGCGGATGAGTACGTCATGTTGAGTGAGGCCCGGGTATGCAAACCGCAGGATGTGCCGGCAGTCGAGGGCGACGGCTGGCTGGGTTGCGGCAGCGGATTTCTGGCGTATGGCGATGTATTGGCGCAGCGCTATGGCGCAGCGCTGGCAGCAACGCAGGCCGATATTTTTCCGCATGCCCGAGATATTGCGTATCTGGCAGCCAGGAAATTCGCGCTGGGCGAAGGCATGGCTGCCGAATTGGCGACGCCGTTATATATTCGTAACAAAGTGGCATTGAAGATTTGCGAGCGATGAACAGTATCCTGAAAACGCAGCCGACGGTCAGGCCGATGACCGAGGCGGATTTGCCGGAAATCGCAGTGCTGGACGCGCAGTGTTATCCGTATCCGTGGACGCTGGGCAATTTTGCCGATTCCATGCAGGCCGGTTACCGCTGCTGCATCTATGAAGCGGATGATGAAATTATCGGCTATGCAGTCATGATGCTGGCTGTAGGCGAGGCGCACCTGCTCAATATCACCATTGCGCCTGCACATCAGGGGCAAGGCTGGGGACGGGCATTGATGTTGTATGTCATTGAACGCGCACGTCAGGATCAGGCCGAGTCGCTGTGGCTGGAAGTGCGGCCGTCAAACGTGATAGCGCGGCATCTGTATGACAATATGGGATTCGATTATGTGTCCGTGCGCAAGAATTATTATCCTGCCGTCGGCGGACGTGAGGATGCCGTGATAATGCGATTGGATTTGCATGCGTGAAGCAATACTCGAAGAGTTGGGGTTGATGCCTCTATGGCAGTTGCGGCGGTCGGCAGACGAGACTGCCGATGCGGCAGCGCCGGCGCTCGGCATAGTGGCTGATCTGACGGTAGTCAGCGTGTCGCACGACAATGGCCTGGCCGGCTGGATATTGCTGGACGAGGCTTTGTCTGGGGACGAGATGGTTTTGTTTGCCAACCTGTTGCAGGCGATGCGCCTGCGGCAGGCAGGTATAGCGGAGTTTGCGTATGCCGGGCTGCCGCAGGCGGCTGAGGCTAGCCAGACGCAATGGGTATGGGTTATGGGCGTAAAGTTGGCGCAGCAGATGCTGGAAAACGATTTGCCTGCGGTCGAACTGGTTCGCCAGTCGTGGCGCTGGCAGGGTTTGCCGCTATTCGCCAGTGCGCGTCCGCGCGAACTGATATTGCATCCGCAAGACAAGGCGGGGTTATGGGCCGGTTGGTGTGGCTGGTTGGCTGCGCAGTAATTTCTGGGGCCGAGCGCAATAAAAAAGCCCGAGGTAACGGGCTTTTTTATTGATGATGCGGTTAAATCAACCGTGCCATGCGTGTTCGAGCACATCCAGACGGATGTCCAGAGCGAATTTTTCACCATTGCCTTCAACGCTGAGGGTAACAACGCGAACGCCAGGGGTAGGGAAGGACACTTCATGAGTATAAGTGCCTGGTGCATTTACGCTTTGTTCGTTAACGACTTTACCGGTGGTGTCGGTGAGTTTGCATTTGACCTGACCGCTGCCATCCACCAAAGCCTGAATACGGAAACTTTCGTTAGCGCAACGACGATATACGGCTGGATCGCGGTTGACGTTATATTCCAGGTTGTTGACCTTGACGAGCTTAACCAGCTTTTTCATATCAGCATTCCATTTATTAGTAAAGTTGAGTAAAATAATCGGGTATTGCACAAATCACAATTTCGCAATTTTATTCTTAAACTTCTATTCGGTCTAGTCAGAAAATGGATCATCAAGCTTTAATACATACTTTCGAACAGGTCGATGAGCAAATAGTCGACCTCGAACGCATACTCAACGAGCGTAAATCCCTGCCGCTGCAGGCGACTGTAGAGCACGCAATGGCGCTTACCAAGCAACTGATTATTGCCTACATCGTTGACGTCGGCGTCAAGGAAGTACCCGATATGGACGCCGATTTGCTGGAAGTTTTCAAGGCGCTGGTCAAAAGCGATCCGTCGTGGAACACGATACGCGACAATTGTCGCGAGCTGGTGTATTACCATAATTGCATTACGATGGAACGCCTTGATGCGCTGCCTGCGAATCCGGAAAAAATGGCGATTCGCACATTACGGCATTTGTACCTGTTTATTAAAACACGCTGTATGCGTGAAGAACGTCTGGAGATGGCATGAAAGGCTTTTTGAACCGTTTGCGCGGCGTAGAGCGCGATATTATTCAACTTCCTGTGGAGGACGATGCAGGCGCACCCTATTACGAAGCGCAGAATAATGAAATCGAGATTTTTGAGGCGGCATACAGGAAGCGCCTGCCGGTGATGCTGAAAGGCCCGACCGGCTGCGGCAAGACCCGCTTTCTGGAGTATATGGCCTGGCGATTGAAGCGCCCGCTGGTTACCGTGTCATGCCACGAAGACTTGACCAGTTCCGATCTGGTCGGGCGCTTTCTGCTGGAAGGCGAGCAGACTGTCTGGCAGGACGGGCCGCTGACGCGTGCAGTAAAGGCCGGCGCCATCTGTTATCTGGATGAAATCGTGGAGGCGCGTACCGACAGTACCGTGATCATTCACCCGTTGACCGACCATCGCCGTCAATTGCCGTTGGAAAAGAAGGGGCAGGAAATCGAGGCGCATGAAGACTTCATGCTGGTGATTTCGTATAACCCGGGTTATCAAACCGTGTTGAAGGATTTGAAGCCTTCCACCAAACAGCGTTTTATCGGTATCAATTTTGATTATCCGCGTGAGGAAATCGAACTTAAGATCGTCAAGAACGAGGTGCCGGAGCTCGATGATGCGCTGGTTGCCAAGCTGGTCGCTGCCGGTCGGCGCGCGCGCACGCTCAAGGATCACGGCCTTGAAGAAGCAACATCGACGCGTGCACTAGTGTATGCCGGCAATATGATTGCAGCAGGGATCGATCCGGTAGAAGCTTGTAAAGCGGCACTGGTTAATCCTGTCACCGACGATCCCGAGCTGTCCGAGGCGTTGATGGAAATCATACGGGCGCATTTTGCCTGATTCGTTAACTATTTGATATTTCCACTCATGACCGATTCGGAAACACTCGTCGCCATACAGCAAGCTTTAGTCGATCTGGAGCAAATCAGTTTCGTTGCGCACCGCGATACCCAGGCTGCCTTGGCTGTCATTCAACCTTATGGCAACGATGTGGTGCTGGAATGGGTGCTCGCGTGCAAGGCACTGTTTGCGCACGACCGCGACGCCGGCAAGGCATTTATTCGCGGTAGCGAGGCGGCATGCATAGCCAGCCAGTCCGTGTTGTCATGGACGCATCAGGCGTTGCAATTTCTGGCCTGGCGCGGCTCGTGGAAAGCGGTTGACGGCTATATGGGGCAGTTGCCCGATGCTTATCGCAGCCTTGGCGCGGAGGGCGAGGCACGCTGGGCCGCACTGGGACTGGACTGGTGCGAACGTCATCTGGATTCCGGTATCGCCTATTTCCGCTGTCCGGTACTAGAGCTCGAAGGCGGGCACGGTATTGCCGGTATAGAAGAGGTAGTGCTGCCCAGTTTGGAGCTGTTTACCAAACGCCGTCTGGCTTTAGGCACTTATCTGTGCGGCGCAATTCGTGTGCGCAATCTGCTGGGCATCGATGCGGTTTTGCCGTGGGCGAAACGCGGGGCGGATATTCTGCAGGCGGGCCGGTTGCGCGGCGAAGCGTTTTTCAAGCTGGAATCCGAAGAAAGCATGTCGTTGCTGCTGGAGAATCTTCCCGGTTTCCGTACGCCGGAGCATCAGCGCTTGCTGCAATTGGTGCTGTATGCCTGGTTTGGCGAGACCTTCGATTTGCTGGAAGGCAACTGGTCGCCTGACAAAGGGCGCGCTTTCATCGAAACGGACGGCGAAGCATTGTATTTGCCTATTGCATTGCCGAGCCGTGAAGAAGCCATACTGGCGATCCTGCATGCTGCCGGACACATGGCGTTTTATTCGTTCGAACAGCGTTATATAGAGGCCTTGTTCAAGGCGGTCGGGCGCGAGCATCCGCCGTTGGATGAGCATCAGCGCATTACCTGGCGTCCGCTGTTCGCGGCGTACGGCGAAGACATGATACGGTTTCAGCTGATTTTCGACTTGTGCGAAGATACGCGCGTCGATGCGCGTATTGCTGCAACGGTGCCGAATTATCTGGGACGTCTGCTGGCCGCAGCCGAAGCCGCACCGTTGCCGGAAGGTGCTGCGGCAGCTTATCTGGAATGGGCGCGGCTAGTGTTGCGCTGGATGGCGGCAGGCGCCCCGGGTGGCTCGGATTTTGAAGCATTACGTCCGCTATTGTCGGTTGAGGCCACTGTGGTCGATGCATACAAAACCGCAAATGAAGTATATAAAAACAGTATCTTGCCTTATATTTCTCTTGCAGAGCGCGAGCTTGCGTATATTCCCGGGCGTTCGCCCAATGCAGCGCGGCCGGTCTATCCGCGCCGTGCGTTGGATCATGCCGAATTCGGTACGGGTACGGAAGACAAGGACGACGTCGTCAAACACGACGATATCAAGCCCAACCCAGAACAAAAGCAGATTCCCAAGCACGCTGCCGGCGAAGATCCTGATTTCGATATCCCGCCGGAAGAAACAGCCGGGTCGGGCGGCCGGGTCGGCGTCGGGATTCCGCAGCCGGCGCATGTCATGGGGTATGCCAAGGGCGCCGAATACAGCGAGAAGGGCAAGCCTTATGCCGAGTGGGATTATCGGGATAATCGCTACAAGCGTAACTGGGCGTGGGTGCAGGAAAAACAGTTGACAGAGCTGGATGCCAACGAGGCGAGCAAGCTGCTGACGCAGTACGCGCCGGCGTTAAAGCGCCTGAAACGTGCGATCCAGACGCAGAAGCCGGCGCGCATGGCGCCGTTGCGGCGTCAATTCGACGGCGATGAACTGGATCTGGAAGCGACCATGTCTTATATCGCCGAAAAGCGGGCAGGCATGTCGCCCAAGGCCAATATTTACCGTCAACGGGTAGTGCAGCACCGCGATACGGCGGTGACTTTGCTGGCGGACATCTCTACTTCCATCATGCAGAACAATCCGAACGGCGGCGGGCGCGTAGTCGATAGCTTGCGTGCCGGCATGCTGCTATTTGCGGAGAGTATGGAGGAAGTGGGCGATCCTTATAGTCTGGCCGGGTTTGCATCGAAATATCGCGACAACGTTAGTTATTATGCGATCAAGGGATTCGATGAGCGTTTAACTGCGCATACGCGTGCGATATTGGGCGGCTTGTCGGGCAGGCTGGCGACACGCATGGGGGCGGCGATACGCCATGCAGTGGCAGGTTTCGATCGGGCGCCTTCGCAACGGCGTTTGCTGCTGATACTGTCGGACGGCCGGCCGGCCGATTACGATGATGGCGGCGATGAGCGGTATTTGCACGAAGATACGCGCATGGCGGTGAAAGAGGCGGTGGATGCGGGAGTGCATCCGTTCTGTATTACGCTGGATGCGGCCGGCAGCCAGTATTTGCCGCAAATTTTTGGACCGGGACATTATCTGATTCTGGATAATATTAACGATTTGCCGAAAAAACTGCCGGAAATTTATTTGCGTCTGCGTAAATGATTTGGCAGGGTCGGCCGGTTTGATGCGGCTACGCCGAGGTATAAGCTACGCCAGCTTGTTGTGGCTACGCATGGCCCGCTGGATTTCCAGATTCGATTCGCGGGTTTTTTCGGTTTGGCGTTTGTCGTGCTGTTTCTTGCCTTTGGCCAGACCGATTTCGAGCTTGATACGACCTCTGGTGTAGTGGAGGTCAAGCGGGACCAGTGTATAGCCGGATCGTTCTACCTTGCCGATGAGTTTGCTGATTTCTTCTGCATGCAGCAGCAGCTTGCGCGTGCGCGTAGCATCGGGATGGACATGGGTGGAAGCTGTAGCGAGCGCGCTGATGTGAGCGCCGATCAGAAATACTTCGCCATTCTTGATGACGACATAAGCTTCTTTGAGCTGGACGCGAGACGCGCGTATGGCTTTAACTTCCCAACCGGCAAGCATGAGGCCGGCTTCATACTTATCCTCGATGAAATAATCGTGGTATGCTTTTTTATTTTGTGCGATGCTCATGTGTTTGTTCCCGTTCTGAGCAAGTATTTTAACAGCTTTTATATTAGGCACTAAGCGTTATGGCACAGGTAAACAAAAGTGTGTTGGTTGGACATACTGCGCAGCAGATGTTTGATTTGGTGGATAAGGTAGAGGATTACCCGGCGTTTTTGCCATGGTGCGGCGGTACCGATGTAAAAAGCCGGCAGGATGATCGACTGGTGGCGCGCATCGATATCGATTATATGCATATCAAACAGCATTTTAGTACAGAGAATTCCAATCAGCCGCCGAATTTGATTAAAATGCGTTTGCTGGACGGTCCGTTCAAACATCTGGACGGGGAGTGGCGTTTCAAGGCCCTGGGTAGCGAGGCCTGCAAAATAGAGTTCGTGCTGCATTATGAGTTTTCGAACAAGCTGCTCGATACCGTATTAGGGCCGGTGTTCAGCTATATAGCGAACAGTTTCGTTGAGGCGTTTATTCAGCGCGCAGAACAAGTGTATGGTGAATCATGACGAGTCAGATTACAGTGGAAGTAGCATTTGCGCTACGCGACAAACAGGAAATTTTGCCGTTGCATACGCAAGCAGGTATTACAGCTCAGGCGGCAATCGAGGCGTCGGGAATATTGGCAAAATTTCCCGAAATCGATTTGACGCAAAATAAAATCGGTGTGTTCGGTAAACTGGTAAAACCGGATACTGTGTTACGGGATAAGGATCGCGTAGAGATTTATCGCAAGTTGATTGCCGACCCGAAGGAAGTGCGGCGGCAGCGCGCTGAAGAAGGCAAGGTAATGAAAAAAGGCGGCGGGGATATCGATAAAGCCGATTGAATGTGAGGCGGGCGGTGCTGGACAAGCAACCGCCCGTTTGCGTTTTATTTGAACTGGTCGGTGCTAGGCAGTTTCAATTGAGCAATGCCAAGCATGGCTTCATCGCTAGCCTTTTTTGATTTTTGGATCACTGTGGCGCTGTCTGCAGTCTTGGCAGCAGCTTCAGCTGCTTTTAAATCACTTTCAGCACTGGTCCATAACGCATTTTGTTTTTTTGCCGAAGCGACGTCTGCTTGAGCCTGTGTTAGTGCGGTTTGAGCTTCAGCGCTCAACGCAGGTGCTGTCGGGGCGACAGCCATCTGTTCGGTGCTTGCGCAGCCGCCGATAGCCATAATTGAAGCGCCGACCAATGCAATAATAAGTTTATTCATCTGCAAATCTCCTCAAAGCGATTTGGTTAGTATTAAAAATAAGTCGCTAGCACGAGCTTGTCCTGACTAGGTTGCGTAAACATAACGATTTGGGCAGCTTGCGTCAAATGCTTTTGTACGAATTGGTAGCTTTTTACCATTAAAGCGCGTCTATGGTTTCCGATTAGCGGCTAATTGAACTTTGCCGTATAATGTTGCTTTGCTCTGGAACAATAACCATGCGCGTGATTCAAAAAGCCCTCACCTTTGATGACGTTCTGCTCGTCCCTGCTCACTCCGATGTATTGCCACGCGATGTAACTCTGCAAACCTGCCTGACGCGTGAAATCACCCTGAATATCCCTTTGCTGTCGGCCGCAATGGATACGGTGACGGAAGCGCCTCTGGCAATTGCGCTGGCGCAGGAGGGCGGCATCGGTATCGTCCACAAGAATATGAGTATTGCAGCGCAAGCCGCTGAAGTGGCGCGGGTGAAGCGTTTTGAATCGGGCGTGGTGAAAGACCCTGTGACCGTGACGCCAGATATGAGCGTGCGCGACGTACAGGCGATAACCAGACAGTATCGTATTTCCGGTTTGCCGGTGGTCGATGCATCCGGCAAGGTGGCGGGTATCGTTACCAATCGCGATTTGCGTTTTGAAACCAATCTGGATCAATCCATCAGTCAGGTCATGACCCCGCGCGAACGGCTGGTAACTGTGAAGGAAGGCGCCAGTCGTCAGGAAGTGCTGGCCTTGCTGCATAAGCATCGCATTGAACGCCTGCTGGTCGTGAACGATGCGTTTGAGTTGCGCGGTCTGGTTACGGTTAAGGACATACAGAAATCTTCTGAACATCCCAATGCATGCAAGGATAGCCAGGGCCGTTTGCGCGTAGGTGCGGCGGTGGGTGTGGGCGCAGGCACCGACGAACGCGTGGCTGCGCTGGCGCAGGCCGGCGTTGACGTCATTGTCGTCGATACTGCCCACGGTCATTCCAAAGGCGTGCTGGACAGAGTTAAATGGGTTAAAACCAATTTTCCGCAAATACAGGTTGTCGGCGGCAATATCGCGACGGCCTCGGCTGCGCTGGCCTTGGTCGAGCATGGTGCCGATGCCGTCAAAGTCGGTATCGGCCCCGGCTCGATTTGCACTACGCGTATTGTGGCCGGTGTCGGCGTGCCGCAGATAACGGCAATACAGAATGTAGCCGATGCCTTGCGTAGCTTGGGCGTGCCGCTGATCGCCGATGGCGGCGTGCGTTATTCCGGCGATATCGCGAAAGCGATTGCGGCGGGAGCCAGTACCGTGATGCTGGGCGGATTATTTGCCGGCACTGAAGAAGCGCCGGGCGAAATTGAATTATTCCAGGGCCGTTCCTATAAGTCCTATCGCGGCATGGGTTCTCTGGGCGCGATGCAAAAAGGTTCCAGCGATCGTTATTTCCAGGATAACGAAGCGAATGCCGATAAATTCGTGCCCGAAGGCATAGAAGGGCGTGTGCCGTATAAAGGCAGCATGCTGGCGGTGATTCATCAGTTGATGGGTGGTTTGCGCTCTAGCATGGGTTATCTGGGATGCGCCACTATCAGCGATATGCAAGCGCACGCCGAATTTGTTGAAATCACTTCTGCCGGTGTGCGCGAATCGCATGTGCACGATGTGCAAATTACCAAGGAAGCGCCTAATTACCGTCTGGATTAACAGGCCTGCCGATTTTGCGAACGATGATACAGCAGGTTACGCCTGCTGTTTTTTTATACAGTCTAGAGTTTGAACATGGCCCATCAAAAAATACTGATACTTGATTTTGGTTCCCAGTACACGCAATTGATCGCACGCCGCGTGCGCGAGACCAATGTGTATTGCGAGTTACATTCGTTCGACGTGGATGCCGAATTTATACGCAGCTTTAATCCGGCGGGCATTATCCTGTCCGGCGGTCCTGCTTCGGTGACCGAAGATGAAACGCCGCGCGCGCCGCAAATCGTATTCGAGTTGGGCGTACCCGTGCTGGGCATTTGTTACGGCATGCAAACCATGGCGGCGCAACTCGGCGGCGCCGTTGAAAATGCATTGCATCGCGAATTCGGTTACGCGCAATTGCGCGCACAGGGACATTCGGTGTTATTGCGCGATATTCAGGATCACGTTAACGAACAGGGGCATGGCTTGCTGGACGTGTGGATGAGTCATGGCGACAAGGTAACGGTGCTGCCGGACGGCTTTAAAATCATTGCCAGCAATGCGGCAACGCCTATCGCTGGCATGGCCGATGAAGCGCGCCGATTTTACGGTTTGCAATTTCATCCGGAAGTGACCCACAGTTTGCAGGGCAAGGCGATCATAGCGCGTTTCGTGCACGAAATTTGCGGTGCCGGTGCCGATTGGACTATGCCCAATTATGTAGATGAAGCGATTGCGCGCGTGCGCGCCGAGGTCGATGGCGACGAAGTGATACTCGGTTTGTCCGGCGGGGTGGATTCGTCGGTAGTGGCGGCGCTGCTGCACAAGGCCATAGGTAACCAATTGACCTGCGTGTTTGTCGATAACGGTTTGCTGCGTCTGAATGAGGCGGAACAGGTGATGTTGACGTTTGCGCAGAATCTGGGCGTCAAGGTTATACATGTCGATGCCAGCGCAGAATTTATGAAGCATCTGGCCGGTGTAACCGATCCCGAGCAGAAGCGCAAAATTATCGGGCGCGAATTCGTCGAAGTATTCCAGCGCGAATCGGCCAGGTTGCCGAATGCCAAATGGCTGGCGCAAGGTACGATTTATCCCGACGTGATCGAATCGGCTGGCGCCAAGACCAAGAAGGCTCACGCCATCAAGTCGCACCATAACGTCGGCGGCTTGCCGGAGAGCTTGCACCTGAAATTGCTGGAGCCGCTACGCGAACTGTTCAAGGACGAAGTACGCGAGTTGGGCATCGCTTTGGGTTTGCCGCATGACATGGTTTATCGCCACCCATTCCCCGGCCCCGGTCTGGGGGTGAGGATATTGGGCGAGGTCAAGGCGGAATACGCCGACCTGTTGCGCCGCGCGGATGCGATTTTCATAGAGGAATTGCGCGCCAGCGGCTGGTATGAAAAAACCTCGCAAGCTTTTGCCGTGTTTTTGCCGGTCAAGTCGGTAGGGGTGATGGGCGATGGCCGAACTTACGAATATGTGGTTGCGCTACGCGCTATCCAGACGCAGGATTTCATGACTGCGCACTGGGCCGAGCTGCCTTACGGTCTGCTGGGCAAGGTTTCCAACCGTATCATCAATGAAGTGCGCGGCATCAATCGCGTGGTCTACGATATTTCAGGCAAGCCGCCAGCCACCATAGAGTGGGAATAATTCATACAGTTACCGGATAATTCATGGAATTTCTTGATCTTCCTCCGCTGACCCGGGCGCACGGTACCGTGCAATTGCCCGGGTCGAAAAGCATCTCCAATCGTATTTTGTTATTGTCGGCATTAGCCGCCGGTGCGACGCGTGTGAATCATCTGCTGGATTCCGACGATACCCAGGTGATGCTGGCGGCGCTCACCGAGATGGGCGTGTCGGTTACGCGTCTGGGCGACAGCAGAGACTATCAGGTCGTCGGCGTAGCAGGAAAGTTTCCGCAACAAGCCGCTGATTTGTTTCTGGGCAATGCGGGTACTGCGTTTCGTTCGCTGACTGCGGCGCTAGCCCTGTCGCAAGGCGATTACACCTTGTCGGGTGTGGCGCGCATGCATGAGCGTCCGATTGGGGATCTGGTCGATGCATTGCGCCAGTTGGGTGCGCAGATTGCGTATTTGGGCGAGGACGGTTTTCCTCCTTTGAAAATATCGCCGCCGGCACTGAACGAACATGCCGAGGTGTCAGTGCGCGGCAATGTGTCCAGTCAGTTTCTGACGGGGTTGTTGCTGGCTGCGCCGTTAACCGGGCGCACGGTGTCGATACGCGTCGAAGGCGAGTTGATTTCCAAGCCTTATGTCGAGATTACGCTGAACCTGATGCGTCGTTTCGGCGTTGAGGTGGTTCGCGACGGTTGGCAGCGCTTTACAATTGCCGCCGGTCAGACGTATCTCAGTCCGGATGTCATTGACGTCGAGGGCGATGCTTCGTCGGCTTCCTATTTCCTGGCGGCGGGTGCGATAGGCGGCGGTCCGGTACGGGTGGAGGGCGTCGGCCGGGCCAGCATACAGGGCGACGTACGCTTTGCCGAGGCGTTGCAGCAAATGGGCGCGACTATCGTTTATGAAGATAATGCCATTACCGCTTCTGCCGGTTCGGATCTGCACGGCATCGATGCCGATTTCAATCATATTCCCGATGCGGCGATGACTATCGCTGTCGTCGCGCTGTTTGCACAAGGCCAGACGACGTTGCGCAACATTGCGAGCTGGCGGGTGAAGGAAACCGATCGTATCCATGCCATGGCGACCGAGTTGCGCAAGGTGGGTGCGGTCGTTGAAGAGGGCGCCGATTATTTGCGTATTACGCCGCCGGCGCAATTGCGGTCTGCAACTATCGACACCTATGACGATCACCGTATGGCAATGTGCTTTTCGCTTGCAGCGCTGGGTGGCGTGTCCATGCGCATCAACGATCCGCAATGCGTGAACAAAACCTTCCCCGGTTATTTTTCCGCTTTTGCTGCGATTACGCAATCTGCCGAGGAGTGACCGTGTCTAACGATATTCCGGTGATTGCCATAGACGGGCCTTCTGCCTCAGGTAAAGGCACAGTAGCAGCGCTGGTGGCCGGTGCGCTCGGTTTTCATTATCTGGATAGCGGCGCCTTGTACCGGCTGACTGCATTGGCTGCGCAGCGTAGCGGCGTGGCGTGGGATGATGAAGCAGGGTTGGCCGAACTGGCACTGCATCTGGATGTACGGTTTGGCGATGGCGAAATTTATTTGCGCAACGAGCGCGTTACCGACGATGTACGTACCGAGCACTGCGGAATAGGTGCCTCCAAAGTGGCCGCTTTGCCTGCTGTGCGTACTGCCTTGCTGGCACGTCAGCATGCTTTTCGGCAAGCGCCGGGGCTAGTGGCCGATGGGCGGGATATGGGGTCGGTGGTATTCCCCGATGCAATGCTGAAAATATTTTTAACCGCCACTGCTGAAGAACGCGCACAAAGACGTTATAAGCAGTTGATGGAAAAAGGAATAAGTGCTAATCTTATAAACTTGCTCGATGATTTGCGAGAGCGGGATGCGCGCGATAGTGCACGTGCAGTGGCTCCGTTAAAGCAGGAAGCAGATGCCGTCTTATTGGATACGACGCAATTAGGCATAGATGATGCCGTTAATTTTGTGTTGAAAAACTTTAAGTTAGCAAATAGTGCTCAAGTTGAATCTCACTGAGCTTTTTTAAATTAACTCCGTAATTCTGCGGATATTTTGGGTCTTTTTTTTACATGTCTACTGTTGCCTCCTCTACCGAATCCAGTATGGAAAGTTTCGCCGCTCTGTTTGAAGAGAGTTTAACCCGCCAGGAACTCCGCGCCGGTGAAGTTATTACCGCCGAAGTTGTCGGGATCGACGATAATTTTGTTACCGTTAATGCTGGCCTGAAATCCGAAAGCCTGATTGCTATCGAAGAATTCCGCACCGATCGTGGTGAACTGGAAGTGAAAATCGGCGATTTCGTCAGCGTTGCTATTGAAATGCTTGAAGACGGCTATGGCGCAACCAAGCTGTCGCGCGACAAGGCCAAACGTCTGGCTGCATGGATCAGTCTGGAAAAATCCATGGAAGAAGGCGAAATCATTACCGGTATGGTGAATGGTAAGGTCAAGGGCGGTTTGACGGTCATGGTAAACGGCATACGCGCATTCCTGCCAGGTTCACTGGTAGATACGCGTCCGGTAAAAGATACCACTCCGTATGAAAACAAAGAGATGGAATTCAAGGTTATCAAGCTTGATCGCAAGCGCAATAACGTGGTGGTATCGCGTCGCGCAGTGCTGGAAGCAACCATGGGTGCCGATCGCGATGCGTTGATGGCTAACCTCAAGGAAGGTGCAGTCGTTAAGGGCGTGGTCAAGAATATTACCGATTATGGCGCCTTCGTTGATCTGGGCGGCATTGACGGTTTGCTGCATATCACCGACATGGCCTGGCGCCGCGTCAAGCATCCTTCCGAAGTGGTGCAGGTGGGTGATGAAGTCGAAGCAAAAATCCTCAAGTTCGATCAGGACAAGAATCGCGTCTCCCTGGGTATCAAACAGCTGGGCGACGATCCATGGAGCGGTCTGGCACGTCGTTACCCAGCAGGCACACGCATGTTCGGTAAAGTGGCCAATCTGACCGATTACGGCGCATTCGTTGAAATCGAAACCGGCATCGAAGGTTTGGTGCACGTTTCCGAAATGGACTGGACCAACAAGAACGTACACCCATCCAAAGTGGTTCAGCTTGGCGATGAAGTCGAAGTCATGGTATTGGAAATCGACGAAGAGCGCCGCCGTATCTCTCTGGGCATGAAACAGTGCAAATCCAATCCTTGGGAAGATTTCGAACTCAGCCACAAGAAGGGCGACAAGGTTAGCGGTCAGATCAAGTCCATTACCGACTTCGGCGTGTTTATCGGCTTGCCAGGCGGCATTGACGGCCTGGTTCACTTGTCCGATTTGTCCTGGAGTCAGCCTGGCGAAGAAGCTGTGCGCAACTTCAAGAAGGGCGATGAAGTTCAGGCTGTGGTGCTGGCTATCGATGTCGAACGCGAACGCATTTCCCTGGGTATCAAACAGATTGAAGGCGATCCTGTTAATAGCTTCGTTTCCAGCTTCGATAAAGGCAGCATCGTCAAGGGTACTGTCAAATCGCTGGATGCCAAGGGTGCTGTGATTCAATTGGGCGATGACGTGGAAGGCTATTTGCGCGCTTCCGAGTTTTCGCGTGATCGTGTGGAAGACATTCGCAACCACCTCAAGGAAGGCGACGAAGTTGAAGCGATGATTATCAATGTCGATCGCAAGTCCCGCAGCATCAATTTGTCGATCAAGGCCAAGGACGCTGCGGAACAAACCGAAGCAATGCAAAAAATGGCTGGCGATCAGTCGGCTAACACTGGCACTACCAATCTCGGCGCGTTGCTCAAAGCCAAGCTTGACAACAAAAACGCTGAGTCCTGAAAGGTAGTGTGATGACCAAATCGGAGCTGATTGCGCAGTTGGCTGCACGCCATCCCCAGTTGGTCGCAACAGATGCGGAAATGGCAGTCAAATCCATTCTGGATGCTGTTTCCAAAAGTCTGGCTGCAGGCGAACGGGTGGAAATCCGCGGTTTTGGCAGCTTTAGCCTGAACTATCGTCCGCCGCGTTTGGGGCGTAATCCGAAAACCGGTGAAAAAGTGGAAGTGCCTGAAAAATACGTTCCACATTTCAAGGCCGGCAAGGAGTTACGTGAGCGTGTGGATTATCCGGTTAGCTGATGGCTTTGCCGGGATAGAGAAAGCGGCATATCGCAAGATATGCCGCTTTTTTTATGGAGTGCGATATATACCCGGATATACAGCAACCGGAAACGAAGTTCGACATATTGGTTGGATGTCGTTAAAAAACCACGTCAACCAAGGTGTCGGGGACTGAATCCGCTTTTTTAGGGTAAAATTCGTCTATTACTAGGGGCATGGGCTGTTATGCGTTATTTTGACGGGCTATTAAAAATTGCCTTATTTGTTTTTCTGCTCGGTTTCGCTGTTAAAAATAGCGAATTGGTTACCTTGCGGTATTATTTCGGCTATCAATGGCACGTTCCGCTGGTGTTGATCATACTGATTTTTCTGGCTATAGGCGCAGCGCTGGGCGTTGCTGCCTGTCTGGGGTATTTGTTCCGTCAGCGTCGCGAACTACTCAAAATGCGGCAGGCATTGTCTGCCGCAGAGACCGCATTGAGCGAACGAAAGGATGCGTAATTCATTACGTATAACAAAAGATGGAATTTGAGCTATGGTGGTTGTTGGCATTGCCCTTGTTTTTTGGCCTGGGCTGGTTGGCTGCGCGGGTAGACATACGTCATGTCATGACGGAATCGCGCAGCGTACCCGCTTCTTATTTCAAAGGACTGAATTACTTACTGAATGAGCAGCCCGACAAGGCGATAGAAGCTTTCATTGAGGTAGTAAAGGTCGATAGTGATACAGTGGACTTGCACTTTGCGCTCGGCGGTTTGTTTCGCAAGCGCGGTGAGGTGGAGCGTGCAATCCGCATGCATCAGAATTTGGTCGCGCGCGAGGACTTGTCGCCGGAACGGCAACTGAAAGCGTTGTCCGAATTAGGGCAAGATTATCTCAAGGCCGGCTTGCTGGATCGTGCCGAAGAAATATTCGACCGGCTGCAGGCCAGCGATGCGGGTGGTCAGGCGCGCCAGTTTCTGTTGGAAATCTATGTGCAGGAGAAGGATTGGCAAAAAGCGGTGATTGCCGCTCGCGAGTTGTCGCGTATCTGCAATCAGCCCTATTACGTCGAAATCGCGCATTATTTATGCGAACAGGCCAATTATGCCTACGTGCATGGGCAGATAGATGTTGCCCGCTCGCATCTGGACGAGGCGTTGCAGGCTAATCGGGATTGCGTGCGCGCTAATGTGCTGTTGGGCGACATTGAGGCCTCGCTGGGCAATCACCCGGCGGCCATAGCGGCATGGCGGCGTATTGAATCGCAAAGCATAGCGCATCTGGCATTGGTGACTGAACGCATCATGTCGAGTTATCGCGAGCTCGGGCGCGAAGCCGAGGGCGTGGCGTATTTGCGTGCCGCACTGGCGCGTCAGCCTTCATATGAATTATTCAGCACCGTATTTACCGGTACGTTGAAACTGTCCGGCGCTGCGGCAGCTTATCAGCTGGCACGCGAAACGCTGCAGGCGAATCCCAGTCTGCGCGGTCTGGATCGTTTGCTGGAAGCCGAATTGCTGGCTGCCCCGGCTGAGCGGCAGTCCGATCTGCAATTGGCAAAAGGTATCGTGCAGCGTTACAGTCAGCGTCAATCGATGTATCAGTGCGAGCACTGCGGATTCAAGGCGCGCAGCTTTTTCTGGCATTGCCCGGCATGCAGTCATTGGGACAGTTTTCCGCCACAGCAAAAAGAAGAATAGGAAGAGAGAATGAATACAACGCCAATTATCGTTGCGCTGGATTATCCCGACGAACATAGCGCCATGGCACTCGTCAAACAGCTTGATCCGGGCCTGTGCAGACTTAAGGTCGGTAAACAGCTGTTTACCGCAGCAGGCCCGCGCTGGGTGGAGCAACTGGTCAAGCTTGGATTTCCGGTTTTTCTCGATCTGAAATTTCACGACATACCGACCACAGCCGGTCTGGCATGCAAGGCTGCAGCCGAGCTGGGTGTGTGGATGATGAATGTGCATGCATTGGGCGGCGGCGCCATGCTGCGTGCAGCACGGGATGGCCTGGGCGACGCAGCCGATCGACCGTTGCTGATAGCGGTTACCTTGCTGACCAGTATGGGCGAAACGGAAATGCAGGAAATTGGCTTAAGCGGTACACCACAGGATGCCGTGTTGCGGCTGGCACGGTTGACCCGGAGTAACGGTCTGGACGGCGTAGTCTGTTCCGCACAGGAAGCGACCATGCTGAAGCGGGAATTGGGCGCGGACTTCAATCTGGTGACGCCTGGGATACGTCCAGCCAGTGCAGCACCGGGAGATCAGCATCGGGTAATGACGCCGACGGCGGCGCTGGCTGCCGGCGCGGATTATCTTGTCATCGGACGACCGATTACGCATGCTCCGGATCCATTGCAAGCTTTGTTAGCGATTCATCAGGAAATTACACAAGGAAAATAGCATGAAAATTACCGTGATAGGTACAGGTTACGTAGGTCTGGTCAGCGGTGCGTGTTTGGCCGAGGTCGGCAATAACGTATTGTGTCTGGATGTGGATGCCAAGAAAATCGCCATTTTGAATCAAGGCGGCATTCCTATCTACGAACCCGGTCTGGAGGACATGGTGAAACGCAATGTGGCTGAAGGTCGCCTGCATTTCACGACCGATGTCGAGTTGGCCGCCCAGCATGGTCTGATACAGTTCATCGCCGTGGGTACGCCGCCGGATGAAGACGGTTCAGCCGATTTGCAATACGTCGTCGCCGCTGCACGCAATATCGGCAAATACATGACCGATTACAAACTGGTGGTGGACAAATCCACGGTGCCGGTGGGAACGGCAGATAAAGTGCGCGCCGCCTTGCAGGAAGAATTGGACAAGCGCGGTATGACGCTGGAATTCAGTGTGGCATCGAATCCTGAATTCTTGAAGGAAGGCGCCGCGGTTGACGATTTCATGCGTCCCGATCGTATTATCGTCGGTACCGACGACGAGCGTGCTACCAACCTGATGCGCAAGCTGTACGCGCCGTTTCAGCGTAACCACGACAGGCTGGTTAGCATGGACGTGCGTTCTGCCGAACTAACCAAGTATGCCGCCAATGCCATGCTGGCTACGCGTATTTCGTTCATGAACGAATTGGCTATATTGGCAGAAAAGCTGGGCGCGGATATCGAGCACGTGCGTCAGGGCATCGGTTCCGACGAACGCATCGGTTATCATTTTTTATATCCTGGTTGCGGTTACGGCGGCTCGTGTTTTCCCAAGGATGTGCAGGCATTGCGCCGCACTGCTGCTGAAAACGGTGTTCCCATGCGCGTTATCGATGCAGTGGAAACCGCTAATGAAGCGCAGAAACATTTATTGCTGTCCAAGATTACTGCCCGTTTCGGCAGCGATTTGAGCGGAATGCGATTTGCATTGTGGGGTCTGGCATTCAAGCCGAATACCGACGATATGCGCGAGGCATCGAGCCGCGTACTGATGGAGGGCTTGTGGGCGCGCGGCGCACATGTGCAGGCTTTCGATCCGGCTGCTGCGCATGAAACCCATCGTATTTACGGCGATCATCCGCAACTGACGCTGGCAGAGAGTCCCGAATCGGCTCTGAGCGGCGCAGATGTGCTGGTGATCGTGACTGAATGGAAAGTGTTCCGCAGTCCCGATTTCGGTGTGATCAAATCCGCACTGAAACACCCGGTGATTTTTGATGGGCGCAATTTGTACGAACCGGCACAGATGCGCGAGTTGGGTTTCGAGTATTTTGCCATCGGGCGTAAATGAAGTCCGATCAGATTTCTACCGGTGCCGCCATCGCCGGCGCGCGCGTACTGGTGGTAGGCGACGTCATGCTGGACCGTTACTGGTTTGGCGACGTGGCCAGAATCTCGCCGGAAGCGCCGGTGCCCATTGTCAAAATCAATCGTCAGGAAGAGCGTCTGGGCGGGGCCGCCAACGTCGCACGTAACGCAGCGGCGTTGGGTGCACGGACCTCGTTGCTGTCAGTAGTCGGCATGGATGAAGCCGGCGGTACGATACAACGATTGTTGACCGAGGCGTCGATCGACGCGCATTTGCATGAAGACGATGTGCTCGACACCATCATCAAGTTGCGCGTGATCGGCCGTCAGCAACAATTGTTGCGTATCGACTTCGAAACGCCGCCCAGCCAGAATGTGCTGGCTGACAAGCTGGCGCGCTTCCACACCTTGCTGCCCGGCTGCGATCTGGTGATACTGTCCGATTACGGCAAAGGCGGCCTGACGCATATAGAATCCATGATTGCCGCAGCGAATGCATTGCGCATTCCGGTATTGGTCGATCCCAAGGGCGACGACTACGCCCGTTACCGTCATGCTACCGTGCTGACGCCGAATCTGGCGGAATTCCGCGTAGTAGCCGGCAGCTGGCAAAGTGAGGAAGAGTTTCGCCGCAAGGCGGAAGCGTTGCGGCAAAGTCTGGATTTGACCGCATTGCTGGTGACGCGCAGCGAAGCGGGCATGACTTTGTTCAGCGCCGCCGGTGTGTTGCACCAGCCTACGGTAGCGCGCGAAGTCTTCGATGTCAGCGGGGCAGGCGATACCGTGATCGCCACGCTGGGCGTCATGCTCGCGGCCGGCAAGCCGCTGGACGAAGCCGTCGCGCAGGCAAATCGCGCAGCCGGCATCGTCGTCGGCAAGCTGGGTACGGCCGTAGTATTGCCTGAAGAGTTATGGGGCGAATAGGCGGATCATGAATAAACAGCACCTGCCGCGCATGATATTGAGTCTGTTGATCACTGCGTTGCTGGTGCTGCATAGTCTGGGCGTCATGCCGCTGAACTTGCTGGATCGCATGGAAGCTTGGAGTTATGACACGCGATTGCTGCTGAGCATGTCGCATGAGAAGGATCCGCGCGTGGTGATCATCGATATAGATGAAGCCAGTCTGAAACGAGTTGGACAATGGCCGTGGGGACGGGATCAGATGGCGCGGCTGACGACAGCGCTGTTCGAGCATTATCATGTTGCCGCAGCCGGCTTCGACGTCGTGTTTGCCGAACCGGACGGGCGTTCCGGGCTGGCCACGCTGGAACATCTTGCAACGACGCAGTTCCGGCAGGATCCGCAATTCTCCCGTGTCATCGATATGGCGCGACCGCTGCTGGATTACGATGCGATTTTTGCCAAATCGTTAAGTGCCGGCCCGGTTGTGCTGGGCTATTACTTCACACCTTACCCGCAGACTTCCGGCACCTTGCCGTCTCCCGTGTTTACGGATGCCACGCTGCACGGCCTGGATCGTAATTTTCTTCATAATCAGGGCTACGGAGCGAATATCGCCCGCTTGCAGCAGGCGGCGACGGATAGCGGCTATTTCAACATGAGCTCGGATTTCGATGGGGTGACGCGACGCATGCCCATGCTTGCTGAGTATGGCGGCGCTGTGTATGAAGCGCTGTCGCTGGCGACATTGCGCGCTGCGCTGAGCCTGCCGTTAAGCTTGCATTATGCCGCCGATATGGCGGGTTGGAGCGGCTCCCGCCACTTGGAGCTGCGTGCCGACGACATGTCCGTTCCGCTCGATGCGCACGGCGCTGCGCTGGTGCCGTATCGCGCCTATCCCGGTTACACCTATTTGTCTGCCGCCGACGTGATGGCAGGGCTGGCGCCGGCCAATCTGCTGGAAAATGCGATTGCGTTGGTGGGCACCACCGCACCGGGCCTGCTCGACCTGCGCGTAACGCCGGTGGCGGAAAATTACCCAGGGGTGGAGATACATGCCAACCTCATTTCCGGCATACTCGACGGCACGATACATTATCAGCCGGGCTTTGCCGGCAAACTGGAACTCGTCCTGCTGGTAACGCTGGGTATCGTGCTGGCATGGATACTGCCGCGGTTGACGCCGTTGCGCGGGGCGCTGCTGGGTATCAGCCTGACTGCTGCTTATATTGGGGCGAATGCGTGGGCCTGGCAGCATAACTGGGTACTGGGATTCGCGCCGGTGGTAACGCTGGTAATCGGCCTGATGGTGCTGAACATGGCCTGGGGGTTTTTTGCGGAAACACGGGCCAAACGTCAGATTACCGGGCTATTCGGGCAATACGTACCGCCCGAGCTGGTAGATGAAATGAGCCACGACCCGTCGCGGTTCAATATGCGCTCCGAGAGCCGTGAATTAAGCATACTGTTCTCGGATGTGCGCAGTTTTACGACGGTTTCGGAAAGTCTGACGCCGCAGCAATTGTCGGATCTGCTCAACGAATTCCTGACTGTCATGACGACTGTCATTCACGGTTATCACGGTACGATAGACAAATACATGGGCGATTGTATTATGGCATTCTGGGGCGCGCCGCTCGATAATCCGCAGCATGCGCGCGATGCGGTGCTGGCCGGTCTGGCGATGCAGGCCGCGCTGACTGAATTGAATATCGACTTTGCCGCGCGTGGCCTGCCGCAACTGCATGTCGGCGTCGGGGTCAATACCGGCCGGGTCAGCGTCGGCAATATGGGATCGAAATTCCGTATGGCGTATACGGTGATGGGAGACGCGGTGAATCTGGCTTCGCGACTGGAAGGCATTACCAAACAATATGCCGTGCCTATGGTGGTTGGCGAGGCTACGCGCGATGCCTTGCCGGAAATGGCTTTTGTAGAACTGGATCTGGTCAGGGTGAAAGGCAAAATGCAGCCGGTCACCATTTTTCAGCCGCTGGGGCTGAGCAGCGAGATCGATGCTGCACTGCTCGAGTTGGCAAACCGGTTTACTGCCATGCTGGTCGATTATCGCAGCCAGCAATGGGATGCGGCGGAGACGACTTTGCATGCGCTGATATTGCAAGCGTCAGCAATTGCGGCACCGACGCAGCTCTATCAGATCTATCTGGAACGTATCGCTCACCTGCGCCAGTATCCGCCGGCGGCAGACTGGGATGGCGTATGGGTATTCGAAACCAAATGAAGATTACTGTACTCGGATGCAGCGGCGGTATCGGCGGCGGTCGGCAGACTACTTCGCTGCTGGTCGACGACGATATCCTGATTGACGCAGGCAGCGGCGTGATCGGCCTGTCGCTGGAACAACTGGTTGCGATAGATCATGTATTTATCACCCATAGCCACCTCGATCATATCCTGGCATTGCCGTTGCTGCTGGATTCAGTGGGCGCGATGCGCGACCGTCCGGTTACGGTTTATGCGATCGACAGCGTGCTGACAATATTGCGGCAGCACATATTCAACTGGCTGGTTTGGCCGGATTTCAGCGAAGTTCCTGCAGAGCGTCCTTATCTGCGCTATGCAGCGATCGAGGCTTATCAGCCGGTAGCACTGGCGGGGCGTGTCGTTACCGCTTTGCCGGCTAATCATACTGTTCCCGCTGTGGGTTATCTGCTGGACAGCGGAGCTGGCAGTATGGTTTTTTCTGGCGATACCGGACCCAATGCGGCGCTGTGGGATCACGCTAACCATGTCGGTAACCTCAAAGCGGTCATTGTCGAAACCGCTTTTCCACAGGATGAGCATAGCCTTGCCGAAATATCCAAGCATCTTGCCCCACAAAGTCTGGTAGCCGAACTTGCGCAATTGCAACAGGATGTTCCCGTCTACATTACCCATCTCAAGCCCGGGCGTGAGCAGGCTATTATGGGCGAGATCGGTGAATTGTTGACGCCAGGCAATATGCCGCAGCAATTAATGCCCGGACAAACCTTTTTCCTCTGATTTGCCGGAAGTCATGTCGCTGCTTCGCATTGGTGCATTTTTATAGCGCTGCCTTATGTTGATGCATTATGCTGGTGCCGCATTGCGGGATTGTTGATACGACGATAGGTAATTGTATGAAATTAATTAACTAAATATTTGGCACGCAAGTTGCTAGGTATTTAAGCAGAGAGGTGCAGTCGTCACTGTAGCCTTTGTCATCAGGGCATCTAGGGTTCCGGTCTCATTATTGGGATGGCTGGTCCGAGAGTTGTCCGGTCTCAGTTAGCTGGGATTCCACGGAGGGATAAAAGCCCGGGAGGTCGCGATCAGTGGTCGCTTCGTCCTCTCGCTTTTAACTTTCAGGGAGTTGCAGTTATGCTATCAATATCTCAGTTCAATTTCAGGTCTCATGTATTTCCTCTGTCGTTGCGCGGACTGTAGAGGCGAATATGTCAGTAAACGCATCCTATTCAGGCATCCGAACGCAATCATTCCTGCGTCAGCTTTGGCGAAGACTCTGGACCATACGCGGCTATTTGAGTCAGAAGGAATTTCTGCTCTTTGCAGCAGTAGGTATGCTTGTACCCTTTGCTGCATGGTGGTTTTTGGCCAACAGCGGAATCATGGACAAGGTGTTCCTACCCAGCCCCATGGATGTATTGCTCCGCATTTATCACTGGTTCGAGGACGACGATCTGGTCGGCGACGCATGGATCAGTATCTATCGGGTCACGGTCGGTTTTCTGCTGTCGGCAGTGCTCGCGGTACCGCTGGGGATCATGATAGGCACTTATCGTCCGATACAAGCCATATTCGAGCCGTTGACCGACTTTATCCGTTACATGCCGGCGGTCGCATTTATCCCGCTGGTCATGTTGTGGGTGGGTATCGATGAAGGCTCCAAGATAGCCATTATCTGGATCGGTACTTTTTTCCAGATGGTATTGATGGTGGCGGAGGATGTACGTCGCGTGCCCATGGCGCAGATCGAGGCAGCGCAGACCATGGGGGCTGGGGACGAAGAGATCGTATCGCTGGTGATCTTCCAGTCGGCCAAGCCGGCATTGCTCGATACCCTGCGCATTACCATGGGCTGGGCCTGGACATACCTGGTGGTAGCCGAAATGGTGGCTGCGAATTCCGGCCTGGGTTACGCCATACTTAAAGCGCAACGTTTCCTGCAGACCGACAAGATTTTCGCTGGCATTATTTTGATCGGGCTGATCGGCCTGATCATGGATCAATTGTTTCGTCTTGCCCATCGCAAGAGTTTCCCCTGGCTGTATAAGAAATAGGTGAACCCCATGGATAACAAGATACAAATCAATGCCGCTGGCAAGGTTTTCAGTACCGACAGGCAGGATGTGGTAGCGCTACAGGACGTCAATCTGTCGATAGGCGCGAACGAATTCATTACCTTTGTCGGCGCGTCAGGCTGCGGCAAATCCACTCTGTTGCGCTGCATCGGCGGTCTGGAAACGCTCAGTGGCGGCGAGATACGTGTGAATGACAGGGTCGTGGACGGTCCCGGTGTGGACAGGGCTATGGTGTTCCAGAACTACAGCCTCTATCCCTGGTTGTCGGTGGTGGACAACATCAAATTCAGCCGGCGGCTGAAAGTGAATCGCGAAGGTGCTACTTCTTCGGAAGTGGAAGTAGCCTCGGGCCGCGCCGATGCGTTGTTGTCGCTGATGGGGCTAGCACACGTCTCCAAGGCCTATCCCAATCAGCTTTCCGGTGGCATGCAGCAGCGTGTGGCGATAGCGCGCGCCTTATTGCCCAAGCCGGAAATCCTGTTGATGGACGAGCCGTTCGGCGCACTGGATGCACAAACGCGCGAAGTCATGCACGATTTGATTCTACATTTGTTCAATCTGGAAAAAACCACCATCGTGTTCGTGACTCACGACGTTGAAGAAGCCATCTATTTGGGGCAGCGTGTCGTGTTGATGGCGCCGCGCCCCGGACGTATCGACACGATTTATGAAGTACCCTTGCCGGACAAGCGCGATCAGGAGATGAAGCTGTCGCCTGAGTTCATCGCGTTGAAAAAGCAGATTTTAAGCCGTATCCGGGAGACTTCCGGCATGCATACGAATCAGGATTTGCTGGAGCGTATGACCCGGCAGGCCGAAGATAGCGTATCAATTTAGCGCAGTACAGCAGTCCGGTTTTAACGAGCAGAAGAGGATAACATTATGAATACATCGACAACAGCATACAGCCAGGATCGCACGCTGTGGGAAGAAACCGTTCCTGGCGGTGCACATTGGTCATTCACTGTAAAACGCGGCACGACCTTGCGTGTCACCGATATCGAGGGCGGCGCCAATTTGTCCGTGCTGTTTTATAACCAGGATGAAAAACTGGAACGTTACAACATGGCCGATACGCTCAAGGCGCAGCATACTGCGCACCTGACCAAAGGCTTCGTGTGTTATTCGGATATGGGGCGCGTGCTGTGTTCGATTACCGAAGACAGTTGCGGCTGGCACGATACTGTATGTGGTATGACCAATGCTGCGCAGGTGCTAGCCAAGTACGGCGAAGCGCGTTACCAGACTCATCGCAACGCGATGCACCGCAACGGCCGCGACAGTTTTCTGATCGAGCTGGGCAAGTGGGGTCTGGGCAAACGCGACATCGTCGCCAACGTCAATCTGTTCAGCAAGGTCAGCGCCGACGAATCGGGCAATCTGGTGTTCCATGCCGGCAATTCGGCAGCCGGCGATTTCGTCGATCTGCGCTTTGAAATGGATACGCTGGTGGTGCTTGCGGCGACTCAGCACCCGCTGGACCCGAATCCGCAATATCAGCCCAAGCCGGTAAAACTCACCGCATGGCGTTCCGAATTGCCGGACGAATACGATTATTGCCGCAATTTCCGTCCGGAAAACCAGCGCGGCTTTTATAACACCGAATTGTTGTACCGTTGAGAGGAAGAACGATGGCTATCGTAGAAAGTAAATTCGATCCCAAAGATGCCGTGTACGATGAAATCGTACCTGCAGGCGAACCCTGGCTGCATGAAGTCAAGCAGGGGCAAACTTTTCGTATTCTCGATCTGGAAGGCAATCAGGCTGTCGATACGCTGTTTTATAATGCGCATGATTCCAGTGACAGATACAGCGCGGTGGATACCATCCGCGCGCAAGGCAATCTGTATCTGACGACCGGCTCGCAATTGTTGTCCAGCGAGGGCAATGTGTTGGTGACCATTACTGCCGATACCTGCGGTCGTCACGATACGTTGGGCGGCGCCTGCGCGGCGGAGAGCAACAGTGTGCGCTATGAAATCGGCAAGAAGTTCATGCATAGCTGCCGCGACAGTTTTTTGCATGCGCTGGGCCACTGCGATTGCCACATGGACAAGCGTGATCTCACCAGCAACGTCAATTTTTTTATGAATGTACCAGTGACACCGGAAGGCAAGTTGACCTTCGAAGACGGCATTTCCGCGCCCGGCAAGTATGTGGAAATGCGTGCCGAAATGGATGTGATGGTGCTGATTTCCAATTGCCCGCAGTTGAATAATCCGTGTAATGCTTATAACCCGACACCGGTAAGATTGCTGATCTGGAATTGATCGCTCCGGTTGCAGGACGACCTGCAATAACAAGAATAATGATGGGACGACCCGTCATGGAATGGGAACAAGATTATGTTTGCTAAAGTGTTGATTGCTAACCGCGGCGCCATTGCCTGCCGTATCATTCGCACGCTGAAAAAGTTGGGAATTCGCTCGGTTGCCGTGTATTCGGAAGCCGATGCGCATTCGCTGCATGTGGCGCAAGCCGACGAGGCCGTATGCATAGGGCCGGCGCCTGCCGCAGAAAGTTATCTGCGCGCCGAAAAGATACTGGAAGTCGCTAGACAGACCGGTGCGCAAGCCATCCATCCTGGCTACGGTTTTCTCTCTGAAAATGCCGCATTCGCCGAATCCTGTGCCGCCTCCGGCATCGTTTTCATCGGCCCGACGCCGGATCAGATGCGGCGTTTCGGCCTCAAGCATACCGCACGTGAAATCGCCGAACAGAATCAGGTGCCATTGCTGCCCGGTAGCGGTCTGCTGGCCGATGCCGGCCACGCCCAGGCCGAAGCGGCGCGCATCGGTTATCCGGTCATGCTCAAAAGCACGGCAGGCGGCGGCGGTATCGGCATGCGCCTGATCTGGAGCGCGGATGAGCTGGTGGAAGCATTTCAGTCGGTCGCGCGTCTTGCCAGCGCCAACTTCAAGGATGCTGGTATTTATCTGGAAAAATACGTCGAGCAGGCGCGCCATATCGAAGTGCAGATCTTCGGCGACGGCAAGGGCAATGTGGTCGCGCTGGGCGAACGCGACTGCTCGGTACAGCGTCGTAACCAGAAGGTGATAGAAGAGACGCCGGCACCGGGGCTGACCGATGCGCAGCGTGCGCGCTTGCTGGCGACGGCGGTGCAGCTGGGCAAGGCGGTAAATTACCAGTCTGCCGGAACCGTGGAATTCGTCTACGACGCGCAGAACGGCGAGTTTTACTTCCTCGAAGTGAATACCCGGCTGCAGGTGGAGCATGGCGTCACCGAACAAGTGACCGGTATCGATCTGGTCGAGTGGATGATACGTCAGGCTGCGGAGGATTTGCCTGCGCTGGACAGTATGGCTATCCAGCCGCACGGTGCGTCGATACAGGTGCGTTTGTATGCGGAAGATCCGGGCAAGAATTTTCAGCCGTCCAGCGGCGTGCTCACCGAGGCTGTATTCCCGGACAGCGCTCGCGTCGATACCTGGGTTGAACGCGGCAGCAATATCCCGCCGTTTTACGACCCGATGGTAGCCAAGATCATCGTTACTGCCGCTGACCGCGAGCACGCTATCGCCAGCATGCAAAGTGCGCTGGATGCGACCCGCATTGCCGGTATCGAATGCAATCTGGATTATCTGCGCCAGATTATCCGCGACCATGTGTTCGTCGAGGGCAAGCAGACCACGCGTTATCTGAATGCGCTGCATTATCAGGCAGCGACCATAGACGTGCTGGAACCCGGCGTGCAGAGCAGCATACAGGATTACCCCGGACGGCAGGGTTACTGGGACGTCGGCGTACCGCCTTCCGGCCCCATGGATGCGCTGGCATTCCGGCTGGGTAACCGCCTGCTGGGTAATGTCGATGATGCGGCCGGGCTGGAATTGACTGTGGCCGGGCCGACGCTACGCTTTAACCGCGATAGCGTGATCGCGCTGACCGGGGCGGCCATGACGGCTGAACTGGATGGCGTAGCGCTCGATTTCTGGCGCGCGCAATTTGTCAAAGCAGGTAGCGTATTGCGCCTGGGCAGCATACAGGGCGACGGTTGCCGCAGTTATCTGACCGTGGCAGGCGGTTTCGACGTGCCGGATTATCTGGGCAGCAAATCCACCTTCACTCTGGGTCAGTTCGGCGGCCATGCCGGACGCACGCTACGGGTAGGCGATGTGCTGCATCTAAATACTGCGCCTGCCGCTGTGCAAGCCGATGTGGCGCTGGATGCGGCCTTGATCCCCGCATACCACAGCCATTGGGAAATCGGTGTGCTGTACGGCCCGCACGGCGCGCCGGATTTCTTTACCGATGCCGATATCGACATGTTTTTTGCCACCGATTGGGAAGTGCATTACAACTCCAGCCGCACCGGGGTACGCCTGATCGGGCCCAAACCGCAATGGGCGCGGGCGGACGGCGGCGAAGCGGGCTTGCATCCGTCCAACATTCACGACAATGCCTACGCTATCGGCGCTGTGGATTTTACCGGTGACATGCCGGTGATACTGGGACCGGATGGCCCCAGCCTGGGCGGTTTCGTGTGTCCGGCGACCATTGTGCAGGCCGAATTATGGAAAATGGGGCAACTGCGTCCGGGCAATACCGTGCGTTTCAAGCGTATCGGGCTGGATGAGGCAATACAGCGCGAGCAGGTACAGGATCGTGCCATTGCGACATTGATGCCATCGGAGGCTATGGGTGTATCGCCCCCAGTATCAGCAACGCCGGTCTTGCATCGTGTCGAAGCGCAGGACGGGCAGGTCGCGGTGACTTACCGGCCTGCCGGCGACAAGTATCTGCTGGTGGAATACGGCCCGCTGGTGCTGGACATCAATTTGCGCTTCCGCGTACATGCTCTGATGACCTGGCTGCAGCAGAAAAATATCTCTGGCATCATCGATCTGACCCCCGGCATCCGTTCGTTGCAGGTGCATTACAACAATCAGCTGTTGCCGCTGCCGCAGCTGATGGTTGTGCTGACCGAGGCGGAATCCGCTCTCGCCAATATTGAGGATTTGGTGGTGCCGGCGCGTATAGTGCATCTGCCGTTGTCATGGGACGACCCGTCGACGCGGCTGGCGATCGAGAAATACATGCAGTCGGTGCGCAAGGATGCGCCGTGGTGCCCGAGCAATATCGAATTCATCCGCCGCATGAATGGGCTGGACAGCATTGAGCAGGTAAAAGACATCGTGTTCAACGCCAGCTATCTGGTAATGGGGCTGGGCGATGTCTATCTCGGTGCGCCGGTTGCCACGCCGCTGGATCCGCGGCATAGACTGGTGACTACCAAGTACAACCCGGCGCGCACCTGGACGCCGGAAAATGCGGTGGGTATCGGCGGCGCCTATATGTGCGTGTACGGCATGGAAGGCCCCGGCGGTTATCAGTTTGTCGGCCGTACCATACAGATGTGGAACCGCTACAAGCAAACCGCCGATTTTACCGACGGTAAACCCTGGCTGCTGCGTTTCTTCGATCAGATCCGCTTCTATCCGGTATCGGAAGCGGAATTGCTGCAGTTGCGCGAAGATTTTGTTGCCGGCAGCTTCAAGCTGAAAGTGGAAGAGACAACGTTCAGCCTGCGCGAATATAATCAGTTTTTGCAGGATAACGATGCCGATATCGCTGCGTTCAGGGATAAACAGCACATTGCTTTCAACGCCGAGCGCGAGCGCTGGCAGGCCAGCGGTCAGGCCGATTATGCCTCGGATGTGACCGTTGCCGAAGCAGCGACCGACAGTGAACTGGATCTGCCGCCTAACAGCCGTGCTGTTGCAGGGCATGTGGCTGGGAATATCTGGAAGATAGAAGTGGCGGAAGGCGATAGCGTACAGGCAGGCGATATCCTGCTGATCATTGAATCCATGAAAATGGAAATCAATGTGGTGGCGCCTGCAGCCGGAAAAATAATACGCCTGTTTTGTCGGGAAGGCAGCCAGATTGCTGCCGGCCAGGACTTGCTGGTGATACAAGGGGAATGATGTGGAAAACTTAAGTCTGGATATAGCCAATTTGTTGGCGTTGTACCGTGCCGGTGTATTGACGCCGCGCGCGATGGTGGATGTGGTACTGGCTCGCACGGTCGGGAATAATGCCGATCATGCCTGGATTTATCAGCTGTCTGCCGAGCAGATGTATGCCTATGCCGATGCACTGGCGGACAAGGACCCGTTGCAATTGCCGTTGTATGGCATACCGTTTGCCATTAAGGATAATATCGATCTTGCCGGCGTGCCGACGACAGCGGCATGTCCGGAGTTTGCCTATATCCCGGAACGGAGTGCGACAGTCGTGCAGCGGCTGATAGACGCGGGCGCCATCCCGATAGGCAAGACCAATCTGGATCAATTTGCGACCGGCCTGAACGGTACGCGCTCGCCCTATGGCGCTTGCCGCAATGCCTTTAATCCGGAGTACATATCCGGCGGCTCCAGTGCCGGATCGGCGGTTGCCGTCGCCAGGGGCTGGGCGAGTTTCAGCCTGGGCACGGATACGGCGGGATCGGGTCGTGTACCGGCCGCATTCAATAATCTGGTCGGTCACAAGCCGACCTGCGGCTGGTTATCGACTCGCGGGGTATTGCCGGCCTGCCGTTCGCTGGATACGGTGTCGGTATTTGCCTTGACGGCGCAGGATGCCGAGCGGGTAGTGGCGGCGGCAGCTGGTGCGGACGGCGAGGATATTTATTCTCGCGCCGTGGAAGCGCACGGTTACGATTTCGGCCGGGCTGCGTCGTTTGTTTTCGGCGTGCCGCGCGCGGAGCAATTGCAGTTTTTTGGCAATAACGAGGCCGAACGCTTGTTCCGCGAAGCGGTAGTGCGCTTGCAGGATCTGGGCGGTGTGCCGGTAGAGATAGATCTGGATCCTTTTTTGAAGGCAGCGCGCTTGCTCTACGACGGCCCCTGGGTGGCGGAGCGTTACGTGGCGATCAAGGATTTTTTTGACGCACATGCCGACAAGGTGTTTGCGCCGGTACGGGAAATCGTGAACGGTGCGGCGCGCTACAGTGCGGCGGATGCCTTCAGCGGACAATACCGTCTGCGCGAACTCAAGCGTCAGGCCGATAAGGTATGGTCGGCAGTTGATTGCATGGTCACGCCGACAGCAGGTACGATTTATACCATCGCCGAGATGCAGGCCGATCCGATCAAGTTGAATTCGAATCTGGGTTATTACACCAACTATATGAATTTGCTGGATTATGCTGCAGTTGCCGTGCCTGCCGGGTTTCAGCAGGACGGGCTGCCGTTCGGCGTGACGCTGGTGGCGCCGGCACATCAGGATGCGCCGTTGCTGCATTTGGCCGCACGTTGTCAGCAGGCCGTAGCAACTCCTCTGGGTGCAACCGGCATTGCGCTGCCGGATACGGATGCGTTACCGACGTTGTTGCCGGATGGTCAGATACGCGTTGCCGTCTGCGGCGCGCATTTATCCGGTTTACCGTTGAATTGGCAACTGACTCAGCGCGGTGCGCGGCTGGTGCAAACGACGACCAGCTCGCCGGATTATAAATTTTATGCCTTGCCCGGCGGCCCGCCGTATCGTCCGGGCATGGTGCGGGTGAAACCCGGCGAGCAGGGCGGTGCGATCGACGTGGAAGTATGGGAAATGCCGGCGCACGAATTCGGTTCGTTCGTTGCCGGGATACCGGCGCCGCTGGGCATAGGCACGATTACGCTGGCGAGCGGCGAGCCGGTGTTGAGTTTTGTGTGCGAAAGTTACGCGGTAGCGGACGCGATCGATATTACCGACCTAGGCAGCTGGCGCGCCTATTTGAAAGCCTGCTAGGCAGATTTACGGCAGCCAGCGCCGGGTGATGATGCCGTTCCAGGCATGCTCGTGCTGTATGCATCCGTTTTTGGCTCGGGCTATCATCGTCCATGTTGTTTCCGTGAACAGGGCTTCGCCTTCGCGGAACGGCAGGGTCGATAGCAGGATTTCCCATGACGCACTGCCATGGGCCACACGTCCGAACGAAATCTCGAAATCCAGCAGTTCAATTAATTGCTGTTTGTCAGGGCCGGTTTCTGTCAGCAAGGCGTTTAGCGATGCGGCTGGAGGCAGGCTGACCTTGCGTTCCCGCGCATAGATAAAATAATCTCCGCTGACGACCAGAATGCCGGATTGCGGCTTGCCGACCGGGTAGGTAGTGTTGTCTTCCTCGAATCGCAGTGCAAACGTTTCGCCGCGGCTGTCGGGTAATTGTTCCCAGATTTCGGCGTAATCGTTTGCTATCCCTGTTTCCAGTATGCGTGTGCCGCTAAATTGCATGAAGCCGATGTCGGGTTTGTCCCTGCGCGGCTGATAGTCCATATGGTGCGACCATTGGCAGTAATTGCCGGTAACGCTGGTGGTCCCGGCAAATCCCTGCTGGCTGGCAAGCAGTTTCAGTTCTTCTGCGGAGAAGTCGTGCAGGGATTTTCTGCCCCTGAAGTTCGGGCGATCGGCAGGGATGCGGATATCGGCATGAAACAGAGAGGTCTGCAGCCAGTAAACCCGGCTGCTGTTATCC
This sequence comes from Sulfuriferula sp., assembly GCA_031291235.1. GTDB lineage: Bacteria > Pseudomonadota > Gammaproteobacteria > Burkholderiales > Sulfuriferulaceae > Sulfuriferula. Next base: position 198,001 of record JARLJL010000022.1, read on the forward strand.
ACGCCGCTCGGACTTTCCAGATGCTTGCGTTGCCATACCCCCAGATAATGTTCCGGTACGGTATTGATTTCAGTCATCAGGCTATGACCGTCATTTTCTGTAACTGTAGTTCCATAGTGGGTGCAGGTACCGGGCGGCTGAAATAGTACCCCTGAATTTCATCGCAGTGATGCTGTTTCAGGAATTCATAATTCGCCTGTGTTTCTACGCCTTCGGCAACAACTTGCAGCCCCAGTTCGTGCCCCAGGGTGATGATGGCGCGGACGATGGCGGCATCGTCGGGGTTGGTGTCGATTTCCAGCACAAAGCTTTTATCGATTTTAAGGTGATTGACCGGAAAGCGCTTAAGGTAGCTCAGGCTGGAATAGCCGGTACCGAAATCATCGATAGCAAGTGCTACGCCCAGTCCCTTTAGTGCTGTGATCGCGACATTGATGCGTTCTGCATCCTGCATGAAGAAGGATTCGGTAAGTTCCAGTTCCAGATACTTCGCGGCCAGCTCGGATTGCGATAATGCGCCGATGACAGCGTCGACCAGGCCGGGCTGGCGAAACTGGATGGGAGAGAGATTCACCGATATGCTGATGGGGGGAAGCCCTGCATCCTGCCATGCGCGATTTTGCCGGCAGGCCTCGTTCAGTATCCATTGCCCTATGGGCACGATCAGGCCGCTTTCTTCCGCGGTGGGAATAAAGCTGTCCGGGGCAATCAGGCCTTTTTCCGGATGCTGCCAGCGTATCAGCGCTTCGGCGCCGACGATGCGTCCGTCGGCGACAGACACGCGCGGCTGGTAAAACACGCGGAATTCGTCGCGTTCCAGCGCGCGGCGCAGGTCGTTGGCCAGTTCCAGACGTTCCGTCACGGTCTGGTTTAACGCCGGCGTATAAAAATGGAATGTGTTTCTGCCGGCGTCCTTGGCTTCATACATGGCCGCATCCGCGCATTGCAGTAGCGTATCTGCAGTATTGCCGTCACAGGGGAAGCAGCTGACGCCGATGCTGCAGCTCAGTGAGTATTCGTGTCCTTCATCTATCCACGGATGGGCAATGACTTCCAGTAAGCGCCGGATGATATGGATGACGCCGGGTTCGTCCGACTGTTCCGTTAATACCAGCACGAATTCATCGCCGCCCAGTCGCGCTACCGTATCCTGGCTGCGTATGCAGGAGCTCAGGCGGGAGGCCATTTCCAACAGCAGCCTGTCGCCGACATGGTGCCCCAGGCTGTCGTTGATGAGTTTGAAGTGATCCAGATCGACGAATACGACTGCGACTTTTTGTTCTTCGCGTTTGGCGCGGCTAATGGCGCGTTCGATCCTGTCCATCAGCAGCATGCGATTGGGCAGGCCGGTCAGGATGTCGTGGCTGGCCTGATATCGCAATTCCTCTTCGTGGTATTTGCGTTCGGTGATGTCTACGACCGTACCTTCATAAAATTGTACGGCGCCGTTGGTATCTTTTACTGCGCGGGCGTTTTCCGATATCCAGATGCTGCTGCCGTCCTGGCGATAAACCTGCGATTCGAAATTGCGGACGTTGCCGTGCTCGAACATGAGCCGTACGAATTCGTCGCGGCGCGACTGGTTGACATAGAGCTGATGCTGTATGTCTTGCAGCGCCACGATCATGGCTTCCGGCGTCGGATAGTTATAAATGCGCGCCAATGCTGGATTGGCGTCGATATAGCGGCCGTTGGGCGTGGTCTGGAAAATGCCTTCGGTGGCGTTTTCAAAGATGCTGCGATAACGCCTGAGCGCCTCATGTAGCGCCTTGTTGGTGGTGATGCGGTCGGTTATATCCTGAATAAATCCCTCTATGGCGATACGTTCTCCGTTCGCGCCGAAAACGCCGACGCCGCGTTCGGACACCCAGCGTATGGAACCGTCGGCGCGAATGATACGATATTCGGTATCGTAGGTATTGTCTGCGCTCAGAGCCGCATGAATGGCGCTGTTTACACGCTCCAGATCGTCCGGATGCGTGATTTGGCCGTAGGATATGCGGTTGTCGAAAATGAGCTCGTCGGGGCGATATCCGGTCAGCTTCAGGCATCCCTCGCTGACGAATTCCATGGTGCCCAGATCGTCGATGCTGCAACGATAGATCATGCCGACCAGATCGCTGGTGATGGTGTTGATCAGGCGTGTCGTATTCAGGTCTCCGGTTGATTTCCGGGATGACGGTTGAGGCCGGTCTTTAACAATATTCAGGAATGGTAGCGTCATAATAAATTTGGCCTATTCATGAAATTCGGGGAACTGGTGCAAGGTTCTCCAGAAATCGATATCGTGGTTGGGCCAGAGTATTGCGTTTTCCTCTGATGCCAACGCTTTAAGTTTGCGTATGCTGGCTATCGCTTGCTCCTCCTGATCCTGCCAGCACAGACCGGGAGGGATTTCTTCTGCAATATTCTCGGTAAGATCGGCGGCATCGCCACACAATATGACCGGTTTTCCTTTCGGCAGTTCTATCCATAGCGACATATGGCCTGCAGTGTGTCCGGGTGAAGATATGGCTCGTACCCCGGGTGCTACATCGTACTCGCCCTCCATCTTTTTCCAGGAGTGATCGCCGCTGAAATCATCGGGGAAATAGGCTATATCCTGCCCCGATTGTGCTGCATCCAGCTCCGATTGTTGCACATGCACTTCGGTGCCGCATACGTCACATAATCCTCCAGCGTGATCGAAATGCAAATGGCCTAAAAATACTACGTCGATATCGGCTGGGGTAAGCCCCATACGCGCCAAATGGGCAGGCAAACGCTGGGATTCATCCATTTCCGGCGGCCCGAACGGAAATGTTTCCGGGTCGTAGTAATGCTGTTGTTTGGCAGGATCTGCAATTTTGCTGTAATCGCAGCCGACGTCGTACAGTATCCGTCCGTTGGCGGTTTCTATCAGATAGGCGAGGATAGGGGCTTCTATAATCTGGCCCTGCCCGCGCCGTCGTGTCGACAGCGATTTGTCATAGCGATGGGTGGCAGTCAGCAGCGGCCATAGTTTTTTAACTTGCATCATGGCTATACTCCGCTGACGATGCCTGCATGGCATGCAACATGGCATCGGTGGTCATGACCTTACCGAATATACCGCCTTCCACGGCGATCATCGCCAGGCTGGCATCGTGCAGATCAGGATAGGCCGAACCGCATGCATCGCTGACCGTGACGCACTCGTAACCGCGGTCGACGGCAGCCCGCAGGGTGGATTGCACGCATACTTCAGTGGTGACCCCGGTGAGTATGAGCTGGTCGATACCTTGACTGCGCAGCATGATTTCCAAGTCGGTTTGATGGAATGCGCTATAGCCGGGCTTGTCGATAACGGGTTCGCCTGGGCAGGGAGTGAGTTCGTCGATGATATCGTGGCCGTATTCGTCGCGAATCAGCAGCCTGCCCATGGGTCCGGCTGTACCTATGGCGGCGCCCGCATCGGCGCTGCGCTTTCTTTTGGCAGGCGTGCAATCGAGCAGGTCGCTTCTGTGGCCTTCGCGTGTGTGGATGACGAGCATTGCTTGCGCACGCGCAGCTTTAAGCAGTTTTTGAATTTGCGCTATGGGTTTGCGCAGGTTGGCTATATCGAGCCCCGCCGTATCTGCATAACCGCCGGGTGCGCAAAAATCGCGCTGCATGTCTATGACGAGTAATGCGGCACGGTTTGCATGAGGAGGAGGCAAATCGATCCGGTTCACGGTCGCGCTCGCTCAAATTCAGCCGTAACGGCTGCAGCAATGTGCGTGGCTAATTCCGTAGCCATGATTTCGCCCTTTACTGCATCCGAACCACGGGCGGAAGACAGCACGCCGGATGGGGGCACCCATGTTGGGTTCAGCGGATAAACATCGTAGGGAGGGAAATCGGCCGGCCCGTCGTCAGGGATCAGGTCCAGCCGTACCAGTTCGGGGTGGTAATGCAGCATGAGCGAGGTTTCGATGACGGCGGCATGTTCCAGCGCATAGCCGGGGAAACCGTCCGGGAATACGGATTGTAACGTGGCCTCAGTCAGGAAATCCCAGTATTCCAGGCGCATGACCCGCATCTTGGTATTGGGCTGCAGGTCGCGCAAGGCAAGGTCGATGCCTTCGGTGATGAACCATTGATTCTCGTAGTGGCCGTTGACGATGATCAGTTTTTTTACGCCGTGGCGGGCAAATTCCCGTACCGTATCGCGCACCAGACCGATGAGGGTTTGCGCGTCGACTGAAGTGGTGCCGCAGAAATGCTGGCCGCCGCCGCATTTGGGTTGGGATTTGTAACCGTAAGACAGCGCCGGGGCCACAATGCCGTTGATGCGTTCGGCTGCGCTGGCGGCAACGGCTGCGGATAGCAGGGCGTCGGTACCCAGCGGCAGGTGCGGGCCGTGCTGTTCCAGCGCGCCTACCGGGAGGAAAACGGGCGGATTGGTAGCGGCGACCAGATCGCGATAGGCAACCCAGCTCATTTTGTTCATGTTTACGGTATTCACGATTTTTCCTTATGTGATTCAACAGTGGTATCCGTTGCCTCAATGATAGCAGCACAAGCAATAAGTGTGCCTCCTATCCATTCGCTAGGCGCAAGCTTTTCTCCGCCTATGATCATGGCCGAAAATACGGCTGCAAGCAGTTCGACGATGAGTATGATGCCGGCACGACCGGTTTCAATATGGGTGACGCCGTATTGCGTAGTGAAGGTGGCAAGTACCAGCCAGCCGAAACCGAAAGCCAGCAGCGCCATCACCAGTGTGGGCGTCCATACTGGCTGAGCGGCGCCTTGTTGCCAGACCATCATGCCGGAAACGACACCGCAACCTATGAACACAGCGATGGTTTTGGAAATCATGGGAACGCTTTGCGCAGCACGTGTTACCAGATTATTGCCTGCAAAGGCCAGTCCGGCGGACAGTGCCAGAAAATCGGCGACGGTGAGTGGGCTGGTAAAGGCTGCAGTGCCGCCTATCACCAGAAATGCACCAAAAATGGATGTGGATACTGCCAGCATGCGCCGTCTGGTCACGGTTTCATGCAGGAATAACCATCCGCCCAGCACTGACCAGACCGGCGCCAGATAGAATAGCAGCATGACGCGCACCACGTCGCCTATCATGAGCGCGCGTACGAAGGACGCGTTGGCCCAGCCGCCGAATAGCGCAAGCAATAGCAGTAGTCCGATCTGCCCCTTCCAGGCATCGCGTTCGCGTAACAGCAAAGGTATGCCGATCAGACCTACCAATCCGTAGCTGGCAAGCGAGATAAGCGGACCGGACAGCCCGGCAGCGCCGAATTGTTTGAGCGGCCACCAGGTAATGCCCCACATGGCGGCTGACATCGTGAGGACGGTAAGCGGTATCCAGGTTCGTGGCGCCGTGCGTGTCGATATGCTCATGGCATGACTGATCCGCCATTGGGGCCGAGCACCTGGCCGCAATAGAAGCGGGCATAGTCGGATACCAGGAACAGTACGGTAGCGGCAATTTCTGCAGGTTCGGCAAAACGCTGATAAGGAATATCCTTTTCTTTCTCTATCCATTCCGCGGACATGGCTGCGGTCGACAGCATGGCGGTCTCGACCGGCCCGGGTGCCACTGCGTTCACTCTGATGGCAGGGGCAAATTCGCGGGCCAGCGAACGGGTCAGGCCGATGACGCCAGCCTTGGCTGCGCAATAGGAAGCGTAATGTTCGCGTCCGAGATAACCCAGATCGGAGCTGATATTGACGATAATGCCGTTGCCTTGTTTGGCCATGCCGGCAAGCACCGCCTGACTGCACAGGAATACGGATTTGAGATCGCTGTTGATAACGTGATCCCATTCGGCTTCGGTAATATCCAGAAACGGTTTCTCTGCGATCACGCCGGCGTTATTGACCAGAATGTCGACGCTGTCGCAGGATGCGACCATTTGTCTTATCTGGCTCGCGCTGGTTACGTCCGCCTCGAATGCGATAGCGCGCCCGCCTGCGGTGATAATTTCCTGTACGACGTTTGCGGCTTCGTCGGCACGATGCAGATGGTTGACGATCACCCGTGCACCGGCTTCGGCAAGCATGATGGCAATGGCGCGACCGATGCCGGTGGCAGCACCGGTGACGATGGCGGTTTTGTTGTGTAGTGTGATATTCATAATGTCAGTGCATGACTTCGCCGTTACTCACTACGATAGCCTGGCCGGTAATGGCCAGCGCGTAGGGAGAGGCGAGAAACAGGAAAGTGCCGGCAATGTCTGCCGGGCCGAGCAGTTCGGGGATGGCCTGCTGTGCCAGTATTTCAGCGATCATCTGCGCCTCCGGTTTGCCTGCCGTCTCGGCCATGGCTCGCATCGAACGCATGGCAGCTTCGGTGGCAACCCAACCCGGGCATACTGCATTTACCCTGATGCCCTGCTTGCCCAGTTCCCATGCCAGCGAGCGGGTAAGGCCGATAATGGCGTGTTTGCTGGCGACGTAGGCGGAGAAATCGGCCACGCCGCTGAGTCCCCAGATCGACGACTGGTTGATGATGCAGCCGGATTTCGGTATCAGCGGCAGCAGGGCGCGTGTCAGCAAATACATACTGTCGACATTGTTGTGCAATAGCCGGCTCCAGCGCGGAGCGGCGTCTGTCGCGGTGTCGCTGAGCGGTGTCGGATACTCGATGCCGGCATTGTTGATCAGGGCATGTACATTGATGCGTCGCTGCTGCAGACTGTTTGCCAGTGCATCGATTTGTTCTGTGCTGGTTAAATCCAGCGTGTGCGCGGTGATATCGGCGCTGGTTTCGAGACGTTGTGCAACCGCCGCCAGCGCTTCAGGATTGCGATCTATCAGTTCCAGGCCGGCGCCATGTTTGGCAAATGCCTCGGCTATTGCCAGCCCGATGCCGCTGGCGGCACCGGTGACAACGACTGTACGGCCGGAAAAATCGAGTGCACTCACGTTAAACCGCCGTCAGGAAAGATACGCCGACAGCGCCGTAGAATGCAGTCGGGTCGAGTCGGCCGGACGGCAATTCAGGTACGTCGCCGTAATCGTCGGACAGGATGCGTTTGACCCGGTAACGGTGATGCGGGCCCAATAGCGTGCTCATCGGCAGCACTTGCGGATAGGTGTCGCCAAACAGCTTTTTGTGCAGTTGCGGCAAGCGATGCCACGGCTCTATCGGACGCTCGTGATGGGCGTTGTGGTAGGAAAAGTTCAGTAACAGCAGATTCCATACCGGGTGCGCCACCGAGACCAGATTGGAGTAGGTGTTGCGCTGTTCGTAAGCGTGATCGCGTACTTTGTCTTCGGGGATGCTGCCGCCCTGTAGTACAGCAAAGGCGTCGTAGGTATGCTGGTAGGCGTCGGCGAAGCGCAACGCATGCAGCATGATCATGTAGGCAATGGCGTACGCGACCAATCCGCTCGGCGAGAACCAGCCTAATGTGGCAAAGGCGGCAGCGCGTACGGTGAAAACCATTGCTACGCGGCGGCGATTCTGTTCCTTTTCCTTGGCGATAAACGGCAATAGCATGACGTAGCCGTGCATGATGAGTTCTACCGCCGGTATATAGGCCCATTCCAGTGCGAGCACCAGACGGCGGAACCATGCGGGGGACTTGAGCAGGAATGCCTTGAAGTCGAAAGTGATGACGTCGGCGCGGTCAACGTGGTGGCGCACATGCTTGCGGCGCAGGTCGCTGAATGAGGCGTAGCAGGAGCCGTTGATCCAGGTCATTAATGTGCCCCAGCGGCTATTGTCCTCGGCTGCCTTGAATATGGAATTGTGGGCGAATTCGTGAAAGTAGTAGCCTGATAGTATCAGGGCGTGAGCGACCAGCAGCGTGCCGGCGATTTGGCCCGGTACGGCTGCCATGGCAAGCAGCAGTATGCCGCCGGCATAGGCGCTCAATGTATATGACATTGCAATGATGTTCGGTAGTACGCCGTCGGCGTAGCGAAATTTGTGTAGCAGCATGACATCCTCCTTTGGCAAGGCCGCGCCGGATACCGACACGACCTGCCAAATTCATTTGCAAATTTACTTAACCAGCGATTTCACGAACTGGCTGTCGATAGTGGTTTCGGTTGCCGGGATGGTGCTGATTTGCCCCTTGTTCTTGAGTATGCCGCTGATGACTTCTCCGCTCGCATAGTAAGAAGTCGTTTCAGCCGACTTCACGAAAGCTTTCGGCATCTCGGCCAGTGGAATGTTATAGACGCCTTTCATCTGGTCCATGACTTCCTTGCCGCTGATACCCATGGCCTTGCCTATGATCTTGGCGGATTCGTCCGGATGGGATTTCATGTAGGCCATACCGTCTACATAAGCTTCAATCAGACCTTTGATTTCCTTGGGATGGGTCTGGATGTATTTTTGATCGAATACCAGTACGTCGGCAATCAGGCCGGGCGCATTTTTGGAAGAAAACACGACATGGAATTTCTTGCCGTCACCCATGCTCAGAATTTGCGACAGGCTGGGTTCATAGGTGACACCGACAGGGATGCCACCCGATGCCATAGCTGCAGGAACGGATTCCGGCGTCATGGGAACAGCCTGGAAGTCCTTTTCGGACAGGCCGTTTTTCTTCAAGGCATAGGACAGCAGAAAGTCGGACGGGGATAGCGGATTGAAGCCGATTTTCTTGCCTTTGAATTCGCTTACTTTGGTAATGGCTGTTGTCGCCACAATTGCATCGCCGCCATTCGAGTAGTCGATAGGCATGACGACTTTATGTTTCAGTCCCTTTGCGTCCGAGCCTATTACCTGATCGTAAGTCAGCATGCCGCCATCGACAGAGTTGCTCGCCATTGCAGTCGGAATCAGTGCCGGGTCGGTGAACATTTGCAGACTGACTTTAAGGTCGTACTTTTTATAGAAGTCTTTGGCATCGGCAACAAAGAACGGTCCGTACCCTATCCATACGACAGTACCTATTTTCATGGATGAGGTAGCGTGCGCAGCAACGGGCATCATGCTGGCGGTAGCGAGCATCAGTGAAGCAAGACAAACTTTCTTGAACGATTTGGATGGTGTTGACATGACGGGCTCCTGTAAAGGTTAAAAGAAACGGGAAAGCAACTGCGCTCTCTCCCGGGCTTTTATCCCTCCGTGGAACCTCGCTGTGAGGCCGGATTGCTCTTGGACCAGACATTCCATTAACTGGAACCGGAACCCTAGCAATCCTGATACAGACATCTGTGTGAATGCGCTGCAAACGCAGCGGCAATCCCGTCCTAAAATTCAGGTATGCAAAGCTTGTGCCAGCCAGCTCAGGTGCGGTTCTGGATTATAATAAATTCATTTATTTCATTTGGTTAGGTCATATTATCAGGCATCTTAAGGTGCGTTTTAAGTCTGTTTTGCAAAGCGGTAGGCATCGTAAAAATGGGCGATAAGTGTGCATCGTGTTGATGTGTTGCGCTGCTTTAGTGCATGTCGAACAAGGCGGGTGCGACTGTCAGAAAGCCTGAAAGAATAATATAACCGCATGAAACTTAATTAATAAGCATTAAATATTGCCTGAGCCAAAAGATCTGGCACGGTAAATGCTGTCACGAAACTGACATGTTTTACCGTCGTCTATTTTTTCAACTTAGGGAGATTTCCTCATGAAGGTGTTCAAATCAAAAGCAAGCATTACCTCAGCCGTAGTAATCGGTGCGTTAGGTTGCATGTTCGCATCATTACCTGCCGCCGCTGATGTTACCGGCCATCTGGACGTCGTTTCCAAATATGTTTTGCGCGGTATTACCACGACGTACGGTTCTACCGGTATTCCAGGCGGTAATGCGAACGGCGATGCGCCTGAGAGCGAAGGTCCTGCTTTGCAAGGCGGTCTGGATTACAGCAGTGAAAGCGGTTTTTACGCTGGTTGGTGGTTCTCTACGCTGGGCTATTCGTACAAGACGTTTACCGGTGGCGGTACCTCCATGGAACACGATTTGTATGGCGGCTATAAAGGGACGGTTGGCGCTATCGGTTATCAAATCGGTATTACCAGTTACCACTATGTTCCAAGCTCGAATGCAGCCGGCTATGAAACCATGCTGGGATTGAGCTACAAGCAATTCGGACTGAATGCGCAAACGATGCTGAATGACGTGTCTTACGGCAATAAGGGCGATACCTACTTTACTGCAACGTATAACGACAGCCTGCATTTCGATGCGTTGCCAAAGGATCTGGGCGTTAGCGCAGTGCTGGGTTATTACACCTATAAAAAGACTGGCATAACCAGTACCGATTTGTATGTGCCTTATGCGGCCAATCAGGTTAGCTCTGCATTCCGTCATGTCACGCTGGGTGTAAGCTATCCGTTCCTGAAAAACGTATCCGGCGGCCTCAGCTACATCATCGGTGGCAAGAACCGTTACGGTATAAGCCAGGATAACCAGCTGGTTGGTAATCTGAGCTATCTATTCTGATAGATGCAGCGACGCAGTGAGGCAGTATTTACTGCCTCGCTAATTTTGTTTCCTTTTGTGCTGCAGCTGGCATTGCATTGTTTGTGAATCTCTAATGCAAGGCTCAGTTACATGTTGGCGGGATATTTGCGTCTGATGTTGTTGTGCACAACGATGCACGCAAAAGGTGCGGATGTTCTATGTTTCCCAGTCGTTGCATCCATAGAATATGTAAAGTATTTCATAAGGAACAATAACCTATTCTGCTTTGCCGGGATGGATAGTATTGGCATGAATAGTGCTTTTATTGTTAGGCCTGATCAAGGCTGGCGTGGGTAGTATTCCTTCATTTATAAATAACGGAGAAAGGCAAATTAAATGACACAACGCAGAGAATTCTTGAAGCACTTGGGTATGCTTGGCGCCGCAACCGGACTGTCGTCGCTGGGACTGCCTGTCATGGCAGCCAGTAAAGATCCCATCAAGGTAGGGGTCCTGCATTCATTGTCGGGTACCATGGCCATTTCCGAAACGGCACTGAAAGACGTTGCGCTGATGACGTTTGCAGAAATTAATGCATCGGGCGGTGTGCTGGGGCGCATGATCGAGCCGGTAGTGGTTGATCCGGCTTCAAACTGGCCGTTGTTTGCGGAAAAGGCGCGACAGCTGATCAGCAAGGATAAAGTGGCCGTGACATTCGGCTGCTGGACATCGGTGTCGCGTAAATCGGTATTGCCGGTATTTGAGGAACTCAACGCGCTGCTGTTCTATCCGGTGCAGTATGAGGGCGAAGAGTTGTCGCAAAACGTCTTTTATACAGGTGCGGCACCTAATCAGCAGGCTATCCCCGCACTGGAGTATCTGTTGTCGGCTGACGGCGGCGGCGCAAAACGCGTATTCCTGTTGGGTACCGACTATGTTTATCCGCGTACCACGAACAAGATCCTGCGCGCTTTCCTCAAAACCAAAGGTTTTGCCGATAAGGACATCGAGGAAGTGTATACCCCGTTTGGCCATAGCGATTATCAGACGATAGTTGCCAATATCAAGAAATTTGCCGCAGGCGGCCCGACTTGTGTCGTGTCTACCATTAACGGCGATTCCAATGTGCCGTTCTATAAGGAGCTTGGCAACGCAGGGCTGAAAGCCAAGGATGTACCTGTTGTCGCGTTCTCGGTAGCCGAGCAGGAATTGGCCGGTATGGACACCAAGCCGCTGGTAGGTCATCTGGCAGCATGGAATTATTTCGAATCGGTCAAGAGTCCGGCCAACACCAAATTCGTCAAGATGTGGAAGGATTATGTCAAGGCCAAGGGTTTGAAGGATTTCCCCGTTACCGACGACCCTATGGAGGCCACTTATGTCGGTATTCACATGTGGGCGCAGGCTGTGAAAAAAGCCGGTACAGTGGATGTGGATGCGGTACGCAAAGCGATGGCAGGGCAAACCTTTGCAGCGCCTAGCGGTTTTACCCTGACCATGGATAAAACCAATCATCATCTGCACAAGCCGGTGATGATAGGCGAAATCCGTGCCGATGGTCAGTTCGAAGTGGTATGGAAAACCAAAGAGCCTGTCCGTGCTCAACCGTGGAGCCCATATATCCCCGGAAACGAGAAGAAGCAAAGTTTGTAATCGTACATGTTACCACTGCCCGGAAATCGGGCAAAGCCGCCTTGCTGCAGAGACAGCAGGGCGGCACAACGATGGTCGATTGAGGAATACATGCGCGCGTTACGAGTCATATTTTATTGCTGCCTGCTTTATGCCTTGCCTGCTCATGCCTTGACGCAGGCGGATCTGGCACCGCTAGTCGGCGATGATTTCGATGCCAAGCTGACGCTGGTCGACAAGCTCGGCGAGAGCGACGACAAGGCAGCGAAAACAGTGTTGCAAGCCTTGTCCGACGGTAATCTTTCAGCCAGCAGCAGCGGTCAGGTGGTGCTGTCGCAGGGCGATACTTATGTTGATGCGGCAACAGGTGCGCCGGTTACTGTCAATGCAGCTGATTTACAGGATGTCGTGGTCAATAACCGCATGCATCGGCATCTCGATTCCGCCCTTGCCGGATTGTCGCTGTTTGATGCGGATGCCAAAATACGTCTGGCGGCGGCACAACAGCTGGCCGGACATGCCGATGCCGAATTTCTGCCGGTCATAGTCAAGGCCGTTAAACGGGAACAAGATCCAAAAATCAAAAAATTGCTGCTGCAATCGCAGGCCATGATACTGCTCGACAGTACCGATGCCGCACAGCGCAAGGAGGCTGCGCAGATATTGGGCGGTAGCGATTCTCCGAAAGTGCGTGCCAGTTTGGCAGAGCGCATCGATAAAAACGCTCAGGGAAGCGCTATTGAAACCGACCCGGCGGTACGTCAGGCGATCGTCAAGGCGATTGCCAAAATCGATAGCAGTATGGCCATGGCAGAATATCTGGCACGCATTTTTTCCGGCATTTCACTCGGGTCAGTGCTCATGCTGGCGGCACTCGGGCTCGCTATCACCTATGGGTTAATGGGCGTGATCAATATGGCGCACGGCGAATTCCTGATGATAGGTGCGTATGCGACCTATGCCGTGCAGGGCGTGTTTCGACATTTCTTCCCGGTGCAGCTGGATTGGTATTTGCCTGCGGCGTTGCCAGTCGCTTTTATCGTCACATTTCTGGTCGGCGTCATTCTGGAACGTAGCGTGATCCGCTGGTTGTATGGACGTCCGCTGGAAAGTCTGCTGGCAACATGGGGGTTGTCGCTGATACTGATACAGGCGGTAAGGACCATATTCGGCCCGCAAAATGTGGAGGTGGCCAATCCTGGCTGGATGTCGGGCGGCTGGGAAGTTATTCCGAATCTGATCCTGCCCTATAACCGCATGGTGATTATCGGCTTTTCATTGGGTGTATTGCTGATTGTGTGGCTGATTCTGACCCGTACCAGACTGGGATTGTTTGTGCGCGGGGTGACTCAGAACCGCAAGATGGCCGATTGTCTGGGGGTGCCTACCAGTCGCGTCGATACCCTGACTTTCGGTTTCGGCGCGGGTATCGCCGGATTGGGGGGCGTGGCATTGTCGCAGATCGGCAACGTCGGCCCCGAGCTCGGCCAATCCTATATTGTCGATTCGTTCATGGTGGTGGTGCTGGGCGGTGTCGGGCAACTTGCGGGTACGGTGGCCGGCGGGTTCGGACTGGGTATCGTGAACAAGTTTCTTGAACCGTGGATAGGCGCCGTTCTGGCCAAGATTATCGTGTTGATTTTTATTATCGCGTTCATCCAGAAACGCCCGCAGGGCATGTTTGCGATGAAAGGCCGCACGGTGGATAACTGATATGGATATGCTCAAAAAACTTTACGGCCCCACAGGCTGGGCAGCCATTCTGGTTGCGCTTGTCGTTATGCTGGTCATGGTGCCGGTCATGGCGCTGCTGGTGCCGAAAACCAGCGCGTTTCATCTGTCGGCATACACTGTGACACTGTTCGGCAAATATCTGTGTTATGGCATCGTTGCATTGGCGATGGGGCTGGCCTGGGGATACGGCGGCATACTTTCGCTCGGGCATGGCCTGTTTTTCTCGCTGGGCGGTTACATGTTCGGCATGTATCTGATGCGCATGATAGGCGGACTGGGGCAGTACGGCAGCAACCTTCCGGATTTCATGGTGTTTCTCGACTGGAAAACGTATCCGTGGTGGTGGTGGGGTACCGATCATCTGGCATATGTGTTATTGATGGTGGTGCTGGTGCCGGGCGTGCTGGCTTTTGTTTTCGGCTGGTTCGCATTCCGGTCACGCATCAAGGGCGTGTATTTTTCCATTATTACCCAGGCGCTTACTTATGCCGCCATGTTGTTGTTCTTCAGGAATGAAACCGGCTTCGGCGGCAATAATGGCTTCACTGATTTCAAATTTATTGCGGGATTCCCGGTTGCGGCGGCGAGCACTCGTGCCGGGCTGTTTGCCATCACCGGGTTGGTGCTGATCGTCGCATTACTGGCATGCCGGTTCATTGTGTTATCCAAGTTCGGACGGGTACTCACGGCTATTCGCGATGCTGAAACGCGTGTGATGTTTTGCGGATATAACCCATTGCCGTACAAGCTGGCGGTATGGGTTTTTTCAGCAGTGCTATGCGGTATTGCCGGTGCCTTGTACGTGCCGCAGGTTGGGATCATCAACCCTTCCGAAATGTCGCCTGCCAATTCGATAGAAATAGCTATATGGGCGGCCGTCGGCGGGAGAGGGACTTTGCTTGGGCCGATTATCGGCGCCGGTATTGTGAATGCTGCAAAATCGTGGTTTACCATGAGTTTTCCGGAATACTGGCTGTATTTGCTGGGATTGATTTTTGTACTGGTAACGCTGTTTCTACCTCAAGGCGTAATGGGGTTGCTAAATCGATGGAAGCGCACATGATGAGTATTTCGGCAACTGCGAACAGCGAAGAGCGCAGCATTTCCGGCGCGCATGTGCTGATACCGGGCGAGCTGGATTTATCGCACGGTGTGGCGCTTTATCTGGATGCCATCAATGTCAGTTTTGACGGTTTCAAGGCGATCAATAATTTGTCGCTGACGATAGACGCCGGCGAGTTGCGCTGCATTATCGGGCCAAACGGCGCAGGTAAAACCACGATGATGGATGTGATTACGGGTAAAACCCGTCCGGATTCCGGCACCGCCTTTTTCGGCCAGACATTCGACCTGACGCGCATGCGGGAGGCGCAAATCGCGCATGCTGGCATCGGTCGGAAATTCCAGAAACCTACGGTGTTCGAACAGCATAGCGTGTTTGATAATCTGGAGCTGGCATTGAAAGCCGATAAAAGCATTTGGGGCAGTTTGTTTTCCCGGCGTAATCATGAGCAGACTGAGCGAATTGAGGAGTTGATGGAACTGATTCGCTTGCAGGATTTCTGCCATCGGCCTGCCGGACTGCTGGCGCATGGTCAGAAGCAATGGCTGGAAATCGGCATGCTGCTGGCGCAGGAACCGAAATTGTTGTTGCTGGACGAGCCTGTGGCCGGCATGACCGACGAGGAGACTGAGCGTACCGCGGAATTGTTCATCTCGTTGGCCGGCAAGCATTCGCTGGTGGTGGTTGAGCACGATATGGAATTCGTCAACAGCATCGCGCGTAAGGTGACAGTGTTGCATGAAGGCTCGGTGCTGGCTGAAGGCAGCATGAGCGAAGTGCAAAATGATGCGCGCGTTATTGAAGTATATCTGGGGCGCTAAATGCTGGAATTGAGCGGAATTAACCAATATTACGGCGGCAGTCATATTCTGCGCGACGTTGACCTGCATTGTGCTATTGGTCAGACTACCGTGTTGCTTGGGCGTAATGGCGTGGGTAAAACTACCTTGCTGCGTTGCCTCATGGGAGTGTTGCCGATCAAGTCCGGCACTATCCGATTTATGGGTGAGGATATTACGCGCCTGCCGCCGCACAAGCGCGCGGCAATGGGGTTGGGTTACGTGCCGCAAGGCCGCGAGATTTTTCCGCGTCTGACTGTAGCGGAGAATCTGGAAATGGGGCTGGGGCATCTTAAAGGCGCTGCGGCCAGCAAAATCCCCGAAGAGCTGTTTGAGCTGTTTCCTATACTGAAACAGTTTCTGAAACGGCGCGGCGGCGATCTCTCGGGTGGGCAGCAACAACAGCTGGCGATTGCGCGGGCGCTGGCTGGCAGACCTAAACTGATTATACTGGATGAGCCGACAGAAGGTATTCAGCCTTCCATCATCAAGGATATTGAACGCGTATTGCGCATGCTTGCCGGGCGCGGGGATATGGGTGTGTTGCTGACTGAGCAATATTACGATTTTGCCAAATCACTGGCTGACGAATACACTGTTTTACAACGAGGACAGGTGGTTAAAAGCGGGCTCGGCGCCAATATGGAAGCCGATGGCGTGCGCAGCTATCTGTCGGTGTGAATTCTTAATGCATGTTGGAGGCCAATACGGGCTTCGACATGTGCATAGTTGGACGATCGAGTCGTTCATCTCTTGAACCGCAGGCTTATTATCCGTGCCGCTAGGCACGATCCCGTCTGTTTTGCCGATCTTTTCCCATCAGCTTTGATATCGCCTGATTGTCAGGCGGTTTCCATGGATGCGCGCCCGTCGCTGCCGAAGTGTGTTAATTGATAGTTGTATGCACATAAATCGTGCGGGTTTGGAAAATTGGATACATTTTGGCGCGCATAAAACAAACAAAATCGTGCGTTAATGTAGGGTGTTAATTTTTAAGTAATTGATAATGTTTGATTTTTATATTTTGGCATGGGCTTTGCTTTGTATCCAATAGCATTTCCACTTGGATTCAATTTGTAGTAATCATGCAGTTTTGACGATCCGGTGAGTTTTGTCGGCATATTCGGGCCAATTCGTATAACCGTGACGCAAGTCTGGGTTTTATTAATTAATTAAATCATGGGAGTATTATCAATGAAAAACAAATCGGGTGCAGCAAACCGTCTCAAGCAAGTCGGATTGTCAGTTGCTTTGGTACTGGGCACATCGTCCAATCTGTATGCTGCAGACTGGAGCGATACATCGATAAGCTGGCGTTACGGGACAAAATTCGCCGAGCCGTTTGAATCCAACGACATCAGCAAAAATATTTTGGCTTTGACTCACGTCAGCGGATACAAATACGGCACCAATTTCTTTAACGCCGACATGTTGTTCTCGGATAGCAAGGATCCATCGGCAATTGGTTCTACAGACGGCGCTTCGGAAGTTTATGTCGTGTATCGCAACACGCTGGATTTGGGCAAGATTACCGGCAAGGAATACAAATTCGGCATTATCAAGGATGTCGGCGCTACTTTCGGCTTTGACGCCAATACTAAAACCGATGTCGGCTACAACTCCAAGAAGCGTATGCTGGTACTGGGCCCTACGGTGATGCTCGATGTGCCCGGCTTCATGAACGTCAGTTTGCTGGCGCTTTGGGAAAGCAATGCGCCTTCTGGTTGGGACTTTGCAACCAATAGCACCTATAGCGTGTCGCGCTATACTTACAAAACGCATCCGATGCTGACCGCAGCCTGGGGTATTCCTATCGGCGACTCGGCTTTCTCCTTTGAAGGTTTTGTGAACTTCATCGCCTCTAAAGGCAAGGACGAGTTCGGTAACGATACCAAGCCTGAGACCGATTTCGATGCGCAGATCATGGCTGACGTAGGCAAGCTGACCGGCGGGCCCAAAGGTACTTTCAAGATCGGTCTGGAGTATCAATACTGGAAGAACAAGTTTGGTAACGATGCTTCGGGTGCGGCAGGCAGCGGTGCCTTTGCCAAGACCCCGATGATTCGTGCCGAATATCATTTTTAATGATGCATGTAGCACTTTGACGAATTGGATACTGGCACAGGTATTAAGGGAATGCATCGACTGCTGACAGCGGTTGTGCATTTCCGATTGGGGCGGGTGGTTCGGCAATGATGATGGCAGGTACACTTGATACCGAGTGTGCCGCATCCAACTTAATTGATATTGGAGTCTGTTTATATGAAAAACGTACGTAATTTCAAAATAGCGGCAATCGGACTGGCTTTGGCGACGACGGCGGTGTTTGCTCATGCTGCCGAGCCGTTAAAAGCGGGTTTCGTCTATGTAGGTCCTGTGGGCGATGCCGGCTGGACATTCGCACACGATCAAGGCCGTCTGGCCATGGAAAAGGCGCTGGGCGGCAAGGTCAAGTCGACTTATGTCGAAAATGTACCGGAAGGTGCTGATGCCGAGCGCGTCATCAGACAGCTTGCTGCTGATGGCAACAAGATTATTTTTACCACTTCATTCGGTTTCATGAATCCGACATTGAAAGTGGCGCAAACATTCCCCAACACCTATTTTGACCATGCTACAGGCTATAAAACAGCCAAAAACATGGGTATTTATCAGGCCCGCTCCTGGGAAGGCGCTTACATGCTGGGCGTGCTGGCCGGTAAAATGACCAAGAGCAATATTCTGGGCTTCGTGGGTTCATACCCTGTACCGGAAGTGGTGCGCAATATCGACGCTTATACTTTGGGCGCACAGAGTGTGAACCCGAAAATCAAGACCAAGGTTATCTGGGTAAGCAGCTGGTACGATCCTGCGCGGGAACGTCAGGCCGCTGAAACCATGATTGCACAGGGTGCAGACGTCCTGAGCCAGAATACCGATTCGCCGGCCGTGATTCAGACCGCTGAAGAAAAGGGCGTTTACGCATTCGGCTGGGATTCGGACATGTCCAAGTTCGGACCTAAAGCCCAGCTGGTTGCAAGTACGCTGAACTGGTCGCGGTATTACACCGACACAGTGAAACAAGTGCTGGCCGGAACGTGGAAGCCGACTCAAACCCTGTGGGGCATGAAAGAAGGCATGGTGGTTTTGACGCCGCTGAGTCCATCCGTACCTGCTGCGGTTGCCAAAGTGTTTGAAGAGAAAAAACAAGGTATTATCAGCGGCAAGATCGTGCCGTTTACCGGCCCTATTGTAGATCAGGCTGGCGTAGTAAAGGTTGCTGCGGGTACCATGATGCCTATGGGTGAATTGATGTCGTTGAATTACTATGTGCAAGGGGTTGAAGGTTCTATTCCCAAGTAATTGCGGCAGGCAGCACATCATTCACGGACGGGAGTCAGATCCCGTCCGTGTTTTTTTACAATGGAAGATAAG
This sequence comes from Sulfuriferula sp., assembly GCA_031291235.1. Lineage (GTDB taxonomy): Bacteria > Pseudomonadota > Gammaproteobacteria > Burkholderiales > Sulfuriferulaceae > Sulfuriferula. The sequence continues at coordinate 217,009 of JARLJL010000022.1, forward strand.
ATCATGACCAAAATCGATATGGCGAGTTTTGTACGTGCGCTGCCGAAAGCGGAATTGCATTTACATATAGAAGGCACGCTGGAACCGGAAATGACATTCGAATTGGCCGCCAAGCATGGCATACAGTTGCCTTACGCCAATGTAGCGGCATTGCGCAGCGCCTATAACTTCTCGAATCTGCAGTCATTTCTGGATATTTATTATCAGGGCGTGCAGGTTTTAAAGGATGCGGACGACTTCTTTCAGCTGACGCATGCCTATTTGAAACGCGCGCATAACGACGGTGTCGTCCATGTCGAAATATTTTTTGACCCGCAAAGCCACCTGGAACGGGGTATTCCGCTGTCGGTGGTGTTCGAGGGTATGAATCGTGCGCTGGTCGGCGGCGAGCGCGAACTGGGTATCTCGTATCGCGTGATTCCGTGTTTCCTGCGGCACTTGAGCGAGGCGGCGGCGATGCAAACACTGGAAGCGCTGTTGCCTTATCGCGAGTACATCTGTGCGGTGGGGCTTGATTCCAGCGAGAACGGTCATCCGCCATCCAAATTTTCTCGCGTGTTTGCACGGGCGCGCGAAGAGGGGCTGTTAACGGTAGCGCATGCCGGGGAAGAAGGTCCGCCATCGTATATATGGGAAGCGCTGGACGACCTCAAGGTGTCGCGCATCGACCATGGCGTGGGTTGCGAAGCGGACGAGGCGTTATGTCAGCGCTTGGCCAGTGAGCACATGCCGCTGACAGTATGTCCGGTTTCCAATATCAAGCTGGCCGTATTCGATCGCATGGAGTCGCATAATCTCAAGCGCTTGCTGCAGCGTGGCCTGTGCGTGACAGTAAGCTCCGACGACCCGGCGTATTTCGGCGGCTACGAGCTCGATAACCTGCTGGCAGTGCAGCAGGCGCTGGGCTTGAGCAGAGAGGATATGGTGACGCTGGCGCGCAATTCCATCGAGGCGTCTTTCTTGTCCACAGCGGAAAAACAGGTCTGGCAGAAAATGATAGGCAAATGCGCCGATACGCTGATGTCGGCTGAATGAGCCTTGGTCTTGCGATGGCAATAACGGCGGCGATACCAGCTTAAGCGGTCAGCCCTTGGCTAATCGCGGTTTCGCATGATCCAGATCGGGGCGGTGCCATGGGTCGATATGCGTCATCAGATCCAGCACGCGATGGTGTTGCATGACGCGCAACCGGGCAGCGACAGCGATGTCGTGTCCGGCTTCTACACTGATTGTGGCATCGACCTCGATATGCGCATCGACAACGATCATATCGCCCATTTTACGGGTACGTACATTGTGCACACCCTGCACCCCCGGGGTTTCGATTAGGGTCTGGCGGATGGCGTCTACTTCCTGTTCGTCCACAGCGCGATCCATCAGGTCATGCAATGCGTCCCAGCCGAATTCCCAGCCCATGCGGGCTATCATGAAACCCACGATGAGCGCAGCGATAGGATCCAATATCGGGTAGCCGGCCAGATTGCCGACGATGCCGGCGCCGACTACCAGCGATGATGCCGCGTCTGAACGGGCATGCCAGGCATTGGCGACCAGCATGCTCGATTTAACGCGCTTTGCAACCACCAGCATGTAACGGAACAGCAGTTCCTTGGCGATAAGTGCGCCGCCTGCCACCCACAGCGCGGCAATGCGGACTTTTGGTATCGTATCCGGATCTTCCAGCTTGATGATGGCAGACCACAGCATGCCTATCCCGACAGCCAGCAATAGTACGCCCAGCACCAGTGAGGCGGCGGTTTCAAAGCGTTGATGGCCGTAAGGATGGTCCGCATCAGCGTCCTTTTTGCTATGGTGGCTGGCAAACAGGACAACAAAATCGGCGATCAGGTCGGAGAGCGAATGGATACCGTCTGCAACCAGACCCTGGGACTTGGACAGTATACCGACTATGATCTGGGTGATGCTCAGGCACAGATTGACGCCTACGCTGACCCAGGTGGTACGGGACGCAGCTGCGGCGCGTTCTTCCATGGTGCGAGGTGAAGCTTCAGTATCGTCAGTAATGTCGGTATGGTCCATGAAAAATACTCTTGATATATGGTGCGGCCCTCGGATCTGCAAGGATGCCAGCGTGTTCTGTAAATGATTTTACTATACAGGAAACTGCGTCGTTTCGGGGCGGGAGAAGACGTTAATAGCAGAGTTTGACACGGTTATATAACAGATTTAAGCGGGCGTCTTCGGCATCCATACAGCATGCCGTTCCAGCCGCGTACGGTGAGCCATCCGATAGTTATGAACCACAGCACGCTCAAGGCGGCTGCAGACAGGTCGTCAAGTGTGCTGCATTGACCATGCTCGGTGCACGCTGTCGATGAAGCGAGCGTAGAGACGATGACCAGCGCAACGGTAGCTGAAATAACATAAGCAGTTGCAACCACAATGCGACGCCAGACTGGCGGATACGCATAAGCCGTATGGTCGATGGTGCGTTCGGACAAAATCTCATACGCCGGCAAGCCGGCCGTATTTTTGTGCACGACCATCGATCCTGTGATGAGATCGTGCACTGCCTGATGCCGCGTGGTAGTCAGGACAAAGATTAACGATAGCCAGCCGAGCAGCCACTTGATAACAAAGCGGGCTGTGGCGGCAAAGATGTTGATATTCGATGCTCCGTCGGTTTTGGTCACCCGGATTTTCAACAGATGGTGGCCGATAGTCCCTCCGGTAAGCGCGACCATGACTGGTTCAAGCACGAATATCGTACCGGTCAGTAATAACGCATTGCCATAGGGGTGCGTAATTCCCAATACGTTGCTGGAAATCAAAGTCGCAAAGACTGCGGCCGGGATCAGCAACGAGTCGATCAGAAAAGCCTGGATGCGTTTGATCAGGCGCGGGTAAGCAATGTTATTCATGGATCAAGTGTAATGCAGGGGTAATTGTATTGAAGTGCAGGAAGCTGCAATAGCGACAATAATAAACTATTTTTGTGTTGTTCGAATGTGGTCGCCTGATATCTCCAGGCTGTATTTTGAGTAGGGTTAACCAGTCGAGCTGCACTTAAATCCTACTCTCCCTGATATACCTATCAGTTAAATCAAGCGTTTTTTGCATGGTAATATAATTACCAATATTGCTATTATAAATTCTTATTTATATGTAGTCTTATGTCTGTATTGTTAGGAAAAATATTGCCTTGATCTGACAGTAAGGCATCACACGAAATAAAAGCGCTGACATTCAAACGACATAAAGCGCTGCACAAGGGAGAGAGTAGTGAAAAATCTAGCTGACCGCAGCATACGTGGCCTCGCTATGTTTGCGCCCATCATATGCATACCGGGCGTCAGACTCACGCAGACGACAGGTAATAAAATAGCTGTAGGGAAGGAAGGAGGGGCTAACCAGCCGCCCACCGTATCCATAGTGCGCCCGCTTGATAACAGCAGCTATGCCGCACTTGCCACGATTAATCTCTCAGCCAACGCTGCCGACAGCTTGCCATTCTGGGTGGGGGGTACATCACTATGACCAAAATCAAATTTAGGCATTTTGCATCGCTTCTGATTATGTTTTTTGTGCTTGTGAGTATGCTCTTCTTGTTTACAACGCACTCTGATACGTATAAGGAGGCCGAACTTTTTGCCAGGGAGGATCCGCAGGTGGCCGATCTGATTGGGCATGTTGCTATTGTCGATTTCAGATTTTGGGATGGATTCGAATCCCTTTCTGCTGGTAGTGGAAGAGAAGCCAATTTTGTGTTTGATGTGGCTGGTGAAAAAGCGAAAGCTATTTTAGATATTCGTTTATCTCGTGTGGTGGGTAAATGGTATGTTGATTTAGCTTATCTTCGATTTAATGGTGCGCTCATTGTCCTCAACGGAAACCACGGGGACGAGTCAAGTTCAAGCATGAGATCAGACCGTCTTGAATAGCAAGTCCTTTGTTCGCAAAATTTGAGGGCGTACAAATAATGGTTCGTGAGTTACTGAAATACTGCTTTAGTAATTAATCGATCGCAATCAGCGAATCTCGATAAAACTCACAACTGGCGTTGCAATCCCTATCTTGCCGTCCAGATCCACTACATCGCAATTCTCACCCGCGCCGCCTCGGTCGATCACCAGAAAATCGGTGGTCTGATTTAACGATACTAGCGGGTGATGCCAGACGCCGGGTCTGTAATTGATACCTTGGCGGCCGTTGCTGAGAAAAGCATGGAGTTCGCCCGGCAAATCGTCTGCTGTTGTGAGGGCGACAATGACCAGGAATGGGTGTTCACCTAGTGGAATGAAGGCCTGACTGCCAAGCGGATGACGTTCGACTTTGTGTAGTGTTATGGGGAAGCGGGTAGGGGCGCTGCGTACGATGCTGACTAGCGGACGGCCGCCATTGGTGCCGACGTCGACTGTTGCCAGATCGTGGAAGCGCTGCGCCTGACCGTCGTTGATGGAGAAGGTAGCGGCACCCACTGCTTCGATAACATCGCCGAATGCTGCAAAGGCGTCCGTCGTCAGCGGTTGTATGGCCAGTGTTTCAGGATGGGTCATAAACAGTCCCTGTGTTGACATTGCCCCATAGCCGCAAGCGGCTGACGCCGCCATCGGGAATGATATTGAAGCGGATGTGCGTGATGGCGGGCAGCTGAATGACTTGTTCGGTAAAGGTATGCACGGCATCCATGCTTAACGATTGTTCCGGCAGTAGCATCGGCCAGAACATGCTTTGCGCAACGATGGATTGTTCGGTGCCACCTTGTATATAAGCGGCCTGGATCGAACACTTGTCCGGGAAATTACCTTTGAAATGCGCTGTATCTACTTCTATTTTCTTGATTATTCCAGGGTGGCCGAGTGCGATGATGGCCCAGTCGTTGCCGGGTTCGCGGCGGCGGCGGGTTTCCCAGCCGTCGCCCATGTCTTTGCCGCGTCCGGGGGCGAGCAGGTTGGCGGGTTTGCCGAAATGTGCGTCGTTGCAAGCGATGGCGAGGCCGCCGTTTTCCATCGCAGCCAGATCATACAGTTCATCCTGCGGGCGCAATGCCCAGTCGCAGGCCACCTGCCCGTATACGCGCAAGCGGGCGATACCGCCGTCGGGATAAATGTTCAGGCGTAGATGGCTCCAGATGTGCGGGTCGGTTATTTCCAGATAATGGTGGGTATTGCCGCGCAGGGAAACCGGCGCCGTCAGTCGCACCCAGCGTGTCGATGCGTCCGGTTCGCCGTCGCAGCTGGCGGCTTCTATCGAGGCGGCCGGCGGGTAGTTGCCGGTGAAATGGCTGGTGTCGATGTCGAGGCCCTTGATGATGCCAGGCAGGCCCAGTTTGATGATGCAATGATCGTTGCCAGGTACGCGTTTGCGCCGGGTTTCCCAGCCGTCCATCCATTTGCCGTTGGCGTCGTATTTTCCGGGGATGAATACGGCAGGCTCAGGGTTGAGCAGGCGTTCTCTGGGTGCGAAAAACTCGTCGCTGGCGGATAGTACGCAAGCACCTATGCGCGGATCGGCGAGGTTGACCCAGTGGGTGGTGAAGTCGGGTGCGGTGGCTGGCAAGGTTTCCATGGGTTCTCTGTGTGATTTTAATGGGTGAGCAGGTCGTTAAGGCGAAATTGCGCAATCCTTCCGATTTGCTGTAAAGCCGCGACGACTTCCTGTTCCGGCGTATTGGAGAGCCGGCGTTGCATTGCAGCAATGATATCGGCGCGTTGCATGCCGCGGACGGCGACGATAAAAGGAAAAGCGAATTTTGCCTGATAAGCGTTATTCAGCGCGGTGAGGGTTGCGAATTCTTCAGGGCTGCAGTGATTCAGTCCGGCTGCAGCCTGTTCCGAACGCGATGCAGCGGTGAGGCCGCCGCTGACGGCCAGTTTGCCTGCCAGTTCCGGGTGGGCGCGGATCAGCGTCAATTGCGTGGCCGGATCAGCGGCCTGAACGCAGGCCTGCATTGCGGCGGCGAGGCTGGCTACGTCGACGTAGGGGCGCTGCCGACTGGCGCATTCTGCTACCCAGGGCGAATGTTCGTAAATATCGGCGAGGCAGGCGATAAACCCGGCCTGATCCAGCGTATTCAATTCGTCGATAGAACGCAGCGCCATGGCGTCAATCACTGCCCGGTGCAGGGTGATGCGTCATCCAGTGGCGGGCAATGTCGATGCGACGGCATATCCATACCTGTTCGTGGCTTTGCACGTAATCGAGGAAGCGCGCCAGCGCCGCGATGCGTGCCGGTCTGCCGGCAATGCGGCAATGCAGGCCGATGGATAGCATTTTGGGGGTTTCGGCACCCTCGGCGTAAAGCGTGTCGAAGGCGTCTTTCAGATAGGTGAAGAACTGGTCGCCGCTGTTGAAGCCCTGCGCCGTTGCAAAGCGCATGTCGTTGGTATCCAGCGTGTAGGGGACGACCAGATGCGGTTTCCCCGATACGGTTTCCCAGTAGGGCAAGTCGTCGCTGTAGGAATCGGCATCGTAGGTGAAACCGCCGTGCTCCACCAGCAGACGGCGCGTGTTTTCGCTGGTACGCCCGGTATACCAGCCGTCCGGCGTCTTGCCGGTCAGTGCACGTAGCGTTTCTACGGCAAGGCGTATGTGTTCGCGTTCCGTTGCTTCATCCACGCCGTGATAGTTGATCCAGCGCCAGCCGTGGGAGACGATTTCATGACCGGATTCGACCAGTGCGTGCGCTAGCTCCGGGTTGCGCGCTAGCGCCATGGCCACGGCAAATACGCTGAGCGGCAGCTGCCGGTCGCTGAACACCTTGAGTATGCGCCAGACGCCGACGCGGCTGCCGTATTCATAGAGCGACTCCATGCTCATGTGGCGGCTGCCGACGAAAGGCTGGGCGTTGATCATTTCCGATAAAAAGGTTTCCGATGCCTCGTCGCCGTGCAGAATGCAGTTTTCTGCACCTTCCTCGTAATTGAGTACGAACTGCACCGCAATGCGAGCGTTGCCTGGCCAATGCGGATGCGGTGGGTGCTGGCCGTAGCCTATTAAGTCTCTTGGATAGTCTGATGCCACTAGGGAGTTAATCATTTTAGTCGTTTTTTGTCATTTGCCAGTGTTATGACAATCCGAAGATTTCGGCAAGATCGATTTTGTCTTCCTCGTCATTCAGATTGAGCTTGGCTTCTATCGCTAGCAAATGTTGTTCCATCATCTTGAGCGCGAGGGGGGTGTCGCCGCTGGCGATAACGTCGATAAGCCGGTCATGCTCGTCATGGCTGCATGCGACACTGCCGGGTACTTCGTACAGCGCGATAATCAGCGAGCAGCGCGATACCAGCTCGGACAGGAAGCGTTGCAGTACGGTATTCCCGGCAAGCTCGGCCAGCGCGATGTGGAATTCGCCGCCCAGGCTGATCCAGTTGGCGCGGTCGCCGCTCTCGAACGCGTCATGTTCGTCTCTGGCCATTTTGCGCAGGCGTGCGATTTGCGCCTTGTTGGCGCGAGCGATGGCCAGCGGGATGATGGCTGCTTCTATGCCGCGCCGGGCGGCAAATATATCGCGGGTTTCCTCCGGTGTGGGCGAGGCGACAGTTGCGCCGTGATTGGGGCGGAGTACGACAATATGCGCGTGGGCAAGACGTTGCAAAGCCTTGCGGACTATGGTGCGGCTTACCTTGAACAGGTCGCAGAAATGGGCTTCGGTCAGCTTGGTGCCGGGCGGCAAGCGCTGGCTCATGACCGCGTTGAATACCGCGTCGTATATTTTTTTGTCTATCCCTGACATCCCCCGCTTTGTGACTGCGGGCAGGGTCGAATCAGATAAAGTATCGGTTCGCGTAGTCATTTCGTTAATTTCATTCCGGGTAATTGCGCGCTGTCGGCATGACAGTTTATGCATTGATTGTAATGAATTGTGCACTCTGCTTGCAAGAAAATTATCAAATGAATTGAATACAATTATTTTAAATAATATTCCTGAGATCAATGCGGCATAATTGCCAGCGCAGCGCACTGATATATTGCCGAAATATACCTTTTTGCACCAGAATAAGGCGCAAGAGATATATTGGAGACGGTTAAATTCCTTATTTTTTCTAGGTTTCTGTGAATCGATCGGGTACCCGGGTGAGAATATTATCGTATCGTGAGGCATGTACCTGAGGGCAGATTAGTATGTTTTTTATGCATGTAACGATGTATACAAGATTTTGCATGACTGTAAAATTTTGGAGAAATATAGCCAATTCAGTACACTTTGCACGGATATTGCTTAACGCAATTGTGTGCAAGTTTGTATTATATTGCAGTATACAGCGTCACTTTACTGACGACATTCCTCACCTATAATCAAGACTAGAATATGACAATCACAGATCCAGACGCATCGTTTACCCAGCAATCAGTTCCGACTCAAGCGCAGATATTACGGCATCTGCGCAGATCCAATGAAGTGGCCATGCGCGCGCTGGAGTTGGGTTGTCACCCTTTCGGCGCGATTCTGGTCGGGCCGGACCACGAAACCGTGTTGCTCGAGCAATGCAATATCGATACCGTAAATCACGCGGAATCGACGCTGGCCCGAATCGCGGCAACCAATTACACGCCGGAGTTTCTGTGGCGGTGTACGTTATATACTGCAGTAGAGCCGTGCTGCATGTGCGCAGGCACGGCTTACTGGGCCAATATCGGCCGTGTCGTTTACGGTATGAGCGAGCATCAGTTACTGCAGGAAACCGGCAATCACGCGGAAAACCCGACGATGAGCGTGCCTTCACGCTATGTGTTCGACCATTGCCAGAAGCCGGTTGAACTGATCGGGCCGGTCGAAGAAGTGGTGGAAGAAACGGCGCGCATGCATCGCGCATTCTGGCATAAATAAGCGGCAGAGCGCCGACCTGATGCTTTGAACTTGTGTGAATCGAGATAATTTATGGCAAAAATGTTCAATCTGATCAATCATCCGCTGATACAGCACAAGCTGACTTTCATGCGCAACGAAGATACGCCGACAGATAATTTCCGGCGACTGTTGCGCGAGATCGCGCAGATGCTGGTTTACGAAGCTACCCGCGATTTGCCGACCGAGTTGATTCCGATCAGAACGCCGCTTACCGAGATGTTGTCACCGGTCATCAGCGGCAAGAAATTGTGTCTGGTGTCGATATTGCGAGCCGGTAACGGCATGCTCGACGGCATGCTGGATGTCCTGCCGGCCGCTCGGGTTGGACATATCGGCCTGTACCGCGACCCGCAAACGCTGGAAGCGGTCGAATATTATTTCAAGGTGCCGGACGATATCGGCGAGCGTCTGGTCATCGTAGTCGACCCCATGCTGGCGACCGGCCATTCGGCAACAGCGGCATTGAACCGGCTCAAGGCGGCCGGCGCGACTACGCTCAAGTTTGTTTGTCTGCTGGCGGCGCCAGAGGGTGTGGCTGCCTTGCAGAGCGCGCACCCCGATGTCGAAATTACCGCGGCCGCGCTTGACGAGCGCCTTAACGATCACGGCTACATCATGCCCGGTCTGGGTGACGCGGGTGACCGCATGTTCGGTACCAAATAATGGCCATGCTCGATTTGCTGATACGCAATTGCGCGCTTGCCGACGGCCGCAGCGGCATGGATATCGGTATTCAGTCCGGTCATATTGTCGCGCTGCAGCCGGCGCTGGTTGCGGATGCCGCGGAATCTATCGACGCCGCCGGGCAATTGGTGACGGCGCCGTTTGTCGATGCGCATTTTCACATGGATGCCACGCTGTCTTACGGTTTGCCGCGGGTGAACCGTTCCGGCACGCTGCTGGAAGGGATAGCCCTGTGGGGCGAACTCAAACCCCAGTTGACGCAGGAAGCGCTGGTCGAACGTGCACTGACTTATTGCGACTGGGCTGTTGCCAAAGGCTTGCTGGCAATCCGCTCTCACGTCGATATTTGCGATTCGCGTTTGCTGGCGGTTGATGCCTTGCTGCATGTGCGCGAACAGGTCAAACCCTATCTTGACCTGCAGCTGGTCGCATTTCCGCAGGACGGCCTGTTACGCGCTCCGGATGCGTTGAGTAATCTCAAACGCGCGCTCGACAAGGGCGTCGATGTGGTCGGTGGCATTCCCCATTTTGAACGTACCATGGCCGATGGCAGCGAATCCGTGCGCCTGTTGTGCGAGCTGGCCGCCGAGCGCGGGCTGATGGTGGACATGCATTGCGACGAATCCGACGACCCCATGTCGCGGCATATCGAAACCCTGGCGTTTCATACGCAACGGCTGGGTTTGCAAGGGCTGGTAACCGGATCGCATGTGACCTCCATGCACTCGATGGATAACTACTATGTATCGAAACTGATCCCGCTGATACGCGAAGCCGAAGTGGCGGTGGTGGCTAATCCGCTGATCAATATCACCTTGCAGGGTCGTCACGACACCTACCCCAAACGGCGCGGCATGACGCGCGTGCCGGAGCTGATGGCAGCCGGTGTGAATGTCGCTTTCGGTCACGATTGCGTGATGGACCCATGGTACAGCCTGGGTAGCGGCGATATGCTGGAAGTCGCGCACATGGGTTTGCATGTCGCGCAAATGACTGGGCAGGACGCCATGCGCGCCTGTTTTGACGCTGTTACCAGTACGCCGGCGAAAATACTGGGCTTGCAGGACTACGGTGTGACGGTAGGCTGTCGGGCCGATCTGGTGCTGTTGCAGGCGCGCGATCCGATAGAGGCTTTGCGGCTGCGTGCTACGCGGCTGGCGGTGATACGCGCTGGACATATTATTGCCAGCACTGCACCCGCCGTCGCCCGGCTGATTTTGCCCGGCAGGCCTGCGCAGGCGAATTTCCGGATTTGATGGCGGGGTATTTTGTATATCTATTACATATAAATTGGATACAACTATTTTGTGATATGTAAAAATTCATGCACGATATTGTTGCGGTATTCATCATTACGCACAAAAACGATGCGAATTTACAATGTCGCATGAGTCATGGGCGTGCCAATCATAATTGCCGTCTGCTGTGGGTTTGTGAGTAATATGTATGGAATTAACGCTTTATTGCCATTGGCTGACTATGCTATAAGCAATGTGAATATGTATTTTTGCTGGTATGGTTATTGCTTTTAAAATTGTATCCAATTTTTTGTTATGGTTATAAAATGATCAGGCGGGATTCCGTTAGTTAGGACGGCAATATGACGGATACATATGAAAGGAAAATTCCTGCGATGGGAAAGTTGAGCACACATATACTGGATGTGGCGCGAGGATGCCCGGCAGCAGGCATACCGATAGCGCTGTATCGGGTAGGTATAGCAGATACGCCTTTGCTGGTATGTCTGAGCAATGACGACGGGCGCACGAATGAGGCTTTGCTGGCAGGCGATGCACTGGTTGCCGGCGAATATGAACTGGTATTCCATGTTGCGGCCTATTTTCGCAAGGCAGGGCTGTTGACGGTCGAGCCGCCGTTTCTCGATCGCATCGCCATCCGCTTCAATATCGGCGACCCGGAGCAGAATTATCACGTGCCGTTGCTGGTGTCGCCGTGGAGCTATTCCACCTACAGGGGTAGCTAGATGCGTAGCGATAAAACAATTCGATTCGTACTGGACAATACGGTCGTTGAAGCGCATGACGTCGCGCCGACCACGACATTGTTGCAATACCTGCGCGATACCATGGGCCGTTGCGGCACCAAGGAAGGCTGCGCCGAAGGCGATTGCGGCGCATGCACGGTGGTGCTGGGCGAGCTGGACGGCGAACACATCCGTTACCAGGCAGTCAATTCCTGCATACGTTTAATGCCTACGGTGGACGGCAAGGAAGTGGTGACGGTAGAGAGTCTGTCGCATGCGAATGCGGATTTGCATCCCGTGCAGCAGGCCATGGTCGACCATCACGGTTCGCAATGCGGTTTTTGCACGCCGGGCTTTGTCATGTCGCTGTTCGACGTTTATCTGAATCAGCCCGACGCAGCGCGCCAGCAGGTGGTGGATGCGCTGGCCGGCAATCTGTGTCGCTGCACCGGCTACCGGCCTATTATCGATGCTGGTTGCAGCATGAACGATTACCCGCCGTCTGCGCACTGGAATCGCGCCGAAGCGCAAAGCGAAGTACGTAAACAGCGGCTAACCGATTTGCAGCGCGAGCACGGGCTCGATCTGGGTGGCGCATTCCGGGCGCCGCGCAGTCTGGATGAGCTGGCGCAGAGTTATCTGCAAACGCCGGATGCGCTGCTGCTGGCTGGCGGCACTGACATCGGGCTGTGGGTGACCAAGCAGTTGCGCGTGCTGCCCGCCATCATTTATCTGGGCGAAGTTGCCGAGTTGAAACAAATACAACAAACGGACGGCGCGCTGGAAATCGGCGCAGCGGTCAGCCTTAGCTATGCCTACACGGCGCTGGTCGCGCATTACCCCATGCTGGCGGAGCTGCACCGGCGTTTCGCTTCACCGCCGATACGCAATTCGGGTACGTTGTGCGGCAATCTGGCCAACGGCTCGCCGATCGGCGATTCCATGCCGATACTGATTGCGCTGGGCGCCGTATTAACGCTGCGTCGTGGCGACGAAGTGCGCGAACTGGCGCTGGACGAATTCTATCTGGGTTACCAGCAAAAAGCCTGGCAGGCCGGCGAATTCATCCAGTCCGTGTCCATACCCTTACCCAAGTCGGATCGCATCGTTGCCAGCTACAAGATTTCCAAACGCAGCGATCAGGATATTTCAGCCGTGTGCGGCGGTTATGCATTCGATATCGAACACGGCATCATCAAATCCGCGCGCATTGCCTACGGCGGCATGGCAGCCACGTCGAAACGCGCTACGCATACCGAGGCGGCACTGATCGGGCAGCCTTGGTCGTTATCGGCAATCGAGGCGGCATTACCCGAACTGGCCCGCGATTACACCCCACTCAGCGACATGCGGGCCAGTGCGGATTACCGGCTCAAGGTCGCACAAAATCTGTTAAAACGACTATATCTCGAACACGGTGACTCATCAGTCTCGTGCCGTATCGGACAAATTGACGGAGTATCGGTATGAGCCGGATAGTGCATCAGTCTCAAACTCACGATAGCGCCGCGCTGCATGTTTCCGGGCGCGCCCGGTATGCCGACGATATTGCGCTGCCCGGCAATGCCCTGCATGTGGCGTTCGGCATGAGCACAGTGGCGCACGGGCGCATCAAATTCTTGGATCTGTCGGCGGTCAGGAGCGCAGCGGGCGTGGTACAGGTGTTCGCCGCAGCGAACATCCCCGGTCATAACAACTACGGGCCGGTCCTGCACGACGATCCGATTTTTGCGACCGATGAAATCCAGTTTTACGGCCAGCCGATCTTTGCGGTGGCCGCACACAGTTTCGACGCCGCACGACGCGCTGCCAAACTGGCGCATATCGATTATGAAACATTGCCGGCGTTACTGAATATCGCTGACGCGCTGGCTGCCGAAAGTCAGGTCCTGCCGACGGAAACCTTGCGTCATGGCGAACCGGAATCGGCGCTTGCAGCTGCGCTGCATCGACTGACCGGCACGGTGGCTATCGGCGGGCAGGATCATTTTTATCTGGAAGGCCAGATTGCCATCGCCTTGCCGCAGGAAAACGGCGGCGTGCTGATACACAGCTCTACCCAGCATCCCAGCGAAGTACAGCATCTGGTAGCGCATGCGCTGGGCCGGCATTCCCACGACGTAGTGGTGCAATGCCGACGCATGGGCGGTGCTTTCGGCGGCAAGGAAAGTCAGCCTGCCTTGTTTGCCTGCGTTGCGGCAATTGTCGCAACGGCGACGAGATTGCCGGCCAAAGTTAGGGTAGACCGCGATGCCGATATGGTGATGACGGGAAAACGCCACGATTTCAGTGCCGAATACGATGTCGGTTTCGATGCACAGGGGCGCATCGGCGGGCTGTCGCTGATGCTGGCGTCGCGTTGCGGCTACTCGGCGGATTTGTCCGGCCCGGTTAACGACCGCGCCATGTTCCATGCCGACAACTGCTATTACCTGGAAAACGTGCAGATCGTATCGCATCGCTGCAAGACGCACACCGTGTCCAACACCGCTTTCCGCGGATTCGGTGGCCCGCAGGGCATGATGGCGATAGAAGCGGTGGTGGACGATATCGCCCGCTACCTGCAACTTGACCCGCTGGCCGTGCGCCGTGCCAATTTTTACGGTATCGATGAGCGTAACGTGACGCCGTACAAAATGCCGGTGGAAGACAATCTCGTGCATCGCATCGTCGATCAGCTCTGCGCCAGCAGCGATTATGCTGCACGCCGGGCGGAGATTGCCGAATTCAATGCTTCGAGTCCGGTTATCAAGCGCGGCATTGCGCTGACGCCGGTCAAGTTCGGTATTTCCTTCACGGCCACGCAATACAACCAGGCCGGTGCATTGGTGCAGGTATATACCGACGGCAGCGTTTTGCTTAACCACGGCGGTACCGAGATGGGGCAGGGCTTGTTTACCAAGGTGGCGCAGGTAGTGGCGGAGGAGTTTGGCATCGCGCTGGATCAGGTACGCGTTTCCGCTACCGATACCAGCAAGGTGCCGAATACCTCGCCTACCGCCGCGTCGTCGGGCAGCGACCTCAACGGCAAGGCTGCGCAGGCTGCGGCGCAAACCATCAGGGAACGGCTGGCGGCATTCGCTGCCGAGGCTTATCAGGTAGCGCCTGCGGAAGTGGTATTTGCCGACGGCGAAGTGCGGATGCCGGGACACACGCTGAAATTCGCCGCGCTGGTGCATCAGGCTTACATGGCACGGGTATCGCTGTCGTCTACCGGCTATTACCGTACGCCCAAAATTCATTACGACCGCAAAACCTTTAGCGGCAGGCCGTTTTATTACTTCGCCTGGGGCGCGGCCGTTGCCGAAGTTGCGATCGACACGCTGACCGGCGAGAACCGCATGCTGCGCGTTGACATTTTGCACGACGTCGGCAAATCGCTTAATCCGGCGCTGGATATCGGCCAGATCGAGGGCGGCTTTCTGCAAGGCGCCGGATGGCTTACATCCGAAGAGCTGTACTGGAGCGATAAGGGCGAGCTGAAAACCCACGCGCCATCCACCTATAAGATCCCTGCGGCCAGCGACTGGCCGGAGGATACGCGCATTAGCCTGCTGCAGGATACGCCCAACGCCGAGGATACGATATTCCATTCCAAGGCAGTAGGCGAACCGCCGCTGATGCTGGCGATTTCGGTATTCCATGCCTTGCGCGATGCCGTTGGCGGTGCTGCAGGGCCGCAGGCAGCGGCGCGATTGACAGCACCGGCCACACCCGAAGCGATCCTGCATGCGCTGGACGTGCCGGCCGGTTCAACACCGGATAATTTTCTGTCGGTCGAGAACAGGGTGACCGCATGACGCATTGGATCGCCGAACTCGACAAGCTGCTGGCCGACGGCAACGATGTTGTGCGTATCGTGGTGGCTGCTACCAAGGGCTCCGCGCCGCGCGAAGCGGGTGCTGCGATGCTGGTACACAGTGGCGGTGCCTGGGGTACGCTGGGCGGCGGGCAGCTGGAATTCAACGCTATTGAGCTGGCCTATGAGTTGCTGGCCCGCACCGGCAGCATGGCGCATAGTCAGCGCTTTACGCTGGGGGCGTCGCTAGGCCAGTGTTGCGGCGGCATCGTGGATTTGTGGTGGGAGCGGTTTACTGCCGCAGACCGGCCGCTGATCGCAGATGCCCACGCGCGATTGCGGCAGGGTGGCGGTCTGGTGCTGGCCAGTCTGGTCGCCGGACAGGCTTGCCGCCGTGCATTGTTTGACGCAGCAGCATCGCGGGAATCGGGTCTGCTGACCGAAGAAGCGCACATCATGATGGACTCGGCAACGACCGCACCGCGCATACGCATGCTGCATCGCGACACGGATATGGTACTGCTGGAGCGGCTGGATCGCAAGCATACGCCGTTGTGGCTATTCGGCGCCGGGCACGTGGGTCAGGCCATAGTCGGCTTGCTGCGCGATCTGCCGTTCGATATTACCTGGGTCGATCCGCGCGAGGATATTTTCCCGGCAGCGGTGCCGGCGAATGTCACCGTGCTGGCAAGCGACGCGCCCGCTGCGGAAGTGCGCTATGCGCCGGACGACGCATGGTTTCTGGTGCTGACACACGATCATGCGCTCGATTACGCCATTTGCGCGGCCATACTGGCGCGGGAAACCGGCGAATTCATCGGCCTGATCGGTTCGCGTACCAAGGCTGCACGATTTACTCACCGGTTGGCACATGAGGGCTATCGGCCCGAACGCATTACCTGCCCGATCGGGGTGCCGGGTATTAGCGGCAAGGAGCCTGCCACCATCGCCGTTGCCGTCGCAGCGCAACTGTTGCAATTGCGCGAGGCGCAAGCCGTGACGACCGGTTTCGATGCAGCTGCCTACAACGTTCAAGGGAGATAGTGTGAACACGAGCATACCCGTTACCCATCCGCGGCTGGAGTTGCGCGGCATTACCAAGATATATCCTTCGGTGATCGCCAATGAAAACGTCGATCTGATCGTACGTCCGGGAGAAATTCACGCCGTGCTGGGCGAAAACGGCGCCGGCAAAAGCACGCTGATGAAAATCATCTACGGCGTGACCAAACCGGATGCCGGCGAAATGTTGTGGGAGAACCGCGAGGTCACTATAGAGTCGCCTGCCGCAGCCCGTCGCATGGGCATAGGTATGGTATTTCAGCACTTTTCCCTGTTTGAAACGCTGACCGTGGCCGAGAATATTTCGCTGGCCCTGGATACGGCCATCCCGCCTGCCGAACTGGCGAAGCGCATCAGCGAAGTTTCGATGGAATACGGCTTGCCGGTCGATCCGCACCGTCTGGTACACAGCATGTCGGTGGGCGAGCGCCAACGCGTGGAAATCGTGCGCTGCCTGCTCAACGACCCGCGTCTGCTGATTATGGACGAACCCACTTCGGTGCTCACGCCGCAGGCGGTGCTCAAGCTGTTCGACACCTTGCGCCGGTTGGCTTCCGAGGGGTGCAGCATACTTTACATCAGCCACAAGCTGGACGAGATACAGGCCTTGTGCGACAGCGCCACGATATTGCGCAGCGGGCGCGTCACCGGCACTACCAGCCCCAAACAGGAAACCCGCGAATCGCTGGCGCAGATGATGATAGGCAGGGAGTTGCCGGAATGCCAGATGGATGCCAGTACACCTGGCGAAACGCGTTTGCTGATCAATCACCTCAGCCTGTCCACTATCGATCCGTTCGGCACCACGCTCAAGGATATCAATCTGGAAGTCCGCGGCGGGGAAATGGTCGGCATCGCCGGTATTTCCGGTAACGGCCAGAAAGAGTTGCTGGCTGCCCTGTCCGGCGAGCAACCGGCAATGCAAGACGATGTCACGCAGATTTGCGGCGTCGCTGCCGGCAAGCTCAACCCCGCCCAGCGGCGCAAGCTGGGGCTGCGTTTCGTACCGGAAGAACGTCTGGGCCGCGGCGCAGTGCCGGCTTTAAGCCTCGCGCTCAATGCCATGCTCACCAATAACGACAGCAGCATGGTCAGGCACGGCCTGATTTCATATCAGGCAGTACGCAGCTTCGCCCGCGACGTGATAGACAAATTCAATGTCAAATGCGGCGGCGACAAGGCGCTGGCAGGCAGTCTCTCCGGCGGCAATCTGCAAAAATTCATCGTCGGGCGCGAGATCATGCTCGCCCCCAAGGTGATGATCGTTGCCCAGCCGACCTGGGGGGTGGATGTGGGCGCTGCGCAATTGATCCGGCAGGCGTTGATCGAGCTGAGAAATCAGGGCGTGGCGGTATTGGTGGTGTCGGAAGAACTGGAAGAACTATTCATGATATGTGATCGCATTGCCGTGATCGCCGACGGACGTCTGTCCCCGGCGGTGCCTACTGCGCAGACCAGCGTGGAGCAGATCGGTCTGTGGATGAGCGGAGAATTCAAACACGATGCCGAATCCAGTCAAAATGAATCGGAGGTTGCACATGCCTAATCTGGAACGTCGGGCCCAGCCTTCCATGGTCATGATGTTTGCGTCGCCGGTGATTGCCGCCGTGTGCATGCTGATCACCGGTTACCTGCTGTTTACGCTGTTGGGGAAAGAACCGCTGCATGCTTTCTGGGTGTTTTTTATCAAACCCCTGACGACCGCCTACGGCATCGGCGAATGGCTGCTGAAAGCGACGCCGCTGATTTTGTGCGGGCTGGGGCTGGCGATCGGCTTTCGTGCCAGCGTGTTTAACATCGGTGCAGAGGGGCAATTGACCATAGGCGCCATTGCGGCGGGCGGCGTAGGGCTGTATTTCAACGGTGTGAATGCGCCGTGGATACTGCCGCTGATGATGCTGGCAGGGATAGTCGGGGGCATGCTGTGGGCTGCCATTCCGGCGCTGTTGCGCACGCGTTTCAACACCAGCGAGATACTGGTGAGCCTGATGCTGGTGTATGTCGCTCAGCTGCTCCTGGGTTTTCTGGTGCAAGGCCCTTGGCGCGACCCGGACGGCTTCAATTTCCCGCAAACCAAGATGTTTACCGAATCGGAAATGCTGCCGTTGCTGATGGAAGGGCTGCGCACCAACATATCCTTTATCCTGGCCTTGCTGCTGGTCGCGGCGTCCTGGTTCTATTCGCACAAGATGTTCGCCGGTTTTCGCATGCAGGTCAGCGGTCTGGCGCCGGCAGCAGCGCGTTATGCCGGATTCAGCGAGAAGCGCAATGTCTGGCTGGCGCTGCTGATCAGCGGCGGCATGGCCGGGCTGGCCGGGATGGGTGAAATTACCGGGCCGATAGGTCAGTTGCAGCCGGTTATTTCTCCGGGATACGGCTTTGCCGCCATCATCGTCGCCTATGTCGGGCGCTTGCATCCGCTGGGCGTGCTGCTGGCCAGCCTGCTGATGTCGCTGCTGTATCTGGGCGGCGAAACCGCGCAGATGGAGCTCGGCCTGCCTTCCGCCGTCACGGGTCTGTTTCAGGGCTTGCTGCTGTTCTATCTGCTGGCGGCAGACATCTTTATCAATTTCCGTATCAAGACGCGTAAACGTCCGCTGGAACAGGCAGAGCCTGTGAAGCCGGCCTTGTCCGAGGAGCTGACATGAACACGGCGCAATTCATTCCCATTTTCGCCAGCGTTGTGGCTGCCGCTACGCCGCTGGCCTATGCCGCATTCGGCGAACTGGTGACCGAGCGCGCCGGTATACTCAATCTCGGCGTGGAGGGCATGATGCTGGTCGGTGCTATTGCCGGTTTTGCCGTTGCATCGCAAACAGGCAGCCTGAGTCTAGGGTTTGCCGCTGCCATACTTGCCGGCATTTTGCTCTCGTTGATATTCGCAGTGCTGACGTTAACTTTACAGACCAATCAGGTGGCTACCGGGCTGGCGCTGACTTTGTTCGGCGTGGGGCTGAGCGCTTTCGTCGGCAGATCCTATGTCGGCATGTCGCTGAACGGTTTGCCCAAGCTGGATATCCCGGTGCTGGGCGACATTCCCTTTGTGGGCCCGTTGCTGTTCCATTTTGATATTGTGGTTTACGGTTCGCTGGCGTTGCTGTTCGCCTTGCAATGGTTTTTCGGCCGCTCGTACTGGGGGCTGGTGGTGCGGGCGATCGGCGAATCGCCTGCTTCGGCGCATGCCATAGGCTATCCGGTCATACGCATACGCTATCTGTCCATCCTCTTCGGCGGCGCCATGAGCGGGCTGGCGGGCGCTTATCTGTCGCTGGCGATTACGCCGATGTGGGTGGAGGGCATGACCGCGGGTCGCGGCTGGATCGCGCTGGCGCTGGTGGTATTCGCTACCTGGAAACCAATGCGCGTATTGCTGGGGGCCTATCTGTTCGGCGGCGTGACCATACTGCAATTCTACGGGCAAGGCATGGGCGTGCACGTGCCGTCGGAGATACTTTCCATGCTGCCTTACGTGGTGACTATTTTTGTGCTGGTGCTGATCAGCCGCAATCCTAAAACCATACTGCTGAATCAGCCCATGTCGCTGGGACAAAGTTTTTATCCACACTCTTAACAAAAATAACTGAAATTTATGAATGCGTATTGGCTGGATTGGTTGAATTTGCTCGGTCGCTGGGTACACCTGATTACCGGCATCGCCTGGATCGGGGCTTCGTTTTACTTTGTCTGGCTGGATAACCACCTGCTGGCACCCAGAGATGCAGGCGATACCGACAAGGGCATCAGCGGGGAAGTGTGGTCGGTGCACGGCGGCGGTTTTTATCATGCGCAGAAGTACCGCGTGGCGCCGGCGCTGTTGCCGGAGACGCTGCACTGGTTCAAGTGGGAAGCCTATTCGACCTGGCTGTCGGGCTTTTTCATGCTGTGTCTGGTGTATTACGCAGGTGCAGCAACCTATTTGATTGACCCGTCCGTCGCTGCATTGACGCCGCTGGAGGCGATTGCCATCGGTCTCGGTACGCTGGCGCTGGGCTGGCTGGTCTACGACGGTCTGTGCCGCTCGCCGCTGGGGCGCGACGATCGCTTGCTCGGTCTGGCAGTGCTGGCGCTGTCGGTCTTTGCCGCCTGGGGGCTGACTCACGTATTCAGCGGACGCGGTGCATTTATTCACTACGGCGCCATGCTAGGTACGCTGATGGTAGGCAACGTGTTTTTTGTCATCATTCCGGGCCAGCGCGAGCTGATCAAGGCCAAACTGGCCGGACGCGAACCCGATCCGACCCCTGGATTGAAAGCCAAGCAGCGCTCGGTGCACAACACCTATTTCACCTTACCGGTGATCTTTACCATGATGAGCAATCATTACGCGCTGGTATTCAATCATGCGTATAACTGGGTGTTGCTGATCGCCATTTCCATTGCCGGTGCGGCGATACGGGTGTATTTCGTTTCGCGGCACAAGGGGCAGGCCAAACCGGCAGCGCTGGTGCTGGGCATCGTGATGCTGGCAGGTACGGCTATCGCCATTTCACCGGCGGCGACGCCGCAGCCGCCGGCCAGTGCTGCGGTGAACCCGGCCGAGCGCTTCGCACAGGTGGTGCAGATCGTGCAGACCCGCTGCGTTGCCTGCCATGCCGAGCATCCGACCCAGACCGGGTTTGCCGCCGCGCCCAAGGGCGTCATGTTGGATACGCCGACGCGGGTGGAAACGCAGGCGACGCTGATTTACCAGCAGGTATCCAGCCATGCCATGCCGCTGGGGAATATCACCGCGATGACAGAACAGGAACGGCAATTGATTGCTGCCTGGCACGATGCAGGGGCACTGTCCAAATGAATGCAAGCCTATCGTCACGCCACGCCTTTCGCGGCAGCGTGCTGCATTTTCTGTCCGATCCGGGCGAAGGCGGCGCTCCCCATGCCTGCGAGTTTTTTGAAGACGGCCTGATGCTGGTGGAGAACGGTCTGGTGGTCGCGCTAGGATATTATTCGGAGTTGTATCCGACCTTGCCCGCCGGTACGCCGCTGACCGACTATAACGGCAAGCTGATCATGCCCGGATTCATCGACACGCATATCCATTATCCGCAAACGGATGTCATCGCTTCGCCCGGCACGCAATTGCTGGACTGGCTGGAGCGATACACTTTTCCGGCCGAGCGTCGTTTCGACGACATCGGCCATGCCACCGAGGTGGCGGAATTTTTCGTCGACGAGCTGTTGCGTAACGGCACCACGACTGCGCTGGTGTTCGGTACGGTGCATCGCCAGTCGATCGACGCCTTTTTTACCGTGGCCGCGCAGCGCAACCTGCGCATGGTGGCGGGCAAGGTATTGATGGATCGCAATTGCCCCGAATTCCTGCGCGATACGCCGGACAGCGGGTTTGCCGACAGCGCGGCGCTGATAGAACGCTGGCACGGGCAGGGGCGGCTGGGCTACGCTATTACGCCGCGCTTCGCCATCACTTCCAGCGAGGCGCAACTGGCGCGCGCAGGCGAGCTGGCGCAGGCTTATCCCAATGTGCACATCCATAGCCATCTGGCGGAAAACACTGCCGAAGTGGCCTGGGTCGCCGAACTGTTTCCTGATAGCCGCAGTTATCTCGACGTGTACGATCACTATGGCTTGTTGCGCGAACGCGCGGTGTACGCACACTGCGTCCATCTCGATGAGGCCGATCGCCGGCGCATGGCCGACAGCGGCGCGACAGCGGCGTTTTGCCCGACGTCGAATCTGTTTCTCGGCAGCGGGCTGTTCGATCTCGCCGGGTCGCGCGATGCGGGCATGCGCGTCGGGCTGGCTACCGATGTGGGCGGCGGCACCAGTTTCAATATGCTGCAAACGCTGGGCGAGTCGTACAAGGTAGCGCAACTGCGCGGCTATACGCTGTCGCCTTTGCTGGCGTTCTATATGATTACATTGGGCAATGCGATTGCGCTGGGGCTGGATAGCCATATCGGCAATTTTGCCGCAGGCAAGGAAGCAGACTTTGTGGTGCTGGACCCGGCATCGACGCCGCTGATAGCACGGCGCATGGAAAGTGCTGCAACGTTGGCGGAGCGTCTGTTTATCCTGATGATGCTGGGCGACGACCGGGCGATAGCTGCAACGTATATCCGCGGCAAATCCGAATATCATAGAAATCAACAGGTTATATCAAATGCTTGATCCGATATTGTACGACGATTGGCACCCGGTAGCAGCTAGCGGACAAATTCAGGCTGGCCAGATACTGACAGCGCAGCTGATGGGCCAGGAGATTGCGCTGTGGCGCAGCGCCGACGGCGTCATCCACGCCTGGGAGGATCGCTGCCCGCATCGCGGTACGCGCTTATCCATAGGCAGCATCGTCGCGGATCAGCTGGTGTGCGCATATCACGGCTGGCGTTTCAATTCCGGCGGCAGTTGCACCCATATCCCTGCCCAGCCGGAGTGGACGCCCGCCAAATCGGCCTGCGCCAAGGTGTATTCGGCAGTTGAGCGCTACGGTCTGGTATGGGTGTGTCTGGGTGTGCCTGCAGCGGCATTATTGCCGTTTCCCGAATACGACGATCCCAATCTGCGCAAGGTATTATGCGGTCCTTACCGGGTCGAGACCAGCGCGCCGCGCATCGTGGAAAATTTCCTCGATATGGGCCATTTCTCTTTCGTGCACGACGGCATACTGGGCGAACCAACGCATACGGCCGTACGCGATTACAAGGTCGACGCCTGGGTCGACGAGACTGGCGAGGCCGGTATACTCGCCACCCAATGCGTATTCTGGCAGCCGCAGACCAACAGCCTTGCCCACGGCGGCAGCGAAGTGGAATACACCTATCGCGTGGTTCGTCCGCTAACCGCCATACTGACCAAATTGCCGCAAATGCAACAGACGTTCCGCGAGGCGATCAGCCTGCATGTGCAACCGCTGGATGAAGCATCCAGCCAGGTATGGATAGTGCTGGCGATGACCAATTTCGTGCAGAGCGAGCAGGAATTGCGCGATTTCCAGGACCGGATATTCCTGCAGGATAAACCTATTCTGGAAAATCAGCTCCCGCGCCGTTTGCCGCTGGCCGCAAATCGCGAAGTGTCGATAGCAGCCGACAAATTGTCGGTGTTCTATCGCCGTTATCTAACTCAAAAAAATCTGCGCTACGGCGTAATTACCGCGGAACAACATGCATGAACCGAATTCTGATTGACGACGCCGACATTGTGGTAACCATGAACGCCCAGCGTGAAGAACTGCCGCGCACCAGCGTGCTGGTAGAGGGCAATACCATCGTCAAGGTCGATACCGCCACGCGCATGGATGCATGGATAGCGCAGGATCCGGCGCAGCGCCGTCCGCACCGTATTATCAACGCCAGCGGCTGCGTGGTGACGCCGGGGCTGGTGAATTGTCACCATCACCTGTATCAGACGCTCACGCGTAGCATCGGCACCGGGCAGGGCAAGGTATTGTTCGACTGGCTGAAAATGCTGTATCCGGTGTGGGCGGAAATGGATGCCGAGGCGATTCATGTCAGCACCCAGATCGGGCTGGCGGAGTTGTTGTTGTCAGGAGCGACGACGGTTGCCGACCATTTGTATCTGTTCCCCAACGGTACCCGGCTGGACGATGAAATCGCCGCCGCGCAGGAAATGGGCGTGCGTTTTCATCCCACCCGCGGCAGCATGAGTCTGGGCGAAAGCAAGGGCGGGCTGCCGCCGGACCGGGTGGTGGAAGACGAAGCGGCGATACTGGCGGATAGCCAGCGCATCATCGAGACTTATCACGATGATGCGCCGCATTCCATGCTGCGTATCGGTCTGGCGCCATGCTCGCCGTTCAGCGTGAGCGGCGACCTTATGCGCGAGAGCGCGCGGCTGGCGCGGACTTATCAGCGCGTCGGTCTGCATACGCATCTCGCAGAAACGCTGGACGAAGACCGTTTCTGTCTGGAAAAATTCGGCAAGCGTCCGCTGGATTATGCCGAATCGGTGGAGTGGATGGGCGACGATGTCTGGTTCGCGCATATGGTGCACCCCAGCGATTCGGATATCGACCGGCTCGCGCATCATTGCAGCGGCGTGTGCCACTGCGCGACCAGCAACATGATACTGGCTTCCGGCATCGCCCCGGTGCGGCGCATGCTGGATCGCGGCGTGCGCGTCGGGCTGGGCGTGGACGGTTCGGCCAGCAACGACGGCAACCATATGCTGGGCGAGGCGCGTCAGGCCATGCTGTTGCAGCGCGTGGGCTGGCCCGGTTTCGAGTCGCGTGCCGATCGTTTCTCCGCCCGCGAAGCGCTGGAGCTGGCGACGCTGGGCGGCGCGCGGGTATTGCAGCGCGACGATATCGGCAGTCTCGAAGCCGGCAAAGCTGCGGATCTGGTGGCTTTTCGGGTAGACGATTTGGGGCATGCCGGTGCGCTGGGTGATCCGGTTGCAGCACTGATGACGTGCGCGCCCGCACAGGCATGGCTGTCGATAATCAATGGTAGCGTCGTCGTGGAAAACAATGTGCTGCTCGGTGTGGATTTGCCGGCATTGATTCGCCGCCACAATGCTGCCAGTATGGGCATGCTGAAAAGAGCGGGCCTGGTTTGAATAGCGTGGATGATCCGGCTGTCAGTTTGCTTGCAGAGCGGCAGGCTACGGCCGACCGACCGGTGAGAACCGCGGGCTGGGATGCCTTGCTCAGTCTGGGTTACGAGCAGGTGCAGGATAAAACCGTACTCGCGCATCGCCAGCATCACGGCCCGCTGGTAGTGCAGAAAGCATTGTATCCGGAGGGTAACGCGGTTTGTCATACCATCGTGCTGCATCCGCCGGGCGGCATTGCCGGCGGCGATACGCTGGATATTCGCGCCCGGCTGGATGGCGGCAGCCATGCCTTGCTGACCTCGCCGGGGGCCGGTAAATGGTATCGCTCGGGCGGCCATCATGCCAGCCAGCATCTGCGCTTTACGCTCGCCAAAGACAGCGTGCTGGAGTGGCTGCCTCAGGAAACCATATTGTTCGATGGCGCATCGGCGCGCATGAATATGGAGGTCGAACTGGAGCAGGGCGCGACGTTCATGGGTTGGGAGATACTCTGCTTCGGACGTGCCGCTTCGGGTGAGAAATTTGAACGGGGCCATCTCAGGCAGACTACGCGTATCAATCTGGCAGGCAAACCGGTCTGGCGCGAGTTCGGCGATTTGCGCGGCGGAGATCCGCTGATGCAATCTCCGGCGGGACTGGCAGGCTGTACGGTAAGCGGCACGTTGATCCTGGCAGGCAAGACTGTCCCTGCCGAGTTGCTGGAGGCCTGCCGCGAAATCGCAGTGCGTGAAGAGGATGACGAACGTTGCGGGGTGACTGTGCTGCCCGATGTGTTGATTGCGCGTTATCTGGGACACAGATCGGAATCGGCCAGACGTTATTTTGTGGCGTTATGGCAGGTGCTGCGGCCTTATGCCGTCAACCGCCAAGCGTCCATACCGCGCATCTGGAGAACATGAAGTATCAGTTTATTATTGTCGATTAACTTATTGAATTAAAATGAGGTGGACATGGAATTAACACCAAGGGAAAAGGACAAACTGCTGATTTTCACAGCAGCGCTACTGGCCGAGCGGCGTAAGGACAGGGGGCTGAAACTGAATTACCCGGAAGCGGTGGCCTATATTTCAGCCGCGATCATGGAAGGTGCGCGCGATGGCAAGACCGTGGCCGAATTGATGGGCTACGGTACGACACTGCTGAAGCGCAGCGACGTCATGGAAGGCATCCCCGAAATGATCCCGGATATACAGGTGGAAGCCACCTTCCCCGACGGTACCAAGCTGGTCACCGTACATAACCCGATAGCGTGAGGAGATCATCATGATACCTGGCGAACTGGAACCGATGGCAGGCGAAATCGAGCTGAATGCGGGCATGAAAACCTGCACGATCAGCGTTGCCAATACCGGCGACCGACCGATACAGGTGGGCTCGCACTACCATTTTTATGAAACCAATGCGGCCTTGGCATTCGACCGTGCAGCCGCTTACGGCTTTCGCCTGAATATTCCGGCCGGCACTGCGGTGCGCTTCGAGCCGGGTCAGGATCGCACCATAGAGCTGGTCGCCCTGGGCGGCGAACGCGTGGTGTACGGGTTTAATGCCCAAGTCAGCGGAAAATTGAAGGAGCAGCCATGAGTCTGAAAATCGGGCGAGCCGCCTATGCCGAGATGTATGGTCCCACCGTGGGCGACAGATTGCGTCTGGCCGACACCGAGCTGTGGATAGAGGTGGAAAAGGATTTCACCATTTACGGTGAGGAAGTCAAATTCGGCGGCGGCAAGGTTATCCGCGACGGCATGGGGCAAAGCCAGCGCACCTATGCCCATGTGGTTGATACCGTCATCACCAATGCGCTGATCGTGGATCACTGGGGCATCGTCAAGGCCGACATCGGCATCAAGACAGGGCGCATCGTGGGTATAGGCAAAGCGGGTAATCCGGATATCCAGTCCGGCGTCGACATCGTCATCGGCGCCAGCACCGAGATCATCGCCGGCGAAGGCATGATCGTTACCGCTGGCGGGATAGATTCGCACATCCATTTTATCTGCCCGCAACAGATCGAAGAGGCGCTGATGTCGGGCGTGACCACCATGCTCGGCGGCGGCACCGGCCCGGCCACCGGTACTAATGCCACCACTTGCACGCCGGGGCCGTGGTACATGCACCGCATGCTGCAGGCGGCGGATAGCTTTCCGATGAATCTGGGCTTTCTGGGCAAGGGTAATGCCAGCCTGCCGGAGCCGTTGCGCGAGCAGGTCGCTGCCGGCGCTATCGGTCTGAAATTGCATGAAGACTGGGGTACGACGCCGGCCGCCATCGATAACTGTCTGGCTGTTGCCGAGGAAATGGACGTGCAGGTTGCCATCCATACCGACACGTTGAATGAATCCGGCTTTGTTGAAACCACGCTGGCGGCGTTCAAGGGCCGGGCTATCCACACCTATCATACCGAAGGCGCGGGCGGCGGCCACGCCCCCGACATCATCAAGGCTTGCGGCGAGCTCAATGTGCTGCCGTCGTCTACCAACCCGACGCGGCCGTACACGGTGAACACCATAGACGAGCACCTCGACATGCTCATGGTGTGTCACCACCTCGACCCCAATATTGCCGAGGACGTGGCGTTTGCCGAATCGCGTATTCGCCGCGAAACCATCGCTGCTGAAGATATTCTGCACGACCTCGGTGCGTTCAGCATGATCTCCAGCGATTCGCAGGCGATGGGGCGGGTGGGCGAAGTCATCATGCGTACCTGGCAGACCGCGCACAAGATGAAAGTACAGCGCGGCGCGTTGCCGGAAGACCATGCCAAAAAGGACAACCAGCGGGTTAAACGCTACATCGCCAAATACACTATCAATCCCGCGATTACTCACGGTATCGCCCATGAAGTCGGCTCGGTGGAAGTCGGTAAATTGGCCGATCTGGTATTGTGGCGGCCGGCATTTTTCGGCGTGAAGCCTTCGATCATACTTAAGGGCGGCATGATCGCCGCCGCTGCGATGGGCGACCCCAACGCTTCTATTCCAACGCCACAGCCGGTGCATTACCGGCAGATGTTCGGCGCTTACGGCAAGGCCTGTACGGCGACCTCGGTGACGTTCGTGTCGGGGCTGGCTGCGCGCAGCGATCTGGCGACACAATTGGGGCTGGATAAACGGCTGGTGGCAGTGAGCGGCACGCGTACGGTGACCAAGAAAGACATGGTACACAACGCCTATATGCCGCGCATAGAAGTCGACCCCGAGACCTATGAAGTGCGCGCCGACGGCGAGTTGCTGACGTGCGAGCCGGCAGACATTTTGCCGATGGCGCAACGCTATTTCCTGTTCTGAACGCCATGTTACTCGTTGAACAATTCTGTACGACAACCGGGCCTGCCGACGAGGAGCTGGTGCTGCCGTTCGAACGCAGGCAAAAGAGCCGCTTGCGCACCCGTCTGGCATCCGGCGAGGAAATCGGCCTGTTTCTGCCGCGCGGCACCATATTGCGCGGCGGCGACCGGCTGCAGGGCAATGACGGCAGGGTAGTGCTGGTGGTTGCTGCCTCTGAGCCAAGTCTGCTGGTGACTGCGCCGACTGAGCGCGATCTGGCTCGCGCGGCTTATCATCTGGGCAACCGGCACGTACCGCTGCAAGTCGGCGACGGCTGGTTGCGGCTGGGTGCCGATTACGTGTTGAAAGACATGCTCGACGGGCTGGGCGTGCAGGTCAGCGAAGAGACGGCGCCGTTCGAACCGGAGGCCGGAGCCTATGGCGGGCATGTCCACAATCACGGCGACGAGAGCGGGCATAAGGGCATCATTCATGAATTTGGCTGATCTGTCGCTGGTCAGATTGCTGCAACTGGCGAGCCCGATGCTGCCGGTGGGGGCCTACAGCTATTCGCAAGGTCTGGAATGGGCTGTCGATCAGGGCATCGTCCACGACCGCGACTCGGCGCGCGTCTGGATAGGGGATGTGTTGCAATTCAATGTGGCGCGTTTCGAGGCACCGCTGCTGTTGCGCATGTACCGGGCCTGGGAGCGCGATGACGTGGCGCAGCTGGCACACTGGAACGACGTGTTTTCCGTGTCGCGGGAGGCTGCCGAGCTGCGTGCCGAGTCAGCGCAGATGGGCTATTCCATGCGTCGGCTGATGCAGGAAATGGGCGGTTTCGACGCCGCAAAACTGACGCAGCTGACCGCAATCGAACCCTTGAGCTTTCCGGCTGCATTCAGTTGTGCGGCGGTGAGCTGGGAGATTCCGGCTGAAGCGACGGTGTCGGCCTATCTGTGGGCGTGGCTGGAAAATCAGGTCGGTGCAGCGATGAAAACCATACCCGTCGGACAGGTTGCCGGACAGCAGATTTTGTCCGGTCTCGCGGCGCGCCTGCCAGAGCTGACAGCTGCCGTCATGCAGTTGGCCGACGACGAAATCAGCAATTACGGGCCGATGTTCGCGATAGCGTGCAGCCGGCATGAAACCCAGTACAGCCGGCTGTTCAGGTCGTAGAAAAGCGTTTGTCCGCGAACTACACGAAACACACGAAAAAACCCATCAATTTCGTGCCTTTTGTGTTTTTCGTGGATAAAAGTTCTCTTAATTAAAAGGAAAATCGTAATGAGCAACACTCAACCTCTGCGCGTCGGTATCGGCGGCCCGGTCGGTTCCGGCAAGACGGCATTGACGCTGGCATTGTGCAAAAGCCTGCGCGATAAATATCAGCTCGGCGTCGTCACCAACGATATTTACACGCAAGAAGATGCGCAGTTTCTGGTGCGCAACGAAGCTTTGCTGCCCGACCGGATCATCGGGGTGGAAACCGGCGGCTGCCCGCATACGGCGATACGTGAGGATGCTTCGATCAACCTGGAAGCCGTCGCGCGGCTGTCGCGGAAATTTACCGATCTGGATATTATTTTTGTGGAGAGCGGCGGCGACAATCTGTCGGCGACGTTCAGTCCCGAACTGTCGGATCTGACGCTGTATGTGATCGACGTTGCCGCAGGCGACAAGATTCCGCGCAAGGGCGGGCCCGGTATTACCAAATCCGATCTGCTGGTGATCAATAAAATCGACTTGGCGCCCATGGTCGGCGCTTCGCTGGAAGTGATGGATCGCGATGCGACTAAAATGCGCGGCGAGCGTCCCTTCGTATTCAGCAATCTCAAGACCGGGCAGGGGCTGGACGACATCATCCGCTTCATCGAGCAAAAGGGTCTGTTAAAGGAGTAAGCCGGCATCATGCTATTCGATAGCCACACCGCCATGCCGGATAACTGGGCAGGCATGCTGATACTGGTATTCATGCTCGGCCTCAGGCACGGCATGGATCCGGATCATCTGGCGACCATAGACGGTATGGCGCGCGCCAATAGTGTCGTTCGCCCCATGCTGTCGCGCTGGGCCGGGCTGCTGTTTTCGCTCGGTCACGGCATGACGGTGATACTGGCTGCCGGCATGATCGGCTTGCTGGCCCAGCACTGGCAGGTGCCGGCATGGTTCGAGGCATTGGGTACCTGGATATCGATATTCTTTTTGCTGGCGCTGGGGTTGAGCAATCTCTACATGGTATTCCGCGCGCCGTCCGGCGAAGTTGTGCGTATGACGGGTATTAAAAGCAGGCTGTTCCGTTATCTGTTCGCCCGGCTGGAGCACCCCGGCTGGATGGTACTGGTCGGTGCGCTGTTTGCGTTGTCGTTCGACACCATGAGTCAGGTCGCCTTTTTTTCCATCAGCGCGCAGGCGCACGGCGGCGGGTTTGCATCGGTGCTGCTGGGGCTGGTATTCATGGCTGGCATGATCGTGACCGACGGCCTCAATGGCTACTGGGTAGCCAGAATGATACTGCGCACGGACAGACTCGCGCTGATTTCCTCGCGTTTGCTGGGTTTGACGGTCGCCGGACTTAGTCTGGCGGTCGGTTTGCTGGCACTTGTCCGCACGCTGTTCCCGGAGCATGAATTACTTGCCAGCGTCAGCCCGCTGCAGCAGGGCATGGGCGTGATTGGCCTTGTTACGATCAGCTTTCTACTGGCGTTGCGGCTGTCCCGCAGTCGGCCGGTTTATCCGGTTTGAATAGCTGCTGTTTCGCAGTGCATCTGCATTTTTCAGGATCGTTGGCTGACACCAAATAGACCGGCCCTTTAATAGAGCATGGCTCCGTATTCCCGCACCAAATCAGGCAGCATTCTGCATGCCCAATTCCGTTCCCTCGTTGTCATACAGCTTTCAAATCCAGCTATACGTGAAATCCGCAGGCTGGCACTAATATTGCTTTTTTGTTTCTCATAGATAAATTTAGATTCATATCTATTAACAGCGATGCGCTTTGCTGCATCATGCTTAAAGCCTGCTTGTTACCACCAGTTCGGTCATTTATCCCGATTTCAGAGAGGAGAAACAATGAAACTTGTAACAGCCATAATCAAGCCGTTCAAGCTTGAAGAAGCGCGCGATGCCTTATCCAATGTCGGTATTCAGGGAATTACCGTTACGGAAGTCAAAGGATTCGGACGCCAGAAGGGACACACCGAGTTTTATCGCGGTGCAGAATATCTGGTGCAATTCGTCCCGAAAATAAAAATCGAGATAGCCGTCACCGACGAGATGCTGACCGCAGTCCTCGAAATCATAGAAAACACCTGTAAAACCGGCTCGATAGGCGACGGCAAGATTTTCGTTTCCGATCTGGAGAAAGTAGTTCGCATTCGTACCGGCGAAACCGACATTGACGCACTTTAAAGGGAGCAGATAGATGAACAAGATGTTAACGAATCGTGTCCTGCCGACATTGGGTCTATTGGGATACAGTACCATGAGTTTTGCAGCCGACGCGCCCAAGATGGATGGCGCCAGCACTGCCTGGATGATTACCGCAACCGTGCTGGTGATATTGATGACTATTCCCGGGCTGGGATTGTTTTACGGCGGGCTGGTGCGTACCAAGAACATGCTGTCGATACTGACCCAGGTGTTTATTACCTTTTGCATGCTGTCGGTGCTGTGGGCCTTGTATGCCTACAGTCTGGCCTTCACCCCCGGCGGCGACATGAATTCGATAGTAGGCGGTCTGAGTAAATCCTTCCTGTCCGGCGTGGGCAAGGATTCGTTGACCGGCGTCATTCCCGAATATGTATATCTGACCTTCCAGATGACGTTTGCCGCTATTACCCCGGCGCTGATTATCGGCGGCTTTGCCGAACGCATGAAATTCTCGGCTATCCTGCTGTTCATGGCCGGCTGGCTGACGCTGGTGTACGCACCGATTGCCCATATGGTATGGGGCGGCGGCTGGCTGCAAGGCATGGGCACGATGGACTTTGCCGGCGGCACGGTTGTGCACATTAATGCCGGTATCGCTGCACTGGTCGGCGCGCTGGTGCTTGGCAAACGCGTCGGTTTCGGTCGCGAATCCATGTCGCCGCACAGCCTGACCATGACCATGATAGGCGGTTCGCTGCTGTGGGTGGGCTGGTTCGGTTTCAACGTGGGCAGCGAGCTGGCTGTCGACAGCACTGCCGGCATGGTGCTGCTCAATACCCAGCTGGCAACGGCTGCAGCTGCGATGGGCTGGCTGTTCGTTGAATGGATCATGAAAGGCAAGCCCAGCATGCTGGGCGGCGTGTCCGGTGCGATTACCGGTCTGGTGGCGATTACCCCGGCTTGCGGTTTTGTCGGCCCCATGGGCAGCATCGTGCTGGGTATCGTTGCAGCAGCGATCTGCTTCTGGTCCACTTCCAGCCTGAAACACTGGCTGGGCTACGACGATTCGCTGGATGTATTCGGTATTCATGGTATCGGCGGTATCGTCGGTGCAATCGGTACCGGTTTCCTGGCATCCACCAGTTTCGGCGGCGTCGGCTATGCGGCAGGCGTCACCATGGGCGATCAGGTGCTCAAGCAATTGATGGCAACCGGCACCACACTGGTATGGTCCGGCGTGATCAGCTACATCCTGTTCAAAGTCATCGACATGGCCATCGGCCTGCGCGTTACCGAAGACAATGAACGCGAAGGGCTGGACATTACCGAACACGGCGAGAAGGCTTATAACCATTAAGCACTGACGTCCGCAGCCGGTAGGCAAAAGAGGCGCATAACCTGCGCCTCTTTTTTATGCGTGTCGGCGGCGAATACCGTCGCTCGTGGATTACGGGTACAGGCTGTTCAGTTGCGGTTCAGTGCGGGCGGCAGTTCCGTTTTTGGCGGATAGCGACGGTAGCGCTGCCAGCATGGCGGCTCCATGCCATTCGTGGTCTGTGTAGCAGGCGCGGTCGAGCTGCTGCAACAGCGCGTCCGTATCCCGTTCCGGCAGGCGGGTTGCGATAGCCTTGAGGCCCGCTGGCGGATCGTCCGGCCAGGTAGCGCGCGCCCATGCCTGCAGGTGGCGGCGGGCGGATTGCGGGTCGTTTTCCCGGCAGGCATGCTGGAAGGCCTTGCGCGACTGGCTGGCATCGGGCGGGGCGTCCAGCGGCGGTTCCTGTCGTCTGGCGGGCCGCGGTGCGGCATTGCGCCTGCTGCTGCGCCACCATGCAGCCACCGTACCCAGCCAGAGTACTGCCAGACCGAGGCTGGTCATGGGCCAAAGATACCCGGTTGGCGCGGCCGGTAGCGGGTTCGCCATATGCAGCAATGGCGTCCCGCTTGCCTGCGTAGCGTCCGCAGATTGTTGAGACGGCGGCACCGGCGCGACGGCTGCTGTTGTAGTGCCGGGCAGGACATCCAGCGTGCGTGCCGGCAAATCGATACTGCGCTGCACGTTTTTGGCGGTATCCCACCAGTGCAGGTGCATGGCGGGTATGTCGTAATGGCCGGCACGGCTGGCAATCAGGGCGATATCCTGGTCGCGGCTGCCGAGGACGCTGCCGCCTTGTACGTTGTCATTCAGTTTCGCCTGATCCGGATAGGCGCGCAGGCCGTCCGGCAGCGTCATGAGCTTGCTCAGATCGGGTAGCTGGGACGCTGTCAGTCCCTGTGCCTGAAGATGCAGATGGCGCGTGATCGGGTCGCCTACATGGAATGCTCCGCTGTCGGGTTGCCAGGTTTCGGTCAGGTTGACGCTCTGGGCGGGCAACCAGTCCTGGCCGCTGCTGCCGGCAGGGCGCGGCCGCACGTTCAGCGTGATCTGCTCGCCCTGTATGCGTATCGGCCGTGTGGCATTGATCATGTTGCCGAACGGATTATGGCCGAAGGCATTGGCAAAGAACGGGTCGTTTCCAAACGGATCGCTGCTATTGCTGGCGTCCGCTATCTGGGCATTCAGCACCGGGCCGCTGAGCTGGA
The DNA here is from genome assembly GCA_031291235.1 of Sulfuriferula sp. Lineage (GTDB taxonomy): Bacteria > Pseudomonadota > Gammaproteobacteria > Burkholderiales > Sulfuriferulaceae > Sulfuriferula. The sequence continues at coordinate 251,100 of JARLJL010000022.1, forward strand.
TGACGCCGCTGCGTTGCGGAAACAGCAGGTATTTGCGTTCTACCACCTGATAGTCCCGGCCCCGATACGTCGTGCTGGTTTGCGTGTCCTTGCCCAATTGCTGGATCAGGACATCGTTATTGGGTTGCAATTCGAGCGTGGCCTGATACAGCGGCTCGTCGACGTAAAGCCGGACTGTGAGCATGGCTGCAGCCTGTACGTAAGGCTGCTTCTGATCCAGCGATGCGGTAATGAATGCGTGCGCAGTATTCGCGGGCGTTGAGTTGCCATTTCCTGCCGTATTACCGGGCTGGGCGGCGTTGCCGCCTACCGTCAATGTCAGCGCGGCAGAGCTCTGGCCGTTCCACGATACGGGCGGGATCGTTATCCGGCCGCCGTGCTTGGGCATCAGCGTCAGGCTCAACTGGGTCTGCGCCGACATCTTGCCGTTGATCACCTGGATACTGGTGCCGGTACTGCGTCCGAGTATGTCGAAATCCTGCTTGAGCGCGCTCAGGTCGGGTTGTTTATCGGTCTGGCCGTCGTATTGCAGGGTGAGCTGCACCGCCTCGCCGGCGCCGGTCTGCGTGCGATCCAGCGACGCGGTGACGGCTGCGTTTGCGGACAGGCTTAGCCCGGCAAACAGCAATGCAATAATGATAAGGCAGGCGTTTTTCATGGTGACCTTTCTTGCTGTCGTATCATGTGTTCTATCAGGAATTTACGCCGCAACAACCCGCCGGGATCGTCGGGAATACTGCGCAGCCATTGCTCTTGTGCGAGTTTCTGTTCGCTGGCGGTGGCTTCGACGGGGGCCGTGGCTTGCCCTGCTTTGTTCAAACCGGCGGCTGTATCGCGCTGCGCCTGCGCCGCAGCCGATTGCGCCGGTTTGCCCGATTGCCCGGCAGGGTTGGCGGCAGCGGATTGCTGCCCGGCCGGTTGCGATTGCTGCGGACGAGATGACTGCGATTGTGCCTGCTGCGACTGGGTTTGCTGAGATGGCGCTTGCTCGCCAGTTTGTCCACCGTCTTTGCCGTTATTGTGGCCGGATGCGGAGGACGGGTTGGGCTGGCCGTTGCTGCCGGTTTGTGGCAATGGCTGCTGTGCAGGGGATGCCGGTTTGCCGGCCTCCTTGCCGCCGTTATGCTGATTGGCGGTGCCGGGCTGATTCTGGCTGCCGTTCCGGTTGCTGCCGGATGCGGTTTTATTGTTGGGGTGTTGCGAATGCGGCGGCTGTTGTTTCAGTGCCTGCATGACCAGATCGCGGTTGCGGCGGGCGTCGGCATTTTTCGGGTCGCGCGCCAGTGCCGCATCGTAGGCCTTGAGCGCATCCTGCAGTTGGCCGGTGTGCGCCAGCGCGTTGCCGCGATTGTAGTTGCTGCGGCTGTCGTCGAATGCCGCCAGATCCTGTGCGGCATGGACGTAATCGCCGGCTTGCAGTTCGGCATAGGCTTTGCGCTGAGGATCGGCGTAAGTCTTCGCCGCATCGGCTGCCTTGCCATGTTGCATGAGTTGTTCGCCGCGCTGATCGGCGTTGTGCCACAGCCGGTTCCAGAGATCGCCGGCGTTAGCGGCAGAGGCCCAGAGCAGCATTACCGCCAGCAATGCGCCGCGCATCATAGCCATCCCCGTCTGGCCAGCAAGGCAACCAGCGGCAGTAGCAGCGGCAGCAGCCAGATGCCGCCGTCCAGCCAGTGTACGACGCTGACGTTGTTGCCGGCTCTGGCCTTGCTGCTGCGCGCGGATGCAGTTTGCAGATTGTCGATCAGTGTCGGTAACTGATCTATTGGCACATAGGTGCCGCCCCCGGTGGCAGCCAGCTGCTGCAGGCGATCCGTGTCCAGACGGGCAAGTTGCAATTTCCCTTTGGCATCCTGCGCAAAGCCGGTATCGGCATGATCGACGGGTGCGCCGGCTGCGGTGCCGATACCGACGACATTAACCGTTATCCCTTGCGCGTTGAGTTTTTTGGCGACGTTGAAGGCTGTGGACGGATCGGCAAAACCGTCGGTGAGCACGACGATCTGGCCGTGCTTGCTGCCGCTCTGGGTCAGGAGTTTGCCGGCCTGCTCCAGTGCCGGCGTCAGGTTGTCGCCTGCGCTGGGCATGATGGCCGGGCTGAGCGGCGGCAACAGGGCGCGTATGGTGGCAACGTCGTCGGTCATCGGCGTGACGGTATAGGCTTCGTCGCTAAAGGCGACCAGGCCGGTTCGGGCATCTTTTGCTGCGTTGAGCAAATCGTCCAGCGCATAGCGTGCACGCGTATAGCGATTCGGCGTTAGATCGGTGGCGGCCATCGAGGGCGACAGATCCAGCACCAGCGCCCATGCGTCGTTACCGCGGTAGGCGGCGGAGGGCAGCCGCTGCCAGCTGGGGCCGGCCAGCGCGAATACGGCCAGCGTCCAGACCAGCGCCAGCCAGGGCCACGGCGCGCGGCCCGGTTTGTCGTTGTTATCCAGTAACAAGCCGGGCAGCAGTTCGGCATCGACCAGCCGCGTCCAGTTGCCGTCGCTGTCGCGGTGGCGCGCCAGCCAGTAACCCAGCCCCCACAATAATGGCAGCGCCAGCAGCCATGCGGGACGCAGAAAATGGAAATCCCGTATCAACTCCATTTGCGTCCGCTCCATAATACGGCAGGCAGGCTCAGTAGCAGCGCAGCGCCCAGCGGCCAGGGGAACCATTCGTCCCGTGGGCGATACCATTGCGCCTTTGCGGCGCTGGGTTCGAGCTTGTCGATGCGGGCGTAGACGTCCTCCAGCGCGTTGGCATCGGTGGCGCGAAAGTATTTGCCCCCGGTCGTTGCGGCGATACGCTTCAGGGTGTCTTCGTCCAGATCGCCGTCGGCCAGAAAATCCGATTGCGAGTCTGAACCTACACCTATGGTATAGATGCGCAGACCGTCGGCGGCAGCCAGTTTGGCGGCTTCTATCGGCGGCATGGCACCGGCATTGCTGCTGCCGTCGGTGAGCAGGATCATGACCGTATCGCCTTTATGCACCGTGTTGCCGGCATTATTCTGTAAACGCTTGATGGCGAGGCCGATAGCATCGCCGATGGCGGTCTGGGTACCGGCGATGCCTATGGTGGCTTCATCCAGGAATTGCTCTACCGTATGCAGATCGGTGGTGAGCGGTGCTTGCAGGTAAGGCCGCGTGCCGAACAGGATCAGCCCTACCTGATCGCCGTGCCGGCGGCGGATGAAATCGCCAGCCACTTTTTGCACCACCTGCAGACGACTGAAGTCGCCCGCCATGTCCTGCGTCGACATCGAGCCGGAGACATCCACTGCCAGCAACAGGCGTCGTCCAGTAGCGGGTACCGGTTCGGGATTGCCCAGCCATTGCGGGCGGGTGGCGGCGATGACGAGCAATAGCCAGATCATTACGAATAACGCTTTGCGCGGCGTCGGCATGGTGCGGCGAAATGCGGTTGCGTCGGCGCCGACTGCTGCGGCGAAAGGCAAAAATAATGCGGTGCTGCGCGGCTGGGCCGGCGGCGCCCAGCGTTTGATCAGCCAGGGCAGGGGCAGGAAAAGCAGCATCCACGGCCATTCGAAATGGATCATTTGCGTTGCCTCAGAAAGTTGCGCGCGCCTTGCAACCAGCGGGCGCGGTCGGTCTGCACGCGGCCGCCGTAGGCAGCGCGCAACAGGTTTTGCCCGGTCTCGCCGGCAAGCTCGATACCGCCCTTGCCGGCGATGAAAGCGAGCCAGGCGTCGCCGCTCAGGCCGGCCACTGTTTCGCGGCCGTAGACCGTCAGCGCGTAACGTCGCAGCAGGTGTTCCAGCGCGACTGCCAGGCCGGCATCGTCGTCGTTATGGACTTCCATCCATTTGAGTTCACGCAATGCGGCGCGTCGCAGCCGCAGCGCCGGATGCCTCAGCCAGTAAATCAGGGCGCCGCCAGCCAGCAGCAACAGCAGCGCCAGGATCCACCACCCCGGCGCAAGCGGCCACCATCCCGGCGGTGGCGGTGCATGGGCCGGGGCCAGTTGTGTGAGCCAGCCGGGGTTCATGCCGCCCATGATGCTTCTCGCAGCAGGGGCGGCAAGCTGTCGGCTACCGGATCGGAGGTGTGCAGCCGGGTCAGCGGCAGATTGAGACGGCTCGCCAGATCGTCCAGCTGCCGTTCGCGCGCGGCCCATTTCTTCAGCCATGCGGTACGGCTGCGATCGCCGTCCAGCCACCACAATCTGCCGGGCAGGCCGATGCGAAAGTGACCGGCAGGCAGACCGGCGTGCTCCATCGGATCGACCAGCCACAGCAGGCGGCAATCGCTGTGCAAGGACATGGCCGCCAGCGCGCTTTCAGCCGCTTGGTCGAGACTGCTGAAATCGCTCAGTATCAGCACCAGACTGCCGGGTTGCAGCAGCGGCTGCAAGCCTTGCAGCAGCGTACTCAGACCATGCGGATCGGCCTCGCCGGGCGCTTGCGGCTGGGTTGCCGCCAGCGCTTGCAGCACCGGCAGTACGCCGGCTTCTCTGGCGCGGGGCGGATATATGAGCGGCAGTTGGCCGTCTGCGGCGATGAGGGCGCCGAGGCGGTCGCCGCCCAGTACGGCAACCCATGCCAGCAGCGCAGCGGCACGCAGCAATAGTGCGGATTTAAGCTGGTAGCGGCTGCCGAAATAGAGGCCGGGATGCAAATCCGCCAGCAGCCAGACCGGCCGTTCGCGTTCTTCGCGGAACAGCTTGGTATGCGGCTGGCCGCGCCGTGCGGTGACGCGCCAGTCGATGTTGCGGGCATCGTCGCCGGGCGCATATAGACGCACCTCTTCGAATTCCAGACCGCGACCGCGTTGAGCGCTGCGGTGCGCGCCCTGCAAGCGTGCCATGGCCGGATGGCGCGCATGCAGACTGAGTCCGTGCGCTGCGCCGCGCAAGGCGACCAGCTCGGTGAGGTCGGGCAATATCATGGCGCCGGTACCTGACGCAGCAGTTCGACGACGCAATCCTGCGAGGTGATGCCGCGCGCCTGCGCCGTGTAGTCGAGCAGCAGGCGGTGGCGCAGGGCATCGGGCGCGATGGCCTGTACATCCTCCGGGCTGACGTAATCGCGGCCGTCCAGCCAGGCCAAGGCGCGTGCGCCGCGCTCCATGGCGATGGCTGCACGCGGGCTGGCACCCCAGCGCAGCCACTCAGCCAGTTTCGGGCTGTATTTTTCCGGTATGCGCGTGGCTTCAACCAGCGCGGCGATATATTCTGCGACCGAATCGGCCAGAGCCAGGTCGAGCACCTCGCGCCGCGCTGCGAAAATAACATCCTGCGTCAGCGGCGTGGCGGGTAGCGGCAGTTCTCGCGCATTTTTCGTTTCGCGCCGCGATAGCGCCATGATGCGCAGCGTGGTGGCGCGATCCGGGTAATCCACCAGGGTGTGCAGCATGAAACGATCGAGCTGGGCTTCCGGCAGCGGATAAGTGCCTTCGTGTTCTATGGGATTCTGGGTTGCCATGACCAGGAACAGGTCGGGCAGCGGGTAGGTGGCGGAACCGACGCTGATCTGATGCTCGCCCATGGCTTCGAGCAGGGCGGATTGCACCTTGGCCGGGGCGCGATTGATTTCGTCGGCCAGTATCAGGTTGTGAAACAGCGGCCCTCGCTGGAAATGAAAGCCGCCTGTTTCAGGCCGGTAGATGTCCGAGCCGGTAAGGTCGGCGGGCAGCATGTCGGGCGTGAACTGCAAGCGCCGGAAATCCGCCATGATGCCCTGCGCCAGCGCCTTGACGGCACGGGTTTTGGCCAGTCCCGGAGGGCCTTCCACCAGCAGATGTCCGTCGGCAAGCAAGCCTATCAGCAATCGTTCCACCAGATTTTCCTGACCCAGTATCTGGTCGTTGAGGTAGGTGCGCAGGCTATTGAGCGCAAGATAAGCAGGGCTGGTATGGGGAGCTATGCCGACATTCATCGCGTATCCTTCCGTAGTGTGCAATATCCCCTACAGAAGGCTGTTTTTTGCAGAAGTTCCGCATGCGTTGCAAGAGATGCGGAAGATGTTGTTTTTTATATAAAAATCAATGATATTGTTTCTGTCTGAAGGCTGACGGCGAGGTGCGTTCAGACGATAGGCGCGAGGAGGCGAGGGTCAAATTCGTACATCAGCAGGACAGCGCCGAACAGATAGAGCGGCCAGGATTTGAACGATATTTTCCAGTCGGTCGATGACGGCCACATGCTGGTGAATTGCGGCGCCAGCAGACACCAGATGATGATATCTGCGGGTTTGAATGCGTAGCCGCCATCGACCCGGTACGCCGCTGCCAGCAGCGTTATATAGATACCCAGCAAGGGTGCCAGTGAGGTCGGCAAGGCGTTATACCAGCGTATATTGGCGAAGCTTGCGCTGCCCAGAATCAGCTTGCCGCGCCGATCCCGTTTCGGCAGCAGGCTGAACGATACCGGCTGCGCGTTGGTGACGATGCCGGCAGTGAGGTGCAACAGTTCATGCAGGAAGGTGCCGGGCAGCGACAATATCGAATAAAGCGCTGTGCGCCCGGATAGCCCGGTTAGCAACAGCCAGATGATGGCGGATGGAATCAGATACAGCAAGGCCTGCAGCAGTGTGTGCAAGTCGGGCAGCAGGAAGTGCAGCATGCGCTAGAACAGCCGCAGCGAAGCCGTTTCCTGCTCTTTTGCGAGTTTTTTCAGCGCATTTTGCGCAGATAGGGTAGCGCCGTTCTTTTCGGCATGTTCGGCGAAGATGGAAAGCGCATGATCCAGCGAGTCGTCGATTTCATGCCATTCGTTTTGGAATTCCTGGTGTTTGACATACGATGTAGTCAGCTTGCCGGAGCGCATGACGATCATCAGCACGGCGCAACTGGTGCGGCGCACGGCAAGCGCGGTTTTTCGGTTTCGATTAATGACCACCATGACAGTCTCCTCTATGCAGACATCGCATTGTCAGTTTTGTCTACAATAGCCGATTTGGCGGGCTTGCTCAACTCTCCGGCGAGGCGGCGCCGGGCCGGAATCAATGTTTGCTTCTCCTGCGCGCCTTTATCGACGATAATCGCCATCCGACTTTATTTACCGAAGAGACATTTCCGCGCATGCGAAAAGAAGCCCAGGAACAACCCATCCGCGCCGTCGTAGCGGCCGTGCAATTGCCCAACGTGACCGACATGGAGTTCGACGCGTCGCTGGCCGAGCTGCGCGAGCTGGCTAAAACGCTGGGCTATGAGGTCGTGCATACCTTTACGCAAAAGCGCACCAGCTTCGACACCACGGCCTATCTGGGTGTCGGCAAGCGCGAGGAAATACACCAATACGTCAACAGCGATTTTGCACTGGTCGGGAGCCCGCAGGCGGATGTCGCCGAGGCCGACCGCATCGAGGCCGTGCTGGTCGATCACGAGATTTCGCCTTCGCAGGCGCGCAATCTGGAAAAGGAAGTCGGCTGCGCGGTGATGGATCGCACCATGGTGATTCTGGAGATTTTTCATCGCAACGCGCGTTCGCCTGCTGCGCGGGCGCAGGTGGAAATTGCGCGCCTCGGCTACATGGCACCGCGGCTGCGCGAAATGGCAAAACTCGCCGGGCCGCAAGGTCGGCAACGTAGCGGTACCGGCGGTCGCGGTGCCGGCGAATCGCATACCGAGCTGGACCGGCGAAAAATCCGCGACCGGATTGCCGAACTGCAGCTGGATATCATCGCCATGGATGCCGACCGCAAGATACAGCGCGCCCGGCGGCAAGAGCGCCGCAGCCAGGCATCGGTCGCGCTGGTCGGCTACACCAACGCCGGCAAATCCACGCTGATGCGCGCGCTCACCGGCAGCGAAGTGCTGGTTGCCAACAAGCTGTTTGCCACCCTCGACACCACCGTGCGCGCGCTCTATCCCGAAAGCGTGCCGCGCGTACTGGTCAGCGACACGGTCGGATTCATCAAGAATCTGCCGCACGGCTTGGTCGCGTCATTCAAATCGACGCTGGACGAAGCGCTGGATGCTTCGTTGCTGCTGCACGTCATCGACGCCAGCGATCCCGGATTCGAACGCCAGCTCGAGGTCACTAATGATGTGCTGGCAGAAATCGGCGCGCAGGACATCCCGCGCATCCGCATTTTCAACAAGATCGACCACGTCGGCGATACCGCAGCGCAAGCCGAGTGCGAGGCTGCGCTCAAGGCAAAATACCCCGGCTGCATCGTGATGAGCGCGCGCCGCCCCGACGATGTGGCGAAACTGCACAAGGCCATCGTCGAGTTTTTCCAGCGCGATCTGGTCGAGGCAGAGTTGTTCCTGCCCTGGTCGGCACAGCAACTGCGCAGCGAAGTCTATGCGAACTGCAAGGTGCTGGCAGAGCGGGCGGACGAAGAGGGCGCTTATTTCAGGGTGCGGGGCGAGGCTGATGTGTTGCAAGCGTTGCGGGAGAAGTTTGGGCAAGCGCGGAAAAATTAGCGCGGCTGTCCCCTGAACAGCATTGGATGGCAGTCTGTTAGTTAGTTGCAAGCAAACATTGATAAACTGGCTAATCCATCAGCCCCAGACATGGTTATCGTCACGGTCACTCATCGGTAACGGTAAATGGATAGGAACGCGGGTGAGGCCAAATCCAAACCTGCAAATTGCCGTCCGGATTAGCGAAGCCAGCCTATACGCTAATACCGTTTCCCGTCTTCAACAAATCAATATCGTGAGAATTTCAAATGAAATCGTTGTTTAAAATATTCTTCAAAACGCTCCGCATCGTGCTGACTCCGTTCATGCTGCTGTGGGAAAAAGCGACCACGCCCAAAGGCATCGTTCGTTCGCCACAGGCGCAGCAACTTGTTGACCAAAAATGCCAAAATCTGGCGCTCTACCAATTCAAAACCTGCCCATTCTGCATCAAGGTCCGGCGTGAGCTTGGCCGCCTGTCGCTGAATGTCTCTCTGCTGGATACACAAAACCACCTGCAAAACCGCGAAGCACTATTACAGGGTGGCGGTCAGGTTAAAGTGCCTTGCTTGAAAATTACGGATGAAAAAGGCGGTGTGCAGTGGATGTATGAATCTGCCGAAATCATCCAGTACTTGCAGAAGGAATTTGTTTGAATTTGCAGGTCAGCGCTCGATGTCGTTATTCGATCTTAGCAGTTAGAACCTCCTCCCGCTGTCCCGCAAGTATGTCGGTGCCATAGGAATTGTCGATGACGCAAAGCCATTTTCCGTCGGGCACTTCGCGAAATACATAAGTGGCACGCCGCGTGATACGCGCCGGCACGCCGGCCTGATCATTTACAGTCAGGATGGTTTCCATGATCACCAGCGCTGTGTCGGCACCCTGAATAATCTGCATTTCCCCTTGCTCTACCACAAGCTTATGGCCGAAATACTCAGCAATGGCGATAAAAGCCTTGCGGATTTGTTCCTTGCCGTTTGCGATCAGCCCCGGCTTGATGTCAAGAGTTGCATCGTCTGCATAGAACGCCATCAATGCGTCGAAGTCCTCACTGGTGATTGCTTCATCGGCAGCCTTGATAGCTTGTTGGATCAGTTGGTGTTTCATGTCTATTTCCCCGGTTAAGTGAGTGCCAGGAGACGGACATAAAAAAACCCGCCTCGTGGCGGGTGCAGTGAACAATTAAGCGCGCTAACCCACCATGCTTGAAATGGTGGTAATAATGGCCAAACGTGTTTTGGTCGCGAATTTCATGGGAAAACTATAGCAGAAATGGCAGTGAGCAGGCAATCCCTTGGGCGTGGCTGAGGGTGGCAAAAGGCAAGGCGCAATCCCGATAGTCAGGATCATGGTAGTTGCCTCAGCTAACCGCATGTTGTGAATGATCGCGCATGATGGAGCGGGGGGTGTCAATCAAACCTGACTTTATTGTCAGTTGACGTATATTAATCACCATAGATATATTGAGATCAATATATGTTTTTAACTGATTCTTTATATCTAAGGGATGGCATTATGAAAATACGATCTATTACCGCCACACTCCTGGCGCTCTGCATCTCTTCCGCTTGGGCCGCTACCGACGAGCCTATCCAGCCAATTACACCAGCAAAGATCACAAAGCCCGCGATGGTGGAACTGGGCAAGAAGCTCTTTTTCGATCCCCGCCTTTCCAAGTCGGGTTTCATTTCTTGCAACTCCTGCCACAATCTCTCTATGGGAGGTTCCGATAACCTGAAAACGTCCATTGGCGACCATTGGCATCAAGGCCCGATAAATGCACCGACAGTACTCAATTCAAGCATGAGTCTGGCTCAATTCTGGGATGGTCGTGCAGCCGATTTGAAAGCCCAGGCTGGTGGCCCCATTGCCAACCCTGGAGAAATGGGATTCACTCATGCCCTGGTGGTAGAAATGCTGGAATCCATTCCTGCATACCAGGTCGAATTCAAGCAGGTTTTCGGTACGGACAAGATCGATATCGACAAGGTTACCACGGCCATTGCCGAGTTCGAGAAGACCCTTGTGACACCCAACGCCCGCTTCGACAAGTGGCTAAAGGGCGATAAAAAAGCCATCACTACTTACGAATTGGCAGGTTACAAGCTTTTTAAGGATAGCGGCTGTGTCGCTTGCCACAATGGCCCAGATGTGGGCGGCAACTCATTCCAGAAAATGGGGCTGGTGGAAGCTTACAAAACAACGAATCCGGCCGAAGGCCGCATGGGCGTCACTGGTAAGGATGCGGACCGCTTCAAGTTCAAGGTACCTTCCTTGCGTAACGTGGAGTTAACTTATCCCTATTTCCATGATGGCGCTGCCAACACCCTGTCCGAGGCAGTTACCACTATGGGGCGGGTGCAGTTGGGCAAGCAATTTACTCCCGAGGAAACCGCCAAGATCGTCGCCTTCCTGAAGACACTCACCGGTGACCAGCCCAACTTTAAGCTCCCTATCCTACCGCCTTCCTCCGACACAACGCCGCGACCCACCCCATTCAATTAGGCAACGCTATTCAATCTGCCTGGTTAAGTGAGTGCCGAGAGACGGACATAAGAAACCCGCCTCGTGGCGGGGTGCAGTGCAGGGGCAGCATTAACAAATTGTAGGAATGCTGGCATTGACCTCTGCCGTCGAATTTGCGTGAGAAGTTTGGGCTGCCGCGGTGAAGTGCTGCCTTGTATGTCATGTCACTTTGATAGTTATTAATCAGTATTTTATAGTGTAAGGTATTCGTTATCTTGCTTTGTTTTGTATATTGCCATAATATACATTCATGATTGATCTGAATAAGATTACCTATTTTGAGTGGGACGACGGTAACGCTCGTAAGAACGATAAGCACGGCGTTTCAATGGCTGAATCGGAACAGGTGTTTTTCAATGCGCCACTTCTGATGATAGCCGATATCAAACATAGTCAGGATGAGCCACGCTATCATGCATTGGGTAAAACGGACGAAGGGCGAACTTTGCACATGACTTTTACCCTAAGACATGAAGGGACAAGTATCCGCATAATTTCGGCCAGGGATATGCACAGAAAGGAGCGAACAATTTATGAACAAGTTACTTAAAGCAGTTCCAAAATTTGCCAATGAGACGGAAGAACGTCTTTTTTGGGATGCGCACGACTCTACTGAGTATCTTGACTGGACCAAAGCGCAAAGTGTTGTACTGCCGAATTTGAAGCCGACAACCAAAACGATCTCGTTACGCTTGCCTCAGCACCTGCTCGATTCCATCAAGGCTGCTGCAAATGCGCGTGATGTTCCATATCAATCCTTGATCAAGGTATGGTTGCAGGAGAAACTGCATAATCATTGATTTGATTCAAGGAATGGGGTATTGATCGAGTTTTATCTGCTTGATTTTGTTAACAAATTGTTGGAATGTTAGAACTGACCCCGGTTCCCTCGCCAGTCCGCGTTGAATGATGGGTTATGCATATATCGGGTGGGTCAGAAGTTTTTGGCTGACGAAATGTAGATATTCAGGCATGCCTTCGATCAAATTGCGCCCCTCTTTCGCCCTTGAATGTCGCTCCATGAGAATCACAGCGTTTCGTTGCGCCGAGATGTCCTTGAGATTCAGTGTGTCGAATTCAGGAAAAATGCTGCCGTAGTGACCTATGGCTGGTATGAGTTCTTTCCATTTCTCCACATGCTCGTTACCACTGTTGCTGAGTGCATAGACCGCTGCCGCCGAAACTGCGTCGGCAAGTTGAATTCCGTAGGTGATCTTGGAGTCGGAGAACTGAATTGGGCCTGACAGGTTGAATGTGATTGGGTGCTCTTTACCGAAAGCAGAGCTAAATTGTCGATCTTTACGATCAATCATTACGTTGAACATGGTTTGCTTATGCTGTAACGGTTTCGAGTGATCGCAAATTGCTGTCAACTGATCAAACTCCAAGCCCCAGTTGGCCAATAGCGTGAAAAGAGCGGTGTCCGTGAGATCGAGTATCCACTTGCCAACTCCTTCGTCACTAAGTGATGCCAACTCGGCACAAATGTCCTCTGCTCTATGTTGTGCGAACTCTCGAATCTGAATCAGTATCGGAGAGTTCTCTGGATGTGTCGATGATGAAAATATTTTGTCTAGGCCATCGGTATTTCGGCTTCGCATGAGATTTTCGAAGTCCGCGAAAATCTGTTCGGCACCAGCTCCGCGCGCCACGAACTCGACATACAGCATGTTGGCTATGAATTTATGAAATCCAATGCCATAAAAAAGTGAGTTGATGTCTGAAATGCAGGGTTCGAAGATGTACTCAAAAAACTTGCAGGCAAGAGCGAATTTCTTTTCAGATACTGAGAGTTTTATTCTGCCTTCGAAGTAAGTGAATATCTCGTCAACTGCCTTCCGGCCTTTATTGAATTGAACAAGTCTACTTCCCTTGAGTTCTCCACCCTGTATTCCGTATTTCTTGATTAACGCGGTTACGAACTCTTGCGCCTCAATGTCGTCTGTTGCCACCGATCCGTAGGCGAAATACTTTTGATGGGGATGAAGGAGATTATTTCCGGTAAATCCAGATTCGTCGAAGTAGATTCTTTGTGGCATAGCAGCAATCAGTTTCTTGGGAAATATGCATAACGTATAAATTCAGCGGACGACAAAAGCGTAGCTTTTGTTGGTCCGCTGGAATGCTTGGTTAGGGCGTTGTTAGTACATTCGCTCATTAGTTATTTTCTGCGCCGCGACTATGCCGTGCTCTGACAGAAATGAAGCTAAATCAGAGTACTGTTGGCGATATTTATCTGACTTGATAATTTTGGGGCTAAAGAAAAGACTAATTTCGGATACTTTCCCATCTGAGGATTCTCGAAAAAAAAGCGGAGACAATATTTCCAGTAGGCGTTTCGCCGTATCGAGCTTTGCGTCGTCATGGCGCGTGAAGGCGTTGACTGCAAATCGGAAGGAGCCCAATACAATATCAATGACGCTACTGAAGTGAGATTGGCCAATAGCGGCATAGTGGTAACCTACGATGCGTTCAAGGCGATGTTCTTTTGAATAAGGAAGCCCTATAACACCAATCGAAAGCTTTTCGCGCAAGTGGCCATCTATCTGTTTATCTTCGAAGCGATCGATTAAGACAAGACCATGAGATTCAGGGCGATTCAGGTAACAGTCGTAGTGGTAGCAAATTCGGTTGATTTCGTTACGACGAGCCTCGGCGGGGTTCGTCGCGACATTATGCAAAATCATCGACGTCAGAAACACACAGCCATGAGCAATCGCCGCCTCCATTACAGCCTGTTTTAATGCAATGAAGTCTTTGTGACTGAGATGTGCTGGGCCAGGGTTGAATTTCAGAATGAAGTCCAATGGAACCTTAGCGGACTTGCGGATAGAGTCTATTGCCAATGACAACGATTGGGCTGCTTGTCCATCAACCACCAAGCCGCCATACACGAAGAAGTCGTTGTCCGTCTCTTCAAGGTTGCTTTCATCGCAGTACAGCAGATACATGGCGAGCCCTAACGTCTGAATTCACCGGCCTGCGCGGCTTTTCGCGCAGGTCCGGTGGAATGATGGGTTGGGCGTCTCGGCAGGTTGTGCACGATTCACGCCTCGACCAATTGACCATAAGGCAACCCGGCAAACTGGTCGAATGATTCAAAACCTTTTACCCAGACAGAAATGAGAGAGCCGTTCTTAACGACATCGTCTGAATTTATGGAATCTGGAGTGGTGATCGGTTCTATTACAGTCACGGCCTCGCTAGACTTTTTCGTGGCGTACGCGGCTTTATCACGAACACAGTCCTCCACCGCAAGGGCGAAGAAGTAGTTGTTAGATCTGTCGATTACTATTCGCGATTGACTGATTAGGAGACCAACGTCGAATTCAATTCTTGGAACCATTATGATTCCGCCATTTACGTCAAGGCGTATTGGCGCTTTGGGAGCTACGTTCACCTTTCCTCTAAGCAGCAATTTTCCGTCGTAACCACCGTTACGGAAGGCAACAGGCCGGGACGGGTAGAACTTAGCCGCTGACTCCCGAGCTATACGAGATAGATATTCTTCCAGTGTCTTTTCAGTCTCGCCCTCTTTGAGCATTGGCGTACGCGAGTCCGAATCGGAGTTGCCGATGGCGATGTTCAGGCTTGGATTGCGTGGCTCAAAGCCCGAGAAGTTGAATGTTCCGAGAAGTTGCGGGTTGCCAACCGAAACGGCGTTGACCTGAAGAAAAAGGTCAACGACTTTTCCTGGTAGGCCCCATTCCTCATCAGTAAGTTCCCGAACCGTAAATAGCTCAATGTTGTCGTGAGCTGCTTGGGTTACAGCCCCTGACTGAAACCCCTTTGTCGAGAAAATTACGCCCTTTGCAGCACCTACCTCTTTGACTGTTGTTGCTAGCGCATCAACATGCAGGCGTTCGACGGCAGTATTCCAATACTTGCACTCAACGACGACAAGATGCTCATAAAGCCCTTGTCTATGCCGCAGTAGAACATCAATTTGTCGAGGTGCGCCAGACCTTCCGACAAGATGCGCATTGTGTTCGACCGTTACGTCTCCGGTTTCATGCAGCGCGGCCACCAGTTTTTCAAAGCCGCCCCAGTCCTTCACCAAGTCGTGGATTGTTTTCATCTTCCTACATTGCCAAAGGAATGGCGTTTAGACGCCCAACGTATATGAGTTAAGCACCTTGATGCTTTAAGGCGGCGAGTGTGCTTGAACGAACTGTTGGACATCAGATGCAGCGGCATACTCGGATTCGTGCTGATAATAGCGTCCATAGAAAAAATTGGGGCTCGGCAAATATTATCCAAAGCGTTGCATCGACCGTGTGCATTAACGCTCGCGTTATACACCGGTACGTGCAACGCTTTGCACCATACCATATTTGGCAACCCTTTATATAGCCACAATAAAGAGTGTATTATTTCAGGTTGCCAAATGGTAGCTGCCATCTTGTGTTCAACGTTTAATAGGCACCGAAATCGGTGCCTATTTTATTTAACAAATCGGTGTATAACACAGCAGCTCCCCATAAATTTTTCAGCTAAATTACATCTGTTGTACTTTAAAAATAAATTATTATCAATAATATAATCGAACTTCGTAAACGTGATTATGCATCTTGTTTTGCGCTGATCAAATTAATAGGCACCCATATTGGAAAATACAAACACACCTGTTTTCCAGCCTTCCAGAACTACTCGATCAGGTACGCGCTCATTAGCATCAAGCATTGCAGCATCTGCCCGGAAAAGCAATATGTGCAGCGGATAAAACGCGATATTTTGCTTCCCGTTTAGTTGGTCTGTTTCACCTTCGCCAGCTTCTATGCCGATAAAAACTCGGAGCAGGTACGTTATTCATATCAGGCTGACATTTTCAGAATTATGTTCGCTTCCGTACAGACTTGATTTGGTGACAGGCGCAATCTTGCATCTTTAAGGAGAGTCACCATGAACAAAAATCAAATGCAGGGCACCACTAAAGACATCGTTGGAAAAGTGCAGGAAAAAGCAGGCAAGTTAGTTGGTAATGAAGATCAGCAAATCAAAGGGCTGGATAAGCAAGTTTCTGGCAAATTGCAAAAGACAGTTGGTGATGTGCAGGAAATTATCACTGATAAGGTGAATTCCATCTAGTTTCCGAGACGCCCAGGCAGCTGTTTTTCAGCAATGGACACTGCTTGAATCGTGAACCCGCATTACGCTTCCCGAGGAAATATCATGAAAAAACTATGGTTGCTTTTAGGTATTGTGACGATCAGTTTGAGTGGTTGCTATGTTGCCCCGTACAGAGACCATGATGACGGCTATCGGAATGATCA
Organism: Sulfuriferula sp.; assembly: GCA_031291235.1. Lineage (GTDB taxonomy): Bacteria > Pseudomonadota > Gammaproteobacteria > Burkholderiales > Sulfuriferulaceae > Sulfuriferula. The sequence continues at coordinate 267,256 of JARLJL010000022.1, forward strand.
GGGTCATCATGATGACCATCATGATCAAAATAAAGGTCATGATGATGATCATCACGACTCAGATGAAAATCACTAATCAGGCCAGCGAGTTATCGTTTAATTAAACTGCGCCGATGTAGAACCATGCGTGTCATTTTCCACCCAACACGCTGATAAAAATCCAACGCCGGGGTGTTATCCATATCGGCGAGCAGTTGCGCGCGGGTAGCGCCCTTGCTTGTCGCCCAGTCCATTACGCTGGCCAGCAGCGCTGAGCCTATGCCGTGCTGGCGATAATCGGCAGCTACCACTACATCTTCTATCCATGCCGAATACGCGCCTTCTGCGGTCGATACAACCAGTTGCGCGCTGGCCATGCCGATCACTTTTCCGTCAGCGTTTTTTGCCACGGCAATGTAGGCCATATCGGGTTGCTGCAACAGCAGTTCCAGCCCTTTTTGTTGTGCAGTGTGATCGGGGGTGAAATCCTGCTCGATGGTGAATAGCGCATCGAGCAGTACGATCAGTGCGGATATGTCTTCGCGGCAGGCGCTCTGGATTGTGTATGCGGTCATCTGTAGTCTATCTGCGGGGTAGGGTAGATGGTGATGGAGAGGAAGCGGATCGGCAGCTCCATCAGTTGTTCCGGGCCGTGCGGGACTTCGCCGCGGAAGGTCAGCGAGTCGCCCGGCTCCAGCACATAGGTTTGCTGGCCGTGGCGGTATTCGATTTTGCCTTGCAGCATGTAGATGAACTCGGTGCCGGGATGCTCGAAGGTGGGGAAGACTTCCGAAGCGTCGTCCATGGAAATCAGGAACGGCTCGAACAGTTTGGTCGGGCCCTGATCGTAAGCCAGCAACTGGTAGGTATGGCCGTGCTTGGTGCCGCGCCGTACGACCTGCATGCCTTTGTCGTTCTTGACGTGCTGGGCGCCGCCTTCGGGGATGTTGTAGCCCTTGAACAGCGTAGATAGCGATATGCCCAGCGCCTGCGCCAGTTTGGATAATGTGTCTAGGCTGGTTGCGGTTTGGCTGTTCTCGATTTTGGATAACATGCCGCGGCTGATGCCGGCGCGTTCGGCGACATCGGCGATGGTCAGGCCGTGTTTTTGCCGCAGCTCGCGGATGGCGTTACCCAGATAGCGTTCCAGTTCGTGATCATCACTGCTTTCTTCCCTTTTTTCCATGGCGGCATCCAGTCTTTATGGTGAGTTGAGGCAATTATCGCATATTCGTAAATCATGATGAATTATTGTTGACTTGTGTGAATCGTGCGTGCACAATATTCACTAATGTTTCATGTTATGAATCTTTTGGGGTTGCAACATTTCATCATGCCAAATGCACGACGCTATACGTTAAGCCTGTCCTGCCCGGATCGTACGGGCATAGTTGCTGCTGTCAGCAGCTTTATTGCAGCCAATAACGGCTGGATAGTCGAAGCCAGTCATCATGCCGATGCTGTTACCCGGCGTTTCTTCATGCGCCAGGAGATACTGGCAGACTCGCTGCCGTTTGATATCGTTCAATTCCGAACGCTGTTTGCGCCCATTGCCGAGCAATTCGACATGCAATGGCAGATCACCGATTCCGCGGTCAAAAAGCGCGTGGTGCTGCTGGTATCCAAACAGGAGCATTGCTTGTACGACATATTGTCGCGCTGGCAGAGCAAGGATCTGGATGTCGAGATCCCGTGCGTGATTTCCAACCACGAAACCTTGCGCGGCTTTGTCGAATGGCATGGCATACCGTTCCACTATGTGCCGGTGACGGCTGCGACCAAGGATGCAGACTACGCCGAAGTAGCGCGGTTGTTCGACGAAGCGCGCGGCGACGTGATGGTGCTGGCGCGCTACATGCAGATACTCAACCCGGCGCTGTGTCAGCGTTATGCGGGGCGCATCCTCAATATTCACCATTCGTTCCTGCCCAGCTTCATCGGCGCCAAGCCTTATCATCAGGCGTTCGAGCGCGGCGTGAAACTGATAGGCGCGACCTGCCATTATGTGACCGAGGATCTCGATCAGGGGCAGATCATCGAACAGGATGTGATCCGTATCAATCATTCCGATCAGGTCGAGGATCTGGTGCGCTACGGCAAGGATATCGAGAAGGCCGTGCTGGCACGCGGTTTGCGTTATCACCTGGAAGATCGTGCGCTGGTGCATGGCAACAAGACCGTAATTTTTAGGTGAAGGAATAATAATGCCCTGGCGACTGTTACGTTTTGCATTGTCGAAAAAACATCCCGAACCGCGGATGTTCGCGCAACCCGACAAGCTCAAGACCAGCTATGACGCGGTGATTATCGGCGGTGGCGGGCACGGCCTGGCGGCGGCGTATTATCTGGCCCGCGATCACGGCATGACCAATATTGCTGTGCTGGAGAAAGGCTACATCGGCGGCGGCAATACCGGCCGCAATACCACCATCATCCGTTCCAATTATCTGACCCCGGAAGGCGTCAAGTTCTACGATGCCTCGCTCGATCTATGGAAGGATCTGTCGCAGGATTTCGACCTCAATCTGTTTTATTCGACGCGCGGCCATTACACGCTGGCGCACACCGATGCGGCCATGCGCACCATGCGCTGGCGGGCTGAGGTGAACAAACATTACGGCATTGATTCCGAAGTGGTCGGGCCGGAGGAAATACGTAGAGCCAGCCCGCAAATCGATCTCAGCTGCGGCGGGCATTCTCCCATTTTAGGCGCGCTGTATCACGCGCCGGGTGCAGTTGCCCGTCACGATGCGGTGGCCTGGGGCTATGGCCGCGGCGCCAGCATGCGCGGTGTGGAAATCCACCAGCAGACCCAGGTCATGGGGATAGACGTGCAGGGCGGCAAAGTCTGCGGCGTGCATACCGACAAGGGTTATATTTCAACGCCTAAAGTATTGTGTGCGGTAGCAGGCTCGACGCCGCGCATTACCGATATGGTCGGGTTGCGCACGCCGATCTATATCCATCCGTTGCAAGCCATGGTCAGCGAACCGATGAAACCCTGGCTGGACCCGATATTAGTGTCGGGCAGCCTGCATATCTACGTCAGTCAGAGCGCGCGCGGCGAGCTGGTGATGGGCGCATCGCTCGATCCTTATGAGCTGCATTCCACGCGCTCAACGCTGGATTTCGTCGAAGGCTTGTCGGCGCACATGCTCGATATGTTCCCGTTCCTGTCGCATGTCAAAGTGGTGCGGCAATGGGCGGGTATGGCTGATATGACGCCGGATTTTGCGCCCATCATGGGCAAAACGCCGGTGGAAGGTTTTTATCTGGACGCGGGCTGGGGCACCTGGGGTTTCAAGGCTACGCCGATATCCGGCAAAACCATGGCCTATACCCTCGCCAACGACCGCAATCACGAATTGATCGAGGGCTTTTCTCTGTCCCGTTTCGCGCGCTATGCGCTCACGGGCGAGAAGGGCGCTGCATCTGTAGGACATTAATTATGAAAATTCTGACCTGCCCGATTAACGGTACCCGACCCATCAGCGAGTTTATCTATGGCGGCGAATATCGCGCCATGCCCGATCCGCAAGTGGTGAGCGACGAGGCATGGGCCGATTATGTGTTTAACCGCAACGGCGCCCCCGGCATCAAACTGGAGTGGTGGTGCCATGCATCGTCGACCACCTGGTTTATTGTCGAGCGCGATACGGCGCGCGACCGGGTTGTCCGCAGTTTTCTTTTCGACGAAATTCGTTACCAAGGCGGTGCCAAGTGAGACTAAAAGCGATACCCGGCGAATGGATAGACCGTAGTAGCGAGGTCGAATTCAGTTTTGAGGGTCATGCCTATCGCGGTTATCGCGGGGATGTCATCAGCAGCGCGTTATGGGCTGCCGACGTGCGTCTGCTCGGGCGCAGTTTCAAATACCACCGGCCGCGCGGCATCCTGTCGCTGGCCAATCACGATATCAATGCGCTGATGCAGGCCGGGCAGCGTCTGAACGTGCGTGCCGATGTCGAGCCGCTGGCTGCAGGGCAGCAATGGCGGGCGGTGAATACCTTCGGCAATTTGCAACGCGATAGCGGACGCTGGCTGAATCATCTGGCGAAATTTCTGCCGGTCGGTTTTTACTACAAGGCTTTTCATACCAAGGCGCTGTTTCCGCTGTGGGAGCGGCTGTTCCGTCGCCTGACCGGGCTGGGCAAGCTGGATTTCGATACGCCGCACCTGCGTACGCCCAAGGATTACGATTTTTGCGATGTGCTGGTGATCGGTGCCGGGCCGTCCGGCCTGAGCGCGGCGCTGGCGGCTGCCGATGCGGGCGCCGAAGTGGTGATCGTCGATGAAAATGCCCGTGCCGGCGGCTCAGCCGCCTATCAGCGCGGCGGCAAGGCTGAGCGTTACCAGCGCGTTAACGAGTTACTGAATTCGGTGGTCAGGCATCCGCGCATCCGTTTGCTTACCAGTACCACTGCGGCCGGCTATTATGCCGATCACTGGGTGCCGCTGGTCGACGAGCAGAAGATGACCAAGATGCGCGCGAAAAGCGTAGTCGCGGCGACCGGCGCTTTTGAGCAGCCGGCGGTGTTTCACAATAACGACTTGCCCGGCGTGATGCTGGCATCTGCGGCGCAGCGTCTGATTTATCGTTATGCCGTACAGCCGATGCAGAATGCAGTGGTGCTGGCCGCCAATGCCGACGGCTATCGCGCTGCGCTGGATCTGGCCGTAAACGGCATTAAGGTCGCGGCACTGGTCGATTTGCGCGGCAAGCAGGCGCCGTCGCGGCTTGCCGACGCGGTACAGGCATGCGGGATCAATATATTCCATGCGCATTGCGTGCTGGAGGCGGAGGCCTCTGCCGACGGCAACGGCGTGGCAGCGGCCATCATCGCACCGTTCGATGCAGAGGGTAACGCAGACGCGGCATCGACATTGCGTATTCCTTGCGACGGCATCGTCATGAGCGTGGGCTGGGCACCGACTGCCAATCTGCTGTATCAGGCCGGTACGCAAATGCAGTTCAGCGACGCCGTGCAGCAATTTATCCCGGCGCAGCTGCCAGACGGTGTATTCGCCTGCGGCCGGGTGAACGGCATATACGACATCACGCAAAAGTACAGCGACGGCGAACGCGCCGGGCGCGATGCGGCGGCATACGTCGGTTATGAAAGCGCAACGACACTTCCGCAAATAGCGGCCGAAACCGAATCGCCGTCGCATGCCTGGCCTGTGGTGGCGCATCCCAAGGGTAAAAACTTCGTTGACTTCGATGAGGATCTGCAGCTCAAGGACTTTGAGAACGCCGTGCAGGAAGGCTTTGATAATATTGAGTTATTAAAGCGTTACACCACGGTTGGCATGGGCCCGTCGCAAGGCAAGCATTCGAACATGAACGCGTTGCGCATACTGGCGCGCTTGACGCATAAATCGCCGGGTCAGGTCGGCACCACGACGGCGCGGCCGTTTTTCCACCCGGTGCCGTTATCGCATCTTGCCGGTCGCGGTTTTTCGCCGGAGCGCCTGACGCCATTGCACCATCGACATCAGCAGCTCGGTGCGGTATTCATGCCTGCCGGCATCTGGCAGCGCCCCGAGTATTACGCGCAGCCCGGCCAGTCGCGTACCGATTGCATACGCGGCGAAGTGGCTGCGGTGCGGCATCAGATCGGCATCATTGATGTCGGCACGCTGGGCAAGATAGAAATTTACGGTCCGGATGCGGCAGAGTTTCTGGAGCGGGTTTATATCAGCCGCTACGCCAATCTCAAAATCGGCATGACCCGCTATGCGGTGATGTGCGACGAATCCGGCGTGATCATCGACGACGGTGTGGTCGGACGGCTGGGCGAGCAGCATTTTTATTTCACCACGACCACTTCCGGCGCGGCACCTATCTATCGCGAACTGACCCGGCTCAATACCTTGTGGCAACTCGATTGCGGGCTGGTGAACCTGACCGGTGCGATGGCTGCAGTGAATCTGGCCGGCCCCAAAGCAGCCGAGGTGCTGGCGCCGCTGACAGAGCTGAATCTGGCATTGACCGAATTTCCGTATATGGCGATCCGCGAAACGGAGGTGGCCGGTATTCCGGCGCGGCTGATGCGGGTCGGCTTTGTCGGCGAACTGGGTTACGAGATCCACGTCCCCGCTACGTATGCCGATGCGCTGTGGCAAGCCTTGTGGCAAAGCGGTCAGGCGCACGGTATCCGTGCGTTCGGGGTGGAAGCGCAGCGGCTGTTGCGTCTGGAAAAAGGCCACATCATCATCGGTCAGGATACGGACGGACTGACCACGCCGCTGCAAGCAGGGCTTAACTGGGCGCTGAAGATGGACAAGCCGTTCTTCATCGGACAGCGCAGCCTGCAAATCGTCGCGCAGCAACCGTTGCAGCAAAAATTGACGGGCTTCGTGCTCGCCGCAGGCTACAGCGGTACGGTACCGCAGGAATGTCATCTGATTATCGAGCAGGGCGATATCGCCGGGCGTATTACCAGCATTGCCTGGAGCCCGAGTCTGCAGCGTCATATCGGGCTGGCGTTCGTGCGTCCCGATCTGGCGGTGGAGAACGGCGCGATTGCGATACGTTTAAGCGATGGCAGCATGGTCAATGCGCGCATACAGCCGACGCCATTTTACGACCCAAAACATAGCCGCCAGCACTATCCGGCGCAGGAGGTCGCAGCATGAGTTTAATACGCAAAAGTCCGCTCCACGATGTGGCTGCTGCATTGCAGCCGGAATGGGGTGCCATCAATGATATGCCGGTTGCGTTGCAGTTCGATCACGGTGACGGCCAGCGCATGGCGACACTGGGTATTGCCGATCTCTCCGGCCTGTGGCGGCATGGCCTGAAAGGCCCGGGCAGCATAGCCTGGCTGGAAGCGCAGGGGATAGTCATTCCGGCCGTAAACAGCTGGGCGGAACTGGCTGAAGGCGGGTTGATCGCGCGTCTGGGCAGAACCGAATTCATGCTGGAAGACGAGCCGAACGGCACCACAGCGCGGCGCGTGCAAAGCCTGCTTGCCGTAGAGCGGCCGTACGGTGTGTATCCGGTATTGCATCAGGATGCTGCGCTGATGTTGACGGGTACGGCTGTGCAGCGTCTGCTGCGGCAAACCTGCAGTTTCAATTTCATGGCGCTGGATGCGGCAACGCAGCCGCTGGTGCTGACCACCATGGTCGGCGTAGCGGTCACCGTATTGCCGGTGGCAACAGCGGATGGGGTGCATTCCCGGATCTGGTGCGACGGTACTTACGGCGAATATTTATGGCACACGCTGCTGGACATTGCTCATGAGCTGGACGGCGGCGCGGTTGGTTTGAATTACTTGATACTTGAAGGGAAATCGCAATGAACTTGACAGAGGCAAAGGCTTTCCTCGAAACCCACCAGATCAAATTCGTATTGGCACAATTCGTCGATATCCACGGCGCGGCCAAAACCAAAGCGGTGCCGGTGAATCATTTCGAGGATATTCTCAAGCAGGGCGCCGGTTTTGCCGGTTTTGCGATCTGGGGGCTGGGCATCGCGCCGCACGGCCCGGATTACATGGCGGTCGGCGATATCGGCACGCTGTCGCTGGTACCCTGGCAGCCGGGTTTCGCCCGCATCGTCTGTAACGGCCACGTCAACAAGCAGCCGTATGAGTACGATTCCCGCGTGGTGTTGCTAAAGCAGATAGACCGGCTCAAGGAACGCGGCTGGATAATGAATACCGGGCTGGAGCCGGAGTTTTCATTGTTAAAGCGCGACGAGCAGGGCGCCATCCACCCATTCGACGACAGCGATACGCTGGCCAAGCCGTGTTACGACTACAAGAGCCTGACGCGCAGCAGCGCCTATCTGGAAAAGCTGGTGGCGGCATTGCAGGCAGTGGATATCGATGTGTTCCAGATCGATCATGAAGATGCCAACGGCCAGTTCGAGGTCAATTACACGTATAGCGATTGCCTGAAATCGGCAGACAATTTCGTCATGTTCAAGATGGCGGCGTCCGAGATCGCCAATGAAATGGGCATGATTTGCTCGTTCATGCCCAAGCCGTTTGCCAATCGCCCCGGTAACGGCATGCACATGCACATATCGCTGTCCGACGGTCGGAACAACTTGTTTGCCGATGCGGCAGATCCGCGTCGATTGGGTTTGTCCAAACTCGCCTATCACTTCCTCGGCGGTCTGCTTGCCCATGCCCCGGCGATTACCGCGATATGCGCGCCGACCGTCAATTCCTATAAACGTCTGGTGGTAGGCCGTTCGCTGACCGGTGCAACCTGGGCGCCGGCCTATATCAGCTACGGCGACAATAACCGTTCCAGCATGGTGCGCATCCCCGGCGACCGTATCGAGCTGCGCCTGCCCGACGGATCGGCGAACCCGTATCTGGCTGCTGCCGCCATCATCGCTGCCGGTCTGGACGGCATAGAACGCGAACTCGATCCGGGCGATCCGCAGAATATCAACCTTTACGACCTGAGCGCCGATGAGTTGACGGCAAAAGGCATAGGCGTGCTGCCGCAAAGCCTGCATGAGGCGGTGAACGCGCTGGCGGAGGACGAGATCGTCTGCAATGCGCTGGGACCTGTGGCGCAGGAATTCATCAAGCTGAAACGCATGGAATGGATAGAGTACATGCGCCATGTATCCGAATGGGAAATTAACAGCTATCTTGAGTTTTTTTGATTATGGAAAAGGCGAATGGTCCACTAAAGGCACGAAAAACGCGAAAAAGATCAATGCACAAAGTTGCATTTTTACAGGGTGACTCAGGTTTTTAAATTTTGTGCTTTTCGTGTATTTCGTGGACAGAAATGAAGCCTTTGCTTTAGGCAACAAGGAGAAATGATATGTGTGGAATTGTAGGTTTACTCGTCAAGACGCCGGCGTTACGCGCGCGGCTTGGCGAAATGCTGGTGCCGATGATGGTAGGCATGACCGAGCGCGGCCCGGATTCTGCCGGTCTGGCCGTGTTCAGTGCGCCGTTGGCCAGCGGTCATAAATACAGCCTGTATGCCGGTACAGCCAGCTTTGACTGGGAAGGGCTGGCGCAACAGTTATTTGTGCACCTGCGTGTGCCTGCACAGTGCGAAGGCCACGGCAACCATGCCGTGCTGGTCACCGAGCTGGCGCCGGAAGCTGTACGGCAGTGGATTAAGGAGAATTTCCCTGCGCTGCATGTGCTGTCTTGCGGCCGCGCCATCGACTTGTACAAGGATATCGGCACGCCCGGTGAAGTGGCGCAGCGTTACGATTTTGCCAGTTTGCAGGGCAGCCACGCGGTAGGGCATACGCGCATGGCAACCGAATCGGCAGTAACCCCGGATCGTGCGCATCCGTTCACGGCCGGCGAGGATTTCTGTCTGGTGCATAACGGTTCGCTATCAAATCCGTACGGCTTGCGGCGCAAGCTGGAAACGGAAGGCATACACTTCGAAACCGATAACGACACCGAAGCCGCCTGCCGCTTTCTGGAGTGGCGCATGCGCGAGGGCGATCTGCTGGAAACGGCCATCCAGAAAGGTTTTGAGGAGCTGGACGGTTTCTACACCTTCCTCATCGGTACTGAAAACAAGCTGGCGCTGGTGCGCGATCCATTCGCGTGCAAACCGGCCGTGGTTGCCGAAACCGACGACTATGTGGCGATTGCTTCCGAGTTCCGCTCGCTGGCGCATTTGCCGGATGTGAAAAACGCTCACATTTATGAACCCAATCCGGAGGAGATGTACGTATGGACAGCCTGAGCTTCGATCTGGCGGCAACGCCGTTACGCGATCTTAACCGTTTTCTGCACAAGGAAGCCGTAACGCAGGGAATCAGGCATGTCACCGTGCTGCATCCGGATGGCGCGCACAACATCGCCGTCGGCCTGGATGCGCCGGTCGCAGTCGAGATAGCAGGGCACGCCGGGTACTACGCCGCCGGTATGCTCAAGCACGGTGAGGTCACGATTCAGGGCAATGCCGGTACCGGTGTGGCGGAGAACATGATGTCGGGCAAGGTGCACGTCAAGGGCTTTGCCTCGGTATCCGCCGGTGCTTCCGCACATGGCGGACTGCTGGTGGTGGACGGCGATACCTCGCTGCGCTGCGGTATTTCGTTGAAGGGCGGCGATATCGTGGTCGGCGGTTCGGTCGGCAGTTTTTCCGGCTTCATGGCGCAGGCCGGGCGTATGGTGATCTGCGGCAACGCTGGCGATGCGCTGGGCGATTCGCTATACGAGGCGGTGATCTATGTGCGCGGCAACATCAAGTCGCTGGGCGCCGATGCCCGCATCGAGGATATGGCCGAGAGCGATTATCAGGCAGTCGGCGAGCTGCTGGCCGCTGCCGGGTTCAGTTACGATCCGCATGAATTCAAGCGCGTCGCTTCCGCCAAAAGTTTGTATCACTGGAATGCCGACGCCAATCAGGAATATTAAGTCAGGAGCAGCAAAATGAACGACAACGAACATCTACTCAAGCATATCGCCAAGGAACCCAGCGCAGGTTACGACCGCAAGATCATGGACTATATCCATAATGCGGCGACTCACGGCCTGTATGAGATTCGCGGCATGGGCGCAAAACGCGCAGTGCCGAATTTCGACGATCTGGTGCTGCTCGGCGCGTCATTATCGCGCTATCCGCTGGAAGGCTACCGCGAGAAATGTGTTACCAAGACCGTACTCGGCACGCGTTTCGCCAGTAAGCCGATCGAGCTGGAAATCCCCATCACCATCGCCGGCATGAGCTTCGGCGCGCTGTCGGCCAACGTCAAGGAATCGCTGGGCCGCGCTGCGACCGAGCTGGGTACCTCGACCACGACCGGCGACGGCGGCATGACTGCCGAGGAACGCCAGTCGTCGAAAACGCTGGTGTATCAATGCCTGCCGTCGCGTTACGGCTTTAATCCGGACGACGTGCGCCGTGCCGATGCGATAGAAATCGTTATCGGGCAGGGTGCCAAACCGGGCGGCGGCGGCATGCTGCTGGGGCAGAAGATTTCGCCGCGCGTGGCCAAGATGCGTACTCTGCCGGAAGGCATAGACCAGCGTTCCGCCTGTCGCCACCCGGACTGGACCGGGCCGGATGACTTGGTCATCAAGATCCAGGAACTGCGCGAAATGACCGACTGGGAAAAGCCGATCTACGTCAAAGTCGGTGCGACGCGTACGTTCCACGACGTCAAGCTCGCCGTTCACGCCGGTGCCGACGTTATTGTTGTTGACGGCATGCAGGGCGGCACGGCAGCTACCCAAACCTGTTTCATCGAACACGTCGGTATCCCGACGCTGGCAGCGCTGCGTCAGGCGGTCGATGCGCTGGAAGATCTGGATATGAAAGGCAAGGTACAACTCATCATCTCCGGCGGTGTGCGTACCGGCGCTGACGTCGCCAAAGCGCTGGCAATGGGCGCCGATGCCGTCGCTATCGGCCAGGGTGTGCTCTATGCGCTGGGCTGCAATCACGACGCCTATACGCTGGACGGCGCGGTGCACAGCGCCTGCGACGATTACGCCAATCTGGGTACCGCAGCCGGTTTTTGCCACCACTGCCACACCGGGCGCTGCCCGGTCGGCATCACCACGCAGGACGAACAACTGGCGCAACGCCTGATGCCCGATCTGGGTGCGAAGCGGCTGAAGAATTACCTGAAAACGCTGAACATGGAGCTGACCACGCTGGCACGCGCCTGCGGCAAGCAGAACGTGCACCATCTGGAGCGCGAAGATCTGGCCGCGATGACGATCGAAGCGGCTGCCATGGCGCGGTTGCCATTGGCAGGGACGGACTGGGTACCGGGGTTCTGATACCTGTAGCACATTGCCCGGGATGAAGTTGAATTTATCTCGGGCAGGTCAGGGAGCAATCCTGCCGAAGCGGTTGGCAGTCGCTTTCTTCCGCGCCAATTGGGTTAGCGTCAGCGTCTTGGCGAATTCTTCGCTACGCTGTATGTGGCGTTTGATCAGGTTGCGTGCGGTGCTTACGTCGCGATGCAGGATGGCTTGCAGGATTTTGTAGTGATCGTCGAAGGTGCGTTTGATGCGTTCGGTGTTGTCGAAATCGACGCGACGAATGACGCGAATATGGTCGTTGATATCCTGCAGGTATTTCACCAGAACTTCGTTTTTGCCACCCAATGCGATGGCGATGTGAAACGATTCGTCCCATTCTTCCATCTGGTTGGCCGTGACCGTTTCCGGCTTGCTATCCGGCGCCCATAGCGCCATCAGTCTTTCCACTTCCGTTGTCGGCATATGGTTGCAGGCGTCTTCGACGGCTGCGATTTCCAGCGCCGTGCGTACGCGGTAATACTCCGAGAGTTCGGCGATGTCGATTTGTCTGATGAAACAGCCCTGCTTGGCGCGTATGGTGAGATGCCCTTCGTTTTCCAGCTTGAGCAGCGCTTCGCGGATGGGTGTGCGGCTGACTTCAAAATATTCCGCCAGTTCGGTTTCGGTTACGCGGCTGCCGGGATAGAGCTCGAAGGTCAATATCATTTCGCGCAATACGCTGTAAATATCCTGCTTGGCTGCAGACTTTTTGTCTGTTTTGGCGACCGGAGTATCTATCGTTTTTTCCATAATGTGTACTCGCTAATGATAGAGATGCATGTTTGATTTTACTGCTTTCGCGCGAGTTTTTCATATATTTCGCAGGCACCGTTATCGCGCATCTTTTTATTGAAATGCACTGTTAAGGCGCGCTTTCGGAATATGTTATTGCGACATATATCATGGCGCATTTGCGGATGGGCGGGTAGTTTGCCGGTGAAGTAATAAATTCTTACGGTTGGCATGGAGTTTGCATACATTGTTGCATACAACGATGCGGTGATTTAATCGCAAGGTGTGTACCTATCAATTAATCACAGGGAAGGACCGTATAGATGCAAATTCAGGCAGTAAAAATATAGGGGTAACCGTATTTTATGAGTGATTGTAGCAAAATTTATCCCGGTTTGATTTTAATCGGTAAATCGGGTGCAAGGCTCATGACAGCAGTTTGATGTACGTCATGACCGGTTGAACGCCAAGTCCGGCATATTCCATGCTGGTGCAGGCTACGAATACTGTTTTTGCCGGCAATTCCGGCGTACCCTGACTGACATACGAAGCAAATTTTCAATAGCGCATTTTATATTCAGAGGAGCAGATTTTATGAGCAAATTCGATTTTTCCATCCCGCGCAGGACTTTTCTTAAAACCATAGGCGCTGCGACTGCGCTGACTGCGATGGGACCATTGGCAAGCCGGACCGTGCTGGCCGCCGACAAGCTGACTGTGGGTGTGATTTATGTCGGGCCGCGCGGCGATTTCGGTTATAACCAGTCGCATGCGCAAGCGGCCGCCAATATCAAGAAGATGCCCGGCATCAAGGTGGTAGAAGAAGAGAAAGTACCGGAAACCGTGGCAGTGCAGAAAGTCATGGAGTCGATGATAGAGCAGGACGGCGCCAAGCTGATTTTTGCGACTTCGTTCGGTTACTTCGATCCGCACGTATTGAAAATGGCAGCCAAGTATCCTGATGTGCGTTTCGCTCACTGCGGCGGTTTATGGTCTGAAGGCAAACCCAAGAATGTGGGCAGCTTCTTCGGTTATATCGATGAGTGCGAATACCTGAGCGGTATCGTGGCAGCGCATGCGACCAAAAGCAAAAAACTGGGCTTTATTGCCGCCAAGCCTATCCCGCAGGTATTGCGTAACATCAACTCGTTCACGCTGGGTGCGCAGTCGATAGATCCGTCCATCACTACCCATGTCATCTTCACCGGCGACTGGTCCATGCCGGTCAAGGAAGCTGAAGCCGCCAACGGTCTGATCGATCAGGGTTGCGACGTGTTGACCTGTCACGTTGACGGTCCCAAAGTGATCGTCGAGACGGCTGAGAAGCGCGGCGTTTATTCCTGCGGTTATCATGCCAGTCAGGCTGCATTGGCACCCAAGGGTTATCTGACCGGTGCAGAATGGGACTGGACGACGCCTTACAAGATGCTGGTGACTGCGACTGAGGAAGGCAAACCCATGATCAACTTCCTGCGTGGCGGACTGAAGGAAGGTTTCGTCAAGATGAGCCCATACGGCAAGGCAGTGACCGCCAAAGCCAAGGCCAAGGCCGACGGCGTCAAAGCCAAAATGCTCAAGGGCGATTTCGTTATTTTCAAGGGGCCGATCAAGGATAACGCCGGCAATACGGTCATTCAGGCAGGGGTTAGCCTGGGTCAGCAGGACGTTGTGCTGGAACAGATGAATTATCTGGTTGCCGGTGTCGTCGGCAAGGCCTGATGTATTGCGGCGCCGGCACATCCGGGCCGGCGCCGATCATGCAGGATTAAGGGGGAATTTATGGAACTGACACGGCGATTTTTGCCACTGGTCGAAGCGGTCGGCATACCGGTGATGGCACTATTGGTCGCAATGCTGCTGTTTGCCGGTTTTGTCGCGGCTGTCGGGCAATCCCCGCTGGAAGTATTTGTATTGCTCTATAAAGGCGCTTTCGGTTCTTCATTTTCATGGCAGAACACCTTGCTGAGGGCTGCACCATTGATATTGACCGGGCTGGCCGTGGCCATTCCGGCACAGGCAGGCATGGTGATTATCGGCGGCGAAGGCGCACTGGCGCTGGGGGCGCTAACGTCAGCCGTTGCTGCGAGCGCATTGCAGGGGGCATCGCCGCATTGGGTGCAGGCCGGCATGTTGCTGTCCGGAGCGTTATGCGGCGGTGTGTGGATAGGGTTATCCGGCTGGTTACGGCAGTATCGCGGCGTGAACGAGACGATAGGCAGCCTGCTGTTGTCGTATATCGCCATTGCCTTGCTTAATTTTTTCGTTGAGGGGCCGCTGAAAGACCCGGCCAGCCTGAACAAGCCTTCCACGGCGCCCATAGGCGACGCCAATATGATAGGCAATCTACCGGGCATGGATGTGCATTACGGTTTGCTGTTCGGCGCGATATTCGCGCTCGTTACCTGGGTGATACTGAAATTCACCACCGTAGGCTTTGCCCTGAAAACCGTGGGCGGTAATCCTCGTGCAGCGCAGATGGCGGGTTTGCGCGTTAATTACTGGATAGTAGGTGCAGCGTTTGCCGGAGGATCCGCCGCCGGACTGGCCGGTGCGATTGAAGTTGCCGCCGTGCAGGGCGCGGCGAATGCGTCGGTGGTGGCCGGTTACGGTTATGCCGGGATACTGGTTGCGTTTATCGCTCGTCAAAATCCGTTTGCAGTGATACCGGTAGCGGTGCTGATCGGCGGCATAAATGCTGCGGGCGGTATGCTGCAGCGCAGGCTGGATATGCCCGATGCCACTGTGCTGGTGCTGCAGGGCATTATTTTCGTGGTGATTATCGCGAGCGAGACATTGAACGGTCGGCTGCGCTTGATCAAATTTAAACCCCTGTCGCCGGTCAGTGCGGCGATTTCTGCTAAAACCTGAAGGGGTATCCGGTTATGGTTGCTGTCGATGGATTGGGATGGTGGGGCGTGCCGCTGGCGATATTTGCCGGGGCCATACGCGTCAGTACGCCTTACTTGCTGGTAAGTCTGGGCGAATGCATTACGGAGAAGTCCGGCCGCATCAACCTCGGGCTGGAGGGGGTGTTGATCATGGGTGCGATGGCGGGTTACGGTACTTCGCTGGCTACCGGATCGGCGTGGGCGGGTGTGCTGGCCGCAGGGCTGGTAGGCGCGCTGCTGGGATTGCTGCATGGTTTGCTATGCAGCTTGCGCCGGGTTAACGATATCGCTATCGGCATCAGCATTATGCTGTTCGGCACCGGGCTGGCATTTTTTCTCGGCAAGCCGCTGGTGCAGCCGCAGGCGCCGATGCTAAACGCTATTCCGTTCGGGTTCTGGAGCAGTTCGCCGCAGATTCAGTCGGCGTTGCAAATCAACCCGCTGTTTTTGATCGGTATCGTGCTGGCGGTTGTGCTGCACTATGCATTTCGCTATACCCGCTGGGGCATGCAGCTGCGCATCGTCGGCGATAGCGCAGATGCAGCGCTGGCGCTGGGTTTACGCGTGTTGCCTACACGCATACTGGCGACTGTGATCGGCGGATTTCTTGCGGGCGTCGGCGGTGCTTTCCTGTCGCTTTATTATCCGGGCAGCTGGAATGAGGGGCTGTCGTCCGGGCAGGGGATTATTGCGGTAGCGCTGGTTATTTTCGCGCGCTGGGAGCCGTTGCGCTGCCTGTGGGCTTCCCTGCTGTTCGGCGGGGCCGGGGCGCTGGGGCCGGCCTTGCAGGCGATGGGGATTACCAGCGGTTACTATCTGTTCAATGCGGCCCCCTATGTGCTGACGCTGGGGATTTTAATTGCGACGGGCTCACCCAGCCGTACCCTGGCCGGCGCTCCCGGCGAGCTGAGTCTGGTACGAAATTAGGAGAAACACATTGAGCGCGAACCATGCAATCAAATTTGGAGGGCTGCGGATATGAGCGCCAATTACATACAGGCCGATCCCTACGAATGGCCGTTCGACGGCAAGCTTTGCCCGTCGAATACGGCGCTGATCGTGATCGATATGCAGACGGATTTCTGCGGGCATGGCGGCTACGTTGACAGGATGGGCTACGACATTACGCTGACGCGCGCACCGATCCCCGCCATATCTCAACTGCTGGATACGATGCGTACTCAGGGTTACATGATTATTCACACCCGCGAAGGCCATCGCACCGACCTTTCCGATCTGCCGGAGAACAAGCTGTGGCGTTCGCGGCGTATCGGCGCCGGCATCGGCGACAGCGGCCCGTGCGGACGGGTGCTGGTGCGCGGAGAACCGGGGTGGGAGATTATTCCCGAGCTGGCGCCGATGGCCGATGAAGTCATTATCGATAAACCGGGCAAAGGGTCGTTTTATGCCACGGATTTGGAATTGATACTGCATACCCGCGGCATTCGCAACATCATCCTGACCGGTATTACCACAGACGTTTGCGTGCATACCACGATGCGCGAGGCCAATGACCGCGGTTTCGAATGTCTGTTGGTCGAGGACGGCTGCGCGGCCACCGACCACGCCAATCACCTGGCCGCTCTCAATATGGTGAAAATGCAGGGCGGCGTGTTCGGTGCCGTAGCAAGCAGCGCCGCCATTCTGGAAGGGTTGCCGGAATGAAACCAGTGGAAATGGTAGCACCCGCCACCGGCGCACTCGAACTCGAGATCATGGGCATGAGCAAACGCTTCGGCGATGTTGTCGCACTCGATGACGTCAGTTTGCATATTCCTGCCGGCGGCTTTCATGCCTTGCTGGGCGAAAATGGGGCCGGCAAATCCACGCTGGTGAAATGTCTGGTGGGATTCTACACGGCAGATCAGGGTACCGTGCTGGTCGACAACCGCGAGGTGCAGATTGCCAACCCCAAGGACGCGTCGCAGCTCGGTATCGGTATGGTTTATCAGCACTTTACCCTGGTGCCGAGTATGACCGTGGCGGAAAATCTGGTGGTGGCGCGGGGTGCATTGCCGGCGTTTATCAACTGGCACGAGGAGCGTGCCCGGCTGTCCGACTTCATGGCGACATTGCCTTTTAAAATCCCGCTCGACAAACCTGCCGGTTCGCTGGCCGCAGGCGAGAAGCAGAAAGTCGAGATTATCAAGCAGCTTTATTTGCAGCGCCGCTTGCTGATACTGGACGAACCGACTTCGGTATTGACGCCGGACGAGGCCGACGAAGCGCTGGGGCTGGTCGGCGATCTGGCGCGGCAGAAGCTGTTGACGGTGCTGATCATTACCCACAAATTCCGCGAAGTCACGGCGTATGCCGATGCGGTCACGGTATTGCGCCGCGGTCGGTTTGCCGGTAGCGGCGCGCTACCGGAACTGACCATCGAGCATATGGCAGAAATGATGGTAGGCAGCCCGGTAGCGCAGGATGTTGCGCCGCGCACCCAGCATACTCCCGTGGCGGACGTGCCGCCGAGATTGCTCATCGATCAGCTGTGTGCACAGGGCGACCACGGTTTGCCTGTGCTCAGAGGCGTCAATTTGAGCGTGCGGCCCGGCGAAATACTGGGCATAGCCGGGGTGTCCGGGAACGGCCAGAAGGCGCTGGTGGAAGTGCTGACCGGTCAGCGCGGCAAAACGGGCGGGACGGTGCTGGTTAACGGTTTGCCTTATAGCGGCAGGCGCAAGGAGCAAACCTTGAACAAGGTATATAGCCTGCCGGAAGAACCGTTGCGTAACGCCTGCGTCGCGAGTCTGTCGGTCGCGCACAACATGTCGTTGCGCAATTACGACAAGCCGCCGCTGGCTCGCTGGGGCTGGATCAGCCAGCGTGCAATGCGCAAACAGGCCAATGGCTATGTCGAAACTTTCCGCGTCAAAACGCCGGGGATCGATGCCCGCATTCAGACGCTGTCGGGCGGTAATGTGCAGCGCGCCGTGCTGGCCAGGGAGCTGTCGCATCCGGTGGAACTGTTGATTGTCGCCAATCCCGTATTCGGGCTGGATTTCAATGCGGTCGCCGAAACCCATGCGCGGTTGCTGGCGGCGCGCAATGCCGGTGCGGCAGTATTGCTGGTCAGCGAAGATCTGGACGAGCTGCTTGAGCTTGCCGACCGTATTGCAGTGATGAGCGACGGTCGCATCGTATTTGAAACGCCGGCTGAAAAAGCCGATGTGCGCGAGCTAGGTCATTATATGGCCGGCGGACATGAGGAAACCGAGGTGATGCAATGATGCCATCCATCCCTTACCCCGACTCTTATGAAGTGGCGGCCGAGCCTTACGGGTTCGATTTTCCGACAGCGCAAACGGCCGTTATCATGATAGATATGCAGCGCGATTTCATACTGCCCGGCGGTTTCGGCGCCAGCCTGGGCAACGATGTCGGCCGGCTTGCCGCTACTGTGCCCGTTGCCCGCCATTTGCTGGACTGGTGCAGGGCGCGCGGCATGCTGGTCGTGCATACCAAGGAAGCGCATGCCGGCGATTTGTCCGATTGTCCGCTGTCGAAACTGAATCGCGGCAATCCTTCCGTGCGCATCGGTGACCCCAGCCCGATGGGGCGCATCCTGATCGACGGCGAGGAAGGCAGCGATTTTGTCGATGAACTTGCGCCGTTGCCCGGGGAGGTCGTCATCGTCAAACCCGGCAAGGGCGCTTTTCATGCGACCGAATTGGGCAATATTCTCAGCAAGGCCAATATTACCCATCTGCTGTTCGGGGGCGTCACCACCGAGGTGTGCGTGCAGACCACGATGCGCGAAGCCAACGACCGCGGTTATGAGTGCCTGCTGATCGAGGATGCGACCGAGAGCTATTTCCCCGAATTCAAACAGGCAACCATCGCCATGATACGCGCCCAGGGCGGGATAGTCGGCTGGACGGCGCCGCTGTCGGCATTATTGTTAGCCATACCGGGACACTTGCATGAATAAGGAAATCGATTTGCAACATTACGTCGAAGCTGCGCTGGCATTGCAAAACATGCAGGTAGACGCGCAGCGGCTGGAATCCATAATCCGGCAATTTACGCTGCTTGCCGCCATGGCCGATAGCTTCATGGCCGAGCCGCTGCCCCCCGCACTTGAATCCGCTCCACTGTACCGCTTATGAGCCATTATCCAACCACAGCCCTGGATTGCGTTAACGCCTTTGCGCTGTCGCAAATTTCCGCACGCGAGCTCGCCGTTGCCGCACTGGAACGCATTTCCGCCCAAAATGAGGCGCTGAATGCCTTTACCGAAATTACCGGCCAACGTGCCCTGGCGGAAGCCGATGCGCTGGATAAGGCATTTCGGCGCGGGGACGGGTTTCCTACGCTGGCTGCTGTGCCTTATGCAGTAAAAAATCTGTTCGACATCGCCGGCGTCACGACGCTGGCCGGCGCGCAAATCCTGAGCCGCAATCCGCCGGCCGAGCGCGATGCCGTGCTGGTCGAGCGCATCAGCGCCGGCGGCGGTTTGCTGATGGGCGCGCTGAATATGGATGCGCTGGCGTACGGATTTACGACTGAAAACACCTATTACGGCGTCACCCGCAACCCGCACGATCCATTGCGCAGCGCCGGCGGATCGTCGGGCGGGACGGGGGCGGCTGTTGCCGCAGGACTGGTGCCGATAGCGCTGGGCAGCGATACCAACGGTTCGATACGGGTGCCGTCGTCGCTGTGCGGCGTGTTCGGACTCAAGCCGACTTACGGTCGTTTGCCGCGTACGGGAAGTTTCCCATTTGTGGCCAGCTTCGATCATCTCGGCCCGCTGGCAGGTAATGCGGCGGATCTGGCGCTGGCTTACGACGCCATGCAAGGGCACGATGCCGGCGACCCCGCCTGCGCGCAACGGCCTGTCGCGAAGACGCTGGATACGCTCAAACACGGCATGAAAGGGCTGCGAGTAGCGCGTCTGGCCGGTTATTTCGACGATAATGCCGGCGACGAGGCGCGCTGGGCTGCCTCCGTTGCGGCTACGGCGCTGGGCGCGTGCGAAGAAGTGGTGCTGGAAGGGACAGATCGGGCCAGGGCGGCGGCTTTCGTCATTACCGCATCCGAGGGCGGGGCTTTGCATCTCGATAATTTGCGCACTCGTCCCGAAGAGTTCGAGCCGCTGTCGGTGGACAGGCTGACGGCAGGTACGCTGGTACCGGCCAGCTGGTATCAGCATGCGCAGCGCTATCGGCGGCAGTATCTGGCGCGCATGCTGGCTCTGTTCGACAAATACGATGTGCTGATTGCACCGGCTACGCCGGTTACCGCACCGTTGCTCGGTCAGGAGTATATTGCCATCGGCCCGCGGCAACTGCCTACCCGGCCCAATCTCGGATTACTTACCCAGCCGATATCGTTCGTCGGCATGCCGGTCGCTGTGGCGCCGCTATGGCCTGCGGGAGGGTTGCCTATAGGCGTGCAGCTGATTGCGGCACCGTGGCGCGAGGATTTGTGTTTGCGCGCGGCCTGGGCGTTACAGGAGCAGGGGCTGGCTTATAGCCGTATGCCAGGGAGTGCAGCATGATACAACCCGGACAAATCAATCAGGATGCGGTACTGGCGGAAGTGACTGAGCTGTTCGAACGCTATGAAACGGCTTTGATGGAGAATGATCTGGCATTGCTGGATCAGCTTTTCTGGCAAAACGAACTGACGGTACGTTTCGGCACCGCTGAAAATCTGTACGGTATCGAAGCCATTCGGGTATTCCGCAAGTTGCGCAACACGGATACGCTGGAACGGGTATTGCGGCGTCCGTGCGTGATTACCTACGGTCAGGATTTCGCCACGACGACTACCGAGTTCTTCAGAGAGGATGGGTTGAGCGGGCGGCAAAGTCAGACCTGGGTTCGCTTTCCTGAAGGATGGCGCGTGGTTTCCGCGCACGTCAGCCTGAATGAAAACAAAACAGCATTTCCTGCCGGGAGCACTGCCGTCTAGTCGCCGTTATCGCGATATTTCCCTTATTTCAGCCTTGTAACAGGAAAAGCAGGGGTTTTACTGCTTTATTCCTGCGATGCTCGTTCGACTTTCTCGTCAATAATTGAAACTGTGCAATCCGTCTTTGTGTGAGGCGGATATTCAGGAGCAATGAGCGATGGCTGAAGACAGCGATCTTGAGAAAACGGAACAGGCTACCCCCAAGCGCCTCGAAAAGGCGCGGGAAGAGGGGGATGTACCGCGCTCGCGCGAGCTGGCCACGTTTACCGGTTTGCTGGCCGCCGGTAGCGGGCTCTGGCTGTCCGGCGATCATCTCATTCGCCAACTGGAAACCACACTGGTCTCGGGCATGTCGTTTAACCGCACTCAGGCTTACGATTTTGCAACGCTGTATTCGCAGCTGGCGCGTAACCTCGTCGATCTGATGCTCGCATTCGCACCGATGGCCGGACTGTTGATATTGGTGACGCTGCTTTCCCCGGCCCTGATAGGCGGCTGGCTGTTCAGTACCAAGGCGCTGGTTCCCAATTTCGGGCGCATGAACCCTATCAAAGGCGTTACCAATATGGTGTCGGCACGCGCATTGGTAGAACTGATCAAGGCTGTTGCCAAGGCCAGCCTGGTGGGCGGGGTTGCATGGATGGTCATGGCCCATGAAAAAGAGGCAGTACTGTCGCTGAGCGTTGAGTCGGTACATCAAAGTACCGCCCACCTGGCAGATTTGCTGTGGTATGCATTCATCTGGATGACGGCAGCATTGGGGCTGATCGTCCTCATCGATGCGCCATACCAGATGTTCCACTATGCCAAGAAACTGAAAATGACGCGCGAAGAAGTGCGCCAGGAAGCGAAAGAAGCTGAAGGCGATCCGCAAGTCAAAGCCAAGATCCGTGCACAGCAACGCGAAATGGCGCGTCGCCGGATGATGGCTGAAGTGCCGACTGCGGATGTGGTCGTTACCAACCCGACGCATTATGCGGTAGCGCTCAAATATGCCGACGGCACCATGCGTGCGCCTATCGTGGTGGCAAAGGGTGCGGATGAAGTCGCAGCCAGGATACGCGAGATCGCCGCCGAACATAAGATTCCGACGCTGGAAGCCGCGCCGCTGGCACGGGCGTTATACCGCCATGCCGAACTGGGTACCGAAATCCCTGAAGCGCTGTATACCGCCGTTGCGGAAATTCTCGCCTACGTATTCCAATTGCGTACATATCGCCAGCGCGGCGGCATGGCGCCTGTTGTTCCAACCAATATCGATGTACCGCCCGAACTTGATCCGTTGAATCCGGCGGCATCTGCCCAACTCGCTAATGGAGATCTGTGATGAACGATTTTAAACTCCCGGCCTGGCTGTCCGTACCCGGCGGTGCCGTGCTGGTGGCACCGATTATCATCATCGTCATGCTGTCGATGATGGTGCTGCCATTGCCGCCGTTCATACTCGATATCTTTTTCAGCTTCAATATCGCCTTGTCGATTATCGTGCTGCTCACCAGTCTGTATACCGTCAAGCCGCTGGACTTCCTTGTGTTTCCTACGGTGCTGCTGGTCAGCACGATGCTGCGGCTGTCGCTCAACGTGGCTTCGACTCGCGTGGTATTGACCGAAGGCCATACCGGTCCGGATGCGGCCGGCAAGGTGATCGAAGCTTTCGGGCATTTTCTGATCGGCGGCAATTACACGGTCGGTATCGTGGTGTTTATCATCCTGACCATTATCAACTTCATGGTGGTGACCAAAGGTGCCGGCCGTATTGCCGAGGTTGGCGCTCGGTTTACTCTGGATGCGATGCCGGGCAAGCAAATGGCGATTGACGCCGATTTGAATGCAGGTCTGATAGGCGAACAGGAAGCGCGTCAACGCCGTAGCGATGTGGCGCAGGAAGCCGAATTTTACGGCGCCATGGACGGTGCCAGCAAATACGTGCGCGGCGATGCGGTTGCTGGCATCATGGTGACCATCATCAATATCATCGGCGGTTTGATCGTCGGTATGGTGCAGCACGATCTGAGTTTCGACGTGGCGATCAAAAACTATACCTTGCTGGCCATCGGCGACGGTCTGGTTGCGCAAATCCCGTCGCTGATCATTTCTACGGCGGCCGGTATCGTGGTGTCGCGCGTTGCCAGCGATCAGGACATCGGCGGTCAGCTGCTCGGTCAGCTGTTTGCCAAACCGGCTGTGCTGTATATCGCTGCCGGTATCATCGGCGGCATGGGCGTGATCCCCGGCATGCCGCATCTGGCGTTTATCATGCTGGCTGCTGCACTGGCAGGCGGTGCGTTTTCGCTGACACAGAAAGCCAAGCTGGCAGCAGCACCGGTAGCGGAAGCGCCTGCCGCACCGCTGGAAATGGAAGAGGCTACCTGGCGGGATATCATGCCGGTCGATACGCTGGGTCTGGAAGTCGGCTATCGCCTCATTCCTTTGGTGGACAAAACCCAGGGCGGCGAGCTGCTGCGGCGCATCAAGGGCATACGCAAGAAATTTGCGCAGGAAGTCGGATTCCTGCCGCCGTCGGTGCATATACGCGACAATCTCGAACTGAAGCCGTCCGCTTATCGCATTACCCTTAAAGACGTGGAAGTCGGCAGCGGCGAATCACACACCGGTCAGTTCCTGGCCATCAATCCGGGTGTGGTAAGCGGCACCCTGCCTGGCGCAGCCACAACCGACCCCGCGTTCGGCCTGCCTGCCGTCTGGGTGGAAAGCAGCCTGCGCGATCAGGCTCAGGCCATGGGTTATACCGTGGTGGATGCAGGTACGGTGGTCGCAACGCATCTGAATCACCTCATTACGCAACATGCAGCCGAATTGCTCGGCCGTCAGGAAGTGCAGCAATTGCTGGATCATCTGGCTACCGAGTCGCCCAAGCTGATCGAGGATCTGGTACCAAAACTGATGTCGCTGGCTTCATTGCAGAAGGTGTTGCAAAACCTGCTTGCCGAAGGCGTGCATATTCGCGACATGCGTACCATCATAGAAGTGCTCGCCGAGCACGCCGGACGCATACAGGATACCAATGAGCTGACCGCGCTGGTACGTATCGCGCTGGGTCGTGCCATCGTGCAACAAATCTACCCGGGCGCAAATGAATTGACGGTCATGGCGCTGGATAATCGACTGGAACGCTTGCTGATGCAGGCGATACAAGCCAGCGGCCCGGATGGCGCGGGTATAGAGCCCGGTCTCGCCGATACGCTGGCAACGCAGACCAATGCCGCTACGCGTAAACAGGAGCAAATGGGACTACCCGCGGTTTTGCTGGTACCGAATCAGTTACGTACGTTGTTGGCTCGGTTCCTGCATCGTGCAATCCCGCAATTGAAAGTATTGTCGCATTCTGAAATTCCCGACTCTAAGACGATTAGAGTTACCAGTCTGGTTGGAGGCCAAGCATGAACGTTCAAAAATTTATAGCCAGCAATTCGCGTGACGCACTGCGTCAGGTACGCGACGCTCTAGGTGCCGATGCGGTGATTCTGTCCAATCGCAATGTCCCCGGCGGTGTGGAAATCATGGCATTGGCAGGTGAAGATATCGCCTCGCTGGTATCGCCTTCGGTAGAAAGGGAAGCCGAGCCAAAACCGGCGTTCATGCCTGTTGCACCGCCGCCTGCAAAACCGGCGCCGCGCCGTAATCAGGCGGATAACCTGAGTGAAGCGCTGCAATCGGTGCGTGCGCCGGCCATTGTCAAGAATGCCAAATCCGATACCCAAAAGGAAATGAATGTGGTCATGGACGAGATCCGTGCCATGCGCAACATGCTGGAGGCCCAGTTAAGCGAGCTTGCCTGGACCACCATGCAAACTCGCGAACCGTTTCGCGGCGATATCATGCGCGAATTGCTGTCGACCGGTTTCAGCGCCAGCTTGTCGCGTCATCTGGTTGAGAATCTGCCTGCGGTCAAAACCGTCGAAGAAGGCATGCGCTGGGTCAAATCGGTGCTGGTTCGCAACCTGACGGCGATGAAGAATGAAAACGAAGTACTGGAAAAGGGCGGCGTTTTTGCGCTGGTCGGGCCGACCGGCGTGGGCAAGACCACGACCACCGCCAAGCTTGCGGCGCGTTGCGTCATGCGCCACGGCGCGAACAAGCTGGCATTGATTACGACGGACGGCTATCGTATCGGCGGTCACGAACAGTTGCGTATCTACGGCAAAATACTGGGCGTGATGGTGCATTCGGTCAAGGATGAAAGTGACTTGCGCATCGCGCTGGAAGAGCTCAAGGGCAAGCATACGGTGCTGATCGATACCGTCGGCATGAACCAGCGCGACCAGATGGTAGCGGAACAAGTGGCGATGCTGTCCGGCGCCGGTACGCCGGTCAAGCGCCTGTTGTGCCTGAATGCCACCTCGACCGGCGAAACGCTGAGCGAAGTGGTGCGCGCCTATCAGGGTTCCGGTCTGGCCGGTTGCATCATTACCAAGCTGGACGAAGCGGCCACCATGGGCAATGTGATCGACGTGATCATCCGTCAGAAACTGAATTTGTATTATGCCGCCAACGGTCAGCGCGTGCCTGAAGACTTGCATGTGATGGGGCGCGAGGCGCTGATAGACCGAGCTTTCCGGTTGAAGCGCGAAAATGTGCCATTCCAGTTTCATGACGACGAACTGTCGCTGGTGGTTGCCAATGCTGCACGAGCATCCCAGGACAAAAGCTTGCGCGAGGTGAATCTTGGCTAATTTCAATATGGATCAGGCGGAGGGTTTGCGGCGCATGCTGGCCGGCCCCAAACCGCGCATAGTGACATTGTTGTCCGCGCTGGGTACGGCGGAAAAAAATGCCATGTTAACCAATCTGACTGCATCGCTGGTGCATCTGGGCGGCGACGCCGTGCTGGTCGATGCGCGGCGCAATAATGGCGTCGGCATGCTGTTGGGGCGTACGCGCAAGCATGACATGCTGGATGCGGCGCGTCAGCGATGCGCGCTGGAGGAAGTAATACAGCCGCTGCAGGAAGGTTTCAGCTTCGTATCCATGGATAGCAGGCAGACTGCGTCCGTGCATGACGATGCTGCCGACAATAACCGGCTATCCAATGTTTTTTCGGTGCTGGCCAAGCGCTTCGGTACCATGGTGGTCGATGCGGAGCTGGACGACGAAGACAGATTGCCGGTAGCCGCAATGGCGGCAGGCGAGATCGTTATACATATAAATACCAGTGCAGAATCCATTAAAGCGGGGTATTGTTTGATCAAGCGCCTGAATGCGAATCTTGGCCGCCGCTCGTTCGGCGTGCTGGTGACGCATGCAGATGAAGCCCAAGCGCAGCTGGTTTATGCTAATCTTGCAAAAACGGCGAGTCGATATCTGGCCGTGCCGTTGCATTTTATGGGGTCGATCCCGGCTGACGACCACCTGGGCCGCGCTACGCGGCTGGGTCGTTCGGTGATTGACGCGTTTCCGATGGCATTAGCCTCTGTGGCATTCAGACGAATTGCAGGACAATTAGGCTTATCTTGAAATATGTACACCGTTAACGGAAAAACAGATAAAAATCAACTGCTCACGGAACATGCGCCATTAGTAAAACGCCTGGCATATCAGCTCAAGGCGAAATTGCCGCCCAGCGTCGAAGTGGACGATTTGATTCAGGCCGGCATGATGGGCTTGCTTGATGCCGTTAATCGTTACGAGGAATCACACGGCGCACAGTTCGAAACTTATGCCGTGCAGCGCATACGCGGCGCCATGCTCGACGAGCTGCGCAGTACTGACTGGCTGCCGCGCAATCTGCGCCAGAATATGCGCAAGATCGAAGTCGCCATGTCGTCGCTGCAACAGCAGCTGGGACGCATGCCGACAGAGCTCGAGGTTGCCAAAAGCATGAAAATGTCGCTGGTAGATTACCAGGACATGCTGACCGAGGGCAGCGGTCACCAGTTGGTCTATTACGAGGACTATCATGATGACGATGATCATGACAGTTTTCTCGACCGGTTCTGCTCCGATCACTCCAGCGACCCGTTGCTGGGTTTGTTGCAAGACGATTTCAGGGATGCGCTGGTAGAAGCAATCGACAGTTTGCCGGAGCGCGAAAAGCTTTTGATGGGGTTGTATTACGAGCAGGAACTGAACCTCAAGGAAATTGGCGCAGTTATGGGTGTTTCCGAATCCCGCGTATGTCAATTACATAGCCAAGCCGTTGCACGCATACGGGCAAATCTGAGGGGATTATTGTGGACTGGGGCAGCCTGATTGGTGTAACGCTGGCATTGGCCGGCGTGTTGATTGCGCACATGCTGGATGGCGGACATATTGGTTCGCTATTGCAGCCGGCGGCATTTATCATCGTCTTCGTCGGCACGCTGGGTGCCATTCTGATACAGACAAGAATTCCGGTTTTTGTACGTGGCGTCAAGATGTTACGGTGGATATTTAAACCGCCGGTTGATAATAAAAAAACCCTGATCAGGGATATCGGCGTGTGGAGCCACACTGCCCGCAAGGAAGGTTTTCTGAGTCTGGAATCCCATATGCGATCCAATCGCGACCCATTTGTGGTTAAAGGTTTGCGGCTTATTATCGACGGTATCGACCCTGTCAAATTAAGAGAAATTCTGGAAGTGGATACCTACGAGTATGAGGCCGAGCAGCGGCAGGCCGTCAAAATCTGGGAAGCCGCCGGCGGTTATTCGCCAACCATAGGCATACTCGGCGCAGTGCTGGGCCTGATACACGTCATGGAACATTTGTCCGATCCGACCAAACTGGGCGGCGGCATTGCCATTGCATTCGTGGCAACCATTTATGGCGTGGGATTCGCCAACCTGATTTTTCTGCCGGTTTCCAACCGGCTCAAAGCGATTATCCACCACTCAATCAGCCAGCGCGAAATGATCACGGATGCGTTACTTTCGATTGCTACCGGGGAAAACCCCCGTATTATCGAAGAGCGTCTGGCTGCTTATCTGAGGTAATTCAGCCATGGCACACAGGCGGCGAGTCAGAGAAGAAGAGGACAACCCGGATCGCTGGCTGGTGTCCTATGCCGATTTTATTACCCTGCTGTTCGCATTCTTTGTGGTGATGTACGCCGTATCTGCCGTTAATGAAGGCAAATACCGGGTGTTGTCCAATGCCTTGGGCGATGCTTTCGGCGGCGGCGCGCCGGTGGCAGGCAAAGGCACTGCAAAATCCAAACTGCTGGCGCCTTTGAACAAGGCCAACGTCAGCGAGGTCGTGCATCAGGAAAGCAGGCAAATGACTGGTATTGCCAACAGCCTTTTGCAATCCTTATCGCCGCTGGTTAAAGAGGGGATGGTTCGGGTTACCCAGACAGCGCGCGGCGTGAATGTGGAAATCAACGCCAGCCTGCTATTTGCGCCGGGTGCGGCGAATCTGACAGAAGAATCCAAAAAGGCGTTGCAGGCGATTGCCGTTGTGCTCAAGGATCAGCGTAACGATATGGAAATCGACGGCTATACGGATGATGTGCCTATCAGTAACCCCTTGTTTCCCTCCAATTGGGAATTGTCGGCCGTGCGTGCGGGCAGTGTCGCTCGCGAGTTCGTTGCCAGCGGGATTGCAGAAAACCGTTTGATGGTGGTCGGTTACGGCTCCAATAAACCCATCATGCCGAATGATAGTGTCGAGAACCGGGCCAGAAATCGCCGGGTAGAGGTTGTGATTCTGTCTACATTGCCTGAAGCTTCCAGAGAAATCTCGCTTACTACCAAATCAGCCGAATAATGCACCGCGGCTGCGCATGCCGCACGAGGATGTTTGAATAGCCACTGTGCTTGCCTGAGCAAACTTTGCATTTGTGTTAATAAGGCATGTTTGTTACGATTTTGAATTTTTGGGCCGACGGTTTATGCAAAGTGATCTGAAAGCACTCGAGTTTGATGCGATACGACGAATTCTGGAGCGGCTGACATTTTCGCCTTATGGGGCAGATGCGGCGAGAAATCTGGAGCCAGCGCCGAATTTGGCGATTGCCCGGCAGATGCAGGCCGCTGTGACGGCAGCTCGTCAGGTGGTCGATGCTTACCTGATGCCGCGTTTGCAGAATATCCCCGATATCCGTGCCGCATTGCGTCAGGCCAATCAGACCGGTGCCGCGTTGCCTGCCAGCGCATTGCATAATCTGCGCATTATCATGCAGACCGGTCTGACTTTGCGCGATCTGGTGGCCAATCATCCCGATTTATATTCCGCCATTCATACCTTAAAGGCACCGGCCAGTCTGGTTGAAGTGCTCGACAAAACCATCAATCCGGCCGGACGCTTGCGTGAGGATGCCACGCCGGAACTGGACGCTCTGCATCAGCAGTTTCATCAGGTGCAAACCGGACTGGAAGCGCAGCTCAAGGCATTGATGATATCCCCCGAATATGCCGGCTATTTCGACGAGCATAGCCGCGTGCAGTGGCATGGTACGCGTGCCGTGCTGGCCGTGCGTGCGGCTCATGCCGACAAACTCAAGGGCGTGCGGCGCGGCTCCAGCGGCGGCGGGCGCGATATCCTGATAGAGCCGATCGAAGCCGTGGCCCATAATAATCGTCTGGAAGCTCTGAACGGCCAGATCGAGGGGCAAAACCAGATTGTGTTGCGCGCCGTTACCGATATCGTGCGCGAACATCTGAACGATCTGAACCAATTGGTCGACGCCATTACCTGGGTGGATCTGGCACTGGCTGCCGGCCAGTTTTCCGCAGCATTGAACGCAGTTCCGCCATTGCTGGTGGAGGAAGCGCGCGTGGTGTTGCAGCAAGCCTATCATCCGCAACTGTTATTGCAATTCCAGGAAAAAAACATCTCGCGTCTGGTGCCGTTGAGCATTGATCTGGGCGGTAAACAGTCGATGATGGTGATTACCGGCCCGAATACCGGCGGTAAGACGGTGGTGCTCAAAACGGTAGGATTGCTGGTGACCATGGCGCATTGCGGTTTGCATTTGCCGGCTGAGGGCAATTGCATCATAGGCAATTTCAATCGCGTGATTGTCGATGTCGGCGACAAGCAAAGCCTGCATAATCATTTGTCGACCTTTGCCGGGCATGTCGAAGTACTGAAGAGGTTGCTGGAGGAGGCCGACGAGCATACCTTGGTGCTGATGGACGAGCTGGGTACCGGCACCGATCCGGAAGAAGGTGCATCGCTGGCCATGGCCGTGCTGGACGAGCTTGCCAGACGCAAGGTACACGGTATTGTGACCACGCACCTCACACCGCTCAAGGTATTTGCCGACCAGCACGAATATCTGAGCAACGCTTCGATGCGCTTCGATTATGCGACCTTGTCGCCGACCTACCAGCTGGAATTCGGTCAGGCGGGCGCGTCGCTGGGTCTGATTATTGCCGAAAAGAATGGTTTGCCATCCGCGCTGATCAATCACGCCAGAGCGTATTTGCAGACGATACAGGCAGGTAGAGCCTAATCCGCCTTGAATAGCAGTTATACTGTCGCCTTTGCAGAAACAGGTAGCTGATTATGAGCCGGATGAACGCGTTGTTGTTATATTGCCGCGCAGGGTTTGAGAAAGAGTGCGCGGCCGAGATCATGGCGAATGCGGCTGAACTGGGTGTGCACGGCTACGCGAAGGCGAACGAAGGTACAGGCTGGGTATTGTTTCAGGGCCAAACGTCCGAAGAAATCGAATTGCTGACGACGCATCTGCCTTTTTACAAGCAGATTTTTGCGCGTCAATGGATACGCGTTGCCCCGCTGCTGGAAAATCTGCCTGAAGGCGATCGCCTGAGCGCCGTGCGCGATCTGATCGGCGAGCTGGCGCCGCGTTATAGCGAGGTGTGGGTGGAAACGCCGGATACTGATGCGGACAAAACACGCCTGGGATTCTGCCGCCGTTTTACCAAGCCGCTTACCGCCGCGCTGGAAAAGAAACGCCAGCTGGTGCCGGAGAGCCATGCCCCGCGGCTACATGTGTGTTTTATCGCTGACGATGCGGCTTTTGTCGGTGTGATAGAGACGGATAATGCTTCGCCGTGGTTCATGGGCATACCGCGCGTACGCGTCGGCAAGGATGCGCCCAGCCGTTCTGCGGGCAAGCTGGCCGAGGCATTGATGGTGATGGTGCCGGAAGATCGCGCCAATGAGCTCAAGGCCGGTATGCGCGCCGTCGATCTGGGCGCGGCGCCGGGCGGCTGGTCGTGGGTGCTGGCGCAGCGCGGCATACGCGTGACTGCCGTCGATAACGGCCCGATGGCAGCGACCGCGATGGCGACGGAAATGATAGAACACGTACGCAGCGACGGTTTTAGCTATCGTCCGCATCACCCGGTCAACTGGCTGGTGTGCGACATGGTGGAAAGCCCGTCGCGCATCGCTCAACTGGTAGCGGAATGGATAGCGCGCGGTCACGCCCGTCATGCGATTTTCAACCTCAAGCTGCCGATGAAAAAGCGTCTGGACGAAGTGCGCCGTTGCGAGGCGATCATCGAAGCGCGGCTGGAACGTGAAGACATGGCTTACACCATAGAAATCAAGCAGCTATATCATGATCGTGAAGAAGTGACGGTATGTTTGATGCGGGACAAGCAGGTTCGTTAAATTAGTTGAATATGCTGAAGTGATAGCTGGAAAATGATCGATTATCGCATGGCTTTATTAGGGCTGGTAATACTGGCGGGTATCTGGTCCGGCATACATCCGCATGATTATTTCACCTGGTTGCTGGAAGTGATGCCGGTATTCATTGCGCTGCCGATATTGCTGGTAACGCGCAACCGGTTTTCACTTACCCCATTGACTTATACGCTGATTGCCATTCATGCCATCGTTCTGATGATAGGTGGACACTATACTTACGCTGAAGTGCCACTGTTCAACTGGCTGCGCGATACTTTCGAGTTGTCGCGCAATCATTACGATCGGCTGGGGCATTTGGTGCAGGGGTTTGTACCGGCAATCATCGCGCGCGAAATTTTGCTGCGCACTACTGCGCTGCAGCGCGGCAAGATGCTATTTTTCCTCGTGGTGTGCGTGTGTCTGGCGATCAGTGCGAGTTATGAGCTGGTGGAATGGATGGTTGCCGTACAGAGCGGCAGCGATGCCGTGGCGTTTCTGGCGACGCAGGGCGATCCATGGGATACGCAAAAGGATATGCTGATGGCACTGATTGGCAGCATCGCAGCCCAGGTGCTGTTATCGCGCAGGCATGACCTGCAATTGCAGCGCTACGTTTTAGTGCCGCACAAATAGCCAGAAGCGTTCTTCGTCATCGCCGGGACGCGCACCATCCCACACCTGCTTCCACTCGCTTGCAAGACCTGACGGCGGTTGTTTGGCCCAGCCGTCTATCAGCAACACATCACAATCGGCGTCGGGATGCAATTCGCGGCGTTGCGTCAGTATGCCCAGATAGTATTCCAGCATGGGGCGGGTCGATTCGCCCAGTCCCTGACTGGCAATGCAACGGTATTGGGAGGGCAGGTAGGGTTGCATGGACAGATAGACTTCGCGGTAACTCTTGGCATTATCTACCCACGGCAGCCACAGCGTCGCAAACAATATCCAGAACAGGGTGATACCCAAAGCCAGGCTGGTGATGGCACGGCTGGCAAGGCGCGGCAGCCATTGCCATGATGCAAGGTAGGCAATGGTGGCTGCCGTAGCCAGCGCAACCGTCACAGGCTGGTACGGCATCACAAAATCCATGGGCAAGCCGCGCGCCAGCAGATGCCAGGCCGGTGGTTTGCCGGTGAATATCATCATCCCCCAGACATACCAGCTGATAGCCGCCAGCGGCGTAAACAGCACGCGGGCGAAATAATCCGTGTAGCGATTCAGATAGCCGGGCAGCGTATTGACTGCGGGAACGGCCAGCAGCGTCAGGCTGATCAGCATAGGTAAGCCGTACGCCGTACGTGCCGATGCCGATACCTGCATCACCAGCAAATAAACGGCAAATGCGATCAGCCCGTATTGCAGCGGGGCGCTACGACTTAACTGGCTGCGTTGCCGCCACAGGCTGATGACGGCAAGCGGCAATACCGGGAAGGCGAACCAGGGCAGGGTTTTTGGCCAGAACCAGGTCGAGTTGTCCGCGCCCAGTTGCGGCACCGAGAAACCGAGAAAGCGTCCTACGTTATTCAGCCAGAACCATACGTAAAATAGCTCCGGCGAGCGCAGATAAAGCGCGACAGGCCAGATTAGCAGCCAGGGCAGGACAACGATGCCGGCAATGACCAGCGTTTGTGCAAACTCGCGGCGGCGCCAGGTGGCGAACAGCAGAGGCAGCAATACGGCAGTGACGCCCAATGCACCCGGCACCAGCAGCCCTTTGGAGAGGAAACCGATGCCGGTGCCGATGCCCAGCCACCATCCTGCTAATTTCGGACGTTGCAGGCTGAGCGCAAAACCGTAGCTGGCGATGACGAAGCCGGTCAGCATCGGCACGTCGGTAATCATGATATGGCTCTCGTACAGCAAGCCGAAGCTGGCGATCAGCGCGATAACGGCATAACGTCCGTTGCCGTTTCCCCACCACAGTCTGGCGGTCAGTCCGCTAAACAGTAGCGTTAATGCACTGAACAGGCCGGTAGCCAGACGTGCGCCATCATGTAATGGCAGCCAGTGTTCGGTGGTATGCGCCAGCATGGCAGCCACCCAGTAATACAACGGCGGTTTTTCCAGGAACGGCTCCCCGGCGACTTGCGGCACTACCCAGTCGCCGCTTTGCAGCATGTGATAAACCATGCCGAAAATGTAGGTCTCGTCCTGTTTCCATGGCTGATGGCCGATCAGACCCGGCAGCAGATAGGCCAATGCCAGTGCGACGACGAAAATAAGCGGGACTTTAGCGCGCATGAATTAGCTGGATTGAAGTGCCAGCGTGCCGGAGCGACCCGGTATTTCTCCCTGAATGACGCGTTCCTGCGGTAACTGGCCGACATTCAGCGCTGCATAATAGTCGCCGAGGCTGACCAATTGATAACCCTGCCGCTTCCAGCCGCTGAGCAGCTGTTCGAAGATCGGTGCGAGTTTCTGGCCTTCCAGTTCTGCGTGCAGGGTGTAAACATGTCCGTAGGGAGTGCCTTCGGCAGTCATTTTCAATATGGCATCGGCAACGTTGTGTGTATCTATATCATCGGTGCCGATAATTTCGTCCAGCGTAGGCAAGGTGGTAGGCAGTTGCGCGCAACTGGTTGCGCCGTTAGCCAGCACCGGAATAAACGGATGCGTACCGCGCGAATCCGAGCAGTAAGCCATGCCCCATTGCTGTTCCTGCAGATAGGCGGCATCGTTCATTTGCCAGCCTGCTGCACAGTGGGTTGTCGGTTTGCTGTCGAAAATTTCCTGATAGCGCCGATAGGCCTTGTCCATTTCGCGCCGGGTCCAGTCCGGCGTCTGGCTGGCGACATGGTCCTGCCACTTGACGTGATCATAGGTGTGGATACCGGTTTCAAAACCGGCAGCAGCGACATCGCGCATGATGGGCGCACATTTGCGACCGATATCGGGGCCGGGCAGCAGTGTGCCGTAAAGCAGGGTTTTCAGTCCGTAATGCTCGAGTACCGAAGTGCGCGATACTTTTTTCATGAATCCCGGACGCAACGCCCGGCGCACGGCGCGTCCGGTATGATCCGGGCCCAGACTGAAAAGAAATGTCGCCCCCGCGCCGTGACGCGTCAGCATGTCAACCAGTTGCGGCACACCTTCGCGGGTACCGCGATAAGTGTCTACGTCGATTTTGAGTGCGATCAGCCGCATATGGGTTCTTTTGAGAGGTGCTGCGAGGAATGCGGTACGGACATTATCTGTCGCGTACCGCGAGTATGGGGTTTAATCCATTAATGCACGAGCAGCCGCGACTTGACCGCGATAGGCATCAAATACGTGGGCAAGCGCCTGTTCCATGGTGTATTCCGGTTTCCAGTCCAGATCCTTCATGGTGTTGTCGATTTTAGGTACGCGATTTTGCACGTCCTGATAGCCCTTGCCGTAATACGCTGCGGAGGTGGTTTCCACAATGTTGACCTTGGCGGCGCTGGTGCTGTATTCAGGGTATTTTTTCGCCAGGTCCAGCATCATGGTTGCCAGCGCGCGGATGGAGTGGTTATTGCTGGGGTTGCCGATATTGTAGATTTGACCGGAAGCCACGCCATCCTTGTTTTCGATGATCTTCATCAGCGCTGAAATACCGTCGTTGATGTCGGTGAAGGCGCGTTTCTGGCTGCCGCCGTCAACCAGCTTGATGTCTTCGCCGCGCACGATATGGCCGAGGAACTGGCTGATGACGCGTGAGCTGCCTTCCTTGGGGGTATGGATACTGTCGAGACCGGGGCCGATCCAGTTGAACGGACGGAACAGCGTGAAATCCAGCTCGCCCTTCATGCCGTAAGCCCAGATCACGCGATCCATCAATTGCTTGGAGCAGGAATAAATCCAGCGCGGCTTGTTGATAGGGCCGAGTACCAGTTCGGAGTTTTCCGGATCGAACTGCTCGTCGTGGCACATGCCGTACACTTCAGAAGTGGACGGGAACAGGATGCGTTTGCGGTATTTGACGCACTGGCGCACGATAGGCAGGTTGGCTTCGAAGTCCAGTTCGAACACGCGCAATGGGTCGTTTACATAGGTAGCAGGGGTAGCGATGGCCACCAGCGGCAGGATCACGTCGCATTTTTTGACGTGATACTCTATCCATTCCTTGTTGATGGTGATGTCGCCTTCGAAGAAATGAAAGCGGGAATTGCCGGCAAATTCGGCAACCTTATCCTGCATCATGTCCATGCCGTATACTTCCCAGTCGGTGGTTTCCAGTATGCGCTTGGACAAGTGGTGGCCGATAAAACCGTTAACACCCAAAATGAGGATTTTTTTCATGAAAGTCTCTAAAGTCTCTTGGTTAAGTTGTTGAATTTAATTTAAATGTAATTCTGTATTGCCGAATGTCGCGAGGTATTCGGCAGGGGCAATCGCGTTTCCATTCCATTCCAGCGTTAACAGTTGTAAGGTGCCGCCACCGCTGCAATGAACATAGCAGCCGTGATTATCGCAAAAAAACACGGACTTGGCATCGTTGTTTGAGACGTCGTCGATTACGCGGCTGCGTAATACCCGTAACGGTTTGTCCAGCAATGTGGTGTAGGCGCCGGGATATGGCGGTGCTACAGCGCGAATCAGATTGTGGATGGCAGTGGCGGATTGCGACCAGTCGATTTTGCCGTGTTCGGGCCTGCGTCCGCCAAAGTAGCCGCCTTGCGTCAAATCTTGCTGTTTGGCTATTGCGGTTCCAGCGATGAGTGCCGGCAGGGCGCGATGCAATGTGACTTCGGCCGCGCAGGTTACTTTGCGGAATACGTCGCCGGCCGTATCGTCAGCCAGTATCGGCACCGCGCTCTGCCCAACAATGGCGCCGGCATCAGGTTTTTCGGTCATGTAGTGCAGCGTTGCGCCGGTTTCGGTTTCGCCGTGGATGATGGCCCAGTTAACCGGCACGCGCCCGCGATACTTGGGCAGCAGCGAACCGTGCATGTTCAACGCACCTTGTGTCGGGATAGCCAGTAACGGCGCCTTGATCATCAGTTTGTAGTAAAACGAGAATATGAAATCGGGTGCCAGTGCCTTGATTTGCGCAACGATTTCAGGCGTATTGGGATCGTCCGGCGTGATCGTGGGGATGCCGTAACGTGCTGCGAGTTCGGCGACGCTGTCGAACCAGATCAGGTCGCCCGGTGCGTCTTCATGCGTGACCAGCATGGCGATCTCGATACCTGCATCGATCAGCACCGACAGACAGCGCACGCCGACATCGTGATAGGCGAATACGACGGCACGGGTCATGACTGGTGCTCTCGTTCCAGTACGGTTTCAATCAGATAGCGCGGACGTTGGCGTACTTGCTGATAAATGCGTCCGATGTATTCGCCGAGCAGCCCGATACCGAACAGAATTGCACCCATTAGAAAGAATACGATACCAAACAAGGTGAATACGCCATCGACTTCAGGGCCGTAAAAAATACGGCGGTAGGCGAGGTAAGCGACAAAAAACGCCGACAGGATGGATAAGCCCACGCCGATTAACGAAAACATTTGCAGCGGTACCAGCGAAAAGCCGGTGACCAGATCGAAATTCAGGCGGATCAACTGGTACAGCGAATATTTCGATTCGCCAGCGGCGCGTTCCTCGTGCGCTACTTCGACTTCGCCGGGGTGACGGGCATAGGTATAAGCCAGCGCCGGGATGAAAGTGTTGACCTCATGGCTGTGATTGATCGCATAGATGATCTCGCGGCTGTAAGCGCGCAACATGCAACCCTGATCGGTCATCACCACATGCGTAATGCGCTCGCGCAAACGGTTCATCGCCCAGGAGGCATGGCGGCGCCATGATGCATCCTGACGCTGCTGGCGCACGCCGCCGACATAGTCGTAACCTTCGTCCATTTTGGCCAGTAATTTCCGGATTTCCTCCGGCGGATTCTGCAGATCGGCATCCAGCGTCACGATGCGCTCGCCGCGGCAGTGGGCGAAGCCGGACATGATGGCCATGTGCTGACCGAAATTGCCTGCGAGCAGGACGACGCGGGTGACGTCCGGGCGCACGCCGAATTGTTCGCGCAACATGGCAGCTGAACGGTCGCGGCTGCCATCGTTGATAAAGATCACTTCATAACTTTGTTTAAGCGCATCAAGCGCGGGATAAAGCCGGTCGAACAGTGCCTGCAAGCCCTGTTCTTCGTTGTAGACAGGGATGACAACGGATAATTGCGGACAACTCATGACAGAACCTCGTTTAATACTTCGCTACAGGCGCTACAGACGCGCTCGACGTCCTGCATGCCCATGGCCGGGAACAAGGGCAGGGTGACGATGCCCGCACCGATACGCTCGGCATGCGGGAATTGTCCTTCGCTGTGTCCCAGGCTGCGATACAGTTTAAATAAATGGATAGGCGGGTAATGTACGCCGACGGCAATGCCGCGCGCCTTCATGCGGGCGATGAATTCACCGCGGCCTATGCTCATGCGCGCCAGCGGCAACACCACCTGGAACATGTGCCAGTTACTGTTGGCGAAATCGGCCAGCGGCAATTCGCAGTTCAGGGCAGTATCGAATTTGGCGAAATAATGTCGCGCCAATTCGCGGCGACCTTCGGTGAATTCGGTCAGATGCGGCAATTGCCCGAGGCCGATTGCCGCCGCAATATCGGTCAGATTGAATTTGCCGCCGGCGATATCGACTTCCATACTGCCGTCGGCGGAACGCACCACGCCCTGCAGACGCAGTTTTTCGCAAAGCGGCGCCAATGCGGGGTCGGGCAACACCAGACAGCCACCTTCGCCGGTGGTCAGGTTCTTGTTGGCGTGAAAACTGAACGCCACCAGATCGCCGAAGCTGCCAATCGCGCGGCCGTTCCAGCTGGCACCGAAGGATTGCGCGGCATCCTCGATGACGCGCAGCCGATGCTTGTCAGCCAGCGCATACAACGTGTCGCGGTCTACCGGCAACCCGGCCAGATCGACGGCGATGATGGCGCGAGTGCGCGGGGTAATAGCGGCCGCGATCAGATTCAGATCTATATTGCGGGTGTGCGGATCGACATCCACAAATACCGGCTTCGCGCCCGCCAGCAGAATGACGTTGGCAGTAGCTACCCAGGATAGCGGCGTGGTGATGACTTCGTCGCCGGGTTGTATGTCGATCAGATCCAGCGCGATTTCCAGTGCGGCCGTGCCGGAATTCAGGCTGCGCACCACTCGGCCGCCCATCAATTCAGATAGCTGCGCTTCGAATGCTTGCACCTTGGGGCCGCTGGTAATCCAGCCGGAACGCAAAACATCGCTCACGGCCTGGATGGTGGCTTCATCGATAGCGGGGCGGGTAAAGGGGAGAAATTCCATATGGGCTCTTAACTTCTGGTAATCAAAAATACGCCGAATATAATCACGCCTATGCCTATCATGCGCTCCATGCTCACAGCCTCGCCGAACAGCCACCAGGCTGCCAGCGCATTGACCACATAACCGAACGACAACATGGGATAGGCGACGCTGACCTCGACGCGCGACAGCGCCATGATCCATACCACTACGCTGATGACGTAGCAGGTCAGCCCGCCGAGAATATGCGGTTCGGTGGCCAGTTTAAAGCCGATGGGGACGATATTGCCGGCATTGAAAGCGAATGTGCCTATGCTGTTGGTGCCGGCCTTGAGCAGCAACTGGGCGACGGCGTTCAGCATCACGCCCGACAGTATGAGTATCCAGCTGATGGCGCTCATGGCGTTACCACCACAACGCGACGGGTGTCACGGGCTATTACGCGCATAGGGAGTCCTTGTGCGGCAAACTGTTGATAATAAACCGGCGACATGACAGCCAGCGCATAAGGCTGCTGACGCCAGAGCTTCAGAAACGTGGCGATATCAGGTATCCATTTGTGTGGCTCCTGCTCGATGCCGAATTCCATTTCGTCCGGATGTGCTACCAGCGTCATGGTGCGTTGCAGGTACGGCGGCAGGGTTTGCTCGTACATGGCCACGCTGTAAAACGGCACGCCCGGTTTCAGGTAAGGCTTGACCTGCTGCGCAATCAGATAGGCCGAGCTGGCAGGGGACAGCGCATTATAGCCGATGTAAATCGATTGCCCCATGAGCAGGCCGGCAACCGCCATCACCGACACGGCGGTAATAATCTGTTCGCGGCGCGCCAGCCACATGGCTATCAGTACGCCGATCAGCCAGCATAATGCGGCACCCTGTATCCACGGAACGAAGTTTTCGTACAGCGCTGCCGGCACTTCGGCGCTGGCGCTTCTGATTGCCAGCGGCGCAAACCACCAGGCTGCGATCGCCAGCGGTATCACGATGCTGAATTGCCAGGCCAGCGCCTTGCCGGATATCTTGCTGAGACGGTCGCCGATCAGCAAAGCGAGCGCGGGGAAAATCGGCAAAATATAAGGTATCAGCTTGGAATGCGATACGGAAAAGAACAGGAAGATAAAGCCTGTCCATACCATCAGCATGCGATTGACCTGGAAATTGTCCAGCGTGGTCGGCCTGCGTTCCCAGCCGCGTCCCAGCGCATGCAGCATGGGCAGCAGCCAGGGCAATATGCCGAGCAATACGACAGGGATAAATGTATACCAGGGATGGACTCGTCCGCTGATCGGCGTCAGATAACGCAGTATGTGTTCATGGACGAAAAAGAACCACAGAAACTCGGGATTATCCCGTGACACCAGCACGAACCAGGGTACGGTAATCGCTGCAAAAATCAGCAGGCCGGTGCCCATATGCAGGCGTTTCCATAACCCCCAGTCGCGCTGTATCAGCGAATAGAGTATCAGCACCGCGCCCGGAATGGCGACGCCGATCAGGCCCTTGCTGAGCATGGACAGCCCCATGCCGGCCCAGCATACATACATCCACCAGCGCGTTTCGGATTCGTTTGCGTCCGGGCGTTGCGCCAGCAGCAATGCGGCAAGGCTCAGGCTCATGAAGAAGCTGACACCCATATCCAGTATGTTGATATGGCCGATGGCGAAATACAGAAAACTACTCGCCAGAACCATGGCGGCGATGAATCCTGCGCGCCGGTTGTAGATGCGCAGTCCGGTAAAATAGACCAGCAATATGCCCAGAAACCCGGTCAGCGCCGCCCACAGCCGCGCAGTCCAGTTGTGCTCGCCAAATGCAGTATAGGCAACGGCTGTCGCCCAGTATTGCAAAGCCGGTTTCTCGAAATATTTGAGACTGTTCAGTCGCGGTGTCGTCCAGTCGCCGGATGCAACCATCTCGCGCGGTATTTCGGCGTAACGGCCTTCGTCGGGGCGAACCAGCGCATTGTGATCGAGGGTGGCAAACCAGAGTACGGCCGTCAGTGCAAACATTAACCAGAGGATAATTTGCGGAGGTGCAAAGCGATTTGAGTTCAAAACGATACGAGGCCTTGGTTAATTCGATGCGCTAAAATGACGATTATAACAAATTCGTTTGGCAAAACGCTTACACCCAACCGCGTGCGACCAATTCATCCTTGATATAGGCATAATAAATCGGTGCCGCTATCACACCGCTCAGGCCGAAAATCGACTCCATCAGCAGCATGGCAATCAACAGCTCCCATGCCCGAGCGTGAATCTGGCTGCCGACTATGCGCGCATTCAGGAAATATTCCAGTTTGTGGATGAGGATCAGAAACACCAGCGAACCGATGGCGATATTGAGCGACTGGCTCAGGCTGACAATGACGATGACGCTATTCGACATCAGGTTGCCGATTACCGGGATCAGACCCACCAGGAAGGTAATGGCGATCATGGTTTTGGTCAGCGGCAAATGCACGCCTGCCAACGGCAAAACAATCACCAGATAGATAGCGGTAAATATCGCATTGATGGTGGCAATGCGTACCTGGGCGAATACGATGCGGCGAAAGGCCAACCCTATCCGTCCCGCCCGCTCTGCCATGGCACGGGCTAGCGGTTTGTAGTTGTCCATGGGAATGACCTCGCGTAATGCCAGCATGCCGCCGATGATCATGCCTATCGCCACGTGCGCCGCCAAACGGCCGGCTTCCTTGCCGGCCAACTGCAATTCGGCGGCATGCGTGCGTAACCATGTGGTGACCGCTTGTTTGAAGGCCTCGGCGTCGGGCGGCAGCGAGGTGAGCAGCCAGGCGGGAAATATTTTGCGAGAGCTTTCCAGGATCTCGGCCATTTTGTCGAACAGCATGGTCAGGCTGCCGGCATCCGAGCGGAAAAATGCGATCAAGCCTACGCCGGCCAGCGTC
Source organism: Sulfuriferula sp. (assembly GCA_031291235.1). GTDB lineage: Bacteria > Pseudomonadota > Gammaproteobacteria > Burkholderiales > Sulfuriferulaceae > Sulfuriferula. Next base: position 309,252 of record JARLJL010000022.1, read on the forward strand.
AGCAAACTGACGACGGTAAACGACAGCAAGCCGACGGCGATAATTTTCGAGCGCTGTCCGGACAAATGACTGGCAAACCAGGGTGAAATAACATGCACCAGTTCGAATACCAGCAGGCCTGCCAGCAATGCCGGCAACAAATGAAAACCGAGGATGAAAATCAGTGCAACTACAGCAATTATCCAGGCTGCAATTTCAGCTGGCGTGGGGCGTGTATTCGACGGTATCAGCATGGAAGATTTCTTAAATGATTTTCATCTAATAATTGACAAGCACAGCAGCAATGGATAGATTCTAACAGCTGACATGCATCTTTTAACCCAACTTTATGCAAGGAGTACCACATGAGCGTTTTAGTTTGCAAACCCGCCCCCGACTTTACCGCAACCGCGGTTATGGGCAACAACGAAATCAAAGATATCACCTTTTCCGAATTCACCAAAGGCAAGTATGTGGTGATCTTTTTCTACCCTCTGGATTTCACCTTCGTTTGCCCATCCGAACTGATCGCATTCGATCATCGTCTGGCTGAGTTCACCAAGCGCGGCGTAGAAGTCCTGAGCGTATCCATCGATTCCCAGTTTACCCACCTCGCCTGGAAGAACACCCCGATCAACAAGGGCGGTATCGGTCAGGTCAAGTACACCATGGTTGCCGATATCAAGCATGAAATTGCAAAAGCCTACGACGTGGAACTGGACGGCAGCGTAGCGCTGCGCGGTTCATTCCTGATCGACCGCAGCGGCGTAGTACGCCATCAAGTGGTGAACGACCTGCCGCTGGGCCGCGATATCGACGAAATGCTGCGCGTGATCGACGCGCTGCAATTCACCGAAGAGCACGGCGAAGTTTGCCCTGCAGGCTGGAAGAAGGGTGATGAAGGCATGGGCGCATCTCCTGAAGGTGTTGCCAAGTATCTGGCTGAGAACGCCGACAAGCTGTAATCGTTCAGTTCTCGCATAAAAAAACGGCTATCTGCAAAGATAGCCGTTTTTGTTTATGCGCATGAATGATGCCGTCTATTTACCCCACGAGTCTTTCAGTGTCACTGTACGGTTGAAGACTGGTTTGCCCGGCTGAGTATCCTTGATATCGGCAACAAAATAACCGTGCCGCTCGAACTGGAAGCTTTCTTCGGGTTTTACATGGGCAAGCGCAGGTTCGACATAGGCGGTAATTACCTGTTTTGCAGCAGGATTGATGTCCAGCAGATAATCCCTGTCGTCCGCGCCAGGATGCGGTACGGCAAACAGGCGATCGTATAGCCGCACTTCCGTCGCCAGTGCATGCGCGGCAGACAGCCAATGTATATTGCCCTTGACCTTGATGCTATCGGAACCTGGCGTGCCTGATTTGGTATCGGGCAGATAATTGCAATGCACTGCCAGCAGATCGCCCTCGGCATCGTAATCCGCGCCGGTACATTCAATGACATAGCCGTAACGCAAACGTACCTTGTTGCCGGGGAACAGACGGAAATAGCCCTTGCTTGGCGTTTCCATATAATCCTCGCGCTCTATCCACAATTCGCGGGAAAGCGGCACAACCCGCTTGCCCAACTCATGTTTCAGCGGATGATTAGGCGCAAAGCAGTCTTCGCTTTGCGCTTCCGGGTAGTTGTCGATAATCAGCCTGACCGGGTTCAGCACCGCAATGCGGCGCTCGGCAGCCTGATTCAGATCCTCGCGCATGCAGTCTTCCAGCACGCTCATATCTATCCACGAATCGGCCTTGGCCACGCCGATACGGTCGGTAAACATCCGGAATCCGGCAGCGGTAAATCCGCGCCGCCGTGCACCGACCAGCGTCGGTAAGCGCGGGTCGTCCCAGCCGTCGACATGACCGCCTTCGACCAGCGTAATCAGCTTGCGCTTGGAGAGCACCACATAAGTCAGGTTCAGCCGCGCAAATTCGATCTGTTGCGGATGCCAGCCGAGTACGGGTTGCAGCTGATCGAGTACCCAGTCGTACAGCGGGCGGTGGTCTTCGAATTCCAGCGTGCAGATCGAGTGGCTGATGTGTTCCAGCGCATCGGAAATGCAATGGGTGTAGTCGTACAGCGGATAAATGCACCATTTGCTGCCGGTGCGATGATGCTCAGCATGGCGAATGCGGTAGATTACCGGGTCGCGCATGTTGAAATTGGGCGACGCCATGTCGATTTTGGCGCGCAGCACATGCGCACCGTCGGCGAATTCGCCGGCTTTCATGCGGCGGAACAGCGCCAGATTTTCGGCAGCGCTGCGCTCGCGGTACGGGCTGTTCTGGCCGGGCACGATGTGCGTACCGCGGCGCTCGCGCATTTCCTCAGCGGATTGGCTGTCCACGTATGCCAGACCGTGCTCGATCAGGAATTCGGCGAAGGCATACAGTTTGTCAAAGTAATCCGAGGCGAAAAATTTATTGTCGCCCCAGTCGAAACCCAGCCAGCGCACGGCGTCGATGATCGAATCGACGTATTCCTGCTCTTCCTTCTCGGGATTGGTATCGTCGAAACGCAAATGACAAGCGCCGCCGTAATCGCGCGCCAGTCCGAAATTCAGGCATATCGATTTTGCATGACCGTAATGCAGGTAGCCATTGGGTTCCGGCGGGAAGCGCGTAGCCATGCGTCCGCCCCATTTATTGCTGGCGATATCGTCGTCGATAATGCTGCGGATAAAGTTGGATATAGCAGGTTTTTCTGTCGCGTCGGTCATTTTGTGTATGTAAGTAATCTTTAGCCGTATAATTTTACCTCAATTAGGTAATGGGGATAGTAATGCAACGACGAGATTTTATTAAGGGAGCTGCCGGCGCAGGTCTGGCAGGCATGGCAACGGTTGCGCCGTCATTGGCAATTGCAGCGGATGCGCCGGTCATTAACTGGCGTCTGGCATCGAGTTTCCCCAAAAGCCTGGATACCATATACGGCGCCGCTGAAACTTTGTCCAAACGCGTTGCTGCGCTCACCAACGGCAAATTTCAGATACGCGTATTTGCCGGCGGCGAGCTGGTACCCGGATTGCAGGTGCTGGATGCCGTGCAGAACGGCACGGTCGAATGCGGTCATAGCGCCAGCTACTATTACGTGGGCAAGGACATGACCTTCGCATTCGATTGCGCAGTGCCGTTCGGCCTGACTGCCCGTCAGCAGAATTCATGGATGTATGCGGGCGGCGGCATGCAGCTGATGCGCGACTTCTTCAAGAAATACAATATCGTGCAATTTCCCGGCGGTAACACCGGCACGCAAATGGGCGGCTGGTTCCGTCATGAAATCAAATCATTGGCGGATCTACGCGGCCTGAAAATGCGTATTCCCGGCCTCGGCGGCAAAATCATGGCCAAGCTGGGCGCGGTCCCACAAACCCTGCCGGGCGGCGATATTTATCCGGCGCTGGAGCGCGGCGCACTGGATGCCGCCGAATGGGTAGGGCCGTACGACGATGAAAAGCTGGGGTTCTACAAGATCGCCAAGCACTATTACTATCCCGGCTGGTGGGAAGGCGGCCCGCAGCTGTCGTTCATGGTCAACATGCAAAAATGGAATGCCTTGCCCGAAGTTTATCGGCAGGCATTCGAGGTGGCCACAACCGAGGCCAATATGATGATGCTGGCGGAATACGACGCCAAAAATCCGCCGGCAATGATGCGTCTGGTGCAGCAAGGGGTGAAGATTCACGCTTTCCCCAAGGATGTCATGCTTGCTGCCCGTCGTGCCGCGTTTGATATTTTCGACGAAGAAGCCGCCAAAAACCCCGCATTCAAAACCGTTTATACCGAATGGAAGAAATTCCGCGACAGCGAAATCCAGTGGTTCAAAGTGGCCGAAGCACCCTATGAGAATTTCCTGTATTACATGAAATAAATCAGCATGGCGCGCGGCTGGCGCAAACGAACTGGCCTTCGACTGTATGGCCCAGTTCGGTTCGGATCGGAACATCCTGCATCAGCTCGATCCGCAAACCGGCGCCAGTCAGTGCGGCCGTCAAATAATCCTGATGGTGGCTGTATCTGCCGCTGATATTTAACTGATAGCCGGCCGCACCTGCCGCAACCGGCTTTTCAGTGCTGAATATCAGCAATCCGCCCGGCTTCAGGCACTGGCGGATTAACGTAAAAACCTTATCCAGCCGGCCGATGTATATCAGCGTATCCATGCAGGTGACCAGATCATACCGGTCGCGAGTGGCAGCCAGATAATCCGTAATATCCGCTTTGTGCAGTTGCTGATAAATCTGCCTGGCGGCAGCGCGGTCGAGCATAGCCTGGCTTAGATCGACGCCAGTAAGCCGGCTGGCATACGGTTTTATGCTGGCTCCGGTCAACCCGGTACCGCAACCGAGATCCAGCACGTCGAGGCCGGCAGCGGCGGGGGATATCCCGGCGATATAGTCCCGAACCAGCTGCGGGCCGCGGTAGTTCAATTTCCCCAGAACCTGATCGAAGTCGCCGGCAAAGGCGTCGAATGACTGCTCTATGTACTGGCGCGTGCATTGTTCCGGCGCCGATTCGCCGCAATAAGCCGTCAGCAGGTGCGTTGCCACCGGATTGCCGGGCTCGGCGAGCAGCCAGTCGTTGTATACGGTAATGGCAGCCTCTATTTGCCCCAGTTCGTAATAGGCATGCCCTAGAATAATTCTGGATACGGCTTCGGCCGGCGCCGCTACGATAGCGCGATAATGGCAATATCTGGCCTCCGCGAAGCGTTCCTGTGCCAGATACATCGCAGATAGCAAATTGTATGCATCGGGACAGCCCGGATCGATTTTAGTCGCCGCTGTGTAGCATTGCTCGGCGCGCTCGTTGTCCTCGGCGGCCTCGAATGCTGCACCCAGATTGGTCCAGTAGAAATATTGATGCGGGTCTATGGCGATTGCAGTGGTGAATGCCTCTATGGCGGCGTCGGTCAGGTTCAGTTTGAGCAATGCGATACCAAGGTTGAAATGCCAGTCCGCATGCGTGTCGTCGAGCGCAATCGCGGCGCTCAGCTGTTCGACGGCGGCTGTCTGACGGCCGGTTTGCTGCAGCAGAAATCCCAGATAGTGTCGGGTTTGCGCATCGTCTGGCGTTTCGAAGAGGATTTCCCGGTATAGCCGTTCGGCTTCGCCAAAGTCGCTATCGAGATGTTTGCGTGTGGCGATAGCGAGTAGCGCTTTGATATGTTCCGGGCCGGCCATGGGCTTATTGATAATCCGTTTTGACCCTGGAGCGCTGCTGCTTGATCTCGCCCCGTTGCTGTTTGCTCGCCAGCCGCTGTCGTCTGGAAGCCGCAGTGGGTTTGGTCGCATGTCTCGGCTTAGGTTCGACGGTAGCGGCACGAATCAGCTCCGCCAGTCTGACGCGAGCGTCATCCCGGTTACGCCCCTGACTGCGATAGCGTTGGGCTTCGATAATCAGGATGCCGTCCTGGGTGATACGGTTGCCGGACAATTTAAGCAGACGGGCACGCACGGCATCCGGCAACGACGGCGAGGACAACACATCGAAACGCAACTGCACCGCCGTGCTGACTTTATTGACGTTCTGCCCGCCCGGACCGGAAGCGCGTATAAACAGTTCGACCAGCTCGGATTCGGGAATGCTCAGCGTGCGGGTAATACGTATCATACAGTGCCGGGATCGGCGTCTTTCGGTGCTTCTGACATCATTGTTTCAGCAACCCGGCGCGGAATCAGGTCTACACCGAGCAGGCGTTCGATGCGGGCGAATACTTCGAATCGCGAAAACGGTTTTTTCATGAAATCGTCGGCGCCGATGCGGCTGCCGAAAAATTGCTCGGTAGCCTGTTCGTTACTGCTGATCATGATGATGGGGATTTGATGGGTGAGTGGGTCGCGTCGCAACATGCGCAGTGCGGCAAAGCCGTTCATGCCCGGCAATACGATGTCCAGAAATATGATGTCGGGCTGTTCGGCATGCGCGAGTGCCACACCCTGTTCGGCATCCAGCGCTTCGTAGGTTACATAGCCTACCGATTGCAGCATTTTCTTGAGGGCGAATACGATGGTCGGTGAGTCGTCTATGATTAATGCGCGGGTACCCTTGCGGGCATTGATGCGTTTTTTATTGCGTCGTTCTATCTGCTGGGCAGTAGGCAGATGCGGCCTGCCTTTTTCGTCAGTCTTGGGCGTTTCCTGGGCAGTCTTATGCTTGTTTAATAACGATTGGAGAAAGTCGAAATATCCCATGATAGTCTTCAGAATAATTTATTAATATTTAAGCATAAACCTCTATTTGTGTATCCAGTCTAGTCCTTTAGCCAGAATTGCGCTACCAAATGCTGCGTCGGTATTGGCGGCAACCGTAACCGATACTCGTAGCAGACGTTGCCGTATGATTTGCCAATGCGGGTTACGACTTCCGCCGCCGGCGGTAATCACCTGCCGCAACGGCGTTGCCCCCAATTCGGCAAACCTGGCGTAGGCCTGCCGTTCGATATTGGCTATCCCTTCCAGCAGTCCGTGCAGGAATACTGCGTTATCAGCCGGGCGCGGTGTCAGGCGCGGCATGAGCTCGGGATCGTTCACCGGGAAACGCTCGCCGGTACACGGCAACGGATAATAATCCAGCGCGCTGGCGATTTGCGGCTGTATGCGCGCGCTGTACAGCGCCAGCTCGTCGTCGCTGAAAAACTGCCGCAATACCGCGCCGCCGCTGTTCGACGCGCCGCTCACCAGCCAGGCATCGCCCCATTTATGGCTGTACACGCCATGCTGCGGCGATGCGACATATTGCTTGGACAGCAATTTCAACGCCAGCGTGCTGCCCAGCGAGGTCACGGCAATGCCCGGCGTATCGACCTCGGCGGCAATGAAGGCGGCGATGCTGTCGGTGGTACCTGCGCGGACGACGCAGGCGGGATTGAGATTGTAGTGCCGTGCGATACGGCGCTGCAGCTTGCCCAAGATAGTCCCCGGCGCGACGATGCGCGGTAGCAAGGCACGGTCGTCGCTGTTATAAATACCGTCTTGCCAGTCGAGCGTCTGTACGTTAAAGCCGCTTTTCAGTGCATTGTGATAATCGCTGATGCCGCCGATGCCGGTAAGCAGGGCATTGAGGTAATCGACCTGATGCATCAGGTAACGCGCCTGACCGCTCTGCTGATGTTGTTTTAACCATGCCAGCTTGGCTGCCGGGTCGCCGGCCAGCGGGTGGTTGTAGGGCAGTGCCGGGGTGACCGGATGCAAATCGGCATCAGCCAGCAGCACCGTACCCGAAGTACCGTCTATCGCAATCGCCTGCAACGCGGGCCGTAGCGTCGCCGGGATTTGCGCGAGCAAGGCAAACAATGCGTCCTGCCAATCGCGGGCTTCCTGCTGTTGCGGTGCGGCGTAGTCGAGCTGCGCAGACCAGATTCGGGTTTTGCTATCGTCGATAATCGTAGCGCGCGCACCTGATGTGCCGAAGTCCAGACCCAAGTAATACATGGCAAACGGAGGTTTTCAGGTAAAATATGATGTCATCAGTTTACATTGATTATTGCCCAATTGCGTCTCACAGCTATCAAACTTGCCGGTTTCAAATCGTTCGTCGATCCTACGCATATCCCTATCGTCGGTCAGATGGTGGGCGTAGTCGGACCTAACGGCTGCGGCAAGTCCAACGTCATCGACGCGGTACGCTGGGTGCTGGGCGAATCGCAGGCCAAGCAGTTGCGCGGCGCGAGCATGGCGGATGTGATCTTTAACGGCTCGACGACGCGCAAGCCGGTATCGCGCGCCTCGGTCGAGCTGACCTTCGACAACAGCGACGGCAAGGCGCCGGGGCAATGGGCGCAATACGCCGAAGTGTCGGTTAAGCGCGTGCTGACGCGCAACGGCGAATCCAGCTATTACATCAACAACATGCACGTGCGCCGCCGCGATCTGGTGGATATTTTCCTCGGCACCGGGCTGGGCACCAAAACGTCTTACGCGATTATCGAGCAGGGCATGATTTCGCGCATTATCGAAGCCAAGCCCGAAGAGTTGCGCGGCTTTCTGGAAGAAGCAGCCGGCATTTCCAAATACAAGGAACGCCGCCGCGAGACCGAAGCGCGCCTCAACGATACCCGTGAAAACCTGATCCGGCTGGAAGACATACGCTGCGAACTCGGCGAGCAGATCGAGCGCTTGCGCGGTCAGGCTGAAGTGGCGCTGGAATACCAGACCTTGCAGGACGAACTGAAGGCGGCGCAGCAGTTGCTGTGGTTCGTCAAGAAGCGCGATGCCGAAACCGGCCGGCTGCGTTATCACGCCCAGATACAACAAACCCAGCAGCAGTTGACCGAGCAGGTCGACGCCTTGCGCGGCATCGAGCATGAGCTCGAATCCAGCCGCCACGCGCATCAACAGGCCAATACCGGGTTAAACGACGCGCAAGGCGAATTTTATTCGGCAGTGGCCGAGGTGTCGAAGCTGGAACAGGCGGTGCGCCATCTGGCCGACACGCGCGCGCGCCTGCATGCCCAGGCCGAACAGCTGGGCGCCCAGCAAGAAAGTTTGCTGCGCCAGCATCACGATCTGCAAACCAGCCTGGCCGAGTGGCAGCAGCGGGAAGAAGATACTGGGCTGAATCTGGAAGAAGCCACGCTGGCATTGGAAGCGGCGACAGAAGTATTGCCGGAAATCGAAGCCGTGTTGCACACCACGCAACAGCGCACAACCGAATTGCAGCGCGAATCGGCTGCCGCCGAGCAGGTGCGCCAGGTTAACGAAACCCATTTGCAGCATGCCGCCAAAACCCTGCAGCAGCTAGAAATCAGGCAAACGCGGCTACAGCATGAGCAAGGCAGTTTGCCGAGCGCAGACCAGTCGGCTGTTGAGCATGCCGAGCGCGTCTTGAACGACATGGCCGCATTGCGCGACGAGCTGGCGGAGCAATTCGAAGTCGTTCAGCACACCCTGGCGACGCTGGAAGGGCAGCAGCAACCGCTGCGCGCGCAGCTGGAACAACATACCCGCAGCCTGCATCAGGTCGAAGGCGAATTAGCCGGATTGACGAAAGTGCAGCAGCATCTGACCGAGAAAGTCAGTTCAGATGCCTGGCTTGCCCGCCATAAATTGACCAGCCTGCCGCGTTTATGGCAGCAGGTCGATGTTGCCGACGGTTGGGAAACGGCATTCGAAGCCGTGCTCGGCGCGCGCATGCAAGCCATTGCGGCCGGCGCCGTCGCACCTGACTTTGACGATGTGCCGGCAGACGGGCTAAGTATTTTTGACGAAGCAGCGCCGCAAGCCGAGCTGACGGCGTGCAAACTGACGCGTTTGCTGGACAAGGTATGCATCAAGGCGGGCGAGGGCGGCGCGTTGCAGGACTGGCTGAGTCACGTATTCATTGCCGACAATGCCGCGCAAGCCAGTCTGTTGCAGTCGGAATTGCCGCTGGGCGCGCAAATCGTCTGCGCGGAAGGCCACATCTTCAGCCGCCATAGCGTGCATTACCATGCGAAATCGTCCAATGCGCAGGGGGTATTGGCGCGGCAAAAAGAAATCGAACGTCTGGCGGCCAGCGTGGAAATCATCCATGAACAGAAATCCATCGCGAGTGCGCAATTAAGCAACATAGAAGCGGAAATCAGCAGCAATCAGCAAGACCTCGGCGCATTGCGCAGTCAGCTACAGCATACACAGCAGCAGTTTCATCAGCGTCAGCTGGAAAGCGTGAAGCTGCAGCAGGCGCATGAGCGTACGCTGCAACGGCGTGCCCAGATCACGGCAGAGCTTGCCGAAATTGAAGCCCTGATGGCAGCGGAACGGGGCGAGCAGGCGAATGCCGAATTGCAGTTGCAGCAGTACCGCGAGCAGGCAGCGCAGTTGCGCGAGCATCTGGACGACGCGCGGCGCGCACGGCAGGATGCCGAAGGCCTGTTCAACCAGAAGCGCGAACAGCAGCGTCAACTGGAGCGCAAACTGCAGGAAATCAGATTCTCAGTGCAGTTCGCCAACACTAAAATCAATGACTTGAACAATGCAATTAAAGTAAACGATGAGCAACGGCAACGGTTGGCCGAACAGCGCGAAGATGTGCTCGGCGAAGCCATGGCACTGGATGAAGCTGCGCAAACCGGCGCTTTGCAGGATGCCGTCACCCTGCGCCAGCATGCCGAACAAAATCTGGCGCTGGCCCGTGAACAGCTGGAAGTCGTCGGCACGCAGCTGCGCCGGCAGGAAGAATCGCGCATGACGCTGGAACACGCGCTTGCCCCATTGCGCGAACAGCTGGAAAACCTGCGCCTCAAGCATCAGGAAGCCGAATTGCAGGAACAGCAGTGCGAAGAGCAATTGCAGATGCTGAACGCCGATCAGGACGCGCTGGCAGAGAAGCTGACCAAAGGCGCCAAATCCACAGGGCTGACTAATGACATCAACCGCCTCACCATGGCGATCGATGCGCTGGGAGCCGTCAATCTGGCCGCCATGCAGGAGCTCGAGCACGCCGCCGAGCGCGAGACTTACCTGCAGGATCAAACCAGCGATCTGGAACAGGCCATGGCGACCCTGACCGAAGTCATCGCCACCATAGACGGCGAAACCCGCGATTTGCTTAAAACCACATTCGATACCGTCAATCAGTCGATGTCGGAACTATTTACCACGCTATTCGGCGGCGGGCGGGCAGAGCTGATCCTGACCGGCGATGAATTGCTGGATGCCGGGATACAGGTCTTCGCCCAACCGCCGGGCAAGAAAAACAGCTCGATCCATCTGTTATCCGGCGGCGAAAAAGCGCTGACTGCACTCTCGCTGGTATTCGCGCTGTTCAAGCTCACCCCCGCGCCATTCTGCCTGCTGGACGAGGTCGATGCGCCGCTGGACGATACCAATACCGAGCGCTATGCCCGGCTGGTCAAGCAAATGTCCTCACAGGTGCAATTCCTCTACATCACGCATAACCGCATCACCATGGAGGCCGCCGAGCAGCTGATCGGCGTCACCATGCAGGAATCAGGCGTGTCGCGTACCGTTTCTGTCGATATCGAGCAAGCCACCCGACTCGCCGAAGTCTGATCTCTTACCCGGTCTCAATTACGATTTGACATGTTGCGGGCAAATCGACTATTCTATATTCCAATAATCATTGGAATATACGATCATGAATAATTCGCGTGACATAAAAGACATGCTGTACGAACAGGTCGCCCGTATCGGCAAGGCGGCATCCAGCCCAAAACGTCTCGAACTGATAGAGGTGCTGTGTCAGGGCGAGAAGCGTGTCGAGCAATTGGCCGCCGATACCGAATTGTCCGTCAAATTAACCAGTGCGCACTTGAAGGAACTCAAAGCGGCGCGATTGGTAGAAAGCCGCCGCGACGGCAAAAACATCTATTACCAGCTGGCAGACTCGCGCGTAGCCGACCTGTGGGTGAAGCTGCGGGAGTTGGCTGAGGAACGATTGCTGGAGTTGCAGGCAGCCATGAAAGATCTGATTACCCAACCGGACGAGCTATCGCCCATCGGCGGGGCGGAATTGCTGGCGCAAGCCCAGCACGGCGAGCTAGTGGTCATCGACGTCAGGCCTGAAGCTGAATACGCCGTCGCCCACCTGCCATTTTCCCGCTCCATCCCCGTATCCGAATTAAAGCAACGCATCAACGAGATACCATCCGGCAAGACGATAGTCGCCTATTGTCGGGGGCCATTTTGTCTGATGGCGAAAGACGCAGTGGAAATACTCAGACAGCAAGGCCTCAATGCCACCCGGCTGGAAACCGGCGTGGCTGAATGGCACTCAAGCGGATTGCCGCTGGAAACAAAATGAACAACACTTTTCATTACGGAGATTAATCATGTTTTTCAAACAATTAGCAACCGAAGCTGCATCGCTTTCCTACTTCCTCGGCTGCGGCACGCTGGGTAAATCCATCGCCGTCGATGTGCTGGCTGGGGATGAAGCCTGGTTTATTGAAGAGGCGCAAAAAGCCGGCGTAACCATTACCCATGTGATCGATACGCACGTCCATGCCGACCACTATTCCGGCGGGCGCAAGCTGGCGGAAATGACTGGCGCGCAATACTGCCTACATGAAAGTGACAAATCATTAGTCAAATTCGCGTTCCACCCCTTGCAAGACAAGGAAAAAATTGAAGTCGGCAACGTCGTGGTTCAAGTAATACATACTCCCGGACACACCATGGACAGCATCTGCCTGCTGGTGACCGACAAGCGCCGCGGCGATGAGCCCTGGTTCGTCATCACCGGGGATACGCTGTTTGTCGGCAGCATTGGCCGCCCGGATCTTGCCGGTCAGGAAGCGACCATGGCAGCCATGCTATTCGATACCCTGCACAACAAGCTGCTGACTTTGCCTGACACCACCGAGATTTTCCCCGGCCATCAGGCTGGCAGTGCCTGCGGCGCGGGGATTTCCGGCAAGCCGTCTTCCACCATCGGCTTTGAAAAACGCTTTAATTCGACGCTGGGCATTACCGACAAGCATGAATTTGTTGCGGCGCTCACCAGTGACATTCCACCGCGTCCGGCCGATATGGATGCCATGGTAGCGGCAAATATTGCATCATGAACAAAATGACTTACGTATATGGCATCAGGCTTAACCAGACGCAGTTCCTGCATCAATTGTTTCAGGTGCTGCTGGTAGGCCTTACCCTGGGTATGATGCGCACTGTGGTGCCCGCGCTGGCCGAATCCGAATTCGGCGTACCCAAAGGCTCGTTCATGCTGCTGATGGCGTTTGTCGTGGCATTCGGCTTCGTCAAAGGCTCGCTGAATTTTGTTGCCGGGCGTTTGTCAGAGCGGGTAGGGCGCAAAAAAGTACTGTTATGGGGCTGGCTCTCGGCAGTGCCCATTCCATTCATGATCCTGTACGCGCCCAACTGGAACTGGATCGTCGCCGCAACGGTGCTGCTGGGGATTAATCAGGGACTGACCTGGTCGATGACCCAAACCGCCAAGCTTGACATCACCCGCCCGGATCAGCGTGGCCTGACCATAGGCTTGAACGAGTTTTCCGGCTATGTCGGCGTCGCGCTGGCCGGTATCGCTACCGGCTATCTGGCGACGGCATTCGGCGCCCGCCAGGGCTTGCTCATCTTCGGGCTGAGCATCATCGTGCTGGCGATTTTCCTGACCCTGATCTGGGTCAAGGACACGCTTCCCTGGGCAAAGCAGGAGGGTGTGCGCCATGCTGCCGGGCTATCCACCGGCCCCATCGCGCGTTTTCCGCAGAACATCTCGGATAGCCCTACGACCTGGGAAGTATTTACCCTGATGTCATGGCGCGACAAGCGCATGGCAGCGATCAGCCAAGCGGGGCTGGTGGAGAAATTCGTCGATGCATTGATCTGGGTGTTTTACCCGGTCTATCTTTACCAGCACGGCCTGAATTTGTCGCAAATCGGCTGGGTGGTCGGCGTTTACGGCTTTGTCTGGGGCGGCACGCAACTGTTCACCGGCAAGCTCTCCGATCATATCGGGCGCCATAAGCCTATTATCGCAGGCATGTGGATTTGCGGGGCAGGCGTCGGCATGATGCTGCTGGGCGAAACCGCGCTGTGGTGGTCGTTATCCGCAGCGGTGACCGGGTTCGGCATGGCCTTGCTGTATCCGAACCTGAGTGCGGCGGTGGCGGATATCGCCCATCCCAACTGGCGCGGCTCGGCCATTGGTATCTACCGTTTCTGGCGCGACCTCGGCTATGGTATCGGCGCGTTGGCGCTAGGGCTGGTAGCCAATCTGAGCAATGCCATCAGCAGCGGGTTCTGGTTCGTCAGCATCGCCATGTTCGTATCGGGCCTGATCGTACTGATCCGGAGTGAAGAAACCCATGCCCGGCTGAACCCGGCTGACTAGAAAAGGAATCACTATGACCAAAGCACTGATCGTTTTACACGCCGCCGCCGACGCATCGGATAATCGCGCATTGACCGCCCTGCGTCTGGCCGGCGCCATGATGGCGGACAACAAGGATGTTGCCCTGTTTCTGGTAGAGGCAGGCGCCAAACTTGTCGATCCGGCACTGGATGCAGACAACCCTTGCCGCACCCTGTTCAGCGAAATGCTGGAAGTGGGCATGCAAGTCTATGTATGCGGTGCCACCATGCGCAAACAGGGCCTGGAAGAGGGTACACTTCCGGCAGGCGCAACGCGCAGCTCGATGAAAGCGTTAAGCGCATTGATGAGCGAAGCCGGGGAAATCATCAGCTTCTGATTCGCTCAACCTCTGTGGAGGAAAGTGCATGCAAGCCAAGGACTATGATGCCTGGTATCAAACCCCGCGCGGCAGCTGGATAGGCGAGCAGGAATACCGATTGCTGCACCGGTTGCTGCAGCCCGCCGCAGGGCAAAGCATGATCGATGTCGGCTGCGGCACCGGCTACTTCACACGCCGGTTTGCCGCAGATGGCGCGCAAGTGACCGGCATCGACCCGGATGCAGCAATGATCGCATACGCCCAATCGCAACGCATAGCTGAGGAAAGCTACCTGTACGGCGATGCACGCGCATTGCCATTCCCCGACCGAAGTTTCGATTATTGCATTGCCGTCGCCTCGTTGTGTTTTATACCGGAGCAGGAGCGAGCGCTTGCCGAAATGGTACGGGTGACGCGCAAGCGCATTGCTATCGGCTTTCTCAATCGCAACAGCCTGCTCTACTGGCAGAAAGGTCGGCACGGCGGCAGCGGCGCGTACCGTGGCGCCCATTGGCATACGCCCGCAGAAGTGCGTCAGCTGTTTCATGATTTGCCGGTCAGCAATCTGCAGCTTCGATCTGCAATTTATCTGCCTGGCGGTAATGGCTTTGCTCGGGCTGTCGAGGCATGCTTGCTGCAGCGGCCGCTGGTTGGTGGGTTTTTGGTGGCTGCGACAGATATCGTTTGAAGCGGCTTCAAATGTACTTGATTCAGGAATTATGGGCACATTTTACTTCGACACAAATCGTTGTTCATGATCTGTTAATCTGCTCAGCCGGATAAAACGTAATTACCTTTGTTGCTAATCCAGATTGCTATCCTGATTTTACTGCGCTAGAATGCGCGGGTCTTTTTTAATGGAGTTTCATCTGTGGACAGTTCCAGTAGTCGATCTTGCATTGACCACTCACAGGTGAGGTAACAGTAGGCATATCTGCTGCTACCTTGCCAAAATGGCAGGTAGTGGCATTAAGCAACCGGTTCTCGGTTGCTTACGCTTCTTCCTATTTGATCGGTAATGGGCCGCTAGAGCGGTTCAGATTGGGCTGAGCATCATTACATGCTCGCCAGGGAGTACGTATGCGTTTCAAATTTATCAAGCTATGCCATCTGGCATTCATCAACCAGGGGGAGTTGCGCTTAGCGGCTTCACCAATAGCGAGATCACCCAAACATCGGGAACCACCCAGACAATCTATCGGCAAACACTTGTTCTGCGGCAAACCTGGAATCAGGGCGGCGGCACAGAGCATGTTGAGGCTGATCAAATCAGCTGGCCGACAGCCGGAATAAATATTCGAGTCTTATTACAGTTTGACTGTGTGGAACAAGCTTCGATTACTGCTGATTTTCAGCACATCGGGAATTCAGCCTATAACGCTGACCGTGGCCCGCTCGATATCATTTCCGCACGGTTGCACACAGAATTTTAATATAGCCGTTTTAGACTGCTGGTCTCACAACCCCATTCCTGATTTATCAGGAATGGGGGCAATAAGGAAAACGATATGAATTTCACCATCCTGAAAGAACTCTTTGCCGGATTTGTTCGCAGCCGCAGCATGACTCGGCATTTCCGGCGACTCGCAATTTTGGAAGCAATCATCGGTACCGGCGTCGCTAAAGACCTGCCGTCTTCACTGGCGCAAATACTAAATAATGCTGCTAAGAGTGACCAAAATGAACTTCTGGATAGCCTTGAATCTCATGCAGACGGTTTATCGGAAGCGCAAGCCGATATTATCCGTGATAAGGTAGGTTTCAATGAGATCGGTCATGAAAAGCCCCTGCCTTGGTGGATGCACTTGTGGTATTGCTACAAAAATCCGTTCAACCTGCTGCTGACTTTGCTCGCTGCCATTTCTTACGCTACTGCGGACATGAAAGCCACTATCGTCATTTCCACGATGGTCCTGCTGTCCACGTTTATCCGCTTCTGGCAGGAAGGCAAGTCCAACAAGGCGGCTGATAAACTCAAAGAAATGGTGAGCAACACTGCAACAGTAATGCGACGAGATATATCCGAAGATGCTGCACCTGTGTTTGAAAAGTTCTATGGTGCGCACATGCATGTGAAATCGGCGCAAAAAGTTGAACTACCTATCAAGCTGCTCGTACCTGGCGACCTGATAATGCTGTCTGCGGGCGACATGATTCCAGCTGATTTGCGCCTGCTATCAGCCAAGGATCTCTTTGTCAGTCAGGCTGCAATGACAGGTGAATCGTTGCCGGTAGAGAAGTTTGTGCAGCTCAAAAGTCCGGACACAGTCAACCCGCTGGAACTGGACAACATCCTGTTCATGGGTACTAACGTCGTTTCTGGTTCGGCGACTGCTGTCGTAGTAACCACCGGCAGCAAAACATACTTCGGTGCACTGGCGCAACGCGTAATGACGACAGACCGTGCTCAAACAGCCTTCCAGGCCGGGGTAAACAAGGTCAGCTGGCTACTCATTCGCTTCATGCTGGTGATGTCACCCTTGGTACTGTTTATCAATGGCTTTACCAAAGGCGATTGGCTGGAAGCCTCTCTGTTTGCGCTGTCTGTTGCGGTAGGCCTGACGCCCGAGATGCTGCCAATGATTGTTACCTCAACATTAGCCAGGGGAGCAGTAGTACTTTCGCGTAAGAAAGTGATCGTGAAGCGTCTTGACGCCATCCAGAACTTTGGCGCGATGGATGTGTTGTGCACCGACAAGACCGGCACACTGACCCAGGACAAGATCATTCTGGAGCGGCATACGGATGTGTTCGGCAAAGTATCAGATGACGTACTCGAAATGGCATATTTGAACAGCTATTATCAGACCGGCTTGAAAAACCTGCTCGATGTCGCTGTCCTCGAACACGCTGAGGTACATCGCGAGCTGCAAGTTACGACTGCCTTCAATAAAGTTGACGAGATTCCCTTCGACTTTACCAGGCGGCGCATGTCCGTGGTAGTCGCCAATGACGGACAGCATGTTCTAATCAGCAAAGGCGCCGTAGAAGAGATCCTTGGGGTTTGCTCGCGGGTACGTTATGGTGATGTAGATGAGCCAATGAGTACAGAACTGTTGGCGCGTATGTATGCAGTGACCGCTGCGCTCAATGAAGAGGGTTTGCGTGTGGTCGCTGTGGCCATCAAGGAACAGCCACCTATCAAGGATACCTATGGCATCGCAGATGAATCGGACCTGACCCTGATAGGCTACATCGCTTTTCTTGATCCGCCGAAAGAATCAACTGCCCCAGCACTCAAAGCCCTTGCCGATCACGGCATTGCGGTGAAGATACTTACCGGTGATAACGAACTGGTCACGGCCAAAATTTGTCGTGAGGTGGATTTGTCCATGAGTCGAGTTTTACTTGGTTCCGATATTGAAGCGATGAATGAGCAACAGCTCAGAGACGCGGTGGAGACTGCTAACGTTTTCGCCAAGCTCACGCCAGCTCACAAGGAGCGCATCGTGCATGCGCTCAAGGACAACGGCCATGTCGTTGGTTTTATGGGGGATGGCATTAATGATGCTCCCGCTTTGCGTACTGCGGACATTGGCATCTCGGTAGATACGGCTGTTGATATTGCCAAGGAAGCAGCCGATATTATCCTGCTGGAAAAGAGCCTGATGGTGCTGGAAGAAGGCGTGCTGGAAGGTCGCCGCACCTTCGCCAACATGCTCAAGTACATCAAAATGACTGCCAGTTCCAACTTCGGCAATGTGTTCTCAGTATTGGTGGCAAGTGCGTTCTTGCCATTCCTGCCGATGCTGCCGATGCAAATTCTGGTACAAAACCTACTTTATGACATCTCGCAGATTGCTATTCCATTCGATAACGTCGATGAGGAGCTATTGAAAAGTCCGCAGCGCTGGCAACCTGGCGACATCGGCCGCTTTATGGTGTTCTTCGGACCGATCAGCTCGATCTTCGACATCATCACTTTTTGCCTGATGTGGTTTGTGTTCGGTGCCAAAACACCTGCTCAACAAACCTTGTTTCAGTCTGGCTGGTTTGTAGTCGGATTGTTAACACAAACACTCATCGTGCACATGATCCGTACGCGAAAGTTGCCTTTCATCCAGAGTCGTGCAGCAGTTTCACTCATGGTAATGACCGGTATCATTATGCTGATAGGGATATTTCTGCCAATGGGGCCGTTTGCCGACTACTTCAAGTTGCAAGCATTGCCATCAATGTACTTCGTATATCTGCCGATGATCCTGCTGGCATACATGTCACTGACGCAGGCAATGAAAGTACTTTATGCACGCCGTTTCGGCTGGCAATAAACGGGGATTATTATGGAAGCCATTAATAATATCAATCTGGCATCACTTGCCGACACGGTCATAAGTCTTGGTACCGCTTTTATTCTTGGCGGGATGATTGGTTTCGAACGGCAATACCGGCAGCGCACTGCTGGTCTGAGAACCAATGTTCTGGTGGCTGTGGGTGCTGCGATATTCGTAGACATGGCGAACCGGCTGAATGGTCATGAAGCCGCGGTCCATGTGGTCGCCTATGTCGTATCCGGAATCGGTTTTCTGGGTGCTGGCGCCATCATGAGGGAGCAAGGCAATGTACGTGGATTGAATACTGCCGCTACCCTTTGGGGTTCGGCGGCGGTCGGTGCTTGCGCCGGTGCTGATCTGATCCTGGAAGCGTTGGTCGCAGCTATCTTCGTGTTAGCAGCCAATACCTTATTACGTCCGATGGTAAATCGTATTAATCGGCAACCCATTGATACGCCTGCGGTAGAAGTAACTAATACGGTTTATGTTATCACGTCACGTGAACGACAGAAGGAAGTGCTTGATATTCTAGAACAAGCTCTGGAGCAGGCCGAGTACCCTATTGGAGATTTGGCTATTCATGCGTTCGGGGAAGATGATGTGGAGATTGAGGCAACTCTGGCAGCCACATCAGTCAACGGCGATGATCTGGATCGGTTGGTGCAAATGCTCAAGGAACAGCCCATTATTGGGCAGGCATTCTGGAGCTTGAGCACGTCTGAATGAACTTATAGCCTGACAACGACTTATGAACTATGAGGTCTGAATTTCAAAAAAATGTATCCTGTGCCACAAACCGCATTCAGGTAGAATAGTTTCACCAAAACGGAAGGGATTCGCTCCCCGGTGGGGCGGCCTGACTTCAAATCCGGTTAAGCACGCCAGCGTGCTTGGGTGGGTTCGACTCCCACTCCCTTCCGCCATTACGCCGACTCAAAATCCTGTATTCATTACCGCTGCTTCCTGACGCAGGCGATGTTTGTCGCCGGTGCGGCGGGTGTAGACGATGCGGTTGAAGAACTCGAGTATCTGGATCGCCAGCTTGCGGCCGGTGTCGATTTGATCGCGGAATTCGGCGGCGCTGACACCGTCGTGCGTTTCTGCCAGGTCTTTGACGATTGCGGATAGCTGCGCCACGGCCTGGCGGGTGAAGTAATGATCGTGGGCGACCAGATAGACATCCCCAACTCTGGCTACGCGGCGCAACAGCTCTCTGACCTGATTTTCATTCAGCGCTAGAAAATTGGCTATATCCCTGACGCGAGGCGGCTGGAAAGGCTCGGCCTGCAATAGCGGAAAAATCCGTTGCCACAGCTTTTCTTCGGCGGGGGTTAGCGTGATGGTGTGATCGGGTAGATGCAGCCAGGGGCCGCTTTGGGATAGCTGACCGCTGCTCAACAATTCATCCAGTAATGCCGTGAAAACCGGGCGCGGCAGCGCGGGCAGGGCCATGCGTTGCAGGCGGGTGCGATCTGGTCCGATGAAGTCCGGATTTTCTGCATGTTCACGGCTTAGTCTCGACACGACGCTTTGCTTCAGCTCCGACCAGCGCGCTGGCGTAAAGCCGAACCCGGCCACGACATGCATGGGCAGGCTTTGCCAGAGCTGCTGGGCATCCTGCTGGCGGATATTTCTGGTTTGTGCAAAGCGCGCCAGATCCAGTCCGTTGAGCGCATCTGTCACGGCAAGCTGCAGCGCCTGATCGTGTTCAATTATTTGCATGGCTTGCAGCGCAGCGATACGCGCCGGGGTGCGCCGGTTCCTGGCGGGCGGAGCGGGGTCCAGCACCTTACCGCCGCCCAGGGTACGGTTTGCCGACTGGTCGCGCACGATAAAGCGGTCACCGTTGAGCGGGCATATCGGCTTGTCGGTAATCAGTTGCACCAGCGCCGTGCCGCCGGGTTCGATGCTGTCTCCTTGCAGTATCGCCAGCCGCGCCATGACCTCGGATGCGCCGATATGCAAATGTACCGGCGTCCAGTGTTTGAGCGCTTTGGGTTCGTCGGCGAGCAGCTGGAATTGCGCATCGAAACGTTGGCCGGGCGCGTGTATCGGTGACTCCAGCACCCAATCGCCGCGGCGCACATCGCTTTTCTCGAATTGGATGCCGGCCAGATTGAGCGCGCAACGCTGGCCGGCGTAGCCGGATTCGGCAGGGCGGTTCTGTGCATGAATGCCGCGTACGCGTACCTCGATGCCCGTTGGCGAAATAATCAGTTTGTCGCCGGTGTGAACTTCGCCCGAGAACACCGTGCCGGTGACAACCGTACCGGTGCCGGCAATTGTAAATGCGCGATCTACTGCCAGCCGAAAATGACCGCTGTCGGCCCTTGCGGGTAGCGTGACTGCCGCATTGTCCAGATGCGCACGCAAGTCTGCGACGCCTTCGCCGCTGATCGCGGAAAGCGGGAATATCGGGCTGTGGTCGAGGCCGGTGCCGGATAGCAGGCTGCGGATTTCATCCATGGCGGCTGCGATGCGTTGCGGTGTAACCCGGTCAATTTTAGTGAGTGCCACTGCGCCGCGATTCAATCCCAGCAAATTCAGGATAGCCAGATGCTCGCGCGTCTGCGGCATGGGGCCATCGTCGGCAGCGACGACCAGCAGCACGTAATCGATGCCGGTCGCGCCGGCCAGCATGTTGTGGATGAGTTTTTCATGGCCGGGCACATCGACAAACCCCAGCACATCGCCATTGGGCAGCGGGGTGTAGGCATAGCCCAGATCAATGGTAATGCCGCGCGCCTTTTCCTCTTTCAGGCGATCTGCGTCCACGCCGGTGAGGGCTTTGATCAGCGAGGTTTTACCGTGATCGATATGGCCGGCAGTACCGATAATCATGGGTTGGGGTTTACCGCGATCAGGTTGTCAGGGTTAATTGCTTGAGCTGATTGATGAATTCGGGAATTTGTTCCGTCTCCAGGCAGCGTATATCCAGACAAAAAGTGCTCTCGGCAATCCGCCCCAGTACCGGAATGGGAAGCTGGCGGAATGCCTGCTCTATCCTTTTTAGTGCCGTTCCGCCTTTCGCAAGCGGGCTGATGGATATACAGACGCTGGATAACAGATTGACCGGTAATGAGCCGCTGCCGATCTGGCTTTGGCAGGGCTTGATTGCAGCGGTCGCGTGTCCGGTTAATGCAAGCGCGATGAAGGGGAATATATGGTTTGCCATCACTTCGATTTCCTCAACAGAGCGGGTCAGCAGGCGCAGGGTAGGCAAATTCTGCACGAGGCTTTCCGGATCCCGATACAGCCGCAATACTGCATCGAGTGCGGCATAAGTCATCTTGTCTACGCGCAATGCCCGCTTGAGCGGGTTCTTTTTGATTTTGGCGATCAGATCCTTGCGTCCGACAATAATGCCTGCCTGCGGCCCGCCCAGTAACTTGTCGCCGCTGAAGGTCACCAGATCTGCGCCGCTGGCGAGCGATTCCTGCGGCGTCGGTTCGCTGGGCAGGCCCAGTCCCCTGAGATTGGCCAGGGTACCGCTGCCCAGATCGACCATGAACGGCAAATCATGTTCATGGGCCAGTTTTGCCATTTCCTTTTCTGCTACCGAGGCGGTAAATCCCTGTATCGCATAATTGCTGGTATGCACCTTGAGCAGCATCGCCGTTTTGCCGGTGATGGATTCCGCGTAGTCTTTCAAATGGGTGCGGTTGGTGGTGCCGACCTCCCTGAGTTTGCAGCCAGCACGCGCCATGATGTCCGGCACCCGGAACGAACCGCCGATTTCCACCAGTTCGCCGCGCGAAACGATGATTTCCTTGCGCAAGCCCAGCGTATTCAATGCCAGAAACACGGCCGCGGCGTTGTTGTTAACGACGGTTGCGGCTTCGGCCCCGGTCAATTCCTGCAGCATAGGCTCAATCAGGTTGTCGCGGTCGCCGCGCGAGCCGCCGTCGAGGTCGTATTCCAGATTGCAGGGGCGGGTCATGGCATCGATGACGGCCTGTATGGCAACATCCGGCAGTTGGGCGCGGCCGAGGTTGGTGTGCAGCACGGTGCCGGTCAGGTTGAATACCTGGCGCAACGCAGGGCGGGCTGCCAGCCGGAGCGCTGCCTGCAGGCGTAAGTGGATTGCGGGCTCGGCAAATGTATCGGCGGGCAGGGTATCGGCATGCACCACCTGATCGCGCAGTTGTGCAAGCACAGTGCGTATGGCCGACGATACCGGTACGCGGCCGAATTCGCCGATCAATGCTAGCGTTGTCGCCATATTGAGCACGCGATCCACAGAGGGAATAGCCGCCAGCATGGCGCTGGCGGCAGAGTGGGATTCGGTATTTGCCGGATTGGTCGACATGCTATGCAGCAATGGCGGAAGTGGATATCAGCAGCAGATTGGGGCCGCTGCGCAGCTTGCCGCTCTCGTCCAGCATCAGATCCAGCGCCAGCGTCGCGAGATCGTCGGCTATCGGATCAACCTGCGGGTCTTTATCCATGTACATGATTTTGAGATAGGTGCCGCATTCTTCGCAGCTTTCTGCCTTCACGGCGCCGGATGTGCCTTCTATCATGAAATACGAGATGCCTTTGGTCGATTCGCAATTGCTGCATTTGACGCGCACCATATGCCACTGCGAATTGCACACCGAGCAAGCGAGATAGCGCAATGCATTTTCGGCACCGCCGATGCGAACTATGCTCGATACAGGAGGGGAGGCGCACACCGGACACAGATTGCTGATGTCGTTAGCGCCGAAAGCGTGTGCGCCCAGCGTGGTGGCCATGTGCGTCCAATAGACCTGGAGTGCGGCAGCGATGAACGGCGCAACGCCGAGGTCCATGTCGTCAAATTGGCCTGCGAGAATATCCGTTGCAAAGGCTTCCAGCGCAGCACTGTCCATTTTCTGTAAACGCATGAGGATTTTCCCGGCGGCGGGTGTGGCTGCCGGCATGACATGGGCAATAATCTGTTTGAGCGTTTCCTGCCACACCGGATTACGCGGCCAGCTTTGCACCGAGAGCGGCGGCATGCCGTGCTCGCGACACAGGCTCAGTTCGGCTTCCGTGGGTAAAGGAACCTTGGGGAAGGTAGCCAGCGCGGCATGCTGGGCGTCGGTCAACTCGGCCATGAACAGCAGAAAATCCTGCATGACGTGGCCGGTTGCGAGTTGTCGCAGGCGTGCTGCCCGATCCCGGAAAACATTATCCCTCGGGGTTATGTAAATGTAGGGGATTGCACCGGCAGGCGGTTCTATTTGCCCGGGCTGGATGATAGGGGTGGCTGCAGTCACAACTTGTTCTCCCTGGAAATTTCCTTGTACCAGGCCGGATGATGGTGTCTGGCCCACGCTGTCGTAACAGTACCACGGGTCATGGCGCGAATGGAGCCTTTAGTCCAGATGGCGGCATATACATGCACAATAATGGTCATGATGGCGAGAAAGGCGGCCACCGCATGTACCAATACCGCAACACGGATAATATCGACAGGGAAGTAGAGCGCGAAGTAAGGCCGCCAGATGATGAAACCGGACAGCATCAGCAGCGGGATAATCACCACCAGCGACCAGAATAAATACTTTTGGCCGATGTTGTATTTGCCGATTTCGGGCAGATTTTTGGCTTTATTGGCCATGATGTCGCCCAGGTGTTTCTGCCACTCCAGATCGGCTTTGGTGATGTGATTTTGCCCTATGAATTTGGCGATCAGGCCCAGAAATGACACGAACATCACCACGCCGATGAAGGGATGCAAAATTCGCGTCCATGACCCGCCGCCGAACAGATTGGTCAAAAAGAAGAAGGCGGGGTGAAACAGTGCCAGACCGCTGAACGCCAGCATGACGAAGGTGATTGCAACGAGCCAATGGTTAATGCGTTCGCTGGCGGAGTAACGGGCTACAAGATTAGTCTTGTTCGACATTTTCGGCTCCTCGAATTTATTTATAGCGCCTGATCGTGCACTTGGCAATTATTGCTGCTCGGATTCGCTTTCTTCTTCCACTTCATTAGGGCCTACTTTAATGTAATGAAAGAAGCCGACCAGAACGCCCAAACCGATGCCCAAACTCATCAGCGGCTTGGTGATGCCTTTCCAGAGTGTAACCATAGGGCTGATCGACGGATCCTTGGGCAAGCCATGATATAACTCCGGCTGGTCTGCATGATGCAGCACGTACATCACATGCGTGCCGCCGACGCCTTGCGGATCGTAAAGTCCGGCATTGCTAAAGCCGCGCTCCTTGAGATCGACAATGCGCTCTTCGGCATGCTGGATCATGTCTTCCTTGGTGCCGAATACCAGCGCGCCGGTCGGGCAGCTTTTAATGCAGGCTGGCTCCATGCCGACGCCTACCCGGTCGGAACAGAGCGTGCATTTGTAGGCTTTGTTGTCCTTTTTGGAGATGCGCGGCACGTTGAACGGACAACCGGCAATGCAATAGCCGCAACCGATGCAGTTTTCCTCATGAAAATCGACGATGCCGTTGCTGTATTGAATAATCGCACCCGGCGCCGGGCAGGCTTTGAGGCAACCCGGATCGGCGCAGTGCATGCAGCCATCCTTGCGGATCAGCCACTCCAGTTTGTCCTTTTCAACTTCGACTTCCGAAAAACGCATGACCGTCCAGGAGTCAGCCGACAAATCGCGCGGGTTATCATAGATGCCGGCGTTGCTGCCGATTTCATCGCGGATGTCGTTCCATTCCATGCACGCCGACTGGCAAGCCTTGCAGCCTATGCATTTGGATACGTCGATCAGCTTGGCGACTTCGGTCGTCTGACGCACGCCGGGCGAGGGCGTAGTGGTGGCGGAACGGCGCAGAATATCCAGAGATTGTAATGCCATGATCCGCCTCCTTATGCTTTCTCAACGTTGACGAGGAACGACTTGAACTCCGGCGTCTGGGTGTTCGCATCGCCTACGTACGGCGTCAAGGTGTTGGCGATGTAACCGTTCTTCGCCAGCCCCTTGAATCCCCAGTGGATCGGAATGCCTACGGTATGCACTTGCTGGCCGTTGACATTGAGCGTTTTGATGCGCTTGGTCACCACTGCCACGGCCTTGATAAAGCCGCGGTTGGAAGTGACTTTAACCTTGTCGCCGGCCTTGATGCCTTTGGCCTGAGCCAATTCCTCGCCGATTTCAACGAATTGCTCCGGCTGGAGTATTGCGCTGATCCGGGTGTGCTTGGTCCAGAAGTGGAAATGCTCCGTCAGGCGATATGTCGTGCCGACATAGGGGAACTCCTTGGCCTTTCCGAATGCTTCCATATCGCCCTTGAATACCCGTGCAGCGGGGTTGCTGATGACATTGGGATGCAGCGGGTTGGTGCCGATGGGCGTTTCGAACGGCTCGTAATGTTCCGGGAACGGGCCTTCCGCCATTTTATCGACGGCAAACAGGCGGGCTACGCCCTCTGGATTCATGATGAACGGCCCCACGTTTTCGTCTGGCACCGCATCCGGGCGTATATCGGGTATATCCATGCCTGCCCATTTGTTTTCCTTGGTGTTCCAGGAAATCACTGTACGTTTGGCATCCCATGGCTTGCCGGATGGATCGCACGAGGCGCGGTTATACAATATGCGTCGATTGGCGGGCCAGGCAAAAGCCCAGTTCAGCGTATTGCCCAGACCGCTAGGGTCGGCATTGTCGCGTCGTGCCATCAGATTGCCAGCCTGCGACCATGCGCCGGAGAAGATCCAGCAGCCGCAGGCAGTGGAACCGTCGTCGCGCAGCAAGGCAAAACCGGCCAGTTGCTCGCCTGCTTTGGCCAGCACCTTGGTCGGATCCTTGGGATCGACAATATCAGCCAGCGCCTTGCCGTTAAATTCCTTGGCGAGCTCTTCAGAAGAAGGGCTGTCCGGGATTTTGTACGGCCAGCTAAGGTTCAGAATCGGGTCAGGGAAAGCGCCGCCTTCCTGCTTGTACATCTCGCGCAGCTTGAGGAACAGACCGCTCATGATTTCGGCATCGCCCCTGGCCTCACCGGGCGCATCCGCACCCTTGAAGTGCCATTGCAGCACACGACTGGAACTGACCAGCGATCCGTCTTCTTCCGCAAAACAGGTGGAAGGCAGGCGGAATACCTCGGTCTGGATTTTGGACGAGTCAACATCGTTGAATTCGCCAAAATTCTTCCAGAATTCGGAAGTTTCCGTTGCCAGGGGGTCGATAACCACCAGGTATTTCAATTTGGCAAGCGCACCGCCGATTTTGGCCTTGTTCGGGAACGATGCCAGCGGGTTGAAGCCCTGAGCGAAGTAGCCGTTCATTTTGCCCTGATGCATCAGTTCGAATACTTGCAGCACATCGTAAACCTTGTCCAGTTTGGGCAGCCAGTCAAAGCACCAGTTGTTTTCCTTGGTGGCGGCGTCGCCGTACCAGGATTTCATCAGGCTGACATGGAACTTGGGATAGTTTTGCCAGTAGCTCATCTGGCCGGGGCGTAGCGGTTTCAGTGCGCGCTTGTCCAGATAGGTGGCAAAATCCTGCTCCTTCTCACCAGCCAGCGTCATGTAACCGGGCAGCATATTGGAAAGCAGGCCCAGATCGGTCAGCCCCTGGATATTGGAATGGCCGCGCAGTGCATTGATGCCACCGCCCGCCATACCCATGTTGCCCAGCAGTATCTGCACCATGGCCATGGTACGGATGTTCTGGGAGCCGATAGAGTGTTGCGTCCAGCCCAGCGCGTAAAGAAACGTGGTGGTTTTATCAGGCACCGCCGTTGCCGCGATCATCTCGCAGACATGAAGGAACTGCGCCTCGGGCGTGCCGGTGATTCTGGACACCATTTCCGGCGTGTAACGGGAATAATGCTGCTTCATCAGATTGAATACGCAACGCGGATCCTGCAAGGTTTCGTCTGCCAGTACGAAGCCGTCCGCACCCTTCTGGTAAGACCAGGAGGTCTTGTCATAACTGCGCTTACCCTTGTCGTAGCCGGAGAACAAACCGTCATCGAACTGGTAGTCGCCATTGACCAGAAATGTCGCATCGGAATATTTTTTGACGTATTCGTGCTGAATCTTGTCGTGCGCTAACAGGTAATTAATCAACCCGCCGAG
This sequence comes from Sulfuriferula sp., assembly GCA_031291235.1. Lineage (GTDB taxonomy): Bacteria > Pseudomonadota > Gammaproteobacteria > Burkholderiales > Sulfuriferulaceae > Sulfuriferula. The sequence goes on from JARLJL010000022.1 coordinate 336,666, forward strand.
AAATGCGATATCGGTACCCGAGCGTATCGGCGCATAGTAATCCGCTACCGAGGCAGAGCGAGTAAAGCGCGGATCGACCACGATAAACTTGGCCTTGTTGTGCGCCTTGGCTTCCGTCACCCATTTGAAACCGCAAGGGTGTGCTTCGGCGGCATTACCGCCCATCACCACGATCACATTCGCATTCTTGATATCGACCCAATGATTGGTCATCGCGCCGCGGCCGAACGTAGGGGCAAGACTTGCCACCGTAGGTCCGTGTCAGACACGCGCCTGATTGTCGAATGCCAGTATGCCGAGATTGCGAACAATTTTTTGAGTCAGGTAGCCGGACTCATTGGAGGAAGCCGAGGCTGCCAGAAAACCCGTACTCAACCAGCGATTCACGGTTAAACCATCGGCAGTTTTAGCGACAAAATTGCTGTCGCGATCGGCCTTCATCAGCTTGGCAATGCGGGTAAAGGCGTCATCCCAGGAAATGCGCTTCCATTCACTGGTGCCTGCTTCGCGTACTTCCGGATATTTGAGACGGCTGGGACTATGCACGAAATCCAGCAGGCCGGCACCCTTGGGGCACAGCGTACCGCGATTCACCGGATGGTCGGGATCGCCTTCAATATGGATAATCGTGGATTTTGCGTTTTTGGCTTTATCGCCCATGCTGTACATGAGCAGACCGCAGCCGACTGAGCAATAGGGACAAGTGTTGCGAGTTTCGGTCGTGCGTTCGAGTTTAAAGTTGCGGATTTCCGCCAGAGCCTCGGTGGGAGCGTATCCCATCAATGCCAAGCTGGATCCTCCCAAGCTCGCGGTGCAGATTTTGAAGAATTGCCGTCTAGTGACTTTCATAACCCCTCCAGGTGGATGAAATTTAAACGCTTTTTTATCTTTGCAACGTGAAGCTTGTTCAGTAAATTAAAGACCCGGCATTGATTATTGTCAACCTCATTCCCGCCGGCTATTCATAAAGCAAGTCATAACGAATTCATTGGGTGAAGGTTGCCTCTTAAAACCTGACCGGCGGCTTTTGCCGTTCCATGAGATGGAATAAGCGCACAGGCCAACCCCGCTGCGGGACTAATCGTCGGCATGCAGTTGTCCGCTGTGCGTGTGGCTGCTCCGGGCTGGCATGCTTGCATTATCCATTGGCGCCATATCCTCGTCTGGCGGCGCTTTGGCGACAATGTCCTTGTATTGCTCAGCCGTCATGCCCGGCAGCTTCTGCAAGAAAGCCACCATGCTCCAGATCGTCGCGTCGTCGTGACTCATACCCCATGCCGGCATCGCGCTCATTTTGAGGCCATGCTTGATGACCCAGAATGCTGCGCGCGGATCTACGCTAACCTTGCTCAGGTCAGGCGCTAGCGGATACAGCCCGGGCCGCAGCTCGGAATCCTTCATGCCGGGTGCCAGATGACAACTGGTACACATGGCGGCGTACTGGCCCGCACCTTTCAAAATCAGTTGCGGGTCATTGAGATTGGCGGGCAGCGCAAGTGCGGCGGCATGCCGTTCTATGCTGCGCGTGCGCGCGCTCTCCATGACTGCGTAGGTTAATTTCCAGTGCGGGCTGTCAGCGCCCGGATTGTATATTCCCGACCATACGAATGCGCCCGCGCCTAGCGCGAGTATCAGTAAGGTTGCCAGTACAGTTTTTATAGTGTTCATGATTGCCCTTTTCGGCATGAGGGAGGAATAAAATACATTTATTCACGAGCGCAGTATCAAAACCAGATACGCACACCCGCAATCAACTGCAAATCATGGGCCGAATCGTTATTGGTTCGTGCAATATCTGCGGTTTTTCCGTATTTCTGCACATAGTTGACACCGATGTAGGGCGCCAGTTCACGGCGGATTTCGTAACGCAGCCGCAAGCCCAGCGACGTATCCGAGAGCCCGGCGCCAATGCCGCGATCCGGGTCATCCTTGCTGTACAGATTGGCATCTATTTCCGGCGTCAGCACTAATCGCTGCGTCAACAGCAGGTCATAGGCGGTTTTCAGCCGCATTGCAGCCCGGCCTGCCGGACCCGCATATGCGGTTGCTTCGACATCGAATTTATAAGGCGCCAGCCCCTGAATGCCCAAGGCTGCCCAGTCGCGGGAGGGGCCGTTGCCGAAGTCGTGGCGCACGCCGGTCACCACATCCCAGTAGGCGGCATAAGTATGGCCCCACAGCAATTCAGCATCTGCGCTCTGGGTGCTGCCGTGGGCGCGCTCGCCTTCGCTGCGTATCCAGAGCTTGTCAAGATCGTGACCGAGACGAAAGCGGCCATCCCATGCCATGCTGTCGGTCAGGTCGCCATGGACATACTCCAGCTTGTCGAGCATGAATTTGGCGATGAGCGGATCATCGTCCATCTCCATGGCGGCCATGTTCATACCCTCGACGTGGTATGACTTGCCTGCCGAGCCATCGCTGCTCGGCAGGCTGCCTACTGGCGGGGAGGGTTGTACAGGCGGCTGCTCGTTGTGGGTATGCTCCATGCCCGGCATGTCGTCCATGCTTTTCATGGAATCCGTATCCGTCTTTTTCGTGTTTGCATCGGGTGCGGAGGCGGGCATATCCATCCCCGGCATGTCCATCCCGGACATAGACATCGGTTCCTGGGCAAATGCTGCTCCGACTTGCAGAAATTGTGCGCACAGCAATATCTGTGTTAACGGCTTGAGTTTGTTCATTGCAATGATCTCCGGTGTTGCACAGATTAAGCGACCACGACGGTGCGGAACATGCCGCCTTCCATGTGGTAGAGCATGTGGCAGTGATAAGCCCAGTTGCCGCGCGTATCGGCGCTGACTCTGTAGCTGACGCGGTGTCCGGGAGCCACGCTGATAGTGTGCTTGCGTACCTGGAAATTGCCATCGGGAGATTCAAGCTCGCTCCACATGCCATGCAGATGAATCGGGTGATGCATCATGGTGTCGTTTATCAGCACGATGCGTAAGCGTTCGCCATAGTGGAACAGTATCGGCTCGGCCTGAGAGTATGGTATGCCGTTGAAAGACCACATATAACGGTCCATATTGCCGGTTAGATGCAATTCTATCTCGCGCGTCGGGTTGCGCGGGTCGAGTGCGCCGCCCACGGTATGCAGATCGGCATATGTCAGCACGCGTCGTCCGTTGTCGCGCAGACCTACGCCCGGATCATCCAGTCGTGTCGATACCTGATCCGCACGCATGGAATTGGATGGGCCATATTCGCTGGCCGCATGCTGTAATACCGGCACATCTCCGCCCGAGGCGTCAGCGACCGGGGCCATGCCAGCATCGGTTTTGGCTGAACCCGACATGTCCATTCCCGGCATGTCCTTGGTTTTCATGTCGTCTGATCCCGACATATCCATTCCTGCCATATCACCCATGGCCATGCCCATGTCAGCCATGCTCAACACGGGCACAGGATCGAGTTCGGGTACATCGGCACGCATGCCGATACGCGGCGCCAGGGTCGCAAGCGCATAGCCGGAACGATCCAATGCCTGGGAGAATACGGTGTAGGCACGATCTTCGGTCGGTTCTACGATTACGTCATAAATCTCGGCCACGCCTATACGGAATTCATCGACGCTGACCGGGTGTACATATTGCCCGTCAGCTGCGACCACGGTCATTTTCAGGCCGGGGATGCGTACATCGAAATAGGTCATTGACGAGCCGTTGATAACACGCAAACGGATTTTTTCGCCGGGTTTGAACAGCCCCGTCCAGTTGCCTGCCGGGGTAACGCCATTGGTGAGAAAAGTGTAGGTGGCGCCGCTCACATCGGACAAGTCGCGCGGACTCATGCGCATTTTATCCCACATGGCCCGGGTGGACAGCGCGTTAGCCCAGCCTTCTTTCCTGGCATCCTTTATCAGATCGCCGACCGTGGGTTTGACATAATTGTAGTAATCGCTCATCTGCTTGAGATGCCTGAACACCTGATCCGGGTCTTCGTCGGTCCAGTCGGACAGCATCACGACATAATCGCGGTCATAGGTGAAAGGCGCCGGTTCGCGCGGCTCAATGACGATGGGGCCGTACAGGCCGGTCTGTTCCTGAAAGTGCGAGTGGCTGTGGTACCAGTAGGTTCCAGCCTGACGAACATCGAACTGGTAGACAAAAGTTTCGCCCGGCGCGATGCCGTTGAAGCTCAGGCCGGGCACGCCATCCATCGGTGAGGGGAGCAGAATGCCGTGCCAGTGTATGGATCCGGATACGCGCATGCGATTGGTTACCCGTATCGTGACGCGGTCGCCTTCACGCCAGCGCAGCAGCGGGGCGGGTACCTGGCCGTTTACCGTAGTCGCCATGCACGTAGTACCGGTGAAATTTACCGGGGATTCAACGAGATCAAGCGCAAAGTCGGTTCCGCTGAGCACAGCAGGCTGGCTCGGGCTATCCAAAGCCCACGCAGGATTTTGCCACAGGCCTGCGCCTATCAACGCGCCCCCTGCAGCAAGACCTTCGACAAAACGGCGGCGGGCCGGATTTGCAGGCCGGTTTTTGAGCGTTGTTTTATTCATAAAAAATCCTGGGGTATACCATCGATAAATCAGTGCCAATCTGTTGCATTGGCGGCCGGGAGTGCTGCTCTATGCAGCATGCTGCTTGCGCTTGAGCATATTATGAGATTCCGGGCAGCGTGTGCATGGTACAAGTATAACTCCCAAACGATTAAGTCAGTAGGCAGCGCGCCGCAAGTTTATGACCTTCATGATTTTTCCATTTGCAGACGCGCAAAGATTGTCAGCTATTTTCGGTTGATGAATACATGATTTTCATGTCTAAATGAATATTTTTACGATCAAAAGCAGATGTTCATATCAGATGCTTGAACCTGCTGCCGGTGTGGATGAAATCCGCATTGTTTCAAGGTAAAATCGGATGACTGCTATATTTGCTGATGTATATACAAAACCCGGATCAAATCGCAAGCCATCGTTTATACTGTACTATTAGTGTAATACGCTCGTAAAATCAGGCCGGAATCCGCTATCGCAGTGGCTCTGGACATCCTGTCGCGGGTGAGGCAGCTTGCAGAACATCAATTGGCCTTTGGTATGCATAAAGGCCGCCGTGTTATTCCGAATAGCGCCAATAACAAGATTTATTGAGGAGATTATTAATGCCGATGACCATCCCGACGCCGCTCTTCGTTCTGGAAATGGCAAATAATCACATGGGCGATGTCGAACACGGGCTGGCCGTCATTCGTACATTTGGCGAAGTGTGCCGAGCGTTCCCGTTCCGCTTCGCATTCAAGCTGCAATACCGCGATCTGGACAGTTTCATTCATCCTGCGGCCAAGGGTCGCGACGACATCAAATACGTCAAGCGTTTTTCCGAAACACGTCTCAGCCGGCAGGATTTCGACCGACTGGTAGCGGAAATGCGCACTCAGGGTTTCCTTGCCATGGCGACGCCGTTCGACGAACCTTCGGTTGACGTGATTGAAGCCCAGGATCTTGATATCATCAAGATCGCCAGTTGTTCCTTTACCGACTGGCCCTTGCTGGAACGGGTGGTGTTGAACGACAAGCCCATCATTGCATCGACAGCAGGCGCAAAACTGGAAGAAATCGACCGGGTGGTGAGCTTCCTGGCGCACCGCCAGAAGGAATTCGCCATTCTGCACTGCGTCGGCGAATACCCGACCCCGGATGAGCACATGCATCTGTCGCAGATAGATTTTCTGCAGGCACGTTATCCGGGCGTGCGCATCGGTTTTTCCACCCACGAGCATCCGGATCATACCGACGTAGTCAAGCTGGCCGTCGCCAAGGGTGTTACGCTGTTTGAAAAACATGTCGGCCTGCCTACCGATGCCTACCCGCTGAATGCTTATTCGGCCGGCCCCGAGCAGGTCAAGGCGTGGTTGCAGGCGGCTCAGAAGGCCTGGTTGCTGTGCGGCACCGGCGACGCGCGTTTGCCGGTGAATGCGGAAGAGGCTGCCAGCTTGCGTTCGTTGCAACGCGGCATTTTTGCACGACATCCGATTGCTGCCGGTGAAATCATAGACAGCGATGACGTCTATTTCGCTTTCCCGCCGCAACCCGATCAGTTCACTGCCAACGATTGGTTCAAATACGCCGAATTTACGACGTCTTCCGCCATCGGGCAAGATGAGGCCATTACCCCGGCCAATGCCGGATACGAGGATCGCAGAGCGCGCATCTGGGATATTGCGCGCCAGGTCAAGGAAATGCTGTCGCGCACCCATATCGTGGTGCCGGGCGGCGCCGATCTGGAAGTTTCGCATCACTATGGGCTGGATCGTTTCGACGAATTCGGTCTGGTGATCATTACCGTAGTCAATCGCGGTTACTGCAAAAAGCTGCTGGTGAGTTTGCCCGGGCAGACACATCCCGAGCAATATCATAAACATAAGGAAGAAACCTTCCACATTATCTACGGTGAAATCATGCTGGAACTGAACGGCGTGCCTCGGCTATGCCGTCCCGGCGATGTCGTGACCATAGAGCCGGGTACGCGCCACGCCTTCACCAGCGAGCTGGGCGCCGTGATAGAGGAAATCTCGACGACGCACGATAAGGACGACTCGTACTACACCGATACAGCCATCATGGCGAATAAACAGCGCAAGAGTTTGCTGACTTACTGGATGGATTGAACAGAGTGGAAGATCGCTATCGGGTTGCCGATTTTATTGCCGGATTCATCGCCGATCTCGGCGTCAAGCATGTGTTTTTACTGCCGGGCGGCGGCGCCATGTATCTGGTGGACGCAGTTGGCAAATGTCCCGGGCTGGAAGCCGTAGCCTGTCTGCACGAGCAGGCAGCCGCGATTTCCGCCGAAGCCTATGCGCGCATCAATGAAAACCTCGGCGTAGCCATGGTGACGACCGGCCCCGGTGCGACCAACGCCATCACCGCAGTTGCTGGCGCATGGATAGAATCCGTGCCGCTGATAGTGATTTCCGGACAGGTGAAACGTGCGGATATGCTGCGCGATTTGCCCTTGCGGCAGAACGGCGTGCAGGAAGTCGATATCGTCAAAATAGTAAAAAGCATCACCAAATATGCAGTTACCGTAGCGCGTCCCGAAGATATCCGCATAGAAATGGAACGCGCTGCGCATTATGCGCGCAGCGGCCGGGCCGGGCCGGTGTGGATCGATGTTCCGCTTGACGTACAGGGCGCACCGATAGACCCGGCCGCCTTGCCACATTGGCAGGATGAAGCCGCCAATGCAGCTGTCGTGGATTTCTCCGGCGAAATCGAACGCCTGCAAACATTGTTGAACGCAGCGCAACGCCCGCTACTGCTGGCAGGGCATGGCGTACGCCTTGCAGGCGGCGCGCAGCTATTCCGCGAACTGACAGAAAAGCTGCAAATCCCGGTCGTCACCACCTGGAACGCGCTGGATTTGCTGCCTTATGAACACCCCTTGCTGGTGGGTCGCCCCGGTGTGGTTGCCCTGCGTGCGCCCAATTTTGCGGTGCAGAATTGCGATCTGCTCATTAGCATAGGCAGCCGTCTCGATAACATTATCACCGCTTATGATCCGCGCAATTTCGCCAGAGATGCGGTAAAAGTTGTAGTTGATGTCGATCGCAACGAAATCGACAAGCTCGATATGGATATCACCATGGCAGTGGCAGCGGATGCAAAATCTTTCCTGTCGGCCTGGCTGAACAGCGAACATCAGGTACATCCGCAATGGTCGGCGTGGCAGGCACGTTGCGCCGGCTGGAAACAGCGCTACCCGGTGAACGACGGCGCGCCTTTTCTGGCTGCGGGGCCTATCAGTCACTATCAGCTCATGGACGCGCTGTCCGATGCCATTCCGGCGAATACGACCATCAGTACCGGCAGCTCGGGTTTGGCAGTCGAAGCATTTTATACCATTTTCCGCAACAAGCCGGGGCAGCGCGTCTTTCTGACCTCGGGTCTGGGTGCCATGGGATACGGCCTGCCGGCGGCAATCGGCGCCTGTTTTGCCAATGACTGCAAACCCATGGTAGCGGTAGAAAGCGACGGCAGCCTGCAGCTCAATATTCAGGAGCTGGCGACGATGCGCGCCTTCAATCTGCCGATTTGCCTGATCATCATGAATAACAACGGCTATGCCTCGATCCGCAATACACAGCGCAATTATTTCAATAGCCGTTTCGTCGGCACCGGGCCGGAAGCAGGCCTGCTGTTGCCCGATCTGGAAAAAGTGGCTGCCACCTATGACTTGCCGTTCTTGCGCATTAGCGATGCGGCGGAGTTGACCAGCAAATTGCAGATGGCGCTGGCGCAGCCGCGGCCTTTGCTGATCGACGTGCGTCTGGTAACCGACGAGGCGCTGGCTCCAAAAGTGTCCGCGCTGCCCCAGCCTGACGGTTCGATGAAATCCATGCCGCTGGAAGATATGTCGCCCTTGTTGCCGCTGGCAACGCTGCAGGCGGAAATGATCGTTGCCTTGTCGGCGATGTCTTTGGCTGCCCGGAACAGTTAACGGCAGCGAGCCATGTCCAGCCATCAGTGCAAAATGTGCAACGTATCGCTCCCGTTAGCGCCCTTGCTGCATTTCAGCAACATGCCCGCGGCCGCGCAGTTTTTACCGGATGCGCAGGCATTGGCGCAGGATCAAGGCATAGATCTGGATATTTACCAGTGTACTGCCTGTGGTCTGGTGCAGACTGCGAATGAGCCGGTACCCTACTACCGGGAGGTAGTACGCGCTGCTGCATTTTCCGCTGAAATGCAGACATTCCGGCGCAAGCAGTTTGCTGAATTTGTGCAGAAATACGCGCTGGATGGCAAGAAGCTGATCGAAATAGGCTGCGGACGCGGCGAATATCTAGCGTTATGGCAGGAATCCGGTGTAGCGGCTTACGGCGTGGAATACGCCGAACAGGCTGTTCAGCATTGTCGGGAGCAGGGGTTGCGGGTCACGCGCGGCTATGTCGACAGTCGGGATTATGCACTGGAACAGGCACCTTTCGATGCCTTTGCTGCGCTCAACTTCCTTGAACACTGGCCCGACCCGAATGCGAGCCTAAGCGGCATTGCACATAATCTCAGCGCTAATGCAATCGGTCTGGTCGAGGTGCCCAACTTCGACATGATATTGCGCAACAATTTATTTACCGAATTCATCAGCGATCATATTCTCTATTTCACGCGCGAAACGCTGGAAACCATGCTGCGCCTGAACGGTTTCGAAGTGATAGCGTGCAGCGAGATCTGGTACGGTTACATACTTTCCGCTGTGGTACGCAAGCGTACGGCGTGCGATGTTTCGTCTTTCGATACCAGCCGTACCCGATTAAAAGCCAACATCGACGACTTCATCCGGCAGCACGGTACGCATGGCGTCGCTATCTGGGGTGCAGGACATCAGGCGCTAGCCGCCATCGCCTTGTTGGGGCTTGCCGGGGAAATCAGCTATGTTGTGGACTCGGCGCCTTTCAAGCAAAACAGATACACGCCGGCAAGCCATATCCCCATCGTCGCGCCGGAACAATTGCATGCCGATCCGGTGGGAGCCATCATCGTTATGGCTGCAAGTTATTCGGATGAAGTGGTAAAAACCATACGAAGTGTGTGGGATAACACGATGCATGTGGCTATTTTGCGTGATTTCGGCCTGGAGATTGTGTAAGCTTGATCGTCTTGCAGGATTAATGCATAAGTTGTTAAAGAATGCCAAAAGCAAGACGTTACAATACGGGAGGCATGCGGTTTTATCGGATCGCGAATGACGGTTTTATGCGAGGGCATTTACAGATTGACCGGGACTATAAGAACGATATTGAACCCGGTTGTAAAGGGGATCGAAATGCATAAAAAGGAAATTCAGTCATGATTTCGATTGTAGAAACGCCGGACAGCAAACTCACTCCAGCCGAACGCGCGAAACGCGAAGGCTTGCGAGTCAGAAAACCCTATGTGGCAGCCAAGCTGGCTGCCATATCGGCTATGGAAGAGCGCGGCGATATCAGCCCCATTATTCGTCTTGAGAAAAGCTACCTGTGCAATTTCCAGTGTACGCACTGCTCGGCTGAGTATTACATGGACAGGCACAAGGAAAAAGTCTTCAAGATAGAAGACGCGAGGAGAAAAATCGATCTTGCCGATATCCGCGAATTGTCCCGTCAGGCGGATGAGTTGGGATTGGCTCGATTCGTGATTACCGGTGGAGAGCCGCTGGTGATGAAGGATTTCGACGAAGTGGTCGCAGCCATAGATCCGGAGAAGCATTACATCATCACCGATACCAACGGCTGGTTTCTTGACGACAAGGAAGCACAGCACCTCAAGTCCATCGGGGTGGAGAAGGTGCAACTGTCTCTGGACAGTTTCATCGAGCAGGATCACGACAATTTCCGCAACAAGCCGGGTTCCTACAAGCGCGTGATGCGCGCAATCGATGCCTCGCTGGATGCGGGCCTCAATCTGCTGCTGTCGACAGTGCTGGTCAAGGGCCGGGCAAAAACTCAGGAGTTTCTGGACCTGTGCAGATACGCAACGGAGAAGGGCGTCGGTTTGTATGTTTCCTATGCCAAACCCACCGGTTCCTGCACCGATCATCCCGAATTCGTGATCGACAAGGAAGATGCCGATATCCTGCGCGAGCTGGAAAAGGACTACAACGTATTTACGCACATGACCCCGACCTACGGCTCGTTCAAGGGCTGCATTACGGTCAAGGGAATTATTACGGTCACTTCGACATTTGAGGTGACGCCATGTCCGTATATCGATTTTTCGCTCGGCAATCTGCGCGAAACGCCGTTGAAGGAAGTGCTGGCGCGCGGCATGCGCAATCCATGGCTAGGGCCGTACAGGCCCGATTGCCTGATAGGCGAGGATCCAAAATTCATCAAGATACATATGGAAAAAACCAAGGGTGTGACCCAGCTGCCGGTACCGTGGGGGCAGGGGTTTTCAGATGCGGATACATTATGCGATTGACCCTGCACGCATACAAACGCAACTTACCCTGCTTTCATGAAATGGCATGCTTATGAAGCCGTACGGACTTGCGACTGAAACATGCGCCCCGGATAAAGTGCCGGTGCCGCTGTTCGACGAACACGGTCGCTGCATGCCGTCAGGGTTGACGGCAACTGCACATGCCAGGACCCGGCGGTATTTTATCTGCACGCAACCGGAAATCGACTATGGCGCCATACATGCGCGCATAAAGACGCATCTGGGTATTGCCGACGCGCTGACAGCAGCAGAATTTGAAACGCGTGCCGAAGCTATCATGCAGCATTTGCGCAACGATCCGGCAACCGCAGAAATGACCAGGGGTGTGGCCGTGCCGTTTTTCCTGCCGCAGGCGAGTTATCCGGATTACGGCGCAGCGCTGGAACACACGTATCTGGAGGCAGTAAAAAACGCATTTGCAGACAAGCTTCCGCAATATGATTTTGTGAATCATCATCGCGACGGCTTGGCAGGCAAGCTGGATATTGTACGAGGATCGCGTCATGACAAGCTGGTGGAAGCCATGCGGCACCAGTCGGTTGTGGGGGTGTTCTTCCCGTGCCTCAGCGAATATTCCGTACCGGCTGCCATTGAGCAAACCGGTAAGTTGCCCGCCCAATTTATGCTGGCGGGTGGGTTCGATACCTGCGCAGCACTGATCGGATCCCCGGATTTGCTGCTCAGAACCGACGGCTATCCGCCCTTGCTCTGGCTGGCAGCGCTGGCGGCAGAAAAGGAAGCAACGGGATACCATTTTGAGGCTTATGGCTACAACCTCACATTCAACCGCCGGCCCCATTTCGGTCAGGCGGCCGAATACTGGGCAAGCGGTCTTGTGGTACTGGATTAATGCAGGTGGATGAATAAAATGGCCGGAGATAATAAAACTGACGTATTGGTGTTCGACTTCGATGGCACGCTCATCGATTCCGCACCCGGCATCCTGGATGCATTTGCTGCTGCGCTGCGCGAAACCGGCGTCGCACCATGCGTGGCGCTGGATGTGAATCTGATCGGTCCGCCGTTGACGGAAACACTGATGCGGCTTGGCGGCAGCGACGATCCGGCACTGGTGTCGGCATTGACGGAAAAATTCAAGCACCATTACGACAGCCACGGCGTCGCAACGACAGCTGCGTATGCCGGCGTTGACGCCATGCTGGATAGCTTTGTCGCCCATGGCATCGAGCTGCACATCGCTACCAATAAACGGCTTTCGGTCACGCATGCCATACTCGAGCAGCTGGGCTGGACGGAGCGGTTTGCATCGGTTTATGCGCTGGATATGGTTGCTCCGCGACTGCCGGGAAAAGCGCAACTGCTGTCGAAACAAATCGGCGAACTGAATCTCGACAAGACGAGAACAGCCTATATCGGCGACAAGCGCGAAGACGGTCATGCCGCCGGCGATAACGGGCTGAAATTTTATTATGCCTCGTGGGGGTATGGCGACGTGCTGCGCGACCAGATGAATGCCGGATGGCACTGGCTGAGCACGCCAGCTGACCTTTGCCTGCAAAATGTTGCCTTGCTGGCGGATTGAGCAGATGAATATGCCGGCCGCGATCCTTTACAACCCGATTCATCAGGACCTGGACAGGGTCATGATGCGTATGGGATCGCTGTGGGAGCAATTTCGCAATGAATCCGTTTTCATCACCGGCGGCACCGGCCTGTTCGGGCGCTGGCTGCTGGAAAGCATGGCGCGCGCCAACCGGCAACTGGATTTGAATGTGAAGGTGACCGTACTGACGCGCGACGCAGCGGCTTTCAGGCGTCAGGCGCCGCAGCTTGCGCAGGAGCCGGGTATCGATTTTCACCAGGGTGATGTCAGGGATTTCGATTTTCCGGCCGGTCGCTATGCCTATATTATCCATGGGGCGGCAACGTCGGCAAACGAGACGTTTCAGGGGGAAGACCCGCTGCGAAAATTCGATACCATCGTCACCGGCACTCGGCATACGCTGGACTTCGCTACGCATTGCGGCGCCAGACGACTACTGCTGCTGAGCTCGGGCAGCGCTTACGGCGTGTCCGGCAATGACATGTCGGACATACCCGAAACCTATATGGGTGCACCGGACACGGTCAATCCCGATTCTGCATTGGGGCAGGCGAAAAGAACGGCCGAATTTCTGGCGACCAGTTACGCCCGCCAGTCCGGTCTGGAATTCGTTATTGCCCGATGTTTTTCATTCGTCGGCCCGTTTCTGCCGCTGGATATACATTATGCAATCGGCAATTTCATCAGCCATGCCTTGCGGGAAGAAGCGATTACCGTAAAGGGGGATGGCACGCCGGTGCGCTCGTATCTGTACATGGCGGATCTGGTGGTCTGGCTGCTGACCTTGCTTGCCAGAGGCAGGAATGAGCAAATTTACAATGTGGGATCGGATCAGGCACTCAGCGTGCGCGATCTGGCTTACATGGTCAGGGCGGTGGTCAGCCCTGACAAACCGGTCGCCATACTGGGGCAACCGGCTTATAGCGTAGGTAATGAAGTGCGTAACGTGTATGTACCCAATATTGCAAAAGCGCGTACGGAGCTGGGTCTGGGCGTATGGACTGATTTGGAGTCGTCCATTAGACTGACTGCAGCTTATATATCCGGGGCGCATGCATGTCATTGACGGTTTTTAATTTTGTGGCTTTATTGAGGTCAGGAGAGAGGTTTATATGAAAGTATTGTTCACTAATCCACCGTGGTACAAGGCCCCTACATCAACTCAACCCGGATGGCGCGGCGTACGTGCCGGATCCAGATGGCCGCATACTTTCGAGGTGCATTCGCATACCATCAAGGATGGCATGATTGCCGAACTGGTAGGCGGTTACCTGCCATTTCCTGTCTGGCTGGCGACAGCAGCCGCATTTGCCCGCAGGGAAGGGTTCGACACAGTGTTGCGCGACTCACTTTCCATGGGCGAGACTTACGAAAGCTTCTACGATTTCGTCAAGGAATGCAGCCCGGATTTCGTCATGCTGGAAAGCTCGACGCCTACCGTGCGTTCAGATCTGGAAATCGCTGCCCGCATACGCACGCTGGTACCCGGCGTCAAAATTCTGTTCACCGGGCTGCATGTCGAGTTCGAGCAGGAAGATTTTCTGGAAGCGCATCCTGAAATCGATTACACGATTTACGGCGAATACGAAGTGCCTACCTTAAAGCTGTTATGCGCGTTACGCGACGGCAATGATCTGGACGACATTCCTGCATTGATCCATCGCAACGACGGTAAAGTAAAAAAGAACAAGGATGAACCGCAGCCGGCGAACGTGATCAAGGTGCAAAAGAATCCGTTTGCCAGATTGCCTGATCTGTCCACATTCCCTTGGGCGGAGCGGGACGGTTTGCCCAACCTGAATTATTTTGACGGTGTATGCGGTCTTGAGCGCCCGCAGTTGCAACTGATGGCGACGCGCGGCTGCCCGTATGGCTGCATCTTCTGCGCATGGCCGCAAATGCTGTTCCGCGGCCCGCGTTACCGTAAACGTTCGGCAGACGATGTCATCGATGAAATCAAGGCCAATCTGGCCAAAGTGCCGTACAAGAGCATTTACATCGATGACGATACTTTCAACATCAGCAAGGAATATGTGCTCGAATTCGCTGCGAAAATGCGTGCATCCGGCATTGCCGGCAATATCCCATGGTCTACTATGGGACGTGCCGACCTGATGGATCGCCAGGTATTGGAAGCGTTGCGCGATGCCGGCCTGTTCAGCATCAAATACGGTGTCGAATCCGGCGATCAGGCCATCATCGACGAAATCGACAAGCGCATGAATGTGGAAAAGAATATCGCGATGATACGTCTGACCAAGGAGCTTGGCATACGCGTACACCTGACATTCACATTCGGTTTGCCCAGCGACACCGTGGAAACCATAGAAGCCACCATCGACCTGGCCTGTTCGTTACCGGCCGATACCGTTCAATTCTCCATCGCGACGCCTTTCCCAGGGACGGAAATGTACCGTATGTACGATGAAAAGGGCTGGATAGTTTCGAAGAACTGGGATGACTATAACGGCTCTACCGTGGCTGTTTCCCGTACCGAAAACTTTACCGCCGAACAGCTGGAAAATTATGTGGCCGAAGCTTATCGTCGTTTCGACAAATCGCAGGTCGAGCGCAGTTTTTCCAGCAGTCAGGCTATGGAAAAATTACGCGCAGCGGTAGCCACATTGTCTCCCGGCGATAGTGTGATCGTCATGCAAACATCGCGCGTGCCGTTGACGCGCTGGATGCTGAGCACATTGCAGGGTTTTGGTCTGGACGTGCATGTGGCGACACCGTTGCGCTTCAAGGAAGAGTTTGCTTCGCTGATCGACAAGGACAAGATCCATCCGGTCACGGGGCATAGCCACTTCAGCTACGATCTGCATCGAGACTGGGCGAAAAAGCTGCGTGCGGAACATCAATTCAAAGGCATATTCATACCTTATACCTTTGAATCGCGCGACGGGTACGGCGACGTGGAACGTTTGGCGGAAGAGTTGGGCGAGCGCATTGTGGCCGGTATTACCCAGCGTGGGAACCTGTTCTCGTACGCCGCATGAAAGTACTGGCACTCGGCGCGCTTTGGGTTCCGTATATACGAGATAACTGGTTCGATGCCATACCCCGCGTTCTGGGCGACGAGGTCGTTTGCGTCAACGCCGGGCCGCTGCTGGCCGGCAAGGAGAAGCATGCCGGCCAGCCGGAGGGGTTTCATTGCGCTTATATCTACGAGCTGTTGCGCCGCGATAAGTTCGACTATCTATTCTTTTATCATGACTGGATTTTCGGCGATTTTCCGGATGCGTTTTTTGAAAAGGTACGTTTGGCCGGGGTGAAAACAGTTGCGTTTCACCCCGACGACGAGCCGGAGCACTGGTATGCCCGTAATGCGACATACGACCATCATTTCGATGTGGTCGCTTCCCATTCCAGCGCCGGTGTCGCGCGTCGGCGCCAGCAGGGCTGGGGGGACCGGGTCATGTATCTGCCCTGGGGATATAATCCCGCTACCTGTTACGCCATGCCCGACATGCCGAAACGTTACGATGTCGTCTTTATCGGCAAGCACAAGGTCAACGACACGCAAGGCAAAGTGCATGTAGAGGACGGCGCTCAGCGCGAACAGATACTGGTCAGGCTGGCAGAGGCCTGCGAGCAGCGCGGCTGGACTTTTCGTGTGTTCGGTTACGGCTGGGATCGGCACCCGCAGCTTGCCCGGTTCGCCGGCGGCATACCGACGCAGGAAGAAATGGTGCGCATACTCAATGAAACCCGGGTGGTGTTTAATCCGGCCTGGTCTTCAGACGGCAACCCAGATGCGGTTCAGACCAAGCTGCGGCATTTCGAAGTGCCGGGATGCGGCGCGTTTCAATTGACCAACGCCAATCCTGAACTGGCTGAACTGTTCAAGCCGGATGAAGAGGTCGTGTTTTACGATAATGACGAAGATTTGCTGCAAAAAGTGGAAAAATTCGTCAGCGACGATCATGCGCGCAACGCCATTGCCGCAGCCGGTCATGCGCGCGCGTTGCGTGAACATACGCTGGATCATCGGGTAGATGCGCTTTTCGCTCATATGCGTACGCTATATCCACCTCAGCCAGATATCCATGCTGCGCCGACTGCAGTAAAACGTCTGGATTTGGAGAATGCCGCTGCACTTACTCAACTGCGCCGTGATCTGGGTAATGATGCCACGTTACTTGCCGATGCAGACTGGGTGCATCTGGTCGCCGGTGATTTTCTGCACGTAAAAACGGATTATGCTGTCCTCGAACCGTTTTTTCATGGATTGCCATCCCACATATTGGCGGTCGGTACGTTTATCGATTTTGACGGATTGGCCTCCAATCCGCTGCAACCCAAACTGATGGAAAGTGAAGGTTGCGTACTGGCAGGGGAAATTAACATCGAGGATTACGACCTGCCTTTACTCGATACGCAAGGCGGCAGCCTGATCGGAGTGCGTATGGAAGATCATGCTGCTTTGCTGATGAACTATCTGGCGCCACGACATCGCGTGACGGAATTGCTGGATGCTTTTGCAGCCGGAACGCTGGAAGCCATTCATCAACTTGAGGCTATCCAGACCGGACGTATCGTGACGGAAGTGTTGCTGCCGATTCCTGAGGGGTACGAATTTGCGAGTACCGGCATACGAAACTCGGAATATGTGCGACGCTTGCGCGCACTTTTACCGCGATTCAGGGAAATGAATTGGCGCGTGGTGATTTACGGTATCTCCGGCATGGGCGAAGTGGTGATGAAACTGATCGAGCAGATTCACGGTTTGAAACCCGTAGGAATCGTCGATCGATCGCTGAACGTGGCAGAATTTCAGGATATCCCGGTGATCAAGCCGACGGAATTGCAGGCATTGCGGCCGGACGTCATTATATTAACCTCCGGTTCATCGGGACCGAGCATCTATGCCAATATAGCGCACCTCGAAGCGGTGAGCTGCATTTTACCGTTATACGATTTGAATCACCCAGTATGGAGCGTCATGCAAGGATGAAAGTATTACTGACAGGAGCGACCGGTTATGTCGGCAAACTGGTATGTGCCGGGCTGGGACAGCGATGGGACATGGTCGGCGTCAGCGCGCATGCTGATGAGGCGCAAGGCTTGTATCGGTGCGATCTGGCCGATGCTGAACAAGTGCGCCTGCTAAGCCAGCGCATTGTGCCCGATGTCATTATTCATGCAGCCGGCGACAAAAATCTGGCTCGCTGCGAGGCATCGCCGTCAGCGGCCTACCTTGCCAATGTGCAAACAACGATCAATCTGGCTCAGAGCTTTCCCGATGCGCGCATTATCTATATATCCAGCGATTACGTATTTCCGGGCGATCGCGGCGGCTATCGGGAAGACGACCCATTGGGGCCGGTAACCGTATACGGACGCACCAAAGCCTGTGCCGAACTGGCCGGTCTGACTCTGAGCGAACGTTTCTACGTGTTGCGGTTGAGTGCCCTGTACGACGGGAATGCCACTTTTCTGCGTTTCGTGCGCGAATCCCTGATGCGTGGCGATACCGTCAACTGTTTTGAAGACGCATTCTATTCGCCGACCTATTACGGCGATTTCCTGATTGTACTGGAACGTCTGGTAGAGGCACCGGTACTTGCCAGACGTATATATCATGCTTGTGGCCAACGGATTTCGCGTTACTTTTTCGCCAAGATTTTTGCCCGGGCATCCAATCTCGAGCAATCATTGATACGGCAATCCAGCCGTTTGTCCGAAAATGCGCCTTTCATATTTTCCGACATATCGCTGGAAAACACGCTGACCTGCGAATCGCTGGACGTTTCGGTAGGTCGTCACCAGGAATACCTGAGTTTTCTGGAGCTGCATTCATGAAAAGACTCGCCCCCTATCTAAGCCGTGAAGATGCCAGAGGCAAGCTGACAGGCTTGATGAATACCGGCACCTGGGAAGAATTCAATTATATGGAAACCGCCGCCGGACAGACACGCGGCAATCATTATCACGCCCAAACGCTGGAAGTGTTTTTTATCCTGGACGGCGAAATCGATATGGTGATACACCAGCGCAATGGAGAGGTCATTAATGAGCGTCTGGTGGCAGGCGACATCGTGCTGATCGAAATCGGTGAAACACACACCTTCCATTGTGTAACGAATACGCGCTGGATCAATGTGCTTTCCCGACGCTTCGACCAGGATAATCCTGACCTGCATTTCAATAGCTAACAGATTTACAACGGAAAGATAAGTAATGGATATTCTTGTATTTGGAACTGGCGGCTCTTCGGTAGGCATCGAACATGAATGCGTACTATACGGTTTCAATATCGTCGCATACCTCGATAACAATCCTGCAAAATGGAATACCGTCCGTGACGGCAAGCCGATTCTGCCGCCGACAGCCGTTGCTACGCTGACATTCGACCGCATCATTACTGCCACGGCCCTGTTCCATGAAGAAATGCGCCAGCAACTCATAACGCTGGGCATACCCGACGAACAGATTTTTGCCACCCGTGTTGATTCCAGACACTGGACGGAAGGGTGCCGATACCTGATTTTCCGTCAGCATACGGTAGATCCGGTTTCCGAAAAACTGCTGACGGAGCGATTGAGTTTTGAGGTCGGCGCGAAGGCGTTGGACGATATTCCTCCGCCCGTTGCGCCATCCGTCCACGCTGCCTTGACCCAGCGTTTGTGGAATGCCTTGCTTGCAGCCGAGCGAGATCTTGATGGGGTACCCACGCCCTATCAGGTAGGTGCCAATTGGCAGAATTTCCTGCGCAATACGCGGCCGGAATATTTTGCAGCCCGGCAGACCAATGATGTCGATAAACTGGGGGAGCTGCTGGCAAATTTTTGCCGGAACAACATGAGCACCGGCATATTGGGCGGCCGCGCAGCTTTTGACGACTATGCAGCGCATCCCGATATGGTGAGCGGCATCCGCCTGAATTTCAACGTCTGGGCATACAGCATAGGCGAAGCGCCTGTACATGAGCTGGCTTCGCCGCCCATAGGCAATCCTTTCGGACACTGGATCGACGGCGTTATCGTCCATCCGAATACCTTCCTTAATCATTACCGGGGCCGCTTTGCCCAGAAGTTGCTCGCCAATATCAAGCGGCCGGTAATTGCGGAAATAGGCGGGGGTTACGGCGGTTTTGCCTACTATGCGCTCAAGTTCGTACCCGGTTGCTGCTATATCAATTTCGATCTTCCGGAAAACCTTCTGATATCCTCGTACTACCTCTCTCTGGCCTACCCGGATTTGCGCATCCATTTATATTCCGGCAAAGAGGATATGCAGGCGCTGATCGACAATTACGACATCATTCTGATGCCGCAATACGCGTTGCCGTGGTTACCGGACCGCTCCGTGGATTTTTTCATTAATACAATCAGCCTGTCGGAAATGGCTTATTCGACCATTTGCGAATATTTGCGGCAAATTGCGCGCGCATGCGATCGTTATTTCTATCACGAGAACCTGATTGCCAACGGGACCGGGTATCTTTACTACCCCATAGACACATTCCCCAAGCTCACAGCGTTTCAGGAATTAACCCGTCAGCCGTCGCGTTGGCCATATTTCTCGGCATCCTCGCTGCAACATTGCCATATGGAACAGCTTTTTGTGCGGCAAGACCGGTTGCAAGCGGATAGTCGTGAAAACGATGAGAAATGATGGTATCGATATGCCGGTTATTCTGTAGAGGCAATTGCGGATCAAATGAATAGACAGGAAACCTATCTGGCCTTCGGGGTTCCCGATTTTACCGAAGCGGAAATTGATGCTGTGGCGCGAGTCATGCGCTCGGGGTGGGTAGGCATGGGCCCGGAAACCATCGCCTTTGAACGGGAATTGGCCGACTATATCGGCGCCCCTGAAGTCGTTACAGTTAATTCCTGTTCTTCTGCCCTTTTTTTATCGCTGCTGGTAGATGGCATAGGCCCAGGCGACGAAGTGATCGTGCCGAGTCTGACCTGGTGCGCCACGGCCAATGCAGCTCTCTATCTGGGCGCAACGCCGGTATTTTGCGATGTCGACAAAGACAGCATGTGTGTGACGCCAGCAAGCGTCATGGCCAAGCTCTCCCCGCGCACCAAGGCGGTGATGGCGGTGCATTATGGCGGCTATGCAGTAGACGTAGCAGCGCTCCGCGATGTATTGCCGCGTTCTGTCGCCATTATTGAAGACGCCGCCCATGCGATAGGGGCAAAATACAGCGACGGCAAGCGGGTAGGGACATCCGGCAACCCGGTCTGTTTCAGCTTCTACGCCAATAAAAACCTGTCGACTGCCGATGGCGGCGCAATCGCGCTTTTTGACAAGGATAAGGCCGAACGACTGCGTTCATTGCGCATGAGCGGCATGAGTTCGAATGCGTGGTCGCGCTATACCAATCCGGCAACGTCCGTGGTCACCGGCCTGACGGAGCTGGGCTACAAGATGAATTTTACCGACCTGCAGGCAGCGATTGGGCGGGTGCAGTTACAGCGTCTGGATGAAATGGCTGCAGTACGCCGAGGAATTGCCGAGCGATATCGGGAGCGTCTGCATCAGGAAGCTCCCGGCATCACCTTTCAGCACGAAGTTTTCGCACCTGCACATGCCCGACATTTACTGGTTTGCCAAATCGACCCGGCGTATTCGGGCGAAAGTCGCGATGCATTATTCCTCAAGCTGAGGGCGCAGAATATCGGCGTCAGCATACATTACCGGCCGCTGCACATACAGCCGCTATATTACAAAAACGAACCCGACATACTGCCTGTCACCACATATCTGGCCGAACGTATCATGACCTTGCCGATAAGCGCGCGCATGACGCTGCAGGATGTGGATTACGTAGTCGACAACCTGGCAGCGCTGATCCCCAGTCAAAAGGTGGGCGTATGAACGAAACAGGCAGTCCCTCGGGATACGGTTTCAACGGACGTCTGCAGGCTGACTTTCCGTCGCAGATATTGATGGACATCACGGAAGTGTGCAATCTGGCATGCACGCATTGTCCGCACCCGGCTTTTGCCAAATCCGAGCACTACGGCGGACGGCATATGGATCCGGCTTTAAACGAAAAGATGATAGAAGAGGTGCGTCTGCACGGTCAGGGCAAAACCCAGTACATACGTTATGCCAGTAACGGAGAGCCGCTGGTGCATCCGGAAGGCTACGGCATGATAGAAGCTGCGGTTAAATATTCCGGCGTCTATGTAACGTTGACTACCAACGGCAAGATCATGAACGAAAAG
The DNA here is from genome assembly GCA_031291235.1 of Sulfuriferula sp. Taxonomy (GTDB): domain Bacteria; phylum Pseudomonadota; class Gammaproteobacteria; order Burkholderiales; family Sulfuriferulaceae; genus Sulfuriferula. The sequence goes on from JARLJL010000022.1 coordinate 358,354, forward strand.
CGTACCCAGCGTTTGCTGGAAGCGGGTGTGCACATGATCGATATCAGCATAGACGCATACAAGCCGGAAACCTACGCCAAAATACGGGTCAAGGGTAATCTTGACGTCACGCGCGAAAATGTACTGAGACTGATCCGCTGGGTACGCGAATCGCAAGCCCATACAAAAATTGTGGTCAGTTTTGTCGAACAGCCGCAAAACACTGCCGAAGCAGCCGATTTCGAACATTACTGGAAAGATAACGGTGCCGATAATGTGGTTATCCGCCGTTTGCATTCATGCTCCGGCGCCATTCAGGCGCTGGCCGACATGCGGCGCAAGGATTTGCATGCGGTATCGCGCCGTCCCTGCCTGTACCCCTGGGAACGCATCGTCATCAATGCGCGCGGCGATCTGGCATTCTGCCCGTCGGACTGGGTGCACGGCTCCTATATCGCCAACTATCGCGACACAAGCATCTTTGCCGAATGGCAGGGCGAATTTTATCAGGCATTGCGTCAGGCGCATCTGAACAACGATTACAGCAAACATGCATTCTGCGGCAACTGTCCCGACTGGGCTGCCACGCGCTGGCCGCATGAGGGCCGCAGCTATGCCGACATGGTCGAAGAATTCATCGCACAAGAGCAACCCTGACATGACGACAACATTACCCATCGCGACCCGTATCGAAGCAGCCGTCGCGCATATTCCTGGCTGGTCGCCGATCGATCAGCTGCTAACGCTTTTTACGCTGGCTTATGCAAGTGCCGATTTGCCCGGCGACATTCTCGAACTCGGCTCCTGGTGCGGACGTTCGGCTGTTGCTCTGGGGATGGCAGCGCAAATCACCGGGCACACGAAAATCCACTGCGTCGATTTATTCCCGGAAAAAAATGACTGGTATCGCAACGCGGACGGGACTTATTCGTTTGCTGTCAATATTAATGGCCGGATGGTAGGCGCATACGGCGAACAAACCGTCTGGGCGGAACCCTACGAACGCGACATTGCGCCGGTATACCAGCGTTATGCCGGCATACTGGAGGCCTTCAATGCCACCATCGCAGCAAACGGCCTGACTGCTCAGGTGACGCCGGTGAAAGGGGACTTGACCAGTTTTGCCGCAAGCGTAGCGCCCGGATTCAGTTTGCGCATGGCTTTTATCGACGGGGATCATAGCTATGAGGCCGTAAGCAAGGACATTGCCATTGTTGAACGATTTCTGGTGCCGGGCGGGTGGATATGTTTTGACGATGCATTTTCTACTTATGCCGGCGTCGATCAGGCCATCACGGAGTACGTCATCGACAGCGGACGTTATCATCTGTGCCAGCAATTGACGCGCAAACTTTTTGTAGCGCGTTTTTCGGGATAACAAGGGAATAACATCGATATCAGCCTATTCAGTCCGGGCGATATCATCTTGTTGCATGGTGTGTGTTTTAACCCGTGTTACAGCGATTTGGGTTGTCGCCAATGACTGGAGAGTGTCTCGTGCGGCAAACCATGGGTTTTTGTAGAGTATTATCCGGAATTGGTAAAGGAATAATTCAATATGACGGACATGTCCAAAAATCATGAACCGGAAATGCGGCAGCGCGAAGCACTGGAGCAGCTTTACGAGCAGACGGAACTGACGCCATTTGAGATGTTCCGCAATTTCCCGGTATTTACGCCGCGATTCAATCTGGCAAGGTTGCTGGCACATTACGAGATTTTCAAGAAAATACTGGATGTACCTGGGGCAATAGTCGATCTGGGCGTTTTTCGCGGCAGTTCGACTTTTACCTGGGCAAAGCTCTGTGAAATTTATTGCCCGACCGATATCCGCAAAACCGTTTTCGGGTTCGATACTTTCACTGGGTTTCCCGATATCAGCGTTGAAGACGGCCCGGTCAGACCCGAACACGATGTGAGACCTGGCGGCTATTTCGGCGGCGCTTCGGTCGAAGCCGATCTGGTCCTGGCTCAGGAAGCGATGAACTACGACAGGCATCTGCGCCACAAAAACCGGATAGAGTTCATCAAGGGTGATGTATGCGCCACCATACCGAAATTCGTAGCCGATAAAGGCGATGGTTTGCGTATTGCATTGCTTAATCTGGATCTGGATCTGTACGAACCGACACGAACTGCGCTGGAGCATTTCGTTCCCAAAATGGCCCACGGCGGTATCATCATCGTGGATGAATACGCCGTCGATACCTTTGGCGGCGAAACCAAGGCAGTCGACGAATATTTCGAACAGCAATTCGGCAAACGTCCGCGGCTGGTCAAGTTTCCGTGGCACAGTAATCCAACGGGGTATATCGAGGTCGATTGGTGAGAGTCGGCATTATCCAGTCCAACTACATCCCATGGCGCGGCTATTTCGATTTTATCGCCAGCGTGGATATATTCGTATTTCACGACGATATCCAGTATACCAAGGCGGACTGGCGCAACCGTAATCGTATCAAGGCACCGGACGGGACCCCCTGGCTGACGGTGCCGGTGCATTACCATACCGTCAGTCAACTTATTTGCGACACCCGCATCAACAATCAAACGCACTGGGCATCCAAACATGTGCGGTTATTGCAGGAGCATTACCGTCATGCGCCTTATTTGCAGACGGCACTCGATCTGTTCAAGAGTGCGCTGGAAGAAGCCGGAACGGAGACCACCATCAGCGTCCTTAATATTGCCATGATCCGCCGGATTTGCGCCTATCTCGGGATAGACACGCGATTGATGTTATCCAGCGAGCTCGACCCTGTCGGTACCAAGACCGGGCGTCTGCTGGATATGCTGGGCAAGCTTGGGGCGACTGCCTATCTTAGCGGCCCGGCTGCAGATAGCTACATCGACAAGCAGGCATTTTGCCGGGCCGGCATCCAGCTGGAGTACAAGTCTTATGATTATCAGGCTTATCCGCAGTTATGGGGCCCATTCGTCGGTGCAGTCAGCGTGCTGGACCTGATAGCCAATTGCGGACCGGATTCGGCAAATTACTTGCATAGCCATACTGCTAACAACATCGTTGTGCCCGGACAAATGAAATATCCGGCACTGGATCAACACACCAACTTGCTTCACAGCAACTCCTGACAGAAACCGGAACCATGAACATCACACCAGACATAAGTATATTGCCATCCCAGGCGCTACCAGCCAACCATCCCGATGCAAATAAGCTGGGTTTTGCGATGATGCACGTATTGTCCTCACCTGATTTTTTAAAACTGACGGCATCGCAGCAGGTAGCATGGATACTCCATTGTTTTCAGACGGCAGTGACACGGTATTTGCCAGAGTTGGCGATTATTCGCAGTTTGGTGCAGTTCCACTCTGTGCACTTGTATAAAGACCCTGCATTGACGCTGGCTGATGCCTGCACCCTGACCGAATCAATAATGGGGTTGAACTGGGGAGACGCTGCCAGTTTGTTTGATATGCGTGGGTACGACAGATATGGCATGCAGCCATTCAGAAACTACGTGCGGACACATACGACTACCCCAATAGGTGAGAAAAAAACTGTCATTGCTGGAAAAAAACTGAAAATTATTTATTTCAGTCATTACGCCTATACCAACGCAGATAAGGTAATAGCCAATTCATTGGGACCCTTTATCCGCGACATCATGCTCAGTCACGCCAGTTTTGGAAATGCGGAGATTATTTGCTACTGTGTGCAGTGGCAGGATCAGGCTTATATCGATGTGCTGACACAACGTGGTATTTCTGTTCGTGTTATACCTCAGGCACTCGCATTTGACCGGCTGGAAGAATTGCGGATGGCGATACTGGCAGATGCGCCTGATGTGCTGATCTCGGATATGCCTTCACCCATCGCCAGTTGGCTGTTTATCCATCGGGGCGCGCCACTGCAGGTCTATCTCGATCCCGGTTATCCGCACTGGAATCTGCCGGAAATTGACTGGGTACTGCTACCCGGCAAGATATATCAACATGGATTCGAACTGCCGAGCAAGCGCTGGAGTACCATGCGGGTGGCATTATGCGATGCAGCATTGGGCATAGATACCGATATGTCACCGACACAAGCCCGTATGCGAACTGAAGATACCATACGTTTTGGCGTATTTGCACGGCTCACTAAAATTACCAACGCCTGGATCTCGGCAGCCGAATCACTGCTGACGCAGTTGCCCAATGCCAGTTTGCTGATAGTCGGCTCAGGCAACCCGGCACTGTTACAACACTTGCTCAAGCATCCCGATTATGCTGGCAGAGTCAGTTTGATTAACGAAATGGTCGATCTGAAAGCCCATCAAAACCGGATCGATATCTTCCTGGATACGTTTCCGTTTATCGGCGGCCTGGTATGCCGCGAATTCATGGCATACGGCGTGCCTATCGTGTCATTACTGGCAGGCGAGTGGGATGAGATGCTGCGCGATCAGCGCGATCCCGAATTGCTTGCACAGTCGCTGGATGAGTTTGTCGCAATTGCCTGGCGCTTGGCGGCAGACAGCGAATTCTATCGAACGGCCAGTCTGACGGCGTTCCGCCTGGCAGCCAAGCATAACCAGCCATCCGCCATGGTGCGCGACATTGAAGACGGTATCCGCCAGGCTATCGATTATCACCAATGCGTATGATACATTCCATTTTCGTGGGCCGGTTTTGCAAGGAAAAATGAGTTGAGACATAACCACAAGATACACAACTCATTTTTATCGTAATCTGGCACTGCGATGCTATTTCATCTGTTATCCACTCATCCGGATTTGCCGAGGACTAAACAACCGGCATACCAGCTTTTATCTCGGCAGCGGTAAGGAAATGCTGGCCGAATACTGGAGCAAGGTGAATGAGGTGATCGTCAAACGAATGACTGACCGGAGAAATCGGCTGCGTTCCATTCGCTAAAGATTTGATCATGCAGCCGCATCATGTGACTGCAATACGAATGGATTTCTGCGAACTTGCCGACTTCGATTTCGGACATTTCCAGCAAGGTACTGCAAGCAAGCATGATCACTGTATCAATTCCGCATCCGGTTCATCTATCAAGCATTTATCCATGCCGGTACGCAGCAAATTCGGTTACGATGGTAGTGCATCCGAATTGGCATGGAGTCTTTACCTGCCTTAACCCCAGATTGCGATAACCGGACAGAGTGGCGCATTTATTTTTTGGAAAGCTGATATGTTGGACATCAATATTCGTGTAGTTACATTTCTGATCAATCATCCTGCTTACTATAAATCGCTCAAGTACTTCCTGGCAGCATGGCGCATCAATGCAGGAAATTATTATGGCAATGTGCGTTTCACCGTTATTTTCCCCTCCGTGCTGGAGCAGAAATATATCCATGTCATTAATGAACTGGTGCTGGAATATCCGATTGATCTGATGCAGGTATCGGCCGACATAGACGCAATATATCAATATTATTGGCCTATGCGTTTTCTCGATGAAGCATTCGATGAAGATCTGGTTATCTTCAGCACACCGAATACTCTGGTGACCAACGATATTTCGCAAATTATTGAACAGGCTTACCGGGATAATGCAGTTCTTGCGCCTGCCTTGGCTGACAGTGATGCAATAGGCCTCAGTGACACCGGCATGCTTTCTACGTGGTTCATGGTGTTGCCGAAAACCTTACGAACGAATATAGCAAACAGATTTTTGTCGATACTCACCCGGTTAGGCTTCCCCGCGAACCCTCCGCCGCAATATCACGATAGCATCAAGCTGCTTGCCGAAGCATTTACAATTTTATTACGTGAAAACAATATAGTACATAATTTCCTTGATGCGAATATTTTCCATGAATTTGATGGTAGGCAGTCTGTTTATGGGCAACAGCGAATCGATACAAATTATGACGAACAGGTACTATTCTCGGTAACCGATGTGCCGGAAAATGAATTCACTTGGAGTGGAATATTTTCCGATACCGCTGCACTGCTGAAATTTTTGGATAACAGCGAACTGGTTGAGGCGTGGCTTTATTTTCAGCGGGACTTGCGTCGCATCCATACCTCATTTGCCAGAAGCGCGCTGCAACTGGCGAGACGCGATCTATTTCAGGCCAAGAGCCATCCTTATTATATTTTTGCGCTGGACTATATGCAGCAATCTGCCGGCATACGTGCTTTACATTACCTTTGCCATGCGCTGAACGAAAGCGGCCTGGAAGCTTATGTAACTTGCGAAGGTACGGCGCCGCATCTCAGAACGCCGGTGTTAAATGAAACGATCATGATGCAACATACCGCGTCTGGTCGGGAAGCCATCATGGTTTATCCGGAAATCGTGACCGGAAATCCGATGGGCAGCGGTACCGTTGCCCGTTGGCTGTTAAACCGGCCTGGTCATATCGCCGGCGATACCGCTTTCCCCGATGGGGACCTGATCTTTACCTACGACCCGCACTATTTGCCCGCAGGCATGCATGGCGAGATACTGCATATCCCGACCTACGATCTTTCGATATTTAACAACGACGACAATCCCGACGACGATGCGCGTGAATTCGTCTGTTTTTATGCCCATAAATATCTGGCCAGCGGCGCCAAGCTTACCGAACATGCAAAGGATGCAATCAGTCTGTGCAAGGATCAGCCTCTGACGCATGCCGAGATCGCCGCCATTTTGCGTCGCAGCAAGTTGCTATATGTGTATGAACCGACTGCGCTGATAGCAGAGGCATTATTGTGCGGCTGCCCGGTATCCATCATTCAGACGGATTACTGGAAAAACAATATGGGCGATTTTATCTATGCGGAGGATGTAGGCATGATCATGGACGACAGCCCGGCATCGATTGCCAGTGCAAAAGCGCATGTCCATCGCTATCGCAGCGTGCATGAAGATGTTGTCTTGAAAAATGCCTGGCAGCAGATCGACCATTTTGTGGAATTAACCCAGGATGCAGCCAGAACGCGATAAGCGCTAAGCTATTTGCAATCCTGCTGCGTCGTTTCCCATGATTGCCACATGCTGCGTAGTGCAGCCTCGAAATGCATGGCGAAGCGTTTTCCATCCATGATGGGGGAGACTGTGACCTGTTGCCGCAAGCCGTTACGGAGATCGCTCAAAGCGGACAGATCGGCCGCATGGATTGCAGCTCGCGACACGTAATCGTCATCATCAACAGCCACCCAGTCTGCCAAACCTGCATTCATCAGCAGGCCTATCCCCTGACGCGACAGAAAAGATGTCCCGCTCAGGGTCAATACCGGCACGCCCATCCATAGACATTCGACGCTAGTCGTGCCGCCGGTAAAGGGGAAAGGGTCCAGCGCGATGTCGACTTTATGGTAGGCAGCCATATAGTTTTCCCGCAACGACGGGCCTTCCAGTATCAGCCGTTCGGCCGCTATGCCATGCGCGGCAAAACGCTCGATGGTCAGTTGCCGTTGCGAGATTACCTGAAGCTGTCTGGCCTTGAGGAATAATTTGCTATCCGGCACAGAGCTCAGCACACGCGCCCATAAAGCAACAACGGACTCATTCATCTTGGCCAGATTGTTAAAGCATCCAAAGGTAATGTAGCCGTTTACCAGCGCCGGCAATGGGCCGACGTCTATCGTCATGTCGGGCGGCGTAAAGCACAATCTGGTTTCCGGCAAGCGCCAGATTTTTTCGGTGAAAAAGCCAGCCTCTGTTTCCGGCAGCGTCCATGCATCGGCAATGAGATAATCCATCTCCGGGACGCCTGTCGTCGCGAAATACCCCAGCCAGCTGACTTGTACCGGCGTCGGTTTCCAGGCGAATATCGGCAATCTGTTATAGCGCGTATGCCCGGACAGATCGATCAGTATATGTATGCCGTCGTCGTGTATCATGCGTGCGGCAGCTGCATCGCTCAGACCGGATAGCGGTTTCCAGGCAGCGAAGCAGGGGAGCAGACGCTGCGTCAATTCGTCGGCCCGATGATTGGTTGGATAGGCGAATAACTCTACCGTGTGCTGATCGAGCCGGCGCAACAGATTTTCCAGAAAATATCCGACGGGATGGTTACGCATATCCCCGGATACCAGACCGATACGCAAGCGTTCGGGACGCTTGCTGCAAATCCAGTCGGTAAAGCGCGACGTGACATTGCTACTGACCCGGTGTCCGTAATGTTTTGCTTCGGCAAAATTGCGGATGGCAGCATCGCCGGTATTGTTATTGTAATTAAGCAGGAATAGCAAATTGCTATGCGCCTGGGCGTAATCGGGTTTGACTGCCAGCGCATGCCGATAACTGATTTCAGCCTCATTCAGTCGCCCCATATCCTGCAGGATATTGCCAAGATTATTCAATGTTTCGGCTTGTTCCGGTCTGAGTTTTAAAGCCTGTCTGTAGCAAGCTTCGGCTTCGTCCAGCTGCCCCATATCCTGCAATACATTACCCAGATTACTATAAGCTTGTGCAAAATCCGGCTTGATCTGCAATGCTAATCGCAGGCTGGTTTCGGCTTGATCTGCCCGGCCGAGATCGTTCAGCGTCACCCCCAGGTTACTATGCGCCTGTGCGTAATCCGGCTTGATTTGCAATGCATTGCGATAACTGGCAATCGCTTCCTCCGGCCGGCCCATTTCCTTAAGATTATTGGCCAGATTATAATGCGCCTCGGCCAGATCAGGACAGATTTGCAGAGCGCGACGATAGCTAGCTTCGGCTTCGTGTAGACGTTCCAGTTCCTGCAAGGTAGACCCTAAGTTACAGTGTGCTGCGGCAAAATTTTCGTCGATCGCCAACGCGCGCCGCAGACTGCCTTCTGCCTCATTCAATTGCCCAAGTTCGCTAAGTATATTGCCCAGATTGTTATGTGCGCTGGCATCATTCGGGGAGAGCATCGCTGCTTTCCGCATAGGGATCAGCGCATCTTCATTGCGTCCGGTATGCATCAATACCGTCCCCAGGGCTTTCCAGCCAAACCCGTCTTTGGGGAAACGCAGGGTCCATGCTCTGGCCAGTTCTTCCGATTCTGCATAACGCCCCTCGTTGAATAACGCTATCAGCGCGGCAGTTTCATGCGGTGTCGGCTTGTTGCCATAGGATGAGGCGGTTTTTTTAATGGATTTGCTACTGCTTTTACCTTTGCCAGTATCTGCAGGTTGATGCATGGCATCCTGTTCCGCGTTTTCCACACGCGCTGTCAGCGCATCGACCTCATCGCCTTGCAATCCCTGTTGCCGGGCAAGCGCCATCACTTCGCGCGCGGCCTCGATTTGTCCGGCCTGAAACAAAGCGTCTATGTAACTTAACCAATATTGCCCATGTTCTGGGTTGGCCTCCAGCGCGGCGGTGAAATACGTCAGGCCGGCAGCCGCATGGCCTGTTTGTACTGCCAATACGCCCAAATTATGATTTGCTTCGGGATGCCGGGGATAGGTTTGCAGTATGGTACGGTAGCGTTCTGCAGCTTCCTGAAAATGCCCTGACCGATGCAGGGATACGGCTTGTTGCAGTATTTGATCCAGCGTGAATTCGGCTGGCTGCTGAGGCGGCTCGATATTGGGCATGATAGGGTTCATGCCTGAAGTCTATAATATTTCTATGGGCGAATCACGACAAAATTATTCCGCAAGCCATCAGCTGTAAACGTAGCGTCGGATTGCGGAATTCATGTCACGCTCAGGCAAGTTGCGCCGTCAGATAACTGCTGGTGCTGTTCATACTGATTAACAACATGTTGAGATTGCTGTATTGCGTAGTGTATTGCGCTTGAAGTATGGTCATTCTGGCTTCAAGGCTATTGATATTGTTGTTATATCCGGTAATGGCCGTATTCAGGCTGGATGTGGCGGAGGCAATTAAGCCGTCGCCTGATTGCAGTGCAGAAGTAGCCCATGTATCCAGTCTGGTGGCAAAACCTGTCGAAGAAGACAGCAGGTTGGCAACATCACTGAAATTGCTCGTCATCGCGCTATTAAGCTGGGTACTATCCAGCTTCAAGGTACCGTCAGTCTGAAAGGAAACGCCAATCTGGGTCAGGTAAGTCATGGTGCCGCCGCTGGCAGGCGTATTGAAAATATTCCGCAACTGATCCTGCATGGTATGTACGGTTCCATCACCGGCAAGTGCACCTGCCGATGTTGTAGCACTGCCGTAAGAAGATCGCGATTTTAGCTGGCCGTATAACGCATTGTAAGCATCAACAAAACTGGAGACAGCCGAAGTAATAGTGCTCGTATCATGAGCGATAGTTAAGGTCGACGGCGTCGAAGTCACATTGCTAAGCGCAAGGGTAACGCCTTGAACGGCATTGGTAACCGAATTGGAACTGCTGGTAATTGCGATACCGTTCACCGTGAGATTCGCATTCTGCGCGGCGGCGGTCTGGTTCAGATTTTGCGTACCGGCAGGGTCGTAGCCCAGCAGGCTGTTTATGGTGCCATCGCCACCGCTGGTAGTGATTTTAAGGCTGTTGCTGGCCCCAGTGCTGCTTGACGTCAAGGAAAGCCGGTAGGGCGTACCGCTGCCATCGTTAACGATAGTAGCCGTTACTCCCATATTGGCGGCATTGATCGCATCCCTGATTCCCTGCAGCGTATTGTTGGTGCTATCTATAGTGATACTCTTGGTGCCGCTGCCATTTGAAGTGAAAGCAGCGCCGCTATATGTTCCTGAACTCAACGTGCCGCCGCTAATCGTACCGAAATCGAATGTGACCGTAGTCGCCGTTCCGTTACCAATAGCGGCAGTGTCGCTGGCTTGTCCGGTTGCAACCAGATTTTGCGATTGAGCAAGCTGGCTAACACTTACCGAATAAGTGCCGGGAACCGCGTTACTCGCAGCAGTAGCAGAAAAGGCGCTGGTATTGGATGACGCTGCACTGAACCCTTGCACTCCACTATTGATACTCTGGATAGCTGTTTGAAAAGTCGATACCAGCCCACTAATCGTCCCCCATGATGATATCTGGGTCTGATCAGTAGTTATTTTGGCATTGAGCTTATCGATAGGCTGACGCTCAACCGCCATCAGTTGCGAGACCAGGGATTGTACGTCCAGCAGGTTGGAGCTCGACGATGTAGCTGAAGTGGAGGTTGTCATGATGTACTCCTGTTATGCCTTTTGACTCACAAGCATACCTTGCTGCTGCTGACCGATCGATTGTGCAATCGCTATGGCTACTTTCGACGGAATCTGCAGTATCAGTTGACCTGTTTGCGTATCGACGACTTTGACGACTGGCTTGTTATTAGTCGTATCTATACTGAACTCAAGATTCTGGTTCGATTGCTGCATAGCCTGATTAATACCGTCCACTGCAGTTTGCAATTGCTGGGCGGAAGGTTGGGAAGAGCCAACAGCTTGTTGGATATTGGCAACCACTGCAGGAGTGCTATCGCCAACGCGAATACCAGACGTTGTAGCCTGGTTAGCGGAATTTATATTCTGGATGATCATCTCGACCTCCTCAATTAAATACCTAACCGGAGTCATCCGGTCAGGTATTTAATATTAGCTTATTAACGCAATAATGTCAGTACGGTGTTGGGGGTTTGATTCGCTTGCGCCAACACTGCCGTTCCAGCTTGTTGCAGAATATTGTTCTTGGCTTGGTTAGCCGTTTCTGCAGCGTAGTCTGTATCCATGATACGGCTGTAGGAAGCAGACAAGTTCACCGACGCAGTTTGCATGGCGGCAACGGCTGACGAGAAGGTCGCCATGTCGGCACCGTAGTTGGCACGTGCGTTCGAGACGCTGGTGATATTGGCATCGATTGCAGAAATCGTTGTACCGGTAGGGGCTGTGATTGCAGTACCGACAACACTTGCTGTAGTACCATTGTCGTCTACAACTGCCGCGGTATCTGCCTTTGTCAAGCCGGCAAGACGGGAGTTCTCAGCCAGCAGGGCAGTGGTTTCAGCACCGGAAGCAGTGCCGCCCAGCTGAACGGCGATTTCACGCAGACGTTGCAGGTTTTCAGTGATCTGTGCAGCATAACCATCGTTGGTTTGCGCGGTCGAGATACCGTCGTTGGCGTTACGGATCGCCATGTTGGTACCGCGAATCTGCGAATCATAGCTCGTAGCGGTAACCAGACCGGTAGGATCGTCTTTTGCGCTGTTGATACGCAGACCGGAAGACAGACGTTGCTGTGCAGTTTGCAGGCCGATGGCCGATTTGTTCAAAGCGGCGCCGGCGAATAGTGCGGCAACGTTGGTGTTAATGACTTGTGCCATGATAATTCTCCTTAAATTTCGGTTTCGATAAATATGGCATCAGTGCCATTAATTTGCGGCTTGCTGTGCTTGCTGCTGCATTTAAACCGCTGTTATTAACTTTAACGGTTGATCGGTTAATAACTTTAGGTGACGCTTCAAGCTTCTGATCGTGCTTGCTTACTCAGAATCATGTTGCTTGCACTTACTTTAACGATTGCGTTCGCTAAAACTTTAGAAAAATTTTATTTATAAAAAATAAATCAATATTATTCATCTACTTATATTAAAAAATAAACGTATATACGCAGCCATAAACCGCGCAAAAACAAAGAAAATAATTTGTATTTTTTTACATGACGCACTGAATTTCTGCCTCTTTTGACATCAAAAGCAGCGTTTTACAGTATGGAATGGAGACCTGCGGGGAGTCGAAACGGATTGATTTGTTGCAATATCGCCAGCGTTATTCAGGCCGGGATGAATTGAGATGGAATAACCGAACTTATAAATCGCATAGCACACGAATATGGGCGGTCGCACTTCTGCCCAGCGCATGCAATTCATAGCCGCCTTCCAGCGTAGAAACAATACGTTTCTGAGCGAATTTTTCTGCAACAGTTTTCACTTGCCGGGTAATCCATGTGTAATCGGCGTCGACCAGCGCAAGGCTGGCCATATCGTCTTCACGATGCGCATCAAATCCGGCCGATATGAAAATCATTTCTGGTTTGAATGCCTCCAGTCGCGGCAGCATACGCGTTATTACAGCATCGCGAAAACCATGACTGTCGGTGTATGCCGGAAGCGGCAAATTCACGATATGATCGTTACCGCTCTCTGTGCCGCTATAAGGATAAAAAGGATGTTGAAAAGTGGAGCACAGCATTACGCGTGCGTCGTCTTTGAAAATATCTTCAGTACCGTTGCCGTGATGGACATCGAAATCCACGATGGCAACGCGTTCCAGCCCGTGTTGTTCCAGTGCATGGGCAACACCGACGGCAACATTGTTGAATATGCAAAATCCCATAGCTTGGTCACGAGTAGCGTGATGGCCGGGTGGACGCACATTACAAAACGCATTCTCGACTTGCCCGGTCATGACCAGATCCGTCGCCAGCACAGTTGCACCGGCAGCACGCAAGGCCGCCTCAAGCGTATGGGGGTTCATCGCGGTATCCGGGTCGAGATAAATCAGGCCTTGCTGCGGCGCTGCGGCTATTATGCGGGCTATATAAGCATCTGTGTGCACGCGGACTAATTGCGCATGCGTTGCACGAGGCGCATCGTGATGCTGCAGAAACGGAAAAATACCGGATGCAATCAACTGGTCTTCAATGGCCGTCAGCCTTGCCGGCGATTCGGGATGATCATGACCCATCGCATGCTTAAGGCAGGCAGGGTGAGTGATAAACGCAGTTTGCACTGTAATTTTCCTTGGGTTTTATAATATTTAAACATAAATCATTACGAAGCACCGTACCGTAATGGAATACGTCATACAAATCGGCTATATTGGGCAAAATCGGCTGCAATTGGCTAACGCGACACTTCCTCACAGGTATCCTCAATGGGTCAACACTATCTGAGTCCTTTGTTTTCCCCGCGATCAGTTGCTGTGATCGGCGCAAGCAATCGCCCTGAATCTGTCGGCGGCGTGGTATTCAAGAATATGCTGGAAAGCGGTTATCAGGGCAAACTTTACCCGATTAATCCGGGATATGCGGAGATTCAGAGGCAACGAGCTTACGCCAGCATAGAACAAATAGGCGAACCGGTCGATTTGGCAGTAATCGCCACCAAGGCCGCAACCATACCGGAAATTATCGAAGCCTGCGGGCAGCATGGGGTACGCGCTGCCGTGATTTTATCGGCCGGATTTAGCGAGGCGGGGCCGCAAGGCGTTGCGCTGGAACGTGCTGTGCTGGAAAATGCGCGGCGTTACGGCGTACGTCTGATCGGACCGAATTGTCTCGGCATCATGCGCCCTTCAGTCGGATTAAATGCCACATTCAGCAATGGTGGCGCGAAACCCGGCGGACTCGCGCTGATATCCCAATCCGGCGCCTTGTGCACCGCGATTCTGGATTGGGCGCAACCCAACGATGTAGGGTTCTCAAGCATTATTTCCATGGGCGCAACAGCCGACGTGGATTTTGGCGAAATACTCGATTATCTGGTATCCGATCCGCAAACCGAGAGCATCCTGCTGTATATCGAAGGCATCCATCATTCGCGCAGTTTCATGAGTGCGTTGCGCGCCGCCACCCGATTCAAGCCCGTTATACTGGTCAAGGTCGGACGCCACGAGGCCGGTTCCAAAGCGGCTTTTTCCCATACCGGCGCACTGGTAGGTGCCGACGATGTATTTGATGCAGCCTTGCGCCGCGCCGGGGTAGTGCGCGTCGAAACTATCGTGCAATTATTCTCCGCCGCGAAGGCCTTATCCGCGCATTTCCACCCCGCAGGAAATCGCCTCGCTATCGTCACCAACGGCGGCGGCCCTGGCGTCATGGCCAGCGACCGTGCTGCAGACCTGGGCGTCAGCATCGCAACACTGGCCGACGACACGATCAGTCAATTGAATGCGGTACTGCCGGCAACCTGGTCGCACGGCAACCCCGTAGACATCATCGGCGATGCGACTGCAGAACGTTACCGCGACGCGATCACGCTCTGCATGCGCGATCCCGATGTCGACGGCGTACTCACGATATTGACGCCGCAGGCCATGACGCATCCCGAAGCGGCAGCAGCAGCAGTCATCGAAGTCGCGCAAAAATTCAATAAACCGCTGATCGCCTGCTGGATGGGAGAAGGGCAGGTAGCAGCGAGCCGGCTGGCGTTCGCCCAGGCGAAAATCCCCAGTTTCCGCACACCGGAACCCGCTGTGGAGGTCTTTTCCTACATCGCCGACTATTACCGGAATCAAAAACTGCTCATGCAGACGCCGGGGCCGCTTTCCCAGCACCGCGCCCCCGATATAGACGGCGCCCGCTCACTGATAGAAGGCGCCCTGGCTGAACATCGCACCACGCTTAATGAAATGGAATCCAAAGCGGTACTGGCCGCATTTCATATCCCGATCGCTCGCACAGTTGTCGCACGCTCGCCGAACGAGGCGCTGATACTAGCGGAGGAATTAGGGCTGCCGGTGGTCATGAAAATCAACTCGCCGGATATTTCGCACAAATCCGACTCGGGCGGTATACGCCTGAATCTGGGCAACGCCCAGGCTGTCAGGGCCGCTTATCATGAGATCATTCAGGCCGTGCAAAACAACCGGCCGAATGCCAGGATCGATGGCGTCGTTATCGAACCCATGGCGGTCAGGCCGAATGGCCGCGAATTGATGCTGGGCGTCACCACCGACCCGATATTCGGACCGGTCATTACCTTCAGTGCAGGCGGCGTTATGGTCGAAGTACTGGGAGATAGGGCAGTGGCATTGCCGCCATTGAATAGTTTTCTGGTTAGCGACATGATACATCGCACCCGGGTTGCCAAACTGCTTGGCGCTTTTCGTCATATGCCGCCGATAGACATGACTGCGCTGGAGAATGTCTTGCTGCGCGTATCGGAAATGGTATGCGAGTTACCATGGATCAAGGAAATGGACATCAATCCCCTGATAGTGGATGAAAACGGTGCAATCGCCGTCGATGCGCGGATAGTCGTCGGTTTCCCCATGCCTGCAATGCATCGCTATGCGCACATGGCGATACATCCCTATCCGACCCATCTTATCAGTCACTGGCAACTGCCTGACGGCGCCGATGTCGTCATACGCCCCATTCGTCCCGAAGACGCCGAACTGGAACAAGCCTTTGTACGCGGCCTGTCGGAAGAAGCGAAGTATTTCCGCTTCATGGATTCCCTGCAGGAACTCACGCAAAATATGCTGGTCCGTTTCACGCAAATTGATTACGATCGCGAAATGGCGCTCGTCGCTGTGCTGGAACAGGATAATCAACGGGAACTGGAATTAGGCGTCTGCCGTTATATCACAAACCCGGACGGCGCCAGTTGCGAATTTGCGCTGGTGGTTGCAGACGAATGGCAACATAAAGGCATAGGCCATAAACTGATGAGCAGCCTGATGGAAGTCGCCCTTTCCAGAGGGTTGAAAGTGATGGAAGGCGAGGTGCTGGCCTCCAATCACGCCATGCTGGCTTTGGTAGAGAGACTGGAATTTAGCATCAGCACCAGCGATGAAGACATTTCCATCAAACGCGTAGTGAAAACGCTCTGATACCAACAGGAAAGACAATTATGCAAATAACCATCCCCGTCATCGATCAAGTATGCGATGAGCAGGAAATTTACGAACAATTATTACCGCTGGAGCGTGCGAACGTACTTGAACTGGGCTGTGGCAAGGCAGATAAAACCAGAGCGATCGCCAAAGCAGGCAAAATTGCCTCCATACTTGCGCTGGAAATCGATGCAATACAACACGCCAATAATCTGGCAGTAACCGATTTGCCCAATGTCTGTTTTGAATCGGGCTGTGCGGAAGATATACCCGCTGCCGATGACAGCATGGATATCGTACTCATGTTCAAATCCCTGCATCATGTACCCATGGACAAAATGAATCAGGCCCTCGCTGAAATCCATCGCGTACTCAAGCCGGGTGGCTTAGCTTACCTGTCTGAACCTATTTATGCCGGTGAATTCAACGAAATACTGCGGTTATTTCATGATGAACAACGGGTTCGCGAGGCCGCTTTTGCTGCGGTTGAACGGGCAGTCGCATCAGGATTAATGACGCTGGTGACGCAGAAATTCTTTAACACCAGGATACATTTTGACGATTTTTCCCAATTCGAGGAAAAAATCATCAAAGTCACACATACCCATCATGCGTTATCGCCTGAACTGCATGCCCAAGTGCGCAACAAGTTTATGCAACACATGACTGCAACAGGCGTCAATCTGCTCATGCCGATCCGGGTAGACCTGCTCCGCAAAGCCTAGGCATTCAATACAACCGGTGCCTGAACAGCCACCCGGCAATGGCCAGCGTGACCACGCCTATCACAGCCAGCGGCCAGAATTGGGGGATCAGCAAATGAAACGGGGTTCCCTCGAGAAACACACCGCGCAAAACCACCAGAAAATACCGCATGGGGTTGAGCAGGGTTAAATCCTGCACCAGCGCCGGCATGTTTCTGATCGGTGTTGCAAATCCGGAAAGTATAATGGCGGGTACCATGAAGAAAAACGCCCCCAGCATGCCTTGCTGCTGCGTGACGGCCAGCGAGGAAATCATCAGGCCGATACCGACGGCAGACAGCAGAAACAGCAATACGCCGGTATAGAGCGTGAGTAAACTGCCCAATAATGGTACTTTGAACCAGAATACCGTCACCATGACGATCAGGCTGGCCTCGCCGATACCGATCAGAAATCCGGGCAAAGCCTTGCCAATCAGGATTTCCGCAGGATGCAAAGGGGTGACCAGCAGTTGATCGAAGGTACCTTGTTCGCGTTCACGAGCGACAGAAAGCGCGGTTACCAGTATCGTTACCAGCAAAGTCAGCAAACCGACAATACCGGGGAGAAAAAACCAGCGGCTTTCCAGATTCGGATTAAACCATGCCCGAGTGACGATATGTGCCGGCGGCGCACCGCCATTACCTGCTACCCAGTCGTTATTGAAACGGTTCACGATATCCTGCGCATAATTGACGATCAGCAATGCCGTATTCGAGTTGCGCCCGTCCACCATGATCTGAATAGGGGCGGGCCTGCCGCTTAACATATCGGCAGTGAAACGCGGCCCGACATGGATGATCATCTGTACCGTTTTACGATCCAGCATAACCGCAATCTGCTCGTTACGCTCAATTTGCGGCATTTCCTGGAAGCTCGGCGATCCGTGAAAAGCCGCTATCATATCTCTGGAAATCGAGCCCTTATCTTCATTGAATACGGCATAAGTCACATGTTTCAGATCGAATGTCGCCGCATAGCCGAATACCATCAATTGCACCAGCGGCGGAATAATCAGCACGAAACGGCTGCGCTTATCCTTTAATAGCGCCAGAAATTCCTTGAGCATCAGGGCAAAGATACGACGTAGCATGAATATCACTCCAATCGCTTGCGCGCTTTTAGCCGCGTCAGTCCCAGAAACAGGGTTGCCAGCAAAACGAGCGCCAAGGCATTCGGTAAAATCACGCTCCATTCATTACCGACCAGAAAAATAGTCTGCAATATGGCAACGTAATAACGCGCAGCAATAACATGTGTAATAGCTTGAACAAATGGCGGCATGCTATTGATATCAAATATGAAACCGGATAGAAGAAAAGCCGGCAAAAAAGTAGTGATGATAGCCAGCTGTCCAGCGATAAACTGGCTGCGGGCAACCGTGGAAATAAGCAGCCCCATGCCCAGTGCTGTTAGCAGAAAGAGTGCAGATGTAGCGAACAGCAACCATACAGAACCGCGTAATGGCACATGGAACAGCCACAATGCCATCGCCACCGACAGCGCCAGACCGCCCATGCCAAGTATGAAATACGGTATCAGCTTGCCCAGTATCACTTCGCGCATGGCCAGCGGCGTGACCATCAAAGCTTCCATGGTGCCGCGTTCCCATTCTCGCGCCATGACCATGGCAGTCAGCAACGCGCCGATCAGCGTCATGATCACGGCGATCAGCCCCGGCACCAGAAAATTTCGGCTTTCCAGCTCCTCGTTGTACCAGACGCGATTCACTATCTCCACCGGCGTATTCAACGTTTGCCCCTGCTGCAACGCAGTATGTTCCAGCCATTTCCCCCAAGCGCCGGTGACATAGCCCTCGACAATACGTGCTGTATTGGCATCCACCCCGTTCACGACGAGTTGGATGGGGGCACCGTCGGTTTGCCGCAAGCGTCGCGCAAAATCCTGACGCAACACGATAACGGCATTGATACGGCCTGCCATCATGGCATCGACAGCTTCGGGCGTGTTACGGAAAGGCACTGATGAAAAATAGCGCGAGTTGCCGAATGAGGCAGTGAAGCTTGCCGTATCTGCATCCGGCTGTTCCACCACCAGACCCAAAGGCACATGTTCCGAATCCAGCGACACGCCATAACCGAACAGCAACAGCAAAACAACCGGCATCAGGAACGCAATTGCGATACTGCTAGGGTCGCGGACGATTTGCAGAAATTCCTTGCGAATCAGGCCCAGCAGTCGCATTTGTGCGTTATTCATGCGGCAGCTCCCTGTGCTTCGTGCGAGGTAATCAGACCGACAAAGGCATCTTCCATCGTCGGATCGGGTAAATCCACCGAACGTGCCTGTAATTTGATTTCAGCAGGCGTGCCTATTGTCAGCATTTCGCCTGACGCCATAATCGCCAGACGATCGCAGTACTCCGCCTCCTCCATAAAATGCGTGGTCACCATGATGGTTACGCCTTGTTCGGCCAATGCGTTGATTCTTCGCCAGAATTCGCGGCGCGCCAAAGGGTCCACGCCGGAAGTCGGTTCATCCAGAAACAGGATTTCAGGTTCGTGCATTAATGCGCAGGCCAAAGCCAGACGCTGTTTGTAGCCCAATGAAAGATCGCCGCTAACCGCATCTGCACTGGATGTCAGAGCGAACTCCTGCAGCGCCCAAGCTATTCGCGTATCACCGCGCTTGCCTGACAATCCGTAGGCATTACTGAAAAAACGCAGATTTTCAACAACACTGAGATTGCCGTACAGGGAAAATTTTTGCGACATATAGCCGATACGGGCGCGAGCAGCAGCGGCCGCATAGCGTAAATCCACCCCGGCCACACGCAAGCTGCCGCTGCTGGGCGGCAATAATCCGCACAGCATGCGAAACATGGTCGATTTGCCGGCGCCGTTTGCACCCAGCAGCCCGAATACTTCGCCTTTGGATACGATGAACGACACATCCTTGACCGCACTGAAATTGCCGAAGCGTCGTGTCAAATTCTGTACCGTAATCACTTGCTGCGCTGTTCCGGCAGCTACAGAAAATGTGGCATGCGATGCCGGCGTATGATGAAGGGTTATCATCGTCGCCGGATCTGTTTTTACCTTGAGTAAAGCCACAAAACTGTCCTCGAAACGAGGCGGCACGGCATTGATCTGTACATCGCTGATATTTGGCAACAACGAGCCGGGTTGGGGCGGCAGGGCATCCTGTTCCATGACAATGCGCACATGATCACCCTGAATCAGAGCATCCAATATCGCTGGCGAGGATGCCAAGTGCGTTTGCAATGCACGTTTGGAAACGGCGCCGGAGGTCACTGCATAAGTACGGCCTCGCAACGATTCACGCAGGACTTTCGGATCGCCGTGATCCAGCAGTTGTCCATCGTGCAGCAATACCACCTCATCGCAACGTTCGGCTTCATCCAGATAAGCCGTACTCAGCAGCACACTGGTACCTTGTTCTTGCACCAACCGATAGACAATCTCCCAGAGTTCGCGGCGGGACAGCGGATCCACGCCGACTGTCGGCTCATCCAGCAACAGCAGAGGAGGCTGGCGTACCAGCGCGCAGGCGAGCCCCAGTTTCTGTTTCATGCCGCCGGAGAGTTGACCGGCCAGACGTTTGGTAAATGCAGTCAAACCGGCCATTTGCAACAGATTGTCATATCGGGCAGGACGTAACGACTTGGGCACGCCTTGCAAGTCGGCATACAAATCGAGGTTTTCCTGAACGGTTAAATCCTCATACAAACCGAAACGCTGTGGCATGTAGCCGATTTCGCTCTGTATCGCCAGCGACTGTGTTGCCGCATCATGGCCCAGCACTTTAATACTGCCAGCATCCGGCAGCAACAAGCCTGCAGCCAGCCGCATCAATGTGGTTTTGCCGGCGCTGTCGGGACCTATCAGACCGGTTACCACACCGCGTTTGACGGTAAAACTGACGTTACGCAACGCTTCGATCTGCCTGTTACCTACCCGAAAGGCTTTGCTTACGCCGCTTACCTCCAGCGCCATCCGATCCGACGGCGCCTGTTCGGCGGCCGGAGAATGCGATTCAGACAAGGGAGGGGAAAACATCAGGATTTGCTGCAGGCAGATTTACCGTCAGCTGTATTGGGCGACGGCTGATCCAGATGTATGGTGATCGTTGCCGGCATGCCGAGACGCAGTTCATTTTGCGCATTGCATGCAAAAATTCGTACCTGATAAACCAGATTGCTGCGCACCTCAGTCGTTTCTACCGATTTGGGTGTAAATTCGGCGCTAGGGGAAATATAACCGACCCAGCCGTCATAACGCTTGCCGGGGAAACTATCCGTGCTGATTTCGGCACGCATTCCCGGTTTTATTTTTCCCAATTCCGGACCGGAAACATAAGCGCGCACCCATACCGGATCGGTCAGTGCCAGTGTATATACGGGACGTTGCGGGGAAGCCATATCTCCCGGTTCCAGTATACGGTCTTGAATAATGCCATCGGCAGGTGCGTAGAGTGACGCATCGGCCAGATCCTTGCGCGCGATCGCCAGCGATGCCGAGTTTGCCTGCAATGTCGCTTTTGCCGCAGCGATATCTTCCTTGCGCGGCCCCAGCAAGGTCAATTTCAGCAATTCATGTGTCGCATTGGATCTGGCTTGCGCGGCATCGGCTGCCGATTTGGCATTATCGGCCTGCTGGCTGGCAATGAAATGCTGTTTCACCAGTTCCGTAAGTCGTTGGTAGGTACGCGCTGCATTATCGGCATCGATTTTTGCTGCTGTGGCATCGGCTTGCGCTTTACGAATTTCCTCAGGGCGATTACCAGTTTCCAACCTGGTCAGCGCCTGTTGGGCAACATTGACTTGCGCTTGGCGCAGATCGACATTTTGCGATAAACGTTGGCTATCCAGCATGCCGAGCAGTTCTCCCTTGCTGACGAGAGAGCCTTCCTGAACCTGCATTTTATCTATTCGTTCCGAGCCGTTAAACGCCAGCTGCACTTGTCTTACATCGACGTTCCCATACAAGGATAGCAAAGCAGTCGCTGCAGTCTGATCGTGTTGCGAACGCCAGTAACCTGCACCGCCCGCACCGGCCAATGCGATTGCCAACACAGGAATAAATATTTTGCGTTTCATAATGAGCGATGATCATCCTGTGAGCGACGAAAATCACATCTTATCAGGATTGCCGTCCGAGTTCTTCGCCTTCAGCAACATCCTGCGAAATGCCGCGAACAGCTCGCTCATCGGCGCCTGTTTGTAAGAAAACAAGTCGACAGGGTCCAATGCATGCACCCAACCGCGATTATCTATCTCGAATATCAACAACTCCCCAGCTGTCGTTTCGGCGCAATCGATCACAACGTAATCCAGCCCCAGACGATTACCTATGGCAAATAAGGCATCACGATGGCGCAAGGCAAAGCCGGTCTCGAATCCGTTCATGAAATCTGCTTCGTCCGCACGTTTTGCACTGCTCTCATCCATCTTTGCAGATACATAATGGACGATCCAGTGCTCGCTGATTGCCAGATGGCAGACATAGGGCAATCCATCGATCAATGCGATGCGAGCCTTGCGGTACAAGCCGTCAGCGCTGCGATAATCAACATATAGCGAAATATGGAATTCCTGTTCTGGGGCTTTGTCCAGATAAGCCGCCAGCTCTGCAGCATTTTCCACGCGGGATAGACCTTCTCCTCGATGCGTATTGCAGGGCCTGATGGTAATAGGGTAGCACGCACCATGAAATAGCGCCGTTACTGGCAATTCCAGCGCAATAACGCGTTCCAGCTCCTGCCGCTCCAGCTTGATGGTCGGCGGCATTGTCAGTCCGGGGATGGCAGCAAGCTGCTGATAAATACGCTCCCGGGTACAAAGCCGGATACATTCGGGGAGATTTAATACCGGACGCGGCCAATGCTTGACCATACCCTCCAGCATTTGCATAACTTGCTCATTTTTGTCGGATTCGCATAGTGCAACGATAACCACGTCATGCTCTGGAATCGTAGCCGGCAACGGTTTACCTGGAACGATATATAAGATATCCAGGCGTATATCGGAATTTTCGACCAGATAATCGAGCGGCGTATTATCTAGCATGTCGCCTGGCCCCATCAGGGCTAACAATTTAATGCCGGGATTGGGATTTCCTGCAACGCGGTAGAGCAGGCTGCGATCGAAAGCCTTAGCCTGCATTTCGCTCGCAAAAGCCGCATTACCGACTATCGTCAACAGCTGACTCAGCCCCATAAACAAGTTGGCATCGCTAGTCGTAGCCAGCATTTGCGCGATCATCCCCTGAATCTGGGCATGCGGTATGCGTGCTAGTGTCGCCATGGAAACGATGGGATGCAATTCCATTTCAGTCAGAACGGGCAGGGTATTTGTCATGTCCCTCTCTTATTACGGGGTAGCCCCGCTATAGATATTATTAAATTATGCGGAATGACGAATCAAGCGAATCACCGCAACGGGCAGCACAGTTGTGCTGCCCGATATTGCTTTATTGACGGCTACCCATACGCGAGACCAGATAGGACTCAATCTGTTGCAAGGTAATTTTCCCGCTACCAGCGGTATCGATTGTCGTAAAATTCTTTGCTACGCGCGGCATACCTTGTTTAGCTTCATCCAGGGTCAAACTGCCGTCATGATCGGTATCTGCCTTATCGAAGCGTGCAGACAATTGCGCATTCATCTTTTCCATCCGCGCTCCAGTCTGATTGCCTGCAGATGCAGTATCCGCAGCGTGAGCAGTGGGTAATATCAAAGCGCTCGCCAATGTACTTACCAACATGAATTTAGTCGCCATGTTCATTTTAGTGGGTGGGGCAGGGCACGCTTGCACCCGATGCATCGGTACAAGTCGATGAGTGCGTAACACCCTGTCCGCTAGTATAGCTCGTGCTACTGTCACGGGTCACGCCAGTCTGAGCGTTCGTAATTTCAGTAGTGCGGCTTTGATTAACGCTACCGTCTGCATTCTTGGTCGTACTACCGCTAGAGCTGACTGAGCCTTTGCTGCCACTGGCCGAGATACTGCCTTGATGAGTAGCGGAGCCATCAGCGGAACGAGTAGACTGACTGGTCCGCTTGTATTGTCCGCCGTTGGCGGTCGTGCCTGCAGCACCGCTTGATCGCGTTACATTGCCGGCACCGTCGCTCTTAATGCGATGTCCCTTTGCGAATTCGCTCCCATTTTCGCCCTGGTAGGCATGGACGGCTTCAGCTGTATGTCCGCCTTGGGCATTCTTGTGTTGCCATCTTTCTCCAAACGCGAATGCATTGGTCGATAATGAAGCGGCCATAATCAGACCGGTAATAAGTGATAGTGTGGTTTTATAATGGCGCATGATGTTCTCCTTAAATTAAGAAAAAGACAATTACGAATAATTCAGGAAACCTCAATGTTCATTTCCGGTTTCCATGATTAAATTATGCAAACAAGTCGTTTCATGCCTATGCGTAATTTGGTACAAGATGTGACAAAATGTAACTGGTATTTATGACCGTGGTCTCGGCGTTAAAATAGGGTTTATAAACTTAATAATATAATAACTGCTGATTATCATTAAACGAAAATGTCCGGTTTTTTATAACGCACAACTTCGCATAATGTATATTATGTTAAATAACATGCAAAATAAATATGCCCAACCCTCGAGCATATTTAAAATACGATTCTGTAATATTTGCATTCAGGACAAATGAAAAACCTGAGAACCTATCGCTGCCACTGCGCTACCAATTTGCGACATTCTCGACCCCATTCGCAAATCTCCGTACAGGTATAACGTTTATCAGTCGCAAAACACGGATCATCCCCACGTTGCAACTGAACCAGTCTGATTATCTGGCCTTTTGAATAATATTCACCGTTTATGCCGATCTCGCTTAGCATTTGCGGTGTTCCAATAAAATTGTTGACCTCTACCATGCTTCATCTCCTTGCACTCATATTGATGATGCGAGCATTTAAGCGACGCCGAACCATAGCTGTGCAATTAGCAACAACACAGAGCCACCATAAAGTAAAATCACATTTATATTATTGAATTACTTGACCGCTTGCCTGAAGCAGAAAACACATATCCACGATAGCTGCATGAGCATACTACCTGTTTCAAATATAGCTAACGATACAGTTAATACAACAACAAATTTCAACTCACAAATGAAATCCGTCATGAGTCAACCGATAATCGGATATTCAGGTTAACATTGTAAAATGACTATTGTGTGAAATTTATCCAATGCGCAAATAATGACATAATAACTATAAAACTCAATCATTTAGGCTACTAATATGAATAATATTCATGATGACACAGTTGATGGCGCATGGCTGCTTAGCGTTCTGGATGGTTCCTTCAGCGAAATTTATTTTGTTGACTGCACAACCAGGCGCTTCATCCATGTCAATGAGTCTGCACAGCGAAATTTGCAATACACTATGGATCAGCTGGAAACCATGTCGCCATTGGATATTGCACCAGAACTAACTGAAGCTTCGCTAAAAACCATACTAAAGCCGTTGCGTAACGGCACAGCCAGTCGAGTCACATATGAAACTGTGCACCATCGGCGCGATGGCTCCACTTACCCGATTGAATTCCGATTATTCCGCTCCCCTCCCAACACCGTTCCGGTATTCATTGCGATCGGTAACGATATTAGCCAACATCAAGCAGCAGCTGTCGCTTTGCAGCTTAGCGAATTGCGGTATCAGGCTATCGTTTCAAACATTCCGGGGCTGGTTTACCAATTCCTGCGCCGTGCCGATGGTCATATCGAATTTACCTATGTCAGCGATCGTTGCGAAGATTTGCTGGATATCACGGCCACACAACTTAAAGCCAATCCTGAATCATTTCTGAATTTGATCATGATCGACGACAGGGAAAGCTATCTGACATCCATGCTGCTTTCGGCTCAGCAACTACAAACATGGAACTGGAAAGGCCGAATATGGATCGAAGCATGGCAGGATATCAAATGGATAGATATCCGGGCGACGCCGAATGCCATGCCGAATGGCACGGTAGTCTGGGATGGCGTTATTACCAATATTACGCAAACCAAGCTCGAAGAAATTGAAGCCAAACGCTCAAGCGAGCGACTGGCTGAGCTATCGGCGCATATTCAACAAGTAAAGGAACAGGAACGCATGCGCATCGCACGCGAAGTACATGACGATCTGGGCGGCAATCTGACAGCCATTAAAATGGCGCTCACGCTAGTTAAGCGCCGTCTGTCCAATAAAGATAATGCCTTAATCGAAAAAATAAACTATATTGATACACTGGCTGACCGTACTATTGAATCGGTACACCGCATTGCTGGGGATTTAAGGCCCAGCATACTGGATTTCGGCATCGTAGCAGCCATTGAATGGCAATCGCAGGAATTTGAACGGCAGATGGGTATACCTTGCAACTTCTCCAGCACGGATGAGGATATCGAATTGAATGCCGACCAGGCCACTGCCCTCTTCCGGGTTTTTCAGGAAGCCCTGACCAACATTAGCAAGCATGCACACGCTACCCGCGTAACCGTTAATCTGAAACGTATCAAAAACAGTATCACACTAGATATTGCCGACAATGGCCGAGGTATGGAACAATCTGATAGACTTAAACCCCACTCGTTTGGCATACGCGGCATGATGGAGCGCGTAGGCTCTCTCGGTGGCAAGTTTTCGATTACAGCCAGCCCGAATGCCGGTAGTTCAATATCCATACAAATTCCGTTAAGTTAAAGCAATCATGACCACTCAAAAAGCCATACGCGTATTTATTGTTGACGACCACGCCATTGTTCGCGAAGGATTAAAACAAATCCTGGCCGACACCCCCGATCTCGTTGTTGCGGGTGATTCAGAAACTGGACACGAAGCCATCAAACTGGCTCGCCAAGGCAAATACGACATACTGCTGCTGGACATTTCCATGCCAGATCGTAGCGGGATAGAAGTATTAAAACAAATTAAGAAAGAAGCACCGGATATTGCCGTATTAATGCTATCCATGCACAGAGAAGACCAATACGCCATACGTTCGCTCAAAGCCGGTGCCGCCGGTTATTTGAACAAGCAAAGTGCGCCGGCTGAACTGGTCGTCGCAATACGCGAAGTCATTGCTGGACGTAAATACATCAGCAGTGCCCTGGCGCAGGAACTCGCAAATCAAGTAGGCGGGAATCATCAAGCGGCATTGCATGAAACACTATCCGATCGCGAATATCAAACCATGACCATGATTGCATCAGGCAAATGCGTTAGCGACATTGCTACGGAATTGAATCTTTCGGTCAAAACCGTCAGCATGTATCGCGCACGCTTGTTGCAAAAAATGAAATTGAAAAATAATGCCGAGCTGATGCACTATGCCATGAAAAACCGGCTGGTCGAATAATGTATAACATGTTGATTAATTTTTATATTTTTAATAATCACAATTAATTTATTTCAAAACCCTAAAGTAGTCCATTTTTCTGCCGTTAATTAGATGATTGCGCTTTTCAGGTACGATATATCATGATCCTAACTGGAATCGATATTCGTGCACCGAAAAGAGCGCAATCATGAAAACCCCACCTGAAAATGAAGCACCACAAAATCCCGCTGAAATTGCACGAGAGGCCTTCCGCCGTCTTGCCATGCAGCGTATTGCGCCGACCCCCGAAGCTTATCGTACTGCCTACAATGAGATAGCCGGCATAGCCGCAGCAACCGAAGAAGGTCTGAATGCCGAACAGGTACTGACGAATTTTGCCGGACAGCTCACTCAATTAACCGGCGAAACTTCCATCTTTGGCAAACGCTTACGCCGTGCTGCGGAAGCCAACGATTGGCAGGATTACGACACCGGACTCACCTCGCTCGTAGAAGAACAATTAAAACCATCCCTGATTCCCGTTCCGGTCGTGCCAAAAGCCGTAAGCAATGTGGCTCAGGTGATTGCCAGCGACAGTCAGCAAACCCAGCTATTACGCGAATTATTAACACGCACCCTGACATTCGCCGTTGCATCGTTATTGTCAAACATACCTGAGCTGGCAGAAGAATCGGAAGCCCTCGGCACAGCCCTCAAGGATGCCCGAACCGACGAAGAACTAGGCGAAATCGGCAACCGCCTGAAACAATTATGTTTTCGTATAGAACTGAAAAGCGGCGACATAGCCGAACAGCAAGATCTGCTGCTCAGATTATTCAGGCTACTACTTGATAACGTCAGCTATTTGCTGGAAGACGACAGCTGGTTACGCGGTCAGATCGGAATCGTGCAAAATCTGATTTCAGGTCCTATCAATCACCGCTCTCTGGAAGATGCAACGCAAAGTCTCAAAGAAGTCATCTATAAACAGGGCACGCTGAAGGACAGCCTGTCAGAGGCAAAAATCACTGTCAAAAACATGATCACGATCTTTATAGATCGACTGGGGGCAATTGCAACCAGTACCGGTGATTATCATGGAAAAATCGACTCCTATACTCAGAAAATCGCCAAAGCCGAACATATCAGCGAACTGAACAGCATACTGGATGACGTCATGCGCGATACGCGCACCATACAGACTGAAGCATTGCAATCGCGCGACCAGATGCTCGCCGCTCGCAATGAGGCTCAGGCTGCCGAAGCGCGCATCCATGCGCTTGAGGCCGAGCTGGCAGAAATCAGCGCTTTAGCCAGCCACGACCAACTTACCAATAGCCTTAACCGTCGTGGTCTGGATGACGTATTCGAACGCGAGCAGGCTCGTGCCGATCGTCATGGCACAGCACTCAGTATCGCAATGCTGGATTTGGACGATTTCAAAAAACTGAATGACACTCACGGCCACGAAGCCGGCGATGAAGCACTGATACACGTAGTACGCATCGTGAAAGATACCTTGCGTTCGATGGACGTTATCGGCCGATTCGGCGGTGAAGAATTTGTCGTTGTTCTACCCGACACGCCGCTCAATGAAGCTATCGGAGTCATTACTCGTCTGCAAAAAGAGCTGACAAAACGTATTTTCATGTACAACAACCAGAAGCTATTCATTACATTTAGCGCTGGCGTAGCAACCCGCAATGCAGAAGAAAACCTGCTGGATACGATTAAACGTGCCGATACCGCCATGTACAAGGCCAAAAAATCGGGTAAAAACAGAGTCATAGCGGCAGAATAAGCATCCTATACGGCACGAAATAACGAGCTTCATAAAAGCGGCATGCCTGCTATTAGCAGGGCATGTGAGACGGCCTCGGCTATCACCTTAAAATTAAAAAAATCTATAAATTCAATATGCTGCCACTGAACTTTCTAAATACACGAACTTCTAACTTTGCCAGCACCGCGACTATCGGTGCAAACGAAACCGTAGAATCGGATAAACTCGCACTGCGCCGCAATGAAAACTTGATCAAAGACTAAATTTCCAGATTTAGATGCCGTTATTAGATATAAGCACCGTCGATAACTGTCGGCATAAATAACCGGTGGATTTACCTAAATCAGCACAAGGATAAAATTATGTTTGGCACAGCACATAAGGGCGTAAATGCCTATGCAGCAGTAGATATGGAAACAGGCGTGCTTGCTGCTTCGCCGCACAAATTGATTGTCATGCTGTTTGATGGCGCTAAATTGGCAATAGATCGCGCCTATTTGCATATTCAGAACCATGAAATCGCAGCAAAAGGACGCGCTATATCTCATGCCATGGCCATTATTAATGATGGATTGCGTGCCAGCCTGAATAAACAGGTCGGCGGCGAAATCGCTCTGAATCTGGATGCGCTTTACGAATACATGAGCAATCGCCTGATCGAAGCCAATCTGAAAAACGATCTTGCCATTTTGACAGAAATAAGTGGCCTGATCATTGAGTTGCGGGATGCCTGGATGATGATAGAGAAAACCGCCCCAGCGGTGCCCATGGCAGCGCCAACCAATAACAGACAAATTGATCCGCTCACTCCTCGTGCTCCATCTTTCGCAAGGGCCTAATCATCATGAACAGCGAAGAAGTAATTGGTCTATATGAGTCCGTCGCTCAAATTACCAGACAGATGCTCGCCGCTGCTCGCCAAGGCGACTGGGATCATCTCGCCACGCTGGAATCGCATTGCGCGGGACATGTGCATACCCTGCAAGCAAATGAGGCGCCGGTTAAACTCTCCAGCGAGTTACGCAACCGAAAAGTAGCGGTCATCAAGCAAATCCTTGCCGATGATCGCGAAATTCGTGATATTACCGAACCATGGATGGCTCAGCTTTCGAATTTGATCAAAAGCACCAGCACAGAGCATAAACTCTCCATGACTTATGGTAATCATCAAGTGAGATAATCATGCTTTTCCCCCGGCCAGAACCTACAGGCACACGGCCGGTAACGTTAATCCAAACGTTATTACCCACCTCCCCGCTTGGCGATATACGGGAAGAAATTCTCCATCGCCTGGCCCAGATCAACCTGGGTCAACAGCTGGAAGCCGATGTTCAAGCCAAACTGAACGACGGCAGTTTTCTGGTAAAAATTGCAGACGCAACTACCCGCATGAACTTGCCGGCCTCCACCAATGTCGGCGACAAAGTGCCCCTGACTTTGATCGGCAGAGAGCCAAAACCTACGTTTTTGTTAAATGCAGAATCAACAATCGCAACCGCGACCAGCAGCACGACTTCTTTGAGCGACACAGCCAAATTAATCAATACCCTGTTACACAATTTGCCCGACAGCAACATACCCACGCCTATTATCGGAAAGACACCGATTATCGCGCACGCAGAAGCGCCAACTCCGCAATTGGCGCACGCGCTACAAGACACCCTTGCCAAAACCGGCGTGTTTTATGAGTCTCATCTAAATGAATGGATAAACGGACAGAGAACGCTTGCCGATATCCAGCAAGAACCCCAAGCCCGACAAACCGAGCAAATCAGTAGCATAGTAACCTCGCCCGGAGTCCAGCTCCCCAGCATGCCAGCCGCAGAGCAGCCCCTAACCCAGCTGGTCAATCAGCAACTCCAGGTACTCGAACAGAATCGTATCGTTTGGCAGGGCGAAGTTTGGCCGGGTCAGATCATGCGCTGGGAAGTCAATGAAGACACACCGGAAAATACAACCACATCGACACCTGAACAAACCTCGTGGCGCAGCGAAGTCAGTTTCGAAATGGCCCAATTAGGCACGGTCAAGGCAACCTTACGACTGACCGGTGGACGATTGGCGCTGCAAATCCATACGGATAATTCGGCAATCGCGATGCAACTGCAAGCACAGAGTAGCAGCCTTAATGAAGCACTTGCTGCCGCAGGCATTCCATTGGACGGACTACAGGTAAAAGCCAATGAATAATCCATCCCCATCAGCCGTAGCATTAGCCTACCAAAATGGTGATGCTGCACCTAAAGTGGTTGCAAAGGGCAAAGGGCTGATTGCCGAAGAAATCATTGCCCGCGCCAAGGCCAGTGGGGTCTTTGTGCATGAATCCAAAGAGTTGGTGGCATTATTGATGCAAGTCGATCTGGATCAGAATATTCCTCCAGCGTTATATCGGGCCGTGGCCGAGCTGCTTGCCTGGTTATACCGTATTGAAAATGGACAAAAATCCACGCTTAACGATTCGTCTCAGCTATAATAATCCTACATTTTTGATTAATGATTAGACTATGTCACCTACCCAACCAGAACTTGGTACCGAAAACCAGAGTCTTTATCAAGTCCACTCCAGACGCGAAATCCTGAATCTGCTGCAAGGTATCAAGAATCAACGTCAGTTGATTACCATGGTGATTAATGGCGGCGCTGAAGTCGTAGTTACCTCCATACTGGATATAGACGATAAAAAAAATCTTGTGTATATAGACTTGGCACCCAGCGTATTAATCAATCAGCGCATACTGGAATCCGATGACATAGAATTCGAATCCACACTGGATAAGGTACGCATTTCCTTTTTTGCATCAGGCGTCAACGAATGCACGCAGGACGGGCAGCAGGCACTTTGCATCGCCGTCCCGCCAGTCATGATACGCCTGCAGCGACGCGAATATTTTCGCGTCAACACGCCGCCAAATCCACCTATTTACTGCAAAATACCATTAGCATCAGGCGTTTATACGACTACTGTTGTCGACATTAGCGGCGGCGGCATCGCTATACTTGATGAAAAACGCGTGCTAGAATCGCAAATTGGCGAAGAATATCAAAACTGCAAGATCGATTTGGGTGAAAACGGTTTACTTAATGTCACTCTGCAAATTCGCAACACGCAGGATTTCAGTCTGGCAAATGGGGAAACCAATCGCCGTTTCGGATGCGAATTCGTAAAGATGGTGCCCGGGATGTTAACTATGATACAACGCTATATTATGCAACTGGAACGCGAACGCAACGCCAAGATGCACGGTATGGTTTGAATTGATACTCAATACTCGTATCTGACAAACAACCGGATCACATCATTTGTCTGTTAACCGCCCGCTTACCGTTTTACAAATGCTCCCTGCCCTGCACGCAGGCGGCGTTGAACGCGGCACGCTTGAAATAGCCCGCTATCTGGTACAAAACGGCCACCGTTCACTCGTTATGTCAAATGGCGGGCGGATGCTCGCACAGCTGGAATCAGAAGGATCAACTCATATCAATTGGGATATTGGCAAAAAATCCTTATTGACACTACGCCTCATACCCGGTTTACGGCGTTTCTTGATTGAGCAAAAAATAGACATTCTACATTTGCGTTCGCGCATGCCTGCCTGGATAGGTTATCTTGCCTGGCGAGGCATGGATCCGGCGACGCGTCCCAGGCTCGTCACCACTGTTCATGGGGCCTACACCGTCAACGCATATAGCGCAGTGATGACCAAGGGCGAGCGCATCATTGCTGTTTCTGAAACTATTCGCAAATACATTCTGAACAATTATCCGCAAGTCGATCCAGCTCGCATCCGTCTTATTTATCGAGGGGTCGACCCGCAGGAATTCCCATATGGCTATCGACCCGACAAAGCTTGGCTGGACAAATGGCATAACGATTACCCGCAACTGACAAACAAAACCGTTATCACCCTGCCCGGCCGACTCACGCGCTGGAAGGGACAATTGGACTTTATCCAGCTCATTGCTCGCCTGAAACAGGCCGGACTCAATGTGCATGGCCTGATCGTCGGTGAAGCCGATCTCAAAAAACTGGCATTTTTGCATGAATTGCAAACAAAAATCAGCACATTGCATTTGAGTGAAAACATCAGCATGATAGGTCATCGTTCTGATTTAAAAGAGATAATGGCCGTTTCAGATCTCGTGCTGTCGCTTTCTCAGGATCCCGAAGCGTTTGGACGCACCACACCTGAAGCGTTGAGCCTTGGCATCCCTGTCGCAGGATACGATCACGGTGGTGTCGGCGAGGTCTTGCGTATACTTTTTCCAGCAGGTCTGGTACCGCCAGGGGATATGGATATGCTGGAAAATACTGTTCGGCACTGCATTACGCATCCCGGTAAAGTCATCGAGAATACGACATTTACATTAGCAAACATGCAATCGGGTACATTTGCCGTTTATCAGGAGCTCATGAATGACAAATGTTCTGCCACATAAGCATATACAGCTCGAAATCGATTGGATGCAAAGGATGCGTGCTTGATTAAGGTATTGGTAATAGGCAAATACAACAGCATCGTTCACTGGACGGAAAACACTGTCGAAGCCTTTAAACAAAGCGGTTGCAAAGTCGACTATTTCGCACTTAATGGCGATACGGCTATCCAGTCGCTTTACTTCAAACTGGCCGGCAAAATGCGTGGCAGCAAATTGCAGATCGTAACCGACAGCTTGTACAAAAAATTAAACGCGTTCAAACCCGACCTTATCGTATTTGTCATGATAGCCTCCAACTGGTTACCGGAAAGCGTATTTCAAATGGCGGCTGAAACCTGCCCCAAGGCAAAAACAGTTGCCTGGGTCGGAGACAAATTCACCCAAGAAGAAGGCGTCTTTGCCAATCATGTAGACTGGGTATTCTGTACAGACACAGCCTTTATCGACGCAGTACATGAATACAAACTGTCATCACCGGCAAGTTATTTGCCGCTGGCTGTCGATCCCGCAAAATTTCACCCTATGAACATGACTCGATCCAATGCGATCATTTATGTCGCTAACAATACGGTTGGACGCGGGAAAATGGTCAGCACCATAGAAAGACCTGTCACGCTATACGGCAAAGGCTGGTCAAAATTAAAGGATAGTCCGCATATTATCAATGCCTATCGTCTGCCGTATGCAAAACTGCCGCAAACGTATGCATCGTGCCGAGCTGTGCTTAATGTTAAAAATGAAAAAAATGTTATTAACGGCCTCAGCCAACGCAGCTTCGAACCCTATGGCTGCATGACTCCGGTATTGAATGACGACATGCAGGACATCGATTTATGCTTTGAAGCCGGCAAAGAGATTCTGGTATATCATTCCATGGATGAACTGCACGAGTTGTATGATCGCCTGGTTGCAGATGCTACTTTTGCCAGCTCAATTGGTCAGGCAGGCTATAAACGTGTCATGGCTGAACATACCTATGCTCATAGAGCACAAAGCATACTTGCTCAAATCGGGGTTCAATAACACCGTTAATAAACCGGGAGAAAATAATGCCAAACCGCATCACATCCATCGAATGGGAAATTTCATGAATTACTTTGCTTCACGTACAAAATTTGCAAGCTTTGTACAAAATTATGGATGGTGGATAATCGCACTGTTCATTTTTGCCATGCCTTTCGGCAAAGGATTTGAAGTACCTTTGGCACTCATGTCCATCGGTGGCATGGTCTTGCTGGCAAAGGAAGGAAGCGCACAGCTGAAATCACCCAACATGCGTCGGGCTATCCTGCTATTTGCCTGCATCTGGATACCCATACTGACGGCATTGCCCGATGCTGTAGCACTTGAACCTACTGCCAGTACCGCCTTAACCTTCATGCGCTTTCCATTTGCGGTCCTGTTTGCGATATATGCACTCTCCAATCCGGAAACCAGGCCGAAGCTTTTTACTGCAATTTTTGCAATGTTCAGCATTATCATCGCGGACGGGGTATTGCAGGCAATTACAGGCAAAAATATCATGGGTTCTCCCATGATAGTAGATAGACTGACTGGACTGTTTTATCCCAAACTGACCATGGGGCTATGGATTGCGCCTTTCGGTGCGATTTACTTCGAAAAAGTACGCCAACTGGCAAAAACCGGACGTTACGGCTGGATGTACTGGTTACTCCTTGCCCCTTATACCGCTGTTGTCCTGCTTTCCGGAAGCAGGGTGTCCTGGGGGATTTACGCAGCAAGCATGGCTGGATTCGCTATTTATCTCTATCTGACCAATCCGCAACAATCTGTCAAAAAATATCTTGCTATCGTGCTCATACTGGCCGTTCCCATGACCGTCATGTTAGACCACTACGCTCCATTCAAGGAAAAGGTTGAAGCTACAGCCGGGCTCTTCAGCGGCAACTACGACGAAGCCAATGCAGCAACCAGTATTCGCCTGCCTATCTGGACAGTAGCCATTAAAATGATCAAGGATCATCTGATTAACGGCGTCGGTCCGCGCGGTTTCCGTTATGCTTATCCGCCTTATGCCGAGAAAGGTGATATTTTCCTTAAAATGAATCCGCATATGGGTCCCAATCACCCGCATCAGATATTCCTGGAGGTCATGGTTGAAACTGGTATTATCGGCATCATTGGATATTTCCTGTTTTTTGGCCTGCTCATACGTTTTACCTGGCAAGCCATACGCGCGCATAACCATTATGCTGCACCCATAGGCATCGCCGTCATTTCGGCTGTCATGCCTATCAACGCCGGCATAGCATTCTATGCAAGCGTGCTATCAGCAATGAGTTGGTGGATGCTGGCAGTTTTCTTTGC
Source organism: Sulfuriferula sp. (assembly GCA_031291235.1). Lineage (GTDB taxonomy): Bacteria > Pseudomonadota > Gammaproteobacteria > Burkholderiales > Sulfuriferulaceae > Sulfuriferula. Next base: position 394,334 of record JARLJL010000022.1, read on the forward strand.
CGTTCTGGCCATAGACAAAACGAAACCGGCTATCGATTGAGTACCTGACGATAAACAGCCAGCGTATCCAACATCTGCTTTTGCGGACTGAATTGCGTATTCGCAGTAATCTTGGCTGCCTGTTGATAACGCCGACGACGATCGGCATCTGTTGCAATGGATAGTACGGCATCGACTATGGCGGCACTGTCAGCCGGATGGATAAGCACACCGTTTATTCCCGACTTCAGCATGGCTGGTATCGCTCCGGTCTCCGTACCAATACAGGCCAGTCCGGTTGCCATCGCTTCCAGAAACGCAATGCAGAACCCTTCCTTGATGCTAGGCTGCAAATAAATATCCGTAGCGGCCAGCAGATCGGCAATATCGTTTCGCGATCCCAGCAAAGCCAGATGAGCCGATACCCCCAGCTTCGCAGCCAGTTGCAGCAGCGCTTCCCTATCTTCGCCCTCTCCCGCCAGCACCAGCCGAATGGCAGGCAACTGCACCAACAATTGCGGCAAGGCTTCTATCGCATATCGCTGACCTTTGGCCGGGACCAGCCGTGCCACGCATAATACGATGAGCTGATCTTGCCAGCCATGCAGCCGACGCACCTCATCGCGTTTCAGGTTATTGAATGCACGAGTATCGACCGCATTGTGCACGACCGTTGTCATCGCCTCTGAATATCCCGATCGAATCAGGGAATCGCGTACCATATCCGAGACGCAGATAACATGTCGGCAATGGCGGAACGGTGCATGATTTTTAACGATATTATGTGCGGTTGCGACGCAGGGTATAGGTCTGCAGACTATTCCAGCCATGGCAGCGGATTTCAACATATGCGCATGAACCAGATCGGGACGAATACGCCTGATTACACGACGCAACGACCATAGCGCCAATGGATGCCAGCGTCCGCCCGTATGAATCAGCGCATAATCAATACCGTGACTTTGCAATGCCTGACTTAATGCCCCCTCCTGCGGTAACGCGACACTCACATCCAGTCCAAATGCACGCTGTTGCAAGCATAAGTCAAGCAAATGCTTTTCTGCACCGCCGACGCCGGTCGAAGCAATCAGATGCAAGATTTTCAAGGGTGCACCTTGCCATGTGGTATAGTTTGGCTCATTTTCGTATTGTATAACACCGCTATTTTCATGGAAAAACTCTCCGCTTTCGTCACCACCTTGAACAACGCACGCACGCTTGCCAGTTGTCTGGAAAGCGTCAAATGGGCTGATGAAATTGTGCTGCTAGACTCCGGCAGCACCGATGCAACCCTCGATATCGCCGCACAGTATGGATGCAAAATTTTCCATCATCCATTTCTGGGTTATGGCAAACAAAAGCAGCTGGCACTTACTAAAACGACCTATTTATGGGTCTTGCTGCTAGACGCCGACGAAGCGCTGTCACCGGCTTCGCAACAGGAGATTCGCGACTTGCTGCAACGAGGGCCGGATGCCGATGGTTATACGATCCCTCGTCAGGAACAAATGTTCTGGCAAATGAACAACCGTTTTGTGCGTCTCAACAAGTTCCTTCGATTGTTCCGCAAGGATAAGGGGCATATCACCGATATGCCGGTTCATGCAGCGCCTGAAGTAGCAGGAACGATCAAAAGCCTCGTAGCGCCATTTTATCATTACGGCGAAACCGACATTGACGTAAAAGTCAGCAAACTCAATGCTTATTCGACCGGGTTGGTAAAAGACAAAGTTGCCAAGGGTACCTATCCCAACCCGTGGATGCTGGTGTTTTATCCGCCATTCTATTTCTTACGCGCCTATTTTTTCAAGCGCGCCTTTTTAAATGGCTGGGGTGGGTTTATTACTTCTGTTTGCGGTGCGTTTTACGTATTTCTGAAATACGCCAAGCTATATGAGTACCATCAGCGCAAACGTTACGGCAAATCACTGATGCCGGCCGGTGCGCCGGATAATCCACCTGTTTACGAATCCAATAAACCCTGCTGAGCTTCCTGCGCAGGAATAATCATAACCGGGCCATCCTTATAATTTAACGCGGCAATCACATGTGACGGCTGTATCGCTTTCATGCACGAATGATGCGCACAGTCCTGCTTGCAGTAGCAGTTAAGGCAAGGCATGTCGGCTTGGATAGCAACGACATTATCGCCTTGCGGTTTAACTCGGTAAGGATCCGTCGGTCCGCAAACGACCACCATAGGCCGACTGGACGATGCAGCAAGGTGCGCGGTACCGGTATCGTTGCCTACCTGATACTTGGCGTCGCGTGCTAAGGGTACAATATCCAGCACTTCCGTTTCACCGCACATATTGACTACGCCATCGCCAACCAGGTCGGCAATACGTCTGCAATCTTCCATTTCATCCTTGCCGCCGATCAAAACCACATGATCGACCTCGTCGATTAATAGTTGACGTGCCAATTCGGCATATTTATCTTCGCCCCAGCGCTTCAGATAGCCGGCAGCCTGACATCCGGGATAAAAAATGGCATAACGCCCAGCTTCCAGTCCGTAACGAGCCTGCAGCTCTCTGGCGTGACGCTGATTGCTATCCGGGATATGCAATACCGGACGCGGCGTATTGACGGGTATGCCTGCGGCATTCAATGCCGCCCGCATGCGCTGCACCGGATTAGGGTCGACTGAGACTGTGGGGCCGCTGATGTTATAGGGTCGGCTCGCATGATTACCAATCAAATAGCGGGTAACGTTACCCGTCATTTGCAGGAACATCAGCATGAAACGCGAGCGATCATTGGACTGCAAATCGACGATCAAATCATAACGTTCGCGCCTGACTTGCTGCATCCATGCCCATATTGCAAACCATTTGCCGCGCTTGGCGCGAATATTTATTTTACTGATATTGGTAAAACGCGGATCGCCGATAAACAGTTTGTCCCAAGGCGGTAACGTATTCAGGTCGATTCTTGCATGCGGAAAAGCGCGCGCCACATCTTCCATGACGCATGTAGACATGGCGATATCCCCTAAAGCGCTCCATTTAATGATGAGTATGCGACGTATGCTGGCGTCGCCCGGCAGATCAAATGACATGAAAATATACGATCAGTCGGCTTTGACCGCACTGGCAAACGTATCCAGCAAAGGCTGTATCTCAGCGCGTTTTAGTTTAAGCGCAGCCTGATTCACCACCAGTCGTGAGCTAATATCCATGACATCGGCCACTGCAACCAGGCCATTAGCTTTCAAGGTACTGCCGCTACTGACCAAGTCCACAATCACGTCGGCCAGCTTCACCAGCGGCGCCAACTCCATAGAACCATATAATTTGATCAGGTCTACATGCACGCCCTTGGCTGCGAAATATTCGCGCGCAGTGATCAAATACTTTGTCGCCACACGCAAGCGCGCCCCTTGACGCACAGCCTGCTCGTAATCGAATGCCGGATGCGCAGCGACCATCATTTTGCAACGAGCGATTTTCAGATCCAACGGCTGGTACAGGCCTTCGCCGCCATGTTCGATCAGCACATCCTTACCGGCCACACCAAGATCTGCAGCGCCGTATTGCACGTACGTCGGCACATCCGTAGCGCGAATAATAATCAAACGAACTTCCGGCATATTGGTACCGATAATCAGTTTGCGTGATTTCTCCGGATCTTCGCGCGGCACGATACCCGCAGCCTCCAATAGCGGAAGCGTTTCCTGGAAAATGCGGCCTTTCGATAAAGCGATAGTAATCATATTTTTCCCTTCAATGTACGCGACGTATCCGCGCACCGACCTGACTGAATTTTTCTTCTATGCATTCATATCCGCGATCGATATGATAAATACGCTCTATCGTAGTTTCACCTTCGGCTACCAATGCAGCCAGCACTAACGAAGCTGATGCGCGCAAATCCGTCGCCATGACCACCGCGCCTTGCAAACCATCGACACCGCGAATCACAGCAGTATTGCCCTCAATTTCGATATTGGCTCCAAGCCGACGCATCTCCTGCACATGCATGAAACGATTCTCGAAAATAGTTTCGGTCACGGTAGCAACACCGTCTGCAATACAATTCATTGCCATGAATTGCGCTTGCATGTCCGTCGGGAAAGCCGGATATGGCGCTGTTTTAAGACTGACAGCTCGGGGACGCTGCTGCATGCTCAGCGTGATGCTGTTCTCCCCAAGCTCAATTTCAGCACCAGCTTCACGCAATTTATCCAATACGGCATCCAGTGTATCAGCACGCGTATGGGTGATTTTAATTTTACCTTGCGTCATGGCAGCAGCAACCAGATACGTCCCGGTTTCAATCCGATCGGGCATGATATTGAAACTGGCCCCGTGCAAACTGTCTACACCCGTAATTGTGATGGTATCCGACCCTGCGCCGCTGATTTTTGCTCCCATGGCGATCAGGCAATCGGCCAGATCAACAACTTCCGGTTCGCGAGCGGCATTTTCCAGCACAGTGACACCTTGTGCCAGCGTTGCCGCCATCATCAGATTTTCAGTACCGGTAACAGTCACGGTATCCATAAAGATACGAGCGCCCTGCAAGCGACCAGCTTTCGCATGAATATAACCGTGCTCGATATGTATCTCCGCACCCATGGCCTGCAACCCTTTGATATGCAAATCGACGGGACGAGAACCAATTGCACAGCCGCCGGGTAACGACACTTTTGCCTCACCGTAGCGTGCCAACATGGGCCCCAGCACCAATATCGATGCGCGCATAGTTTTCACCAGTTCATAGGGTGCTTCAAGACGTGACAGCTCCGCAGCATGCAAATCCACGCCACCCTGATCGTTCAGGCACACTTGCATGCCGATATGTCCAAGCAGAGTCAGGGATGTACTGATATCTTTCAACTTGGGCAAATTTCCCAAATGCAATTTATCTGCCGTTAACAAACCCGCACATAATATGGGTAATGCGGCATTCTTTGCACCCGATATGCGAACCTCTCCGCTGAGGCTCATGCCGCCTTGTATAGCCAGTTTATCCATTAACGATTAGCCTCGGCCCATTGCTCGGGCGTAAATGTTTTCATGGAAAGCGCGTGAATTTCTTCACGCATGCGATCGCCCAGAGCACGGTAAACAATCTGGTGCTGTTGCACACGGCTTTTGCCGGCAAATTCCGCACTGACAATCACGGCCTCAAAATGCTGCCCATCACCCATCACTTGCACCAATTCGCATGGCATGCCTTGCTCGATATATTGCCTAATACTGTCAGGTTGTACCATTTTTAATATCTCAATGACGCAGCTTGTAGCCACGCTGTAATAAAAGCAAACAAAATACGGATAATGCCACAAAGCAGGCGAGCACGACTAGCAAGCTTAAACCCGGTGCAACATCACTCGCGCTAAAAAAACCGTAACGAAAACCGTCTATCATGTAAAAAACCGGATTAAACCGTGAGACGGCCAGCCAGAACGACGGTAATGAATGTATGGAATAAAATACGCCGGATAAAAATGTCAGCGGCATAATGATGAAATTCTGGAAAGCCGCGAGCTGATCGAATTTCTCTGCCCAAATTCCGGCAATCACACCCAAAGCACCCAATATACCACTACACAGCACGGCAAACAGCATCAACCATAAAGGGTGATCGATATTGACCCGAGTAAAAGCCAGTGTCACCAAAAATACGCCCAGACCGACCACTATTCCGCGCGCAATGGCGGCAAGCAGATAGGCTGCAAAAAACTCCAGATAGGATAATGGCGGCAACAACACAAAAATGATATTGCCGGTAATCTTGGATTGGATAAGACTGGATGAACTATTGGCAAACGCATTCTGCAACATCGACATCATGACCAAACCCGGCACCAGGAATGCCGTATAACTCACCCCGGCATATACCTGAACGTGTTCAGCCAGCACATGAGAAAAAATCAGCAAATACAGCAATGCGGTAATAACAGGCGCCAATACTGTCTGGAACGATACTTTCCAGAAACGCAGCAATTCCTTATATAGCAGCGTATAGAAGCCGGTCATGTGCGCCCCATAATCTGCACGAAAACATCTTCCAAATCAGGCTGCGTCAAAGCTATCTCATGAATGCCGATTTCTGCCAGTCGCAAACTGGCCAGAATATTTTCCATTTCTGCAGGCGCCTTTAGCCCCAGAATATATTCATTATTCTCATGCCTGATCACGCGTGACAGCAGTTCAGCTGGTAGCAAGTCTGGGCTTATGACTATACGCAAACGTAATTCGCTTGCATTCTTCAACAGGCTGGCAGTGTTATCCAAAGCAACAACTTGTCCCTGTTTAAGCATGGCCACCCTGTTGCATAAGGCTTCGGCCTCTTCCAGATAATGCGTGGTCAAAATAATGGTATGCCCCGTCGCGTTAAGCTGGCGCACAAAATGCCACAATGATTGGCGCAATTCCACATCTACGCCTGCTGTCGGTTCATCGAGAATAATGACAGGCGGCTTGTGAACCAATGCTTGCGCGACCAGAACCCGGCGTTTCATACCTCCTGACAATGCGCGCATATTGGTATCGGCCTTATCCAGCAAGCCGAGATTGGTCATGATTTCATCAATCCAGTCATCATTATGGCGCAAACCAAAATAACCGGACTGTATGCGCAGGCTTTCTCGCACTGTAAAAAACGGGTCGTAAGCCAACTCCTGCGGTACAACACCCAATAACTGGCGAGCCTTGCGGTAATCGTCGACGACATTGTGCCCCATCACTTCAGCAGTGCCGCTATCGGCGCGAACGAGTCCGGCCAGGATGCTGATCAAGGTCGTTTTACCAGCCCCGTTAGGCCCCAGCAATGCGAAGAATTCACCGGGCTGAACAGTTAAATCGACCCCGCGCAGTGCGTGCAATGCGCCGAAATGCTTATGCAGTTGATGAATGCGTATTGCAGGTGGCGTCACAGCGTTCGGGTAGAGATATAGTTTTCCACACCATACAGCGCGGCCAGATTTTTAAGGTTTTCAGGCATATTAACGCAACGCAGTTGCTTGCCGAGACGAGCGGCTTCGCGCTGACACGAAACAATCAGCGCTAATGCGGTGGAGTCCAGCGCTTCTAGTGCAGAAAAATCGAACACCTCTGTCCCGTTTTTCAATGCAGCATAAGCACTTGCCAATTGGGCCATAGCTGTTGCGATGACCAGTTTGCCGGATACGGAATAAATATTGCTGGTCTGTTGCATCAATTATTTGGACGTCGCAGTTTCGGGATGGTTTTGCTGGTTTTTAGTGGCGAGGGTTTTGATCAGGCTATCCACGCCATTCTTGCGAATTTCCTCGCCGAACGAACCACGATAGTTCATTACCAGACTCACCCCATCAATAGCCACGTCATAGACTTTCCAGCCGGCAGGTGTTTTTTCCATACTGTAATCAATCGGGATGGGCTGGGCACCAGGTTGTTTCACCTGAGTTTGCACGGTCGCATCAGTCGCCCCTTCAGCCATTGAAAATGGTTTAAATTCAATAACCTGATTATTAAATGCCGCCAAAGCATTAGCATAAGTCCGTACTAACAGGGTACGAAACTCTTTCGCCAGGGCTTGCTGCTGTGCAGGGGTTGCCTGACGCCAGTAACGTCCGACAGCTAGCATGGTCATGTGATTGAAGTCGAAGTGAGGCAATACTTTCGCATCGATTAACGCATAGAGTTTCTGCGTATCGTTTGCATAAACCGCTTTGTCGCGTTTAAGTATCGTCGTGACATCTTGCGTCGTGGTTTTAACCAGTACATCCGGCGTCAAATCCTCAGCCGTTGCCGACATGCTAAACGTGACTGCTACCAAACCTAAAAGGAAGAATTTAAAATTGCTAAATAGACTGTACATATTATTTATTCGTATACAAAAAATATTAGAATGCCAAGCGCTTATTTAGTTTCACCAACAGCACGCGATAATTGCGCTACATACATATTGTAATCGTCGACGGTACGCAGATACTCCGCTTGGGTAAGCGCATATGTCTTAAGTGCATCGGCAACTTTATCCGCTTTTTCCAATCCGGCATTAAAGTCCGCCAATGCTGCAATCATCCAGCGTCTGGCAGCCTGCGCGCCATCAGCCAGCTGCTGCTGGGCCTGATAATTGGCCTGAACCTGGTTATAAGCCTCCGAAACCTGGAACGGAATTCCCGCCTGAGCAAATTGCGTTTTGTAATTCAGCGCCTCCAATTCAGCCTGCGCCTGTGCAATTTGTGCAGACACAACACCCGGCTTGATATCCCATTTCATGCCGACAACCGGTGTTACTCCCATATTATTGAACGGATCGTAGATATAGGGATTATTCAGCGTATCTCGACGCGAAGCAAAATTTGCTTGTCCAATCACGCCGGCATAAATATCAGGATACATTTCCGCCTTTTTCGCAGCAACCAGCGCCCGGCGAGCGCGCATACCGGCTTCCAGCTGCGCCATTTCCGGGCGATCTGCTACTGCCTGCGACTCGAAATCGGCCAGACTGCCTGCAGGTAACGGCACCGGCGTCAGACTGTCATCCGCTACAGTTAGAGTACTGTCCAGACCCACACCCGTCAGTAATTTCAAACCATCCAGACTGATTTTTTCAATCGCTTTCGCCTGACTCAGGTATTTGCTCAACATGCCATTGGCAGCCTGCAGCGCATATAAATCAGTCTGCTTCGACTCTCCAGTATCCTCTTTCAGGTTTTTCTTGACCGTGTCCAGCGCACCGTTCAATTTACCCTGCACATCTTCCAGCAAGCGCCGCGAATCGCGCGCCGTTAAATAGCCGTAATACGCCTTTTTAACATCCACGACAGTATCAGCCTGACTGATACGGATATCGCCGCGTTTGATATCGACATTACCTTTCGCCGCCTCGTTGTAATACTCTATCTTGCCAAAGGTATACAAAGGCTTGATCAAGGCAAACTGTAACGACGTCCAGTCCGACAAACCGCCTGGAAAAGGTCCGTCCGTACGCGGGGTCGTACCCGAGGTCGCCCCGTTTTGATAAAAACCGCCGGTAACCTGGGGGGCCAGTCCTACAAATATGTTGGCACTCACACGCAATCCGTTATTGCCCTGTACCTCGTCTACCAGCGCGCGCGACACTTCGGCCAACTGTTCCCGTTCCTTGATCCGGGGATCGGCATTCAAACTCATTTGCACCGCCTCAGTCAATGTCACTGTTTGAGCAAATGCTGGAAATGTCGACGCCATTAATGCTGCTAGCATAATGCGGGTCATATTTTTATTCATGGCTTGGTACTCCTGAAGTTGATGCCGCAGCTGGCGCCGAGTCCGCTTTAGGCGAGTCAGATGCTTTATTATATAGAAATTGACTGATTAAACTCTCTAATACGACTGCTGATTGCGTGATTTTAATTGTATCGCCGCCGGCAAGATTTTTATCATCGCCCCCAGCATCCAGCGCCAGATATTGCTCACCCAATAAACCTGAAGTCATGATGGCGGCGGAGGTATCTTTCGGAAAACGGTAACGACTATCCAATTTCAAGGTAACTATCGCTTCAAATGTCTTATTATCAAAATGAATATCGCTTACACGTCCGACAACTACGCCTGCGCTTTTTACCGGCGCCCTGATTTTCAATCCGCCTATATTATTAAAATCGGCCTTTACCTCATAGCTTTGCGTCGTCGCAAAACTGCTCATATTGCCCACTTTCAGCGCCAACCCCAGTAGCGCCGCCAAACCCGCCACTACGAACAGTCCGACCCAGAAATCCAGCGTGGCCCTTTCCATGTGTCACACCCCTCTAAACATAAATGCCGTTAAAATAAAATCAAGTGCCAGAATCGCCAGAGATGACGTTACCACCGTACGTGTTGTCGCACGAGAAATCCCCTCAGCTGTTGGCATGGCATCAAAGCCCTCAAATAAAGCAATCGCTGTAATAGTAAATCCGAATACGACACTCTTAATTACGCCATTAAGCACGTCTTCACGCACATCCACAGCAGCCTGCATTTGCGACCAGAACGAACCTTCATCGACACCTATCAGCACCACCCCAACCAGATAGCCGCCAAACACGCCAACAATAGAGAAAATCGCGGCCAATAACGGCATGGAAATCACGCCACCCCAAAATCGCGGAGCAATGACGCGTGCAATCGGATCGACCGCCATCATTTCCATAGCTTTTAATTGTTCAGTCGTTTTCATCAAGCCGATTTCGGCAGTTATTGCAGAACCGGCGCGACTGGCAAACAACAGCGCGGCTACCACGGGCCCCAATTCCCTCACCAGCGACAATGCTACCAGCACTCCCAACGCCTGCTCACTACCGTAAGTCTGCAAGGTTTGATACCCCTGTAAACCTAGCACCATGCCCACAAACAATCCAGACACGATAATGATAACCAGCGATAACACGCCGCTGGCATAAATCTCGCGAATAATAAGACCGAAGCGCCGCCAGCTTGTTCCTGATCGCCACAACACCTGCATGAGAAATCGGGTTGCAACACCCATAATCCAGATGCTGTCGATGACGCTATGACCGATACGGCTAATCAGATTTTGTTTGGGTGGCTTCAACGATCGCTCCCTAATCCCAGATCAGCTGCATAATCGGGTGCCGGATAATGGAAAGGCACCGGCCCATCTTCTTCAGCATAAACAAACTGATGCACAAACGGCAGCTTTGACGCGCGTATTTCTGCCGGTGTGCCTTCAGCCTCAACCACACCATTGGAAATAAAATAAACATAATCGACAATTTCCAGCGACTCATGCACATCATGCGTCACTAATATGGAAGTCAGCCCCAATGCATCGGTAAGCCGTCTGATCAAATTCCCGATGACACCCAAAGAAATAGGGTCAAGCCCGGTAAACGGCTCATCGTACATGATCAGCATGGGATCGAGCGCAACTGCCCGCGCTAGCGCAACTCGCCGCGCCATACCGCCGGACAATTCATGCGGCATCAGACCCTGTGCACCACGCAGACCAACGGCCTGCAATTTCATCAGCACCAGATCGTGTATCATGGCCTCGGACAGATTGGTGTGCTCGCGCATTTGAAAGGCCACGTTATCGAACACCGTCATATCGGTAAATAACGCACCGAATTGAAACAGCATGCCCATTTTACGCCGCATTTGATACAAGGCGTCTACGCCCAACTGATGAATCACCTGTCCATCGACACGCACTTCGCCCTGCGTCGGACGCAATTGCCCACCGATCAAGCGCAACAATGTAGTTTTACCGCAACCGCTACCGCCCATGATGGCAATTACCTTGCCGCGTGGCGCAGTCAGGTTTATTCCTTTCAAAACAGGGCGGTCGCGATAAGCAAAAGAGACATCGCGAATTTCAATGAGATTTTCAGTGGACACAGCGATTATAAGGCTTCCAAAGGGTTATATTCTAACCTGATATACGGAGCGACAACAAATATATCAGGTACTTTTAAAGCCAAATACGGTTTGGCGTTTTGGCAACAATAATGGCATCATAAGACCAATATTGATCCTATATAAAATTATGCAACTCGACCTGTTTTACGAAATTTCGCAACCGCCCCAACTTGATCGCAACGAAGCCGATGCATTTATGCAAACCCTGAATGAAATTGAATTGGCCGATCGCCTGGGTTTCGGTTGTGCGTGGCTGGTTGAACATCACTTCATGCGCGGCTATTCGCACTCATCCAAACCCGATCTGGTACTGGCAGCGGCAAGCCAGCGCACGCACAACATCAGGCTGGGTCTGGGTGTTACACCCCTGCCCTACCATCATCCGATCCACGTTGCAGAACGCGCTGCCACACTGGACATTTTATCCAACGGCCGATTCGAGCTTGGTATCGGACGCGGTTTTTCACCGCAGGAATATCAGGCATTCGGCGCAGACATGCGCCACAGCCGGACCTTGACCGCCGAGTCGCTGGCCATTCTGCAACTGGCTTTTGCACGACGCCCGGTGAGCTTTCACGGCGAACATTATCATCTGGATGCACTGGACATTCTGCCTTATTCCATTCAACAACCACATCCGCCGATCTGGACCGCTGCGGTGAGTCCGGACACATTTACCTGGGCAGCAGAACAACAACTAGGCGTACTGGCCGGACCGTTCAAGCCGTGGATGATGGTCAAGCAGGATATCAGCCACTACCTGAATGCATGGCAAAACGAGGCTGCACCGCGCGCGGGCATGACTGTCGGCATTTTATGCTTGCCGGACGGCAAACGGGCAAAAACCCTGGCCAAAGACGCATTGATCTGGTTTTATCAGCAATTATTTGCCACGACCTTGCCGGTTCTGGAAAAGCTATATCCAAGTTACGAACATTTCCACGACCTTGGACGATTCCGCAATTTACTGAAACTGGGCATCAATTTAACCATGCTGGAGACATTCGGTATGGTTGTGACCGGATCGCCTGCAGAATGCATCGACAAACTACAAAAGTATCGCGAAGCGGGCGTCACCAATCTGCTTTGTGCCGTCGGAGCAGGCGCACTGGACACCGGAATTATTCAGGAATCGATGCAGTGCATAGCCAGCGAAGTCATGCCGGCACTGCGCGATTAATATGCGCGTACTGCTTACCGGCAGCAGCAGCCATCTGGCACAAGCCTTGTTGCCTATGCTATGCGATATACCGGAAATATCCGGCATTACCGGCGTCGACCTCAGGCCAGGCAATTTCGCCCATCCCAAATACAGCAGCATACAAGCCGATCTGACCGGAGCGGAACTCAAGCCGCTATTGCATAGTCAGGATGCAGTTGTCCATCTGGCATTCGTCGTGCTGCGCGGCAAAACGCCAGTATCCGTCATGCGCGCGGTCAATCTGGACGCATCGCAACGGCTGTTCGACGCTGCTACAACATCAGGCATAACGCGCATCATTCATTTATCCAGCGCATCAGTTTACGGCGATGGCGAAAATCTTGACGAACAAGCATCGATGCGTCCCATACCCGGATTCCTGTACGCTGAACATAAAGCCGAACTGGAACGTTGGCTGATACAAAACCATCCGCAAATAATCCGGCTGCGCCCGCACATCATCCTGGGCAGGCACGCGCAGCCGTTACTCATCAATCTGTTACGTCAGCCGTGCTATGTCAAACTGCCCGACCCGCAACCGTTGCTGCAATGCGTACACGAGGACGACGTATCGCGGGCGATTATCCAGACTCTGCTGCACCCCGCTAACGGTGCATATAATCTTGCGGCAGACGAGGTCTTCAGCTTTCGCGATGCAATCTTGTGTCGCCACCGGTTAGGCCTGCCTATTCCGGCCTCGCTCGCTAAAATCGCGCTCAAGCTCGCATGCAAGACAGCCGGAATAGGCGGAGAAGCCGGGTGGATCGACGGCGTGCATCGTAGTCTGACGCTGGATTGCAGCAAAGCCAAGCGCGACCTGAACTGGCAGGCGCAAATCGGCGCGTGGGAAATGCTGGCCTGAATCCGTTTACGCCAGCACCAGCGCCAGCGTCAGCAACACCGCCAACAAAACGGGGACAGTCAGCACGATGCCAATGCGGAAATACTGCCCCCAGCCGATATTCATCCCGCGCTGCATGAGTATATGCAGCCAGAGCAATGTCGCCAGACTGCCGATCGGCGTGATTTTCGGTCCCAGATCGCAACCGATAATATTGGCATATACCATAATTTCCCGCATCGCCGGCGTCACGTTCGCCTGAGCTATGGCAAGGCTGCCGGCCAGCACAGCGGGCAGATTATTCATCACAGCCGACAACGCTGCCATAACAAACCCTGTCCCCACGGCTGTGGCGGTAAGTCCATGCTGTGTCAGCCACTCCAGTAGCGCTGCCAATTCCGCAGTCAGCCCCTGATTGCGAAGCGCATAAACAACCAGATACATCCCCAGTGAAAATATCACCACTTGCCAGGGCGCCTCGCGCAACAGCGTCCAAACCGGAATGACGGCACGTTCCTGCCTGCCCACAAAATGCTCGCGCCCGGCGAGCAACACCAGCGCCAGAGCACCGGTACCCGTAATAAGCGAAGTCGGTATCAGCCAGCGTTGCGACAGGAAATATCCAGCCAGCAAGGCCGCCAGCACTACCCAGCCTGCACGAAACACCAATGGATCACGAATTGCACTGGCAGGCAGTGCAAGCTCACTCGCATCGTACTGGCGCGGAATGTCCTTATGAAAATACCACATCAGTATCAGCAACGATGCCGCTACCGAAGCCAGATTAACCCAGCCCATGACAGCCGCATAATCGTTGAAGCCGATACCGGCATAATTGGCAGCAATAATATTGACCAGATTGGAAATCTTGAACGGCAAACTGGCTGAATCGGCAACGAATCCGGCAGCCATGACAAACGCCAGCATGGCAGAAGGCGTAAAGCGCAAAGCACGCAATATTTCGATTACCAGCGGCGTCAGTATCAGTACCGCACCGTCATTGGCAAACAAGGCCGCGATGACCGCGCCCAGTAAAATTATAAGCACAAACAGCACATTGCCTTGCCCTCGCGCCCAGCGTGCGATATGCAGCGCAGACCATTCGAAAAATCCTGCCGCATCCAGAATCAGCGAAATCAGTATCAGCGAAATCAGCGTAAATGTCGCATCCCATACGATATGCCATACCGTCGGAATATCGTGCCATGTAACCACGCCGGCAAGTAAAGCCGCCCCTGCGCCCAGCCATGCTGCGGTACCGATACCCAGCCCTTTAGGCTGGGCAATCACCAACGCCAGCGTCGCCAGAAATATGACTAACGCCAGCAGCATTACAGTAACCGGTTCGCCACTTCAGCGACCAGACGTGTACGAATTTCGTCGCGCACGGCGATAAAACTGTCCAGCGGTTCGCCGTGAGGATCGTGGAATGGCATATGTAGATTGGGGATAGCGCGGGGAAATACGGGACAGGCTTCCTTGGCGTTATCGCAAACGGTAATAACCAGATCTATAGTCTGGTCGATAATCGCGTCGATATCCTTCGGGTATAAACCGTCAGCTGAAATTCCCAGATTTTGCAGAGCCGCTATGGCGCCTTCGGCCACATTAGGTTGCGGACGCGTTCCGGCCGAAATGGCATGCACGTGTTCGCCCAGATCGTGATTTACCAAGGCTTCAGCCATCTGGCTACGACAGGAGTTGCCTGTACACAATATCAATACTGTTTTCTTACTCATCGAATATACTCCTTAGATCGCAATATATTCGATTATACAGATATATTATGACGGGACAATGACCGCATTTGAACGCAGCAAAAATTGCGCCCCTGACAACACACAATCAGCTAGCGCAGCAACGCGCCGGGCGATTATCCATGGTCAACAAACGCTGATTATCCAGCTGCCGGGCAGCATCACTCTGCCAGACACCCTGCAAGGCAGCAAAAACAGCCTTACCCCATTCAGGCATTTCAGGGGCCAGTTGATAATATATCCAGGTGCCGTCGCGGCGCATGCTCAACATGCCAGTATCGCGTAGCACACTCAGATGTCGGGATACCTTGGGTTGGGGCATGTCCAGCGCATAATGCAATTCGCATACGCACAACTCGCCTTCCTGCGCCAGCAAAGCCAGAATCCGCCTCCTGGTTTCATCAGAAAATGCATCGAAAAAATCCGCTTCGGTAACCATATCAATCCTGCCGAAGTTTTGCTATATGCGATTCATAATGACGCTTGAAGACGCGCTCCAGCTCATCAATCACCTCGACAGCCGGCACACTATGTATCATGTGACGTGACATCTGGTCTGAAGTGTCGTGCAACAGCTTGTTCGGCTCCAGCATCGGATATGTCGCACGCAAACGTTTGATTGCCTTGACCACGCTTTCATGATCAGGACGTTCGATAACGACCGGCTGCGGTACTTCAACCGGCACATCGCCCTGCGGACGGGACGACAGAAATGTCAGAAAATCCTGAACAGTTTGCTGCTGTCCCGGATTTAGCTCACGGTATAGATTCAATAATTCGCGCTCTGCAGAAGTCATTCTGATTTGACTACATTTAAATTAAACACCGGCATTTTATGTCTTTCCGTCATCAAATCCAATGCCGTCACCAGTGCCAGACAAATGTCGGCAGCGGTTTTCTGTCCTTCGCCCCAATTGGCACGCGCCTGATCCAGAATCTCGCCAATATTATCAGGGAGCGGACGATTGTCTTCCATCATCATGTCTTCGATCATGCCCGGCTTGATTTCCGGACGAAACAGCATCGCATAGCTAAGATCGTCCGGACGCACAGCCAGCCAGCGGCCTTCGTCGTCGACCACTATTGGCTCCATCCCTGCAGGCAGAGCGGCACTGCCGTTATACATCACCAGCAGCTTCTTACCATCTACCGCATTAGCCAGAGGATCATCGCAACCGGCTTCGGTCTTGTGACAGGTTGTCCAGTAGGCATTGAAATAAGGCTCATCGCTGACTTCACCGCCTTCGTGCAGCACCATTACCAGCGCACCGAAACCAATACCAACAATGGGACGACGCATTTTCTTGAAATTCGTCACCAGACGCAATTCTTGCGCCAGCCATGGACTCGCTTCCTCGTCAGTCACTGGATACGCGCCGCCCAACAGCCATAATGCATCGTGCTGGGTTGCCGTTGCCGGCAAATCCACACCTAGAAAAGGTCGCTGATACTGGAAACCGATATTTCGCGATTCCAGTTGCTTCTCTACCATACCCAGAAATTCGGAATATGAATGTTGTACTAGCATGAATCTTTTCATAATTGAGACCTGTTGACTACGATTGAGGGGTTTCTGTAATAAGATCGATAAAGGATTGCAACAATCTGGTACGAAATTTTTCCTGAGTATAAACCTGGGTCAAATCCCGACGTAATGGCGGATGCAACGGAATGGCTGCCAGTTTACCTAATTCACGCTCTTTTTCCACCGTCGCTTTTGATACGATCGCCACACCCAGCCCCGCTTCCACTGCACCTTTGATAGCCTCAGGGCTACCCAGTTCCATGACGACTTCAAGCAACTCGGGTTGCACTCGATGTTCGCGCAAATACTGATCCACCACTTCGCGCGTGCCGGAACCGGGTTCGCGCCCGATATACGGTTCATTACCCAGCTGTTCCGGATGAATACTGTCAAACTGCGCCCATTCATGATCGATTGCGCAAATCACTACTAGCTCATCCCGATAAAATACCTGTGTAATCAGGCTGGGATGATGGGATGGCGACTCAACCAGACCGACATCCAGGCTATGGTCAATAATACGGTTTTCTATCGTTTGCGAATTGGCTACGAAAAGACGCAACTGCACCTGCGGAAAACGGGACTTAAACACGCCCAGCATTTGGGGTAACATGTAATCTGCGATGGTGGTCGACGCGCCTATCATCAATGCGCCATTAATCTGATCGCCCATTTCCGCCAGGCGCGTTTCCATTTCCGCCGTCATGCCCAGAATTTTCTCGGCATATTGCATTGCCAGTTCACCGGCGGGTGTCAGGATAATCTTGCTGGGAGTACGTTCAAACAAGCTGATATTCAGCTGAGCCTCCAGCTGCTTAACCTGAAAAGTGACGGCAGGTTGCGTCATGCACAAACATTCTGCCGCTTTTGTGAAACTCAATTGCTTGGCGACAGTGTAGAATACTTGGAGTCGGCGATCGGCCATATGCGGTCCGCTGTAAAAAAACATTAATGATACATTCAAACATATTTAGTGCGATGAAGATAGGTAGTTGTTTATGAGCGACGCATGGAAAAACCTCGACCTGGAAGGCGATGGTTTGCAGGCTGCCAATATGAAGCTGGTGCAGCAAATGAAGAAACGTCGGCAAGCCTATATTTTATTGGCATTCTTTCCGCTCGGTCTGCACCGCGATTATCTGGAAGACGTACGCGCGGGTTGGCTGTATCGAATTGCTAGCGTAGCCGTGATTGCAGGATACTGGTTGGGCTATATTTGGCCCGCTGCGCTTTTGACTATCCTGATAGCCGGATTTGCCCTGTACGACATACGTTGGATAGAAGACCGCGTAGCCGCCATTAACAAGGCGCTACGCATACAGACCTATAAAACCAAGCCAACAGCACAAATGCCACAGGGATTTCGCGGCCGCTACACAGACGAAGGGCTGGACGACTATCTCAGAATCAAGGAACAGGAACGTGGCGGGCATGTCGCACCAGGGAAAGATCCCGCTCTGAATAGCCGCAGCCGCGCGCCCTCATTTGCCGAACAGGAAGCCATGCTCAAAGCATTGACTAAATCAAAAACCGACTCAAAACCCGACTAAACGCTGCATGAACCTTGGTTTTTATATCATATTGACGGCGCAGTTCTTATCTGCGCTGGCCGACAACGCTTTGCTGTTCGCAGCCATCGCCTTGTTAAAAGATCTTCATGCCCCCAGCTGGCATACACCGGTACTGCAAGAGTTTTTCGTGCTGTCCTATATCGTACTGGCTCCTTTTGTAGGCGCATTTGCCGATGCCATTCCCAAAGGCAGAGTCATGTTCATCAGCAACAACATCAAGCTCGCGGGATGTTTTACCATGCTGGCCGGCCTGAATCCGCTTTTTGCATACGGTATCGTCGGACTGGGAGCAGCCGCATATTCGCCGGCCAAGTACGGCATACTCACCGAATATTTGCCACCAGAAAAACTGGTTGCAGCCAATGCCTGGATGGAGGGAGCAACCGTTTTTGCCATCATCCTCGGCGCCATCATTGGCGGCTTAATGCTGAATCCGCATATCAGCGCCACCATGACAACTTACATCCCATGGCCTGGACACATTGACGTAGCTAAATTTGCTATTGTGCTGATTACCCTGCTTTACATGGCGGCAGCCGCAGCGAATTTATTTATCCCGGTCACGGCACCAGACCATCGCCCGCCACGCAAAGACCCGCTATCCCTGTTACGCGATTTCGGACACAGTTTCAATCAATTGTGGCGCGACCCGCTCGGGCAAGTCTCGCTGGCTGTCACAACCCTGTTTTGGGGAGCAGGTGCGACCCTGCGCCTGGTGATATTGACCTGGGCATTACTGGTCCTGAAATTCGATATGCAACAAGCCACGCAGCTCACCGCACTGGTCGCAGTCGGTATCGCGCTGGGTTCAGTTGCTGCGGGACGCTACGTCAAGCTGGCCGACTCGGTCAAAGTCATCCCTACCGGCATACTCATGGGCGTCATCGTCATGAGCATGGTGCTGGTCACCAATCCCATACTGGCAGCAATACTGTTAATGGTAATAGGCATATTGGGCGGTTTCTTCGTCGTACCCATGAACGCCTTGCTGCAACACCGAGGACATTTACTGATGGGCGCAGGCCACTCCATCGCCGTGCAAAATTTCAATGAAAATCTGTCCATCCTCATTATGCTGGGTTTATATGCCCTGCTCGACAGCGCACACTGGTCCATCAATGCCATTACCATCGTATTCGGCGCATTTATCAGCCTGTCGATGCTGATTATCCAGATTCATTACCGCCATATCGACCCCACGCACCATGCCTGATATTGAGCAAGCCTTTGCCATCGATGGACCGCTGGCAGCCGTCATTCCCGGCTTTCGCGCCCGCGACCAGCAAATCGAAATGGCGCGCGCGGTACAACATGCGATTAGCACGCAGGGCACGCTGATTGCAGAAGCAGGCACCGGTACCGGGAAAACGCTGGCCTACCTGACGCCAGCGCTGCTCGACGGCGGCAAGGTCATCGTATCCACCGGTACCAAGAACCTGCAGGATCAGTTATTTCATCGCGACCTGCCCGCAGTACGCGGAGCGCTGGGCGTCCCTGCCATGATAGCCTTGCTCAAGGGACGGGCAAATTACGTTTGCCATTATCACCTCGAGCGCGCGCGCGAAGACGGGCGCTTCATGTCGCGTGAAGATGTCGCCCATCTGCAACTGGTCACCAATTTTGCCGAACACAGCCGCACAGGCGACAAGGCTGAACTGGCAGGCGTTGCCGAAGACGCCAATATCTGGCGCTACGTCACTTCCAGCAGGGATAACTGTCTCGGCGGCGATTGCCCTCATCACAAGCAATGTTTCGTCCTCGAGGCGCGCAAGAAGGCCATGGAAGCCGACATCATCGTGGTTAACCACCATTTGTTTTTTGCCGACGTCTGGCTGCGCGACGAAGGCGTGGCCGAATTGCTGCCGGCATGCAATACCGTTATCTTCGACGAAGCGCACCAATTGCCGGAAACTGCGGGGCTATTTTTCGGCGAGACCTTATCGACCGGACAGCTGATAGAATTGGCGAGGGATGCGCGCATCGAAGCCGTTGCATCCTGCAAGGATTATGCAGCCCTGCCCGAAGCAGCGCTGGCGCTGGATAAGGCTGCACGCGATCTGCGTCTGGTTTTCCAGGAAGACAACGGCCGCTGGCCGCTGGATAAAGTTCAGCATCGCGATGGTTATGCCGATATGCTGGCACAATGCGATCGCACATTAACCGCATTGAATGCCCATCTGGAAAATCAGGCTCAGCGTGCACCTGGAATAGAAAACGCGTGGCAGCGCGGTGTTGCGCTGGCTGCGCAGCTCAACAAATGGCAACAACCCCAGGCAAGCGATACGGTACGCTGGATTGAGGCCTTCAGTCACGCACTCACGCTAAATACTACGCCGTTATCGATAGCTGACGTGTTCGCCAAGCAGATTGCCGATAATGCGCGTGCCTGGATATTCACCTCGGCAACCTTGTCGGTCAAGGGAGATTTCAGTCATTACCGTACCAGGCTGGGTTTAACCGATAGCGCCAGCGCATGCTGGGACAGCCCTTTCGATTACGACAAGCAGGCCATTTTCTATTTACCGCCAAACATGCCGGAACCCAATACGTCCGGATATACCGAAGCCGTCGTCAAGGCGGCACTGCCGTTGCTCGCGGCCAGCGGCGGACGGGCATTTCTGCTATTCACCTCGTTACGGGCGATGAAGGAAGCTCGCGCCCTGATTGAAGTCGAATTCGAAAGCAGGCAACTCGGTTATCCGATACTCATGCAGGGCGAACGTTCGCGCACCGAGCTGCTTGAACAATTCCGCTCGCTGGGTAATGCCGTATTGCTCGGCAGCCAAAGTTTCTGGGAAGGCGTCGATGTCAAAGGCGATGCGCTATCGCTGGTCGTCATCGACAAACTGCCTTTCGCACCGCCGGACGACCCGGTACTGGCCGCCCGCATACAGCAAATCAACCAGCAAGGCGGCAACGCCTTCATGGAATACCAGTTGCCACATGCCGTTATCACCCTCAAACAGGGCGCTGGCCGGCTTATTCGCGACGAAAACGATCATGGCGTATTGATGATCTGCGACCCCAGATTGGTCAGCAAACCGTACGGTCGCCGCATCTGGCAAAGCCTGCCGCCAATGAAACGCAGCCGCGACGAGAATGAGGTAGTTGCCTTTTTCCATCAGCTCAAGGCAACTCCCGTATCCTCCCCATCAGGCGAATAGGCGCTGCCCGATAAACTCGCCCGGTTGCGCACCACAAACAAGCAAACAACCCACCAATGAATGCATTGAAAAATTTACACTTATTGCGTCCCGAGAATGAGCTTAAGCATCTCGCAAATAAGCAACGGCATCCTGCAACCGCTCTACCCCGATTACGTCCATACCGGAAATAGCCTGACGCGGTTTATTCGCCAGCGGCACAATAGCGCGCGTAAAACCCAGCTTTGCTGCCTCTTTCAAACGCTCCTGCCCGCGTTGCACAGGACGAATTTCACCTGCCAGGCCAACCTCGCCAAACACCACAAGTTTATCGGGTATTGCCTTGTTTTTAAAAGATGAAACTATAGCCAAAAGCAATGGCAAATCGGCCGCCGGTTCATTAATCCGCACTCCGCCGACAGCATTAATAAACACATCCTGATCGTAACATGCCAATCCTGCATGACGATGCAGCACCGCCAGCAGCATCGCCAGCCGGTTCTGCTCCAAGCCTACGGACAATCGACGCGGATTCGGTGACGGCGATGATTCGACCAATGCTTGAATCTCGACCAGCAATGGGCGCGTTCCCTCCTGTGTTACCATCACGCAGGACCCGGGAACGTCGGCACGATGCCCGGACAGAAATATAGCAGAAGGATTGGAGACGCCCTTCAATCCCTTGTCCGTCATTGCAAACACACCTAACTCGTTGACTGCGCCAAAGCGATTCTTGAATGCCCTCACCAGACGGAAGGTAGAACTGGTATCGCCTTCGAAATACAGTACCGTATCGACGATATGTTCCAGCACACGCGGCCCTGCCAGCGCACCTTCCTTGGTAACATGACCTACCAGAAAAATCACCGTTCCAGACTGTTTGGCAAACCGGGTCAATTGTGCAGCGCATTCCCTCACCTGCGCTACCGACCCAGGTGCAGATTGCAGACTTTCCGTATAAATGGTCTGAATGGAATCAATGACCGCAATAAAGGGTTCATGCGCCTGCAACGTTGCCAGAATTTTCTCAAGCTGTATTTCTGCCAGCAATTGCAGATCATCGGCATCCAGCTGCAGCCGATGAGCGCGCAAAGCAATCTGACGAGCCGACTCTTCGGCACTAACGTACAGTGTTTTGTGCATCCCGCTCATCGCTGTCAACGCCTGTAACAACAGGGTGGATTTGCCGACGCCGGGATCGCCGCCGATCAATACCACGCCACCCTTGACCACCCCGCCGCCGAGCACGCGGTCAAGCTCGGCAATGGTCGTCACTACCCGCTCGTCCTCGACAGCCTCGACGCTGGCCAAACTCTGCACTTGGCTTACCACGGACAGGGCGCTATAGCGCGAAGGCGCTGCCAGCTCCGCCACCGTCTCGACCAGGGTATTCCAGGCGCTGCAATGCGGACACTGCCCCTGCCATTTGCTCAGAGAACCGCCGCATTCGGTACAGGTGTAAAGCGTTTTTGGTTTAGCCATTAAATATCAACAAGATAAGTTTAGAAAGCAAGATAACCTCTTCCATATTGCAAGCCCACGATCATTAGGCTATGCTAGTCTGGCAGTAACTTTGTTATAACTATAATGTAAAGGAAACAACACTATCATGGGCAATAAAATCAAAGTCGCTATTCTGGGTCTGGGCACAGTCGGCGAAATTTTCTCGGAAAACTTTCTGGAAAAAATCCAACAGGAACATATAAACGTGGAAATCGTTGCTGTCGCCACGCGCCATCCGGACTCGCCGGTTGCGCTGGGTTTCGCACACAGCAATGTGCCGGTTTTTGAAGACGCCTTGAAAGTCATAGAGCTGAACGATCAGGTGGACATTATCTTTGATCTGACCGGCAATGCCGAACTGCGCAAGGAATTGCGCAATCAGCTGCAGGCCACCAACAATCGTCATACGGTTATCGCACCCGAAGTATTCGCACAATTATTGTGGAACTTCTTTGGGGAGACAGTCGATTTGCCGCAACATAAACAAACCGGCTACTAACCTGCCATTTATTCACACCGGGCGGGAGTTCACATCAATTAAACTCCCATCCGGTTGGCACTCTACAGCCCGGCAAACTTTTAGTCGTAACGCAGACGCATGGCCTCGCGTACATCACGCATCGTATCCTTAGCGTGCTCCCTGGCCTTTTCGCAGCCGTCGGCAATGAGGTTGCGAACCAGCGACGGGCTTTCCATGTACATTTTAGCCCGCTCCCGCATGGGCTCCTGCTCTTTCAGCACCCCATCAATCACCGGCTGTTTGCATTCAATGCAGCCGATACCTGCACTCACACAACCGTGTTGCACCCAGTCCCGCGTTGCATCATCCGAATAAGTCTGGTGCAACAGCCATACCGGGCACTTTTCCGGCGTTCCCGGATCAGTTCTGCGCACGCGCGCCGGATCGGTGGGCATGGTACGGATTTTCCGGGTGACGCTGTCAGCCTCTTCGCGCAAACTGATCGTGTTATGGTAAGACTTCGACATTTTCTGCCCATCCAGACCGGGCATACGGGACGCAGCCGTCAACAGCGATTGCGGTTCGGCCAGTATGACCTTGCCGCCGCCCTCCAGATAACCGAACAAGCGTTCGCGATCACCCAATGAAAGATTTTGCTGTTCATTGATCAATGCGTGACCAGCTTCCAATGCTGCATCATCGCCTTGTTCCTGATAACGCGTGCGCAAATCCTCATAAAGACGCGCCTTTTTATTACCCATTTTCTTGATAGCGGCTTCCGCCTTCTGTTCGAAACCTGGCTCACGCCCGTATAAATGGTTAAACCGTCGCGCTATCTCGCGCGTAAATTCGATATGTGGTATCTGATCTTCGCCGACAGGCACCTGGTTGGCGCGGTAGATCAGGATATCGGCACTTTGCAATAGCGGATAGCCGAGGAAACCGTATGTCGATAAATCCTTCTCAGTCAGTTTTTCCTGCTGATCCTTGTAGGTCGGTATCCGCTCCAGCCAGCCCAATGGCGTAATCATCGACAACAACAAATGCAATTCCGCGTGTTCCGGCACTTGCGACTGTATGAACAAGGTTGCCTGATTAGGATCGACGCCCGCGGCCAGCCAGTCGATCACCATTTCCCATACATTATTCTGTATGATTTCCGGCGTGTCGTAATGCGTTGTCAACGCATGCCAATCGGCAACGAAAAACAAGCACTCATGCTCGTGCTGGAGTTTAACCCAGTTTTTCAAAACCCCGTGATAATGTCCCAGATGCAAGGCACCTGTAGGACGCATGCCTGATAAAACCCGATTTGCGTACATAGTAATTTAACGTGTAATAATTTGAATAAGTGCGACCAGATCGCCGTGGGACAAGCCCGAAAAACTGCTCGCGAACACCAGTGTCAGTGCCAAAATCGGGCTCAGTACCATCCCCAGCCAGCCTATAAACATCAGCGCCAGTAAAATATAAAAACCGTAAGGTTCGATCTGAGCATAGCGGTATGCATACTTGTTAGGCAACAAACTGATTGCAATGCGTCCACCGTCCAGCGGCGGTAGCGGCAGCAAATTCAGCGCCATCAGAATGGCATTAATAAATATACCAGCGGCTCCCATCAATGCCATGGGTTGTGTGTAATTATCGCCTAGTGTTATACCCAGCTTGATCACCAGTGCCCAAAATATCGCCATGACCAGATTAGCAGCCGGCCCGGCCAGCGCCACCCATAGCATATTGCGTTTGGGATGCCGCAATGCGCCGAAATTAACCGGCACCGGTTTTGCCCAACCAAACAGGATAAAACCGCCACCCAACAATTTACTCATGAGCAGAATGGACAACGGTACCAATATCGTCCCCACAGGATCAATGTGCTTCAATGGATTCAATGTTACCCGACCCAGCATCCATGCTGTTTTATCACCGAAGAATTTAGCGACATAACCGTGTGCAGCTTCATGCAGCGTGATTGCAAAAATAATGGGAATTGCCCAAACAGTAATTTTTTGTATCAGGTTGAGTTCCATTTAATCCAATCCAAAAGGGGCTAAATCCCCGCGACCAGCCCGCAACAATTGCGGCTCGCCATGACTTAAATCGATCACGGTAGTCGGCTCCACGCCGCAAGCACCGGCATCAAGTATTAAATCCAGCTGATGTTCCAGCTGGTCTCGAATCGCCTCGGCTTCATGCATGGGCATGGTTTCACCGGGTAAAATCAGCGTCATCGTCAATAACGGCTCGTCCAGTTCCGCCAACAGCGCCAAGGTAATCCGATGATCCGGCACTCGCAATCCTATCGTATTTCGCTTGGGATGTTGCAAACGTTTTGGTACTTCCCGCGTCGCTTCAAGGATAAAGGTATAACTGCCAGGCGTATTGGCTTTCAGCAAACGGAATTGCTGATTATCCACTCGTGCATACACAGCGATCTCCGACAGATCACGGCACATCAGCGTGAAATGATGTTTGTCATCCACCGCACGTAGCGTTCTTATTTTGTCCTGCGCCCGTTTATCGCCCAAATGGCAGGCAATTGCATAACTTGAATCCGTGGGCAGCGCAATCACGCCGCCATCCCGAATAATGGTTGCGGCCTGCTTGATTAAACGTGGTTGGGGATTGTCAGCGTGTACTGTAAAAAACTGAGCCATTATTGATAATTCCAGTCCCGCCAAATCGGCGTGCAAATTTCCGGCAAGGGCGGCAATCGTCCGATATCGCGATATCCTTCGCCCGGCGCATGGAAATCTGATCCCCGCGAACTCAACAAACCGAATTTCTGCGCCAGATTAGCAAAATGTGGGTATTGTTCTGGCGTATGACTGCCGGTGACAACTTCTATCCCTTCGCCGCCAGCCGCCTTGAATGCCTCCAGCAATTCGTGCATTTTGGCGCTACCCATTTGGTAGCGTCCTGGGTGCGCCACTACGGCCTGACCACCGCTGGCACGGATCCAGTTTACCGCGTCGGCCATATCCGCCCATTGATGCGAGACATAACCGGGTTTACCTTTAACCAGATATTTCTTGAACACCGTGCGCACGTCTTTTACCAAACCTTGTGCGACCAGATAGCGGGCAAAATGCATGCGACCGATCAGATTGGGGTTCCCCGTATGTTGATAAGCGCCGGACAAACTATCCGGCACACCTGCTTTGGCAAGCTGCTCCGCCATTTTGATGGCGCGTTCGCTACGCCCGGCACGAATAGTTGCGAGTCCGGCAGCCAGCACGGGGTGCTCGGGGTCGATATTTAATCCTACGATATGCACCGTGTGCGTACCCCAACTCACCGATATCTCGACGCCGTTGATCAAACGCAGTCCCAACTCATTCGCTGCAACACGCGCTTCCGACAAACCTGCCACATCGTCATGATCCGTCAAGGCCAATACTGTAACGCCCTGAGCCACCGCACGTGCCACCACTTCGGCAGGCGGCAACATGCCATCGGACACATTGGAATGGCAGTGCAAATCAATATTTTGCGGCAACATAATTTGTTTACTTGTGGACTAAGGGCAAATCATAGCAAAATACAAGCTTACTCACTATCCTGCTTATATAGAATATGGCAATTCCGGTAGAAATTCGTTCCAGTTTTGAAGAAGCAAACCGCATCGTACAGCAAACTTTCCAGGAATCCGGCATTCAGGCTGGTTCGCAGGTCACACCAGACCAACTGGGAGAAGCCATTAGTCAATTTCTGTTTGTGTTTGACAAATTGGATAACGAACATGGCGAAAGCGGTCCCATTTTATTTGATGACGTCAATCAATTAGGGGACCATGCGATCGGTTTTCTGATGGATCTGGCCTACTGGGCAGAGCGGTTACGCCTACCGAAATCCAAAATAGATATCGAAAAAACCGCATTGGGTGTGGCCCACTGGATTATTCGCCACGAAGGCGAATTGCGCACGCTGGAACCGCTGGTCAATAGCCTTGCCGCCAGCGCCAATTTGACACAAGATGCTGATACACTTAAAGCCTTGGTACAAGTCGCGGGCGACATTATTGACCATGCTTCGCCCAGCATTCAGGCGGATCTGGAAAAGCATGACGCTACTCGCCCGTGGCGCATTCTTAATTTTAACTATGCCATCGTCGCCACGCGTGCTCAGGATCCGGCACTGATGCGTAAAGCATTCGACACCCTGGGACGCAATTTGCCTGACGATTGCCCTGATTTCTTTGAACAGGGCATGCAACAGGCGCAGAAGGATACATTTACGCCCGCGGTGCGTGAAATAATGCAGGAATATTTTAATCGTTGGGCAACGAGGCACTAGAACATGAAATACTTATTCGATTTTTTTCCTATTCTGCTGTTTTTTATCGCCTATAAATTCGGTGGAATTTATGTTGCAACCGGCGTCGGCATTGCGGCGAGCTTGCTGCAAATCGGCTGGCTACTGCTGCGCAAGAAAAAAATAGATACCATGATGTGGCTCAGTTTAGGCATTATCGTCGTATTTGGCGGAGCGACACTGATATTCCACGACGAAACCTTCATCAAGTGGAAACCGACTGCTTTATATTGGATGTTTGCATTAGGATTGCTGGCAAGTTCTTTGTTTTTTAAAAAGAATGTCATTCGCACCATGATGGGGGAACAAATCGCGCTTCCCGATAATGTCTGGCGTAATCTAAACCTGAGCTGGGTATTGTTTTTTATAGTCATGGGTCTTGTAAACCTCTATATCGCCTATACTTTCAGCACTGATACCTGGGTAAATTTCAAATTATTCGGCAGCACTGCTATGATGTTCATATTTATCATTGGGCAAGGTGTCGTGCTCAATAAATATGTGGACGACAAGGAACCATGAGTAACTGGTACGCCATTATTGGTGAAGACATCGCCGACAGCCTGAATAAGCGCCTGAGCGCCCGAACTGACCACCTTGCCCGTCTGCAAGCTTTGCAGAATCAAGGGCGACTACTGATTGCCGGACCTTTCCCGGCAATCGACAGTATCGACCCGGGGCCTGCCGGTTTTAGCGGCAGCCTGATCGTCGCAGAATTTGACAGCCTCACTGATGCGCAAACGTGGGCAGATAGCGATCCGTATATCACTGCCGGCGTTTACGCACACGTCACCGTTAAACCTTTCAAGAAAGTGCTCCCGACATGAATACTGAGGAACTAATGCGGGAAAAACTGGCCATATTAAAGCCAGGTTTGCTGGAAATCGAGGACGAAAGCGCACTGCATGCCGGTCATGCAGGGGCTAAAAGCGGTGGTGGACACTACCGTTTACGTATCGCCTCCCCGGCATTTGCACAACAAAATACTCTAGCGCGACATCGCTTGGTATATGCAACACTGGGTAATTTAATGCAAAATGAAATTCACGCACTGAGTATTACAGCGTATAGTCCTGAAGAAATTTAATAACTTAATCAAAGGAAAACAAATGCAATTGAAAAAAATCGCTATCGCTACCGTTTGCGTATTCGGATTAACCGCGCTCACAGGTTGCAATGCGGCTGAAGATAACAAAGCCGCTGTTACCAAGGCCGCTGCCGACACATCGAGCACATCCAAACCGCTAGCTGTAGTTAATGGCGTTACCATTTCGCAAGCCCAGTTCAACATCCTTAAACAGGATCGTGCCGCGCAGGGTCAGCCTATGAATGATCAAACGATAGCCGCGTTGCGCGACAGCCTGATCAATGCAGAAATTCTTGCCCAGGCAGGCACCAAGCAAGGTCTGGACAAAGACCCTAGCATCCAGATGCGTCTGGATCTGGCCAAAACCCAAATGCTGGCCCAAGCTTATATCGCCAGCTACGTCAAATCGCATCCTATCACCGAAGATGCCATGAAGGCTGAGTATGACCACGTCAAGGGCATGATGGGCACCAAGGAATATGAAGTGCGCCACATACTGGTGGATAATGAAGCTGCAGCGCAGGACATCATTGCCAAGCTGGGCAAAAAGGCCAAATTTGAAGATCTGGCCAAAAAGGAATCCAAGGATTCATCCGCATCCAATGGCGGTCAATTGGGTTGGGTTGCGCCAGGCAATCTGGTCAAGGAATTTGCCGACGCCATGGTTCAGCTGAAAAAGGGCGAATATACCAAAACGCCAGTGCACACCAAATTCGGCTGGCATGTCATCCGTGTTGACGATGTCCGCGATCTGAAACTGCCACCTTATGATCAGGTCAAGGATCAATTGCGCGGCGATATGGAACAGCAAATGGTGAAAAAACTGGTTACAGATTTACGAGCAAGTGCTAAAGTAGAATAATCAATGATGTAGCCCGCATCCGGTTAACAAGCATTGACCGGATGCGCTTTATCCCGACTTAAGTGGATGACTAAAATGAAAAATTTACAAGATCAATTTCTTAACGCGCTGCGTAAAGAGCACGTACTTGTTTCCGTGTTCCTGGTTAACGGTATTAAACTGGTGGGAAAAATTGAATCTTTCGATCAGTATATGGTGATGCTGAAAGGTCATGACAATGTCAGTCAGGCTATCTTCAAACATGCCATTTCTACACTTTCCCCATCGCGGCAAATCAACATAGACACCAATAACGCTGATTAATTGAAACCGAATATCCGAAAAAGCGCACTCTCATGTGCGCTTTTTTATTAGGTTGTACTTATCCCGTAAAGCAGCGCAATACCCTACCATGCAACCCGCCCAATACCGCTAACGTTCGCAGATTATTACCGGCGGCTATGCTAGAATTTTCATGCCCTGCAACAGAAAAGCAGGTATAACAAAGGAAAATCATGACAGGGAGCAAGGAAGGCAACGATGCGCGAACCGCATTACGCCAATTTCGCGCCATATTCAGCGCGGTGAGACAGCATGCGCAATGGGTAGAAGCCCAATGCGGCATCAGCGGCACTCAATTATGGGTACTCTACGAATTATCAGCACAACCGGGCATGCGCGTGTCCCGGCTTGCCGATGCCCTGGCGATCAAGCGCTCCACTGCCAGCAATCTGCTCGACAAAATCGAGCAACGCGGCCTGATCCGCAGGGAACGCGGCGCCTCCGATCAGCGCATTGTGCATCTCTTTCTGACCGAGGCCGGAACAGCCATTATGGCAAAAGCGCCGCAACCTGCCCAAGGCGTGCTGATCGATTCGCTCCATAGACTACCGCCCGACAAACTGGTTGAACTGAGTCAGAATTTATCCAGCTTGCTGGACCTTATGCAACTTGCAGACAACACCGGCATGACACCTCTGCCAGACATCTGAACCCCGCTATTCTGCATGCAATTGCGCGGCAAGCGGGCGGAATTGCAATTGATAAAACATGTGCAAATAACGTGCGGTCTCCTCTCTTTCAAGATCACTACTAAATTTCCAGAAGCCGTAAATCCGCGATAGGGTCATCATGCGTTCGGCATACTGTTTCCATGTATATCGCGCCTCCACCCTTGCCAATGCACCATTCGATATACGCTGCCATTCATGTGGATTGACGTTACACAATTCGAGAAAATCGGCGATACGCTCAGCACTGGCTCCGCCTTCGTTAGGATCGATATGAAAGCCCGATTTATTATGCTGAATGATCTCCAGCGGCCCGCCATAACGCGTGGCGAAAGTCGGCAAACCGGACGCCATGGCTTCAATTATGGTCAGACCGAACGCTTCAAACAAGGCTGGTTGCACGAATATGCCACGCTGATCGGCAACAAAGCGATAAATCTCGCCCGACAGGTTTTTCTCCAGCCGCAAACCCAGCCAACGCATTTGTCCATCGAGCTGATATTGTTCCATTAATTCATGCATGCGTTGAATTTGCGCCTGCTCTTCATGATCACGAGACTCCTCAGGCGTCATATAACCGCCAACAACGACGAGATTCGCCAATTCACGCAGGCGCTGCGAATTGCCGTACCATTCGACCAGACCGGTAAGATTCTTGATTCGGTCCAGCCGTGCAATGGTAAAGATAATCGGTTTTTCCGGTTCCTTCAGCACACCGCGTACATGTTCGCGCGGCCCGCCGAATATGAGCTCGCTGATTTCAGGGTGTAATGAAACCAGCCGCCTTTCGTGGGCAGTGTATGGAAAATAGACATCGGCATCCGATCCAGGCGAAACGATATTGAATTTGGGATCGAACAGATTGATGCCGTCGATCACTCGATACAGCCCGGGCATGGTAAAAGACCGGTAACTCTCGTATTGACCGACGGAGTCTTCCGTACCCACTATTTCCTGATAGGTGCTCGCAATAATGAAATCAGCGGTATTCATCGCGATCAGATCGGCTGTGTACTGACACGAGAAATGGTATTGCGCGTCGTTTTCCTGCCAATACAGATCCGAGTGCAAATACTTGGTCTTTTCCAGGGCATGCGCGATGTTGCATTGTATGACGCCCATACGCTGACTTAATAACGACGCCACCAGATTGCCGTCGGAATAATTGCCTATAATCAGATCGGGCCGGCCGCCCAGTTCAGACAAGGCTTCATGCTCGACATTACGTGCAAAATCCTCCAGATAAGGCCATATCTCGAAACGAGAAATCCAGTGCCGGATAACCTCGCCGTTCTGTTTCTGAAACGGCACCCGCAATATCCAGGTATTATCGCAACCGTTGACTCTCTCCAGGCGCTGATTGCAGGTCGTTCCCTCAGAGTCGGGAATCAAACGCGTGACAATCAATATCTTCGGTTCCACCGGCACACCCTGCCGTGCCAATCGTTCGCGCATTTCCCGCTCAAGTGCACGCACCTGATCCAGAATATAGACCACCTGCCCCCCCGTATCCGGCAAACCGAGTACATTGTCCTGACCGAAATACCCGTGAGGTGACATGATCAACAATCTCGAAATCATCGGCATACGCGCCAGAAAACTTTCCAGCGCCGCCGGCGACGGCGCTTCGAGTATGTCGACCAGCAAACTCATGGTATCGATCACGCGCTCCGCCGTATCCCCCCAACCAGGCGCAAAGCCCATTTTTTGCAAGCTATCGCCAAACTCGACCAAAGGCGTTTCGGCGTTCAAATGTTCCAACCGCTGCAATGCCTTGCGCAGCCCTTCACGCAATGCGCCCACGGAAGCAAACTCGCCGTTCAGCATCAACGGCTTGCCTTCGATGGAATGTACTTTAAGAAAATGCAGCAGCCGCGCTTCGCCTTCTTGCGCATGCTGGAACATGGTGCTGGAAAGTTGCCGATTAAGAAACATGACGCCTTGGCCAATGGATTTGGCTTCCTTCAATCGGGGAAAATCCCGCCCGAATGGTCCGAAATCAATTTCCAGCGCCGACGCGGCATTGCTGGCAGGCAGTATCAGTGATTCCTTGAAGCGCAGAAATTCGCCGATACCGATCGGCTCGGTAGCCATATGCTCAAGATGAATACGCAGATAGCGCCATTGGGCAATGCGTTCGCGCAATGCAAAATATGCCCAGGGCTGATTAAATACGCCTTCCTGCAAATGCTGCACAAATTCGGACAGTACTGTATTACCCAGCATGTCCCTGTCAGATTCCGTACGCATTTGCTCAAACTCGTAACGCAGATCGGATTGCAGCAAAAAAGGTCGATTCTGAGCAAAATAGCGGCGCAGCAAGGTATAAACCGCATCCCGATTTTCTCTTGTGTAAGCAATTAGCTCATCTATCATATCAATCCATCCTTTCACGATCGCTGGATACATTACCGAAACGGTAATGATCAATTCCTTCCATGATCCCCAACGCGTTGCAAGCCCCTGCAAAATAGACCTGATGCTGCCCGCGTAATGACATCAGCTCTGAACTATGATTGCCGACGATCACGCCCAGCGTATCGCCTATCATCATTTCTGCATCGTTACCGGAATCTCCTGCCACCAGAAAAGCATTTAGCGGTAGCCCCCATTTATAAGCGAGATAACGGATAGCCTGGCCTTTGGATGCGCGGGCCGGAAGAATATCGAGATAAGCCTGATGGGAATAAATCAGATTGGCATGTAGATTTTGCGCATGCAAATAAGCATAAATACTTTTTAAAGGAGGCATGACGTCAGGCAATATGTCATAGCTGATTTTGAATTCGCGTTGGTTCTCTTCCTCCTGCAACCGGATTCCAGGTACCTCTTCCAGCGCCTCGACTAACGTATCGCGCCGCCATTGATAGCGTATATGCTTTGCCCAACCGGCATCCTGACGTAAATCGGGGCCATAATTAATCTCGGTTCCAACGGCTGTAATCAGCACATCCGGTATCGGTATGCGCCACTGCCTGAGTACTTTAACCGCACTATACAGATCGCGGCCGGTAGCGATGCCGAATGCGACCCTGCCGGCATTGGCCTGCAACCATTCCAGCAAAGGCTGCAAAGCATTCCTATTGCCGATAAGCGTATTGTCGATATCGCTGACCAGCACCTGCCTGACCAGTGGGAGGGGCGACTTGCCTTCCGGCAATATCGCGGCCAGTTCGCGGCGCAGATGCTTGCGTTCCTTGTACAACACCCTGCTTGCCGATTTCAGGTATTTGGTTACATGCGCATCCCAGCTATAATGACGCTTCACGCCGTTAATGCCGTTACGCGCCCAACCCCGCCAGACATTTGCGCTTCCCAGCGCCGTATTGAGGGTCGTCGCAATATTCTCGGTATCGAGCGGATTAAGCAGCAAACCATTTCGGCAATTGCCGATAATGTCGCTCGGCCCGCCGTCTTCGGTGGCGACTATCGGCAACCCGCTGGCTGCGGCCTCGATTAGCGTCAAACCAAACGGCTCAGTCAAGGCGGGATTAACAAACACCCCCCGGCGATGAGCTGCCAGACGATAAAACTCGGGTATGTCTTCCGTGGAGTGATGTTTGGGTATGGCAACCTTACCCCACAAATCATATCGATCCAGCGCAAACAGCAATCCGGATAACTCCTGCTGCTGGGATTCTTCCATGAGTCTGATATCGTCTCGATTACCTGCGACAATGACCAGATTGGCTCGCTCCCGAAGCGCTTCATTTTCACCATAGGCAGTTATCAAGCGCTGCAGGTTTTTGCGCGCATCGGGACGGCAAATGGCAAGTATCATCGGTTTGTCTGGATGCTCCAGAAATCGGTCTATCATATGCACGACATTAGTCTGGATTTGTCGTCTACCGGGCGGAGAAAAACGCGAAGCGTCTGTTCCGGGAGGGATTACGACAGCATGCTGCCCATCGAAATTCTGATACATGCCATACTGATCAACGATTTCCTGCCGGGTGCTGGCCACAATCAGTGAAGCGTGACTTAACACATCCTCCTCTGCCCCGATACGTTGTCCAAAATTAAACTGGCGCTCCAGCGCCTGTAGTTTGCGGCCCGTAGCAAGCATCCGTTGCTGCTTGCAGCGTCCCAGCGAATGTCCCGTATGAATCTGCGGTATGCCCAATAACCGGGATAACTGCAGTCCTACATAACCTGCATCGGCATAATGCGTGTGAATAATATCGGGCAGCTTTTCCTGGCCTCTCAAATAAAGCAGGCAACGATCGACCAAATGGTCGAGATGCTTCCACAGCATCTCCTTGCGGACATAACGTCTGGGGCCGAACGGCAAGCGAACGATACGTGCATTCAGTCCCAGCACCTCTTCCGGTTGGGCATAATCTGCAGAAATCGTCGGATCTTCGATCAGGCGTGTCAACAAATCAACCCGCAACACACCGGGATGCCGTCCCAGAGCCCGTGCCAGCTCAACTACATAGGTAACCTGCCCACCGGTATCGGCATCACGTCCCAATTCCAGATCGTGTCCCCGTACCAAACCATGCAAGCTCAACATCAGAATATTGATACGCTGTTCGTTCATCGTCGGCCGTCCTCATATCAAATCCCAGGCTTTGCGGAAAGGATCGTAGAATGCATCGTCATGCGGAATGGCGCCAGGAATCCCGCACAATGCGCGCGCAAAACCGTCAGCACGCAACAACACTTGCTCTGCGCTCCAGTTTTTGAACATCCCCAGAATGAATACCGCAGCAAAACCGTCGCCTGCGCCTACGGTATCCGCAATACGAATACTGGCGCCACCCGGCACACTCGCGATTCTGCCATTTTCATCCAGCAACCATGCTCCTGCTTTACCGCGTGTTACCAGTACATTCTGCAAACCAAATTGCGCCATCAATGTCGATGCCTGCCCAAGCTCATCGGTATCGCCAAGATGGAGTAATCGCGCAATATGCTGCAATTCATCGTTATTCAGCTTGAGGATGTCCGCCTGAGCCAGGGAACGCCTTAAAGTCTGCACGTCGTACCAAGGTTCCCGCAAATTGATGTCCAGCATGCGAGGGGCTTTTACGGTGTTGAGCAACGAACTCAGCGCTTGTCGCGAGATAGGATGGCGTTGCGCCAGAGTGCCGAAGTAAACTAGCTCCGGCTGTGCTGCCAGCGCGATCATTCGGGTAATACTGGCATGGATGAAATCGTACGCCTGTCCGGGCATGATCTCGAAGCGATGGTCGCCATTATTCATGTGTACCATTACCTGCCCGGTGGGATGAATCGGGTCTGACTGAACGCCCCGGGTATCCATTCCGAAATTGATCATGGCAGCTATCAGGTCGTCGCGCAAAGCATCGTTTCCGGTACGCGTAATCAATACAGGATGCAGGCCGAAAGCCTGTAAATGCCGAGCTACGTTAAATGGCGCCCCACCCAGCACGTAGCGGTCCGGGAACACATCTACCAGCATTTCGCCAAATAACGCTACGGTCCCCGAGTGGATATTCAACTCGAATGCATTGCGACTCAGACTATCCTGAAGTATTCCTTCAATCATCGTTTGCATGGGTCCTTGCAATAACCAAAGATTACTTTTGCATAAAACAAATATAGTTTGTTACAAAACCATATACAAGAACAAATCGGCATTTTTGTAAATACCGATAAGTTTTGTTCGAAAAAGTTTCACTCAATGCGTACAAACTGGCATCGTGAACTGCTAATTATGATTGACACTGCGGTGAAAAGATCACGCTCACTTGCGGATAAACCACCCGGTTATCAACAGTAATAACTTTATTGGCGGCTATAATAATTGATACTACGGTCGAATTCGCAAGACGAAAAAAAACCGCCACAAGTGACGGTTTTTAAGATTTTTTGGCGGAGAAGGCGGGATTCGAACCCGCGTTGGGATATTATCCCAAACACGCTTTCCAGGCGTGCGACTTAAACCACTCATCCACCTCTCCGTATTTTTCGCTGGCTGCCAAGACGGCCAAGAAAGTCGGCAAGAATACCGTATATGCGCGTCTATAGCAAGGTTTTGTACTTACTCTCTGTCTTATCCATGTAAAAATTGGTATTATTAGCAGATGTTCATCTCCCTGCATTTAGTGGTAAATGGCGCACGCAGAACTTTCCCTACTCGAACAGCTTTCGACCAATAGCTCTCCTTATTCCGACCCTCTAACCAGGCTGGACTGGAAGGCACTCGACCTCAATCGCTCCTGGCTGCCGGAAGAAGCTGTTTCCCTGTTCGGTTTGCCAGAGTATCAGGCATTGCCGGCAGCGATTCGCACTCGCTTGTCGCAGTATGAATTCACCGGTTTTATTCAGGCAGGCATTTGGCTGGAAGCGATTTTTATCGAACGCCTGTCCAAGAATCTCAAACACACACAATCGGCTCAGGAACTTGCCTATTATCTGCACGAGATACGGGAAGAGTCCGGACATAGCCTGATGTTCCTGAAACTGATGGAAAACAGCGGTTTGCGCTTGCCGGGTATATGGCGCAACCGCCCCTTCATAGCCGATTTTCTCGGGCGCCATACGCCGCTTAACACCACGCTCTTCTGGCTGGCCGTAACCATAGGCGAAGAAGTGCCAGATAGACTCAATCGCTACGTTCGTACACAAGCGAGCGACGATGTGGACGGCGTTATCCGCCAGATGTGTACGCTGCATATTATTGACGAAGCCCGGCATATTGCGCATGCCCGCAGCGCGCTGGAAGCCAGCCTGGCGCATTGCAGCAAATTGGAACGCAAACTGCTGACGCCCATCGTCAATATACTTATTCGTCAATTTGTGCGCACGTTCTATTTGCCGAGCGATGACGTTTACGAACTCGCAGGACTCAATCCCGGCAAGCAATGGCGCGAATTGGCGAGAAAAAATCCGGCACGGCAGGATTTTATTCTGAAATGCCTGAATCCGACATTACATATGCTGCGTAATCACGGATTCGCAGTAGCCGATCCAAGCCTGTAAATGAAAATGGCGCAAGGCTTGAGCCTGCGCCATCATTCATCAGTCGATTGGCCCTAAAGCAAGCTTTAAATCGCCGCTTCGCCGCTTTCTCCCGTACGGATACGTACAACCTGCTCGACATTGGTAACAAATATTTTACCATCGCCAATTTTCCCGGTACGCGCTGTAGCGACGATAACTTCCATCGCCTGATCTACGAGCTCGTCGGGAATTACCAACTCGATTTTAACCTTGGGCAGGAAATCCACCACGTATTCTGCACCGCGATACAGTTCCGTATGGCCTTTTTGCCGACCGAAACCCTTGACTTCCGTTACCGTTAATCCGGTCACGCCGATTTCAGACAAAGCCTCGCGCACCTCATCGAGTTTGAATGGTTTGATAATGGCTTCTATTTTTTTCATCTGCTATTCTCCTCGTTGGAATTAAATCGACTGGTGATCGGATATCGCCTGTCCTTGCCAAATGCTCGCGAAGTAACGCGGGTACCTACGGGCGCCTGCCGACGTTTATATTCGCTTCTGTCTATCATGCGTACAACTCGTCTCACTTCATCGGCATTAAATCCGGCTGCAATGATCTTGGCAACGCTTTCGTCCTGCTCGACATAACGCTCAATAATAGCATCCAGTATGGCATATTCCGGCAAAGTATCCTGATCGGTCTGATCCTGACGCAACTCGGCTGAAGGCGGCCGATCTATGATCCGCTGCGGAATCACAGGGCTCAAACAGTTACGGAAGTTGCTCAAGCGGTACACCAGCGTCTTGGAAACATCGCGCAATACCGCAAACCCTCCTGCCATATCCCCGTACAGTGTAGCGTAACCCACAGCCATTTCAGACTTGTTACCCGTAGTAATCACAAGCGATCCAAATTTATTCGACAACGCCATCAACAATGTCCCGCGCACACGCGCCTGAATATTCTCTTCGGTCAAATCGAAAGGCCGGTCTGCAAATAACGGAGCAAGGCTGGACACAAACTGATCGAATAATGGCCGGATAGGCAATTCGCTATACTCCACCCCTAATGTCTCCGCCATTTTACGGGCATCGGTAACGCTGATGTCAGCCGTAAACTCGGACGGCATCATGACCGCATGAACCTTGTCGGCCCCCAGCGCATCCACGGCTATGGCCAGCGTCAGTGCAGAATCTATGCCGCCGGACAACCCCAACAATACGCCGGGAAATCGATTTTTCTGTACATAATCCTGCAACCCGAGCACCAAAGCCTGATAAACGCTGGCCTCTGTCGTAGCAGCAGGCTCAATATCGGCTTTAACCGGAGAAACACCATCCAGCTCCACATAGTAAACCGCCTCGGTGAAACAGGGGAATTGGTTGGTCAGGTGCCCATTTGCATCCATGGCAAAAGAGCCACCATCGAATACCAACTCGTCCTGACCACCGACCAGATTGCAATACAGCATAGCCACATCGGTTTCCTGTATGCGATCGCGGATCACCGCATAACGTTCGTTCAAC
Source organism: Sulfuriferula sp. (assembly GCA_031291235.1). GTDB lineage: Bacteria > Pseudomonadota > Gammaproteobacteria > Burkholderiales > Sulfuriferulaceae > Sulfuriferula. The sequence continues at coordinate 433,349 of JARLJL010000022.1, forward strand.
TTGCCCAGATGATACGGCGAGGCATTCAGCACCAGCAACACTTCGGCATGCGCTTCGGCAGCGCAACGCGGCGCTTCTACATGCCAGATGTCGGCACAAATATTAACGCCAAACCGTATCCCGTCCTGTTCGAAAATACACGCAGCAGTACCTGGCGTAAAATATCGCTCTTCATCAAACACGGTATGATTAGGCAGGCTTTGTTTATGATACGTGCCGATAACCATGCCGTCTCTGATAACGGATGCAGCGTTATATCGCTGCTTGCCCTGTTTTGCCGGGTGCCCCACTATCAGGGTAATACCATGCGAATAAGCCAGCAGACGCTTCAATTCACGCTCGATTTGTTCATACAAATCATCGCGCAGCAGCAAATCCTCCGGCGGATAACCGGACAATGACAATTCCGGAGTCAAAACTATGCTTGCGCCAGCCAGCTTTGCCACGGTAGCTGCATCAATGATCTTGCCGGCATTGCCGGCAATGTCGCCAACGATAGCGTTAATTTGCGCCAGGGCAATTTTCATCGCTGCATCGCCTGTTGCACGGCCAGCCCCATTTCTGCCGGAGAGGCAGCGACGACAACACCCGCATCGCTCAAGGCTCGAATCTTGGCAGCAGCCGTTCCGCTACCGCCTGCAATAATAGCGCCGGCATGCCCCATACGCTTACCCTTGGGGGCTGTTTGTCCTGCAATATAAGCGGCAACCGGTTTGGTGATATGCCGCTGGATGTAGTCGGCCGCCTCTTCCTCGCGTGTACCGCCGATCTCGCCGACCATAATAATCGCTTCGGTTTCGGCATCGGCCTCAAACATTGCCAGACAGTCGATAAAGTCGAGCCCCTTGATCGGATCCCCGCCAATACCGACGCAAGTGGTTTGCCCCAGCCCCAGGCTGGTTGTCTGATGCACGGCTTCGTAAGTCAGGGTACCGGAACGCGACACAATGCCGACCTTACCGCGCTGATGAATAAAGCCCGGCATGATACCGATCTTGCATTCATCCGGCGTAATCACGCCAGGGCAATTGGGGCCGATCAGTTTGGCGCCATTGGCACGCAAGGCAGCCTTCACATTCAGCATATCCAGTACCGGAATGCCTTCCGTGATACACACGATTAACGCAATACCCGCATCCGCAGCTTCCATGATCGAATCGGCGGCATAATTGGCCGGCACATAAATTACGCTCGCATTGGCGCCGGTTTGATGCACGGCATCGCGCACCGTATTAAAAACCGGCAAATCCAGATGCGTTTGGCCGCCTTTGCCCGGCGTCACGCCGCCCACCATGCGGGTACCGTAAGCGACCGCTTGCTCGGAATGGAATGTACCTTGTTTCCCGGTAAACCCCTGACAAATGACTTTGGTATTTTTATTAACAAGTATGCTCATGAATTCGTACCTTTTACTGCCGCCACTGCGCGTTGCGCCGCATCAGTCAAACCGTCTGCAGTAATAATATCCAGCCCGCTCGCAGCGAGCTTCTGTTTGCCTAACTCTACGTTGGTACCTTCCAGCCGCACCACAACAGGAACCGTCACACCGACTTCTTTCACCGCAGTAATAATACCCTCGGCGATAATATCGCAACGCATGATGCCGCCAAATATGTTCACCAGCACGGCTTTTACCTGAGTGTCTGACAATATGATCTTGAATGCCTTGGCAACTGTTTCTGCCGTTGCCCCGCCGCCCACATCCAGAAAATTAGCGGGTTCGCCGCCGTGCAACTTAATCAGATCCATAGTTGCCATAGCCAGACCTGCACCGTTTACCATGCAACCTATGGTGCCGTTAAGCGCTATATAATTCAAGCCGGCTTGCTGCGCAGCGACTTCCTTGCTGTCGATCTGCGTATCGTCGCGCATGTCGGCAAATTTCTTTTGCCGCCCGAGCGCATTATCGTCGAGCGCCATTTTGCAATCCAGCGCCACCATGCGTCCGCCTTGGGTCAGCACTAGCGGATTAATTTCCAGCAGGCTCAGGTCCGACTCTACAAAAAGCTTGTACAGCGCACGCAGCATGCGCGTAAGATCGCCAACATGACTGCCGGACAAGCCTAATCCGAAGGCCAGATTGCGGCACTGGAACTCCTGCAGACCGAGAATAGGATCGCAATATTCGCGCAATATCTGATCGGGATGCGTTTGCGCTACTTCTTCAATTTCCATGCCGCCGGCACTTGATGCGACAACCGCTATACGCTCGCTTTCCCGGTCAACCAGCAAACTCAAATACAGTTCGCGGGCAATATCCAGCGTCTCCTCAACCAGCAGCCGCCCTACCCATTGACCTTCAGGTGCGTTTTGATAAGTTACCAGATGCGATCCCAGCAAGGCCGAGGCGGCTTCACGCAACGCTTCCAGCGATTTGACCAGTCGTACGCCGCCAGCCTTGCCGCGACCGCCGGCATGAATTTGCGCCTTAACTACCCATGCTTCGCCGCCCAGATAGCCTGTCGCAGCCAATTCGGCATGCGCAGGATCTTCAACGACGATACCTCGCGGCGTGTCGATACTAAATTCGCGCAATAACTGCTTGGCCTGATATTCGTGTAAATTCATTTCGTGTTATCAATTTCCATTAAATCAAATATTATTAAAAACCGAGCAAATTCAAGGCAATTGCAAAGCAAAAACGCCACCATGGCCGGCATCTTTATTATGCAATAATAATTTGCCCTGACGTGCTTTATTTACATGCGCTTTGGCAATTATTTCCGCAAGAAACAATCCCAGACCCATGCCGTCGGTATGCTGCTCCGACAATGTGCCAATCGGGTTCTCCAGAATAACCTGCGGAAAGCCGTTACCGTCATCTTCTACACTCAGCAATAACACATCGTTATCCAGTGTCGCACGGATAACAATACGTTTTCCGGCATAACGCAGAGCGTTGTGCATTGCATTAAGCATTGCCATTTCAACCAGATCGCGATCAAAAAACCAGTACGCCGGAGCCTGTTCGACATCCATGTCTATGGTTATCTTACCTGCAGCCAGAACAATCGCATTCTGTACAAACTCCTCAATAAAATCGCCTGGCGAATGCGCTTCGATGCTAGGTGACAATCTTTCCGTCTGCAGATTGAACAGTAGCAGCATGCGTTCCATGCAATCATTTACACGATGGCACAGCAAGCGTGAATCGCTGACATCTATATTTTCCGATTTAATGGCATCCAATCGCAACATGAGCAATGCCATCAGATTTTTGATCTCATGAATATTCAAAGCAAGCAGGGTTTTCAGATCTATGGCGCTAACATTGCTGGAATTCATGCGACCCGCACTCCAAATTTATGGCTGACATCCTTAAACAAGGCATGTATTTTTTTGAGCTTTTCCAGATTCGCATGTTTGCCGACATGATCCTCGATCAGTTTTCTGGCAAGTTGCATGTTATCGTCATTCCAGCCATTGCGATCACAATCTACAATCAATGCATGCGCGGCATTCAATGCAACCTGCACATTCATGGGCATGCGTTTCGAAGCGGTCACCAACAGACTGATCGCGCCGGCAAGGTCGCCGCTCTTGGCAAGCAATACGCCCTCATTATTGAGTTTGATTACATCGCTTACACTATTTTCGATCAAATTCTGGCTCTCGTCGGCACGCCCAACTTTCTCCAGCATTTGGCGAACCAGTTTTTGCACCTTCTCGTCGTCATAAAAATTGCTGATCACATCCTTGACCAGCCCTCTGGCTTCATCTTCCTTATTATTCAGAAAACAGCTTTTGGCCATATCTACGGACATTTCATCAGACAAGTGCAATCCGTGAGCAGTTTTTACCGCTAACGCATTGTCAAGCGCCTTTTGCGACTCGGCATACCTGCCTGCCCCTTGATAAATCAGACTTTGCATGACCGAACCGGCTAACTCAAGCTCGGGCGTATTATCGAAGGATTTTTTTGCGTCCGCTATAATGTTGAGCGCTTCATCATATTTGCTTTCATCCAGCAACACACGAGACAAATTGACAAAATCCGCATGGGAACGGAAGAACGAGTACTTTCCCTTATCCACCACGATGCCGTATGCTTTTCTGGCCTTTTCCAGATCGCCGTTACGATACGCCATCGCGCCTACCATGCTTTGCCGAGACAGTGTATTGGGAGAAATCTCTACCGCCTTTTCCAGGATCGATTGGGCTAATTCGGTATTACCCAGAGATTCATGCTGCTGGGCCAGCAAATCGTAAGCTTCCATATACTCAGGCGTATCGGCGATTGCCAGCTCCAGTGTCTCGATCGCCTCGGCTGCCTGTCCTGCCATGCTTAAGGTTTTGGCAAGCCCTATCCGCGCCCATGGAATGGCGCGTGCAGCAATGATCTGCTCATACAGTAAACGGGCATCTTCATGTCGCCCCAAAGCGATAAGCAGTTCCCCCTTCAGCTTGATCAGATCAATGGAAAATTTGCTTTTCAGGTTTAAAATACGATCGCATTCGGCTATCGCTTCTTCTGGTTTGGCATCGGAAATCAATACATAAATAGGCGCGAAAACGTCCTTTTTTTCAAATACCCGCTCCAGCCGTATACGCATGGTTTCTGCCGTAAACGGTTTTAACAGATAATCATCCGGCGCCAATTCGGCGCACGACACTACCTTTTCATATCCGCGCTCTGCCGTTACCATCAGGAATGCGACTGTAGGCGCTATGAGTGCACTCTTGCGCAACTGTTCCAGAATTTGCTGGCCGTCGCTCCCCTCGCCCAGGCAGTAATCGCACACAATAATATCGAACTCGCGCTGTCGAATACGGAACACAGCCTCATTGGCACTATTTGACGTTTCGCACCGGGTAATACCAAAATTGCTCAAGGTATTACGCAATGACGAACACATGGCGGGGCTGTCATCAATGATAAGCGCACGTTTTTTTCCGAAATCCATCATGTCATCTCACGTTTCGTTATCTTTATAGTACGTTAACGAGATACATCACACTGCAACAGGTGCCTTAATCGGGGGATATGGATCGTAACCGATCAATTCGAAATCATCAAAAGAAAATTTAAACAAATCCTTCACTTCCGGATTGATGCGCATAACAGGCAACGCCCGCGGAGTACGGCTGAGCTGCTCACGCGTCTGTTCCATATGGTTGGAATACAAGTGAGCGTCACCCAGCGTATGCACAAAATCGCCCACCTTGAGCCCAGTCACCTGAGCCACCATCATCGTCAGCAAAGCATAACTGGCAATATTAAATGGCACGCCAAGGAATATATCGGCACTGCGCTGATAAAGTTGACAACTCAGCTTGCCGTCCGCCACGTAAAACTGAAAAAACGCATGACAGGGCGCCAGCGCCATTTTATCCAGTTCAGCGACGTTCCACGCGGAAACGATAATGCGACGGGAATCCGGATTGTGCTTCAGATCATGCAGTATCCGAGCAATCTGGTCGATATGGCCGCCATCCGGAGTAGGCCAGCTGCGCCATTGTTTACCGTAAACGGGCCCGAGTTCACCGTTTTCATCGGCCCACTCATCCCAGATGCTGACCCCGTTTTCCTTCAGATAGCGGATATTGGTATCGCCTTGCAAAAACCACAATAATTCATGAATGATGGAGCGCAAATGACATTTCTTGGTAGTCACCAGCGGAAAGCCTTCGCTTAGATCGAAACGCATCTGATAACCGAAAACCGATACGGTACCCGTACCGGTACGATCCGATTTGACCGTGCCATGCTGCTGCACATGCCGCATTAAATCCAGATATTGACGCATGATTATTCCTGTAATTGTAAATGACGCTGCATAGTATCGGCGATGCCTTGGACCATCTGCATCCAGCGTTGCGCCAGCTCCGGCGACAAATGCGTCAGCAGCGTTTGTTCAAACACCTGCAACCAGCGACGGAAAGCCGCCATATTCAGGTTCAGGGCGCGATGTCGGCCGAGCATATCGAATGGACGCGGACCGTCAATTTTGCCGCCCAGCACAGTCCACCAGTAATCTGTAATCAATGCTTCGTGTTCGGTGAAATCGCCCATGCCCGCAAAAAACGGGCTCATCATTTCATCCGCCTGCAATCGCCCGTAAAAATCGTGTACCACGCGCATTACGTTTTCCCGCCCGATTTTATCGCACAGCGGTTCCAGTTTACGTCGTGCTACAGGTTCGCCAATCTGCATCTATTAATCCTTGTAACGGTTGATATTGTTGCTTATATGTCATTTTGCGACTGCCGTCTATCCAGTACCCCAGATACAAGTAGGGCAAGCCGAATTGGCGAGCCAGATCAATTTGCCACAATACATTAAAAACGCCCAGACTGCGCTCCGGCAAGTCAGGATTGAAAAAGGTATACACCGAAGAGAACCCGTCTGCGACACGATCGATAATGCTGACCATCTGCGTTTGTTCGCCTTCGCTGAATGTTACCAGATAGGTATCGACATGGCTGGCCACCAGAAAATGCGCGTACTGATCCTGATCATCGTGATCCATGCCTCCGCCGGCATGTCGGGCAGCCTGATAGCGCTGATACAACCGGAAATGCTCAGGATCGAAATACGGTTTATGCACATTGATCTTTAACGCAGCATTCCGCTTGAGCGTTCGTCGTTGCGTGCGATTCGGCATGAACTCGTCAACAACGACACGAACCGGAATGCACCGCTGACAACCATCACATTGAGGCCGATAAGTATACAATCCACTACGCCGGAAACCCGCACGTATCAGTTCGCTATACACCGCCGTATCGACAAAATGAGCTGGCGTGGCAACTTGCGAGCGCGCAATATTCCCAGTCAAATAGCTACATGGATAAGGCTGGGTCAGATAAAACTGCAGCTGCGCCAGCGGCATGTCATTCAATCGCGTCATTCGATCAAATCATCCTCAAATTGCCACGGCATTGTCATGCTTCGCGCTTGCACTCCTTCCGACAGCAACTGCATGAATTCCTCACGCTGTATCTCCCTTGCACCGAAACGGGCCAGGTGCGCCGTATTCATTTGACAATCGATGACGCTGAATTGCCAGCGTTGCAGTTGACGCACCAAATGTACAAAAGCGATTTTAGACGCATCGGCTACCCGTGTGAACATCGACTCGCCGTAAAACACCCTACCTAATGCCACGCCGTACAAACCGCCAGCCAGTTTGCCGTCTATCCATGTTTCTATACTGTGGGCAACGCCCAAGCGATGTAATGCCGTATAGGCAGCGATCATCTCGGCACTGATCCAGGTGCCATCCTGCCCTGCCCGCGATTGACTACAACCGTCCATTACCAAACTGAAAGCCGTATCCACGCGAATTTCATAATGGCGCTTACGTAGCGTACGCATCAGCGAATGCGGCGTATGCAACTCATTTGGAAACAAAACCATACGCGGATCAGGGCTCCACCACAAGATCGGCTGATTCGCATTGAACCAGGGAAATATGCCGCGACTATAAGCTGCAATCAACCATTCGGCAGACAGTTCCCCGCCGGCAGCCAGCAACCCTGAGGGCGCAGCCAATGCCTGTGCGACAGGCGGGAAATCTTCAACGGTCTTCATCCAGGGTAACATCTTTGTCATTTTACCTTAACCGCAATCAATAACGGATACCGCTACAAAAATCGCATCCACACTTGACAAAAAACAATAAAGAGATATATTTATCCTAATAACCGAAAAGAAAGGAAAATGCCATGTCTACTTTATTTCAACTGCTACTCACTTCCCGCATTGGCTTGATGAGCCTGTTCACTGTTGTTTTCGCCGCAGGCATGATGATCTGGTTCACCTGGTGGTTCATGAAAAAATCGAAACAAAAGTAAATCGACCGGCAGGCAGATCAAACTAGCGATGAGCTGCCTGCAACGCCGCCAGATCAACAACTACCTGAGCCGGATTGCGCGCGGCATCAACCGACACGTACACTTTGGCTATCTTGCCGAGCGGGTCGATAATGAACGTATTGCGTTTGGCGAATTTTATGACCAGCAAATCCGTAATCGAGCCGTAACGGCCAGCCATCAAACCGCCCTTGTCTGCCAGTAGCGGAAAAGGCAAACCATGTTTAGCCGCAAATTCGGCGTGACTATCCTGATCATCCACGCTGACGCCGACCACCTCGGCACCCAATGCACGGATCTTGAAAATATCGTCGCGAAACTGACAGGCCTCAGTTGTACAATGCGGCGTCCCGTCCTTCGGATAAAAATACAATACCAGCCATTTGCCGTGAAAATCCGACAGCTTCTGCAACTTGCCGTACTGGTCAGTCAAGGCGAAATCCGGCGCCGATTGTCCGACGGACGGCACGTCAGCAGCATGACTGGCACGCATCCAGATTATCGTCAGCAATGACAATATCATCCCCAGCAAAATCAGCATTTTCATACATATCCTCCGGTTTGAGCCATCAATGCCATGCCCAAGTCCGCACCAGCGAATCTGGTCAGACCGATCTCAATCCCTGCTACAGTCACAGCATCGACATATTTAGCTGCCAGTGCTTATGGATCGGCGCATAATCAGCTAAAATACGTACATGCCCCGGTAGCTCAGTGGATAGAGCATTCCCCTCCTAAGGGAAGGGTCACACGTTCGATTCGTGTTCGGGGCACCAATTATTGACGAAAATGGGCACTCCAATTGGAGTGCCCATTTTCATTCCATCAACGGCAAGCCCAAACGCCGCATAGTTACCTCGCATAGTTGCCTATTTACCATCAACTCTGATGACATCCACCAGAAAATTCAACGACTGTTCCCGTACTCTGACTCAGTATCCAGCAGCATTTCTTTCATCCGTTGCATTGCATAAGCCACCTGCTTGGTCGATACTTTACGGAATGATGATTTATCTCGCTTCAATAAAGCCATTTCCGTTACTATCTTTTCCTTAGTATCCTTTAATTGGTTTATCCTACCTTGCAGACTGGAATCCAACGCAATAATGCCATTTCCTATCGCGCCATACAAATTATTCAGCCCATCATCCGTCACCTTCAATGATCTGGTCAACTCCTGAATGATTTTATCATCTGTACGCTGCATTTTTTTCTGACGCTTAAGTCAATCCTTGATCATCAAGGCGACTCGATCTTTCTACTAGCCGTTGCAAAATGAGTTGGTCCATGCGTTCCATGGGCTAGTTAGGGGTATCACAAACATGGGGGTAAAATGCTCAATTTGTGTCCGCACTTGTAGTAACGATAACGCCCGCTTTTGCCAATTGCCAGTGTCATCCATATATTGCATGAATTACATTTAATTAAACCTGTAAGCAATATAGAAGAAGTCCGCGCATGGGGACAGATTTCCCTAACGTAATTTTTTTGGATCATGTGATGCGCGTTTACGTCTCACTTCGTCAAATAGTTGTTCTTCAATGAGAGCGTCAACTGTACAACGCACCCATGCACTTTCAAGGCGCAGTATGCGTTTCTTGGAATCCCGCATGTTGTATCTGTATTCACCTCGACATGTCGGATCCGAGAAAGCGTCATGAACTTTGTGTAACCGCCATAAGCCTCCCCGCATTAGCAAGCCCTGCTCATTTAATTCTTGAACAATTTTCTTGAACCCAAGCATATGCCCATTCAGTCCTTTCACGGAAGAAACGTGAGCAGGAATGGACGATGATCACTTCAAAAGGCTGTGGTTTCTTGGTTTCTTGGTTACATCGTCTATCATTTACTTAAATACAGGTCGCTTGTCATCAGTGGCTGATGCACCTGGCTCCACATAAGAGGCATGGCGACTTAGGATCATCCACGCTTGCCGTACAGAGGTATAGCAGCCGGCGCGACAGGCATGGCATAACTTATATGGAACGCAGGGGGTTTCTAGGGCGAGGTCGCAGGTGAGGAAGCTGATGGCGCTGTTTCGCGCTGAATGGAAACGCAACAAGGGGCTGGATAGCGAGTTCTTTCAGAAAGCCAGGCTGGGTTACATACAGCGGCTTAACGATGATTCCAGACCGCTTAGTGTGGTTATGAGGGCAACGTCATTAATCGATAATGAATAAATGCGTGAGTTTTGAAGGGACGTAGCTACACGCCATCGACTCAGGTAATATTAAATAATGGCGCTGCACTTCAAACTTAAATCCGCGTATCTTAATGAGAAGGCAAACCCAAATATGACATTAGCCATGATCGCAGAAATATCCAGACTGGACGATCAGACGCTTATCTGGATTAATCAATATATGACCAGATGGCCGTTACTGGACAAGTCTATTGCCTGGGTACTCACCGCAAATATCATCAAATTCGTTCCCATGCTGGCGGCCGGATGCGGGTTATGGTTTGCAAAAACCTTAAAACAGGCATCCAATCGGCGTATTCTGATAGAGTCGTTATTGGCCAGTATCGCCGCCTTGGCGATAGGCCGAACCTTGGCTTTGATGCTGCCATTTCGCGACCGACCTTTCGTAAGGCCGGAATTGCATTTCGTTACTACTTTAAAACCGGTATTACGAAGCTGGAGTTCATTTCCCAGCGATCATGCCGTACTGGCGTTTGCGCTCGCTGCATCGCTTTTTCGAATTTCCCCGAAAGTCGGCATGTGGGCTCTATTTCATGCAACCGTCATCATTTGCCTGCCACGATTATATTTCGGCTTGCATCATCCCACGGACCTGATAGCAGGCGCATTTATCGGGATACTGACAATCAGTATGTTTTCACGATCGCATGTTTTTAATCCGGTCACGAATTATTTGCTCAGAATCGAAAACAAATACCCCGGAGCATTTTATGCCATAAGTTTTTTTGTGCTCTATAACATAGGGGAAATGTTTGTAAGTTTTCGTTTCGTCGCCAATTACGTTTTTCACGCATTAGAATTGATGATCTTGCCCTGACAGAAGTGGTCCAGAAAATTTGAACAGTCTACGTATATAATGACTACTTTGGAGTGCAGATTCAACCGATCGATGCAACAGACTAGCTGAATCCGCAAGATATTCACAAGCGTCCGCTTTTGACACAGGCGGACGCATTTTGCCAATACTAAGAACGTCCGATACGACCGAATAACAGGCCATTATGGCAACCGCTCTGCATACCTGTTTCTGGCACGCAACACTCATTAATATTTGGGAAAAAGCAACCTAGACTTTACCCGTATTTAGCCTCTACATCACAATATGTACTGAAGCGGGTGAAGTCCATTCAGCCTATTGGAATCACCTCCACCCAGTGCTCCGATTGATCATCTCGGGCGCACCAGATTCCACACTGTTACACACCGCATCAATATCCGTCAGTGCTGATCTGTGCCAGTAAATGGTGACTTTGAGCCGATTCGACAATCACGGTATCGGTTGCAGCGTTGCAAGTTTCCACGCATAACATTTCACGATATTCCCCTACTGCCATATCAGCAAACCCCTTCTCTTTTTCAGTCCACGGATTCCACACCACAGTAGAACTGCTACCGCGCTTGGCCACATGAATCTTGCGCATTAAGGCACCGTCGTTAATCACACATTCCGCTTGCGTATCGAGATAAACACGATCGGTTTCGCCGGTAAATACCACGGCACCATCTTGCATATGCTGACCGAAATCGAGCACTTTATCGAGATAGGCGGTCTTATCCAGCCCCAGCACTTCGGTTTTTGTGATATCGCCAGTACGGAAATAAGTGTGCAGCGCATCGGTAATGGTAAACGGCTTGTCGCCGGTATTGTGCGTCACCAATTCCATCGACAGCGTTTTTCCGGCAGTAACGATCAACTCCAGATCGAATGCGTAATCCCATATTGCGCGGGTCTCCGCATCGTCGGAGATGCCCAGCTTAACGTACACGCCTTCGGCATTTTGTCCGGTTTCGCGTACCTGCCACATGCGGGTACGCACAAAACCGTGAGCAGGCTTGCCCGCCTCGCCTGCACCGAACCACGGCCAGCATACCGGCACACCGCCGCGCACGCCCTTGCCGGCCTGATACACCGCGGCCCGGCTTACCCATAATACCGGCTGCTGCCCTGTCGGCTGCCACTCCAGCACTTGTGCGCCTTGCACGGCAATACGCGCACTGGCGTCTGCGCTGGTGATTTCAATGACCGGCATCCCGGCAGCAGCTTCGACAAAACGCAATACATCCGGAATGGCGAATTGCTGATTAAGGGTTTCCACACTGACTGACATAAATTGCTCCTGTTAATTAAAATATACGGAAAATCCAGCGGTCTGACGTTACAGCCCGACCTCTTCCTTTTCCTGCTCAACTTCCTGTTCCTGTTGCTGCATCGCCCATAATTTGGCGTACACGCCTTCTGCTGCAAGCAATTCGCGATGACTGCCGCGCTCGACGATCAAGCCGTGCTCCATCACCAGTATCTGATCCGCGTCCACTATCGTCGACAACCTATGGGCAATAGTCAATGTGGTACGCGTTTTGGCAACTTCCTTCAATTCGGCCTGAATGATTTTTTCCGTCTGCGTATCCAGTGCAGAGGTTGCTTCATCCAGAATCAGAATAGCCGGATTTTTGAGTATCGTGCGTGCAATAGCGACACGCTGCTTTTCGCCGCCCGACAGTTTCAGACCGCGCTCCCCTACGGTAGTATCCCAGCCGTTAGGCAGAGATTCGATGAAGTACAGGATATGAGCGGCGCGCGCGGCTTCCACGATTTCCTCGCGGCTGGCGGTCGGGCGGCCATACGCGATGTTGTAATAGATACTGTCGTTAAACAAAACCGTATCCTGCGGCACGATCCCGATCGCGGCACGCAGACTGGACTGGGTCACGTCGCGGATATCCTGACCGTCTATCGTAATGCGCCCCTCGCCGACTTCATAGAACCGGTATAGCAATCGCGACAGCGTCGATTTGCCTGCCCCGCTGGTACCGACCACGGCCACATTATGACCTGCCGGAATATCGAAACTGATGCCTTGCAGAATACTGCGATTACTGTCGTAGCCGAAACGCACCTGTTCAAATTTCACAGTGCCGCCATGCAGCTGCAATACCTTGGCAGCAGGCGCATCGGCGACCTCGCGATTGACGTTTAGCAGCTTGAACAACCGCTCGATATCAGTCAGCGACTGCTTGATTTCCCGGTACATCACACCCAGAAAATTCAGCGGAATAAACATCTGAATCAGAAACGCATTAATCATGACCAGATCGCCGACAGTCATCTTGCCGGCCACCACGCCGGCCGATGCACGCATCAGCATGATCGTCACGCCTATCGCAATAATGGCGGCCTGAGCGGCATTCAGCATACCTAGCGAAGTCTGGTTTTTTACCGCTGCCGCCTCCCAATTTTGCAAACTGCTGTCGTATCGCCGCGCCTCGAATTCCTCATTGCTGAAATATTTCACGGTTTCGTAGTTCAACAGGCTGTCTATTGCCTTGGTGTTGGCCTGCGAATCCATCTCGTTCATTTGACGGCGCAACTTGGTGCGCCATTCCGTAATGCTGATCGTCAACGCGATATAAATCACCAGCACCGTCAGCGTAATCGCCGCATAAACCCAATCGAATTTCGCAAACAATATACCGGCAACCAGACTGATTTCTATCAGCGTCGGCAATACCGAAAACAGGCTTAAATGTATCAGCGACGAAATTCCGCGCGCGCCGCGCTCGATATCCCGCGACACGCCGCCGGTCTGCCGTTCCAGATGAAAACGCAGTGACAGGCTGTGCAAATGCCTGAACACCTCCAGGCCGACGCGCCGTATCGCACGCTGCGTGACTTTGGCAAACACAATATCGCGCAAATCGGAAAACACCGTGCTCGCCATCCGCAGCAGACCGTAACCAGACAGCAGCGCGACCGGCACTATCAACAATGCATGCGGCTGATTAAGCGTATCCACGATGTGTTTCAGGACGATAGGAATGGAAACAACTGCCAGCTTCGCGCCAATCAGAAAGCTCAGCGCGATAAAAACGCGCCATTTATATTCCCACAAATAAGGCAACAACAAGCGCACGGTACGCCAATCGGCTGTACCCGGCGGACCACCAACAGAACCGGAATGACGCATAATTACTCGATTTAAAGAATTTCAGACAGTATCAAAATAACGCGGACTATTATTATGCTGCGGCAAATTACCTAATCGTTTTTCGACATCAGCATGGCTTTATAAGGTTGCTCGTATTTCAGCAGAATATCGTAATAAGTGCGAATATTTTCAACGAAAACAACTGCCTCGCCGCCCCGGCAAAAGCCGTGTTTCACAGTGGCATGATGCGCCGAACTGGATAGCAGCGGCATGGTCTGCTTGATATCGCACCAGGCCGAAGGATTAAGATTGCGCCGTTGCGCCAGGACGCGCGCGTCTTCCAGGTGGCCTTGACCCTGATTATAAGCTGCCAGCGCCATCCACGTTCGATCCGGCTCCACAATTTTCAACGGCATTTGATCTACCAGCAACGCCAGATATTTCGCACCGCCCAGAATGCTCTGCCGCGGATCCAGCCGGTCATCCACTTTCATAGTATCCGCAGTATCCGTCGTCATCATCATTAAACCGCGCACCCCGGTCGGTGAAGTCGCAAAAGGATTCCAGTGCGACTCCTGATATCCGATGGCTGCAATCAGTCGCCAGTCTATCCCGGTCACGGCTTGCGCCTCCTGAAAATACTTACGAAATTTAGGAAGTACATTTCGCATTTTATCCAGAAAGCCAGCCACATCCGCATCTTCCAGTCTGTCGGCATGACCGTAATAACGATCGATAATTTGCTTTAATGTACCGTCGCGACTAATTTTCCCGAAGAACGCCTGAACCTGCGCGAACAAAGCTGGATCGGGCGTTTTAGGAAATGCCCAGGCCAGCTGATCCGTCTGCGGTACTTCAAAAGCCACATCGAGATTAGTGTAAAAATTGCGCGCAATATCGAATTCATTAGAGTCCGCCAGCACAGCATCGACTTCCCCGCGCGACAAACGATCAAGCGATTCCTCATCCCATTTCGCCTGCATTTCAGTCCAGCGCAAACCGGGGACTGATTTGGCAACCTTGCGCAAGGTTTCGACATGGCTGGTGCCGGCCACAGCTTCCACACGCAAACCCTTGAGCCCGTTAAAATCGACCGGTTTGACACCTTGGGTATTATAGATAACCTGCTGTTTTACCAATAAATAAGGCGGGCCAAACGATAGCGTCTTTTTGCGCGAATCCAGCGCACTGATGCCAGCAGCGGCAAAATGCGCCTGACGCTGCGACAGCATGGTAAACATGTCATGCAGATTCGCGGCCTCGACAAAGCGTACCTTGTACCCGTATTGCTGAGCGAACAGGGTCACCAGATCGTATTCGAAACCGCTAGGCTGGCCATTGGCCCCCTCGAAATATGTCGTCGGCCCGTTATGCGTCAGCACCACCAGTTCGCCCGATTGCGACGGCGGCGGTATCGGATGCGGTGCGAACGAAGGCAAATGCGGCATATCGCATCCCGCCAGCAGCAGAATAAGCAAAGATAATAAAATTCGCATAAATGCCAGTCTCGCCGAGTTTTGAAGAATTGTCTAGCATTCAAAAGCACTTCTAATTTTTAACAGATAACGATACAATAGCGGGCTACGGAGAGGTGGCAGAGTGGTCGAATGTACCTGACTCGAAATCAGGCGTAGGTGCAAACCTACCGTGGGTTCAAATCCCACCCTCTCCGCCACCTGCAAAACAATCAGTTTACCCCGTATGTCTCACCATACTTAATGCTGTGCTCTCATAACGGCGGTATCCATGAAATTCGAACATCTCATTGAAATAAACAATCCGGCAAACCACCATATCCCGCACCTGCCCATAGAACATTTGTGGCAAGGCCTGATACTGCGCGCCAAATCGCCCAAGCTATTCGTGCCTCATCTCGACGAATGCCACATATTGGAAACCACAGAAAACACTGTGTCACGCGTATCGCACTACGGCACACTGACTGTGCGCGACACCGTCATCTTTGCCCCGCTGCAGCACATCCATTACCTGGTTCCGCCGCAGGGCGAAATTGGCGCCTCCAGTCTGAAGATGTCGCTGGAAACGCTGGGGGACGGCGTACTGTTCGTGCGATTCCTATACGAAGACGATAAGTGCGAAGCCGCTAACGCAGCGGATGCGATGTACGATGAGTTTCGCAAATCCGCCTATCATGAAGCCGATATCGACACCATCCGCATCATTCGCGAAATGGCGCTGGAAGGCCGTTTCGATACGCCGTTAATCTAACGACATGCCAACTCAGACATGATCGATCCCGCTTCTCACCAATAAATAATCCAGCCAGATATTAGTCAGCTTTTCCGCCATGGAGTTCTGCGCCAGACGCGCGTCCAGGTTATCCATATCGACCCATTGCAACGGCTGATCCTGTCCTGCACACGAAAATACCGCATGGGTACGCAAACCGGTAGCCGGATCAATATGCCACTGCAGGCACTGCGCGCACACCCCCTGCAGCATGCATTGCATAGGGCTGGGAACGGAACAGATCGCAGTCACATCACTACGAAAGCTGTCGCGCATATCGCCCTGCATCGCCTCCTGCATCATGCGCAACAATACCCGGCTACCGATGACCAGCACACGATCCACGCTGGATAACGGAATCATGGGGCCGGATTGGCTGCCGGCAAATTCGCCATCGGCATAACGGCGCAGCATGCTCATGTAATCGCCGGTCAGGCTGGTATCCTGCGGACGCCGGGCGGATATGGGAGAGCCGCTCGCCGTACACCAGATCACCGCATCGGCCGCAGCTTCAAGTCTGTCCTGCTGATACACCTCGTCCGCGGTACGGAATCCGGCAAAATACAATACCCGATTGCCGCGCGCGCGCAATGCCGGCCCCAATGTACCCATCACTGCCGCGCCGCGGCGTCCGGCCGTTACCAAAATGGTCTGATTTTCGGGCAGCTCGGTCGCTTTCCCGGTCGGCCCCATCAGCACGACTGGCGTATTTACCTGCAATGTCGCACACAACCTCGAGCTGGCGCCAGCTTCCAGTATCATCAACGAAATCAGTCCGGTATCGGCATCCACTTTCGCACCGGTTAGCGCCATGCCTTCTGTTTGCAAACGCGTGCCTTCCACCATCCGGCTCAGGCTTTCGTAGTTTTGCAAACGATAAAATTGACCGGGTCGGAAGTTTCGGGCTGCCATCGGTGCGCGTATGCTGACCTCGATCACGCTGGGACTGTGACGTCGCACATCGGCCACACGCGGTTGCAACATGTCGTCCATGCGCTCACGAAACGCCGGATAATCGTCGTCGGCAGCAACTTGCTGCCCGAGCACCTCCATGATCCGGGGATAAGTACGCATGCTTGAAGCAATAGCCTTGACCACGCTGCCGTGAAACACCGGATGCGTATCACCGATAAAACTTACGCGGCGATCGTTACGGTCATAGGAAGTAAACGGGCCGGTATTTTCGGCTTTATTGCTCTGCGCCACCCGAACTGCCTGCAAACCTGCAGGCGTCTCCGTATACGGCATGAAATGTTCGCCCTGCATCACAAAGCTACCTGCATGCTCGCGCTCGTATATCGTATTCGGTGCCGCGCCCGCTGCGGTAAAGATGGCCCGCGCCGGTAAACTTACCGATTCGCCGCTATCTTCCCACTTGCCTTCCGTATTCAACCGGGAACGTCGACAAGTCAGCGATTCCACGTACGAGAACCGGTCGAGATTCGCCTTTACCGGCTGCATGCCTTCGGCATAATAAATTCCCTCTTCCAGCGCCTTGCTGACCTCTTCGTGATTGCGCAAATAAGCCGGCGATTCGTTCATACTGCGACGATAAATAACGGTAACGCCGCCCCAGGCATGCAGCAATGGAACGAAATTCGGCATTTCCTGCGCTGCAGCAGCCCGGATACGCTCATTACGCACCGCTGTGCCATGCTCCAGGAATTCCTCCAGTATGCCTATGGATTCTTCGTCCAGCTGCTCGCGTACCCGCGCCTCGCCTAAAGTGCAGGCCAGTCGCTCATAGCGCAGCAAGGTTTTCTCCACCTGGGCGATATAATAAGCCTGCACTTCGGTG
Source organism: Sulfuriferula sp. (assembly GCA_031291235.1). GTDB lineage: Bacteria > Pseudomonadota > Gammaproteobacteria > Burkholderiales > Sulfuriferulaceae > Sulfuriferula. The sequence continues at coordinate 451,341 of JARLJL010000022.1, forward strand.
GCAGTATCGAGCGCAGTCAGGCCGCCGCCTATCACTACGGCAGGCAGGCGCACTTGCAGATTGGCCAGACTGCTGGCCTTGGCCGCGCCCGTCAGCTGCAATGCCATCAGAAAATCGTTAGCCTGACGCATGCCGCGCGCCAGACTATTCTCGATCGCCACTACGCGCGGCAACCCGGCGCCGGTTGCGATGCTGACGTGATCGAAACCCAGCGCCCAAGCATCATCCAGCGTCACTGTGCCGCCCAGACGCACGCCGCCGAATACCTGAAACAGCTTGCGCCGCGCCAGACTCAGGTAAATCAGCTTGAGAAAATTCTTGTCCCAGCGCACCGTGATGCCGTATTCGGCAACGCCGCCGAATCCGGCCATGATGCGCGTATCGAGCTGTTCTTCAAGCGCGGTGTAATCACGCACCGCGCCGTACAGTAGTGTATCCGGCAGCGGTTCGATTTTAAGCCCGTCGATGCCGACCACGGCGCAGCCTTCCATGGTCAGATGATGCGCCATGGTAAAACCGGCAGGCCCCATGCCCGCGATCAGCACTTTCTTGCCGTTATACGATTTTGGCAGATACTGCCGAGCGCGTAACGGATTCCAGCGCGTCAGCAAATCGTACAGCTCCACACCCCAGGGCAGCTGCAATACGTCCGTGAGCACGCGGGTCTCGATCTGCGGAATATCGACCGGCGACTGCTTCTGGTAAATACAGGCTTTCATGCAATCGTTGCAGATACGATGGCCGGTCGCCGGCACCATGGGGTTATCGACCATCGCCATGGCAAGCGCCGCGATATTCAGGCCGTCGCGCTTTAGCATATGCATCTCGGATATTTTTTCCTCCAGCGGACATCCGGTCAGCATCACACCCAGCGGATTCAGCTTAAAGCCGCGCTCAGGTTCGCCTTTCTTTTCCGGAAAGCCCTTGGAGCAAAAATCGCCTTCATGCTCGTGGCAATAGATGCAGTAATTCACCTCACCCTGTACGGCACATGCCGACATGCGCCGGTCGGTCAGTTTAAAGCCGTCGCGGCGACGCAATGTCTCGGGTATCGCGGCTACCGACACCGTCCCGGCTCGCGGCTGAAAATTCACCAGATGCTGGTGATCCACGCCTTGCGGCAATTTGAAACTGGTCCAGCTGCCGACAACGGCGGCAGCCTGCGCCTCGGTCAAAGCCAGTATGCACCATTGCGTCAGTTGCTCTATAGCTATGGCGTTGCCGGCCTCGTCAGTCAGCAGATCGAGCGCATAACGTGCTACTGCGAGCTCGCGATCCGTATCCTCTGCCGGTAATACCGATATCAGCCAAGCGTCCAACTCGGCGAAGCTTGCCGTTACATCCCTGACCAGCAAGCGTTTACGGGCGCGCCGTTGCACAAACAGTTTCTTGAATTTCAGGATGACGTCATGCGAGCGCACCTGATCGCGTGACGCGGCGACAGCCTGCTCGATATCAAACAGCCGACTTACGACGGTTTCCAGCACAGAGGCGCAAGCCAGCAGCAGGGTGCTGGTCTCGATCGCCGTCAATTCGCGCTCATCTTCGCGGTAACGCAGCAAACGCGCATGCATCTCGGCATCGTGCGCCTGCACCTTGTCGAGAAATGCCCGATCCAGCTGCAACAACCCCTCCCGCGTAAACAGATCCGGGAACTTCAGCCCCGGCAATGTCAAGGACGGTTCATCGAACGGCTCATTCATCATGGCAAATTCCCGGTCTGGCGTTGCAAGATTGCGAGTACGACGGTTAATCTTAGTCGATTTTAGCCTGAACATCCTGCCCAAAGCGACAAAGCCCCCGGCACGTCACCATGCCGGGGGCTTCTTATGTTACAACTCAGTTGCAAATTACTGTGCTGCAGGACCGCTCATCAGATACAGCTGGCCGCCTTGTACCAGTTCGCCGTCGAGCTTGTAATGGGCTTGCGTCGTGCCCAGCAGGTATTTCTTGCCGGCATCGAACCAGACAGCATCTTTAACCAGCGCAGTCACATCCAGTACACCGGAGTTTTCTTCATCCTTGGTCAGGAAACCTGGCTGACCTTCGATGAAGCGCTCGGGATCGGATACGAAAATGCGGCCGGCCTTTTTCGTAGCAGGATCGAATTCCCAGATGCCGGCCAGATGGTCTTCCTTGCCCGGGTCTTCCTGGATGTAAATCTTGCCGTCAGCAGTCATGGTGACGTTATCGAACATCTGCGCGCCGATATCCTTGCTGTTGAGCACAGACTCAATAAAGCCGCCTGCTGCAGGGTTGGCAATCTGGTTAAATGTCATCTTGTACAAACGGCTGTTGCCGTCGAAACGGTCAGTCGTAACAAAATAATATACGTTAGGATTTTTTACATCCCACAAACCGTCTTCAGGACGCGAGAAAGCCGTCACGCCGCGCTCGCGGCTATCTGCCATCAAATCCAAGCCAGACTTGTTTGCTGCCTTGCCGTCGCCGAACATGGGTTCAAGCACGAATGCGCCGATAACGCCTTGCTCAGCATTTTCGATGGCATCGGCAGTCTTCACGCCGTACAGCTTGCCGCCCGTCAAACCGGCCTGTTCAATCTCGCTGCCGTTCTTCTGCTTTTGACCGATGTAGAAATACACATTACCCGGCATCAGGTCATTGTTCATCGCCACCAGCGTCATATCGCCGGTAGCTGGGTGCGCCAGCACATTTTCTATGGCGAATTTGCCCAGATCAGGCAGCTCGAAGCTGGTGCCGGCATTATCGCCGGTCGCAATATGAGCAAATACGCGTCCCTCAGGCGTGGACTCTTCGCCATTCAGGAAAATCCGGCCATGGTAGCCTTTGCCGCTGGCTGCATTGTACAACGCACTCATGGCAGGCAAATCGGCAGAACACAAGCGGTCGAAGTGATTGGTACGATTGTAGACATAGCTGGAAGAAGACGCATCCCAGGTAAACAGCTGCTTGATCAGATCTTCGCCCTTAATTGCCTTCAACGAATTCTTGTCGAATACCCATTGCGATACGAAAGCGCCGTTCTCGCCATGAGCGCGAGCCACGCCTTCGTTCGACTTCAGCTCGTGATTCATGAGCACGACCAGATTGTTCTTGTCGCTATATGCACCCAAGCCGTCGGGAACGCCGACCATTTGATAAGGCTTGCCATCGGCCTTCAAATTAACAGTGTCGCCCACTGTCAACAGTGGCATGACTTGCCAGCCGGCTGCAGTTGGAACGATATAGGCGGTTTGTTTGGTAACGGGTGCAGGTTGGGTAGCCTTGGCAACCGGCGCGACTTTCTGTTCCGGTTGAACCTGATGCGTAGCGCATCCGGCTAATGGCAAACTTGCTACTATCAATGCTGTCAGTATATTCAAACGAAATTGCATGAAAGACCTCTGGGTTGGGTTAAAAACCATACCAGTCTATCGGCCATTTATGACAACAGGATTTCAACAATCTTACGATCAAAATATACATTCGACTAAACAGATATAAACTCAAGCGCGTTGCCATCGGGGTCGCGGCAGAATAAGGCACTGCGCCCTGACTGACTAAGCGTAAACGAAATGTCAGCTTCTTTTAACCGTAGCTGGAGTTCATTCATGTCGTTAACGACGAAAGCCGCATGCCGATCCCGGCCGCCATGTGCAGGCTGTACCAGCCCGGCTCCCGGGTCGGGCAAGCGCATCAGATGTATCTGCGCGGCGCCAATATCGTACCAGACACCCTCAAATGACATGACCGGTCGCGCCGAATTAGCCTGTAACCCGAGTATGCCTTCGTAAAAATCTCGCGCACGCGCCAGGTCAGCGACCAGCAAGGAAATATGGTGTATATCGACAATCAAACTCATTGTTGCCCCTTATGCTCCAAATGTGCGGAAAATAAACTGGCTGTCATGATCATCGCAGCGCCCAGCCATTCCCTGCCCGACAGCGATTCCCCTGCCAGCAAATAAGCGCTAATAGCCGCCACGACCAGCTCGAACAACAGGATCACGATAGCCCGATTGGCAGCAACACGCATCAGACCGTATTGTATGCACAAAGTAATGCCTATCATTGCCAGCGCGATGACAAACAAAATCCCCCATATCGGCAACGCCAAACCGGCCAATGCCGAAAATGCCGACGGCTGCATTAGCAACAGTGGCAATGGCGCCAGCGTACCGCCTATCCAGATGCCAATGGATTTCGCTTCGATGCTGACATTGTCGGCTTTCCTGATCAGCACATTGGTGAAAGCGAAGCTCATGCCTACGGATAAACCCAGCCATTCAGCAGCATTCGCCGGTAGCGGCAAGCGCCCGCCCGCCTGCCACAGCATCACCATCGCCCCGAGCAACGACAATACGATCACCAGATACCCGGTGCGACACAATTTCTCGCCCAGTATCCAGCGGGAAAATAATACCGTCCATAGCGGCGCCAGATAAAACAACAGCAAAACACGCATGATTTCGCCGTGTATCACTGCCAGCACGTAGCCTGTATTAGTCCAACCTGAACTGACGACGATAGCCAGCCATATCCATTTTGCATTAGATATGTACTTCAAGTGCCTGTAATAGAAAGGAAAACCTACCATCAATGCCATGCCGTAAGTAACGAATGTAGACATGACGCCCGATACGCCCATCTCGTTCAGCCAGCGATAGGGATACCAGATCGCTCCCCAGAAAACAGCGCTGGTTAACAGGGCGAATATTGGCAGAACTGCGTTTTTGTTATCCGACTGCATTATAATAATGGTTTTCCTCAATGCGTTTGGGCTATGAACCCGTATCTTGACCGTTTACAACCTTACCCGTTTCAAAAATTACGGGAACTTTTCGCCGGCATTACGCCATCGCCGGCATACTCGGCAATCAATCTGTCGATAGGCGAACCCAAGCATGCTACCCCGAGTTTTATTAAAGATGCCCTGATCGCCAATCTCGACGGTCTGGCCAGCTATCCGCTCACAGCAGGCCTACCTGCGCTACGGCTTGCCATCTCCAACTGGATTGCGCGGCGCTACAACATTCCCGCACCCGATGCTGACACACAGATATTACCGGTCAATGGCAGCCGCGAAGCTTTATTCGCTTTCGCGCAGACCGTTATCGACCCCTGCTTTGCACAGCCTGTCGTCATTTCGCCCAATCCGTTCTACCAGATTTACGAAGGTGCCGCGTTACTGGCAGGCGCCCAGCCGTATTATCTGCCGACTGTACCTGAAAACGGCTACCGCATGGATTTTACCAGCGTCCCCGAAGCTATGCTGAAACGCACGCAACTGGTGTACGTATGTTCCCCCGGCAATCCCACCGGCCGCGTCATGACATTGGATGAATGGCGCGAACTGTTTGCCTTGTCCGATCGTTACGGCTTCCTCATCGCCGCCGACGAATGCTATTCCGAAATCTATTTCGATGAAGCCAGCCCGCCGCTGGGTGCCATGCAGGCAGCGCATCGGCTGGGCCGCGCGGATTATAAAAACCTGGTGGTGTTTTCCAGCCTGTCCAAACGCTCCAACGTCCCCGGCATGCGCTCGGGCTTTGTCGCCGGCGACGCTGCCGTCATCGCCAAATTCCTGCTCTATCGCACCTATCACGGCTCGGCCATGTCGCCCAGCGTGCAAATGGCCAGCGTTGCGGCATGGGACGATGAAACGCACGTCGTAGAAAACCGCCGGCTATATGCGGAGAAATTCGCTGCAGTACAACCCATGCTCAACAGCGTCATGCCGGCAGCCATGCCCGACGCCGCATTCTACCTGTGGGTACGCGTCCCCGATGGCGACGACACCCGCTTTACGCAGCAACTCTATCAGGATTACCACGTTACCGTACTCCCCGGCTCCTACCTCGCCCGCGACTTCGACGGCAACAACCCCGGCGCAGGTTTTATCCGCATTGCCCTGGTTGCCCCGCTTGCCGAATGCATCGCAGCCGCAACCCGTATCCAGCAATTAATTACCCACACCAGTTAACCTTAAAAGGAAACAAAATGACAGAAATTCAGCAACTTATCGAAGAAGCTTTCGAACGCCGCGCCGACATCAATCCGCGCAATGCCGAGCCCAAACTCAAGGACGCTATCGCCCACGTACTGGAAGAGCTGGACAAAGGCCGCTTGCGCGTCGCCAGCAAGGAAAACGGCGAATGGGTTACCCACCAATGGTTGAAAAAAGCGGTATTGCTGTCATTCCGTCTTGAAGACAATTACTTCATCAAGGGCGGCTTCACCAATTACTTCGACAAGGTACCGTCGAAGTTCGCAGATTACAACAGCCGCGATTTCCGCGAAGGCGGCTTCCGCGTGGTACCGCCCGCCGCAGCGCGCCGCGGCTCGTTCATCGGTAAAAACGTCGTGCTGATGCCCTCCTACATCAACATCGGCGCTTACGTCGACGAAGGCACCATGGTCGACACCTGGGCTACAGTCGGCTCCTGCGCACAGATCGGCAAAAACGTTCACCTCTCCGGCGGCGTCGGCATCGGCGGCGTGCTGGAGCCGGTACAGGCCAACCCCACCATCATCGGCGACAACTGCTTCATCGGTGCCCGTTCCGAAGTGGTCGAAGGCGTCATTGTCGAAGACAACGTCGTCATCTCCATGGGCGTGTACATCGGCCAAAGCACCAAAATCTACGACCGTGAAACCGGCGAAGTCATGTACGGTCGCGTCCCTGCCGGCTCCGTTGTCGTCAGCGGCAATCTGCCCTCCAAGGACGGCAGCTACAGCCTGTACTGCGCCGTTATCGTGAAAAAAGTGGACGAAAAAACGCGATCCAAGGTCGGTATTAACGAGCTGTTACGCGGAATTTGATACATATTCAATTAACCACAGCAAATCGCGTTTTTCGGTGAAGGCTAACATGCGCATCGGCAAGTTAAGCCGCGCAGCGGCGGCCGTAGCCAAAAAACGCGATCCAAGGTGGGTATTAACGAGCTGCTGCGCGGTATTTGCATCACGCCAATAAATCGCACCTGATGCAGGCAGACATGCCGATTGAACACGTCGGCCTGCAAAACCGGCAATCCTAACCGTCCCATCTGCATTCAAACGCTTGTACAGCATTTCAAACCCCGTTTGCCTATCCCTCATTATTCGTTTCCTGCTGCCCGAATAAAATCAGGCAAGGCCTGCGCGCCCGGCCCCATTCCGCGTTAAGCCCGCATCACGCAATCAATGGCATTGCACAAAATTAGCGCACGAACTGCGCCAAAATAGCGTTATTCGGTACGCTGCCACTGCGCCAGCCCTGTTTCCTCAGGCATTCCGCCGATTATCGCCATGGAATGGGTCTTGCTTAGCAATCCATGCAGAAATGCGATCGCGTTTTATTGCGTAATTTATTCCAGCCGACCTATCCGCACACAATTTTTCCGACATGTCTGATTCAAGGAGAATTTATGAAACTCATTACGGCCGTTATTAATCCATTCAAACTGGATGAAGTCCGCGAAGCGCTCTCGGCTATCGGGGTGCGAGGCATCACGGTTACCGAGGTCAAAGGTTTCGGGCGACAGAAAGGCCACACCGAACTGTATCGCGGCGCGGAATACGCGGTGGATTTTTTGCCCAAGGTCAAACTTGAAGCCGCTGTCGCCGACGAGCTTCTCGACAAGGCAATCGAGACCATAGAAACATCTGCCTACACCGGCAAGATCGGTGATGGCAAGATTTTTGAATTCAATCTGGAGCAAGCCGTACGCATACGCACCGGCGAGTCCGGACCGGAAGCACTTTAAAGGAATTTCGATATGAAAAAATGGCTCATTGCGCTAAGTATATTATGCATCACCGGTATCTCCGGCGCGAGTATCGCCGACGATACCGCCCCAGCGCCCACACCTGTGGATGCAACCGCCCCGGCACCCGAAGCAGCACCGCCAGCTCCGGCCCCAACAGCAACGCCACCGGTAACGCCGGTCGCTGCTGCGCCAGCTGCGGCACCCGCCCCATCGGCATTCATCAATTCCGGCGACAATGCCTGGATGCTAACATCGACCGCGCTGGTATTGATGATGACCATCCCCGGCCTGGGGCTATTTTACGGCGGTATGGTACGCAAGAAAAATGTGCTGGCTACGCTGATGCAGGTATTTGCCATCACCTGTCTGGTGACCGTACTGTGGATGATAGTCGGCTACAGTCTGGCATTTACGCCAGGCAATAGCTTCATCGGCGGTTTTAGCAGAGTCCTGCTGGCAGACATGGGGCTGGACAGCGCGAACCCGCTGGCACCGACCATACCGGAAAGCACTTACATGACATTCCAGATGACATTCGCCATCATCACGCCTGCCCTGATCGTCGGTGCATTCGCCGACCGGATGAAATTTTCCGCGCTTATCGTGTTTATGGCTGCCTGGTTGCTTGCCGTCTATGCACCGATTGCGCACATGGTCTGGGGACCCGGCGGCTGGCTAGGCGCTGACGGCGTACTCGATTACGCCGGCGGCACAGTGGTGCACACCAATGCCGGGATAGCCGGTTTGGTAGCTGCGCTGGTCATCGGTAAACGCATCGGTTACGGCACGGAGCCGATGCCGCCGCACAATCTGGTGCTGGCCATGATCGGCGCCTCGCTATTGTGGGTAGGCTGGTTCGGTTTCAACGCCGGATCGGCAGGTGCTGCCAGCGATCGCGCTGGCATGGCCATGGCTGTCACCCAGATCGCGACTGCCACAGCCGCGCTCAGCTGGATGTTTGTCGAGTGGATGGGGCGAGGCAAGCCTAGCCTGCTGGGCATCTGTTCGGGCGCAGTGGCCGGGCTGGTTGCCATTACCCCGGCATCGGGTTTCGTCGCGCCTACCGGCGCACTGATTATCGGCCTGGCTGCAGGCAGCGCATGCTACTGGGGAGCCGTCTATCTGAAACGCATCATCGGCTACGACGATTCGCTGGATGCATTCGGCGTGCATGCCATCGGCGGTATCGTGGGGGCGTTACTGACTGGGGTATTCGCGGTCAAGGCCATAGGCGGCACCGCCGGCGTACTCGAAGGCAACACCGACCAGTTATTGATTCAGGCAACCGGCGTCGGCGTTACCATCGTCTACGATGCGGTAGTAACTTATATCATCCTCAAGCTGGTTGATGCATTTATAGGCCTGCGGGTAAGCGAGAGTCAGGAAGCGGAAGGGCTGGATATCAGCCTGCACGGCGAACGGCTCGAATAACCGAACAGCCCGGCAAGCCGCTTATAACGCACCGACACATGGCGTTATAAGCGGCTTAAAGCTTGAGGCCGCACAAAATTGGGCTTGCGCTTCATGATTTCGCCCCGTTTTATGTCATCGCCCAGAATCCGGCAACGCCAAACCAAATTCAAAATATCATACAAACCATTGATTAGTTTGGCAAAACATTAGCAGTCTGCTATATAACGAAATAATAATATATATGGTATGGTTTTTGCTGAATTAGTACTGTGACCAATAGAACCTAGTGAGGTGCTCAAGTGGATACGGACTTTGTACAATTACAATTAATGACCCGTCTCAAGCTGCAGTTAAAGCGGCGTCTCGATATCAAAATGGATATCCATCAATTCCTTGCCGACCGCAGCTATGCAAAAGAGATGCTGCAGATTGCAGATCAATCCGAGGATGAGGACCTGATTATGTACTCGCTGCAGCTCTCAGGTCACTTAGGCTGGCTGGGTGCCAAATCCCTTGCAGCCAAAAAAGCGGCCTACGAACCACAAAGACTTGCTGCGGAACCCAAACCCCTGCATGCCGACGAAGCAACGAGCAGTTATATTTACGGTACTCGCGGTTAGCAAACATATCCGGCCCTGACAGGGAGCAACGCTCCCTGCATTGCGGGTTACTGCAGTACGCTTCGCCTATTTTCGTTGCCAACGGTTCCTGCTACTCCCTTATTTCATCTTCGAATCCAGTTTGATCCTCTCCCCGGCAACCATGAAATTACCGTAACCGAGATGATGAATAGTGCGGGGATTTTCGACTGCGGGATCTATCCATGCCTGCACTACCCTGACGACAAACAGACCGTATTTGTTCACCATATCCGTATCGTGAATTCTGCATTCCAGATTGGCATAACACTCCCCGATCAACGGCGCCGCAACCTGCGCGGCGAGCTCGGGCGTCAGGCCGAACATCGCAAACTTGTCCGTATCCGCACCGCTGGTATTGCCGCATCCCGCTACCTTGTCGGCAATCTCCACTGTGGGAATATTAATGACGCATTCGCCCGATGCCTGCAACATCCCGAAGGAATGATCGCGATTACTGAGCACGAGCCCCACCAGTGGCGGCTCAAATTCGATCATGGTATGCCACGACAGAGTCATGACATTGCGCTGCCCGCTATGCGCCGTCGTGAGCAGCACGACAGGCCCCGGCTCAAGCAAGCCGTAAACCCGTGACAAAGGAAAGGATTGCCGAGACATATAAACGCCTCCTATTTCGCAGCTTTCCGCAAAAAAATGTAAATACCCGATACGATCAGTAACAGCAGCGTCGCCGATGCCGAAAAGCGGCTTAACTCCAGCCCGCCCTGACTGACCGGCTTATCCAGAAAATCGCCGACCACCGCCCCGAGCGGCCGCGTCAGGATGAATGCAGCCCAGAAAAGCACCGTATGCGAAATTCTGGTTCGATAGTACATCAATGCAATCACCGCCAGCATGGCGCCGAACAATATCGCCCCGCCCTCATATCCGAGCCCTGCCGTATCGGCAGTCCAATCGCCCAGTGCAGTACCGAGCGTCTGGGAAAACATGATGGTAACCCAGTAAAACATCTCGGATTTCGGCGAGCTTACCGTATCCACCGCTACCGAACCCAGCGCGTAATACCAGACCAGCAGCGATGCCATAAGCAAAGTAAACAGGATGTCCGTGCCGCCAGCATAGCCGATACCCAGCGAACGATCGGCGAAATCCGCCATGGTAGTGCCGACTGTGGTGGTCGCAATGATTGTCGTCCAGTAAATGACCGGATGAAATTTCTTTGCAGAAATTTGCGCAATCACCGCGGCAATAAATATGGCCGCAAATATCCCTGTACTGACGAGATAGCCGAGCTGCATCGACATGGATACGGCATCGCCGCCGGTCTCGCCCAGCGTGGTGGCAAAAATCTTGATAACCCAGAAAGCAAGCGTTACCTCGGGGACCTTGCTTAGCGCTTGTTGCTGCATTGCGTTCATCTTTTCCGTTCCTCGATTATTAGTTACCGCCGGCGTCCGGCTCCACCACAACCGCCGTGCCGTAGCACAGCACCTCGGTAAGCCCCGCCATCAGCTCCGTGGCATCATAACGCATGGATATGACCGCATTTGCGCCCAACTGTTCAGCATGACGGCACATCAGCAAATAAGTCTCCAGACGCGCCTGCTCGCAAAGATTGGTATAGATGGTGATATTGCCGCCGAAGATCGTCTGCAGCCCGCCAAAAATATTTCCTACAATGGAGCGCGAACGGACGGTAATGCCGCGAACGACGCCGAGACTACGTACCACCTTGTAACCCGGTAACGTGAGCGCTGTTGTGACCATAGCGTTTTGCATGCTATCTCCCGATTGATGACAGAGTTAAAATTAAAATAAGTATATTTTAGAGATACATCGCATCTGGCACCCTGTCCTACTATAGAAAACCAGCGCCACATCATGCTATTAACACAAAGTTAATCCCACGTTCCGCAAATACTGAATAGCAATATTCAAGGTAATATCGTACTGATTTAGCTCGCAAACGAGGCTTAACTCGGAAGACGCGCCCATGCGCGTGTTCACAAGAGGAAAACCAATGTTATGAAACATCTTGTTAGGCAAGAGATTGGATGCCTTTGGTTCACACTTGATAGTTTTGAGTTTAAATTCGTTATAAAAATTCAGCGTGGATAAGCAAAAGAGAATCGCACCATATCCCTTCCTCCTAAAGGAAGAGTCCCACATATGAAGGTGAATTTCGCCACACTCCCCGAACCGAATGTTTTTCAAACTGGAAAAACCGATAGGCATGTCATTAACCAACCAGATTAAATAGGCAACTTCGGCATCTTGTTGCGTTTGTGCAAGCATACTTTTAAGGCTCATCTCGAATTGCTCCGCAGTCGGCATTTTCGACGCATCCGCCCCCATACGAAGCAAATCTTCAGGCGAAGATTTCAACCAATAATCTACGATATGCGGAATATCACTCAAATCCAACCCCCGCACTGCGAAATTAACATCGGATGCCAACAGTTTTCCCTCTATCATGCAAGATTCGCTGAAATAACTTGTTAAGCAGATATTTTGCCATAGGCGCGTTCAACTTTCGCCACGCGAACCTCGTAGTGTTGGTACCATGCCGTTTTTCCCGATTGCTGGGCGGCGAGATGTTCCAGATTGGCTTTCCAGTCGGCAACAGCTTCCGCAGATGCCCAATATGAGACCGTAATACCAAAGCCATCTTCACCGCGAGCACTCTCAACGCCGAGGAAACCGGGTTGCCGGGATGCAAGCTCGACCATGCGCTCGGCTATTTGAGCGTAACCGTTATCCCCGGGAGTTCTAAGAGAGGAAAAAATCACTGCGTAGTACGGTGGCTGTGGCGTTATCGGGAATGCAGAGATACTCATTGGGATACCTATCCAGGGCGATAAAAAATGAACTCGCAAGTCATATCGTGCCGTGCTGCCGATCAAATATCAAGCTTGCCATATAGACCAATTACTTAAGTTATATCTCATGAAAGCCCGTTCATTCTGATGGGCGAGCTAAACCACTGAAATGACAATACGCGCATCGTCTTTGTGATCCGTAATATCAAGAATATTGCCGGACACCTCGCCTGATTTGGCGGCATTGATTATTTCCTGAACGTTTAATCCTTTGGCTTCAATGGCGGCGATTGCCTGACGGGGCATTAACTTTGAGGCAATTTGCAGAACAAGCAGAGGAATTTTTACAGTAGTTTCGTGCACGCTATTTGCGAAAACCTCGATAACCAGATTTGACATGTAAGCTCCTTTAGGACAATAAGTGGCGCTCTATACGTATGAAAAAGACGCGCCTCACGTAAAAGTGAATGACTCGCCGAACACGAAAAGTGATCGCAGTTCAGGCCATGTAACCTATCACAAGCCATGAAACAAGCGCCACCTTTTGACCAGCCCACTCAACTGACAGATTTGACATTGTTAAAACACCAGTGCGATGGTTCATATTGATGCCCCCCAAGGATTGCCGCTGGGAGAAGAAAGATAGTAGCCGAATTCGGCTGCGTGCTCATAGACGCTCCCATGATTCAACCTCACCTGGATATACATTAAACACCGGATGAGGTTCTGGCCCTGCTATATTTCGCCAGGTCTCATGCAGCGCAGGGCTGCGCGCCTGCAATTTCGTTAGAAGGTGCTGCCACTCGTACGCCATCTGGCCGGAAGTAACGGTAAGCGACACTACCTGTCCGGCCGGCTTGATTTTGCTTTTATCAAAGGCATACCCCCGCACCTGTGCCTCCGCATGAATGCCATTCAAATACAGCGAAATCGCTGTCAGTGGCGCAGAATGATTTTTGAAACGATCCAACTGCGGATGGTTACGATAGCCACGCGTTTCCCCATGCAGAACAGCCTGCGCCAGAAGTGATTCCCGCCACAGCGCGGTCAACCCTTGGGAATCAAGATACTTGGGATGTATCGACCAGAGACGCATGATTTATCACCTTCAATACCTGAGCTAATACGCCCCGCTGCAGGGTCGACTTACACGAATTGTCAGGCCTATGACTGACCGGCCAAGCTATTGCGGATTAGTGATTGTCGAGCTTGCCTAATTCACTTTCCAGCAGGCTCACCATCTTGTGGGCAGCGCGTGTACCGCTTGCTCAATTGTGAGCGCCTCATCGCTTACCGATGTCGGCTCACGCCCCGCGAGCCGCGCCTCAAGCAAGCATCGCTTGTCAATGACACCGGGCTTCGAAGCGCTGTTCTCGTCACTCAGATGCACTTCCAGTCTGGTAATTATGACCAGCGAAGCGCGCTAGAACGTGATTAAGAGTTGCCTCGATACTATGAACCAGTGCCTCGCGCCCAGAGATATTCTTGTCTGAATTTACTTGGATATACATGTCGGTTGTCTCCAGTGAGAATGGGGGTTGTAGGCCTAACGTGAAATCAAGATGCGCCGCGCGTTTCGGCGTCCTTTTTGAATACCAAGGTAGGGCTACGTATTTGGTAAAAACCGCGATACTTTGGATTTCAATAACCGTACAAGAACGGGATCCATAAACTCATAGTCATCTGGAATATCAAGGCAAACCACCCGCTTATTCAACATACTCGACTTGAATTTTGATGATAACTTATTACGATGAACCTTTTCCATTACAAATATAACATCGGCCCATTCAACTAGCTCAGCCGTTATAGGGTTTTCAGCATCATGATTCAAACCAGCAGATGAGCACTCAATGCCGGGGTAAGTTGAGAAGATTTGCTCAGCAGTCGGACTTCTGAGGCGATTTTGACTGCAAATAAACAATACTCGTTTCATAGTGAAAGACCTGACAGTGATTAGGCCGCATTATGTCGGGTCCAAGTCGTGAGGGAACTGACTTGCGGTAACCCACTCGGGTTCAGAAATATCCTCAGCCTTGTCCCTGCGATGCCAGGCACGATTTAGATGAGCGTAAACATGGCCAGGATCTATACGGAAATTAGCCTCTTCATATTCTGTGTCATGCTGAATTTCCGAAATAAGCTGACTCAAATGCTCCCTTGCATCTTCAAGCTCGGACACCAACATTGCCCAGCCAACGGGGTTTTGATCTTTGTTTATCATCACCGAAATTGTATTAAGCCTAGCGTAAAGGTAAAGCGCGCAAACTACACCTCAACCTTGAAACCCAGTTCAACATCACACCCTGCTTGCCCCCCACGAATACCCCAATTTTCTTTCGCAATTTCTCTGAGGAGAATTTTCACGTGGTCTTTGGGTATGCCGAAGGGTTCCAGGTTGTTCACGATGGCCCTATACAAATTTCGCTTCGCATCAAGTGAGCGACCAGCAAATGCATCAATACTGATGTGCGTATAAAAATCCGGTTTCTCACGAGCAGGCGGGTATGCGAAGCGGTGCGGCTCGTGCACGATGAGACGAACATTTTTATCACCAGGGACGATTTTGAATGCTTCGCGCAAAGCCATGTGAACAGCCTCCATGAGCGCGATTTCTTGCTCTTGCGTGTATTGCCGCCGCACTTCGATTAAGACACTTGGCATTCCTGCTCCTTTGATGATTTGCGCGGGCTGACTGCACCCTACACACAACGAAACTCAGAAAACAAAACAATACCACAAGCCCAATCGAAGCAGCATAACGACCAGCCCTGTTTAATTGCAAGGTTAGGCAACAGCGGAGGCGGGAGGCGAAGGTCAGGCCTTATTTTTCACATAAACACAAAGCTTAGAATGTCAAATATAAGGCCTGACCCCGGGCTGGAAATCCTCGCCTTCCGCCTCCAGGAAACTAAAACAGAGATAAATACCAAAACGCTTGGCGGTGCTTAACAACCACTTGACCGAATTGCCATTGATGGTTTCCGCTAAATCCCATATTTCTTCTGTTGCTATATAACCGCTGGGCATCAACTCGGGCAGTAAAACCAGCTTCGCTCCTTTTCTACCGCGTCACCAACTAATTTTTCTGCGTGTGCCAAGTTACGATCAACCTTGCCAGGATCGCAATTCATTTGCATAGCCGCAACTTTGACTGCTTTCGACATACTGCAAATCCTTGGCGATTTTAACCGTAACGAAACTCTAGAAAAAGTAAACTCATAAGCCGCATCGTGCCGTGAACCCAATAAAATATCAAGGACCAAAACGGCAGACTGATGATATACGGCATGCATAACTATCCGGTAAATAGGCATTGGCTCACTCGGAAATGCTGGATTCAACCTCGGCACTCGTTTCTCGGCGTTGAGTTGAGGTGAATCGCACCCACTTTGCAGACACACAACGTAACCGCCCCGCTACCTGCAACAAATGTCGCTACGCTCGCATACCTAATCAAGTCCTGTTGTATAGCGAGTGCACGGTTATCTCATATCCATCAGCCAATACTCGCCAATGTTAAGCATACGTTAAGAATGCGGGCGTAGATTCCATCTCCAGCAAGCACCTTGTTAAAGGAGGAAGAAGATGGAAACCATTACCTATGAACGCCGCAAAATATATGACGGTATATTGCGGCTGATCCACGCCTGGAACGGCATCGCGATTCTGTTCATGATTATCACCGTGTTGATCTCCGGATTATTCGAGCACGGCCCCGGCGAAAAGACCGTGTGGCTGATACATATCTACGGCGGTTATGCCCTGGTCACAGGACTGGTCGCGCGACTGGTGTGGGGTTTTGTCGGGCCCGCCCACGCACGATTTTCCGATATGTGGCACCCCAAAAACTGGTGGCAGGCACTGCGCTCGTTCAATCTGCGTAGCATGCCGCGCTTTGGTCACGACACACTGGCCAGCGCTGCCTATCTGACGATTTACGCCGTGCTGCTGATGATGGCGGCTACCGGACTGTCCTTGGCCGCCGTTGAACACAGCATCGGCCCACTTGCGCCCTGGCTGGCTGATAGCATCTGGCTCAAAGACCTGTTCAAGGAACCCCATGAGTTCGGCTACAACGTGATTATCGCTTTTGTGGTCATACATATCGCCGCCTTGATCTGGCATGAATGGAAAGACAGAACGCCCACTGCACAGTCCATGGTGAGTGGTTACCAGTATCGCATCCAACCAACCGAGGAGAAACATCATGACTAAAACATTCTGGCTGATCTTGTTAATACTCAGCGCTAATGCGCAGGCGGCAAGCCCTGCCGAAGCACTGCAAGGCTACACCGCGCAGGCCAAACAGGAGAACCCAGCCTACAAGGCGCCGTCGGCGAGTAAAGGCGACGTGTTTTTCCACGCCACCCACCAGCTCGGCAACGGCACCAGCGTCAGCTGCGCCACTTGCCATACTGCCAATCCGAGACAGCCCGGCAAAACCCGCGCCAACAAGGAAATTCTGCCGATGGCGCCCAGCGCCAATACGCAGCGCTTCACCGATGCGGCGAAGACGGAAAAGTGGTTCCGTCGCAATTGTCAGGACGTACTGGAACGCACCTGCACTGCGCAGGAAAAAAGCGATTTCATTGCTTACCTACTCTCGGTTAAATAACAAGGAGCGATCATGTTTACACGCAAACTACTACAAGCAGGCCTGTTATTCGGCGCAATTTTTACCACCGGTTATTTGCTGGCAGACGACCACGAAGGCGGCGGCAGCCGTTCTCTTGCCCCAGTCACCCAACCCAAGTGGCAGGCCGAATGCGCCAGTTGCCACATGCTCTATCACCCAGGACTGCTGCCAGAACGCTCCTGGCGCAAGCTGATGGGCGGACTGGATAAGCATTTCGGCGAGAATGCCAGCCTGGACAAACTGACGCAGCAGGAGATACTGCAGTTTCTGGTGGCCAATAGTGCCGACCACAACGGCTCGCGACGCTCGGAAAAAATCGCCAGCTCGATCCCGGCGCAAGCCACGCCGTTGCGCATTACAGAAACCGCGTATTTCCAGCACAAGCATGACGAGATCAGTGCATCAGTATGGAAACGCCCGAAAATCGGCAGTCAGTCCAATTGCATCGCCTGTCACAGCGGTGCGGAAAAGGGTAATTTTTCCGAGGACTATGTACGCATTCCGCGCTAACGCTGGTAATCTACCCGGATAAACCGCCAACGGAATCCAAATGCGCTTACTACTGGTTGAAGACGATGCGATGCTGGGCGACGGAGTACGCGCCGGACTCACTCAAGAAGGCTTTACCGTCGACTGGGTGCAGGACGGCGCGGCAGCGCAGCTCGCCATCCGCACGGAACCCTACGCGCTGACGATACTGGATCTGGGCCTGCCCAAGCTGGCTGGACTGGATCTGCTCAAACAGTTGCGGCATGCCGGTAACACCATGCCCGTACTCATCCTCACCGCCCGCGACACCGTAGTGGATCGCGTCCTGGGGCTGGACAGCGGCGCGGACGACTACCTCATCAAACCCTTCGACCTGGACGAACTGGCCGCACGCATCCGCGCCCTGCTGCGCCGCAATACCGGCCGCGCCACGCCGCAAATCCGGCATGGCGATATCGTACTCGACCCTGCCGCCCATGCCGTCACTGCATCCGGTATGCCGGTTGAATTATCCACCCGCGAATTCGCAGTGTTGCAGACCTTGCTCGAAAGTGCCGGCCGCGTGCTGTCCCGCGAGCAACTGGAGCAGCAGCTCTATGGCTGGAACGAGGAAGTGGAAAGCAATACGATAGAAGTCCACATCCACCACCTGCGCAAAAAACTCGGTTCGGATTTAATCCGCACAGTGCGCGGTGTAGGTTACATGGTAGACAAGCCGCATGAACATTGAAACCAAATCCGTCTCCATCCGCCGCCGCCTGCTGGTACTGATAATGGCGACCGTCGTCGGGCTCTGGGCAATCACTGCAGTGATGAGCTACATCACCACACATCACGAAATCGACGAACTGTTTGACGCACAACTGGTGCAGTCCGCGCGCGTACTGCTTGCCCAGACAACGCATGACACTGAAGAAACTGAAATCGAGTACGACGATCAGTACCACAAATACGAGAAAAAACTTGCGTTTCAGATATGGAATAGAGATAACGAATTACTGCTACGCTCCGACAGCGCGCCCTTATCGCCCTTATCCACAAACACTGACGGATTTAGCGATGTCCATATTAACGGCCAGCCCTGGCGCATTTTCTCGCGCTGGGATGCCCATCATGAATTGCAGATACAAGTGGGGGAACGCCACGACGTACGTAACGAACTGGTACAGGGTATTGCACTGCAACTGCTCTACCCCATGCTGTTCGCTCTACCAGTGTTGGCTTTCCTGATCTGGATCAGCATCGGTCGGGGACTGTCTCCGCTGAAACGGGTAGCGCACGATGTCGCGCAAAGAGCACCGCAGCATTTAACCACGCTGGACACCACCAGCATTCCAGCAGAAATCCAGCCACTGACCGATGCGTTGAATGGTCTGTTTGAGCGATTGCAACAAGCATTCGAACATGAACGCCAGTTTACCGCTGATGCCGCCCATGAACTACGTACACCACTAGCTGCATTAAAAATCCAGGCACAGGTCGCCCAGCGCGCTACTGACGACACTACCCGTCAGCGCGCGCTGGAGCAACTGGTCCTGGGCACTGACCGCGCCACCCATCTGGTGGGACAACTGCTGACTCTGGCGCGACTGGACCCGGAACAAGGTCTGGTCAAACGTGAACCGGTCGACCTGCAAAGTCTGGCGGTAAGCGTATTGGGGCAACTGGCACCCGAAGCCATTGCCAAAGACATAGATTTGAGCCTGGTGCCTGGATCACCGATCAAGGTAGCCGGAGACAGCGACGCATTAGGCGTGCTCCTGCGCAACCTAGTGGATAACGCTATCCGCTACACCCCGCAAAACGGCAAGGTAAGCGTAGAAATCGCGCAACAGGACAGCCATATTCTGTTGCGCATATCCGACTCCGGGCCTGGTATTTCCGAATTGGAACGCCAACACGTGTTCAAGCGCTTTTACAGGGGTTTAGGCACTAGTGCTACTGGCAGTGGGCTGGGGCTGTCTATCGCGCAGCGAATTGCCGAACTACATGACGCCGTTATTGCATTTGACACCCCGAAAAACGGCACGGGCTTATGTGTCTCGGTGAATTTTCAGCAAAACACGATATAAAACCCAACGCAATTACCGTGCGTGCTTCATCAGCTTTCCCCTCATAATGAAGGCAGGTCCAGCAAAGATGCGCCAATCGCGGCAATGCTGCATTGCTAGCACCCTGTTTTCAAAAGCCGTAACGTGAAGCTAAGGGGCGCGCCAAAGGCGCGTCCCAGCGACCAAAGGGAGCGAACTTGAGCGTAGGGTTAGCCCACACGTTTTCGGACCCCAGCATAGGAAAATATGGGTACGCAGACAAGCACCAATAATAAACCAGCCAAGCGTTCGCCAAGATACTCACTTGCATTTCCCCAAACATGAACACTAGGTTCACTGGGAATATATGTGACAAGCCCTGAATCTCCCGCCTTTATTGCCTCGCACGTTGGATTGCCATATCCATCAGAGCCTAGCTCATTAACGATAGTGGTGCCGACCGAGAACTGATAGCGAATATGGTGCTTTTCACCTTGCCGACAATCAACTTCGACTACTCGTGCGGGAGCACTAATGCCTGAAGTTGTTAACCAGAGGTAAGGCAGCATGTTGCCAAGAAACATGGCGAACACAGATGCCGTAGTGACGATTGCAATTGCGAGGGGTGAATGTTGCCGATAGTACCAATACAACCCTAACGCCACGCCAACAGAGCCCAAGGAAAATAGGAGAATCTGAAATACGTTCAGGATGTTCATGTGGGGGCTAACGTGGAGCTAAGGGGCGCCGCTTCGCGGCGTCCCGCTTGAGCGTAGGGTTAGGCAGACGTTGATGCATACGATTACTCTCCATATGTATTGAGAGCCAAGAATACACCAATGTAAAGCGAAACGAACGTAGCCAAACCTGCGCAGAATACCCACAACCCCTCTCGATATAAAGCCGAAGCTAACCATTTTGTTTTTAGAAGAACCAAGAGATATGCAGCAAACGCAAGAATCGAAGAAACACCAAGCCAGAGAGCCATCAAAAAACCAGAAGGCAAGTTGAGGCCAAAGAATTTAGTGCCATATGCCGTAAAGAGGAAAGCGACATGAATGCAGGCGACCAAAACGATTTGCGCAATCAACTTCATGGGGGTATGCCTAACGTTTGAATTGAGCGGCCTGCGCGGCTTTTCGCGCAGGTCCGCTCGAATGATGGGTTGGGCACATGGTCTCTCAGTTTCCTTTTCGCTTGGCTTTCACAAGCTCATCAGCGGGCTAAGCCCGGAAGGGAGGTGGCGCTCCCAAAACACGATGACGTGGTTGATGATACGTTTTGCATATGCCATTACCTCACAAACTGCCTTCTTGACCATAAGCAAACCCTCCTTTCGAGTTGAAGATAGACGAGCAATTACTTCCGTGATTACAAATCCTAGCCAGAAGCTGGTAGGGCCAATAACTACATGAATAAAGCCTGCCATCATCAGTCTCAGGAGGCCACCTCTGAGAGACGCACGATTGTGCGTTTCGGCATTTCAAAACGGTACGGCGAGTAATGTGCCCAACGTGGAGCTAACCCGCCTGCGCGGCTTTTTGCGCAGGTCGGGTTGAGCGCAGGGTTAGGCGAATGTGGCTCCGAAAGTAAGGCACTTTTAACCAACCAGTTTGTGTTGGAAGGCGTAATGTCTTCCTTTGTCGGTTAGGTAAAGGCTCTTAATAATGTCTTGCTTAACTAGCCCAAGAGCTACGGCTTCTTTGATAGTGATATCAAGCAGAAGCCTTGACGCTTTCGAATTGCGAACGATTTTATCGTAGGAGATGTAGTCCAATGTGTGCGACTCAAAGTCTCGAATTATCAGTGTCATCAATTCGAGAACAGCGTCTGCGGATTTTTCGGCTGGTGTTTCTTGTGGCGGCGTGAAAGGATTATTCCCAATTGGGGGCTTTTTGAAAAGCGGAGAGCCCACCAAAGTTCGAACTAGTTCATCGAATGAGAATTCTGCTTCATCATCCTTGGAAAAATCGACGAATAGCTTCGTTTTGAGAAAAGTGGGTACGTTTCTTGTGCCAGCTTGCCTGATGATCGGAATGACCTTATTGGAGTCAATTGACTTTAACAGGTCTGAAGTGACGATCATTTTTTCATATCCAACGCCACCGACTCCTGAATTTGCCTTTTCAACATACTTGTCAGTGCAAATCATTAGAACTCTGTTGGCAGCTGCCAAATTTTGCTCCATAAAGTGTGTCAAGTCGTCTCCAGGCTGGAGTTCCCACTGATCTAGGATTGCATCGATACCAGAGTTTCTAAGCCTGATGGCGAAGTCCATCACCCATTTTTTGTGGACTTGCGAGTCGTGTGAATACGAAATAAAAACTCGTGGGATTGTCATGTGTAAGTACTTTCAGAAACCTGTATCTGAGATTTCCTAACGACTGAATTCACCGGACCTGCGCGGCTTTTCGCGCAGGTCCGGTGGAATGAGGGGTTAGTCTTTTGGAGAAGGACCGTCATTGACGCCACCGGCTTTATCGGCCATGGAAGCGGGTTCATCCCCCCCTTCATCCCCCCCTTCATCCCCCCCTTCATCCTCCCCTTCATCCTCCTCTTCAAGCGACAGAACATCAGGTGGGATGCGTTGACGGATTTTCTTGCACAACTCCTTAACCTCGCTTCTGGCTCGCCACCACGCAATCATGAGGTACGCGCCAAGCAAGATTCCTACCACGGCAATAATGATGAACGTAGTTTCGATAGACCGGTTTGCAAAGGTGGCTGTTTCAAGAGACGCGATTGCTGAGAATGCGAGCGATAGAAGAAAAATGGCGAAGTTCAGCTGTAGGTCTGCTGGAGTTCCTTTTTCCAGCGCGTCAAGCTCAGTGTCCTTGATCTCATAGAGATCGACCGATTCGACTCTACCCCTTCGCACACGAAGGGGTGTGCTGTCGTCAAGTTGTTTGTTGTTCTGGGCCATGGCTATAGGTTCTTCTTCAGCCATTCGCTATGTTTGGAACTGATAGCACTACGCCACGCTGCTTCAGTCCCGGAGCGGATAACGAACAATCTATCTCCAGAAGCCAACACCTCTTTTAGGTGGTCGCGAATTTCAGCAGCTTTTTGGTCCGTGACGATCGCCCAACAGGTGTTATTAATCGGACAGTACTTCGGGTACGTCTTAAGACGCTCCCGTAAGCTCTGCCGAACAGCAAGCTGTTTTGCTTGAAAAGAAACGATGTAACAGGTCATTGTATAAATGTACCGTGTATTTTGTACATAAGGCTAACGTGGTGGTAACCGGCGCTGCGCGGCTTTATCGCGCAGCGTCCGTGTTGACCGCAGGGTTAGACCTCTGGCGGCCGCAAAGAAAGCGTTGCGCCTGCGCGATGAAGCTAGAGAGCCGATAAGTTTGCGCACTAGCTCTCCTCGGTTCCCGCAACCAAGCGTTCAACCGTAGCCAAGAAGGCAGGCATTTCACTGAAACTCCCACCAAACCGTTCTCGAACCAAAGGCCCTTGATCCTTCCATTGGCCGGGAGCGCTTTCCACTTGAAGGAGACCGTGCCTCTCCTTTCCATCCCACACCAGGCGGAATCTCGGACCGCGCCCGGCAAATACGGCATAGGCAGAACCAAACGCCTCGGGGTTCAAGTGTTCTTCCACCAAGGTTCCACCTGCGCCACGGACAACTTCGCGGAGAGACGAGTACGCGTGCATAAGAGGTCTAACGTGAAATATACACCGATTCGGTGTATATTAAATTCTCAAAATCGGTGTATAACACGAATTCTCCCAACAAATTTCACGACCACATATCATAGACACTAGATCAGAAAATATTTAAAAAATAATTATTATCAATAATATAAATAACAAACCAATAATTTTTTATGAATTCTGTTTTACGTTGATTAAGCTAGATAGGCACCTATATTGGAAAATACAAACACACCTATTTTTACCTCTCCAAAACTACTCGATCAGGTACGCAATCTCATTAGGGTCAAGCATTACAGCATCCGTACAGAAACGCAATATGTGCAGTGGATAAAACGTTACATTTTATTTCATAACAAGCGCCACCCGAGCGAAATGGGTGCAACGGAAGTTGCATCATTTTTGACTCATCTGGCGGTATCGGGGCATGTCTCATCCTCTACCCAGAACCAGGCGTTGTCTGCGATACTGTTTCTATATCGGGATGTACTGGGGGTGGACCTTCCCTGGTTAAAAGACGTGGTACGAGCCAAACAGCCGCAGCGTTTACCGGTGGTATTGACGCGTACAGAAGTGAGGGCAATTCTCGCCCGGATAAAAGGTGCACATGGTTTGATGGCACATTTACTATACGGTACTGGCATGCGTTTAATGGAATGTGTGCGTCTGCGAGTGAAAGATGTGGATTTTGAACGCCTTGAAATTTTAATCCGCGATGGCAAGGGAGCGAAAGACCGCATCACCATGCTGCCGGATTCTATTGCGCCCCTACTGCAGGCGCATTTGGTACAACGGCGTGTATTATTTGACGACGATGCGCGCATGGGTAAGGTTTCAGTTTATTTGCCCGATGCACTGGCGGTCAAATATCCTAACGCACCTCAAGAATGGGGCTGGCAATACATTTTTCCATCCGGCAGCTTTTCTGTTGATCCGCGTAGCGGCGTGGAACGGCGACACCATATTGATGAGAAACTATTACAACGCGCGATGAAAAAAGCCGTGCAGGAAACTGGCATACCCAAGCCGGCAACGCCCCATACTTTGCGCCACTCATTTGCTACACATCTACTGGAATCAGGTTACGATATTCGCACCATACAAGAGCTCCTGGGACATGCAGACGTGGCTACGACAATGATTTACACGCATGTACTGAACAAAGGCGGGCGCGGTGTGACTAGCCCGCTGGATCAATTATAACGACGATACCTGCCATCCACGAACGAATGACTGCTTCGATCAAACCACACCCAGAAACACCGCCAGCGCCCTGCTCACTGCCAGCATGTCTTCTTCTGCCATATGCCCGAATATCTCACCGATTTTTTCACGAGGAACGGTTTGCACCTTATCTACCATGATTTGGGATGTCTTACGCAGTCCGTTTGTCTCATTTGGTTCAACCGAAATGCGAAATAACGGTGTATCGCGCAAGTCACCCGTCACTGGCAAGATAGTCACGGATGGGTGCTCGGCAAATAGATCGGATTGGATAATCAGCGCGGGTCTTGGTTTGCCATAGGTGCCTTGCAAAGCAATTGTGACCAGATCGCCGCGCCTCATTCCCACCCCTCGGTATCTGCAGCCGCTTCAAGCCAGCCCAACACATCAGTCTCTTGCGCGTCGTCGCGCAGCATTAGCGACTGACGACGACATTCCGCTGCAAAATCGCTGCGGCGTGTATCCGGCACCCAAATCTGCACTGGGCGTAAGCCCGCCGCGCGTAATCCGGCACGGTGTTTTTGTACTCGTTCAGTCACATTTTTCCTCATCAGGTTCTCCTTTCAATTTGTTACATGTAACATCATAATGCAGCGTTACATGTAACACAATCGACAAGCCGAGCCAGCGCCTCACCAGTGCATTATTCTTGCCTTTGCAGGCTAAATCTCGTTATCATCGACCGATACTTTTGATAATCGCCAACCGCAATGACCATTCCCGACCAGACCCGCGCTCAGGCGCAAGACCTCCTCAACTTTATCGACGCCAGCCCCAGCCCGTGGCATGCGGTGCAAAGCGTGGTGCAGCGCCTGCTGGCACAGGGTTACAGCGAGCTGAAAGAAGCCGAACGCTGGTCGCTGGCAGCGGGCGGACGATATTTCGTGGTCCGCGGCGGCGCGTCGGTGATTGCGTTTCATCTGGGACAACGCAGTCTGACTGAAGCCGGTTTTCGCATGATAGGTGCGCATACCGATTCGCCGGGACTGCGCCTGAAAACGCATACCGCCCAGGCCAGCGATGGCGTGGTCAGACTGGGCGTGGAAGTGTACGGCGGGCCTATCCTGGCGACCTTTACCGACCGCGACCTGAGCCTGGCCGGCCGCGTTAATATCCGCACTGCGGATGGCTTTGTCACCCGCCTGCTGAAATTCGACGCCCCGCTCGTGCGCTTGCCCAATCTGGCGATCCACATGAACCGCGAGGTCAATGAACAGGGCCTGAAACTGAACAAACAGACCGAGCTGCCGCTGATCTTCGGGTTGGCTGGCGACAAGCAGGATGCGCGCGAACAATTTCTCGGCCATATTGCAAGCGCGCTGGCGGTGAATGCCAGCGATATTCTGACCTACGAGCTGAATGTATTTGACACCCAGCGCGGCAGCTTCTGGGGTGCGGAGCAGGAATTCATCGCCGACAGCCAGCTCGACAATCTGGCTTCATGCCATGCTGCGTTGACCGCCATGCTGGCATGCGAAACTACTGATGCGACCAATATCTGTGCGTTTTTCGACCATGAGGAAGTCGGCAGCGAGAGCGCCACCGGCGCGGGCGGCAGCTTTGCCCAGGATATGATTCAGCGCATTTCGGCGACTTTGGGACTGGATGAAGAGTCGCGGCACCGCGCGCTGGCGCAGAGCTTCTTTATCAGCGCTGACATGGCGCATGCCTACCACCCCAATTTCCCCAATGCTTACGAACCCAGCCATAGGGTAATGGTCAATGGCGGCCCGGTGATCAAAACCAACGCCAACCAACGTTACACCACCAATGCCGATACTGCGGCGCGCTTCATGACGCTGTGCGAAGCTGCGGGCGTGCCGGTGCAGCATTACACGCACCGTACCGACCTCGGCTGCGGCAGCACCATAGGGCCTATCATTGCGTCGCGTTTGGGGATAGCCAGTGTCGATGTGGGTTGCCCGATGTGGGCGATGCACAGCTTGCGCGAAAGCGCGGGAGTGCTCGATCACGGCTACATGATAGCAGCCATGCAGGCGGCGTTTAAGAGCTGAAGCGATTTACCAGTCGCTGATATTCACCGGCGTCCCCACTTCCACCAGTTCGAACAATTCCGCCACATCGGCGTTGCGCATGCGCACGCAGCCGTGCGAGACCGGCTTGCCGATGAGATGCTCTTCGCTGGTGCCGTGAATGTAGATATAGCGGGCATGGGTATCGACTTGTCCGCCCTGGTTTTTGCCGGGTTCACGCCCGTCCAGCCAGAGGATGCGGCTCAATATCCAGTCGCGCTCCGGGTGTGCCGCCGTCAGTTGAGGATTCCAGATTTCGCCGGTGGACTGGCGAGCGCTGAATACCGTGAACAGCGGCGCATCTGCGCCCAATTTATTGCCGATAACATGGCGACCGCGCGGCGTTTTAAAGCTGCCCGTCTGCTCGCCGGGACCGTTGGCAGCGGTGGATACCGGATATTGCCGCAACAACTGCGGGTCGCCGTTGTCGTCATCCTCAAACAGGTACAGCTGTTGCAAGCGGATGCTGATCTCTATGCGACGTTTCATACGATATTCGCTTTCTTGAGCTGGGCGCGACGCTCGGCAAAGAATGCCGACAGCATGGCGCCGCATTCGGCTGCCAGCACGCCGCCCTGGATCGCGGTGTGATGATTGAGCCGGGGTTCGTCAAACAGATTGAGCACGCTGCCGGCCGCGCCGGTTTTCGGGTCGCCGGCACCGAACACCAGCCGCGCAACGCGTGCGTGCATGATCGCGCCTGAGCACATGGCGCATGGTTCCAGTGTGACATACAGGCTGACTTCGGGCAGGCGATAGTTGCTCAAATATTGCGCCGCATCGCGCAGCGCCAGCATTTCTGCATGGGCGGAAGGATCATGCCGCGAGATTGGCGCATTGGCACCGCGCCCGATGATCTTGCCTTCGTGCACGACCACGGCGCCTACCGGCACTTCGCCCATTTGCCAGGCTTCTTTTGCCAGCGCTAGCGCTTCGCGCATGAAAAACTCGTCGTCAACCATATTACGCCGGGAATACGCCCGTCGATAAATAGCGGTCGCCGCGGTCGCAGACGATGGAAACAATGGTGGCATTGCTGACTTGTTTGGACAGTTCCAGTGCTGCGAATAACGCGCCGCCCGAGGAGATGCCGGCAAAGATGCCTTCTTCCCGCGCCAGCCGGCGCGTGGTTTCCTCAGCGTCGGCCTGACTTACCAGCCGGATCTCATCCACGCACTGTTTATCGTAAATTTTAGGCAAATAGGCTTCCGGCCATTTGCGGATGCCGGGAATCTGCGCGCCCTCTTCCGGCTGCACGCCGATGATTTGCACTGCCGAATTCTGCGACTTGAGGTAATGCGCGGTACCGGTAATCGTGCCTGTCGTGCCCATGCTGCTGACAAAATGCGTCACGGTGCCTTCGGTATCGCGCCAGATTTCCGGGCCGGTCGTCTCGAAATGCGCTGCCGGATTATCGTCGTTGCCGAATTGATCCAGTATCTTGCCCTGCCCGGCTTGCTGCATTTTATTCGCCACATCGATGGCTTCTTCCATGCTGCCGGCCTTGCTGGTCAGCACAATCTCCGCACCGAAGGCCCGCATCACCTGACGCCGCTCTATGCTCATGTGCTCGGGCATCACCAGTATCATTTTGTAGCCGCGCATGGTTGCCGCCATCGCCAGCGCAATACCGGTATTGCCGCTGGTGGCTTCGATCAGGGTATCTCCGGGGCGTATCTCGCCGCGCGCTTCGGCCCGCTTGATCATATTCAGCGCTGGACGATCCTTGACCGATCCGGCTGGATTGTTGCCTTCCAGCTTGAGCAACAATGTATTGCTGGTTTGTCCCGGCATACGCTTGAGTTTAACCAGCGGCGTATTGCCGACAAAATCTTCCAGGGTTTTATAGTTGGGCATCATCAAGCCTTGTACTGTTTATATAATGCATCGACATAACTTGCCATGCCTTGTTCCGCTTCGATCATGGGTGCGTCAAAGCCTGCCTGCCGCAACGCGCTGATATCCGCCCGGGTAAACGACTGGCGCCTGGCAGGAAAATCGACGTACTCGATCATGCCTTGCGCTTGCAGCCAGGCCAATTCCAATGCAGTCTTGCCGTCGAGTTGGCGACATTGGTTGATCACCGCGACAGCAACATCGTTGGCGCTCAACGCACGCCCGGTACCGATATTGAAAATGCCGGATACCGCAGGATGATCGAGGAACCACATATTCGCCTGCACCACGTCATCGACAGCCACGAAATCCCGGCACTGTTCCCCATTTGCCGTGCTTGCCGCACCTTTGAACAAGGTGACCTTGCCAGTTGTCATGAACTGATAAAAATACTGATAAACGAATGAAGCTGCGTCAGCCTTGTGTTGCTCGCCCTGCCCGTATACATCGAAATAGCGCAATCCGACAATTTGCGCCGTTCTGTCGTCCCAAATGCGGCGCACGGCCTGATCGAACAGAAATTTGGAATAGGCATTGATATTCAGCGGCGATTCGTTCTGGCGCAATTCTGCAAAATCGTCACCCGCCCCGTAAACCTCGGCCGACGATGCATACAGAAATGCCGCCTGATTTTCCTGACAAAAATCCAGCATATCCATGGAGTAGCGGTAATTGTTTTCCATCACATAGCGCCCGTCGTCAGCCTGCGCATCGGTACAGGCGCCATGATGAAAAATGGCGGCTATTGCGCCGTCCAGCGCATTTTTGTGCATCAGTTGCAGAAAATCGGTTTTATCTATGTAATCGGCCAGCTCGCAATCGACCAGATTGCGAAATTTATCGGCCCGGGTAAGGTTATCGACGGCAATGATATCGGTAACGCCCCGCGCATTCAGCGCCTTGACGATATTGGAGCCTATAAATCCTGCTGCACCGGTGACTACATAATACATGGCGTCTTTCCTGAAAATTGGTCGGATTATTTGATGTGATAAAAACGGTTTGCCAGCTCCTTACCGGGCGGCAAATTATCCAGCCTGTCGCCGACCGCTTCGCTCAGCATGCTGAAACGCACGTCGGGTGCCGGATGCGTCTTGAATAGCAATGCCACACTGCTGTCGCCCGGCGCGACGTGACCGATTTCTTCCAGCACGGCAGGCAACCCATAAGCGTCGTAACCGGCACGGGCAGCCAGTACCAGCCCCATGCGATCGGCTTCGAATTCGGCATTCTTGTCCAGTTTGCGCGACATGATTTCGGCGCCGCTACCAATCAGGTTCTGTATGGTTTGCTGTCCGTTTACCTCGCGCCCCAGCGCCTGTGCACCTAAACCGATAAACTGGCTTTGCTGCATGATTTTAAGCTGATGCTTGCGTACTACGTGGGCAATTTCGTGTCCCAGCACGCCCGCAAGCTCAGATTCATTATTAAGTTTTCTGTACAAGCCTTTGGTTATAAATACATAACCGCCCGGTGCAGAGAACGCATTAATATCGTTGCTTTCGATTACGCCAAACTGCCAGGGCAGATCGGGACGTTCGCTTTGCAGCGCTACCCAGCGCCCGACTTCATTCACGTAATGTTGCAACCTGGCATCCTTGACCAGCGGCGAAGCGCCCAGCAGATTGCCGGCAAGCTGACGCCCGATCTGTACTTCGTCATCTACCGAATTCTGTTTCAAGGCACCCAGCAATACCGTGGCCGGGTCGATTTTCGTATCGCCTGCATTATTGCTGCCGGCCTTATCTGTGGTATTTGTCGTATTCTGATTCACCACATTGGCAGGCAATTGCTTGATCACATTATTCAGATCGTTGAGATCGAATGCATTTGCCGCAGGCACAGCCGTCACGCTTGCCAATACCGCTATCAATATCATCTTCATCGTCATGACTTTATCCCCGCTCATTCGTTATTGGCATTAGGATCGGGAAAATAGGCAACAGACTGCTTCACCAGCTTCCCTTGCCGGGCAAAGCTCTGCGCGGATGCCGCGCTTAACTTGTATCCGGCCAACTCTTTTATCCCTGCTTCGCTGAAATGCGCGGCTTTCAAATCCTCTTCGCTCAAGCCGCGTACACCGGCCGTCGCAACGATCTGCCCGGGCTGACGCTTTCCGGTCGCCATTTGCGCCACACCGGCTATATCGGACGCGGCACTACCGGTATAAGCTGCCGATGTGCGCACCGACAATATCCTTACCCAGCCTTGTGCTTTACCGCTGCTGATCTGTATCCAGCCGCTTTGTTTGGCGATAACATTCACCGTGCTGCCTTTAGCCAGGCTACCGACAATCGCGCTGCTGCTCGCCGGCTTGGCATGCATGGTTTCACTTTTGATTAACACGCCGTTTTGTGCCGCTGCCGCGGCGCTGCCAAACAACATCATGCAAAGCGCAACGCTTATTCGTCGATTGAACATCATGGTCTCCTGCTGGGAAAGATAAATTATTCTACCCCGACTTGCGCATTGCGCGCTCACAATAGATACTTATCATCATTAATACTGACAGGGAATCTGCATTGACAGCTTGGATAGCACAATTAGGCGATGCAGTATTAAAACGCGGGGCGGCTTTCATGGCCTTGTTACGCTTCGGATTCCATTTGCTGGAAGTGGCGCTTACTCCCCGCACCTACGACAGCGCGACGCGCTGGATCATCACCAAGCAAATCTATTTCACTGCCGTCCAGGCGCTACCTGTATTTCTGATTTACTCACTGGTTATCAGCGTTGTCTTGATACAGATCATGGTCTCCGTCGCGCGCGATTTCGGCCTGTCGGAATACGTCCCCGGGCTGATCGTCGGCTTTCTGCTCATGGAGCTGCTGCCGCTGCTGTCGGTACTGTTCGTCGCCTTGCGCTCCGGCGCCGCCATCAATACCGAAATCGCCCTGATGCACGTCAACAACGAAATCACCGCTTTCGAGCACGCTCAAATCGATCCGGCCCGCTATGAATACATGCCGCGCGTGGTGGGCGGCGTCATCTCGGTGCTGGCACTGACCGGCCTGTCGGCGCTTAGCGCACTGCTGGTGGCGTTTTTCGTCATTTACGGACTGGACTGGAGTAATCTGGGCAATTACACGCACAGCATGGCGCAATTGTTACCGTTAACACTGGTCTTCGGCCTGATCGCCAAAACGGTGCTATACGGGCTTTGCGTAACCCTGATCCCGATCAAGACCGGGCTGGAAATTCCCAAACGCCTGTTTCTGGTGCCGGTGTCGGTACTCAAGGGCATGATGCGCGTTTTTTTTGCAATCGTATTGATCGAGGTGGCATCATTGACGTTCAAATACATGTGACCTGGTGCGACGACGAACCGGCACGCAAGGCGCAAATCCGCACCCTGCTTGGCGAAAGCGGATATGCATGCGCATTGGTTTCGCCGGATATGCCGTTGCGGGTGAACCTGACGGCGCTGGAAAATATTGCGCTCATTGCCCAGTTTCACCATGCCACGCCCTGGCAGCAGGCCAGCGAGCAAGCGCAAACCCTGCTGGATTGCACCGGGCATGGCGACATAGCCTTGAAGCGCGACGAAGATCTCAGCATGACCCAGCGCTTCGCGGTAAAAATGGCACGCGCCATCATGTTGCACCGGGCGCTGATAGCGATAGACCGCCCGGCCCTGATGCTTGCAGATGTGCATTACCCTGAGGTTTTGCGTGCCATGCTGACTTGCCTGCAACATGAATACAGCGATCACTGCGTCGTTGATTACATCTGGAACCGGCCCGTTTACGAGTATCGAAAATGAACAAATCCATACAATTCAAAGTCGGCGCGTTTATCCTTGCCGCACTACTGACCGGCGCCTTCTCTTTCATCTATCTGCTTTATGAGCGCGGCTGGTTCGAGCACAGTCTGCAATACACATTGATCGCCCCCGACGCAGAAAATATCAGCGTCGGCATGCCGCTGGTGTTCCGCGGCATCGCCATCGGCAAAGTCAGTTCGCTTACGCTCTCCCCGCAAGGCATGGCTCGCATCGTCGTCAGCGTAGAAAGCCGGCAAAGCCAATGGCTCCGAGCAAACAGCCAATTTTCGCTCGACAAGCCGCTGGTAGGCGCCGCCAAAATCCGCGCCGATGTCAGCGATTTGAGCAGCCCACTACTCAGTCCGGACAAGGAATACCCGCTCAATCAGGGTAGCGGCGATCTCGACATCCCTGCACTGGCTGCCAAGGCCAACGCCATACTGGATCAACTAGGCACCGTCGCCAAAAACGTGGCCTATATGACGCGGCGCGACGGCGAGATCAATGCCACGCTGGTCAATGCTCAAGCCATTACGCACAAAATGACCGGCAAATACGGCGTTGCCCAAGGCTTGCTCGGCAGCGAACAAAACGCGCAAGTATTGATGGACAGCCTGCAGCACACCCGCGAACTGACTGCAAATCTGGACGAGATGTCGCGCAAACTGGATCGCACCGTTTTCGACAAGGGCGGGCTGATAGACAATGCCAACCAATCTGTTGCGCAATTGCCGCCTATGCTGGAAGACATCCGCGCCAGTCTGAAAAAAGTCGATACGCTGCTGGTTAACGCCAACGGACTCACCGCCAATCTGAAGGAAGGCACTGACGACATGGGCCAGCTGCGTTCTGAAGTCGATGAAGCGCTCAGCAAGACCAACCAGCTCATCACCAAAATCAACCGCTTCCTGCCCGCAGGCAAACCGGGCGAGGTCAAACTGCCATGAGAATCGTCTATATCTTGATCCTGATCAGTATACTGACAGCTTGCGGCGGCGGCCCAACTGTACCCGACTGGCAAATCGACACCCAGACCGGCATAGCCCGCTATACCCAGTATTATCTGGAAGGCCGTAGCAAATTAGCCGCGGCCAGCTTTGCCAAATCGCGTGCGGCTACCGCGGCCAGCGGTGATATTGCCGCTGTCGCGCATCTGGAACTGGTCAAATGCGGCGTACAAGTCGCCGCCCTTGATCTGACGCCCTGCGACGAATACAGCAAGCTGGCTGCAACCGCCACCACAACAGCAGACGCGGCCTATTTCCGATTTATTCGCGGCACATGGCAAGGGCCCAATAACGCAGCCTTACCGTCACAATATGCAACGTTTGCAAACAAGACAACGGCATCGACCGACGACATCAATACCGCTCTGCAGCAGATCGACGACCCGCTCTCGCGCCTGGTTGCCAGCGGCATCGCCGTTGAACGCAAGCAATACAATCTGAAAACGCTGCAGATCGCTGCAGATACTGCTGCAACTCAAGGCTGGCGCCGGCCTTTGCTGGCTTATTTGCTGCTCCAGCAAAAAAACACCGCCGACCCAGTCCTGTTGCAACAAATACAGTCTAGAATTGAAATCGTGGAGTCGTCATTGCCTTAAATAATTTAAAGAATCAGGAGCAGACATGAGCACATTAAGTAAAGTCAAAACCTATGGACAATCGATCTGGCTGGACAATCTCTCGCGCACGCTGATTCAGGACGGCGAACTTGCCCGGCTTATCAAGGAAGACGGTATTTCCGGCATCACGTCCAATCCCAGCATTTTTCAAAAAGCATTAACCGACAGCCCCTATTATCAGGCTGACATGGCGCGGTTGAAGACCACTGTAGACGATGCCGAGAAACGTTATGAAGCGCTGGTTATTCCCGATATCCAGGCCGCATGCGACCTGCTGCTGCCCACCTACAATCAGACACTGGGCAATGACGGTTATGTCAGCCTGGAAGTCTCCCCCAGCCTGTCCCACGATACCGATGCCACGGTAGCGACGGCACGGCGTCTGCATGCGACGGTAGATCGCCCCAATGTGCTGATCAAGGTACCCGGTACGGCTGCCGGTGTAGCCGCGTTCGAACGACTGACCAGCGAAGGCATATCAGTCAATGTCACATTGCTGTTTTCAATCACGCAAACGCTGCGTGTACTGGAAGCCTATATCCGCGGATTGCGCAAATTTGTTGCCGCAGGCGGCAATGGCCGCAATGTCAAGGCAGTCGCCAGCCTGTTTCTGTCGCGCGTCGATTCTCACATTGACCCGAAACTGGCTGCCATCGGTAGCGAACAGGCACTGGCTTTGCAAGGCCGTGCCGCATTGGCTGTAGCCAAACTAACCTATCAGCGTTACAAACAACTGTTCCACGGCGAATATTTTGCCGATCTGGCCAAAGTCGGCTGCCGCCCGCAATACCTGCTATGGGCCAGCACCGGCACCAAGAACAGCGCTTATTCGGATGTGAAATACATCGACAATCTGATTGGCGCGGAAACCGTAAATACTGCGCCAAACGTAACGATCAACGCATTCCGCGATCACGGCACGGTGGCAAATACTGTGGAAATCGGTGCAGATCAAGCCCAGAACGATTATCTGGCGCTGGAAAATCTGGGTATTTTCCCGGACGAAGTGGGTGAAATACTGCAAGTGGAAGGTCTCAAGCTGTTTGCCGATGCCTACCAGCAAATCCTGTTAACCTGTTGATTCAAAACAATTGCCATATTAATGTTTGACAGCAACCTGTTATGCAGGTAACTTTTTGCGTGCAGTAAAAATTACTGACATATAAAAATCATTATTAATAACGATCAATTAGGAGACTCACTGTATGACCAAACATTTAAAAGGCCTCACCCTGATTTCCGGTCTGATGCTATCGATGATCGCCGGAACAGCAGCGGCAACACCCGTTTTAATGTCTGCCGAATGGGCTGCACAAGCTTGCGAAGCATTCAACAAGAATCCGAAACTGACCGATGGTCTGGGCGGCAAATGGATAGCCAACAACAAGGGTCGCGGCTATAAAGTCATCCATCTGTATCGCAGCGATTGCGAGGACAGCCCGCAGGTTGAAATGCGCATCAGCGACAAGGACGGCAAAGCCATGTGTACCTACGGCGGCAAGGTCGAAATGGCCAAGCTCGATTCCGGTGCGGATTACCTGATGTATGCCACAACGGAAAAATGGCATGACATGGGTGCAGGCGAATACGGCCCGATGAAAGCCATGATGTTCGGCCGCCTGCAATTCGAAGGCCCAAAAATGGAAGCCATGAGCGTCATGACGCCATTCGAGCAATTCCTGTTACTGGCCGGCAAAGTACCTTCAACTGAAACCAGCTGCCCTAAATAAGCAGTCTGCAGCAATATACCGGATGGGATAATATCTCGTCCGGTCACCAACCCCGCACTTCCGCATACCAATTCCACAACTGTCAGGCTTCTGGGTTAAAATAGCAGGTTTACAGGCCTGCTTCTGCGCTCATGCTTATCAATCAACCTCTGCCGCCCTCCGGTCAACGCGTTCAAATCGAACCGTTAACAGGCTCGGCCGACGCACTGGCAATTAGCGAACTCGCTGCACCGTCCCGACCTGTCGTCGTACTCACCGCCAATGCGCTGGATGCACAACGATTGCTCGACGAAATCCGCTGGTTCGCGCCCAAGCTGACCGTAAGCCTGCTGCCCGACTGGGAAACGCTGCCTTACGATCATTTCTCGCCGCATCAGGATCTGATCTCGGAACGGCTGGCGACGCTTTATCAGATTTCGCAAAGCCAGTGCGATGTTGCCATCGTCCCGATTACGACTGCCCTATACCGCCTCACCCCGCCAGCCTATCTCGGCGCTTATACCTTTTTTCTGAAACAGGGACAAAAGCTGGATGTCGAGGCACTGCGCCGTCAAATGACGGGTAGCGGCTATACCGCCGTCAGTCAGGTACTCTCGCCCGGCGAATTCAGCGTGCGCGGCGGGTTGCTCGATCTGTTCCCTATGGGCAGCGCACTGCCCTACCGTATCGATCTGTTCGACGACGAAATCGAAAGCATACGTACCTTCGACGTCGATACCCAGCGCAGCGTCTATCCGGTCAAGGAAATCCGCCTGCTGCCGGCGCGGGAATTTCCCCTGGACGAAGCCGGCATGGCGCTATTTCGCCAGAACTTCCGCGATCATTTCGAAGGCGATGCATCCAAGCGCCAGATCTACAAGGACGTCAGCAACGGTCTGGCGCCGGCGGGCATAGAATATTACCTGCCGCTGTTCTTCGAACAGACTGCCAACCTGTTCGATTATGTGCCGGACAATGCCGTCATTTGCCTGCACGGCAACATCGAAACGGCTGCCGGCGAATTCTGGCGCGATACCGAAAGCCGCTACAAATTGATGCGCGGCGACCCGCAGCGGCCTATATTGCCGCCCGCCGATCTATTTCTCGCGGTGGATGCACTGTTCGGTCACCTGAAACGCTATAGCCGCGTGGAAATCAGTCAGGGCAGCGCAAGTGACGGACTTACCCGCGCGCTGCCCGACCTTAGCGTAGAACGCCGCGCCGACGACCCGCTGCATCGCATCAAGGCCTTTCTCGACACTTTTCAGGGGAAAGTTTTGCTGCTCGCCGAAAGTCTGGGCCGCCGCGAAACCATGACGCAATATTTTAACGAGCACGGCATCCGGCCTGAGCTGTGCGAGGACTATGCCCAGTGTCTGGATAAGCTTGCCGTGCCGCGCCTAGGCGTAGCCCCGCTGACGCACGGATTCATCCTGCAAAGCACGCCGCCGCTAGCCTTCATTACCGAATCCGAACTCTACGCCACCACTGTCCGCACCCGTAATCGCACAGCCCAGCGCCGCAGCCAAGTTGACGGCATGTTGCGCGACCTGTCCGAGGTCAAGGTCGGCGACCCGGTGGTACATGCCGATCACGGCATAGGCCGTTATCTCGGTCTGGTGAGCATGGATCTGGGCGAAGGCGAAACCGAATTCCTGCTGCTCGAATACGCGGGCAACGACAAACTTTACGTTCCCGTCTCGCAATTGCATCTGATCGGCCGTTACAGCGGCGCGGCGGCTGAATCCGTCACCCTATCCAGATTGGGCAGCGGTCAATGGGAAAAGGCCAAGCGCCGCGCCATGGAACAGGCGCGCGATACGGCTGCCGAGCTGCTCAATTTGTACGCCCGCCGCGCTGCGCGCCAAGGCCATGCCTTTACCCTGAAACAGCATGATTACGAAGCCTTTGTCGAAGGTTTCGGCTTCGAGGAAACCATCGATCAGGCCAGCGCGATTGAAGCCGTCATCAATGATTTATGCGTAGCCCGACCTATGGATAGACTGGTTTGCGGCGATGTCGGTTTCGGCAAAACAGAAGTTGCGCTGCGCGCCGCATTTGTTGCACTGATGGACGGCCGACAGGTTGCCGTACTGGTGCCTACCACCTTGCTGGCGGAGCAGCACTTCCAGAATTTTTCCGACCGCTTTGCCGATTGGCCGGTGCGCATTGCCGAACTGTCGCGGTTCCGCTCTGCCAAGGAACAGACGCAGGCATTGGCGGGACTGGCCGCAGGCACGATCGACATCGTCATCGGCACGCACAAACTATTGCAGAAAGACGTCATTTTCAAAAACCTCGGCCTGGTCATCATCGACGAGGAGCATCGCTTCGGCGTACGTCAGAAAGAACAAATGAAAGTGCTGCGCGCCGAAGTCGATGTGCTGACGCTGACCGCCACACCCATTCCGCGCACGCTGGCCATGTCGCTTGAAGGCATTCGCGATTTTTCGGTGATTACCACGCCGCCGCAGAAACGGCTGTCAATCAAAACCTTTGTTTCGCGCTACTCCGACGGCGTCATCCGCGAAGCGGTGCTGCGCGAACTCAAGCGCGGCGGGCAGGTGTATTTTCTGCATAACGAAGTCGACACCATTTACAACATGGAAGCCAAGCTCGCCAAGCTGCTGCCGGAAGCGCGCATCCGCGTGGCTCACGGTCAAATGCCGGAGCGCGAGCTGGAACACGTCATGCGCGACTTCCACCAGCAGCAGGTCAATGTGCTGCTGTGCACCACCATCATCGAAACCGGTATCGACATCCCCACCGCCAATACCATCATCATGAACCGTGCCGACAAGTTCGGTCTGGCGCAATTGCATCAGCTGCGCGGCCGCGTCGGACGCTCACATCACCAGGCCTATGCCTATTTGCTGACGCCGGAAGAGGACGCCATCACACCGGCAGCCAAAAAGCGACTGGAGGCACTGCAGATGATGGAAGACCTCGGCGCAGGCTTCCATCTGGCCATGCACGATCTGGAAATACGCGGCGCCGGCGAAGTGCTGGGCGATTCACAGAGCGGCAGCATGCAGGAGATCGGCTTCAGCATGTACAACGATATGCTCAACCATGCCGTCGCCGCGTTGAAAAAAGGCCTGGAGCCGGACATGAACCAACCGCTGGGCGTCACCACGGAGATCAATCTGCACACCCCCGCCCTGCTCCCCGACAGCTATTGCGGCGATATACACGAGCGTCTGGTACTGTACAAACGTCTGGCCAATTGCAGCGACCAGGATAGTCTGGACGATCTCCATGCCGAACTGGTCGATCGTTTCGGCTTGCTGCCCGAACCCGCGCAGGCACTGCTGGAGTCGCATCGGCTACGCCTCCTGGCAAAACCGCTGGGGATAGCCAAACTCGATGCATCCGGCGACGCCATCAGCCTGCAATTCATAGCCAAACCGCCAATCGATCCGGCGCGCCTGATAGAACTGATCCAGACGCGTCGGCATTACAAACTGGCAGGACCGGATAAATTGCGTGTAACGATAGCGAGCAACAATCTTGCCGAACGCGTTAAAAACATCAGAAACCTATTGAAAGAACTGAGTTAACCCCCATGCTTACCAATTTGATTATTCAAGGCCCTCATGTCCCTACCCAGACGCTGAAGCAGATTGCCAAGCTTAGTGCGGTCGACGCCATCGAAGCCATCAATCAGCAAGCCTTCTGTCTGGTTAACGCCGACAACAGCAATGAAGCGACCATTGCCGAACTATGCGCCGAAGCCAGCCTGGATTACGGTTTCATTCCGTTCCATCGCCACCTCAACGATTTCAAACTAGTGGTGATGGATATGGATTCCACATTGATCACCATAGAATGCATAGACGAAATCGCCGACATGATAGGCATCAAACCTGAAGTTGCGGCGATTACCGAATCGGCCATGCGCGGCGAAATCGTGTTTGCCGAGAGCCTCACCCGTCGCGTCGCGCTGCTGGCCGGGCTGGAAGCCAGCGCGCTGGAGCGCGTATATGAAGAACGGCTGCGCCTGACGCCGGGTGCCGAAACGCTGATCGCCGCATTGCAGCAACGCGGCATCAAAACCTTGCTGGTATCCGGCGGTTTCACCTTCTTCACAGATCGCCTGCAAAGTCGACTCAACCTCGATTACAGCGCATCGAATACGCTGGAAATCATCGACGGCAAACTGACGGGACGGGTATTGGGCGACATCCTCGATGCGCAAGGTAAAGCCGACTGGCTCAATCAGACGCGCAGCAAGCTGGGCCTGACGCAAAAGCAGGTGGTTGCCATCGGCGACGGTGCCAACGATCTGCTGATGATGGCACAAGCCGGCGTCTCCATCGCCTACCACGCCAAACCTGTCGTTCGCCAACAGGCCAGTTACGCATTAAACTATAACGATCTTGGCGGCGTATTGCCGCTATTGGGCAAACTCTAAGAGGACATACATCATGCAACACATTATTCTGAACATAACGGGCATGACCTGCGGCGGCTGCACCAACAGCGTAACACGCGTATTAAGTGCATTGCCGGGCGTAGGTAAAGTAAACGTTTCGCTGGAGCATGCCAATGCCGAAGTTGAATTCGATCCGACAAAAAGCAGCATTGAAGCACTCAAGCAGGCGATTGAAACTGCAGGATTCGAAGTCAGCTAATCCTTGGCCGCCAACCACAGGCATGCGCCGCGGCTCTCCTTCTGGATGGCAGCGAGCGTATTCTCATGTGCGGCCAGCTCGTCAGCATCGGCTGCGATAACCCGTATAGCCGCATGTTGCGCACTGCCTACCGGCGCCCGCACAACCTGCTCAACCTCGACCGCCATCATCAGGCTCTCCTGACCGCGCGTCATCCCCAGATATACTGCAGCCAGCAATTCCGCATCCAGCAGCGCGCCGTGCAAGGTCCGGTTGGCATTATCCACTTCATAACGACGGCATAACGCATCCAGATTATTCTTCTGCCCGGGATGCAAATCCTTGGCGAGCTTCAGGGTATCCAGCACTTCCGGACAGTACTCGGACATGGGCAAACGCTTCAGCAATGCCAATTCGCTGTTGAGGAAGCCGATGTCGAAAGGGGCGTTATGAATGACCAGCTCGGCCCCGCTCATGAATTCCAGCAGCTCGTCTACAATATCGGAGAAACGCGGCTTGTCCTGCAAGAATTCCGTCGTCAAGCCGTGTACGGCAACAGCGCCGGCATCGATTTCACGCTCGGGATTAAGATAGCGATGAAAATGTTTGCCGGTCGGGCGCCGATTAATCATCTCTACCCCCGCCACCTCGATAATGCGATGACCTTGTTTGGGATCGAGACCCGTCGTTTCGGTATCCAGAAAAATTTGCCGTGACATAGCGTTGTCTTGATTAATACTGAGTAGCCGATTCTAACACTTACCGCCAACTTTGCAGACGGCTTACGATCATCAATCCGCAATACTTGCCAATATGCATACATCCTTTACTAACATCTTGCGGAATTTATGCTAGATTGAGTATTGTTTATAAATTTACCGCAACGGTTAAGCACTGCCCAACGGGTTGGGGTAAAACAACCCATATCACGCATAAGGAGAAATGCATAATGATAAAACGTACTTTCGCATTCACTGTTATCGCGAGCTTGATATCGTTAAGTCCGGCTATCGCAACAGCCGACGACCAGACGCCGGTCAAAACACAAACTCAGAAACCGACGATATACGGCAGCCAGCTAATGACCAATCAGGAACGTATCGAATACCGCAACAAGATGCGCAGCCTGAAAACCCAGCAGGAAAGGAATGCCTACCGCGAAGAGCACCACAAACAAATGCAAGAGCGCGCCAAGGAAAAAGGCGTCACGCTGCCTGACATGCCGCCAGCCATGGGCAAAGGCATGGGACCTAAAAATGGTGGCGGCGGCATGGGTCCTGGCGGTGGTATGGGACCCGGTGGAGGTATGGGGGGAGGTATGGGAAGCGGCGCAGGAAAGTAATTTCAGCTGCAACCGGTACAGGATTCATGACCAATCTGCCATGAATCCTGACAAAACGGCAAGCAGATACCATTTACTTCACTCAGGCATCATAACCTGCGCTACAACCGACTAACACAGTACTAAACTGCTTTTGCGACAGCCGCAGGAATACGCTCTATCAAACGCGGATCAAACGGTTTGGGCAGGATATATTCCCTACCAAACGACATCGAATCAACCTTATAGATAGCCAGCACTTCTGCCGGTACCGGTTCGCGCGCCAACTCTGCCAAGGCATGGACGGCAGCAACCTGCATTGCCTGCGTAATGCGTTTGGCGCGGGCATCCAGCGCACCGCGAAAGATAAAAGGGAAACCCAGTACGTTATTTACCTGATTTGGGTAATCCGAACGGCCGGTAGCCATGATCAGGTCATCGCGAGCGGCGTGCGCATCTGCCGGGGTGATTTCAGGATCGGGGTTGGCCAGCGCGAATACGACAGGCTTGTCCGCCATGCTTTTCAGCATATCCTGCGATACCAGATTGCCGGCTGAAACGCCGATAAACGCATCGGCCCCGCGCATCGCGTCAGCCAGCGTCCTGGCTTCAGTATCGGCGGCAAAAAACGCATGATGTGGCGGCAAATTCTGCATACCGGTATGCAATACGCCCGCCTTATCCACCACCAGAATTTTTGATTTGTCCGCCCCCATTGCCAGCAACAGACGCAGCGATGCCGTACCTGCAGCACCGGCACCCAGACAGACAATACGGGCATCGGCCAGTTGCTTGCCCTGAACATGCAGCGCATTAATCAGCCCAGCGCAAATAATCACTGCGGTGCCGTGCTGATCGTCATGAAATACGGGAATATCCAGGCGCTCCGATAATTCTTTTTCTATTTCAAAACAATGTGGTGCGGCAATGTCTTCAAGGTTAATCCCGCCAAAGGTAGGCGCAATATTGACAACCGTCTCAATAAAATCGCGCACGCTCGGTGCCTTGATTTCGATATCAAATACATCGATACCGGCAAACCGCTTGAACAATATGCCCTTGCCTTCCATCACCGGCTTCGACGCCAGCGGCCCCAGATTGCCCAACCCCAATATGGCCGTGCCGTCGCTGATCACAGCGATCAGATTGCCTTTATTGGTGTAACGGTAAGCATTCTCCGGATCCTCGGCAATCGCGCGTACCGGCTCGGCCACGCCAGGGCTGTATGCCAATGCCAGATCTTCTGCCGTTTCGCAAGGCTTGGACGACTCTACCGAGATTTTGCCCGGTTTGGGAAATTCATGATAATCAAGCGCACGCTGTTTAAATGTAGTCATGTTGTTCAATCAAAATTATAAAGTACCGTCCAGTGTTGCCAGCACCTGCGCAAACAGGGCTGCACGAGCGTCGGCTGGCGCCTGATTGATCGCGCCGGTCCAGATCGGGAACACGGTGGATTCTTCACGGTACTCGTGTTTGGATAAATACCCTGCCAGAATGGCCAGCAACGGCGAAATACTGCTCGAAGACGCATCATCTTCTTCAAAGCTGGATTCTATCATTATTGATTGATTCAGTATTTCATTATGTTCCTGCATCATCGCTGCAGTCGGATCCTGACCCAGCGCATTCGGCTGGGTACGTATCGCTTTGGCGAGTATGCCGTGCTCCACCGCAAGATGCCGCTGCAAGCCCTCGACGAAGGCACGCATAATCGCATGCGCCTGCACCAGATGGTTTTGGTCGGTGAGGTGTATCACTTGCGAGAACATCGCGTCCAGCCGTTTATGATCGCGTTTCAGCGCATCGAGCACATCCGTCGGCGGCACGTCTTCCGCGCGATGTATCA
Source organism: Sulfuriferula sp. (assembly GCA_031291235.1). Lineage (GTDB taxonomy): Bacteria > Pseudomonadota > Gammaproteobacteria > Burkholderiales > Sulfuriferulaceae > Sulfuriferula. Next base: position 494,735 of record JARLJL010000022.1, read on the forward strand.
CGGTCAGCCAATGCCCGGCGGCAGTACGACTGATATCCCAGCGCAAATTGTTGCGCAACTGCAGATTCAGACTGTGCAAGACTATTGCCGGATCTTCAGAAAACAGTATGCTGGCTATTTCACCGCGCGGCATATCCTTGATTTCATAGAATACTGCCGTTTGCAGATGGCTGGCAGCAGTCTGCGTCAGGTCGCAATAATGGTCGCTCATATCAGAATCCGAACATGTGATCCATACAGAATGCGGTATCGCCGTTGACGGTACCGTGGTAGCCGAACAAACGACAAGTCAGGTCGCGTATGATGATATAACCGCCGTCCCCGGCACGCTGCCGCGTTGCCGCATCGAACACTTCGCTATAACGCCAGTGCAAAGAACCGCTGCAAGGAATGCTGATTCTGGTCTGCGCAATCTGTTCGCCCATACGATTAAACAGCACCAGACTGGTATCGGAATGCGCATGCCATGGCGTCGATGCCGAATAAATCAGATGGCAGAACGTATCCAGCGGCGCATCGCCCAGACGCAGGAACAGACGCGTGCTCAAGCCCGGCGCGGCAGCGGCATACGATTGCGGCTCGTTCTTGTAAGTCAGCACGGTATTGTAGATATGACCGCCGAAGCTGGTCTCGGCAATATGGCCGCTACTGCGCTGAGTGTAACGGAACAATCCGTGCAGCCAGCCGTCGGCGCCGCCACCGTTGCTGAAATCGTAAATCAGTTCAACGTGTCCGCTGCCGCTGGGCAAACTGGCATTTTGCGCCGCCAGCACGGCATTGATATCGACCGCCACGCTATCGCTGCGCTGCAGGCAGCCGAATGCATGACGCGCCACTTCGACCCCGCTGGCATCGTAAAAAACCGCTGCAATGGGCAGGTCGGTCTGTGCCGTAGACATGGGATTAGGCTGCATCACGCTGTGCCATTGCGCTACCGGCATAATGGGAGCCGGCAGAATATAGGATTTGCCCATGTGCTGCGACAGATTCGGAATATTGGCGTCAACCACCAGATCGTTGCGCTCGACATTGACGTGCGCGATACGGCTGCGGCCGTTTTTGACATGCACTTCATAGCGCGGACGCACGAAATATCGCCCCGCCTGCACTTCCAGCTGTTGCGGCCAGCGCACTTCCGGGAACAGATCGGCAACGTTCAACGCATAACTGGCAAATGGCGCGATTTCAGTCGGGATGTAGCGGATATCGTCGGAGCCCATCAGGTTAATCCCGACAGCATGGGCTGGAATTGGCACCGGATGGCTATTCTGTATCCACATCACCACGGTTTCATCGTCTTGCGGCGCCGGCAATCCGGCAAACAAATCCGACGGCCATGCGTTCGCATCGTGCGTGCAGGACAGCACCGTATCATCGTCGCCGTACACGTCGAGCGCATATTTAACGATATCGTGCCGCGCCACGCCCAGCACATGTATAAACAGCGATGCGGTAAAATCGCCCAGATTAAAGCGTTGACGCAGTTCGCGGCTATCTATAATCAGACTCGCACCCGCAGCGGGTATGGCGTCCTGCCATTGCGCCAGCACCGTGCCGGACTGGTCAAACAGGCAATACCAGACTTGCGGCACTTTTGGCGCGCCCAAACCCGACCAGTAATCGCACGTAGCGATACGCATGTGCTGCCCGCCGCCATCGCGCAAAAATCCGAAGTTGGTCGCAAAATTCAGAGGGTCGAGATAGCGCTTGGGATTGGTCAGCATATCCACAGGCAAACGCAGTTCGTCGAGGCTCAGCAATTTAACGCCGGCCGGCAGCAGATGGCGGATATGATCCATCAGCCGCTCCGCATCGAATGCCGTTACCAGTACGATATTCGCCCCGCATTGTGGCAATGCAGTCACCGGCTGAACAGCATGTCCCAATATCGTTTTGTTCAGATCTTCCACGCGCTGCACACAAACGGCGGCCACATCGATATCGTGCAGCGGATAAAACTCGTTCAGACCTTCTGCCATGCCTAACGGATCGTAGATCGCCACCTTGCCCGCAGCACGCAATCTTGCGTACAAATCAGCCGCTTTGGCAACCGTAAGCGGGTGTCCCAGCGCTTTGAAAAAACTGTTACCGCCCTTGGCATTGCTGAACGTTTCGATTTTTAATGACATGCTTACCATCCTAACCTGTGCTTGATTTCGTTTGCCACACGACGGGTTTCATCTAGCGGCTGATATTGCCAGTGCGCCAACTCGCCCGTAAACGGGCGGGTACAACCACGGGCCTGTAAACTGCGGTGAAAATCTTCGAACTTCCCCTTACCACCCGTCAAACCGGCCACAAAGACCGGTTTGCCGGTAAAACTGACCTCCGACGCCATATTGACCGAATCAGCAGTCACCACCAGATAATCGGCCAGCGCCAGATAGGCAAAATACGGATTCTCGCCGCTGCCGTCCCAAATCACCGCCGAATGTTGCGCCAATCGTTCGCGCAATACGGACACAACAACCGCATCGGTGCGCCGCGACGGGGTAATCAGCACACTGCCGCCATGACGGTCCAGCGCCATGATCAGTTTATCGGCCAGATCGTTTGCAAAAGCCGCATCGATGACGTAGCGCTTATTGGTACCGCCAAGCAGTACGCCGATCAAGGGATGCGGCAAATCGGCGAATTGCGGCGCAAACTTCTGCGCTGCATCATCCAGTCTGGCCTGCGTCACACGGTTAACCGCGCCGATGGTTTCCAGCACGTTGTCGCCGCTACAGTGGTCGTGCTGAGGTGCGACAATCAAATCGAAGTGACGCAAATTCATTTGCGGATGCTGTATGCGGATATTCAGAGTGCGTCCGCCGCTGGCACGTTTGATAGCGACCGATACCGCAACACTGAGCCGGCCGGTACCTATCACTACATCTGGCCAGGGCGGCTGCAAATCATCGCTGCCAGCGCCCAGAAATTTAAGCGGCGACAACCATAGCCCGGGCGGCAGATATTTCCAGGGTGCGGCAGGAACAATACGTTTTTTTACGCAATCCAGTCCCAAAGCCTCAGCCAGACCGAACGATTGATTATCCATACCGACAAGGTCATTTGACAGTATCCATGCAACACGTCGTGACATCAGACTTAACCTGTATATTCCTTGTTGCCGAACAGCTTTTTGAAAAAAGCGGATACGCCGTGACGCTTTTGCTCGCGACGCTTGACCTGCTCGTCAAGCACCCAATTCAATTGCAGCGCCTTGCGTTCGCCGACAAAAGGTTTGTGTCCATGCCAGGAATTGTCGCTGCGCCTGAACGCAAGCAGCGTACCGATAGCGGGCTCCACTTCCGCCACATAATCCTCCAAATCGGTGCCTGAGCGCAAAATGCGCAGACGTCCGCCGGATTTCTCCCACGCCTCGTTGAAATAGACCAGCATGGTAATGATTTTTGTTTTACTGTCGGTATGGATGCGTCCGTCCGTCTCGTCAGTGTGACCGCGTACGGTAATCATGGTCGGGCGACCAGTCAGATCGATGTTGAATTTCTGTTCTACCGCGTGTCGGAACGCATCGCTTTCCAACTGGCGCATCAATTCGACAAATGCCGGGCCGCAATTCAATGTATTGGCCGGAAAGCTGCCGGCCTGCTTGATGGAGGGGAAGTCGCGCACGATAGAAGCCAGCGCATCGGCTTTGACGAAATTAGGCAACACCATGTATTCATAAGGTGTTTTGTTCAGATCGGCGGCGTTGAATTTCTCCAGATCCAGCATGGATACCGCATCAGCTTGCACGGGGGCGACTTGAGCATTCATTTCGGACAATCAACTCTTAATTTAGCAAACTCTTAGTCTAACGTCTTTCTGTCCGGAGATAAAGCTGTCGCAAAAATTATTCGTCGCCACGCTTGAAATTCACGCAGCGATCCCCATCTCATGGCAAGTTCAACCAACGGAGTCAGTAATGCAAACAGAAAATCAAAATCAGGATCAAAATCCGGATGTAACCGATAATGAAACAGAAAACATGGAGAGCATGCCGAGCATGGAGCAATCGCTCAAACAGGCTGAACTGCTGGCACAGGAACATCACGATGCATGGCTACGCGCCAAAGCCGACGCCGACAACATCCGCAAACGCGCACAAATCGACGTTGCCAATGCACACAAATACGCAATAGAAAGCTTCGCCGGCGAATTGCTCGCTGTCAGGGACAGTCTCGAAGCCGCGCTGAATACGCCATCCCCCAGCATAGAGAATCTGAAAAGCGGCGTAGAGCTGACGTTAAAACAATTGTCATCCGCTTTCGACAAGTTCAACATCAACGAAATCAATCCGATTAACGAAGAATTCGACCCGCACAAGCATCAGGCTATCAGCATGGTGGAAAGCGAGGCTGAAGCCAATACCGTCGTCGCCGTACTGCAAAAAGGATATCTGCTGCATGACCGCATAGTGCGCCCGGCGCTGGTCACGGTAGCAAAAGCAAAATAACCGAACTGCACCTTGAAATGTCAGAATCAGGCTGCATATTGATAACATCTTAATTATTCACAACTACTAACAAAAGGAATTCAATCATGGGAAAAATCATCGGTATTGACCTCGGCACTACCAACTCTTGTGTTTCCGTCATGGAAAACGGCGTTGCCAAGGTCATTGAAAACGCAGAAGGCGCGCGTACTACACCATCCATCATCGCTTATGCCGAAGATGGTGAAGTGCTGGTAGGCGCTGCAGCAAAACGGCAGGCGGTAACCAATCCGAAAAACACGCTGTTTGCTGTCAAACGACTGATCGGCCGTCGTTTCGAAGAAAAGGAAGTACAAAAAGACATCAACCTCATGCCCTATAGCATCGTCAAGGCAGATAATGGCGACGCATGGGTGGAAGTGCGCGGCAAGAAAATGTCCGCTCCTGAAGTCTCCGCACAAGTGCTGATGAAGATGAAGAAAACTGCCGAAGACTACCTGGGCGAACCGGTGACTGAAGCCGTCATCACTGTACCTGCCTACTTCAACGACAGCCAGCGTCAGGCCACCAAGGACGCAGGCCGTATCGCCGGTCTGGAAGTCAAACGCATTATCAATGAACCTACTGCTGCTGCATTGGCATTCGGTATGGACAAGAAAGAAGGCGACCGTAAAATCGCCGTATACGATCTGGGTGGCGGTACATTCGATATTTCTATCATCGACATCGCTGAAATCGAAGGCGAGCACCAGTTCGAAGTCATGTCCACCAATGGCGATACTTTCCTCGGCGGTGAGGATTTCGATCAACGCGTGATCGATTATCTGGCTGACGAATTCAAAAAGGAACAAGGCATCGACCTGCGCAACGACATGCTGGCGCTGCAACGCCTGAAAGAAGCTGCCGAAAAAGCCAAGATCGAATTGTCATCTGCACAACAAACCGAAGTAAACCTGCCTTACATTACGGCTGACGCTTCCGGTCCCAAGCACTTGGCAGTCAAGATCACCCGTGCCAAATTCGAAAGCCTGGTTGAAGAACTGATCGAGCGCACCATCGCGCCATGCAAACTGGCGATCAAGGATGCCGGCGTCAGCGTATCCGACATCAGCGACGTGATTCTGGTCGGCGGTATGACGCGCATGCCTAAAGTCCAGGAAAAAGTTAAGGAATTCTTCGGCAAGGAACCGCGTCGCGACGTCAACCCTGACGAAGCTGTTGCTGTCGGCGCCTCGATCCAAGGCGGCGTGTTGCAGGGCGAGGTGAAAGACGTGCTGTTGCTGGACGTTACCCCGTTGTCTCTGGGTATCGAAACCATGGGCGGCGTGATGACCAAGCTGATCCAGAAAAACACCACCATTCCGACCAAGGCCAGCCAGGTTTTCTCGACTGCCGACGACAATCAGAATGCAGTGACCATCCATGTACTGCAAGGCGAACGCGAAATTGCTTCGGGCAACAAGAGCCTGGGCCAGTTCAACCTGTCCGACATACCGCCTGCACCACGCGGCATGCCGCAAATTGAAGTGACCTTCGATATCGACGCCAACGGTATTTTGCACGTTTCCGCCAAGGACAAGGCGACCGGCAAGGAAAACAAGATCAAGATTCAAGCCAGCTCCGGTCTGTCCGAAGCCGAAATCAATCAAATGGTCAAGGATGCCGAAGCCCACGCTGAAGACGACCGCATTGCCCGCGAACTGGTAGATGCGCGCAATCAATGCGATAATCTGATCCACTCGGTGAAGAAATCCCTGACCGAATACGGTGACAAGATCAGCGCAGACGACAAGGCCAAGATCGAGGCAGCTATTACCGAAGCCGAAGCCGCGCTTAAGGAAAACGACAAGGCTGCTATTGATGCCAAATCGCAAGCACTAAGCGAAGCGTCGCACAAACTGGCTGAACAGATGTATGCCGCCGAATCGGCCAACGCTGGCGGCGCTGCTGACAGTGGTGCATCCAAAGCTGCGGATGACGACGTGGTCGATGCCGAGTTTGAAGAAGTCAAAGACAAGAAATAATTTCTGTCGCCATAATCAACGGGGTTGGCCTTGCAGCCAATCCCGTTTTTTCAATAACACAGCAACACGAACAAATGCATAACGGCATTTTAAATGGTCAAGAACATGTCTAAACGTGATTATTATGAAGTGCTGGGTGTCAATCGCGATGCCAGCGAAGAGGAACTGAAAAAAGCTTACCGCCGTCTGGCGATGAAGCATCATCCCGATCGCAACCCCGACAATCCCAAAGCCGAAGAGCATTTCAAGGAAGCCAAGGAAGCCTACGAAACACTAACCGATAGCCACAAGCGCGCGGCTTACGACCAGTACGGTCATGCCGGTGTTGAGCAAGGCGCAGGTATGGGCGGCGGTGCTGGCGGCTTCTCCGATGCGTTTGGCGACATATTCGGCGATATATTCGGCGGTGGCCGTAGCCGTTCCAACGTTTATCGCGGTGCAGACCTGCAATACAATCTGGAAATCACACTGGAAGAAGCTGCACGCGGCACCGAAACCAAAATCCGTATCCCGACCCAGGAAGAATGCGAAACCTGCCACGGTTCCGGCGCCAAGCCCGGTACCGACCCCATCACCTGCACCACGTGCGGAGGCCACGGACAAGTGCGCATGCAGCAAGGTTTCTTCTCCATCCAGCAAACCTGTCCGAAATGTCACGGCACTGGCAAGATAGTGCCTACGCCCTGCCCGGAATGTCATGGCGCAGGCCGCGTCAAACGTCATAAAACACTGTCCGTACGCATACCAGCCGGTGTCGATAACGGTGACCGCATCCGCCTGTCAGGCGAAGGTGAAGCCGGTGTCAACGGCGGGCCTACCGGCGATTTGTATGTGGTTATTCATCTCAAACCGCATTCGGTATTTGAACGCGACCATAACGATTTGCACTGTGAAATGCCAATCAGCTTTACCACGGCAGCCTTGGGCGGCGAGATAGAGATACCAACGCTGGACGGACACGCCAAAATCAAGATCCCGGCCGAAACCCAGACAGGCAAAGTATTTCGCCTGCGCGGCAAAGGCATACAAGGGGTTCGTACCCAGGCACCTGGCGATTTGATGTGTCACGTCATGGTCGAAACGCCGGTCAGTCTGACCGAACGTCAAAAGGAACTGCTGCGCGAACTGGAAACCATCAATCAGGCAGACGATGCGCGCCATAGTCCCAAAGCCAGATCGTTCATGGATAAGGTAAAAGCGTTTTTTGGTTAACGTGCCCGCTGACTGACAACGGGGGTCAGTCAGCGAGCTATCGTATGCGTCCGCCTGATTTTATTCTGTAACTGTACAATACCGTAAAGCAGTTGCTCGGCGGTAGGCGGACAACCGGGCACATAAATATCAACTGGCACGATCCGGTCGCAACCGCGCACTACAGAATATGAATAATGGTAATAGCCGCCGCCGTTCGCGCACGAACCCATGGAAATCACCCAGCGCGGCTCAGGCATCTGGTCGTATATCTTGCGTAAGGCAGGTGCCATTTTATTGCATAGCGTTCCGGATACGATCATCACATCGGATTGACGCGGCGAGGCGCGAAACATGACGCCAAAACGATCCATATCGTAGCGCGATGCCGCCGCATGCATCATTTCCACGGCACAGCAGGCCAAACCGAACGACATCGGCCACATTGAACCAGTACGTGTCCAATTAACGAGCTTGTCTGCCGCCACCGTCACAAATCCATCCTTCAGTACATTTCCCATTGTCATAATATTCACCCATCAAATATTACCCCGACAACGAAACTCATGAAATTTCAGGCATTGATTTATGAACAGATGACTGATATGCGACAAATTGGTTCCCGATCACTATGCAGCCGCAAACAGGATTAACAGTAATATCGGCGTCCGGACAAGAAACGCGAATTATGCGGACAGCAGATCAATCGAGTCGATAGGCTGCATGACAAGCTGCACATTGCTGATTAATGGCGGCGAAACTATCCATGGCATGGACCATATCCCCTTCCTTTGCACTGGCGGCAAAGCGGCTGGCAGCCACATGCATCTCGATACCGATTTGGCGCATGGCTTGCGGCATTAACGAGGCTATGTGAGCGGCATTGTGCGACGCAAGAGAAGACATACCGAAGCGCGTTTCAGCAATATCGCCAGCCTTATTCAGATCACCGCTGTCGAGTGCCGCCTGAATTTCATGCACAGCAAGTAAATTATCGTGCATGGCGTCTAGCATATGTCGTTTAACTATATCCGGCAGCATGACTTTCTGTCTCGTATCAGCATCGTCTGCATGAGTGGATTTAAAAGGAAACATCAACAAAAAAGACCATATCCAAAGTTTCCCCAATTACTCGCTCTCCATTTCCAGATAGGTTCGATTGGCATTGCCGCCGCTTAACAACTGAAAATTTTGCAAACGACGGTAAGCGCTTTGATCCAGCGTATCGACCGCGGTCTGCAAATCGATGCCATTGTCGATAGCCTTGCGCATATGGTCGCGTAATAGCCGCAGATAATCCCGGGTATCGCGTTGCGCGCGAGCAAGATCGCACACTTGCCCATGCCCCGGCACGATCAGCAGCGGCTGGAGTTTTTCGATTTCCGTGAATGAAGCCAGCCAATTCGCGGTATTGCTGAATGGCCACACGCCCAGCAAGCGATCGACGAAAACCAGATCTCCGCTAAACAGGATACGTTGCGTTGGCAACCAGACCACACTGTCCCCCGGCGTGTGTCCGCCATGGAAATACAATACCTGTATCTCTTCGTCGCCCAGTTTCAGCGTTTCCGAGCCACTTACCAGATGCGTAGGATAACTCGCTTGCGTACCTGCAAATCTGTCCTTTAACTCGGGTTGCAGCGCTGCCATTTCCGCGGTGCCGCGATCTTCCATATCTGCACGCGCTTTATTGCTACTGATAATTTCTGCACCGATTTTTTTGAAGTAGCCGTTACCCAACCAACGATGGTCCTGGCCGCCGGTGTTGATCACATATTTCACCGGTTGCGACGTAATCCGTTTAATCGCCTGATGCATGGCCTTTGCCACCAGATAACTCGGACCGCTGTCCACCACCACAACACCTTGCACGGTAACAATAAAACCGGCATTGGCATTCATGCCTTCGTTTTCATAAGTGCGCATCCCGGTATCGCCGATGAACGCATACACATTGGGGGCCACCATTTGCGGCGTGAATACAAGCGCATAGGCAGTCCCGCTGAGGAACCACAATACGACAACCTGCAGCCACATTTGATACCTGATTATCATGCTCCGCCCTGCTGTCATTTTGCGATATGCACGACCACACCATCATCGGTGATTTCTATGCTTTCAGGCTCCAGCTTCATCCCGATAAAATGCAAATCGTCGGGGTTGAAGGTATAGATACTGGCCCCCTGCAAGGTTTCATTAATCAGAATACCGGCAACGGTAACCAGTTCCTGGGTACGATCGGCAGACATGCCGTCCACATCCATTTTTTCCAGCTGCGGATCCTTCAATACTATGCTTCTGGTCGCTGCGTCGTACGCCAGCGAAGTAGTGATATTGAGCTTGCCCTTGAATTCACGACTGGAGCCGAAGGTAGCCATGTCGGCGTCGAACTGCAACGCGATATGCTTAATCGCAGGACGCATGCTGACTTGGGGATTGCTGACCGTCAACTTGACCAGTCCCAGATATTGTTTTTCAACCGGGAATTTCTTGACCAGCGCCGCCTGAAACTCCGCAGCAGTAAAGGTGACGGTAGATGGTTTTAACAGGCTGCTGTTGCACCCTGCCAAGCCGGCCAGCAATATCAGCATCGAAGCAAGTTTAAGCAATCGTTTCATCTGTTTTACCTTCCGTTTGATTGCGTAATTGCCGTAACTTTGCCAGACCGAAATGAATATAAGCCAGCCCGGTATAGATCGGCGAGATCAAATTGATCACAGGTATAAAATGCAACAACGCCAGAATCAGGCCCAGGGCATAAAGGCTACCGCCGGACTGCTCGAGTATGGCCGCAAATTCCGCACGGCTGGCATGCTCTGCCAGCGCATCGTAACGAAACAGCCGCTGATTCAAATAAGCCATCAGCAGCACGGAAAACACCGCCCCCAGACCAGCAAGCAGCCAGATCGGCAAAGTCAGCAACCATAAAGCGGCAAACACGCCGACAGCCACCAGTGCATTCCACAAACTGCCCATAGCAGTGCCGCCGTGGCGACGTTCGAGATTCGGAAAATCGCGTCTGGCAACATGATTTACCATCATCGGCATAGCCACCACTGCCGCGATCAGCAAGGCCGTTGTCAACGCCAGCGGCGTAATCAGCAACAGCAGCATGATGACCGTCAGCATGCTGGCTAGCCAGGTAAAGTCGTATTGACTCAGAAACAGCTCGGCAGGTTGCATCCAGTGATTCAGCAACGCCAGCCAATCGGCCCAGAATACCCATGCCAGTACGCCCCACAACACGAGCGCAAATATCATGGGCCACAACACTATCGCCAGAATCCGGGGATGAAACAGACTTTTGGCAGCAGCCGTCAGAGCGACGAAAATGTCATTCATACTGCTTGTGCGGTATGAAACAGTCGAAAAAAGTTCGCACTGGTAGCCTGCCCCAGCGCCTCCGGCGACATCCCGCGCAATTCGGCAACGCATGCAGCGACATCGCTAACCCAGGCCGGTTCGTTGGTTTTACCGCGATGCGGCACAGGTGCCAGATAGGGAGAATCCGTTTCTATCAGCAGACGATCCAGCGGAATATTTTTGGCAACTTCTTTCAGGACTACGGCGTTTTTAAAAGTCACTATACCCGACATGGAAATATAAAAATTCAGTGCCAATGCCTGCTCTGCGACAGCCTGACTCTCGGTGAAGCAATGCATAACGCCGCCTATTCGGTCAGCTCCCTCTTCGCGCATAATACGCAAGGTATCTTCAGCAGCCGATCGGGTGTGTATGATTAACGGCTTGTTTGCCGCAATGGCAGCCCGAATATGGGTGCGAAAACGCTCGCGCTGCCATTCCAGATCGCCGGTCAGGCGGAAATAATCCAGTCCGGTTTCGCCGATCGCCACCACGCGCGGGTGAGCTGCCAACTCGACCAGCCTGGCCACATCCGGTTCAGCGATATTTTCATAATCCGGATGTACGCCAACCGATGCGAACACATTGGCATGACGTTCAGCCACAGCCAGAACCTGGGGATAATCTTCCATATTGACGCTGACGCAGAGCGCATGCGTGACCCGATTCGCCTGCATATGCGCCATGATTTCGGCTTCGCGCGCGACCAGATCCGGAAAATTGAGATGACAGTGAGAATCTATATACATACTAGCAACCGGGCAATACAGATTTACATGGTATGCGTCGGCCGTACCGCCTTGAGCGCGCCACCAAGCAGACCTTCGATTTTGTTACGCGCTGCGACACCGTTCTCATTCTGATCGAATTGGACTCCGATACCCGGCGTTTTGCCGCCATGGCAGCCCACAGGCGTCACCCATACCACTTTACCTGCAACCGGGATTTTATTCAGATCGTCGAGCAACGACAGCAGCATGAAAACCTCATCGCCGATCTGATAGCTTTTGGTCGATGGCACGAACAGACCGCCGCCTTTGACGAAAGGCATATAGGCTGCAAACAATGCGGATTTTTCCTTGATCGCCAGCGATAAAACGCCGGGACGCGTCATGCTCGGGACAGAACTCATGATTTCATTTCCATTCAAAACACGCTGGCATATTCCAGCAATATATCTTCCATCACCATCTGTATGTTCAACGGATGCGCAACCACTGCTCGGGCGCGCTGCAAACGCTGTTGCAGCTTCAATAATGGGGTCAACTTAACATGCATGGACAAGTTACGCAATTGCTCGCTAAAGTCCTGATGGTAATACACTCTGCCGGCCAGCTTCATGCTCTGCAAATCATGCACCCATTGCTGCAGCCATTGCAACAGTTGCGAATAATCGGCAACGGCCAGTTTCGCATAGCGTTCGGCCATTGCCAATGCCGGCGTCTGCGCAGCGACCTGCAAATCGGCCAATAATGCCCGGCGGCGCGCATGGTAATCGTCATCGGCAAAAGCAGTCGCCAGCAAGGGCGAGCCGGCAGCCAGACTGAGACACAGCTGCGCATCGGCGACACCTTGTTCTTCCAGCCACATCAGCGCCTGACTGCTATCGGGCAGATTAGCCCGCAACTGATGACAGCGGCTCAGTATGGTAGGCAACAACCGTGACGGCTGATGGCTAACCAGAATCAGCAAACTGTTTTCAGGCGGTTCTTCCAGTGTTTTCAGCAATGCATTTGCCGCGGCAGCGTTCATCGCTTCAGCCGGATTAAGCAATACCACGCGTAAACCGTTACGGTGCGAACTCAACTGCAGGAACGCTATTGCTTGCCTGACCTGTTCGACGCTGATCCATTCGCTTTTTTTACGTTCGGGGGCACTATCGTCGACTTCATCCAGCGCATTAGGCTGCAAAATATGCACATCAGGATGGCTGCCTTGCTCAAACCAGTGACACGAAGGGCACTGGCCGCAAGCAACATCGGCATTTGCATCGCGTTGTTCGCACAGCAGCAATTTGGCAAACGCCTGAGCCAATCCATATTTACCCAGTCCAGCCCGCCCGTGCAGCAAAACCGCATGCGGCAATTGCGCACGCAACGCCAATAAGCGTTGCGCGGTGTCTGTCTGCCATGGATAGATTTGCATAAACGCCTAATTACCCGATAGCGGCTTCAATACCGCGGCAAGTTCATCGCGTATCGCATCTATCGTCTGATCGGTACGCACAACCTGTATCCGCGCAGGATACTGGGCAGCGCGTCGCAGATACATGGCGCGCACCCGTTCGAAGAAACCCAGCTGTTCCTGCTCGAAACGATCGGGATCCGAATGGGTACGAACCCGCTGATGAGCAGTAGCGACGTCGACGTCGAATAATATCGTCAAATCGGGCTGCAACCCTTGTTGCACCCATTCTTCCAATACCTGCAAACGCGCTTCCGCTATACCCCGTCCCCCGCTCTGGTAGGCAAAACTGGCATCGGTAAAACGATCGGACAGCACCCAGCTTCCCTGTGCCAATGCCGGCGCGATCACCTGTGCAATATGTTCCCGCCGCGCCGCAAACATCAACAAAGCTTCGGTATCGATGTGCATGGATTCATTTAGCAACAGAGTACGTAGCGATTCCCCCAGCGGTGTACCTCCGGGTTCGCGCGTCACGACGACATTGGCGCCCTGCGCGCGTAAATAATCGGCTATCCACTGCAAGTGCGTGGTTTTGCCTGCCCCATCGATACCTTCAAGACTAATAAACGGCATGCTTATCCATTCTTCTGATAACGTGCAACGGCACGATTATGTTCGGTCAGATTATTCGAAAAATAATGCGTGCCATCGCCTTTAGCTACGAAATATATGTCATCGCTCTGCGCCGGATGCAATGCTGCCTTAATCGCATCCAGTCCCGGCATGGCGATAGGCGTCGGCGGCAGACCGATACGCGTATACGTATTGTACGGCGTATCTATTTGCAAATCGCGTTTACGGATATTGCCGTCATAATTCTGACCCATACCATAGATTACGGTAGGATCGGTTTGCAATCGCATGCCCATACGCAGCCGATTGATGAAAACGGCGGCGATTAACGGTCGTTCGCGCTTTACGCCGGTTTCCTTCTCTATAATCGACGCCATCGTCAATGCCTCTGCCGGCGTGGTATAGGGCAGCCCCTTATCGCGCTGCGCCCATTCCTGATTGATATGCAATTGCATGGTTTCGTACGCACGACGCAAGATCGATACATCGCTGCTGCCGGCATCAATGTAATAAGTAGAAGGGAAGAACCAGCCTTCGGCATGTTCCAGCGGCACATGCAGCAATTGCAATACTTCATGCTCGCTCATACCCAACGTATCGTGTCGCACCAGCGGATGCGCATTCAACGCATCGCGCATCTGTGCGAAGGTCCAGCCTTCTATAAAGACGATTTCGCGTAAACTCACTTCGCCTTCGGTGAGTTTTTTAAGCAATTGCAACGGCGTGACAGCCTGATTCAGGGTATAGAATCCGGCCTTGATCTTGCCGGCTTTCCCCATTAATCTCGTCAGCAGACGAAATCGCACGCCCTCGCTCATAACGCCGGATGCTTGCATCTGGCTGGTAATCGACACCAGATTGCTGCCCGGCTTCAAATTGAATTCCAGCGGCGTTTTCTGCAACGCTAACGGCGTATTTGCATACCAGAATAAATAAGCGCTTGCCAACGCGATCGCCAGCCCGCCCCAAACGATGATGCGTTTAATCATCGATTGTCTCCAGCAACGTCCGCAGCAACGCGGTATATCGCCCGTTTAGCCATTTTTTCCGTTCCAGTTCCCGTATTTGCCATATTCCAATGATGCTGTTGCACAGCATGACCTCATCCGACGCATATAAGTCATTCAAGGTGAGCTGGCCGACGCTCACGGCCAAGCCGAGATTAGCCGCATATCCCATGATGCGTTCCCGAGTAACGCCTGCAATGCCGCTATTGCTTAAATCCGGGGTATGCAGCACATTCCCCCGCACCGCAAACAGATTCGTCATCGTACCGCCAATAACGTGATCGGTATCGTCCAGCAGCAAGCCTTCCATAATATCAGGATCCTGCCATTCGCTACGCGCCAATACGTTTTCCAGGCGGTTAAGATGCTTGATGCCCGCCAGCATCGGCTGCCGCGACAAGCGTAATCCGCATACGCGCACTGCCACGCCGTCACGCGCACATTGCGGCGGATAAACCGGCAATGGTGCTGCACTAACGATACGAGTGGGTGAGGTAAGCTCGGGCGGCATATAACCGCGCTGTCCCGCGCCGCGGGTCACAATCAGCTTAATCACACCCGCATCCGACCCCAGCTGCGCAAAATCCTGCTCGAACAACGTAGCGTCAGGGCAGGCGATACGCAGTCGCGCGCAATCTGAGGCCAGTTTGGCATATTGTCTGCGCCAGTTCCCATTCAGCGCGTCGCGCAGCAACAGGGTGCGAAATACGCCGTCGCCATAGCTAAGACCGCGATCCGATGGCTGTATCATGGCATTGGCCACACCGTTCACCAGTATCATTATGTCAAACCCAACGCGCGCAATAAACCCTTGGCTTTGGCTCGCGTTTCCTGTAACTCGCGTTCCGGATCGGAATCGGCAACAATGCCGGCACCTGCCGAGAATTCCAGGGCTTGCCCGGACAGCATCATGGTGCGTATCAATATATTCAGATCGAAATCGCCATCCAGATTGATATACCCCATGCTGCCAGTATAGGCGCCACGCGGGCTTGATTCCAATTCGCGGATAATCTGCATGGTGCGGACCTTGGGGCAACCGGTAATCGTGCCGCCGGGAAACAAGGCTTTTATTACATCAACTGGCGAAACCGATGCGTGCAGCTGCCCGCTGACAGTGGATTCGATATGATGCACATGCTGATAACTGGCTACCGCCATCAGCTCGTCGACTTTTACACTACCCGGCACGCACACCCGCCCCAAATCGTTACGTTCCAGATCGACCAGCATCACATGCTCGGCACGCTCCTTGGGATGCGCGATCAGATCCCGACGTATTTGCGCATCCTGTACCGCATCCATGTGACGAGGGTGCGTTCCGGCGATGGGACGTGTCAGTGCGCGCCCGGATTCAACCTGAACCAGACGTTCGGGCGATGAACTGACAATAAACAGCTCATTTCCCAAATTGGCAATGCCGGCAAACGGCGCAGGATTGTTGCGACGCAGCGCATGATAAAGCGCAGCTGCGCTATGCCGGTTAGCCATCCGGCCACGCCAGCGCCGCGACAGATTCACCTGAAAAACATCGCCGGCTGCAATATAACGTTGTATTTTTGCAATACCGTCAAGAAATACATCGGCAGTTTCTTCTACAAGATCTGCCAGCATGGGCTCGGGCAGCGTCGGCGCCGTAAACGATAAAACGTCATCCTGCATTTGCTGCAGCAGGGGAGCGGATTCGGCAAACAGCCATGCTTCGTTATCGCGCTTGTTCACCAGCACCGCAGCGGGAACGCGCATCAAGACGGCAACGGGGAAATCGCTGTTTGCCGCAGCGCGCTTGGGTACGCTTGGTTCTATTTCGTGCAGCAGTTCATAGCCGAGATACACAAACCAGCCGCCGCGAAAAGGCAGATGTTGCGTTTCTACAGTGCACTTTGCATGGGATTGTTGCCAGGTCTGTTCGAAGCGTTCAAAGAAAGCCGCACTCTGATCGGCAGCATAACGCTCCAGTTGCAGCGGATGCGCCATGAGTATGTGCCACCCCTCACCGGCAGCCGTTTCCAGCAATACCGGATAACGTTGCGGATCACTTGCGTGGAGATTGAATAGATCGGGAATCGCAGATAAGCGAATAATCGGCACGGGGGCGCTTTACAAGCAAAACCGCCGATAATTATTACCGCATGAACGGTGAAAATTAACGACGGTCTGCATAATGGTACCGATAAAGTACAGGTTAAACTTTGCGGAACACCAGTGTACCGTTGGTACCACCGAACCCGAAGGAATTGGATAACGCCACATCGATTTTCATCTCGCGAGCCGTATTCGGCACATAATCCAGATCGCAAGCTTCATCCTGACTGAAAATATTGATGGTAGGCGGTGCGACCTGATGATATACGCTCAGCGCTGAATACACAGCTTCAATCCCGCCTGCAGCGCCCAACAAATGCCCGGTCATGGATTTGGTCGAGCTCACAGCCGCCTTATAGGCATGCTCACCCAGGGCCAGCTTCATCGCCGCTGTTTCGGCAATATCGCCCAACGGTGTCGAAGTACCGTGCGCATTGATATAACTGACCTGATCGGGGTTTACACCAGCATTGCGCAGTGCATTGCGCATGCAGCGTGCAGCGCCTTCACCGCTTTCTACCGGCGCAGTCATGTGATAAGCGTCGCCGCTCATGCCAAAACCAGCCAGTTCAGCATAGATGCGAGCGCCGCGCGCCTTGGCGTGCTCGTATTCCTCCAGCACCACAACGCCGGCGCCCTCGCCCATCACGAAACCGTCTCTATCCTTGTCCCATGGACGACTGGAAGTAGCCGGATCGTCATTCCGCGTCGATAATGCACGCGCAGACGAGAACCCGCCTATCCCCAACGGGCTCAATGCAGACTCGGCGCCGCCGGCTATCATCACATCGGCATCGCCGTACTCGATCAACCGCGCCGAATCGCCGATTGCATGCGTGGCAGTTGCGCAAGCCGTTACCATCGCCAGATTCGGGCCTTTCAATCCATACATGATAGACAGATTGCCTGAAATCATATTGATAATTGAAGCCGGAATAAAGAATGGAGATATCTTGCGCGGCCCACTTTCCAGATAAGTGCTATGGGTTTCTTCGATCAGCGGCAAACCGCCGATACCGGACCCTATACTGACACCAATCTGTACAGCGTTCTGCTCGGTAACAACCAGCCCTGAATCCTTGAAGGCCTCCATACCCGCCGCCATGCCGAATTGGATAAACAAATCCATGCGACGCGCATCTTTCGGGTTCAGATATTGACTGACATCGAAACCCTTGACTTCGCCCGCTATTTGCGAGGCAAAGGGACTGGGGTCGAAACGGGTAAT
This sequence comes from Sulfuriferula sp., assembly GCA_031291235.1. Taxonomy (GTDB): domain Bacteria; phylum Pseudomonadota; class Gammaproteobacteria; order Burkholderiales; family Sulfuriferulaceae; genus Sulfuriferula. The sequence continues at coordinate 512,813 of JARLJL010000022.1, forward strand.
ACGGGTAATACCCGACTTGCCTGCCTGAATATTTGCCCAGTTTTCCTGGACACCTATACCGACCGGGGAAACTATCCCCAGACCGGTTATCACAACTCTGCGTTTGGACAAAACAACTCCGGAAAATAGGGAAGGGAATTATTTGGCTAGATGGCCATTGACATAATCAATAGCTTGTTGAACTGTGGTGATCTTTTCAGCTTCATCATCAGGGATTTCGCATTCGAATTCTTCTTCCAATGCCATCACCAATTCCACCGTATCCAACGAATCCGCGCCCAAATCGCCAGCGAATGAAGACTCGGTCTTGACTTCAGCTTCATTAACGCCTAATTGTTCAGCGACGATTTTTTTGACACGTTGTTCGATATTGTCCATCTGTGTTACTCCCAAGAAATAAAAAAAGCCCTGCTATTCTAACAAAATTCCAAAAATAACCCAAAGATTATTCCATGTACATGCCGCCATTGACATGCAATGTCGCGCCGGTCACATACCCTGCCTGACTGGATGCAAGAAAACCGACAGCATGCGCAATGTCTTCCACCTGTCCCAAACGGCCCAGCGGGATGTGTTCCAGCAACGCGCCGCGCTGCGCTTCAGGCAAAGCCCGGGTCATATCGGTATCGATAAAACCCGGTGCCACGCAATTAACCGTAATGTTGCGACTACCTACCTCGCGCGCCAGCGATTTGGAAAAACCGACCATGCCGGCCTTCGCCGCCGCGTAATTGGTCTGCCCGGCGTTACCCATCGCACCGACTACCGAAGCGATATTGATGATACGACCGTAACGCGCCTTCATCATCGCACGCAATACAGCGCGAGACAAACGGAAAACCGATGTCAGATTGGTCTCGATAATGCTGTCCCACTCATCGTCCTTCATCCGCATCAGCAGATTGTCACGGGTAATGCCCGCATTATTGACGAGTATGGCAATATCGCCATGATTTTGCTGGATTGCAGCCATTGCCGCATCCACACTGGTCGCATCGGTCACATTCAGCGCCATACCGGCGCCGGCTACGCCTGCCTGCTGCAAATAGTCGGTAATAGCGGCAGCACCGCTTTCGCTGGTTGCCGTGCCGATCACAACGGCGCCCTGCCGCCCCAATTCCACCGCAATCGCCTGACCGATCCCGCGGCTCGCACCTGTTACCAACGCTACTTTTTGTTGAGGCATGAAGCCTTCCTCCTAGCCAATCAAGGTTTTGAATTCGTTAATCGCATCCACACTCACCAGCGCCGTAGCCGCAACGCGCTCGTCGATACGCTTGGTCAGGCCTGCCAACACTTTCCCCGGACCGCACTCGGCAGCCACGGTCACGCCATCGCTCGCCATGGTCTGTACCGTTTCCACCCAACGTACCGGGCTGTACAACTGCCGTGCCAGCGCATCGCGAATTTGGTCGGGATTACTGTATGCCGCAACATCCGCATTATGTAACACTGGCACTTGCGGCACCTGAATAGCAATATTCGCCAAGGCTGCTGCCAGTTGCTCAGCAGCAGGACGCATCAATGCGCAATGCGAAGGCACCGAAACAGGCAAAGGCAGTGCACGTTTGGCACCTTTTTCCTTCGCCAGCAGCATACCCCGCTCCACTGCTGCCTTATGCCCGGCAATTACCACCTGGCCGGGCGAGTTGAAATTGACCGCTTCCAGCACCTCGCCTTGCGCTGCTTCGGCACACACGGCGCGTACAGTTGCGTCATCCAACCCCAGTATTGCCGCCATCGCACCTACGCCTTCAGCCACTGCGGACTGCATGGCTGTAGCCCGCAAGCGCACCAGCGGCAAGGCGTCTTTCAGCGTCAACGCACCCGCAGCAACCAGCGCGCTGTATTCGCCAAGGCTGTGTCCGGCCATCACATCGGGAATACGCCCCCCCTGTGCCAGCCATGCACGATAAGTGGCAACACCGGCTACCAGCATTGCCGGTTGCGTATTCACAGTCAGATTGAGTTGTTCAGCCGGCCCTTCCGTAACCAGCGCCCATAAATCCTGTTCCAGAATAGCCGAGGCTTCGACGAAGGTGTCGCGCACTATCGGGAGCATATCCAGACCCTGCATCATGCCGATCGATTGGGAACCTTGACCGGGAAATAAAAAAGCAAATTTCATTATTTGAACCTCAAACCCACTTTAACAAAACCGAACCCCAGGTGAATCCGCCGCCGAATGCCTCCATCAGCACCACGTCTCCCGACTTGATACGTCCATCGCGTACAGCGGTATCGAGCGCCAGCGGAATAGATGCAGCCGAAGTATTGGCATGCTGACCCACAGTCACCACCACGTTGTCCATGCTCATCCCCAGCTTCTTGGCTGTGGCCTGAATGATGCGGATATTGGCCTGATGCGGAACCAGCCAGGTCACATCGGATTTTTGCATGCCGTTAGCAATCAGGGTTTCGTCGACAATTGCATCCAGCGTTTTTACTGCAATCTTGAATACGGCGTTGCCTTCCATTTTCATCGCCAGCGCGCCTTCGGACCCTGCCGACACACCGCCGTTGACATGCAACAAATCTCGATAACGTCCGTCGGCATGCAAATGCGTACCGATTACGCCGGGCGTTTCGCTCGCAGTCAGTATCACTGCACCGGCACCGTCACCCCACAGGATACAATTGCTGCGGTCTGTCCAGTCGGTAATCCGCGACAAGGTTTCGGCACCGATCACCAGTGCACACTTTGCCTGACCGGCACGGATAAAATTATCTGCAATAGACAAGGCATAGACGAAACCGCTGCAAACTGCCTGCACATCGAAAGCAGGACAGCCGTTAACGATACCGAGCTTGTTCTGCAACAGACAGGCGGTACTGGGAAATACCAGATCGGGGGTGGTAGTCGCTACGATAATCAGATCTATGGCATCGGCAGTGATGCCAGCTGCCGCAATTGCCTGTCTGGCTGCCGCAGCAGCCAGATCGCTGGTGGTTTCATTATCCGCCGCCAAATGACGCTGGCGAATACCGGTACGCTCGACTATCCACTCATCGCTGGTATCGATTCGTTGCGCCAGCTCATGATTGGTCACGATACGCTCCGGCAAATAGCTGCCAGTCCCTTGAATTTTCGAATACATCTAGGCAGCATCCTTTTGCAATATAGCCATTTTTTCACTGATACGCTGTTGCACGTTGTTGCGCACTTCCCGTGCAGCCTGTTCGATCGCATGTTCAAACGCATAACGATCTGCACCGCCGTGACTTTTCACGACAACGCCGCGCAATCCCAATAGCGTGGCCCCATTGTAACGACGCGGATCCACACGTTTTTTGAAGGCTTTCAACACAGGGAGCGCCACCAGACCAGCCAGTCGCGTAAACAGATTACGGGTAAATTCCTCGCGCAGCATCGTGGAAATCATCTTTGCCAGGCCTTCGGAGGTTTTTAGCGCCACATTACCGACAAAACCGTCGCATACCACCACATCGGTGGTGCCTTTGTAAATGTCGTCGCCCTCGATATTGCCGTAAAAATTCAGACCGCTTTGCCGCAGCAAATCAGCGGCCTGCTTGACGATTTCATTGCCCTTGATTTCTTCTTCGCCGATATTCAGCAAACCGACACTGGGCGCCTCGCGTTGATCCAGTGCAGAAACCAGCATGGCGCCCATGATACCGAACTGCAGCAGATGCTCGGGCGTGCAATCCACGTTCGCTCCCAGATCCAGCACGAAGGTGCGCCCCTTCATGGTAGGCAGTTCGCTGGCAATCGCCGGACGTTCGATACCCGGCAGCATTTTCAGTACAAATCGCGCAGTCGCCATCAATGCCCCGGTATTGCCGGCAGAAACGCAAGCACCCGCCTCGTTGCTTTTAACCAGATTAATGGCTACGCGCATGGAGGAATCTTTCTTGTTGCGCATAGCCAGCGCAGGCGATTCATCCATACCGACCACTTCAGTAGCATGATGAATATGCAACCGTGAATCCGGCTTAGCGTGCTGCGCCCGCAATTGCAACTCGATTTCGTCCTGCCTGCCTACCAGTATGATAGTGAGCGCGGGATCGCGCGCCAGGCATTTTAATGCAGCAGCCACGGTCACAACCGGCCCGTGATCGCCGCCCATCGCATCAATTGCTACTGTTACATCATTTGTCATGTTTGAATTCGTGCGCGATAAAAACAAAATGCCGCAAGAAATGCTTCTTGCGGCTTACTCGGTCACGAAACGTGCACCGTGTTTATTCGCCTTTGGTAGCAACAACCTTACGACCGCGGTAGAAACCGTTAGGGCTGATATGATGACGCAGATGCACTTCACCGGTGGTAGGTTCTACAGCCAACGGAGGGTTGGTCAGAAAATCATGCGCACGATGCATACCACGTTTAGACGGGGATTTTTTGTTCTGTTGAACAGCCATGTTATTACTCCAATAAAATTAATGTTGCCGTTTCAATGCCGCCAATGCCGCAAATGGGTTTGGTCGCTCACTTTGCCCTTGCCCGGCCGGAGCCGGGCATCCATCGTTTGGGTGAACTGGCGATACTGGCAAAGCCAACAACACCTCTTCCTCCAACCAGACCTGCCAATCAAATCGTTCGTCTGCCACCATCGCATCCGCCAATCCGTCTGCTTCCCTGTCCCACGCGTCTAATTCGCGCTCGTCCTGAGCCAGCCACACCTGGCATTCCAAATCCAGATGCCAAAGAAATGGCTGCGCACAACGCTGGCACAACAGCGACAAATCGCCACTTGCCTTGAGCAACAAATAAGGGCGCACATCCACATTGCCACTTACCGTATAACTCAAGCCACCGGCGTCGCTCATCACGGCCGCCACCAGCCTGGGCAATTCACCCACAGCAATGACACCGCTTATTGTGCTTTTGTTCCGTGCAAAAGCGAGACTATCTATGACTGCCTGTTCCGACATAAGCCGCGCATGATATAATTTTAATCTCGTATTGTCAAAAGAAGGCTTGGGCGCGTGATAAAGAAAATACTTATAGCCAACAGGGGCGAGATTGCCGTACGTATTGTACGGGCTTGTTCCGAACTCGGCATAACCTCGGTCGCAATCTACACTGACGCGGATCGCCATGCGTTACACGTCAAAAAAGCCGATGAATCATACAATATCGGCTCGGATCCGGTACAAGGTTATTTAAATGCGCATAATATAGTCAATCTGGCCGTTGCCAGCGGTTGCGATGCGCTGCATCCCGGATACGGATTCCTTTCCGAAAACCCCACCCTCGCTGAAATTTGCGCACGGCGCGGCATCCAGTTTATCGGCCCGAATGCAGACGTCATCCGCATGATGGGCGATAAGATCGAAGCACGCAAAGCCATGATCAAGGCCGGCATCCCTGTTATTCCCGGTAGTGAACACAATCTGGAAAACGTGGAAGAAGCACGTCAGCTTGCCAACGGCATCGGCTACCCCGTCATGCTGAAAGCCACCAACGGCGGCGGCGGCCGCGGCATACGTCGCTGCGATTCCGAAGCCGAACTGCTGAAGAACTATGACCGAGTCGTCTCCGAAGCGGGCAAGGCCTTCGGCAAACCAGAAGTATTCCTGGAAAAATGCGTGGTTCACCCCAAGCATATCGAAGTTCAGGTCATTGCCGACAATTTCGGCAACACCATCCATTTATTCGAACGCGATTGTTCCATACAACGCCGCAACCAGAAACTCATCGAAATCGCACCTTCGCCGCAGCTTACCGAAGCACAGCGCCTGTATATAGGCAAACTTGCCGTACAGGCATCGAAGGCCGTAGGTTACGTAAATGCCGGCACTGTCGAGTTTCTGCTGGATGCAGACAATCAGTTCTACTTCATGGAAATGAATACCCGCCTGCAGGTCGAACACACCATCACCGAAACCATTACCGGGGTCGATATCGTACAGGAACAAATCCGCATTGCCAGCGGTCTGCCCTTGCAATACAAGCAGGAAGACATACAGCACCGCGGCTATGCCATGGAGTTTCGCATCAACGCCGAAGACCCGAAAAACAATTTCCTGCCCAGCTTCGGGCGCATTACCCGTTATTACGCGCCAGGCGGTCCCGGCGTGCGTACCGACGCTGCCATGTACAGCGGCTACGTCATCCCGCCCTACTACGATTCCATGTGCGCCAAGCTGACGGTATGGAACCTGTCCTGGGAAAGCGTCATAGAACGTGGTCGTCGCGCCCTGAACGATATGACCGTGTTCGGCGTAAAGACCACCATTCCGTATTATCTTGAAATTCTGGGTAATGCCGAGTTTCGCAGTGGCCGCTTTAACACTTCATTCGTCGAATCCCATCCGGAACTGATAAACTATGACGTAGGCCAGCCCCCGGAAATGTTAGCCGCTGCGATCGCTGCTGCCATCGCATCCCATAACGGATTGTAATTCGCTTAAACTTTAGACTGTCTCAATTATGCCCAACGTATTCATTACCGATCTAGTCCTGCGCGACGGCCACCAATCACTGATTGCAACCCGCATGCGTACCGAACACATGCTCCCTATCTGCGCCAAACTCGATAACATCGGGTTCTGGTCGCTGGAAGCCTGGGGCGGCGCCACTTTCGACGCTTGCGTACGCTTCCTCAAGGAAGACCCTTGGGAACGTCTCGCCAAATTACGCAAAGCCCTGCCCAATACGCCCATACAAATGCTGTTGCGCGGCCAGAATCTGCTCGGCTACCGTCATTATGCCGACGATGTGGTACGCGCCTTCGTGCAAAAATCCGCCGACAACGGCGTTGACGTATTCCGCATCTTCGATGCGATGAACGACCTGCGTAATATGCGTGTCTCTATCGAGGCCGTCAAAAAAGCAGGCAAACATGCACAAGGGGCTATTTCCTACACCACCAGTCCGGTTCACGACATCCCGCACTTTGTCGAACTGGCCAAAGGATTCGCCGATCTCGGTTGCGATACTATCGCCATCAAGGACATGGCCGGATTGCTGACGCCGACTGTGGCATACGATCTGGTCAAAGCCATCCGCGAAGCGACCGGATTGCCTGTACATAACCACAGTCATGCCACTTCCGGACTCGCCAGCATGGTGCATCTCAAGGCAGTCGAAGCGGGCGCAACCATTATCGATACCTGCATCTCCGCCTTCTCCGAAGGCGCCAGCCATCCGACCACCGAAAGCATCGTAGCCGCGCTTGCGGGAACGCAGTACGACACTGGCATCAAGCTTGCCGACCTCGAAGAAATTGCCGAGTACTTCCGCGAAATCCGCAAGCTTTACTGGCAATACGAAAGCAGCTTCACCGGCGTCGATCCGCGCGTGCTGATCAGTCAGGTGCCCGGCGGCATGATTTCCAACCTATCCAACCAGCTCAAGGAACAAGGCTCACTGGATCGCATGGATGAAGTGCTGGCAGAAATTCCGCGCGTGCGCGAAGACCTCGGCTACCCTCCGCTGGTGACGCCAACATCGCAGATCGTCGGCAGTCAGGCTGTGATCAACGTATTGACCGGCGGACGCTACAAAACCATCACCAATGAAGTCAAACTGTATATGCAAGGCCGTTACGGTCAGGCACCGGGCACCATCAATCAGGCGGTTCGCGATCTCGCCATTGGTACTCAGGAGGTCATCTCCTGCCGCCCCGCTGATTTGATTCCGGACGAACTGGATAAATTGCGCAACGAAATCGAGGATATCGCCAAAACCGAAGAAGATGTGCTGACCTATGCCATGTTCCCCGATTTAGGCCGTACTTTCCTGCAGGAACGCAATGCAGGTAAACTCACGCCGGAAGTGCTGCTGCCAATCGAAGCAAAAAACACCAACTCGTCCACCCGTTTCGCTGCCGACGAATTCCGCATCACCCTGCATGGCGAAACTTATCACATTCGCCTGACGGGTACGGGCCACGGTTCACAAACCGAGCGTCCATACTACGTGTCGGTTGATGGCGTCACTGAAGAAGTCTTCGTCGAAGCACTCAACGAAATTGAAGTCAGCGCCGACGGCAGCTCGACCGGCAAAGCTAAATCTACCAGCAAAGTCAGCACCAGTGGCCGTCCGCGCCCCAGCCATGCCGGGCATGTCACCACCGCCATGCCGGGCAATATCGTTGATGTGCTGGTTGTGACGGGGCAAAAAGTGAATGCAGGCGACCCGGTACTGGTCATTGAAGCCATGAAAATGGAAAATGAAATTCAGGCATCGATTTCAGGCACCATCATTAACCTGTTCGTCGTCAAAGGCGATGCGGTAACGCCCGACCAAGCCCTGCTCGAGATTCAACCCGAGTAATATCAAAGATGACGGCAACTTCAAGGACACTCGTACTCGCCTCTACCTCACCCTATCGACGGGAATTGCTGGCAAAATTACAAGTGGACTTTGAAGTTGCCTCTCCCGAAGTTGACGAAACCCCCCTGCCTGACGAAACGCCCGATGCCGCCGCATTACGCTTGTCTGCACTCAAAGCCACAGCGGTAGCAGATCGCTTTCCCAATGCACTGATCATCGGCTCCGATCAGGTTGCCACGCTCAATGGCATGCACATAGGCAAACCAGGCACCCACGACAAGGCTGTCGCCCAGCTCCGCCTGATGCGCGGTCAGCAAATTGTATTCCACACGGCATTAAGTTTATACAACACCGCAACCGGCAATCTGCAGTCAGCCATAGTCCCGACGACGGTACAGATTCGTCCGCTGACGGACACACAAATTGAACATTATCTGCGCAAGGATCAGCCCTACAACTGCGCCGGCAGTGCGCGTTCCGAAGCCTTGGGTATCGCGATTATGGAAAAAATGGAAGGTACCGACCCCAATGCGCTGATCGGCCTGCCGTTAATCGCCTTGACCCAAATGCTGATGCAAGAAGATTGGGATGTGTTGCTGTAATCGCATAACACAGAACGAACAAGACGCCATTCCCCAGACAAAACCACCAGACCCGCAACTAACGCGTCTGGTAGTTTGTATTAGCCGTTCGCATTGGCTTCCAGGGTTTCCCAACGTGCAAGCAGTTCGTCCAGTTGTGCGTTCAATCCAGTCAGTTTTGTCTGCAAATCTGCAGCTTCGTTTTTCTTGTTCGCGTACAAATTCGGATCGGCCAGACATGCTGTAATCCGCTCTTGCTCCAGTTCAACGGCTTCGATCCGAGCGGGTAGCGCGTTCAGTTCCTGCTGATCTTTCCAGCTCAATTTGGTATTGCTGGGCGCAGATGGTGTTGGCTCCAGCTTGGCTGGCGCCGATTTTTTCGACACGCCAGCTGCATTAGCCCTAGTTACATTAACCCTGGGGCGTTGCATCAGCCAATCTTCATAACCACCGGCGTATTCACGCAGCACTCCGTCGCCTTCAAAAGCGATCACCTGCGTCACCACGTTATCCAGGAAAGTACGGTCATGCGATACCAGCAACACGGTACCGGGGTAGTCCTGCAACAACTCCTCCAGCAATTCCAGCGTGTCGATATCGAGATCGTTGGTGGGCTCGTCCAGTACCAAAATATTGGCCGGGCGCGTAAACAATCGTGCCAGCAGCAGGCGATTGCGTTCGCCGCCGGAAAGCGACTTCACCGGGGAACGCGAGCGTTCCGGCGCAAATAGGAAATCCTCCAGATAACTGATGACATGCTTGCGCTCGCCACCGATCTCCACATAATCGCCGCCCTGACTGATGGTGTAGGCGACAGTCTGCTCCTCGTCCAGCTGCGTACGGAACTGATCGAAATAGGCAACGGAAAGCTTGGTACCCAGTTTTACCTGTCCGCTGTCCGGTTCGATTTCACCCAGAATCAGCTTGATCAGCGTCGTTTTACCGATACCGTTAGGGCCAACCAGTCCAACTTTGTCGCCACGCTGAATAATTCCGGAGAAGTCCTTGATCAACACCCGCCCGCCGTAGGATTTGCTGACATGCTCCAGTTCAGCCACGCGCTTGCCCGATTTCTCGCCGCTATCGACATTCAGATTGACCTGACCCAGATGATTGCGCCGCTCACTACGGGTAACGCGCAATTGCTCCAGACGACGCACCCGGCCTTCATTACGCGTGCGCCGGGCCTGCACACCCTTGCGTATCCACACTTCTTCCTGTGCCAGAAATTTATCGAACTTGGCCTGCTCCACGGCTTCAATCGCCAACTGTTCGGCTTTGAGACGCTGGTAATCAGAAAAATTACCCTCGAAACTACGCAACTTGCCGCGATCCAGCTCCATGATTTGTTGCGAGATATTATCCAGAAAGCGCCGGTCATGGGTAATAACCACCACGCTGCCCGCATAATTGCGAATCAGCTCTTCCAGCCATTCGATCGAAGTCAGATCCAGATGGTTGGTCGGCTCATCCAGCAACAGCAAATCCGGCTCCTCGACCAACGCCCGCGCCAGCGCCACTCGTTTCTTCAAACCGCCCGACAAGGTTCCGATCAACACGTCTTCGGGCAAATTCAGCTTGGTCAATGCAGTTTCCACCCGTGCCTGCAGGTTCCAGCCGTCATGCGCCTCCAATGCCGTTTGCAGGGTTTGCATCTGTGCCATCAGCGCATCGAAATCCGCATCCGGCTCGCCCATTTTATGGGTCACTTCATGGTAATCCAGCAACAACTGGCTGACTTCGCCCAAACCTTGCGCCACGGCTTCATAAACAGTGTGTTCAGGATCCAGTATCGGCTCCTGCGGCACATAACCCAACTTGATGCCCGGCTGACGCCACACCACGCCATCATCGGGCGGGATCTCACCTGCCAGCACTTTCAACAGGCTGGATTTGCCTGCGCCGTTGCGGCCTATCAATCCTATATGCACACCGGGTTCTATTACCCAGCTTGCCTTGTCCAGCAATGCAAAATGACCAAATGCCAACGAGGCATTTTCTATTGTTAATAACGGCATAATGACAATCTAAAAATTAAAAACCCGCGTTGCCGAGATATTCGGCCACACCCATATTTGCCAGCTCGTCGGCACGTTCGTTACCAGGATGACCGTTATGGCCTTTGACCCAGAACCATTGCACGTCGTGCTCGCCGGCCAGAGCATCCAGACGCTGCCATAAATCGGCATTCTTGACCGGCGCATTGGTACTGGTGCGCCAGCCGCGCTTTTTCCAGTTCGGCAACCACTCGGTAATGCCTTTCAGCACATATTGCGAATCCGCATGCAACAATACTCGACTTCTGCCCTTCAGACTCTGCAAAGCTGAAATGACCGCCATCAATTCCATACGATTATTGGTTGTAGCTGCTTCACCGCCGAAAATTTCCTTGCGATACATGCCGCTCACCAATAATGCGCCCCATCCGCCTGCACCAGGATTACCCTTGCAGGCGCCATCGGTATAAATTTCAACTTCCGGTAAATCACTCATCGCTATATCTGCTTCCATTCTGCAAATTGCCCGTTGCGGGACGCAGCGCGCTCGCAAACTTGCTTTTGCCTTGCCAGCGCGGCGTAATCAATCGCATACCGTGCACGCGCTTCACCGCGTGAATAAAATAGACGCCGCCGCCCATCGCCCACCAACGGTCGCCAGCCGCCTCCATAAATTCGAAATACTGCATCAAACCGGCATTTGCCAGCGGTGGCGCATAACAGCACATTCGCCCGGCTACAATATCGCAACCCAACAACGACAGCCAGTCTTTCAATCGGCCCAAATTCACAAAATCGCCGCGCCATGGATAATCGTTGCCACTACGCCGGTACCAACGGTGCATCCCCCACAAACTGCGAGGGTTGAATCCGCTGATCAGCAAATTACCCTCGGCAATAAGCACCCGTTCAGCCTCACGCAAAATTTGATGGGGATAATTCGAGAACTCAAGCAAATGCGGCAGCACCAGCAAATCGACGGATTGACTGGCAAACGGCAACTGCGCCGGCTCGACCAAGACACTACCCGGACTGGCAATATCAACGTGAAAACGATGCGGAATCCGGCTATTGCGCAACATATCCCAATGCGACAAGCCGATTTGCAAGGCATTGAAGCCGAACAAATCGGCTACAGTCTGATCGAAATACGCCTGTTCTCGCGTCTGCAGATATTGACCTAACGGGCTGGCCAACCATTCGGTAAAAGATGCGTAACGAGTTGTCATGTTATCATATTAAGAATGGATACCGATTTACACATTACCCCAATTGCCGCATTCAACGACAATTATATATGGGTTATTCATAATCGCCGTCATGCCGCCGTAATCGATCCCGGCGATGCAGAAGCGGTGATGGCATTCTTGCGTACACACAGTTTAACGCTCTGCGCTATTCTAATCACTCACCATCATCATGACCATACAGGCGGCAATGCCGCATTGGCACAGGCCTTTAAAGTCCCGATTTACGGCCCTGCGCACGAACCTATCCCGCAACTGACGCACCCGCTTCAGGAAGGTAGCGCAATCCGGATCAACGAATTCGATTTGACGCTGGCGATCATGGATGTGCCGGGACATACCAACGGACACATAGCCTATTACGCAAAAACCATGCTGTTTTGCGGCGACACGCTGTTCGGCTGCGGTTGCGGACGGCTGTTTGAAGGCACGCCTGCGCAAATGATGGATTCACTCGCCAAGCTGGGTCAGCTGCCGCCGGATACCCGCGTCTACTGCGCACACGAATATACGTTGGCAAATATTGCATTTGCACTGACCCTGGAACCTAACAATGCAGCACTGCAAGCGCGAGCAAGAACAGATCGCGCCCTTATCGCCGACGGCAAACCTACCCTGCCATCCACAATTGCAACAGAACTGGCAACCAACCCTTTTTTGCGCTGCCATCTACCCGTTTTGCACCGCGCTGCAGCACGCGCGGCCGGCCAACCCGTTGCCAACGACATAACCGTATTCAGCATCCTGCGCACACTCAAAAACGATTTCCGCCCGGCATAATCATGCCGCCCAAACTTGCCCGACCAGTTTGATTCCGGTATCATGCAAGCATGATCAAATTGCACAGTTTCATGATTTTATCCAATAAATTCAATCTACTTATACTTTGCATCGGCATGATGTCAGCGCATATAAGCTTTGCTGACACCACCGTCATCAATTTGGCCGCCGCTTCATCCGGCGACGCCTACATCAGCACTGCCCCATATCCCAATGCTACCCCGACTGCCGCACCTACAGATTCAGCATCGCAAAGCGCCGGCAACAGCCAGGACGACACAGCCGACTTATGGGACAGGATCCGCATGGGCTTCGGCATGGACACCCTCGACACCCCACTGGTAGAAACGCATATCAACTGGTATGCCCAACGCCCGGACTACGTGCGTCGCATGGTCGAACGCAGCCGCCGTTATCTCTACCACATACTGGGCGAAGTCGAAAAACGCGGCATGCCTACTGAAATCGCGTTGCTGCCCATGGTAGAAAGCGCATTCAACCCCATGGCGTACTCTGCCAGCCATGCATCGGGCATCTGGCAGTTCATCCCCTCTACCGGCAAGGATTTCGGATTAAAGCAGAACGGCTGGTACGATGGCCGACGAGACATCATTGCAGCTACGGATGCCGCTCTGGACTATCTGACCAAGCTGCACGACCAGTTTGGCACCTGGGAGCTTGCGCTCGCAGCATATAATTGTGGAGAAGGCTGCGTTGCCCGCGCCATTGCCAAGAATCAGGCGCAAGGACTGCCTACCGACTATTTGAGCCTCAATTTACCAACCGAAACCAGACACTATGTGCCGAAGCTGCTGGCCATCAAGCAGATTATTATCGATCCAACCAGCGTGGGATTGAATCTCGACAGCATTCCGAATCAAGCCTATTTCACCACTGTTACGCTGGATAAACCGATAGATGTCAGCCTGGCCGCCAAACTCGCCAACATGCCGGTCAACGAATTCGTCTCCCTCAATCCCGCCTACAACAAACCGGTAGTACGCTCCGACACTCCGGCCCAATTATTGTTACCGGTAGATAAAGTCGATACTTTCTCCAACAACCTGCAGAATTACGACCGCCCGCTAGTTACCTGGCAAGTCTACGCAGCCAAAATCGGCGAACGCATCAGCACGATTGCCAAAAAATTCAACGTTACCGTCGCCTGGCTGAAAGAGCACAACCCTGTGCAGCTATCACGCAAAGGCAAACTTACCAGCGACCATGCACTGATGGTTCCGCTTAAAGGCAATACCGACAACACTGCAACTATCGCTAACAAAACCGACAACCATAACATAAGCAACAAAATCGCCCTGGCTGAAACCAGCACAGGCAAACGTCAGGAAAAAGATGCACCCACGCTGGACAACAGCAACGCATCCGCCAATGCTGGGCATGAATATCAAAAAGATCGGACACCCAGAGAAATTACGGTTAAAAAGGGGGACACCCTGTATAACCTGTCCACACACTACCACGTCAGTACTCACGACTTGGTATTGTGGAACAAAATCAAGCACAATCAGCTAAAACCTGGCCAGCATCTGATTGTAAGCGCGCCTGATGACCATCATGCCGCATCGGGTAAAAATGCGCATAATGAAAAGTCGGACAAGAATAAAGACGTCAAGAAAGCAGACAAGAAACCACAGGAAAAACGGGAAAAAACCAGACATTACACCGTCAGAAAAGGCGATACCCTATCCAGCATCGCGCAAAAGAACGATATTGCAATCGACGATATCCAGCACTGGAATCATCTCAAACCGCACAGCACGCTTAAACCGGGCGCCAAACTAGTACTCAAATAGAACCCGACTGCTCACTGCCAATAGCAGCAAGCCGAACCCGACATCCACTTTCCATCAATTCAACCCTGCCACGCGCTCCGCCTGCGCAACAGCATGACATCTGACACTATGCGTCCCGCTCAATTGCATTTCATCCGGATAACGTTCCGTGCAAATCGGCATAGCTAATGGACAACGCATACGAAAATGGCAGCCGTCAGGTGGATGAGCAGCCGAGATGATGTCGCCGTTGACAATATTGGCCGCAGCAGGCCTGGTCAGGCTGGGTACAGCAGCCAATAACGCCTGTGTATAGGGGTGACGAGGCCGGGTAATTATCTCCTCGCTGCTGCCAGTCTCGACTATGCGCCCCAAATACATGACGGCAATACGCTGCGCAAGATAATCGGCAACCGGCAGATTATGGGTAATAAACAACAGGCTCAAATTAAACTCTGCCTGCAAGTCTTTGAGCAGATTAATAATTTGCGCCTGCACCGATACATCCAGCGCACTGGTGGGTTCATCGCATACGATCAGCTTCGGCTGTACCGCCAATGCCCGCGCAATGGCAATACGCTGGCGCTGTCCGCCGGAAAATTCGTGCGGATAGCGTTGCAATGCACGACTCGGCAAACCGACCTGATCCATTAATCCAACCAGAATTTGACTGCGACGTCCGGCGTTTTGCTCCACGCCGAGGGCTATCATCCCTTCTTCCAGCAGATCAATTACGCGAAGATGCGGATTCAACGAAGAAAACGGGTCCTGAAATATCATTTGCACATAAGCCCGCTGCTGATGCAGCTGACGCTTGCCCAGCGCACTCAAATCGACGCCATCCAGCAAAATTCGCCCTGCAGTTGCGGGTTGCAGCTGCACGATGGCCTTGCCTACCGTAGTCTTGCCACAACCCGATTCACCGACCAGCGCCAGTGTCTCGCCCTGATATATATGCAAATTAACGCCGTCGACAGCTTTAATCACATTACGCCGGTTCGCCCATAAACCTGAATGCAACGGAAAATGCACGGCAAGGTCCGTCACCTGCAGCAACACCTTATCGGAAGCAACTGCCAGCTGTATGGTTTGCGCCACACTAACCGATTTGGGTACAGCAGCCGTTTCCAGCAAATGGCAACGGGCAGCATGACCGTCAGCCAATGTCGTCCATCCAGGCGATTCTTCACGGCAGCGGCTGAACGCAAATTCGCAGCGTTCTGCAAAACGACAACCGATAAATTCGCTATCCAGCGCGGGCACATTACCGACGATATTGGCCAGACGGGCATCACGTTGGGTACGATCCGGCAAGGCAGCAAACAGTTTCAGGCTATATGGGTGCTGCGGATGATCGAAGAAAGCGGCGCGCGGGGCAATTTCCACCAATTCGCCCGCATACATTACGCCAACCTGATCCGCCATTTCCGCGACCACACCCAGATCGTGCGTAATCAGCAGCATACCCATGCCGCGCTGTTGCTGTATGCGCCGCAGCAGCGCCAATACTTGTGCCTGTATGGTTACGTCCAGCGCCGTAGTCGGCTCATCGGCTATCAGCAAGGACGGATTGCCGGCCAGACTCATCGCGATCATCACCCGCTGTTTCATACCGCCGGAAAGCTGAAACGGATAAACGTTCAGACGCTTTGCCGCATCGGGTAAACCGACCGCTTGCAGCAGCGTCGCTGCCTCTTCACGTGCACCGCGTTTATGCAGGCGCCGATGACGGGTTAACGTCTCTATAACCTGTTCGCCTATGCTCAGCACAGGATTCAAACTGGTCATTGGCTCCTGAAATATCATGCCTATTTCGCCGCCACGCACGTCACGCATGGCAGATTCAGGCAACTTCAGCAAATCGCGTCCGTTAAAATCAATCCGCCCGGCCTGGATACGTGCTACTTCCGGCAACAAACGCATGATCGACAGCGCGGTCATCGATTTGCCGCTACCCGATTCTCCCAGCAAGGCAAACGTCTGGTGCGGCATCACGCTAAAACTCACACCGTCTACAACACGCAGCTCCCCGAGACGCGTATGCAAGCCATCAATCCGAAGCAAAGGTACGATCATCGCTGCCTCCCGTGCGGGTCAAACGCATCGCGCACGCTATCGGCAAACAGATTCGCTGCCAGCACCAGCGTAAACATCAGGCTAAATGCAGCCACTAGCGGCCACCATACCACCGGTTCGCGCGCCATCTCCAGCCGTGCAGTATTAACCATATTGCCCCAGCTCTGCATCGCCGGATCGACACCCACCCCCAGATAGGACAACACGGCTTCAGCCAGCACCAGACCGGAAAAATCCATCACCACGCTAATCAGCACCAGATGATACAGATTCGGCAGAATATGCCGCCACATCAGGCGCCAGTCCGACACACCGAATGCCCGCGCGGCCTGCACGTAATCCAACTCGCGTAATTTTAATGTCTCGCCGCGCAACAATCGGCACAAGCCGGTCCAGCTTGTCACCCCCAGTATCATGCACAGGAACAGCAAACGAAAATCGGTACGCGCTGCAGCACTATCGAACAGCGCCGGATGAGCCTCCATGTAAACCTGCATCAGCAATACTGCAGCGGCAATCAGCAATACCGACGGTATCGCATTCAACGTAGTGTATATGTATTGAATCACATCGTCTATCCAGCCGCCAAAATATCCAGCACTGATGCCCAGCAATACTGCAAACGGCAGCATGATCAATGTCGTTAACGTGCCTATCAGCAAGCCGGTACGTATGCTCTTCACACTGTTATACAACACATCCAGCCCCACTTTGTCGGTACCGAATACATGATAGGCCGCTGCCAACTCAACCATCACGGCAATAACGACACTCAATATGGTCAGTGTCGTCAATGCCGTACGCCAGGGCAATCGATTATTCTCCCCCAGCAATTGCCGATACAAGGCGCCCAAACCACATTTGCGGCGCATCGCCAACAGCCCCGCCCCCACTGCGGCCAGCAACGCAGCAAACAGCACCCCAATAACGCTGCCGCGCATGATTCTATTCGTCACATCCCGCTGCCAGTCCTGCTGCGGATGCAGCAAAGACGCGCCGCCGAATTGCAGGCGTGGATAATCACGCAGCACCCGGCCACCCGGCTGCACCATGGTTTCCTTGACATACAGTCTGGTTGCCAGTGGTGCGGAATAGGTTTTCTCCTGGTGTTCGCGCAACGGTTGCAATAACGTGTCCAGCACGCTGATGACCTCGACACTGTATTGCGGCGCATGACCGGGTTGCGCCGGCAACTGCGGACGATAATGCAAAGAATCAAGCAACCCTATGACCACAAAAACCAGCAGAATCAATCCGCTGGCTACCGCCATCGGCATTTGTATCAGGCGCTGCCATGCATCGTGCAGCTGCCCGTGCGGATGCTTGCGGCTGAATGCAAACAGTATTAATCCTGCCAGCGAAAAAATCAGTGCATCGGTCCACAACACCACAGGCTGCCAGCTCATGACAACCTCACCCGCGGATCGGCCCAGGCATAAGCGATATCGGTCAGCCACAACCCGAAGATATAAAGTACCGAACCGATAAATACCATGGCTCGGACTATGGCAAAATCCTGTGCCTGGATGGCATCGATCACATACGAACCCAGACCGGGGATGCCGAAGAACGACTCGGTCAGCAAACTACCCATGAATAACAGCGGCAATACCACAACCGCCCCTGTCAGTATCGGTATCATGCCGTTCTGCAATACGTGACGGAACAGCACCCGCCATTCCGACAAACCTTTGGCGCGCGCGGTACGCACATAATCCTTGCTCATTTCCTCCAGAAAAATACTGCGATACCAACGCGTGCCGCTCCCCATCCCGGCAACGATGGAAACCAGTACCGGCAGCAATACGAAACGCCAGCTATCCAGACCAGCCGCAAATCCGGAGATAGGCACCAGATGCCAAAGCTTGGCGAAAAAATATTGACCCGCAATGATATAAAACAGTCCGGATATCGACATCAGCACCACGGCTGTCACCACGCCCAGCCTGTCCAGATAAGTTGCGCGAAAGAACACCATCATCAGCGCAAAACTCACATTCACCAGTAAACCCAATACGAACACCGGTATGGCAATTGCCAGACTAGGTCCTGCGCGCGTTTTTATTTCTCGCGCAATGTCGCGTCCATCATCCGAAGCGCCGAAATCCAGCGCAAACATGCGCAAGGATTTATTAAAAAAAATGGTGTCGGTCAAACTGGATACGCCATGCTCGGCGCGATTGTAAAACAGCGGTTTGTCATAGCCATGTTCGACTTTCCATTGGGTAATCGCCTGCTCGGTCACATGCTTGCGCCCTACGTGCATCCGCGCCATGTCGTCCGGCGTATTGACGACGAAAAACAGCAGGAAAGTCAAAATATTGACCCCCAATAAAATCGGCACAGCGTAAAACAAACGCCGGATCAGGTACGCCATCATTTCGCCACGCTCCGCTCCCGCTGCCGCCATGCCCATATCGCAGGCAATAGCAGCGCAAATATCAGCCCGCCCAAAGCCAGCAATGGCCACAATACCGGACGATTCCATTTTTTGCGCAGCTGCTGCCGCAGCAGCGGGTCGATCTTGCGATATTTCAGAGTGTTATTTGCGATGACGTTGGGTTTGGTAGGCGACATCCACGCCTGACGCAAACCGAATGCCTTGGGGAAGTAACCAAATAGCCAGGGCGAGTCTGTCCGTACGATATCCACCATCTGCCGGATAATGGCCAAACGCTCGGGACCGTTATCCAGATATTTCATCTTGTCGAACAAGGCATCGAATTGCGGATTCTGATAATTGGCAACATTCTCCCCATTCTTCCCCACTTTCATGTTCGGTCCGTACAATAAGAACAGGAAATTCTCAGGATCGGGATAATCCGCATTCCAGCCCCATACGAACATCTGTGCGCTACCATGGCGAATTTTATCCTGAAACCGGTTGTAATCGGTACTGCGCACAACTAGCTGTATATTCAGCTTGGCAAACTGCTTGATCATCCAGTCGAACCCCGCTTTCGCATCGGGGCCGGCAGCCGGTGTATCCAGATACATCACCAGGGGCGCACCGGTTTTCGCATCGCGCCCATCAGGATAGCCGGCCTCGGCCAACAAGCGCTTTGCATCGCCAATAGGACGGCGCTCAACCTTACCGTTGACCAAATGATAAACCACAGGATTAAAATCGGCCCCGCTATCGTCGTAACCATATATTCCCGGCGGGATCGGCCCTTGCGCTGGAATACCGCGTCCATTTGCAAATATGGAAATAAATTCCTCATAATCGACAGCAATGGCAATCGCCTGACGTAATTTTCGTGCACGCTCCGATACGCCGCCAACTACGCTATCCAGCATATTAAAGCCCACATAACTATTAGATGCCGTCACTGCTGTTGCCAGTCCCATGCCTTTGCGCCGCATTTCATCAGTCAACTGCGGCTGCCCCTGTGCATCCACCCGAATAGCCTGATCGAAGCTGTTGGAACCTATCCCCGACAGATCATAATATCCCTGCAGAAACTTGTTCCAGTAGGGGATGGTTTCCTTCTCCAGACTGAATACTTCCTGATCGATAAACGGCAACGGCTTGCCGGCATCGCGCAACAATCCCGCAGCGGCATCGCCCGGCTCCCCCGACACCGGATAATTATCGCCGTGATAATTAGGGTTGCGCGTCAATATCATTTGCCGATTCGGGTCGTTTTCGCTGAGCAGATACGGCCCCGTGCCGACAGGATGCCAGTCCAGCGTAAAATTGCGTTCAGTCATGCCGGGCTGATGATAAAAACGATCAACTTCGGACGGAACCGGTGAAAAAAACGGCATGGCCAGCCAGTACAGAAACTGCGGGTATTTACCCTTGAGCCGGATACGATATGTGTAGCGATCGACAACCTCGGCTCCGGCGAGTGGATAGCGATTCAGATCGAGATATGCGTTTTCCGGCAATCCCTGGGCCAGCACAGACAAACGGTCGGCATATTCCTGCAATCCGGCAATATGTTCTGACATCAGGCCGAGTATCGGAGAATTCACTTGAGGTGAAGCCAGACGTTTGATTTCATAAACATAATCGGCGGCAACCAACTCCCGTGTACCGAGCTGGCGGAAATCCTGCCAATGATGAATATGCCGCCAATCGTTTGCACTCAAATGCGCATAACGCAGTTGACCATGATCGTCGAGCGCAAAAGCAGGATGCGGCTGATAGTGTATGCCCGGACGTATGTGCAGCTCATATACGCTCTGGGCAATACTGTCAGGCGCAGCATCATGCGGCAATATTCGTCCTGCGGCATTCAGATAGGTTACGCTGGGCATGGCTGACAGTGTTTGCGGTATCAGCGTATAAGGCCGTTTCAGATAGTGGTATTGCAGCGGGGGTTCGTAAATCTGCGAAATGATTTCAGTCTCGTTGCTGCTGTACGATTGCGCCGGATCGAGATGTTTGGGACGCTCTTCAAACGAGGAATACAGAATATTTGCACCGCTGTCGTGTGCAGGATAGGGGTCGTTCCAGACATGCTGATCGCAGCCGGCCAGCAACACCGTGATGACAAATAACCAGATCCGATTCATGACTGCAAGTTTAACCCAGAAACAGCGGTTATAGGAATGTCACGAGCAAGCCGACACCTGGCGTGCAAATGCTTGTTATCTACCGCCAAGATCAACCGTATCATTACCGTAAAAACTCCCGGCACAAAGTCCGGGAGTTTTGCAATCTGCACTGAAAACGCTTGGGTGATGCTCAGCGCAAATTACTGCGCCGTTTTTTCCATGGCATTCGCCTTGATATCAATCTTGGCGGCCCGGCTCAATCCAGCCAGATAATCGGAGAAAGCCTGCTGAGTAACGATATTGCTCAGCTGTACCTGCATGGCTTTCAATTTCAGGGGATCGCTATCGGTGCCCGGCTGTACTCGCGTAATGCGCACCAATTGATAGCCACCGTCACTGCCCATGGCGCCAACATATGCCGGCAAAGCCTTTTCGTCTGCAGCAAAGATGCCTTCAATCAGCGTCGCTGCCACATTATCGGCATGGCTGCGACTCACTAACTGGAATGCGCTCCAATGCAATCCGGCAGGTTCCTTGCCGGCACGCAATTGCGCCAGCATCGCTTCACCCTGCTTTTGCACCAGCGCGCGCGTTTGCTGTTGCGTAATCAACTGCGTAATGGCCGCGCTCGCCTCGGCAAACGGACGTACGCCAGCCGGCTTATATTCAACCAGACGAGCCGATACCAGCACATTCGGCGCAACTTCTATTGCCTCGCTATTGCGCTTATTTTTAAGCACATCGTCCGAGAATAGCGCTTGCAGCATCTTGGGGGAATTCAATATTCCGGCACTCGCTCCGCCCTTTTGCGAGACCCAGTCGGAAGTCGCCAGTTTTATCCCCATCGCATTCGCAACTGACTGCAGTTCGGTAGATTGTTCATACACCTGATTGCTGAATTGTTCCGCTGCATCTGCAAAGCGTTTGCCGGCTTGCTGCTTTTCCAGCTCAACCTTGATGTCCGCCTTCACGGCATCGAAACTGCGCGCCTGTGCCGGCTTGATACCGGTCAACTGTATGATGTGGTAACCGAAATCAGTCGCGATCGGTCCCTGGATCTCGCCCTGCTTCATGCCGAATACTGCATCGGCGAATGGCTTGACCATCGCATTGCGTGGGAACCAGCCCAGATCGCCGCCCTGCGCAGCCGATCCAGGATCGTTGGAGTTCTGTTTCGCCAACGCAGCAAAACTTGCCGGCGCCGCACTGACCTGCTTATATAGCTGTTCTGCCTTGGCCTTGGCTTCAGCGCGCTTTTGCGCGCTGTCGGTCGGAGAGACAGCAATCAGGATATGTCGCGCCTGACGCTGCTCAGGCTCGCTGTATTTGGCAATATTCTGATCGTAGTACTGTTTGAGCGTGGCATCGTCCACCGGTATTTGTTTTGCCATATCGTCCAGCGACAAAACCGCATATTGGAATTTACCCTGCGCCGGTACGCTAAACTCGGACTGGTGTGCATCGTAATAGGTCTTAATCTCCGCCGGAGTCACTTTGATCTGTTGCGCAAACTCGGCAGGATTAATCTTGAACAAACTGATTTCGCGCTGCTGATCGAATGCAGCGGTAAACGTTTTAGTTACGCTAGATGGCATAATGGCCGATTGCGAGAACGCCGCACGCATATCGTTCATCAATAATTCCTGACGCACACGCTGCTCAAACCCGGTAATCGTCATGCCTTGCTGACGCAACAATTGCTCATAGCGTGCATCGGAAAACTGACCGTTCTCCTGGAAGGCAGGAATCGCACCGATAAATTTTGCCAATTGCGCATCGCTTATCAACATGCCAACCTTATGCGCCGTACCGATCAGCAATTGCTGTTTGATCAGATCGTCCAGTATGGACTGACGGACTTTCGGGTCATCCAATATGGCAGGATCGAAGCTTGCCCCCATTGATGCAGCAAGTTCATTTTGTTGATCCTTGATCGCTCGGTCGAATGCCTGGCGACTGATTTTATCACCGTTAACCGTTGCTACCGCTGTATCGCCGCCACGGTTATTAAGATAGGAATCAATTCCAAATAACGCAAAAGGGATGGTAATTAAAGCTAAAATAACTTTAGCCATCCAGCCATGGGTACGCTCACGAATCGAGTCTAGCATTGATGATCACCGTATAAAATATACGAAAAAAAAGGCGAACCTAGGTTCGCCTTTCATGTTGGCGGAGTGGACGGGACTCGAACCCGCGACCCCCGGCGTGACAGGCCGGTATTCTAACCAACTGAACTACCACTCCAAAACAATATAAAACTGGTGGGTGCTGAGGGGTTCGAACCCCCGACAATCGCCTTGTAAGGGCGGTGCTCTACCAACTGAGCTAAGCACCCAGGAAAGTCGACTAGTTTACAGCATCTTTAAGGGTTTTGCCAGCGCGAAATTTCGGAACTTTCGCTGCCTTGATTTTGATGGATTTGCCAGTTTGAGGATTACGGCCATCGCGTTCAGCGCGTTCGCCAACGTAGAAGGAACCAAAACCAACCAAAGTAACCATTTCACCATTTTTCAACGATGCCGTAACAGCGGCAACAGTTGCATCTAACGCACGTCCGGCAGCGGCCTTGGAAATGTCAGCCGATTCAGCGATAGCATCAATCAATTCAGATTTATTCACGTGTATCCCCTTCTGTTAAGTTTTACAGGAAAACCCTGCAACCCGCTTTATAACAAGCCGCAAAACCTTGTGTCAAGCGGCTTGTGGCGATTTTACCGACAAATTCGCAATTAAGTCAAAATTAATGCTTGGTTGTTGCAATTTCCGCTGCAACCGTTGCTGCAGGCACTACTTCAACAGCAACATCGCTAGTTTCAGGCAACGGTTCCGGCTGTCGCTCAAGCACCACTTTCAACACCTGATCTATCCATTTCACCGGCTGAATATCGAGTTTATTCTTGATATTCTCGGGAATATCGACCAGATCCCGAACGTTCTCCTCGGGTATCAGCACGACCTTTATGCCACCCCGATGTGCCGCTAGCAGCTTCTCTTTCAAACCGCCGATAGGCAGCACCTCGCCGCGCAAGGTTATCTCGCCGGTCATCGCCACATCTGCGCGCACGGGTATCCCCGTCAGCACAGAAACCAGCGCGGTACAGATACCAATACCGGCACTTGGTCCATCCTTGGGCGTAGCCCCTTCCGGCAAGTGGATGTGGATATCGTTCTTTTGATAGAAATCGTTGGGAATTCCCAATGCATGCGAGCGGCTCCGCACTACAGACATGGCAGCTTGTATCGACTCCTGCATCACTTCACCCAGCTTACCGGTGGTAATCATCTTACCCTTACCCGGCAACAGCACGCTTTCTATCGTCAGCAGTTCGCCGCCCACTTCCGTCCAGGCCAGCCCGGTCACCTGTCCGACTTGATTGTACTTCTCCGCGACGCCGTAACTGAAGCGACGTACGCCCAGGTATTTATCCAGATTGCGCGCATTGACCGTAATTTTGCCTGCCTTGGTGGTTTTGGTAAGTAATGCCTTAACTGCCTTGCGGCATATTTTAGCTACATCACGGTCCAGGTTACGCACCCCCGCTTCGCGCGTGTAATAACGCACGATATCGCGTAAGGCAGTTTCCGTAATAGCACATTCCTCGGGTTTCAATCCATTGGCAGCCATTTGCTTGGGTACAAGATAACGCTCGGCTATGTTTACCTTCTCATCTTCCGTGTACCCGGACAAGCGAATAATTTCCATCCGATCCAGTAACGGTGCCGGAATATTCAAGGTATTCGCCGTTGCCACAAACATGACGTCAGACAGATCAAAATCGACCTCTATGTAATGATCTGCAAATGTATGATTCTGCTCCGGATCAAGCACTTCCAATAATGCAGAAGACGGATCGCCACGGAAATCCTGACCCATTTTATCCACTTCATCCAGCAGAAACAGCGGATTGCGCACGCCTATCTTGGTCATGCTTTGCAAAATTTTACCAGGCATGGAGCCGATATAAGTACGGCGGTGGCCGCGTATCTCGGATTCGTCGCGCACCCCGCCCAAAGCCATGCGCACAAATTTACGGTTAGTCGCTTTGGCGATCGACTGCCCCAGCGAGGTCTTGCCGACGCCGGGAGGCCCGACCAAACACAGAATAGGTCCTTTGAGTTTTTCTACCCGTTGCTGCACAGCCAGATACTCAACGATGCGCTCTTTCACCTTCTCCAGACCGTAATGATCCTTGTCCAGTATCATCTCGGCTTTGGCCAGATCCTTGCTGATTTTGGTTTTTTTCTTCCATGGCAAGCCGATCAGGGTTTCGATGTAGCTACGCACCACTGTCGCTTCTGCCGACATGGGCGACATCATTTTGAGCTTCTTCATTTCCGCCTCAGCTTTCGCTTCGGCATCCTTGCTCATTCTGGCTTCCTTGATGCGTTTTTCCAGCTCTTCCAGCTCTACACCCTCTTCACCATCACCCAGTTCTTTCTGAATGGCTTTGACCTGCTCATTGAGATAGTAATCGCGCTGACTTTTTTCCATTTGACGCTTCACACGTCCACGGATGCGCTTTTCTACCTGCAAAATGTCGATTTCGCCTTCCAGCAGGCTCATGAGATGTTCCAGTCTAGCCTGCACCGGGAACATTTCCAGAATATCCTGTTTCTGTTCAAGCTTGAGCGGCAAATGTGCGGCGATAGTATCAGCCAAGCGACCGGCCTCGTCTATCCCAACCAGCGAAGTGAGTATTTCAGGTGGTATTTTCTTGTTGAGTTTCACATACTGATCGAACTGCGCAACCAGCGCCCGGCGGGTCGCCTCGGCTTCGTTATCATCCGTAGTATCGTCTGTGGGCACCAATTTGACGGTACCGACAAAATGACTATCCAGATCGGCGTATTCAAGCACATTGGCACGTTGATTGCCTTCCACCAGTACTTTGACTGTGCCATCGGGTAATTTGAGCATTTGCAGTATGGTTGCTACGCTACCGATATGATACAAATCCTCAGGCGTAGGCTCATCCTTGGATGCGGACTTTTGCGCAACCAACAGGATGCTCTTGCCCGATTCCATTGCAATTTCGAGCGCTTTGATTGATTTGGCGCGTCCCACGAACAGCGGGATCACCATATGAGGGAATACCACTACATCGCGTAGCGGCAGTAATGGCAATGTTATTGCTTCAGCGTCTTGGAGTAAGGCCATGATAGTGATCCCTATATTGAGAATTGAACGACATAGGACACATATACGGGCAGCTTAACAAAATTCAAGCCGTACCTGCATATATTATCCGCAAGCGCCTGAATCCAAGCGTGTTTTACTATAAATACACTGGCGGGAACCTATTACCGGCACCCGCCAGTTTCAATCATGAAGCCAATTTTGCCTGATCGGCATAAATCATCAACGGTTTTGCAGTACCGGCAATAACGTTCTCGTCGACGACGACTTTTGTCACATTTTCCATGGAGGGCAATTCAAACATGGTATCCAGCAAAGCATGCTCGATAATGGAGCGCAGACCGCGTGCACCGGTTTTCCGGGCCAATGCACGTTTGGCGATGGCAATCAACGCATCTTCACGAAATTCCAGTTCGGCGCCTTCCATTTCAAAAAGCTTGCCGTATTGCTTGGTCAGCGCATTCTTGGGCTGCGTCAATATCGTCATTAAAGCAGTTTCATCAAGCTCTTCCAGCGTAGCGATAACCGGCAAGCGACCGATTAACTCAGGAATCAAACCGAATTTGATCAAATCTTCCGGCTCTACTTCCTGCAGCAAGGCAGAAATATCCTTGCTGTCATCCTTGCTTCTGACTTCAGCGCCGAAACCTATCCCGCCCTTGGTCGAACGGTTCTGAATAACCCGTTCCAGACCTGCAAACGCGCCGCCGCAAATAAATAGCATATTGGTCGTATCAACCTGCACGAATTCCTGATTAGGATGTTTGCGTCCACCCTGAGGCGGAATAGAGGCCGTTGTACCTTCAATCAGTTTTAGTAACGCCTGCTGTACGCCCTCGCCTGAAACATCGCGGGTAATCGACGGATTATCGGATTTGCGGGAAATCTTATCGATTTCATCTATGTAAACGATGCCGTTCTTGGCTTTCTCGACATCGTAATCACATTTTTGCAATAATTTCTGAATAATGTTTTCGACGTCTTCGCCGACATAGCCAGCTTCAGTCAATGTCGTTGCGTCAGCCATGACAAACGGAACGTCCAGTAAGCGCGCCAGCGTCTGAGCCAGCAAGGTTTTACCCGATCCGGTAGGGCCGATCAGCAGAATATTGCTTTTAGCCAGTTCGATTTCGCCTTTGCCATCGGCATGGCGTAAACGTTTGTAATGGTTATAAACGGCGACAGCCAGAATACGCTTGGCCTTATCCTGACCGATTACGTAATCGTTCAGGATAACCTGGATTTGCTGTGGCGTAGGCAATGCGGACTTATCCGTTTTACCCATTTTATCTTGCTGAATCTCTTCACGGATAATATCGGTGCACAACTCTACGCATTCATCGCATATGAATACGGATGGTCCCGCAATGAGTTTACGCACTTCGTGCTGACTCTTACCGCAAAAAGAGCAGTACAACAGTTTTTCGCCGCTATTTTTGTCAGACATGGCACTTCTCCGTTATGGTTTAGCCTAAATTATTCTGCAGCCTCAGCACGGCTGGTGATCACTTTATCGATCAGACCATACTTTACAGCTTCTTCCGCGCTCATGAAATTGTCGCGATCCGTGTCTTTTTCCAGCGTAGCCATGTCCTGACCGGTATGGAATGCCATCATGCCATTCAAACGCTCGCGCAGATAGAGAATTTCCTTGGCATGAATTGCGATATCCGATGCCTGCCCCTGAAAACCGCCCAACGGTTGATGTATCATCACCCGTGCATTCGGTAAGGCATAACGTTTGCCCTTTGCGCCGGCGGTCAGCAAAAATGCGCCCATGCTCGCTGCCTGACCCATGCACAAGGTGCTAACGTCCGGTTTGATAAACTGCATGGTATCGTAAATCGACATACCAGCCGATACGGAACCGCCAGGAGAGTTGATATATAAATAGATGTCCTTATCCGGATTTTCGGATTCAAGGAACAACAACTGGGCAACCACCAGATTGGCCGAAACCTCATTGACAGGGCCAACCAGAAATACCACCCGCTCCTTCAGCAAACGCGAGTAAATATCATAAGCGCGTTCGCCGCGCCCGCTTTGCTCTACCACCATCGGGACCAGTCCCAAGGCCTGTGGATCCCAGTTGCTATCGATCATCATTGCGTTATGCCTTCCCCATTAATTCATCAAAAGCGAGCACCTGATCAGTTACCTTACTTTGCCCTAATACCCATTCTACAACATTGTTCTCTATTGCCAAGGATTCAATTTCCTGCATCTTGTCCGGGTTGCCACGATACCAGTCGACTACATTTTGCGGCTCTTCGTAACTTTGTGCAATGTCTTCTATCAATGCCCGGATTTGTTCGGTTTTCGCCGCAAGCGCGTTGGTTTGTACGACTTCCGACAAAATCAGACCCAATGCCACACGTCGCTGAGCCCGTTCTTCAAACAAATCGGTAGGCATGGGAATATCAGCAACATTCATGCCACGCGCCTGCAAATCATTGCGTGCCTGTTCCATCAAACGCTGTGCTTCGTTCTGAACCAAAGACTTGGGAGTATCGACCGTGGTCGAAGCCAGCAAAGCCTGCATCACCTGATCCTTGATTTGCGCCTGCACGCGACTTTTGACTTCGCGCTCCAGATTACCCTTGATCTCCGCACGCATTTTGGCAACATCGCCATCAGCGATTCCCAGACTCTTGGCAAATTCTGCATCTATTTCAGGCAGTTTTGGTGCAGCCACATCGGTTACTTCAATGCTGAACTGCGCTGTCTTGCCTGCCAATTCTGCTGCCTGATAATCGGTCGGAAAAGCCACATCAAACGTTTTCTTGTCGCCGGCCTTGACATCCAGCAATGCATTCTCGAAATCAGGCAAGGTGCGCCCTTCGCCGATCACTACGCGAAAACCCTTAGCCTCGCCTCCTGCGAATACTTCGCCGTCAACCTTGCCCACATAATCCAGCGTGACCAGATCATCAGTTTGTGCCGCACGGTCTGCGCTTTCGTATTGCACACGCTGCTTGCGTAGCACGGCCAGGGTTTTGTCGATTTCGGCATCGCCCACCGCTACTACCGGACGATTGATTTCGGACGTACTGATATCGCCCAAGGTAATTTCAGGATAAACCTCGAATATGGCATAAAACTCGAACAGCGCCTGATCAGCAGCATCGGTTTTAGGCTCGATGCGAGGGAATCCGGCAACTTTCAATTTGTTTTCCTGCACGGCATTCGAAAACGCACGTTCCACCGCATTGCCGAGGACTTCCTGACGCACTTCGCCGCCATACTGCTTGTTAATGATCGACATCGGCACTTTGCCATGACGGAAACCGTCCACGCGCGCCGTACGCGCAATACGTTTGAGGCGATTAGCCACTTCGGACTCGATTGCCTGCATTTCCACAGCAAGATTGATACGGCGTTCCAATGAACTAAGTTGTTCGATATTAGCGTGTTGCATGAATTATCCTTGATTGAGTTGGATAGTAATGTGAAAAGCATGCCGCATTCGGGCACACAAAAGTCCTGGAAAAAAGATGGTGCGAAAGGGGGGACTCGAACCCCCACACCTTACGGCGCTGGAACCTAAATCCAGTGCGTCTACCAATTCCGCCACTTTCGCAAGCCGCTTAGTGTAATATAATTGGGTATGCGCTGTCAGCATCAATTCTTATAAAACCGCAAAATTTACCGATTATCCAACGGCCTGCATGACTATCGATCATTACGAAAATTTCCCTGTCGCTTCCGTGTTACTGCCTCGCCGTTTACGTCATGCAGTAGAGGTTATTTACCATTTTGCCCGTAGTGCCGACGACATTGCCGATGAGGGCAACGCCAGTGCCGACGAACGCCTTGCCGCCCTCGACGATTACCGTGCCGAACTGACTCGCATCGCCGATAATCAGGAACCGCAGACTCAACTATTTCGTGCACTGGCCGCGGTCATTGCCCGCCACCGCTTGCCGATGCAACCGTTTTACGATCTGCTGGACGCGTTCTCGCAGGACGTAGTCAAAACGCGCTATGCCAATTTCGGCGAAGTCATGGACTATTGCAAAAAATCCGCAAACCCGGTTGGGCGCCTGATGCTGGCCTTATACGGCGAGAACGACCCGCGTAGCCTGGCTTATTCCGATGCGATTTGCTCGGCCTTGCAGATCATCAATTTCCTGCAGGATATTGCCATCGATTACGACAAAAACCGAATTTACATGCCGCAGGACGAACTGGCAAAGCACCACATCGACGAAGCGCAAATAGCGCGGCACGATGCCGGTGGCACATGGTCCCCATTCATGCTCAAACAAATCGAACGTACGCGTAAATTGTTGCAGGCCGGCGCGCCGCTGGGTAAAGTACTGAAAGGCCGTATCGGTCTGGAGTTACGCATGATCATCATGGGCGGCGCTACCGTGCTGGAAAAACTGCACAAGCACAAAGGCGATATTTACGCCCACCGCCCCGTACTCGATACCCGCGACTGGGTCAAAATGTTTTACCGCGCAGTGCGCGCCAAATAGGATACCGTTGTGGACCCGAATCAATATTGCCAGGACAAGGCCGCTGCCAGCGGCTCCAGCTTTTACTACAGTTTCCTGTTCCTGCCTGCGCCGCGCAGGCGCGCCATCATCGCGCTTTACGCATTCTGCCGCGAAGTCGACGATATCGTTGACGAATGTACCGATATGCACGTCGCACAAACCAAGCTCAACTGGTGGCGGCAGGAAATCAGCGACCTCTATCAAGGACAGCCGCATCACCCTGTCAGCCATGCCTTGCTACCGATCATTCGCGACTTCAATTTACCCGCTGAGCAATTACTGGAGATCATAGATGGTATGGAAATGGATTTGAATCTGCATCGCTATGAAGATTTCAAATCGTTGCGTCTATACTGCCATCGAGTTGCGGGCGTCGTCGGCGAACTGTCCGCAGAAATTTTCGGCTATACAGACCGCGCCACCCTGCATTATGCGGCAGACTTGGGCCTCGCATTCCAGCTCACCAATATCATCCGCGATGTCGGTGAAGACGCTCGCCGCAACCGGATTTATCTGCCCATGGACGAGCTGGCCAAATTTAACGTCCCAGCTAGCGATATTCTCAATGCGCGTCAGACCGATAATTTCCGTCAACTGATGGAATTTCAATACCAGCGCGCACAGCAATTCTACGATCAGGCTTTTGCCGCCCTGCCGTCAGCCGATCGCAAAACGCAAAAAACCGGCCTGATCATGGCCGGCATTTACCGCACCCTGCTGGAAGAAATTCGACACGAAGGTTTTCAAGTGCTCACCCATCGCACAGCGCTTACCCCTATCCGCAAATTATGGATCGCCTGGCGCACCTGGGTAAAAAGCTGACAAACGTGACGACTTTGCGAAACCGGCACGTCGCCATCATCGGTGGTGGTTATGCCGGTATGGCAGCCGCTGTTGCGCTTGCCCGTAACGACATCAAGGTAACTGTTTACGAAGCCGGCAAGGTATTAGGCGGTCGAGCGCGACAGCTTGAGCACCCTCAACTGGATACGGCGCTGGACAACGGCCAGCATCTGCTACTGGGTGCGTACCAGACCACACTGGCATTAGCCCGACTAGTCAATCCCGGCACAGCTGCATGGCTACGCCAGCCATTACAACTTCACACGCAGAACGGTTTGCAACTCGCTGCTCCGAGATTGCCCGCGCCGTTCAACACCCTGCTCGCGTTGCTCACCGCCAAAGGCATTAACGCATCACAACGGCTTGCTGCTACCGGCTTTATGATGCACCAGCGTTTACGTGGATTCAAATTAACGCAGGACATCACCGTTGCAGAATTGTTAATCGGGCAACCTCCGCACTTGATAAAGTCACTGTGGGAACCGCTGTGTCTGGCTGCGCTTAATACGCCTATCGCAACCGCATCGGCACAGGTTTTCCTGAACGTGCTCCGAGACAGCCTGACTCGGAGCCGGCAAGACAGCGACCTCATTATTCCTACCATCGACCTGTCGGCATTTTTCCCCGTCCCTGCTGCCGATTACGTTCGTAGCAACGGAGGGGATATTGTCATGCAGCATCGCGTCAGGTCGATTACGACATCAGATACTGGCGGCTATCTCGTCGATGGAGCACAATACAGCGATGTCATTTGCGCTGTCGCACCACATCAGGCAGCTGCCTTGATTGCCGGATTACCTGCATTAATGCCCATCACCGAACAACTGAACAGCTATTCCTATCAGCCCATCACGACGGTCTACTTACAATACTCGCCCCATATACGCCTGCCACGCGCCATGACCGGGCTAGCTGGCACCATAGCGCAATGGGTATTCGACCGCGGTATCAGCCATCAACAACACGGACTGCTGGCCGCTGTCATCAGCACCGCCGGTGAGCATAGCAAACTCAATCACAAAGCTTTAGCTGCACATATCGTCGCAGAACTGCACCAAACACTTGCCACACCGCCTGATGCAATATGGCATCAAGTCGTGGTCGAGAAACGCGCCACATTTTCATGCGACACGCATTTACCGCGCCCAACTCAACACACATCTCTCGCCAATTTTTATCTGGCGGGCGACTATACCGCAAGCGATTATCCCGCCACGCTGGAAGCAGCGACCCAAAGCGGGGTAAAATGCGCGCACTTGATATTAGCCAACAACACAACTAAACCATGAAAAATTACCAGGCCCCAAAAGACTTGCTGATTAACCGCGTCATCCTCGTCACCGGCGCAGGCACAGGCATAGGCCGCGAAGCCGCGCTGACCTACGCCGCACACGGCGCCACAGTTATTTTGCATGGCCGTAATGTCGCCCAGCTGGAAAGTGTTTACGATGAAATAGAAGCGGCCGGCAACCCACAGCCTGCCATTATTCCGCTAGATTTTGAAAAAGCCGACGACAAGGCCTTCGAAGGTCTGGCCGGGTCAATCGGCCTGCAGCTCAAGCGGCTGGATGGCATATTGCACAACGCCACTGCGGCGCTAAGCCCTTTCCCGCTCGAACTGCATAGCATGGATCAATGGCTGCAACTGCTCCGCGTCAATGTCGCTGCTCCAGCGGCGCTCACCAAAGCCTGCCTGCCTTTGCTTAAAGCCTCGCCGAGCGCTTCCGTCATCATGACCGGTGAATCGCACGGCCATACCCCGGCCGCATTCTGGGGCGCCTACGCAGTCAGCAAAGCCGCACTGGAGCCCATGGTCAAAATCTGGGCACAGGAACTGGAAAACTTGCATCCTAACTTACGTATCAACGCGCTCATCCCCGGCCCGATTAACAGCCCCATCCGCCGCAAGACCCACCCCGGTGAAAATCATCTGAACATGACACAACCCGCCGACCTGATGCCGGCTTATCTGTATTTGATGGGAGATGATAGTGCACTCATTAAAGGTGAAACTCTGATATTAGGTTAGCAATCGAACAACTTGGCTTAAAAAACGAATATTAATCTAATATTAGCAATTACGATTCAGTAACCAAAAGATATTATTGCTTCCAACAATCACTAACTGTTCCTGCGCCAACGCCTTTTACTCCTAAATCAGTATAGGTAAAAGTCCCACATGTATCATTCGCTTGATTACCCGTTGGCGCAGCCTGTAAGGAAAATGAAGTAGCATTAGCGGCGGTTATACTAAGATCGTAATAATAGTTATTAGCATCAGATACTGGTGTCGGATCAGCAGCATATCCCAGTGTCACCAAACTATTCGTGTAGACATTGTTAGTTGTGTAATAACGCGCCTCCCGACTCGCCAGATCCATTAATGCATTAACTGCTGTTGTCCTGTGCGATTTAAGCACGTAACTTTGATAGGATGGCAGTGCAATTGCCGCAAGAATTGCTACGATAGCGACCACAATCATTAACTCAATGAGCGAAAACCCTTTCATGTCATTTTTCACCTCAACTCCTCCCAAGTTATTCGTTTTACGGTAATCCCATTCTGGGGATTAACTTGTGTAATTTGCGCCTCACCACTAACAGTTTGGGTAACGATATAAGGTGTAGTACCAACTGAAACTACCCATGGACTACCCACACCATTCATCTTTATTCCCATGACTGAGTTACCGTCACTAGCGGCATAAGCTCCAGTCGAATCGGGGAAAAAGTTCTGTGGCAAACCACCACCTGATGCCACATTAAATGCCATTGTCCAGCCGGTTGGTGTCTGTAAGCTGCATTGCCCCACCGCTGAAGTGGGAGGAATAGTTGTATTTACAACCAAGGCACCACTCACAATGGCAGGATTATAAACCACCTGCTCATTGGTATCCGGCAAATCAAAATACCAACCATATTGGCTATTACCTGTTCCACAAGCTGAACTACCTTGCCAACAAACATTATTAGTAGAACTGATTGAGCGGTACCCTAGTATTGCACTGCTTGAAGCGCCAGCCGATACCGAAGCTACTACTTGAGCCAGAAGGTTAGATCTGTTAATTGACTGCGGCGCAGTCAATTCCGCATATTTCACTGACGATGCGGGAATAGTAACGCTATTTGTTGTAGTCGCTCCATTATTCCAGTTATGCATGTCATAGTCCCAAATTCCATAAACAGTCTGAGTACCTGTGGCGTAAGTATCAGGTGCGGATGTTGTAGATGGTATTTTTTGTCCAGTACCAAACATTAAAATCACTCGTTCAGCACCGCCTATATTTGCCGCCGCCACTGCAATACTACTGGTAATTGGTTGTGCTGAGCCACTTGTAAACAACGGAGTAGCTGTTGTCTGTCCAAATTTAGACACTCCCCAGTCAGCCGGATTACTGCTAGTTAAATCGAAACGCCAAACATTACCCAGCAAATCCCCTGCATAAAGATAATCTGCTACATGATCGCCATCCAGATCAGCAGAGCTAACGTACGCAATACCATCAGGATTAGAAGATGACCCAACCCCTGTATCCAGCCATTTATAAGTAACAGTTCCAGTAGTAGAGTTTACCAAACCAATATACACGCCTGCATGATATATTGTGTTGCCAAAGCCATTACCAAAAATAATCGCCCATTGCCCATTATGCAAACGTCGGATAATTGGTGTCCCATAAGTATTACCTAAATTCGATAACACTGAATCTGTCCAATCTCCCTTTACTAATGTGGACGCATTCGTTTCAGAAAATTTAGTAGGATCAGTAATGTCCAGCGCATAAATTTCCGCTCCGCCAGCGCCAACCCCTCCAACCAACCAAGTATGCCAAGCGTTAGCATAAAATAAGTCACCTATACCGGGACTAGCATTAACAAAATAATTATGACCGTACGTCGGGCTGGTCAGACTTACAACATTACTATTTGCTAACACGCCTGAGGGCATGAATCCGATAACTTCTTGACCATCATTATTGGTTTTATTATAAGTCCCATCAGAGTTATAACTACCTGTTCTAAAACCATGTAATAAACCATCATTACTACCTGAGTACACCACATTAGTACGTGTCGCATAACTGCTGGTATAACTACTATAAGCTTGAGCACTCGACCCATTCTCAGGCGCACCTGTGCCGCCATATATTGCATCATTAAATGGAGAAGCATAATTCATCGAAGGACCACCCACCCAAGTAGGGCTCGAATCAATGATGTCACCTAATACGCTATCCCGTGTCCGTAATGGCCCTGCCGGGGTTGCCGTTTGTTCGTTTGTACGATCACCCCGCAACCAATTCAGCCGAATCGCCCCATTTCCATCATTACTACCACTAGAATTAGTATTTAGAATAGCTTGTTGTGATGATGTAAGATTTGACCATTCTAGCGGAGCCCCACCCGAACCATTCCATGTAAGCAACTGACGACTAGTTGGACTCTCAACTGCAATGGTATTTAACGGATTGCCACTTGAATCCGTTCCCATTGCTGAACACCCACCTCCTGTCAGCACACAACTACCATCCCAATTTGCAACAGTTGAAGCAGTTAGGGTCCCAGCACTCAACACCAAAGGATAAGAAGCTAACGTGCCCCACCAATTATTAGGATTGTAACCAGCCAAATAAATTTGCGTACCTGTTTGCACTTGTCCTGCTTCGATAGTGTTTGCACCAGCGCTACTTGCTGATTGCACAGGTTGAGCCACAAAGCAGGTAATTTCATGGACATTATTACTCCCCCCAGTTGAACCAGAAAAACCGAACCGGAAAGATGAAGGCAACGCGCCATTGGATGCACTGAGCGACTGATTTGTCAAAACTGTTTGATAACTCCCGCCATTATAGCTATACATAAAAGTTAGTAAGTTATTTGAAGTAATAATTAACTTATAAGTGATAGGCCAAGCCTGGGTTCTGGAAGTAGCACTTTCTTTAGCCATTAGCTGACTCGCAGGTAACACCCAGTATCCTCCCGGGATCGGGGCAAAATCCGATACAGCTGTGTTTGAGTTATATGGGGATGTCGATTGCGAGCTATCAGAAGCCGTACCAGAAGTATTGGTTATAATGCCCGGCGTAGTGCTCAAAGTAACATTAAAAGTATTTGCTGTTACCCCTGAAATTGTGTAAGAACCAGAGATCGTAGGCACCGTAGCAAGGGCAGCTGTGCCAGAAATATTTGTTATAGTCCAAGGAGTGGCACTAAGAGTAACGGTGAATGTATTAGTAGTTACACCAGATATTGTATAAGTACCAGGTATAACAGGCGAAGTATCAACGGCTGTTGCAGAAGAGAGGGTAATAGTACCGGGGGTAGAACTCAGATTAATCGTAATTTTAGTTGAGCTGGCAGTGGCGATTGTATACGAACCGGGTATGAAAACATTCTTCGTGTCCGATACACCAGCGATTTTGACGATATCGCCCGTTTTGAAAGTATTTGAAACGGTTAATGTTACGGTTTTACTACTAGTAGACACAGCTGTAATGCTTTGCGCTGCTGAGGCATCGTTAATTGTCCCTCCTAGCGTCACCGAATCACCATTCGAAAATCCATGATTGGGCACAGTCACTGTCAGCGTCTTACTGCTGCTCGACAAACCGGTTATCGCTTTAGCTGCAGGAGCAACATCAGAAATAGTTCCGCCAATCAACACAGTGTCACCATTTGAAAACCCGTGGTTTGGCACTGTCACTGTCAGCACCTTGCCACTATTCGTCAATGCAGTAATCACTTGTGGTTGACCAGCACCATAATTCCAAAGCGTACCTGTTTTACAGGTTTGCTGAACTGCTGTTTGCTTCGAGCTAGAAGAAAGCGAAGCTGGATAATAGTTAGGGTAATTTTTATTTAACCAAGTCCAATTAACATTCCCCGTCCCACGCAATCCGATTCGGTTAGCTTGCTGATAAGAACCACTTGTAAAACTATTGTAGCCATTCGTACTCGAAGACGATGTTTGTATCGGAATACCAGTAGCAGTATTATCATTACTAGATCCACCATTAAGAAAATTCCCATATTCATCCATTCCCAAACCAATATAGGCACCCACTAATCCGTTATAGACGCTATTAACATTTGAGCAACTATAACCGAGGCTGCCCCCGAGCCCTCCAGTAACCGTAGGAGTGGGTTGGCTTCCATCTGTAAGAAAAAAGCTCATACCGTCAGCACCCTCATGTCCCGGCCCCCCACTATCGCCGCCATAGGTATAAGTTGTAAACGTAACCTGTAATCCTTGATTGGATGGGAAAGTAAAATTGGAAATAATAGCCCCAGTTTGATTACCAGACGCGGGGGTTAAACGTAAAGCACCACTACCCACGGTATCTGGAGTAGTGTAATTACATCCTGGTATGTTGCTATTACTGGTGGAATTATTTGAAGATGTCCCAGCAGTTAAGCAAGCATAATTAAGGGCTTTCCAATTTGATGAGTCAGTCGCTTGGGTAAAATCATCCGTCACTGTAGAAGCAAAAGTCGAATTAGCTATAAGCAATGTAAGTAGTACTGCGAGTGAAGCAACCGGCATCATTTTTGGAGTGTCCATTATAATTTCCTTCATCTTTACGCACCGCCTAAATTGGTAGTCTGGACAGTAATCTGATATACAGATTGCAGCACTGCTACGCTGTTAACATTACCGCCCTGACCAGCTGTAGTAACCTGATATAAACTAACCGCAGTAGCTTGCTGCCCTAGATACTGAATATAATAAGTTGGATTAGTCGCATAGGTGTCCTGCCCCCCACTAGTACTCATACCTGACGGTGTATAATTAACTCCCGCCGTCCAAGGCAGTACGGTTGGATTCGACAAAGCGTTACTACAAACCTGAGGTGTTGTTGTCATCGAAGAACATGTAGTACCAGAAATCGGAGTCCCGGCCCCTGTGACTACGTTACCTGGTTGCGATAACCAATACTCTCCATAATTCATGGCTGTTTGCGCAGCATCAAATGCCCGACTTTTCTCACGGTGGTTTCCTGCGATCATTTGATTGGTAATAAATCCGCTAAACATAGCAAGACCAAGCATAGTCATAAGAACAAGAAAAATAAGACTTACTATAAGTACAAATCCCTTTTGTTTCATATCACAGCCCATTCATATAAGGTACTACCCGCGTAAAACTCACAGTTTGTGGCTGTCCCGATTGCCCTGATAAAGGATTATTAAAAAGTAGAGTAATGCTCACAGTCTTGACTTGAGGCCAAGTAACTGTGTTAGCCAACTGATATTCCGTTACCGAGCCATTACCCGTTGTATCCACACCATAAAGCACTGACATACCTGAAACACCCGCAACTAAAGGTATTGCTGTTCCATTCTCGGTGCAAACCAGATTACCCCCAGTTACACTATAGACATCAGTATATGATGTGTTTGCCAACAAACTAGCAGAACAACCTTGAGTATTGGAAACCCCAGTAAGCGGTGTCACAAAACGTACGCTTAATGTGTCAGTATTAGCGGCCCCTCCAGTGGTACCAGAAACAGACTGACCAGCAGCGAATGATCCGGATGCCGGGAATTGAGTAGCTGTATTCATTGTTAATGCATTTGGATAATAACCAGCTCCCTGAATACCTGCCGCCAAAAAAGTCATTGCCATACGCTCGCTGTCCTGAAGTGCAGACAATGCTTGTCTAGCTATAAAAGTTTGGCGCATTGAATAGAACATGGTGCCTAACCCAAGCACTAGAAACAGGCCTATAGTGACAGCCACCATAAGCTCCACCAGACTTACCCCATGTTGCGCTTTCATTGTATGGTCACCATCGTTTGGTAATTGTGCGTAGCTGATTGACCACTTGCAAGTTGCCCCGTCTCGGCACCAGTGGGATTACTTAGTGCTACGTTTTTTTCTAACCAAAACAACGTTAGTGTACAAACAGCCGGGGTATTTGCAACACAAGTAATTTGCCCATTTCCACTAGGTAAAGTACTTGCCACAGACGCGCCCCAGTTTTGCAAATCATAGTTCGCCATCTCAGGTCCAGTACAAAGAGTACTGCCACAATTAGGACCAGCCGCTGGACCACCAGTAATAGAAGTATTTGTAACTGTTATATTAGTCGGTGCAGTACCCCAATAGGCCGCATTACTTTGCATCTGGGTTGCCATATTGGAAGCGAGCAATACGGCAAGGCTTTGATAACGGGCAACTTCGGTATTATTAATTGCCATCATTTGCAAACCAGCCAATCCCAATACTCCTATCATAATAATAAGAAAAGAGATAAGCACCTCTAACATAGCAAAACCGAGTTCCTTTTTCATGGACAGGTCGCTCCTGTTAATAACGTCCAAGTCCCTGTCGCAAAAACAAGACAACGACGTTGATTCTGATCATCATTACTATCATGCAAAGTTAAAGTGCCCGTATACTGCGTATAACCAGCCGGAGTAAATATAATCGGAGATGCGCCATTAAGGGTATCACCATGAGATACTCCAGAAGATATATGCAATAGTTTAACGGTTACTGAATTTGAAACTATCCAGCCGGTTGCCCAACTTATATTGGATCCGGAATTACATGTGCTGGCATTTGAGGACGAACAAACATTAACATTCAGACCTTGCTTGATTGCCTCACTACGCGCAAAACTAATATCTGCTGAAAGTGCATTAATTTCACTGCTCATACGCATACCGGTAGTCACAGATTGGTATGACGGAACAGCAATAGCCAACAAAATAGCCATGATGCTCATCGTCACCAGCAACTCAATTAACGTAAACCCCTTGTTAACCTGATTATCCATTTTCCAGTCCTTTTCCCATATTCGAATACTATTGCAGTGCATTACAATACACCATGCATCTCTGACAAACGGCATGTTTAGCAGAATAAACGGTAAACCTGAGATAAAATAAGCCTTTGCCATCCTCTTTCCAAACAACTTGAACCCTGACTTTATCATCATCGGCGGCGGCATCATCGGCCTGGCCACTGCACTCCGGCTGGCAAATGAAGGCGCGCGAGTAACGGTAGTCGAACGCAATCGTATCAGTACCGAATCATCCTGGGCGGGCGGCGGCATACTCTCCCCGCTCATGCCCTGGCAGTATTCGGCAGCGGTAACCGATTTATGTAATCAGGGAGCAGCGCTCTATCCTGAGTGGATAGCATCCATTCAGGCCGCAAGCGGGCTAGATGCCGAATATTGGGATTGCGGGATGCTGGTATTGTCGCCATTCGACACCGGCACTGCGTTCGACTGGTGCCGGCAACATCAATGGCCGGCGAAAACTGTCGCTGCCAGCTATTATTTACCCGACCAGTCTGACGATGAAGCGCTGTGGTTACCCGAAGTGGCACAAGTCCGCAACCCGCGACTGATCAAGGCTTTGCGCGGCGCAGTACTGGCTCGCGGCGTGAAATTGCAGGAAAACATGCCTATAACGGCATTATCCGCAAATCGGCAACATATCGAACACATCGACACAGCTGACGGGAAATTACAGGCGGGGAATTACATTGTTTGCGCCGGCGCCTGGAGTCAAGGACTGCTATCCAATTACCCACCGACCAAAACCATCAAGCCGATACGAGGACAAATGCTGTTGTTCAAAACCGATCCTGGCTTGCTGAATCAGATCATTTACCGACAAGGAACTTACCTTATCCCGCGCAAGGATGGGCATATACTGGTAGGCAGCACAATCGAAGATGTGGGATTCGATAAATCCACCTTGCCGGAAACCGGCAAAATGTTGATGAATATAGCATTTGAAATATTGCCGGCGCTACGTTCAGCCACGCTAGTGCAACACTGGAGCGGTTTGCGGCCCGGATCCCCGGACAATGTCCCGACGATCGCACGACATCCCGATATTGACAATCTTTATATCAATGCGGGACATTTCCGTTACGGCGTGACCATGGCGCCTATCAGTGCTAAATTGATCTATGAAATAATACTGGGACAAGCACCCGATTTGGATATGTCGCCGTATCAATGGGATAGCGAAATATAACCGCACTCACCAGTGCAGCCAAATCGAAGTTACAAGCTTTTAAACCTGCATGGACATGATGTTCTGGTAAGCGGTTACCAGTTTATTGCGTACCTGTATGGTTTCCTGCAAAGAGATGTTTGCTTTTTGCATGGATATCATCACATCGGACAAGCTGGTTTTATCGTCGCCCATCGCAAAACTTTGCCCTTGTTGCTGTGCTTGCTGCTGCAACTGGTTTACCTGATCCAGCGACGATTTCAGCGCATCGGCAAAACCGACCTTCGGCGCAGCAGCGGCACTATCAGCCTGCACAGGATTACTGACTCCCTGCGCCTTGGCAGCAGCCGATCTCAATTGCGCGACCATGGCTTCGATTTTGCTCGTATCTATTCCACCGGTTATCATCATATTTCTCCATTTATGCCACATTAATCGTTATCTTACGTTATGCTTGTAATGAACAAGCTTAAGATTAGCGAGGTAAATCTGGCTTTATTTACACTATTAAAATAATATCCAGCATTGATAATAGATAATACGAACCTGCGTCCCTGGCTTCACTCTGGATGCGCGTATTTAGCTAACACATTCAATCACATATTTACGGGTATATAACCATGGCTGCAGAAGGCCAAATAGTCGCACCATCCGGACTGGCAGACTTTACACAATCGGCGATCGGTCGCAGATTGGTACTCATGCTCGGTGTCGCTGCTGTCATTGCAGTCATGGCCGGGGTATGGATGTGGAGTCAGCGCCCCGATTATCATGTACTGTTCTCCAATTTCAGCGATAAGGACGGCGGCGCAATTGTCGCTTCGCTCCAGCAGATGAATGTCCCGTACAAATACTCCGAAGGCGGCGGCGCTATTCTGGTACCGGCTGATCAGGTTCACGACATTCGCCTCAAACTGGCTGCGCAAGGTTTGCCCAAAGGCGGTAACGTCGGCTTTGAATTGATGGAAAACCAGAAGCTCGGCACATCGCAATTCCTCGAACAGGTGAATTTCCAGCGCGCACTGGAGGGCGAACTGGCCCAAACCATACAGGCAATCAGTGCGGTTCAGGCAGCCCGCGTTCATCTCGCTCTCCCCAAAGCCTCGGTATTCGTTCGCGACCAGCAAAAACCGACTGCATCTGTACTGCTCAACCTCGAACCGGGGCGTGCCCTGGATCCGGGTCAGGTCAGCGCTATCGTCCATTTACTGGCAAGCAGCGTACCCGAGTTAACGCCGGATAATGTCACCATCGTTGACCAGAACGGCAATCTGTTATCCGATACCAACAAAAAACTCGCCAATAACGGCCTTGACCCCAGCCAGCTGAAATACGTACAGGAATTGCAGCAGGATGTCGCCAGCCGTATCGAATCCATTATCACACCTATCGTAGGCGCGAATAACGTGCATGCAGAAGTCACTGCCGATGTGGATTTCTCCCATAGCGAACAAGCCGCAGAAACATACAAGCCCAACGGCACCCCCGACGTGGCTACCATGCGCAGCCAGCAGACCAGTGAAACTATAAACGGCGAAGGCAATGCCAGTGGCATACCGGGTGCGCTATCGAATCAACCGCCCGCTCCCTCCACTGCACCCATTACTGCACCGGCAGCCGCCGCGCCTGCCGCTACGCCGGCAGGAACCCCGACGTCCCCGGCAACACCGGCAGCGGCAGCCAACACTGCCGGCACTACGCCCCCGGCTGTCGTGCATAAGGATGCGACCGTCAATTACGAAGTCGACAAAACCATCCGTTATATACAGCAACCCATGGGCGGCCTGAAACGCCTGTCGGTCGCCGTAGTCGTCAATTACAAGCAAACCGTCGACAAAAAAGGGAATGTCAAAAACGTCCCGTTAACCGAAGCTGAAAAGACTCAGATCAGCGACTTGGTCAAGGAAGCCATGGGCTATGATCAGGCGCGCGGCGATACACTGAATGTGGTCAACAGCCCGTTTGCGGCAACCAAGGAAATCATCCCCGAAGTACCTTTATGGAAACAGCCCGACAATATCCAGCTGGCAAAGGATATCGGCCGCTATGTGCTCGCACTGATCGCCATGCTCTACCTGTATAAAAAGGTATTAAAACCCCTGCTGGAAAAATTCAATCAAATTCAGGAAAAACGCCATCATATGGCAGAAGAAGAGGACGAAGATGAAGGTAGCGAGGTGCACTTATCCGGTCAGGAACATACCGGCGGCCATGCGCATACGCCTGAAGGGTCATACAAGAAAAATCTGGACATGGCAAAACAAATGGCCAAGGACAACCCTAAAGTTGTTGCCAATGTCGTAAAGGCGTGGGTGAATAATGAGTAACGAAGGCATACAAAAAGCTGCGATCCTGATGCTGGCACTCGGACAGGATGAAGCCTCGGAAGTAATGAAACATCTGGGGCCGCGTGAAGTGCACAAACTCGGTGAAGCCATGTCGACAATGAAAGCCATTGCCCATGAAGAAATCGCTGTTGTTTTGAGCGATTTTTCCGATATCACTTCGCTCCATTCCGGAATAGGCCTGGATTCCGACGAATATATACGTGCTGTCATGACTCAGGCTTTAGGTACCGACAAGGCATCATCGCTGTTAAACCGCATACTCGGCGGCAACGATTCCAGCGGCATCGAAAGTCTGAAATGGATGGATGCAGAGACTGTCGCCGACTTGATTCTCAACGAGCACCCGCAAATTATTGCCACCATACTGGTCCATCTGGAACGGGATCAAGCCTCGGAAATACTGACGAAATTCAGTGAACGCCTGCGTAATGATGTATTACTGCGCATCGCTACGCTGGACGGCGTACAACCGACTGCATTGCGCGAATTGAATGATGTGCTCACCAAACTGTTATCAGGCAACGAAAGCAGCAACCTCAAAAAACAACCTATGGGCGGCACGCGTACAGCAGCCGACATGCTCAATTTCATGAGCGGGGCAATCGAAACTTCCGCCATGGAAGCATTGCGCAATTACGATAACGACATGGCCCAAAAAATCATGGATGAGATGTTCGGATTCGAGAATCTCATGGATATTGACGATCGCGGCATCCAGCTGCTGCTACGCGAAGTGCAATCGGATGCGTTGATCGTAGCACTGAAAGGCGCCGCACCGGAACTACGCGACAAGATCCTCAAAAACATGTCGCAACGTGCAGCCGAAATGATGCGGGAAGATCTGGAATCCAAAGGACCGGTACGGGTATCCGAAGTCGAAGCACAACAAAAAGCCATCCTTGT
The DNA here is from genome assembly GCA_031291235.1 of Sulfuriferula sp. Lineage (GTDB taxonomy): Bacteria > Pseudomonadota > Gammaproteobacteria > Burkholderiales > Sulfuriferulaceae > Sulfuriferula. The sequence goes on from JARLJL010000022.1 coordinate 557,752, forward strand.
CATCGTACGTCGCCTGTCCGACGAGGGGCAGATCGCTTTGGGCGGCAAGGGCGACGATGCCTTCCTTTAATACAACATCGACATTATCATGATACCCAAGGAACAGCTCACTGCATATCAACGCTGGGAGATGGCATCGTTTGATGAAGTCAAGAATCATGCAGATGCCACCCCGATCTCATCCAACGAGGAATTAACAGCCCTACGGGAACAGACTCGCCATGAGGGCTATGCCAAAGGGCTGGCGGAAGGTTATCAAACCGGCCATAGCGAAGGTCTGGACACCGGGCTGACAGAAGGTCGCGAGCTAACCCGGCAACTCACCACCCAGTTATCCAGCATTGCCGCCAATTTCACCGATCAGCTGGCGCAGGCAGATAATCTTATTGCAGCCGATTTGCTCGATCTCGCCATGAATATCGCTCAGGCCATGCTCAAAACCGCCTTACCGATACGGACGGAGTTGGTGCTGCCCATTATCAATGAGGCTATTCGCGACTTGCCCTCGTTACAACGCAATGCCAAATTGATACTCAACCCCGGCGATGCATTGCTGGTCAAGGAACATCTGCAGGAAGAGCTCAGCAAGAACGGCTGGACCATTATCGAAGACGCTCGCATCGAGGCAGGCGGATGCCGTATTGAAACCGACGCCAACAAGATCGATGCAACACTGGGGACTCGCTGGCAACGCCTGGCAAAAGCATTAGGAAAAGAAGCAGACTGGCTTGAACCCAGAGATCATTGATCATGTACTTCCAACCGTATTTTCAAATTGAAACATGACTAATACGCACGCACACAGCGAATACTGGAAGGCTTATCTCAACAGTTGCAACAATCTGATTGAAACAGCCAACCCTCTCCAGATTTCCGGACGAGTAACGCGCGTCGCCGGTCTGGTAATGGAAGCCGTCGGCCTAAAACTGCCGGTCGGCAGCGCCTGCATTATTCCGCTGCCGTCAGGCATACGCCTGGAAGCCGAAGTAGTTGGATTCGACGGCGAGCGCCTGTTTCTGATGCCGCAAAGCGATGTGGAAGGCATCATCCCAGGCACACCGGTACTGCCGCTGGAAACGGCGTCCAGCGGCCCTACTCATCTTGCAGCCTCCGTGCCCAAACGACGTGCTGCAGATCGCACTCGCCATTTGCCGGTAGGCAATGCATTATTAGGCCGGGTACTGGATGGCGCCGGACGGCCGCTGGATCAGCTAGGCCCTCTGCCCGTCATGGATACGGCACCTCTCAGCGTACGTGCAGCCAATCCGCTTGGACGCGCACCCATTACCGAAATCCTCGATGTCGGGGTACGCGCCATCAACAGCATACTGACTGTTGGACGCGGTCAGCGCATGGGATTATTTGCAGGATCGGGCGTCGGCAAAAGCGTATTGTTAGGCATGATGGCGCGCTATACCAGTGCCGACGTCATTGTTGTCGGCCTGATCGGCGAGCGCGGCCGCGAAGTCAAGGAATTCATCGAGCAAATTCTAGGCACTGAAGGTTTGGCTCGGGCCGTCGTCATAGCGGCGCCTGCCGATACCCCGCCGTTAATGCGTTTGCAAGGTGCCGCATATGCCACAACGATTGCCGAATATTTCCGCGATCAGGGGCTGAATGTACTGCTGATCATGGACTCGCTCACCCGCTATGCAATGGCGCAACGCGAAATTGCGCTAGCCATTGGCGAACCGCCGGCCACCAAAGGTTATCCGCCGTCAGTATTTGCCAAACTGCCTACCTTGGTAGAAAGAGCCGGCAACGGCAAAGCCGGGGGCGGTTCCATTACGGCATTTTATACCGTGCTCACAGAAGGCGATGATCAACAAGACCCTATTGCTGATGCTGCTCGCGCTATTCTGGACGGCCACATCGTATTGAATCGCAGCCTGGCAGAAAGCGGACACTATCCGGCTATCGATATAGAACAATCCATCAGTCGCGCCATGCACAACATTACCACTGAGGAACACCAACAGCGGGCCCGCCATCTCAAGCAACTATACTCGAGCTATCAGCGCAATCGCGACCTGATAAATGTCGGGGCATATAGTGCAGGCAGCGACCCATTGCTGGACGATGCTATTTCCCGTCACGTCAGAATAGAAAACTTTTTACAGCAGAATATCGGGGAACGCTCCGGCATTCACGAGAGCTTGGGGCAACTTTCGGCTCTATTCGAGTGATTGAATTTGCAAAATGTGACTACAATTATAATTGTTACGATAGCTGACATTCTGTTTTACGACTTCCTTCAAGGGATAAGGGCATGGCAAATCATTCCGCAATCCAAACACTGGTAGAGTTGGCGACCAGAGAAGTGGATGAATCCGCCAAACGGCTAGGTCTGGCCATGCGCGCGCATGAAGACAATGAACAAAAGCTGGTCATGTTGCTGCAATATCGCGAGGACTATGCGAACCGTTGCCAGCAAGAATTAACCACCGGTTTAACGACTCAGGGATACCAGAATTTCAGAACATTTCTGAATAAGCTTGATGATGCCATCGATGGTCAGCGCGAAATTGTCAAACGGTCGAGGAATAATGTGGATACGGAACATCACGCTTGGCAGTCCGCCGAACGCAAACGCATGTCCTATGACACTCTGGCGCAACGCGCGCAACAAAAGGAAAACCAACAAAATTCCCGTCGTGAACAAAAAGCGACGGACGAATACGCAAGTCGTAATCAAGCCAATAGGCCCCATGCGTACAAGCATACGGTTGGGCATGAATAATCGCGACTTATCGAGATAAGGACCAACAAAATGACCGTTTCCGCCATCCATCTGCTACAACAGACAAGCCCGGATAAAACCGCCAATCAAAGTGCGCCCGACGTACCTTTTAATCGGGTATTATCCAATGAAATGTCACAACAGCAAAACGTGCCAACAAAATCGGTAAAAACCACCGACACGGCCCAGCATATGGATACCCGGAAACAAACCGGTAAATCCGACACCCCTGATAAAACCGACACTGCCAACACACAGCAGCAAACTACCGATGCCGTGGCTCCGCAAACATCAGCGGAAATGCTGGCAATGTTAGGGCATTTTCAGCCGGTGACGAACACTACCAATGACAAAACCGCAACAACCGGCGACAAGCTGCCAAATTTGCTAAAAAGTACTGCCCCTGTGACAGCATCGGTCACAACGACTATTGCCGACACGAGCAAATCTCGCACCAATCCGTTACTGACCAAACCCACAGCGACCGGGGTAACCGACATCCCGGCAGCGACAGATAGCAAATCGGCAAAGACGATAGCGGACACTCGCACCGATGGCAAATTTGCCGATATGATCAAAACGGCTGATGCAGCAAATGCAGATGCACGCTCGGCTCGTCTTGATGCCAATCTAAACGCAAATACACAACCCCAGATACCAACGCAACTGCTGGCCCAAACCCCATTACAGCCATCGGCTGTCGACATGGCACAGAATCTGGCAGGACAAATCAGCAATACGCTGGCACCGCGAGTCGGCTCCGCCGGTTGGGATCAAGCTCTGGGTCAAAAAATCGTCTGGATGGTCGGCGGGGCTGAGCAAAGCGCATCCATGACACTCAACCCGCCCGATTTGGGACCATTACAAGTCGTACTCAGCGTCACTAACGACCAGGCCAATGCTACCTTCATTGCTGCACAACCGGAAGTTCGACTGGCTATTGAAGCTGCAATGCCTAAATTGCGCGAAATGATGAGCGATGCCGGAATACAGCTGGGTCAAACCAATGTCAGCGCCGACTCGTCGGGACAATTTGGTTCTCAAGCCGGTTCGCAATCGGATTCGCGCAACACCCGTCATTCGAGCCAGATCACCGAATTAACTGCGGACAATGCAAATATTCCAAGAAAAATGGTCTCTGGAGAAGGTCTGGTCAACACATTTGTATAATTCCAATTACAATAGACACTCCAGAATTTAACTACCAAAAGGTAATCAAAAATGGCAAAAGCCCCAGCAAAACCAGAAGCTGCCGAAGAAGCGCCCGCTGGTAAATCAAAAAAAACCTTATTCATCATCATCGGCGTCGTTCTGGTGCTGCTCCTTGGCGGCGGTGGAGCAGCCGCATGGTTTTTTACTCAGAAATCCGATAAACCTAGTGCTGCGAAGGCTGAACCAGCAAAACCGCCGGTTTTCGTTCCCATGGATAACTTCACCGTTAATCTGTCGCCGGAAGACGGCGATACTGACAGCAAATACCTGCAAGTTGCTTTAACGCTGCAAGTGCCTGAAGAAAAAGATGCGGAAGATATCAAATTACACATGCCACAAGTGCGTAGCAGAATATTGCTTTTGCTATCCAGCAAAAAAGCATCTGATCTGCTGGTTGAAGCAGGCAAAACCAAATTGACTCAGGATATTGTTACCGAACTCAATAAACCCTTTGATCCCAAAGGCGAGCCGCAAAAGATATCTAGCGTATTTTTCACTTCATTCGTGATCCAGTAACACATCATGGCTGAAAATTTCCTTTCTCAGGATGAAGTTGATGCCCTGCTCAAGGGCGTCACTGGCGAGCAGGACGATGCTGAGACCCAGGAAGACACGACTGGCGTACGCCCATACAACCTCGCCACGCAAGAACGTATTGTGCGTGGACGTATGCCCACGCTCGAAATTATTAATGAACGGTTTGCACGCCTGTTTCGCATAGGACTGTTCAGTTTCATGCGCCGCACTGCCGAAATATCGGTAGGGCCGGTAAAAGTAACCAAATACAGTGAATTTATTCGCAATCTGGTCGTACCAACCAACCTGAATCTGGTACAGGTCAAACCGCTACGGGGCACAGCACTTATTGTGTTCGATCCCACGCTGGTGTTTCTGATCATTGACAACCTGTTCGGCGGCGACGGCCGTTTCCATACCCGAGTCGAGGGACGCGATTTTACCCAGACCGAACAGCGCATCATCCAGCGCGTTTTAAATATATTTTTCGAAACCTACGCTAAATCCTGGGCGCATATTTACCCTATCGAGTTTGAATATGTACGCTCGGAAATGAATACCCAGTTTGCCAATATTGCTACGCCCAATGAGGTTGTAGTCACAACCACATTTACAGTGGAAATAGGCCCTTCGCACGGTGAAATCCACTGCTGCATGCCCTATTCCATGATAGAGCCTATCCGCGACCTGTTAAGCAGCAGCCTGCAGGGTGAAACGCTGGATGTGGATAAACGCTGGACGCGTTTGATGACTCAGCAAATTCAGACTGCCGAAGTGGAGATAGTCGCCAACATGGGTTCGGCCAATTCAACCTTGGGCGATGTTCTGAATATGCAGGTAGGCGATGTCATTCCACTGCATATTCCCGATCTTATTCAAGCCACTGTAGATCAGGTACCCGTGATGGAATGCAGTTACGGCACACTCAATGGACAATATGCGCTGCGCGTAGAGAAACTGATCTCTTATAGCTCACAGGATGCCAAACAAGGAGATAAATCATGAGCGAAGAAACCACCCAAGACGACTCGGCAATGGACGACTGGGGTGCTGCGATGGCAGAGCAGGCCGCTTCCGAGCCGACTCCGGAAAAACCACCGGCAGCCGCCGAGAACCCCTCCATTTTCAAGGAATTCTCTGGCAGTAGCGTGCCTGCAGATACCCATAACGATATTGACTTCATTCTGGATATCCCGGTGCAGCTGACTGTTGAACTGGGTCGGACCAAGATCGCGATCAAAAACCTGTTGCAGTTAGCGCAAGGCTCTGTCGTTGAACTGGCTGGCATGGCAGGCGAGCCGATGGACATACTCATTAACGGCTTCCTGATCGCTCAAGGGGAAGTTGTAGTCGTAAACGATAAATTCGGCATACGCGTAACCGATATCATCAGCCCCGCTGAACGCATCCGCAAATTAAACAAATGAAATCCTCACCGCTTTTACTCTTCCCCTTGATGGGGTGGCATGCTGTTGCTCATGCTGCGACTTCAGCCACAGCGGCTACATCCTCGCCCACACTTGGATTATTGCAAGTTGTATTGAGCCTATTGCTGATACTCGTCCTGATTATCGCTGTTGCGTGGATGGCCAAACGTTTCCTGACCGTCCATACTCAGGCCGGCACAGCCATCAAAATGCTAGGCGGGATCAGTGTGGGCAGCCGGGAACGGGTTTTGTTACTGGAAATTGGCGAACAATGGGTCGTCATAGGCGTTGCACCAGGCCATGTCAGCACATTAACCACGATGCCACGCCAGACTATTCCCGACAACACGCAATCCGAGTCGCCCAAAGCATTTTCAGCCTGGCTCAAGCAAATGATGGATAAAAATCATGCGTAAACCATCCCTCATCCGGCTTGCCATGGCTGGCATTGCAGCAATACTTGGTTTGATGCCGTTGCTGGCGCTGGCCGAGCCCGCCGCACTGCCTGCTTTTACCAGTACATCCGGCGCCGGCGGTCAAACCTACTCGGTAAGCATTCAAACCCTGCTGTTTCTTACGTCGCTGTCGTTCTTGCCGGCGGCATTACTAATGATGACCAGCTTCACCCGCATCATCATCGTGCTGTCACTGTTGCGTCAGGCGCTGGGCACCCAAGGTACGCCGCCCAATCAGGTTTTAATCGGCCTCGCATTGTTCCTTACGCTATTCGTCATGGGACCGGTATTCGACAAGATATATGCAGAAGCCTATCAACCTTTTGCCGAAAACAAGATCGGTTTTAACGAAGCGCTAAACAAAGGCGCCGCACCACTTAAAACATTCATGCTCAAACAAACCCGCCAGAGCGATCTCGCCTTATTCGTCAAAATCTCGAATACGCCGGCACTGCAGGGGCCGGACGATGTACCGTTGCGCGTATTAATACCGGCATTTGTAACGAGCGAGCTAAAAACCGCATTCCAGATAGGCTTTGCCATTTTTATCCCTTTTCTGATTATCGACATGGTCGTTGCCAGCGTGCTGATGTCGATGGGCATGATGATGGTTTCGCCATCCATCGTTGCCCTACCCTTCAAGCTCATGCTGTTCGTATTGGTAGATGGCTGGCAGCTGTTAATGGGCTCGCTTGCCCAGAGTTTTTATTGAGGGAGCAGACATGACGCCTGAAAATGTAATGACCATCGGTCAGCATGCACTTGAAGTCACCTTGATGGTTTCGGCACCGATGTTACTGGTTGCACTGGTTATCGGCCTGATTGTCAGCATCTTCCAGGCAGCCACCCAGATCAACGAAGCCACACTATCTTTTATTCCAAAACTGGTAGGCATATTCATTACTCTTGTAGTAGCCGGACCATGGATGTTATCGGTACTGCTAGATTACATGCGTGAGGTCTTCACCAATATCCCCAATCTGGTAGGATAGTCCGCAGCTACCTATGATCTCCTTTACCGACGCCGCAATTTACACCTGGATAGGCGGCTTTATATGGCCTCTGGTGCGAATTCTGGGGTTAATCAGCATAGCACCCGTCTTCAGCCATGACAGCCTCCCGACTGCCAGCAAATTGGGATTAGGCGTCATACTTGCAATCATAGTTGCTCCCACGCTTCCCCCTATGCCTGCTGTAAATCCGGCCTCTGCGGCTGGTATACTCATACTGGTACAACAGATGATCATCGGTTTAGCCATGGGATTCGCCATGCGGATAGTATTCATGGCCGTCGATATGGCCGGCGCGATTACCGGCATGACCATGGGATTAGGTTTCGCCAGTTTCTTCGATCCGCAAACTCAAGGTCAAACTGTTGCCGTAGGTCAACTCCTGAGCATGCTCGCCACGCTGGTATTTCTGGCCATTAATGGCCATCTAATCATGATTGAAGGATTAATGGAGAGTTTCACGACATTACCGATCGCCATCACACCGGTAGACAGTCACACCTTCATGCAACTGGCGAATTGGGGGGGGATGATATTTAGTGCGGGACTGCAGTTATCCATGCCTATGGTTGCCGCGTTACTTATCACCAACATCGCGTTGGGTATACTCACCCGCTCAGCCCCTCAACTCAACTTGTTCGGGATAGGCTTCCCCATCACACTCAGCATCGGATTTCTCATATTGATGCTGGCACTGCCTTATCTGGCTACACCGTTACAGGGATTTATACAGCAGGGATTCAACTTTACGCAACGCCTATTCCATAACTAAAACCGTTAAGCTTCCAGATTTTGGGCCCAGGCTAGCGCAGCCAGATGTGCGCGATTAACGGCATCGATGTCTATCCCCAATTCGAATGCTTGCATGTTCCGGGCTTCGCCCGATCTTTCGCAAGCTTCCGCCATACTCAGAAATGGCGCGTAGACACCCTCACGCGAAATAAGCGCATCCAGCACCTGGTCCGGCAACTGAATTTGTTCCAGCGCTTGCGTCATGGGTACGCCAAGCAAGCGATCGAGCAAAGAAAACATCCCGGTAATAAACAGATTTTCAGAATCGCTTTTTGATAAATAGGTTTTGCCGAGCAGCTCAGTCAAACGTCCTCTGGTAATGGCTGTTTGCATCAAAATCAGCGATGCGGTATTCGGGTTGGCGCTGGCCAGCAACACCGACAACCAGCGATATAATGGATTATAACCGAGCACCTGAATGGCGTGACGCATGGACTCGATTTCAAACCCAAGGCCGAATCCTGCGGAATTAATATAATGCAGCAATTTGTATGAAACTGCCGGATCATGTTTCAGTTTTTCTTCTATACGGCTAATATCGGCATTGTTACGCACCAATTCCATCAGCTGCAACAACATGATCTGGGAAGGGTTCAACCCTTCCGATTTAATAGCATCCTCGCGTGGCGTCAAATAAAAGGCTCCTGCAAACGATTGCAAACCCAGTGTGCCACAGGCATCGTATTCCTGCCAATTGCCAACTTTGCGCGCAACCATGCGTATTGGAGAGTTCTTCAAAACGCCGTATATCCGTGCCTGTGCTGCAAGGTTAGCAGGATCAAAATACACCTCAATAGCGGTTGAGAGTATCAGCTGCTTGGGATTCAGGGCCTTCATATCTACCCCGCGCAGCAGGATTCCATAGCCTGCCTTACGCAATATTTTCACAGCCGCATAAATTTCCTCATCGGCAAGATCATCTACAGTCACAATCAGGCTGGTATTCCGCGCAGGCAACAAGGCAAACGCATCTTCTATCAGCAAAGCGCCAGGCGCCCGCAGAAAACGCATATATTTCGACGATGACAGTATTTCTTCATCGGACGTACTTACAATCAGCTCCACAAGATTGCGAACGTCTGTAACTTCGTCCTGCTCACCCGGCGAATTGTGTAGCCATGAAAACTCATAGCCCACTACTTGCTGCTGGGTATCCAACAGCGGTTCGCGAACAACTAAACGCACATCACTCATAACATTCCCGGCATTTCACGTCAGAAGCCCAAACTGCCCAGCAAATCGTCTACCTGACTTTGATTGGCAACAATGTCGTCATGCGCTTCCGGATTGATTTGCGGACCGTTCAACAGGCCCGAATTTTTTTCGCGCTTGATTTCCGTCGGAGCATACTCTAGCAATAACTGAACTAGCTGATGTTCAAGATTATGGGCGATTTCAGTTACTTTACGGATCACCTGACCGGTCAAATCCTGAAAGTCCTGCGCCATCATGATTTCCATCAATTGTTGTCTGGTCGCATTACTATCGCTATGGGCCGAATCCAGATAATGTACCGTCAAACCAGCCAGTTTCCGATAAGCATCCTCATCAAATGCACTTTCCAGCAGGGATTTCCAGTTATTGCCTAGCGCTGCGGCACCGCCTGCTATTTTTTCCTGCAAGGGTGTTGCCAGATCAATGGCATTTAGCACACGCTGAGCAGCCTGATCTGTCATTTTCACTACATAGTTCAAGCGATCCCGGACATCGGGTATTTCCTGTGCAGCATTTTGTATTGCCTGATCGTAACCGAGCTCACGCAGATTATCGTGCAGCGTGCGTGTCAATTGCCCTACGCGAGACAGTAATTCATCGGGTATCGCTTCAGAGGTGCCAGCTGTATCCAGCTTGCTATTATCATTAATATTCATGCCCTGCTTACATCCCCAGCTTTTCAAATATCTTCGTAAGCTTTTCATCCAGTGTGGCAGCAGTAAACGGCTTTACTACATAACCATTTGCGCCAGCCTGCGCTGCAGCAATGATGTTCTCTTTTTTGGCTTCTGCCGTTACCATCAACACGGGTAACTTAGACAGATTCGGATCAGCGCGAATTTGCTGCAACATGGTCAAACCGTCCATATTAGGCATATTCCAATCCGACACGACGAAATCGAAATGTTCGCTGCGTAATTTGGATAAACCGATCACGCCATCCTCAGCTTCGTCGACATTGGAATATCCGAGCTCCTTCAGCAAATTCCTGACAATACGCCGCATCGTCGAAAAATCGTCCACTACCAAAAATTTCAAATTTGCATCTGCCATACATTACTCCATCATCAATCCATTAAATCAGGCAAGCTGAATAAAATCGTCCTAAACCCGCAGCGACCGGTTCCCTTGAGCGGCAAGATAACTCATCACTTTGCCGGGCAAATCCTTGATTGCAGCAACTTCATCAACCGCCCCGAGCGCAATCGCTTCACGCGGCATGCCGAACACAACGCAAGTCGCTTCATCCTGTGCGAAATTTTGTGCGCCAGAACGTTTCATCTCCATCATCCCCATAGCTCCATCTTTACCCATGCCAGTCAAAATCACACCCACTGCATTCTTGCCGGCAAATCTGGCAGCAGAATTAAATAGCACATCTACCGATGGTCGATGCCGGTTAACTGGAGGCCCCTGGTCTAATTGTGTCATATAATTCGCTCCGCTGCGCGTCAGCAACAAATGCGAATGACCTGGCGCTATATATGCATGCCCCGGCAAAATGCGCTCTCCACCTTCGGCTTCCTTGACTGCAATCTTGCATAGTGTATTAAGCCGGTTGGCAAACGACTTTGTAAATCCCTCAGGCATATGCTGCGTAATCAATATTCCTGGGCAATCAGCCGGCATTTGCAGCAGGAATTCTTTAATCGCCTCAGTGCCGCCGGTCGAAGCCCCTATCATAATCAGCTTTTCGCTACTTAATAACGGATTCCCCATAGACGGCAATAACACAGAAGTACTATCCGGCTGAATTTTACGCGCAGTCACGCGCGCTTTGGACGCAGCCCGAATTTTATCGCTAATTAACTCTGCATAGTCCATCATACCGTTTTTTATCGATATTTTAGGTTTGGTAACAAAATCAACCGCGCCCAGTTCCAATGCGCGCATCGTAATCTCGGACCCGCGCTCCGTAAGCGAAGATACCATAACTACGGGCATAGGCCGTAACCGCATCAATTTCTCAAGAAAATCCAGCCCATCCATTCTGGGCATTTCCACATCGAGCGTGAGCACATCCGGATTCGTCGCCTTAATCATCTCGCGCGCCACAATGGGATCCGGCGCAACACCAACAACCTCCATATCCGGCTGATCCGAAATAATTTCAGACATAACGCCGCGTATCAATGCGGAGTCATCGACTATCAGTACTTTTATTTTCACTATGCAATTCCCGTATCTCTCACAAGCAATGAATCGATATTATCAATCCTAAAACAAATCGATTTCGCCGCACACTTTGTCCACCTTCAAACGGCGAGCATATTCAGCCTCTCGCTGCGCCAAGGTAGAATTACGCAATTCCTTGATTTTCCGTACCAGTACTTTACCCGTTCGTGGGAAAAAATACACTTTGCGAGGATAAATATCGTTTAAATCTTCGGCCACAACACGCATCTTCTCAGCTCGCAAATAATCATGAACAAACTGGGCATTGCGTTCGCCAACATTAATACTGCTAAACCCCTTCAACACATTACCGCCGCCAAAAACCTTGGCCTCCAGATTTTCCCGTTTAGCGCCCGCTTTCAATAAATCGTTTATCAAAATCTCCATGGCATAGGTACCGTATCGCATTGAGGGCGACACAGGACTATCACTCTCGCAGCCGGGATCCGGCAACATGAAATGGTTCATGCCGCCTATGCCTTTTATCCGGTCGCGTATGCATGCAGATACGCATGAACCCAAGACCGTAACAATCAACATATCCTTATCCGTATAATAATACTCTCCGGGCAATAGCTTCGCTGCGTCACATTTAAATGTCGCGTCATAATAAATGTTGCTTGCAAAATGCTCTTCCGCCGCCTCCCAGCTCATCTTTTCTCCTTTATTATGGTTTTGATCTGGCTGACTGGTTTAGGGCATATACGGTTTTACTAAGCAAACTAAATGTATCTGTAATATTCAAAAAATTCTCGGAATGTCCGGCAAATAGCAAGCCATCATGCTTCATCAATGGCGCAAAGCGACTCAGGATTTTAGCCTGAGTCGGCTTGTCGAAATAAATCATTACGTTACGACAAAAAATCACGTCAAACGGGCCTTTGATTGACCAATGAGGACTTAACAAATTGAGCTGTTCGAAAGTAATCATGTCACGCAATTCCTTTCTAACGCGAACCGACCCTTCATTACTTCCCTTACCCTTGAGAAAAAAGCGCCGCACGCGCTCCGCAGACATTTTTTCCAGTCTGTCCAGCGCATAAACACCTTTAGCCGCCACTTCCAATACATTGGTATCAATATCGGTTGCGATAATTTTAACGGGGGGCGTTAAAGTGTCGAATGCTTCGCAAACTGTCATTGCAATAGAATAGGGTTCTTCACCGGTTGAACTTGCCGAGCACCATATATTAATTTCCTGTGCTCGGTTTTTTACAAAATTGGCCAGAATAGGAAAATGATGCGCCTCCCGAAAAAACGAAGTTAAATTAGTCGTCAATGCATTAGTAAATGCTTCCCATTCGGCGCTCTGCCTATCCTGCTCTAGCGCATTCAGATATTTGGCGAAGCTATCCATTCCGACAGCCCGCAATCGTCGGGCCAATCGGCTGTAGACCATATCCTGTTTGTTCTCAGACAACGAAATACCGGCCCGGTGATATATCATCTCCCGAACAAGCTCAAAATCACGCGCAGTAAATACGAATTCCTTGGTTGAGCTGGATTCCTTAGCTGCTGCTACCATGCTCACTCACCTTTTCACTATCATTATCGCAACTTGTACGGATTAGCAATAACCTAACTTCGCCGTCAATTAGCGTATGCACGAAACCGGTTAAAACTCATCCCACTCCTCACCCACGCCTTCAATATCAGTCGTTTTTTTAGGTGTCGGTTCTGCAGCCGGAGTAGCAGTCTCATGCCGAGATGCAGACTCGAACTGGCGGGCAGGCTGTTCATGCTTAGCCAGTTTAAATACGCTGACGGCACTCTCCAGCGTCATTGCCTGATCTTGCATGCTTTGCGCCGCGGCAGCGGCCTGCTCAACCAATGCCGCATTTTGCTGCGTCATTTCATCCATTTCGGAAACCGATTTATTAATATTGGCGATACCTGAGCTTTGCTGACTCGATGCGTTATATATCGTATCGAGAAGGTCCGTAAACAAGCCGACCACCGTTAATATCTCTTCCATGTTTTCACCGGCTTCTTCAACCAGACGCGAACCGTCTTTGACTTTAGTCACAGAATGATTAATCAGCGTCTTGATTTCCTTGGCCGCAGCCGAACTACGTTGCGCCAGACTTCTCACTTCACCGGCAACCACGGCGAATCCACGCCCTTGTTCGCCAGCGCGAGCAGCCTCAACAGCCGCATTTAACGCGAGAATATTGGTCTGAAATGCAATACCTTCTATCACGCTGATAATATCGACAATTTTCTTCGAGCTTGTACTGATCTCAGCCATCGTGCTTACCACTTCGGTCATGGTTTGACCGCCCGATTCCGCAATTTCACGAGTCGTGGCCGCCACTTTTTGCGCATGATGCGCACTCTCGGTATTTTGCTGTACCGTAGTCGTCATTTGCGCAGTGGCCGCAGCAGTCATCGATAATGCATGCGCCTGGGATTCTGTGCGATTCGACAAATCCAGATTGCCGGCTGCTATTTCCTGCGAGGCGAGAGCAATTGCTTCTGTACCCGTTCTTACCTGGCTCACAATATCGAGCAACCCGTCATTCATGTCTTTCATGGCCTGCATCAACACGCCGGTTTCATCGTGAGACGTAACGACGATCTCCTGACTCAAATCGCCTGCCGCAACGCGTTTGGCAACAATGACGGCTTCTGCCAATGGCCGGGTAATCGAATTGAGCAACCACCAGGCCATAAAGGTAGCCACTACTACGCCAAAAAGCGTCAACAAGGTAGCAAGCGTTCGGACCAGATTATAGTGGGATTGCCCCTGATCGTATGCCGCTTTGGAAGCATCCAGTTGCAACTTTCCCAAAGCGTTGAAATTACTGATCAAACCGTTAAAATTTTCCAGCAAGGGACCTTGCAGAATTTCCGACGCCTGCTGGTAATCATGTGCCTTCAATGCTGCCAAAGCCGGGCCAACAGCTTCACCGCCGTATTTTTTACGCCCGCTGATTATCTTATCCAGAATGGCCTGCTCTTCCGGCGACCATTTTTTTGCCAGCAATCCTTCCTGCTCCTTGTTTACATCGACAATTAACTGCTCAATATCGGTGACGTATTTAGCGGTTTTTGCTTCGTCATCGGGAAATGCAGCCATTTTTCCGGCAATAGCCTGAGCCAGCAGCAATTGGTTTTGATTCATTAAACGAACAGTCGCATTCAATTCGCCCAGTTTAACGACCTTATCTTCATACATGCTTTTCACAGTATCATTGGATAAGCCCAGAAAATAGATACCCATAGCGCCACCAATAATGAGTGACACACTAAGGAAACTAATCACGAAAACGAGTTTCGTTTTGATAGTCAGATTTTTCAACATTGCCCCGCTCCTAATTTTTGTTTACTGCTCGAACCCATACATTTTAAACAGGCGTTTTTCATCCTGACATCCTCGTTGCTACAAGTATATTTGCATTCCCGAACAATAATCTAAAACGTCTCCCATTCATCGTCTGCTTGCCCGGCAGCAGGTAACTTTGAAACGGGACCGGCAACAGTTTTATGCTTAACAGACACGCGCTTCGCCGGTGGAGCAATACGACGTTGAATAGCACTGCTTGCTGCGGGTCGTTTCGCGCTCATCGATACTGCACTATCGCCCAACTTGAACTTGTAAACCAGTTCCTCCAGATGTCCTGCCTGATCCTGCAATGATTTGGCTGCCGCCGCTGCCTGTTCGACCAGTGCCGCATTCTGCTGCGTAGTCTCATCCATCTGACTGATCGCGCGGTTCACTTCTTCTATGCCTATGCTTTGCTCACGGCTCGCTGCCGTAATTTCACTCATGATGTCC
>JARLJL010000023.1 GCA_031291235.1 Sulfuriferula sp.
AACGGGCTGGTGCCGAAGGCGGTCATCGGCGCAGCCATGCGTAAGCTCGTCCATATCATCTATGGTGTGGTGAAGTCAGGCAGGCCGTTTGATGCCAATTTCAGTCATAACAGGCTTGCTTTTCAAGACGGTATCTGACCCCGTTGGTACTGACCTCCACTTTGTTCTAATTATGGTTTTGCTAGTTGCCGTAGTTTTTCCATCCAACCTCGAAAATGGGCACATTGGGCTTCCATGGTTGCTAACGTGATACGCTCTGCGGCAAGTGGGCCATGGCGAGTTTTTTTGTATGTTGGCTTGAGTAGCTTTTCTAGCCGTTTTGATGGCTTGGTTTCATAACCATCGTTGATATGTTCAGGTGTTTCAACAGAAGCACGAATATGAATAAGCTCGGTTAGGCTTTTGGCCCAAGTAGGTTCAATAGCACTTAACGCTTCTACGTCAGAGAATAGTAAACCTTCATACTCGTATGGTTGAATATGGGGTATGAAGCGTTCCGGACGGCATTTTGCATGGGTTACTATAGCGTCGTGCAACGCGTTTTGAAGACAATTTACGCGTGAATACACCTCATGTTTTTTCTTTGATTCGGCAAATTCGGGGAAATCTGTCTCTAGGGCATAGAGATCCAAAAAGGTGCTTAATATCGCATCCGAATGCTGCCTTAAGGCATTTCTCGCATAATATTTAAGTCTGTCAAAAGTAACTGCACCGCCTTTTGCGGTTTGCGAGGTTTGCAGTAATTGCGGCTTTATGAATACTTGTAAATGGCGTAGCGCTGGCGCCACTACTTGTTTGATAAAACGCTCTTCTGTTTGCCCTTCGGCGAAGACAATGACTTCTATCACGTCATGGTCTCCCACCTAGGATGTTGCGTTTCCAGATTTCACCCATCGCATATTCTTCCAGCCAGCCGGACAACTCTTGTTTTGTATAGCGTCGGAAGGTCGAAGCGCCGTTATCTTGATCAACCACGATTACATCTTCTGGAGATAGTTCGTTTACCAGTTCTACTGATTGAGTTGACACGATCAACTGTCTATCCTCGGCCACCTGTTTGAAAATGTCAGTTAAAACGGTTATGGCATAAGGGTGTAAGCCAAGTTCTGGTTCATCAATTAAAATCGTATCCGGTAGTAAAGCGATTGGTTGTAACAATAGAGTAGTAAGGCAAATAAACCGCAAGCTACCGTCCGAGAGCATATGGGCTTTAAAGGGTGTATCGGGTTTGCCCTTTTGTGTCCATTCCAATTCGACGTATTCCTGTTCGCCGGGGCGGTGTACGAAATCATCAAAGAATGGCAATACAAGCCTAATAGTCTCAATAATGCGCTGATATTCCGCCGCATGGTTTACTTTCAGCATCATGAGGTAAGCTGCCAGATTTGCGGCATCAATTTTCAACCGCAAATTGTCATTCGTGGCGTGGCGCTGCTTTACCTTGGCTGTGTCGCTGGTGTCATGAAAGTGATATACGCGCCAGTTGCTGACTGAGGACCGGACGTATGGTGAATATCGATCGTTAGCTTCTTTGAGTTTTGATTCAATATGGCCTCTTCCTAGCGTAATGCTACTGCTAGTGGGGTGGTAAACACCTCCAAACCAACTGTACTCGCTTTCGAAAATAAGCCTATTATCGGCAGTTGGCACCAAATCGAATTTATAGCCATTAGCTGAGAAATAGAACTCGGCATGTAATCGTTCAGTTGTATTCCGGCCAAAATGTAATAAGGCATCTGGACCGCCTTGTTTCTGCACATAGAGTTGTAACTGCTGCTCATACATCTCATTTAACAGTCGAAAAAGATTAATGAAATTACTTTTTCCCGCACCGTTTGCGCCAATAAGGACGTTTAAATCGCCAAGCGCAAACTTGCGAAGTTCGCGGATGGATTTGTAGCCAGTAACTGTAAGAGAGCTGACTCTAGACATCAGTTGAGTTTCCGGTACGCTTTTTCATTGTTTTTTATTGTATGAAGTAAATTTGTCATCGTGTTGCATGTGATTCATCGAGTAAATCGTATCGATTCAATAGGGATTAAATTTACGTTACAAGTTTTAATAATCATACAATGATTACAAGTTTTAGAGTGGCGATTTTGATTCTTATGATCGCCGTTAAATCTTAAGTATACTTATCCAAACAACCGTTCCAACTCCACCCCCGGATCATCCGCCCGCATGAACGCTTCCCCCACCAGAAACCCGTGCACATGGTGCGCTTGCATCAGCTCTACGTCGGCGCGGCTGTGGATACCGCTTTCGGTGATGACGATGCGGTTGGGGCCGACCTGATTGAGTAGTTGCAGCGTGGTGTCGAGGCTGGTTTCGAAGGTACGCAGATTGCGGTTGTTGATGCCTTGCAGCGGGGTGCTGAGCTGCAGGGCGATGGCGAGTTCTTCGCTGCTGTGCGATTCGACCAGTACGGCCATGCCTAATTCGCTGGCGATCGCTTCCAGTTCGGCCATTTGCATCAGGCTGAGAGCGGCGACGATGAGCAGGATACAGTCGGCGCCCATGGCTCTCGCCTCATACACCTGATACGGGTCGATCATGAAATCCTTGCGCAATACCGGCAGCTCGCAGGCGGCGCGGGCGGCGATCAGATAATCGGCGCTGCCCTGAAAATAATCTCGGTCGGTGAGTACTGACAAACACGCTGCGCCGTGACTGGCGTAGGTTGCGGCGATTTCGGCGGGCCGAAAATCGGCGCGGAGCAGGCCCTTGGAGGGACTGGCGCGTTTGATTTCGGCGATGACGGCGGGTTGTTGCAGTTGTACTTTATTGCGAATTGCACCGACGAAATCGCGTGTCGGCGGCATGGCCCGGGCAGCAGCGGTAACCGCGGCGAGCGAAATTCGGCTTTGCGCCTGCGTTACTTCCTGGCGTTTGGTGGCGAGTATTTTATTGAGTATGTCAGACATGTTGGCTGTAATTGATCAGTTGTTCGAGCTTGTGCTGCGCGGCGCCGGAGGTGATTTGCTGCATCGCCAGTGCGACGCCCGCTGTCAGACTGTCCGCGAGGCCGGCAACGTAAATGGCGGCGCCGGCATTGAGCGCGACGATGTCGCTGGCAGCGCGGTGCCGGTTGTTGATGGCGTCGAGCAGCATGGTTTTGGCGGAAGCGGCGCTATCCACTTTCAGGCAGCTGTTGTCGGCGCGGGCGAGGCCAAACTGCTCAGGCGTGATTTCGTATTCGCTGACCTGTCCGTGGTTGAGCTCGGCGACGTAGCTGATGCCGCTTAAACTTAATTCATCCATGCCGTCCGCTGCGTGCACCACCATGACGTGCTGGCTGCCCAGCGTGTGCAGCACATGGGCAAGCTTGGCGGTGAGGTCGCGGGAAAATACGCCCATCACCTGATTCGGCGCGCCGGCGGGGTTGGTCATCGGCCCGAGCAGGTTGAATAGCGTGCGTACGCCCAGTTCACGTCTTACCGGTGCGGCGTATTTCATTGCGCTGTGGTGGTTGGGGGCGAACATGAAGCCGATGCCGACCTGCTGCACGCACTGCGCGACCTGTTCGGGGCCGAGATTGACGTTGACGCCGAGGGCTTCGAGCACGTCGGCGCTGCCGGAAGTCGACGATACCGAGCGGCCGCCGTGTTTGGCGACCTTGGCGCCGGCAGCGGATGTGACGAATGCGGAGGCGGTGGAAATGTTGAAGGTGTGTACACCGTCGCCGCCGGTGCCGCAGGTATCGACCAGATGTTCGACGCCTGCCAGCGGTACTTTGATCGACAGGGTGCGCATGACTTCGGCTGCAGCGGCGAGTTCGGTGACGGTTTCGCCCTTGCAGCGCAGCGCGACCAGAAATGCAGCGATCAGCGTGGGCGGCAATTCGCCGCCCATCACCGCGTGCATCAGCGCCAGCATTTGCTCGCGGCTGAGGTCTTGCCGCTCAAACAGTTGATTGAGCAGTTGAGGTGCGTTGATCATAAACTTACACCCTGGCTTTGAGGAAGTTGGCCAGCATCTCGTGGCCGTACTCGGTGAGTATGGACTCGGGATGGAACTGCACGCCTTCGATCGGCAGGGTTTTGTGGCGCACGCCCATGATCTCGCCGTCGTCGGTCCAGGCGGTGATTTCCAGGCAATCCGGCAGGCTGTCGCGCTCAATCACCAGTGAGTGGTAGCGCGTGGCGCGCAGCGGATTGGGCAGGCCGGCGAAGACGCCACTGTCCTTGTGGTGGATCATTGAGGTTTTGCCGTGCATCAGCTGTTGTGCGCGCACGATCTTGCCGCCGAAGGCCTGGCCTATGCTCTGGTGGCCGAGACAGACGCCGAGGATAGGCACTTTGCCCGCAAAGTGCTGAATAACAGGCACGGAGATGCCTGCCTCGGTAGGCGTGCACGGGCCGGGGGAAATGACGATATGGTCGGGTTTGAACGCGGTAATGGCATCCAGATCGATTTCATCGTTGCGGAACACGCGCACGTCTTCGCCCAGCTCGCCGAAATACTGCACGAGGTTGTAGGTGAAGGAATCGTAGTTGTCTATCATCAGTAACATGTTATTCCCCTTGTCCTTCCAGCCCGGCTTGCGCCAGCTCCGCCGCACGGATGACGGCACGCGCCTTGTTCTGGGTTTCTATCCATTCGTTCTCGGGGATGGAGTCGGCGACGATGCCGGCACCGGCTTGGACGTAGAGTATGTTGTCCTTGATCACGGCAGTACGGATGGCGATCGCCAGATCCATCGCACCGTTAAAGCTGAGGTAGCCTGCCGCGCCGGCGTAAATGCCGCGCTTGCTCGGTTCCAGTTCGTCGATGATTTCCATTGCGCGTACTTTCGGCGCACCGGATACCGTACCCGCCGGGAAGGTGGCGCGCAGCACATCCATCGCGCTGAGGCCGGGTTTGAGTTTGCCTTCGACATTGGAGACGATATGCATGACGTGCGAATAGCGTTCGATCAGCATATTCTCGGTGACCTTGACGCTGCCGGTCACGGCCACGCGCCCTGCGTCGTTGCGGCCGAGGTCGAGCAGTTGCAGGTGTTCGGCACATTCTTTCGGATCGGCCAGCAGTTCGGTTGCCAGTGCGGCGTCGGCTTCGCGGTTGGCACCGCGCGGACGAGTGCCTGCTATCGGGCGCACCGTGACTGTGTCGTCTTCCAGCCGCACCAGGATTTCCGGCGAGGCGCCGACGACGTGGAATCCGCCCATGTCGTAATAGAACATGTACGGCGACGGGTTGAGGCTGCGCAGCGCGCGGTACAGCGTCAGCGGGCTGGCGTTGAATGGACGCGACATGCGCTGGCTCAGTACCACCTGCATGATATCGCCGGCGAGGATGTATTCCTGCGCACGGCTGACGGCGGCTTTGAATGCTTCCTCGCCGAATTCCGATACCACTTCGGCCGGGGCGATGGCCTCGGTATGCGGCGCGGCAAGCGGTGCGCGCAACCGGCTGGTGAGCTCGTTGAGGCGCATGTAACCCTTGCTGTAGGCATCCGCTTCCATCGGGTCGACGTAGACGATCAGCGTCAGCGTGCTGCTCAGGTTGTCGACCACGGCCAACTCTTCGGTGAGCAGCAGCAGGCTGTCCGGCGTGTGCAGGACATCGGGCTTGTGGGTGTTGGCGAGACGCTTTTCGATGTAGCGTACGGTATCGTAGCCGAAGTAGCCGGCCAGACCGCCGTTGAATCGCGGCAGGCCGGGCAGGTCGGCAGCGCGATAACGCTGCAGGAAAGATTCGATAAACGTCAGCGGGTCGCTGCTGTCGTGCTGTTCGATTTTGACGCCGTCGGTTTCGATGTCGACGACATGGCCATGCACGCGCAATACGGTGCGAGCGGGCAGGCCGATGAAAGAGTAACGGCCGAATTGTTCGCCGCCGACCACCGATTCGAGCAGATAGGAATAAGGTGCGTTGGCCAGTTTCAGATAGACCGATAACGGCGTATCCAGATCGGCAGGCAACTCCCGCGTGAGCGGGATGCGATTGTAGCCCAGACGGGCAAGTTCAAAGAATTGCTGTTCAGTCATGATGCATTTACCTTTATACGATGAGAATGATGGAATGGGTGCGGACTAGCTGCGCCATCGCCACCATCGTGCTGACAGTTTCATCGGATAGGTAAATGCGTACATGATTAATTGGCCTTGACGACTAATTTGGATGCGTCCAGCAATGTCGGTGTGACGGCATCCTGATCCAGCTCGCTGACCGGGCGTCCGCGGTTGTAGCCGTAAGGCACGCAGAATACCGAGCAGCCGGCAGCGCGCGCCGCCTGGGTGTCGTTGAGCGAATCGCCGATCAGCAGCAATTCCGCAGGCTCGATGCCGAAATGCGTGCAGGCGTGCAATAACGGCATCGGGTCGGGCTTGCGCTTGGGCAAGGTGTCGCCGGACAGCACCAGCTCGAAGTAATCCAGCAGGCCGGTGTCGCGCAACAGTGGGATGGTGTATTTTTCGGCCTTGTTGGTAATGCAGGCGATATGCACGCCCATCGCGCGGAATGCTTCCAGACCGGCAACCACACCGTCGAACGGACGCGAATACTTGGAGACGTTTTCGCCGTAGTGTTTTTCATAGAGCGGAAACGCGCGGGCGAACAGCGCTGCGTCAGGTTCCGCGTCCATGTCGCCGCTCAATACGCGTTTGGCGAGGCGGGACACGCCGTTGCCGATGTAGGTTTTGATTGTCGCCAGCGGCGGCGTCGGCAGGCCAAGCTCGGCCATCATCAGTTCGGCAGCGTAGGCAAGGTCGGGTGCAGTGTCCAGTAATGTACCGTCGAGGTCGATCACAACTGCTTTGATTTTAATTGGGAAATTCATATGTTATGCAACCTTTGCCAGTTCCGCTCGCATGGCGGCTACGACGCTGTCGTAGCGGTTAGGGTCGGTATCCTTGCCGGCGCCGTAAATGGCGGAACCGGCAACAAACACGTCAGCACCGGCGCGGGCGACTTCAGCGATGTTGTCGACTTTAACGCCGCCGTCGACTTCAAGCCAGATATCGCGGCCGGAGGCATCAATGCGCTCGCGCACTGCGCGGATCTTGTTCAGGGTTTCCGGGATGAATTTCTGACCGCCGAAACCGGGGTTGACCGACATCAGCAGGATCATGTCGAGCTTGTCCATGACGTGATCGAGGTAGCTCAGCGAGGTGGCAGGATTGAATACCAGGCCTGCCTTGCAGCCCGATTCCTTGATCAGCGCGAGCGAGCGGTCGATATGTTCGGAAGCTTCAGGGTGAAAAGTGATCATGTTTGCCCCAGCCTTGGCAAAATCGGGGATAATGCGATCAACCGGTTTGACCATCAGGTGCACGTCGATCATGGCATCGGTGACCGGGCGCAACGATTCGCATACCAGCGGGCCTATGGTCAGATTCGGAACATAGTGGTTGTCCATGACATCGAAGTGGATGATGTCTGTACCGGAAGCGATCACGTCGATAACTTCCTGCCCCAATTTGGCAAAGTTTGCAGATAAAATGCTCGGTGCGATACGGAATTGTCTGGACATGATGACCCCTTGATAACCTGCTGGATATGAAAGTTTACGATTTTACCTGTAATTGCGGCCTAGTA
The DNA here is from genome assembly GCA_031291235.1 of Sulfuriferula sp. Classification (GTDB taxonomy): domain Bacteria; phylum Pseudomonadota; class Gammaproteobacteria; order Burkholderiales; family Sulfuriferulaceae; genus Sulfuriferula. Next base: position 7,540 of record JARLJL010000023.1, read on the forward strand.
ACAGTATGAGTTTCGGGACTGCTGAAAATCGGCTTGCCCGAGTGCGGTGCGATCATTTATGCGCCCTTATTTTGAAAGATACCCATGGCAGATATTAGAAAAAATCACATCACTATCACAGTGCAAACCGCATTTTTGCCCGATCAGTCGGATACGGATGAAGAGCGCTATGTGTTTGCCTACACGATTACCATTACCAATACCGGCACGATCGCAGCCCAGCTGGTGTCGCGGCACTGGATTATTACCGATGCCGATGAGCATGTGCAGGAAGTACGCGGTCTGGGGGTGGTAGGCGAGCAGCCTTTGTTGAAGCCGGGCGAGTCGTTTGAATACACTAGCGGTACGGCGCTGAATACGCCGGTCGGTACGATGCAGGGCAGCTATCAGATGATTGCTGAAGACGGCGAGCATTTCGATGCCGAGATCGCGCCGTTCGTGTTGGCCATGCCCAGAACCCTGCATTAATTCCGCGGGAATTCATGTCGCATCCGGTTGAGCTGCGTGAGCCCGAGTTAAGTCCGGCTGCGCGTCGGGTATTGGCAGCCTTGCTGTTTTCAATCGGTTTGCATGCGGCGATTATCGGATTGGTGCGTTTGACGCCTGTCAGGCCGAGTGTGCCCAGCGTATTACAGGTGCAGCTGCCGTTGCCGCAAGCTGCCAAACCGGCACCGGTGCAACCGGTTGCAACCGGTGTTGCCGTAAAGGCGGTATCGACGATCAGTCCTCAGCCGATTCAATCCCGGCCTCTGCCCGCTGTCGCGCCCGCCCCGGTTCCGCCGTTACCCGCGGTGCATCCGGTGACTGCCGTACCCGAACCTCGGCCTGTGGCGCAGACGCATCCTGGGGCGTTGACTACGCCGACCAAGGCCGATCTACCGACGGTGAATGTGCCGTTGCTGGTGGATAACACCTATTACACTGCAAAAGAAGTCGATGTGCATCCGCGCGCATTGCGCGCCATCGTGCCGGTTTACCCGCAAGCGGCAGCCGACAAGAATATAGAAGGCTGGGTGTTGCTTGAAATCAGGCTGGACGATACGGGCAAGGTCGAAGACGTCAAGGTCGGCGATGCCAGCCCGCCCGGCGTGTTCGATCAGGCTGCCGTGGATGCATTCCTCAAGGCCGGTTTCATTCCGGCGCAGAAAGCGGGGCGTCCGGTGAAGTCGCTGGTAGAGATTAAGGTATGGTTTAACCTTGATTAACCTGGAAGCGGCTGTTGGACGAGTTGAATGGTGTGTTCAATGCTGCCATGTGCTGAGTGAAGTGTACCAATTCAAGCGGTCAACCGTCGTTTCCCGGTTTAAGGTAAAATGGGGTTGAAGCTGATCAGGCAATCGCTGCCTTGAGCAATCAAGGGGGAGGAAAGTCCGGGCTCCATAGAGCAGGATGCCGGTTAATGGCCGGCCGCCGTGAGGCGAGGAACAGGGCCACAGAGACGAGTATGCCAGCCCTCGGGTTGGCGGATGTGAAACGCGGTAACCTCCATCCGGAGCAAGGCCAAATAGGCAGACGATGAAGCGGCTCGCTGAGTCTGCGGGTAGGCTGCTTGAGCTGTCAGGTAACTGACCGCCTAGAGGAATGATTGCCCACGACAAAACCCGGCTTATCGATCAGCTTCTTCTATTCGAGTATTTTCATGAGCAAGGCATTTACCAAGGAAACCGACGGCGATGACGATGACGATCTCGCGTCATTGCCGGCATTGCCGCCGGGGGTCAAAAATTACATGACCCCGCGCGGCCATAGCCTGTTGCAGACCGAATTTGATCATCTGTTACGTACCGAACGCCCGCAAGTGGTGGAGGTCGTTTCCTGGGCGGCATCGAACGGCGATCGTTCGGAGAATGGCGATTATATCTACGGCAAGCGCCGGTTGCGCGAAATCGACCGGCGCTTGCGCTATCTCACTAAACGGCTGGATACCGCCGAAGTTGTGCATCCTTCCACGCAGCAAAATCTGGATCAGGTATTTTTCGGTGCTACCGTGACGGTGGCGGACGAATCCGGCGATGAGCGGACTTATCAGATCGTTGGCGTGGACGAAGCCGACCCTGCGCATGGGTTGATCAACTGGGTGTCGCCGCTGGCGAGGGCTCTGCTCAAATCGCGGGTAGGCGATCTGGTACGGTTTCAGACGCCGGCCGGCATGCGCGAGGTGGAAATCGTCGATGTGCAATATATCCAGCATGGGTCGAATCAGCCATAGCCACGACAGATGACAGCTTGATGGCGTATGCGTGAATAAAAGGATATTCTTGTATTAAATTATGCTACGCTTATATTCATATCGAGTGCTTGCTTGTTGAGGGTGTTGTGCGGCTGCGGCTGTGTGCGAAATTTCATTTCGCAATCGTCTATTAACTGACATGGGGATCGTGAATATGCTGCTGCGTTGGTTGAGTATCATCAGTTTGTTATGGCTGGGCATGTCGCAGGCACTGGCTGACGAATCGGGTGCCGGGTTATTCGAACGCAATTGTGCGGCCTGTCACGGTAGCGCCGGAACGGGCGGTATCGGCGTGCCGCTGGCATTGCCGTCGTTTCAGGCGACAATCAGCGACGATTACATACGCAAGACCATACGTTACGGGCGTCCGGGGCGCGTGATGCCCGCATTCACCCAGTTGAGTCCGGACGAAGTCGAAGCCATCGTGCATTATGTGCGCGCCTGGAATAAAAAACCGCCGGTGGTGTATACGTCGGCTACGATCAAGGGCGATCCTGCGCACGGCCAACAGCTGTTTGGTCAGTATTGTGCGGTGTGTCACGGCGCAAATGCTGAAGGCGGTGACGGTACTGGTGTCACTTTTTCGCGGCCGCGCGATTTGCCTATCATGGCCCCCGCCCTGCATAACCCCGGGTTTCTGGCCTCCGCCAGCGACGGCATGATCAAGGCGACCCTGATGAATGGGCGGGAAGGCACGCCCATGGTGTCTTTCCTCAAGCGTGGTCTCAAGGAAAAGGATATCGACGATCTGGTCAGCTATGTGCGTAGCCTGGACAAACAGCCGTTGCCGGCGAGTGCGCAGGTGCTGAAGGTGGAAAGCCCGGTCATCGAACGCGATTCGCCTTACGATTTCAAGACCACGGTTGAGAACATCAAGCAGGCTGTCAGCAACAATAATTTTTTCTATGGCAGAGTGCAGACGCTGGAATACGGATTCACTTCGCCCGAGAACGAAAATCCCAAACAGGTGATCGTGTATTTCTGCAATGTCAGCCTGTTGAATCAGGTGTTGGCTATCGATCCGCGGGTAGGGATGTTCTTGCCGTGCCGCATTACTATTCTGGAGCAGGGCGGTAAGGTGAAAGTCATGTCGGTCAATCCCAAGGTGTTGAGCGGTCTGTTTAATAATGCCGAGCTAAATCGTCTGTGCGATCAGATGACGCAGAGTTATACCGCCATTATGGAGGAGGCTACATTATGATGAAAAAAATAGGACTATGGCTGGGGCTGGCCGGTTTGCTGGGCTGTTTGAATATGCCAGCGATGGCCGACGGTTTGCTGATGGCGCGTACCGATAATCAGTTTCCCGAGGCGATGACGTTGCTGCAAAATGCAATTTCCTCACGTGGCTATAAAATTACCCGGTTGCAGGAAGTGAACGAAAATCTGGCCAAGCGCGATTTTAAGAGCGATATGTATCGTGTGGTGTATTTCGGCAAGTACGACGAAGTCAAATCGGTAACGGCCAGTTACCCGGAGCTGATACCGTTTTTGCCGCTTAACATCACCATATTCGCGGAAGGCGATCAGGCGATTCTGGTTGCCAGTCATCCGCGCATGCTGGAAATCTATTTCCCCGATCCCAAGCTGAAGCCGATTTTCGAGCGCTGGGAGGCGGATACGCAAGCGATTATGGATGAAGTGCGGGAAGCCAAATAAGTTTGCAGGCGTTGGACGGATGAAACGGCTGGGATAATCCCCAGCCGTTTTTTTTTTGCGACTGTCATAACCGAATTTTGACATGCTGACGATTGCTGAACGGGATGAAACCGCAATTTTGCTTGTTTGCCATACGAGCACCCTGAAGTCTTCATAGTGTACTTTCAGTATATTGGCTATGTGCTTAATTCTGATTGTTTATTAGGATTTAGTAATGCTTGTAAGTCTTTGTAATGTCTAAAAAAACTTTGTTTTCGTCTTGACCCCCTCATTTTTATTATCTATAGTGGTGAGAAGTGGTAAGAAGTGGTGAAAAGTGGGAATTTTTCACGGGTTTTTTGACAAAGGCAAAACATGTTTCGAGGCGTAACGACACTCAGCTTGGATACCAAAGGACGGCTTGCGGTGCCTTCCCGGTATCGCGACGTGCTGTCGGCGCAGGGCGACGGGCGTGTAGTGGTGACTGCCGATCCCAGTAAATGTCTGTTGTTGTTCCCGTTGCAGGAGTGGGAACCGATCGAGAAAAAACTCAATAGCCTGTCCAGTTTCAATGCTCAGACGCGCAGTCTGCAACGTCTGTTGGTAGGTAATGCCGCAGATCTGGAGCTGGATGCAGCCGGGCGTATCCTGCTGCCGGCCATGTTGCGCGAATTTGCTGCTCTGGAGAAGAGTGTAGTGCTGGTGGGGCAGGGAGCGAAATTCGAATTATGGAATGAGTCGCGCTGGCAGGAACAAATGGATCTGGCATTAACGTTTGCGGATAGCGATATGCCTGACGAATTAGCAGGTTTCTCGCTGTGAGCGAGAGCTTGCGGCATGAGACTGTACTGCTGGAGGAAGCCGTTGCAGCCCTGAACATACAGCCGGATGGTGTGTATATCGATGCAACCTTCGGTCGCGGCGGTCATAGTCGACGCATACTGGCGCAACTGGGCGAGCATGGCCGGTTATACGCTTTCGACAAGGACCCGATGGCGATTGCGGCCGGCAAGGCGCTGACCGATGCACGCTTTACTCTGATACATAGCGGTTTCGAGCATGCTGCGGCGGAAATGGCGCAACGCGGCGTGACGCAGGTCAATGGCGTGTTGATGGATTTGGGGGTGTCGTCCCCGCAACTGGACGACGCGACAAGGGGGTTCAGTTTCCGCTTCGACGCACCGCTGGATATGCGCATGGACACCACGCGCGGACAGACGGCGGCAGAGTGGCTGGCACAGGTCGGCGAAACCGAGTTAAAAGAGGTGATTAGTCAATATGGTGAAGAGCGGTATGCTAGGTCGATTGCAAGAGCGATTGTGGCGCAAAGAGCAATTGCGCCGCTCACAACCACGAAACATCTGGCGCAACTCGTCGCCGCTGTCGTCCCTGCCCGCGAGCCTGGGCAGAACCCGGCGACCCGCACCTTTCAAGCTGTACGGATTTACCTCAACCGCGAACTTGAGGAGTTGTCGCTAGCCTTGCCGTTATGTGCCGGATTGCTCGTTTCGGGCGGTCGTTTAGTGGTCATCGCTTTTCACTCGCTGGAAGACCGCATCGTTAAACGTTTCATGCGCGAGCTGTCCAGCCCGCCGGTGTTGCCGGCGCGTTTGCCGATACGTGCAGTCGATATCCCGGCTGCAAAGATGCGCCTGGTGGGGCGCGCAATTCGCCCCGGGTCCGCAGAAGTTGCGGCAAATCCGCGGGCGCGTAGCGCGGTGATGCGGGTAATGGAGGCGATATGAGCCGCGGCCATTTATTTCTGCTGTTACTGGTCGTGCTAAGTGCGTTGGGCGTGGTAACCAGCCAGCATCGAGCGCGCAAGGCATTTGTGGCGCTGGAACAGGCGCAAGCCAGACAGCGGCAATTGGAAGTGGAATGGGGTCAGTTGCAATTGGAACAAAGCACCTGGGCAATGCATGCCCGCGTGGAAAAAATAGCAACGGCGCAACTGCAAATGCAGTTGCCTGACGCGGCGCATACGCGGGTGGTGTTTACCGGGAAGTCGGTAGAGGCGCAGCCGTGAGCCGTATTGCAATACGTCCGACCAGTCATTTGCTGGAAATATATTTGCAGCAGTGGCGCGGGCGTCTGGTGTTGGGTTTGATGTTATCCGGATTTTTGGTATTGGCGGGACGTGCCGTGTATTTACAAGGCTTACATCACGATTTCTTGCAACGCAAAGGCGACGCGCTTGCCAGCCGCGTGGTGGAGTTGCCTGCGCATCGCGGCATGATTGCTGACCGTAACGGCGAACCGCTGGCGATCAGCACGCCGGTGGAGTCGTTATGGGCCAATCCGTCGTCGGTGGATACGAGCGCCGGCCAATTAAAACAGCTGGCATCGGTACTGCAAATGCCAGTGTCGGAGCTACAAGCCAAGCTGGCGGATAAGGATCGCGAATTCGTTTATCTGAAACGGCGTTTGCCGCCCGATCAGGCGGAAGCGGTAGCCAAGCTGGGCATCGATGGCATGTCCTTACAGCGCGAATATCGGCGCTATTATCCGGCCGGAGAAGTCGCCGCGCATTTGCTGGGATTTACCAGTGTTGACGACAACGGTCAGGAAGGCATGGAGCTAGCCTATCAAAACTGGCTGGCAGGTGTGCCGGGCAGCCGCAGGGTGTTAAAGGATCGCAAAGGTAATGTGTTCGAGGACGTGGAAGGTATACTGAGCCCCAAGCCCGGGCACGATCTGACGCTGTCTATCGATATGCGGTTGCAGTATCTCGCCTACCGCGAATTGAATGCGGCTGTGCAGGAAAACAAGGCCAAGGCCGGCGCGATTGTGGTGCTCGATGCGAAAACCGGCGAGATTCTGGCGCTGGCAAATGTGCCTTCATTCAACCCGAATAACCGCGAAGGTGTGAAACCCTGGCAAATGCGCAATCATGCCGTAACCGACGAATACGAACCCGGTTCCACCATGAAGCCATTTACAATCGCGGCGGCGATGGATACCGGAAAATATCGGCCCGATACCCTGATCGATACCGAAAACGGCAGTTTCCAGATAGGCCCCAAGCGTATTCACGATGCGCACCCTCACGGTATGCTCACGGTATCGCAAGTCATACAGAAATCCAGTAACGTCGGCGCGTCGAAGATAGCGCTGTCGATGGCGCCGGAATATATGTGGACGGCATTGCATAATGCCGGATTCGGCACCGTGCCGCAGGTCGGATTCCCCGGCGCCGCATCCGGTAGTTTGCGGCCTTACCAGCACTGGCGTCCGATAGAACAGGCCACCATGTCTTACGGCAACGGAATCTCGGTAAGTTTGCTGCAGCTGGCGCGCGCCTACACCATATTTACCAATCACGGCGTACTGAAGCCGGTTACCATGCTGAAACAGACCGGCCCCGGCGATCCCGGCGTGCGTGTGTTCAGCGCCAAAAGCGCAGACGCGCTGATCCCCATGCTGGAAAGCGTGATCTCGCCGGAAGGTACGGCGCCGCAGGCTGCACTGGACGGATATCGCGTAGCCGGCAAAACGGGTACTGCACATAAGCCGGATCGCGGCGGTTACTCGGCAGACAGATATATCGCATCGTTCATAGGTTTTGCCCCCGCCAGCAATCCGCGGCTGATTATTGCCGTGATGATAGACGAGCCCTCCGCCGGTCAGTATTACGGCGGTACGGTATCTGCACCGGTATTCAGAAAAGTCATGCAAAGCGCGTTGCGTCAGCTCGATGTCGCACCCGACAAACCTATCACCCATCAACCGGTGCCGACAACGGTGGTGGGCGAGGATGAGAGCACATGAGCGCCACTGTGCATCAGGATATTGCCACGATGCTGATGCGTCAGGGCATGGTATTGACCGGGGTCACGACGGATAGCCGACGCGTCAGGCCGGGCATGGTATTTGCCGCTTATCCGGGCGAAGCAGGCGACGGGCGCAATTATATAGCTGCTGCCATCAGCGCGGGCGCGGCAGCGGTATTGTGGGAACAAAGCAATTTCGATTGGCCAAGTGAATTTGGCACTACGGTCAATCTGCCGGTAGCAAATTTGAGAGACGCCGTAGGCGAAATAGCAGCACAAATCTACGGTGATCCGTCACGGGATATGTGGATAGTGGGTGTGACCGGCACCAACGGTAAAACCTCGTGCACGCAGTGGCTGGCGCAGGCATTTACCGCGCAATCGCGTAAGACCGCTGTGATCGGCACGCTGGGCAACGGTTTCCTGCCTGATCTGGATTACACCGGCAATACCACACCGGACGCAGCCGTCGTGCAGGCCTCGTTGGCAGCTTATCGCAACGCGGGCGCAACAGGCGCGGCTATCGAAGTCTCGTCGCACGGGCTGGATCAGGGGCGGGTAAACGGCGTGCAGTTCGATGTGGCCGTATTAACCAACCTGACCCGCGACCACCTGGATTATCACGGCGATATGGCGAGCTATGCCGCTGCAAAAGCGCGGCTGTTCGCCTGGCCGGGTCTGCGTTACGCAGTATTGAATCTGGACGATGAGTTCGGCCGTGAGTTAGCCGGCGTGCGCCAGCTCAATGCAGCGCAGGTTATCGGTTACGGTTGCGAGCGCGGTAACGTGCGTTGTGTCCGTCTGCAATTATCACCGGCAGGTTTGGTGATGAATATCGACAGCGACTGGGGCAGCGCCGAATTGCATTCCGCGTTGCTGGGTCGATTCAATGCGCACAATTTACTGGCCAGCCTCGCCACGCTGCTGGCAAGCGGCATCGGCCTCGGCGACGCGGTTGCGACGCTGTCCACAGTAACGGCAGTGGCTGGCCGTATGCAGGCAATAGGCGGCAATACGCAGCCGTTGGTGATAATCGATTATGCCCATACCCCTGATGCGCTGGAAAAGGTGTTGTTGAGTTTGCGCGAACTGAATCCGGCAGGACGCTTGTGGTGCGTATTCGGTTGCGGCGGTGAGCGCGATGCAGGCAAGCGTCCACTTATGGGCGCGATAGCAGCGCGTCTGGCGGATAGCGCGATGGTAACGTCGGACAATCCGCGCAGCGAAGATGCGCAAGCCATTATCAATGAGATACGTACGGGCATGAATGGGAACGAATTGGCAACGACTGACAGGGCGCAAGCCATCGCTGAGGTAGTGGCGCAAGCGCAAGCCGGCGACATGGTGCTGATAGCCGGTAAGGGGCATGAGGCCTACCAGGAAATCGCCGGGATCAAATATCCGTTCGACGATTTGGCCGTAGCACGGCAGGCTCTGGAGGCGCGCGTATGAGCATGATGACGATCGCTGCGGCAGCTCAGGCAATCGGCGCAACAGCGCGCGGAGCGGCATCGTTCGCACGGGTAACGACCGATAGTCGGCAGATCGAGGCCGGCGATCTGTTTGTGGCATTGCGCGGCGAAAAATTCGACGGCCACCAGTTTGCGCAGGCAGCGCTGGATGCCGGTGCCGCGGCAGTGATGGTGGATACCGACGGTGCTGCGGATTTGTCGCCGGCCGTCGTGGTAACGGATACCCGGCTGGCGCTGGGACAATTGGCGGCTTATTGGCGGCAGCAAATGCCGGCACGCATCATCGGCGTCACCGGCAGCAGCGGTAAAACCTCAGTCAAGGAAATGCTGGCTGCGATATTGTGCGCTGCGGTGGGCGAGGATGCGGTACTGGCGACGCAGGGCAATTTCAATAACGACATCGGTATGCCGTTGACCTTGCTGCGTTTGCGCGCTGAACATCAATACGGCGTGATTGAGATGGGCATGAACCACGCCGGCGAACTCGAATATCTGACTCGGCTGGCGCAGCCAGATGTGGCGCTGATCAACAATGCCGGTACGGCGCATGTCGGCATATTGGGGTCGGTTGCTGCAATCGCAGCGGCCAAGGGTGAAATTTTGCTGGGATTGCCCGCCGACGGCGTGGCAGTGATCAATGCTGACGACGAATTTGCATCGCTATGGCGGCAAGGAGCAGGAACGCGTGCGGTAATCGATTTCGGATTGCGGCGCGCAACTATAGTCAAAGGCAAATATGCGGCACACGCAGCTTATAGCGACGTGGAAATTACGGCGCCGAATATGCAATTGCAAGTGAAATTGCCGGTGCTGGGCGAACACAGTGTGATGAATGCGCTGGCGGCAACGGCAGCGGCAATCGCCGTGGGCACAGGCGGCGCAGCCATCGTCGCCGGGTTGCAAGGGTTCAAGGGCGTATATGGCCGCTTGCAACGCAAACAAGCGGTTCGCGGCGCTGTTCTGATTGATGACAGTTATAACGCCAATCCCGATTCCACCCGCGCCGCGATCAAGGTGCTGGCGGCAGCGACGGGCAGGAAGTTGCTGGTGCTGGGCGATATGGGCGAGCTGGGCGCCGATGCGGCTGCCATGCATACCGAAATCGGGACGCTGGCAAGGCAGGCGGGCATAGATAATCTGTATGCGCTTGGGGAATTAAGCGGAAATGCAGTCGCAGCATTCGGCAGCGGCGCGCTGCACTTCGCCGATGTGGAGGCGCTGACGGCGGCATTGCTGCCGCAATTGACAACGGACGTGACGGTGCTGGTCAAGGGATCGCGTTTCATGCAGATGGAACGCGTCGTAAAAATTATAGAGGAGAAGGCCTGATGCTGTTATGGCTGTTTCAACACCTGGCGTCAGACGTACGGGCATTCAACGTTTTCAATTACATCACGTTGCGCGCCGTGCTGGCAACGCTGACCTCGCTCACCATTTCGTTCATGGTCGGCCCTTACGTGATACGCAAATTGACCGCCATGAAAATCGGGCAGTCGGTGCGTAACGACGGTCCGCAGACGCATCTGGTGAAAGCCGGTACGCCGACCATGGGTGGCGCGTTGATACTGGTATCGATCGCCATTTCCACCCTGCTGTGGGGCGATCTGGAAAATCGCTACGTATGGGTTGTGCTACTGACCACGCTGGGATTCGGCGTAGTGGGCTGGGTGGACGATTATCGTAAGGTCGTGCACCGCAATCCCAAGGGTCTGTCGGCCAAGGCCAAGTATTTCTGGCAGTCGGTATTCGGTCTGGGCGCTGCGCTGTTTATTGCCTATTCCACCGAACTGCCGGCGCAGACCGAGCTGATTGTGCCGTTTTTCAAACATATCGCCATTCCGCTCGGCACGGTAGGTTTCGTCATTCTGACCTATTTCGTCATAGTCGGCTCCAGTAATGCGGTCAATCTGACCGACGGCCTGGACGGGCTGGCGATCATGCCGACGGTGATGGTGGCATCGGCGCTGGCGGTGTTTGCGTATGTTGCCGGACATGCCGTGTTTTCCAAGTATCTGGGCATACCGCATATCCCCGGTGCGGGTGAACTGGTGGTGTTTTGCGCTTCCATCGTGGGCGCGGGGCTGGCGTTTTTGTGGTTCAACGCCTATCCCGCCGAAGTGTTCATGGGCGATGTCGGCGCATTGGCGTTGGGCGCCGCGTTGGGCGTCGTGGCGGTGATCGTGCGTCAGGAGATCGTGTTGTTCGTGATGGGCGGCGTGTTCGTGGTGGAAACCCTGTCGGTGATGATACAGGTCGCCTCGTTCAAGCTCACCGGCAAGCGCGTGTTCCGCATGGCGCCGCTGCATCATCACTATGAATTGAAGGGCTGGAAGGAAACGCAGGTGGTCGTGCGATTCTGGATCATCACCATGATGCTGGTGCTGATAGGTTTGTCAACGTTGAAAATACGGTAAAGCGAGCGTAATGAACTGGTACGGGCAACACATACTGATACTTGGACTGGGCAATAGCGGTCTGGCAGCGGCGCGCTGGTTGGCGCACCGCGGTGCCGATCTGCGCGTGGCCGACAGCAATGCTGCACCGGCCAATTTGCCGCGCCTGAAACAGGCGTTGCCGGAGATTGCCGTGACTACAGGTGAATTTGTGGAAGCCGATTTTCTGTGGGCCGACCGTATCATCATCAGCCCGGGCGTCCCGTTGGCGCATGAGTTGGTGCAGGCCGCAATCCGTCGCGGTATTGCGGTATGGGGCGATGTGGAATTGTTCGCTCAGGCCGTGTCGCCCGCAGCCAAAGTGGTTGCGATTACCGGTTCCAACGGCAAGAGTACCGTAACCAGCATGGTGGCTGCCATGTGCAGCGCCGCCGGCAAGAAAACGGTAATGGCCGGCAATATCGGTCTGCCGGTACTGGATGCGCTGGATGACTACCCGGAAACCGAGGTATTCGTGCTGGAACTGTCGAGCTTTCAGCTGGAAACCACTTATACCCTGAACCCGGTTGCGGCAGCGGTACTGAATATCAGCGAAGATCATCTCGACCGCTATGCGAGTATGGACGACTATGCCGCGACCAAGGCGCGCATTTTCAATATCGGCGGCGTGCAGGTATTGAATCGCGACGATGCGCGCAGCATGGCAATGGCGCGGACGGATCGCAGTGTGCTGACGTTCGGACTGGATGCGAGCGAAGCAGCGCATGACTTCGGTATACGCAGCGGTTACTTGTGCCGCGGCAAACACAAACTGATGAAGACTGGCGAATTGCCGCTGGCCGGTCTACATAATGCGGCCAATGCGCTCGCTGCGCTGGCCTTATGCCAAGCTGTGGGCCTGCCGGATGAACCCTTGCTCGATGCGTTGCGCAAGTTCAAGGGGCTGCCGCATCGCGTGGAGTGGGTGGCGACGATAGCTGACGTCAGCTTTTACGACGACTCCAAGGGTACCAATGTCGGTGCGACAGAGGCTGCCTTAAAAGGCATGGATAAGCCGGTCATACTGATCGTAGGCGGTGAAGGCAAGGGTCAGGATTTCACCCCGTTGGCAGATGCGGTCAGGCAGTCGGCGCGCGCCGTGATTCAGATAGGCCGCGACGGCGATACGATTGCTGCGGCAATTGCGCCGTCCGGGGTGCCGATATCCCGCGCCGAAACCATGGCGCAGGCCGTGGAACTGGCCTATGCCCAGGCACAGCCGGGCGATGCGGTGCTGCTGTCGCCGGCCTGTGCCAGTTTCGACATGTTCAGGAATTACGCTCATCGAGCAGAAGTGTTTATTGCCGCAGTGCGGCAACTTGAACGGGGGGCGGCATGAAGGCACCTGCACGATCCCGCCGCGACGTACCCGAATACGATTATGTGCTGATCTGGCTCACGATCGCATTGCTGGCGTTCGGCCTGGTGATGGTGTATTCGGCGTCCATCGACATTGCCGAAGCCAATCGCGCTACCGGACATCATTCGACCTTCTTCCTGATGCGTCATGCCATGTTTATCGTAGTCGGCCTGGCAGCGGGTTATGCAACGTTTCAGGTACCGATATGCGAGTGGCAACGCGTCGCGCCATGGTTGTATCTGGGCGGTCTGGTGTTGCTGGCGGTAGTGCTGATTCCCGGTGTGGGGCGCAACGTTAACGGCAGCCAGCGCTGGCTGCCGCTGGGGATTATCAATTTGCAGCCGTCGGAGCTGATGAAGCTGGTTGCCGTGCTGTATGCAGCGGATTACACAGTACGCAAGGCGGCATTCATGGATAGCTTCAAGCAGGGTTTTCTGCCCATGCTGATCGCTATCCTGTTTACCGGTTTTCTGTTGTTGCGCGAGCCGGATTTCGGTGCGTTCGTGGTAATCATCGCAATAGCGATGTCGGCATTGTTCCTGGGCGGTTTGAATCTGCGCATTTTTGCCGGCCTGATTGTGCTGTCTGTGGTTGGCTTTATCGGCCTGATCTGGAGCTCGCCGTATCGCTTGAAGCGCATCGTCGGTTTTATGGATCCGTGGAAGGATCCGTTCGGCACAGGTTATCAACTTTCACACGCGCTGATCGCATTCGGCCGCGGGCAATGGACGGGATTGGGGCTGGGCGGCAGCGTGGAAAAACTGTTCTATTTGCCGGAAGCGCATACCGACTTTCTGTTGGCGGTGATCGCGGAAGAGTTGGGATTCATCGGCGTTGCAGCCGTGATCGCTCTGTTTGCATGGCTGGTCGTGCGCAGCTTTCAGATCGGGCGTCAGGCTGCGGTGATGGAACGCCATTTTTGCGCATTGACGGCCATGGGCATAGGCGTGTGGCTGGGTGTGCAGGCCAGCATCAATATCGGGGTGAATATGGGCCTGTTGCCGACCAAGGGGCTGACGCTGCCGTTCCTGTCGTTCGGCGGCAGCGGTATCGTGGCCAACTGCATGGCGATAGCGATATTGCTCAGGGTCGATTACGAGACGCGCAGCCTGAAGCGTGGAAAGAAGGGGACATGAACATGTCGCGTACATTGATGGTCATGGCGGGTGGTACCGGCGGGCATATCTACCCCGGCCTCGCCGTTGCCGCTGCCGTACGCGAACAAGGCTGGCAAGTGATCTGGCTCGGCACCCGTAACGGCATGGAGGCCCGTATCGTGCCAGAGCATGGATACGACATGGCCTGGTTGTCCATGGGCGGCGTGCGCGGTAACGGCATGCTGCGCAAGCTGCTGTTGCCGGCGATGCTGCTGATGGCTTTTGCACAGGCCTTGAATGCCTTGTTGCGGCACAGGCCGGATGTGGTGCTGGGTATGGGCGGTTATCCGAGCTTTCCCGGCGGCATGATGGCTGTATTGCTGGGTAAACCGCTGGTGATACACGAACAGAATTCCATAGCCGGATTGAGCAACCGCATATTGGCTTGTCTGGCCGACAAGGTGGCACTGGGCTTTCCGGGGGCTTTCAACAACGCGCAGGACAAGCCGGTACCGTGCGGCAAAGTTGCCGCCGAGTGGCTGGGCAATCCGGTGCGCGCAAGTATTGCGGCATTACCGGCCAAAACAGGCGGCAGCGGACGGCTACGGCTGCTGGTCGTGGGCGGCAGTCTGGGCGCGGCAGCGCTGAATGATACCGTGCCCAAAGCGCTGGCATTGATACCCGAGGCAGATCGGCCGGAAGTGATACATCAGGCTGGAACAAAACATATGGCAACGCTGCAGGCCAATTACGCGGCAGCCGGTGTCGTAGCAGATGTGCGCGATTTCATAGCCGATATGGCTGAGGTGTATGCCTGGTGCGATCTGGCGATTACCCGTGCTGGCGCTTTGACCATAGCCGAGTTGGCAGCGGCCGGCGTGCCGTCGTTGCTGGTGCCTTACCCGCATGCCGTGGACGATCATCAAACGACCAATGCTGCCTTTCTGGTGACGGCGGGTGCGGCGCAACTGTTGCCGCAAAGCAGCTTGAATGCTGAACAGCTGGCTGCCACGTTAACGCAGCTGGACCGCGAGCAGCTGGCGAAAATGGCGCAACAGGCCAGATCGCTCGCCAAACCGGATGCGACTGCGGCGGTCGCAAAATTATGTATGGAACTGGCCAAATGAAACATAAAGTCAAACAACTGCATTTTGTCGGCATAGGCGGCTCAGGGATGAGCGGGATCGCCGAGGTGCTGTTTAATCTCGGTTTTATTGTGACCGGTTCCGATATGGCCGAAAATGCCGCGACTCGCCGCCTGAGCGGATTGGGTATCAGCGTATTTCGCGGACATACAGCGGATAACGTAGGCAATGCAGACGCTATCGTCACTTCGACCGCCGTTCATGCCGATAACCCGGAAGTGGTCGCGGCACGCGAACGCGGCATCCCGGTGGTGCCGCGCGCGATCATGCTGGCCGAGCTGATGCGCTTGCGTCAGGGTATCGCGATAGCGGGGACGCACGGCAAAACCACGACGACATCGCTGGTCGCCAGCATATTGGCGCAAGCAGGCATGGATCCGACCTTCGTCATCGGTGGCAGGCTGGAGGCGGCAGGCGCCAACGCGCGATTGGGGCAAGGCGAATTTATCGTCGTCGAAGCTGACGAATCGGATGCGTCGTTCCTGCATCTGACGCCGGTGCTTGCGGTGGTTACCAATATCGATGCCGATCATATGGAAACCTACGGTCACGATTTCGGCCGGCTGAAACAGGCCTTCATCGATTTCGTCGAGCATATTCCGTTCTACGGCAGAGCCGTGCTGTGCGTCGACGACGCCAACGTACGCGCCATCATCCCGTCAATTACCAAGCCGATTACCAGTTACGGCATGAGCGAGACGGCCGACATACGGGCGATCAATGTGCGTGCCGACGGCGGCAAAATGCATTTCAGCGTCATTAACGGTGGTGGTCGCCATGTCATGGATGTCACGCTCAATCTGCCTGGCGTGCATAACGTGCTGAATGCGCTGGCGGCAATTGCTATCGGACTGGAAGTCGGTGCGCCGGAAACAGCCATTGCGCAGGCGCTGGCAGATTTTCGCGGGGTGGGGCGGCGCTTCCAGCGTTACGGCGAAATGGCGCTGGCCACCGGCGGCACGTTCACACTGGTCGACGATTACGGTCATCACCCAGTAGAGATGGCAGCCACGCTGGCAGCGGCGCGTGCGGCCTTTCCGGGACGGCGGCTGGTGCTGGCATTTCAGCCGCACCGCTACACCCGTACCCGCGACGTGTTTGAAGATTTCGTTAAGGTGCTGTCCAGCGTCGATGTGTTGTTGCTGGCAGAAGTCTATGCCGCCGGCGAAGCGCCGATTGTGGCGGCAGACGGTCGCGCGCTGGCACGTGCGCTGCGCGTGGCGGGCAAGGTGGAACCGATTTTCGTCGAGCAGATTGCGGATATGCCGAATATGGTGCTAGCCAATGTCCAGGACGGCGATGTGGTGTTGACGATGGGCGCAGGCTCCATCGGTGCAACGCCGGGCCAGATAGCCGAGGTGGCGCGTGTGCGCTGAAATGACATTGGCGCTATTGGAACAAGCCGGATTACGCGGCGAATTGCGCCGGCACGAACCGATGGCAAAGCACGTCAGCTGGCGCGCAGGCGGTGCAGCCGAGCAGGTTTACGTACCGGCAGACGTGCAGGATATGGCGACGTACCTGATTAGTTTGCCGACAGACATGCCGGTGTATTGCGTAGGGCTGGGCAGCAATTTACTGGTACGTGACGGCGGTGTGCACGGTGCGGTGATTTTGCTGCATGGGGCATTGCGTGAAATGCATCTGGAAAGCAGGACAAGTGCGTCCGGCGTGATTTATGCCGAAGCCGGCGTAGCTGCACCAAAACTGGCGAGGTTCGCAGCAGGGCAGGATCTGGTCGGCGCCGAGTTCATGGCCGGCATTCCCGGTACCGTCGGCGGCGCACTGGCGATGAATGCCGGCTGTTACGGCAGCGAAACCTGGCAGATTGCCGTGCGGGTGCAAACTGTGAACAGGCAGGGGCAGCTGAGACAGCGCGAGCGCAGCGAATACGCGCTGGATTACCGGCATGTCGCGCTGCTGGCGCAGGCTGAGGAATGGTTTGTCGGCGGCTGGTTCGAATTGCAGGCTGGCGACGGTGCGGCATCGAGGCAAACCATCAAGGATTTGCTGCAGCGGCGGATAGCCAGCCAGCCGCTGGGGCAGCCGAATGCAGGGTCGGTATTTCGCAATCCGCCGAACGATTATGCGGCGCGATTGATAGAAAGTTGCGGGTTGAAAGGCAAACGGCTGGGCGGTGCGCAAGTGTCGACCAAGCATGCGAATTTTATTGTGAATGCAGGCAACGCGACGGCTGCGGATATAGAAGATTTGATCGATCTGGTAGCGGCTACGGTGACGGAGCAATGCGGCGTGGCGTTGCAGCGCGAAGTGCGGGTAATAGGCGAAAGAGCAAGGGGTAAGGCATGAGTCGGTTTGGGAAAGTAGGCGTATTGCTGGGTGGACGTTCCGCCGAACGCGAGGTGTCGTTAATCAGCGGACGCGCCGTGCTGGCTGCGCTGCAACGGCAGGGCGTAGACGCGTATGCCTTCGATCCCGCCGAGCAGGATCTGGCAGCATTGGCAGCGCAAGGCTTTGATCGGGTGATGATCTCGCTGCATGGCCGATTCGGCGAAGACGGCACCGTCCAAGGCGCACTCGACTGGATGGGCATACCTTACACCGGCAGCGGCGTGATGGCGTCGGCGCTGGCGATGGACAAGTGGCGCACCAAATTGCTGTGGCAGGCCGCGGGAATCCCGACGCCGGAATACGCGTTGCTGGACGAACATAGTGATTTCGATGCAGTTGCGACGCGATTGGGATTGCCGATATTTGTGAAACCGGCGCGCGAAGGTTCCAGCATAGGCATGAGCAAGGTGATGCGGGCGGAGGATTTGCGTGCGGCCTGGGAAAAGGCGGCTGAATTCGATGCGCTGGTGCTGGCGGAGCGCTTTATCGAAGGCGGCGAATATACCTGCGCTATCCTGGGCGATCAGGCGCTGCCGATGATACTGCTGGTGCCGAAAAAGGCATTTTACGATTACGAAGCCAAGTATTTGCGCGACGACACCGAATATCGGGTGCCTTGCGGACTGCCGGCAGCGCGCGAGCAGGCGATACAGGCGCTGGCGAAAAAAGCGTTCGACGTACTGGGATGCCGCGGTTGGGCACGGCTCGATGTGATGCTGGATGCGGCAGGTAATCCCTATTTCCTCGAGGCGAATACGTCGCCCGGGATGACCGATCACAGTCTGGTGCCTATGGCGGCAAGGGCGGCAGGAATGAGTTTCGACGATCTGGTACTGACGATACTGGAGCAGGCCCGTGTGGGATAACGAAATCGTTATGGCCAAACTCACGCGCCTGGCGTTGTGGGGTACGGCTGCATTGCTGCTGTGGGCTGGGCTGGTAGCCGCATCGCGGCTGGATATGTTCGAGTTGCGTCGGATCACGATACTGGATGCGCACCACGTCACAGCGGAGCAGGCGAGACTGGTAGTACAGCAGCGTTTGCGCGGCAATTTCTTTTCTGCGGATCTGGATGCGACGCGCGCGGCATTCATCAAGCTGCCCTGGGTGCGCGATGCCAATGTGCGTCGGCAATGGCCGGACGGGCTGGTAGTGAAGCTGGAGGAGCATCAGCCGCTGGCACGCTGGAACGACGATGCCTTGCTGAACAGCTACGGCGAAGTGTTCAAGGCGGCGACAGATCTGGATTTGCCGCATTTGAGCGGGCCCGCTGGCAGCGAACATGAGGTGGCTCAGGCCTGGCAGGATTTCAGCCGTATATTGGCGCCGCTCAAGGCACGTCCGGTTTCAGTGGCGTTGAACGACAGGCGGAGCTGGTGGGTGGCACTGGATAACGGCATGAGCATTGCGCTGGGCCGGGAGCAGGCAGCTGAACGACTAACGCGCTGGGTCAGTTTGTATCAGGTATCAATGGCGCAATTGGGTGCGCCGGTAGCAGGGGTGGATTTACGTTACCCCAAAGGGTTTGCAGTACGTTTGCAGGCAACCAAGCCGGGCGACAAGGTACTGGCAGTGCAAGGACAGGGGAAATCGGGATGAGCAGGCAGAGAGATACAAGAGAATTAATCGTAGGGCTGGATATCGGCACATCCAAGGTCATTGCCATTGTGGCGGAGATATTGCCGGAAGGGCGCATGGAAGTTGTCGGCATGGGCAGCCACCCGTCGCGCGGCCTGAAAAAAGGCGTGGTGGTGAATATCGAATCCACTGTCAACGCCATACAGCGCGCGCTGGAAGAGGCGGAGCTGATGGCGGATTGCAAGATTACCGAGGTTTATACCGGTATCGCCGGCAGTCATATCAAGAGCTTCAACTCTCACGGTATGGTACCCATCAAGGATAAGGAAGTGACGCAGTTCGACGTCGACAAGGTCATCGAAACGGCACGTGCAGTCAATATTCCGACCGATCAGCAGATTTTGCATATCCTGCCGCAGGAATACCTGGTCGACGGTCAGGAAGACGTGCGCGAACCGCTGGGCATGAGCGGTGTGCGGCTGGAGGTTAAGGTGCACATTGTGACCGGCGCAGTGTCGGCGGCGCAGAACATTATCAAGTGCGTGCGCCGCTGCGGGCTGGAAGTGAGCGATCTGGTGCTGCAGCCATTGGCATCTGCGATGGCGGTACTGACCGAAGACGAAAAGGATCTCGGCGTGGCGCTAGTCGATATTGGCGGCGGTACCACCGATATCGCGGTGTTTACCCAAGGCGCGATACGCCATACCGCAGTGATACCTATCGCTGGCGACCAGATTACCAACGATATCGGGCTGGCCTTGCGCACGCCGCTGAAAGACGCCGAAGACATCAAGATCGCGCACGGCTGCGCGTTACGCCAGCTCGCTGGTGCGCACGACATGCTGGAAGTGCCGGGGGTCGGTGAGCGCGGTGCGCGGCAGATGTCGCGGCAGTTGCTGGCGGAAGTGATTGAGCCGCGCGTGCTGGAATTGTACGAGATGGTGCAGGCGGAATTGCGCCGCAGCGGATTTGAGGAGTTGATGCGCTCAGGCATCGTGATTACTGGGGGCTCGGCAGCAATGCAGGGCATGGTTGAACTTGGCGAGGAGGTATTTCATATGCCGGTACGGTTGGGATTGCCGCAATACGATGGCGGATTGTCGGAAGTGATGCATAACGCACGCTATGCCACCGGGGTTGGCTTGCTGCTGGCGGGACTGGATCAGCAGGACCGACGACAGCCTATGAAATTATCAGGAACGTCAATGCAGCAGGTATTTGAACGCATGAAGGGCTGGTTCAGAAATTTTTAGGTTTGGTTGATGGCACGATTTAACGCAATTTTTGATTTGTTTTGTTGGTAAACGGATATTTAAGGAGATGAGCATGTTTGAAATTATGGATACGTTAACTCAGGATGCAGTGATTAAAGTGATCGGTGTCGGCGGCTGCGGCGGCAATGCAGTCGATCACATGATCGATTGCGGCGTCGATGGCGTCGAATTCATCAGCATCAATACCGATGCCCAGGCATTGCAACGCAACAAGGCCAAAGTGCAGCTGCAACTGGGTACGGGCGTGACCCGCGGTCTGGGTGCAGGTGCGAATCCCGAAGTGGGTCGCGAGGCCGCGCTGGAAGATCGCGAACGCATTGCCGAGCTGATCGACGGTGCGGATATGCTGTTCGTGACAGCAGGCATGGGCGGCGGTACCGGTACCGGTGCCGCGCCGGTGGTGTGCGAAGTCGCCAAGGAAATGGGTATATTGACGGTTGCCGTGGTGACCAAGCCGTTCCTGTTCGAAGGCAAGCGCGTACGTCTGGCTAACGCCGGTATTGAAGCGCTGTCGCGTCATGTCGATTCGCTGATCGTGATCCCTAACGAAAAACTGATGCAGGTGCTGGGCGAAGACGTATCCATGTTGGATGCGTTCAAGGCAGCCAACAATGTGCTGCATGGCGCGGTTGCCGGTATTGCCGAAGTGATCAACTGCCCCGGTATGGTTAACGTCGACTTTGCCGACGTAAAAACCGTGATGTCGGAAATGGGCATGGCGATGATGGGTTCCGCAGCAGCGGTGGGTGCGGATCGTGCGCGCGTCGCAGCACAACAGGCGGTTGCCAGCCCCTTGCTGGAAGACGTGAATCTGGCCGGCGCTCGCGGCGTGCTGGTGAATGTGACGGCATCGACTTCGTTCAAGATGAAGGAATACTACGAAGTCATGAATACCATCAAGAGCTTTACTGCTGAAGAAGCAACGGTCATTGTGGGTACCGTCATTGACGAAAATATCGGCGACGAATTGCGCGTGACCATCGTCGCTACCGGCCTTGGCAGCCCGGTAGCACGCCAGCAGCCCAAGCCCGTGATTGTAAAAACCGGTACTGACGATTATTCCGCAGCGACGGTTGAATACCAGACCACGGAAGCAGAACCGACCGTATTCCGCAGTAATCGTCGCGAAGCGCAAGTGGAAGCGTTGAAACAATCTGGCATGGAGTATCTGGATATCCCGGCATTTTTACGCAAGCAGGCTGACTGAGTCACGCAAGGGAGATTTTCGGGTTTTCATTGATTCAGGCTATAATGTACTGAATTAATTGATCCATTACGCACATGATTCAGCAATGTACTATAAAAAACACGATACGCGCCGTCGGTGTGGGTTTGCATACCGGCGCCAAGGTCAGCATGGTGCTGCGGCCTGCCGCGCCCAATACGGGCGTCGTGTTCCGCCGTCTCGACCTGGCCGAGCCTGTCGATATCGTGGTTGCTGCCGATCAGGTGGGCGATACCCGGCTGTGTTCTACGCTGGATAACGGTCAGACTACCGTTGCTACGGTAGAGCATTTGATGTCGGCGCTGGCGGGTTTAGGGGTCGATAATGTTTATGTCGATCTTGATGGGCCTGAAGTGCCGATTATGGACGGGTCGGCTTCGTCATTCGTGTTCTTGATTCAGTCGGCCGGCATTGTGCAGCAAAATGCGGCCAAACGCTTTGTCCGGATCAAAAAAACGGTCGAGGTGGTGGAAGGCGACAAGCGCGTGCGTTTCGAGCCGTACGATGGCTTCAAGATTGAGTTCACCATCGATTTCAAGCATCCCGTATTCGAGAAATCCAGTCAGGCGATCAGTCTTGATTTCGCCCAGACTTCGTACGTCAAGGAAGTGAGCCGCGCTCGCACTTTCGGTTTCATGCAGGAAGTGGAGTGGTTACGATCGAACGGTCTGGCGTTGGGCGGCAGTCTGGACAACGCGATCGTCATGGACGAATTCCGCGTGCTCAACAGCGATGGTCTGCGTTATGAAGACGAATTCGTGAAACACAAGGTGCTGGATGCGATAGGCGATCTGTATATTATCGGCCATCCTATCATCGGCGCATTTTATGCGCATAAATCCGGTCATGCCCTTAATAATCGACTCATACGTACCTTGTTGCAGGATCAGACGGCCTGGGAATACGTCAGCTTCGACGACGAAAAACTTGCGCCTGCAGGTATCCGCCAATTGCATCCGCAATTGGCCGGCTGATTGCGTCCATGTTCATTATTCGTCTGCTGTTTGAGCTGGCATGCATCGCGCTCGCGCTGTCGGGCGCCTTGTATTTTTTGACCGGCGACAAACGCTATCTGAATTTTGTCTGGAAAGTGCTTAAATTCGGCGTGATACTGATAGTCATATTTGGCGCATTGGTTGTGGCTGAACGGCTGGCATTCCTTTAGTTTGTAAATCCCTGATTTATTCGTTTCGGTGCTTGCTTAACAGTCTGGCCAGCGCTTCTTTTAATGTCCCCGCTTCCAGTTCGGTGTACAGGTGCGTGAGTTCGGTCAGGCCACCGGGGCTGATTACCGGTTTGTGAATTTCGCGGTAACGATCGGGAATGGCATTGGTGCGAACTTTGATCAGCACGGTTTGTCTCATGAATCCTTGCTTTGCCAGTGCGGTGCTGATGCTGGGTATGAGCTGACGCAGTTTCGCAGCGGCGGCGCCGTGGTCGCAGTATATGCTGATGGTGTCGGCGTCGATCTGGCCGATGCGCGATACGCCGGCCAGTCCGGCGGGAACGATGGTATGCCAGAGTTTTTGCAGACGCACGATCTCGTTGACATGCGTTTGTAACAATCGCAAGCGATCATCGGCATTGATAAAACGGTAGGCGCGCTGTGCCTGAGCAGGAAAATTCGTCATCTAAGAGCTTGTCAATAAAGCGATTCGGAATGATAGTGCGAATATGGTAACATGTTCGGATTTCCACGCAACGCAACAAAAATATATTCCATTGCCATGATTTCATCCCTGTTGAAAAAAGTATTTGGTAGCCGTAACGATCGTCTGGTTAAGCAATATGTAGCTAAGGTTCGCGCGATCAATGCACTGGAGCCGCAACTGCAAGCTCTGTCCGATGCCGATTTACGGGCGCGGACTGATCAATATAAAGACCGTTTTGCCAAAGGCGAAACGCTGGATCAACTGCTGCCCGAGGCTTTTGCCACAGTGCGCGAAGCCGGCCGCCGCGTGCTTGGCTTGCGCCATTACGATGTGCAGCTGATAGGCGGTATGGTGTTGCACGACGGCAAAATCGCGGAAATGCGTACCGGTGAAGGCAAAACCTTGATGGCAACTCTGCCGGCCTATCTGAATGCCTTGTCCGGCAACGGCGTACACATCGTAACCGTTAACGATTATCTGGCCAGCCGCGATGCGGCGCAGATGGGGCGCATACACGGATTTCTCGGCTTGACGGTGGGTGTCAACCTTTCGCAAATGCCGCACGAAGAAAAGCAGGCGGCTTATGCAGCCGATATTACCTACGGCACCAATAACGAATTCGGTTTTGATTATCTGCGCGACAACATGGTGTACCAGACGCATGAGAAGGTACAGCGCGGTCTGAATTTCGCCATCGTCGATGAAGTGGACTCGATCCTGATCGACGAAGCGCGCACGCCGCTGATTATTTCCGGTCAGGCCGACAACAGCACCGAATTGTATCTGGCTGTGAACGCGGTGATACCGCATCTGACCCGGCAGGACAAGGAAGACGGCACCGGCGATTACTGGGTCGACGAAAAAGCGCATACGGTGCTGCTGTCCGAAGCCGGTCACGAGCATGCCGAGCAGTTGCTGACCGATGCAGGTTTGTTGCCGGTCGGGTCGAGTCTGTATGAGGCGGCGAATATCGGTCTGATGCATCACGTTTATGCTGGGCTGCGCGCGCATGCCTTGTATCATCGCGACCAGCATTACGTCGTGCAGGATAACGAAGTGGTCATCGTCGATGAGTTTACCGGACGTCTGATGTCCGGTCGGCGCTGGTCGGAAGGCCTGCATCAGGCGGTGGAAGCCAAGGAAAACGTGGCGATCCAGAAAGAGAATCAGACGCTGGCATCGATCACGTTCCAGAATTATTTCCGCATGTTCACCAAGCTGGCCGGCATGACCGGTACGGCAGATACCGAAGCTTACGAATTTCAGCAAATCTACGGTCTGGAAACAGTGGTGATCCCAACGCACCGGCCTATGGTGCGGATAGACAAGATGGATCAGGTGTTCCGCACTGCACGCGAGAAATATCAGGCCATCATCAACGACATCAGCGATTGCTATCAGCGCGGACAGCCTGTGCTGGTGGGCACGACGTCGATTGAAAACAACGAATATCTGTCCAGCCTGCTCAAGGCGGCAAAATTGCCGCATGAAGTGCTGAATGCCAAGCAGCATGCGCGCGAAGCCGAAATCATCGCGCAGGCCGGGCAACCCAAGGCGATTACCATTGCGACCAACATGGCAGGTCGCGGTACCGATATCGTACTGGGCGGCAGCATAGAGCGCGAACTCGATGCGATCCGTCTGGATGAGACTTTGTCCGATGCGGACAAGCAGTCGCGTACCGATGCGCTGAAGACCAAATGGCAAGCCGTGCACGAAACCGTGCTGGCAGCCGGCGGCCTGCATATTATCGGTACCGAGCGCCACGAATCGCGGCGCGTGGACAACCAGCTGCGCGGCCGTTCTGGCCGTCAGGGCGATGCAGGTTCCAGCCGATTCTATCTGTCGCTGGAAGATCCCTTGCTGCGTATTTTCGCGTCCGATCGCGTCGGCGCCATCATGGACAAGCTGAAGATGCCGGAAGGCGAAGCCATCGAGCATCCCTGGGTCACGCGTGCCATTGAAAATGCGCAACGTAAAGTCGAGGCACGCAACTTCGACATGCGCAAGCAGTTGCTGGAATACGACGATGTGTCCAACGATCAGCGCAAGGTGATTTATCAGCAACGCAACGAATTGCTGGAAACGCAGGACGTGTCTGAAACCATCACCGCCATGCGCGAAGATGTGCTGGGCAGCGTCGTCAGCGAATACGTGATTCCTGGCAGCATGGCCGAGCAATGGGATGTGGCCGGGCTGGAACGTGTCCTGGCGAGCGAGTTTCAGCTGCCGTTGCCGGTGCAGCAATGGCTGGATCAGGACAGCAAACTGGATGAGTCCAGTCTGAAGGATCGCATCGTGGAAGCGGCTAATGCGGCTTACGGCGCCAAGCTTGCGGCTGTGGGCGATACCGGCATGCATCATTTTGAACGTGCCGTGATGTTGCAGAATATCGACACCCACTGGCGCGAACACCTGGCTGCGCTCGATCATTTGCGTCAGGGCATACATTTGCGCGGTTATGCGCAAAAGAATCCCAAGCAGGAATACAAACGCGAAGCGTTCGATTTGTTTTCGGCGATGCTGGAAACCATCAAGCGCGAAGTGACGCAGATTACTTTCACCGTGCAGATTCAGTCGGAAGCCGATATTGAGGCTGTCGATACCCCGGCGTCGCTGGCCAATGTCGAATATCATCACGGCGATTACGATGAAGTGCTGGCCGGCGAAGATGAACCGATCAATGAAACCCCTGCGGCGCAATATGCCAATGTTGGTCGCAACGATCCGTGTCCGTGCGGATCGGGTAAAAAATTCAAGTACTGTCACGGTAAACTGAGTTAGTAGCTGAACGTCGACCGTCATTTTCGGGTGCCGTCGGATGAGTGCCGGCGGCACCTGTATTTATTCCTCTTTGGTACGCCGTCAATGAAACGCATTCCCGCCACCCCCCGGCTAAATCGAGAAACCGCAAAACTGGTGCGGCTTGCACTGGCCTTGCAGGCGTCGGGCAGTCAACTGGAAAGCCAGTCCTGGCAACAGCAGATTAATAAACTGATTGCCTCTCTGTTCCAGAAAAAGCAGAATGAAATGCTGGAACAGTCGCTGGATTATCTGTGGACGGAAAATCCGCCGGCATGCGATGTGCTGGCGCAGCTGATTGAAAGTTATGCGGAAAGCGATACCGACGACAGCACTACCGATGCGGTTTTGATTGCGATTCCGTTATTGGTGTGGTCGCGCTATGCAATACCGACCGGACAGATTGCCAAACCGCGTTTGCGCGAATTGCGCGAACATGCCATGAACCATGTTCTGGCCGGATCGGCGCGCCTCGCGATTGCCGACGTATTATTTAGCCCGGACCAGTTGCCGCGCGGGTTTACCGAGACTCGGGCACTGCTGCAGCAGCTCGCGCAATGCGCTGTGAGCGGGCAGGATTTGCAACTAGACGCCGGCGGGTTGATGGCGGCGGGCGATTTCGTGGCCGATGTGCGCTATATTTTTGCGGCGGTCGTCGTCGACAAGGGGGCGCCGCTGTTTAGCTGGCAACAGGCAGAGATTACTCAAAGCGAGGCGCTGCAAGCCTGGCAGTTACATACCAAGTCCACTTTCGCCGCGATGTTGCCCGGCTGTCATTTCCAGAGTTTGCTGCCCAATGCGTTTTTCAGCGCCTGGCGCAAGCTGGAATTCGAAGCCCGCGCTTTTTCGCTGGGCGCGGCGATTGCCTATTTGTGCGAAATGATGAATGTCGAGCCTGCCGATTTACGTGCAGTTATCGCACCGTTTTACGATCAGGTGCTGGAGGAATATCGCGTCGGATTCAGTTTGCTGCGTTCGCCGCAAGTATTGCATGGCGTGGTGTGGCCGCTTATAGCCGAAGAAAGCGAAGAAAGTGATATCGTCAGCCAGATTGAGCATGAGCTGGGCAGCGTGGGTGAGGTTGTCGTATTAACGACAGCGATGCCTATGGAGTTTTGCGATGATTGCGGTTCGCCATTATTCCCGAATGCGGATGGCGAGTTGCTGCATCCTGAAATGCCGGAGTCGGATACCGTATTGCCGCAGCTGCATTGAGTGCTTACAGGCGTACGCTGCGGCCGCCGTCGACATTGATTACCTGACCGGTGACGTAGCCGGCCTCCGCGATCAAATAATAAACCGCCTTGGCGATGTCGTCAGGGTCGCCGGCATGCTTGAGTATGGTGTGCGAAATAATGCGCTGGCGTGATACTTCATCCAACTCCGGTGCGTCTTCCGGCCAGATGATAGGGCCGGGAGCGACGGCGTTGACGCGTACATCCGGCCCCAGCTCGCGTGCCAGCGATCGGGTCAGCCCGACCAGTCCGGCCTTGGCTACGCTGTACACTACATAGCTTTTCATCGGACGCTCGGCATGTATGTCGGTGATGTTGACGATACAGCCCTGATGACGGCGCAGTTCGGTCGCAGCGGCCTGCGCCAGAAACAGGGGGGCTTTCAGATTGGTGCCGATCAGATCCAGCCAGTTGCTTTCAGTAATGGCGCCCAGCGGCGACGCATAAAAACTCGAAGCGTTGTTGATGAGGGCATCGATACGGCCGAAACTGGAGAGTGTGGTCTGTACCAGATTGGGGAAACTGTCGCAGTCGAGTAGATCGGCCTGAATCAGGGTAACGGAACCCGGACGGATGGCGTTCAGCTCGTTTTGCAAGGCACGGGCTTCGGCGACTGATGAGCGGTAATGCACCATCAGATTTGCACCTGCGCGATGCAGTCGCCGACAGATCGCTGCGCCTACGCGTTTTGCACCGCCAGTGATTAATACTGTTTTGCCTTGCATCATATTTCCTTTATGCTTACGTCATTTTAGCACTAGCACATACCATGTCTCTACCGGTCCCTACCCCAGCTGCTCAAGCAATCAGCGAGCAGCTTACCCAGCGTATTGCGCGTGAAATAGCAGAATCTGGCTGGATATCTTTCGCGCGTTACATGGAGTTGGCACTCTATGCGCCCGGTTTGGGTTATTACAGCGCGGGTGCGGCGAAATTCGGTGCGGCTGGGGATTTTGTGACCGGGCCGGAAATTTCGCCGTTGTTCGGGCGTAGCCTAGCACATCAGGTTGCGCAAGTGTTAACCATAACCGGCGGCAATGTACTTGAAGTCGGCGCCGGCAGCGGTCGTTTGGCGTGCGATCTGCTGGCGGAACTGGCCCGTCTGGATCGCCTCCCGCAACGTTACTGCATCCTGGAAGTGAGCGCTGACTTGCGCGAGCGTCAGCAGCAGCTGATCGCCGGCGAATTGCCTGCATTGGCGGAACGGGTAGTCTGGCTGGACAGCCTGCCTGCTACGTTTACTGGCTGCATCGTCGGCAATGAGGTGCTGGATGCCATGCCGGTGCATGTTTTGCACTGGCATGACGGCGGGGTGGCAGAGCGCGGCGTAGCGTGGGAGCATCAGCGCTTCGTGTGGCGCGATCGGGCGTTGCCTGACGGCCATTTGCGCGAACTGGCGCAAGCGATACCGGCTGGCGACGACTATATCAGTGAAATCGGTCTGGCTGCGCAAGGATTTATCGGCAGTCTGGCACAATGCCTGAGTGTCGGCGTTGTGATCTTGATCGATTACGGTTTCGGCGAAAGTGAGTACTACCATCCGCAACGCGATCAAGGCACGATCATGTGCCATTATCGTCAACATGCTCACGACGATCCGTTTTATTTGCCGGGTTTGCAGGATATTACCGCGCATGTTGATTTTACGGCTGTGACTGTCGCCGCTATCGATGCCGGCCTGAATTTGGCGGGTTATACCAGTCAGGCACAATTTTTGATCAATTGCGGCATCACCGATTTGCTGGCACAAACGCCTGCCGACGATGCCGCAGCATACATACCGCAAGTGACTGCTGCGCAAAAACTGATGAGTCCGGCAGAAATGGGCGAGTTATTCAAAGTGCTGGCGTTAAGCCGCGGGCTGGATATGCCATTGCTGGGATTTACGCAAGGCGATCAGCGGCGGCGTTTATGAGTCCGGATAGATGATATCGCGTTTGCTTTATTCCATATTGCTGGTATTGGCGCTGCCGTACCTGCTGTTGCATTTGCTGTGGCGTGGCCGCAGGCAACGCGGTTACCTGTCGCACAGGGGCGAGCGTTTCGGCTTTTACGTGCAGCGTAGCGACAAACCCGTCATTTGGCTGCATGCGGTATCGGTTGGCGAGACGCGCGCCATCGTGCCGCTGGTACAGTCACTGCTGGCGCGTTATCCCGGCTATCAAATTCTGCTGACGCACACCACGCCGACCGGACGCGATACCAGTCAACAGTTGTTCGGCGACACGGTATGGCGGGTGTATTTGCCCTACGATTATGCATTTGCAGTAGGTCGTTTCCTGCGGCAGTTTCGTCCTGCCCTCGGCATGCTGATGGAAACCGAAATCTGGCCCAATCTGATCGCGGCGTGTCGGCGCGAGGGGGTGCCGGTCATGCTGGTCAATGCGCGCCTGTCCGAGCGTTCGGCACGGCGCTATCGCCGTTTTGCCGGCCTGACGCGGCAAAGTCTGGCAGGGTTGTCCGCCATTGCGGCGCAAACTGCTGCCGATGCAGAGCGTTTGCGCGCATTGGGCGGGCAGCAGATTAGTGTGATGGGGAATCTGAAATTCGATTGCCTGCCGCCGCCTATGCAGCTAGAGCAGGGCCGGCAATGGCGGGTCGCTATCGGCGAACAGCGCCCAGTCTGGCTGGCTGCGAGCACGCGCGAGGACGAGGAGGCGATAGTGCTGGATGCCTGGCAGCAATTGCAACCCTCGCCGGCGTTGCTGATTATGGTGCCGCGGCATCCGCAACGTTTCGATGAAGTGGCCGATTTGCTAGAAAAACGGGGAATTCGTTATCAGCGGCGCAGTAGCGGGGAGCCGGTAGCGGCTGCTACGCAGGTCTGGCTCGGCGACAGCATGGGCGAATTGTTCGCCTATTATCGGGCAACCGATGTGGCGCTGATTGGCGGTAGTTTATTGCCGCTGGGCGGGCAGAATCCGATTGAGGCTGCTGCTGTAGGCTGCCCGGCCATTATCGGGCAGCATGTGTGGAATTTTGCCGAGGTCAGTCGCGCGGCACTGGTCAGCGGCGCTGCCGTGCAAGTGGGTAATGTGGGGGAACTGGCGCAGGCTGTCGATCGTTTGCTCCACGATCAGACTCGGCGTGAACAAATGCGTCTGGCAGCACTTGCGTTCGCGCAGTCGCATCAGGGCGCGACAGCACGTTTGCTGGAACTGGTTGCCAGTTACTTGACGATGCGTTAATTAATGGCGGCCAGGTCGGTTTCGTTCAGTGCGCCTTCGTTGGCCTTGAGGCGTAATTTCGCTAGCCAATAGCCGTAGCGCGCGGCTGCCAGATCGCGTTGGGCTGCATAGTATTGCTGTTGCGCGTTGAGCACGTCGATGTTGGTGCGTACGCCTACAGTCAACCCAAGCTTACTGGATTCCAGCGATGTTAATGCGGCGTTGACGGCTTGTGTGTATGCGGTTACTTGCGCGGCTTGGCTGTTGGTGTTGTATGCCGCCTGACGGATGCCCAGTTCGATCTGGCGGCTGCTGGCGAGCAGTTCCTGACTGGCCTTGTCCTTGTTTGCTTCAGCTTCGCGGATACGCGAATCGACCAGACCGCCCTGATATAGCGGGATGTTGAGTGCAAGCCCGATGTTGCCGCTGCGTGAATTGATAAAGGTGTTGCCGAATAACTGGTTGCGGTTATCCGTATAGCTGGCAACGGCATCCAGTGTCGGCAAGTGTCCGCTGCGCGCACGGGTGATTTCCGCTTCGGCAATCTTCATATTGGCTTGTTCGATGCGGATTTGCGGATTGTTTTGTACCGCTTCGGTTATCCAGTTGTCGAGCTGATTGAGCGCAACCGGGGGCAGCGGGCGCTGTTTGTCTAGTCCTGCCAGCATGATGGGCGGCGTGCCGGTCAATACGGACAGGGATTGCTGTTTGATATAGAGATCGTTTTGCGCAGAGATGAGCTGAGCTGCGGTGAGATCGGAGCGTGCCTGGGCTTCGTCGCTATCGGTAACGGTTGAGGTGCCGGCGGCGAAGTTGGCTTTTGCCAGCGCGAGTTGCCGGTCGATGGCTGTTTTCAGCGATTGCAGCACGTACAGGTTGTCCTGCGCCAGCAATACGTCGAAGTAGGCGCTGGCGACGCGCAGTATCAGATCCTGCTGTTTGCTGTCGAGCAGCGCAACGTTAGCGTGGCTTTGCTGCTTGGCTTGTTCGTATTGGCTGAGATTGGCTTGCCGGAACAATGGCTGAGTCACATTGACGCTCGCGCTGTTTGAGCTGTAATTCTGCACTGGTGCAATCGATAAGTCGGTACGGTTTTGCAGGGCGTTGGCGTTGAGCTGAATTTGCGGGAGGAGGGCTGAACGGGCTTGCGGCAGTTTCTCCAGACCGGCACGGTAATTCGCAAGGCTGGCAGCGTAATCGGCATCGTGATTGAGCGCATCCTGATACAAACGGCTTAACTCGCCTGCAAAAGCGGACGGAACCCAAATTAACATTAATAGCAGTATCGCGCGAGTCAATTCAGGCATGGTGGAGATAGCTCCGGTTAATAAGTCGGCATGTTCTTATCTACTGATTGCGCCCAGGCATCTATGCCGCCTTGCAGGTTGTAAATATGATCGAATCCTGCACGTTCAAGAAAATGCGCGATTTGCATGCTGCGCACGCCGTGGTGACAAATGACGACGATATCGGCATGCGGGTCGAGTTTGTCGAGCTCACCGGGTATCGTGTGCATGGGCATCAGTTGCGCATTGTCGAGGTGCGCAATCTGATATTCCCATGGTTCGCGCACGTCGAGCAGCACAGGCTGAGCACGGGTACCGTCGTCAAGCCATAGTCGCAGACCGGGGGCGCTGATATGTTGCATGGTTTAAAATACGAAGCGTTCCGGTTGCACCGCATTTTTGAGCGGCTGTACGACAGTTTCGAATAAGGTAACTGTATTGTACGCGCCTTCGGCTATGCAAGTGATCAGTTGCGCCGTCATTGCCGGCGCATCGCCGGTAACGGCAAACAGTCGCCCGCCCGGTTTGAGATCGTGTACAAACGTTTCCGGCAATACCGGGGTGGAACCAGTGATGACGATGACGTCGTACTTGCCGTGGCGTGACCAGCCTTTGGCAGCGTCGCCGACTTCCAGGCTGACATTGGTAATGCCGTTGGCCTGCAGTTTTGCGCTGGCCTGGGTTTTGAATTCGGGGACGATATCCACACTGTAGACATACTGGCCGAGTTCGGCGAGTAATGCCGTCAGGTAACCGCTACCCGTGCCGACTTCCAGTATGGTATCGGATTTTTTGATTGCGAGTTCCTGCAGGATGCGCGCTTCGAGTTTCGGCGACATCATGGCTTCGCCGTGACCCAGCGGAATTTCCATGTCCACGAAGGCCAGTGAGCGGTACATTTGCGGCACATAATCCTCCCGTTTGACCTTGCCCAGCAGATCCAGTACCTGCTGATTCAGTACGTCCCAGGGGCGGATTTGTTGCTCTATCATGTTAAAGCGGGCTTGTTCGATATTCATTTCTATACCTATATCACTAATCTCTTGCGATTATTCCATATTTCCTATAATTTAACACCTCTGCTGGGGGTCTTCATCGTAAAAAAATGAAGTGAGATATACCCTTCGAACCTGATGCGGGTCATGCCGTCGTAGGGAAGCATTCATCTGCTTCCTTATGCTTATCGTTTAAGGAACACAACTATGAACGCCAATCCTGAATTCATTGCCGCCAATGCTCATGTAGATGAGGCTGCGATACAAGCTTTGCCCAATTCACGCAAGATTTATGTACAAGGGTCGCGACCTGACATTCAGGTACCTATGCGCGAAATCAGCCAGTCGGATACGTCGGCTTCGTTTGGCGCTGAACCCAATCCGCCTATTTATGTTTACGATTGTTCAGGCCCGTATTCCGATCCTGCGGTTAAAGTCGATATACGTCAGGGCTTGGCGGCAGTACGTTCGGCATGGATAGAAGAGCGTGGCGACACGGAAGCGCTTGCCGGACTGAGCTCGGAATACGGCCGCGATCGCTTGCACGATGCGCAATTGCAGGCGATGCGTTTCCCCGGTCTGGCCCGTCAGCCGCGCAAGGCCAAAGCAGGGCGTAACGTCACCCAAATGCACTATGCGCGTCAGGGCATCATTACGCCTGAAATGGAGTATGTGGCCATACGCGAAAATCTGCGACGGGAAGAGTATCTGGCGTCGTTGAAAGCAGCTGGCCCTACCGGACAGAAAATGTTCGAGCTGCTGGGGCGGCAACATCGCGGCCAATCTTATGGCGCTGCTTTGCCGGAGAAGATTACTGCCGAATTCGTGCGCGACGAGATTGCGCGCGGCCGCGCCATTATTCCTGCCAATATCAATCACCCGGAAACCGAGCCGATGATCATCGGGCGCAATTTCCTGGTGAAAATCAATGCCAATATCGGTAATTCTGCGCTGGGCTCTTCCATACAGGAAGAAGTCGAAAAAATGACCTGGTCCATACGCTGGGGCGGCGATACGGTGATGGATTTGTCGACCGGCAAGAATATTCACGAAACCCGTGAATGGATCATACGCAACTCGCCGGTGCCTATCGGTACAGTGCCGATTTATCAGGCGCTGGAAAAGGTCAACGGCAAGGCCGAAGACCTGACCTGGGAAATGTTCCGCGATACGTTGATCGAGCAGGCCGAGCAGGGTGTGGATTATTTCACCATCCATGCCGGTATCCGTCTGGCGCATGTGCCGCTGACTGCCAACCGGATGACGGGGATCGTGTCGCGCGGCGGTTCCATCATGGCCAAATGGTGTCTCGCGCATCACAAGGAAAGTTTCCTGTACACGCATTTCGAGGATATTTGCGAGATCATGAAAGCCTATGACGTGAGTTTCAGTCTGGGCGACGGATTGCGTCCCGGTTCCATTTACGATGCGAACGACGATGCGCAGCTGGCCGAGTTGAAAACGTTGGGCGAATTGACGCAGGTGGCGTGGAAGCACGATTGTCAGGTCATGATTGAGGGCCCAGGACACGTACCTATGCAGCTGATCAAGGAGAATATGGACCTGCAGCTGGATTGGTGCGACGAGGCGCCGTTCTACACGCTGGGCCCGCTGACGACAGATATTGCACCCGGTTACGATCATATTACCAGCGCCATCGGCGCCGCACAGATCGGCTGGTACGGTACCGCCATGCTGTGTTACGTCACGCCCAAAGAACATCTGGGTTTGCCTGATAAAAACGATGTGAAGGATGGCATCATGGCATACAAGGTAGCGGCGCATGCAGCTGATCTGGCCAAGGGCCATCCTGGTGCACAGATCCGTGATAATGCACTGTCCAAAGCGCGTTTCGAATTTCGCTGGGACGATCAGTTCAATCTCGGACTCGATCCGGACAAGGCGCGTGAGTTCCACGATGAAACCTTGCCCAAGGATTCTGCCAAGGTTGCGCATTTCTGTTCCATGTGCGGGCCTCACTTCTGTTCCATGAAGATTACGCAGGATGTACGCGATTACGCAGCCCAGCAGGGTTTGACGGAACAGGATGCCTTGATACAGGGGATGGAGGTCAAGGCTGTCGAATTTGTGAAACAGGGTGCGGAGATTTACCGCAAGGCATAAATTTTGCCTCTATTAAACCGCAGTTGCCGTTTAAACGGGGACTGCGGTTTTTTTTGTTTTTGCAGTTCGTTAAGCATGATGTCATATGCTTCTGTTAAGCTGTCTACAATTTATTTTCTTCTCGGGTAATTCGCTATGGATATGGTGTTGGCATTAAAGGCATTGATACTGGGGTTGGTTGAAGGGCTGACCGAGTTCTTGCCGATTTCAAGTACGGGGCATTTGATACTTGCGGGTGACTTACTGAACTTTAACGACGAACGCGGCAAGGCGTTTGAAATCATTATCCAGGCAGGTGCTATTCTGGCAGTGTGCTGGGAATATCGCGCCAAACTGATGACGGTCACGCGCGGTCTGGGGCAAGCGGATGCCAACCGTTTCGTGTTGAATCTGTTTGTGGCGTTTCTGCCGGCGGCGGTGCTGGGGCTGTTGTTCGCGCATAAGATCAAGGAATATCTGTTTCAGCCGGTACCGGTGGCCTTGGCGTTCATTATCGGCGGCTTGCTGATTTTATGGGCAGAGAAACGCCAGCATGTTATTCGCGTAGAAAGCGTGGATGCGATGACCTGGCAAGATGCACTGAAAGTCGGTTTGGCGCAAACGCTGGCGCTGATCCCCGGCACGTCGCGTTCCGGCGCCACGATTATCGGCGGTTTGCTGTTCGGCATGTCGCGGCGTACGGCAACCGAGTTTTCCTTCTTTCTGGCTATCCCAACCTTGCTGGCGGCGACATTCTACGAAGCTTATAAACATCGCGATATTCTGTTGCGGTCTGAAGGCGACTTGATGTTATTCGTCATCGGTTTTGTCGTATCGTTCGTGAGTGCAATGTTTGCCATTCGCGCGCTACTGCGTTTTATCAGCAACCACGATTTTACGGTGTTTGCCTGGTATCGGATTGTGTTCGGCGTACTGGTATTGGTGACGGCGTACAGCGGTATGGTGAACTGGACGGCAAGCTAAATGTAGTTTGCTTTGTCAAACAATAATGCCCGCACGCAGCGGGCATTATTGTTTGGGTTATGCGTGTTCAGGTAGCGTAAGCGGCTTCGGTCAGTTCGGCGATTTTGGCAAGCACGGCATCTTCCTGGAATGGTTTGCCCATATACGCGTTTACCCCCAGACTCATGGCGTGATCGCGGTGCTTGTCAGCCGTACGCGAGGTAATCATGATGATGGGGATTTGCGCCATTCTATGGTCTGAACGCATGACTTTGGTCAGTTCGAAACCATCCATGCGCGGCATTTCGATGTCGAGCAACATGGCATCGGGTAAGGTGTTCTGCAATATCTGCAAGGCATCCACGCCGTCTTTGGCGGTGATGACCTCGTAACCTTCGCGCGTCAGCATGCGGGTGGTGATTTTGCGCACGGTCAACGAATCGTCCACGACCATGATGGTTTTGGCTGTGGATTTCTTGTCCATGACCATAACGGGTGTTTGCTCGATATTGTGGCGTATTTGCATGCCCTGACG
Source organism: Sulfuriferula sp. (assembly GCA_031291235.1). GTDB lineage: Bacteria > Pseudomonadota > Gammaproteobacteria > Burkholderiales > Sulfuriferulaceae > Sulfuriferula. The sequence goes on from JARLJL010000023.1 coordinate 43,851, forward strand.
TTGTGCCAGTTGCACGGGGTTGAGTATCAGTACTATCTGACCGTTACCCATGACTGTTGCGCCGGCAATGCCTAGTACACCGGCTAATTGCGGGCCTATGTTCTTGATTACGATTTCGCGGTTGCCGGTGAGATGGTCAACGAGTATCGCAACGCGCTGATTACCGCTCTTTAACAAGAGCACCGGGCTATATTGTTGCGGAATAGGCTGTATAGCGGTGTCACCCAGTAAATGCGGCAGGTAGAAGAAGTCGTAACGGTTACCTTGCCAGGTGATCTCACCTTGTTGCAGCAATTCATTCAGCTGGGTGGTTTTATATTCCTGAACTTGCTCCACCATGGAGGAGGATATTGCGTACAGGCGATCGGCTACAGTCACCATGACAGTTTGGGTCACAGCCAGCGTCAGCGGGAGATAAACGGAAAACTGCACGCCTTTGCCGAATTCGGATGCAATATCGATGCGGCCGCCGAGTTGCCCAATTTCATTCTTGACAACGTCCATGCCTACGCCGCGACCGGACAGCGTGGTGACGGCTTCTGCAGTGGAAAAGCCGTTTGCGAAAATCAGCTGCATTAATTCATCGGCAGACAGGTCGGCATCCGGCTCGATGAGTTGCTGACTGATGGCTTTTGCCCGAATCGCAGGCAAGTCGAGCCCGCGTCCGTCATCGCGTAGTGCAATAACGACTTCATTGCCTTCCTGTCGGGCGTAAAGCACGATTTCGCCGTATTCGGATTTGTTTGCAGCCAGTCGTTCATTCGGCATTTCAATGCCGTGTGCAACAGAGTTGCGCAGCAAGTGTTCTAGCGGCGCGACCATTTTGTCGAGTACGCCGCGATCGAATTCGACATGCTCGCCGACGAGTTGCAAACTGGCTTTCTTGCCAAGATCTTTGGCTGCAAGACGTACTGTGCGGTGCAAACGATCCGAGATGCTGGACAGCGGCACCATACGTATATGCATGAGCGCCTGTTGCAAGTCTTTCGCCAGACGTCCTTGCTGGTTAATCGCGGCATCGGTTTCATTCAGTCCGACGTTCAGGTTTTGTTGCACGGTGCCGATGTCGTTGACGCTCTCCGCAATCATGCGGGTGAGTTCCTGCAAGCGCGTGAAACGGTCGAATTCCAATGGGTCGAATTCGGCATCTTCGTTACGCATATGCGATAACGTTGATTGCATCTGGCTTTCTGCCTGAATTTCCAGTTCCCGCAATTGCGTGCGCAAACGGCTGATGTTTTCGTTTAATTCCAGCGTGCCTGTTTTGATGTTGGCGACGCTGCTCTCGAGACGTGAACGGGCAATGTTGATTTCGCCAGCTTCGTTAACCAGCCGGTCGACCGTATCGGCACGCACACGCAGGTTTTGTGTGCTGGTATCGCTATCGGCGGCAGCAATCTGGGTATTGGCTTGCACGGTTATTTGCGGCAAGGCAGCGGTAGTCGCCGCTGTAGTCGTTACAGGCTGTTCGTTCGAGATGGCGGGGACAGGTGATGCCGAAACGGGGTTGCGTAATCGTTCTGCAGCAATATTCAACTGATCCAGTTGTGCTTCGAAACGGTCGAAATCGCTATCGACAAAATTGGCCTTGTTAATGGTGTCGATGATATCTGTTTCGAGTACGTGGGTCAGTTCGCCCAGTCTCATAGCGCCAGCCATGCGCGCACTGCCTTTTAGCGTATGCAACAGTCGTTGCAGGTTGGCTTGTTCGTCTCCATATGGCATCTGTCTCCAGTTACGGATGGATTTTTCGATTGCCGGCATGAGGTCGGCAGCTTCCTCCAGAAAAATGGGCAGAAGCTGTTCGTCCACATCGTCCAAAATGGTGATGTGGTGTAAAGACTGATCTTCACTGGGGAGTAACAGTTTTTCCAGCGTTGGTTTGGATTGGGGTATTTTGACTTCTACAGCTTCTACAGCTTCTACAGCTTCTACAGCTTCCACAGCTTCCACAGCTTCCACAGCTTCCACAGCTTCCACAGCTTCCACAGCTTCCACAGCTTCCACAGCTTCCACAGCTTCCACAGCTTCCACAGCTTCCACAGCTTCCACAGCTTCCACAGCTTCCA
>JARLJL010000024.1 GCA_031291235.1 Sulfuriferula sp.
GTATCCAGTACCAGTTACCCAGTACCCAATACCAAAACCGCTACCGTAAATACCCACACTTATCGGTTGTCTAGTTGTTAAAGAGCGTCTTGCTTGCCGTCAGCGCCTTGCTCTGCGCTAACAACGAGGTGCGAATTATACAGAGCAAAAAACGCTTGTCAACCATTTTCATCAAGATTAAATAATCTTTCTGTTTTGACGCGTCGTCCACGCAAGCGCCGCCACACCTGCAAACATCAACACCCCGAACCCCACTACCGTCTGGGTGACCGGCGCCTTCGCCGCCATCCCGTAGCTACTCACCAGCAGCAGCATAGCCATGTTTTCAAAAAGATTTTGTATCGCCAGCGCATGGCCGGTCCCCACACTTTGATGACCAACCTGTTGCAGCAAAGCATTCAACGGCACAACGAACACTCCCCCAGCCGCACCAAGCGCCATTAGCAGCAATACCGCAGGCGACAACCCAGTTTGCAGGGCAAGCAAAACAATTATCGGGCCTATCAGCAACCCGCCTATATAAGCGCGGCGCACATGCTCCAACTTGATCAACAACGATGCCATAGCCGCACCTATAACGATACCGACGGATAAAGCGCCCATCAGATTAGCCGGAGTTCGATTATCGCTGATACCCAGCGCCACCGGTACCCACACAAACAGCATCAGCCGCAATGTCGCTCCGCTTCCCCAAAACAAACTGGTGCCGATCAAACTCATGCGCGCCGCCGGTTCTCGCAGCAAGGTACGCAAAATCCCCCAAAATTCCTTTATCAGCTTCAAAAGCTGCCATTTTTCGGCCACATGCTCGGGATATATACGAGGAATAAACAAATTGATCACAGCCGCTGCCGCATATATAGCCGCCACATTCATCAGCGCAATCCGTATCGAGTTGTCTGCCAGCATCCCGCCCAGCACGACCCCCAGCAGTATGGCCACAATAGTCGAACCTTCCAGCCAGCCATTTGCCTTGACCAGTTTGTCCGTATTAAAAAACTGACTCAAAATGCCGTATTTGGCAGGCGAATACACTGCCGCACCTATACCCGCAATCAAATACGCCACAGCCGGATAAACTCCTTGCAGCATCAATACGGTACCAATAAGCTTGATTGCATTGCCTATCAGCATCACCCGGCCTTTAGGTAAAGCATCGGCAAACACCCCGACAAACGGCGCCAGCAAAATAAACGGCAAGACAAATCCGGCTTGAACCCAGCTAATGCGATCGGCCTGCCCCAGTATTTTCATCAAGGCGATTGCTGCAATCAATAATGCATTATCTGCCAGCGCAGACAGGAATTGCGCGCCGAGCAACGCCAACATCGGTTTGGCATTGAGATTTAAATTTAAGCTCCCTTGACTCACGCGTTTGCCCCCATAGACTTCAACGTTACGTAATCGACCTTGCCTGTGCCAAGCAAAGGCAAGGCATCCACATAAATCACTTTGCGCGGCACCATGATTTCCGGCTGACCGCCTTCCCGCGCAGCCTGCTGCAAGCGCTCGCGCGTCAAATCCTTGTCGGTGGTATATATCAATATCGTTTCGCCGCGCTGCGCATCCGGCTGCGTCGTTGCTGCGTGCAAAAAGCCGGGCGAGGCGCGCACGGCAACGCCTTCAACGGCTTCCAGCGACACCATTTCGCCAGCCACTTTTGCAAAACGCTTGACCCGCCCGCGAATATAAACGAATCCCTGCTCATCCCGATCGACGACATCGCCAGTCTCATACCAGCCTGCACCGAATATGGATGCAGGCACCTCCAGTACGCCCGGATGATCTGCGCGCAAGTAGCCTGACATCATATTCGGTCCATTCACATACAGCATGCCGCCTGCATCTATGCCCGGAACCGGAACGATGCGCGACGCAATACCCGGCAATAATTGACCGACCGAACCCTTTCTGAAAGCCATGGGCGTATTTACCGCCAGCACAGGCGCGGTTTCGGTCGCTCCGTAACCTTCGAGTATGCGTATGCCGAATTTTTCAAACCATAGCTCGCGCACGCTGTCGCTCACCTTTTCTGCACCGGCCACAACGTAGCGCAACCGATAAAAATCATACGGGTGCGCGAATTTGGCGTAATTTCCCAGAAACGTGCCGGTACCGAACAATATCGTGCAGCTTTTATCGTAAACCAGCTCGGGAATGATGCGGTAATGCAGCGGGCTGGGGTACAAAAACACATTCATTCCGGTCAGGATCGGCATCAGCGTACCCCCCGTCAACCCGAATGAATGAAACATCGGCAGCGCATTGAACACTTTATCTGTAGGTTGCATATCAATTACCGCACGCACCTGTGCCACATTGGACAATAACGCGCGATGCGACAATACCACCCCCTTGGGTTTACCCTCCGAACCGGAAGTAAACAACACCACGGCCGCCGATTCAGGATCGCCGATCTGCAATAACAAGCGTGGAAAATAGGTGCCCAACATCAGCCACAATTTGTCCGACAAACCCAAAGCAGGACGCACATCCTCCAGATAAACCAGCCTTATATTGTTCAAACCCTGTACGACTTCGGTTAAATTGGCTTTCTCCAGAAAGGCACGGGAAGTCAGTATCAAACGTATTTCGGCAGCCAGACATGCATTATTCATACCGTCCCGGCCCGACGTATGATTAATCATTGCAGCCACCCGACCCAATGCCGACAAACCGAAGATTGCCCCGACAGTTGCCGCCAGATTTGGCAACAGCACCCCAACATGTTCGCCCGCACGGGTATCGCGCTGCAATACGCGCGCTATCGCCAGCGACATTTTCCACAGCGTACGATAACTCATGGGAATCTGGTGCATGTCCTCGATGACTTTACGATTACCGCCATAAATAGCCATGGTTTCGGCCAACGCTTGCCACAAGGTCTGTCGCGGCTGCGAATGAAACAACATATCCTGCATGATTACCCGCAAAGCTTCGCCGGCCTGTTTGCGACGCAGTTTTGCACTCGGCAGATCCGGCATGGCGATATGCGTCGCCGGCTGTATGCTAAGCCGGATTGCAGGAAACAGACGATGCGGGTAATCCCCGGTTAAGCGACTGAAATAGGATCTTGCCGGGCCATCCAGCCGAATCGGCACGATGGCCGCGCCCGTCCTTGCTGCGATAAAGGCCGGACCATCGTAAATCTTCATCAGACTACCGGTCAAGGTGATGCGCCCTTCCGGAAAAATCACTACCGGACGCCCCGTCTCAACCAACCGCAGAATCTTCTTTATCGCCATCGGCTGCGTGGGATCGACCGCCAGGTAATCCACCATCCGCAGAAAAATGCGCAACACCGGATTTGCCGCCACCCAGCTATGCACAATAAACACAGGCCGTATCGGCAGGAACAAACCCAGCAGCACACCATCCAGAAATGACTCGTGGTTAGCCACAATCAGTGTCCGCGGATGATCGAACACCTGCAAATCGCCTTCGACCCTGACTCGAAACAAAATACGACACAACCAGCGCAACACCGTCTTGAATACTGACAGCACGATACTCTCCTCAGAATCTACCCGTCCGGCACTCGATTCCGCAACGGTTAAGTATTATTGGCGCAAAGAATACCATGACGGCACTCGACAGAAGTTATAATAACCGTAAGGAGAAATCGCATGCGACCCATTATTTCACTCATCGCCGCCATGGCAAAAAACCGCGTGATCGGTATACGCAACACCCTGCCGTGGCAATTGCCGGCCGATTTGCAATACTTCAAAAAACTGACGCTGGGACATCCCGTCATCATGGGCCGCAAAACATTCGAATCCATAGGCCGCCCGCTCCCCGGACGGCTCAACATTATTATTTCACGCAATGCTTATCAGGCACCTGACGGCAGCAAAGTGGCTGACAGCATCGCATCGGCCATTGCACTGTGTGCCGATTACGATGAAGTGTTTTTTATAGGAGGGGAAGAACTATACCGGCAAGCACTGCCTCAAGCCGATCGACTATACCTCACGGAAATCGATGCCGAAATTGAAGGCGACGCATGGTTCCCTGAATTCAGCCATACCGACTGGGCAGAAACCCGACGCGCACCCCAACAGGACGACAACAGCAACTACCGTTATGATTTCGTCACTTACCAGCGCGTATTGCATAGCGCCTGACTAGCAGGGCAAGCAAAATAATGGGCAATAAAAAAGGCGCATACAGCGCCTTTTTTATTGCCCGCAAGCTAATTACAGATTAGCTCCAGGAGCGATTGCCGTTACTGCGATTACCGTTACCGCTCTTGAATCCACCACCCGCATTCTGACCATCGCGACGCGCACCGCCATTAGCAGCAGGGCGTGCAACATTATCACGACGCGGTGCACTAGTAGTAGACGTATTAGCTGCATGACCCCAGCTATTGCCATTCACGACACCTGCATCGCTACGATTACCGGTAGCGGCAGCATTGCCATGATTACCGTAACCGCTCTGGTTACCGCCGTTGCCATAACCGCCGCCATTACCGTAACCGCTATTGCTGCGACGATGCTCGCCCTGCCCCGCAGGACGACCACCGCGACCACCATTACCTGGACGACTGCTAGGCGCGCCAGTACGCGGCTTGAGTTTCGGTTCCAGACCTTCAATTACTTGCGCCGGTATCAGTTGACCAGTAAAGCGCTCGATACGCTTTAACTGCATGGAATCGCGCGGGCTGGCCAAAGATACGGCAATACCCGATGCACCGGCACGACCGGTACGACCGATACGGTGTACGTAATCTTCCGGATTCTTAGGCAAATCGTAGTTAATCACGTGCGTAATGCCGGGAACATCCAGACCGCGAGCGGCAACGTCAGTCGCTACCAGCAAACGGATGGAACCGTGACGCATCTGCGTAATGGTACGGTTACGCGCACCTTGATGCATATCGCCGTGCAGCGCAGCGACTTTATGCCCTTGCGCCTGCAAATCATCGGCCAGACTGTCTGCATCGCGTTTCGTTGCAGTAAAGATAATAGCCTGATTGATATCCACATCGTTGACCAGATGCGTCAACACGCGATTCTTGTGCGACAAATCGTCGACATAGTGCATATGCTGGGTGATGTTTTCGTGACGCGCCTGCTGATGCGCAATTTCGATACGTTTTGGCGTTTTCAGCAACTGGGTTGCCAGACGCGCAATATTGCCTTCAAAAGTCGCAGAGAACATGACCGTTTGACGTGTAGCAGGCGTCGACATTGCAATACGTTCCACATCGTCGAAGAAACCCATATCCAGCATGCGATCGGCTTCATCCAGAATCAGCATTTCAAGACGGGAGAAATCGATACGGCCGCGTTCAATATGATCGATCAGACGGCCCGGCGTTGCCACCAGCACTTCAAACGGTTGCGACAACATTTTGTTTTGGATAGGGTAAGGCATGCCGCCCAGAATGCTGACCACTTTCACGCGGCGCAAATGCTTGCTGTATTTCTCGGCGGCAGCAGTGACCTGCAACGCCAGCTCACGAGTAGGGGTTAATACCAGAATGCGCGGACCGCGGCCAGCCACAGGGCTGGGGGTAGACAGTTTTTCCAGCGCAGGCAGCATGAACGCAGCCGTTTTACCGGTACCGGTTTGAGCGGAGGCAAGCAGGTCATGGCCTTCCAGAATTAACGGAATAGCTTGTTCCTGAATGGGCGTTGCCTGGGTATAACCAGAATCGGCAAGCGCTTTAATGAGAGATTCGTTGAGACCTAGAGTATCAAAAGACACAGATTTTTCCTTAAAAATAAACGCGAAGCATAGCCAACGGGGGGTAGGCTATGCATATCAGCCATCCACTGCCGGCGCGGAAACATCGTCGCTAACCGGGTGGAGCTGCGCCTTCAGGAAAAACTGCTGAAACGCTATAAGGTCAGGGATCGATGGCGTGCTAAGAAAGCACGCGTCCAATCAATCGTTCAACTTGACTGGAGAACCAACATTCTACAGCAATCTCACAATAAATCAAGCAAATGCCAAGATTTTAATAAATCATACATATTTACCATGCTATAATTTCTGGTTTATCAGATACCGGAAACAATCAAACATGTCCCGCGCGCTCAGAAATATCGCCATCATCGCTCACGTTGACCACGGCAAAACCACTTTAGTGGATAAACTCCTCCAGCAATCAGGCACGTTCGCCGCTCACCAATCGGTAACCGAGCGCGTAATGGACAGCAACGATCTGGAAAAAGAACGCGGCATTACCATTACCGCCAAGAATACCGCACTGGAATATAACGGTTACCATATCAATATCGTTGATACCCCAGGCCACGCCGACTTCGGCGGCGAAGTAGAGCGCGTGCTGTCGATGGTCGACGGCGTTTTGCTGCTGGTCGACGCAGTTGACGGCCCTATGCCGCAAACCCGCTTCGTCACACGCAAAGCATTGGCACTGGGCCTGAAGCCCATCGTTGTGGTCAATAAGGTAGACCGTCCCGGCGCACGCCCGGATTTCGTGGTTAACGCCACCTTCGATCTATTCGACAAACTCGGCGCAACCGAAGAGCAGCTGGATTTCCCGGTAGTCTACGCATCCGCTCTGAACGGCTTTGCCATGCTGGACATGAGCGAAACCAGCGACAACATGAGTGCGCTGTTTGAAACGGTACTGAAACACGTACCGGCACCTGCCGGCGATCCTGAAGCGCCGTTACAGCTGCAAATTTCGGCACTGGATTATTCCAGTTTCGTCGGCCGTATCGGCGTCGGCCGTATCAGCAACGGCCGCATCAAGCCGGGCCAGACTGTCGTGGTAATGAACGGCCCGGAAGGCACACCCAAAACCGGCCGCATCAATCAGGTGTTAGGCTTCCAGGGACTTAACCGCGTTTTAGTGGATCAAGCCGAAGCAGGCGATATCGTACTGATCAACGGCATCGAAGAAATCGGTATCGGCGTTACCATTTGCGACAGGGAAAACCCGCAAGCGCTGCCAATGCTGAAAGTGGACGAGCCAACTTTGACCATGACATTTCAGGTCAATAGCTCGCCGCTGGCCGGCACCGAAGGAAAATTCGTCACCAGCCGCCAGATTCGCGACCGCCTGAACAAGGAACTGCTTACCAACGTCGCACTGAAAGTAGAAGACACTGACGACGCCGATACCTTCCTGGTTTCCGGTCGCGGTGAATTGCACTTGACCATTCTGCTGGAAAACATGCGTCGCGAAGGTTTTGAGATCGCCGTATCCAAGCCCCGCGTCGTGTTCAAGGAAATCAATGGCGAGAAGTGCGAACCATACGAAGCCCTCACCGTTGACGTTGAAGAAGTCAACCAAGGCGGCATCATGGAAGAACTCGGCCGCCGCCGCGGTGACCTGCAAGACATGCAATCGGACGGCCAAGGCCGTGTCCGTCTGGAATACCGCATCCCCGCACGCGGCCTGATCGGTTTCCAGTCCGAATTCATGACCCTTACCCGTGGCACCGGCATCATGGCCCACGTTTTCGACGATTACGGCCCGATGAAAGCTGACATGCCTAGCCGCCGTAACGGCGTTCTAATCTCTCAGGAACAAGGCGAAGCCGTGGCTTACGCCTTATGGAAACTGGAAGATCGCGGCCGCATGTTCGTATCGCCCGGCGATAAACTGTACGAAGGTATCGTCATCGGCATTCACAGCCGCGATAACGATCTGGTTGTGAACCCTATCAAGGGCAAACAGCTGACCAACGTGCGCGCATCGGGCACAGACGAAGCGGTACGCCTGACCCCGGCAATGAAAATGACGCTGGAATCAGCGGTAGAATTTATCGAAGATGACGAACTGGTGGAGATCACGCCGCAGTCCATCCGCATTCGTAAACGTTACCTGACTGAAAACGAACGCAAACGTAATCGTTAAAACGACTGATACCAGAAACCGCCGGGATTGTTCGTCAACGCGACGTTGCAAAAACCCGGCAGGTATCCGGTTCGACAAGGTGGAATCGCGCAAGCGGCTCCACCTTTTGCGTTTCTGTGAAGCACCCGCTAAACCTTTATATTATCGCTATTTCGTGATATTTTATTCAAGATTTTTAACCATAACTAATGGAGTAATACCATGGCTGTTGAACGTACCCTGTCGATTATCAAACCTGATGCTGTTGCCAAGAATGTAATCGGTAAAATCTACCAGCGCTTCGAAGATGCCGGCCTGAAAGTTGTCGCCGCACGCATGGTGCAACTGTCGCGTGCCGATGCCGAAGGATTTTATGCTGTGCACAGCGCACGTCCGTTTTTCAAGGATCTGGTCGACTTCATGATTTCCGGCCCAGTGATGGTGCAAGTTCTGGAAGGTGAAAACGCCATGCAGAAAAATCGTGACCTGATGGGTGCAACCGACCCGAAGAAGGCCGACGCCGGTACCATACGCGCCGACTTTGCCGACAGCATCGACGCCAATGCAGTACACGGTTCCGACTCTACCGAAAATGCAGCGATCGAAATCGCCTATTTTTTCCCGGCATTGAACGTTTATTCACGCTAAGCAATCCAAATCGGTTTTAACGTCATCACGATATTTTCATGCCCATAAATTTGCTCGATTATGATTTACCGGGATTAACCAGCTACTTTGCCGAATTGGGTGAGAAACCCTTTCGCGCCAAGCAGGTATTGCGCTGGATACATCACTTCGGCATATCCGATTTCGAGCAAATGAGCGATCTCGCCAAATCGCTACGCGACAAACTGACGCAAATTGCTACGGTAACGCCGCCGCAAATGATGGCCGAGCAGGCCTCCAGCGACGGCACCCGCAAATGGCTGCTAGACGCAGGCAGCATGAATGGCGTTGAAACCGTATTCATTCCCGACGACACACGCGGTACGCTATGCGTGTCGTCACAAGTAGGCTGCGCGCTGGAGTGCACATTTTGCTCTACCGGCCGCCAAGGCTTTAACCGTAACCTCAGCGTTGCCGAAATCATCGGCCAGTTATGGTGGGCAAACCGCGCTTTAGGGCGAGACCCCAAAGGCGACCGCATCATTACCAACGTGGTCATGATGGGTATGGGCGAACCGCTGGCCAATTATGCCAATGTCGTCACCGCACTCAACCTCATGCTGGATGACAACGCTTACGGTCTGTCGCGCCGGCGCGTCACTGTCAGCACATCGGGGCTGGTTCCCGCCATGGACAGATTGCGCGAAGACTGCCCCGTTGCCCTGGCAGTATCACTGCATGCACCCAACGATACCCTGCGCGACGAAATCGTCCCCATCAACCGCAAGTATCCGTTGGACGAACTCATGGCTGCCTGCCAGCGCTATCTGGAAAAAGCGCCGCGAGACTTCGTCACCTTTGAATACGTCATGCTCGACGGCATCAACGACCAACCTGAGCATGCACGTCAACTGCTTGCGCTGGTGCGCGACGTACCTTGCAAATTCAACCTGATTCCGTTTAATCCGTTTCCGAATTCCGGCTATCGCTGTTCCCGACCGGAAACAATCCGTCGCTTTCGCGACACCCTGATGCAAGCCGGACATGTCGTCACCGTGCGCAAAACGCGAGGCGAAGATATTGACGCGGCATGCGGCCAGCTTGCCGGCCAAGTACAGGACAAGACCAAGCGTACCCTACGTCATATCGAGGTGATTTAATGAATAAACTTAAGCGTTCGCTCACGTTTTTACTTAGCATCATCGCTCTGACAGCAAATCTGGCTACTGCCGATTCCAGCCAGCCGACACCGATTTCCCAGCAAACCGACGAACAAACGCGTGCGCGCATCCACACCGAATTGGGCGCGGCCTATTTCAGCCGCGGACAATACACAGTTGCACTGGAAGAATTGCACAACGCACTTTCCGCAGACAACAATTACGCCCCTGCGTATGGCGTCATGGGGCTGGTCTACATGGAATTGCATGAAGACAAACCCGCTGAAAGCAATTTCCGCCGGGCGATGGAACTGGCGCCGGGCGAGTCGGAAATACACAATAACTACGGTTGGTTCCTCTGCACCCGCAACAAATACGATGACGCAATGACACAGTTCAACATTGCGCTCAGCAACCCGCTTTACTCTGCACCGGAACATGCGCTCACCAACGCAGGCATCTGCTCGCTGCAAGCCAATAAGCCGGATATAGCGCAAGGCTATTTCGAGAAATCGCTAAAATACCAGCCGAATCAGGCCCAGGCACTGACCAAACTTGCCCAGCTTTATTACCAACAAGGCCGCTTACTCGAAGCAAGAACATTAATCGACCGGTTTTTCGACAACAACAAACCGACACCGGAAGCACTGTGGCTAGGCATACGGCTAGCGAGAAAACAAAACAACAAGGATGCCGAAGCCAGTTTTAGCCTGCAATTGCGACGCATGTTCGCCGATTCCCCGGAAACCCAGCTCTTACTGCAAGGAAAATACGACTAATGGAGGCGACGGATAATCTGGAAACCGCACTATCCGTCGGAGCGCGCTTGCGCTCAGCACGGCAAGCTGCAGGCATGAGCATTCACGATGTATCACAACACATCAAACTCACCCCTCGGCAAATCGAGACCATAGAAAATAACGGTTTTGAAGAACTGGGATTGGTATTCAGCCGCGGTTTTGTCCGCAACTATGCACGGCTGGTCGGTCTGGACGCGAACACCCTGATGGTGGAAATGTCGAACACGCTGCATAGCAAAGCTGAATCCTTAAGCATACACGACGAGCATATTCCGCTCACCAACAGTTTGTCCAAATACTGGCTGATCATGGCAGGCATTGCAGCGACACTTGTCATCGGCGTTCCATTGCTGGTTTATCATTGGCTTTCGGCTGATGAGGCTCCGGTAAAATTGAATGTAGCAAGCATATCCGCCACACACGCAATACCGGCAGTAAAACCGGCCTCCCCACCGCCCACAGCTAACACGGCGATACCGCCCGTACCCACTATTGCAGCAGCATCCATACCGCCGGAATCCGGGCCCGCACCTGCACCTGCACCTGCACCTGCACCTGCACCTGCACCTGCACCTGCACCTGCACCTGCACCTGCACCTGCACCTGCAGCAATCAAACCAATACCGGTCATTGCCGACAATACGGTAACGGGACGCCTGCAATTTCAATTCGATCAGGATTCCTGGATAAATATCCGCGACAGTCAGCAACACATTGTACTTAGCCATTTATATCGCGCAGGTGAAAGCGCCGAGATATCGGCTACGCCACCACTCTCGCTAGTCATCGGCAATGCCGCGCATGTCACTCTCAAATACAACGACAAGGCTGTGGATCTGGCGCCGCACACGGCTGTTAACGTCGCCAGACTCACCCTACAATAAACCCATGTTCAATATACAACTCCCTCGTCACAATACGCGTAAAGTCTGGGTAGGCAACATTGCCGTCGGCGGCGATGCGCCGGTCGCAGTGCAATCCATGACCAATACCGATACTGCCGATATTGCCGGCACAACCGAACAAACCTACGCGCTCTGGCGCGCAGGATCGGAAATGGTGCGTATTACCGTCAACACCATGGAAGCCGCCGAAGCAGTACCGCATATCCGCGACGCATTGGCAAAACGCGGCTGCGACGTACCGCTGATTGGCGATTTTCACTTTAACGGCCACAAGCTGCTCACCGGCGTCCCTGCGTGTGCCGAGGCGCTGGCCAAATATCGCATCAACCCAGGCAATGTCGGCAAAGGCAGCAAACGCGACGAGCAATATGCAGCAATGATAGAAACGGCTTGCCGTTATAACAAGCCAGTGCGCATCGGCGTCAACTGGGGCAGCCTGGATCAAGCCCACCTTGCACGCATGATGGATGAAAACGCGCAACTGGCCGCGCCGCGGGAACCGGAATGGGTCATGCGCGAAGCGCTGATTACCTCTGCACTCGAGTCAGCGCGCAAGGCTGAAGAAATCGGCCTGAGCCGCGACAAAATCATACTGTCTTGCAAGCTCTCAGGGGTGCAGGATCTGATCAGCACCTATCAGGAACTGGCATCGCGATGCGATTATCCGCTGCATCTGGGATTGACCGAAGCCGGCATGGGTTCGAAAGGCATCGTCGCCTCGACTGCAGCCCTCTCTGTTTTACTGCAGCAAGGCATAGGCGACACCATACGTATTTCGCTTACCCCGCAACCCGGCGGCGACCGCACACAGGAAGTAGTCGTGGCACAGGAAATCCTGCAAACCATGGGCTTACGCTCATTCACGCCCATGGTAGTAGCTTGCCCCGGTTGCGGACGCACGACCAGCACCGTATTCCAGCATCTGGCGCAGGATATCCAGCGCTATCTGCGCGATCAGATGCCGACCTGGCGCAATCGTTATCCCGGCGTGGAAGAAATGCACGTTGCCGTCATGGGCTGCGTCGTCAACGGCCCCGGCGAATCCAAACACGCCAACATCGGCATCAGCCTGCCCGGTACCGGCGAAGTTCCGGTAGCGCCCGTATACGTAGACGGCGAAAAAACGGTAACACTGAAAGGCGACCGTATCGCGGAAGAATTCCAGGCCATCGTCGAAAATTACGTACAAAGCCATTACGGCACAGCGTCAACAGCAAACAAAACCATCACCATACATCCAGCATCCTGAAATTTATGAGTAACCCGATCCAAGCCATCCGCGGGATGAATGACATCCTGCCTGAACAGACGCCGCGCTGGCAGCAATTTGAAGCCATCGTGCACGACTGGCTAAACGCTTACGGCTATCGCGAAATCCGCACACCTATTCTGGAACAGACCGGCCTGTTCAAACGCGCCATCGGCGAAGTCACCGATATCGTAGAAAAAGAAATGTACTCGTTCGAAGACGCACTCAACGGCGAACCGTTGTCGCTGCGCCCGGAAGGCACGGCCTCATGCGTACGCGCCGTCATCCAGCACAATCTGCTCTACAACGCGCCGCAACGACTCTGGTACGCAGGACCGATGTTCCGCCACGAACGTCCGCAAAAAGGCCGTTACCGCCAATTCCATCAAATAGGCGTCGAATCGCTGGGCTATGCCGATGCCGACATGGATGCCGAACACATCGTCATGACTGCCGATCTGTGGCGGCGGCTGGGGCTATCCAACATAGTACTGGAAATCAATACGCTGGGCGATGCGGCAGCGCGCACCCGCCACCGTACCCGACTCATCAGCTATCTGGAAGCGCACAGCGAACTACTCGACGACGATGCCAAGCGCCGCCTGCACAGCAACCCGCTACGCATACTCGATACCAAGAATCCTGCCATGCAGGACATGGTCAATGCTGCGCCCAGACTCTATGACGATCTGGATGAAGCTGCGCTGGCTCATTTCGAAGCGGTACAAACCATATTGCGCGAGCACAATATCGAATACCGCATCAATCCGCGTCTGGTACGCGGGCTGGATTACTACAATTACACCGTCTTCGAATGGATTACCGATCAGCTAGGCACGCAAGGTACCGTCTGCGCCGGCGGACGCTACGACAGCCTGATCGAACAGATCGGCGGCAAACCGGCCCCTGCATGCGGTTATGCCATGGGCATAGAGCGCCTGCTGGCATTAATGGAAGCCGCAGGGATCGCACTGCCGGAAAGCACGCTCGATGCGTATATCGTGCATCAGGGCGACGCTGCCACCGCCTTTGCCCGGCAAGTCGCGAGTACGCTGCGTCGAGCCGGGTTAAACGTTATTTTGCATTGCGGCGGCGGCAGCTTCAAATCGCAAATGAAGAAAGCCGATGCCAGCGGCGCCGCTTTTGCCTGTATCATTGGCGATGATGAAGCTGCGCTGGAACAGGTAAGTCTGAAATCATTGCGCGCAAACACGGAACAAACGCGCTGCACTCAAGAACAAGCTGTCAGCCTATTAAAAGCAAGGAATTAGAATGTCTCTAGACCTGGAAGAACAAGAAAAACTCGACACCCTGAAAGAATACTGGGACCGCTACGGCAATCTGGTTGTCGGTGCACTGGCAGCGGTCGCCATCACGTTCGCAGGCATGCAGTGGTGGCAGCATAACCAGCAGCAAAAATCTGCCGAAGCATCGGCCCTGTTCAGCGCACTGCAAAACGCGCAAAAAACCAACCAGACCAAAATCGTCGTCGAGACGGCCAAAACGCTGACCGAACAATATGCCGGCACCGCATATGCTGCGCGCGGCGCATTGATTGCGGCCGCTACCAGTTTTAATGCCAACGACCTCAAAACGGCCAAAGCAGAATTGCAATGGGTTCTGGATCACAGCAAGGAAGACGGCATCAAAACGCTGGCTGCTTTGCACATGGCAGATATACTGCTGGATGAAAACAACCCGGCAGCAGCTTTGGCGTTACTTGACGCACCGCATGAGGAATCCTTTGCAGACCTGTTCAGCGACCGCAAGGGCGATGCGCTGGTCATGCAAAACAAACGCGATGAAGCCCGCGCCACATATAAAATCGCGCTGGAAAAACTGCCCGCAGACAGCCCCTATCGTAAAGTTATCGAGATCAAACTCAATGCCATTGCTGGAGTCGCAACCAAATGAATTTTCGTTCAAACGCCCTAGTATTAGCCCTTGTCGCCAGCCTGAGCGGTTGCGCCAGCTTTGTCCATAACCTCAACCCGGTGCACTGGTTTGAAAGCAGTTCAACGGCTGAGAAACCTGCCCCACTCGTCAACTTCACCCCCAGCGTCAACATGAAATCCAACTGGCAATCCAGCATAGGCGAAAGCAAGGATACCGCATTCGCCCCGGCTATCGTGATTGACGCGCTATATGCCGCCAGCGCCAAAGGCCAATTGGCCAAATTCAATGTCGTCAACGGCAAACAGGAATGGAAAATTGACACAGGCACACCGTTATCCGCCGGTGTCGGTGCCAGCGTAGATAGCGAATATGTCGGCACAGCCAAGGGCGAAGTGATCGCATTTGACGATAACGGCAAGAAACGCTGGTCCGCTCAACTATCCAGCGCCGTTCTGGGCGTACCCAAAGCCGCTGAAGGATTGGTCGTTGTACGCACGGAGGACGGCCATATTTACGGACTAAATGATGCCGACGGCAAGCAGAAATGGATGTACCAGCGCGTACTGCCGGCACTGATACTGCGCAGTCAGGCCAGCCTGCTGATCATCAAGGGCGCCATATTTGCCGGCTACCCTGGCGGCAAACTGGTCGCACTGTCGCTTGACACCGGCAATGTGGGCTGGGAAGTTAACGTCGCCGTGCCGCGTGGATCATCCGAAATCGAACGCGTCAGCGATGTCACCAGCATGCCGGTCATCGACGACAAGCAAGTATGCGCCGCATCCTATCAAGGCCGCGTCGCCTGTTTCGAAATCCACACCGGCAACCTGATCTGGGCAAAGGACATCTCCAGCACGGCCGGGCTGACCATGGATGATACCAACGTCTATATCAGCGACGACAAGGGCGATATCGTGGCCCTCGACAAGACCACCGGCGCCAGCGTGTGGAAACAAGACAAACTGCGTGCTCGCCGCCTCACCACCCCGCGTCGCGTCGGCGATTATCTGGCAGTCGGCGATTTTGAAGGCTATGTACACTTGCTGGCGCTGGACGACGGCCACTTCGTCGGCCGCATCGCAACAGACGGCTCTGCCATTATCAGCCAGCCACAGGAACGCAACGGCAACCTGATTGTACAAACAGCAAAGGGCGGCATTTACTCGCTCACCCTACAATAAGCAATATCTGCAGAACCGCCGACAGCAGGATATGATGTTCATATCCTGCTTTTCTATTTAGCATTTAAGGTTCACCCACATGAAACCCACTATCGTACTGGTCGGTCGCCCCAACGTCGGCAAATCCACTTTATTCAACCGTCTGACCAAGACCCGCGACGCCATTGTGGCCGATATTCCCGGCCTTACCCGCGACCGCCATTACGGTCACGGCAAAATCGGCAGCAAACCGTATCTGGTCGTCGATACCGGCGGTTTCGAGCCCATTGTCAAAGATGGCATCATGCACGAAATGGCCAGACAAACCTTGCAGGCAATCGACGAGGCCGATGTCATCCTGTTCATGGTCGACGTGCGTACCGGCTGCACAGCGCAGGACAAGGTAATTGCCGACCGGCTGCGCATGAGCAACTGCCCGGTACATCTGGTCGTCAACAAAACCGAAGGCATGCGTCGCGAAGTCGTCACCGCCGAGTTTCACGAACTCGCGCTGGGCGAGCCTATGGCCATCTCCGCCAGCCATGGCGAAGGCGTGGCCGAGTTGGTCGAAATCGCACTGGAGCACATACCTGAAACTACCGAGGAAACGGAAGACGACCACCCGAAAATCGCCCTGATCGGCCGTCCCAACGTAGGCAAATCGACCCTGGTCAACAGCTTTCTCGGCGAGGAACGCGTCATCGCGTTCGATCAGCCGGGAACCACGCGCGACAGCATCTATATTGAATTCGAACGCAACAACAAGAAATACACGCTGATCGATACGGCCGGCGTCCGCCGCCGCGGCAAGGTATTCGAAGCCATCGAAAAATTCTCCGTCATCAAAACGCTGCAGGCAATAGAAGACGCCAACGTAGTGGTACTGGTGCTGGACGCGCAAACCGACATCTCCGAACAGGATGCCCATCTGGCCGGATTCGTGCTTGAAGCCGGACGCGCTCTGGTCGTGGCCGTCAATAAGTGGGACGGTCTCAGCGATTACCAGCGCGACTGCGTAAAGCGCGAGATCTCGCGCAAGCTGCAATTTCTGGAATTTGCCAAATTCCATTATATTTCCGCGCTCAAGGGTACCGGACTCAATCCCTTGCTGGTCTCGGTCGATGCCGCCTATACCGCCGCCATGGCCAAGCTGTCCACCCCGCAACTGACGCGCATTCTGATGGATGCCGTTGCTGCCCACCAGCCGCCGAAAACCGGCCCGTTCCGCCCCAAACCGCGCTATGCGCATCAGGGCGGCATGAACCCGCCGCTCATCGTCGTGCACGGCAGCGCGCTGGACAAAATCAGCGACAGCTATAAACGCTATCTGGAAAAAACCTTTATTCAGGCTTTCAAACTGCAAGGCACGCCGCTCAGAGTACAGTTCAACGTCAGCAAAAACCCCTTCGCCGACAGGAAGCCCGCACCTCTGACGCCTGCGGAAGAAAAAGCAGCCCATCGCAAGCGTCGTCAGGGCCGCAAAATGTACGGCAAACAACGCAAGAAGGATTAGACAGTCGAATCGCTATTGATGTCGTTGCGGTTGCCAGCATACATCGGCTCCGCCGGCGTGACGATTGAGAATACGGCTTAGAATAAACAGCAGATCCGATAACCGATTCAGATAACGAACTGCAAAATCGGATACCGTTTCTCCCCGCGCCAGCGTCACCACGCGACGTTCAGCCCGACGACAGACGGTGCGCGCCACATGGCAAACTGCGGCTGCACGCGAACCGGCTGGCAATACAAATTCCTTTAACGGCGGCAATTGCGCATTGTACAGATCGATAGCGCCGTCCAGTGCCAGCAAATGCGCCTCGGTTAACGCCGTATAACCGGGTATGGACAACTCCCCGCCGAGATCAAACAAAGCATGCTGGATTTCATTCAGCAACACGCTGACCGGTAGCGGAATCTCTTCTGCCAGCAATACGCCAAGCTGACTGTTCAGCTCGTCGACATCACCCAACGCCTCCACCCGCGCCGCGTCTTTCGGGACCCGCTCGCCGTCGCCTAGCCCGGTCGTACCGTCATCGCCGGTGCGCGTGGTGATTTTCGAAAGCCGATTGCCCATTGCACATCCCGCTATACCTAAAGCGCCTATTCTATCTTGTACGCAGCCCGAGGCAAACCGAATTACGCGCCTTTTGCCATACTGGATAGCAATTGCGCCTGAGCGCAAACCGGCTTGGCACGGCGCGCCTGACGTTGCCGATAATTGCCGCTGGCCTCCATTTCCCAAGCCTGGGTGTTATCCTTAAGATAGGGCTTGATCCCTTCGGCCAATACGCGCTTCTTGAGACGTGGGTCCAGCACGGGGAATGCCACTTCTATACGCCGGAAGAAATTCCGATCCATCCAGTCTGCACTCGACAGATAGATATCTTCTGCACCATCGTTACGGAAATACAGAATACGGGTATGTTCCAAAAAGCGTCCAATGACCGAGCGTACGCGAATATTGTCGGACAACCCGGGATAACCGGGCTTGAGTGCGCAAGCACCGCGTATGACCATATCGATCTGCACACCGGCCTGCGAAGCTTCATACAACGCCAGAATAACCTGCGGTTCCAGCAATGCGTTCATTTTTACGAAAATCGCAGCTGATCGGCCGGAACGTGCGTGCTCAGTCTCTCGCTGTATCGCCGCCACTACCTGACTGTGCAGGCTGAACGGCGACTGCCACAAGTGCTGCAAATGCGACGCGCTGCCCAACCCCGTCAATTGCGTAAACACTTCATTCACATCGTTGCAAATACCGTCGTGACAGGTCAGCAGACCGAAATCCGTATACAACCTGGCCGTACGCGCGTGGTAATTCCCTGTACCCAAATGCACATAACGGCGCAGCAGGTTTTGTTCGCGCCGCACCACCAGTGCCATTTTGGCGTGCGTCTTGTAACCGACCACGCCGTACACAATATGCGCACCGGCCTGCTCCAGTTTGGCCGACCAATTGATATTGGCCTCTTCGTCGAAACGCGCCATCAATTCAACCACAACCGTCACTTCCTTGCCGACCTGAGCGGCACGTATCAGCGCTTCCATCAGCATGGAATCGGTACCGGTGCGATATACCGTTTGGCGGATCGCCAGCACATTGGGATCCTCGGCTGCCTGGCGAATAAAATCGATCACCGGCTGAAAACTCTGATAAGGATGATGCAGCAGCACATCGCCTTTGCGAATGACGCTAAAGATATCCGCAGACTTGCTTAACGCTGCCGGCATGCCGGGCTGAAACTCAGGGAATTTGAGTTCGGCCCGATCGACCTGGCCGGGTATCTGCATCAGCCGTACCAGATTCACCAGACCGTTCACCTGATATAAATCCTGATGTTTCAGTCCGAATTGGGCCAGCAGGAAATTCGCCATGTCCTCGGAACAGTTATCGGCGACTTCCAGCCGTACGGCATCGCCCAGATTGCGCTGCGACAGTTCGCCTTGCAAGGCTTCCCGCAAATTCTTGATTTCTTCCTCATCTACAAACAACTCGGAATTGCGCGTCACGCGAAATTGATAGCACCCCTCGACTGTCATGCCAGAAAACAATTCGTTAACATGGGCATGCAAAATAGACGACAGGAATACGAAACCGTATTCGCATCCGGCAATTTCCGCCGGCATCAGAATCACGCGCGGCAAGGAACGCGGCGCTTGTACAACGGCCGCACCGGAACTGCGTCCGAAAGCATCGCGGCCGGATAATTCGACTGCAAAATTCAGACTCTTATTCAGCACACGCGGGAACGGATGCGCCGGGTCCAGACCGATAGGCGTCAATACCGGCATCAGTTCGCGGAAAAAATAGGCGCGCACCCATTCCGCCTGCGCCGCATTCCAGTGATTGCGCCGCAGGAATCGTATCCCCTGCTCGCTCAATTGCGGCAGAATATCGCGATTGAGCACTTCGTATTGGCGATCCACCAGCGCGCGCACTCTGGGTTCGAGTTCCAGCAGGGTTTGTTTTGCAGTATAACCGTCGGGCGTTTGATGGTGCGGGCTCATAGACTCCCGCTCCTTTAACCCGGCTACACGCACTTCAAAAAACTCATCCATATTGCTGCTGACGATACAGATGAATTTCAAGCGCTCCAGCAGCGGTATTTGCACATCCTGCGCCTGGGCAAGTACACGCTCATTAAATGCCAGCAAACTTAATTCGCGATTAAGAAAATGATCGTTATTGGATAATGAGCTCATATTGTGTACGTAATCGGGCTAAAATACAGCATCATGATATGACATTAGTGTGAACAAAACATGACAACGGAAATCGAACTAAAACTCAGCATCCTGCCCGATGAGGTGCCTGCGTTGCTGCGATGGCCTGTTCTGGTCGCTGCCGGCGAACCGCGGCGCCAGTTATTGTCCAGCCGCTATTATGACACGCCCGAGTTGGATTTAATGATGCGGCAAGCTGCCTTTCGGGTGCGTCATACCGGCCAGTCATGGGTACAAACCATCAAGATAGGCGGCACGGTTGTCAACGGCCTGCACTCGCGCCCCGAGTGGGAAATGGCCGTACCCGACGACCACCCCTACCCGGAACTGTTTACCGCCGCTGAAGTACGCGCAGTGCTCAACGCGCAGGTCGTCGCCCGGTTGCAACCGATATTTCAGACCGTATTCTGGCGCAGCACCTGGCTTGTAGACTACGGCAATGGCAGCATAGAAGTTGCGCTCGATCAAGGAGAAGTCAGCAGCGGCGGCCGCACCGCTCCAATTTGCGAAGTCGAATTCGAATTGAAGTCCGGCAAGGCCGATGCCATCACCCGCCTCGCCGATACACTCGCGCAGCACATCAAGCTGACTCCAGACTCCGTCAGCAAGGCGCAACGCGGTTACGCATTATATCGGGCACAACACGTCGCCGTGTCCGAATAACATCATTCTGTCATAAAGCCTTACTATGATGGCGGATTTAGGCAAACCTATGGATCTGATTTTATGGCGGCACGCCGATGCAGTCGACGGCATTCCTGACCTGCAACGCGAATTAACGCCAAAGGGTTTTAAACAGGCCGAGCAAATGGCCGCATGGCTCAATGCGCGTATTCCCGACGACGTGCGCATACTGGTAAGCCCGGCATTGCGCGCACAACAAACCGCTGCCGCACTCAATCGCCCTTTCACCACCGACAAGGCGCTCTCCCCCGAAGCAAACGCCATGGCTTTACTGCTGGCAGCCGGTTGGCCGGATGCAGGCGGCACAGTCATGCTAATCGGTCATCAGCCGAGCTTTGGACGCGCTACCATGCTGCTGCTGGCGGGCGTGGAATCGGACATGTCGATAAAGAAAAGTGGTGTAGTCTGGATCAGCAATCGCGTACGTCAGACGACCCAGCAAAACGTAATCCGCGTATTGATGTCGCCGGATATGGTATAAAGCAATACAGCCCTAACATCAGATGCTCCATGCCTTATAAAACGCCGGAATCCGTTCTAGTCGTCATTCACACTCCCGATCTTCAGGTATTATTACTGGAACGAGCCGACCGTCCGGGCTGGTGGCAATCTGTTACCGGCAGTCTTGAGGCCGGCGAAACTCTACTGCAAACCGCCATACGCGAAACCATGGAAGAAACGGGTATTGATGCGCGGCAATATCGACTACAGGACTGGGGTTACAGCACGCAATATGAAATATACGACTGTTTCCGTCACCGCTACGCGCCCGGTGTAACGCATAATACCGAACATGTATTCGGCTTGCTGGTTGCCGATCAAATCGCTGTCACACTCGCGCCGCGCGAGCATCTGCGTTATATTTGGCTGCCGGCACAAGCTGCTGCTGACAAATGCTTTTCACCGAGCAATCGGGCAGCCATCAACTTACTGACAGGGGGATTGCATCATGATTAGTATAACAACCGAGAATAATATCGTCCGTGCTGCCGTGCTCGCCGAATTCACCATCGCCGACTTTCATGAATTTGAAGAAAACATACTCTACGGTTTCAAATTTCAGGGCACAATGAATCTGCTGATAGACTTGCGCGACATGTTGGACTTCACCATTGATGTTGCCTGGGAAGAATTGCGCTTCAGTCGCGAACATGCCAATGATTTCGGCAAGATCGCCATCATTACTTCCAGCCAGTGGTTAAGCTGGAGCGCCTGGCTAAACAGGCTATTTGTGGAAGCGGATATCCAGGTATTCGACACGCCTGAATCTGCTGAGGTCTGGCTAAAACAAGACTGAACAGCGCCCCCGCCATCACGGGGGCGACGCATGCAGACGCTCAGGCAGCGATCGACTGGGTCAATTTCCAAATATCGCGGTTATATTCCAGCATAGTGCGGTCTGTGGAAAAGAAGCCGCTGCTCGCGGTATTCATGATGCTCATCTGCGTCCATTTTTCCGTATCCTGCCATGCATGCGACACTGATTCCTGCGCATCCACGTAGCTGCGGAAATCGGCTGCAGTCATCCACGGATCGGATGGGCTCAACATCGCATCGAGAATATGATCGAAGATACCCGGCTCGGACGGATTGAAATGTCCGCAACGGATCAGTTCAACAACATCGCGCAAATCCTGATCCTGCTCCACATATTCCCAGGGACGATAATCGTGCCGTAATGCCTCTACCTGCTCGGCATGCAAACCGAACAGGAAGAAATTGTCCGCACCTACCGCATCCATGATTTCAATATTTGCGCCGTCATAAGTACCGATGGTCAACGCTCCGTTCATCATGAATTTCATGTTCCCGGTACCTGAAGCCTCTTTGCCGGCAGTGGAAATCTGCTCGGACAAATCCGTTGCGGGGGCAATAATTTCCATGGCGGATACCCGATAATTGGGGATAAACGCCACTTTCAAACGGCCATCCACATCCGGGTCATTATTGACGAAATCGGCTACGCTATTAATCAGCTTGATGATAGATTTGGCCATGTAATAGCCCGGCGCCGCCTTGCCGCCGATCAATACGCAACGATTCACCCAGTTATCCAGGCGACCATGCTTAATTCGCAAATACAAATGTACGACGTGCAATATATTAAGCAGCTGCCGCTTGTATTCGTGTATGCGTTTCACTTGCACATCGAACAAGGCATCGGGATTGAAATCCACATGACACTCGGTTTTGACCAGCGCTGCCAAACGCTGTTTATTTGCCAGTTTCACGGCACGCCAGCGGGCGTGAAACGCCTTGTTTTCGATGGCCACAAGCGGCTTCAGACGCTCGATCTGGCCCAAATCCGCAATCCAGCCGTCCCCAATATGCTCGCTGATCAACGCTGTCATGCCCGGGTTAGCATGGGCAATCCAGCGCCGCGGAGTGACGCCGTTGGTTTTGTTGTTGAATTTTTCCGGCCACAACTGGTAAAAATCATGGAACAATCCATCGCGCAACAATTGCGAATGCAGCGCCGCAACGCCATTAACCGAAAAACTGCCGACAATCGCCAGCCATGCCATACGCACATGACGTACCGGGCCCTCTTCAATAATCGACATACGACGCTGGCGTTCTGTATCCCCTGGCCATTTCATCGATACCGAGCGCAAAAAATGCGCATTGATTTCATAGATAATTTCCAGCAAACGCGGCAACAGCCGTTCGAACAGGCTTACCGGCCATTTTTCCAGTGCTTCGGGTAACAGCGTATGATTGGTATAGGCCATGCACTGCGAGGTAATGGCCCAGGCGTCGTCCCAGCTGACCCCCTTTTCATCCAGCAATATCCGCATCAGTTCGACAACTGCAATCGTCGGATGGGTATCATTCATCTGAAACACATTCTCGGCTGCGAAATGATGGTAATCGAACTCACCATGCCTGATCCATATCCGCATGGCATCCTTGATACTGGCCGAGGCCAGGAAATACTGCTGGCGCAAACGCAATTCCTTGCCGTTTTCGCTACTGTCATTCGGGTACAGCACCATGGAAATATGTTCAGCCTGATTCTTGGCATGCACGGCCTCGGTATAGCTGCCGGCATTGAATTCGGCCAGATTGAATTCATCGGTTGCCGCCGCCTTCCATAACCGCAGCGTATTTACCGTCTGATTGCGATAGCCGGAAATAGGCATATCGAATGGTATGGCCAGAATATCGTTGGTGCCGACCCAACGTGCACGCGGCTTGCCATCCTGATCGTGATAGTGCTCGGTATACCCGCCGAACTGTATGCGCTGCGAATACTCTATGCGCTCGATTTCCCACGGATTGCCGTTTTGTAGCCAATGGTCGGTGGCTTCCTTTTGATAACCGTTTTCAATATATTGCCGGAACATGCCGTATTCATAACGTATGCCGTATCCGATGACCGGCAAGCGCAGGCTGGCGCAGCTATCCATGAAACATGCCGCGAGCCGCCCCAGACCACCGTTACCCAGGCCTGCATCGGGTTCTTCCTCAATCACTTCTTCCAGATTCTGACTGTAATCCAGCATCGCCTGATCGGTAGCGCTCTTGATGCCCATATTCAGCAAGTGATTGCCCAGCGCACGTCCGATCAGGAATTCCAGCGACATATAATGGGCGCGACGTGTACCAGGCTCCAGCTGCGTATTCCAGGTATGCCGCCAGTCCACCATTAATCGGTCGCGAACGGTATAGGACAGCGCCTCGTAAATGTAATTGGGCGCACATCCCTGAAACCGCCCCAGATGATAGGACAAGTAATGCTTGAAGCTACGCCCTAATGCGACAGCGTCGCAATCCAGCGGCTCCAGATTGAACGGACGGTAAAAATAGGGGGTATATGGCTTGTTCATCATTCATCTCTCTCGATTATTGGATGTCGCTCTATACAATGCCAGATAAGACTGGGCGCTATGCTCCCAGCTAAAAGTCTGTTTCATGCCTGTACGCAACAACGCCTGCCATAATCTGGGCTGGGCGTAGCATGCGATGGCGCGTTCAATTGTGTCGATCAGCGTTGCCGCATCGAATTCGCCAAATACAAAACCATTTGCAATACCCTGCAACTGATGCTCGCTGTTCGCGTCGATTACTGTATCGGCCAGCCCTCCCGTACGATAGACCACCGGCGGAGTACCATAACGCAAACTGTACATCTGGTTCAGTCCGCACGGTTCGAACCGCGAGGGCATCAGGAACATATCCGCACCGGCTTCCACCAGATGAGCCAGCGACTCATCGTAGCCGATAAATACGCCTATCCGATCCGGATACTCGACCGCAAAATCGCGCAGACCGCTCTCATATTTACTTTCACCATTGCCGATAATGATAAATCTCGCATCGGTATGCGATAACAGGTGGGGCAATGCCGCCAATACCAGATCCAGACCTTTTTGCTCTACCAGCCGGCTCACCATGCCCAGCAACGGTGCCTGCATCGCCGTATCGTCGGTATCCATGCCGAAACGATTCAACAATGCCTGCTTGTTCAGCGCCTTGCCTGGCTGACGACGATTTGCGGAATAATGAGCAGACAAATAAACATCAGTCGCCGGATCCCAGACTTCTTCGTCTATCCCGTTAAGGATGCCGTGTAATTTATGCCGGGCCACCTGCAATACGCCATGCAAACCGTAACCGAATTCCGGCGTACAGATTTCCCGCGCATAAGTCGGGCTCACTGTCGTCACCTCATCCGCATAAACGATACCCGCCTTCAACATGGAAAAACCACCGTAAAACTCGACGCCTTCATGCGTCCACCAATGGCGCGGCAGTGCCAGGCGATTAAAATCCACCATGCTGAAATGACCGCCATACGCCATGTTATGGATGGTAAAAATACATTTTGGCGAATGCGGCTGCTCCTTAAGCAACGCCGGCACCAGTCCGGTCTGCCAATCATTGGCATGCACTACATCCGCCCGCCAGTTAATACCTAGCACGTCGCGTGCCAGCTCTGTTATTGCCCGTGCAAATACGGTGAAACGCTCAGCATTATCAATCCAGTCCTGACCATCCGGTTGCAGATAGGGATTACCCGGACGATCGAATAAGACCTGGCAGTCCACCAGCCAGAGCGGAAATTCAAATTCGGCGTGATGCACTTCCAGAATGCGCACCGAATGTGTGCGCTTTGCGCCGCGCACATCAATCCAGCCCAATATGCGTATATTTTCGACCTGCGCCAATACTGTCCGATAGGCCGGCAATACCACGCGCACATCGGCACCGGCCCGATACAATGCATGCGGCAAGCTATAGCCTACATCACCCAACCCGCCGGTTTTCACCAATGGATAAACCTCGCTTGCAGCAAACAGCACCCGCGTTGTCACACTCATGTTCTATTCCGTTTTCAATTTCAGATACACTGCCGCCAATGGCGGCAAAGTCAACACCAACGACTGAGCAAAACCCATCCACGGCACCGGTTCGCTATGCAACTCGCCGGCATTGCCTGTATTACTGCCGCCGTAATAAGCCGAATCGGTATTCAGTATTTCCATATAAGCGCCGCCTTGCGGTACGCCGATACGATAGGCATGACGCGGCACCGGCGTAAAATTGAGCAATACGACAAGTTGCCCGGTATCGCTCTTGCGCATCAGACTTAACACCGACTGATCGCTATCATGACAATCTATCCATGCAAACCCGCGGTTATCGAAATCGTATTGATACATCGCCGGCTGGGTCCGATATAGCCGATTCAGGTCCTGCACCAGGCGATGCACCCCGTCGTGGACAGGAAATTGGTACAGACTCCAATCCAGCTCGCCCTTGTCGCTCCATTCATTCCACTGCCCGAATTCGCAACCCATAAACAACAGCTTCTTGCCGGGATGCGCATATTGCCATGCGTAAAACAAACGCAGATTGGCAAATTTCTGCCAGTAATCGCCCGGCATCTTGTCGAGCATACTGCCCTTGAGATGGACCACTTCATCATGCGACAAAGGCAGCACGAAGTTTTCCGTATAAGCATAAATCTGGCTGAACGTAAGCTGGTCGTGATGGTATTTGCGGTGCACCGGATCCTGCTCGATATAAGCCAGGTTGTCGTTCATCCAGCCCATATTCCATTTCATGGAAAAACCGAGACCACCCAATTCGACGGGGCGGGACACCATAGGCCACGCAGTGGACTCTTCGGCGATGGTCAACACGCCCGAGAACAGCCCATGCACTACGCTATTGAGCTCGCGCAAGAAGGCAATAGCCTCAAGATTCTCGCGTCCGCCATATTGATTGGGGATCCATTCGCCTTCCTTGCGCGAATAATCCAGGTAGATCATGGATGCGACGGCATCTACCCGCAAGCCGTCGATATGAAACTCATCCAACCAGTACAAGGCGTTGGCAACCAGAAAATTCCTGACCTCATTACGCCCGTAATCGAATATCAGCGTGCCCCAGTCCTGATGCTCTCCGCGCCGCGGGTCAGCGTGTTCATACAACGGTTCGCCGATAAATCGTGCAAGCCCGAAATCATCCTTGGGAAAATGCGCCGGCACCCAATCCAGTACCACCCCCAGATTCGCCCGATGACAAGCGTCGACGAATGCACGCAAATCGTCCGGGGAGCCATAACGGGCGGTCGGCGCAAAATAGCCGGATACCTGATATCCCCACGACTCATCCAGCGGATGTTCTGCAATCGGCAGCAATTCGATATGCGTATAACCCAGATCGCATACATAAGGAATCAATTTCTCGGCCAAATCCGCCCAGCTGTAAAAACTGCCGTCTGCATGGCGTCGCCAGGATCCTACATGCAATTCATACACACTGACCGGCTGGTGTTGCCAGTCGAAGCGTGCTCGCTGAGCCAGCCAATCGGCGTCCTGCCAGACATGCCGGGTAACGGCCGGTATGCATGACGCAGTTTCCGGACGTATGAATGCCTGCTGCGCATAGGGATCGGCCTTGATGGCTATTTGCCCATGCTGGCCGAGAATTTCATATTTATACGCCAGTCCGGCTGACAGACCGGGAACAAACAACTCCCATACGCCGCTCTCGCCGCGCGATCGCATCGGATTCGTGCGCCCATCCCAGCGATTGAAATCCCCGACGACGCTGACTCGCTGCACCCCCGGCGCCCATACCGCAAACCGGCATCCCGCCACGCCGTCTATCGTGCACAAGTGCGAACCCAGTATCTGCCATGCATGATGATGCCGACCAGCTGCCAGTAAATACAAATCCAGCTCGCCGATTTGCGGCGCAAACGTATACGGACTGACACACTCGTGCCAGCTGCCGTCGATCTTGCTCTGCCAGCGCAACAACGGATGCTGCTGCCCTTTGTCGGCTACACGCAATTCGAACAAATCGCTGCCTTCCAGCCGTGCCGGCATAGCGCCATCAGCCAGCTCTATTTTTTCGGCAGCAGGCATGAATAACCTGAACACCCAGCCGCCTTTGGGCTGCAAATGCCAGCCCAATACGCTAAAAGGATCGTGGTGAGTACCTTGTTGGACGCATTGCAAGACTTTAATCATTATTTATTTAAGACGCTTGGTTTGTTGTAATTGATGATGCAAGCCTGATGCCAGATCGTCCGGTATATCTTGCCACTGGAACTGCCATAACCAGTTACCCTCTGTCGTGCCCGGCGTATTCATGCGCGCCTGACTGCCCAGCCCAAGCAAATCCTGCAAAGGAATAACAGCCAGATTTGCGCGGCTGGCCAATACGGTATGTATCATGGCTGCATTCACTTGCGTTGCATCGGTCACCTTCAATATCGCCAGCACCTCAGCTTGTTGCCCGGCATCGAGACTTGCGAACCAGCCATTCACGGTATCATTATCGTGCGTACCTGTGTAATAAACCCTATCCACCGTCACATTTTGCGGTTTATGCGGATTATCCTCAAACGCATCGAACGCGAACTGCAAAACGCTCATGCCCGGCAACTTGAATTTCAGCCGCAAGGCTTCCACATCGGGCGTGATCACACCGAGATCCTCGGCGACCAGCGGCACGGCCCCCATCTCCTGCTGTATGCACTGCAACAACGCTTCGCCCGGCACATCCTGCCAATAACCTTCCATCGCCGTCGGGCACGCTACCGGTATCATCCATGACGCAGCCAGACCGCGAAAATGGTCTATTCGTACCAGGTCAAAAAATTCGAAGTGATACCGCAAACGCTCACGCCACCAGATAAAATCCGATTGGCGCATATACTCCCAGTTATATTGCGGGTTGCCCCAACGCTGCCCGGTATCCGAAAAATAATCCGGCGGAACACCCGCCACCAGCGTCGGCTGTCCGGCCTCGTCCAGCAGGAAACAATCCGGATTAGCCCAAACGTCGGCACTGTCGTGCGCCACAAAAATCGGCATATCCCCAAACAATCTGATGCCCCGCGCCTTGGCCGACTGCCGCAAGGTTTGCCAATAAGCATGCAACTGATATTGCTGCTGCACATGCATGTCTATTTCCGCCTGATGCTGTTCCCTGAAATTCTGCAACGCAACCGGATCGCGCGTCCTCAATAACTCCGGCCATTCCACCCATGGAGCGCAATCATGGTGATGTTTCAGCACCATGAACAGCGCATAGTTATCGATCCAGTGACGTTGCCGCTGATGCCATGCAATAAAACCGGCATCCGTCGGCTGTACGCTGGGCAAGACTTCGGGAAACAATCTGTGATTGACCGCAAAAGCGGATGCGCACTGATAAGGGGATATCCCGCCCAGCGGGACGCCCAGCGGCAGCATTTGCCACAGGCCGACGCCGGCCTGCGCCAGCAGATCCAACCAGCGTTGCGCATCATCGCCCAGCCGCCCTGAGGGCAAGGAGGTCGGATGCAACAACACACCAGCGCGCCGATGCTGCCCATGCGCGTTCATTCTACGTTCCTGCGCATGGTGCCGGCATTCTCGGCATTACCGCCGCCCTGCGACAACGGTATACCCAGATTCGACGGCGGCGGCGCCTCCAGCAACCGATACAATTCGCGCAATTGCTCACGATAAAGTTGCTCGAAGTCGCTGACGCTACCTGCCGGATTGTAATCGCCGAACCACCAGAACCAGTCGGACCCCTCGCAGATCGCCAGCTGCTTGACTGCCAGCTGCAGCCGGGCCGGATCCAGTTTATCGGTAGCCACCGCCTGATCGAATACCAGTTTGGCTGCGACCAGATAATCCCAGCCGCGGTTTTTATCGCTGGAGCCTATCCAGGTTGAGAACGAGCCGTATACCCAGCTCCCGGCGCAAATATGCGGCAGCGGTTTGGCCGGCAATGTCGCGGCGACATGGGCAAACGTGGTCGTATTAACCCGTGTCGTCTGCGACAAAGCATCGTACAATCCGTCGAGAAAGTGATGACCGTTGTCTGGGTAATATTCCCAGGCATTTTCACCATCGAGGATAACTGACACTACATATTGACCGGCTTTATCGCCCAGATGAGTAGCGATATTATTCAGGTGCTGGACGAAATCCACGACTGCGTCGTCGGCATGCCAATCGCTGTATCTGAATCCGATCAGATCGGAGAGTCCGTCGTCGCGAAAGAACATGCGGGTTTGATTATCGCCAAACTGACGCGGCGTAAACAGACCGCGCTTGCTGTCGATTTCCGCATCATCGCCGCCGGACAGGCGACAGCTGTTGCGCCACACGCCTTCGCCCGAAGCTGTCCAGCGTATCCCGTATTCATTCAGCAACTGCACGGCATCTTCGCTGATACCGCCTTCGGCCAGCCATACCCCTTGGGGTTTATGTCCGAAGTAGTGCTCGAACACGGCCAGCCCCTGTTCTACATGCCAGCGGCTGCGTTCATCCCCATCTGGGTAATGCGCAGCCTGCGGCCGCGGCGCATCCGGCGTCGCACATAGCATATTGTCGAAGCTATGCATCAACGGAATAATGGGGTGGCCGTAAGGCGTCATCGACAACTCGACCTGACCACGTTCGGATAATGCCCGATAGCGTGGAATCAACTCGCGCAGACACTCGTGCATCACCGTCAGCAATGCGCGCCGGTGCGACTCGGTATAATTGGATCCCAGAGCAAACAGTCCCTGCACTGCGGTTTGCGAACGCAGGCTTTGCCCCAGCCAGGCCAGATGGTACCAAGTCAGCAGATCGAGAAAATACTGATCGTTCAGATAGCCCAGCGAGTATTCCATGGCATGACTGCCGAAGCCCACATCGTCGGTTGCGCCTATCATTTGCAACAGGCGGCTAAATGCAGGATAAGGATGTATCATGCGCGGCGCATGGCAACGTTGACAATCGTGAACGAGTTGCCAGCGGCCTTCCACGCTGGATGGAATCGGCTCTGCACCAGCCAGCAAATTCAGCATTCTGTCTTGCGTGGGCGTGCCGAACTCAAGAAACCGGCCGATTTGTTGCGCATAATCGTCCAGCTGTTCCAGCAGCACCGGCGCAAAATTCACCACCGCCCGCATCTGCGGATAGCGTTCGAGATGCGCTGCCATATCGCTGTAATCCTTGATACCGTGCAAATAAACCCAGGGCAGCTGATATTCGCCAGCCAAGCCCTTACGATAATAAGGCTGATGCATATGCCAGCACAGCACCACGTTTAATCTGCTATCTATCATGCCCAACTCCAGTTGACCAGAAAACTGCAGTCAGCCACGCACAGGACGAGGTTGACTGCATGACACCAACAACTTGAACGACCCCGCGTCGCGTCAGCGATACAAATGCTGCCCCAGCATTTCCGGCGTTACCAGCACGATACCTTCCTTGGTAACGTGAAAGCGCTTTGCATCCTCTTCCAGATTTTCCCCTATCACCATATTGTCCGGAATAGAGCTGGCCTTATCGATCACAGCACGAGTGATGCGGCAGTTTTTACCTATGGATACCTTGGGCAGGATGACGCAATCCTTGACCAGGCTGAAATTCTCGATGCGGCAGCCGAAAAACACGATAGAGCGTTTCACCCGCGCGCCAGAGATAATGCAGCCGGCCGAAATCAGGGAATCGATCGCCTCGCCGCGCCGACCTTCATCATCGAAGATAAATTTGGCCGGCGCCGATTGCGGCTGATAAGTCCAGATCGGCCAATCGCGGTTATACAGATTCAGTTCGGGATCGATCTCGCACAGTTCCATATTGGATTTCCAGTATGAATACACCGTGCCGACGTCGCGCCAATAACCCGGTTCGCCGTTTTCGTTACGGAACGGATAAGCCATCGCCCGCGCTTTATGGATATTGGCCGGAATAATATCCTTGCCGAAATCATGCGACGAGCCGTGACATTCCGCATCGTCTATCAATATCTTAAACAGGAATTCGGTGGAGAAAATATAGATACCCATGGAAGCCAGCGCTGTATCCGGCTTGCCCGGCATGGCTTCAGGCTCGGCAGGTTTCTCGGTAAACTTGGTAATGCACATGTCCGCATCCACCGACATGACGCCGAATTCGCTGGCTTCCTCGCGCGGCACCTCGATACAGCCTATGGTGAAATCCGCTCCCGACTCGACATGGCGTAACAGCATGGCTGAATAATCCATGGTGTAAATATGGTCGCCGCCCAGCACGATAACGTACTTCGGGTCGTGGCGGCGCACGATATCCAGGTTCTGGAACAAGGCATCGGCAGTCCCTTGGTACCATTCCTTTTTATGCGTACGCTGTTGCGCGGGCAGAATTTCGACAAATTCGCCGATTTCGGCGCGCATGAAGCTCCACGCTCGCTGCAAATGCCGGATCAGGGAATGGGACTTGTATTGGGTCAGTACGCCGATGCGGCGCAGGCCGGAATTAACGCAGTTGGATAACGCAAAATCGATGATGCGGTATTTGCCGCCAAAGGGCACTGCCGGCTTTGCCCGCCAAGTTGTCAGATTTTTCAGGCGGGAACCTTCCCCGCCTGCCAATACCAAAACCAGCGTTCTACGCGTTAATTCCGTCACCATCTTCGGTTCGGTGTAATAGCGGTATAACTTTTCCTGTTGCTGTTTCGTCATTGTCATCCTGCTTCTCCTTATTATTTATCACCATGCCGCTTCAACTGCCAGCTACTTTCATCGCCCCCTGTACGCCGAGGCGCGGATTCGTTATCAGATATATCGGCGTTTGACGCACCAGCTCTGCCATACGCCCTTTATCCGCCGCAATTTGCAAAAACCGCTCTCCCTTGAGCCATGCCTGCAAATGTATAGCCATGCCGCCCGCAATATACAGCCCGCCGCGCGGCTGATACAGCAGGGCAAGATTTCCTATCCAGGCTGCATAAATATCGGCAAACATCTGCACCGCAGCCGATGCTACAGCCTCGTTGCGCATAGCGCCCGCATGTATCCCGGCCGCATCCGGAACCGACGAAAGTGCTGTGCCGGTCGCCAGCAAATAATTGAACTGATACAAGGCCGCGAGCCCCATACCCGATAGCATACGCTCCCACGATACATGTGCAAATTGCTGCTGATCGGGTGATGCTGCCATCCAGCTCAGCAATTCGCGCTGCTGCGCGTTGGCCGGTGCGAAATCGATATGGCCGCCTTCGGTAGCATAAGTTTGGTATTCGCCGTTCGCATCGGCCTGCATCCAGGCCAACCCCAGCCCCGTCCCGGCACCGGTAATGACGCGAGTTGCGCCTAATCGCACCAAACCGGCATTCAGCACCTCATAATCCGTTTTATGCAGCGTTGCCACCCCGGCAGCGGCTGCCTGAAAATCGTTGATAAAACGTACGTCGGCAATCCCCAGCTCTGCGCCCAGAGCATCGGCATCTACCGTCCAGTTGAGATTGGTCAGCATAACCCGGCGCTGCTCTACCGGACCCGGCAGAGCCAGGCACAGCACATCAGGCGGGAGCGTATGACCTGATTCGACCATGAATGTTTTCAGCAACTCGCCGGCGCCGACGAAACTGGCGCTTTCATAACGCTGCTCGAACAGCACCCGCGGCGGTTGATGCGATACCTGAGTAAACCATACCAGCCAGCTTTTGGTGCCACCGATATCGCCCGCAATAATATGCGTTATCCGTGACTTGAAAAAATTGTGAGGGTCGCCCCATCGGACTATAGCTCGCATCATGTACCCGCAGTTATCGTTCCTTGCGCCAGCGCTGATAATAATTGATCAGGCCATTAGTCGAGGCATCGTGCGTCGTCACCGCATCGTGCTGACTTAGTTCCGGCAAAATCTGTTTTGCCAGCTGTTTACCTAATTCTACGCCCCATTGGTCGAAAGAATTCAGGTTCCAGATGATGCCTTGCACAAAAATTTTGTGCTCGTAAGCGGCCAGCAACATCCCCAGCGAATGCGGCGTCAATTGCTTGAGCAACAACGCATTGCTCGGATGATTTCCGGCAAATACCTTTTGCGCCAGCCAGGACTGATCACCGGCGCTGCTTTGCGTTTCGGCCAGCGTACGACCGCGCATCAACGCCTCGGTCTGCGCCAGAAAATTCGCCACCAGAATATCGTGATGCGACTGCAAGCTATCATGCTGCTGCATGGAAACAATGAAATCCGCCGGAATCAGTTTCGTCCCCTGATGAATCAACTGATAAAAAGCATGTTGCCCGTTGATGCCGCTGGCACCCCACACAATCGCGCCGGTGGCATAATCGACGGCATGCCCTTCGCGATCAACAGATTTGCCGTTGCTTTCCATATCCGCCTGTTCCAGATACATGGGCAAGCTACGTAAATAATGATCGTAGGGCAGGATCGCTTGCGACTCCGCACCGAAAAAATTGTTGTACCAGACGCCCAGCAATGCCATGATCACCGGCATGTTCTGCGCCAGCGGCGCCTGCCTGAAATGCTCGTCCATATCGTACGCGCCCTGCAACAGCGCCAGGAAATGCGCGTGTCCGATTGCCAGCATGATGGACAAGCCGATAGCCGACCATAATGAGTAGCGCCCGCCCACCCAATCCCAAAATTCAAACATCTGCGCTGGATCAATACCGAATGCAACAACCGCATCCCTGTTGGTCGACACTGCTACAAAATGACGCGCAATATGGCACTCCGATTGTGCATGCTGCAAAAACCAGTTGCGCGCAAAGTGGGCATTGGTCATGGTTTCCTGCGTGGTAAACGTCTTGGACGAAACAATGAACAACGTCGTTTCCGGATCCAGCGCTTCCAGCGCTTCCGCGACATGATCGCCGTCGACATTGGATACGAAATGTACTTTCAAGTCAGGATGACGATACGGCTTCAGCGCCTGATACACCATCTGCGGCCCCAGATCCGATCCGCCTATGCCGATATTGACTACATCGGTAATGCGTTTCCCGCTATATCCCAGCCATGCGCCGTCTCGCACCTGCCCGGCAAACGCCGCCATCCTGTCAATGACCGCCAGCACCCCGGGCATGACATCCACGCCGTCCACCCACACCGGCTGATCGCCGCGATTGCGCAGCGCCGTATGCAGCACCGCACGATTTTCGGTATTGTTGATTTTTTCGCCGCTAAACATTCTGTCGCGCCAGCCACCTATATCCGACTCTTCCGCGAGTTGCGTCAACAACGCCATGGTCTCGGCCGTGATGCGATTTTTCGAGTAATCCAGAAATAAATCATCCACCTGCAACGAAAATCGTTCAAATCGCTGCGGGTCTTCGGCAAACATGTCGCGCATATGACGCGCTCGTATCTGCTGGAAATGATGCTGCAATTGCTGGCAAACAGAACGATGCATGGGCACCGCAGACGAAGAGACATTGGTGTTCGATGACGTGGCTGGCATAGCGGACATTCTCTTTCCTTATGACTTAAGCATGTTAAATACCAAGCAATACCCAGGCCAAGCTTATGCTCCTTGAAATATATTACAACTGACACCATTTCCATCTTGCGGTTTCATTTACGCCATGTTATAAATAAGAATCTTTCTCATTTAACAAAAAATGAATACTTCTCTCGATCACTTGCTGGCCAATCAAAGCGGCACCATCACCGCCATAGATGCAGGCTCGGAATTAACGCGACGGATGTCGGCGCTCGGGTTGCGCCTGGGCAGACGGGTCGAGGTCATACGCATTGCTCCATGGAAAGGTCCGTTACAAATCCGGATAGGTCACACCGAGCTCATGATACGTCGCGTGGATGCAGCTAAAATCAACATTCTGCTAAACGCCTGAGCTGCCATGAAACGCATCGCCCTGCTAGGAATGCCCAACACCGGCAAATCGACCTTTTTTAATCGTCTGACCGGTGCCGGGGCACGTGTCGGCAACTGGCCGGGGATCACGGTAGATCTGTTATCCGCCAAGGTATTATTGGCCGGCAGCATGGTCGAAATCATCGACTTGCCGGGTTTCTACAATCTTCACGGCTTTTCCGACGACGAACAGGTCGTCCGCCATTTCCTCGAATCGCAGCCGGTTAATGGGCTGGTAGTCATACTTAACGCCACCCAGCTCGACCGCCAGCTTGCATTGCTGTTGCAGCTCAAAACGCTGAAACTGCCGATTACGCTGGTGCTCAACATGGCTGATGAAGCCAAACAAATGGGTGTCAAAATCGATGTGGAACGCCTGTCCGCCGATCTCGGCGTACCGGTAAACATGATCAGTGCGAAATACGGCCACGGCTTTGGTCACGTTCGTAGCGCCATAGAAACCGTATTGCGCGATCATCCCCAAGCCGTACTAGCCAACAAGCAGGCATTCAATCAGGATGACAACATTGAAGCCGAGCTGGATCGTATCGTCAGCGATACCGTTACCACCCCCATTACCTTGCCGGCCGATCTCAGTCGTCGTCTGGACAAGGTCTTACTGCATCCCTGGCTGGGGCTGCCGCTGTTTTTCATCACCGTATTTCTGCTGTTCCAGCTTGTCTACGGTATCGGCACCCCATTGCAAACCGGCGCAGGCTGGCTGCTCGATCAATTCAAAAGCGGCATACTGGAGCCTGCCCTCGCGCATGCGCCTGCTGCCGTCAAAAGCTTTATCGTAGACGGGCTATACGACGGGGTCGGCACTGTACTGACCTTCCTGCCCATCATCGTCGTGTTTTTCATGTTCATGGCAGTTATCGAGGACAGCGGCTATCTGGCCCGCGCCGCTTACCTGATGGATGCAATCATGGCCAGAATGGGTCTGGATGGACGCTCGTTCGTGATGCAACTGATGGGTTTCGGCTGTAACGTCCCCGCGCTGATGGGTACGCGCGTCATGCGTTCGCGCGCCCTGCGCCTGCTGACCATGATGGTAATTCCGTTCTCGCTGTGCTCGGCCAGACTGC
Organism: Sulfuriferula sp.; assembly: GCA_031291235.1. Taxonomy (GTDB): domain Bacteria; phylum Pseudomonadota; class Gammaproteobacteria; order Burkholderiales; family Sulfuriferulaceae; genus Sulfuriferula. Next base: position 36,718 of record JARLJL010000024.1, read on the forward strand.
AGGTGTTCCTGTTTTTTACCACCGCCATATTTGCGCCGCGCGCAGCTGCCGTAGTGATGTTCTCGCTGTATCTGATGAGTTTTCTGATGGCATTTCTGACTGCGCTCGTGTGGCGCGGCAAATACCGCAGCCATGAACCGTTGTTGCTGGAGCTGCCGCCTTACCGCTTCCCTACGATCAAACAGCTGCTGGCGCAAGGCTGGCAACAATCCGGTCATTTCATACGCGGTGCATCCGGCTTTATTATTGCTGGCGTTGTCATCGTCTGGGCACTCACTCATTATCCGTTCAACGTGCCACCTGCCAGCACTACCACACTGGCCGGACAACTTGCAAACTGGATGGAACCCATCTTTGCTCCGCTCGGCATCGACCGCCTGTTATCCATCGCGCTGCTGTTCGGATTCATGGCCAAGGAAATCGTTATCGGCGCCCTCGCCGTCATTTACGGCGCCGGACAGAACAATCTTTCAGGTATCATCGCCGGGCAGCTGGACTGGGTGCAAGCCTACAGCTTCATGCTGTTTACGCTAATCTACACCCCATGCCTGTCTACCATCGCCGTGCTCAGACAGGAATCCAAAAGCAACTGGTTTACCGTACTCGCTGTCGCCTGGCCACTGGGTCTCGCATGGCTGGTGAGTTTTGCGTTCTATCAGGGTGCGCGCGCACTGGGATTTTAATCAGACCCGATCGGCATTAATGCTACCATCCCCGGCAGCGGCGCACAGCCGGTGCCATTTGTTAATGACCCGACGGCTTAACGCCATTCCTTGGGCAAATAATAATCGCCGTAACTATCCTGATCCATCGGCACCTCGATCACGCCCTTGGCCAAAGGCTGCTGATCCGCCCCACCTGTGATTTTCGGGAAAGCGATCACCAGCACCACCATCGCCAGCTGTATCAGCACAAACGGAATCGCCCCACGATAAATATCGGTAGTTTTAATTTCCTTCGGCGCAACGCTACGTAAATAAAACAGCGCAAAACCGAACGGCGGGTGCATGAACGAAGTTTGCATATTGATGCCGATAAGCACGCCGAACCAGACCAGATCAATACCCAGTTTTTGGGCGACTGGCGCCAGCAACGGAATGATAATAAACGCAATCTCGAAGAAATCGAGGAAAAACGCCAGCACGAATACGAGCAAATTGACCACGATCAGAAAGCCCAGTGCGCCGCCGGGCAAACCGGTCAATAGATGCTCTACCCACAGATCGCCATTGACGCCGCGAAATACCAGACTGAATACCGTCGAACCGATCAGGATGAACAACACAAAACTAGACAAGCGCGTCGTCGCATCCATGGCCTGTTTTAACATATCCAGAGGCAGGCGTCGTTTAATCCATGCCAGCACCAGCGCACCCGCCGCGCCCATGGCGCCGCCTTCGGTCGGCGTCGCCCAACCCAGGAATATCGTACCCAGCACCAGAAAGATCAGCAATAACGGCGGCATGATAGACAGCATCGCGCTGCGCCATAGCGCCCAGCCGCACAAAGTACGGGCTGCGAGGGGCAAAGCCGGCGCTGCGGCTGGCTTTATCAGAGTAACCATGAATACGAACAATACGTAAAAACCGGTAAGCACCAGACTCGGCACCAGCGCACCTGCATATAAATCGCCCACCGAAACCCCCAGCTGGTCGGCCAGCACGATCAACACCAGGCTGGGCGGAATAATTTGCGCCAGCGTCCCCGAGGCGGCAATCACACCGGTCGCCAGTCGCGTATCGTAACCGTAGCGCACCATGATAGGCAGCGAAATCAAGCCCATAGCGATCACCGAAGCGGCCACGACCCCAGTGGTAGCCGCCAGCAGGGCACCGACGAAGATCACCGCGTAAGCCAGCCCACCGCGTATTGCACCGAACAGCTGCCCGACACTCTCCAGCAACTCCTCGGCCATGCCGCTACGTTCCAGTATCAGCCCCATGAAAGTGAAAAACGGTATCGCCAGCAAGGTTTGATTGGCGACGATACCGAGCACGCGCTCCGGCAGCGCCTGCATCAGGCTCATATCGAACAGCCCGAAATGCATGCCGATCGCGGCAAACAGCAAGCCGTTTGCTGCCAGCGAAAATGCCACCGGGTAACCCATCAGCAACACAACCACTAGCCCGGCAAACATGGCCGGCGCCATCCACTCCATGTTCATGCCGAGTGCTCCCCGGATTCGCCATAACCGATCAGCACAGCAATATTTTTGATCAGCTCGGAGATACCCTGCAACGCCAGCAAGCCGAAGCCCACGGGGATCAGCAGCTTCACCGGCCAGCGCAACAATCCGCCTGCATCCGGCGACATCTCGCCGCTCTGCCAAGCACTCACAAACATCGCCCAGCCGAACCAGATGATCAGCAGACAAAACGGCAGCAAAAACAACAATGTACCGATAATTTCCACCCAGGCCTGCGTACGCGGGGATAAGCGGCCGTGGATGAAATCGATGCGGACATGACCGTGATGTTTAAGCGTAAATCCCGCGCCCAGCAAAAACAGCGCACCAAACAGATACCACTGGATTTCCAGACCGGCATTCGAACTCTCGCCCCAGCCGTAACGTACCAGCGCATTGCCTGCGGATATCACCGTTGCCAGCAATACCAACCACTTGATACTGCGCCCTACCCATTCGTTCAACGCGTCTATGCCTTGCGATAATCGCCATAATGCCCGCATCGCCTGTCAGTCCCCTGCTACGGTCATCTGTGAAATCAGTATGGAACCGGTCTGCTTGGAGCCGCGCGTTTCCGTATCGGTGCCGATAGCGACAATGTCCTTGAACATCTGCTTGAGATTGCCGGCGATGGTAATTTCTTCCACCGGGTATTGAATTACGCCGTTCTCCACCCAGAAACCGGCAGCGCCGCGCGAATAGTCGCCTGTTACCATATTGGTACCGTGACCGAGCAGCTCGGTCACCAGCAGCCCCGTGCCCATTTTTTGCAACAATCCGGCAAAATCCTCGCCAGTACTGTTCACCAGCAAGTTATGGTTGCCGCCCGCATTGCCGGTCGTTTGCATACCCAGCTTGCGCGCGCTGTAGCTACCCAGAAAATAACCCTGCAACACACCGTCCTTGATGACTTCGCGATCGACAGTCGCCACACCCTCATTATCGAACGGGCTGCTGGCGAGGCCGCGCAGCAAATGCGGCCGTTCGCTGATCTGTATCCAGTCCGGGAATATGCTCTGCCCCAGACTGTCGAGCAAAAACGACGACTTGCGATACAGACTGCTGCCGCTGATCGCCGACACGAAGCTCGACAGCAACCCTGCTGCAACCGGCGCTTCGAACAGCACCGGCACCTGGCAGGTCTTCACCTTGCGGCCATCCAGCCGGCGCACCGTACGCTCACCGGCACGCCGCCCCACTTCTTCCGCAGACAGCAGATCCGCCGCACGCCGGGCCGAGGTGTACCAGTAGTCGCGCTGCATGCCTTGTTCCGATTCGGCGATAACTGCGCAACTCACGCCATGCCGCGAAGTCGGGTAACCCGCCGAGAAGCCGAGACTGTTGCCGTACACGAACAGGGAATTCTGCGTATTGACGCTACCGCCTTCGGAGTTGCTGATACGCGGATCCGCAGCCAGTGCAGCAGCCTCGCACGCGCCCGCCATGGCAATGGCTTCGTCTATCGACTGCGTCCACGGATGGAACAAATCCAATTCGGGGAATACTGTCGCCAAGCGATCCGCATCGGGCAACCCGGCGTATGCATCTTCCGCTGTATAGCGCGCGATGGTAAGCGCCTTGTCTACCGTATCCAGCAAAGCCTGCCGCGAGAAATCGGATGTAGACGCATTGCCGCGGCGCTGGCCGATATAAACGGTTACGCCTATGCCTTTGTCGCGGTTATATTCTATGGTCTCGACTTCGCCCTTGCGCACCGTTACCGATTGCCCCATGCCTTCCGAAGCTTCGGCAGCGCAAGCGCTCGCGCCTTGCCGTTTGGCATAATCCAGCATGTCCTGCACCAGGGCTTGCAATTCGTTTTTAGTATGGCTAAATTGATCAGACACGAAATCTCCAGACTAAGTAAGGCCAAAACCGTTATCATAGCAACATTTAGGCAATACCTGAGCACCATGGAAGAAATTGAAGACGAAATCCCGGTTATCAGCAAGAGCGAAATCAAGCGCCAGATGACTGCTTTGCAAAAACTGGGCGAAGAACTGATCGCCTTGCCCAAAAGCAAACTCGACAAACTCGATTTACCGGAAAATCTGCGCGACGCTATCGATGCCGCCAAACGCATCACCGCCCATGGCGGTCTCAGCCGGCAAAAGCAATATATCGGCCGTCTGATGCGTATCATCGATGCCCAGCCTATCGCCGAACAGCTGGAAAAATGGCGCAGCCATCATAGCGACGAAAATGCTGTGTTTCACCAGATGGAACACTGGCGTACGCGTCTGATAGAAGACGATACCGCCATCACGCTGTTCATTGCCGATCACCCCGGCGCTGACGTACAGCAATTGCGTACACTGGTACGCAACGCACGCAAGGAAGCCAGCCTGCAACAGCCGCCGAAAAGCAGCCGCGCCCTGTTCAAACTGATACGCAGCATTTTCGAGCACGCGCACCCAGAACTCGCCGCTGAGGCTGAAAACGGCGACGCGGATACCGAAGACGAGTAAGGCTGCCATGCAATACCCGGGGGATTCGGTTTATAATTCGATACTAATATACGCCCCCAGGCCAGGACGAACAGATGCAAAGAACCATGTTGAAATCGAAGTTACATCGTGTGCATGTCACGCAATCAGAATTGAATTACGAAGGTTCGTGCGCGATTGACGACACCCTGCTGCAAGCTGCCGACATACGCGAATATCAGCAAATCGACATTTACAACGTCACCAACGGCGAACGTTTCACCACCTATGCCATCCGTGCGGAACGTGATTCCGGCACCATTTCAGTCAACGGCGCCGCTGCGCGCAAAGCCGCCCCCGGCGACATCCTGATCATTGCCGCTTTTGCCGTCTACAACGAAATCGAACTGGAAAAATTCGCGCCGCAACTGATCTATGTGGATGAAAACAATCGCATCAAAAGCAGCCGCAACCATATTCCGGTACAAGCCGCGCAGGCGTAATAAACGCCAAACGCGAGCACAGCCTGAATAACCATACACCAGCGAAGCTGGCGTATGGTTTTATGCCAGGACTCTACGCAACGTAGCAGCCAGCTCTTCTGCTGCGAATTTCGCCACATAGCCGTCCGCGCCGACGCTTTTAACGTGATCCTCGTTGGCCGATCCGGTCAGCGACGAATGGATCACCACAGGTATGGTTTTGAAGCGTGCATCCTGCTTGATGTTGCGGGTAAGTGTAAAACCATCCATCTCCGGCATTTCCAGATCGGTCAGCACCAGTGCGATCTTGTCGTGCACGGTTTTACCTTCCGCTTCGGCGGCATGAGCGACAGCCTGCAGATGATCCCAGGCTTCCTTGCCGGTCTTGGTCATAACGTAAGGCAAGCCCATTGCATTTAACCCCTGCTCTATCAGCGCACGCGCAACCACCGAATCGTCGGCAGCCAGTATGATCGTGCCGGGCTTCAACGCAATTTGCGGGCCTATCGTATCCATATTCACATCAGGCTCGTCCGGCGGCATGATATTACGCAATATGGTTTCCACATCCAGCACCTGCACCAGACGAGAACTGTCGGTATTACCATCCAATCGGGCGATACTGGTCACCATACCGCCCGCAGCATTGCCTTCAGCCGACAGTACCTGCCCCCAATCCAGCCGCGCAATATCTTCCACCGACTCTACTGCGAAAGCCTGGGTAGTACGGGCAAACTCGGTCACCAGCATGATGTTCAAGCCGGTCTTGGGCTGATAGCCGACTATCGCAGGCAGGTCGATCACAGAAATAACCTGACCGCGCAGATTGACCACGCCCAGCATATGAGCAGGCGCTCCTGCTACTGCAGTGATTTGTGGCATGGCAACAATTTCGCGGATCTTGAATACGTTAATGCCGAACAACTCGGAGCGGTCGTTATTAGCGCTACTGCCCAAAGTGAATAGCAACAGCTCAAACTTGTTGGAGCTGGTTAAATTGGTGCGTTCGTCGATTTCCTGTTGGACTGAATTCATGTGCTCCACCCTCTTGAATTAATATTTGCGTTTAGATTACACCAGCCACGTCCCGATTAAAACTCCTCCCACTCCTCATCAGCCGCTGCTGTCGATGCGATTTTCTTATGCGTAGCAGATAGCGGTTTTTTTGCGATCTTGGCCGCAGGCGATGCCGACCGCTCGGCCGATATCGTTTTCATAGGTGTACGCACCGGCTGTACAGAACGACGCCTGCCGCCATCCAGCTTGAATCTGCCCACCAGCTCTTCCAGATGGCTTGCCTGATCCTGCAGCGATTTGGCTGCAGCGGCAGCTTCTTCCACCAGCGCGGCGTTCTGTTGCGTGGTTTCGTCCATTTGCGTAATGGCCTGGTTGATTTCCTCGATACCCTGACTCTGTTCACGGCTGGCCGCCGTGATTTCGCTCATGATGTCGGTGACGCGCTGCACGCTGGAAACCACTTCGCCCATGGTGGTACCGGCTTGTGCCGCTTGCTTGTTGCCTTGCTCCACTTTTTCGACCGAGTCGTCGATCAGCAGCTTGATCTCCTTGGCGGCTGCCGCACTGCGTTGTGCCAGACTGCGCACTTCGGTCGCCACTACCGCAAAACCACGGCCCTGTTCGCCTGCACGCGCCGCTTCCACAGCAGCATTGAGTGCGAGGATGTTGGTCTGGAAGGCGATACCGTCGATGACGCCGATGATGTCGGCTATCTTGCGCGCCGATTCGTTGATGAGTCCCATGGTATTGACCACATCGGACACCACAGCGCCGCCCTTGCCGGCGACTTCTGAAGCGGTTTCGGCAAGCTGGTTGGCCTGGCGGGCGTTGTCGGCGTTCTGCTTGACGGTGCTAGTAAGCTCTTCCATCGCCGAGGCGGTTTCTTCCAGCGAACCGGCCTGGGATTCGGTACGATTGGAAAGGTCGAGATTGCCGGAGGCAATCTGGCCGGATGCCGAGGCGATGGATTCGGTACCGACGCGGACTTCGCCCACGATCTCGACCAGACTCGTATTCATATCCTTCAATGCCTGCAACAATTGACCGAATTCATTGGTCGTGCCGACCTCGATTTTCTGGGTCAGATCGCCGTCTGCCACGCTCTTGGCTATCTGTATGGCCTCTTCCAGCGGACGCGAAATGGCGCGAATCAGCAATGCACCCAGAAAAACAGCCAACACGATTCCCACTCCAATGACACCGATAGATGCATATTTACCGAAACTGTAAGCCTGCTGCGAGCTTTCATACTGCGCTTTGGCTACATCGAGTTGCAGCTTGATCAAATTATTAACACCATCCCTGACGGGTACAAATCTGGCTGGAATTACCGTCACATCAAGTCGTTTGACTTCGTCCATATTATGGTTTTTTAATGCCTCCATGGCCGGCATTATGCCTTCGGCAAGGAGTTTTTTACGATCCTCGTCAAATTGTGCCGCCAGCTTTTGCTCGTTCTCATCAGAATAGGTTGCCATGTAGGCATCCCAGTTCTTATTGACCCGCTCGATATTGCTATCCAGTTGCGCAAGCTGCTTCTGTATATTATCGTCTGTCGGATCGACAATAGCCGTGGCTATCGCCAGACGATTGTTCGCCAATCCCCGGATGACCTGATCCAGGTGACCCAAACCGACAACCCGGTCTTCATAAACGGTTCTTAACGCTTCGTTAGTAGAAGCCTGATTGTGCAACCCGAAACTCCCTATCGCAATCAGCAGCAAAGACAGAAAGCCGATTACGACGACAAGCAACGTTTTTATCCTGAGATTTTGCAACATTTTCATCCCTTAATCTTATTTAAAATAATATATCTCTTGTTTAAAACCCAAATCCAGGACAGCCAAAACCGAGCAAATGCATGCATCATAAATAATCTGCGTACTATCGGGTAGCGTTTGCTGCACCTGTACTGATAATACAAGCTATATCATTGACAACCACCTTACAAGCAAATTTAACCGGTTTTAAGTAATTGTTCGAACGCTTCCGGTGACAGCGGCTGGGCATAAAAATACCCCTGAGCATAATCGCAGCCGCATTTGCTTAACAAATCCCGCTGCGCTTCTGTTTCGACACCCTCGGCAATCACCTTCAACCCCAGCTTATGAGCCATTACCACAATGGCTTCCGACAATGCCAAATCGCTGGGGTCGGAAGTAATGTCACGCACGAACGACTGATCTATTTTCAGATAATCGATATCGAATTTTTTGAGATAAGACAGCGCTGAATACCCCGTCCCGAAATCGTCCAGCGCTACCTTTATACCTGCATCCCGAAAACCCAGCAGTTTGTCTGAAATCGTCGCGGTCACATCCAGCAGCAGTCCCTCGGTAATTTCCACGGCCATGTTCTTACCGGGTAAATCGATATCATGCAAATGGGCCAGCCATTTATCGATTCTGACCGCATCGTCCTTGAACTGGACCGGCGACATGTTCACACTGACCTGTATACTTTCTCCTGCACGATCCGATTTCCAGCGTTTGGCCCAATATGCCGCTTCCTTGAACACCCAATCGCCTATCGCGGTAATCAGCCCCGTTTCTTCAGCCAAAGGAATGAATGTTGCCGGACTAACCATGCCGCGTTCCGGATGCTGCCAGCGAATCAGCGCTTCTGCCTTGGTGATCTTTCCGCTCGCCAGATTGACGATAGGCTGGAAATACAACACAAACTGATTGGCAGCGAGCGCGCCGCGCAAGTCGCTTAGCAAACTCAAGCGGCCAAAAGCTTTCTCCCGCAATTCGGCAGTATAAAAACTCAGGCGGTTACGTCCGGCATTTTTAGCCACATACATTGCCTGTTCTGCACTTTTCAGCAAATCGTCGGCATTGTCTGCATCTGCCGGATAAAAGGCCACGCCTATGCTTGCCGAAATATAAATCGCGCGCCGGTTTTCCGCCAGCACAAAACCGGTTACCAATTTATCGATAATCAATTCGGCTATTTTCGCCACATACCCGGTATCGTATGGCGCAGACAATATGACGGTAAACTCATCGCCGCCCAAGCGCGCCACCACATCGTTTTCAGTTACGCACGACTTGATCCGCTGCGCCACTTCCACCAGCAGCTGATCGCCCACCTGATGGCCCAGCGTATCGTTGACTTCCTTGAATTGATCCAGATCGATATAGAATACGGCCAGTGCACAGCCATTATCGCCTGCCTGCGCTATTTCTTTTACCATGCGCTGATGCAGCATATACCGATTAGGCAAATCGGTCAGCATATCGTAATTGGCCTGCTTCCATATTAGCTCTTCGGAACGCACCTTATCGGTAATATCGTAAAAACTGGCAATATAACGATAAGGCTCACCCTCGTCGTCCAGCACGATATTGATCGTTAACCATTCTGGATATACCTCACCATTTTTACGTTTGCTCCATATCTTGCCCTGCCAATGCTGAGTCGCTTTCAGCGTATTCCACATCGCCTTGTAGAAGAGCTCGTCATGAACGCCCGAAGCCAGTATTCTCGGATTCTTGCCTATCACTTCGTCTGCCGCATAACCGGTGATATGGGTATATGCCTGATTGACGGAAATGATATGGTTGGCAGCATCGGTAACCATCATGGCCTGACTGCTGTATTGATATACCAGAGAAGCCAGTCTCAGCTCCTCCTCCAGTTCCTGACGTTTTTTTTCACGGTCGAAATTATCCAGCGCAAAAGAGATGTCTTCGCACATCTCTTCGATAAGACTGACGACTTCAGGATTAAACGCATGACGTTGCGCATGATGCACGCTCAATACGGCAAACACCTTACCGGCCCGCAATATTGGGAAAGCCGCTGCCGCATGCCAGCCTACCTCTGCTGCCCGTGCCCACCACGGGCGCGTCATCTCGTCCTGCTGATAATCGTTGACGATAACTATGCGTCGCTCACGAAATGCAACTCCTATCGGGCCTCTGCCGGAGACATCATTCTCGCTGATGGAAATTGCTATTTCATCGAGATAGGATTGACCGACCCCATATTTAGCGACCGGTTTAATCACCCCCTGAATTTCATATACCTGACCCGCCCAGGCCAGCGCCATGCCGCCGAAATCGACTGCCATTTTGCATACCAACGGCAACAACTCCGCTTCATTTTGCAGGCGCAGAATTGCCTGATTGACTTCGCTCAGCGCTTTGTAAAAATTGGTCAACCGGGCAATGTGAAGCTCTTGTTCCTTTCTGACGGTGATATCCTGAGCGATCGCCAATAAAAACTGTCGATCGTCCAACTCGACAACGCGCAGGAATATGGCTACCGGTATTTCTGCCTTATTCTTGCAAAAAAACGTCATTTCAAAATCAACTGTCGACTGTACCCCGCTCAATAAAGGCGCCAGAATCTGCTGACAATACTGATGTGAAAAAGCCGGATTAAGCTGGTCTGCCGACATGCTCAGCATTTCATCCCAGGTATAATCCAAGACCTTCATCAGGCTACGGTTAACAAACGTAAAGCGCAGCGAACCCGGTTCCATCATGAATACCAGGGATGGGGTTTTATCCAGGATAACCTGAGTCCGAACTTGTTCTGTCGTTAATGTTTTATTATCTAATTGCATGCTCTGCCTGGATAGAAAGACACAATAATTATAAATATGCGTAATTAATTAAAACAAAAAACATATCAACCTAGGCAACACAACGCATAAATTGTACGTTTATAAATACATACTTACAAACTATTTATAATGTACAATCGTACTAAATTTTACAGCCCACCCGCAGTAACCATTTCATTATCATGGTTTTTATACGAGAAATCGACATAAACTGAAATTGCTCATCAGCCTGCCGTAGTGTATTTTGCAAGCATTGAATCCACCTGCGGTGCCAAATGTTCGAGAACCGATTAATACTGCTCCTCTCCCACTTTAACAAGCTGTTACATATAGCACTTGCCATTGCGCTCGTCATTGCCAGCCTGATGGTGATCTGGCAATTCAGCGTGGAAGTCATCAATGCGGTGGTCAGCGGACATTTGGTCAGAGGCTTTCTGCAATCGCTGGGCACCCTGTTTCTGGTATGGACCTTATCCAGCCTGATTTCAGCCGAGACCAGTTACCTGCAAAACGGCATTTTTCAAGTCAGGGTTTTCATCGAGGTCGTCATCATTACCCTATTGCGGCAGATCATCGTCGACCTGTCCAGATCGCCGGCGGACAACAAAATCTGATCGAAAACTTCGATCCCCTGCACTACGGGCTGATACTTGCCGCCTTGCTAATTGCAGGCATATTGCACTGGCTAGTCGGTAATGCATCCATTTCCAGCAGAAATACAACAGCCGTTAGCAGCAATGAAACGACCGCACAGCCATGATTATCAATGCCGATCACGCGCTTAGCGTACATATCGATCCGGTTGAGTTGCCCTGGGTACCGTCTCCGCTACCCGGCGTTGAACGCCGTCTGTTGGAACGCAATGGCGCCGAACAAGCTCGGGCAACATCCATCGTACGCTATGCACCCGGGGCCGGGTTTAGCGCTCACACCCATCCGCATGGCGAAGAGATTTTCGTTCTGGACGGCGTGTTTCAGGATGAATTCGGCGTCTACCCTACCGGCACCTATATCAGAAATCCGCCAGGATCAGGCCATACCCCGTACAGCGATACGGGATGCACGCTGTTTGTAAAACTGCGTTATCTGCCGGCAGACGACGGACAACGCGTTGTCGTACATACACGGGAAACAACCTGGTTACCCGGACTGGTGGAGGGCTTGAGCGTCATGCCGCTGAGCGAATACGGGGGAGAGCATACCGCGCTGGTACGCTGGCAACCCGGCACGAAATTTCAGGCGCACCGGCATTATGGCGGGGAGGAAATACTGGTACTCGACGGCATGTTTCAGGATGAACACGGCGATTACAGCCAGGGTACATGGCTGCGTAGCCCGCATCTGAGCGTGCATCAGCCTTATAGCGATCATGGCTGCACGATACTGGTCAAGGTCGGCCATCTGGATATCGGCTAATGCAGATCTGGGTGGATGGCGATGCTTGTCCCGGCGTTATCAAGGACATTCTGTTTCGCGCTGCAGAACGCATGCGCATCCCCATGACGCTGGTTGCCAACAAGCTGTTGCGTACGCCGCCGTCGGCATATATCCGTGCACTGCAGGTACCGCACGGCTTTGACGTAGCCGACGATGAAATCGTATCGAAAATGCAGGCAGGCGATCTGGTGATTACCGCCGATATCCCGCTGGCTGCCAGCGCAATAGACAAGGGTGGTCACGCACTTAACCCCAGAGGGGAATTTTATACTCGCGAAAACATGCAGGCAGCGCTAAACATGCGCAACTTCATGGCAGAATTACGCGACAGTGGGATAGAAACCGGCGGACCGGCTGCATTTTCAGCAAGCGACAGAAAAGCCTTTGCCAATCAGCTCGACCGCTTCCTGAATCGCAATATCAGCAGAAATTAAGCGATGGCAACCGGCCGATCCGCGGCAGCAGACAAGCCGGTGCCACCGATTAGACAGCTTCCAGACGGCGCATTGCCGATGGCAGCAATTTGAAATCAACCAGACTGCTCAGCATCGCCTTGACGAAACTTGCATCAGCTTCGTAAACCAGTTTGTAATATTGCACGCGCATAGTCATGGCGCTACCGAAAACGATACTGATCAGCGCCAGGAACGAGCCTAATGCAAGCGTGGACATACCGGTAATACCCTGCCCTATGGTACAACCCATCGCCAGAACGCCGCCGAAACCCATCAACACCGCCCCAAAAACATGGTTGCGGAAATCGGCAAAAGAGGCGAACCATTCGATGCGAAAATTCCGGCTCAACAATGACCACAAGAATGAACCGACAATAACGCCTGCCAGCGCCATCACGCCGAAAGTCAGCAAGGTGCCGTCGAATTTACCCATCGCATAACCTAACGTTTGACCCATAGGGTTAATAAAGGTAAACGACTGCGGGCTCAGTGGACGACTGTCGGCAGGTTTGACATCATTATCGCCAGCCAGGAAATCCCATTGTTGCACATAGCTTTGCAAGGTGTAGTTGGTACCGTCCACCTTGATATTGATCGTGCTGCTGACATACCAGGCGCCCAATACGGTAAGGCCGACGACCAGGCCGCCGATGATGTTATCGCGGTTGCTGCGGAAATCGGCAGACTTGAACACAAACACGGCAATAGCCAGCGCGACTAATACGCCCAGCACCAGTCGCGCCTGCTTCAGGCTGGCATCGCTTACCAGAAACGATGCCAGATCCTGATGGCTGCCGAGATTCACCGCCAAAGGACGAAGCCAGCCGTTAAACAGCACGGTAAACAGCGTCTTGTCGCTACCGGGGAACGGGTTCACCATAAAATATGCGATCACCGCAATAATCAGCAGCACTACGACGGATTTCAGATTGCCGCCGCCGATGCGAATCAACGTCTTGTTGCCGCAGCCCGAAGCGAATGTCATGCCGATACCGAACAGCACGCCACCGAAAATGTTTTCCGCCCAGATCAGTTGCGCACCGCGATAGGGAGGGAAGGAAGCGTCAAGATCGGCCAATCCGAAATACTCCAGCACCGATACACCTAACATGGCAACGGCGATAGCGAGCATCCATGCACGCATACGCCCCAAATCGCCCATATTGACCCAATCCGATACGGCGCCCATGGTACAGAAATTGGTTTTATTAGCGACCAGGCCCAACACTACAGCAAGGCCGAATGTCGTCCACAACAACACGGACTGCGCATGCGCAAAGCTATTAAACAACATAGGGAGTCTCCACTGAATTTATTAAAACGGCATGACCTGAACTTTAAGCAGGGTTAAAATCCGGCACGATATTACAACTTTTTAATTATGATTTAACAACAAAAAATAACAATGAGCTATTTATACTAATTATACCGGGCGATACCGCGTCGGATCGGGAACACCTGCCTGCTGAAACCCCTGCGCACGCAAGCGGCAGGAATCGCACACACCGCAAGCGCGGCCTTCGGCATCGGCCTGATAACACGATACCGTGGCTGCGTAATCCACTCCCAGTGCCGTCCCCTGCTGTATGATTTCAGCCTTGGACAACTTCAGCAACGGCGCGTGAATATGCAGATCCAGTCCCTCCACGCCCACCTTGGTCGCGAGATTGGCCATGCGTTCAAAAGCAGCGATATATTCGGGACGACAATCCGGGTAACCGGAATAATCCACCGCATTGACGCCGATAAAAATCGCGCGGCTATTCAAGACTTCTGCCCATGCCAGCGCGATGGAGAGCATGATGGTATTGCGCGCAGGCACATAGGTAGATGGGATGCCGTCGCTCGGCAGTTCCGGAACCGCAATCGCGCTATCGGTCAGCGACGAGCCGCCGAACATGGCGAGATCCATCCTGAACACGCGGTGCTCGGCTGCGCCCTGCTGAGTAGCAACACGCTCTGCTGCCGCCAGTTCGGCATAATGCCGCTGACCGTAATCGAAACTCAACGCATGGCAAATATAACCGTCACGTTGCGCAATCGCTAATACTGTTGCCGAATCCAGCCCCCCGGAGAGGAGCACGATGGCATGTTTGTTTTCATTCATTACCGGCCTGCCGCATCATTCCATAAAATTTTGTGCAATTGTAACTGCATTCGCACCGGCAGGCGATCCCGCAGTATCCATTCTGCCAACGCGGTGGGCGTAGCGCCATGCACAGGGGAAAACAGCACAGGACATTGCCGATCGAGCGCATGCTCGGTCAACGTGTGCCGCGCCCATTGATAATCGGCTTCGTCGGTGATCACAAATTTGATCTCATCGTGCGCGGTCAGATGGGCGAGATTTTCCCAGCGGTTCTTGTCGACCTCACCCGAACCCGGCGTCTTGATATCGACAATACGCGATACGCGAGCATCGACTCCACTGATATCCAGTGCACCGCTGGTTTCCAGCGATACGTCATACCCAACATCGCACAATGCGGTCAGCAAAGCCAGGGTATGTTTTTGCGCCAGCGGTTCGCCGCCGGTCACGGTCACAAACTGCGGCTGGTAGGCGGCCACTCGCTGCAGAATATCGGGCAAGGCCAGCGACTCGCCGCCATGAAAAGCATAGGCAGTATCACAGTAGCCGCAACGCAACGGGCAGCCGGTAAGACGCACGAACACCGTCGGCAGTCCTGCTCTGCTGGTTTCGCCCTGTATGGAATAAAAAATTTCGGTAATGCGTAACGTTGCAGCGTGTATTTGCATTACTTGAGCAACTCGAGTCGTTTCTTCGCCAATCCGGCAGCAGACGTAGCGGCATATTTCGACACCAGCGTTTCCAGCGTTTTGCGCGCACCGTTCATATCGCCCAACTCTATCTGCGCACTGGACATATTCAGCATTGCATCGGGAACCTTGGCGCTGGCCGGATAAGTACTGATCAGATTTTTCTGCGTCAGCAGCGCATTTTTAAAATCCTTGGTTGAGAAGTAGGCATTGCCTATCCAGTATTGCGCACTTGGCGCCATACCGCTATTGGGGTAAGTCTTGACGAACTGTTTAAAGCCGGTTATTGCACCAGCATAATTGCCCTGCTTGAACAAGGCCAGTGCTGCCTGATAACTCTGTTCTTCGCCGGCATTTGCGGATTTTGCAGTCGATGCCGGCGCTGCAGCCGCTGCCGTTGAGGCGGAGGCGGATGCAGCTGCTGCATCATCGTGGACCATGTTGCGTAAACGCGTATCAAGATCCTGATACAAGTCTGTCTGACGTTTCTGTGTCGTTTCGATATCGTGGGTTTGCACATCCAACTGTCCATGCAAACGGCTCACTTCAGCCTTGAGCGCATCGATCTGCGACTGCAAAGTCAGCAACCCCGAACCTTGAGGTTGCGACTCCAAGGCGCTTAAACGCTGATTGATGACACTCAGCTGTTGCTGAATATCGGCAAAACGACGGGTAGTTTCGTCGTCCATAGCCGAAGCCGTCGATGCTGCAACCAACCATATCAAACCCAGCACCAGACGTGAAACAGACTTGATCCTCATACCTTATTCGCCTTGATAAACGATATCAGCACGGCGATTCTGCGACCAGGCTGCTTCATCTTCTCCGGTTGCTTTAGGCTTTTCTTCGCCAAAGCTGACAGCTTCCATTTGCGACTCAGGTACATTCAACAGGCTCAATGCCTTACGCACGCTATCGGCACGACGTTGACCCAATGCCAGGTTATATTCACGACTGCCGCGATCATCGGTATTGCCTTGAACAGTCACTTTTGCATCTTTATGGCTAGTCAAATAGGCTGCATGCGCTTCTATCATGGGACGGAAGTCATCCTTGACATTGTACTTATCGAAATCGAAGTACACGCTGCGATGCGACAGAATATTGGACGGATCGGTCAACGGATTAACCTGACTGGCCAAGCGAGCCCGTTCCAGTGCAGCAGCTTCGGCAGCAGCCTTGTCAGCAGCAGCTTTTGCGGCAGCGCGCGCAGCAGCATCCTGCGCGGAAGTATCTACCACCGGGGCAGGCTTGGTTGCTACCGACGAACATCCTGCCAGCATGCCGACTATCACCAGACCCAATACAGTTTTTTTCATTTTCCCACTCCTTAAAATAAAAGTACTACAAATATACGGCTTCGAGCATTACGCAGAAGCCATCAACGTCCCCAAGCCGGTTCACGCATATCGCCCGCACGATCCGACAAACGTACTTGCGTTTTGCCATCAGAGGAAACAGCTGCCAATACGCCACGTCCGTTGATTTCGGTGGCGTAAACTATCATTTTGCCGTTAGCGGCAAAACTCGGCGATTCATCAAGGTCGGTATTGGTCAACACCTGAACCTGACCAGTCGCCATGTCCATTACAGCAATACGGAATCTACCTTCGCTGCGTTGCACGAAAGCAAAACTTTTGCCGTTGGGGTTCCAGTTCGGCGACACATTATAATGCCCCTCAAACGTCATTCTTTTTGCACTGCCGCCAGTCGCCGGCATCATGTAAATCTGTGGGCTGCCGCCGCGATCCGAGGTGAACAACAATGATTGCCCATCCGGACTCCAGTCCGGCTCGGTATCGATACCCCCGCCGAAAGTCAGGCGTTTCAGCCCGGAACCGTCGGCGTTCATGACATACAGTTGGGAACCGTCGTCGCGCGTCAGCACCAGGGCTATCTTGCTGCCGTCAGGAGACCAGGCCGGCGCACTGTTGCTGCCCTTGAAATTCGCCAGCACCCGCCGCGTGCCGGTAAGCATGTTCTGCACATAGATCACCGGTTTTTTGTTTTCGAACGACACATAAGCGATTTTATTCCCGTCCGGGGACCAGGCCGGCGAAATCAGCGGTTCGACCGATTTCAATACAGTCTGCACACCTTGCCCGTCGGCATCGGCCACTTGCAACTCATAACGCTTGCCCTGCTTGATCACGTAAGCAATATGCGTGGAAAATATGCCAGGCACACCGATCAATTTTTCATAAATCACGTCGGCAATTTTATGCGCTATCGTACGCAGCTGACTGACGTTGGCCGTATAGCTGTAGCCCGCCAGCTGGGTTTGCTTAACCGCATCCATCAAACGGAAACGCACCTCAATCTGCCCATTGGCAAGCGGTGTGATCTGCCCCAGCACGGCTGCTTCGGCACCGCGCTTGCGAGCTATGCTGAAACGCGGATCGGCCGGATCGGTTAACGGCGGATTCAGATCGGACACATCCACCAGGCTCAATTCGCCAGAGCGCGCCAGATCAGCCGCCACCACGTCGGTAATCACGCGATAGGTGTCGCCGGCACCGACAAACGGAGCGATAGCGACAGGCAGTTTGCTTGCGGCGCCGCCGATAATTTCTATGGTCATGGCTGCATGCGCCCATAACGGCAGCATCAACAGCAATACCAATCCATGCAAACGCAATTTCCAGCTATTTTTCATCTATATAAACCTGTTCCTAATTTTCATTAGGTGAAAATTTCAAATCCAGATCCCTGAACTCGCCCACCAGCGCCGGATCTGGCGGCATCGGCAATGGCGACGCCTTAAGGATGGCACGCTCTACCGCATTGTCATAGGCCGGCTGACCGCTGGGATGCAATAATTTTACCTGCATCACATCCCCCGTCGGCAGCACCGACACCTCAAACCGCGCTTGCGGATTGCCTTGCAAACCATCGGGCAAAATAATCTTGCTGCGAATTTTCGCCTTGATTCTATCCTGATACTCCGCCTTCATTCTGGACTGCTCATCAGCTTGCTTGCTTGCCAGCGCAGCCTGACGACTGTTGCTCAGCGCACGCGCGGATTCTGTTTTAATCTCGCTTTGCGCCTGCTGCGCTATCAACTGACGCAACGCCGCCTGTTTTTTCTGTTGATCAACTTTCTGCTGTTCAACTTTTTGCTGCGCAATCTTCTGCTGTTCTATCTTCTGCTGTTCTATCTTCTGCTGTGCCAGCGCTTGCTGCTGCGCCGCCTTTTGTTGTTCAATTTTCTGCTGTTCCAGCTTCTGTTCGGCTTGCTGCTGCGCCAGTAATTCTGCCGCTCGCGCTTGCTGTTCCTTCAGTTTCCGCTTCTGCTCGGCCAGCGCAATATCCGGATCGGGCACTGCCGGTTCCGGTTTGGCAACAGGCGCGACCTGCGGTTTTTGCACCGGCGCCGGCTGATTCGATATTGGCGGCGGTGCTTGCCATAACTCCACCATCACCGGTTCCGGCGCATGTGTTTTCCAATTCACGCTATACACCAGCAATGCAAAAAACAGCAAATGCACCAGAATTGCCAGCGCGGCTGCCGGCAAACGTCCGGGCTGCGTCGGCACGCTATGCATTAATTTGCTCCGGCTGCGGCGAGCAAACCTACGCGTTTTACCTGGTTTTGCTGCATCAGGCTCATCACTTTCATTACGGCCTCATATCGCACGCTTTTATCCGCGGCGATGACAACGGGTTGATCTGGCTTATCCGCCTGTTTCTGCCGAATCAGCGCCAGCAAACCTTGCTGATCCACTGTCTGTTCGTCACCCGCATGCGACTGATCACGCACGCGCAGTTCGCCGTCGGCGCGTATCGTCACCTGCAGCGGCTGCAAGGCAACCGTTTGCGTCTTTGCCACGCTGGGCAAATCCACCTGCCCCGGGTTGATCATCGGCGCAGTCACCATAAAAATCACCAGCAACACCAGCATCACGTCGATGTAAGGCACGACGTTGATTTGATTCATTTGCTTGCGCGGACGGCGGGCATTCATTTTTTATGCGCCTGACGCTGCAATATATTGGAAAATTCTTCCATAAAACTTTCGAACCGAGTTGCCAACCGATCGATATCGTAGGTATAACGATTATAGGCAATTACCGCAGGAATGGCGGCAAACAGCCCCATCGCCGTGGCGATCAGCGCTTCGGCGATGCCCGGCGCCACATGCGCCAGCGTCGCCTGCGCCACATTGGCCAGACCACGAAACGCATTCATGATGCCCCACACCGTACCGAACAGACCGACATACGGACTGACCGACCCCACCGTTGCCAGAAACGACAAATGCGATTCCAGCGCATCCATTTCACGCTGGTAAGCCGCCTTCATCGCCCGCCGCGAACTCTCGGTCATGGTTGCCGCATCCGTTCCCGGCTGATTTTTCAGCTTCATGAACTCACGGAACCCGGCTTCGAAAATACGTTCCAGCTCGCCGCACCGATCGCGATCGCGCGATATGCGCTGATACAGCTGATTCAAGTCGGCGCCGTTCCAGAATTCCTGCTCGAACGCCTGCGCCATTTTTGCTGCACGCTTGACGGCGAACATCTTAATAAAAATGTACCACCACGACATGAATGAAGCGACGAGCAGCAACCCCATCACCAGCTTAACCGTCAAACTTGCGCTGGCAAGCAGGGCCAGCATCGACAAATCCTGATTTACACCTATATCCACTGTATATTTATTCCAAAAGTTGCAAAATATGATCCGGTATTTTAACAGGCTTAAATGTCACCGCGTTGACGCAAACCACCTCAATCTCACTGCTCACCAGCGTGCAATCGCGCTGTATATGCTGCGCAAAACGAATACGTGCCTGACTCAGGCGCTTAATCCGCGTCGACACCGCAAGACTGTCGTTAAACCGCGCCGGCTTAAGATAATCCACCGTTACATGGCGCACCACAAACACCACGCCATGCTCGTCCAGCAATGCCGGCTGCTCCACCCCCAACGCGCGCAACCATTCGGTACGCGCGCGCTCCATGAATTTCAGATAATTGGCGTAATAAACCACACCGGCAGCATCGGTATCTTCATAGTAGACCCGCACCTGCCAAATAAATTCCGCATCAAGCATCGCGCTCATCCCACAAGTCGACCTTGCCCGGCACATTCAGCCCGAAATGCCGGTACGCCATCAACGTTGCCATCCGTCCGCGCGGCGTGCGCTGCAAATAACCCTGCTGTATCAGATACGGCTCCAGCACGTCCTCAATCGTATCGCGCGACTCGCCTATGGCAGCGGCCAGGTTATCCAGCCCCACCGGCCCGCCGTCGAATTTCTCCAGCACTGCGCTCAACAGCTTTCTGTCCATCACATCCAGACCGGCATGATCGACATCCAGCATCTGCAATGCGTCGTCTGCCACCGTCCGGGTGACCCGCCCGTCAGCGCGCACCTCGGCAAAATCGCGTACCCGCCGCAACAGCCGGTTGGCAATGCGCGGCGTACCGCGCGAGCGCCGCGCGATCTCGAAAGCGCCGTCGTCCACGATACTCATTTCCAGCAACTGCGCAGAACGCGTCACAATGCGCGTCAATTCTTCCGCAGTATAAAACTCCAGCCGCGCCACAATACCGAAGCGATCGCGCAGCGGATTGGTCAGCATCCCTGCGCGCGTCGTCGCTCCCACCAGCGTAAACGGCGGCAAATCCAGCTTTACCGAACGCGCTGCCGGCCCTTCGCCGATCATGATATCGAGCTGAAAATCCTCCAGCGCGGGGTAGAGTATCTCCTCCACCACCGGGCTCAGCCTGTGTATCTCATCGATAAACAGTACATCGTTCGGCTCGAGATTGGTCAGCAATGCCGCCAGATCGCCCGCGCGCTCCAGCACCGGACCGGACGTCTGGCGCAGGTTGACGCCCATTTCGCGCGCAATAATATGCGCCAGCGTGGTTTTACCCAGACCCGGCGGGCCGAACAACAACACATGATCCAGCGATTCGCTGCGCTTGCGCGCCGCCTCAATAAAAATCGACAGCTGGCCGCGTGCTTTCTCCTGCCCCACATATTCCGACAGCTGCTTGGGGCGCAATGCCCGTTCTATCTGCTCTTCAACTACATTTTGCGCTGCAGGCGCTATCAGGCGATCGGTTTCTATCATGATTTCGACAACCATTTCAGAGCCAGCCGGATGCCATCTTCCACACTATCGCTGACGGCAATCTGACGCACCGCACTGGCCGCCTCGCGCTCGTTATAGCCCAAAGCCAGCAACGCATTCAGCACATCGCCGTTAACCTGCGCGCCGACATTTGCCGTACCGGCCGTCGGCAGTGCATCCGCGATCTTGCCTTTCAGCTCCAACAACAGACGTTCGGCCGTTTTCTTGCCTATTCCAGGTATAGTCGTCAATCGTGCGACATCCTGCATCACCACAGCCTGCGCCAGATCGGATGCACTCAAGCCTGACAGCACAGCCAGCGCCATTTTGGCGCCGACACCGGTAATTTTGATCAATTGGCGGAAACTCGCGCGCTCCGCTTCGCTACCGAAACCGTAGAGCAGCTGCGCATCCTCGCGCACCACCAGATGTGTATGCAGCGCGACGCGCTCGCCCAGCACCGGCAGATGGTAAAACGTGCTCATCGGCACGTCGATCTCGTATCCCACACCGCCGGCATCCACCACGATTTGCGGCGGATGCTTTTCTATCAATACCCCGGTAATTCTGCCTATCATGCTTTCATCCTATCAGCCGTCCATTTTTGACACGATATCCCGCTGTTGCCAATGCGCCCAACCCTTGCCCGCCATGCGCATGACAAATCGCACAAGCCAGCGCATCGGCCGCATCGGGGCTGGGAGTGCCGGCTAAATTCAATAGCCTTTTAACCATTTCCTGCACCTGCTCCTTGGCAGCATGCCCGTTCCCTACCACCGCCTGCTTGACTTGCAATGCCGTATATTCAGCTACCGGCAGATGCTGCAATACTGCCGCGCAGATCGCCGCACCGCGCGCCTGACCAAGCAGCAATGTGGATTGCGGATTGACGTTGACGAACACTTTTTCCACGGCGACCTGCTGCGGCTGGTTGCAGCCGATCACCTCGCCCAGACCGGCCAAGATGACGCCCAGCCGCTGCGGCAACTCGCCCTCGCCGCTTTTGATACAACCGCTGGTAACATACACCAGCCGATTGCCGATTTTGTCTATCACGCCGAATCCGGTCACGCGCAAACCCGGATCTATGCCCAGAATACGTATCGTCAAAACAAATCCTTAATCGTAGCGCTGCCCATCTGCAACATTTTACTCGCACCAGCCGGTATTCTGCTCGTTTTTCAACTCTTTGCTATACTGGCACGCACGACATCGCCCGATTACCCAAGTTAATGCCCGACTCAAGCAGCCCCCAACACGAATACCGCGCCCCAAGCTGGCTACCCGGCGGCAATTTGCAAACGCTGTTCCCCTATTTTTTTGCGGACAAGCCCGCCATACGCTATCGTCGCGAACGCTGGGAGCTGCCGGACGGCGACTTTCTCGATCTGGATTGGGCGGACAATGCCGCCGATGCGCCGCTGGTCGTGCTGTTTCACGGACTGGAAGGCCATTCCCGCGGATTTTATGCGCTGGCGCTGATGAAACAGGTACTGCAACGCGGCTGGCGCGGCGTCGTTGTGCATTTTCGCGGCTGCTCGGGCGAACCCAATCGGCTGCCGCGCGCCTATTTTGCCGGCGACAGTGCCGAAATCGACTACATATTGCGTCGCCTGCGCGCGCAAGCGCCTGACGCCACTATCTATGCCGTGGGCGTTTCGCTCGGCGGCAACGCCTTGCTGAAATGGCTGGGCGAACAAGGCACAGCCGCAAACGGCATCATCCAGGCCGCCGTCGCCATCTCCGCGCCGCTGGATCTGACTGCTGCCGGCAACGCCCTCGACCGCGGTTTCAACCAGCTGTTTTATACCCGCCATTTCCTGTCGACGCTTAAACAGACGGCGCTGCAAAAACTCGAGCGCTTCCCCGGCTTGTTCGATGCCGGCCGCGTACGCGCTGCAACCACCTTGCGCGAATTCGACGATGTCGTCACCGCCCCGTTGCACGGCTACGCCAACGCCGACGAATATTGGCTGAACGCCTCCAGCAAGCCCGGCCTCATCCGTATCAGCGTACCCACGCTTATTCTCAATGCCAAGAACGATCCGTTTCTGCCGCGCAGCGCGTTACCGTCGAAAAACGAAGTATCTCCTGCCGTCACACTGCAGTTCCCCGAGCAAGGGGGGCATGTCGGTTTTCACAGCGGCCCCTTCCCCGGCAATGCCGACTGGCTGCCGAAACGCGTCCTGAATTACCTGCAAAACTACCGCTAACGCCTTGTCCAGCTTGGCGGTTACAGGTATGCTTGCTGTCATATTTCGGCTTTAAACTTCAAGCAAACATTCACCTTACGCAACCGGGAGCTCATGGTGCAAAATCCGCCTCAAGAAATCTTTAAAGCCTACGACATACGCGGCATCGTCGGCAAAACCCTAACGCCCGAAATCGTGGAAGCTGTCGGCCATGCACTGGGCTCCGAAGCGGCGGCACGTCAGCAAACGGCTATTTGCATCGGTCGCGACGGCCGGCTGTCCGGCCCCGAGCTCGCCGCTGCGTTGGCGCGCGGCATCCGTAAATCCGGCATTGACGTCATTGATCTCGGCATGGTCGCCACGCCCATGACCTATTTTGCCGCCTACCAGCTCAACACGAATTGCGCAGTCATGGTGACCGGCTCGCACAACCCGCCGGATTACAACGGCCTCAAAATGGTCATCGCCGGCGAAACCCTGTCCGGCGACAGCATACAGGCGTTGCGCCTGCGCATAGAAAACAACAATCTAACTCACGGCGACGGCAGTTACAGCGAGCACGACATAGCGCCTGAATACCTGAATCGCATTGCCGGCGACGTCAAACTGGCCCGCCCCATGACAATCATCGTCGATGCCGGCAATGGCGTACCCGGCGCGTTCGGGCCCGAGCTTTATCGCCGACTGGGTTGCGAAGTGGAGGAAATGTTCTGCGAGGTAGACGGCAACTTCCCCAACCATCATCCCGACCCATCGCAGCCCAAGAATCTGGTCGACCTGATCGCCCGCCTCAAAACCAGCGATGCCGAAATCGGCTTGGCCTTCGACGGCGACGGCGATCGATTGGGCGTCGTTACCAAGGACGGCACCATCATATTCCCCGACCGCCAGCTCATGCTGTTCGCCGACGACGTGCTGTCGCGCAACCCTGGTGCCGAAATCATTTTCGACGTCAAATCCACCCGCAACCTGTTCGACTGGATACGTGCGCGCGGCGGCCGTCCGCTCTTGTGGAAGACAGGGCACAGTTTCATCAAAGCCAAAATGAAGGAAACCGGCGCGCTGCTGGCAGGTGAAATGTCGGGGCATATCTTTTTCAAGGAACGCTGGTACGGTTTCGACGATGGTCTCTACGCAGGCGCCCGGCTGCTGGAATACCTGAGCCGGCAAGCCGACATCAACACCACGCTGCACAGCTTGCCCGACACCGTCAACACGCCGGAACTCAATATCACCTTGCCTGAAGGCGAGCACTACAAGCTCATGAACAAATTGCAAAACTCGGCCACATTCTCCAACGCGCAAAACATCATCAAGCTGGACGGTCTGCGTGTCGAATACGCCGACGGTTTCGGGCTGGCGCGCCCATCCAACACCACGCCGGTCATCGTGCTGCGTTTCGAAGCCGATACCGCGGCCGGGCTGGCGCATATCCAGGCCGATTTTCGGCGTGTATTCAACGAAGCGGCACCCGGCCTGCATTTGCCATTCTGAGGCCGCTGTGGACATCGCTAAAATCGGCATCGTTTCCATCTCCGATCGCGCTTCCAGCGGCGTATATGAAGACAAGGGCATCCCCGCCCTGCAATCCTGGTTGCAAGGCGCATTGCTCAATCCATGCGAATTTGAAACCCGACTGATCCCGGACGAACAGGTGTTAATCGAAGAAACCCTGAAATCCCTGGCAGACAATAGTCGCTGCGACCTCATCCTGACTACCGGCGGCACCGGCCCCGCGCCGCGCGATGTGACGCCGGAAGCCACTCTGGCCGTAGCCGACAAGGTCCTGCCCGGCTTCGGCGAAGCCATGCGTGCAGTCAGCCTGAAATACGTCCCCACCGCCATCCTGTCGCGTCAGGTCGGCGTAGTACGCGGCAACAGCCTGATTATCAACTTGCCGGGCCAACCCAAAGCCATAGCCGAAACGCTGGACGGCGTCTTTGCCGCAATTCCGTATTGCGTCGACCTGATCGGCGGCGCGTATATGGAGACCAATCCGGAAGTAATACAGGCATTCAGGCCGAAAAGTAGCAAAAAAGCAACAATTAATGAATAAAGTACGGAACAAACATAAATTTAACAATTCTATGCTTAGGCGAACGCTTAGAGTTGTGCTAAATTGATCTTTACCGTTGTAAGAACAATGACAACGTCTTTTTGTAACCAATAGGAGAATAATATGTCCCGTACCTTACGTAATCTGGTCGCAATTTCCTGCGCACTGATGGCTGGTCAAGCCGTTGCAGCCGACATGGATACCCGCATCTACCTTGCACCTAACGTCAATTACACCTTCGCCGATAGCGACTGGGGTGTTGATGACGCGTTCGGTTTCGGCGTCGCCCTCGGCAAGCCTGTATCCGAAAGCTTCAACCTGGAACTGAATGCCAATTATGCATCGCACAGCCACAAGGCCGGTTCGGGTAATTCCGGTTCGCTGGACAACGTGGGCCTGAGCGTAGACGCGCTGTATTTCTTCAATCGCAACCCCGATTTCGCTCCCTACCTGGTTGCAGGTATCGGCGGCTTGAACAGCCGTGCTACCGGTTTAAACGAAACCAACTTTGCGGCCAACGCCGGTGTCGGTTTCATGAAAATGTTTAACGGCGTAGGTTTCCGTTCCGACGTGCGCTATCGCTACACCGACAATGTCGGCTCCAACCCTGGCATCAACCCCGGCGACTGGATAGTCAGCGCTGGTCTGGTCATCCCGTTGGGAGCAGCACCTGTTGCACCGGCTCCAGAACCAGCCCCGGCACCTGCGCCTTACGTTGCACCGGCCCCGGCTCCAGAACCAGCGCCTGCACCACAGCCTGAAGTTGCCCGCCCTGCCGCACACACCAAGATCGTACTGGAAGGCACCAACTTCGATTTCAACAAGGCTACCTTGCGCCCTACCGGCAAAATGAAGCTTGACGAAAACGTCAAAACGCTGACCCAGTACCCAGACATCAATGTTGAAATCTCCGGCCATACCGACAGCATCGGTTCGCCCAAATACAACATGAAACTGTCTGAAAAGCGTGCCGAAACCGTCAAGAAATACATGGAATCCAAAGGCATTGCAGCCAGCCGCATGACCACCAAAGGTTATGGCGAAACCAAACCGATCGCCAGCAACAAGACCAAAGCTGGCCGCGCAGAAAACCGTCGCGTAGAAATCGAAATCATGAACTAAGCAACAAGCAACAAACAAAAAAGCCGCAGCTTGCTGCGGCTTTTTTATTGTCCCGACATATCCGTCACCCCAGCACCGACTCCCACATCTTCTGCAAACGCCAGATCGACATCAATTGCAAATCATCTATCCCCTGTAATATCTCAACCCACGCTTGCCCAGTCACCCGGCAAACCACACAACCAATTTTTAACACCACAGCAATAATCCCATATAAACACAAACCAAATACCTACATCACAATTCACAAAATTTACATGCCGCGGTCATAAAAACCCGCCATTATCAACATAAAGATACAAAGATATTTTACGAAATTCAGGATCCCCTCTCGTGAGCAAACGTTTCCTCAACATTATGTGGTTATTGGCAACGTGCTTTTATGTCGTAGCCTATGCAGAATTGTTGCCGCCATTCCAAACTTCACAAACTGGAACACCTATGGCAGATACTTCATACAACACCATAAATACAGTTTTATCACAGGCGCCTTGGTTCAAATTTACATGGGAATCCCTCAAGTTGCCAAATGACGAAATCATGGACCGTGCAGCAATGATGGTCAGCGCAAAACTGCCCGATACCGACACCAGGTTCCAGCACATGGTGTTCCAATTGGATACCGGCGCAAATATGAGCCTGCTATACGAAATCTCGGCACACGATCAATTACCTGCAGCGCTGTATGCTTCGACTGATCGGCCGCTGTCCAGTTTAATGTTGCAATTTGATGGTCCATTTCAAAACACGGTCAAGTTTGAGTTGTTAAAAAACTTTGGCGAACAGGCCGATTCATCGCCTGAGGCGGCAGATAGTGTGCCGGAAATCGGCACACTGGGTATGGACTTTTTTGCAAATGCCGGTGCCGGATTTGCTATAGATTACAAGAACCAGCATATTTACATATTGTCCCGTAAATTGCTGGACAACATCATGACGCCATACCCAGATCATTTCATGACTTATCAGGAAACCTATCAAGGTATGAAAGGTAAAATACTGCTACCTATCAAAATTGACGATGTAGAGGAGCTCGTCATCTTCGATACCGGCAGCAGCATGGCTGAATTGATTACCCCGCCTCCTTTATGGCAACAAATCACCGGCCTCAACACGGGCAACCCCACCGTCAAGCGGTTTGTCGCACCATCATGGGGAAAGCAAATGACCGTATTGCGTGGTGAAGTTGACAAAAAAATATATATTGCCGGGCAATGGGAGCAATTAAAGGAAGTGCAAACTGCTATTCCTTATCCAGGCGGAGATGTTTCCATTATCGGCAATGGCTTATTTTTTGATGATGTCATCGTAGTAGATACGGTCAACAAGAAATTCGGCTTGTTCCAGAGATCAGCCAAATAAACAAGCATGCCGTTTATATGAAGCTGCTTATTAAAGCTATTTGAAAATTTCGTTCAAAATAGAGAACACACGCTTACTAACTAAAACCATAGGCGCGTCTGCTACGCATACCCTACCCCAGCACCGACTCCCACATCTTCTGCAAACGCTTGATCGACACCGGTTGCGGCGTTTTTAATTGTTGCGCAAACAGGGAAATGCGCAGTTCTTCCAGTTGCCAGCGAAATTCCTCCAGTTGCGGGTCGCCCACGCCTGCCTTGTGGTGTTTCAGTTCGCGCGCCTGCCATTGTGCGGACAGCGTGGTCAGGGTGGTCGTATGCTGCTGGTCTTGCGCCAGCCTGTCCGGCAGCTTGTCCAGCCGCTGCTGTATGCCTTGCAGGTAACGCGGCAGATGCTGCAGGCGCAGCCAGGGCGTCGCCGTAATGAAGTTGGGGTAAACCAGTTGCTGCAATTGCGCGGCGACATCCTTGGTCACATGCGGCCACGGCGTTTTCAGTCTGGGCTGCAAAGCCTGATGCAAGGCCAGCACTTGCGCGACGATACGCGTCAAGGCATCGGCAACGGGTTTGATACGCGCCCGCGCCCGGACCAGTTGCGCGTCGAATTGCGCGGCAGTACGCGGCAACGGCTCGTCGCCAAGACACGCACGTTCAGCGATAGCCGCCAGCAACGCCTCGCGCAACTTGTCGGCATCGCCGAACTGGCGGTAAGCGAGGGCCAGCCGCGTAAAATCGGGGATGTTTTTTTCCAGATATTTGAACTGCTCGACCAGATTCAACCGGCACAGCCGCACTACGCCGTGGCGGTGCGCACGCTCGGCTGCGGCAGCCGTATCCAGCAGGCGCAATGCCACGCTGTCCTGCTCGTCGATGATCGCCGGATAGCCGGTGACCGACTGGCCGGCGCGGGTAAACGGCAGCGATTCCGGCACATCGCCAAAATCCCAGCGCTTGAAACCGCTTTGCTCGAAGGTATTATCCGGTGCGCTAAAGGTCAGCTGCGCCGCTTCGCCCAACTGCTGGCGCAAGGCCTGCAAATCGCGGCTCATGCCCAGCTCCTGCCCGCGTTCATCGACCACACGGAAATTCATCTGCAAATGCAGCGGCGGCGCATCGTGCCAGTCGCCAGCCACTATTTTCAGATTGCTGCGCTTACCCAGCCAGGCAGCCAGCGCTTCAGTCAACGACGAAGTCGGTGTCAGCACGGTCATCGCTGCGGTAACCGTATCCGGCACCGGCACGAACACCCGACGCAAATGCTTGGGCAACGACTTGACATACCAGCTCAGTTTTTCTCGCAGCATGCCCGGCACCAGCCAGTCGAAGCGCCAGGCTGGTACGGCGTTCAGCAACGCCAGAGGAAGCGTGACCGTCACCCCGTCCAGCACATGTCCTGGCTCAAATCGGTATTGCAGCGGCAGGCTCAGCCCATCCCACTGCAAAGCCTGCGGGAACCAGTCTTCGGTAATGCTGCCGGCGTCGTGCCGCATCACGTCGTCGCGGCTTAAATACAGCAGGCGCGGATTTGTCCGTTCCGCCTCGCGCCGCCAGCGCTCGAAACCGCTGCCATTGACGATATCTGCCGGAATACGCGCATCGAAAAATGCAAACAGCCGCTCTTCATCCACCAGCACATCCTGCCGCCGCGCCTTGTGTTCCAGCTCGCTCACCTCTGCCAGCAATTGCTGGTTATGGGCAAAGAATGCCGCCCGCGTTTCGAACTCGCCCGCCACCAGCGCCGAACGGATAAAAATGCGGCGGCTCTCGACCGGGTCGATCGCGCCGTAATGCACACTGCGCCGCGGGATGATAATCAGGCCGAACAATTGCACTTGTTCGAAGGCGCTCACTTGCGCATTTTTCTTCTGCCAGTGCGGATCGAAATAGTTGCGTTTCAGCAAATGCGCCGCGATGCTTTCCAGCCATTCCGGTTCTATTTTCGCCGCCGTGCGTGCATACAGCCGCGTAGTCTCGATCAACTCGGCGGCCATCACCCATTTCGGCGGTTTCTTCGCCAGCGCCGAGCCGGGGTGCACGTAAAACTTGATGCCGCGCGCGCCCTGGAAGCCACCTTCGTCCATTTTCACGCCGATATTGCCGAGAAAACCGGTCAGCAAAGCTTTGTGTATGGCCTCGTAATTGGCCGGCTCGGCATTCTCGACCAAACCGAGTTCGGAGGCAGTCGTCGCCAGCTGCCCGTGTACCTCGCGCCACTCCCGCAACCGGGTCGGATTGAGAAAATGCTCGCGACAGTCTTCCTGCAACTTGCGATTGGATTTCTTATGGCGCAACGCCTCGTCGTAGAATTCCCATAACTTCAGCAGCCCGGCAAAATCGGAAGCCTCGTCGGCAAACGCGCGATGGCGGTCGTCCGCTGCGCCAGCCTGCGCCGCAGGACGCTCGCGCGGGTCCTGCACCGACAGCGCCGCGCACAGGATCAACGCTTCGCGCAAGCAGCCGTACTGCTGCGCCGCCAACAACACCCGTCCGATTTTCGGATCCAGCGGCAATTTTGCCAATTGCTTGCCTATCGCCGTCAACCGCCGGGTACCGTCTACCGCATTCAACTCCTCCAGCAACTGATAGCCATCCGCAATCAAGCGCGGCGCCGGCGCATCCAGAAACGGAAAATCGGCAGGCTGCCCCAGACGCAATGCCGACATGCGCAAGATCACGCCGGCCAGCGAGGTGCGCAAAATTTCAGGGTCGGTATATTCCGGTCGCGCCGCATATTCCTGTTCGGCATACAGACGGATGCACACCCCGGCCGCGACCCGCCCGCAGCGGCCGGAACGCTGATTGGCGGAAGCCTGCGACACCGGCTCGGTCAGCAACTGATCTACCTTGTTGCGCGCCGAATAGCGCAATATCCGCGCATAACCGGGGTCGATCACATAACGTATCCCCGGCACGGTAAGCGATGTTTCCGCGACATTGGTCGCCAACACGATGCGCCGCGCGTTGGTCGGCTGGAAGATGCACTCCTGCTCCTTGACCGACAGCCGCGCAAACAGCGGCAGTATTTCCGTGTGCGGCGGATGATGCTTGCGCAAGGCTTCGGCAGTATCGCGAATCTCGCGTTCGCCGGGCAGGAATACCAATATATCGCCCTCGCCCAGACGCACCAGTTCATCGGTTGCATCCAGTATGGCCTGGGTGACGCGTTCTTCATCTGTCTCCCGCGCTTTCTGCCCGTCTTCGGCACGCTCCGGCGCGAGTATCGGCCGATAGCGGATTTCCACCGGATAGGTCCGCCCCGACACTTCGATGACCGGCGCATTGTTAAAATGTCTGGAAAAACGATCCGCATCTATGGTCGCGGAGGTAATGATGACCTTCAACTCGGGACGTCGCGCCATGAGCTGGCGCAGATAACCCAGCAGAAAATCGATATTCAGGCTGCGCTCGTGCGCCTCGTCGATGATGATGGTGTCGTATTCGCGCAGATCGCGGTTACCGGTGGTTTCCGCCAGCAGCATGCCGTCGGTCAGCACCTTGATCACGCTGTCGGCGCGCACCTGATCGCTGAACCGCACCTTGTAGCCGACCCCCTCGCCCACCCGCGTGCCCAGCTCCTGCGCAACTCGCGACGCCACCGTACGCGCCGCGATACGCCGCGGCTGGGTACAGGCAATACGCCCAAGCTGCCCGCGCCCGGCATCCAGACAGATTTTCGGCAATTGCGTGGTTTTGCCAGAGCCGGTCGCACCGCAAACGATAACCGCCTGATGCAGCCGTATGGCAGCGCTGATTTCCTGATGACGTGCTGATACGGGTAAGGCTTCGGGGTAATTGATTGCGGATGGTTGCCAGTAGCGTTTGAGTGTGGCTTCGGTCATATACAGATTGATTAATCCTGATTGCTACTGGCAGCCTGCACCATACGCCTGACTTCTTCCGTCATGTTGATAGGCGTCAATACGATATGCGGATTTTTTCGTGCAAAAACCCGAAACACTTCGTCGGCGAAAGCCTGGCCTATGGAATCGACATCCTGAAAATCTAACATCACAGTTTTGAACTTTTCAATTCGATTGAGTATGCGTTTGGCTTGCGACCTGGAAATCAGGCTTTCGCCTTCATATAGCACCAGTTTTACCGGAACAACGGTCTTGTTAAAGGCGAAATCTTCCTCTTCGCTACCGGTAAAATCGTCGAACACCGATTTAAGATTTTTGCCACTGTTTAAGGCAATTTCCATAAATACTTGCGTACCTTTATGCTCACTTTTGTTATGGTCCAAATAATCGTTTTCCAAGCCGTCGTCATGAAAGAATTTCAAATCACCGGAAACGATATGAAATGTATCAAAAGCGCGAGAAGTAAAAAAGATACCCTGCCCGGAATGATTATCCGGGTCCGTTGTCAGTTTGCCTTTACTTAATTCCAGTATCGCCTCTCTGGGATCATTCAGACCCATGATGCGAGCGATGTGATTGAAAATACCTTCGCCATCATCTTCAATCACAATCGTTATCGACTCGGTCGTTCTATATACCGCTATTCTGGCTGCAGTACCGCCAGAATGATCAATCGCATTATTCAGCATCTCGGTAAAACCGTAATGACAAATATTTTCCAGGTCACGCGGCAAATCACTAAATACAAACCCGAAATCGCGATAATAAACATCGCTTTCCTGCAAACCTTTAAGCAAAAAATTATCGCTATGGAATCTCACAGGACCAATACGGTAGGTACGCGCACGCGTATTGCCGATTGCCGTCAGTTGGCCTGACTCGACCAGCGCCGCCAAATGTCCATGCACGGCTTGCCGACTTAACCCGAAGGTCTCCATGGCATCATGAAATAAATGCGAATTGCTCGCCTTGATCCCATTCAGCAAAAACCTGCGGATGATTTCAGTACGTTTGGTTACAACCGGTTTCATCATTAACTTTGTAATGTTCTAATAAACATATTGTAAAGTTATTTAATAATTATTGTAAAGAAAGTTTATTTATTATCGATGTAATGTTTATCATCAAACGTCGCTACCCATTGCGGGCGGTATACCACCAGAATAGTCATCAACATGCCTGTGGTGACGGCTTCCGACCAGGCCATCAACAGGAAATAGGGCAGATAGGTATGCGCCAGATCGGTGAAAGCGTAGTCGCCCATTGCTGCCAGCGTCAGCGTCGCCGCTAATCCGGTCAACGCTACAGCCAGCCCGGCGCCCATAAAGGCGTTGATAAAAATATAAATAAACAGATGATTGGGCAGATAGCGATCCGTAATCCGGTATATCCACCAGCTTACCGTGACCGGCACTACGCCCATCAGCAGGGCATTGAGTGCAAAGGCATGCCAGCCGCCGCCCCAGAAAGTCGCGAGCAGCAATACCAGCATCATACCCAGCAGTGCAAACCACGGGCCGAACAGCAGCGTCAGCAAGGTTGCGCCGAGTATATGCAGGTTCAGCCCGGGGCGTATGCCCGCCTTGATTTGCCAGAAACCCAGTACCAGCACACAAGCGCCCAGCATCAGATTCAATATACCGGGCTTGCGCAACACCGGCCAGGGCGCAGAACGCAATGTCCAACCCAGCACCGCAGCAAATACCAGCCACAGCCAGCCCAGCGTCGATGGCATTAAACTGTCTGTTAAATTCACGACGCGCTTACCCCCAGATTAATTTCAAGCCTATCAAGATGGTCACGATTTCGAACGAGCGTTTGATCCACACGTTACCCTTGCTGATGGCGACATGACTGCCCAGATAGCCACCGAGTATCGAACCGGCAAGCAGCGCGGGCATCCATCCCCAGGCTATGTGCCCGAGATAACCCAGCACCAGCGCGCCCGTGCCATTCCACAGCAAACCGCACAATACCAGAGTATAGGCGACGGCACGCTGGTAATCGAGCCCGAAATAGCGGATCAGCCATACCGTCAGAAACAGCCCGGTGCCGGAAGTCACCGAGCCATTCAGAAACCCGACCACGAACAACCCCAGCATGCCGATAGCGAGCGCAGATCCGGACTGGTTGCGGGGCGCATATTCCATTCCCAGTCTGGGCTTGAATACCGAATAGATACCGAGTCCCAGGGTCAGCACGCCCAGCAGGAGCATGGCGATTTTGGGTGGAATCGCTAGTATCACCCCTGCCCCCAACACCACACCCGGCAAACCGGCAGCCAATATGATCAGGGAGAAACGACGCTCGAGCTGACTGCTCTTCAGATAGCGCATGGTGGCGCCCAGACCCAGCGCGACGCTGGCAACCTTGTGCGTTGCCAGCGCCACCGCAAACGGCAAGCCCAGAAATATCAGCATGGGGAACTGTATCAGCCCTGCCCCGCCGCCAGATAAAGCTGAAAACCAGTTTGCTGCAAACGATGCAACAAACAATACTAACTGGTCGACAAATCCCGTCATTAATTACCCGGTTACGCCTGCCGTTACCGGATACTGCGTATAGAACAAATGCAGCTTCTGTTCGGCACAGAGTGCCAATACGGTTTCGGCCTGCGCCTCGGTCAATATCAGCTCGACGATTACCGGCAACTCGCCGCCCAATTCGAAAAAGGTATCCTCATGCAGACCATGGCGTCCGAAACCGGCGCTGGCACGCAGCACTGTCCCGCCGGCAACGCCCAATTGGCGAGCGCTGCTCAACAACCAGTCGGAGAGCAAATGACCCTGATGATGCTGCCCTTCGCGACCGTATATGCGCAAACAGATTTGCATCATGTTAGCCCCCTTTCAATATTTTGTAGGTCCATACCCCAAACGCGGTCATCAATACCGATCCGGCCAGATGCAAGCTCACTGACAGCGCACCCCAGCCCCACTGCTGGCGGGATAACAAGGTAAATATCTCAGCTGAGAAGGTCGAGAATGTGGTCAATCCGCCGAGGAAACCGGTAATAATCAGCAATCGCCATTCCGGCGACAATCCCGGCTGCTGCGCGAAGAATGCGATGGAAAGCCCGATCAGATAGCCGCCCAGCAGATTGGCCGCCAGCGTGCCCATGGGCAAAGTCGGAAACACCGGATTCAGCCACAGCCCCAGTCCCCAGCGCAGCCATGCGCCGACAGCCGCACCGATACCGATAGAAACAAAGGCCCAGACATTCATCAGATTTTGCAGATCGGGCCGTTATACGGTTGCAATGCGCTACGCGCCACTGTTGCAAATAGCGTATGAATTTCTTCCAAACTGAAATGCGCCATCAGCCGGTTCGCCAGTTCCGGCGGCACGGCTACGGTCGTCGTCTGACCGTCTGGCAGGTCGACGCGAAAGCCGGCAACATGTTTCTCCAAGCCGCCTTCGCTCTGTTCGGTGACCTGCATCTGTTCGTCCTGCAAGGCTTCGTAAGTCGCTTCCAGTTCGTTCATCAGCTCGTCGGTCAGCTGCGCTTCCGGCACGGCTACCACCCAGCCGAAATGATCCTCGCGTACTTCGCTGGCGAGATGCAAACTGTTCAGATAGGCAACAAAGCGGTCGCGAAAATCCGCCTCAAAGAAAATAAAATCCAGCATCATGATAATTAACGCTTTTTATCCTGCGGGCGGTTTTGCGGCAATTGCTCAGGTACAGGCAAGCCCACCCATTTTAATATCGCCGCTACCTGTGCGGACTCCAGTTCCAGCATTTGCCCGCGCTTGATACGCGGCGGCAGATTCACCATGCCGAAACGCACCCGGATCAGCCGGCTCACCATCATGCCCACTTTTTCGAACATGCGGCGCACTTCGCGGTTACGGCCTTCCTTGATGATCACCTGATACCAGCGATTCGAGCCTTCGCCTCCCATTTCGGCAATACGTTCGAAATAGGCCTTGCCGTCTTCCAGCTCGATACCGGCGGTCATGCTTTTCATCTGTTCCTGGCTCATTTCGCCCATGATACGCACGCTGTATTCGCGCTCGACTTCAAAACTGGGATGCATCAGGCGGTTGGCAAGTTCACCGCTAGTGGTAAAAATCAGCAATCCTTCGGTATTGAAATCCAGCCGACCTATCGCAATCCACTTGCCGTTGCGCACGCGCGGCAAGGCGTCGAACACGGTCTTGCGCGCCTTGGGATCGTCGCGGCTGACGATTTCGCCGTCCTGCTTATGATATATCAGCACCCGCGGCAATTCGACATCGAAACTCATCTTAACCGGGCGTTTGTCCACCAGCACCCTGTCGCCCGGCGACACCCGCTCGCCCAAGGTAGCGGTGACGCCGTTGATCGATACCCGCCCGGCGGATATCCAGGTTTCCATTTCACGACGCGAACCCAGGCCGGCAGCGGCCAACATTTTTTGCAGTTTTTGCGCAGCAGACGGCGCTTCCAGCGATTCCGACTCGGCAGCAGGCGCTTCGGGCAGGCGGCGACGCGGATTTTCCACCTTGCGGTCACGCTCTCCCGCAGAGACTTTCGTCTCTTTGGCAAATTTGGGGGCGGCAGCGGCAGTAGCAGGTTTACGCGGTCGGCGTATAGGGGAAGCAGGCATGGTCAATTCGGATAGGCATATAATCCATGATTATACTGCAAAACCTACTCTTCCCCGGTTAAATCCAGCTGCGCAGTGTACGGATTGGGCGCAACCAGACTGCCCAGCTCGGCCAGCGGCGGCAGCTCATCCAGCGCGCGCAGGTTCAAATCGCTTAACAGTTGCGCAGTCGTGACATACAAGGCGGGACGGCCCGGCACTTCGCGATGACCGACAGCCTTGATCCAGTTGCGCTGTTCCAGCGTCTTGATGATCTGGGTATTCACTGTCACGCCACGGATTTCTTCTATATCGCCGCGAGTAACCGGCTGTTTATAGGCAATAATCGCCAATGTTTCCATCACTGCACGCGAATATTTCGGCGGTTTTTCCGGGTTGATGCGCTGCAGATAACGCTGAAATGACTGCCGGGTCTGAAACCGCCAGCCATCGGCAAGCGTC
The DNA here is from genome assembly GCA_031291235.1 of Sulfuriferula sp. Classification (GTDB taxonomy): domain Bacteria; phylum Pseudomonadota; class Gammaproteobacteria; order Burkholderiales; family Sulfuriferulaceae; genus Sulfuriferula. The sequence continues at coordinate 73,780 of JARLJL010000024.1, forward strand.
GCCAGTTCCAGTCCCCGGTGCTGCCATTCGTCGCGCAATTCGTCCAGTGCCCGGCGCAGCATATCGACACCCAAATCCTCGTCGAATACGCCGCGCATTTGTTCCAGCGTCAACGGCTCGCTGCTGGACAGCAATATCGTTTCCAACACAATTTTCAATTCGGTAAGTCGGGTAATCGACATGATACTCAAGCCAAACGTACGTAAATAGGTGCAAAATCCTGATTCTGAGTAATTTCCACGCGGTGTTCGCGGGCCAGTTCCAGCATGGCCAGGAATTTTACCACCAGATGCGACACCCCCAGCTCAGGCTCGAACAGGGTGGTAAACTCCATGAACAGATCACCCTGCAGCGCGTTCAGTATCTGCCCCATCGCTTCGCGTACCGAAAGCTCCTGCCGACCCACGGTATGATGGCGCCGCGTACCGGCTCGTGCGAGCAAGCCCAGCCATGCCTCGCGCAAATCGTCTGCCGATATCTGCGGCAGCAATTTTTCCACCTCTGCGCTCCACACGCTCACCGCCAGATAATCGCGGCCGACGCGCGGCAGTTCGTCGAGATTTTCAGCAGCCAGCTTCATCTGTTCGTACTCCAGTAGACGCCGCACCAGCTCTGCGCGAGGATCGCTGCCCTCGCCGGCATCGTCGGCCTGCACTGGACGCGGCAGCAGCATGCGCGATTTTATTTCGATCAGCAACGCAGCCATCAGCAGATATTCAGCTGCCAGCTCCAGTTGCTGTTTACGCATCAGTGCCACATATTCCATATACTGCGCAGTCAGCCTGGCCATGGGGATATCCAGCACATCCAGAGAGTGCCGGCGTATCAGATACAGCAGCAAATCCAGCGGCCCTTCGAACGCCCCCAGATACACCGCCAGCGCTTCCGGCGGGATGTACAAATCGTGCGGCAGCTCGGTCAGCGGCTGGCCGTTAATCAGCGCCAGCACATCCGGCGATGCAAGCGTTTGCCCGGTCACGACTGCACCACCACGCAGTTACGTCCCCGCGCCTTGGCGCGATATAACGCGGCGTCCGCATCGTGTATCAGCTGCTTGCCCACGGCGATTTCATCCATCCCCGCCTCACCAAGCGCGATCTCGGACAAACCGATCGATATAGTCAACGACAGCGCCGCATCCAGATGCGCGCAAAACGCATAATTTTCAATCGCATGTCGTATCCGCTGGGCGATTTCGCTCGCAGTTGCGCTATCTGCACCCGGCAGCAAAGCCACAAACTCTTCGCCGCCGTAACGCGCAAAACTGTCGCTACCGCGCAATACTGCCTGTATAACTTGCGCAGCCTGTTGCAACACCAGATCGCCGACCGGGTGTCCCCATTGGTCGTTAACCTGTTTGAAATGATCGAGATCGAACATCATGGCGGTCAGCGGGTGCTTATGCCGCAAGGCATGACTCACCGCTTCCTTTAATCGCGCATCGAAATAACGGCGGTTATTAACCTGAGTCAGCGCATCGGTCAGACCGAACTGCTCCAATTTGTCGAAATACAGCGCATTTTCCAGACACATCACCAGAAATGCCGTCAGTCTTTCCAGAAAATAAGTCCCGCTCGTCGCTGCGAATCGACTGGCATCGCGACTGGCCAAATGCAGACCGCCCATTAAATTGCCTTGCCGCACCAGCGGCAGCATGGCGACTGAAGCCAGGTTATCGCCTGCAAAAAAATCAGCATGGACGTCTTCCCGATATATCCCCAGCCGGGGACGTGCAGGATGCGAATAGACCTTGCGCAAACGCGGCTCATTGGCAACCAGCACCAATCCGATATTGCACAACGCTGCTAATTGCGTCGCCCCCAACACCTGCGCCCATTCACCGTTTTCATCCAGCAGTAACAGGCGCACTTCATCCAGATCGAAATTCCGCCGAAAATCGTTCAATACGATGTTCACCAGCTGCGACAGCGCACGCGTTGTCATTAATTGCTGCTCCAGCCTTCCGAAACGCTGCAGCTTTTCTTCATTCTTGCGTGCCTCGGACAGCAAGATATCAAGCTGTTCGCGCAATTGTCTAGTCTGCAAGTGCCACTCCCTTTTACCCGCATTTCCAAGCATTTATAAAACGGCTGTCAAGATGTCTTGCATCGGGGACATATCGGCAATATATCGCGCCTTGCGAATCTTCATTTTCGGATCAAACCCCGAACCTGCAACGATGCTTTATCTTACCCGGGATATTACACATCTCGGCGCAAAACCGCTATTTTAACGTTAGGATAGCGTTGTGAGTTTTCTACATTCAGGTTATCGGGTAAACTCACAAATTCTGATTATTGTTTAGCATACTCAACAGGTAAAAAACATGCTCACAGGCAGTTTAGTCGCGATTGTTACGCCCATGTTTGAAGACGGCAGCCTCGATCTGGCAAGCATGCGCGCGTTGATCGACTGGCATATCGCGCAAAAAACCGATGGCATCGTTGTCGTCGGCACTACCGGCGAATCGCCGACAGTCAATTACGATGAGCACTGCACGCTCATACGCACGGTAGTCGAGCATACGGCGGGACGCGTACCTGTCATTGCCGGCACCGGCGCCAACTCGACAACGGAAGCCATTGAGCTCACCCAGTGCGCCTTGTCCGCCGGTGCCGATTACGGTTTGTCGGTTGCGCCGTATTACAACAAGCCGGGGCAGGAAGGTCTGTACCGCCATTTCAAAACCATAGCCGAAGCCGTCGAACTGCCGCTCATACTTTATAACGTACCCGGTCGTACAGCGAGCGACATCAGCAACGATACAGTGCTACGACTGGCACAAATCCCCAACATCGTCGGCATCAAGGAAGCGACCGGCAATATGGAACGCGCCACAGATTTAATCATGCGCGCGCCTAACGATTTTGCGTTGTACACCGGCGACGATGCCAGTGCACTGGCTTTCATGCTACTGGGGGGACACGGTGTGATTTCCGTCACTGCCAACATCGCTCCGCTGGCCGTACACGAAATGTGCATGGCGGCTTTTAACGGTGAACTTCAGCGCGGACGGGAAATCAATCACACACTGTTCGGGCTGCATCGTAAATTATTTGTAGAAGCTAACCCGATTCCGGTTAAATGGGCGCTGGCGGAAATGGGACGTATCAAATCCGGCATCCGCTTACCCCTGACCGAACTTTCCACCGAACATCACGACACTTTACGCACAGCCTTGCGCCAAGCCCACGCCATTTAAGGATTTAATAACGATGAAACGCACACCATTATCCGTCACCCTCATTTGCGCCGGCGTTATCGCCAGCCTGGGTGGATGCAGCAGTCTCAGCATGCTTGAAACCAAGAAAGTAGATTACAAATCGGCAGCCAAGATTCCAACGCTGGAAGTGCCGCCCGACCTGACCACCCCTACCACCGATAGTCATTATCAAGTACCGGATCTGGCCCCGAACAGCAGCACCACTTACTCAGCATACAATGCGGAACACAGCGACAAGGCAACAGCTGCCGGCAGCGATGTGCTGCCGACCCAGGATAAAGTCCGGCTGGAACGCGCAGGCAGCGAACGCTGGCTGGTAGTCGACCAATCTCCGGACAAAGTATGGCCTATCCTCAAGGAATTCTGGCAGGAAAACGGATTCATATTGAATGTCGACCAGCCGACAACCGGCATCATGGAAACCGAGTGGGCCGAAAATCGCGCAAAAATCCCGCAGGACATGATACGCAAAACGTTAGGCAAATTGCTCGACGGCCTGTATTCGACCGGCGAACGGGATAAATTCCGTACCCGTATCGAACGCAACAACAAGAATCCGAACGAAACGGAAATTTACATCACCCATCGCGGCATGATCGAAGTCTATGACGGCAGCGACAGCAAACACACCGTATGGCAGCCGCGCCCGGCTGACCCCAGTCTGGAAGCCGAAATGCTGAGCCGTCTGATGGTACGTCTGGGTGTAGAAAAAGCCCGCGCGGAAGCCATGCTTGCCGAAAAGAGCAGCAGCGATCGCGTCAAACTGAACACAACCGGCAACGGCAACATGACGCTTACCGACAACGAACCGTTTGACCGTGCATGGCGCCGTGTCGGCCTGGCCCTCGACCGCATCAGCTTCACCGTTGTCGACCGCGACCGCGCCAAAGGCATCTATTTCGTGCGTTACGTCGATCCGGAACAAGACAATCAATCCGGCAAGGATACCGGCTTCTTCAGCAAGCTCGCATTCTGGAAGAGCAGCAACAAAGACAACACCGAACAATACCAGGTGGAACTGTCAGAAAACGCATCTGCAACCGGTACCGATATCCGCGTGCTGAGTGCAAAAGGCGAAGCAGCTCAACCGGAAACTGCCAACAAGATTATCAAGCTGTTATCCGAGCAGCTTAAATAACAAGGGATGCGATTTGCCAGCCTCGGCAGCGGTAGCGAAGGCAATGCGCTGATCGTCGAAGTCAATCGCACCCGCATCATGCTCGACTGCGGTTTCGGTCTGCGCGAGACCGCAAGTCGTCTGGCCCGTACCGGGCTGGAAGCTGGTGATATTGACGCCATAGTCATCACCCATGAACACGGCGATCACATAGGTGGTGCAGCGCGCTTTGCGCGCAAGCACCGGCTGCCGGTATGGATGACACACGGTACTTTCGGCATATTCCGGCAGCAGTACGATCAATTGCCGGAAGTGTGTCTGTTCGATAGCCATCAGGAATTCAGCATCGGCGATATCACAATGATGCCGTTCCCCGTCCCGCACGACGCTCGAGAACCTGTGCAATTCGTATTCGGCGACGGGCAACACAAACTCGGCGTACTGACGGACGTCGGCGCATCGACCGCGCACATCGAAACCATGCTCAGCGGCTGCGATGCCCTGGTGCTGGAATGCAACCACGACAGCCAGTTATTGCAGAACAGCGCTTACCCTGCCGGATTGAAAAAGCGCATTGCCGGGCTATTCGGCCACCTCGACAATCAGGCGTCTGCCGCCCTGCTTGCCAGGCTCGACACCAGCCGGCTGCAGCATCTCATCGCGGCGCATCTTTCCAAGCACAACAACACGCCTGCTCTCGCGCTCGATTGCCTCGCCAGTGCACTGGGTTGCACCCCGGATTGGCTGGATTATGCCAGCCAGGAAGACGGCTTTTGCTGGCGTCAGCTTATTTAACTTATTTAACACATGAACACGCTTGCCGAAATCCCTTTCTCACGCTAAAGTGTTGTACGTTTTTGGTCTGAGGGAGTACGCGCGTGTTAGCAATTATTGAAGCGGCTGGTTGGCCGATCTGGCCATTGGTTTTAGCCTCTGTTTTATCCGTAGCCATTATCATCGAACGTTTCATTTCATTACGCACGACGGAAGTCGCCCCCGCAGAATTACTGGAAAAAACCATCCAGGCCTACCGCCAGCAAGGCGCCAATAACGACATGCTCAAACTGCTGGCGCAAAGCTCGCCGCTAGGTTACATCTTCGCCGCAGGATTGCGCAATGCGAAAAATTCTCGTGAAATCATGAAGGAATCTATCGAAGAAGCCGGACGCGCCTCCGTACACCAGCTGGAACGCTTTTTACCGGCACTGGGTACCATCGCCTCGGTAGCACCGTTGCTGGGCCTGCTCGGCACGGTTATCGGCATGGTGGAAATCTTCGGCGCGCAGACCCCATCCGGCGGCAATCCGGCAGTATTGGCGCACGGTATTTCCGTCGCCTTGTACAACACGGCATTCGGCCTGATCGTCGCTATCCCCAGCCTGATTTTTTATCGCTTTTTCCGTACCCGTGTCGACTCGCTGGTGGTAGACATGGAACAGGAAGCCATCAAGCTGGTGGAAACCATACACGGCGAACGTCAATAATCGGGATCAACATGAATTTTCAACGCCGACAAAGCCAGGAAGAACCGGAAATCAACCTGATTCCGATGATAGACGTATTGCTCGTCGTCCTGATCTTCCTCATGGTTACCACCACTTACGCCAAATTTTCCGAACTGCAAATCAATCTGCCGCAAGCTACCGGCGATGTTTCCAAGGAGAAACCGTCGCAAATCACCGTATCGGTCGACGCTGCAGGCAATTATCAGATCAACGACACGGCAGTCAATTTTTCCAATGTCAGCAATATGGCGCAACTATTGAAACAGGCTGCCAAAGGCTCAGCCGATACAGTCATTATTATTAACGCCGATGCCAAAGCAACTCACCAATCGGTTATTAACGTCATGGAAGCCGGGCGCGAAGCCGGATTAACCCGTATTACCTTTGCCACACAAAAAGGCAATTAACCCGCGCCTCGTACAAACGAGGCTCATTCTCCGTTAACGGCTATGAATTCCTGGAAAGACCCATTTGGCAGCAACCCGCTGGGTTTATGGTTAGCTGACCGTCGTGACCGCAAAAACAGACACATTTCGCGCATTGCCGCCCGTCGCGGTTGGCTTAAACCCATGGGCGACCGCGGCAAAGTCTTGTGGGTGATCGCGGGGGCCAGCGCAGACAGCGTGCGTCTGGCTGTGGAACTGGTTCGCGCCATACGCGAAAAACGCCTGGATATCCGTCTGGTACTGACATTCGAGCAGGAATACGCCGACATGCTGGCGTTGCTCGACAACTGCGACAAAACAGGCTGGGGTTATGCGCCCTGCGACCATCCGCGTGCGCTCGCCCGTGTCATGCAACGCTTTGAACCTTACGGGGTGATCGTCGTCGGTACGCAACCGCGTCGCAACTTAAGCAAACTGCTCGATCAGCACCAGCGCGTATTGGCTATCAACCCGCCGCAACCCGTCGCTTTTCACACCGAGCGCATCTATAACGGCACGTCGCTGCTCGGCACAGACCAGCCCACGGAAATAGGAGACATGCGGGCCATACTGGCGCAAGCGCAAATCGATCCCAATTTCAAATCGCTGGTCAATCACGGCGCAGAACGGCACTTGTGGTGGCTGCACGGCGCGACGGCCGATAGCAGCGCTGCCATCGCGCGGCAACTGTTCGCACATGCTGCAGACGATGTGCTGTTCGTCAGCGGCGAACGTCCAGCGGCCGACTGCCTGAAAATCAGCAGCTGGGATCGTACGCCCATTGCCGGCGGCAGCATAGTCTGGGTGGACGACGAAAAATGGCTACCGGCGATTTCTGCCGCCGTCACCGCCACGCACCTTGCCGACATTGTCCCGGTTACATTATGGCAAGCCATGGCAGGCGGCGCTGCAATCTCATGTCCGGATCATGCGCTATTGCCAAAGCCGGCTCTGCACGCCGCCATTACAGCTTGCGTCAATCCGCTCCCTGTCTGGCAATCCTGGCGCGCCAATGTCATTCAGGCACGCCAGCAGGGCGACATAGCCCGGCGCCTGTTCTGGCAGGAACGGCGTTTGGCTGAGAGCATGAGCCAGGAACTGGTCCAGCGTGTCTTTGAATGGTAGCCCCGATCACTCCCGCTGCCAAATTGGCAGACTGGCTACAGCGGCTATGGTACGACACCACCCCATGGCATGCGCTGCTCATCCCGCTGTCCTGGCTATTCGGTCTGGTCAGCAGAATACGGCGCACTCTCTATCATGTTGACCTGCTGCAACGCCAGCGTCTGGCCGTGCCGGTTATCGTTGTCGGCAACATCAGTGTCGGCGGCACCGGCAAAACGCCGCTAACGATCTGGCTCGCCCAGAAACTGGCTGCCCACGGCTGGCACCCCGGCATTATCAGCCGCGGTTATGGCGGCAACGCATCCGCTGCACAAGCAGTCACCGCACACAGCAATGTCTACATCACCGGCGACGAACCGCGCCTGCTTGCACAACGTGTCAATTGCCCGGTGTGGATCAGTCGAGATCGCCCGGCAGCCGGACGCGCCTTGCTGGCTGCGCACCCGGAAACCGATATCATCATTAGCGACGACGGGTTGCAACATTACGCCCTGATACGCGACATAGAGATCGTAGTGGTAGATAGCGCCCGCGGCTTCGGCAACGCCCGCCTGCTTCCTGCCGGCCCGCTGCGGGAACCGCTTGCCCGCTTGCGCGAGGCCGATGCAGTAGTGCTCAATCAGACCGGGGCGCGTCATACCGGCATACCGACGCTGTCGAACAGTTATATGATGCAGCTTGCCGGCAACGAGTTCGTCAACTTGAAACATCCGGAACAAACGGCTGTCGCCGCCGATTTTCATGGCTGCGACATCCATGCAGTTGCCGCCATCGGCCACCCCCAGCGCTTCTTCGACCAACTCGACGCCATGGGCATCCTCCATACACCGCATGCTTTTGCCGATCATCACCCCTATCAGGCATCCGATCTGAATTTCCCCGGCATTATCATCATGACTGAGAAAGATGCGGTAAAATGTGAAGCTTTCGCAACCGAACAGATGTGGGTGCTACCGATACAAGCGCAACCCGATCCGGCGTTGCTGCCGCATATACTCGCCAAACTAGGAAACCAACATGGATAGCAAATTATTAGACATACTGGTATGCCCGATCTGCAAAGGTCCTTTGGTATACAACAAAGCCGTGCAGGAACTGGTATGCAAGGCAGATCGGCTGGCCTTCCCCATCCGCGACGACATCCCTGTCATGCTGGAAGGCGAAGCGCGCGTATTGGGCGAGGACGAAACGGTTTAATGAAATTTACCGTCATCATCCCTGCCCGCCACGCTTCTACGCGGCTTCCCGCCAAACCGCTCGCGGACATACACGGCAAACCCATGGTAGTGCGGGTTGCCGAACGCGCTGCGCTCAGCAATGCCGCTGCGGTATGGGTGGCAGCAGATGACGAACGCATACTCGCCGCCGTCGCTGAGCACGGCATCCAGAGCATAGCCACCTCTCCCGATCACCCCTCGGGCACAGACAGACTGGCAGAAGCAGTCATGCAGCTTGGTCTGGCCGACGACGTCATTGTGGTCAACGTGCAGGGCGACGAACCGCTGATCGCACCCGAACTGATCCGCGCCGTCGCAGCCGATCTGGCTGCGCACCCGGAATCGGTGATGGCAACAGTCTGCCACCCGCTGGACGACTATGCCGACATGATGAATCCGCACATGGTCAAAGTGGTCATGGACCATGCCGGTCACGCCATGTATTTCAGTCGTGCCCCCATCCCTTATGCACGCGATGCGTTTGCCGCAGGCACGGCACTGCCGGCAGATTTACCGGTTTACCGTCATATCGGCTTATATGCCTATCGCGTGGGATTTCTCAAGCAATACGCCAAACTGAGCCCGGCCCCAATCGAGCGTTTCGAATCGCTGGAGCAGCTGCGCGTGCTGTGGCACGGTTACAAAATCAGCGTCGGCATCAGCCCTCACCCGGCGGCACCCGGTGTAGACACGGCAGAAGATCTGGCGCATGTGCGCGAATTATTTTTAGCATCATTATCAAAAGAAAGTTAACCTGAAATGCGAGTCATACTTCTGGGCGGCCCTGGGGCCGGCAAAGGCACCCAAGCCAATTACATCAAACAGCATTACAACATTCCGCAAATCTCGACCGGCGACATGTTGCGCGCTGCAATTGCTGCAGGGACCGAACTGGGCAAGGCAGCCAAAGCCGTGATGGACGCCGGACAACTGGTTTCCGACGACATCATCATCGGCCTGGTCAAGGATCGTATCGCCCAACCCGACTGCGCCAACGGCTTCCTGTTCGACGGCTTTCCGCGTACCATCCCGCAAGCTGAAGCCATGAAAGCCGCCGGCGTACCTATCGATTACGTCGTAGAAATAGATGTGCCTGACAGCGAAATCATCCAGCGCATGTCCGGACGCCGCGTCCACATGGCATCCGGCCGAACTTACCATACCGTGTTCAACCCGCCGAAAACTGCCGGCATCGACGATATCACCGGCGAGCCGCTGATACAGCGCGACGACGACCATGAGGATACGGTCAAGAAACGCCTGGACGTTTATCATGCGCAAACCGAACCGCTGGTTCAATACTATTCCGACTGGGCGGCTACCGGCACGACGCAGGCGCCCAAATACGTCAGGATACACGGCATCGGTAATGTCGAAACCATACGCGACGCGATTTTCGCAGCTTTGGGCTAACTGGCGTCCAGCGCAATAATTTGCATATGCGTTCAAACCGGCTGCTGTTTGCTGCGGCAGCCGGAACCACACCAATTGATTATTTATGAATATCACACCTGACGTAACCGCCACACCAGCCACCCTGACCATAGAATCGCTTAATCATGAAGGGCGTGGGGTCGCTCACCGCGAAGATGGCAAAACCATCTTCGTTGACGGCGCGATTACCGGCGAAACGGTGCAGTATTCGGTTTATCGCAAAAAAGACAGCTACGAAATGGCGCAAGTCACCCGACTCGTGCGTGAAAGTTCCATGCGGGTGAAACCGCTATGTCCGCATTTCGGCGTATGCGGCGGTTGTAGTTTGCAGCATATCGAGCCTGGCGCGCAAATCGCCGCCAAACAACGTGTACTGGAAGACAATCTCGCCCATATTGGCAAGGTTAAGGCCGTCAGCATGCTTTCGCCCATACATGGCCCAGCCTGGGGCTATCGCACGCGCGCACGTCTGTCGGTACGACTGGTGGAGAAAAAAGGCGGCGTACTGGTCGGTTTCCACGAGCGCAGAAACAGCTTCATTGCGGACATGACCTCGTGCGCAATACTGCCGCCGCGTATTTCCGCACTGATTCCGCAGCTGCGCGAATTCATCATGAAGCTCACGATCCGCGCGCAACTGCCGCAGATCGAAGTTGTCGCGACCGCCGCTGTAGACGCGCTGGTAATACGTCACATGGTCCCTATCCCAGCGGAAGACGAGGTGCTATTGCGCGAATTTGCCGATGCACACCCTCATATCCAATGGTGGACGCAATCCAAGGGTCCCGATACCATACAGCCGTTCTATCCGCTGGATGCGCCGGAACTGGCGTATACGCTGCCCGAATTCAATCTGGTGATGCCATTCCGTCCCAGCGAATTTACCCAGGTCAACACCGACGTTAATCCGATACTGATGCGCCGTGCCATGCAGCTGCTCGATCCGCAGCCGACCGACCGTATAGTCGATATGTTCTGCGGCCTGGGCAACTTTACCTTGCCGATCGCGCGCCTTGCACAACATGTCATCGGTATCGAAGGCAGTCAGGAGTTGGTTACCCGTGCAGCTCAGAACGCTATGCGTAACGGCATCGGCAATGCCGAATTTTTAACCGAGAATTTGTTCGAGATGACAACCGAACGCATGCAAGCACTCGGCCATTTCGACAAGATGCTGATAGATCCGCCGCGCGATGGTGCCTTCGCACTGGTTGAAGCGTTGGATGAAAATGCCCCCGAGCGTATCGTATATGTATCCTGCAACCCTGCCACGCTGGCGCGCGATGCAGCCGTACTGGTGCATCAGAAGGGATATCAACTGCGCACTGCCGGCATTGCCAACATGTTCCCGCATACGGCGCATGTGGAATCCATCGCCGTATTCGAGCGCAGCTAGCTCGTCGGTTTATGCACAATGCTTTCAGCTTGCTGCGGCGATACGTTGAGCAGCTCGCCGATCATCTTGTAATCTTCGGACAAATTCACGCCATCCCAGCCGCTAGCAGTGCGACGCGTCAAATTGATGGCCAGTACGATATTGCGCATTTGACGGCGCTGGCTGTCGTCCCGATTCATGAAACCGATCAGCAGTTCCGGCAAACCCCACAATTTCGCCAGCGCCAATTGCAGATCGGATAATTTGAAACCGAATACCTGACGCTGTGCATCGCGATTGCGCAAGGTTTTATCCTGCCGTTGCAAATCGTGCACCTGCATCATTTGCGCGGGGTTGTAACACCACATCAGTATCTCAACAAAGTTGTACAACAGCGCAGCAATACGGATCTCGTCGAAATGCAGATCCTGCAACCGCACCGCCCAGTCCTTGGCATAATACGCGGCCTGATTAGCGCGACGCACCGTCTGCAACAAGCCGGTCAGCGCAGGGATCTGGCCGTGCAGCATGTCCTCGATGACCAACTCCGGTTCGACCTTCGAGAAGAAGGTCTGCATGCCCAGCATCAATAGCGCCTGCTCGATCTGTACGACTTCATTCAGTTGCCGGTTATGCTTGTGCTGTTGCAGGTAACGCAACAAGACGACGGTCATCAAAGGATCATGCGAAATAACGTCGGTCACCGCACGCACGCTGAGCCGTTCGGCATCTTCCTGCAACAGGGCCAGCTCGCGCAGGGTCCGTTTGAGTATGGGGATTTCCGCCGTTTCGAAAAACCTGATCCAGGCATCCAGTCCGCTGATTTTCTGTTCCATTTTAGCCACCCGCCAGACTTATTGTTATATTTCAGCAATATAACTGATTATCGTACAGGAAATCAAAAACCTGAGCTTTTTTTCGAATTCTGATAACGGTCAGTCCAGCCGGCTTGCAACTTTATGCAAGCTCCTATAGTCTACGGTACATACAGGTTTTTTAACGAGAGGTCACTATGCAACCGGAAATTCAACTGGCTAACAGTTCAACCCAACTGGAATCTGCGCAAAACAAGGTCTTGCGCAATACCTACATGATGCTGGGGCTCACCATGATACCGACAGTGATCGGTGCGTACATGGGCTTAAGCATCAACTTTGCATTCATGGCGCAGCATCCCGTGCTCTCCATGGTAGGCATGCTGGCAGTGATGTTCGGCATGTTCATGGGCATAACCGCAAATCGCAACAATGCGCTGGGCGTAGTCCTGCTGCTGGGCGTTACCTTCATGTTCGGTTTACTGCTGGGTCCGATATTGCAGGCCGCCTTGCACTTCCGTAACGGCGCGCAACTGATAGGCATGGCTGCAGGCGGCACCGGTGCAATCTTTTTTACCCTGGCCACTATCGCCACCGTAACCAAAAAGGATTTCAGCTATATGGGGAAATTCCTGATGGTCGGACTGGTAATGCTGATACTGGCTTCGCTGGCCAATGCCTTTTTCCAGATTCCAGCCGCATCGCTGGCAATCTCGGCAATCGCCATCATGATCTTCGCCGGTTACTTGCTGTATGACGTCAGCCGTATCGTTCAGGGCGGCGAAACCAACTATGTCATGGCAACGCTGGCAATTTATCTGGATATCTACAACATTTTCGTGAATCTGCTCAACTTGCTGATGGCGCTGGCCGGCAATCGCGATTAAACCTCAAGCGGGGCAACACGGCTACTAAGTACGTTGCCCCGTACTCACCCGTTCCACCCCCGCCAGATCCCTGTGGGTTGCCACAGCACCGAACCCCGCTTGAATTAACAGCTCGCGCACAGCCTTACCCTGATCGTAACCGTGCTCCAGCAGCAACGTGCCTGTTGCCGTCAAATAATCCGGCGCATGGCTGATAATCCGCTGCAAATCGCTCATGCCGCAGGCACCCGCTGCCAGTGCCGTAATCGGCTCGAAGCGCAAATCGCCCTGCTGCAAATGGCTATCGCCGTCGGCAATATACGGCGGATTGCTGACGATCACATCGAAGCGCGGCGCAGCCGGCACATGCTGCCACCAGTCGCTGCAAATAAAACAGATGTTGGATAATTGCAAGCGCCCGGCATTGGCTTGCGCTACCTGCAATGCCGCCTGACTCATATCTACTGCGACGATCTCGGCCTGCGGGCGCAACGTTGCCAGACTGACGGCAATCGCGCCGCTGCCGGTACCCAGATCGAGCACGCGGCACGGCGCGTCTGCCGGTATGCACGCCAAAGCGAGCTCGACCAGCAGCTCAGTCTCCGGCCGCGGTATCAGCACGTCAGGCGTCACCTTCAGACTGATTCCGTAAAATTCCTTTTCACCGAAAATATAAGCCATGGGCTCGCCTTGCAGGCGCCGTTCCAGCAGCAGCCGATAGTGCGCAAAGGCTGCATCTGCCGGCATTTCGTCGCCGTGGGCAATCAACCATGCTCGGTTAACCTGCAATGCCTGCGCCAGCAACAGTTGCGCTTCGAAACGTGCGTCGGTAACGGACAACCCCAGGGCACTCGCCAGCCGCGCCTGATCCTGCTGCAGTAGCTCGGCGATGGCGGGCATGACGTTATTCGCCCATTGCCGCCAGCAGCTCTGCCTGATGCTCGGTTGCCAGCGCGCCTAGCAATTCGTCCAGATCGCCATCCATGATGGCATCGATCTTGTACAGCGTCAGGTTGATACGATGGTCGGTAATGCGACCTTGCGGAAAATTATAGGTACGAATGCGCTCGGAACGGTCGCCGCTGCCTACCAGCGATTTACGCGTGGCGGCTTCCTTGGCGGCAATCTCGCGCAACTGCTTGTCCTTGATACGCGCGGCAAGCACCGACAAGGCCTGAGCCTTGTTTTTATGCTGAGACCGGTCGTCCTGACATTCGACGACGATACCGGTCGGGATATGGGTAATACGCACCGCAGAATCGGTCTTGTTGATATGCTGACCGCCGGCGCCGCTGGCACGATAGGTGTCGATACGCAAATCGGCCGGATTCAGGTTCACGTCGGCGACTTCATCGGCCTCCGGCATCACCGCCACCGTACACGCCGAAGTATGGATGCGTCCCTGGGTTTCGGTTGCAGGCACCCGTTGCACGCGATGACCACCGGACTCGAACTTCAGCCGCGAATATGCACCGCGCCCGATGATTTTAAGGATGACTTCCTTGTAACCGCCAAGCTCGCTCATGCTTTCCGAGATGATTTCCACCTTCCAGCGTTGCCGCTCTGCATAACGCGTATACATGCGAAACAGGTCGGCCGAAAACAGTGCAGACTCGTCGCCGCCGGTGCCTGCGCGGATTTCCAGGAAGATATTGCGCTCGTCGTTGGGGTCCTTAGGCAGCAGTTCGGTTTGCAACTGCATTTCCAGTTCTTGCAAACGTGCCTTGCCTTCCACTATCTCCAGCTCCGCCAGCTCCTGCATCTCGGCATCGTCCAGCATGCCGGCTGCACTCGCCATATCCGCCTCGGTTTGCGTATAAGCGCGATACAGCGCCACCACAGGCGAAATTTCGGCATGCTCGCGGGTCAGCTTGCGGTAATTGTCCATGTTGCTGGTTACCGTTTCCACGGCAAGCAAACGATCGATTTCATCCAGTCGCTCGGTCAATTGAGCGAGCTTATTCAGTAGTGTAGGTTTCATTCTTGATGGAGCGAATAGAGTCGCGATAACAATGCCACCAGCTCCTGGCGTTCGGCGTCGCCGGCATGATTAAGGGCATGGGTAGGATGGTGCAGAAATTTATTGGTCAGGCTGCGCGACAATACATCCAGCACATGTTCGGGCGGCTCGCCCTTGGCCAGCAGCTTGATCGCGCGCTCAACTTCGTTACGGCGCATGCGTTCGGCCTGATCGCGCAAATTGCGTATCGTCGGCACCAGTTCGCGGGTTTCCATCCAGTGCAAAAACTGCTGCACGCTGGCTTCGATGATCACTTCGGCCTGACTGACCTGCGACTGACGGCTATCCAATCCCTGTTTGACGATGCTGCCCAGATCGTCGACGCTATACAAAAACACATCTGCCAGCTCGCCGACTTCGGCTTCGATGTCGCGCGGCACGGCCAGATCCACCATGAACATGGGGCGATGACGGCGCGCTTTCAATGCTCGCTCGACCATGCCTTTACCCAGTATCGGCAACGGACTGGCCGTGCTGGTAACAATAATATCGTAGCTCGCCAGATGTTCCGGCAATTCGCTCAGCGCGATGGCCGAACCCTGATAACGGTCCGCCAGCGCTTGCGCGCGCGACACGGTGCGATTCGCCACCAGCATGTGCTTGGGGTTGCGCGCGCCGAAATGCGCTGCGCACAGCTCTATCATTTCGCCGGCCCCGATAAACAGCACTTTCTGCTCGGCGATACTCGGGAATATGCGTTCGGCCAGACGCACTGCCGCTGCCGCCATCGATACCGAGTTAGCGCCGATTTCGGTCGAGGTACGCACATCCTTGGCGACGGCGAAAGTATGCTGAAACAGCTTGTGCAACACGATACCGAGCGTGCCTGCCTGTTCGGCGATCTTTGCCGCCTGGCGCATCTGGCCGAGTATCTGGGTCTCGCCCAGCACCATGGAATCCAGACCTGACGCCACGCGGAACGCATGTCGCGCCGCTTCGGTATTGGGCAACGTATACAGATACGGATCGATACTGACGCGGCTCATCTGATGGTAATGCGCCAGCCAGTCCAGTGCTGCATTCTGGTCGATAGCATTGCAATAAATTTCAGTACGGTTGCAGGTGGATAATATCGCCGCCTCTTTCACGGTGCCCGTCTTGATAAAGTCGCGCAATGCCGCTTCCATACGCTCGGCATGGAAAGCCACCTGCTCGCGGACTTGCAGCGGTGCAGTTTGATGGTTGATGCCGAAAGCCAGCAATTGCATAGCGGGGCCTGAATCAGTATGCCTCGCCCGCATGCGGGCGGAGGTCTTCGATTGGAGCAGGGGCCTGTTGCGCAGGCACAACAGGCGTTTCTGCCGCGGGAGGTTTACTGGCAGGAAGCGGAATGGGTTTCGGTGTCACCCCGTTCTCTTTGGCCTTTTTCGGTTTGATTTCCGTTTCCATATGCATCGACGACTTCAGGCTGGGTGCCGGTGGCAGCTCCGGTGTCGAGCCCGGTTCGGCCGGCGACGGCACCGGAATGGCCTTGCCTTCCTCCGGCGTATCAACTACTTCGTTCTGATCGGGTACAACCGTCGGTTCAACCGGTGTACGCCGAATATTGAGCGGCGCCAGCACCGATGCCAATTGCGGGCTCATGGCCTTGATCAGTTGTGCCGGCAGCGCGCTGGTAAAGCGATACTTGGCGGCTTCTTCCCCACGCACGATTGCCGTCATGGTACCGAAAAAGCGGTCGCCGATATAAAACACCATGGTCGCAGTCCGGTTAACCACGCGCGAGGTCACCACATTGCCGCTGGCGTCGAAGGTATCGAAGCGATGATCGCCAGTCCCGGTTTTACCGCCCATGATAATCGGTTGGCCTTGTGCATCCTTGAACACGCCCTTGAGCCGCCCGGCCGTCCCCTGTTCGACCACGCCCTGCAATGCGCGGCGTACCACGCGCGTCAATTCTACCGGCAGCAAGCGTTCGCCCTGCGGCTGTTTGCGCACAAACACGGTTTCATACGGCGTACCCGCCGCGAAACGCAGTTTCTCTATCGACACCGCAGGCAATCGCACTCCGTCATTGACCAGTATGCCCATCAATTCCGCCAGCGCTGCCGGGCGGTCTGCGGATGTGCCGATTGCCGTTGCATAAGACGGTACCAGACTTTCGAACGGATAACCCAGACGTTTCCAGTCCTGATAAATTTTCTCAAAAGCCTCAACCTCGAGCAAACTGTGTATGCGCTGATCCTGCGCTGCTTTGCGCCCGGGCTTATACAGCCAGCTATATACGGCGATACGCTGATCGTGGCTGGCCGCGACCGCATCGCTGAACGTCGGATTGGGATGAGTGCGCAAATAGCCGACCAGCCATAACTCCAGCGGATGTACCTGTGCAATATAGCCCAGATCCGTCAATGAGAAAGCATCAGGCGCATATTGCCGATACATGACCGCAATAGTCTTGTCGCTCAAGTCAACGCTATCCGGTATACGGCTACGCAAGAATTTGGCGAAGCTGTCCAGACTCTCGCCTGGCGCAAGATAACGAAACACCGCTGCCAGTCGGCGCGGGGTCTGATGCATGCTGCCGAGCAAGGTTTCGGTTACTTGCTGCGGTGTTTGCCCGCGATATTTCTTGTAGAACCGCAGCAGGAATTCCTGCCCCTCGATATCGGCAAAACGTTCCAGATAGGTACGTCGCGCAGGGTTATTGGCATCTCCCAGTATGTCTCCGACCATGCCCGGCGTTTTTGCAATGTAGTAAAGACTGATATCGCGCATCAGCCGGATATACACCAGATTCACCGAATTCCGCGTCGCTTCCCACAAATCCATATTGCGACCGTTATCGTCCTTGCTGAAATTGACGAAGCGATGCAATCCGCCGCCGGTAAAGAACATGGTGGAAGGATCGGCCGAATAATGCCGCGCCATGGCGGCTTCCAGCATGGCAGCCAGCGACTTGTCCTTGGCATCAAGATAATAGCTTGCCGCCCAGGTAGAGATAGGATCGTGATTTGCAGCGATCTCCCCAGCCAATTGTTTGGGGGTCAGATTCTGGTATTTATCGTGCAGGCGGCTGACGATTTCCAGATAACTGATCAACGTGCGCAATTTGGCAGTCGACCCCAGATCCAGTTTCGCTCCCTTGTTGATATCGAACGGCTGATTCAGATTGTCTGCCTGTACGCGCAGCAGCGCCCCCTGGGGTGAAATTTCATACAGGGTAAAACTGTATATGATCTTGCTCAGATCGTTATCCGGATTGAGCAGATTTTTGCCATACATACCTACCTTGTCCGCGCCTTCGGTCGAGTTCAGGCTGATCAGGAACTGGCTGACCGCTTTTTGCGCAGCCGCGTTCAAGGTACTGTCCGCAGTCAGATCGTATCGATCCAGTTCGTATAAACGCGGCAAGCCCAACAGATTGGCGAGGCGCGAGCGCACTGCATTGGCTGCTTTCTGCTCGATGAAAGCACGATTCTGCAACGGACGCTGAATATTGAACGTCAATGGCGCCTGCAATGCGACATCGCGCAACGCCGTACTGATCACGCCTTCTCTGGCCAGCAGGCGCAAATGCATATTGGTAACGTCTTCCAGCGCCTTGTGGTTCACATTCAAATAATACGAAGGCTTGCGCTGGGCAATCAGCAGCGACAGCACGTGCTTGTATGCATAACCGGTTGCCGCATCGGCATGATTCGTCTGTAACAGGCCGGATACCGTCTGATAATCCAGTCCGTACCAGGCCCATAACGCGTCAGGCAAACCTATGACTTCGCCGTAACCGGGTGCCGCCGACAATGGGACGGTATTCAGATAATCCAGCACCAGCCGCTGGCGTGCGACCTGCGTATTCTCGCCATCCAGATAAGCGCGTACCGAAGCCGACGCCATTTGCTGCCATTTGTCCTGCACTGTCATGGTCAGGCCATCGGCTGAATGACGGTATTTTTCGATCTGTGTCGCCAGTGTGCTCCCGCCGGGAACATCATGGGACGGATTGATGAGCTGGATGAGTTTGTCGAGTATGGCTTGCGCCAGCCGATCCCATTCTACTGCGGGATTACGCTTCGGATTATCCGTGGACAGCAATTCGCGATTTTCGATAAATAACAGACTATCGCGCAACAGCGGCGGGATAGACTTGAAATCACTGAATACCCGTTGCGGCGTATGATAATCGTACATCACCGCGCCGGTCGCATCCTTCAGTTTCAGCCCCGCCTGATCTTTCTCGCGATACGGCAGATTCAGGTCCTGATCCGCCATTTGCTGCATGGCCGGACTGATGCGTGCCTGGCGCTGGATTTCGAAACCCTGCTCGAGCAGACGCTTGCTTATCTCCGGCAGGCCGACATAGCCCCGGCGTATATCTGTAGGCCCCTGATGCGGGAATCGGATAGCATGACTGGGGCCGTCTGCGACGCGATAGTGCATTTTGGCCGCGTATTCGCTGAGATATTTCGCCTGCAACGTCGATGTCGTGAACTCCCAGACAAGAAGCCCCGCCAAGGCGCCGACGATGGCGATACCAGTCCCTGCAACAAAATAATAAACGCGCTTAGATGCCATTTTCAGCTGTTATTCAGCCAATTCTTTCCAATAATAAAATCACTATACAAGCGCGCCTCCGGCGTTCCCGCTTCCGGTTGCCATTGATATGCCCATTTGGCGACAGGCGGCATCGACATCAGTATCGACTCGGTACGGCCGTTCGACTGCAGGCCGAACAAGGTACCACGGTCGTATACCAGATTAAATTCCACATACCGTCCGCGTCGGAACGCCTGAAATTCACGCTCGCGTTCAGTATAGGCCATATCCTTGCGTCGCTCTAAAATCGGCACATAGGCCGACAGGAAATGATCGCCGACACTTTGCACGGTCTGGAAACTATGATCGAAATCGCGTTCTGCAAAATCGTCGAAGAAAATACCGCCGATACCGCGTGGTTCATTGCGGTGTTTCAGAAAGAAATACTCATCGCACCATTTTTTGAAACGCGGATAATAAGCGCCGTCGAACGGGGCCAATGCGTTGTAGCACATCTGGTGAAAATGCACGGCGTCTTCCTCGAAACCGTAATACGGCGTCAGATCCATGCCGCCGCCAAACCACCACACCGGCTCCGCGCCCGGTTTGGTTGCCATAAAGAAACGCACGTTGAAATGCACTGTCGGCACATACGGATTACGCGGATGAAAGACCAGCGACACGCCCATGGCCTCGAAACTTCTGCCGGCGACTTCGGGATGAGCGGCAGAAGCGGACGGCGGCAAATTGGCGCCGAACACATGCGAAAAATTCACCCCGCCGCGTTCCAGCACGTTGCCGTCTTCAATCACGCAACTCGTGCCGCCGCCGCCCTCTGCACGCTCCCAGCTATCGCGCACAAAGGATTTACCGTCCACCTGCTCGATGCGTTCGACGATAAGCTCCTGCAATTCAAGCAGGAATTCCTTGACTGCTAACGCGTCCATCCCGGCATCTCCTATGAGTAAAGTCTCAACGTCGTAAAATCCGTCCGGTCGCCAAATCCCTGATAGTGCTGGGACGATCGGCCTTGCCGATTTTACCGCTTATTACACGCACCTGCCGGCCAAATGCACGCTTAACGTAACGCGCCTGTTTCATGGCTTTTTGCCCGCTGCGATTGGCACTGGTCGACACCAGCGCCGTTCCGAATTCGTTACACAACCTTGCTGCCGGCTGATACGCCGTCAGCCGCACAGCCAGCGTCGCATGCCGCCCACGCAACCACACCGGACACTGCTTCGACGCCGCCAGCAACAGCGTCACCGGCCCCGGCCAATAACCGGATGCCAGCGCCGCCTGCAATGCATCCCGCGTCACGTAACGCGCCAATTGCTGCGGATGCGATGCAATCAGTATCAAACCTTTGGCCTGCGGTCGGCGCTTGAGCCTTAAAATCCGCAATACCGCACGCCGTGAACGCGGATCGCAGCCCAAGCCGTAACAGGATTCCGTCGGGTAGGCAATGATCTGCTGCGGCGTCAGGCGCTTCAAGGTGGTAATTTACTTTTTGCGATCGATCGCGCGATAACCGATATCGCGACGCATCTGGCTACCGTCGAAGCTGATCTGATCGGCAATTTCATAAGCGCGTCGCTGCGCCATCTTGACGCTGTCGCCCAGAGCGGTAACGCACAGCACCCGCCCACCGCTAGTCACTATCTGCTCGTCCTGCAATCTGGTTCCGGCATGAAACACATGAAAATCTTCGTCGTCCTTGGGCAAGCCGTTAATCACATCGCCGACACGCGGCGCATCGGGATAATTGGCCACCGCCATGACCACGCCCAGTGCGGTCCGTCTGTCCCATTCGGCCTCAACCGTGTCGAGCGTACCGTTGACGGCATGTTCCATCAGCATCACCAGATCGGATTTCAACCGCATCATGATGGGCTGCGTCTCGGGATCGCCCATGCGGCAATTGAATTCCAGCACCTTGATATTATTGTTGCCGTCTATCATCAATCCGGCATACAGAAAGCCGGTATAGGGCGTTCCGGCCTGTTTCATCCCGGCCATCACCGGTGCGATGACTTCGCGCAGGGTTTTGGCATAAATCTCCGGCGTCACCACCGGAGCGGGCGAATAAGCCCCCATGCCGCCGGTATTGGGGCCGGTATCGCCGTCGCCGATACGTTTGTGATCCTGACTGGTTGCCAGTGGCAATACATGCTCGCCATCACACATCACGATGAAACTGGCTTCTTCGCCGGCCAGAAATTCTTCTATCACCACCCGCGCGCCGGCATCCCCCAGCTGATTGTCTTGCAGCATCGTCTCTACCGCATCGTGCGCTTCCGCCACAGTCTGCGCCACCACCACACCTTTGCCTGCCGCCAAGCCGTCGGCCTTGATCACAATAGGCGCGCCGTTGGCGTCGATATAGGCATGCGCGGCAGCGATATCGCTGAAAGTCTGATATTTGGCGGTGGGAATACCGTGCCGCTCCATGAAAGCCTTGGCAAAATCTTTCGATGCTTCCAGTTGCGCCGCGGCCTGAGTGGGGCCGAATATTTTCAGTCCCTCGGCGCGAAAAGCATCAACAATACCGGCCGCCAGCGGCGCTTCCGGCCCGACCACCGTCAGCATAACCTGTTCGCGTTTGGCAAACTCCAGCAACAACGGTATCGAAGTAATCGGGACGTTGGTCAACTCCTTCTCGCCCGCCGTACCTGCGTTGCCCGGTGCTACAAATACCTTGGCGACGCGAGGCGATTGCGCCAGCCGCCATGCCAGTGCGTGTTCGCGCCCACCAGATCCGATAACGAGTATATTCATGCTCATCCTGACTTAATGACGGAAATGCCTGTGGCCGGTAAAGACCATGGCAATCCCGTTCTCGTTTGCAGCGGCAATCACCTCTGCATCCTTCACGCTGCCGCCGGGCTGTATAACTGCCTTTGCGCCGGCCTCAGCCAACACGTCCAGCCCGTCGCGGAACGGGAAAAACGCATCCGACGCGACAGCACAACCCGCCAACGGCAATCCCGCATTGGCCGCCTTGATCACTGCAATTTTAGTAGAATCGACACGACTCATCTGCCCGGCGCCTACGCCCAATGTCTGTCCATTTGCCGCAAACACAATAGCGTTGGATTTGACGAATTTCGCTACTCGCCATGCAAACAACATATCCTGTATCTGTTGCGCATCCGGATGGATATCCGTCACCACCCGCAGGTCGTCTGCGGTGATATTGAAGTTGTCGGCAGTCTGTACCAGCAATCCGCCGCCCACGCGTTTCATTTCCAGCAGGTTGGTTTCGTGCGCCAGCGGCACGGTCAGCACGCGTACGTTAACCTTCTTCGCCAGCACTTCGCGCGCCGCCGCACTGTAGGCAGGCGCGATCAATACTTCCATGAATTGCTGCGAAACCGCTTCCGCCGTAACTTCATCAACTTCGCAATTGAACGCGATAATACCGCCGAACGCCGAACTGGCATCGGTCGCAAACGCCAGGCGATAAGCCGTGACGGCGTCCTGCGCGACAGCCACGCCGCTGGGGTTGGCGTGCTTGATAATGACGCAGGCCGGCTGACTGAAAGTCTTGACGCATTCCCATGCCGCATCGCTGTCGGCAATATTGTTATAGGACAATTCCTTGCCCTGCAACTGGGTGTAGTGCGCCAGACTGCCTGCCGCCGGATGCAGATCACGATAGAACGCAGCTGCCTGATGCGGATTCTCGCCATAACGCATGGTTTGCACGCGTTCGAAATTCAGGTTCAGGCGGCTCGGGAATGCTGCCTGCTCGCCATCGAGTTCGCGCGCAGTCAAGTAATTGGAGATGGCGCTGTCGTATTGCGCGGTATGGGAAAAAGCCTTGCGCGCCAGGTCGTAGCAAGTGCCGGTAGACAGCGCGCCATGATTCGCCTTGAGCTCGTCCAGCACCAGCGCGTAATCCGCAGGATCGGTCACGACACCGACATGCTGATAGTTCTTGGCTGCGGAACGCACCATGGTCGGCCCGCCGATATCGATATTTTCTATCGCATCGGGCAAGGTACAATCCGGCTTTGCCACGGTCTGGCTGAACGGATACAGGTTCACCACCACCAGATCGATATAACCGATCTCTGCACGTCGTACCGCTTCGGCATGTTCCGCCAGATCGCGTCGCGCCAGTATGCCGCCGTGGATTTTGGGATGCAGGGTTTTGACGCGACCATCCAGCATTTCCGGAAAGCCGGTGTAATCAGCCACTTCGGTCACGGCAATACCATGCTCGGCCAGCATTTTGGCCGTACCGCCGGTGGAAAGAATTTCGATATTGAATTCGCGCAAACCTTGCGCCAATGCCAGTACGCCGGTTTTATCCGACACACTGATCAGCGCACGTTCTATGTAAGCCATGTTGTATCCTGAATGATTAAATGATGGGGTACAGTCAATTACTGTATGCCGTACTGTGCCATTTTCTTGCGCAGCGTATTACGATTGATACCTAGATATTCTGCAGCGCGCGTCTGATTGCCCTGGGAAAAATGCAGTATTTTTTCGATCAGAGGCTGTTCTACGCACGCCAATACCATATCGTAGACACCCGTCGGCGTTTCGCCATCCAAATCTTGAAAATAAGCATCCAAGGCGCGTTGCACACACGCTGCAATTTCATTGTCTTTGTTCATTGAATCCCCTAACCGGCTGTTTGTCATGCCGCCAACGTCGTTACATCGTCAATTACAGGCTCTGCCACATAATCGAGATGTTTGCCGCGAGCGCGACATCGATCGAAAAACTCATCCACAGCTGCCACTTGCTCTTCCAGCGTCTGCAATTGATTCATTGCATGACGGAATATGGCGGAATCTTGCAAGCCTTTGGTGTACCAGGAAATGTGCTTGCGCGCGATACGCACGCCCGACTGCTCGCCATAAAAGCCATACAAATCGAGCATATGCTCGGTCAGCACGCGATGTATTTCATCCACTTCCGGTGCCGGCAAATGCGTACCGGTTTGCAGGAAATGCGCAATTTCGCGGAATATCCATGGCCGACCCTGCGCAGCCCGCCCTATCATGACCGCATCGGCACCTGTATATTCAAGTACAAATTTCGCCTTTTCCGGCGTCGTGATATCGCCGTTGGCTATTACCGGTATGTGCGCCATTGCCTTGACTGCCGCTATCGTGTCGTACTCGGCCTGCCCGGTATATCCGCAAGCACGCGTCCGTCCGTGCATGGCCAACGCCTGAATCCCGCTATCCTCGGCGATTTTCAGTATCGTCAGTGCATTCTTGTGCTGTTTATCCCAGCCGGTACGTATTTTCAATGTCACCGGCACATTCGGCACTGCTGCGACCACAGCAGCCAATATGCGTGCGACCAGCGGCTCGTCCTGCAACAGCGCCGAACCCGCCATCACGTTGCAGATCTTCTTGGCCGGACAGCCCATGTTGATATCGATGATCTGTGCGCCGCGATCCACATTATGTCGTGCCGCTTCGGCCATCATCGCAGGATCGGAACCGGCGATCTGCACCGAAATGGGATCGACTTCGCCCTCATGATTGGCGCGACGTTGCGTTTTGGCCGAACCGTATAACAACGAATTCGAAGTCACCATCTCCGACACCGCCATACCCGCACCCATGCGCTTGCACAACTGGCGAAACGGGCGATCGGTCACCCCCGCCATCGGTGCGACGACAAGATTGTTTTTAAGGGTGTAGTTACCAATACGCATAGACGTGCAAAACCGTAAATTAGCCGCACATTTTATACGCTAAACCCGTTCCGCGCAAAGTCGAAAAATAAGCAGGAACGACGATATACGAATGAATTGAATCAAACCCCTTGCCCCGCAAGGCTATGCGGCATACTGTCTTTGCACAAAATTAAAATCCGTTGACGCCCGACCTTACATATCAGTCACAACGCAGTAACGGTATTCTCGTATACTTGCCAAATTTCTGAAAAATACCCGCCCGACATGAGCACAGGCATTATTGCCTCACATCTGTTCCGGGTGGCTAAATATTGGTCAAATAAACATAATTCGGACACAAGAAAGAATACTCAAATGCGATTACTGCTTACCAGCGCGCGCCGATGGCACGGCGGACTAGCCATCATCCTGGTTTTTCCAGTCGTACTCATGGCGCTGACGGCCATACTGATTGCCCACGGCAAATCACTGAACACCCGCAATATCTATCTCAACCCTAACTGGCTGCCCGGCTACCAGCACAACATCGCCGGCAATCAGCAAGAAGTACGCGGCCTGATCGCGAAGGAAAACGGCTGGTGGCTGCTGACGCGCGCCGGGCTGTTCGACATCGTCGGCAACACGGCTATGCTTGTCCCGACGCTTGCCGATAAAGACATACGCTCAGTCGTCGCCACGCCCCAGGGTACATTAGCCCTGTCCGACAGCGGCTTGTGGCGCGAACAACAGGGTCGATGGACGCAGATCGTTCAGGGTAATGTCATGCAGGCGAGCGGCAATGCCGATACCATCGTCATCATCGTGCGCGGCAAAGGGCCGCTGCAAAGCCGTGACGGCGGCGCCACCTGGACATCGCTGAAACCCGTGGTAAATGCCGCATTAGCCCAAAACCCGGCATTGTCGCAACAAGCCGACAAAATCAGTCTGGCCCAGATGATACGCGACATACACCGCGGCATAGCGTTTGCCGGTGACAAAACCCAGTGGATCTGGGTAGACACGATCGCGCTGCTGCTGATTTTCATGTCGGGCAGCGGCATGATGATGTGGTGGTATAAACAGAAAAATCAGATGCGGCTGCGCAGCGCAATCGTCGAACGCTAAAATCCGACAGGCGGTGCGCCCGCACAACCCGGTGCAACGCCTGCAGCAACGCAGATCATATTTTCGAATGGCGGTCGATTGCCGTTTGCCGGATAATGCACTTTTTATCCATTCGGATTCGTAGCGTACATGAACTCGTCACTGCCTACCGCCAAACTCTGGCATCGTTTCGCCGCCATGCTGTATGAAGCATTACTGCTGCTGGCCGTATTATTCATTGCCGACTATCTATTCATCAGCCTGACACACAATGCGCAGTCGCCCTTGCTCAAGACGCTATTGCAGATTTATCTGATCACGGTAATGGCAGCCTATTTCGGCTGGTTCTGGATGCGGGGACAATCACTGGCAATGAAAACCTGGCGCATACGCGTAGTCAGCGCCGACGGCGGCAAACTCAGTCTGCGTCAGGCATTGCTGCGTTTTCTGTTCAGTTGGCTGATAGGCATCACCCAGCTATGGGCCTTTTTCGATAAGGACGGGCAATTCCTGCACGACCGACTGGCCGGCACCCGGCTGGTCACTGACGCTCGACCTGCCTGAGCAGGACGATACCCAGCAGCAAGAATCCAATAGTAGGCGCCACAGCGCTCATCAGCGCCGGCCAATCGTTGAGCAGCCCGATATAGGCAAACAGCCTGTTGAACAAGTGATAACCCAGACCCAGCATAATCCCGGCGAACACCCGCGTGCTGACCGACCCGGCACGCGGACGATGATAGGCAAATGGCAACGCCAGCAATATCATGATGGGTGCGGCAAGCGGATAGATCAATTTGCTCCACAGGGCAATTTCATAGCGCTTGCTGGGCTGATGGTTGGCGTGAAGATGCTGGATATATTCCCACAAATTTAGCACCGACATTTTTTCCGGTGCGACCA
Organism: Sulfuriferula sp.; assembly: GCA_031291235.1. Taxonomy (GTDB): domain Bacteria; phylum Pseudomonadota; class Gammaproteobacteria; order Burkholderiales; family Sulfuriferulaceae; genus Sulfuriferula. Next base: position 101,032 of record JARLJL010000024.1, read on the forward strand.
GCAGCACATTCATAATGCTCGGCGTCAGCACCGATTGCCACTGACTGGCGGGGGAATGCGACACTGTGATGCCGGCGACGCCGAAACGAGTTTCGTCGATCTGCTTTAGCTGCCAGACGTTGTCGTGCAGAAACACGCCGCTGGCGGCGCGATAAATGCGTTGCAAACGAAACCCGGCGTCAAAGGTATACACATTGATATCGCGCAATGCGCCGTCCGGCGTCACTTCGCGCACATTGATGAAATTGCGGTCGTCGCGCACCCACAAACCCGAACGAAACGCCTGCGCCACCAGTGCATTGGTAGCCTTGAGTTTCATCTGCTCGGCATAACGATCGCTGGCCGGCGCAATCACTTCGCCGAAAACAAAAGTCAGCGCGGTGAACAGCAAACCGATCAGCATCAGATAACCGGCGATACGGCGCATCGACAATCCGGACACCAGCATGATGGCGAATTCCGAATTTTCCACCAGCCGCGACAACGCGACCAGCGTACCGATCAGCGCCGCAACCGGCAGCAATTCGTACAAATGCCCGGGCACGCTCAAGGTCACGTACAGCAGTATCTGCCAAAACCCATACGCGCCTTTGCCCAGGGAATCCAGTTCATTAATCAGATCGAATAGCGCAAACAGCGTCGCCAGCGCGGTAAAGACGAATAACGATGCAATCAGTGCCTCGCTTGCCAGATAGCGGAAGATGATCTTCATAAACGCTTCCACCACAGCAGCTTGCGCACAGTCAGGCGCTGATAAAACATCAGCACCATAATCGTCGCCATAACCAGATGCGCACCTCCCAGACCGGCGATAAACGAGATTTTCTGCTGCGCTACCCATGCCTCGATAATGCCCAGCATATTGTTATAAATCACGAAAATCAGCAGCGCGAGTATCAGGCTGAACGAACGCCCGGCACGCGGATTCACAAAGCTCAGCGGTATCGCCAGCAGCGCCAGAATTGCTGCACTGATCGGGAATCCGCAACGCCACACGAACTCGGCCAGATTGACCGCCGTAGGATTTTGCAGCAACGCCATGGTGGATAACGCATTGGCGCCGTAATCCCGATGCAAGGCTATGGTTTGCGGTTCCAGCCGCATCCAGTAACGGTCGAATTCGGCGATCTTGTAATCGGCCTGCCCCGGTATGCCTTCATAGCGACGGCCGTTTTCCAGCACCAGATAACGCTCGCCGTTGGACAACTGGCGATGCTCGCCCGCCTGCGCCACGGTAATCCCCAAAGTATGGTTCTCCACCGACTGCATGAATACGTTTTTGACGCGCGCGCCGTTGTTTGCCAATCCTTCGACAAAATACACCTTGTCCGCCTGCTTGGACTCGGTAAACATGCCGGGGGTAATCACCGACAGTTCGTCACGGCTGTCCAGCAATTGCCTGAACTCGTCCTTCTTGCTCAACGCCCAGGGAATAACGGCCAGATTCAATATGCCGATTGCCAGCACTACAGGCAAAGCAAAAGTCAGCACAGGCCGCACCCATGCCGTCAAACTCAGTCCGGCACTGAACCACACCACCATCTCGCTTTCACGATAGGCGCGCGACAGGGACATAATGATGGAAATGAATAGCGATAGCGACAGCAGCAGCGGCAGGAAATTGAAAATACCGAAACCCAGAAACGCGAGCACCGCCTCGACTGCCAGTTCGCCTCGCGCCGCATCGCCCAACAGACGAATAAACAGCGTAGTCAAGGTGATAGTCAGCAGCACCAGAAACACGCCGAAGTAATTAAAAATAAGTTCACGCAATAAGGCGCGTCGAAAAAGCATGGTAAATTTTTCTTGGTTTTGACTTTTAATGAAAGACTGCAAATAATGGGGGATATTCACTCATACGCAGGAGCATCTCGTGGAATTTAGCATAAAAAACACTCAGCCGGAAAAGCAGCGTGCTGCCTGCATCGTCGTTGGGGTATTCGAATCCCGCCAATTATCCGCTAGCGGGCAGGAATTGGATAGCGCAAGTCAGGGTTATTTATCCAAAATATTAGCTGGCGGCGACATGAACGGCCGTGCCGGCAGCACATTATTGCTGCACCACGTCCCGCAACTGGGTAATGAGCGCGTACTGCTGGTGGGGCTGGGCAAGGCTGAAGCATTCGACAGCAAGGCGTTTCTCACCGCCATCAACGCCGCATTAAGCAGCCTCAACGCTACCGGCGCAAGCAGCGCCGCACTCTATCTGCTGGACGAAATCGTGGAAAGCCGCGACATCGCCTGGAAAGTCGAACAGACCGTCCTCGCCGCTTATAGCCAGAATTTCCAGCCGGGCAAACTGAAAAGCAAGAAAGATGAAGCAAAGACCGCCGGCGTCAAAAAACTCATCCTGCATGTTGCATCGGCCTACACCAAAACCGCGGAAAAAGCGCTGGCCCAGGGCAAGGCCATTGCGGCCGGAGTAGAGCTCGCCAAGGATCTGGGAAATTTGCCGGGCAATATCTGCACGCCGACCTATCTTGCTCAGCAGGCACAAAGCCTGGCCAAGGAATTTCCGCTCAAATGCGAAATACTGGAACGCAAGGACATGGAAAAACTGGGCATGGGCTCGCTGCTGGCCGTAGCGCAAGGCAGCAGCCAGCCGCCCAAGCTCATCGTCCTGCGTCATAACGGCGGTAAAAAGGGCGCGAAACCGATCGTACTGGTAGGCAAAGGCATCACGTTCGACTCCGGCGGCATCTCGCTCAAGCCGGGCGCGGAAATGGACGAAATGAAATACGACATGTGCGGCGCAGCCAGCGTGCTTGGCACCTTGCGTGCTGCCGCCGAGCTCAAGCTGCCGCTCAACATCATCGGCATCATCCCCAGCAGCGAAAACCTCCCGGACGGCATGGCAGTCAAACCGGGCGACATCGTCACCTCGATGTCCGGCCAGACCATAGAAATCCTCAATACCGACGCAGAAGGCCGACTGGTATTGTGCGACGCGTTGACTTACGCCGAACGCTTCGACCCCGAAGTCGTCATCGACATCGCCACCCTCACCGGTGCCTGTGTCATCGCGCTGGGCCACCATGCTTCCGGCCTGTTCAGCCACAATGACGCGCTGGCCGGGGAAATCGAACAAGCCGGCGTGTCCGCGCACGACCGCGCCTGGCGCATGCCGTTGTGGGAAGACTACCAGCCCCAGCTCGACAGCAATTTCGCCGACATCGCCAATATTGGCGGACGGGCAGGCGGCTCGATCACCGCAGCATGTTTCCTGTCGCGCTTCACCAAGAAATACAACTGGGCGCATCTGGACATCGCCGGCACCGCCTGGAAATCCGGCAAGGAAAAAGGCGGTACGGGCCGTCCCGTAGGGCTGTTAACGCATTTCCTGACAGCTCGCGCAACCAGCAAATGACGCGGGTAGACTTCTATTCCAACGCGGCGGATAAGCTCGAGCTGGCACGCATGATTATTCACAAGGCCCACAAACAGGGCCTGAACGTCATGGTGCACAGTACAGCACCGACCACACTGGATGATCTCGACCGGCGCTTGTGGGCGGATCCGGCCACAAGCTTCCTGCCGCATTGCCGTACCGATGCCGCGCACGCGGCGCAAACGCCGGTGGTGCTGGGCGCGGATATCGGCAATGCCGCGCACACCGACGTACTCGTCAATCTCGACGACACCACGCCGGGTTTTTTCAGCCGCTTCGAACGACTGATAGAAATCGTCAGCCTAGACGAAGCCGACCGTAATGCAGCGCGCCAGCGCTGGCTTTTTTACAAACAGCGCGGCTATGCGATGAGCAATCACGACATGAGCAGGAAATAGCTATGGACGACCCGCTACTCGACAAAATGCAGGCGTTGATGGGCAAATACCATACACCCTCTCCTGCGCATCCTGCAGAAGACGAGCTGATAGCCGATATCGACGATAACGTCGGCTATCCGGTGCTTACCGACATCGTCAAACTGGGCGATGCAGTATTTCACGATCCGCAGCCCGCAGCAAAACCGCAAGCCGCTACTAGCACTATCAGTGCCAATACGGCGAACCTGATTGCACAACAAATTTTAAACGAAGTCGACGAACAGCTGCGCAATCAGGTCACCAGTCTTATTGCCCCGCAATTGCAGCAAGCCATGGACGAAACGCTGGCCGTACTGCTGCCGCAGCTGACGGTACATATCGAACACATCGTCCACGAAACGCTGGTACAGGAATTCGCCCGCCACGGGATTCCACTCAATAAGGGCGACGATTCGGTATAATGTTGTGTTTTACCCAACACAACTCTGCATCATGGAACTCGCCAAAAGCTTCGAACCCCAACAAATAGAACAACGCTGGTATCAGCACTGGGAACAATCGGGTTACTTCCGCCCGAGCATGGACAGTACGCAGCCCGCTTACTGCATCATGCTGCCGCCGCCCAATGTCACCGGCACGCTGCACATGGGGCACGCTTTTCAGCACACCATCATGGATGCGCTGATCCGCTACCATCGCATGCAGGGCGACAATACCTTATGGCAACCCGGTACCGACCACGCCGGTATCGCCACGCAAATCGTCGTAGAGCGCCAGCTCGATGCCAAAAACATTTCCCGTCACGACCTCGGTCGCGACGCCTTTCTGGACAAAGTCTGGGAGTGGAAAGCCCATTCCGGCTCTACCATTACCGGGCAGATGCGCCGCCTCGGCACCTCCTGCGACTGGAGCCGCGAGCGTTTTACCATGGACGAAGGCCTCTCCACCGCAGTCTCCGAAGTGTTCGTCAAACTGTATAACGAAGGCCTGATCTATCGCGGCAAACGCCTGGTGAACTGGGATCCGGTACTCGGTACCGCGGTATCCGACCTGGAAGTCGTTTCCAGCGAAGAAGACGGCTTCATGTGGCATATCCTCTACGCCATCGAAGGCGAAGACGGCTTTGTCGAAGTCGCCACCACCCGCCCGGAAACCCTGTTCGGCGACGTCGCCGTGGCCGTGCATCCGGAAGACGAACGCTACAGGCATCTGATCGGCCACCATGTGCGCTTGCCGATCGCCGAGCGCAGCATCCCGGTGATCGCCGACGATTACGTCGACCCGGCGTTCGGTACCGGCGTGGTCAAGATCACCCCGGCGCACGATTTCAACGACTATGCCGTCGGCGCGCGCCATCATCTGGTGCCGATCAGCGTATTGACGCTGGATGCGAAAATGAATGACCTGTGCCCGACCGAATATCAGGGGCTGGATCGCTATGTCGCCCGCGAAAAACTGCTGGCCGAACTGCACGACAAGAACCAGCTCGCCCATGCCAAACCGCACAAGCTCATGGTGCCGCGCGGCGACCGTACCAACGCGGTGATCGAGCCCATGCTCACCGACCAGTGGTTCGTCGCCATGGCCGAGATGGGCAAACAGGGGCTGGACGTGGTCAAATCCGGCGAACTCAAATTCGTGCCGGAAAACTGGACCTCTACCTATAACCAATGGCTGGAAAACATTCAGGACTGGTGCATCTCGCGCCAGCTGTGGTGGGGTCACCGTATCCCGGCATGGTACGACGAAGACGGCAACATCTATGTCGCCCATACCGAAGCCGAAGCGCAGCAGCAGGCCGGCGACAAGCTTATCCGCCGCGACGAAGACGTGCTCGACACATGGTTCTCCTCCGCGCTGTGGCCGTTCTCCACACTGGGCTGGCCGGACAAGACGCCTGAGCTGGACGCATTCCTGCCCGGCTCGGTGCTGGTCACCGGCTTCGACATCATCTTCTTCTGGGTCGCGCGCATGGTGATGATGTCACTGCATTTCACCGGTAAGGTGCCGTTCCGCGAAGTCTACGTCACCGGCCTGGTACGCGATGCTCACGGCAACAAGATGTCGAAATCCAAAGGCAACGTCATTGACCCGCTCGATCTGATCGACGGCATCGCGCTGGAAGACCTCGTCGCCAAGCGCACTACCGGCATGATGAACCCCAAACAGGCGGCCAGCATCAGCAAGCAGACCCGCGCCGACTATCCCAACGGCTTTGCCGCATTCGGTACCGACGCGCTGCGCTTCACTTTCGCCAGCCTCGCCACCCATGGCCGCGACATCAAATTCGACCTGCAGCGCGCCGACGGCTACCGCAATTTCTGCAACAAACTGTGGAACGCCACGCGCTTCGTGATGATGAATTGCGACGGCAAGGATGTCGGGCTGGACGAGACCCTGCCGCTGACCTACAGCGATGCCGACCGCTGGATCATCAGCCGCCTGCAACAGGCCGAACTAGGCATGGCGCAAGCTTTTGCCGACTACCGCTTCGACATGGCGGCACGCACGGTATACGAATTCGTCTGGGACGAATACTGCGACTGGTATCTGGAACTGGCCAAAGTACAGCTCAATAATGGCGACGAAGCCGCCGCCCGCGCCACCCGTCGTACGCTGGTGCGCGTGCTGGAAACCGCGCTGCGTCTGGCGCACCCTATCATCCCATTCATCACAGAAGAGCTGTGGCAAACCGTCGCGCCGCTGACCAGCAAGTCCGGCGGCAGCATCATGACCCAGCCCTATCCGCTGGCAGACGCTGACAAAATTGATGTCACAGCCAACGCCCGCATCGTTCTGCTCAAGGACATCGTCAACGCCACCCGCGGCCTGCGCGGCGAAATGAATCTGTCGCCCGCGCTCAAGGTGCCGCTGGCGATGACCGGCGATGCCGCTATGCTGAATAGCTTTGCACCGTATATCGCCGCACTGGCCAAGCTCAGCGAAGTCAACATTCACAACGAGCTGCCGCAAGGCGACGCGCCGGTCGCTATCGTCGGCGACACCAAACTTATGCTGCTGATAGAAATCGACCGCGAAGCCGAAGCCGCAAGACTCGACAAGGAAATCGGCCGGCTGCAAGGCGAAATCGGCAAATGCGAAGCCAAACTCGGCAACGCCAGCTTTGTCGACCGCGCTCCAGCTGCGGTGGTCGAGCAGGAAAAACTGCGCATGACCGACTTCCAGGCAACGCTGAACAAGGTACAGGATCAGCGGCAGCGGCTCATCGCCAAGTAAATCCATGCAGCGCTGGGATATCTTCTGCACAGTCGTCGATAACTACGGCGACGCTGCGGTCACCTGGCGGCTGGCGCGGCAACTGACCGCTGAACACAGCATGGCTATACGCCTGTGGATAGACGATTTGCGCCCACTGGCCGCCCTGTATCCCGGCACCGACCTCGCTGCCGACCGGCAAATCCTCTGCGGCGTGGAAGTTCGCCGCTGGCCGGCAGATTTCCCCGCGGTCGACATTGCCGATGTTGTCATCGAAGCCTTTGCCTGCGACATTCCCGACAGCTACATCGCAGCCATGGCTGCCAGCCCTGTCCCGCCGCGCTGGATCAATCTCGAATATCTCAGCGCAGAAAACTGGGTGGCGGGCTGTCACCGTCTGCCTTCCCCGCATCCGCGCCTGCCGCTGATCAAGCAATTCTTCTTTCCCGGCTTCACACCGGATACCGGCGGCCTGTTGCGCGAACACGGCCTGATCGAACGCCGCCGCGCGTTTCAGACTAGCTCCGCGTTACAGGCTGAATTCCGCACACAGCTAGGTGTAACCCACATCCCTGACGCTTTCACCGTATCCCTGTTCGGCTATGAGAATCCAGCGCTGCCGGAGCTGCTGCAAGCCTGGGTCGACAACGCCACCCCCATCTGCTGTCTGCTTCCCGATAGCCGGCTCACGCCGCAGGTCGTGGCATTCTTCGGTGACGGCAAGCCATGGCAGCGCGGCAGCCTGACCGTACACCGGCTGCCTTTTCTGGATCAGGACAGCTACGACAAACTGCTGTGGCTGTGCGACATGAATTTCGTGCGTGGCGAAGACTCCTTCGTCCGCGCCCTGTGGGCAGGACGTCCCTTCGTCTGGCATATCTATCCGCAAACCGACGACGCCCATCACGCCAAACTCGATGCATTTCTGGCACTATACGCCCGCGATCTGGATGATGCCGCCACGGCTAGCCTGACCGACTTCTGGCATGGCTGGAATCAGATTGGCAAACAGACGCTGAACTGGCAGGCATGGCAAGCCGCGTGTCCGCAAATCAGACAGCACCACGAAGCATGGGTAAATCAATTGACCATGCAAACCGATCTGGCGACCAATCTGGTTCGCAACGGACAATGACATTTTCCCTGCGCATGATCCGGCGCTTGCCCATTGCACTCACAGCACTACGCGCACTGCTTGCGCCTGTCGTTGTATTGCTTGCTGTCAGTTACCCGAACCGCACACTGTTCGGCATCTGCCTTATCGCTGCATTTCTGTCCGATATCTTCGACGGCATCCTGGCCCGGCGTCTGCAGGTGGCAACGCCCAATCTTCGCCGGCTGGACAGTATTGCCGACTCGATATTCTACGTAGCCGCCACATTTGCGGTATGGCATCTTGAACCGTCGGCCATCACAGCCCACGCAACCGGGCTGGTCATACTAGGCGCATTGGAGATAAGCAGATATATCCTTGATATATGGAAATTCAAACGCGAAGCAAGCTACCACATGTGGTCGTCAAAACTGTGGGGCATTGCATTGTTCGCCGGTTTCTTTTCATTATTGGCGTTAGGCACTGCCGACCTGGCGGTCACGGCAGCGATCTATCTCGGCATACTCGCCGACATTGAGGGACTTGCCATCTCGATAGTATTACCCGAGTGGAAAACCGATGTACCGACGATCATCCACGCCTTTCGGCTACGCACGACAGCGTACCGCTGATCGCTTTTGAGAAACAAACATGATTTATAAATTAACCCAAAGCCTGCTACTCGCCGTTACCCTGTTCGCAATTCAACCCAGCCATGCAGATAGCAACGACGGTTTCCTCGCATACAGTCAGGGGGATTACGCCGCAGCGCTAAAGGAATGGAGTACCGCAGCGGCACAGGGAGACGCGCTCGCCCAATTGGGTCTGGGGCTAATGTACAAGCACGGACGCGGCGTGATCCAGAGCGACAGGCAGGCTGCCGACTGGTATCGCAAAGCTGCCGAGCAAGGCCTTGCTGCCGCGCAAAACAACCTGGGCCTGATCTATGCCAACGGCGAAGGCGTGGCGCAGGATTACCGGCTGGCGGCAGCTTGGTACGGCAAGGCAGCCGCGCAAGGCATGGCCCAGGCGCAATACAGTCTGGGCATGCTCTATGCCGACGGGCAAGGCGTGACGCAGGATTATCGTGAGGCGGCGGCATGGTTCGACAAGGCAGCCGAACAGGCATACGCCCCGGCCCAATTTGAACTGGGCATGCTCTACGCCGGCGGCCAAGGTGTCGTGCAAAACTGGCAACAGGCCTTGACCTGGCTGCACCAGGCGGCCGAACTCGGCTACACCCCGGCCCAGATCAAATTGGGGGTTATATACGAAAACGGCACAGGCGTTGCCGTCGATCTTGTAACAGCGCGCAAATGGTTCGGCATTGCCGGCGTTAAAGGTAATGCCGATGCCAACGTCAACCGCAACCGCCTCGAAAGCCTGATGACGCCGCAGCAGATTGCCGAAGCAAAACGCCTTGCACGCGCATGGCTGGCGCAGCACCCGTAGCCTGCCTGCGCTAGCGAAAATCCGCGGGTGCAGACATAAGCAATGCAGCTTCATGATAGCGGCAACAAGGGCTACAATTAAAACATCCGCATATGCAGGAGTATCGCCCTACATGAAATCGCTAGCCGATCCATCGACGCCATTCCGGACAAACTCAACGCCGCAGTTCCTCTACGTCAAGATACCGGTTGCCGCAGGTGCGGCAGATCCGTTTCACCAGCTGGAAAACAGGCTGGATCATATGCTTAAGGATCAAGGGATAGGCTCGGTAGCCGGCTGGGGCGACTCGCTCGACGACGGGCAAAGCGGCATCCGCGCCATCGCCTTCACCCGCATCGATATCGACGTCGCCGACATCGGAACAGCGCGCACAATATTGCAGACTATACTTCCCGGCCTCGGCGCTCCGGCAGGTACAGAGATCCATTATTCAATCAGGCACAAGCATTACGAAGATATTTATACAGCGCCGGGATGGCTGCTGGAGCAAGCTTCGTAAACACAAAACGCTTCACAGGCCCCGCCCGGAGCCTGTGTTTTGCAATGTCGCGAACGTACAGATCAGGTATGGGTCATCGTTCGAAACTGCAGCAGCTCGGCAATCGTCAATTTCGGAAAACCGTGCAGATCGGCGAAAGCATCGATATCGTCGCCCCGCATCATCTCGCCGTCATCGCGCATTAGTTCGCATAGCACCGCTGCTGACTTCAGCCCGGCCAGCCGGGCAAGGTCGACGGATCCCTCCGTATGTCCCTTGCCGGCCCAGCACCCCTGCAGTATGCACGCGCAAGGGAAAAACATGCCCCGGCCGCGCCAGATCCTCGGGCAGCGCAGCGTCGTCGATGGCAGCGCGTATCGTCGCCAGCCTGTCCGCCGCAGAAACGCCCGTGGGGAGTTTCGCCCCGCCCTGAAGATTTTCGCTGTCGGCAACGCACCGGACAACGTCGCCAGTTTAGCATTGCACAAAACGCGCGATATGCTGGCTGACCAAAATGGCGGCTGTTTGCCATACAAGGGAAAATATCGTTTAATTCAATTTATTTGCGCCGACATCCGCTATTTCACTATTTTTGGGAGCATCCATGTTGAAGCACAACTATACAAACCTGGCCATCATCTCCATTGCCTGCAGTCTTTTTTCGGGATGCTCTTCGCAACAGCTTTATGCCACAGGACAAGCATATCAACGTAATCAGTGCCAGCAGCTGCTTGATCAGAACGAACGCGACAACTGTCTGAGCAAAACGAACACGAGTTACGAAGATTACAAACAGGATACCGACACAACAAACAAGTGATGCAAATATCATCACATCAAAATCCGTCAGCCGCTTTGACATTCCGGACGGGTCGTACCCAATCTCATAGCGTATCAATAAGCAAATACTGAAAATGGACGCCTGCGGTTATAATCCCCCATCAGTCATCCTTCATATCAGGAGCGATCATGTCAGGTGCGACCACAGGTTCCGTCCGATTCATACTCAGAATCGAAGGGCTTTGCGTATTGCTGGCGATGCTGCTCGCCTACGCCAGACTTGACTTGGGCTGGGGTACTTTCGCGCTGTTCTTCCTCACGCCGGATCTTTCCATGCTGGGCTATCTTGCCGGCCCGCGAATCGGCGCCGTATCGTACAATCTCGCCCACTCGTATATCGGGGCGATTATCTGTCTGCTTGCCGGTTATCTGCTGGCGGCGCCGGCACTGACTGCTGCCGGCATGATCTGGTGCGCGCATATCGGCTTCGACCGGGCGCTGGGTTACGGTCTCAAGTATGCGTCCGGCTTCGGTTTTACGCATCTGGGACGGATCGGACGCATGGCCGGAGCCATCCCCGATACGGCTGTCACCAACAAATAACCGAATCTGCGAGACCGGCATGGATACCAGAATATTTATCGCGCAATCCGATCAGGAAATACAAAACTGCTTCCCCGCATTCAAGGCGCTGCGTCCGCACCTGAGTGCGAGCAACTTTCTGCCACAGGTGCGGCGACAGCAAGCGCAAGGCTATCAGATGCTCGCACTTGAGCATGAACGCAGAATCAGAAGCGCCGCCGGATTTCGCATCGCCGAATTCCTGGCATGGGGACAAATCCTGTACATAGACGACCTCATCACCCTGCCCGACCAGACCCGGCACGGCTACGGCGGCAAACTGCTGGACTGGCTTATCGCCCATGCGCACAGCCGGCAATGTCAGGGCCTGCATCTCGATAGCGGATACATGCGCCACGACGCTCACCGGCTGTACCTGCATAAGGGTTTTCAGCTCAGCAGCCACCATCTGGCGTTAAAATTCGAGTAACGCGTCTTTCGATCGCAGCAATGCGATTACGCTGCATGAATAGATCGAGCGGAAATTCCGCTCCCCGACAACGACTCGACACTTACGGACTGCCCATGAATGCTCCTGACAAAGTAATAACCGACGCACCCAAGGCCATATACCTAAAGGACTACACCGTACCGTCCTATCTGATAGCGACAGTAGACCTGCATTTCGACCTGTTCGAAGACCATGCACTGGTTACCTCACGCCTCGCCCTGAGCGCCAATCACGACCGCACGCAGGGCGCGCAGCCGCTGATACTGCAGGGTGAAAAGCTGCAACTGCATTCGGTCAAGCTGGACGGCCGCTTGCTGCCTGCCGAAGCTTACCGGCTTGGCGAGGAAAACCTGACGATTGCCGATGTACCGGCATCGTTCACACTGGAGATCGTGACCGAAATCCGCCCACAGGACAACAAGGCGCTGGAAGGCCTGTACAAATCCGGCGGCCATTTCTGCACCCAGTGCGAAGCACAGGGTTTCCGCAAGATCACCTACTTCCTCGACCGCCCCGATGTGATGGCGAAATACACCACGACCATCGTTGCCGACCGCAAATACACGCAACTGCTGTCCAACGGCAATCTGGTGGATAGCGGCGAACTGGCCGACGGCAGGCATTGGGCGAAATGGGTAGATCCGTTCAAAAAACCCAGTTACCTGTTCGCGCTAGTAGCCGGCGACCTGGCCATGCTGGAAGACACCTTCACCACCCGCTCCGGTCGCAGCGTCGCCCTGCGCATCTACGTCGAGCATCACAATCTGGATAAAACCGCGCACGCCATGCAATCCCTGCAACATGCCATGCGCTGGGATGAGGCAACGTTCGGACTGGAATACGATCTGGATATTTACATGATCGTGGCTGTCGACGATTTCAACATGGGCGCGATGGAGAACAAGGGGCTCAACCTGTTCAATTCCAAATATGTGCTGGCCAAGCCGGAAACCGCCACGGATATGGATTTCGACGGCATAGAGAGCGTGATCGGCCACGAATATTTCCACAACTGGACCGGCAACCGCATCACCTGCCGCGACTGGTTCCAGCTTTGCCTCAAGGAAGGCCTGACCGTTTATCGCGACCAGGAATTCACCGCCGACCAGCGTTCGCGCGCGGTCGGCCGCATCGCCAACGTCCGTACGCTGCGCTCGTCGCAGTTCCCCGAGGACGCCGGCCCGCTGGCGCATAATGTCCGCCCGGACAGCTACAATGAAATCAACAATTTCTACACGGCGACCGTCTATGAGAAGGGCGCCGAGATCATCCGCATGCTGCGCTGCCTGATCGGCCACGAGGCCTATCACAACGGCATGGCGCTTTATTTCGAGCGCTTCGACGGCAAGGCTGCGACGGTCGAGGATTTCCTGTCCTGTTTCGCGGAAAGCTCCGGGCGCGACCTGAGCCAGTTCTTCCTGTGGTACCGGCAGGCCGGCACGCCGAA
>JARLJL010000003.1 GCA_031291235.1 Sulfuriferula sp.
TACTGTGGACGCCATTGAAAATCTGACAGCAAATGGCTAACTCATTCTACCAAAGCCGCTGCAGGCGAGCTGTCGATTCAAGCTGAGTATGACGCAGAGGCATCAGGCATTATATGATTATGTTGGACATTCGTGACGAACAATTGCCTCAGGCGCTGAAGCTGGCAAGGCGCAGCGGAAGGAAAACGGGCTTGTACAGGAGTATGATCAGCTGCCGTGTCTGTGCATGGCGGGGGCAGGGCAGTCAAAGTACGGATCCTTGCTGCGCGTGAGGCCGCAGTGGCGATAGTGTGGACCGGGCTTCATCTTCTCCCACGCGTCGCTCATGATGCGCTCGATAGTACGCGCTGTAGCCGGGCAGTGGCTGCGGCACTCTTCCTTCCAGTCGTGGAAGAGCGAGTTGTCGAGCGGGCTGAGGCGCTTGGCAGCATTCGGAGGCAGTAGCAGAATGTCACCGATGGCCTCGGATCCGCGATCGCGGAATGCCTGACGGATGGCGTCCAGATTGATGTGGATCGGAGCACGGTCCAGCACCAGTGTCAGCGGATAACGGTCGAGGCCCTCCACTGCTTGAGCGAGTACATCGTCGATAAACTGCAGCAGCATGGAGCCGTTGATCCCTCGCACCTCGGCGTCCTTGCGCTCCTTCGGTGAGAAGATCTTTGGCAGCAGTACACGGTCGCCTGTGCAGACAGCGATCATGTCGTATCGCTTGCTGTATGCCGAAGTCTCCGTCGCCAGCAGGTACGGCTGCTCGCCAGGCAGCACGATGGTGGTGTTCGGAGCGGCGCTGAGGCGGAGTGCAGTCTCATCGAGGAAGAGGAGGCGCCGCTTGTCGATGCGCTGCAGCTTGCGACGCATGTCAGCGATCTGGTCACACAGGGAGGGAGACACTGCACATCAAGTCAGCCCACGCACTCGGCATGCAGCAATGATGTGCCCCTCTTGCTTGCTGCTGTAGACTTACTCTCGTCTGCTGTTCTCTTCTGTCCGCGCCTCTGCCTCGCGCCGAGCTCCTCCTTGCCGTAGCGCTGCACCGAACGGAGACTGATCTGTTTGCCGGTGGCTGCCCGGATGCGTGGTAGGACGTCGGTGTAGTGGATGGCGCGATGCGCGCGATTGGCGGCGAGAATGGGGGCGCGCACGTGTCGGCTGACCTCCGCTCTGCTGAGCACGCGTGCTTTACCGGTGCCTGCCTTGCGCTCCAGCGAGGCAGCGCTGCCGTCCCACCGACGATGCCACTCCCGCACGACCTCACGTCCGCCCTTCACTGCATGCCGGCGCGCGAGCGCGGCGAAGCTGCGATTATCGTCATGCGGAGCGTACTCGAGGAGGATGTGGTGCTTGGCCTCGGCGCTGA
>JARLJL010000004.1 GCA_031291235.1 Sulfuriferula sp.
AACGGGCTGGTGCCGAAGGCGGTCATCGGCGCAGCCATGCGTAAGCTCGTCCATATCATCTATGGTGTGGTGAAGTCAGGCAGGCCGTTTGATGCCAATTTCAGTCATAACAGGCTTGCTTTTCAAGACGGTATCTGACCCTATCTATTCCTTTTGCGTATGGCGCCTTTGCTGCCCTTGCGGTCTTCCGGGTGATTCGTCAGCCACGAGCGGATTTGAGCGGCGTCACGTTGCAAACGGGTGATACGCTGGGTTTCTTTGGCTTTGAGGTCGGGCTCGATGGCGCACTGGTCGGCTTCGCGATGCCGTTCAAGCATGATGTTGGCTGCGCACACAGCGGGGTCTGTTCTAACATTCCAACAACTGCCCCTATCTATTTGTGATGGGTTTCGCTCTACTTAACCCATCCTACGAACTAGATTTTAGTTTTCAGCCGCGCCGTTGCCGATGTGTAAACCGTAGCATCTTCACGTTTATCCACTGCCAGCACAAGCACCACCAACTCATCATTTTCCACTACATAAACCAACCGGTAACCCTGCTTTAACAACTTGATTTTATAACAATTACGTAACTCGCCATGCAATTCCGAACCCGGCATGAAAGGTTCATTCAACCGCTTTTTCAGCAATTTGCGTAATGGCTCTTTAACAGAACCATCAAGCCGATTCCATTCGTCCAGCGCATCAGGCACGAACTTTAATTTGTATTTGCCATATCAAATCTCGTCGATGTTCACTTCCACTGCGTTGGCACGTTGCGCCATACGTGCTTGCAACAACGGCATCAGCTGATTATCAGCCAGCTGCTCAATGAGCAGCTCAAACATCTGCGGATCAACCATGTAAAACGCCGGTTTGTTGTGGTTGAGCACGGCAACCGGTTTTTGGCCTGCCTCGCGCAGCACCTTGGCCGGATTTTTCTTGAAGTCCGACATGCTGATGGTCAGATTGGTAAAGATGGTTTGCATGATACCCTCCCGCATATAAATTAAGCAAATTATACCTCTAAAAATAGAGCTTTATAATAGTCTTAATTAAGCAAGCATTCATTATTTCGTTCAGCCCGCAGGATGGGTTTCGCTTTGCTTTACCCATTCTACGAACTAATTCCTGATTTGACATTGCGTACGTATTTACGTACCATTTTAACTTCTATTAAGGAGTGAAAAATGCACACCCTTACCGCCAGCGAAGCTCGCGCCAATCTGTACCGGCTGATTGATGAGACGGCAGAGTCGCATCAACCCATCATTATTTCCGGCAAGCGTAGCAGTGCTGTGCTGCTCTCTGTAGAAGACTGGAGCGCCATTCAGGAAACCTTGCACTTGCTTGCCGTACCCGGCATGCGGGAATCAATTAAGGCAGGCATGGCCGAGCCCCTCACAGAAAGCGCCAAGGAACTTGATTGGTGAGCTGGGAGGTTGTTTATGCCAGGCAAGCAGTGAAAGATGCAAAAAAGCTTGCTGCAAGCGGCCTCAAGCCAAAGGCGCAAGAGCTGATCACCATACTTGCCAACGATCCATTTCAGAACCCGCCACCCTTTGAGAAATTAGTCGGCGATCTAACTGGCGCATACTCGCGCCGCATCAATATTCAGCATCGTATCGTTTACGAAGTATTTGCCGAGGAAAAAATGGTTCGGGTTCTGCGTATGTGGACGCACTATGAATAAATACGCTTTGATATAACTTTATTAGGTGTTTCACTATGCCCCTCATGCCCACCCTTGCGATCCGACGCGCATTACCCGCCGACGCAGCGCATATTGCTTTGCTGTATGCGGAGCTTGTGAATAACCCGGCAATTGCCGTATTGCCCGAGCGTATTGAGCAGATATCCCAAGACCCCAACACCGCGCTATTCGTTTGCGAAAATCAAGGTGTCGTATGCGGTACGGCGCTGGTTTCGCTGTGCGCCGATGTCATGTTCAAGTCGCAACCTTTTGCTGTTGTTGAAAATGTCGTGGTGGCGGCATCTGCACGCGGTCAAGGTCTGGGGACCTTGCTACTCCGTCACGTTGAGGAATTCTGCCTCGCTAGCGATTGTTCGAAGATGATGCTATTGAGTGCTATCGAACGAGAGCATGCCCATCGCTTTTTTAAGCGCGCCGGATTTACCGGTTCTACGAAGCGCGGGTTCGTCAAATATCGTCGCAACTTTGTACCAGCAAGCTGAGTTCGCTCTATCTATCCTACGATCCGCCATGGAAATCGCGGGTCAGGCCTTACATTTGACACAAACACAACAGCAGAAATGTCAATTAGGGAAACGGGGTCAGTTCCAACATTCCAACAAATTGTTGGAATGTTGGAACTCCTATCCCCCTACCTGCGCCAAAGACGAAAGCATTAAACTATCTGTCGTGATTGAGCAGGCTGAGTCGGGAACAACAAGGCCAAGTCTAGAAATGTAGCGTTTGCAGCCCGCAATTGAGTTATAACATCATGATGGATTTCGCTTTGCTCTACCCATCCTACGCCCCAATCCCAGGTTTGACATAACGTATGCATTTAAGGTCATCGGGCCGGAGCGGAACAATAGTCAGGCTCCCGGCATCATAATCTGTGCGATATCGCACAGACTCAGGAGTACCACAGTGATAGCTTGCACTCATTGGGTACACAACAGCCCAATCCATTCGATCCATCATTAGGAGTCAACATGAATAAGCTCACTATCAGTTTTTTTACTCTTGCGGTCAGCCTTGTGTTTAGCGTTAACGCCATGGCTCAAAACATGTCGAAAGATGAATACAAAGCAGCGGAAAAACATATTGCTGCCGAGTACAAGTTGGATAAGACAAAGTGCGATTCTCTGGCTGACAATGCAAAAGACATTTGCCAGGCCGAAGCTAAAGGCAAAAATAAGGTTGGGAAGGCCGAGTTAGAAGCGCAATACAAACCTTCCAAAAAGGCCACTTATGAGGTCGGCGTTACCAAGGCAGAAGCGGATTACGCGGTGGCGAAGGAAAAATGCGACGACAAAGCGGGCAACGACAAAGACGTCTGCGTGAAAGAAGCGAAAGCTGCCCTGGTTCGTGGCAAAGCTGATGCCAAAGCACAGATGAAGACCTCGGAAGCCAATGCGACAGCCAAAGAAGCTACCTCTGATGCGCGTATGAAGGCGCAGGAAAAGGGGAGCGAAGCACACCAGGATGCAACAGCAGCTAAACGTGACGCCGACTATAAAGTGGAAATTGAAAAATGCAACAAATTTGCCGGCGATGCGAAAGATCAATGTGTTGCACGTGCGAAAACACAATTCGGTAAGTAACAAGTAATTAGCAATAGTACTGGTCTGCCAGTCGCTTCGACACGGTATGCAACAGAGTCCGTGACAGGCGGTTGGCGAGCCGGATTCCAAACCGCTCACGGGTGTTGGGAGACTTTCACCTGCATCGGTGACCATAGTTAAAAACAAAGGAGAAAATTAATGGGAACCATACTGCTAATTATCATCGTGCTGATGCTCATCGGCGCATTTCCCACTTGGCCACATAGCCGTAATTGGGGATACGCACCGACCGGCGGGTTGGGGCTGGTATTAATCATATTACTTGTGCTGATGTTGCTGGGGAGGCTATAACGCGCGTCTCTGCCGGCCAAGACACGAAGCCGGATACCATCTTGAAAAGCAGGACGGTATCCGACCCCGAGTTTTTACATTATTAACATGCGAGTCCCCATTTTTCAGTGATTAAACTGGGCTGCGTATCATGTAGTCAAATGCAGACAGGCTCGTACGCGGAGCTTGTGAATAATCCCGCAATTGCTGTATTGTCCGAACGGATTGAGCAGATATCCAAAGATGCCAACACCGCGCTATTCGTTTACAAAAATCAAGGCGTAGTGTGCGGAACCATTTAAGGAGCTGATATGGAAGCAAGTTTTTGGCATGCCAGATGGGAACGCGGTGAAATCGGTTTCCATACCGGCGAGGCAAACCCGTTATTCACGGCACATTTTGAAAAACTGAACCTGCCTGCGGGCAGTCGCGTCTTCCTGCCGTTATGCGGCAAGACGCGGGATTTCGCATGGCTGCTCGCCAGCGGTTACCGCGTTGCCGGCGCAGAGTTGAGCGAACTCGCCATTAACGCCTTGTTTCAGGAGCTCGGCCTGGAACCGGAGATTTCCTCAATCGGGGAACTGACTCGCTATAGCGCCAAACATATCGACATCTTCGTCGGCGATATTTTCCACGTATCGGCCGAGCATCTCGGCCCCGTCCACGCGATCTACGACCGCGCTGCGCTGGTCGCCCTGCCTGCCGGTATCCGCACACGCTACACGTCACACCTGATGGCAATCACCGAAGCCGCGCCGCAATTGCTGATTACCTACGAATACGATCAGCAACTGGCAGATGGGCCGCCGTTTGCAGTTAACGCAAGCGAAGTGCAGCAGCATTACGGCGCTGCATACCAATTGCAACCGGTTGAAAGCAAGAACGTCGCCGGCGGATTGAAGGGAAAAACCGCATCGTCGGAAACCGTCTGGCTGCTTCATGACAATAAATAAGCGCCGCAGGGACTGGTCGGGAAAAAGTTCAGAGTCGGGCCTTATGTCGGCGTCGTCGGATAAACCGAATCTGGCTTCCGGTTACGCCGCCCGCCGCTCAAAACCGGTATCAACTGTACCTTACCTACAATAAGGAGGAGAATGCTGACTCAATGAAAATCCCGAAACGACTCGCCCCGCTACTCGAAGACGGCCTGATCGACACCGTGATCCGCCAGCTCATGAGCGGCAAGGAAGCAATGGTGTTTGTTGTGCGCTGCGACGACGAAGTGCGTTGCGCCAAAGTGTACAAGGAAGCCACCAAACGCAGCTTCCGCCAGAGTGTCGATTACACAGAAAACCGCAAGGTCAAGAACAGCCGTCAGGCGCGGGCCATGGCAAAAGGCACGCGCTACGGGCGCGAAGCGCAGGAAGCAGCCTGGCAGAATGCTGAAGTCGATGCCCTGTATCGCCTTGCTGCCGCGGGCGTGCGCGTACCCAGACCTTATAACTTCCATGCCGGCGTATTGCTGATGGAACTGGTCACCGACGACGATGGCAACGCCGCACCGCGGCTGAACGATGTGGAATTCACCCCGGAACTGGCACGGATTCATTTTCAGGCACTGCTCAGACAAGTGGTACTGATGCTGTGCGCAGGGGTGATCCACGGCGATCTGTCGGAATACAATATCCTGCTCGGCAGCGACGGCCCGGTCATCATCGACCTGCCGCAGGCGGTAGACGCCGCAGGTAACAACCATGCCCGCAGCATGCTGGAGCGCGACGTCGGCAACCTGACCGCCTATTTCGGGCGCTACGCCCCGGAACTGCTGCAAACCGCGTACAGCAAAGAAATCTGGGCGCTATACGAGCAAAACGCATTACGCCCCGACACCCCGCTCACCGGGCATTTCATCGACAGTGACCAACCGGTAGACCTGAACGGCGTCATCCGCGAAATCGACGATGCCCGTGCCGCAGAAGCCGCACGGCTGTTACGCATGCAGTCATTGGAATAATCTGTTGCCTTTAAAACCAGAAAATTCAAGTATGTAGCAAAAATGCCGTTGTAAAGATACATCCTTCTGGGGTCACTTCCATGAAACTGTATTCCACCAGCGGAACCACCCTGCAGGCGGCGATCTCGGCGCTTGCCGCATCGCGGCTGCAGCACAAGACTGCGGCCGGTCAGACATCGGGGAGCGCCGGCAGCAACACGGCAAGCGTCAGCGCTACGGATACGTCCACCAACAGCGCCGCAGCCATTCTGTCGCCTGCCATCATGAGCGCGATCCAGTATCAGGCCAAGCAGCTCAGCGCGATGAAAAGCGCCATAGCCGCATTGCGCGCGATGCCGGCCTCGGCCAAAGCCATGGCCAAGCACATGGCGACAGAAAACGCCGTGATGCTGAAAAAAATGATGGATATGATGAAACAGATGCTGGTCGGCGCGAGCCCGGCGCAGGCCAAGGCCATGGCTGCCCAGTTGAAGGATATCGCCAGACAGCTTACCGCGATGACCAAGCTGCTGTCGGACGGCGACGGCGCACCCGCTGCCAGTGTAGACCCGGCTACGACAGCCGGTGCCGACATCGGCAGCGTCGACACAGCAAGCGGCAGCGCAGACGCTTTGGCACAGGCATCCGATACCGCAGCGGCCAGCACTGACGCTGCGCCGGCCGCCGATCTGGCCGTATTCAGCGCATCGTCCGCATCAACCGATACAGCCTCGCAATCCGATCCAGGCACGGCTGCGATCGCCAACACGGCAACCGCCTCAGCTGCCGCTGGCGCTGGCGCTACCCCCCAGTCGGCCAGCGCCTCTCAGGCTGTCGCAGCCTACGCTGCCGAAGCTGTCCGCAACACGCAGGGCAGCAACAGCAAAACCGGCACATCAAAGGGCGACGAACTGAAAAGCGCCCTGCAGGACACGCTCAAGTCGCTGCGTGCGCTGCTGGTCATGCTCAAAATCAAGCTCGGCAACGCCAACAAGGACGTGAAAGACGCGGAAAGCAGTATGAAAGACCTTGCCGGCGCGCTGGGCGCAGCGGATATCCAAAGCGATCAGGCCAATGCGATACAAAACCTGATGCAGAATCTCGACACGGGGGCAAGCACTGTCGATACAGCCGGCTCTGCAACCGCTGCGGCGGATACCGGTATACCCGCCGCGAGCGCTGTCGGCGTTACTGCTTGAACAGCCGGTCGCGCCGGGCTACTAATAACCGTCGCCGGGGCTGCCCCATGGATGCGAACCGGGAACCAGCCTGGCCTTGATCCCGGCTTTTTCGACATCGGCCACGGTCTTGTACAACGTGGCTTCATGCGCCAGCATGCTGCCTTTCATCACTCCTACATAGCGCGCTGCCGTATCGACATCGCAGACGTAACCGCCGCCGGGATCCTCGACGCTACGCAAATTGCCATCCCAATCCACAAAAAAACCGCTCATTTCATATCCTCACTCAGACTGTTATCAGGCATGCCGCTATCGGCAACATCCCCGCTGCAAGGTTTATGCCATGCAGAAATCCGGCGATTCAGCGCTGTTTCGTGTCGCAAATGCTACAAATACGCAATATCGAGGTAGGGAATTTGACGTTACCCAACGAGCATTGCAGTGACGATTACAATCTTGTGCAGCCGCTAATCCAGCAGGATGCCGCGTTCCGACAGCCAGTTCTTATCCAGTTCCCATTTCACACCGGTCACGCCGGGCTGGCCGATTACGATCTGCCGCGCCTCGCCTTGCATCGTTGCCAGCTGCTTTTGCGCGGCGATGAAGTCCGGATCGGTAGCATCCTTGCCAGCCAAGGACGAATCTATTGCCCCTATCATGCGATAGACCGGCATTTCCGCAGAACGCGGCGAAGAGATGGTCGCCACCCCCTCCTTCAATTGCACCACTCTGAACTGATAGGGATAAGCCAGAAAGGCGCGGCTGGCATGTTGCTGCAACGCCTGATTCAAGGCATCGACCGCGGGGTCGGTTCGCAATCCGAACCAGTAAATTGCACCCAGCACAAGCAGGGCAAGCAGCGCTTTCATGACTGATGTTTTCGGTAGCATCGACTTATCCTTAAATCCATCCGCCCTCTGCAACGACAGGGCAACCCTGCTATCTTGATGCCATTGGCATCCGGTGACAAGCAGCAACGATACTTTTCCCGTCATTCGCTATTGGCGCAGGGTAACGAAAAAGAGCCGGGAACGGCCAATTATCCCGCGATCCGGGCAAAGCTACACGGCGCGGCTGCGAACCGTTTATGAATTGGCCATTTTCGTAGCTTGTCGATACGGCAGCTCAATCGCCGGCGGCCTCATCCGACCAGCGCTCCGAGCGGAATGCGACCGCAATCGCCGCAGCCCGCGCTTCCTGCAAGGCATCCATGCCGTCTGCAGCGCCCGGACCGGCAACGAGCCCGGTTTCGTCTATCCCGGCGCACGAGGCCAGCGCTATGCCCAGCAAAACGGCCTTGGGATAAATCTGGCTGGCATGCCCGCCGTAGGCGCGATAATCGCAGGCGCACAACAGCATCAGTTGCTCGAAGCGCTCCGTGCGGTCGAAAGCGCCCAGACGCACCAGCATGGCGGCGACCGGGCCGGCGCGCACCTCCGATACGCGATGCACCCGCTCACATTCGGGCAGCGCCAGCAGCGCCAGCTCGAGGCAATCTTGCGGCACACCGAAACGTTCGCACAGTGCCGCAATGCGCGGATGGCCGCGCTCGACGTGGCGATAATGGATGGGCAAGTGCTCGGGCGGCGAATCCGATTTGCCGATATTCATCACCAGCGCGGCAAAACGCACCGCCAGCGGTGCATCGCACGCAGCTGCCTCGTCCAGCACGCGCAGCAAATGGTAGCCGATGTCGACTTGCGGCGGATCGTCGGCAATCTGCGGTACGCCGAACAGCGCCGCCACTTCGGGCAGCACCACGGTCAGCGCACCGCAGGCATACAGCGCGCGCAGCATGTTGGAGGGCGTTTGCGCCATCAGCCCGCACACCAGCTCCGGCCACGCCTCGGCTGCTACCATGCCGTTCAGCGCACCGGCCTCGACTTGTTCCAGCATGATATCCACCGTCTCTTCGTCCAGCGCGCCGCCCGGCCCGGCAGACAATGCCGCGAGACGAAGGATGCTGAGCGCAGGATCTACCTGCAACAAACTCGGAGGGCGGGGGGCGGATTTGGCATTCATGACAGCGAACCTTGCGACGATGACGACGACATCGGTAACGACGAGCGCAGCAGTTGTTTGAAGCCCTTCATCACCGGTTTGGGAATATGTTCCTCTGCGCGCACACGCCAGGCATGGATAGCAGCAGCATCGGCATCGCTATCCTCGCGCGCTGCTGCAATCAGGCCATGAACCTCGCTCGCCAGCCCCTGACGCGGACGCACCTTGACCACGTCGTAAACAGCCGTCAGGGCGCCTTTTTCCGCTGCGCCCATCTTGCACTTGCCGTCGAGTATCTTGAGCATGATGGCCGTGACGCAATCCAGATGCATAGGTTCGAAATCGCTGCTCGCCGCCCAGATGGCGGCCGGATGCGGCGAGGCAGCATGCGCAGCGTCCCACAGGGTTTTGTAACGAATATCCAGATCGGAGAGTTCGCCGTCCAGCGCTTCCAGCTGCGCCAGCCCGGCGATGAGGGCGACGGCGCCGCTTGCCAGCACGCCTTTCAGTTCTTCGCGGCGCGCGTAGACATCGGCAATACGGCTTTTGATACGTTGCATTTCCTGTTCCTGATTCATGATCTGTCGTTTCATAGCGGAATATCCGGTTCACGCAAGACTCATACCAGTCGCATAAACAACACAACGTATTGTTTTAAAAAATAATTTATGACAAACAGCATCCGTTCGCTTGCATAAAACCTTACTTTCTGTCGCGAATGCAACAAAACGCTGACAATATCGGCACACTGCATCAGCCTCAAATCCGGCAATCGCAATCTTCACTTTGCCATCCTGGATATTCCGTCTAACATGATCAGTATCGATATCAACGGAGTTTCGCCATGCGCCTTATACTTGCTGTGCTGCTTGTCTCCATGCTGACAGGCTGTGCTTCGCTCACGCAGCGCAAGGCCGCATTTGCGCAGAGCATGGATGTTTACGTCGGTAAATCCGCCGACGATCTGGTGATTGCGGAAGGCCCGCCTTCCGGCACTTACAGGCTGTCGACCGGCGGACAGGTGTTCGAATACTTTAGAACCCGCACCGTCCTGCATGGCGGCTCGTATACCGTCATGCAGCCGATTTACATGCCCGGTGCCAATGGCGGCACCTGGATGTCGGTACCGACGCAAATAGCCGCCCCGGTGTCCAGCAGCGAGTATTTCTGCAAACTGCTGTTCAGGATTTCCGCTAAGAATGTAGTGGAAAGCTGGACGGCACAGGGCAACGACTGCTACTAGCGGCACCTTTCTTGCTTTTCATGCCGCAGGCGCCCGATTTTGTCGGCAATACGACATGCGGGATGATCGCGTGCGGCCGGCGGTAAACATGTCCTCTGCCCTGCGCCAACGACACAAGCAAGGAATGCGCATGGCCTATATCGATGTCTGCAAACAAAGCCTGTTATACGAAGGCGAGCTGGTACCCTGCATGGCCGGCGGCAAGGAAATTATCATCATGTGGCCGGACGGCGGGCAGCCGAAAGCCTACGACGCAGCCTGCCCGCATGAAAAAGTATCGCTGGCGCGCGGCGATTTCAATGGCCGGATACTCTACTGTATCGCCCACGGCTGGGTATTCGACGGGCATTCCGGCAAGTGTCTGCAACCCACCGGCTGGAAACTGCAGGAATACCCGCTGCGCATGGCAGACGGCATGGTGCAGGTCGATCTGGATGCGGGCTGACGCAAACTTTTCCCGGTAGCCACAACGGCTGCCAGCATTGAAAAATCCGGCAGACATGCTAGATTGCTAGCTCTGTCCCTGCTAACGACAGGACATCGCACACACATCGAGATCACCATGACCAACCGACTTGCCCAGGAAACCAGCCCCTATTTGCAACAGCACGCAGACAATCCGGTCGACTGGTATCCGTGGGGCGAAGAGGCGCTACGACTGTCGCGCGAGCAGAACAAGCCGATATTGCTTTCCATCGGCTATTCCGCCTGCCACTGGTGTCACGTAATGGCACATGAATCGTTCGAGGATGCCGAAACCGCCGCACTGATGAATCGCGATTTCATCAATATCAAGGTCGACCGCGAAGAACGCCCCGACCTCGACCAGATTTATCAGACCGCGCATTACATGCTCACCCAACGCAACGGCGGCTGGCCGCTGACGCTGTTTCTGACGCCGGATCAGACACCGTTTGTCGCCGGCACCTATTTCCCCAAACAGGCGCGGCAGAATCTGCCCAGCTTTGAAATGGTACTGGAGCGCGTGGTCGAGTTTTATCGCACGCGCCAGACCGACATCGCCACCCAGAATGCCTCGCTGTTACAGGCGCTGGACACCACGCTGCCGAGCCTGCACGACGCGGCGAATATCGGCAACGCTCCGCTGGAAGCTGCCTGCGATGCCATGCAACAGGTATTCGATCCGGTCGACGGCGGCTTCGGCAGCGCGCCCAAATTCCCGCACCCGACCGATCTGGAATTCCTGCTCCGTCAGGCGGCGCGCGACAACGACGACAGCGCACGGCACATGGCGCTGCACACCCTGCGCAAGATGGCGGACGGCGGTATTCACGATCAGCTCGGCGGCGGTTTCTGCCGTTACAGCGTGGACGCACAATGGGAAATCCCCCATTTCGAAAAGATGCTGTACGACAACGGCCCGCTGCTGGCGCTGTATGCCGACGCCAGCAGCGTTACCGGCGAAGCTGCGTTCCGGCGTGTAGCGCACGGCATTGCCGAATGGACGATACGCGAAATGCAGGCGCCGCAGGGCGCTTATTATTCCAGCCTGGACGCGGATTCCGAGCACGAGGAAGGCAAGTTTTACGTGTGGACGCCGAAGCAGGCCGCCAGTCTGCTGAGCGACGAGGAATATGCGATAGCGGCACCGCATTACGGGCTGGATCAAACGCCCAACTTCGAATACAAGCACTGGAACCTGATCGTCGCCAGGCCGCTGGCCGACATTGCAGCAGCACGTCAGATACCACTGGAGCAGGCCGAGCAACTGCTCGCCGGCGCGCGGCAAAAACTCTTCGCCGCGCGCGCCAGCCGCATACGTCCCGGACGCGACGAGAAAGTCCTGGTGAGCTGGAACGCGCTGATGATCAAAGGCATGGCGCATGCAGGACGCCTTCTGAACGAGCCAGACTTGGTCGTTTCGGCGCAACGCGCGGCGGATTTCATTCATAGCCACATGTGGCAAGACGGCAGGCTATTGGCAACCTACAAGGATTGCAAGGCCCATCTCAACGCCTACCTGGACGACTACGCCTTCATGCTCGACGCCTTGCTGGAATTGCTGCAGGCGTCATTCCGCCCGGCCGATCTGGCATTCGCGCAAGCGCTCGCCGATGTGCTGCTGACGCAATTCGAGGATAAACAGGCTGGCGGATTCTACTTTACCAGCCACGATCACGAACAGCTTATCCACCGTCCCAAGCCGGGTCACGACAGCGCAATGCCGTCGGGCAACGGCGTTGCCGCCTATGCGCTGCAACGGCTGGGTTATCTGCTGGGGGAGACACGCTACCTCAATGCTGCCGAACGCACGCTGGCGCTGTATTACCCAGCGATGAAACGACACACGGGTGGATTCTCCAGCCTGCTGATGACGCTGCAGGAACGCCTCGCCCCGCCGCAGATGATCATTTTGCGCGGCGCACCGGGGTCAGCTGCCGACTGGCAGCGTCAACTGTTCGCCCGTTATATGCCGGAAAAACTGATCCTGACGCTGGAGGGCGAAATAGCCGACCTACCCGCTGCACTGGCGAAACCGTTGACCGCTCAGGTCAGCGCCTGGATCTGTCAGGGTACGCAATGCTTGCCGCCGGTGGACAAGCTGGACGCATTGCTCAACGTCTGCTTTCTGGCAAGCTAGAAACCCGCACTCATGGCGTCTCGAACTGCTGGCAAAACGCCAGGTAGCGCGCGATCAGCGGGCTGCGGTATTTTTTGCCATGAATGACCAGACGCAGCTTGCGGCGCAAATCCAGCGTGGTCGGGATTTCCGTCAGCCGTCCGTCCTTTAGCGCAAAATCGGCCTCCAGTGCCGAAATGCAGGTGAGCCCCATCCCCGCCGCAACGGCATTGATGACCGCTTCCGTTGCATTCAGCTCCAGCGCTGTCCGCCAGCTTTGCAAATGCATTGCGATCTGGCCTATGAAGTAATCCCGGGTACCCGAACCGCTTTCGCGTAACACCCAGTCCTGACCTTCCAGATCGCCGATATCCAGCGGCCCGGCATGTTCATTCGCGTTGCGCGCCAGTGCGTGATCGGGCGCGGCGACCACCAGCATTCTGTCTTCGCGCCAATCCATAACCTCCAGCGTATCAAGCTCGACGGCGCCTTCTATCATGCCGATATCCAGCTCGAAACGTTCCAGCTTGTCGCAGATTTCCGCCGTATTGGCGATAAAAACAGATTGACCTGAACGACCGATATCGAGCCGGAATTGCTGCAGCAGTCTCGGCACGATCTGATGCCCTATGGTGTGACTGGCGCCTATCCTGAGATGGCCGATATCGGCGTCCTGATGCTCGAACAGCTGCGCAATGCTGTCGCTGCGCTGGATGATCTCATCGGCCAGCGGCAGCATGTGGCGGCCGTAATCGTTGAGGTACAAACGACCGTTATGCCGGTCGAACAAGGTATGGCCGCAATCGCGCTCCAGTCCGCCCAGCGTAATACTGAGCGCCGGTTTGGTCAGGCACAGCTTGTCGGCCGCAATTGTAATTGAGCTCTCCTGCGCAATAGTCAGAAATACCCGTAATTGCTTTAAAGTAACCGCCATCGTTTAATTTTTTTAACCATTATATAAATTACGTTTAAATATATTTATACACCACATTTGACTATGATGAAACAAAACCATCGTTATATATAAAATAGTATAACGATTTTACCATCCCCATTAAGGAACTATCATGCTATTTTCACCGCCGCGCGTTGCCGACACCCTGAACGGCATACTCATCTCAGCGCTATTCGCGCTTTCAGCCATGTATATAGGCTCGCTATCGTGGATGTCTGCGACCGGGCTGTCACCGCTGATACTCGCCATATTCATGGGCATGATTTACGCCAACACGCTGCGCCACAAGCTGCCGGCGGCATGGGTGCCGGGCGTGCAATTCACCGCCAGAAACATATTGCGCCTGTCCATCGTGCTTTACGGCTTCAGGCTGACTTATCATGAAATTGCAGGGCTCGGCTGGCAGGTGCTGGCGCTGGATTTTGGCGTCATTCTGTCAACGCTGGGTCTGGCCTGGCTGGTCGGCACAAAACTGCTAGGCATGGACCGGGACACCAGCCTGCTGGTAGGGGCGGGCTCCGGCATTTGCGGCGCGGCGGCGGTGATGGCGGCGGAAGGCACGCTGCAAAGCGAATCGCACAAATCGGCAGCAGCGGTAGCGACTGTGGTGATCTTCGGCACGCTGGCCATGTTGCTCTATCCGCTGGCCCAAACCCACGGCTGGCTGAATCTCAGCGACAGGCAATTCGGCATCTGGTCGGGCGCAACCATCCACGAAGTCGCACAGGTCGTGGCAGCCGGCAATATGGCGGGCGGGGTCTCCGGTGCGGATGCGGTGCTGGTGAAAATGGGGCGCGTGCTGTTAATGGCACCGGTATTACTGCTAACAGGATGGGTGCTGCAATATTTCGCCGCACACGGCAAAGCGGCCCAAACAGTTGCAGCGCCGCCAATACCCTGGTTTATCGTCTGGTTCATCGCCGTGGTGGCGCTCCACAGCATGCACATCGTGCCGGAAGCCATCGTCAATGCGATCAACCAGCTCGATCAGCTATTGCTCGTGGCTGCAATGGCTGCATTAGGCATAGAATCAACATGGCAAAAGATCAGCGTATCCGGCCCCAAAGCCTTCCTGCTCGCAGGCATATTATTCGTCTGGCTCAGTGTCGGCGGCTGGATCGCCGTAAGGATGTTTTTCTGATCCGGACGCAATTAGCCCAGCAAGGTTTGCACCTGTTCGGCCCATGCATTCAGCGCCATGTCAGCCGCAGCTGCGCGCTGCGCAATTTCCGGCCAACGCCGTCTGGTCTCGTAAACAACGCCATTAATCTGCCAGCAAGTCTCACGCACCAGCAATCGAAGTTCCGACAGACTGACGGGGTCGGCTTCAATCCCCTGGATCATGGCATCCTGCCCGCCAAGGTTAAAACCGGCACCGAACAAGCCTTTTCTCAAACTGGTCAAGCGGGTCTGAATATAGCTCAGATATACCGGCGATTCGGTGTCCCTGTAGGGTAAATATGCCGCATCCCAAGCCGCGAGAATCCGGTCTATTTTTTGCAAACCGAATCTTATCGACGCCAGATCCGGCTCGACGTCCCCTGCGGCGCCGGTATTTCCCTGCCGGGCAATCGCCGCCAGAAAGCCGACCAGATCGTTACGAAACTGCGAGGAATTGAGCTTTAACACGACCTCCACATACGCGCAGGCATCGCTCTCAACGCGGCCGCACAGACTGCCGGCGACTTCGGCCACCGCTAATATCTGGCTGAGCGCACTGATCGAACCCCCTTCAAGATTGCGCGGATAACCGCTGCCGTCAAGCCGTTCATGATGATCGAGCACCGCCTCACTGGCAGCTGGATGATACTCCGGGTATTCCTTCAATATCAGATACATGATCATCGGATGAACGTAGATATACTGGCGCTCTTTCTGCTCGAGTTGGCGGTCGCCTTCGAACAGCGCAGGATCTATGTGCAATTCGCCCAGGTCGTGAAACATGGCGGCTGTCGCCAGGGTAATCATGGATTCCGCATCTAGTTTTAGGCGGGCACCGAGATAGAGGCTGATCAACGCAACCCTGACGCTGTGCCGGTACAGCTTCGGACGTGTTTCGCGCGCAAGCGTCAGCTTGAAAGCCAGCGTATCGTTGAGATGAATTTTTGCCAAAGTGTTATGCAGCACCCCGCTGTTAGGCAAGGCATCTGCCATAAGCGACAGCTGAGTATCTGCATCCAGCAACGCTAACGCATCGCGCTCGATATCTTCCGGCGTAACGGCATCTTTGACGCTCAGGCTGCGATCGATAGGCGACTCGGTCAGTTTGTGCCTGACCAGCTTGTCGTAGAAACTGCTGTCTATGTGCGTACCCTTGGCGACCAGTTTAATACCTGTGCTCGAATAAATATCCGCACTGGTCACAACATCCCTGCTCGCACTGAATTCCGTAACGCTTTTAATATAATAGGGATCGGGATTACTGATCGCATCGTCTATCAGGTTCATGATGCCGAGCCCGCAAAAGGTAACATGTTTCATATTACCGGATTGGCCGGATTCATGCCATCGACCGGCGCGGTCCAATGAGCTTTCTCCCTCCGGCATCGATGTGCGGCAAGCGCTTGTCAATTCCGACTCTCGATCTATACTGAAGCTTGATCTACCGATCCTGCACGACAGTAATCCGAACAATCGCTACGCGACGATCGGCAAACTGGAATCGCTCTACGACAAGTTTTCATTGATGAAAGGAAGTGCATCATGAAACGGCTAAGCTCACTCATGCTGGCGCTGGCATTATTCACAGCCGTGCCGCTGTCTCACGCAGAAGATACCTCATGCCGTTACCTTAACGGCGGCATCGGCGAAGGCGATCAAGCCATGATGCGCCACATTGCCAAGGAATTCCCGCTGCGTATCGAATTTTCTGAAGGCGAACACGGCGCATTCCTCACCGACATTCCGGTGACAATCAAGGATCAGCACGGCAAGGTAGTGCTCAATCTGCCCGATGTCGGCCCTATGCTTTACGTGCATCTGCCCAAGGGGCAATATACCATCCGGGCCGTATCCGATAATGTTGCGCAATCGGGCAAGGTAACGCTGGACGGCAAACACAGCAAGCAGGTCATCCTGCACTGGAAGGGCGCGCCGGATGAAGTTACCAAGGAACAGGACGAATAGGCCGTTTGCACAATAATCGAGCAGTGGCTCTGCCGTCATTCAGTTATTCGAACCAGGGCATACCAGCTCTTCCTCCTCGGCGCGAACGGCAGCATTTGCCGAATTCGCCGCTATTTATCTACCGGCAGGATACGGCGCAGAAATGCGCGACGGTCGCATTGTTGCTGTTTTTCCAGTTTCATGCGCGTCATTTTGCGGAATGAAGTCACCTGCCCCCAGGCGGCAAACACTGCATCGGCATCGGGATAGCGCAACAGGCTCTGTACTTCGGGCTGCAGCAGAAAGTGCCCCAACTCAGGCAGATACTGCAAATGCGCCTGTCCGATCAGTTTGGGAATACGCAACGGCAACAAGGGGCCCAAACCTGAACACGGCGTCGATTGCTGTTCGACTGCCGTCCAGTCCGCAGGCAAGGCCGCATCCGGCAAGCTGGTCGGCAGGCAAATCCGATATAACGCAACGGGTGTCAGCAAATGCCCCAGCCACCAGCCCGGATACTGTTGCAATTCGCGCAACTCAATGGACAAACCGGGGTGCGCAGCTTGGCTATGATGGAAACACTGATCGTGCCTGCGTTGAAAAGCATCGGTAATACGACTGGATAATGATTCCGCTGTATCCGCCGGTAAAATTTCCCAGCCCTGTCTCATGCGGTCACTTCATCGTTCAAAAGTTCGTACACCAAACTGCCCAGTTCCAGGGCCAGACCCTGATATAGCAATATATTGCTTTTGGTTCTCAGGTCTTCAAGAAAACGATCCAGCCAATCGCCCAGGTAGTCCTGACAGAAGTCCTGCAATACCACCCTATCGCCATGTTCGCACAGGAAAGCGGCGCACTCGCAGATAGTGCCCAGATAATCTGCAGGCAACCCCGTAGGCCGCAAGCCGAGTGCAGCGTAATACGATTCCAAGGCCGCGGCGCGATGGCCGTTCAGCGTCCCCTCTTCCAGATAGGCGGTGGCAAAAGGAGGGCACACTGCAGGAAAAGTAAACAGGTGCGTGTGTTCGCCTTGCCAGGCATCCAGCGGCATCGCGCTCAGTTCATGCAAAGCCGGCGCCAGCCAATCCCGCAAGCCGGCCTGTTCTGACAGAATAGCCAAAGACTCCGCATCCGGCTCTGCCAGCAGCATGGCGCAGAAATGCCATCCGGCGCAGTCTGCGGCAACGCTTGCCGCAGATAAATCAGTTTGCTGTGAGTACATTCAGTATCCCCGCGCCGAGTACGCCGGCATGTTGTGCATTGCCCCATGGAAACACATACACCCCGCTGGCGAGGAAATAGTGACGTAATAAAAACCCGCCCATCAGCACCATGCAAGCCGTGACCAGCATAGGCGCACTGCGTTTCCAGCCTGAAAACACGCCTTTGATTTCCAGCAGGAACGGCAGTATCAGACCCACGCCGAGGAAGCCGACTATCCAGCCCCAACTATGCCAGAGCAGACCGAGAGAGGCCTTGCCGCTGGCACTGCCGGGCAGGATATAAAACAGGATGGTAGAGATCAGCACAATTTCCACGCCTATCAGCATCAAATCCAACCGCTCATACCAGCGCGCTAATGTCCCGTGCAGATGCAATACGCCATATAGCACCAGCAGCAGATAGGCCAGCGCTGTTGAAAATGCCGAGACGGTAAACAGCGGCGGCACCAGACTATTCGCCCATAGGGCCGCTGCCGGGAAGGAGCGTAACAGCAGCCCGGTATAAACGGCCGTACCGGCGCCGCACAGTATGGCTACCCAGGCAATCGGTGTACGAAACCGTGTAACCATGCGCCCCACAAATCGAATGAGCGGTAACTCGAACCACATTTCCAACCAGGAGCCGATGACGGGAAGTTTGCGAAACCAGGGCTCTTCCAGCAGTAAAGGCCAAATATACAGCAAGCCGAAAACCATCGCCCAGACTATAAACTGCGTGCCCCAGGCGATCCACGAGGTCGGTTCAAACAGCACATTCCAGGGTAAAAGAATTTCCCACACCCGTATGGGATGCAACAGGTCTACCAGCAGCAAGGCCGAACCAAATCCCAGCAGCGCTTCTCCCGAAAGCGTTCCCCATAACGTGAGTCGCCGGTCAGCATGGAAATACCGATCCGACAACAAACTCACTGCAATCAGCGCTGCGCCCAGCCCCCCCAAAAACAGGTAGGCGGCAACCAATACCCCCCAGCGATCCTGGGTAGTCAGCGAGGTAACCATGTGTATGGTGTTCATAGCAAACCCTCCGGCAATTTATGCACATAATAAACATTGGGCCGAGTACCCAATTCCGGCAGCAAAGTGTGCGCAGCCCCGGCAGCCACGATTTTGGTCACCAAATCATTGGGGTTATCCAGATCGCCGAAAATGCGGGCGTGCCCGACACAGGTTTCCACGCAGGCTGGTTGCAGGTTTTCCTGCAGGCGGTCATAGCAAAAATCGCATTTATCGATGCTGGGAACGGCACGCTTCAGGAAATCCTTGCCGTAATAAGCCTCGCCGTGACGAATGTCTTCGCTGTCGGCACCGTAACGGGCATCAT
The DNA here is from genome assembly GCA_031291235.1 of Sulfuriferula sp. Lineage (GTDB taxonomy): Bacteria > Pseudomonadota > Gammaproteobacteria > Burkholderiales > Sulfuriferulaceae > Sulfuriferula. Next base: position 19,113 of record JARLJL010000004.1, read on the forward strand.
ACGGGCACGCCATAGCGCAAGCCTGACATCCCATGCAGGTTTCCGGATTGACGCGAACGATGCCGTTGCTTTCCTTCCATGTCGCCCCGGTAGGACACACGCTCACGCAGGGCGGGTTATCGCAGTGGTTGCACAGTTTGGGAAAAAACTGGCGAATGAATTTATCGCCCAGTTGAATTTCATCATCGTACACGTAGGTGCGAAACTTCTGCGGATCCCAGACTGGCGTCTGGTTTTCCATCGAGCAGGCGGCCATGCAGGCATTGCAGCCCACGCAGACGCCCAGATTAATGACCATGGCAAATTTAGACATCATCTCTCCCCTTAAGCACGTGCCAGACGAACAGTGAATTCCTGCGAGCGGAACCCGCCTGTCACCCGTTCAGTAAAATTCGGCGTAATACTGCTGAGCGCCGTGCCCATGCCGATGGCATGGGTGAGATCCGGATTCTGCGCACCGTAGCCGCTGTACAGAAACACCGTATCCTCCCGAACCAGCTGCGTGACATGGACACTTGCCTTCGCTTTTTGCTGAGTCAGCACATTGGTGATATGGACATCGTCGCCTTCTTTCAATTTCAGCTTCGCCGCGCGCTGGGCGTTCACCCACAGCCCGGTATAAATTTCGCCGCGGAATTTGCTGATCCCCACTAAAGGCTGAAAGTCGTTATTGGGCGACCCGTGTGAAACGACCGGCACCATGCCGAAAGTGAAATAAAACTCATCATCGGCCATCGGGATCTTGGCATCCGGACGGCAATCGGCAGGGATATAGGTGGCCAGCACCGAGAAATAAGGGTCGTCCCATAACCCGAACTGCTTACGCAGGTTGCCGTAAAGATTACTGTAAAACTCGGCGCGCCCACTCGGCGTCGGTAACGGCATCTTTCTCGGCATGCCGTAATTGGCAATGAGGTCTTCCGCCTTGTCCACGGGGTAAACGCCATCCTTACGCAATACCGCATCCAGTTTTTGCGGGGTGATATTCAATTGCTTGGCATGCATTTCAAAATCCACGTCACGCAAGGCGGCATTCAACGGGTTTTTGTTGCCCTTGGCCCGATAAGCCGCCGTCAACGCTTTGACCTGCGCCTTGGGATAACCCACCAGCTCATCCAGTGCGTCGTAATAATGCTCCTCGCTGCCGGAAATAATTTCCGTCAGTTTCAAGAAGGCGTCAGGCAACATGATGTTGTCATACAAAGGCTTGACTGCCTGATAGCGGGTAATGAGCATGTTGTCGGGGTTGACGCCATTGCCATATATGGCGGGCTCATCGCGTTCCAGATAAGTCAGCTCCGGCAATACCACATCGGCGTAAGCGACGGTATCGGCAGGCGACACATCCATCACCACGACCAGCTCCATATTGGAACTGGCGAAAATATCCTGCCAGAATCCTTCGGGTGCTGCACGCACCGGGTTGGTACCATTCAGCAAAATCGCCTTGCACAGATACGGCGCCTCTTTCCAGGTCAACTTTCCCTTCACAGCGGCATCCAGCCCCACTTCAGTGGTAAAAGGGAAGGCAGCCCAATCCGGCGAATCCTTGGGTGTCTGATCGCGATTCACGGCTGCCCAGGCGGGATAGCCATGGCTGTATGCGTCGGGATTGGCAGCTAATGCAGCCGCCCAATATACGAATGGCATACCGACCTTGGAGGCCATGGGCGGTGCTTTGGGATCGTCTTTCGCTGCCCACATCCTGCGTACCCCTTCCCGATAGTCGCCGCCGAAAATCCAGCCGCCGGGTACATCGAAGCCGCCTTTCAAGCCTTGGATAATGGCTTGTACGCGTCGCAGCATCTGGATGTTGCCGTAGCGCGCGCCGGACCAGCCCGGAATCAGTATCGGTGCTTTGGCGTTGGAAAACTCCCGTGCAACCTTGCGAATATCGTCCGCGCTGATGCCGGTGTTGGCCGCAGCCCATTCCGGGGTATAGCTCTGCACTTCCTGGTGCTGGGCGTCGAATACCGTCGTCATCTCTACGCCGTTGTGTTTGAAACCTTGCGGCGCATGCAGCATAGGTTGTACCGGGCTACCGGTACTGCTTTGCAAGTTCTGATTGCTGAATGCCGGCACAAACACCACATTGCCGCTTTTGGCATCAATCACTGCGGGTTCGTTGTGCTCCGAAAGCAATAAATCCCAGGCGTTATGCGCATTTTTATAAATCAAAAACGGCATATTACTGTGACTTACGAGGAATTCCTCATCATACCAGCCGTTGTTCATCATCTCCCGTAGCATGGCCAGGGTGAAATCGAGATCGGTACCCGGCTTTATGGCATACCATTCATCGGCTTGGGCAGCTGTTTCCGATGCGCGCGGATCCAGCACCACGATTTTTGCACCCTTCTCCTTACCGGCTGCGAAGCGCACCGCGCGACAAGTCGAGACTCCGCCTATACTGCCATTACCGATAATCGAGAGAATATAATCGCTATTTTCATAGTCCTCGATATTCTCGCCATGCACGACGAAATTCCCCAGCATGGAATTGGTACCGAAGTGGCCGTTGAATACGCAGTTTTGCGTCGGCGAGGTAATCAGGTTGGGCATCTGATTGGCAGCGTTAAAACACATGGTATGCGGAACATAAAATGAGCAAGTGCTCCACCCGCCATACACGGTCCATTCCCAGGGTTTAATATTTTTGCTTTTCCTGGCAATGTACGCCCAGGCTTCATCCCAGGTTGCCGAACGGAATTTCATCTCTCCGCGCTTGCTGCCCTCCACGCGTATCAATGGCGTTTTAATGCGATTGGCGCTGTAGACCTGACGAATGCCCGATTGCCCGCGGGCGCAGATTTTATCGCCATTTAAAGTGGAATTAGGATTGCCGCCCATCTTCATGATACGGCTCACCCCTTTGCGCTCCGATACCTTGATGCGCAGCGAACAGAATGAGGAACAAAAATTACAGATGGAATGGGCGAAATGATCATCCGCCTCAAGTCGGGCCGCACCTTTAGGCTGGAGCCATTCCGGGCGATATAGCGTAGCCCCGACCAGGCCCATACCGGTATTCTTAAGAAAATTGCGACGGGTCATCTTTGGAAATTGCCAGGCCATGATCTAAATCCCCTTTCTTGCACGCACAATACGCGCTGAATAATATGAATACGCGAAGCACACCTTGATCCGGAACCCTGAAACGGACAGGCGTTCAACGCCCCATCTGTCCGGGTCATACCATATAAAAATAACTTATTAATATATTAATATAATAATATCCTAATTTCATTATATAAGCTGCGCGAAATTACTCGCATGTAACATTTCAGTCACAAGGTTCGATAAATTCATGCGGATTCGGCCGCGGGGACGGCCAGTGCAACCCGACTAAAGATGCCGTCGGGTACGACGATCAGTACGGCAAACAGGGAGGGGCATATCACGACATCGTCGCACTCAGCAAGGGCCGCAGCGCCTGCAAGCTGCGCGTATTCAGCACGTCCGTTTTTTCCAGCCAGCCGCGTCGCGCCTGACCTGCGCCGAAGTACAGATTGCCGAAATCGCGTGCAGCATGCGCATCGGAATTGATGCTCACCAGCACACCCTCTTCCTTCGCCATCCGGCAGTGGACATCCGGCAAATCCATGCGCTCGGGCTGCGCATCCAGTTCCAGATAGCAACCGCGCTGTTTCGCCGCACGGATAATGCGCTGCATATCCACATCACAGGCATCGCGTTTGCCAATCAGACGCCCGCCGGGATGCGCCAGCAGCGTGAAATGCGGGTGCGCCATGGCGCGCACGATGCGCTCGGTCTGCTTCTCGCGCGACAATCCGAAATGGCTATGCACCGCACCGACCACCAGATCCAGCCGCGCCAGCACGTCGTCGGGCAGGTCCAGACTGCCGTCTTCCAGAATGTCCACTTCTATGCCTTTAAGCAGGGTGATGCCTTGCAATGACGCGTTCAGCTTGTCAATTTCTTCCATTTGCAGCAACAGGTGTTCCGCATCGAGACCGTGAGCGACATGCAGCCGCCGCGAATGTTCGGTAATGGCCAGATACTCCAGCCCCATGTCGCTGGCGGCCTGCGCCATTTCGCGCAAGGTGTTGCGGCCGTCGCTGGCACGGGTATGCACGTGCAAATCGCCGCGCAGATCGGCCAGCGTGAGCAGATGCGGCAACAGCCCGGCACGGGCGACTTCCAGTTCGCCGCGATCCTCGCGCAACTCCGGCGGAATATACGACAATCCCACGCTGCGATACACCGATTCCTCGGTATCGCCCGCTACCCGCGCCTGCCCCTTGAAGACGCCGTACTCGTTGATCTTCAGGCCGCGCGCCTGCGCCAGTTTGCGCACGGCAATGACATGCGCTCTGGAGCCAGTAAAATAATGCAGCGCGGCCCCATAACTGAGCTCGTCCACGACACGGATATCCACTTGCAGACCGCCGCGCAGCATCACACTGGCGCGGGTGGGTCCATGCGACAGGGTTTCCCCAATTTCATCATAAGCGATAAAACGTGCCATCACCGCGCTATCTGCCGGCGCTGTCGCCAATATATCCAGATCGCCCACGGTATCGCGCATGCGGCGAAAACTGCCGGCCACAATCACCCGTCCGACGCCCGGCATCTGCTGCAGATAAGCGGTAATGGCATCGGCAGCGAGGGCGGCCTCAGCCAGCAGGAAACGACGCGGCTGGCCGACGCGCATGGCGAGTGCAGCCAGAATGTTGTGCTCGGTCTTTTCTCCGAATCCGTGTAATGTGCGGATTCGGCCATTTTTAGCGGCACGGTAGAGCTGTTCAGGCGTTTGCACGTCGAGATCGTGATACAACGCTTTTACCCGTTTCGGCCCCAGGCCAGGTACCTTCAGCAACTCGGTAACGGCAGACGGCAATTCCTTGCGTAGTCTTTCCAGCATGGCGCATTTGCCGGTATCCACAATTTCGCTTATTTTAGCGGCAAGATCGGCGCCTATTCCCGGCAATTTCGGCAGCATACCGCCTTGCCGCAACAGACTGCCGATATCTCTGCCGAACTCGTTAACGACACGCGCGGCATTGCGATAGGCGCGCACGCGAAACGGATTCGCTTCCTGAATTTCCAGCAGATCGGCTATCTCATCGAAAATCGCTGCCATATCGGCGTTATGTAACGGCATTTTAACGTCGCTCAGAGGCTGGGCGTATTCTCGCCGGCATGCGTTTTTTCATACAATTGCTGACAGGAAATGCAGCGTACGGCAGCCGGATAAGCCACCAGCCGATCGAAAGCGATGCGATTGCCGCAATCGAGACAGACGCCGTAAATATGATCCAGCATGCGTTGGCGCGCGGCCTCGATATCACGCAGTTCGTGAATTTGCCTGTCTATCATGGCCACATGCAAATCCGCCAAGGCGTCGGCAATTGCCGCATCGCCCGGATCGGCAGCCGCATTACCGATAATTTCCGCATATTGTTGTTGTCCAGACTGCTCCAGCGCGTCGCGCACTTCTTCCAGCAATGTCCAGTAACGTTGATTCAGCAGCTGTTCCAGCCATAATTGCTGCGTCTGTGACAAACCATTCATATCATCCCCCGATTACCAGCAATTCAGCCGGCCTGTTCAGCCTGAAGTTCAACCATATCGTGCAGGTGCCGTTACGCAGATGCTCGGGGGGCTCCGACTCAATCGAGTTCAAACCGGTTTAATCGGGGCCTCCCGATTTCATTATAGTAGGTGTCCGCAACAGCATCAGAACCATTCGCGGCATATATTCAGACGCATGCCGGTATGGTATAAAGCAGATGCATGCTAATTACGCGCCCAACGCAGCATGCGCCTTCACTCGACCAAACCGATAAACCGTCACTCGTCCCTATGCCCCACCGCAAACCGCAACGCGCAACCCTGGCCATGTTATTGGCCGGCTTGTCGACTTTAGGTCCGTTCTCCATCGACACTTACATGCCGTCGTTTCCTGCGATACAGGCAAGCCTGCACGCGACGCCGCTGCAGGTACAACAGACGCTGAGCGTGTATTTGTTCTGCTTTGCGGTGATGATGCTGTTCCACGGCTCGTTCTCCGACTCGTTCGGACGGCGCCCTGTCATACTCGGCTCGCTGGTGGCATTCGTACTGACCTCGATCGCCTGCGTCTTTGCCAACGACATCAATACCCTGATTATTTTCCGCGGCTTGCAGGGCCTGTCTGCCGGCGCAGGGCTGATTGTGGGCCGGGCGATCATCCGCGATTTATATGCCGGCGCCGAGGCGCAGCGCCTGATGTCGAAAATCACCATGATGTTCGCGATCTCGCCTGCCATCGCGCCGATAATCGGCGGCTGGCTGCACCTGATGTTCGGCTGGCATGCAGTATTCGTATTCATGGCTGGATTGGGCTTGCTGCTGCTGGTACTGAGCTGGCGCTATCTGCCGGAGACCCATCCGCTGGCCGGACGCCATCCGTTCTCGATGAGGCCGCTGATAGGCAATTACCATCAGGTTGCCAGCCATCCGCATTTTCTGTTGCTGGCGGGCACGGTAGCGCTGCATTTTGCCGGATTTTTCCTCTATATCGCATCGGCTCCGGTGTTCGTGTTGCAGACCCTGCATCTGCATGAAGACCAGTTCGCCTGGCTGTTTATCCCGGCCATCACCGGCGTGATGATAGGCGCGTTCCTGTCCGGACGGCTGGCCGGGCGCATTACGCAGCAGCAAACCGTGAAATACGCCTATATGCTGTTGCTGAGCGCCGCTGCGATCAACCTCGCCTACACCAGCGCATTCGTCCCGGCGTGGCCTTGGGCGATCCTGCCGATAGCCCTGTACGGCATGGGCATGTCGCTGGCGATGCCGAGCATCACGCTGCTCGCGCTCGACCTGTTCCCGCAGCACCGCGGGCTGGTGTCGTCGATGCAGGGCTTTGTGCAAACCATGCTCAATGCCGTCGTCGCCGGCATCGTATCGCCCATGCTGTCGTTTTCGCCCATTTATCTGGCTGTCGGGATGATGGGATTTCTGTTGCTGGGACGTATCACCTGGCAAATCTATCGCGTCGTGGAAGCGCCGCAGTAAGCAGGCAATATCCAGCCTGCGGGCCGTTCGCTGCCGGACTTTGATTGCATGAAGTGAAACGGTTTCGCCCCTCTTTTCATCGTCTGGAGATGTCAGGGTTTGTCCTATATTGAGAATCGGTTCATTCCGTTTTTTCAACTTGATAAACTTAAGGAGCACAACATGTCATGTAATATGAGTCAAATAGGTTCCGGCAACGCCATGGCTTTAATGCAATCGCGCATGGCCAATGCCCAATCCTGCGCCCAGTCCAGCGGTACCGGTTCATTCTCGTCTGCCGTCGCGCAGGCTTCGTCCAAGGTATCCGACATGCTGGCGACCGCATCCAGCCCGGAATCCGTACAGAAACGCCAGGAAGCATTAACCTCGCTGAAAAGCCTCTACCAGGATTACCAGTCCGGCGCGAATATTTCCCAGGCAGCGCAAAGCCTGTCCGGTAACAGTTACGCGTCGATCAACGATTACCTGCAAGCACTGTCGCAGACTGCAGGTCAAAGCGTTTCAACCGGCAGCAGCATCAGCACCACCGCCTGATTGAACGGCAAATCGCCATAGCACCGGACCTTCGCGTGGAGGTCTGGTGTTGTTGCATACGGCTTTATCCGCCGAAACCATGCGTCGCCCACAGGTGATAGAATTATCCTTTAGCTACGCACGGGATGACACACATGGACTATCACCAACTCGGCACCAGCGAACTCAAGGTCTCTGCCATTTGTCTGGGCACCATGACCTACGGCCAGCAGAATACCGAATCCGAAGCGCACAGCCAACTGGATTACGCACGCGAACTGGGCATCAACTTTATCGACACAGCGGAGATGTACCCCGTCCCGCCGCGCGCCGAGACTTATACCCGCACCGAGACCATCGTCGGTAACTGGCTCAAACACCAGCCGCGCGATCAGGTCATACTCGCCACCAAGGTTTCGGGCCCGCGCCGCGCCATCGAGTGGATACGCGGCGGCCCCAAGGCGCTGGACCGCAGCAACATTCGCGCCGCCATTGAAGGCTCGCTCAGCCGTCTGCGCACCGACTATATCGATCTCTATCAATTGCACTGGCCGGAACGCAACGTGCCCATGTTCGGCCAGTACCAGTTCGACCCCACGCAGGAAAAGGCATGGGTACCCATACGCGAGCAACTGGAAGTGCTGGCGGAGTTGGTGCAGGAAGGCAAGATCCGCTATGTCGGCGTCTCCAACGAATTTGCCTGGGGCGTCATGGAATTCGTGCGCCTTGCCAACGCGCACAATCTGCCGCGCATCGCCTCCATCCAGAACAGCTACAGCCTGATCAACCGCGGATATGAATTCGGGCTGACCGAGATCGGCTATCGCGAACAGATCAGCCTGCTGGCCTATTCTCCGCTGGCTTTCGGCTACTTGTCGGCCAAATATGCAGACAACCCCAAAGCATCCGGTCGTGTCACCGATTTTCCCGGATTTGCCCAGCGTTACGAGAAACCGAATGTCCAGCCTGCCGTGGCGGCTTACGCCGAATTGGCGCGCAAACACGGCCTGACCCCGGCGCAACTGGCACTGTCGTTCGTCTACCGTCGCTGGTTCGTCGGTAGCACGATTATCGGCGCAACCAGCATGGCGCAACTTGAGGAAAATATCTCGGCCTGGGACAAGCCGTTAAGCGCCGAAATCATGACGGAGATCGAGGGTATCCACTTGCGCTATATGAACCCGGCGCCGTGATATTGAATTGGAATAGGCTGCGGGCTTGCTGCAGCCGGTAATGAATCAGAGCGTTAAGGTGCTAAGCGGCCGCGACATTTCTATGCCGTAGCCCTGCGCGTAATCCACACCTATGTCACGCAATATATCGATAATAGCGTCGTTCTCGACGTATTCGGCTATGGTTTTCAAGCCGAAGGCATGACTGACCTGATACATGGATTTGACCATGGCAAAATCGGTAGGCGATTTTGCCAGCCCGCGGACAAAAGCACCGTCTATTTTCAGGAAATCCACATTGAGATTCTGTAAATAGGCAAACGACGAATAGCCGCTGCCGAAATCATCCAGCGAAAAACGGCAACCGAAATTGCGCACGGTTTCGATAAAACGTTGCGCCAGTTCGAGCCGGCTGATCACTGCCGTTTCCGTAATTTCGAAAATAATCTTGCTGGCCGGAATCAGCTTCGCCTGCAACGTCTGCGAGATGTAATCCAGTATCTTTTCGTTTGCCAGCGAGTGTCCGGACAGATTGATGGAAATCCCGCCTATCGCATCCAGCTTCTCGCCCTGCGCGCGCAGCCAGTCGAAACTTTGCTGCAACACCCACAAATCGATATCTGCCGAACGATTCCATTTCTCCGCGGCCAGCACGAAATCCTGCGGCGTAGCGGTTAGCTGCTTGTCCAGGCCCAGCAGAATCTCATAATGCGGCAGCAGCCCGTCGCCGCTGCCGATAGGCTGTATACGCTGACAGCGCAGGAACAGCAAATGATCGTCCATCACCTGATCCATGGCGCCGGCCCACTCGAACAGGGATTGCTCGTGCATGATCTGTTCACTGTCCGCTGCATAGACCTGCACGCAATTGATGCCGTGCGCCTTGGCCGCCACACAGGCCGAACCGACGCTCTTCAACAACTTGGAAACGCTGTTGATGTCATCCCTGATTTGCGCGACCCCCACATTGACGCCGATAGAAAACTGTCGACCCTGGCAACTGATGCGTTGTTCCCCGATGATGGCGACTATCGCCTGCATGGCTGTCCGGGCTGCTGCTATATCGCTGTCATGCAGCAATATAGCGAATGTATTTTCACCCAGCCTGGCAAAAGTATCGGTCGGCTTGACCTCATTAGCAATCACACCTATCAACGACATGAGCGAAGCTTCGGCCTCTTCGGTATCGCAATTATGGTAGAGCAGATCAAGCTGGTCGAACATCAGCATGCATAATACGTCATGCCGCTGCAGCAGTTCGTCGCTGGCAAAAATCTGTTCCAGCCTGGTCACCATGCCTTTGCGATTCAGCAAACCGCTACCGGCATCATGGGTAGCCTGCTGATATACGCGCTCGTATGCGTTGAGCATGATCTTGTGAGCGGAGCGTTCCATGAACGGAATATCGTACTCCGGCAAACGTACGACTTGCCCTGCGGCCATATCTTGCGCCAGCAGCCATTGCGGAAATTCGCGTATGGTCGTGGCAGAGCGGCTGGCAAGCACGAACTGCTTGCCCGAACGGCTCAGCCACACCAGCTGATACGGCACAGCAACATCGTCTATCATCACCCCTAGCCAGTTACCCTGACGCAACAGATTGACGCCGGTAGACTCGAGCATGGACTGATCGGGCGCGTTTTCAGCTGGCGTTTCAGGCAGCGCGATATCGAGCTGCTCGCGCTGTTCGCAAGCGAACCGGATCTGCTCGACCTTGCTCTTGCGGATTTCTTCTACCGGCGTCAGCAGATTACCCAGAACCTGATTGACCTCATCGAATACGCCGGGCTTGCCCTCGAACTGATCGACTATCTGATTGGCCAGCATATTCAGCAGGCGCTGCAACTGCGGGTCGAAAATCTTGCCCATATCGTCGGCCGCAGCATAAAACCGTTCCAGCAAATTGACGGTCTGTTGCGCAGGATGATCGCTGGATTTGAGGAAATGCTCGTCCATCAGCGCCAGCTTGAGCAAAGTCAGCTCGATTTTCTTGAGCAGGCTGCGTATATCCGAATTCAGCGCGTCGTCGGACAGCGGGCTGCTCAACATCTCGTCGAACAAATGGATGGAATTAAAGAACCGATCCTGCATGGGCGCGTTCTCAAATTGCGGCAACGCATTAACCAATTGATGCTTGATCGACGTCTCATCGACAGGCTGACCGCTGGCGCGCTGTTGCTGAATCATATTGAGCACAGACAGAATCTGATTCAGGTTCTCAGTGCTTGCCGTATCGCCAGCCCCGGCATACGCGTTGTCGGCCAATGTCTCGCCGACAGCGGGTACGGTCCCGGGATTGGCAGCCGCCAGCAATTGATGCATGGCCGGAATAACGCTACCCGGCCAGATGCCCGCAGGCGCTGTACCAGCCGGCAGCCCCTGTAATTTATCCGAGATAAGCTGGTAATCCTGTTCGCTATCCGCACGATTCTGCAGCAGATGGAAATGCGCCAGCAAATGATGCAGGGCATAATCCTGCGTCGGCTGCCCCATCTGCTGCAACCCGGCCGCTTGTGGAAAACCGTATGCCGGCGCGGACAAGCCGGCCGCTGGCGGCATCAGCGGCACACTGCTTTTCGCATGCAAATACTCTTCCAGAGACATCGCTGTAGCGCGGCTACCTCCGGACAGCGAGGGATCGGCGACAGCAGTCGGGGCGGTGGGTGCAGCCGGGGATGCCGGTGCCGGTTTGACCGAGGCGGCTGGGGCACGATTTTGCGGCAGCTGGACGAATGCCAGCGTCTCGTTGAGCTCGCGATACAGATCTCCCAGGTACACCATGACGGCTTCCTGGAATGTCTTGTAGAGCAGCGACTTGAGCTGATGCTGGAAGTCATGCCCGGACAGCAGCTCACGAAACGTCTGGAACATGTAATGCGGTCCGAACGGATTGGCGTTCGTGCTCAGCCTGGTACCAACCAGCACTTCGTAACGCGACTCGAACTTGCCGACTTCGAACGCATATTCCTGATTCAGCTTGTTCACCATTTGCGACACCGCCAGCCAGTCGTCGAATTCATCGACGTCCACCAGCGACAACGATAACGATTGGCTCGCCGCCGCCTCGGCCGTTTCGTCCGCGACGTCCCGGTTCAGATAATCATCGTTGAGATAAGCCGCTGTTATTTGACTACGTTGTGCAGCGACGCGCGGATAAGCATTGTGCAGTATCCAGCGTTCTTCCAGACTGCCGGCCTGTTCCGCAGAAAACGCCAGCTTCGCGCCCAGACTATTATAAAAATGCTCGATGACATGCGCGATGAAGGATTTGAACTGGACATGGCATTGTGCCAGCGCCGCAGCAGCCTGCTCCTTGCCGTACAGGGGCGGCGTTGCGGCAGCGGCCTGCCGCTTCGGCTGATTGGTCAACGACACCATATCCCGATAAGCATCGGCCGGAAAATGCTCAACAGCAATGCCGACAGACAGCTCGCTTGCACGGACAACCCGACCTGCAATCCGATATTGCGTTGTCATGGCCAGATTGGGCCTGAACTCGATGGTGACCGATTGATTGAGCAAAGCGCCGGTACCGACAGGGCTGTTCGCCGCAAACAGCACCCCATTGGGAGAAAAATCCCGAATTTCTCCTGTTATCGAACCGGTATGCGGACTCGATAAGCTGGCTGGCTGAATAACGGTGATACGCCTGAAGCGGCGTCTTTGTACTGTGTACATGGCGGTTTTGAAGATATGTCCGGGATATCTTGATGCCGTGTATTATTAAGCAAAAATAATGCAGCGTATACAGTGACAGTCAGGTTGTTGCCGGATACCTGCATCTTATAGCAGGATAGCGCCATCCTCGCCCCAGGCCGGCGGCACGATAAAGCCCCGCGTCGCTTCCTGCCAACCCGTCGTTTGCAGGTCCAGTCCCGCAAGCAGCAACGGTGCAGCGCCTGCCGCAAAATGCGCTGCCAGCAGCGTCATGCACTCGGATTCGGTCAGCAAATCCGGCGTATCGGCAGTACCGGCGGGAGACAGCCAGTGCAGTCTGTCCAGCACCAGCCAGCGTAAACCGGGGGGGAGACAAAAATCCGCTGCCGACCAGCGCATCCACCAGCCTGCGAGATGCGCTGCCGAAATACCCGTGGCCGGGGCTGCCATATGCTGCGCCGGATAGAACAGCCAGCCTTTCAGCAACGCGCGCGCACGTACACCGGCAGCGGACGCCGGCAGAATCTCGGCGAGCGCTGCGGCACCAGCCGGCGTTTGCGACAATTGCAACTGCTTGTCGTGCAGCTGCGTCACTTTCAAATCCAGACGGTCGTGCAGCATAGGACCGACATATCCGGCGAACCCGGCTGCCGCATCGACTTGCAGGTAGAATTTCACCGCGACTTCCCAATGCTGGCAATTACCTCCTGTACTATCGCACCACAGCAGATCGAATTCGCCCGTCACGTTACGGCCGGATTTGACTATCCGGTTGGCCGCAAACCAGGCCGTATCAATCAAATAGGTGAACCAGTAACCGAGCAGAACTTCAAAGTAGCGCCCCAGACGATGAGGGTTACGCGCTGCTATCCAGGCATGCAATGCCTCCGGCTGCCGGTCCAGCGCCAGCAATTGCGGCATGGCGCGAGACAGCAATAACTGACATTCGCCATCGGGAATTATCCACTCCGCATCGGCCAGCAGGCCGGGCGCCGCCATCGCCCACACCAGATCGCGCACTTGCGCATCCCGGAACCGGCCGAGGCAGCTAGCGAATTCCACGTCTCAGGGTAAATACGGGGACAGCTGGCGCCGCATGAATTCGTGAAAATGCACCATGCCGTCTTCCATCGGCGATTGATACGGACCGGCTTCGTCGCGTCCCTGCTGATACAGGGCGCGGCGCCCGGCGTGCATGCGGCGGCAGATTTCATCGTCCTCGACGGCGGTCTCGGCATAGGCTGCCTGCTCCGCTTCGACGAATTCGCGTTCGAACAGGGCAATATCTTCCGGGTAATAAAACTCGATCACATTGCGGCAAGTCTCGATGCCGGTAGGGATGATGGTGCTGATGACCAGCACATGCGGATACCACTCGACCATGATATTCGGATAGTAAGTCAGCCAGATCGCGCCCTGCTCCGGCACGGCGCCGTTGCGGTACTGCAATACCTGCTCCTGCCATTTCTCATAGACGGCGCTGCCGGATTTGCTCAGGCCGCGCGCCACGCCAACGGTTTGCACGCTATACCAGTCGCCGTACTCCCACCGCAGATCGTCGCAGGTAACGAAATTGCCGAGGCCAGGATGGAACGGCGCGACGTGATAATCTTCCAGATACACTTCGATAAACGTTTTCCAGTTGAAGGCGTAGTCTTCAACCATCACCCGGTCCAGCATATAGCCGTCGAAATCCAGATTCTGCGTCACGCCCAGCTTTGCCAGATCGGCCGCCACATCACGCTGACCGTTGAACAGCAGCCCGTTCCAGTTCTGCAACGGGGTCTTGCCCAGATCGAGGCAGGGATTGCCGGGAAAATGCGGTGCGCCAAGCAGCTTGCCGTCCATGTCGTAAGTCCAGCGGTGCAGCGGACAGACGATATTGCGGGCATGACCGCGGCCTTCGTACATCAATGCCTGACGATGACGACAGATGTTGGACAGCATTTCCACGCCGTTTGCGTTACGCAGCAGCATGGCTGCCTGATCGACCGTATCCAGCACATGATAGTCGCCGACGTTCGGCACCATCAATTGATGGCCGATGTAACCGGGGCCGTTTGCAAACAGATGCTGCAGTTCCAGTGCGTAAATATCGGGATCGAAATACCAGCTGACAGGTAATTGCGGAGTAGTGTGCGTCAATTGTGACGCGACAGCCAAATCGGACATAATTTCAAGTACACCCCAAGCGAAGTGACCACAACAAAAAAAGTTTATTAAGACGGCACAACAGCCGCTTAACCCCCTATAGAGAAAAAACAGTGACTATCGAAAACAAAGCGCGAGATTATCGCTAATAATAGCGTTAAGTGCAATTATTCGGTAAGATTTATTACTTTGTAAATCAAATTACTGTAATGACTCGTCGCACCTCACCCCAACCGCTCAGTTTTGAAACCGCCATGGCCGAACTGGAACGCATCGTCGCCGAAATGGAATCGGGACAGTTGACGCTCGAACAGTCGCTTGCCGCATATCAGCGCGGTGCGGAATTATTGAAATTCTGCCAGAGCGCATTGGCCGATGCGCAACAACAGGTACAGATACTCGAGAACGGCACGTTACTAGCCTTTACCAACCCGGGCGCACAAGATGACGAGTGATTTCCTGACCTGGTCGACCGCCTTGCAGGCACGTACCGAAATCGTATTGGAACAACATTTGCCGGCTCTCGCCAGCGCACCGCAAACCCTGCATCAGGCCATGCGCTATGCCGTACTCGAAGGCGGCAAGCGCGTGCGTCCGTTGCTGGCCTTTGCCGCCGGCGAGGCCTGCCATGCCGACCCGGCGCAGGTCGAAATCGTCGCCTGCGCAGTCGAGCTCATCCACGCCTATTCGCTGGTGCATGACGACATGCCGTGCATGGACGACGACGTGCTGCGGCGCGGCAAACCTACCTGCCATGTCGAATTCGGCGAAGCCACCGCATTGCTGGTAGGCGACAGCCTGCAAAGCCTGGCGTTCGAATTGCTGTCGAGTAATCCATTAGGCAAAACCCCGGCACAGCAAATCGCCATGATCAAATTGCTGGCCCAGGCTTCCGGCTCGCGCGGCATGGCCGGCGGGCAGGCCATCGACCTGGCCAGCGTCGGCGTTGCCCTGACCCTGCCGGAACTGGAATTCATGCATATCCATAAAACCGGTGCGCTGATCCGGGCAGCGGTATTGCTCGGCGCATATTGCGGCGAACCGCTAAGCGAACAGCAGCACGCCGGACTGGATCGCTATGCAAAATGTGCCGGACTGGCGTTCCAGGTAGTTGACGACATACTGGATGCGGAAGCGCCTACCGCCACGCTGGGCAAAACCGCCGGCAAGGACGCCGAACACAACAAACCGACATATGTCAGCCTGATGGGCATAACCGAAGCCAAGGCATTCGCCCGCGAACTGCATCGCGATGCACTGGATGCTGTGGACGGCTTCGATCATGGCCAACGTTTGCGAGAACTCGCCGACTTCATCGTACAGAGATCATTTTGAGTCAAACTTACCCTTTGCTGGAACGCATTAACAACCCGCAGGATCTGCGCGAACTGACGCGCGACGAATTACCCGAACTGGCACAGGAATTACGCGATTTCATGCTGACCAGTATCGCCGGAACGGGTGGTCATTTCGCTTCCAATTTCGGTGCCGTCGAGCTCTCCATCGCCCTGCATTACGTATTCAATACGCCGGACGACCGGCTGGTGTGGGATGTCGGCCACCAGAGTTATCCGCACAAAATCCTTACCGGCCGCCGTGCAGCGATGGCCGGCTTGCGCAAGGCCGGCGGCATTGCCGGCTTCCCGAAACGGGAAGAAAGCGAATTCGACACCTTCGGCACCGGCCACTCCAGCACCTCCATCTCCGCCGCGCTGGGCATGGCTGTTGCAGCGAAACTGGCCGGGCTGGAGCGTCGCGCGGTCGCCATCATCGGCGACGGCGCCATGACCGCGGGCATGGCATTCGAAGCACTGAACAATGCCGGCGACATGGATACCAACCTGCTGGTTATCCTGAACGATAACGATATGTCGATCTCGCCTAACGTAGGCGCGCTCAACAATTATCTGGCCCGCCTCATGTCCGGCAAATTCTACGCCGCAGCACGCCGCGCCAGCGAAAAAGTGCTGGCGCACATGCCGCCCATGCTCGAGCTGGCCAAGCGCGCGGAAGAGCACGTCAAGGGCTTCGTCACGCCCAGCACCCTGTTCGAGGAATTCGGCTTCAACTACATTGGCCCGATAGACGGCCACGACCTCAACGTACTGGTCGATACGCTGAGCAATATTCGACGTCTGAGCGGCCCGCAATTCCTGCATGTCGTGACAAAAAAAGGCAAAGGCTATGCGCCTGCCGAAGACAATTCCTGCCTTTATCACGGCGTCGGTCCGTTCAATCCTGAACTGGGCGTGCTCGAAAAACCCGTCATCAAGCCCACCTATACGCAAGTGTTCAGCGACTGGCTATGCGACATGGCGGCTGTCGAACCTCGCCTCATCGGCATTACCCCCGCCATGCGCGAAGGCTCCGGTCTGGTGCAGTTTTCCGAGCAATA
The DNA here is from genome assembly GCA_031291235.1 of Sulfuriferula sp. Lineage (GTDB taxonomy): Bacteria > Pseudomonadota > Gammaproteobacteria > Burkholderiales > Sulfuriferulaceae > Sulfuriferula. The sequence continues at coordinate 36,024 of JARLJL010000004.1, forward strand.
TCCGCAACGCTATTTCGATGTCGGCATCGCCGAGCAGCATGCGCTGACGTTTGCCGCCGGCCTTGCTGCCGACGGCTACAAGCCGGTAGTCGCCATTTACTCCACTTTTTTGCAACGCGCCTACGATCAGCTCATCCACGATATTGCGTTGCAAAATCTGCCGGTCGTATTCGCCATAGACCGTGCCGGTCTGGTCGGCGCGGACGGCCCCACGCATGCCGGCAGTTTCGATCTCAGTTATTTGCGCTGCATACCCAACATGACGGTCATGGCGCCTTCCGACGAGAACGAATGCCGCCAGATGCTGTACACCGCCATGCAACTGGATACCCCCAGCGCGGTACGCTACCCGCGCGGCACCGGCTCTGGCGCGACGATCGATCCCGTCATGCAGATGTTGCCCGTCGGCAAAGGGGTAATGCGCCGTCAGGGGCAACGCGTGGCCTTGCTCGCGTTCGGCAGCATGGTCGCACCGGCGCTGGCAGCGGCGGAAAAGCTGGATGCCAGCGTCGCCGACATGCGCTTTGTGAAACCAATTGATCAAACGCTGATCCAATTATTGGCAAGCAGCCATGACCTGATCGTCACGCTGGAAGAAAATGCGATCATGGGCGGCGCCGGCAGTGCAGTCAGCGAATGCCTGCACGAATTGGGACTGAGCACGCGCGTAATCCAGTGCGGTCTGCCCGACCGCTATATCGATCACGGCGACCACGCGCAAATGCTGCACGCATGCGGTCTGGATGCCGACGGTATTATTGCCGCCGTCAACCGCGCCTTACCCGAGTAGTTTACTCAAGTATTAGCGCGCGCTATACTGAACGAATATATTAGCCTTACACAGGAATAAACATGAACAACTGTTGTGACATCACCGCACCGATGCCGGATGTACAAAATTACGCGGATACGCGCCAGATAGCCATCAACAAGGTAGGCATCAAATCGATCCGCCATCCGGTCAAAGTGGCAGACAAGAGCAGCGGTGTGCAGCACACCATTGCCAATTTCAACATGTATGTGTTCCTGCCGCACAATTTCAAGGGCACGCACATGTCGCGCTTTGTGGAGATACTCAACACCAACGAACGCGAGATTTCCATCGAGAATTTCGAATCCATACTGCGCCAGATGGTGCAACGTCTGGAAGCGGAATCCGGTTACATCGAAATGAGTTTTCCGTATTTCATCAACAAGACCGCGCCCGTTTCCGGCGTGCAGAGCCTGATGGATTACGACGTCACGCTGATCGGCGCAATCGAGAACGGCCAGTACGTGCACACCACCAAGGTCGTGGTGCCGGTCACCAGCCTGTGCCCGTGCTCGAAGAAAATCTCCGAATACGGTGCGCACAACCAGCGCTCGCACGTGACCATCAGCGCGCGTACCAACGATTTCATGTGGATAGAAGACATCGTCGCGGTGGCCGAGAAACAGGCTTCCTGCGAACTGTACGGCTTGCTGAAACGTCCGGATGAAAAATTCGTCACCGAACGCGCCTACGACAATCCCAAATTCGTCGAAGACATGGTGCGCGATGTGGCAGCAGCGCTGGATAGAGAGCCGCGCGTAGACAGTTATGTAGTGGAAAGCGAAAATTTCGAATCCATACACAATCACTCAGCCTATGCATTGATCGAACGCGACAAACACAAACCCTGAAAGTACATCGCCATGAAACCCGTAGCCATTTTTCGCCACGTACAAATTGAAGGTGCCGGTTATTTTTCCGAATTTCTGGATCGGCATGAAATTCCATTCGTGATGATCAATGTCGATGAAAACGCATCTGTTCCCGCTGACCCGACAGCGTATTCAGGTCTGGTCTTCATGGGCGGCAGCATGAGCGTCAACGACCCGTTGCCGTGGATACCGCACACGCTGCAACTGATACGCAACGCTGTCGCTGCCGACATACCCGTGCTTGGTCACTGCCTCGGCGGCCAGCTCATTTCCAAAGCGCTGGGTGCAACCGTCAGCCTCAACCCGGTCAAGGAAATAGGCTGGGGCGAAGTCTACGCCAGCGATAACGACAACGCCCGCGCCTGGCTGGACGGACTCGGCCAGTTCACCAGCTTTCACTGGCACGGCGAGACTTTCAGCCTGCCCCAAGGTGCAACGCACATCATGAAAAGCGCCTGGTGCGACAATCAGGCTTACGTCATCGGCAAAACGCTGGCCATGCAATGCCACGTCGAAATGACCGCAGACATGGTAGCCGCCTGGTGTCGGCACGGCGCAAACGAAATCAATGACGCGATTGCCAGCCCCGGCGTACAAACGCCGGACCAGATACAAATCGGCATGCAAACCCGTCTCGCCGACCTCAACCGAGTAGCTGACCGCCTTTACAGCCGCTGGATCAAGGGCCTGCCGCAACAATGAGCGCTCCCCTGATCGGACCCGACCAACTCCGCGAGTTGATCGGGCTGAGTTTCATGTGGAAGAACGAACGCTATACTGCCATCGAGATTATCGATCACCCCCCGGCCCTGATCGCACAAAAACACATCCCCGCGTCCGTTATTCAGTCTGATGTGCACGGCCGCGCCCATCGTCAGATCAGTGCATCCGTCAGCATCCCCATCTATTCTGCCGACGGATTGCAACTGCATCCCGAATTTCTCCTCATTAAATTCTGAAATGTTTTATCCGTTTACTTCCTTGACGGAATTATGAAATCCAGTATAATTGCGGCTCTCAACCGGGTCGGTAGCTCAGTCGGTAGAGCAGCGGACTTTTAATCCGTTTGTCGCGGGTTCGAATCCCGCCCGACCCACCAGCAACACCTCCAAATTAAAAGTCAGTCTGATACTCCCTGGCCTTTTGCATTGGGTTGGTAGCTCAGTTGGTAGAGCAGCGGACTCTTAATCCGTTTGTCGTGGGTTCGACCCCCACCCAGCCCACCAAAAACTTAAGGCTTGCGCATGGCAAGCCTTATTTTTATCTACTACACTACCACTACCGCCAGAATCAAACCATCACTGGCGATGTCAGTATCGTTAACGCCATTTGCGCGTGTTCGGCCACTTCCCTGCCCAAGTCCGTCAAATACCCACCGTCTTTCTGCGTAATCAGCCCCTTGTCATGTAATCGCGCCGTTGCGGCAATCACTGCCGGATCGGCATTTTTATGTACTTTGACCCCTTGCTGCGTAGTGTCCAGATCGTATCGCAATAACGCATTCAATTCATCGACCAGATCCTCGGTATAAAACATGGCAACTCCTTATTAATGTGGAATCTCGGGTATCGGAAGCAATATCATGTGCCGCTCTTTCACAGTAGCCCACTCGTATGCTTGCGTCAAATAAAAGCGGTGCATGGCATATGGATACACCCCTGCATTTCAGGTATCCTTAACCAGTTTTTAACTGTCATTCAGCATGCTGGGCACATTATGGGTTTGTTCGATTTTTTAGGTTTCAACAAGTTGCCGGCAGGTATCATCAATAGCAGCCTGCTGATAACGGATGCCGCCACACTGGCGCGCGCGGGAAAGTTCGTCGACGCGCTGCAGGCCAAGTTTCACAACGTCGCCATTGCACTGATCGACACACCGGCGCATCTACCCGCACTGCCGCATCTGGTACTACCGGAAGACGTAGCGACAGCAACAGCACGCCTACAAAAAATACAGCCGCAACGATTAATCGTGCTCGGCGTTAACGCGCGTTATGCCGCGCTGGCCAAAGCTGCCGACTGCCCGCGATTCTGGATTAACGCGCGCGATAGCGATGCAGCCGAAGCCGGTTGCCAGATCATCACCGCCAGCTATGGCGGCCTCAATACGGCTAATGCGCAAGTCACCGGCGACCCGCTGGCGGAGCTGGAAAGCCTGCCGCAAATCACCGTCGATACCGAATTGTGCCAACGCTTCAAGGAACAGCACGAAAGCGGCCGCTGGCTAGGCTACTTTGCAGCCACAGGCGAAAACGAGGAAGACATTGCCTACGCCTTATTCAGCCGGGCGATACGCCACAAGATGGGCCTGATGCTGCTGGCGCCGCGCGATCCGGCGCGTTGCGAGCCGGTATACCGCGAATCGATCAAATACCGTTTGCAGACCATACGCCACCAGCGTCTGTCGACCTCGTTCGTACCGATCAAAACACGCGTCTATTACGTCGAACAGACCCAGCCGCTGGCTGCTTTCTATGCCTGCGTGGATTTTGTGGTAGCCGGGGCAACCCTGCACGCCGACGCCAAAAACCCGCCCGACATACTGACGCCGATACTGCACGGCAAACCGGTCCTGGTCGGCGCGGCGCACCGCAAGGTACCGCTGCTGGCGGCAGCCGTCGATGCCGGCGTGGTGCTCGCGGGTATGGATAGCGAACAGATATTCGCCCATATCAAAGCCTTGCTCGACGATCCCGATTACGGCGCAAACGTCGCCTCCCGTGCGCGCGACTGGCTCAATATGCAGCCCGGCGCATTGGGACGCGTGCTGGCACTGATCAAATAATCCATGCAAATTGCGCCGCTGTCCGAATTCGACTTCCATCCGCGGATGGCAGCCAGCCGCGGCGTCAGTCTGGTACTGTTCACTGCGCCGGACTGCGGCAGCTGCAGGGTATGGTTGCGCCTTCTGAACCATTTTGACAGCCCGTTGCTGCATCAGGGCTATGTAGTGGATGTACAAATATCGACAGCGCTGGCGCGCGAGTACGATGTGTTTCATCTGCCCAGCCTGTTTTTATTCGTCGACGGCAAATTTCATGCGCCGCTACATGCCGAAGCCAGGTCGGCGCTACTCGCGCAGGCCATCAGCGCAGCACTGAACATGCCGGCGCACGAGGAGCCGTGACCGTGCATATCGACGCCAACGGGGTTGCCGCTCCGGCCCGATTTATCGCGTCGCCGCATTGCGACTGGCGCGCCCATGCGCATGACGTCCGCCTGATTGTGATCCACAACATTTCATTGCCGCCGGGCGAATTCGGCGGCAACGGCGTCATCGAGCTATTCACCGGACGGCTCGACCCGACCGCTCACCCCTATTATGCACAGATCGGCACATTGCGCGTCTCCGCCCATTTTTTCATCCGCCGCGACGGCGAGCTGATACAGTTTGTACCGTGCACCAAGCGGGCATGGCACGCCGGCATATCCAGCTGGCAAGGCTGGGAACGCTGCAACGACTACTCGGTCGGCATCGAACTGGAAGGCGACGACCACACCCCGTTTACCGATGCCCAATACCGCCAATTGCAGCAGCTGATCGTCGCGCTCAAGGCCGTTTATCCGATTGCCGCCGTTACCGGACACAGCGACATCGCCCCGGGACGGAAGACCGATCCGGGGCCGTATTTTGACTGGGCGCGCTGCGAACGCTAGACTCATCACGGGGCGGCACTATCTACCGGCATTTCCGCTAATGCCGCCATACCGATAACGAGACAGATCAGGGGCCAACATGAAACTTTCGACGACTCGCGTTAGTCTGCTCGGCTGGCTGGCCGTACTTGCCGTGGTTTACGGACTCGTTATTTACTTTGTTTCATTCTACCGTTCGGATTTCGCCGTATTCTACGCATCGCTGCAATTTCTGCTGCACGGTCAGGACATCTATGCGCCTGTGCCTTTCAATGCCTTCGATCAGATACAGATGCAGCATACCGGCAGACTGACGCTGCACCCTAACCTCAACCCCCCGTTTTTCACATTATTACTGTCACCGCTCGGCTGGCTGTCCTATCAGGCTGCATTCTGGATATGGTCGCTGATGTCGTTAGGTTTCGGGGCGATCGGCATGACATTGCTGCAACGCGCTGGCAACAAACGCGATACCGATTACCTGCTGGTCATGCTGATACTGTTATTCGCTTATTTTCCGACGCTTACCAATATACTAATCGGACAAACGGCATTGCTGATCTTCATGCTGGTAACAGGCGGCTGGATCGCGGCGCAACAAGGGCGAGAACGCCTGAGCGGAATACTGCTGGGACTGGCTTTCGCAATCAAATTATTCCTCGGTCTGTTTCTAGTCTACTTCCTGTTGCAACGCCGCTGGCGGCTGACTACGTGGTTTCTGGTCGCGATGGCGGCAAGCGGGCTACTGGGTCTGGCTACGCTCGGATCCGACGCCTACCGGCACTATCTGCAAGCGCTCGACAGCGTTACCTGGCAATCCTCGAACTGGAACGCATCGGCATACGGTTTCTTCAGCCGCATATTCGGCGGCTCGGAAAACAGGCCGCTGTTCAACGCACCTGTACTCGGCAAAGCCTTGTATTACCTGCTGGCAGCAATGCTGATAGCCATGCTGGCTTGGCTGCTGCGGCGCAATCAGCAAATCGTACCGGGCGTACGCGACGATCTCGGATTTTCATTCACCCTGGTCGCCGCATTACTGATCTCGCCGCTGGGCTGGATGTATTACTTCCCGTTATTGCTGCTACCTTTCTTCGTACTGTTCCGCCTGACCCATACCTATCGGTTGCCGTGGCAATTCAGATTTGCCCTGTTGCTGGCGTTACTTGCCAGCAGCTTCTCGCAACTGCTCACCCCAGCCGCAGAAAACAGCCAGACGGCATTCACTTTATCGGCCTATTATTTCTATGCGTTGCTTGCCCTGGGCTGTCTGATTATTGTCGCCAACGTGATACTGCAAGGCAAACGGGCCGTCGAAACAGACACCGCAGAGCAGGAGCGCGCCCAGTTGTTATCGACCTTTCTGATACTCGTGCTGTATTACGCGGTAACCGGCGCTATTTTTGCCGTGTCGAAAATTCACGCTAGCTGACCCTGTCTCGTCTGTTGCAAATCGTCGAGGCTATGCAAACGCAAAATCGCGCACCGGTTTGGCATTCACAAAACGATGGCGAATTGCCTGCAATTGCTGATGTTCCCTCGCTATATTGAAACCAGCGAAACTTTTCATACAAAATAGTACGAAAATATCGTAGCGTTGTTAGTACGTTTATCAATCACAAAAGGAGAGGTGTCATGCAAAAGCTAATTCATGGGGTTCAGCGTTTCTGGAAGGAAGAGGCCGGCGTCACTGCAATTGAATATGGTCTGATTGCATCGCTGATCGCCGTAGTCATTATTACTGCCGTAACGCTGGTAGGCACCAATCTGCGGGACGTCTTCAATTTCATCGCATCGAAACTGCACACAACTTAATTAGATTATTGGGCGGATGCGAGGAGGGTTAACGGCGATTGCATGCGTTAACCCTGTGAGTACCGTCGTGGGCATTACTCACATATAACAAGAAGAATTTGCACAACGATTATAACAACATGCAAAGGATCAATTATGCGTCGCATTCAATCTGGTTTAGGCACTTTGCTGCAGGATGAATCGGGCGTCACGGCAATCGAATATGCGCTGGTCGCTTCCCTGATTGCCGTTGTTATTCTAAGTGCAATAGCGACATTGGGTAATACGTTGCAGGCGCTCTGGGACAGAGTTGCCGGATGCGTTGCAAACCCATCGAGCTGTGCCTGAAAAATGCAACACAAATACTGAAAACAAATGAATGAGACAAGCACAGTATTGTTAATCGGTTTACTGGCGATAGCCACGTGGCACGATGTACGTAGCCACCGCATTCCTAACGCCCTCATTCTGACTGGCTGGATCAGCGGCGTGTTATTAAGCGCCGGACTGAACGGAATGACAGGGATTGCCAGTGCGATAGCCGGCGGCATCATCGGCTTGGCGGCATTGCTGCCCTTTTATCTGATACGCACGCTGGGTGCTGGCGATGTAAAACTGATGGCGGTCGTCGGCGTATTTCTCGGACCGGGCGGGGTATTGATGGCGATATTAGGCACGTTTCTCGCCGGCGGCATCATGGCGCTGGTTATGGCAATACGCATGGGAACGGCATCCCGCCTGTTGCAGAACGTCAAACTGATGCTGTTTGGCGTCGCCGTAAAAATAAGTGCAGGTCAGGCGCCGATCATAAATGACCCGCCTGTATCGGTAGGCAAGCTGCCGTATGCAGCAGCAATCAGTGTCGGGACTTTGGGTTACCTGATTTGGCAACATACAGGATAAACAGAACAATTTAGCATCAAGCTGCAAAATCTGCAGCAAACGAAGTTTGCCGAATAATTACAACTTAAGAGCGGACGGAAATGATGGTAAACAAATTAAAAGAAGAAACGCCGGAAGTCGAACGGCGTAAAACGCAGCTACCGCGCCAGCCATATACAGTTGAAGAAACCGGGCTAGGATTCCTGTTTCTGGTCGAGCTGCTGGTCAAAATCCTGTTCCTGCGCGGTCAGTTACGGCTATTGGATCTGGCACAGCATTCCAAACTATCGGTAGGCGTACTCGAACCGCTGCTCGCATTCATGCGTACTGAACGCCTGTGCGAAGTCACGCGCAGCAGCGAAACCGAAACCTCAACCATATACAATCTGACTGAATTGGGACGTTTGCGCGCACAGGATTTTCTGCAAAAAAGCCAATACGCCGGCGCCGCCCCCGTCAGCCTGAACGCCTATATAGACCAGGTACATCAGCAATCGATTGCAACGATGCGGGTAACCCGCGAAAAACTGGCGCAAGCATTCAGCGGACTGATCGTAAAGCAAAGCATCCTCAAGCAATTCGGCGCCGCCATGAATTCGGGCCGCGCGATTTTCATATACGGTCCGGCCGGCAGCGGCAAAACCTTCATAGCGGAACATCTGGTAGGTCTGTTATCGGATGAAGTAGCTATCCCGCACGCTATTGTGGTCGACAATGAAGTCATCCAGATCTTCGATCCCCTCACCCATACCCCTGCATTACCGTTAAACGAAGGCGTCGTACTGGAGTTGGATCGCAGAAAATCGTGCGATAACCGCTGGGTATTGTGTCATCGCCCCGTCATCAAAACCGGCGGCGAACTCTCCCTGTCCATGCTGGATCTGGATTTTGACGAAAGCGCCCGCTTTTATCAGGCACCGCCGCAAGTCAAGGCGAACAACGGACTGCTCATCATTGACGATCTGGGACGCCAATTGACGCCGGCCATAGACATCATGAATCGCTGGATTGTCCCGCTCGACCGGCATGTGGATTATCTGGCATTGCACACCGGCAAGAAATTCATACTCCCTTTCGACGTAATCGTGGTGTTTTCCACCAATATGCCGCCCAGCAAACTGGCCGACGATGCATTCCTGCGTCGGCTCGGTTACAAAATTTACGTCGGCCCGCTGGATGAGGGCGAATATCGCGCCATTGCACGACAAGTCTGCGACGAGCTGCAAATACCTTATGACGAAGAGGGCATTAGCTACCTGTTGCGGGAACTACACTATAAAACAGGGAAGCCTCTAAATGCCTGCATTCCAAGAGACATCCTGGAACAGGTAAGAGATATTGCCCGCTATGAAGGCATAGCACCGAAACTATCCGAAGAGTTACTCGATTGGGCGTGGAATAACTATTTCACACACGATTAATAGTCGTTTGAAAACGCAGAAATGAAGGGGAATGTGTGATGAAGAATCCAAGAGCGTTAGTAATGATTGCAGTTTCGGTCGCTGTCGGATTGGGTGCGGTAGTATTGGCGTCGCGCTGGATGTCGGAACAGACAAGCGTGTCGACCACCAAGATAGTGGTCGCAGCCAATGATATCGATTTGGGAACGCCGCTTACCCCCCAAATGCTCAAACTGCTGGACTGGCCGAACGGCAGCGTACCCCAGGGCGCCATACAGGATCCTAAAACGCTGGATACACGCGTGGTCAAAGTCAGTCTGCAACGCGGCGAACCCATCCTCGAATCCAAGCTTGCCCCGCTAGGCACAAAAGGCGGCTTGTCTGCCGTCATTAGCGAAGGCAAACGCGCCATGACGGTACGTGTCAATGACGTCATCGGTGTCGCCGGATTTGCACTGCCCGGCAACTACGTCGATATCATGGTGAATACCGAGGACGACAGCATCAAGGGCGAAGGCAAAAACAAAATCATTTCCAAGATCGTGCTGGAACATATGCTGGTGCTGGCAGTCGCGCAAGAAGCCAGCCGCGACGAAACCAAGCCCAAAGTGGTTAACGCCGTCACGCTGGAAGTCACCCCCGAAGAAGCCGAAAAACTGGATCTGGCCCGCAGCGTCGGCAGCCTGTCTCTGGTGCTGCGCAACCAGATGGATAGCAGCGAGGTCACCACAGGCGGCGCCAACAAGACCAACATGCTGCAGCGTCTGAACGAACCGGAAGCTGTTCCGGAAAAACCTGCTGCACCACAAACGACCGTGGTCGAGAAAAAAGTGGTTAAGAAGGTAATTGTTTATCGTGCGCCAGCCCGCAAAGCTTCAAAAGAAAAGATCGAGGTCATTAAAGGCACCCAGACATCGGATCATGAGTTTTAATCGCCAGGAATTTTTGCTCGTACCGCCCTGCACAAGGGACAGCACACAAATTGGCAATCAATGCATCATCACGTCATGAAGGGGATTTCAATCATGAAACAACAAGAAATTCAGGATATTCAGTTTTTCCGCCTAAACAACCATGCATTGATACTGGGCACAGCCGTTTTGCTCGCGCTATCGCTATCCGTGCAAGCGACCGCCGCCACCAAAAAGAAAACGAAACAAGCGCCTGCCGTCAAGCAATCCGCCGTTCCGGTACCGGTAAGCAGTACCATCGAACTGGCACCACAGATCAATGCGACGATAGGCAAATCCACGCTACTGCGGCTCCCTGCCCCCGCATCCAGAATTTCGGTGGGGAATCCTGCTGTAGCAGATGTCATCCTGCTCAGCCCATCGGAAATATATCTGCTGGGCAAATCGGTCGGCTCGACTAATATCATCGTCTGGAACAAAGGCGGACAGGCCACGGTAGTCGATGTATCCGTGGGCATGGATGCCGGAGCGCTACAGGGCAAACTCCAGCAATTACTGCCGGGTGAGAAGGATATCAAGGTCAATGTCGCAGCCGACTCGCTGGTATTGACCGGCACCGTCGCCGACGCGGTCAAGGTCGACCGGGTCATGGCATTGGCTGAAGCCTATGCCGGCAAAAAAGTCGTCAACATGCTGCAGGTCTCTTCACCTCAACAAGTCATGCTGGAAGTAAAAGTCGCTGAAGTATCCAAAACGCTGGTCGACAAATTAGGCGCCGAATACAATGCGCAACGCTTCGGCCCGAGCTGGAGTCCCAGCTTTATTTCCTCGTTCCTGGTCGGCGGCCTCGGCGGCAATGTCAATTTTATTCACGATGCGAATAACAGCCTGTCATTCGACGCTCAAAGAAATAACGATCTGGTAAAAATCCTGGCCGAACCGACCATCATGGCCATGAGCGGGCAGGAAGGCTCGTTCCTTGCCGGCGGCAAGATATTCATCCCGGTTCCGCAGACCGGAGTCGGCGGCACCACGATTACGCTGGAAGAAAAGGAATTCGGCGTGGGCCTGAAATTCACCCCGACGGTGCTGGAAGGCGGCCGCATCAACTTGCGGGTAACGCCGGAAGTATCGGAACTGTCGACAACCGGCACGACGGTCACGTCGGGCAATACCTCGAGTATACTCCCCACGATCACCACCCGGCGCGCGTCGACGACCGTACAGTTGCTTGACGGTCAAAGCTTTGCCATCGGCGGTCTGATCAAGAACAACATCACCCAGAACGTCAAGGCATTCCCCGGATTGGGCGAACTGCCCATATTGGGCGCACTGTTCCGCAGCAGCGGATTCCAGAACGACCGGACCGAGCTGATGTTTGTGGTGACCCCGCATCTGGTCAAACCATTGCCGCCGGACTACAAGCTGCCCACCGATAATTTCATAGAACCCAGCCGTAGCGAATTCTTCCTCGGCGGCAAGATGGAAGGCAAGCCGGCAGACGCTACCAAGCCGGCTGAGCCAGCCAAACCTGTAGAGCCCACAACGCCCGCGCCTGCTGTTACAGCGCCCAAACCGCAAAGCGGTTCCACCGGCTTCGAAATGAAATAAGAAGGAGAAGAACATGAAAAATTCGACATTAAAAGGCATGCTCACAGCTTTGCTGGCATCCCTGTTGGCCGGTTGCGTCGCCCAGACGCCACATCTGGACGAAAAATTCGGGGAAGCTGTCAACACTGCGAAAGCGCAGCAGATCATTAATCCAGATGCCTCCCAGAATACAGATCCGGTAGCCGGCGTAGACGGCCAGGCGGCCAATGCAGCCGTAGACCGTTACCACAAATCCTATGAGCGTCCGCCTGCACAACCCAACGTATTCGCCATTGGCGTCGGCACGGGTACCGGTGCCGGTACCGGGACGACACCCTGATTATCAAGCAACCCGATCCACATCAGGAGCAAGGAGAACATCAATGAACAACACGACTTGTTTCAGAAACCGTCAGCAAGGCGCGGTAGCTATCATAGTCGGACTGTCCCTGTTCATTCTGATCGGCTTGCTTGGTCTGGTGCTGGATCTGGGGCATTTGTACATCACCAAGACGGAATTGCAAAATGCCGCCGACGCCGCAGCGTTAAGCGGTGCCAAGGAACTGAACGGTACCGCAGCGGGCATTACCAGTGCAGTCAATAAAGCCATAGCCACAGCCGGGCAAAACCAATTCGACTTTACCCATCCGGTGGTAATCGATATTGGCGATATCAGCGCAGGAAGCTGCCCTGATGATAGCTGCATGATTCCCGCCAGCAGCATCACCACCAACACCCTGGCCGCCGGCAAAACTTTTCTGAAAGTCATGATTGTTTCCGGTGATCTGCGCACATGGTTCATCCGTGCCATTCCCTCCGGCCCGCAAAATACCTCCACGTTCGGACTGGCGGTTGCGGGCAAATATGAAGTCGACATCACACCTATTGCCATCTGCGCCTTATTGCCAATTGATGCAACCAATCCCAATCAGGCCCAACTGGCAGCTGATTTAGGATATGAACGCGGCGTGTCATACAACATCAGCAATTTCAATCCTATCGGCCCCGGTACGCTGTACTGGATAGATCCTCAATCAGCAACGCCAGGGGTATGCACAACGACCAGTACCAGTGACACTTTGCCTTATATCTGTAGCGGCAAAACGGCATTTACGCCTGTCCCCGGCCTGTCGTCGGTCAATACCAACACCGGGGTATCCAATCCCCAAGTGGCGGCACTGGATGCGCGGTTTGACGTTTATACCGCGCAAAACAAATGCGACCCCAGTACGGCCCCCCCCGATACCAATATCAAGGAATATATTTACAGCGACAAAACCGCCGGTTCGCCCAGCCAATGGATGAATCCAGCCCCTGTACAGCAAACCATAAGCTGCGCGGACAGCAAATGCAAAACCGGCAAGCCGCTGCCTTATACCAGCAGATCGTTTGCCGATTACGGCGTGCTATGGTCGGCTTACCGCCCCACTGGCGCCACCGTTTCGCAATGGCCTACGCTGTATCAAGGCAACGCCACGAATTACCAGGAAACCTCACCCTACGCCCAGACCAGCGGCAACTTTTTCAGGGCGCCTAGCAACCCTGGAAAACCGGGTCGGCGCGTACTCAATATGGTTATCGTTGACTGCACCACATTAGGCGGCAATTGCCGAAAAGCGAATGTATTAGGCATCGGGAAGTTCTTTATGCAACGCAAAACGAATGGCCCCAAGGAAATAGACGTAGAGTTTGGCGGGCTGCTACCGACACCATTACCAACCAGCGATATCAAGCTTTACCGATAATCATGAAGACTATCCGCTTAAATACGGGACGCAGACTGAAACTGGCACGGCAACGCGGCGTAGCTGCGGTCGAGTTTGCCTTCGTCATTATTTTCCTGCTCATTATCGTAGCGGGCATTATCGAATTCGGCCGCGCTTTCTGGTATTACAACGCGCTGGACAAAGCCACGCGCGACGGCGCACGCTATATGTCCACGCTATCCAAGGATCAGATTGCCAGCGCAGGCGTACCCGCTGCGCAGGATTTAGTGGTCGCCGAAGCCAACGCTGCCGCCCTTTTGCCAGCGATCACCACGGCCAATGTCACCGTTACCTGCCTGCCGAGCGCATGCACGGACGGCACAGCGCCGACAGATGTCACCGTCGCCATTTCCGGGTACAACATCACCATAGGTGGTTTGATCCCTTTCTTCTTGCCGGAAGGCAATGGGACATCTTCTTACACGCGCGCGCTTTCCCCTTATACAACAATGCGTTATATGGAATAAGGATGAAGCCATCATGAATGTAAACAGCATGACTGAAAAGCTGAAAGCGTCGCAATCGGGGGTGGCCGCAGTGGAATTCGCTCTGGTCGCAATCGTATTCTTTACCCTGTTGCTGGGCATTATCGAATTCGGCCGTTTCCTGTATGTGCGCAATACCGTACAAGAGGTCACTCGCGCTGCCGCACGAGAAGCGGTCGTCAGCCGGTTTACCGCCAGTCAGATTGTCAACATACGGAAAGACGCTGTGTTTCATTCCGGCGCCAGCGGCAATCCGGCTTTGCCCGGCAGCAACGAAATCACCAGTTCTGAAATCAACATCCACTATATGAGCTCTCCGACCACGGAAATTCCGTCAGGGGCAATGCCCAGCAGCCCGGAAGACAATATTGCGGCCTGTCTGGATGCCACCAGAACCGATAGCTGCATCCGTTTCGTACAGGCTGAAGTCTGCGCCGAAAACGAACTGCCGTGCACCCACCCTGTGCTATATCAGCCCATGGTCGGATTATTTTCGTTTCTGCACATTGCCATACCCGCATCATCGGTAATCATGCCGGCAGAAAGCATGGGATATTCTCAATAATCACAATATCAAAGAGCATATAAATGAAAATTAACGTTATTTCTACCGAAAGAACACATGCCAACATCATTCGTCAAATGCTGCTGGAAGGGAACCCGCAACGCCAAATCACGCTACTGGATGGCGGCCTGGAGTTGCTGACCGAAGGGTTTGATACGAATATTCCCGACCTGATCATTATTGACGGTATCTGTCCCGGAGAAGAAGAGTTCAAAACATTGGAGCAGTTGAGCCTGCAACAACCCGGACTGGCTATCGTACTGCTATGCAAGGAACCTTCATCCGATTTCCTGCTCAACATGATGCGCGTCGGCGTAAAGGATGTTTTACCGTTACCGCTGGTGCCGGCAGCATTACAAGCGACCGTCACGCGTATCGAGCAAAAAAGCACGCTAACGACATCCAGCCGCAAACACGGCAAAACCATCGCCTTCATCGCCTGCAAAGGTGGAAGCGGTGCAACCTTCATCGCGACCAATCTGGCCTATATTCTGGCCGCAGACCAAATCAGCCACGTAGCGTTACTCGATCTTAATCTCCAGTTCGGCGACGCTTCGCTATTTATTTCCGACCAGATACCCTCCAACACACTGGCTGACGTAGCCGAGAATATTACACGACTGGACGCTTCTTTTCTGACTTCGTCGATGCTGCATGTGCTGCCGAATCTGGGTGTGCTGGCCTCTCCGGAAGATCCCGAGAATGCAATAGAAATCAAACCAAAACATGTTGAAGCACTGCTCAATCTGGCCAAAATCGAATACGACTACATCGTTCTCGATATCGGCCGGGCGCTGAATGCAACCAGTGTCATGGCACTGGATCACGCCGACATGATTTTCCTGGTACTGCAGGAAACCTTGCCATTCATACGCGATGCAAAACGCCTGCTCCATGCGCTTCAAGCGCTGGGTTACAGCAAAGACAAAATACACCTGATCGTCAACCGCTACGAAAAAGGCGGCGAAATCCAGCTGGAAGATGTGGAACGGACGCTGGGCATGAAAGTATTCAGAACCATACCCAACAGCTACGCAGCGGTTTCCGCATCGGTTAACCAGGGCATCCCCATCATAAAAATCGCACAGCGCGATCCGGTCACAAAATGTTTGCTGGAAATAGCCTACACCATGGGTAACACGGTTCAGCCGAAGAACGGGGGCTGGTTTTCGCATCTGCTGCATCACTGAAGGTGAAGCGATTGCTCATTACGGGAATTTAAGTTGCACAAACATACCGCCAGGATTGCAGCGTAACTGCAATCACAATGGAGCTTGAAGAAGGAGTCGAATGATGTCGCTACGAGATAGGCTGGAAGACATAAAGAACGATACGGTTGTAGCACCGGTCACTGCACCGCAACCGGGATTCGTGGAGCGCAAATCGTACCGCGAATTGAAAACACGCATACATCGCAAACTGCTTGATCGTGTCGATCTGGCGATGATGGAAACCATGTCGCCCGAACAGCTGCGGGAAGAGTTGAAAACCATGGTCGAGCGTCTGCTCGCAGAAGAAACGCTGGCGATTAACGATGCCGAGCGTAAAAGCCTGGTGCGCGATATCCAGCACGAAGTGCTGGGCCTGGGCCCGCTGGAACCGCTGATGGCCGACCCCACCGTTTCGGATATCCTGGTCAACACCTACCGTCAGGTATATGTAGAACGCAAAGGCAAACTGGAACTGACCGACGTTCATTTCGAGAACGAAGCCCACCTGCTCAAGATTATCGACAAGATCGTTTCCGGCGTTGGCCGCCGCGTCGACGAATCCAGCCCGATGGTCGATGCCCGGCTCCCCGACGGTTCCCGTGTCAACGCCATCATTCCGCCGTTGGCTGTCGATGGCGCGTTACTGTCGATACGCCGGTTTGCAGTCATACCGTTACGCATGGACGACTTTCTCCAGCTCAAGAGCCTGACGCCGGAAATGGCGCAAATCGTTGAAGGGCTGGTGAAGGCCAAAGTAAATTTATTGATTTCCGGCGGCACGGGTACCGGTAAAACGACTCTGCTCAACATCCTTTCCGGCTACATTCCTGCCTCCGAACGGGTCATCACCATTGAAGATGCTGCCGAATTGCAATTACAGCAACCGCACGTAGTGCGATTGGAAGTACGCCCGCCCAATATCGAAGGCAAAGGCGAAGTCACGCAGCGCATGCTGGTCAGAAATAGCCTGCGCATGCGTCCGGATCGCATCATTGTTGGCGAGGTACGGGGAGCCGAAGTGCTGGACATGCTGCAGGCGATGAATACCGGTCATGAAGGTTCCATGACCACGGTTCACGCCAATACCCCCCGCGACGCACTGACGCGGCTGGAAAACATGGCCGGCATGGCCGGGCTCAGCCTGCCGCCCAAAACCATGCGCCAGCAAATCAGCTCCGCGCTCACGGCCATCATACATATAGCACGCATGAGCGATGGCAAGCGCAAATTAACCAGCATCCAGGAAATTACCGGCATGGAAAGCGACATCATTACCATGCAGGAAATTTTCACTTTCGAACAGACTGGCGTTGCGCCGGACGGTACGGTACTGGGCCATTTCCGCGCAACCGGCATACGCCCGAAATTTGTCGATCGCCTGCGCACACGCGGCATTAACGTCCCGGACGAGTTATTCGACCCAACCCAGTTATACGAGTAGGAGATCCACGTGGATTACCTCTATTATTTATTCATCGTATTCGGCTTTCTCGCCGTCGTCCTGTTTCTGGAAGGCATATATCTGGCATGGAATGCCGCCAACGGCCCGGAGGCCAAACGTATAGCGCGCCGTCTGCAAGCCATGTCGGCTGGCAGTTCACCGACGCAAAGCAGCACATTGGCCAAACAGCGCCTACTCGCACAAACGCCGACGCTGGAACGTCTGCTGCTGCAGATCCCGCGCATACACCGTCTGGACAGGCTGCTGCTGCAATCCGGGCTGGAACTGCATGTAGCCGGCTTTCTGGGCATATCCCTGATGATGGCGCTGGGTGGCGCGATGCTCGCAATCTTGCTCGGGCTATCAAGCATCGTGATTATTGCCATGGCAGCGGGACTGGCAGTCATGCCGTGGCTATATGTCGTCAATACCAAGCGCAAACGCATGGATACCATAGAACAGCAATTGCCCGATGCGCTCGATCTGATGGCGCGCGCCATGCTTGCGGGGCACGCCTTCCCCAGCGCCTTGAAAATGGTAGGCGAAGAAATGCCGCAGCCGGTCGCAGGGGAGTTTCATATCGTTTTCGATGAAATCAATTACGGTATTTCAATACAGGATGCGTTGACCAATCTGGCTACGCGCGTGCCCAGTACGGATTTACGTTACTTCGTGATCTCGGTGCTGATACAGCGCGAAACAGGTGGCAATCTGGCCGAACTGCTCGGCAATATCAGCGCATTAATCCGCGCCCGCCTGAAACTGCTCGGTACCGTCCGGGTGCTATCGGCGGAAGGCGTACTATCGGCCAAAATCCTGACTGCCTTGCCTTTTGTACTGGCCTTTGCGATTAATGCGCTTAACCCCGGGTTTCTCAGCCAGTTATGGACGGATCCGATGGGGATAAAACTGATCGGCTTCGCTCTAGGCATGATGGTGGTGGGTGTTTTCTGGATGTGGCGCGTTATAAAAATACGAATTTGAAGTTCGACAATAAGAGGTAACACCATGAACTCAATGCAAATAATTTACCTTGTCATCATTTTTATCGCGGTATTCGCGGTAGCCATGGCAATTTTTTTTCAGCTCTCCCCGGATGTGCTGCATGAACGTTTGCATAAACTGGGTACAGACGCTGCGCATGCGCCTGAAGCATCGGCCTGGGTTCGACGCATCGTCAAACTGACCGGCCCGCTTGCCAAACTGTCTTTGCCCAAGGAAGGCTGGGAAAATTCACAACTGCGTATACGCTTCATGAATGCCGGCTATCGCAGTGCCACCGCGCCTGTATTGTTCTTTTCAGTCAAGACCGCGCTGACATTTGCGCTCCCCGGCCTGTTCTTTATATACAGCCTCGTAGCCAGCACCCACCTGAAACCCAACATATTTCTGGCGATTATCGTATTCACAGCGGCATTCGGCTATTTTCTGCCCAATGCAATTCTGGCGCGGCACATTCGCAATCGCAAACGTGAGATTTTCGATAATTTCCCGGATGCGATCGATTTGATGACGGTATGCGTTGAAGCCGGGTTGGGACTGGATGCCGCACTGGCACGCGTAGGCGAAGAAATGAGCTTGAAAAGCCCAACCATGGGGGAAGAACTGCATCTGGTCAATCTTGAACTGCGCGCAGGCAACACCCGGGAAAAAGCATTACGCAATCTGGCATTGAGGACGGGTGTGGAAGAGGTCGACATGCTGGTAGCCATGCTGGTGCAATCGGATCGTTTCGGTACCAGCGTCGCCGATGCGCTCAGAGTGCATTCCGATACGTTACGCACCAAACGGCGATTACGCGCAGAAGAAGCGGCCGCCAAAATACCGTTAAAGCTGTTATTCCCGCTGATTTTCTGCATTTTCCCATCCATGCTGCTCGTATTGCTTGG
Source organism: Sulfuriferula sp. (assembly GCA_031291235.1). Lineage (GTDB taxonomy): Bacteria > Pseudomonadota > Gammaproteobacteria > Burkholderiales > Sulfuriferulaceae > Sulfuriferula. Next base: position 55,276 of record JARLJL010000004.1, read on the forward strand.
ACCGGCATTTATTAGCATATACCGTATTCTATTGCCGACATTGGCAGGGCAACAATAACTCCCGAAATGGAGGAGGTAGATCATGTATATCAAACAGATCGTTTTTCCCGCAATATGCTGTCTCCCGTTGCTCAGCGGTTGCAGCAGCTATCAGTCATCGAATACAGCCGCCTGGCAGATCCAGCCCTTTAGCAGCATCAGGAACTCCACGGAGAAACCTGAAGCCTATTATCAGCTGGGACGTTACTATCAGGGACAGAGCCGGTATGAGCAGGCCATACAGGCATATCGCAAGGCACTGGCGGCCGACAACAATTTCGTCGAAGCGCGCAATGGACTAGGCGTCATTTACTCCATTCAGGGCAAATATACCGAGGCAATCGAAGTATTGAAAGTTGCCGCGCAACAATCCCCCAAAGCGGCGCACATCTACAACAATCTGGGTTATGCCTATTATTTGCAGGGCAGGAACGATGAAGCGATAACTGCATTACGTGAAGCCGCAAACCTCGATCCGCACAACCAGCGCGCGCTCAACAATCTAGCGCAAGCCTATGCCCGGGCAGGTAACCAAACCGGTACCGCCATGGCATCTACCCAGACGGCCAGACTCCCGGATATCGCCGTAACGCATGGCTACGCGATAGCAGGCAACATCACATATCGGACTGAGCCAGCTACGACAGCGGGCGGGCCTGACATATCAGTTACCGCGCAACAACCACAAATATCGCCCTCGCCGGAAAACCTGAAAATCGCTAACCGGACCATTGCTGCCGCCGTACCGCAAGTAGCAAGTCAGATTCAGGCCGTGCAGATAGCGCCTAATGTGTATGAACTGCGCGAACAGCACGTCATGCCTGTGCAGCAGGCCAGCACCACCCTAGCAGGCAGATTAAACCGGATTGAACTAGAAATCGCCAATGGCAATGGCGTGACCGGCATGGCAAAAAGAGTCAAGCAATACTTGTACGGCCAAGGCTTTGTCGCCGAACGCCTGACCAACCAGACACCGTTCAAGGTTCAGATTACCCAGATTCAGTACCGCGCCGGACATCAAATGGAAGCGCAACGCCTGCAATCCGGTTTACCCAGGCAAGCCAGCCTGATTCAAAGCAACAGCATGCATACAAATATTAACGTGCGTCTCGTACTTGGCAAGGACATTGCTGAAAACGTCGCATTTTTTGACGGCAAGCAGGAAAAAACCCGGCTTGCTCTCAATACAAGATAACAATAATTGATTCATCGCTGGATCGGTATATTGTTTGTTGTCCGCAGTAGGTAGTTTGTTTCTTAACTTTAAATGTAAAGGGGTATGAAATGTCTGATCTAAAACATATTATCGAACCGGAAAGACAAGGTTTATGGATAGCGGTAACGTTTATCATCGCGTTGCTTTCCTTCGTAATAGCCCTCGTCGGCATCAGCCGCATCAATAATACGGTGATCGCCACCCAGCTGGAGGTACTGGTACTCAATAAAAGAATTGAGGCCATGGAAACCGCCAAAACGGCTACGCCACCTGCGCCAGCGCCAGCTCCTGCTGCTCCAGCGCCGACGCCTGCTGTACCTGCAGAACCAACCCCGGCCCCGGCAGCACAGTAAACAAACAGCAATCCGCTCAAGTCTCATAGCATCGTCGCAGTCATGATGAATGACTGCGACGATGCTGTCGCTTGCCATGATCGTTCCCATATTGACGTCTTCTGCCGCATCTTTACCGCCTCATGCCAAGCAGTTTTACGCAAACGGAAAAATTACGGCATAATCTCAAAGATTACCCCAGCCCTGAAACCGATCACCGCTCAAAATGCTCGAATCCGTAAAAAACAAAGCCGTAGCAAAAGAAATAGCAAACGAAAAACCGGATACCGATATCACCGCAAAAAGCCACACCCCTATGATGCAGCAATATTTGCGCATCAAAACCGATCATCCGGACAAATTGCTGTTTTATCGCATGGGAGATTTCTACGAACTGTTTTTCGACGATGCCGTGCGTGCCTCGCAATTGCTCGGCATCACGCTGACCACGCGCGGCGCCAGCGCCGGCACACCGATCAAGATGGCAGGCGTACCCTATCACGCCGCCGAGCAATATCTGGCCAAACTGGTCAAACTGGGTTTATCGGTCGCCATCTGCGAACAGATCGGCGACCCGGCAACCAGCAAGGGGCCGGTCGAACGCCGCGTGGCGCGCATCGTCACGCCGGGGACGCTGACCGATGCTGCATTGCTTGACGATCATCGCGACAGCCTGTTGCTGGCCATCGCCGGCAATACTGCGAGTACATTGCTAGGACTGGCCTGGCTGAACCTGTCCAGCGGCGAATTCCATGTCAGCGAAATCACCCCGCAGCAATTATCCGCTACGCTGGAACGCATTGCTGCAGCAGAAATCCTGATTGCCGAAGGCACAAATTACCCGTCGCTGACCGAATCGCAAATCGCGCGCGAGCTGCCTGCCTGGCAATTCGATAGCAAGCGCGCACGCGAGCTGCTCTGTCAGCAATTTGCCACGCACGATTTACAGGCCTACGGCTGCGCGCAGATGGATACCGCGGTCAGCGCCGCCGGCGCCTTGCTGCAATATGCACAAGCCACGCAACGCGGCCAATTGCCGCATATCAACGGCCTCATAGTCGAACGCGACAGCGAATTCGTACTGATGGACGCAGCTACCCGGCGCAATCTGGAAATCAGCGAAACGCTGCGCGGCGAGGCAGCGCCTACGCTGCTGTCACTGCTCAACACCTGTGCCACCAGCATGGGGACGCGACGCTTGCGGCATTGGCTGCACCATCCCTTGCGCGATCGCGAAATACTCAGCCAGCGCCAGTTCGCCATTGCCGACCTCATCGAACACGCACGCAGTCGCGAACAGTTGCAACGCAACCTGCAAAGCTGCGTCGATATCGAGCGCATCAGCGGACGTATCGCGCTGGCCAGCGCACGTCCGCGCGACTTGTCCGGCTTGCGCGACACGCTGGCGCTGTTGCCTGAATTACAGCAGATCATGGCCAATACCGGCAGCCCGCTGATCAGCCAACTCACTGCTGCCTGCGCGCCGCAGGAAGCATTATTCCGGCAGCTCAACAGCACCATACGCACTGAACCTTCAGTGGTCCTGCGCGAAGGCGGCGTTATTGCCGACGGCTACGACAGCGAACTCGACGAGCTGCGCGGCTTGCAAACCAACAGCGGCGAATTTCTGATCGCGCTGGAGGCACGCGAGCGCGAACGTACCGGCATAGCGACGCTCAGAGTCGAATACAATCGCGTGCACGGTTTCTACATCGAGATCGGCCGTGCTCAGGCCGACAATGTGCCGGAGGATTATCGCCGCCGTCAAACATTGAAAAATGCCGAGCGCTATATCACCCCTGAATTAAAAGCTTTCGAAGACAAGGCCCTATCCGCAGCCGACCGAGCCCTCGCTCGCGAGAAACTGCTGTACGACGAATTACTATCGTCGCTGCTGCCTGCGGTGGCGCAATTGCAAAAACTGGCCTCCGCGCTCGCCCAACTCGACACACTTTGCGCACTGGCGGAACGGGCAGCGACGTTGAATTTCTGCCAACCGGAACTGACGGACGATGCGGTCGTCTCCATTACCGCAGGACGTCACCCGGTTGTGGAAAGCCGCATCGGTGACTTCATCCCCAACGACACGGAATTATCGCGAACCCGGCAAATGCTGCTGATCACCGGGCCCAATATGGGCGGCAAATCCACCTACATGCGCCAGACTGCGCTGATCACCCTGCTGGCCTGTTGCGGCAGCTGGGTGCCGGCCCAACAAGCCCGTATCGGCGTCATCGACCAGATTTTTACCCGTATCGGCAGCTCGGACGATCTGGCTGGCGGGCGCTCCACCTTCATGGTGGAAATGACTGAAACCGCGCATATCCTGCATAACGCCAGTGCACAAAGCCTGGTGCTGCTCGATGAAATCGGCCGCGGCACATCGACCTTCGACGGTCTCGCGCTGGCATGGGCTGTTGCGCGTCAGCTTGCTGAAAAAACCCGCGCATACACACTATTCGCCACCCATTATTTCGAGCTGACGCAATTGCCTGTTACCTGGAAGCAAATCGTCAACGTGCACGTCGAAGCCATTGAACACAAGGATCGCATTGTGTTTCTGCACAGCGTCAAGGATGGCCCCGCCAACCAGAGCTACGGTCTGCAGGTCGCAGCGCTGGCCGGCGTGCCGCAACCGATTATTGCCGCCGCGCGACGCAAACTGGTTGAGTTGGAACAGGCCGCCACACACAGCGACCAGCAGGCCGACCTGTTCGCCAGCACGGCAACGGCGCCCGAACCTCATCCGGCCATCGACATGCTGGACAGTATCGACCCCGACACCCTGAGTCCGAAAGCAGCGCTAGAATTGCTCTACACGCTGAAATCGCTAAATCCATGAGCGACCTGCTCGAGGGACTGGTCATTGCCAGCTATGGCCGTCACTACCAGGTGGAATACGGTGACGTTCAGTACGAATGCGTGACTCGCGGCAGACAAAGCGACGTCGCTTGCGGCGACAGGGTGAAATTCAAACTGAGCAGTCCGGATCAGGGCGTCATCGAAGCGGTAACACCCAGAACCAGCCTGCTGCATCGTTCGGTCGCCCACCGCAGCAAGCTAATTGCCGCCAATGTCGATCTGGCCGTCATCGTCGTCGCCCCCGTTCCCAGCTATTACGATTTACTCGTCAACCGCTGCCTGATTGCAGCAGAGGCTGCGGGTATCGGGGCGATCATCTGTCTGAACAAATCCGATCTGGACGATCTTGCCGACTCTGCTTACCGACAACTCAGCGCCTACATCGCACTGGGTTGCCCGGTTGTACGCGTTTCCGCGCATCACGACGTGAGTGCATTGCTGCCTTATTTGCACGGAAAAATCAGCGCATTCGTCGGCCAGTCAGGCATGGGGAAATCCAGCCTGATCAACGCACTGATTCCAAGCGCAGGCTCGATTACAGGCGGCATTTCCAGCGCCCTGGATTCCGGCAAGCATACGACCACTAGCGCGAAAATGTATAAGCTCGACGCCACCAGCCGCCTGATCGACTCGCCCGGCATGCAGGCATTTGGCCTGAATCATGTCAAGGCAGACGAACTCGATCAGCTATTCATCGAGTTTCGCCCATATATCGGCCGCTGCCGATTCAGCAACTGCAAACACACGCACGAACCCGGCTGCGCAGTATTGGCAGCGCATCAGGCAGGCAAGATCAGCGATACACGGCTGGCAGCCTATCAGGACATACTCAAGGGTTTAACGGGGAAATAGCAGGAAGCGTTGCGTTTAAACGGATGGGCAAAAAAGCACCCATCCGGAATGCAGTCCAGGTTTATTCAGGCCAGTGCTTGATATAGCGTTTCAGCAGACGATTTTCAAAGTCGGCCGCATTGAGGCATGCACGCGCGACATCGTGAAAGGAAATGATGCCCAGCAGATTATCGCCTTCCATCACCGGCAGGTGGCTGACACGATTCTCGGTCATCACGCCGCGCACATAATCCACTGTATCGCCAGGATTGCCGATAATAGGTTCGGTAACCATCATGCTGCTCGCTGTCATCGCCATGAAAGCGCCGCCGTGCTGATTCAAGCCGCGCAATATATCGCGCTCGGTCAGCAGCCCCACCATCACGCCGTCCTGACGCACCACGAGCGAACCTATGTCATGCTGCACCATCAATGCAACAGCATCCGCTACGGTATGATCTGGGGAAATCGCACAGATTTCGCCGCCTTCTTTGATCGTCAAAATGTCACGGATAATCATTTTGTTGTCCTATGCTAAACAGTCATATCTGATGTCAAGCATACCAGAAGCGAGTGCGCTATGGAAGAAAACTACCATTTCCGCCGACTAATCTAGTCGCGGAAATTCTGAAATTGCAAAGGAAAATCCGCTATTTTCTTGCGCACCAGCGCGATGGTTTCCTGCAGCAAATCGCGCTTGGCGCCGGTAACACGCACCGTATCGCCTTGAATACTGGCCTGAACCTTGAGCTTGCTGTCCTTGATCTCCTTGACAATTTTCTTTGCCAATTCGATTTCCACACCAGTCTTGACGGTGACAGTACGTTTGACCTTGTTGCCGGTCACTTTCTCGATCTTGTCAAAATCCAGACACTTGATATCGATGCTGCGCTTGATCAATTTGCTGTTCAATACTTCCTGCACCTGATCGAGCTTGAATTCGTCGTCGGCAAATACCGTCAATGCATATTCCGCTTGCTCTACGCGCGCATCCGAGCCTTTGAAATCGAAACGGGTAGAGACTTCCTTATTGGTTTGCTCGACCGCATTTTTAACTTCCTGCTTATCCACTTCGGACACGATATCGAAACTAGGCACAGCTTATCCTCTCACTCCGCATAATCGTCCGCCATGATTTTCGGCGCACGATCCAGAAAATACAGTACGAATATCAGCATTATAGTTGAAGCGACCATGAAATGCGGTCCGAACAGCCAGAATACCATAGGCACCGAGAAATAATAGGCGCGCATACCGATACTGTAAAACTTGCCGGCGCGATTCAGGTGAAATGCCACATGCTGCGGAGAAATCATCTTGTGGTTAAGCGTTAGCGGCACATTCACCATGAATCCGACATGGTTAAACATGCGGATGGACATCGAAAAACAGAAGAACGCAACAAACAAATCGCTCAACAGCAACATCAGTTTTGCCAGCCATATCGATTCATGTGTAGCACCGGTCATGTTCAGCGCATGCCATGTATTGCTCAGGTTGGCACCCTGCCCGCTCAAAGTCAGCACGCCGATTATGAGCAGCACGGCAGTCGATGCAAGAAAGGTCGCCGCCATGGTCGAGTTGCGCAACGTTTGCACTGCCAGCACGTCGCGCCGTTCCGCCATGATGGTTTCCACCCATGCCGTACGCGCTATGCGATTAACGGCCTGCACAGTATAGGTAGGGCGTTTTTTTACTTTATAAGCAAGATAAATATGATATACGGCAAGCAAGGCTGCGCAAAAAATCAGACTGTAGATATCGGTTGCGGCATTTTCAAACAGGGGAATATTGTTCATTGCATTCATTGTGATGATTTACGGTTATCCAATCTATTTTGCCAGTACTGAGCTTGCACCAAGCTGACAGCATTGCCGTCGAGTCCTTGTTGATAGATGTGAATCAGACTTTTAATCGCCATCACATGGCCCTGATTGGCGGCTTGCTTGAACCAATACATGGCTTGCGCGGAATCTTCTTTTTCACCGATGCCATGCTCGTAACGCATGGCAAGCTGGTATTGCGCTTCGGCGTCGCCATCCGCCGCCAGCTTATGCAACTGCGGTGCGCGTTGACTCAAATCCTCTTTAATCTGCAGGCCGACATGCTCAAAGAAATGCACGAACTCAACAGCGCCTTCATAGCCTTGCGCGGCGGATTTGGCCAGCCAGCTATTGCCCAGGTCCGGGTCGTGTTTAGGCCAGTTTTCAGTCCGATAGAGCTTGCCAAGTTCAAACTGTGCCTCGCTGTTGCCCTCGATCGCTGCCCGCTTGAGCCAATACTCGGCCTTATTCAAATCCTTGTCCACCCCTACTCCGGCCAGATACATTTGGCCCAGCTTGAGTTGAGCTTGCACATTACCGCGTTTGGCAGCTTTTTCACGCCAGTCGGCCGCCAGTTTGAGGTTCTTGGCAACGCCCTCTCCCTGTTCGTACAAATCGCCCAATGCCATCTGCGCATAAGGATTGCCTTGCTGGGCCGCCTGTTCGAACCAGTAGGCAGCTTGCCGATCATCCTTGGCATAACCGCCGTCGCCATGACGATACATGACCGCAAGCAACACCTGCGAACTCGCACTGCCGCGCATGGCTGCATCCGATACCATTTTGGCCTCGTCTGCGGTCATGGCATGCGCATCGATCGCTGCGATCATCAGCACCGCAGCAACGACCAGTTTAAACTGTTTTTTAATACCGCTCATGCTCAGGCCGAGGTCACAAAATGACACACATAATCCAGCGTTTCCACTGTTTCTATATCGAAGCTGCTGTTGCCCGGCACGTTGAATTTTTCGCCAGCTTGATAAGTTTTCCAGTCGGCTTCGCCGGCCAGTTTAACTTTGCATACGCCGCTGTTGATTTCCATGATTTCAGGCAACCCGGTATTAAACACCAGCTTGCTGGGGAAAATAACGCCTATGGTCTTTTTGCTGCCGTCGGCGAATAACACGGTATGCGATACGCATTTACCATCGAAATAAATATTGGCCTGCTTGACTACGCTTACCTGATCGAACTGATTCATCGTTGATTATTCCTTGTTTCTTAATTTTGCAGCGATACGCAAACGCAACGCATTCAGTTTAATAAAACCGCCGGCATCGGCCTGATTGTAGGCACCCGCATCGTCCTCGAACGTGGCGATGGTAGGATCGAACAGCGAATCCGTTTTCGAATCGCGTCCCACCACCATCACATTACCCTTGTACAGCTTGACGCGCACCCAGCCGTTCACCGTGGCTTGCGATGCGTCTATCATGGTTTGCAGCATCTTGCGCTCGGGACTCCACCAATAGCCGTTATAAATCATGCTGGCGTAACGCGGCATCAATTCGTCCTTGAGATGAGCGACTTCGCGGTCCAATGTAATCGATTCTATCGCGCGATGCGCCTTGAGCATGATGGTGCCTCCCGGCGTTTCGTAACAGCCGCGCGACTTCATGCCGACGTAGCGGTTTTCGACCAGATCCTGGCGGCCGATGCCGTGTTTGCCGCCCAGCCGATTCAGTTCGGCCAGCACCGTCGCGGCACTCATGGCCACGCCGTTAATCGCAACGATGTCGCCCTGCTTGTACTCCAGCTCAACGTACTCCGCCGCGTCGGGTGCCTGCTCGGGCGATACCGTCCAGCGCCACATATCGGCTTCGGCCTCGATAGCCGGGTTTTCCAGCGCGCGGCCTTCATACGAAATGTGCAGCAAATTGGCATCCATACTGTAAGGGCTGCCGCCGTTCTTATGCTTCATTTCCACCGGGATGCCATGCTTTTCAGCGTAACCCAGCAGTTTTTCGCGCGACAGCAAATCCCATTCGCGCCACGGTGCAATAATTTTGATACCGGGTTTCAATGCATAAGCGCCCAGCTCGAAGCGCACCTGATCGTTGCCCTTGCCGGTTGCACCGTGCGATATGGCATCGGCGCCGGTCAGATTGGCGATTTCGATCAAACGCTTGGCGATCAGCGGACGGGCGATGGAAGTGCCCAGCAGGTATTCGCCTTCATACACGGTATTGGCGCGAAACATCGGAAACACGAAGTCGCGCACGAATTCTTCGCGCAGATCGTCGATGAAAATTTCCTTGACGCCGAATTTTTTCGCCTTCTCGCGCGCCGGCTCCAACTCTTCGCCCTGACCGATGTCGGCGGTGAAGGTCACTACTTCGCACTGGTATTCGTCTTGCAGCCATTTCAGAATTACAGATGTATCCAGGCCGCCCGAATAGGCCAGCACCACTTTTTTTACGTCGCTCATTCCACTTTTCCCAACAAAAGATATTCCATTAATGCTTTTTGCGTATGCAGTCGGTTTTCCGCTTCATCCCAGACCACGCTATGCGGGCCGTCGATCACTTCGGCGGCGACTTCCTCACCGCGATGCGCCGGCAGGCAATGCATGAACAGCGCGTCGGGCGCGGCAATTTGCATCATTTCGGCATCGACCTGCCAATCCTGAAAATCGCGCTTGCGCTCTTCGTTTTCCGACTCGAATCCCATACTCGTCCACACGTCGGTGGTCACCAGATCCGCTCCGCGGCACGCTTCCATCGGATCGTCGAAGCTTTCGTAATGCGTTGTATCGTATAAACCGGCACGCTCCGGCTCGACCTCGTAGCCAGGAGGGGTAGACACATGCACGTTGAAATCCAGCACGACGGCAGCCTGCAACCAGGTATTGCACATGTTGTTGGAATCGCCTACCCAGGCCACCGTCTTGCCCTTGATGCAGCCGTGGCGCTCAATATAGGTAAAGATATCCGCCATGATCTGGCAAGGATGATATTCGTTGGTCAGGCCGTTAATCACCGGCACGCGCGAATGTGCAGCGAAACGCTCGATGATGTCCTGTTCGAAGGTACGTATCATCACGATATCGACCATCCGCGAAATGACTTCAGCAGCATCTTCCACCGGCTCGCCGCGCCCCAGCTGGGTATCGCGAGTATTCAGATAAATTGCCGAACCGCCCAGCTGATGCATTCCTGCTTCAAAAGACAAGCGGGTACGCGTGGACTGCTTCTCGAATATCATCGCCAGCGTACGATCCAGCAGCGGATGGTAAGTCTGGTATTGCTTGAATCTGTCCTTGATGATCTTTGCGCGGGCAAAAATATGCTCATATTCGTCGCGCGTCAAATCCTGAAACTGCAAAAAATGTTTGATCGCGCTCATGCCGGCGCCCTAGTCAGAAATTCGCGGATAACCGGACTCAGTCCGCTCACCAATTGCGCTGCCTCATCGGCACTCATGATCAACGGCGGTACCAGACGGATCACATTATCCGCAGTCACGTTAATCAGCAAATGTGCCGCTAAAGCCAATTTCACCAGCTCTCCACACGGGCGATCCAGCTCTATGCCTATCATCATGCCCAGCCCGCGTATCGCCTTGACGCCCGCCACACCGGCCAGTTCACGCTCGAATCCGGCAATCAGTGCCGCACCGACCCGATTGACATTGGCTAACAGATTATCGTCTTCCAATACCTGCAAAGTCGCCAGGCCGGCGGCACACGCCAGCGGGTTGCCGCCGAAAGTGGAACCGTGATTGCCGGGCTTGAACACGTCTGCAGCTTCGCCGCGCGCAACGCACGCGCCGATCGGCACGCCGGAACCCAGGCCTTTGGCCAGCGTCATCACGTCAGGGCGAATAGCGGTATGCTGGAATGCAAACCAGGTACCGGTACGTCCCACGCCGGTTTGCACTTCATCCAGCATCAGCAGCCAGCCGTGGGCGTCGCACACCTGGCGCAATTCGCCCAGATAGGCGGCATCCGGTATCCGCACGCCGCCCTCGCCTTCGATCGGCTCGACCAGTACCGCTACAACCTCATGGTTGTGTTCAGCGACTTGCCGTACGGCTTCGATATCGTTGTAAGGCACGCGCACGAATCCGGTGAGCAAGGGTTCAAAACCGGCTTGCACCTTGCGGCTGCCTGTCGCTGTCAAAGTCGCCATGGTACGGCCATGAAAAGATTTTTCCATGACGATAATCGTGGGCGTCGCAATCCCTTTGCCGTGGCCGTACAGCCGCGCCAACTTGATTGCAGCCTCGTTCGCTTCGCAACCGGAATTGCAGAAAAACACCTTGTCCATGCCCGACAGCCGGCACAAGCGCTCAGCCAGCTGTTCCTGGCGCTGTACCTGATAAATATTGGAGCTGTGTATCAGGTTGCGCGCCTGCTCGCACACGGCTTGTGTCAATACTGGATGGGCATGCCCCAAACCGTTAACGGCGACGCCGGCTAACGCGTCCAGATAGCGATTGCCCGCATCGTCCCACAGCCACACGCCTTCGCCACGTACAAAAGTGACAGGCTGACGTGCATAGGTATTCATCAAATAAGACATGGTGATGGACTAAGTAATATGGTTAAAAACATGAGGGCGGCTTGCGCCGCCCTATAAAAACTGATCTGACAGACTTTATGCAGCGAAATTGGCAGATACGAAGCTCCAGTTTACCAGATTCCAGAACGCCTCTACATACTTGGGACGCGCATTGCGATAATCGACATAGTAGGCATGTTCCCACACGTCGCATGTCATCAGCGCAGTTTGACCGCTAGTCATTGGCGTTGCCGCATTGCTGGTGGACACGATATCCAGTTCGCCGGTGGTATTTTTCACCAGCCAAGCCCAACCGGAACCGAAAGTCCCGACGGCTGCCTTGCTGAATGCTTCCTTGAAGGCATCGAACGAACCCCATTTGGCGTTGATGGCATCAGCCAGCGCACCGGTTGGCGCACCGCCACCGTTAGGGCTCAGGCAATTCCAGTAAAAGGTATGGTTCCATACCTGAGCAGCGTTATTAAACACACCACCGGCAGATTTCAGAATAATGTCTTCCAGACTCATTGCTTCAAACTCGGTACCTTTGATCAGGTTGTTGAGGTTGGTCACATAGGCTTGATGGTGCTTGCCATAGTGGTATTCCAGGGTCTCGGCCGAAATATGCGGTTGCAATGCGTCTTTGGCATAAGGCAAAACGGGCAATTCATGTATCATGTTTATCTCCGAATAAGAACAGATGGTTCGTTGAAAAGGTTAACCATATTCTAGCAGGTGTTAGCGCCGATGTTCTATACAATTCATGCAATAACCCTACGTCAAATTGGCCAAATTGGCATTTTCAGTGGTCTGCTACGCGACATCCCCGGCATCGACAGAACCAAATGCGTCAGTTCGACTCTTACTTGCCGATGACGCCTGCACTAACATCCAGGCAAATAAAACATCTAACCGCAAGCACGCGATAGTCTGATAAAATCACCGTTATGTTGTTTTTTGTGAAGTACACACAATGTCTGAGCTAAGCAATAACGAAATCCTTATTCAGGGACTCACCTCATCCGGACGCACTTTTCGCCCCAGCGACTGGGCTGAACGTCTGTCAGGCTCACTCTCCACTTTCGGAGAAGATCACCGCATGAGTTATTCGCCATACGTGCGCCCGCTAACCGTGGGCGGTATCAAATGCGTCATCGTCGACAAGCAACTGCAACAGGAACAGCCCGCCGCTTTCGGATTTCTGATGAGTTTTGCCAGAGAAAACGACCTGACCATCATCGACCCCAGTCAGCCCCCCGCTTAACCCCGCATCTTGCCATTCGGCATCTCGAACCGCCTCACTAAAATTACAGACGAAAAAAAACCTTACGCTTTCCAGCCATAAGGTTTATTCACATCCGAATTCGGCTTGATTAGCGCCGAACGGAATTTATGCCATTGCTTTAACAGCAGCAGACAGACGGCTCTTGTGACGAGCAGCTTTGTTTTTATGAATGATCTTTTTGTCGGCGATGCGGTCAATCACACTCATGGAAACACCAAAAGTGCTGGTCGCAACAGCCTTATCGCCAGCCAATACCGCTTTTTGAACTTTCTTGATCGCGGTACGCAGAGTAGAACGCAATGCGGCGTTATGAGCACGCTGCTTGTCGTTTTGTCTTGCGCGCTTTCTGGCTTGTGCGCTATTTGCCATAAGTGATGCTCCTGTATCGGGTTTCTTAAAACGGTAAATTATAATTGGCTATTACGTCAATAGCAAGCCAAAATTAAATGCAAGTCTGTTTTATTCTCTGCACGAGAGTCAAATAAAGTCAGACTGGCGCCTAGCGATCGCTCTGCTTTAGCGCTACTATTGCGCGTCAACCTTTAGTCTCCCTATTATAATGAATCTGCTACAAGCTCTCGCCAAAGTCAGCAGCATGACTTTACTGTCACGCATACTCGGCTTTGTACGCGACGCCATTATTGCCCGCAGCTTTGGCGCCGGCATCTACACCGATGCTTTTTTCGTCGCCTTCAAGATCCCCAACCTGCTGCGCCGCCTATTCGCCGAAGGTGCATTCGCCCAAGCCTTCGTGCCCATACTTGCCGAATACAAAAATCGCCGCGGCCACGACGATACACGCTTGCTGGTCGATCACGTCGCTACGTTTCTCTTCATCGCCCTGGTCATCGTCACCGCCATAGGCGTCATTGCCGCCCCTGCAGTGGTCTACATCAGCGCACCTGGCTTTATCGACGCCCCGGATAAATTCGCAGTCACCGTACACATGCTGCGCATTATTTTCCCCTACATACTGCTGATCTCGCTGGTATCGCTGGCCGGCGGCATTTTGAATACCTACAGCCGTTTTGCCATTCCGGCATTCACACCGGTACTGCTGAACGTAGCCATGATCGCCGCAACCCTGTGGCTGGCACCGCATTTCACCCCGCCGGCCATAGCGTTGGCATGGGGCGTAGCACTAGGTGGGGTACTGCAGCTCTCGTTGCAACTGCCTTTCCTGCATCGCCTGGGATTGCTGCCGCGGTTCCGCTTCAGCTGGCACGACGAAGGCGTCTGGCGCGTGCTCAAGCTCATGGGTCCGGCGGTATTCGGCGTTTCCATCGCCCAGCTGTCCTTGCTCATCAACACCATCTTCGCCTCGTTTCTGGCGACCGGCAGCGTATCCTGGCTATATTATGCAGATCGGTTGATGGAATTTCCTACCGGCATGCTGGGAGTAGCACTCGGCACCATCCTGCTGCCCAGCCTGTCCAAACATTACGCCGACAACGATCCTGCCCAGTATTCGCAATTGCTGGACTGGGGCTTGCGCCTGACGCTGTTGCTGGCCTTACCTGCCGCGGCGGCGCTGGCAGTACTGGCCCTGCCGCTGATCAGCACACTGTTCCTGTACGGCCACTTCAGCGTGCACGACGTATGGATGACGCGCCAGGCATTAATGGCCTACAGCCTGGGATTACTGGGACTGATCATGGTTAAGATACTGGCGCCCGGCTTTTATGCCCGCCAGAATATCAAAACGCCGGTCAAAATCGCCCTCATCACACTGACCGCAACACAGCTGATGAACCTGCTCTTCGTCTGGAAACTGCAGCATGCCGGCCTCGCGCTCGCCATCGGTCTGGGCGCATGCCTGAATGCCGGACTGCTGCTGTGGAAACTGCGCAGTCAGGGCATTTTTCAGCCACAATCGGGCTGGTATGCATTCATGTCCAGAATCGGCATTGCCACAGCCATGATGGCACTGGTGTTATGGTGGGGCATGGGTACCGATGCCGACTGGCTGCAAGCCCACTTCAGCCGTCGTATCGCCCATTTAACCATACTGGTCGTGCTGGGCGTCGCAACCTATTTCGTTACGCTCAGGCTGCTCGGCATCCGTGCGCGCCAATTCATTCGGCGCGCAGCCTGACAGGCTGGATAGAGTCTGGCGCAATCCGATACTTTGACCCCACTCCTGCGACCCGTTAAAATTCGCTATTCACGGTTCTGAAATTTCCGCCATGCGCATCACACACGGTATCCACCCTGTCGTCACCCAGCCCAGCGCGGTGACCATAGGCAATTTTGACGGGGTTCATCTCGGACACCAGGCGATGCTGCGGCAGCTGGTGGCAACAGCGCACGCCCGCCGACTCACGCCCTGTGCGATTACCTTCGAACCGCATCCGCGCGAATTTTTCACTCCCGACAACGCGCCCGCCCGTCTATCCAACCTGCGCGACAAACTCGACGGCTTGCGCGACATGGGTATCGAGCACGTCCATATCTGCCGTTTCAACCACGTACTGGCGCACATGCCTGCCGAGCAGTTTATCGAGCAGATACTGGTACGCGGCCTCGGCATGCAGCACCTGCTGATCGGCGACGACTTCCGTTTCGGCGCCAAGCGCGCAGGCGATTTTGCCTTGTTGCAGGCCTGCAGCAGTACTCACGGTTACGATCTGGGCGCCATGCCCAGCATCACCATCAACGGACAGCGCGCCTCCAGCACAGCCGTACGCGATGCGCTCGCGGCCAACCGGCTCGACCTGGCGCAACAGTTTCTCGGTCACCCTTACCGCATCAGCGGACGCGTCGCCCATGGTGATAAACTCGGGCGCGAACTGGGCTTCCCCACCGCCAACTTGCCGATCAAACGCGCCAAATTACCGCTCACAGGCATTTTCGTGGTCGAAGTACACGGCCTCGGCATGCACCCGTTGCCGGCTGTGGCCAGCCTCGGCGTACGTCCCACCGTCAAGGTCGCGGCACAACCCCTGCTCGAAATCCACTTATTGAATTTTAACGACAATTTATACGGCCGCATCATCCATGTCGATTTTCTTGCTAAACTACGCGACGAAGAGAAATATCCGGATCTCGCCGCATTAACCCGGCAAATTCAGCGCGATGTCACATGCGCTCAGGATTACTTTAACCATTTACCCGCCGCTTGACACCCATGTCCGATTATAAAAACACGCTCAATCTTCCCGACACCCCGTTCCCTATGCGCGGTGATCTCGCCAAACGCGAACCCGCCTGGCTGGCACATTGGCGCGAACTGAACCGCTATCGGCAAATTCGCAAAGCAGCAGCAGGCCGTCCCAAATTCATCCTGCACGACGGTCCGCCCTATGCCAACGGCGACATTCATATCGGTCACGCCGTCAATAAAATTCTCAAGGACATCATCGTCAAGAGCAAAACCCTGGCCGGTTACGATGCGCCCTATGTACCGGGCTGGGATTGCCACGGCCTGCCGATCGAGCTGCAGGTCGAGAAACAACACGGCAAAGCCATTCCCGCCGCACGCTTCCGCGAACTGTGCCGCGAATATGCCGCCGGCCAGATCGAGCGTCAGAAGGCCGACTTTATCCGGCTCGGCGTACTGGGCGACTGGGACCATCCCTATCGCACCATGGATTTCGAATTCGAGGCCGGCATCATGCGCGAGCTCGGCCGCATCCTCGCCAACGGCTATCTGTATCAGGGTGCGAAACCGGTACACTGGTGCGTAGACTGCGGTTCGGCGCTGGCGGAAGCCGAAGTCGAATACGAAGACAAGACCTCGGCCGCCATCGACGTGGCATTTGCCGTGGCCGATCCGGCACAGCTTACTGCCAAACTCGGCCTGCCCAATTTCAACGAGCCAATCTACGCCGTGATCTGGACCACCACGCCGTGGACGCTGCCCGCCAACCAGGCCGTCTCGGTACATCCGGAATTCATCTACGACCTGATACTCACTCCCAAAGGCATCCTCATCCTCGCCCGCGACCTGGCAGAATCGGCCATCAAGCGTTACGGCTTCGAGTCGGTGGAAGTCATCGGCCAGTGTCCAGGCAGCGCGCTGGAGCACGTCAGCCTGCGCCATCCCTTTCTGGATCGCTATGTGCCGATTATCTGCGGCACGCACGTTACTGCCGAAGCCGGTACCGGGCTGGTACATACCGCCCCGGCACACGGCGTGGACGACTATCAGGTCGGGCTGAAATATCAATTGCCGGTAGAAAATCCGGTCAGCGACGACGGCAAATTTTTCGACAGCATCCCCTTTGTCGGCGGCCAAAGCGTCTGGGAAGGCAATAAAACCGTTATCCAGCTGCTCATCGACAACGACCTGCTGCTTGCCAATGCCAAGCTGGTGCACAGCTACCCGCACTGCTGGCGGCACAAAACGCCGATCATCTTTCGTGCCACGCACCAATGGTTCATCGGCATGGAAAAGACCGACGCTACGAATGCCAGCTTGCGCGATCACGCCACGCGCGCGGTGGAAAAAACCGCATTTTTCCCGGCATGGGGACGCGCTCGTCTGGAAGGCATGATGAAGAACCGTCCGGACTGGTGCGTATCGCGCCAGCGCAACTGGGGCGTACCGATGCCGCTGTTCATCCACAAGGAAAGCGGCGAACTGCATCCGCGTACTGCCGAATTCATCGCTACGGTTGCAGAAAAAGTGGAAAAAACCGGCATCGAAGCCTGGTTCTCGCTTGAAGCCGGCGAGTTGCTGGGTGCCGACACTGCGCATTACAAAAAAGTCACCGACACGCTGGACGTGTGGTTCGATTCCGGCGTCACCCATGCCTGCGTGCTCAAGCTGCGCCCGGAGCTGGCGCATCCTGCCGACCTGTATCTGGAAGGCTCCGACCAGCACCGCGGCTGGTTCCAATCCAGCCTGCTCACCGGCTGTGCCACCGACGGCCACGCCCCGTATCGCGCGCTGCTCACCCACGGCTTTGTCGTTGACGGCAACGGTCACAAAATGAGCAAATCCAAGGGCAACGTCATTGCACCGCAAAAAGTCATGGACACCTACGGCGCCGACATCCTGCGCTTGTGGACGGCATCGACCGATTACTCCGGCGAGCTCACCATCTCCGACGAAATCCTCAAACGCGTGGTGGAATCCTACCGCCGCATCCGTAACACGCTGCGTTTCCTGCTGGCCAACCTGGCAGACTTCGACATCGAACAGCAGGCACTGCCGCTGGAACAATGGCTGACCATCGATCAATACGCCATGGTCATGCTGCACCAGTTTCAGGAAGAAGTGCTCACGCATTATCATCAATACGAATTCCATCACATCGTACAAAAGCTGCATCATTTCTGCTCTGAAGACCTCGGCGGCTTTTACCTCGACATCCTCAAGGACAGGCTCTACACCACGGCTGCCGGTTCCGCCGCGCGCCGTTCTGCACAAAATGCGCTGTACCACATCACCCACAGCCTGACCCGGCTGATGGCGCCGTTCCTCAGCTTCACTGCCGAAGAAGTATGGCAGCAACTGGTACATGACAGCGACGACAGCGTATTCCTGCATCAATGGCATGAAATACCGGTGCCCGATCACGCGCCGGCACTGGTCGAGCAATGGACGCTGATCCGCGAAACGCTGGCGGATGTGCGCAAACATCTGGAAACGCTGCGTATCGCCGGAGAAATAGGCTCGTCGTTACAGGCCGAAGTGGCTATCCATGCCGGCGCCGCGCATTACGCCGCGCTGGCAACACTGGGCGACGACCTGCGTTTCGCCATGATCACGTCGACGGCCGAACTGCATCTGGCCGACAACGCGGCACCGCATATCGGCGCACACCCTAGCAGCCATGCCAAATGCGAACGCTGCTGGCATTATCGTGCCGATGTCGGCACGCATGCCGATCATCCCGGCTTGTGCGCACGCTGCCACAGCAATCTTTTCGGCGCAGGCGAGCACAGACACCATGCTTAAATTCCGTACCGGTCTCGTAATCGCCACACTGGTCATTATCCTCGATCAGCTCAGCAAATATGTTGTGACGCAGACGCTAGTCTGGGGCGACCTGCACAGAATTACAGGATTTTTCGATCTGGTCTTTGCCCACAATACCGGCGCGGCTTTCAGCCTGTTTGCCGATCAACCCGGCTGGCAACGCGGCTTTTTCATCGCCATCGCCAGCGTAGCCGTCATCGTCATTCTTTACCTGCTCCGCCGCAGCAGCGGCAGCACGCTGGCCAGATTCGCGCTGAGCCTGATACTCGGCGGCGCGCTGGGCAACCTCATAGACCGGCTGACGCTCGGTTACGTAGTCGATTTCCTGTCGTTTCATCTGGGTACTTACTACTGGCCGGCATTCAATGTTGCGGATTCCGCAATCACTGTCGGCGCAGTCCTGTTAATCTGGGATAGCCTGAAACAGCCTAAACACGCATGAACACACTCGTACAAGCAGGCGATAGCCTGACCCTGCATTTCGCCCTGCGCGTCCACGGCGGCGAAGATATCGACAGCAGCTTCAACGATGCGCCGATTGCGCTTACCTTGGGCGACGGCACACTGGAGCCCGCGCTGGAACGCTGGTTGATCGGCCTGCCATTGAACGAGCGGCATGTTTTTATACTCGAACCGCAACAAGCTTTCGGCATGCGCGATCCGCAACTGGTACAAGACGTACCCATAGACGAATTCCACGACGCGCCGCCAGTGCTGGATAACATGGTCGAGTTCGTCCTGCCTGACGGCAGTCTGCTAAGCGGGCGCGTGGCTGAAATCAAGCCTTACGACGTCAGCATCGATTTCAATCACTTGCTGGCCGGCCGTACTATAGAATTCGAAGTTGAAATCCTTGACATAGGCAAATCATGACGACTACTCACATCCTGCTAG
The DNA here is from genome assembly GCA_031291235.1 of Sulfuriferula sp. Classification (GTDB taxonomy): domain Bacteria; phylum Pseudomonadota; class Gammaproteobacteria; order Burkholderiales; family Sulfuriferulaceae; genus Sulfuriferula. The sequence continues at coordinate 74,986 of JARLJL010000004.1, forward strand.
CCAATCCGCGCGGCTTCTGCGCCGGCGTCGATCGAGCCATAGAAATCGTCGAACGTGCGCTGGAAAAATTCGGCGCGCCGATTTACGTGCGCCATGAAGTTGTGCACAACAAATTCGTCGTCGAGAATCTCAAGGCCAAAGGTGCGATTTTCATAGAAGACCTCGGCGACGTGCCTGCCGGTAACACGCTTATTTACAGTGCGCACGGCGTATCCCAGGCGGTACGCCGCGAGGCCGAAGCGCGCGGCCTGACAGTATTCGACGCGACCTGCCCGCTAGTCACCAAGGTGCATCTGGAAGTGGCACGCATGCGCGACAAGGGTATGGAAATCATCATGATCGGCCACAAGGGCCACCCTGAAGTGGAAGGCACCATGGGGCAAAGCGATGGCGGCATGTATCTGGTGGAAACGCCGGAGGACGTGACAGCACTCATCGTTACGGATCCCGATAAACTGGCCTTCGTCACCCAGACCACGCTCTCGGTAGACGACGCAGCGCGCGTGATCGATGCGCTCAAAAACCGCTTTCCCAATATCGTCGGCCCGAAAAAGGACGACATCTGCTACGCCACGCAAAACCGACAGGACGCCGTCAAAGCGCTAGCACAGCAATGCGATCTGGTTATCGTGGTCGGCTCGCCCAACAGCTCCAACTCCAACCGCCTGCGCGAGGTCGCTCAGAATCTGGGCGTCACTTCATACATGGTGGATAACGCCGGTCAGCTCGATGCCGGCTGGCTGCAAGGCAAAAACCGTATCGGCGTAACAGCCGGTGCATCGGCGCCGGAAGTACTGGTACAGGAAGTCATTGCCCAGCTCAGGCAACTCGGTGCCAATGACGTCAGCGAGCTGTCCGGCATTACCGAGAACGTTACCTTTCCTATCCCCAAAACCCTGAGTGAATAAATTCAGCACATCCAATCGGTAAAGCATGGCAGGCAAAAAACGCAGCAAGTCCGACATGCCCGCCGCAACGCCAGCCATTCAGCCGACTGACGGCGCCTTTTACAGCTGGGATGGCGACACGCTGGTACTCAACGTGCTCGGCAAGCCCAGTGCCAAGCAGGATGCCATCGGCAAACCCAAAGGCCATCAGCTTAAAATCAGCGTAACGGCAGCGCCTGTCGGCGGTAAGGCGACCGATCACATGGTGCGATTTCTTGCCGGCGAGTTCGGCGTCACGGTCGCTGATATTGTCGTGGTATTCGGCCGCATGAACGTCAACAAGCAATTGCGTATCAAATCTCCCCAACGCCTGCCGACCGTCATTTCCCGATAATTATGCTTGTACGCAGGCAATCGGCGGCCTGCGGCCATCCGTTTCACACATTCCTGTTTGTTCCATCAATAGATGACAAGTTTCGCTCGGTCTAAATTCCAGTAATAATTGCTATACTTGCAAAACAATACAAATTACCATAAGCAATTGCTTATTGTAATAAGAATAACAATTGAATATATCTTATGTATTATGCAATGTATAGTATCAAACATTGGCTAGAGCAATAACGCGCAAAGCCTGAGCAAGCCCTTCAACCACTGGAGAAAAATATGGATCAATCGGGACGTTATGCAGACCTGAGTCTGAAAGAAGAAGATTTAATCAAAGGCGGTAAGCACATACTGGTCGCTTACAAAATGGCCCCTAACCCAGGTCACGGTTATCTGGAAGCAGCAGCCCACTTCGCTGCAGAATCCTCCACCGGCACCAACGTCGAAGTGTCGACCACCGACGACTTCACCAAAGGCGTAGACGCACTGGTTTACTACATCGACGAAGCTACCGAAGATATGCGTATTGCCTATCCTATGGAACTGTTCGATCGCAACGTTACCGACGGCCGCATGATGATCGTGTCGTTCCTGACCTGCGCAATCGGCAACAACCAGGGTATGGGCGATATCAAACACGCCAAGATGATCGACTTCTACGTTCCTGAGCGCGGCATCCAGCTGTTTGACGGCCCATCCAAGGACATCAGCGACCTGTGGCGTATCCTCGGTCGCCCGATCAAGGACGGCGGTTACATTTCCGGCACCATTATCAAGCCTAAACTGGGTCTGCGCCCAGAGCCTTTTGCCAAGGCAGCCTACCAATTCTGGCTGGGCGGCGATTTCATCAAGAACGATGAACCGCAAGGCAACCAGACTTTCTGCCCGCTGAAAAAAGTATTGCCGCTGGTATACGACTCGCTCAAGCGCGCTCAGGACGAAACCGGCGAAGCCAAGCTGTTCTCGATGAACATCACCGCTGACGACCACTACGAAATGCTGGCTCGTGCCGATTTCGCACTGGAAACCTTCGGACCCGATGCCGACAAACTGGCATTCCTGGTCGACGGTTTCGTAGGCGGCCCAGGCATGATCACCACTGCGCGTCGTCAGTACCCTAACCAGTACCTGCACTACCACCGCGCCGGACACGGCATGATCACATCGCCATCCGCCAAACGCGGCTATACCGCGTTCATTCTGGCCAAGATCTCCCGTCTGCAAGGTGCTTCCGGTATCCACGTAGGCACCATGGGATACGGTAAAATGGAAGGCGAAGGCGATGACCGCAATATCGCTTACATGATCGAACGCGATGAATGCCAAGGCCCGATCTACTTCCAGAAATGGTACGGCATGAAACCTACCACGCCTATCATCTCCGGCGGCATGAACGCACTGCGCCTGCCAGGCTTCTTCGAAAACCTGGGCCACGGCAACGTAATCAACACCGCAGGCGGCGGCTCTTACGGCCACATCGACTCCCCTGCAGCCGGTGCCAAATCCCTGCGTCAGGCTTACGAATGCTGGAAGTCGGGTTCCGATCCTATCGAATGGGCAAAAGAGCACAACGAATTCGCCCGCGCATTCGAATCGTTCCCGAAAGATGCCGACAAGCTCTATCCGGGCTGGCGCGAAAAACTGGGCGTACACAAGTAATTCGTACCCCAGGTAACCCGCTGCTCTGCTGGCGGCGGGTTGTTAAAAGCCCCTGGGATTTCACAGGGGCTTTTTAACGCCTATTCCAGCATGTTTTGCCGCAGAACATACCGGAATACGCACTCAACCATTAAACGAGACGACCATGAACAATACCTTCGACATCAATCAGTTCCGCATTACCGAACAACCCTACTATCAGGCGCAGCACAACGAGGTCACACTGTACGAAGCCGCATATAACGCTCGCTTGCCGGTCATGGTCAAAGGTCCGACCGGTTGCGGTAAATCTCGGTTTATCGAATACATGGCGTGGAAACTCAACAAACCGCTCATCACCGTAGCCTGTAACGAAGACATGACCGCATCCGATCTGGTCGGGCGCTATCTGCTCGACGCCAACGGCACGCGCTGGGTAGACGGCCCGCTCACCTTGGCCGCTCGCTACGGCGCCATCTGCTACCTCGACGAAGTGGTCGAAGCGCGCCAGGACACCACCGTGGTCATTCACCCGTTGACCGATCACCGCCGCACCCTGCCGCTGGACAAGAAAGGCGAACTGGTCGTCGCTCATCCCGACTTTCAGCTGGTTATTTCCTACAATCCCGGCTACCAGAGCCTGATGAAGGATCTCAAACAATCGACCAAGCAGCGCTTTGCCGCAATGGAATTCGATTATCCGTTATGCTCGGTAGAAACCGAGATCGTCAGCAAGGAAGCCGGTATCGACATGGACAGCGCCGACCGTCTGGTGCGCATTGCCGAAACGGCACGCAAACTCAAGGGCCACGGCCTGGATGAAGGCATTTCCACCCGTCTGCTGGTCTACGCAGCAACCCTCATCAACGGCGGCATCCCTGCGCGCGACGCCTGCCGCATGGCGTTGGTACGCCCGATCACCGACGACGCCGACATCCGCGATACGCTGGATCACGCCATCGACGCGATTTTCGCCTGAGTAACCATGCCCACCGCCACGAGACAGCCATGACCGATACGCTGGTAGCAGAAATCAAAGCCCTGTCCTGCGGCTTTGCCCGCGTGCAAAGTGTATTTCCGGACTGCATGGCTTATGCTCGCAAACAGCTGTCGCCTGCCGCACAGACAGCCTACATTGACGGCGCACGCACCTTGTGCAAAATGGGACGCGGTGAAGAGCCGGTACTGGCATTCCTGGAAGAAATCCCCGATGTCGCCGTCCTGCTGGGCGAAGCAGTCATTGCCGATATCATTGCCTTCGTGCAGAAACTGACGCGCACGCCGAACAGCAAAGCCATTGCTCCTTTTCTGCAAAGTTTGGCCGCCGCTGCGCGCACGCTGGAGAATCGCGCGCTGTTCAATGAGTATCTGTACCTGGTATGGCAAACCATGGAACGTACCAGCCCCAAGGTACACGGCATCGACTCCATGTACCCCAGCGAATGCCTGGTCGAGTTCCTCAAAACCGCACCCTATCTATTTGGCATTCTGTCGTTCGGCGGCATGCGCAACTGGATAGACTACGGCGTCAAAGCCTATGCCGGCGATCCCGACCGGCAACGCGAATATTTCCTGCTGCAAACTGCCGACAGCCGCGCCGTCATGCAGCGCGAGCGGCACGGCACGCTGTTCACCGACAGCGAACGCCAGCTGGATTTATATCTGCGCGGACTGTGGCAGAGCGACGCCAATTTCGTACCGTACTCGCTGGCGTTTGACGAAATTCGCAAACCTGTACCATATTTCGACTCGCTAGGCGTGCATTTGCCCGACGTGTACGACGACTTGCCCGGCGTACGCGGCGTGGATCGCTACCGGGCATTGCTGGCGCATATCAGCGCACACCGCGTCTGGACCAAAGCAGTCATCGCCGACAACCTGAGTCCATTCCAGCGCATGGCAGTCGAAGTATTCGAGGATTCCCGAGTCGAATACCTTGCCATGCAGCGCTATCCCGGATTACGCAAGCTCTGGGCTGCACTCCACCCCATGCCCAAAGAAGGCGCCTGCCCGGAAGGTCATTCGTGTATACGTCACCGCTTATACATGCTGTCGCGCGCACTGCTTGATCCGCAGCACGGCTATACCAATGCCGATTTGCTCGATTTTGTCGCCCGCTTTCACGCTGAAATGGCAACAGGCGCCAGCAGCACTGCCAGCATGGTCACCCTGGGCGTGCAATACATTGCCAAAACTCGCATCGGCAGCGATCTCAGCGCCAAAATCCATTTCGACGATACCATAGTCGATTACCGCGACGACAACCGCCTGATGTGGCAATTCATCGAAGAAGGCGACGAAGAAGAATCCGACGTCAAGCCAAAAAAAGCCCCCCCGCCCGAAGATACCGAGTTTCGCCTGCCGCCACGTCTGTACCCGGAATGGGATTACACCGCGCAACACTATCGCCCGGACTGGGCCAGCGTCTACGAACACCTGCACCCTACAGGCGACGCCGGGGATATAGACAAAATACTAGCCAAGCACAGCGTGCTGGCCAAGCAACTGAAGAAAATTATCGACCTGCTCAAGCCGCAGAATAAAGTACGCATACGCTATCAGGAAGAAGGCGCCGAGCTGGATCTGGATGTCGCCATACGCTCTCTGATCGACTACAAAAGCGGCGCCGTACCCGACCCGCGTATCAACATGAGTCACCGTCACGACGGGCGCAGCATCGCAGTATCGCTACTGCTGGATTTGTCCGCCTCGCTGGCCGACGTACCTGAAGGTTGCCAGCAAAGCAAACTGGAATTAAGCCAGGAAGCAGTCACGCTGCTGGGCTGGGCCATCGAGCAAATGGGCGACAAATTTGCGATCAGCGGCTTCCACTCCAACACCCGCCACGAAGTGCGCTACTTGCACATCAAAGGTTACTCGGAGCACTGGGAAACGCCGGTAAAAGCCCGCCTCGCAGGCATGCAGGCGGGCTACTCGACACGCATGGGCGCCGCCATCCGTCACGCCGGGCATTACCTCGCGCACCAGCAGGCCGATAAGAAGCTGCTGTTGATACTGACCGACGGCGAGCCTGCGGATATCGACAGCAAAGACCCACGCCTATTGATCGAAGACGCCAAAATTGCCGTGCGCGAGCTGGACCAGGACGGCATCTACACCTACTGCATCACCCTTGACCCCAAGGCAGGCGATTATGTAGGCGACATCTTCGGCAAGCACTACACCGTCATCGACCATATCGCCCGGTTGCCTGAGCAGCTGCCGAAACTGTTCATGAGTTTGACCAAATAAACCGGCGCGTCAGGTTTTCCTAACACGCAAATACTGACATAACACTTACACATAACGCATTGATTAACCTGACAATTAAGTCAGAAAAAAGTCATTCAAAATTCATTTATAGCCCTGTATCTATGCTTAGAATGGACACCGTTGCAATACAGCTTGCAGCCAATTCATTTTATTCGTTAGGGGTTAAAAATGCAGTCAACCAACCAATTCATCAAGACACTCAGCGCCACTGCCGTAGCACTGAGCCTTGGCTTCGGCGCCGCATGCGCTAACGCCGCTGAAATAACCGGCGCTGGCAGCACCTGGGTATATCCGCTCCTGAGCAAATGGAGCGAACCATATGAACAAAAAACCAGTGTAAAAATCAATTATCAGGCTATCGGTTCCGGCGGCGGCATCAAACAAATCAAGGCAGGCACAGTTAACTTCGGCGCCAGCGACATGCCCCTGAAACCAGAGGATCTTAAAGCAAACAACCTCATTCAATTTCCGACGGCAATTGCAGGCGAGGACATGATCGTCAATCTGCCAGGCGTAAAACCGGGTCAACTGATCCTGAGCGGTCCCGTTATCGCCAAAATCTATTTGAATGAAATCACCAAATGGAATGATCCAGCTATCGTCAGCCTGAACAAAGGCCTGAAGCTGCCTAACATGGCCATCACCGCAGTGCATCGTTCAGACGGTTCCGGCACCACCTTCACTTTCGCCAGCTACCTCTCCAAAGTCGATCCTAGCTGGGAAAGCAAAGTCGGCGTCGATACCGCAGTCAACTGGGTTAACGGCATAGGCGGCAAAGGCAACGACGGCGTAGCAGCCCTGGTCAAACAGGTTCCCGGCTCCATCGGTTATGTCGAATACGCCTACATTCTGGAGAGCAAGCTGAACTATGTGCGCATGTTCAACCAGGATGGCAAGCTGGTCAGCCCTAGCCTGAAAGGCTTCCAGGCTGCTGCTGCCAACGTTGACTTCACCAAGGCCCAGGATTTCTACGTTATCCTGACCAACCAGCCTGGCGCTGACAGCTGGCCTATCTCCGGCTGCACATGGGAAATCCTGAAGAAGGACGCACCCAAGGCAAACAACGAGGAAGTGGTTAAATTCTTCACCTGGGGTTTCGAGCATGGCCAGGATCTGGCCAAGTCCATCGCCTTCGGCCCACTGCCTGACAGCACAGTTAAAACCATCAAAACCTACTGGAACAGCCAGCTGGGAATTTAACAGTCAGGTATCAAAGAACTGCAAGCGCATCATCTGCAGTACCAAACACCGCCTGCCGTATCAGGCGGTGTTTTTTTATTTAAAATCAGCGCTTCCCGTGACCATAAATAGTTCAAGCCAGATGCGGCAATTTAAGGTATAAAATATCCCCATTACCTACTGCCTGCCATGCATCCGCCATGAGAAAACGAATTAAACAGTTCAATTATTCCGCACTGTCATTGATAGAACATATCGGCTTGCTGGTTATCGCCATTGCCACCGTATTTGCCATGAGCGACGAAATCATAGGCATGTTCAGCAACAAGGCCGTGACCCTGACCGATCTGCTCATGCTGTTTCTGTATCTCGAAGTGGTGGCGATGATACAGCGCTACTACACATCGGGGAAACTGCCGGTGCGCTTCCCGCTCTACATTGGCATCGTCGCACTGGCCCGCTACCTGATACTGGACATGAAAGCCATGGACGAATGGCGCATGATTGCCGTCACCAGCTCCATTTTGCTGCTGGCGCTGGCCATATTGCTGATACGCTACGGCCATGTACGCTTCCCCTACATGAACGACGAATCAATAACTGCCGAAAACAAAACGGAAAACACTCACTGAACGGGGGACGTCATGACCGCCGACTGCTGTGCCGCCAATCCCGATAAACCGCGCAAGCTGCGCTGTCCGGCCAACGGCATCGAATATGCCGAAGTCCCGGCTAGAACCGTTAGTCACCACATCAGGCAAGCCTGGCAATGGGCAGATCGAGGCCGGCGCTATTTTTACTGCGACGACCCGGGCTGCGATATCGTCTATTTCAGCGATGACGGCGTCGTTATTCCAACCGTGCAGCTCCGCTCCGTCATTGGCGTAAAAACGCCGTCCGCCCATGCGCCGCTTTGCTATTGTTTCGGTATTTCGAAAGCCGATGCGCTGAATGAATCCGGCATCCGGGATTTTGTCGTCGAACAGACCCGGCGCGGCCTATGCTCATGCGAAACCAGCAACCCATCCGGAAAATGTTGCCTCAAGGACTTTCCGCGCAGCGGCAATAAAACCTGACCGTAACAACCGGCGCGCCATGCCTGCAAACGCAAGCATGCACCGAACGCATGCAAGCACATAAAAAGTGGGTGTACACTATATCCAGCCGCAGCCGGATCGCATATAAACCATAATTCAAACCACAAGAGCGCCCCATGAACCTGTTGTCACTGACATCCTTATCCGAATACTGGTCGGCCTCTGTCGTTGAAACCAATATCCTGGTATTTTTCAATCTGATCGGCGCACTGCTGCTGGGATTAGTCGTCGGTTACGAACGCGCCTACCATGGCCGAGCCGCGGGCATGCGCACTTACGGACTGGTGTGCATGGCATCCGCCGCACTGACCGCCATACTCGGCTATCCCGAATTCTGGTACGGCGGTCATGCCACGCACAGCGCCCTTGCCGCCGCCATTATTCCGACTCAGGTCATACAAGGCATAGTTACCGGTATCGGTTTCCTCGGTGCCGGCGTCATCATGAAAGAAGGCTTCAACATCAGCGGGCTGACTACTGCGGCCTCCATCTGGGCTTCCTCCGCTATCGGCATACTGGTCGGCATCGGTTTCTATGCCACCGCCATCCTCCTGACATTGCTATCGGCCCTCAGCATGTCGGCTATCTCCAGACTGGAGGAATGGTTGCCATCGCGCACGTCTGCCGTCATCACCTTGCTATTCAGGCCGGATTTCGCCCCGCGGCAGGAACGCCTGAGCGAGCTGATGAGCGAGATGGGTTACGACGTTGCATGGAATTCGCTGGTCATCAATTCCCGCAACGGCAGCCCGGAATGGCAATTCATCGCCGTTTCACGCGACAAGCACGACAGCTCGTGTTTGTCGGACGTCGCCCAAATCCTTGCCAGTTTCGAAGGGGTGGAAAATTATCAGCTATCCCTCGCTAGAAACTGATAGCGCTTTGCGAGTAACGAATATGAATACCACACAGGAAAATCCGCAAGCCGAACCCGCACGAGCCGACATTGACCAGCTACCCGGTGCAACCGTGCTGGAATTCGGCGCAGGCTGGTGCGGGCACTGCCAGGCTGCCCAACCGTTGATCGCAGCGGCATTGGCCGCTTATCCGCAGACCCGGCATATCCGCATAGAGGACGGCAAAGGCCGCCGTCTGGGGCGCACGTACGCAGTCAAATTATGGCCTACGCTGATATTCCTCAATAACGGCACCGAAATCGCTCGACTGGTTCGTCCGCTCGATTCGGCATCCATCGCTGCTGCGTTGCACGCACTCAATAACTGACTGCCGCAGCCGGGATGATGCATCAGAATATGTTTTTGTAGCATCTGCAAGATCAGGACGGGTTCATGTCGACCGCGTTTTGATATTTGCCCAATACGCTTGGCTGCAATCACTATTTCCCAGCCTTGTTGATATCGTTGTATTCACCAACCGATTTCTGGATGACATCGCGCGCAATAGCGGTTTCCTGCTCGGTTATGGTTTTCACTACCAGCACGAATTGACCATTGGATATGGCATCACCAATCAGTTCGGCAAATTTACCATCTTTATGCTCTATTCCCGAAGCAGCCCCTGCTGAAGCACCGACCATGGCGCCTATGGCGGCGCCCCAGCCCAGCATCATGATGGGTGCAAGCAATGGGCTGGCGATAAACAGACTAACGTTGGCTGCCACCAGGGCGATTTCACCCAGCGCGCCGATACCAGTGCCTATCGCTGTGCCGATGACACCGTCAACAAGCACATCTTTTAATACTTCATTGCTTTTCGATTCCTGAGCGGATGCGGGTACAGCGGCGTCGGCTTCAAAAATATGCAGTTGTTTGCGCGGCAGTCCGCGTTCAACAAGCATAGTAAGCGCATTATGGGCTGCTTCGCGCTGAGCAAAAAACCCGGATACGTGATGGATGTATTTGTTCATGCTGTTTCTCCTGGATATTACCCGTTCGCGACGGACAGTATGCAATCGTAGTCTGCCTGCCTGACCACGTATGTGCGCAATCGCACAGTATTCAGTGTGAATGATTTGTGCGGGCGAACTGCCTGCGGTAGGCCAATTTGCCGCGTTTCAACATAATTGCCCTCATGCGTTATTCGCCCAACCAGATGTTATTCGGGCTGACTTGTTACCACGGTTACCAAACAGGAGCACGTAAGTTGATTCTGAGAGTCTGTACGGCGGCACACAAGAATTGCCTTACGGACGAGGTGCGGCTGAAACGACAGCATGAAACCAACCGCAATGAATAAATGCGTCAGGGTATGTTCGGTACCGAACGGATTAGAAAATTCTCATGAATATACTGGTAAAAATGCGCCTGTATCTGCTCACGCCGACAGGATTTTTTGTAACGTGATTTCTCTCATCCAACCAGGAGTAAATTATGAAACATATTCGACACATCTTGATTCCAATAGTCAGTTCGATGTTTATGGTGGGTGCAGTCTATGCAGTTGCCGATGACAAGCCCCATACAGACTCAGGTGCAAAAGCTATGGCGGTTAATCCTGGCGGCTACGTTCAACCCAAAATAACCCATGAACAATATGGGGTAGTGAAGATAGTCGTGCCGATGACGACCGATGATAAGGCCGCCCAAGGCATGAAGTTGAATAATATAAAAAATGGTCTGGATTCAGCTGCGAAATGGGGCGGTCACATCCATAATACAGTCGTGCTGTATGGCAAGGGTGTGTCGTTATTGAAAGACCCGGATCCGGAAACCCGAAAAATGGTTGATGCACTGAAAGCGCGTGGTGTGAAGTTTGACGTGTGCGACAACACGCTACATGAACAGGGCATCGATTTTCACCAGTTATATCATGTGACCGACAGTGACATCGTGCCGTCCGGTTTTGCTGAAGTGGCTTATTTGCAATCGAAAAAAGGCTATGTGGTTGATCCTGTTAACTGAGTTTTGACAAACTAGATGCTGCGTACGTGACGAAAACTAAATCCCTGCCGAACTTGAAACATCTCGGCGATAATTTAAATCTGACAGGGTATTAGAATGGCTATGCAACCCTGCACGCATAATCGCCAGGCATAATTCCCGGTCGCCATACAGCTCATTGAGCAGCTGACGCAGAAATACGCTAAACTCGACACATCATTTTTCATGCCGCATTATCATGCTATTACTGGGACTCGACCTTGAAACAGGCGGCGCATTCAACGCCCCCGCCGACACCAATTTCATTACAGAGATCGGCCTGGTGCTATGGGATACCGAATTCGCCCAACCAGTCGATTTCCTGTCGTTACTGATCAAGCCCAATCAACCGGTCGCACCCGAATCGGTAGAATACACCGGCATCACCGATGAATTGCTCGCCCGCCACGGACAGCCTGCCGACATCCGCACCTTGCAGCCCATCGCCAAACTGATGAGCAAAGCCGACTATATCGTCGCGCATAACGGTCGCGAATTCGACCGCCCGTTACTGGAAGCCGCATTTACCCACTTCAACCTGAAAATGCCCGCCACCCCCTGGCTGGATACGCAATACGACGTCGACTATCCGCGCAACTGTAGAAGCCGCAGCCTCATTTATTTGGCCGGCTTTCACGGCATGGTCAACCCCTTCGCCCACCGCGCCATCACCGACGTGCTGACCATGTTCACCATACTCAACCGTTACGACATCCAGCAAGTTATCGCCAACAGCCAACGCAAATGGCTGATCGTGCAAGCCAACGTCGGCTACGACGAACGCGAAATGGCCAAGGAAAAAGGCTTCCGCTGGCAACAGGACGGCGGCAAAATCTACGAAAAATGCTGGGTCAAACGCGTGCGCGAAGACCAGCTGGCGGCACTGCAAAATGGGTGTGATTTTAATTTGACGGTGCTGGAGCGATTTTAGGCAAGGAACAAAGCTCTGGCGGAGCTAGCAAAAACCCAGCCCCATTCAGGCACTACAATGATCCGGCCATACATAAATTCAGACTGCTTCAGCTAGCCCCGGATATAGCGACAACTCTGACTTCGCTTTCCATCAATCCTGAAACGAAATGAACATTCCGAGCAAGGCGATCCAGTTTTGCGATGATAAGCGTGGCACCGGTCTTTCTGCAGGCATCAAGGGCCGCACGCAATTGAGGACGTTTGGCGAGCGCATCTGAACCCTTCCCTGTTTCCACCCCTCTAAACTCCGCGATTAGTTCACTGTTGCCGCCATTCAGGTAGGCAGCAACAGCGGCTTGTTGAGCTTCCAATCCTAAACCGCTTTGACCTTGTTTGATTGTGCTTACCCGGTGATATGCGATGAACTTTCCAGTCGCCATGATTTGTTCCCTTTCCTGACCACATTACAAGACGAACGTTTAATGTGTATCCAGGCTAAAGGAGCCAAAAATAATTTGCAAGTGCAACTACTACTGAACGATTCAGCCAATCTGTTGCATCGACCGGTTGAATCCGCAGGCCTGAGCAGACCTTCTTGGCTTTGGCCAATTTTTTCTATTTCCTGCCAGGATCGGACTATTGAGCCATCTTGTTTGTATATTAGTTAGATTGTTTAAAGCAATTATTGAAAATTGATCTATCCGCCGATGACCTAAAGCATTTAATCATTTTGGACACTAATTAGAAATTGAAAAATTTCGATAAAAATGGGTGAAGTCCAATGATTGAAAGGCAAAGTAATTAGAGACTCTACTTCTTAATGCCAAGGGATTTTGCTTCTCGCTTTTGTCTCTTTTTTAAAGACAAAGTAATTAGAGACTCTCTTCTTAATGCCAAGGGATTTTGCTTCTCGTTTTTGTCTCTTTTTTAAAGACAAAGTAATTAGAGATTCTCTTCTTAATGCCAAGGGATTTTGCTTCTCGTTTTTGTCTCTTTTTTAAAGACAAAGTA
>JARLJL010000005.1 GCA_031291235.1 Sulfuriferula sp.
TCCAGGCATTGACAAAAGTAGTTGTTTTGGGAAACTTTGACTTGCCACCCTGCAGGCGCTGTGGAAGTTGTGATGATGTTATGAGCATGCGGGTATACAGTACACACATCATCTCTACTTCCGTCATCGGCTTGGTTAGATTGCTGTTGTTGATGGAGTTCCAGACTCGAGGTTTTCTTAGGCGGAGGCTGAACTAGGCAAGTTTCGACATTTCTGTCGATCGCTCTCACTCATGCGGGAATGGAAATCCATGGCAGTGGCTGCTATCATACCATAGTGTGAGCTCAGGAGTACGATCATGTAGGGTAGGCTGGGTTTCACTCGCTGCTGCGCATGGGACAGAAATTTCAGAACAACTTAATTGACCGAAATTTCTCAATTCTGCGTTTGATCAGGCTTGATCAGGCCTAACCAGATAAGCCCATGGTGTCAGGAGAGAGTACAGTTGATGTGTATTTCAGAAAAGTGGTAGTCAAGTGGTCGATCGTAGTTACCGTGGATTGAGTAGACCGCAAACAGGACCATTTTCGCTGAAAAATCGATCGAAATTTCACTTTCCACCTTCTCATGCACGAAGTTACAACCAATTGAGGTTATATCCTCTGTGGTAGTAGTCCACCTGCTCGTCTATGCCTGAGGATGGGGTCAGTTGCCTGCACTTGATTGGACTCGTGGCATGAGAGACAGGAATACTTTCATTTTCAGTCAATAATTTTTCATTTCTGCAGCAATAGCGCTGGCAGCCAGAGCATATGTGCAACGCGTGCACTATCATCCCTGCACCTCACACACATAATGTCATGGCCAGGCCATTGTATCTGCGCGCTGAGGAAAATTTCATATGCGCCCAGTCGCTTCAGCCCTCCTCCAAATCACCTTCCAAGTCACTTACCTCCGCAACCAGCAGCACAATCAGGCTGTTATTACTATGGCGTATGCGCCTGGGCTCATGTATTGTTCACTGTGAAAGACAGGCTCAGGTATTGCCTGCTCGATTTATGCGGTCTTCAAAACAACTACTTTTGTCAATGCCTGAAACGTCGAAAGTATTAAAGGCTCGGTTGCGAATTTCTGAAGGTTTAAACTTGTGAAACCAAGGTTCTTCAGTGTTATATATTATTTTCAATATGTTGAGCTATGACTCGGTCTTGCGAAATCTAAATCTGTGTTGAGAGAGGTCCCCAAAAGAAAACCAGTCAAGAAAGAAAAACGAGAGAACCATCAGCATGTGAACAACTCTGCAAAGGTATGCCAGAAGTTACATTATTTTGTTATCTACACATTGCTGGTTTAATACGTCTCTGATCGTTGTTCTCCGGGATGAGGCATCCGGCAAAAAACGGAAATGTCCAAGACACACCCGCCGGCAAAACGACAATACGCACGAACAAAAAATGTACACACGGTCTTGGGTGGGTTTTAACAGGTTCCCGTCATTACACGCATGTATAGCTTTTGACATTTCCCTCTGTCCTTGATTCGCGCTGCGAGAGCTCGCCGCGTTGGCACGACCAATTTGAACTCCCAGCTTCAAGGGTTGGCTTAGAAGCCAAACCAATCGCCGCAGCTCCTGCGCGAGGGACTGGAAGTGACTTCGAGGTCAAACCACGCACGCGCATATCGATGGCTGCTGGGCATTCATCGTGATACCCCGCTCGCTCAGAGATGGCCGAAGCGGGCGAGCAAGACACTGCTCACCGCATGTCGCCTTCACGTGCCTGTGTGCTCGACAGTAGAATGACCACACTCGTGTGCGGTGACATGACTGACGAATCTGCCGGTCCATATCCCGACAGCCAGTTCCACATCCCATCTCCGTCGCCGTTGGGTTCGTCGGCATTCGATGGCTATTCGTTGGCGACCTCGTCGAACCTTGCTGGTTCGATGGCTTCCGATGTGCAGCTGGGATGGCATTCCTCGCATGGCTGGATGGACAGCGAGCTGCCACTAGCAGAATTGCTCGCCGAGTCGTCCTCACCTGCAGCAGCAACAGCGACATCGATGCACTGGGACTTGGTCGCACCAGCAAACGCTTCATCATCGTCGTCGCCTGCTCTCGTGGAACACACCCACGATGCATCTGACTTCGATGCGTATGCTGCGGACGCTGCTGCGTATTCGCATGTTGCGTCGTATGAGGAACAGCCGATGCTACATTCTCCGTTGCCACTTGCAGGGCAAGAGGACCATCCGATCCTCGATGCAGCCTCCATGCTGCATTCGCCGCGAGACGATTCGAATTTCGCTGATGAAGATGCGGCGATGGACACGTCCGCTGAGTCCTCGTCAGCCACACTCACAGCAGCAGCAGCAGCAGCAGCAGCAGCAGCAGCAGCAGCAGCAGCAGCAGCAGCAGCAGCAGCAGCAGCAGCAGCAGCAGCAGCAGCAGCAGCAGCAGCAGCAGCAGCAGCA
>JARLJL010000006.1 GCA_031291235.1 Sulfuriferula sp.
CCAATTGGTTGGCCTGGCGCGCATTGTCTGCATTTTGTTTGACCGTAGAAGTCAGCTGTTCCATTGCCGATGCGGTTTCTTCCAGAGAACCGGCCTGCGCTTCAGTACGATTGGACAAGTCCAGATTACCGGCCGCAATTTGACCGGAAGCCGAAGCAATAGCCTCGGTACCAACCCGCACTTCACCCACTACATGTCCGAGACTTGCATTCATGTCCTTCAGCGCATTCAGCAATTCGCCGATTTCATCATGATTAACCACACTAACTGTCGAACGCAAATCGCCATCCGCGACATGACGTGCCACATCGACAGCATGATTCAGCGGAACAGTGATACTACGGATTAATAACCAACCGGTCACAGCCGCCATGATCACACCTAGCAGAATGACCGCAATTAACAAATACGTCATGCTGGCAATATTATCGCTGACCCGCACACGGTTCTTTTCCGCACGTTGCGTCAGGTACTCCACCAAGGCTTTCGAATCGGCATCGCTTTTGGTAAACAGGGGATTAATCAGCGTTACTGTCATATTTTCAGCGTCAGCCCACTGGCCGGACTGTATTGCAGCAATAACCTGAGCAATGGCATCGACACCGAAACCGTTTGAATCCGAAAACCATGTGTCGTATAGCTGCTTTTCCTCTGGGTCAGCAATACCGGCCTGGTATGAACCAGCTTTTCCCTTGAGAATTTTATTGCTGGCTGCAATACTGTCGAAATGTTTTGTCACCGGGTGATTATGCAGCTTGGCCATGCTAAAAGATGGATCATGCTGTACAGCACGCAACAATTCGCTGCGATTGAATTCCATGCGATACTTCGTACGTATAATATCCGCTTCGGCCACTTTGTCTTTCAAAGTCAGGCGCTGCAGCATATCGACATTATGCTGCGCGGTGTAAATACCCAAACCGCCTACAAGAATCAGCAGTAATGTCAAAACTGCAAATGCGCCCATCAATCGGGTCTTAATAGCCATACCACTAAACATGATGCATTCTCCGCGGATAAGTCACTAGGCAATTCATATCTTGATTATTAATCACGCAACCAATTCATCCGTCAAACCCATTTCAGAGCTGGACATCAATTTATCGATATCAACCAGAATCAGCATGCGCTGATCTACTGTACCCAGCCCGATCAGATAGTTGGTATCAAGGGCGCTAGTCATTGCAGGCGCAGGTTTGATTTGCTCGGGATTAAGCGTAATAACATCGGAAACGCTATCAACTACCATCCCGACGACTCGGCCGCCTACGTTCAAAATGATAACAACCGTCAGGTTGTCGTAGTTGGCTTCGCCAAGTTCGAATTTGATACGCATGTCTACGATGGGTACAATCAGACCGCGCAGATTCATCACTCCCTTGATAAACTCCGGCGCATTGGCAATCCTTGTCGGGCTTTCATAACCGCGAATTTCCTGAACTTTCAGAATATCTATCCCGTATTCTTCAGCGCCTAATGTAAATGCCAGAAACTCATGTCCTGTAACATCTTCCGAACTGCCGCTCATGTGCATATTGTTTTGCATAAATAACCTCTTGACTAATATACAATTTACCCAAGCGAACGCATCAATGCAGATACATCCACTATCAAGGATACGCCGCCATCGCCTAAAATAGTTGCGCCCGATATTCCGGGCACTTTGCGAAAATTGGATTCCAGATTTTTGACCACTACCTGTTGTTGTCCAACCAGACTATCAACAAATATCGCGGCTTTCTTGCCATCCACGCCCATGATGATGACTATACCGTCAGAAGGATCGGCATAACGCGGATTGATAGCAAATTGTTCGTATAAATATATCAACGGAAGGTACTCGTCGCGCACCTTGATTAAGCGTCCCTGGCCGGCAACTTCTTTGAGTTCGGTCTTCTCCGGTTGCAACGATTCAATCACATAGGCAAGCGGTACGATATAAACCTCTTCGCCCACTTTTATCGACATGCCATCCAGTATCGCCAGCGTTAACGGCAACGAAATACGCATCGTGGAGCCAAACCCTCGCGCCGAGCGGATTTCCACAGTCCCACCCATCGCAGTTATGTTTCGTTTGACCACGTCCATTCCCACCCCGCGACCGGATATATCGGTGACGACTTCCGCAGTAGAAAATCCGGGGGCAAAAATCAACTGCCATACGTCCTCGTCTGGCATATTATCAGAAACAGTCAACCCCTGTTGCACCGCCTTTGCCAAAATACGATCGCGATTAAGTCCGGCACCATCGTCACTGACTTCAATCACGATATGACCGCCTTGATGGGATGCAGCCAACGTCAATCTGCCCGCTTCCGACTTGCCTGCAGCCCTGCGCACCTCCGGCAACTCGATACCGTGATCGACGCTATTGCGCACCAGATGCGTCAACGGATCCACGATACGTTCTATCAATCCCTTGTCGAGTTCTGTGGCAGCGCCTTGAGTAACGAAATCTATTTTCTTGCCCAATTTCCCAGCCATATCGCGCACCATGCGCGGAAAGCGGGAAAATACATAATCCATCGGCATCATGCGTATAGACATGACGGCTTCTTGCAAATCATGCGTGTTACGAGTCAACTGTCCGACGCTATTCAGCAAGCCTTCATGCAACATCGGATCCAGATTACCGATACGCTGTTCTATCATAGCCTGAGTAATCACCAGCTCGCCGACAAGGTTGATCAGCTGGTCGACTTTCTCAATGCTGACTCTGATGGAGCTTGACTCCGCATTTCCGGCTGCGGCCTTGTCGCTATCGCGTCTGGCTTGTTTTCTTTCTGTCGATTCGACGTGCGCGGCAGCTTGCACAGCAGCTTCGGCTGCTGCATCGGCAACTTCCTTTTTCTGGATTTCAGTCAGCAGCGGCTCAAAGAATCCGTAACCTGGATCCTCATTGGCAGACACGGATGGTGCCGCGATTACCGGTGTAATATTAGTAATTTTCAATGCATCCGCATCGAGCACAAACGAACAAATGGCAACGATATCATCGACACTTTCTTCGGTTATCAGCACGAATACCGTGCGTTGATCTTCCAGCAGGGATTGTGTAATGTGCCCCAGCAAACCCAGCTCGCTGGCAAGCGCATCAACATCGCGCTGCGGGGTCTCCGGCAACTCGATACGATAATGCTGCACATTCGCTGGAACCGATGCCGCATTGCCGGTATGCGCTTCCTGCACTGCAGATGCGGCTTTTGATTCTACGGGGGACGCAGCAGCATGCACCGCTCCAAGCGCAGACAATGCCTGCAACCGCTTGCTGATCTGCTCGACGGCCTCCCGATCGACCGCGGCGCCATTTTTATGACCGTTAATTAACATTTCCAGCACATCTTTGGCCGCTAAAAATGCATCGACGTGCTCGGCTGTTAAAGGTATTTCACCTTTACGAATACGGTCCAGCAACGATTCCAGAACATGCGTGACTTCAGTAATATCATTAAACCCGAATGTCGCCGCTCCGCCTTTTATCGAATGCGCAGTGCGAAAAATGGCATCCAGATCTTCCGGATCCGGCGAAGCGACATCAACATCCAACAACAGTCTTTCTTTTTCCGCCAATAATTCAGCTGCTTCATCAAAAAACACCTGGTAAAACTGACTCATATCAACCGTCATTACCAACTCCCTAAATTGCTTGACTGTTATCTTGTTTTTTATGGGGATTCCAGAAAACTATATGCGCAGCAATGGCAATCCATCACCCGCAATCTATCGACGGTTTTAATACCGCAGGAAAGGCGGAGACGCTAAACCAATATAAATTAACCTATTACTTTTTTAACGACTTCAGTCAATCTTTGCGGATCAAAAGGCTTTACCAGCCAGCCATTCGCCCCGGCAGCGCGCCCTTGGGATTTCATCTCGTCGCTGGATTCCGTTGTCAACATTAAAATCGGTACATGCTGGTAATTAGCCATGCCCCGCAACATTTTAATTAGCGTCAAGCCATCCATGCGCGGCATATTCTGATCGGTAAGTACCAGATCATACGTATGTTGCTTGGCCTTATTTAAACCGTCTTGACCATCAACTGCTTCCGTCACATCGTAACCAGCCGCTTTTAGACTAAAGCTCACCATTTGCCGAAGCGAGCCCGAATCATCCACTGCCAATATGGTCTTAGCCATCATATCCCTCTTGTATACTCTCTATTCACAATTCACGAATTCAACGAACCTGCCATTTTCGGCCTAAAATAATTCGATATCGCCACTTTCCAGATGCTGTTGCGTTACTATCTTACGCGACACGTCGTCGAAGACCAGTCTTTGATGCTGCAATTCGGTATTCATAACATGCAATATGGCCAGAATGGCTGCATCATCGGCAGTTGCAGGGATTTGACGATCGGATCTATCCATCACCGCAAAGACATCATGCAACTCAGCGATATGTTTAGACATTTTGGTAATAAGCTGACTGGTCATATCCTGGAATTGCAGACCGGTAATGGCCGCATTGATATGCTGATTGATTTCTGTTTGCAGTGCTGCGAGCTGTTCGCCGGAAGATTTGAGGTCCGGTAAATTCGACAGTTGTTGATAAGATGACAAACCTTGATGTATCGCCAGAAAGCTGTTCCCCAGCTTGCGTATTGCCTCTTCCAGCAAATTGTTGGTTTGCACCAAATCGCGCTGTATCTCCAGCACATGCTGGTTACCATGTTTGGAAATCGCGGTTAACAATTGCTGCAATTGTGAGCCCATGGTTTGATTATTCTGCATTATTGATCCCCCCAGTGGCCTCATCCAGGGATTTGCAATCATTGTCGGGACAATAGACTGTTACCTGGCAATATTTTTATAGTTGCACTTAATGAAATCATCGAGCCGGCCTTTAGTTAATATAATTAAATAAAGACAAATTCGTAATTTTTACAAAAGACTGCTGAGCCGCCTGCAATGTCAGATTCTGCTGCGCCAATAAGGATGCAGCTTTAGCATAATCCAAATCCTGTAGGCTTGACAAGCTTTGGCTATATTGCACATCGAGATTCGACCCGTAACTGTCCAGCGAAGT
Organism: Sulfuriferula sp.; assembly: GCA_031291235.1. Lineage (GTDB taxonomy): Bacteria > Pseudomonadota > Gammaproteobacteria > Burkholderiales > Sulfuriferulaceae > Sulfuriferula. The sequence goes on from JARLJL010000006.1 coordinate 5,032, forward strand.
CAGCGTCTGCAACTTCGAACCCGTCGAAGCACGCGCCGTCAGTACATTATCCAGCGTCGCCCCGATATTGGTGTTTGCCGTTTGCAGCGCTGTAGTTATCTGGCTGGTAGTACTGGCCGGATTTTCCAATACGGTTGCAAAATCATCCAGCGTTTTGAAAATATCCTGCGTGCCGGTTTGAAATATACCCGGACCCGATTCACTGATGTTCATCTGGCTTGTGGTATCCACCTGTAACTGACGTTGACCCTGATCACCTACATACTGAGCGCCTGTAATGGTCACGCCCGCCACCACTGTCGTGGTTTTGACAAATGGCGGAGTGGCGGTCTTATAACCGCCAAACACATAATTACCGGTTCCGTCTGTGGCATTGGCCAAAGATAGCAAGCTATCAAATCCCTGACGCAGCTGGGTAGCGATCGCTGCACGCTGCGTGCTGGTCAACGTCCCGTCGCCCGCACTGATAACCAGCGTTTTCAGACTCTGCAACTGATCGGTTGCGCTCGACAGGGAGTTTTCCACCGAAGATAGCGAATTGGTCGCAGCCTGACGATTGGTGGCAAATTGCGTATTCATCGACTGGGTCTGGGTGATGTTCAGCACCTGCGCTGCCGCCACAGGATCATCTGCCGGCGTCAATATCCGTTTGCTGGTAGCCAGCTGTTGCTGTGTAGTGACCACAGCGCTTTGCAAATCGCTGATTTTGGCCGAACCTTGTTCAAATATGCTACTGGTACTAATACGCATGATTACCTCCACTTACCACTTTAGAGATTCAGCAACACGTCAAACAACGTGCCGGCTATCGTCATCAGTTTACCGGCTGCCTGGTAAGCCTGCTGATACTGTAGCAATTTGGTGGCTTCCTCATCCAGATTCACACCGGAGGTCGATTGCTGAGCCGCAGTCAGATTCGTCAGCGTTTGCCCTTCGGCCGTGCTGGTCACCTTCAACTCCTGGGTTTTGCTACCGATACCGGCAACCAGTTGCGAAAAGGCAGCCTGGAAATTTTCAGTGCCGTTCGCCAATGTGTTACTACTTTGCAGCCCTGCCATCAACAACGCATTGCGATTGTCGCTCGTCCCTGCGACATTGGCGCTGACGGTAAAGGTATCGCCATTGGCCGGCGCGCCGCTCAATGTAAAACTCATGCCGCCGAAACTGACAGTAGCGCCAGCCGTGTAAGGCACAGGTGCGCCTGCCGCATAAGTTGTCGTCGTGCCATTGCTGGTAACCGTCACCGGATCAGCTGCCGGGAAGCCGGTCAACTCGTTGGTGCCGGATGCATAGGTCAATGTCACCGGGGACCCTGCAGTCAACGGCGAGGCCGGATAGCTGCTGTCTACGCTACCCAGACTGATGGCCCCGGTACCTGTATTGCTGGTGGTAGCCGCTGTCACAATAGGCCCTGCTGCTGCAATCTGGCTGGGGTCGGTCAATGCCACGGTAAAAGAAGTTGCCCCCGTCGCAGTAGGGCGAATCAGGAAGTTATCGCCTGTCGCAGGTGTTCCCGTCAGATTGTATGTAACACCGTCTATGGTTTGCGGGAATGAAGCAAACGTTGTTGTAGCGCCATCCGAAGCGCGAGTAACAGTGTAATTGGTACCGTCGTATTTCAGGCTGTAATCGCTGGTTGTCAGCGCGTTGACGTCCGTGATGCTCGCCGTCAGCGCGCCAGTTCCGGTATTTCCGCTATTGGCATTTACCGTAGGCGTACCCACCGTAAAGAAGGGGCTGCCGAAATTACCGCTCTGATCCAGTCCCAACGCTTGCTGGCTATTGAATGTAGTCGCCAGACCGATTGCCACGCGCCCCAAGGCATTCTGGGCAGGATCCAGCGTCTGGCTACGAAAATCGAGCAGACCGCCCAATTGACCGCCAGTCAATGCAGAGCCGCTGAGTATCGACGTTTTCCCATTGCTGTTATAGGCAACTTCGAGCTGACTCGAATCAGTCGGCGATGTCGCCGTGCTTAAATTGTAAGCCTTGGCACCCACAACCAGCGATTGACCATTGCCAATAAAGACACTGTATGTGCCATCGTCCTGCTTGACTACAGTCGCCTTGATTTGCTGATTCAATGTCGCAACCAGCTGATCGCGCTGATCCAACAGATCGTTCGGCGGTTGCCCGGAGGTTTGTGCAGCCGCAATATTGTTATTCAATTGCGCAATCTGGGTTGCCAGCGAGTTAACTGTTGCAACTCCGTTGACAATCTGGGTGTTCACATCCTGATTCATCTGGCTAAGCTGCGTACCCAGACTTTGGAACTGAGAAGCCAGCGCATCGGCCGATGACAAGGCAGCCTGCCGTGTTGCAGCAGACGACGCATCGGTAGTGACATTCTGTATGCCTGAGAAGAAGGTTTGCAGCGCCGGAGACAGCCCGGTCGTCGAATCCGCCAGCATATTGTTGATTTGAGAAATCTGCGTGTAATAGGTATTCAGGCTGCTGGTACTGCTTTGCGCCGAATTGACTTGCGCCGCCTGGAAGCTCGAATACATGCGCTGTATGGTGGTGACACTTACCCCCTGCCCCACATATCCGTACCCGAAATTTTGTGCGGTGGCGGCGGCTTGGACAATAACCTGTCGGCTGTATCCCGGCGTTGAAGCGTTGGCGATATTGTGCCCGGTCGTGCTGATCCCTATCTGGGCGGCAGCCAGTGCACTTTGTCCGATACTCAGTATATTAGCGCCCATGATATTTTTACTCCAATACGTTACTTATATTAACGACAGCTGCGGGCCAAACTTTAACGCCGTCAGGCTGATAACGACTGGGTAATAATTTTGGTCAGCTTATCTGCATAATTAGGGTCCGTGGCATAACCAGCCTGTTGCAATCCCTGAGCGAAACCGGCTGCGTCACGTGCATTGGCGATTACATTTTGATAGCGCGGATTGTTCCGCAACAAACTCGCGTAATCGCGAAAGGAGTCTGCATAACTGTCGTATGCGCGGAATTTCTGCACCCGTTTCTGGGCGACGCCATTAGTGTATTCCGTAGTAACCGCATCAACTGTTTTACCGTTCCAGGATGGCCCGGCCTTGATCCCGAACAGGTTATGACTGCTGCTGCCGTCTGCAGTCAGTATTTCCTTGCGTCCCCAGCCACTTTCCAGCGCAGCCTGTCCCAGCATGAATTTGGCAGGGATGCCGGTGGTTCGGCTAGCCTCTTCTGCATGCGCCTGCAGCTTGTTCTGGAACGACTGGGCCTGGGCAGATTGCGCATGAACGGATACAGATGTATCCATTGGGTTCGGTGCACCCGTTTCGCTACTGGAAACACCTGTATTGCCCGACGAAGTCTGGGCAGGCTGAGATGCGGTCATGGCATTGGCCGACAATTGCCGGGCCAGCACATCCGCCAGGCCTATGCCTCGCGTCGCCATGGTCTGACTCAACTGCTGATCGAGCATGGATGTATACAGACGCGTCTGGTCATTATCGAACATGCCGTCTTGCGGCGTTGCTTCACGCATGCTTTTCAGCATCATGTTCATGAAAACCGCCTCAAACTGCTTGGCGACCGTTTTGATCGCTTCAGGTGAGTTATCCTGCGCAGCCCGACGCAACGAGGCGAGGCCTTGGGTATCGGCCGCCAGGCTGCTGGTAATGTCGGTTGCGCCTATCATATCAGCCTCAGATAATTTCCAGTTCGGCGCGCAATGCACCCGCAGACTTCATCGCCTGCAGGATTGCCAGCAAATCCTGCGGCGTCGCGCCGATGGCATTGAGCGCCTTGACCACATCGGATAACGAAGCCCCGCCTTTTACCAGCATCATCTGGCCGGGCTCGCTTTTAATTTCGATTTGCGAGGTCTGGGTAACCGTTGTTTTCCCTTTAGAGAAAGGTGCGGGCTGACTGACGGACGGTTCATTCTTGATGGTCACGGATAAATTTCCGTGCGAGACGGCGCAAGGATCCAGCATCACCGTCTGATTCATCACTATCGAGCCAGTACGGGCATTCATGATCACCTTGGCTGCGGTTTGCGCAGGATCAACGTTAATGCTTTGCAACGCCCCTAAAAAGGCCACTCTATCGTTACTGCCTATCGGCGTGCGTACCTGGATGACGCGCCCATCCAGGGCTGCAGCGGTGTCTTTGCCGAAATGCTGATTAATCGCATCCACTACTCTGCTGGCAGTAGAAAAATCGGTATCATTCAGCTCCAGCCTGACGACGTTGTCCTGACCCAAAGCGCTGGTTACGGCACGTTCCACAGTCGCGCCGGAAGAAATACGCCCCACGCTCAGATGATTGATTTGCGCTTTGGCACCGTTTACCGCAGCACCTGCGCCACTGACGACGATATTACCTTGCGCCATGGCATAAATCTGACCATCGGCGCCTTTTAACGGCGTCATCAACAGAGTACCGCCGCGGATACTCTTGGCATTGCCCATCGAGGAAACCGTCACATCCAGCAATTGGCCGGGCTGTGCAAAAGCGGGCAATGAAGAGGTCACCATAACGGCTGCAACGTTCTTCAGCTGCAGCGTAGTCCCCGCCGGCAGATTTACACCCATGCCCTTCAGCATGCTCGCCACGCTTTGCACCGTAAAGGGCGTTTGCGTGGTCTGATCGCCGCTGCCGTCCAGACCGACAACCAGACCGTATCCGATCAGCTGATTCTCGCGCACGCCCTGTATGCTTGCCAGATCCTTCAGGCGATCGGCGCGTACGGCACTGGACAGCAGCATCGCGGCCAGAGCGAGAATCAGTAATAACGATGTTTTCCGGGAAGTCATGATGGTCTCGCTATCGTCAGAAGGGTAGAACATTCAGAAAGAATCGCGTCATCATCGCCATGACCGCAGCCTTATCTATGCGGCTATTGGTGCGATACTCAATCTTTGCGTCTGCAACATTGGTTGAAGATACGATATTCCCGGCCTCTATCGTATCCGGGCTGACCACGCCCGAGAATCTGACGTATTCAACGCCTTTATCCAGCGACACCTGTTTTTCTCCGCTGACCACCAGATTCCCGTTAGCCAGCACATCGACAACGGTAACCGTCAACGTGCTGGTGAAATTATTGGTTGCAGTCAAGGCATCCGTATCAGCATTCTTGCCGGATGAACTGGCTCCGACCGACATGCCTTGCAGGGTTTTGAACGGCAGCCCGACTATGCTCGGTATGCTTGAATTGATAGAACCAGAGTTGCTCGCCGAGCTGGATGCGGCTTTACCAGCAGAGGTTTTTTCACTGATGACAATAGTAATGACATCGCCGATCAAGCGCGCACGCTTGTCTTCAAACAGCGGACGATAGGCATTCGCCTGATAAATGGCGCCATTATTCGGCTGGGCACTTGAAAGCGGCTGCGGTTTCGCCGTCATCGGCTGCTGAATAATGCTTTCCGGGACAGTTGTACACCCTGTCAGCAGCACCAGCATTCCCAAAAATATCGAAATAGTTTTCATGACGAGCTCAAAACAATCACATTTGGGTCAATTTTTGCAGCATTTGATCGGAGGTCGTGATCGCCTTGCTATTGATTTCGTAAGCGCGCTGGGTCTGTATCATATTCACCAGCTCTACCGCCACGTTTACGTTGGAAGCTTCGACATACCCCTGATTAACCGTACCGGCGCCATTGGTACCCGGCGTATTGGTATTGGGGCTGCCCGATGCAGCGGTCTCAATGTACAAATTCTCGCCGCGGCTTTCCAGACCAGCCGGATTGATAAATGTAGCCAGCTGCAGCGAGCCGACCTGTACGGCCGCCGTTACTCCTGGCTGCGTCACGGAAACAGTACCGTCCTTCGCAATCGTCAGCGTCAGCGCATTGGACGGAATCGTAATAGCCGGCTGCACCGTATATCCGCTGGATGTTACCAGCTGCCCCTGATTGTCCACCTGAAACGAACCATCTCGCGTATATGCCGTAGTACCGTCAGGCAGTAGTACCTGAAAGAAACCCGAGCCTTGAATGGCCACATCCTTGTCGTTGCCTGTTTGCTGCAGATTACCCTGGGTAAAAAGGCGTTCGGTCGCCACAGGACGCACCCCGGTGCCCACCTGCAACCCCGACGGCAACTGGGTTTGCTGAGAAGATTGCGCACCCGGCTGACGCAGGGTCTGATACAACAGATCCTCGAATACAGCACGCGAACTCTTGAAACCATTGGTACTGACGTTAGCCAGATTATTGGATATCACGTCCATTTGCGTTTGTTGCGCATCCAGACCGGTTCTGGCTATCCATAATGATCGTATCATGTTGTTCTCCGCAAAAATTTGCCTATGTTTGAATTATGCATTAGCCGACATCAACTCAAAGTCATGATCTGACTTGCTTTATTGGCGTTATTCTCGGCATTCGTCAATAACTTCATCTGCATCTCGAACTGACGTCCCAGACTGATCATATCCACCATAGCCGATACGACACTCACATTACTGCCTTCTACAGCGCCGGGCACCACAGTCACTGCGGCATCCGCATCGGCAGGCTTGCCATCCTTGGTACGAAAATATCCGTCATCGCCGCGTACCAGCGACGCTTCCGGCGGATTGACCAGTTTGATCCGGCCTAATACATTCACCGAAGTGGCGGTGCCGGTTCTGGGTATCGTCGAAACCGTACCGTCCTTGGCAATTGTGACGTTTTCATCGGGAGGAATAGTGATAGGGCCGGTTTCGCCCAGCACATTCAGGCCATTCTCTGTTTGCAACAAACCGTTTTCGTTAATCCTGAAACTGCCGTTGCGTGTATAAGCTTCCGTACCGTCGCCCATTTCCACGGCAACCCAGCCCTGCCCCTGTACAGCCACGTCCAGCGGGTTGCCGGTCTGCTGTATCGGACCTGGAGTAAAATCGGTACCTACGGTCGAATCGACCACAAACGCCCGCGTCGGCAGTCCGTCGCCGAGCACAGGCACCGCACGGAACGAATCCAGTTGTGCCCGGAATCCGGTCGTCGTCGCGTTGGCCAGATTATGCGAAACATTGCTCTGCTGCTCCAGAATATGCTTCGCACCCGTCATTGCCGTGTAAATCAGTCTATCCATGAGTTACTCCTCGGTGTTTGCCGATGAATGATCCGTGCATGCGCCGCATAACCGTGCTGAACACTTTCAATGCCTGCAGCAAAATATCCGCATTATTCATCGCGTATTCCGACCGGACGTTAACGCAAGTTGACCAGGGTCTGCATGACCGAATCCTGGGTTTTAATAGTTTGCGCATTGGCCTGGTAATTACGTTGTGCCGTAATCATATTGACCAGCTCGGCAGTCAAATCCACATTGGAATCTTCTGTGGCAGACGATTGCAGCACACCCAACTGACCCGATCCCGGTGTACCGACTAAAGCCGGACCGGAAGCCGCAGTTTCTGCCCATTCATTCCCTCCTAGCGGCTGCAAGCCGTTCGGGTCGGTAAAGTTCGCCAATACGATCTGACCTAATGTAGCCGACTGTCCATTGGTATAGCTGCCCACGATGGTGCCATCCGAACTGGTATTGAAGCTGGAAAGGCTGCCCGATGCGTAACCGTCCTGTTTCAACGAATTAACGCTGAAAGCCGAACCGTACTGAGTGGTGCCGGTATAGTCCATACTCACCGCTATCGGTGTTCCGGCGCCGGTAGTTGTCGGCACTGCGATAGCGATGGGAGAACCGCTCGTTAACGCACCAGAACTGTTGAAAGTCACCGAACCTACTGGCACGGCAGCCGCAGGTGGAGTGTAGCCGATAGCCGTACCGTCGCCAGCCGCGTAGACATTCCAGGTATTGGCTGCAGTCTTGACGTAATAGGTTTCCAGAGTATGCGTATTGCCCAGACTATCGTATACCGTTACCGAAGTGGCATTATTGTAGGTGGTCGGATCGGTCATATCGAACGCTGCAGTCGGCGCAGTATTGCTGGAATTCAGATTGAGTACCGCATTGACCGTGCTGGTTGTTTTTGGCGCGATATCGGAAGTATTGATGTTGATATCCGTAGGTGCGCCGGTTGCCAGCACGCCGCTCGCATTGGCACTATACCCGGTGAGACGGTCGCCGTTGGCATTGATGATATAGCCTGATTTATCGAGCTGAAACTGCCCATTGCGAGAATAACTGATGGTGCCGTTATTGCTCAGCCGATAAAACCCGCCGCCGTTAATGGCGATATCCAGCGGATTGTTGGAAGACGAAATATTACCCTGAGTAAACTGCTGCGCCACTTGCAGCACCTGGGTACCGATACCGACTTGCGAAGATCCGGCCCCAGTCAGGGAACTGGCGTACACGTCGGCAAATTGTGCCTGCGCCTGTTTGAACCCGACAGTACTTGAGTTAGCGACGTTATTGCCGATCACATCCAGATTCTTGGAAGCTGCATTCAAGCCGCTCAATCCTTGTTGGAAACTCATTTGTATTCTCCTTGTTTATGTCAGCTATTTAAAGAATCTGCAGTACATCGCTCATGGTAATATCACCTAAACCTGTCGCACTCAACGTGACGCCAGAACTGCTATTCGCCACACTGCCTACCAACCCGTATGACAGGGTTTGTGCCGATACGGCTTGTCCGTTATTGGTTGCCGTCACCTTGAAAGTATAAGTGCCATCTGCCGCGGCGGTACCATCTGTAGCAGTACCATCCCACTGTATCGGTACCAATCCGGCTTTCTGCGCACCCATATCAAAGCTGCTTACCTCCTTGCCGCTCGAATCCATCACCTGCACCTTAACGCTATCGGCAGCGCTCGCCAAATTGACACCGAATACCGCACTCTTATTACTCAAATTCGTCGTCGAGCCAGCTACCATTACCCCGTGCCCTATCAAATTGGTCGCCTGCAGCGATTGCGCCGACTGGTAACTCGTCATCATCGATGTCAAGGTAGCATTCATTTTCTCAATGCCCGACACCGTCGACAGTTGCGCCAGCTGGCTGGTCACTTGCGAGTTGTCCATGGGATTAAGCGGATCCTGGTTCTGCATCTGCGTTACCAGCAATTTCATAAATTGATCCTGCGCTGCCGCAGACGAACTCTGCGTCGTGGTCGAACTGGGGTTCATGGTCGACAACAAGCTGGAGGAAACGGTATTTGTCTGCACTGTGCTCATGATAGCTCCTTGATTAATTAATTACTGACCGATAGTGAGTGTCTTTTGCAGCATGGTTTTCGCTGCGTTCATGGTATCCACGTTGGTTTGATACGACCGCGAAGCTGAAATCATGTTAACCATCTCCTCGACCACATTCACATTGGGCATCGCCACATAACCCTTGGCATCAGCCAGCGGACTCTTGGGGTCATACATCATGCGCGGTGGGGATTTATCCTCCACCACTTGATCGACCTTTACTCCGGTAGCTTCCGTACCATTTACAGGCACTGCGGAAAAAACCACTTGCTTGGCCTTATACACCTGCCCGGTCGAACTGGTCGCGCTATCCGCATTGGCAAGATTGCTTGCCACCACATTCAGGCGTTGAGACTGCGCACTCATGGCAGAGCCGGCTACATTAAATATGCTGAATAATGACATCGCAATTACCCCTGTATAACCGCTAAAAGATTCTTGATTTGACCCGTGATCATGGTCAAACCAGCCTCATAACGTAACGCATTGTCGGCAAACTGATTGCGTTCGGTATCCATGTCCACAGTATTGCCATCCACGCTACCCTGCTTTACAGCCCGATATTGCAGTTGCGCACCGCCCAGATCCGCTTCATTCAAACCAGGCAAATGAGCCGGAGAGGTTTTGGTCAATTCCGCAGGCGAACTGCTGCTTTGCGCCAGCGCACCCTGCAAAGCCTGATTAAAATTAAAATCACGGGCCTTGTAATTAGGCGTATCGGCATTGGCGATATTCGACGCCAGCACTTGCTGGCGTTGCTCGCGCAGCCTTAATGCCGTAGCCTGAAACTGCATGGCGCTATCAAACTCTCCTATCATCCTGACCTCCGTCGGCGTAACTACACTACGATATAGTTCCTATATTAGCCGCTCCTCTCAATATCAAACTAACGAATAAGAGAACAATCGTCAGCCTATTCCACGCTTTAAAGATAGCCGAGTGATTTATCATGAAGTCAGAAATACGGAAGGTATTCGCCCATGAAAACATTGCTTACATTATTGTGCCTGCTCTCTCTGCCCGGTTTGACCCTGGCAGCCGAAGCACGCCAGGATCAAACGCAAATACAGCGCAGCGTTGAACAATTCCTGCAAACGCAAACGGCAGGATTGCCGGGGCAGGTCAAAATCAAGGTCGGACAGCTCGATCCGCGATTGAATCTTGCTGCATGCAATGTCCTGGAACCTTTCATCCCGACCGGCAGCCGTATTTGGGGCAAAACCACAGTCGGGGTACGGTGCACGTCGCCGACAAACTGGACCATCTATCTGCAAGCCGACATCAACGTAATCGGACACTATGTCACCAGCGCAGCCCCACTGCTGCAAGGTCAGCCAGTCACTGCAGAACAATTAAGCATTGCCTCGGGCGACCTGACTAAATTACCTAACGGTATCGTCACCGACGTCAGCCAGGCCATAGGCAGGAATGTCACCATGTCGATCCCGGCCGGCATGCCTTTGCGCGTTGACATGTTGCGTGTGCAGGCCGCAATCCAGCAAGGCCAGAGCGTCAAACTGATTTCCGGCGGCAACGGCTTTGAAGTCTCTGCCGAAGGTCGCTCGCTGACCACGGCCAATGCGGGGCAATCCGCTCAGATCAGAATGGCTAACGGCCAGGTTATTAGCGGCATTGCAAGGGCTGATGGTATAGTTGAAGTGGGTTACTGAATTGTTTGCAATTTTTTTTGCCGATTATGTTAAAGTTTGCAAAGATCCTGCCGACAATTCAGTTGTAGTTCAGGATTACCTGAGCGCTCACGAAAAGAGATACCATCATGAAAGTCAACGACTCTATTAAAAACATTGCGGGCGTGTCCGTAGGGTCAAGCTCTGCAGGCAAGGCAAAAGCGAGCGACAAAGCGGCTGGAGCACAACCCAGCAACAGTGGTTCCACTGTAACGCTATCGCCCCTGTCTTCCCAACTGCAGGCTTTACAGGCACAAATATCAACCACCAGCGCTTTTGATGCAAACAAGGTGGATGCAATCAAGCAGGCTATTGCCGAAGGACAGTTCCAGGTGAACTCGGGCAAAATAGCTAACGAGCTGATTTCATCGGTCAAGGATTTATTACAAGGCAGGAATCGTCAGGCATGAGCACTTACGGCACGAGATTACTGGAAAATCTGAATGAGGAGAATCAGACCGTACTCAGTCTGCTCGACCTGATTCAGAATGAACAAACCATGTTGATCCATGCCGATATAGAAGCAATCAAGCGCGTTGTTGACCAGAAGGCGCAACATATCGCCAAACTGGCCGAGCTATCCAATATGCGCCATTTAACGCTCGCTATGACAGGACACCAGCCTGACGAAAGCGGCATGCAGACCTGGATAGATCAAAATGCCGCGCATGCCGTCAATGAAGCCTGGCAAAACCTGCTCACGCAGGTCAGAAAGGCCAAGGAACTTAACCATACCAATGGTCTGCTGATCAATACGCACTTAAGTCGCAATCAGAGTGCGCTCAATATCCTTCGCGACACAAATAAAGCCGGCAGTTTTTATGGCCCAGACGGTAAGACCAGCGGCGTGAACAAATCACGCAGCATCATCGCAGGATAGCAGCTGACCCGCCGACTTCCGTCGGCACCGGATTTACATTAAACGCATTCGCCCCACAAATCATGCTCGCCGCTGTCCACGATACGGACAGTAGCAAATTCTCCCGGCACCAAACCTGCAGCATCTTCAATGACAACCACCCCGTCTATTTCCGGCGCATCGGCATAACTGCGGCCTATTGCCCCCTCCACGCTGATTTCGTCTATCAGCACAGTGAGTGTCTGCCCTATGCGCGCTTCGAGACGATCGGCGCTAATATCCGCCTGCCGCTCCATTAAACGCGCGCGACGCTCTTCCTTGACTTCTTCCGGCACATGATCAGGCAGCGCATTGGCTGTCGCACCATCGACAGCAGAATACGTAAAGCATCCCACCCTATCCAGTTCGGCTTCCTCGATAAAGTCCATCAACTGCTCAAAATCGGCCTCGGTTTCACCCGGAAAGCCGGTAATAAAAGTACTGCGTATCACCAGTTCGGGGCAAATTTCGCGCCATGCCCGAATTCTGGCCAGGGTATTTTCTGCAGCAGCCGGCCGTTTCATGGCTTTCAGAATACGGGGACTGGCATGCTGAAACGGAATATCCAGATAAGGCAGAATCTTGCCTTCCGCCATCAGCGGAATCACCTCGTCCACATGCGGATAAGGATAAACGTAATGCAGCCGCACCCAGACATCGAGTTCGGCAAGCGCCGCGGCCAGTTCGGTCATGCGCGTTTTCAGAGGCCGACCTTGCCAGAATCCGGTACGGTATTTGATATCCACGCCATAAGCGCTGGTATCCTGTGAAATGACCAGCAGCTCCTTGACCCCGGCTGCTGCCAGACGCTCTGCTTCCTGCATGACCTCGCCCACAGGTCGGCTAACCAAATCACCGCGCATGGAGGGGATAATGCAGAAACTGCAACGATGATTGCAGCCTTCCGATATTTTCAGATAAGCATAATGATCCGGCGTTAACCGTATACCTTGCGGCGGCACCAGATCGAGATAAGGGTCGTGCGGCTTAGGCAGATGCATATGCACTGCGGCCATCACCGCCTCTGTTGCATGCGGCCCGGTTACCGCCAGCACGGCAGGATGTGCATTTTTCACCACGGCAGCATTGGCCCCCAGACATCCGGTCACAATCACTTTGCCGTTTTCTGCCAGCGCTTCGCCGATGGCATCGAGCGACTCTTCCACAGCTGCATCGATAAAACCGCAAGTATTTACCACCACCAAATCCGCATCCTGATAATTAGGCGCAATTAAATAGCCTTCGGCACGCAATTCAGTCAAAATACGCTCGGAATCCGAAGTTGCTTTTGGGCAACCCAACGACACAAAACCGACTTTTGGAACAGTATCCATTTAGCTCATCTTTCTCTCTGGCATTAAACCACTATGTACATTATATTCTTTGCATTTGCCTACATCTGGATCATGCTCATCGTCACGGCATCCAGCTGGATCAGCGCTGCAGCGGTATTGATCTTTGGGGGAAGCCTGCTGGCCGTGATCTATTATCTGCTCGACACACCGGGAAGAAAACACCGCCGCCTGAAAACGGAAGCCGAAGAAGACCAGACCTGACAGTCACCGGCAACAATCTTATTGCATCACTCGCCAAGCAGCTTCCACAGGCAAAAATAAACGCAATCGACCATTCCCGCCCTCCAAGGAAGGTGCGTGATTATACGCTACCCAGCGCGCTCGCGCGCCTGGCTTTCCTATCACTCGCCGACAATCCAGATCAGGCTGCCCATGCGCCCTGTTACGCCATCGCGACGATACGAATAAAAACGGGTTGCTTCTCGATAAGTGCAAAAATCGCCGCCATATATTTGCATAACGCCCATATGCTGCAGTCGCAAACGCGCCAGCTGATAAATATCCGCCAGCCATTTACCCGGACTGGCGCTACGAAAAGCGCTGGCTGTCAGCGGCAACTTAGCAACAAAAGCCTGCCGCACCTCATCACCCACCTCGAATGCTGTCGGCCCTATGGCCGGCCCTAACCAGGCCATGACTCCCTCCGGAGGATGCGCCATCACTGCAACGGTCTGCTCCAGCACCCCTGCAGCCAATCCGCGCCAGCCGGCATGCGCCGCGCCGACCACGCTGCCGTCCGTTGCACAAAACAACACTGGCAGGCAATCGGCCGTCAATACCGCACAAACCGTATTCATCTCTCTGGCTACGGCAGCATCCGCCTCCACCAGCTCTTTCAGCCGATCGGCATACGCGACCGTGGTACCGTGAACCTGTTTCAACCAGTGCGGCTCACTGGGCAAAGCCTCGCGTACCAAGGTACGGTTTTGTGCAACATCGACCCAGCTATCGCCGACATGATCCCCCAGATTCAATCCCTTATAGGCGCCCTGACTGACCCCATCGCTACGCGTAGTCACTAAAGTCCGGATGGTTTTGGGAGCGGGCCAGTCGGGGGTTATCAGTTTCAGACTCATGAAAACTCGCTTGTACGAAAAAACAATAAAAAACGCTGCAACATACCGATATTGCTCATAACGTCTGAGCTGCCGTCAAACAAGCAATCAGCCCGGCGAAATCGTCCGGTGGCTCAGCCTGCCATTCCAGCGCATCACCGGTCGCCGGATGTATCAACCCCAACTGCGTGGCATGCAATGCCTGACGCGGAAATTCCCGCGCGCAAGGAATATCCCCGCCTCGAGTACGATTGTAAGTACTGTCGCCGACTAACGGGTAGCCGATCGACTGCATATGCACCCGAATCTGATGAGTTCGACCGGTTTCCAGCGCGCAGCGCACCAGCGTGTGCCGGGCAAAACGCGTTACGACGGTATAACGCGTGACCGCCTCGCGCCCGTTGTTCACCACAGCCATTTTGGTGCGCTGGGTAGGGTGCCGACCGATCGGCGCATCGACCCGCCCATGTTGCGCGATCACCCCCTGCGTCACGGCAAGATATTCGCGTTTTACCGTCCGTGCCTGCAACTGTCTGACCAGATGGGTTTGCGCCGTCAGGGTTCTGGCCACGACCAGCAGGCCGCTGGTATCCTTGTCCAGTCTGTGCACGATTCCTGCACGCGGTATGTGCGTTAATTCCGGCGCGTGATAAAGTAACGCATTCAACAGGGTACCCTGCCAATTACCGCTACCCGGATGCACCACCAGTCCGGCGGGTTTATTGATTACGATAATGCTGTCATCCTCGTAAACAATATTCAGCGTAATATCCTCGGCCACGGCTGGCAATTCGGCAGGATGCAATTCGGGATAAAGCGTAACGATCTCGCCGCCCCACACTTTATCTTTGGCGGACAGAGCGCGCCCGCCAACCTGTACCAGCGCCTGTTTAATCCAGCTCTGGATACGACTGCGCGAATATTCGGGCATTAATGTCGCCAACGCGCTGTCCAATCGCGATCCTGCACTGGAAAACGGGATTTCCAGTTCGATAACGGTGCCGGTCGTTGGCTTTAATGTATAATCTATTAACTGTTTTTCGGATGATGTCATGAAACGAAGTTTACTTGTTTTACTGCTGATTGGGTTAGTCGGTTGCAGCAGCACACCGACCACCAAGGACGAAACCCAAAACTGGTCAGCACAAAAAATCTACACCGAAGCCAAAAGCACGCTCGATGCAGGTAATTACGAAAAAGCCATCAAACTGTTTGAGACGCTGGAAGCGCGCTATCCTTACGGCAGCTATGCCCAACAGGCGCAGCTGGAAGTGGCTTACGCCTATTACAAGGATAATGAATCCGTTTCAGCCGTCGCTGCGTGCGATCGTTTTATCAAACTCCATCCCAACAATCCCAATGTCGACTACGCCTATTACCTGAAGGGCCTGTCGAATTTTACCGAAGATCAGAGCCTGTTTGCCCGCATAGCCGATCAGGATATGACCGAACGCGACCCCCGTTCCGCCAGCAATTCGTTCGACTCGTTCCACGAACTCACCACCCGCTTTCCGGACAGCAAATATACGCCGGATGCGCTGGCGCGGATGAAATACCTGGTTAACGCGCTGGCTTGGCACGAAGTCCACGTTGCCGAATATTATTACAAGCGTGGCGCTTATATCGCAGCGACCAATCGCGCCCAATATGCGCTGACGCACTACCCGCAGGCCCCTGCCAATGAACTCGGACTGGCGATCATGGTACGTTCCTACGATGCCATGGGTACCAAAGAGCTGCGGGACGACACATTACGCATATTGCAAAAAAACTTCCCGACCAGCAAATACGTTAATGGCGACTTTAAGCCCAAGAAACCCTGGTGGCGATTCTGGGAACTGTAATTTAATATGAAGCTTGTTTTATTCGATTTGGACAATACGCTGCTGGCAGGTGATTCGGACTACGCATGGGGGCAATTCCTCATCGAACAGGGTATCGTTGACCGCGCCCTGTACGAAGCCAAAAATCAGGAATTTTACCGCCAGTACAAAGCCGGCACATTAAACATTCATGAGTTCCTCGATTTTCAGTTGCGTCCCTTGGCACAGCATACGCGCAGCCAGCTCGACGCATGGCATGATGCATTCATGCAGCAGAAGATCCAGCCCATGATCACCCCGGCTGCGCTTGAACTGGTCAATCGCACGCTGGATGAAGCCGCGCTGGTGGCAATCGTGACCGCCACCAACAGTTTCGTCACCGCGCCTATTGCCCGCGCATTCGGCATACCTCATCTGATTGCTACCGAACCCGAACAAATCGATGGCGAATTCACCGGCAAGGTCAGCGGCACCCCCAGCTTCCGCGAGGGCAAAATTACGCGCCTGAACGAATGGCTGGCAAGTCAGCACAAGCAGCTCGCAGACTTTGACGAAAGCTGGTTTTACAGCGACTCGCTGAACGATTTACCTTTGCTGGAACGGGTTACCCATCCCGTTGCCGTCGATGCCGATCCCACGCTGCAGTCGCATGCGCAAGCACGCGGCTGGCCCAGCATCAGCTTACGTGATCATTAACCCTATGCCCAACCACCAAACGCGATTTACCACGCGCCTGTCCATACATGATTAAGCGCTTCATCCGACGCATACTGGGCAAAAAGTCGCAAACAAACAAAAAGACCCGTCTGCAACGCATCCCCGTCGCCAATCACGGACTAACGCGAGAGCAAATTTTACCGTGCGCGCTAAAGGTCACCGATACGTTACAGCAGGGCGGCTTCACCGCTTTTGTCGTAGGCGGCGCAGTGCGCGACCTGCTGTTGGGCAAGATGCCCAAGGATTTTGACGTAGCCACGAATGCCACGCCTGAGCAGGTGCGCGATTTGTTCAGACGTTCCCGCATCATCGGACGACGCTTCAGGTTAGTGCACGTCATGTGCGGCGCCGACACCATAGAAGTATCGACTTTTCGCGCTTGCGCGATCACCGAAGACGACACCAGCCATGTAACCGACGATACCGGTCGCATCGTGCGCGACAATGTATTCGGCGATCAGGAAAGCGACGCAGAACGCCGCGATTTTACAATCAATGCCTTGTATTACGATCCCAGCACTCAAGAAATCTGGGATTATCGCGGCGGTGTAGCCGACATCAAACGTAAAACCCTGCGCATTATCGGCGACCCAACTACCCGCTACCGCGAAGATCCAGTACGTATGCTGCGCGCTGCGCGTTTTGCTGCAAAACTCGATTTCCATATCGACGAAACCACTCGCGCACCCATTACCGAACTGGCGGAACTGCTGTCCAACGTGCCGCCATCGCGGCTATTCGACGAAATGCTGAAGCTGCTTTTATCCGGCCATGCCCTGCGTGCCGTACATCAATTGCGAGCAGAAGGTCTGCACCACGGTATGTTACCTATGCTCGACAGCATACTGGAGCAGGATGAAGGCCAGCGCTTCATCACGGCCGCATTGCATAATACCGACCAGCGCCTGCAAGCCGGAAAGTCAGTGTCGCCCGCATTTCTGTTCGCTACCCTGCTGTGGCACGAACTGCACATACATTACCGCACTCGTCTCGATGCCGGAGAATCAGCTTCAGCCGCCTTTTTTGCAGCCATGGACGACACGCTCGATCAGCAGCGTGCGCGCCTTGCCGTACCGCGCCGGCTGGACGGCATGATGAAAGAAATATGGAGCCTGCAATCGCGTTTTGACCAACGCTCCGGCAGTCGGCCTTATCGCTTGCTGGGACATCCTCGCTTCCGTGCAGGCTATGATTTCCTGTTGTTGCGCGCCGAAAGCGGCGAAGTCGACAAAACCCTTGCCGACTGGTGGACGACATTCCAGGATGCCGACGAAGCCGAGCGCGCAGCCATGCTAGTCAATGAACCGGCCAGTGCGAAACCCAAGCGCCGCAGACGCGCCAAAAAACCCAATCCAGCTGCCCAGCCTATCAATGACTAACACTACCCCCCCTGGGTATGCATTTATCGCAATCGGTAGCAATTTGGCGAACCCTGCACAGCAGGTATTAAATGCATTTACCGCGATCGCAGCGCTACCCGACACCGCACTGTGCGCACGTTCCTCGCTCTATCTCACAGCGCCGGTCGGATATGCCGACCAGCCCGATTTCATCAATGCGGTGACGCAAGTGCGCACTGGGCTCACGCCGCACCAGCTGTTAAACGCACTACTGGAAATAGAACACCAGTTCGGACGCGAACGCACCTTCCGCAACGCACCACGCGTCATCGACCTGGATTTGCTGTTATACGACGATGTACAGCAACACGATGCCGGCCTGACCCTGCCGCATCCGCGTATGCACGAACGCGCATTCGTCCTCGCACCGCTCACCGAAATCGCACCGGATATCACCATTCCGGGGCACGGGCGTGCAGCCGATTATCTGCCGGCAACACACGATCAGGATTTGCACCGCGTAGAAGACAACTGGCAACGCCAGTAAACAGGGAGCCATTTTGAACCTACTCGAAAAATCCCCATATATAGCAATAGAAGGCCCTATCGGAGCAGGCAAAACCAGCCTTGCCAAGCGCATGGCAGCACACTTGAATGCCGAATTGTTGCTTGAAAACGCGAACGACAATCCCTTCATGACGCGTTTTTATCAGGATCCAAAGCGCTACGCGCTGGCAACGCAATTGTTCTTCCTGTTCCAGCGCAGCGGCCAGGTCAACGACTTGCAACAGAACGACTTGTTCCACAACGCTACTGTTGCCGATTTTCTGCTGGATAAGGACACCTTGTTTGCCGAACTGAATCTGGACGACGATGAATTTCGGTTGTATCAGACCATCTACAAGGAACTGCAACCGCAAGCCCCGGTACCGGATCTGGTCATTTACCTGCAGGCGAAACCCAGTGTGTTATTGTCGCGCATACACAAACGCGGCATTGCCTATGAAAACAGCATCAGCACGCATTATCTGGAGCGCCTTACAGACAGTTACACACGATACTTTCATCGCTACGAAGCCGCTCCATTACTTATCGTCAATTGCGAGCATTTCAATTTCGTGGACAATGATGAGCACCTGGCATTGCTCATGAAGCAGATAGCTGCCATGCGCAGTCCGCGAGAATTTCTCAATCAAGCTGTGTAAGAGGATTAAATATGGCTGATTTATTGTCATTACAGCAACGTGCAGCCCAAGGCGAAAAACTCGCCATACTCACCGGCTATGACGCGAGCTTTGCTGCACAACTCGAAGCCGCCGGCATAGATGCCATACTGGTAGGCGACTCATTGGGCAATGTTGTGCAAGGCCAGCGTTCGACTCTGCCCGTTACGCTCGCCGAGATGATTTACCACACTGCCGCTGTCGCACGCGGCGCCGGCAACACCTTTATCATTACCGACCTGCCGTTCGGCAGCTATCAGGCCAGCCCGGAACAGGCCTTGCAATCCGCCTGCGCCCTGATGGCGGCCGGCGCCAACTGCGTCAAGGTCGAAGGCGGCGCGGTCATGCTGGAGACCGTATCGTTCCTTACTGCACGCGGCATCCCGGTATGCGGCCATCTCGGATTGCTACCGCAATCCTTCAACAGTCTGGGCGGTTACAAAGTGCAGGCAAAAACTGCAACTGCCGCTGAACAGCTGCTAACCGACGCCAGTGCGCTCGCGGACGCCGGCGCAGCCATGATAGTGCTGGAAGCCATTCCGGCAGCGCTGGCCAAACAGGCTACCGACGCCATCGCCATTCCAACCATAGGCATAGGCGCAGGCGTGGATTGCAACGGTCAGGTATTGGTATTGTACGACATGCTCGGCATTACTCCCGGCAAACCGCCGCGCTTCGCCCGCAATTTCATGGCAGATACGAACAGCATTAGCGAAGCGATCGCCGCCTACATTACGGCAGTCAAGCAACGCACATTCCCCGCCGACAAGCACAGTTTCCATGCCACTTGAACCCATGCAAATCATCCACAGCATACGCGACATGCGCGCCTGGCGCGCACTCCACAACGACGTCGCTTTTGTGCCTACCATGGGCAATTTGCACGCCGGACATCTGGCGCTGGTAGCTGCGGCACGGCAGCAAGCCCGCCATGTAGTCGTCAGCATTTTCGTCAACCCCCTGCAATTCGGCGTAAACGAGGATTATTCGCGCTACCCCCGAACTTTGCATCAGGATGCAGAATTGCTGCAGCAGGCAGGCGCTGACGTCGTCTTTGCACCGGATGTCACTGAAATTTTCCCGGTGCCGCAAAGTTATCATATAGCGCTGCCGCCACTCGCCGACGAGCTTTGCGGCGCATTTCGTCCCGGTCATTTTCAGGGCGTCGCCACCATCGTCATGAAGCTGTTCAATATAGTCCAGCCGCGACTGGCCGCATTCGGCAAAAAGGACTACCAGCAACTTGCCATCATTCGCGGCATGGTTGCCGATTTCGCCTTGCCTGTCGAATTACTTGCCGGTGAAACCATGCGTGCGCCGGACGGATTGGCGCTTTCGTCGCGTAACGGTTTTCTGAACGACGACGAACGCCGCACGGCGCCGCAGCTCCATGCTGCATTGAGCGATATTAAAACCGGAATTTTACTAGGGGCGCAGGATTTCACCCAGCTGGAACGACACGCCGCAGAACAACTTGCAGCCAACGGCTGGCAAGTCGATTACGTCGCTATCCGCAATAGCCAGCTGGCGATTGCGGATGCGGATACGAAACAGCTGGTTGTACTTGCTGCCGCCCGTCTGGGGCAAACGCGATTGATAGATAATCTGGAAATTGAAAGACCTTAAGCGCCCGGTTATGGCGCCGGGGTTGCCGCCAACCCCGCCTTCACGTCGTTATCATCCTTAACCGGCAACATGCCGCCATCCTTCATGACGGCGTCTTCGGTCTTTTTGTTCATGACGATAATACTGATACGCCGATTGATCGGACTCATCGGATCCTTCTTGTCAAACGGGATAGCCGAAGCCAGCCCCACCACACGCAATATTTTTGACTCATCCATGCCGCCGGCTATCAACTCGCGCCGGGAAGCATTGGCCCTATCGGTAGACAACTCCCAGTTGCTGTAAGAAGTGCCGCCGTTGGCATAAGGCGCGGCGTCGGTATGCCCCGACAAGCTGATCCGATTAGGCACTTCGTTAAGCGTCTTGCCGATTTCATGCAGTATTTCCTTGGTATAGGGCTGCAACTCGGCTTTGGCAGAAGCAAACATCGGGCGATTTTTTTCATCCACTATCTGTATACGCAAACCTTCCGTCGTTATATCCAGCAGCAGTTGTTTCTTGAATTGCTTGAGCATGGGATTAGCATCGATCGAACTTTCCAGTTGCGCTTTCAATGCCTTTAAACGCAACGCCTCCACCTTCTCCAGATCGGCTTGCGCAGCCTTGAGATCATACGTTTTCTTCTTTGCGACGTCACTCGCTTTGTTCTTCTGCCCTTCCTTGCGCGTCAAGTCGTTACCGCCGCCCTGAATCACGCTGGAACTGTCGCCGCTGCCGGATCCGCCGGACATCGCCACTTTCAGCGGAGTAGAGAAATAATCGGCAATGCCCTTCAAGTCACCCTTGGTGGTCGAACCCAACAACCACATCAGCAGGAAAAAGGCCATCATCGCCGTTACGAAATCGGCGTACGCAATCTTCCAGGCGCCGCCATGATGACCGCCGCCATTTTTCTTGATCCGCTTTACAATAATGGGGCGCGCATCAGCCATAAGTCGTTCTCACTAGCGGTTACTTGGATTTGGCTTGCTTGACATGCTCTTCAAGCTCGAGGAAGCTTGGACGCTCCGTCGAGTAAAGCACTTTGCGTCCGAATTCTACAGCCAGCGCCGGCGCGTAGCCGTTCAAACTGGCCAGCAGCGTTATTTTCGCGCACTGCAACATTTTGCCGGACTCATCCAGCTTTTGCTCCAGCAAGCCGGCTAACGGACCCACAAAACCGTACGCCAGCAAAATACCCAGGAACGTACCTACCAGCGCATGCGCAATCAGCATACCCAGTTCAGATGGGGGCGCACCGACCGACTCCATCGTATGCACCACGCCCATCACCGCAGCGACGATACCGAACGCAGGCAAACCGTCCCCCAGCTTGGCAATACAGTGAGCCGGCACGGCACCTTCGTGATGATGCGTTTCCAGTTCGTTATCCATCAGATTCTCGATCTGGAAAGCATCCATATTGCCCGACACCATCAGACGCAGGTAATCGGTCATGAATTCCATGACATGATGGTCTTTCATTATCGTCGGGTATTTACTGAATAAAGCGCTAGACTCCGGGTTCTCGATATCGCCTTCAATCGACATCAAGCCTTCTTTACGGACTTTGCTTAAAATCTCGAACAATAACGCAAGCAAATCCATATAAAGTGCTTTCGTATAGTTCGAGCCTTTAAATATTGAAGGCAATGCCTTCAACGTAGCTTTGACTGATTTGCCGTTATTGCCGACAAAAAAAGCACCTCCGGCACCACCGCCTATCATCAGTAATTCCAGCGGTTGAAACAAAGCCGCCAAATGCCCCCCGCCCATGGCAAAACCACCGAAAATGGCACCTAGCACGACTACATAGCCAACAATTACTAACACTCGTCGCTCCCAATAAAATGAGAAAATAAACCCGTTGCTATTATCCTAATGAGTTATCCCGGCGGGGATACGCTGTACATATGCATTTATTTAAACAGCTGATACAACATTGTCGGCTTATGTCAGAAGAACTTAAGCATATTTAAGACAAGCGCATCAAATATACCATGCATAAAGCGGGGTGCGCATCTGTTCTGTCTGAATTACCAAATCTGCAGCATGATGTTCAATCATGAACTCATTGCTCAACAATAATGAGCCGGGACGCATTTCCGTTTGTGCCTTATCCCATAATGCGGACATCGCAGCCGGCGACAAATAGGCGAATACTGCGTCATACTGCGAAAAATCCAATGCTGCATAATCAGCCCGGATAAAGCGCCCCCGGCTTTTCGACATGTGCGCCCGCAACCAGCTAACTAACCAGGGCAAAGGCGCCAATTCTACACCCATTATCTCACTATCCGGACGTCTTGATGCCAAATTCAGCACAAATCCGCCCAGTCCGCTGCCAATATCGACCACGCGAACAGCGCGATCCGCCGGCAGTAATTGCGCAACGGCATCCCAGACAGCAAAAGTTGATGGGTAATAAGGTACCTGCGTGCGGAATGTATGCCAGTACAGCACAAAGAGCATCAAGAACGCGATGAGATAGACAATGGGAGGGAGTTGCAGCGTCACAGCCAGAAACAGACTTAGCGGAAAAACGAATTGTATGATCCACCACCACACCGCCAGCTTGCGCCAGCGCGCCAGCAATGCAGCGATGGCGCCCTGCATCAATACAGCGATGCCGATCGATGCTGGCGCAGACGGTTTAACGTATCCCCACAGCAACAATAACAGCCAAAGCACAAGCGCTGCCAGTACTTGCAGCGATAGCGCCTGTACCGCAGGCAAGCGCCATGCGGCGCGCAATCGGTTAATTATGAATCCGGGTAAAGGCAGGCTAGCCAAAAACCAATCCGGCTAGCGATCAGGCAGCAGCGAGCGCAGCTTCTTCACGCAGCTTTTTGGTCTTGCCGGCCCGTGACGGAAGATGGCATAAGCCGCATACATAGTGATTATTCAAATCGAAACGATCGATAACGAAATGACCGCCACATTCGGAACAACATGTAGTAGCCAGCATATTGCGCTCCACGAAACGGACCAATGTCCATGCTCTGGTCAGCGACAGCACAGGTTCGTCGCCTGCATTAACTTCCACCTGCTCCAGATACAGCTGGTAGGCCTTCATGATAGCCTGTATACCCTGTATGCCCGCGTGCTGAATCAAATACTGGTAAATATTGATGAACATCGACGAATGAATGTTCGGTTGCCAAGTTAAAAACCAGTCGGTTGAAAAAGGCAACATACCTTTAGGCGGAGATACCCCTTTTAATTCCTTGTACAACTTCAGCAAGCGTTCGCGCGAGAGCGAAGTTTCGGATTCGAGCAATTGCAGGCGCGCACCCAAATTGATTAACTCGATAGCAAGCTGAATTTCCTGAGCTTCGGTGACGACACTTTTTTTAGTCATTTTATTTGCCCCACAACCTCAATAAATCGAAATGCTTAAGCGAATTCCTCTACCGACTGACCTGCCATTAAAATAGCCGCGTGGGAATGAGCCTGCATACGATCCTTGTTATAGTTGGTAAGCATACCCAAAATCGCGCCATCGTCAAAGCGGAACCGTGCCAGCATCATATTCGTGCCAGCCAGTTTAAGCAATTGCGCATTGCTTAAGCCTTCAATCAGCTCCGCAATTTGCGCATCAATGCCAAGACGAAATATAGCTGTTGCCTTATCAGCGCGAATCATTTGCTGAGCCAGCATTAAATAGTTCAAATTAGCATCGCGAATCTCAGCCAACATGTCATTTACAGTCATTTTCATTCTCCTCAAAGCCAACCTTTAGAAACTTTGCGCGCAATTTCTGCCGCAAGTGGTTAGCATATTGGAACTAGAATAAAAATGCGCAAATAGGCACTCTTCGGTATTTTTGATAGGGGTTGTTCAAGGAGCGCAGACGGAGTTCATCTTACGAATGCCGTAGATTAACGAATAATATCCCGGCAGAATATTATTGATGATTTCATGCAATGTCAGTATTTATGGCGCTTGCAGCGTACACAAATCCCGTTAAAAGTTGTAAATATTTGTAAGTGTCAAACGCCCTCAAAAGATACGCATATCCAAAAATGACGGAGAAAAATATTTCTCATATTGTTGTTATCGGACAACATTTGGAAAACTTTAGGGTTTTTTATAAAAAAATTTTACTTTTTTGATGGTTTACAATTAAATATATGATTTTTAAATATAATTATTTTTAATAAATTTTAAAATAATTTAAAAACCATCATTTTTCGCAAAGTAATCGCAAAATCGGCAATTTCTGAAGAGCCAAAACAATATTGCACAATAGAAAATAGCGCCCATTCGAAATTGCGCAAAACGCACACGACATACGCAAATCATCCCCAACCGGCATAACAACGCCAAGCCGAATGGAAGCAAAGGAAAACAGCTTGCTCCATATGTAACGGCCCTGCAGATAATGCCTGCAGGGCCGTTACATTGTCGTCAATCAGCCGAAATCATGTTCAGCGCATATCACCACCGATACATCAATATTTAGCTACTGCATTCACAAACCATCCTCTGCTGCGATAAGACAAATCGGTAAGATCATCGGAATAATTAGTGAAGTTAAATCCGACACCCACTTTCATATGCTCTCCCACATGCCTGTATATCGCCAGCAGCGCCCCGGCGCTAGCGTCCTGCGCCTCCTGAACGCGCAGATCGCGCAACTCGGCAACGGCATCCCATTCCTTTACCAGATGCCAATCCGTACGCAATACCAGCAGATCGGCACGACTTGTGTACCAGTCGCCGCCCACCTTGCTGTCCTGCAATTCACCGATGCGCAAGCCGTATTTCAATCCTACGGAAAGCCATGGCCAAACATCGTAAATGGTATCCACGGAAAAAATCTGGCTCTTCTGCGCATAGTCCGCTACCGTACCCGAAGCCGCCAATTGCCCCGGCGAAGGCAGATTGTAGAAATTGGTATACTTCAGCAAAGTATTCCAGCGATCGTTGTCGACCGGCCTGTAAGCGGCGCCCAGTACCAGTTCATGGTAATCGCCGTCGTAAAATGCCCCCTGCGTATTATCGCTACGTGAAAAATTGAACTTGCCGATCAGACGCCAGGCCATACTGTATTGCTGACCGTAACTATTGCGCATCAACCATACATGGCGAATACCGCTCAGCGTACTGTTCTCGCTGCGATACTCCAGATTGCCGGCATACTTGGTCCTCTCAAACTTGTAGCCCATGGAGAAAGCAATAGCAACACGTTTCAAGTCGCCGGCCAACGGATCGCTCACCTTGCCGGTTTCAAACTTCCCGCCGTAATTCCACCTATCATTAGGCGCCAGATCCACACCGAATGCCTGTGTCAGGCTTTGCGGGCCGGCACCGCTGCTCATCCGGTTTTCACCGAACAGCCGCATCTGGTCGCTGACACGATAGTCGCTGCCGCTGACCAGCGTACCCGTACGTCCCCGGTAAGCCGAATCGGGGTCTTCACTTGCCAGCACGTAAGTGAGATAGGCATTGCTACGATCCGACATCCGGTAATCGGTACCCAATCGCCCTCCCGCCCCCATACTGCCGTCGGAAGCTTCAGCATTGACCTTGATGCGATCCGTCAAATGCCAGCTGCCGCCTACACCGGCGCGATTATTGGCGTCTCGCGTACCGGTCAGTTCCGTCGTACCCTGCACAAAGCCGTAAGCAGACCAGTCTTCCTTCTCACCCAGTTTGCCGCCCTTCTTCAACGGCAAGTAGTCGGCCCGCGTAATCACATCGGTACGCATACCGTTTTGAGAAAGCGTGGGGCTGGCATTGGGAATCAATGTCGTACGTTGATCGTGACGCGCACCCAATGATAATGCCCATTCACTATCAATGACATGCTTCCATGCCACTTCAAAGCTGGATGTATCCTGGCTATCAGCATTGCGTACACTGGACTTGACCGACACCACGTCCTGCTTGCCTACCGGTACGTCGGCCTTGAAACCCTGTTGACGTACCGCCTCGCCGTTGACAGCAATCTGGCCCGGACTGGAGAAGCCCCGCGCATTATCCTGCCAGTAAGTCTGAATTTTACCGCGCCCGCCAGCGATCACTTCAGCCAGATCGGCCGTGGCATCGACACGCTTGGCATCGGCGCTTTGCCCGCCGGTATTCAACCCGTTAAAACCGAAACCGCCGTCTATGGAAGTATTAACGCCAGTTCCCGCACCCGAAGAACGCGCCAACTCAGCCTTGACCGAGGTACCGGGGGCGACGCGGAAAGTCACATCGACGCCTTTCAATGTCTGATCTGCACCGGTATCGCCCTGATGATAGCTGGTAACGCCCAGCTTAACCTTGTCATTAACCCATTGCGATGCGCGCACGCCGGTAACCATGCTGCTCACTGCCGCAACGCCGGGGACATACTCGTAAGTCGACACCAGATATAACGGCTGACCGTTATTTGCCGAAGTAAATACCAGCCCGCCCCCGCCCGCTGTCGACGGTAACGGTTCATGCAGCAGGATACGTCCCTGCAGATAATCCACATCGTAATCCTGCGACGGCACCAGATCCTTGCGTTCCAGTACCAGACCGGAGTCCTTGTCGCGCACTTCAACCCATACGTGTTCCGAACCCTGGGTAATATCCTGTTGATGTAAATAATAAAGCGAGCCGCCGGTGCCGCGGAATTCGTCGCGCGCCGCCAGCGTCCCGGGATCCGCCGCAAACGCATCGACCGACGTTTTCTTCATGCCGAAAGTCGTCGCCGCTTCCGAACGATAACGCGCATTGGCGCCGTACAGCCCGCGCGAATACTGGATCAGCTCGCTACCGCTCCATTGGGTACGGAAATTACCCCACATTACACGGGAATCACCCTTCTCCAGCCTGACGTAGAACTTGCCCTGAGTTGGCGCATCGTCTACCGTCGTGCTGTCATCCCCATATACCGGGTAATACATGTTCGGATCGATATTGCGCAACAGATAATACGGATTCTTGGACGAGAAATTACTAAAAACGGCATTAAGCGGTTGCTCGGTAGTATCTGCCGCAGCCGTCAGCAGCCATTCGCCCTTAACCTTGCCTTTCAGGTAAAAAGCGCCGCGTCCGTCTATATAAGTATCGTTGTTATAATGCTGAGTATCGCTGGTAACAAGCTGAGCAGGCCCTGCAACGTAATTATGTCCGGCAGTAATATCGCCGATAGCAATATAAAACCAGTCGTTATCCGGAATCGACAGATTACGGCGGAAAGCAACGAATTTTCCATTTGCCTCAGTCACGCGCACATCTACGGACTGGGGGCCGGACGGCAATATCTGCCGCAATACGAAACGGCCGCTGTGATCCACCGGCACCGGCAAACCGAGCGCAGTAACGCTTTCATCGGCCTTGAGATCGCGCCCGCTGACCGTGATGGTACCGCCCTTGACCGGAATATTACGCAAGGCCAGCGCATTCTCGCCCCAGCCGGTCAACGCCTCGCGAGAAGGCTTGTCAGCATCGTTTACAGGTCGACGATGTGCGATCGCCGATATTGTTTTGACTGCAGTTTCGTCAAATCGGCCTTTCTCATCGTACACACGCAACACATAGAGATAAGTATCGTCGCCATCCGCAGGCACAGTCCATGTTACCGGCTTTTCCCATGCCAGAGGCAATGCGGCCAGCGGCTGTTCATCCGGTTTCTGTCCTTTACGGAAAATGCGCACTTCAGCCTTGCGCAGCCAGACGACGTAATTGGCATAGCCACGGAACTCGACCGGCTCTCCCTTCAACGCCGTATCCGGTGTCACCCACACATTCAGCGACGGTTTGGCAGCCAGATCGTCGTATTTCACCTGAATATCCGCCTTGGACAGCGCCACATCGGTACAGCGCTGACGATCAGCTTCATTTACCGGTTCGTTCATCGCCATCGGCTCGCCGTCTACCGTCACCCTGAAAGGCAAATCGGCACTACCGGCAACCGCCGCGCACGGCGATGCCACAACGGGTACGGCCGGTTTTGCCGGTAACGCAACCGGCGGCGCATCGAACCAGACGGTCACTTCTACGCGCCGGTTACGCGCCATGCCATCCGGCGTATTGTTGCTCGCTACCGGTACAGTTTCGCCTTTGCCGCTAATAGCCATCTGCGTAGCCGATAACTTGAGCGCACGCATCAGATAATTGGCCACAGCCAGCGCACGCGCCTCCGATAGCCCCTGATTATTTTTGAACAGACGCCTGGTGGCAGACGCCAGATGCTGGTTATCGGTATGCCCTACCACCGCAATGCGCAGACCCGACTTGCCGGCCATGCTTGTTACCAATGCATCAAGCTGCCTTTTTGCAGCATCGGTCAGATCGGCCTTGCCGGAAGCGAACAGGGCACCCACTTCATGCTCGCTCAATGCCGAACGAGCATCGGGGGTGCGAGTCGGCAAAGCGGCATTGTCGGCTCGCATAATCTGCACTTCCTCACGCGTCACCCCTGACGGCAATACATACGGTATGTCAGGTTGCCGTTCGCCAGGTGCGGGCAACGCATGCACATCCACTCTGGCATTGTCGACACGCTTGCCGACAATTTCATCCGCTGCATGCGAGGTGCCGTGCAACAAGGCCAATGCGGTCAAGGTAGCCAGCGGCAAACGCTTCATTCTGAACATTGCGTTTATCATTTTTCCACCCCCTTTCCGCCCACTGTCTCCGTTTCGATCAGCAACGGCGGTACCCCCTCTTTTTCCTGGGCATAAAGCGCTTTGATTTTGTTTTCGAGTAATTGCATGCGCCGTGCGGCTTGATCAGGCGGCTCTCCCGCCTGCAAACGATAGGCAAGACGCAATACCGACGGACGTTCCTTCAACTGCGGCACCAACAATTTCAGCCTGGCTTCCCACTCCGGCAATAAATCGTCGGCAGAGGCAGCAAATGCACGGCCATCCAGTTCCAATCGGAATACTTTATGTATCGTTGCACCGAAATTGAGCTTAACCATCTTGCCGCGCGTGGTACGCACAATGCGCGGATTCTCAGTCGTCAGGCGGTATCCCGACGGCAAAGTACGCTCGTCCAGCTTCATGATGAAATTGCTGCCGTGATCGGCCTGCGGAATGTCGGCACAGGCAATATGGAAGCGCCCTTCGGCATCGGTAGTGATAAGCAGGCCGCGTACCGTTGCCACGCGCACGTTGGGAATACCCGGCTCGCCCTGATCCTGATAGCCGTTGGCGTTGTAATCGTCGAACACCTTGCCGATCAGATCGGAACAATCGAAGGTCGGATCCGGCACCACACGCACGCTGGCGCTGGCCACATTGGATACGGACGTATTCACCAGACTATTCAACGCAACAGCCGTATTCACATACACGCCTTCGGATACGCCGCTACCGACTACCAGCACCAGCTTGTAGGTTTTTTTCTCGGCCGCTGCAAAACTCTGATTAGTCCAGGTAAGGTTGCGCCCAACCACTGTCGGCTCGACATGCACGCCGTTCAACGTAGCGCTGCCGCTGCGATATTTGAAACCAGGCGGTATCTGGTCGCGCACATCGATACTGGTCAGCGTAGCGGACAAGGTATTGGTAGCGGTTATGGTGTACGGCACCAGATCGCCCTTGGTCACGCTGACGAACGGCGTGGTTTTGGTCACAACAATCGCCCCGCCTAGCACCGGATCCAGCGGAATATGGTTATTGACCACATTGGCTGACGGCAACGCAGGATCGAGATTGAAGGATGCGTAATACTGGGTCGTACCCGCCCCGCTTGCCAGCGCACTGGAAGTAACCGGACAGGCTGCCGGATTCTGGTTGCCAACACCTGCGGCAGGCGCCAGATTACTGTTTTGCACCAATGCCGGATCGGGGGTAGCCGTCACCGTCAGCGTATTGCTGCACACCGGAATCAGCGTAGATGGAAGCGGTACATACCCTGACGGATACGTCGTCACCGTCAGGGTATAAGTACCCGCCGGTGCGGTGCTCAGCAACAGAAACTGATAATAACCATTGCTGCCCGTAGTCTGAGTCAGACTGCCGCCCACCACATCCGCAGCGGTAAAGCCTGCGGGACCGCCAATCGTCACAACTGCGCCACTGACCGGATTGCGGGTGACGGCATCGTAGACTACGCCACTAGGATCGAGCGGCAGACTTTGCTGTACGGTATTGGTACCGGACGCCAGCGTCAGATTGGTCAATGTACCGCCAGTGACATCTGCACCAGCCGGATTGCCGCTGCTGACCACGCCGTTGGTATAAGCCGCGCCGGTTTCATTCGGTACCGGCACACCGTAAATAGTCCCCGTTGTCGGCTCGACAAAGCGTATCTGATAACCCGAGCCCGGTGCCACGCCGGTCATGGCGTAAGCGCCATTGCTATCGGTAATGGCTGTCGCCACCAGATTGCCTCCCAGCAGCAACTGAACCGTCCAGCCGGAAACTTTGGCTTCGCCGGAGTCGAGCACTCGGTTATGGTTGGTATCGCGCCACACCGTACCCTGCACGGAAGCCGTCGTAGCAATCGACGTAGGATCGGTAGCCGTGTTATTGCCGTCAAACCCTACCGGCTCACCGCCGCCGGAAATAACGGCAGTATTGGTCAATACCTGTCCTGCCAAACCGTTGGCCACAGCGACATGCAAAATGATCACATTGCCGGTAGCGCCGGCGCCGATGATATTGCCGGTATTACAAGTCACGACCTGCCCGGAAATGCTGCAAGTCCAGCCGGTACCGCTGGCCGCGGTGGGGGTAATACCCGCAGGCATGGTATCGACTACGGTGACAGTGCCGCTGGTCGCCAGCAGACCCAGATTGCTCGGTGTGATGGTGTAATAACCGGTACTGCTGCCTTCGCCGAAACTTGCCGGGCTATGCGTTTTGGTAATTGTCAGATCGGATGCAGCACCGGGTATCTCGGCAAAATTATTAGCTGCCGAAACCGTATTGGCGCCGGCGAGATTGATGCCTGCAATCTGACTGGTGCTGGCTGTCGGATTGGAAGCCGTGCCGCCGGTACTGCCTGCAGTCGTCATACCGTTAGTCGTGCCATTAGGCTGGGACGATTGGCTCACGGTATAGCTGCTGCCTTCAGGTACGGCAGTAAAACTATAGCTACCGTCGCTGGCGGTGGTAACGCTCAGATTCACCGGATTGCCGTTAATATCGTTACCGGTAAGGTTGACAGTCTGGCTGCCAATACCGTGATCCGTCGGACTGTTAACAACACCGTTATTGTTGTAGTCGAGAAACACCTGACCGGACAAGGTACGTCCATTGGGGATCTCGGCAAAATTATTGCCTGTCGCCGAAGTATTGGGCGGCAACACGATGCTGCCGATTTGGCTGGGTACCACCGTTACCCCTGTCGCCGTACCGGCGGTGCCGCCGTTGGCCACCGTTCCGGCCGAAGTAATGCCGTTGGCAGTTGCCGACGGCTGATTCGGTTCGCGTATCGAATAGGTACCGGGATTCAGCCCGGTAAAACTGTAATTGCCGCCGGCATCTGTCGTCGTGCTGGCGATCACGGCACTGGTATTATCCAGTAGCTGGATCGCAACGCCGGCAATGCCGGTATCGGCGCCGTTCTGTACGCCATTATTATTCTGATCGAGATATACCGTACCGCTGATACCCGACTGCACTACCTCGGCAAAATTATTATTGGCGGAGCCGCTGATTTCGCCGCCGGCACCATCACCGTTAAGCACAATACCGGCAATCTGACTGCTGGTTGCAGTCGGATTGGATGCGGTACCCGCCGTTCCACTGCTGCCGTTGGTTGTAGTAATCGTACCGGCTGTGGTGATGCCGTTGACCGTCGCTGTTGGCTGCACCGGTTCGCACACCGAGTAGGTGCCTGCCGCCAGCGCAGAGAACAGGTAGTTACCCAGAGTATCGGTGGTCGTAGTTCCGACCAGCGTACCGCTACAGTTGGCACCGCTGCGCAATTCGAGGCTGACCCCGGCAATGGGCGTATCCGTAGCGGACTGGTAAGTACCATTAGGCGTGACGTTATTGTCGTCAAACACCTTGCCTGACACGTACCCCAGCGTGCTGATGGTCAGTGTTGCATTGGCCGGCTGCTGGTTATTGCCCAGACTGGTTTGCAATGCACCCGCAGGTATGGTGTTGGTGTAATTGCCAGCCACACTGCCGGTAACGTCAACACTGATCGAACAACCACCTGCGGGTATCGGCGAACCGTTGGCATAACTGACACTACCGCTGCCGGCAGCGGCAGTGACCGTGCCCGGGCAGGTAGTCGACAGGCCGTTGGGCGAGGCCACCGCAATACTGCCCGGCGCTGTCGGCAAGGTATCGGTAAACGCTGAAGTCAGCGTAATAGCAGAGGTATTGCTGTTTTGCAGGTAAATAGTCAGCGTCGATTTGCCGTTAGGTGGAATGACTGCCGGAGCAAACTGTTTCTCCACCGACGGCGGGTTGGAGACAATCAGCTCGGCACCGGTTGGCTCGGCATTGCTGACGCCTTCATAGGTAGTGACCGCTGCAGCCGGGATAGTATTGTCGTAAGTGCCCGAAATATTGGACAGTACATTCACCGTCACCGTACAGTAACCGTTGGCCGGAATGGTCCCGCCGGACAAACGAATACTGGTAGCGGAAGCAGCGGCAACCACCGTACCGCCGCTACAAGTCGTCGCAGCACCCGGTGTTTGCGCCACTACCAGCCCGGCAGGCAAGGTATCGGTGAAAGCGGCAGCAGTCAACGCCGACGAATTCGGATTATCGATACGTATGGTCAGCGTCGCGGCACTACCCGGCGTA
The DNA here is from genome assembly GCA_031291235.1 of Sulfuriferula sp. GTDB lineage: Bacteria > Pseudomonadota > Gammaproteobacteria > Burkholderiales > Sulfuriferulaceae > Sulfuriferula. Next base: position 38,539 of record JARLJL010000006.1, read on the forward strand.
CTGCTGGCCGAACCGGTAGTAAAGCCGTCCGGATTGCCGGTATCCAGCGTCTTTCCGGCAATCGCCTTGTGTATGGTCAACGGCGATTTTGCGCGCAGGGTATCGCTGGTCGGCTGCGAATTGCTTACGGCAGTACCGCCCGAAGTGGCTGTCACGCCGCCCCCGGGAATCGTGTTCACATAATCGCCCTGGGTTGCCACCAGCACGTCGATTTCTGCGTAACAGGATGCGGATACGCCGTTCACGGCGGCTGCAATAGTGCCGCCCGATACCTGCACCTGACCGGATGTCGGTGCTGACACGCTGGCGCCGGTACAGGTAGTCACCGGATTGGCGCCGCTGGGTACCGTCACCCCGGTCGGTAATGTATCCGTCACTGCCAGATTGGACATGGGCAGATTAGTCGGATTGTAGAAGGTAATGCGCAATCGGGAACGCTGACCGGGTTGCACCACATTAGGCGTGAACTGCTTGACGACGCCGATATTGCTTTGGGTAGCCAGACTGGTGCTGGCCTGACCGCTATTGGTCAGCCCCTGATCGGTAACGATACCGCCTACCGGTATGTAATTGGTGATGCCCCCAACTGCGGTGGAAGTCACGTTAACGGTTACGGTGCACGCTGCACTGGCCGCCAGCGCGACACCGGACACACTCACCGACGTACCGCCTGGCGTTGCTGCAACGATGCCCCCCGGGCAAGTAGTAGCCGCTGCAGGCGTAGGTGAAATCACCATGCCGTTAGCGGCAGCCGCAGCCGTGCCGTCTGTCGTGAAATAATCGGTCAAATGCAGATTGGTCACTGCAAGCGTGCCATTAGTGACCGTAATGGTGAGCTGGCTAACCTGCCCTGGAAAAGTCAGCGTGCTGGGATTGGTCGCCTTGGCCACTGACAGACTGGTCGGCGCGTTATAAGTCAGGGTGGCGGTCACCGGCAAAACATTGCGCACTCCGCCATTGGCGGTGATATTGCCGGCAGGAATGGTATTGGTCCAGTTGCTGCTGCCGGTAGCGACCACATCGAACAGAAAATCGCACGAACCGCCGCCCGCGATACTGGCGCCGCTCATGTTTGCAGTGCTTGCACCCGCTGCAGCGGTGACGGCCGTAGTGCCGGAACATGTCGTATAAGCATGCGGTGCAGGCGCCAGCACCATGCCGGCAGGCAGAGGATCGGTCACACTGACATTGGAGAGCGCGGCCGCACCGGTGTTGTTAAGCCTGACCGTGACGGTGCTGATACCGCCCGAAGACACGCTTACCGGATTAAAGCTTTTGCTGGCCGATAGCGAAGAGGTATAAGTCAGCGTCGCCGTGCTGCTTGTCAGCGGACCTACAGCCTGGGTCGTGCCGTCAGCATAGGTTTCCGTGGCGGCAACAGTAGCCGTATTCGGATAAGTACCTGCTGGCCCGATCACGTCCACCTGCAGGAAACAGGTTCCCGCTGCACCGGTACCGTTACTTGCCCTTGCCGGCACGGTACCGCCGTTGAAGGAAACCGAAGTCGAATCCGCTACGGCAGTAATGGTCGGCGTACCGCAAGTGCTGGCGGCATTGGCCGGATTGGCGATACGCAACTGCCCGCCGCTGGCGTCGGTTGGCAGCGAGTCCGAAATCGAAGCGTTGGTAAGCGGATTGGCAGAGTTATTGGTAAGGGTGATTTTCAATGTGGAAATCGTCCCTTCCGCATGCGTCACCGAGGTAACGCCGTCGAACAGCTTGGTTGCCGACAACACAGTGGTATTGACCGTACCGGTTGTAGTACCCGACCCGCCGCCGTTACAGGTGCTGCCAGCGTTATAGCAAACATCTCCGGCATTGATAGTATTGGCGGTGGACGAACTATTAATGGCACTGGTAGATGTCATCGCATAAAAATTGATGACGCAGGCGCTCGGATTATTCTGATCCACTCGCGCCGGCACGGTGCCGATAGTAAATACCGGGGTGGTCGCGCCGACCGCGCCAGCCACGCTCAAACCGGTACAGCCGGTACCTGACAGGGTCGGCGTATAGTCATTGCCATTGATCGTGCCGGTGAGAAAGGTCATGCCGTTGCTCAGATGATCCGTAACCGTCACATTGCTCAGCGCCGACGTCGAATAATTCTGCACCGTCACCGTATATTTCACCGGGTTGCCCGGCGCTGCCGTAGCCGGCGTTGCCGTTTTCAACACGCGCAGATCGTCGGCTACCAGTATGGAAGCGGATTTGGACTGGCTAACGATGGCGGTATTACCGACATCCACAGCACCGGCTGCTATGGTATTGATATAAGTGATCGGAACCCCGGCTGTCTGCACGGTGCCGGTAAAATTCACGGTAACGGTACACGAGCCGCCGGCAGGAATAGTGCCGCCGGCAAGATTGACGCCGTCGCCGCCGGAAACCAGCGTAACCGTACCGCCCGAGCAGGTAGTCGATCCGCTCGTCGCCACCAGGCCGTATGCCGTACCGGTTATGCCGTCAATCGGACTGTCGGTAAACGAATTGACAGTCAACGGGGTGGTACTGCTGTTGGACAAGGTGATAGTCAGCACATCCGACTGGCCGTCGGACAGCGATGCATGGGCAAATGCCTTGTTGACGCCCAGCGGCGAAGTCACCGTCACGTTCGCCGTGGCATTGGCAGCTGCGGGGATACCGAGATCATTGCTGAACTGAGTAGCCGCGTTGATGCTGTTGGTCTGCGCCCCAGTGGTATAGGCGCCGTTGGTCTGCGCCCCTTCCACATTCACGGTCAACGTGCAAATGCCGTTGGTGCTGCCCGATTTGGCGGGAATCGTACCGGTTGCGGTAATGGACGTGTCTCCGGCTGCTGCCGTAAAACCGGGAGCGGTGCCGCCATTGTTGCAACTGGCGGTAACGCCGGGCACGGCAGCCACTTTGATAATGGCCGAACCGCCCAGCTGCGGAAATGCATCGGTAATGCTGAAATTGGTAATCGGTGTCGGATTGGTATTGGTAAGCGTGACGGTCAGCACTGTAGAGCTGCCGCCCAGATACAAAGTCGATGCGGCAAAGCTCTTGCTGATCGAAGGCTTTGCCAGCGCATTGACGTTGATACTCTGACTTACTGCGCCGCCGTTGGAAATCGCGCTGCCATCGTTACCGGTAACGGCCCCGCTGGCAATCGTATAAGTATATGTAGCCGTCGAGCCGGTGGAAGTGCCTGCCGTCACGGGGACGAGGATGGTACAGGCGCCATCGGTATTGTTGGCGTTGGCAGGAATAATGCCGCCGCTAAGCGCTATGGCCTGAGTACCGTTAACCGCAGTCAGCGTTTCAGTACCGGGATCGGAAGTAATGCTGGTAGCCGGATCAGTACAGCTGTAGGTGGCCGCACCGGCAATTTCCAGTCCGTTGGGCAATACGCCGGGCAGACTGTTGCTGAAAGCGACGCCATTTACCGCCGAACCGGTATTACTGTTGGAAAGGGTAATTTGCAGCCGGGTAGTCTGACCAGGATAGATACTGGTAGGGTCACCGGTCAGCAATGTTACGGAAGCGCTCAATGCTGCCGAGGCATCTGTAGCAAACAGAAACATACTGCCGATAGCCAGTAAACCTGAAATCAGTGCCTTACCGACTGTTTTCCGCAAGCCGCGCACTAGCGACTGTTTCCCGCCTGCCTCTGAACGCAATACTGAATTTTTGGCGCAAGCCTCCCCGCAGACCGCTACCAGCGTATCCTTAGACATCCCCTACTCCCTTATCATCAATCGCACCCGCAATAAATTTGCGTTTTTTTACCGTTTTTTAACTGTTCGGCGCGAACAGTTAAACCGCGGTATTGAAAGCGAGTTGATTATAAAAGAGTAGATTCGCCCTGAATCAAAACGAAATGTTACATTTTGTTAATTGTTTTTTAACGAATTTTTATTTCGACATCACCTACCGTCACCGTCTGACCGTTACGGATCTTGCAGGTCTTGCGCAGCTCTTCATGTCCGTCCACCTGCACCAGCCCTTCCGCCACCAGATGCTTGCCGGCACCGCCGCTATCGACCACGCCGGCCAATTTCAGCAACTGGTTAAGCTCGATAAATTCCCGTTCCAAAACAAAATCCACGTGTTGCATGTAATATTCCTTGTATAAATTGACGCAGCCTACGACCGGTTGATCCGAGTCGCATGAACGACGTTGGACAGCGCCTGTATACGTGCCAAAGCCCGATTAAGCTGTTTCACACTGGTAAAATTGACCTGGAAATGCATCGTCGCCATGCCCTCTACGGTATCGGTATTCACCCGCACCACCGGCATATGTTCCTTGACCAGAATATCCGAGATATCGCGCAGCAAACCATGACGATCAAAAGCCTCCACCGCGATTTCGCAACCGAAATGTTCGCCTTCCTCGCCCCAGCTTGCCGACAGCAGACGCGCTTCGCGCTCGCCGGTCACACGCAACACGTTAGGACAGTCGCGACGGTGTATAGTCACGCCGCGACCCTGCGTGGCATAGCCGACTATCGGAGCCGGCGGCGCAGGCTGACAGCAACGCGCCAACGTCACCGGCAAATTGCCGACACCCTCGATCAGTATCTCGCTGCCGTCCGCTTTTGCAGCCGACCGCACATTGCGCTTGACCGGTTCCACCACAGGTACCGGGGCGAGTTGTGCCTGTATGGCATCCGCCAGTTGATGCGCCGTAATATCGCCGCGTCCGATTGCGGCCATGAACTCGTCGCCCTTGGGCTCGCCCAGTTTGGCTGCCAGCTTTTCCAGATTGACGTCGGAAACACCTAACCGACGCACTTCGCGATCCAGAATATCGCGGCCCTGGGCAATATTTTCCTCGAAATACTGATAGCGGAACCAGTGCCGCACCTTGGCGCGCGCCCGCGGCGTAACCAGATAGCCCAGCGCCGGATTCAGCCAGTCACGACTGGGCGTACCCTGCTTGACTGTCAGTATCTCGACGCGCTGACCGTTCTTCAGCGGCGTATTCAGCGGCACGATGACACCGTCCACCTTGGCGCCACGGCAGCGATGCCCCAGATCGGAATGCACATGGTAGGCAAAATCCACCGGACTTGCGCCGGCAGCCAGATCGATCACCCGCCCTTGCGGGGTCAGTACGTAAATACGGTCCTGGAACAGCTCGTTCTTGAACAGCTCGGCGAGTTCGCGGCCGTCGGCCACTTCGTCCTTCCACTGCAATATCTGCCGCAACCAGGCAATCTTGTCCTCGGCGCCGGTGGCCTTGGTCGCACCTTCCTTGTAGCGCCAGTGCGCCGCCACGCCCAGCTCGGCATGACGGTGCATGTCGAAGGTACGAATCTGCACTTCCAATGCCTTGTTTTCCGGGCCGATGACGCCCGTATGCAGCGAACGGTAATCGTTGCTCTTGGGGTTGGCAATATAATCGTCGAATTCGCCCGAAATCGGCTGCCACAGATGATGTATCAGGCCCAGCGCGGTATAGCAGTCCTTCAACTCCGGCACCAGGATGCGCACCGCGCGTATATCATATAGCTGCTCGAACGCCAGCCGCTTGCGATTCATCTTGTTGATGATGCTGACAATATGTTTGGGGCGGCCGGTAACTTCAGCGGCGATGCCCGCCGCCGTCAGCTCCTTTTGCAGGACATCCACTACATCGGCAATATAGCGTTCGCGGTCCAGCCGCTTTTCGTCCAATAGTCGGGCAATGCGCTTGTAATTGTCTGGCTCCAGTATGCGGTAGGATAAATCCTCCATTTCCCACTTGATTTGCCATACTCCCAGACGATTCGCCAGCGGCGCAAACAGTTCGCGCACTTCCCGCGCCACCTGATGCCGTGCCGCTTCATCCCCGCCTTGCGTCAGCACGCGCAGGGTGTAGGCGCGCTCCGCCAATTTGATCAACACCACACGCACGTCCTCAACCATGGCCAGCAGCATTTGCCGCAAGCCCTCCACCTGATTGTGACCGTCGCGCCGCACGCTTTCTTCGCCGGCGATAAGCTGCCCCACCGCATCCATCTTCGCCACGCCGCGCGCCAGCGTCAACACCGCTGACGCAATCGGCGGAGGCACGTCAAGCGGTGCGCCGGACAGCAGTGCCGCAGCCACGCTTTCGGCGTCCAGATGCAGCTCCGCCACTTGCAATGCGGTGCCCAATGCATGCTGCCAGCGCGCTGTGCCGCTTGCCGTAGCGGCATCCGGCAAAGCCGTCACCCACTGCGCCGCTTCGGCTATCAGCGCCGCACCGGCAGCGTCGGCCTCTGCCGTCAGACGCGGCAGCGCAGCGGCCAAATCCGGCAATGCGGCGTCGTTTGCTACTGTAGTATGAGTTGTAACCATATTTGTCCGTACTAACTGTCCTGCCAATAATGCCTTTGCAACCTTCGCCAGCGCGTCATTTGCAGTGCGGCATCGGGCGCAAAACGTATCTCTACCAAACCATCTTCATCCGAGCGCTGCAGGCGGCTGCCGGCATCGCGGTAACGCGCAATCACATCGCTGCGCGGATGCCCGAAACGATTGTCGTAACCCACAGTAAACACCGTGATTGCAGGCTGCACGGCGGCAATGAACGCAGGCGTAGACGAGGTGCGACTACCGTGATGCGGCGCGACCAGCAGCGTCGACGGTAACGCCGCCGGCACCGTCGCCAGCAATTGCGCCTCGTCGACGGCCTCAATATCGGCCGGCAATAATACACTACCGCCGGCACTATCGAGCTTCAGCACGCAACTGCGATGATTATCCTTTAACGTCGCATCCGCATAACTGCCTGCTGTTGGGTGCAGCACCGCAACATGCACCCCATCCCAATCCCAGGCTTGCCCTGCCTCGCACTGCCGTATTATCCGAGTATAGTTCGCAAAAACCGGATGTGCGGCCGGCAAGGCAGTCAGCACGCTATTGACCGGCAGCGCAGCCAGTAACGATGCGGCACCGCCGGTATGGTCGTTATCGTCATGTGACAGCACCAGGGTATCCAGCTGCGTCACCCCTTCACCGCGCAGGTAAGGCACAATAATGCGACTGCCGCTATCCGCTTCGCTGTTGTAACGCGGCCCGGCATCGAACAGCAGCGCATGATGCGCCGTGCGCACCAGCACACCCAGACCCTGCCCCACATCGATCACGCTTATCCATAGCGCACCGGTTGCCGGTTGCGTCACGGTAACCAGCAACGCCGGCAACATCAGTACCGCGCCCAGCCAGCGCGCCGGAAAGCCGCGCGGCAGCAGCCACCATAACGCACCCAGTACGGCCAGCACCACAGCCCAGTGCCCGGGTTCGGGCTGTTGCCACAGCGGCCAGCGCGCCAACATTTGCAGCAGCCAAGCGCAAGCCGCCATCAATCCGTGCGCCCATTGCAACGGCATATCCATGCCCGGCAAACTGCCCAGCAAAGCCAGCGGCGTGATCAGGAAACTGACCAGCGGTATCGCAAATGCATTTGCCAGCGGCGACACCGTGGACAGCTGCCCGAACAGCAACAGCAGTATCGGCGCCAACGCCAGCGTTACCGCCCATTGCGTCTGCCACCATTCATGCAGCCAGTGAGGTTTGTCCACCCGCGAGCCGGTTGCATACAGCAGCACGGCCACAGCGCCGAACGACAGCCAGAAACCCGCTGACAGCACCGACCACGGATCGATCAGCACCACAATCAGCAGCGCCCACGCCAGTATCCGCGTCGGCACCAGCGTGCGCCCGCTCCACAGCGCAATGGCCACTACCCACAACATATATAGCGTGCGCTGCGCCGGCACACCGAACCCGGCCAGCACCACATAAGCCAGCGCAACCAGCGCCCCCGCCAACACTGCCGCCCGCCGGGCCGGCAGCCACAGGGTCAGCCGCGCACTGCGCCGCCATAGCGCATAGCACAGCGCAAATGCCAATCCGGACAGCATGGTGACATGCAGGCCGGAAATACTGATCAGATGCGTAATGCCGGTACGCTGATATAGCAACCATTGCGCAGGCGGGATAGCCGATTGCTCGCCGATGGCCAGCGCCTTGAGCACGCCGGTATAAGGGGCATCAGGCAATACGCGATCGAAGCGTTGCGCAATATGCTCGCGTACGACTTCGATCAGATAGCGCGGTGCCGCAACGCGAGCCGCCAGCAGGCGATGCGCGCCGCGCTCCCGCACCGTGCCCAGCGCACGGATGTCGCGTGCGAACCAGGTGGCTTCCATGTCCATCACATGCGGATTCTGCGTGGCGTGGGGGCGCCGCAAGCGCACCGTCAATTGCCAGCGCTGAGCAGCATGCACCGTGATCGCATCGGCCAGCGGCACGCCGTTGAAATCGGTAGTATAAGTCGATAGCTGTATGTGCTGCGGCACCGTCGCACCCGGCGTCAGCACCTGCTCGACATCGAATTCGAAACGCTGCCCGCGCTCGGTTGCCACCGGCAAATTCACCACGACGCCCACCACGGCGACATCCACACCCTGCCATGCTGCAGGCAAAGCTTCGGCCAGACGCTGTTGCACGAGCATCGCCGCATAGCCGAACCCCAGCGCAAACCAGAATACCAACAACAGCGCGGCGCGCAGCTTGCGCCACCCGCCGGCCGCTGGCAATCCCCACGCCGCAGCCAGCAGCGGCAAACCCCAGGCCCATGCCGGATCGGGCAATACGGCTTGCTGTTGCAGCCACATCACGCCCGCAACAAAGGCCAGTATGGCTAACCGCACGAATCAGGCATCCTCATGCGAGCCATCGGCGCCGAATAATACCGCCTTCAAACGCTTTAATTCATCGCGCAGTTCCGCAGCCCGCTCGAATTCCAGATTTTTGGCAGCGGTGAGCATGTCTTTTTCCACCTGTTTCAGTTCGCGTGTCAGGGTTTTTTCATCCTTGGCATGATAGCTCGCCAGCTTTTGCGCCGCCTTGTGGCTGGCTTGCGCACTCTCCATGTCGTATGCACCTTCGATGATATCCTTGATGCCCTTGACTACACCGCGCGGGGTGATGCCGTGTGCCAGATTGTATTCGGTCTGCTTGCGGCGGCGCCGTTCGGTTTCATCCATCGCCCGCCGCATCGAGTTGGTCACGCGGTCGGCATACAGAATCGCGCGGCCGTGCAAATTGCGCGCTGCCCGGCCTATGGTCTGGATCAGCGAGCGTTCGGAACGCAGGAAACCCTCCTTGTCCGCATCCAGTATCGCCACCAGCGACACTTCGGGAATATCCAGCCCCTCGCGCAGCAAGTTGATACCGACCAGCACATCGAATACGCCGAGACGCAGGTCGCGAATAATCTCGACGCGCTCTACCGTATCCACATCCGAGTGCAGATAGCGCACTTTCACGCCGTGTTCCGACAAATAATCGGTGAGGTCTTCCGACATGCGCTTGGTCAGCGTGGTTACCAGCACGCGCTCATTGATTGCGACGCGTTTGGTGATTTCGGAGAGCACGTCGTCGACCTGCGTCGCCACCGGACGGACTTCGATTTCCGGATCGACCAGACCGGTCGGGCGCACTACCTGCTCCACCACCTGGCCCTGATGCTGGTTTTCATATTCTGCAGGGGTAGCCGACACAAATACAGTCTGGCGCATAACGTGCTCGAATTCGTCGAAACGCAGCGGACGGTTATCCAGCGCCGAAGGCAGGCGAAAGCCGTAATTCACCAGATTTTCCTTGCGCGCGCGGTCGCCCTTGTACATACCGCCGATCTGCGGAATGGTAACGTGCGATTCGTCGATAATCATCAATGCCTGCGACGGCAGATAATCGATCAGCGTCGGCGGCGGTTCGCCGGCCTTGCGTCCGGACAGATGCCGCGAGTAATTCTCGATCCCTTTGCAGAATCCCAGCTCGTTCATCATTTCCAGATCAAACCGCGTACGCTGCTCCAGCCGCTGCGCCTCAACCAGCTTATTATCGCGATAAAATACTTCCAGCTGCTCGCGCAACTCGATCTTGATCGCCTCGATAGCGCGCAGGGTGGTACTGCGCGGAGTGACGTAATGGCTGGAGGGATACACGGTAAACCGCGCCAGTTTCTGCAGCAAATGTCCGGTCAAGGGATCGAACTGGCGAATACTCTCTACCTCGTCGTCGAACAACGAAATCCGCACCGCATGTTCGGCGCTTTCTGCCGGAAAAATATCCAGCACGTCGCCGCGTACGCGGAATACGCCGCGTTTGAATTCGAATTCGTTACGCTCGTATTGCATGGCGATCAGCCGCTGTATCGCATCGCGCTGCGACAGCTTCTCGCCCTGGCGCAGATGCAATATCATCTGATGATAATCGCCCGGATCGCCGATACCGTAGATCGCGGAAACCGTCGCGACGATGATGCTGTCCTTGCGCTCCAGCAGCGCCTTGGTCGCCGACAAACGCATCTGCTCGATATGCTCGTTGATGCTGGAATCCTTTTCGATGAACAGATCCCGCGCCGGTACGTAAGCTTCAGGCTGATAGTAGTCGTAATAGGAAACGAAATACTCGACCGAATTCTCCGGGAAAAATTCACGCATTTCCGCATACAGCTGCGCCGCCAGCGTCTTGTTCGGCGCCATGACCATGGCCGGGCGGCCAAGTTGCGCGATAACGTGTGCCATCGTGTAGGTCTTGCCCGAGCCGGTCACGCCGAGCAGGGTCTGGAACGCCAGGCCGTCGTTGATTCCCTCCACCAGCTTCGCGATGGCTTGCGGCTGGTCGCCATCCGGCAAAAAAGGCTGATGCAAACGAAATGGACTATTGGGAAAAGTAACAATCACGAGTAAAATCCCCCTGTTTTTAACCCGTTAATCTTACCATGTCGGCGGATTAGCCTCCGACATACTACTCAAGGATGTTTAAGTTGGAACTCTCAAATCGCGTTCAGGCCATCAAACCCTCTCCTACCCTTGCTGTCACCGCACGCGCAGCAAAACTCAAAGCCGAAGGCAAGGACATTATCGGTTTGGGGGCAGGCGAACCCGATTTCGACACACCGCAACACATCAAGGATGCAGCCATCGCTGCCATCAACAGCGGCTTTACCAAATACACCGCGGTAGGCGGCACCCCCTCGCTGAAACAGGCCGTCATCGCCAAATTCAAACGCGATAACGGCCTCGACTACACCGCCAAACAGGTACTGGTATCGTGCGGCGGCAAGCAAAGTTTCTTCAACCTCGTTCAGGCGCTGATCAACCCCGGCGACGAGGTCATTATTCCTGCACCGTACTGGGTGTCTTATCCCGACATCGTTATCCTCGCCGGCGGTACGCCGGTGATTATCGAGGCCGGCATCGCACAGGGTTTCAAAATCACGCCCGCCCAATTGCAGGCAGCGATCACGCCGCGCACTCGCATGGTGGTCATCAACAGCCCGAGCAACCCCAGCGGCGCGGTGTACAGTCTGGAAGAACTGGCTGCACTGGGTGCCGTGTTGCGCAATCATCCCGGCATCATCATCGCCACCGATGACATGTACGAACACATCCGCCTGCAGGACGGCCCGTTCAGCAACATACTCAACGCCTGCCCCGACCTGTACGACCGCACCATGGTGCTGAACGGCGTATCCAAGGCTTACGCCATGACCGGCTGGCGTATCGGCTATTGCGCCGGCCCGGAAAAGCTCATCACCGCGATGGAAAATGTGCAGTCGCAATCGACCTCCAACCCCACTTCGATCTCGCAAGTGGCCGCCGAAGCCGCGCTCAACGGCGATCAGCAGTGCATCGTGCCGATGATCGCCGCGTTCCGCGAACGTCATGAATTTGTCGTTGCCGCACTCAACACTATCCCCGGCGTCGAATGCCTGTATGCCGGCGGCGCATTTTATGCCTTCCCCGATGCCAGCGGCGCGATACAGCGCCTGTATCAGGCAGGCAAGATTACTGCCGCCACAGACATTGCATTGAGCGAGTATCTGCTGGAAAAAGCCGGTGTTGCAGTCGTCCCGGGTTCCGCATTCGGCAGCGAAGGCTATATCCGCCTGTCGTTCGCCACTTCCATGGACAATCTCAAGGCAGCATTGAGCCGGTTACAGACCTGGATGGCCTGAACCGGGCAATCGCATCAATAGTCTGCTGCACGAAGAAAAGCGGGAGTTCCAGGAAAGACTCAGTTGCTGCCCGCACCTGCAGCAGCAATCCGAACGGGATAAAACGGCGTTAAGGCGCCGTACCTGTGACTACAACCCTAGTGCAGTAGCGCGCAATCCCTGACTGGTCACGCCGTCCAGGATCTCTCTGGCATTGGCACAATCCGGGTTATAAGCAATCAGCATCAGATGCGGCGTCCTGTCGCCTGTTGCGGCACTGACTACGCAGGTATTTTCACGGACGGCATTTTGCAACCGGTCCAACTGTTCGCGGGTCAAAGACTCGTCTACATGTATAATGAAATCAGCAATGGAAATATACATGATAATTTCCCTCCGCCATGGGTTAATGTTTCTTACGATCTATCTGTTCACCTTCATCTTTTATTTATAGCACATGACGGCAATCCGTCGAGCTGCATCTCGGCACCAACCGACAGTATCGCATCACTATTATCCGGCATAGCCGGCATCGGAGTTTCATGAACGAAAAAATCAGTAGCTTGCTGGCACAAATGCATGCGCTCGATGATGAATTGCGCACCGCCTTGCACGAACAGGAAACGCGGGTACTTTTCGAAATCAGGGGCAAGCATGTCGAATTCGAGCAGTCGATCAAACAGGCACACCGCAAACTAAAGCAGGGGTTCTTCCGCTGGCTGGTTACCAATCGGCCGCAAAATCTGATTACCGGTCCCATTATTTACAGCATGATCGTGCCGTTGTTGTTGACGGATTTGCTGGTGAGTTTTTATCAGGCGAGCTGTTTCCCAATTTACCGGATCGCCAAAGTACGCCGCGCCGATTTCATCGTATTCGACCGCGCTCAGCTACAATATCTCAATTTCATCGAAAAATTCCACTGCACCTACTGCGAATACGCTAACGGCCTGATCGCCTACCTGCAGGAAATCATCGCCAGAACCGAAGAATACTTTTGCCCGATCAAGCACGCGCGCAAAATCACCGGTTCCCATGCACGTTATGCCTACTTTCTGAATTACGGCGATGCTGCAGATTTTGAAAGCAGACTCGAAGCGTACCGCGTTGCATTAGGCAAGGCAGGACATCCCGGCAAACCCCATAACTGAGTAACAACCATGACCGAACAAGCCACAATCAACTGGACCGAAGCCGATACCTGCCGTTCTGCCGTCTGGCATTCCGAAAATAAGACACGCCCGCCAAAACAGGTAATCATCGCCGACGACACACTGTCTGCCGATGTTGCCTACCGGCTGGCATGCGAAGGCACGGGGCTACTGTGGCGCGGCGATTTTCAGAATGCGCGCCAATTGCTGCAGGCGCTGGCCCGTCGCGTCGACCGTCCGCCGCACAAATCCAAAAAGCCTGCCAGACCGGCAACTACGCCGAGCGAAGCGTTCAACCTGCACCGGCAGGCGCAATCGCTGCGCGCGCGCGTATTGTCAATGCTGCTAATCCCGCTCGATGCCGATTACACCATCCCGCTGCGACGTGCACCCGACGTACGCGCCGCCTGCACTGAAGTTTACGGAATAGCGACTGCGCCGTCAGTCGTCTCGCTACGCGAACTGCAAGGACTGATCGGCGCTCATGAATGGCGCAAAAAAGGCGTGGATATTCCTGCGCTCGGCGAACGCATCCATCCGCACTACGGCGTATTCTCGCCGGTACGCGGCGAATATGTAGCACTGGTAGCACAAGCGCCGCTACCTTCCGCCGCGCTGGCTTTCGATATCGGTACCGGCACCGGCGTATTGGCGGCACTGCTCGCCCGCCGCGGCGTCGCGCATGTCATCGCCACCGATCAGGACCCGCGCGCCCTCGCCTGCGCCCGCGAAAACATCGACCGGCTCGGACTCAACACACAGGTAGAAATAATTCAGGCTGACCTGTTCCCCGCCGGCCGCGCGCCGCTGATAGTCTGCAACCCGCCATGGATACCCGCCCGCCCAAATACCGCCATAGAGCACGCCATATATGATCCGGACAGCCGCATGTTGCACGGATTTCTCGACGGGCTAGCCGCACATCTCGAACCGCACGGCGAAGGCTGGCTAATACTTTCCGACATCGCCGAGCATCTGGGACTGCGCTCGCGCGAAACATTGCTGAACATGATCGCAACAGCCGGTTTAACCGTGCTCGAACACATGGACATGAAACCGCACCACCCCAAGACAACCGACCGCACCGACCCTCTGCACAGTGCGCGCGCAGCGGAAATCACCTCGCTATGGCGGCTCACGGTACGCCAGATATAGCTGACTCAATTCAAACTGCTGGTTCAAAACTACCACACAAAACTACCACATCTTATAGCAATATGAATTGATATAATTTTACTCAAGTTACAGCTGCCGCATCACATCTGCAACACTCGTTAATACCTCGCGCTGTATCAGGGCGAGGATATTGATTTCATTAGTACAACAAAGGTATTTCACCCGCATTGCACCAACGCATGGATTGCGCAACATCGCATTACGCGCGGCATCGTAATTGCACGAATTTATATCCTAGATTTAACAACGCACATTCCTGTTTCCGTAAATAACACTACCGTAACAAATTTATTTTTAATCGCAATCAATGCTTAAGGAGCATATTTTGAAGCACATTCTATTTACAGCCATGGCATGCATTCCGCTCATGGCACAAGCGGATGATGTCGCTCAGACCATCATCAATCAAGGCAACAAGCAGGGCGCAGTGGCCTGCATGGCATGCCACGGTATCGACGGCGGCGGCAATGCCGCAGGCGGCTTCCCCAGACTGGCAGGACTCAACCAAACCTATATCACCCACCAATTGCAAAGCTTTCGTTCCGGCAAACGCAACAATCCAGTCATGCAACCCATAGCTAAAGCGCTCTCGGATACTGAAATCGAACAACTCGCAGCTCATTACGCAGCCATGCCGCTGCCCGCCATCGCACCTGCAGGCGGCGACCCCGCGTTGCTGCGCAAAGGCGAAGCCATCGCCACCGAGGGTGACTGGGATCACGGCATTCCGGCCTGCTTTCAATGTCACGCTGCTAACGGTGCAGGCATAGCCCCGGATTTTCCTGCCATTACCGGACAATCTGCCGCCTACATAACCAGTCAGATTAGCGCATGGAAATCAGGCGCCCGTGCCAACGACCCAATTGGATTGATGAAATCCGTTGCCGGCAAGCTATCAGCCGATCAGGTAAAAGCCGTTTCTACCTATCTTGCCAATCAACCCTTAACCATTGGAAATCAGAAATGAAGAACACCATCGCAACCGCCCTGGCTTTAACCATGCTTACCGTATCCGGCATGTCCGTAGCTGCCGGTACGCCCCAAAGCAAAGCAACAGTCTTCACCCCGCCCAGTGAAGCCACCATTCCCGACGATGAATACGGCCGTACCATACGCATGGGGAAAAATATTTTCGACGATACCCAACATTATGCCAAGCAATATGTCGGCAATAGCCTGAACTGCGTAAACTGCCACCTCGCTTCCGGCCGCAAGCCCGATTCGGCGCCATTATGGGGCGCTTACGTACGCTACCCTGCATACCGTACCAAAAACAACAAGGTCAATACTTTGGGACAAAGAATACAGGGCTGCTTCAAATTCAGCATGAACGGCAAAGCACCGGCGATCGACAGCCCGGAAATGATTGCGCTGGTCACTTACGCGCACTGGTTATCCAGCGGCGCACCTGTCGGCGCAACGTTAAAAGGCGCAGGGTATCCGAAGCTGGCCAAAGCGGCTGCCGCCCCCGACTTTATCAGGGGTAAAACCGTTTATGCCGAGAACTGCCAGATATGCCATGGCGTCGACGGCGAAGGCAAAATCATCGACGGCAAAACAGTATTCCCGCCGTTATGGGGTTCAACATCGTTCAATTGGGGCGCAGGCATGCACCGGATAGATAATGCCGCAGCATTCATCAAGGCCAACATGCCCTTATCCAAGGGCAACACGCTCACCGATCAGCAAGCATGGGATGTAGCTACCTTCGTCATGTCGCATGAACGTCCTCAAGACCCGCGTTTCACAGGTGACGTAGCGCAGACCAAAAAGGAATACCACGACGAAGATTGCAAATATGGCGACACCGTCAATGGCAAGGTACTTGGCGGCAGCAACTAGACAATAACAGTACCGCACCAACCTGCGCCTCGTGCAATCGCCACTACGAACCGATTGCGCGAGGCGCGGCCATTGCTTCGCTGGCAGCGCCGTATGGCGCATCCTGTCCGCACAGCCGGAATACTTTTACAGTAAAGACAAACTAATTAGGTATAATGCCTCGAGCCGCGTGCTATCCGTACGCTTGCCATGCGGCGTATATCGTCAGCCCGTATTTGCGAGCAAATATTTGAAATACGCTACTATCCCTTATCGCAGCCGGAAACTGAGGCTGTAATTGATTAAAAACCACATGAACATACAGACGAAAAAAAATCCATTAACAATCAAATTGTTAATGGATCTATTTCCGAAACATGGTGCCCAGAAGAGGACTCGAACCTCCACACCTTGCGGCACACGGACCTGAACCGTGCGCGTCTACCAATTCCGCCATCTGGGCTAAGTGACGCGCATTATAAATGAACAAGGATACTTGTCAATGAAAACTACTACAAAAACCAAGAAAACAAATAAAACGACTGCTTTACGCTGGAGCGATCCGCATCTGGAACGCGAACGTGAACGTTACGAAAACCCGCTGCCCAGCCGCGAATTCATCATGGACGTATTACGCCAGCACGGCACACCGTTACTCGGCGACGAGCTGGGCGGCCTGCTCGGCATCACCCCGGAGGAAGCCGATCTGTTCGCACGCCGCCTGCGCGCCATGGAACGCGACGGCGAGCTGATCCAGAACCGGCGCGGCGATTTATGCGTCGTGGAAAAACTCGACCTGATCAAGGGCCGTATCGAAGGTCATCCGGACGGTTTCGGCTTTCTCAAGCCCGAAGACGGCAGCGAGGACTTGTTCCTGTCGCCGCGCGAGTTGCAAAAAGCCATGCACGGCGACCGCGTCATGGCACGCGAGATCGGCGTAGACCGGCGCGGCCGGCGCGAAGGCAAAATCGTCGAAGTGCTGGAACGCGCCAATACCAATATTGTTGGCCGCCTGCTGATCGAACACGGCATCATGCTGGTCGTTCCGGAAAACAAGCGCATTACCCAGGACATCCTGATCCCTGCAGGCAGTCAGGGTAATGCCAAATCCGGTGAAGTCGTCAGCGTGGAGCTGGTCGAGCAACCCGCCAAATACAACAAACCGGTAGGCCGCATCATCGAAGTATTAGGTAGCTATGCCGACCCCGGCATGGAAATCGAGATCGCGCTGCGCAAACACTCGCTGCCGTATATTTTCCCCGATACGGTAGAAGCGCTAGCAAAAAAGCTGCCCAAAAAGGTGCTCAAAAAGGATCACGAAGGCCGTGAAGACATCCGCCACCTGCCGCTGGTCACCATAGACGGCGAAACCGCGCGCGATTTCGACGATGCCGTGTACTGCCAACCGGAAAACGGCGGTTTCCGCCTTATCGTCGCCATTGCCGACGTTTCCCACTACGTACAGCCCGGCGACCCGCTGGATCTGGAAGCCTACAACCGCGGCAATTCCGTGTATTTCCCGCGCCGCGTGATTCCCATGCTGCCGGAAGCCCTGTCCAACGGTCTCTGCTCGCTTAACCCGCAAGTCGAACGCCTGTGCATGGTATGCGACATGCAAATCGGCACCATGGGCGCGGTCAAGAGCTATCGCTTTTACCCTGCCGTCATGTATTCGCATGCCCGCCTCACCTACAATCAGGTATGGGAATGGCTGCAGCACCCGGAAAACGCCGAGGAACACAGCCATTTGCTGCCGCAGCTGAATAACCTGTACACATTGTTCAAGGTGCTGCTGAAAGCCCGCGAACGGCGCGGCGCGATTGACTTTGAAACCATAGAAACGCAGATGGTATTCAACGACGACAAAAAAATCGAGCGCATCGTGCCCGTCACCCGCAACGACGCCCATCGCGTCATCGAGGAATGCATGCTGTCTGCCAACGTTTGCGCATCGGATTTCCTCAAGAAGCAGAAACACCCGACGCTGTATCGCATACACGAAGGCCCTACCCCGGAAAAACTGGTCGCGTTGCGCGAGTTCCTGTCGGAATTCGGCCTCGGTCTCACCGGCGGCGACGACCCGCAAGCCAAGGATTACGCCAAGCTGCTGCAGCAAATCAAGCCGCGGCCCGATGCACAACTGCTACAGACAGTGATGCTGCGCTCGTTGCAGCAAGCTGTTTACAGCCCGGACAATGTCGGCCACTTCGGACTTGCGTACGAACATTACACCCACTTCACCTCACCGATCCGCCGTTACCCGGATTTGCTGGTCCACCGCTCCATCAAGGCCGCGCTCAAAGGTGAAAAATACGTGCCGGGCAACTGGGTGGAACTGGGCGGACACAGCTCAATGACCGAACGTCGCGCCGACGACGCCACGCGCGACGTCGAAGCCTGGCTGAAATGCTATTACATGCAGGATCGTGTCGGCGAAGAATTCGTCGGCACCATCGCCAGCGTCACCGGATTCGGCCTGTTCGTCGCGCTGGACGACATTTATGTAGAAGGTCTGGTGCACATTTCCGAACTCGGCAGCGATTATTTCCACTTCGACAAGACGCGTCACCAGATACTCGGCGAACGCACCGGCGTACGCTACCGCCTGGGCGACCGCGTCCATGTCAAAATCGTGCGCGTCAGCCTGGATACCACGCGCATCGACTTCAGCCTGACCACCGTGGACAACAGCGCACGCAAAACGATGGCCGGAGCGCCAGGCAAAACCGCGCACAAGCATACCGACAAACCGGCTGCCAAAACGGCGAAAAAAACTACGCAAAACAAGCACTCTGCCGTACAATCCACGCCTTCCGGCGATGCACCTGCGAAGAAAACGCGGCGCCGGCGCAAATAACACAGGAACAATAATACATGGCAGCAATTTTAATTTACGGGTTCCATGCCGTGACTTCACGGCTACGCGTCAACCCGGCCAGCATTGAGGAAATTTACGTCGATGCCGCCCGGCAGGATCCCCGCGCGCGCGACCTGATCGAATCCGCAAAACAACTCGGCCTGCGCATCATGCAGGTCGACAGCAAACGCCTCGACGGTATCGCCGGCGGCCCGCGCCATCAAGGCATTGCCGCACGCGTGACCATGGTGCAGCAACCGCGCCACGTCGATGAAGTGCTGGAGGGCCTGCAAGGACCGCTACTGCTGCTGATACTTGACGGCGTGCAAGACCCGCATAACCTCGGCGCATGCCTGCGCGTCGCCGACGCCATGGGCGCCAACGCCGTGATCGCTCCCAAGGATCGCGCCGTCGGGCTCACGCCCACCGTTGCCAAGGTCGCCTGCGGCGCAGCGGATACCGTACCCTACCTGACCGTTACCAACCTCGCCCGCGCCATGCGCGACATCAAGGAATACGGCGTATTTATCATCGGTACCGACGGTGAAGCCGAAACCGAAATCGCCCAGGCCGACGTCAGCGGCTCGGTCGCATGGGTGCTCGGCGCCGAAGGTACCGGCTTGCGTCGCCTGACCCGCGAGCATTGCGACACCATGGTCAAAATCCCCATGTACGGCACGGTGGAAAGCCTGAATGTTTCGGTTTCCGCCGGAATCTGCCTGTACGAAACCCGCCGCCAACGGAGCTGATATGTTGAAACCCCACGATGCCTGGCAAGTGCTCCAGGATGCCGAACTCATTTTTTCTGCTGATGACGTCAACGCAGCCATTACCCAACTCGCCATCAGCATCACCGCCGATTACACCGACAAGAATCCGCTCGTCATTACGGTAATGAACGGCGGCATGATGTTTGCCGGACAACTGCTGCCCTTGCTGCGCTTCCCGCTGGATTGCGACTACATCCATGCCAGCCGCTACGGCAACGCAACATCGGGCAAAGAAATCGCATGGATCGCCATGCCGCGCGAATCGGTGCAGGGCCGCCATGTACTACTGCTCGACGACATCCTCGACGAAGGCCACACGCTGGCTGCCATCAAGGCAAAACTGCTTGGCCTCGGTGCCGCGCAAGTAAGCTGCGCCGTACTGACCAACAAGAACATCGGCAAAATCAAACCCATCGACGCCGACTATATCGGTCTCACCCTACCCAATCGTTATGTATTTGGCTGCGGCATGGACGTATCGGGCGCATGGCGCAATTTGCCGGCCATCTACGCCTTGAAAACGAGCGAATCGACTACATCTTGAATAAGCATATGTCATATTCGGTTGCTATCATGGCAACATCGCTACACCAATGTTTTTAACCCGGAGTTCACTATGCGAAAAATATTCGCTATTGCATTAACCTTATTCCTGAGTCTGGCACTGATAGCCGGAAACGCCGAAGCCAAACGCTTTGGCGGCGGCACCAGCTTTGGCAAACAGCGTACCAGTATCGGCCAGCAAGCTGCACCTCGCCCACCGGTAGGCGCGCCGGCAGCACCGGCTCCGGCCGGTAATCGCTGGTTAGGCCCATTGGCCGGCCTGGCAGCAGGCGGCCTGCTGGCATCCATGTTCATGGGCCACGGTTTCGACGGCATCAAGGGCATGGACATCCTGTTCATGCTGGCATTGGCTATCGGCGCGTTTTATCTAATGCGCATGTTGCGCCGCACCCCCAACGGGGCGCAACCGCAAGCTGCCGCCTATAGCGCTTACGGACAAACGGCAGCTCCTGCCAATAACGCCTACAGCGGCGGCTCCGCATCCATTCCGGCTAGCAACCGTCCGGACTGGTTCGACGAAACCGCTTTCGTACGCGACGCCAAAACTCACTTCATCCGCCTGCAAGCCGCTTACGACGCTGCCGATATGAACGACATTCGCGAATACACCACGCCTGAAGTATTCGCCGAAGTCAGCATGCAAATCCAGGAACGCGGCAATGTTGCGCAAAAAACCGAAGTCACCCTGCTGAATGCCGACATGCTCGACATCGCCACCGAAGGCAATTACATTATCGTCAGCGTACGTTTCCACGGCCTGATCCGCGAAGTAGCCAATGCGCCGGCGGAACCATTCAACGAAATCTGGCATATACAGAAACCTGCCAACGACCGTAGCGCACCGTGGCTTATCGCGGGTATACAGCAGGCGTAACATTTCATTTAATCGGAAATATCCGTTGCGCCGTTGCTCATAGAAGGCAACGGCGCAATCACATCAGATACCAAGGAATAAACCATGCTGGCTATCATCGGCGGAACCGGACTCACCCAACTTGCCAACCTCGCCATTACCCATCGCCAGGTCGCCCGTACACCTTATGGCGAAGCCTCCGGCGCATTGACTTTCGGCGATATCGGCGGACATGAAGTCGTTTTCCTTGCTCGTCACGGCTACGGACACACCATACCGCCGCATCAGGTGAACTACCGCGCTAACATCTGGGCGCTCAAGGAACAGAATGTCACGCACATCGTTTCCGTAGCCAGCGTAGGCGGCATCCATGCAGATCTTACCCCGGGCAAGCTGGTTGTCCCACATCAGATCATCGATTACACCTACGGGCGCAAGACCACCTTCTTCGACGGCAACAACGACCACCCCGTCACCCATATCGACTTCACCGAACCGTATTGCGAGGAAATGCGTAAACGCATCATGTCAGCGGCAGACGATGCTGGGGAAGAGTATATCGACAACGGCATTTACGCTTGTGTACAGGGACCGCGTCTGGAAACCGCCGCTGAGATCAACCGCCTGGAACGCGACGGCGCCACCATGGTCGGCATGACTGGCATGCCGGAAGCCTGCCTCGCTCGCGAACTGGACCTGAGATACGCCACCATAGGCGTAGTCGCCAACTATGCCGCAGGCCGCGGCACCAGCAAAGTCGCCATCAGCGGCAGCGAAATACAAACCACCGTCAACGCCGCCATGATCCGGGTACGCAACCTGCTGGAGCATATCGTCGCATTGCATCACGAGGACTGAACAACTCGCAGCATTTGACGAGGTAGCGTAATTATGATTAAATGCGCCCCTCTCAAAGGGCGGTTAGCTCAGCGGTAGAGCACTGCCTTCACACGGCGCAGGAAGCTACTGAAAGCACTAACTAATCCTTTGAATAATAAACGAAAGATATAATTGCAAATAATCTAATATCATCTGCAATCAGATAATTATTTTCCCTGATTTTCCCTGCGCTGTTTGCATGGCAGTGATACAAGATGACAACAAATTCGGGCGATTAACTCAGCGGTAGAGTGCCACCTTCACACGGTGGAAGCCAGTGGTTCGAACCCACTATCGCCCACCAATCTGATTAGCCTAAATTGCAGGCACCTTTGGCATCGCTATTCGATAACCACAACATTTGCTGAACCTGCTCATGTTGTTGAAACCCGATTAACACCACTTTGTTTACTTAATCCTTGTCGAGGATAAATACTGCATTATCAGCTTTGATTTATTCAACATAGATCACCTATTCCAATGATGTTCCACTGCTTACGTGTGTCTGGTGCCTTGAAACATGAATGGCGCCTCACGACTGCGAATTCCTGACTATCGTTGTTATTGATGCAACCGTCCGAATCTCAGCCAAACCGAACGCTGGCGATTTCCAGAAAAGACTGTGGGTGAAGTATAAACTTGCGGTGCGATTTTGGAGCTGTGTGCCACATCCAGTACACGTACACCCACGCAATTTATGTCAATAGCAAGATTAAACAGCGCCAACTCACGTGTTTGTTTGGTCAGTTGCAGACGAATACGGATTGCCCGAATTTATTTCAGTTTAAGCGGTGGTTTCTTACCCGTGATGAAAGTAAGAACGGTTATAAAACAGCACCCGGAATGGCAAAAAATCACTTTAAATTGGAAAATTCTGCCAATTTAAAGTGATGTGAATCAAAAGCAAGTGTCTTTATTGATATCCGGCAAATTAACTGACCTTAATATGCTTTACTGCAAAGGTCTCGTGCGATTAAACCGGACCCAACCCCTCTCATTTGCTAGTTTGACATCCCCATCGATTGCAGTAGTTCACTTTGCTGTTCAGGCGTAATATTAGCGCCCGCTAACCCGGTTGTTGCAGCGGCTTTACCATCGGCCAAGGTCTTGGTGAGCAAGTCATCCAGATTGGCACCCGCTGGTATTGGCGTACCAGCCTTAGTCAAAATGTCACGCTTAACGCTGTCAGGGATAGCCGCCTGTGTACCATATTGTGCCAGCGGTGCTGCCAAACTCGTAGTGAGTTCCATCGCAGCACTTACGGCAGGTTGAGTCAATACATTGGCCACCAGCGGCAACTTACTGACATTGGCTGCTGCTCCCTCACGAATATCGACAGCTGTCGAGCTGCTGTCCGAGCTATCAGACTTGGTCACGACCGCTAACGGGAAGCTTGAACTATTCTTTTTCTGCTTGGCTGCATTTTTAGCTGAAACCGCCGCTGCGCCAGCTTGTTTAGCATAGCTCTTAACCGAGTCCAGCAAAGAAGGTTTCACCACTGGAGCAGCTGCTTCCGTCACCGCATTACTACTCGAGCCGGTCAGTGTGTTTTCCGCAGGTGCTGCATCGCCGCCGTTACGCTTGCTACCCACTTGCGCCATTGCATATACTTTCAGACCCGATGAGCTGCTTTCGTTGATTGCATCTTGCTTGACCACCCCACCTGCTGCATCAATACTGGCTTTACCGCCGACATCCGCCTGTGTACCCTGCATCGTGGTAACCCCGCCCGACTTGATATTCAGATTGCCACCTACAGCGATACTGGATCCATCCTGGTTGGTAGAATCCGCTTTAGCCAAGGCCACCCCCACTGTCGCGCCACCATGGCGAGAGGTCTTATCCTGGCTGGCTGACACGCCTACAGAAACCGACTGACTGTCTGATGAACTGGTGCTGGTTGCAGCCAACATGTTGACAGCCCCCACCGCTGAGATCGAGGCGTCTTTGCCCGCACTAATGTCCGTGCCTTCAAAAGTCACATTTTTGCCGGCGCTGATAGTCAGATTATTCCCCGCGCCGATACTGCCGATTACCGCATCCGAGCTACTGGCGCGCGCATTATCGTCCGTCACCCCAACCGAAGCGCCTTTACTGCCGCCCTTGCTGGCGCTAACGCCAACAGTCAGACTCTTGTTCGACGACGATGTATCACTGGTGTCTTTAGCCGCTGTCATACTAATGCTGCCGCCTGCTGCAATGCTGGCATCCTTGGCAGCCTGTATGGTCGTACCCTCGAAGCTGGCATCACCCGTGGTTTTAATAGTCAAATTACCGCCTGAGATAATCGCTCCTGTCACCGCCTGGCTGGCGTTACTTTGATCCTGGTTGGTGGCATACGTCCCCGACAGTGAAGCACCTGGTTTGCCTGAAACACCCACATCGCCTCTGGCCGCAACCGTTTCCGTATTCCCGTTATTACTGCTGCTCTGAGTGTCGGCAGCCGCGGCTACCACAAGATCATGTGCGGCGATGGTCGTGTCGCCTTTGCTGATCAGATTGGTACCCTGCAGTGTCGTTGTGCCGCTCGACGCGCTGTTGATACTGCCACCCGCGACGACATTGCCCACCACTGCCGTAGTCGAGCCACTGCGTGCGGTATTGTCGTTGCGGACATATTCACCATCAACGCCCAGCGTCGGCCCGCTGGCCAGACCTGCCAACGCTCGCGGATCGCCGCCCTTCAAGTCGTTAATCGCCTTGACCGGCTCGAAATTGACGCTGACGCCAAGCGTACCCGTATTGGTCACTTCAGTCGTGACATGGCTGCTCGTATCGGTTGAGGCGACCATGTTGATGGTCTTGGCGGACTGATTGAAATCCCCGACTGCAGCGATCTGCGTACCTTGATCGTTAATGGCATTGCTCGCCGTGCGCGTCACGCTACCGCCAGAATTAAAGCTGCTGACCGTTCCCGTATCGCTGTTATCAGCGGTATTAGTCTGTGTATTCTTGACCGTAGCCAGCGTCACACCGCCGCCACCGCCCGAATACGCGTTATCGGCGACTGCTTTGCGGGCAACCGCTGACGGATCGGTTGACAGAGAAGCATTCATGCCCGTGGTGTTGCTCTCCGACGTATAGCTGCTGGTATTGCGTGCCGCCACCATGTTAACGTCAGTCGCTTTGACATTGATATCGCCGCCAGCATTGACTTGCGTGCCTTCAAAGGTAGCTGTATTTTGCGCCGTGACGTTGGCTTTACCAGCCGAGCTGAAGGTGGACACGCGCGCCGTTGAGTCCGACTGTTGCGAATGGGTCGTGGTCGTGGTCGAGCTCACGCCGACAGATACGCCCTGCGCCCCATAGGCTGCTGCACCCAGCTTGGCGATATCGGCAGCAGAAGGCTTGTTGCCCTTGGCCATGTCTATCCCCTTGCTGATTGCGCTGACATCAACGCCAACTGACATACCCACAGTCGTGGTCTTGGTATCTATGGTCTGGTCAAATGTGTTCTGACCCGCCAGCACCTGGACATCCTTGCCAGTCACGTCCAGGTCGCCAGTGGCCGCAATATCCGAACCCTGTACCGTGACAGTTTTGCCCGCCTTGAGGCTCATATCGCCACCCGAGCTGATAGACGAGCCGACACTGGTACCTGTCGTTGTTTTCACCGTCTCTTTCTTGGTCGTGGAATTCACCCTAACGCTGCTGCCACTCGCACTCACGCCAGTACTGGACGATGAATGCGTGGTGGTGACCTGATTCACATCCTGACGATCTATCACGTTCAGGTTATTGGTCGCATCCACCGCCACATTGCCACCAGCGTTGACCTTGCTGCCCGCCACGGTCACATCGTTACCGCTTTTGATACTCAGATTGCCGCCCGTATCGAGACTGGAACCTATCTGCTTGGTATTGACCTCGTTTTTCGACCAGCTGCTACTGCTGAAGGTACCGCTGCTCGAACCCGCAGTGGTGACGGCAGTCTTGTCCTGAATAGTATCGAACACCACGTCATGACCAGCTGCGATACTGGCGTCGCCGCCAGCCTTGACCACAGCTCCGATTACGCTGACATCCTTGGCCGCATTGATGTTCAAATTGCCAGTGGCAGCAATCGTCGCGGTGTCGCCTATCACCGTACGACCAGTTGTGTCATTACCAAAAGACTCTGCTGTAGTCTGGTTAACAATACTGCCATCCGTGGACTTCAGGCTGACATCGCCACCCAGTATCTTGCCGCTGGTATTGGTGATATCGCCACTGGTGGTAACCACCAGCGTATTGGCAGCCTGAATAGTGCCGCCAGTATTGGTCAGCCTTTGCGCGTTAATGGAAACATCATGCGCAGCAATCACGCTGCCGCTGAGTACCATCTCACGAGTGGCAGCCGACAGATAAACCACTGGCGCCAGCACTTTTTGCCCATTTACCACCGTGCTGACCAACCACACCATATCCTTGGTGACCCGACTGGCCTGATCTGCGGTCAGCGCAGTACCAACCGTCAAACCCAGGTCAGCATGTTGGCTGACCGCGTTATCCATCAACCCTTTCATCTGGTCGGCTTCGGTCGCGTAGCCTTGCAGGATGTAATTATTGGTCTTTGCCAGCAACTGATTGCTCACCAGTTGCGTTTCATAATTGGCATCTCCCAGCCGTTTTTGTAGCTGGGCGGGATCGAATCCCAATACCTGCAGCAGATAATTGGAACCTACGCCACTACCTGCGCCGTACAGCGGATTGGTTTCAACCAGATAAGCCGAATCAGGATTCTGGGAGACGATGTACAAACCATTGGGATTGGTAGGCAGGGATAAATTCAGCCCCTGATAAACCACGCTCGTATTATTGGTCAGCCCACCCGTCGCCGCCTGAGTGGTCGGTGCGCTAGGTGGCACATATTGCGACGTAGCCTTCAAGGTAATGCCCGGACCCGCATAGGTAAAGGCACCACTGGCATAAATCCCCGCGCTGGTTGCGGGCTGTCCAGGCAACGATATGTAGCCGCCTAACTGGGCATAACCCGTTTTCATAAACGCTACCTCAACCGCATCATCAGGATTCCCGCTACCATATTGCTGAGTTGGCCAGAAATCACTGGGTTCATTCGCATTCGCATTAGTTATACCTGACTCGTACTGACTGGAATTAACTGGGATGTAGTCAAATTGATCACTTCCAGAACGAATCCACACCAGCCGATAGTAGGTCTTCTGCTTCAGCCCGATGTCATTGTTTTCAAAATTGGATGCACCAGCCACGCCAGTAATGCTGACATTATGTCCCGAGATGACGGACATGGTATTGACTGCAGTGGTGTTGTAATTAAGGGTGATATCGCCCGTCGACAGTAATTGGGCGGGACTGCCTGGCGTAGATCCGGCTGCATAAGACTGATCGGAAGTGAAAGTATATTGATATAAACGGCTATGAGCACATGATGCGCCAACTGAGTTGCAGTCAAAGTTACCACTATCCCCAATCTGACTAATGAGACCTGTATAAACCAGCGGCCCTTCTACGATACTGGGCAGGACATCGCCCGCCTGGTTAATAAAGCTGCCCGTTGTAATCGCCAGATTGCCTGCGCTCTTGATGTAATTGCCGTTGAAAAAGCTGCCAGTGGTGCCCGCATTAAAGGTAATCGCACCTGTGCTGCCTGCCGCCTGACCAGTCGCTTCGATATCGCCAGAGCCAGTATTGCGAATCTCGTGCCCATCTGCGTTCAAGGCCATGTTGCTGTTGGTGTATAACCAGCCGCTGTTGCTGATATTACCCGTCGATGTCATGCTCAGATCGCCCTTGTCCGACGAAATGCCGCTGGTGGATGATGCGCTGACACCGCCCGCCGTGACAGCCAAGGTATGGTCGGCATGCAACACGCCATCGTTGCTGATTAGCCCCGTAAAATCAAGGTTAACATCGCCGCCACCCGCCGCTGTACTCAGCACGCTGGCGGACGATCCCGTGTTGTTAAATACATTACCCGCCATAACGACACTGCGACCGACTATCGCGCCAGTATTATCCAGCTCAAGAACGCGCACTCCCGTACTGCCAACCGTCAATATCCCTGCGCTTTGCAACAAACCACTGTTAACCACATTAAAAAAGCCGTAGTTCGATGTCAGGCTGACATCGCCCGCGCCCAGTATTTTGCCCGTATTGGTGATGCTAGACATGGCAACAGGACTGCCCACTACGATACCGAGCGCGCCGTCGCTTTGCATCACACCGTCGTTACTTACCCCCGACGTTGCCCTAAGATTCATGCTGCCTGTACCTTGGACAACAGCGTTGGACTGGTTAGTCAAATCCTGCATCAACGCAATCAAGCTGCCATCGGCAATCAGCGTACCGCTGTTGATTACTGCTTCGCTACTGCTAGCATTCTGGTCTGCGATATCCAGCGTGGTGCCTGCATGCAAGGTGCCGCTGTTGCTGAGTGTGCCATTGATGCGCGCGGTGATGCTGCCTGTATTCGACGAAATCGTGCCGGCGTTATCTAGACCGTTACCAGCCGTCAAACTCAGATTGCCTGCCGTACTTTCCATGCCTTGCGCAGCGCCCGCCGCAGTGCTGATATTGCCTGAAGCGGATGCCAGACTCATGTCGCCGACAGCATGAACAGCTGCAGTAGCCAGCGTGAGGTCGTGCGCAGCCGTTAACGCCAGTGTCGTACCTGCGTATAGCGTCGCGCCGTTGTTGCCGATCGACAGGCTATCAACATTTGCTGACAGCGCACCGCCTGCACCCCAGACGCTACCATCAATACCGGCTGCGCCAGTGGTAACGAGTGCATTATCGACTGCGGCAAAACGGGTATCGCCTGCCGTAGAAACATCGCTCATGGTCGCGCCTGTCAGTATGAGATTGTTTGCTGCGTACAGCTGCCCGCCAGTGAGTGCAACCTGACCGCTGCTGGCAGACAAGGCAAGATCATGACCTGCTGAAATCCCCGAACCGTTCAAAAACAAATCCTGATTGCCGCTGGCAGACGTTGAGGCAATGCTCACATCCCGTGTAGCACTTAGCGCAGACTGAATTTCTATCTTGCCGGCGCTGGTCAGAATGAAATCATCGGCACTGGCTGCCGCTTCACCCAGCATGCGGACACCGACCCCGGCTTCGGTCGCGATGATGCGGATACGCCCTGCATACATGCCGCCCAGCACCGTGGAATCGAATGCATAAGATGGCGCTGCACCGCTGCCTGCAACCGTACCAGTCACATTTCTACCCGCGTAGTTCCAGACATTGTTACCTGTCGTCACACCCAGGCTACCTGCTGCAGCCGCCGCGATTTTACCGTCCACTTTTACCGAGCGGGCGACAATATCAAAAATCTGCTGGGCGCTGGCATCAGCCCCCATGCCCTGTATCAATACGTCGCCACGATTGACGGTAAACCCAGTAAGGCTGCCGTCGCTTGCTATATTGGATGTACCAGTGGTGAGCGTGGCGCGATCGGTGTTAATGAATCCGCAACCATTACAAGTGATGCCATTCGGATTGGCGACAATGACATCCGCCTTGCCACCCAGCACTTCAGTATAGCCAGCGAGCACACTGCGATTGGTAGATACAACCTCGTTCAGAATGACAGTGGCCTGTTTTCCCAGATTAGGGTTGAACGCCACTTGCCCGGCCAGCTGCGACTGACGCATGAGCTCACTGCTGTTGCCGTTGTTGAGCACCATGCCATTCGCGCCAACATTGTAATTCGTATAATAATTGTGCGAGAGCCCCGCTGCGTTGGCGGTCTCAATATTGACTACGGGCACGCCATTGGCGGATATATACGCACTCGTATTACCACTGGCAGCCACTACCGTCGTGGCGGGCTCGACCGCCGAAGCTGGAGCAGCCACGAATCCCGATGCAATCAATGTGGCAAGCAAGGCTTTGCGGGCTGCACGACCGCTGCCTTTGGTACGAGAACGCGATGTTTCGGCTACGGCTGCCCAAGTGCGAGTGCATTCATTCCAGACTAGGCGATAGATATGGTTCATGGTGTTTTCCTAAAATGAGTAAGCAACGCGAAACCAGGTCTGACTGGATTCCTTGGTCATGCTGCTGGGCAAACTGAGCGTCCGTGTATTGAAAAAGTCCCAGGTAGCGCCGCGCCAGTTGGCTGATATACCCACAGCCATGCCCGCCAGATGCCCCTGCGGAATAGTCGGATCGCTATTTCTGACCGCGCCCGTGTCATAACCGACGTAGAGGCGGCTGGAAATCATTTCACTACCGATACTCATAGGCTGGTACAGCGAAACTTCATTGCGCCAGTAGTAGCCATCGTCGCCAGAGAGTACGTTGTTGACAAAACCTCGTACGGAGTACAAACCGCCAATCAGAATTTGCTCGGTGCTATACAGCACTTCATTGGATGCTTGCCCAGTTAGTTGACTGGTAAAACTCAGGTCCTTATTCAACACGCGAAAAGGACGGGAATAGTTGAATCCATATTTGAATTTGCTGAACTGGGCATGCGGTGCCGAATCGGGCAGACCATCAGGATCCTGCAACGCACCCATGGCGCTCAAGCCTCGCGTATAGCCAAGATTGACCGAGATCACGCCACCCGCCAGCGCAGTATTCAGCGTGCCATCCATATCCAGCGTCGTCAGGTTGCGGCTACTGACGCCCAGATACTGTCCGTCAAGATAATTATTGGATTCCTTGGTGGTCAAGGTCGCAGCCAGAGAGGCACGCGTCACCTGACTGCGGTATACCACGCGATCAAGGCGGACATTGTCATATTTGCTATTACCGCTGGACACCAGCGTGAGCCCGCTCGGCAGCAGTATGGTGGAGGCGTATTGCGAATAACTGCTGCCCAGCGACAATGTGCTATAGCCGAATGGGATGTTGATATTCAAGTTGTCGCTTCTGGCAAATTTACTCGCTGGATCACCAGGCGTGGACTCTCGGTGAGTCAGCGAGACATTTTCGTCAAAGCCCAACAGGTTATCCGCACTGCCTGTTATCCCAGTCTGTTGCTTACCTGTAGCACTCTGCCCCTGATTATCTAACGACAAACTCAGGTGGAGCCGAGGCTGTGGCTGATTATTAACTACGACGGTACTCTCACCTGGCTTTTCTCCAGGCTGAATATCGAGCCTGGCATTATTGGATATCAGCCGATTGATCTGCTCTATACCTTGTTCCAGGTCCCGCAAATTAAGCACATTACCTTCAATGCCAGGAAACACGTTCCTGATAGAAATGCTTTTGCTATTACCATCCTGAATAAGTATTTTTTCTACTGTTCCTTCAATGACAAGTATCTCAAGATGCCCCTTGCTCAAATCCTGTGGCGGCAAGTAAGCGCGCGTGGTGATATAACCACGATCTATATAATCCTTGGTGATAATGGTCAGGATGCGTTCAATATCCCCCACGTTGAGGCAACGGCCGGCAAATTCGCGATTAATCTGTTTGCGCACCGAACTGTAAAGGTGCGGCGCATCCTTGATCGTGATCTCATTAATATCGCGACAAGTTGCTCCGATACCCGGCACCGCAATCTTCGGCACCAGTGGTTGCGTATCCATGCCGTTGACGTGCTCACTGCGGCGACGCGCCGCTTCCTGATCCTGCTGAATACGCTGCTGTTCCTGCTGCTGTATGATTTCAACCTGACGTTGCGCGGCATCAATATCGGCCTGGGTTTGCGCAAATGCGACATTGGGCATCATCGTGCCCATGATAAAACAATAACTTAACGCGATATAAGCCATTACTGCCGCTGATTTTTTTAACAAACCTCGCGCTGCCATAAGTAATGGATTCCGGTTCACCATGGATATGGAAAGCATCTGCAACACTGACCAGGGCTCTACACGACTTAATAAATACAAAATTTAACCCCCATAGGTGCGAAATACACCTAATCATTTCAGAACCCTATCAGCCTAAAAAGCACAATTGCTATAAGGAATATGGCTTAATGGATTTTATCAACGCAGTCCCTAACTGTATGTCCCCAGAACTAGTGACGAGGCGATTACAAAACTGTGGCACTATTACCTCTGTTTTGCGCCTGTGCTGTTGTCGCTGAGCAAACCATTAGCCATAAGGATTTTTATGCGACAACCCTCAAACAGCACGCTGATTCGTGTGATGCTGGTAGAAGATGATGTTGATTTTCAAGCAACCTTGATAGCGGCTATTGAGGCCGCAGCCGACATGCAATTGACGGCTATCTCCAGCACACGAGCGCAAGCTTTGCAGGAACTGGAAACAGCGCAGATTGATGTATTGCTGATTGACTTAGGGCTGCCAGATGGTTCCGGGATAGACGTGATCAAGGCAGCGCATACAAAACTCCCTGCCTGTAACATCATGGTGAGCACGACTTTCGGTGATGAGATGCATGTCATGCAATCGCTGGAAGCAGGCGCGTCGGGTTATTTACTCAAAGACAGTGAGCCGACACGCATGGTTTTTGAAATCCGCAGCCTATACCACGGCGGCAGTCCCATTAGCCCGCTAATTGCACGGCAAATCCTGACACGCTTTCGGCAGGATAACGCCCCTAAACAGCCCACCACTTCCAAACACAGTACGACATTGTCAGCACGCGAACAGGAGGTGCTGGAATATATCACCCGCGGATTTACTGCTGACGAAATTGCGGCACTGATAGTTGTCTCCCGTCACACAGTACTTACCTATGTGCGGCGTATCTATACCAAACTTGAGGTCAATTCCAAGGCAGAAGCAATTTATGAAGCACGCAATCAAGGCTTATTGAATGGCTGAAATTGCGGTGCAAGTCTATCAGGGGTTAACACTATGGTTCCTGATGCTGTGTGCGGCACTATGGCAGCCATCGGCACAAGCCGATGAACCACTGCATTTCATCTCAGCGCAAACCTGGGCTATCACAGATTACGGCTATACGCCACCGCCTTATAGCGTTAACCCGGCAGATTTACACGGTACATGGCAGACAGTCGGCCTGCCCCATGCGTTGCGACCGTTACTCATCCCTACCCATATTAACGATGACCCATTAAAGCCGCTGACAGTCGTCACTTGGTATCGACTACAGGTACCTGAACTGCCTCACACTATTGCTCCACGTTATCTATATATACCCCGATGGAAAACGGATGGACAGATTGCAATATATGGCGATAGTCACCTGCTCTACCAATCACATGCCAGTATGGCATGGAATGGCTGGAATACGCCCTTGTGGGTACCCTTGGATGAAACAGCAGGCACAGTCACGCCGCACGCGATATTTATACGGATAGAACGACCACGCAGTTCAGGTGGCGGGATTTCTTCCATCTGGTTAGGAGAAAAAGATGCATTAAGTTGGCGTTACCACCTGCGTTACCTGCTACAGGTTCAATTGCCGTTCATGAGCAGCGCTGCCTTTTTGTCAGTCGGTCTATTTTCATTATTCGTGTGGTTTAAGCAACGCCATGAGCGTCTGTATGTATTGTTTTTTTGCGTATCGTTGGTCGCATACCTGCGTAGCATGCATTATTACCTGGGTACAGAGCGGCTACCCGTCCCCGATGCATGGTTTAGCTGGCTGACAATTAATTCACTGTTCTGGTTAGTTGCATTGGTGCATGTGTTCCTGAACTACTTACATGGCCGACCGCAACAGTGGTTAAACCGTCTGGTGGCTGGGATAACGCTAGCTGTTGGCTTGCTTACCCTGCCCTGGTTATCCATGTTGAAAAATGCGTATGTAATCGCATCACTGGCATATCTGCTCTTGTTGATCATGGGCGCAACTATCGCGCTGGTCGGGTGGCGAAATTCACGGCTGGCAAAATCCCGTGATGGCTTGCTGCTGGCCGCCTGGGGAGTAATGGGCATGCTGTTCGGCATGTATGATTGGCTGTTACAGAATAACTACGTCAGCATCGAGAGTATTTATCTTGGGCCTTACTCCAATATCAGTGCATATGTGATTTTCATGATTATTTTATTCCGTCGCTATATCGGCGCAATCGAGACGATCAAACAGCAAAATTTCGATCTGGAAATTCAACTACAGGCACAACATGCTGAGTTACAGGAAAGTCATCGCCGCCTGCGCGAGATTGAACAGCGTCAAATGCTGGCCCGAGAACGTCAACGTATCGTACAAGATATGCACGATGGCCTAGGCTCATCACTGATTAGTGCATTACGCGTTGTTGAACATGGTCAGCTCAATGAAACAGAGATTGTGCAAGTGCTCAAAGGCTGTATTGACGATCTTAAGCTGTCGATTGATTCCATGGAGCCAGTGGAAGCGGACTTATTGTTATTGCTGGCAACATTACGATTTCGTTTAGGGCCTCGCCTGGAAAGCACGGGCATTGCATTGCGCTGGGCAGTTGTAACTGTGCCAGCACTGGATTGGCTGGATCCGAGAAATTCGCTACATATTTTACGTATCCTGCAAGAAGCATTCACCAACATTATTAAACACACCCAAGCTACCGAAATCAGTGTATCAACCGCTGTTGATGGAGATTTTGTATTGGTGACCATTTGCGACAACGGACAGGGATTTTCGGTAGAACATGCGCTGAAGAATGGGGGTAAAGGACTTTCCAACCAGATGCGTCGGGCGGAATCAATCGGTGCTGAAATTAATATAGACTCAGGCCATGCAGGCACATGCGTAACCTTAAGACTGCCTATTAATCAACCAGTTTAAAAATAAACATGCCAAGTGGCTTTATATTTCGTAATTATATTGCAGCGCATTTTACGTCAATACAAGTATTCGTTTTGGGGTGTTTGTCAGGTTGGCTAAATTTATAACACCCAAACTAGAATCAACACAAAGCTTACTCCATCTACTTCATTCTGCGCGGTAATGGTGCCGCCCATCCTGGCCATGTAAGTTCTGTCCACGAATACCCCCTGACCTCGACTGCCATTAGCGCCCGAACCCTGCTGGTCTGATAACCCATATTCGAAGATCCGATCAATCATGCCCTCTGGAATGTTCAATCCCAGATTGCGGATCGTGATAGAGGCCATTGTTTCATTTACCTGTATGGTTATGATCACAGGCGTGCCTTCACACGGCAGGGGTCACTGGTTCGAACCCAGTATCGCCCACCAATTTAAGACATTGATCGATAATGCTTTTAAGCACTATCGATTTCTGTCCTCCTAAATCAAAGCTGTCTTGCCACAAAATCGCCACAATGATGTGGAAATGAGGCAACGATCAAACAAAGAAAAGCAACCAAGAAATACGAAGTGCAAATTCGCCGGGATGACTGGCCGAAAATCACTCGTAGATTCTCTTCTATATAAAACCTAAAATATTGGTTAAGCGCTTGTAACACCGGGTAAAGAGGGCCTTGTGCTCACAGTCAGAAAATTCCCTGACGACTATAAGCCTGGAGCAGTTGATTTAGATAAAGTATCGGAAGTACACAAGATTAATGTATTAAAAAAACCCTGATGGTTATGAACTAGAACCGGGTGTTGAATATGATGAAGTTGATGCATTAATTGTGCCGAAAGGCGCGGTATATGCAGTGGATGCGGTGATGGATCTCGGAGATAACACTGAGGTTGATCAGATGCATATTGTTCAAGTCGAGTAGTCAGAATACAGAATATCTTTCAATCAAATCACAAGAGGATTGTAATCTGTAATCTAACAGATTACAATTTATCATGATTAAAAGCTTTCGTCATGCAGGGTTAAAATCTTTCTTTGAAACGGGATCAAAGGCCGGTATTCAGCCAGAGCAGGCACCCCGGTTAAATCGCATTCTCGGTGTTCTGGATGCATCTTCGGTGATCGAACAGGTTAATATGCCAGGATTTAAGTTGCACAAACTTACTGGCAAGCTAGGCAGCTACTGGGCTGTGACGGTAAGCGGAAACTGGCGGGTAATCTTTCGATTCGACAAAGGAGAAGCGGAATTGCTTGATTATCTGGACTACCATTAGGAGAATATTATGCGCATGCACAACCCGCCTCACCCCGGTGAAATTTTGAAAGAAGACGTATTACCTGATCTTGGCCTTACGGTGGGGCAATTCGCCGCGCATCTCGGCATTTCCCGTCCTCATCTTTCCAAGGTACTGAATGGCCGATCCGGCATTTCTGCAGAAATGGATCTTAAACTGTCGGAAGCGCTCGGACAGCCACCCGGCTTATGGATCAGAATGCAGGCCGCATATGATCTCTGGCAAGCGCAACAAGCGCCGCGCCAGCATGTGGCGCCGTTACGCGCAGCTGCATGAATATGACAGGAACTGCCGCGTGACTGTCATCCCTGCCCCATTTGCAAAATCTCATCCCAAGGCAGTTTTGAACCCAGCCGCTGCGCCAGATATTCGACCAGCGTTCTGACCCGATGCGGGACATAGCGGTTACCCGGGAATACCGCATAAATCCCCAGCTCCGGGGAAGCAAACTCCGGCAACACTATTTCCAGCTGACGCTCGCGTACCGCCTGTTCGGCCATGAAAGTAGGTGCATAGCTAATTCCCAATCCGCGCATTGCTGCGGCAAGCAAGGCCTCGCCGCTATTGGCCTGCAACCTCCCGGAAATCGGAAACCACTGTATTTCGCCATCGATGACAAATGCCCAGCTCAAGTGCGTGGCAAGCAGGTAACTGAAACATTCGTGCCGGAT
The DNA here is from genome assembly GCA_031291235.1 of Sulfuriferula sp. GTDB lineage: Bacteria > Pseudomonadota > Gammaproteobacteria > Burkholderiales > Sulfuriferulaceae > Sulfuriferula. The sequence goes on from JARLJL010000006.1 coordinate 75,136, forward strand.
CAATTCGCTCGGGTGCATGGGACGGCCGTGACGCAGCAAATACTCGGGCGACGCTACGACGACACCGTGGCTTTTGCCGATCTTGCGCGCCACATCACCGGGGTCGAGCCGGTCGGAAATGCGGATAGCCAGATCGAAGCCGCCTTCGATCAGGTTGGCGCGTCGATCGTTAAACTCCAGCTCGATGGCAATCTCCGGATTATCAGTCATGAAATCCGCAAACATGGGCATCAATTGATGAATGCCGAATGAAAACGGCAGCGTAATGCGTATGTGACCGCGCGGCGCCTGGGTGTCATCGGTCAGACCGGCTTCAGCGGCTTCCACCAGATTCAGTATTTCCCGACATTTCTCCAGATACCCCGCCCCTGCCGTAGTGAGGCTCAGGCGGCGCGTACTGCGGGCAATCAATTTTGTACCCAGATGCGCTTCCAGTGCCGCTATCTGGCGCGTGACCACCGACCGTGCCACGTTCAGCTGCTGCGCTACTGCAGAAAAACTGCCCAATTCGGCAACCCGCAAAAAGAGTCGCATGCTGTCTAGTCTGTCCATAGCGTACCCAATCAATTGTTGCAATAATAGCAATAATATTTTGCAAATTGTAGCCTATTATCTGCCTATAAATTTGTGTAAAGTGCATCCATCGATTAATACACACGCTGCGACACAGCAAATTATCTCAGGAGAATTTCCATGAAGCTCACCTCAAACAAAATCGGATTACTGATCGCTGCAATTGCTGCTGTGACTGTCATCCCTGCGCACGCGACCGAATTCAATCAGCTTGTCGCCGCCAAAAGCGCCGTGTCTTTTATCTTCAAACAAATGAATGTGCCGGTGACCGGCAGCTTCAAACGCTACACCGGCCAGATCGATTTCGACCCGGCGAACCCAACGCTTGCCAAGGCATCCATCGACATCGCGCTCGACAGTATCGATGCCGGTTCGGAAGAAGCCAACGATGCCGTAGCCGACAAGCTCTGGTTCAATACCAAAGTCTATCCCGTTGCCCATTTCGTTTCTACCTCGGTCAAGCCCCTAGGCAACAACCACTTCGAGATCGCCGGCAAAATGACCATCAAGGGCAAAACCCTGGCAACCAGCACTCCGGCCACATTTCATCAGGAAGGCAGCAACGGCGTATTCGAAGGCAGCTTTATACTGAAACGCGCCGATTACGCTATCGGCGAAGGCATGTGGGCCGACTTCGGCACAGTCGCCAACGAAGTGCAAATCAGGTTCAAGCTGGTAGCAACGGCTACCGGCAAGAAGCAGTAAGTTTCATCCATTTACCATAACACAGGAGCCTCACCATGAAAAAACTAGCCTTGATCATCGCTTTATCATCCATCGCCGCCAGTGCCTTTGCCGCACCGGAGACTTTCGACATCGACACCACGCATACCGCGCCGCGCTTCGAATACAGCCACTTCGGCTATTCCAACCAGATCCACAGTTTCGACACGACTACCGGCAAGATCGTCATCGACCGTGCAGCCAAAACCGGTTCGGTGGACGTAACCATCAATGCAAAATCGGTCAACACCGGATTCTCGCTGCTGAATGAGCATATCCAGGACGCCGATTTCTTCGACACCATCGACTATCCCTACATCACCTTCAAGTCCACCGGCGTCAAATTCGACGGTGACAAGCCGGTGTCTGTCGACGGCAACCTGACCATCAAGGGCGTAACCAAACCGGTCACCCTGACCATTACGTCGTTCCAGGAAATGCCTCACCCCATGCTGAAGAAGGATGCCATCGGCGCCAATGCAGTGGCAAAGATCAAACGCTCCGATTTCAATATGGGCAAGTACGCACCGTATGTTTCCGATGACGTTACGCTCAGCATCGCTGTTGAAGCCGTCAAGGAATAAGGAGACTGACGTGTCGGCACGCATGCCTGTCGTATTTGTGTCTCACGGTGCTCCGGATGCCTTGCTGCATGCACCTGAAACCGTGGCCTGCTGGCGCCGGCTCGGCCAGCAGATGCCCAAACCTGCCGCTATCCTGGTGATATCGGCACACTGGGAAGCACGCAAACCGACAGTCAGCTTGTCCGGCGCACCAGTGACCCTGCACGATTTCTCCGGTTTTTCACCGACGCTTTATCACATGCAATATCCTGCGCCCGGCGCGCCGGCGCTGGCTGAACGCGTCGCCACGCTACTGTCTGCTGCGGATATCGCATCCGACTTGCATCCGGGCCGCGGGCTGGACCATGGCGCCTGGGTACCATTGTCGGTCATGTACCCGCAAGCCGACATCCCGGTCGTGCAACTTTCGCTGGATCGCACCGCCAGTACCGTATCGCATGCAGCAATCGGGCATGCTCTGGCAGCCTTGCGCGATGAAGGCGTACTCATCATCGCATCGGGCGCGATCACGCATAACTTCGGCTGGCTGGATCGGCAAACGGAAAACGCCACAACGCCGCTGCCCCAGGCAAAAATCTTTACCGACTGGATAGCTGACCGGCTGGAAGCCCATGACGAAACGGCATTGCTGACATATCGCACTGCACCTTACGGTGCCGAAGCGCATCCGTCGGAGGAACACATCCTGCCGCTGTTTGTTGCGCTCGGTGCGGCAGACGGTGACAAATCCAAACGTTGCTGCCCTTACTTTACCTATGGCAGCCTGGCCATGGATGCTTATATGTGGGGAGCGGCAGCGCAAGCATAAGCTGACCTACCGCCACCACAACAATAGCCTATTCAAACTCAACCATTATCAAGACAGGAAATCGTCATGCACCAATATCGAATTGCCGTTATCGTCGGCAGTCTGCGCCGGGATTCGCTCAACCGTAAGCTGGCAGACGCCATAATCAAACTGGCGCCGCCTGAATTTTCATTCACCCAACTGAAAATCGACGACCTGCCGCACTACAATCAGGATGACGATGCCACACCGGCAGCATCCGTGTTGCGTCTGAAAGCCGACATTGCCGCAGCAGACGGCCTGCTCTTCCTCACCCCCGAATACAACCGTTCCATTCCCGGCGTGCTCAAGAATGTCCTCGACCACGCTTCGCGCCCCTACGGTCAAAGCGTGTGGGCAAGCAAGCCGGCCGGCATACTGGGCGTTTCAGTGGGCGCTTTCGGCACCTCCATGGCACAGCAGCATCTGCGCAACATACTGGCCTATCTGGACGTACCGACGCTGGGCCAACCGGAAGCCTACATCCACGCCAAGGAGGGTTTGTTCGACGAAGCCGGCAACATCGGAGCAGGCAACCGCGATTTCCTGCAGAACTGGATGAACCGCTACGTTGCCTGGGTAAAAAGACATCAGGTCTGATACATCGCACCCAGGCCGTCATTAGGGCATAATAGGCAGCAACCATGAATGCGCTCAAATCCGCCACCGCTTCGCCCTGGACACCGCTGCACAACAGGGTATTCAGGATGATGTGGATCGCATCGATCGTTTCCAATATCGGCTCCTGGATGCACGAGGTCGGCGCCGGCTGGCTGATGACCTCGCTTGCGCCCAGCCCGCTGATGGTGGCGCTGGTACAGGCTGCCACCACGGCACCGGTATTTCTGCTGGCGCTGCCCGCCGGCGCACTGGCCGATATCGTCGATCGGCGGCGCTACCTGATCGCTTCGCAAATGTGGATGATGCTGATTGCAGCCACGCTGGGCATCCTGACGCTATCCGGCATGACTACGGCCACTGTCCTGCTGGTTTTCACCTTCGCTCTCGGCATAGGCACGGCGATGATGATGCCGGCATGGGGCGCGGTCACGCCGGAACTGATCCCGCGTAGCGAGCTGCACGCAGCCATCGCACTGAATTCCATGGGCATGAACATCGCCAGATCCGTCGGCCCGGCGCTTGCTGGCCTGATCGTCGCTACTGCCGGCCCGGGCATGGTGTTTATTCTCAACGCAGTCTCGTTCCTTGCCGTCCTTGCCGCGCTCAGAATCTGGCAGCGTGCGCCGGCACAAAGCCAATTGCCTGCCGAACGCGTCGCAGGCGCCGTACGCGCCGGCTTGCGTTACGCACGCCATTCACCGGCATTACGGGCGGTACTGGTCAGAGGCGCGGCTTTTTTCGTATTCGCCAGCGCTTCCTGGGCATTGCTGCCGTTGATCGTGCGCCATCATCTCAACAGCGGCCCGAGTACATACGGCGTATTCCTCGCCTGCCTGGGGTTGGGCGCCATTGCTGGCGCACTGCTGCTGCCGCGCATCAACCTGCGCATCTCGCGCGACCATATCGTGGCGGGCGCCACGGTACTTTATGCCGTCGCCATGCTGGCACTTGCCCATAGCGGCAACGTCTACGCAGCCGGCAGCGCGATGCTGGTCACCGGCGTCGCCTGGATCAGCGTGGTGTCGTCGCTGATGACCGCCGCCCAGACCGCGCTGCCGGGTTGGGTAAGGGCGCGGGGGCTGGCATTATTCTGGGTAGTGTTCATGGGCGGCATGGCGGCCGGCAGCGCGCTCTGGGGGCAAATCGCCACATGGATCGGCATACCCTATGCACTGACAGCCGCTGCCATCAGCGCGCTGCTCGGTATCCTCGCAACGCAATCGTTCCGCATAGGACGGCACGACGTCGCCGACCTGTCGCCATCGATATACTGGCCGTCACCGACATTAACCGACGACGCTGCAAGCGACCGCGGGCCGGTCATGGTAACGGTAGAATACCGTATCGACCCTGACAAGCAGCACGAATTCACCCGCGTCATGCAGCACATGCACAGGATACGCCGGCGCGACGGCGCCTACATGTGGGAATTGTTCAACGATATCGACGATCCTTACCGCATCGTCGAATGCTTCATGGTGGAATCCTGGCTCGAACACCTGCGTCAGCACGAACGCGTAACCGTCGCAGATCAGGATATCATCGAACAGACGCGGGCATTCCATCTCGGCGACGAGCTCCCCAAAGTGACGCACCTGTTGGCCGCCCGTCGCTAATATTTTTACAATCCGGTCGCTCAGAGGCTATTTGCAACAGACTGATTTCCCGCGCTGCATTCATGTAACGGCATACCTACCTGTCTGAATCGCGCATTTTTGCAATTAATACGGCAATGCTCGCCAGGTGAGGGATTGCCTAATCCCTGTATACCTGCCTGCCCGGCGATTTCTTCCGCCGGTAATGGGCGACTGTACAGGAACCCCTGCACCTCTTCACAGCCGCAATGAAACAGAAAACTGGATTGCGCCGCGGTTTCCACCCCTTCCGCGATCACCTTCAATCCCAGATTTAGCGCCAGCGCCGCAATGGCCCTGACCAGCGAACCGCCGTTTTCGCTATCGTCGATATCAATCACAAAGGAACGGTCGATTTTAAGCTTGTGCACAGGGAACAGCTTGAGATAACTTAACGAAGAATAACCGGTACCGAAATCGTCTATGGCAAGACCGACTCCCATGGCACTCAGTTCGGTCAAGGTGCTGATAATCACTTCCTCGCGGTGCATGGCGATATTTTCCGTAATTTCCAGCTCCAGATAGCGAGGTTCCAGACCGGTTTCCGCCAGCACGCGTCGTACCAAAGGCACCAGGTCGGCCTGATGAAACTGGATAGCGGAAAGATTGACCGCTACCGTCATGGGTGCCAGCCCCGCCTGTTGCCAGGCCTTATTCTGCTCGCATGCCTTTCTCAGCACCCATTCACCGACCTGGACAATCAAGCCGGTTTCTTCCAACATAGGGATGAAACGTGCCGGCGAAATCAGCTCCTTTCCAGACGGTTGCCAGCGTAGCAGTGCCTCGACGCCTATCATCCTGCCGCTACGCAAATCAAACTGCGGCTGGTAATGCAGCAGAAATTCTTCCTGTTTGACGGCCCGATACAAGGCATGCTCCAATTCCAGTTGTTCCTGCCCGGATGCATTCATGCTGCGATTGAAAAAGCGATATCCGCGGCTGTCGGTACGCGCCAGACTCATGGCTGTTTCCGCATTAATAAATAATTCGGGGAAATCGCGCCCATCCTCGGGATAAACGCTGACACCGACGCGACAGCTCAAAAACAGCTCTTGCCCGTTTATATTCAGCGCTTCGATCGATTTCTCGTTTATTCGGCAAATCTGGTATTGCAAAGCTTCGTATTGCGTGCACCCGTACAACAGCACCGCAAACCGGTCGCCGCCCAGACAGGCGACAAATCCCGCGTCACCGATACTATCCTGAATGCGCATCCCGACCAGGCGCACAGCCTGATTGGCAGCATCCATACCCAAAGTACGGGGTATCTGCAAGAACCGGTTAATATTAACCACCAGCAAGGCAAATCGCTTTTGCCCGGCGACCCGATCCAGCAGCTGATTGACTTTATGTTGCAGGAACTCGCGATTAGGCAGACTGGTCAGCTGATCGTAATAGGAAATGCGATTGATCTGCGCGTGAGCCAGTTTTAAATCATGCTCGGTGGAAGATTTCTTCATTTCCCGTTCCACTGTCGGCACCAGACGCGCCAAATTGCTTTTGCTCACGCTATCGGCAGCCCCCGCCGTCATGGCAGCAACAACTGCGGCTTCTTCTATCGACCCGGAAACGATGATAAAGGGCGTTCCCTTGTTTTCTTCCTGAGTAATGCGTAACGCAGCATGCGCATCCAGATCTGGCAGATTATGGTCGCAAATAACGACATCCCATTTTTCATGCATCAATGCAGCGCGCAATGCGCCCTCTGTATCCACGCGATGATGCAGCACTTCGCCATATGCATGATGCAAAGTCACCAGCATCAACTCTATGTCGTCTTCAGAATCCTCGACAAAAAGCACCCGTAACAGTTTTTTATGCGCCATTTGATCCCTCCGTCTTTTATCCGTTCACGATCACGCTCGGCATCGCCTGCAAAGGCAGCACTTTCTCCGCTGCGCCGCGCTTAATCGCTTCCTTGGGCATACCGAATACCACGCAGCTCGCCTCATCCTGCGCCACGGTATGCGCCTTGGCGTTACGCATTTCCAGCAAACCCGCTGCACCGTCATCGCCCATGCCGGTCATGATGATGCCCACGGCATTCTTCCCCGCTACCTTGGCAACCGAGCGGAACAGCACATCCACCGAAGGGCGATGACGGTTGACCAGCGGCCCGTCCACTACTTCGACGAAATACTGCGCGCCGCTACGCTTTAGCAGCATATGCTTGCCACCCGGCGCAATCAGCGCCCGGCCCGGCATGACCCGGTCGTTGTTTTGCGCTTCTTTGACTTCGATACGGCACAGGCCGTTAAGCCTATCGGCAAAGGCTGCCGTGAATTTCTCCGGCATGTGCTGCACGATCACGATACCCGGACACACGCGTGGCAGCGCCGTCAGTACAGCCTCCAGCGCCTGCGTGCCACCGGTAGAGGTGCCGATGGCAACGATGCGTTCAGTAGTCTGCGCCAGCGCCTCGCCGTGCCCGGCAGCCAGCACCGCATCTGCTGTCAGTTTCGGCGCCACTTGGGGCACGGCTTGAAGTGCCAACCGTCTGACGTTGGCATGGGCAGCCGCTTTGACCGCCGCGCCAATATCGGCAGAGGCATCCTGTAAGAAGCTTTTGAGGCCGATTTTGGGTTTGGTCACGATACTCACCGCGCCAGCGGATAACGCCTGCATGGTGGTTTCCGCGCCAGCTTCGGTCAGCGTCGAGCAGATCACCACCGGCGTCGGCCGCTCGGACATGATCTTGCGCAGGAAGCTGATGCCGTCCATACGCGGCATTTCCACGTCTAACACGATGACATCCGGCCACTGCCGGCGCATATGTTCTATCGCAAAGATCGGGTCGGCGGCGGCGCCCAATACGTGAATCGCCGGGTCTTCTGCCAGCATGGCGGTCAATACCTGACGCACGACAGCCGAATCATCCACGATTAATACATTTATTTTTTTGCTCATGGCTTACTCGTCCCATCAGTGCCGGTTGTCGTGATAGGGTTCTGCCGCACCCAGGCGTCACCGGTCGCAATATCGAACATGAGCTGGCGATGGCCGCTGCCGCCCAGGTGCTCAGCCATCAGGGTGAACCCGTAATGCTGAATCAACTGATAGGCGCTTTGTCTGTTGCGGCACGGCACATCGCGGCAATTGCTGCTGTCCTCTGGTGTTTCTGCTGGTACTGGTATGGTGTTGCCACGTTTCGGAAACATACTGCCACCGCCGAACAGTTTGACCTGGTATTCCTCCGGCCAGGTGCCTGCCGCGCGAATTTCGTGCAGAAACAGTTGCAGCGCTTCGTCGGCATACTTGCCGTCAAGCTTTTTCCCGGCTTTCTTGCCGCGACTGGGCAGCATGTAATGACACATGCCGCCGATGCGTTTGTGCGGATGCCACATGGTGATGGAGACGCACGAACCCAGTATGGTGCGAATGCGTGTGTGACGGTCACCGAAATAGAATTCCCCCGGTTGCAGAAATATGTCCATCGCATTGGCTTGCGGGAGTTTTTTCATGGCTTAGGGCTTGCGATAAACTGAAGGCATGACGGATTGCAGCTCATCGACTACGCCGTTCAGGCTTTCCGAATGGCCGATCAGCAGATAGCCGCCCGGCTTGAGCAGTTCCATGATGCGGCGTACTACCTGACGTTTGGTTTCGGTATCGAAATAGATCATCACGTTACGCAAAAAGATCAAATCGAACTCACCCAGCTTCGGCAGCGCCTGATTGAGGTTGACCTGCATGAAGTTAACCCGGCTGCGCATGCTGCGTTCGATCAGGAAAGTGCCGTCCTGCGAGCCTACACCCTTGAGGCAGTAGCTGGACAGATAGTGTTTGGGGATATCTTCCGCCTGTTCCATAGGGTAATGTCCGCTGCGCGCCTTTTCCAGCACACGGGTGCTGATGTCGGACGCGACTATTTCCCACGGTTTGTCGCCAAGACCGTCCGCCAGAGTCATGGCGATGCTGTAGGGTTCCTGTCCCGATGAGCTGGCTGCGCTCCACACCCGGAACGGCTTGCCATGGGTATGCTGCGGCAGAATATAGTTACGCATGAAATCGAAATGCTTGGACTCGCGAAAGAAATAGGTTTCGTTGGTGGTCAGCAAATCCACTGCCACTTGCAGTTCCGCCCGACTATCCTCTTTCATCAACACACGAAAATAATCGCCAAAACTAGCCAGGCCATGATGTTTTACCCGCTTCACCAGGCGCCCGCTGATCAGCGGTTTTTTCGCAGGCGACATGCTGATCCCCGCTATGTCGTATATCATCGCCTGGAACTGTTTGAATTCCTGATCGCTCAATGTAGGCATATTCATGGCTGCTCCTGTTAATCGGGCCGACGCACGACCCCGGACCCGACCGGCAGATCTGCGAACCAGTTGATGAAACGTTCAACGTCCCGGCCCTGGTAAATGGCCCCGTGCTGTGGACACAACATGTCGATTTGCAATTTGCTGACCCGTTCGCACCAGTCCAGTTTGGCTTCATTCGATCCCATCCAGCGTCGATGAAACAGATCGGCATGACGAATATGCTGATCGAAATTCGTCACAAACAGCCCGTCTCGTTCCGGCGGCAATAACGCAGCGCCGACGTCACCACTGAACAGGATGCCGGCTTTGGGGTCGTACAAATGGAAATTACCCGAAGAATGCAGATAATGGGCCGGCACTGCCTGCAGCTTGAGGCTGCCCAGCGCGATATCCATGCCTTCGTCCGGGATCTCGATAAAAGTGCGGTCATTGCCACCAAAATGGGGAATGAATTCGCCCCACAACCAGCTCAGATAGCACTGTAGTTCCGGCTTGAAATCCAGCCACAGCGACAACGACGAAATGATGTCCGGATCCTGGTGGGAGGCGAACAGGCAGTCAATCTGCTGCGGATTGTAATCGGCGCTGATGGCGGAAAACACCGCCGGAAAAATCTCCATGCCGCCCGGATCGGTCAACAGGGTATGCTTGCCGCTCATCACCAGATATTCGTTGGTATCGATGATATAGCCGGGTTTCTCCGGGTCACGAGCCACTACGGCCCAGCGGTGCTCCCCTTGCTCAAATATGATTTTGGTCGTTTTCATTTGTTACATTCCATAATTTGCTGATGCGGCAAGTTGCTGTTCCAGCGCTTTCAGCGTGGCAAGGATGTCGGTAATGGACTGCTCGACTTCCTCCGCCACCTGCTTCAACCCGGACGCCAATGCGTTGCCGTACGCCGCCTCGATCTTCGCTGCCCGAGAGATGGTCACACCCATGCCGCACAGTTTTCGCGCACGACCCAACCCGGCGATTAATTGTTCCTGCCGGGCATGTATGTCCCGTTTTTTTAGCGCCATGGCCTGTTCCAGCGTACCCAGCAGTTCTGCCAGATAATGGCCGGAGCGTTCGCTGCCACGCGCTGCGGCAAGGTGTGCACGATGGGTTTTCCACTGCCGCGCCTGACCGGAAACTTCGCTCAGCAAGGCAAAAATCTGTCCGCTCATTGCGCTCATCACCTCATTCAGTCGCTGGCTGAATACCCGCAGCTCGGCCGATACCACACCGAATCCCAGCGCGGCCTGTCCGGCTTTCCTGGCGATGAACATGGCATTCAGTGCCGCCATATTCACGACATTGGAAACACGGACAATACGCTTGATTTCTTCGTTAATGACGACCATGCGACGGAAATCCGCCTGATATTGCAATTCGTTATTCATGCTTCTTTAAAATTCTTAACTTCAACAATTAACAGTACCCACACATAATCTGCCCTGAATCGACTCACCCTGCGGCGTATTCCGCAGTGCCGCCGTCCACCTGTGCCAGCGCCGCCATTTCATCCACCGACAACACACGATTAACGTTAAGCAGGATCACGAACTTGCCGTTCACCTTGCCCATGCCGTTGATGAAATCGGTACGGATTTTGGCGCCGAACGTGGGGGCCGGTTCGATGTCCTGGTGCAGTATTTCCAGTACTTCGTTTACAGCATCGACGATGACGCCGACATCCTGACGCTCGCCGTTTGCTTCCATTTCGATGATCACGATGCAGGTGCGCCGCGTGACGGTACTGCCCTTGCGGCCGAAACGGGCAGCAAGATCCACTACCGGTACCACCGCGCCGCGCAGGTTAATCACGCCGCGAATGAAATCCGGCATCATCGGCACTTCGGTGAGATTGCCGTATTCGATGATTTCCTTGATGGCAAGGATGCCGATAGCGAATACTTCCCCCCCCAGATTGAAGGTCAGGTACTGCTGCTGATCCATGTCGGCAACAAGACCTGATGTTTCGTGTTTAATCAACTGTCCCATAATCTTGCACTCCAGAAATTTAGTGGCCTGCCTTTAGAAGCGCACGAACTCGGCTTCGCTTAACATCCGCTCGGCTGGCTGCCGCACCACTCCCGCCAGCTTGGCCGCTACAGGAGGAGTGACTGGTTTGACTGGCGCTGTGCGAGCAGCAGTCGCACCCTCGATCCTGAAGAAGCTCATCAATTGCTGCAGCTGTTCCGACTGGCTGCTCATTTCCTCGGCAGTCGCGGCCAACTCTTCCGATGCGCTGGCGTTCTGCTGCGTGGTCTGGTTGAGCTGGCTCATGGCGGTGTTGATCTGGGCCACACCCGTCGATTGTTCTTCGGAGGCGGCAGTAATTTCCTGCACCAGATCGGAGGTCTTGTTGATGCTCGGCACCATTTCGTCCAGCAGTTTGCCTGCCTGTTCGGCCTTGTCGACGCTGCCTCCGGCCAGTTCGCCAATTTCCTGCGCGGCGATCTGGCTGCGTTCTGCCAGTTTACGGACTTCAGCTGCAACCACGGCAAAGCCTTTGCCATGTTCGCCGGCACGCGCGGCTTCAATCGCTGCGTTCAACGCCAGCAGGTTGGTCTGGTAGGCAATGTCGTCGATGATGCCGATCTTGCCTGCGATCTGTTTCATGGCGCTGACCGTTTCCTTGACGGCGATGCCGCCTTCGGTAGCTTGTTTTGCAGCGCTGCTGGCCATGCCGTCGGTGACTTTGGCGTTTTCCGTGTTCTGGCTGATCGAGGCGCTCATCTGTTCGATGGAAGCGCTGGTTTCTTCTACGCTGGCGGCCTGTTCACTGGAGCCCTGGCTCAGACTCTGCGCCGTCGAGCTCACTTCTTCCGATGCGCTGGACAAACTGTCCGCAGCACTGCGCACTTCGCCGATGATCTGCGACAGCTTGCCGACCATGCTCTGCATCGCCGCCAGCAACATGCCGGTTTCATCTTTTGAGGTCACGTCTATCTTCGCCGTCAGGTCGCCTTCGGCCAGTAGATTAGCAACAGTGACTGCTTCGTTGATCGGCTTGGTGATACTGCGCGTGACCAAAAAGGCAACACCCAGAGCCAGCAAACCAGCTATGCCACCCAACACCAACATCAGACTGCGTGCCGACTGATAATCATCGCCGGCCTGTTTGGCGGAGGCCTCCATTTGTTCGCTCTGGTAATCGATCAATTTACCCAACGCATCGAAATAAGCTGCTTGTTTAGGACGAATATCAGTGATCAGCAAAGCTTTTGCATCGTCTTTTTTACCATCGGCAACCAGCTGAATGAACTGATCTTGCCCACCAACATATTTGCTGCGTGCATCGACAAGCTCCTTCAGCATGTCTTTGTCCTTGTCACTGGTGATGGACTTATCCAATTTTTCCAGATCGTCCTGGATTATTTTTTTTGCATCTTCAATACGCGCCAGTTCCTTCTTCACGTCCTCCGGCTTGTCCAGCAGCAGGGTATTCCGCATGGATCGAGCTATTATGCTGATTTGCTTGGATATATCATTTGCCAACGCCGTCTTCGGATAACGGTCATTAGCCATTTTGTCCACGCTATTGTTCAGAGCGGACAACCGTGTAATGCCGATATAGGCAATCATCGCCATTAACAGCACCACCAGACCGAAGCCCAATCCCAGCCGCACACCTATTTTCATATTATTCAACATGTGATTCTCCTGACCTTAAATATCCTGAATTGATCGAATTAAACCCAAACCTAAACCGTTGGCACCATCTCCGCCTGTACTACCTTTTGCACCAGCGACGGCACATCCAGAATCAGTGCCACCTCGCCGCTGCCCAGAATGGTGGAACCGCCTATACCCTGCAAATGCTGAAACAGGCTGCCCAGCGGCTTGATCACCGTCTGGAATTCGCCCAACAGCCCATCTACGACCAACCCGGCTTTCTGTCCGGCATACTGCACGACCACGATATTCTCGCGACGCGGCGCTTCGCCCTCGACTTCAAACAGGTTGCGCAGGCGAATGAACGGCAATACTTCATTGCGCAGGTTAACGTAGTTGCGTTCTTGTAGCGCCTGGCGATCCTGATCCGACATTTCGACGCATTCCACTACCATGTCGAGCGGGATGACGAAAGAGGATTTGCCGACCGCGACCAGGAAGCCGTCAATGATCGCCAGCGTGAGCGGCAGCCGGATGCGCATGGTGGTGCCTACCGTGTATTGGCTCGTAATTTCGATGGTGCCGCGCAGGGCCTCAATGTTGCGGCGCACCACATCCATGCCGACGCCGCGCCCGGAGATATTGCTGACCTTGTCTGCAGTGGAGAATCCGGCTTCGAAGATCAATTTGAAGATTTCCTGCTCGGTCAACGACTGGGTAGGGGCAACGACGCCTTTCTCAATTGCCTTGGCCAGTATCCGCTCGGCGTTAAGCCCGCCGCCGTCGTCGGACACTTCGATGACGATGCTACCGGACTCGTGATAGGCATTGAGACGTACCGTGCCTTGCGCCGGTTTGCCGCGTTCGGTACGCAATTCGGCATTCTCTATGCCATGATCCATGGAATTGCGCACCAGATGAGTGAGCGGGTCGCCGATTTTTTCCACGACGGTTTTATCCAGCTCGGTTTCGGCACCGCTGATGGAGAGGACGATATCCTTGCCCAGCTCCTTGCTGACATCGCGCACCACGCGCTGAAAGCGGTTGAAGGTTTCGCCGATCTGCACCATGCGCATGCTCAGTGCACTGTCGCGCACTTCTTCGACCATACGGCTCAGTGTCGATACAGCTTCCAGTAGCGCCGTCTGTCCGTTACGACGTGCGAGAATATTGACGCCGGCACCGGCAATCACCAATTCGCCGATCAGGTTGATGAGCTGGTCGAGTTTTTCAGCGTCGACGCGTACCAGTTGCTGCTGTTTGGCTTTGCTGTCCTTGACCTGTTTCTGTTTTTCCAGCGCGGCTTCTACCACTTCGGGTTGCACCATGCGTTGTGCTACGGCAATTTCTCCCAACGGCTTTTGCGGTTCGCCTGTAGTGTCGTCGTGACTGACGCTGTCCTGCGCCTGGATCGCCAGTACCTGCGCCAGTTCGTGACGGGTCAGGGTACCGCAGCGCACCAGCATTTCGCCGAGCAGCAGGTCTTCTTCGGGCAAGTCACTCAGCATCTGGACGAAGTCGCCCATACGACTATGCGGTGGCAGGATATGCAGGACGCAATCGTCGCGGACGAATTCGAATACACCTTCTATGACGACTTTGTCGGCTTCGCTCTTGAAGTTGATTTCGTAACCCAGATAGCAGGATTCTGCGTCCATATCCTCAGCGGTCGGTATGGCGTCGACAAGTGTGGTGATACCGATGATTTCGCCCAGTGTGCCGAGGTAGCGGAAGAACGATAGCGGGTCCATGCCGTTGCGCAATACATCGCGGCCGAAGCGCAGGGAGATGTGCCAGTTGTCGTTATCCACCAGTCCGCCGCCGGTAGTTTCGACGCGAGGTTCGTGCGCTGCAGCCATGGCGGATTGCGGCGCTGCGACCGGCTGTGCGGCGAGATAGATCGAAAGTTTTTCCAGCAAGCTGGCGCCGGCTTGCAGTTTATCCACATCCAGCGCATCGGCGCGGCTTTCGACGTGGTCTATCAGCAGGGCCATGTGGTCGCCGCACAGCAGGAACAAGGCGACCAGGTCAGAGACGATTTCCAGTTCGTTGTTGCGTACCTTGTCGAGCACGCTTTCCAGTACGTGGGTAAAGGCGACGATATCGTCCAGCCCGAATAGGCCGGCGGAACCCTTGATGGTATGGGCGGCGCGGAAAATGGCGTTGATCGATTCGCTCTGCTCGGTTTCGCTTTCGATGCGCAGCAGGCTGGCTTCCATGTCCTGCAGCAATTCTCGGCTTTCGACGATGAAGGTTTGCAGTACCTGATCCATGTTCATGTTGATAGTCTCCCTATGGTTCGACGCTAGTGCGCCTGCGAGGAAATCACGACCGGATCGCCGAAATACGGCATCATGTTGCACAGGTCCAGTATTTCCAGTACGGCCGGGCTATGTCCGGTCAGACGCAGGTCGCCGTTGCGCTGGGCGCATTCGCGTTTGGCGAGGATGAGCAGTTGCAAGCCGGCGCTGTCCATTTCGCTGACTTTGGAGAGGTCGATTTCCAGTACCGGGCATTGCGCCAGTAACGGCATCAGTCGTGCTTTGGTGTCGGCTGCGGTGTAGATGGTCATTTCGCCGTCTATGTCGAAGCGGCAGGCTGTGGCGGTTTTCATATGCGTCTCCGGATTCGAATGCGATTACGGCAGTATCAGTTTGGATACGGCGTTGAGCATCTGTTCCGGTTTGAACGGTTTGACCACCCAGGCTTTGGCGCCGGCTGCCTGCCCGGCGGCCTTTTTGGCTTCCCCTGCTTCGGTGGTGAGCATAATGACCGGGGTGAATTTGTAGGCCGGCAGTTTCTTGACTTCCGTCACAAAGGTGATGCCGTCCATGTTGGGCATGTTGACGTCGCTGATGATGAGGTGGACTTTCTGTCCTTTCAGTTTGCTCAATGCATCTTTGCCGTCCGAGCCTTCGATGACGTCGTAACCTGCGCCCTTGAGCGAAATGGAGACTGCCTGGCGCATGCTGGCGGAATCGTCCACAACCATTACCGTTTTAGCCATGATGTATTACCTCCTAGAAAAATGTGATTTCGTCGTCTTGCTGTTGAACACGATTGCCTTTGCCGTGATTGACCTGTTCTTCTGTGGTGGCATAGGTGCGCTCGAGGTCTTCGAGCATGGCGTTGACATTCAACGCATGCAGGTCGCCGCTTTGCTTGAATCGCAGTTCGCTTTCCTTGAGTTTGTCGGGGAAGCTGGCGACGCTGTCTCGCACATGCGACAAGATCTGGCTAGTGCGGTCCTGGAATTGAAGCTGTACCAGCGATTCTGCAACTTCGCGCTGGATGACGACGCTGGCGTTCTGCAGGATGCCGGAGGATTCAACCAGTCCGCCGGTAACATTGCGAAAGTCCTCCAGTACGTCGCGGATGGCTTGCTCGGAAGCGCTGACCGATTGGCGATCCTGCGCGGTGGATTGCTTGGCCGATGCGAATGCTGCATTGATGGCAAGATTAATGTGTTCGACGGTGTCGCTGATCTTGCGTCCGGTTTCGCCCGATAGCCGAGATAGTTTGCGCACTTCGTCCGCCACAACGGCAAATCCGCGCCCGGCATTGCCGGCATGGGCGGCTTCGATGGCGGCGTTGAGCGCAAGCAGGTTGGTCTGGTCGGCGATGTTTCCGACTGAGCCGGCCATTTCCTTAAGCTGCTCGATAAATTCCACGAGGTGCGCCACATCCTGCATCAACGTGTCTTTGTTGCGTAATGTTGCCTGCATGGAGGCGACGACCACTTGCATACGCTGTTCGCTTTGCGCGAATACGGCAACCAGCCCGCGCTCGCCGTCTTTTACCGATTCGGCAGAAACATTGGAGGCGGCAGCGGCTTCGTCGAGCTGGTTGACGATGCCCGAGAATGTGTTCATCAATTCGATCACAGCGTGTTCGGTCTGGCTTCTGCCGGTTTCGATCTGTTTCTCCCACACCGGTACGACGCTCTGGGAGAAATAGGCGAGGTCATCCATATACGAAGCGACAGCAGCCCGATGTTCGGCTTCCAGCGTCCGTT
Organism: Sulfuriferula sp.; assembly: GCA_031291235.1. Taxonomy (GTDB): domain Bacteria; phylum Pseudomonadota; class Gammaproteobacteria; order Burkholderiales; family Sulfuriferulaceae; genus Sulfuriferula. The sequence goes on from JARLJL010000006.1 coordinate 91,983, forward strand.
TCACCGCCAGCTCGCGACGGTGCATGCCTGCCATGCCGATAACACCGGCTACACAGATACCGGCGGCAAGCTCAAGACTCAGCGCGCTTGCGCCGCCGACAAATACCGTGGCGCCGGCGCCAACCGCGACCGGCAACAGACCATACAGCAAGCCGCTCAATGTATGCTTTACTCCGCTCATCTACTTTCCCCGTTTTCAGTTGCGGCTGTCGCTGCGGCGATAATTTGCCGCACCTTGGCACGAACCAGTTCAAAATCCTGCGCCTTGTCGAAAAATCCGGCTGCCCCCAATGCCATGCATTTTTTGCGATAAGGCAGGCTGGCCTGATTGGAATACACAATCACCTGACTTGCAGGCAGTTTTACGTTCACTTCCCGCAGTACATCCAGACCGCTACCGCCCTCCAGTTTCAAATCCAGCACGACCAGTTCCGGTTGCGTCTCTACAATGCCGGTTATCGCAGCGCAGGACGACGCAGCTTCGAACACCGTGGCACCGGGGTCGAGCTCCATGACCATGTCGTGCAAGCGTTCGCGGATAATCGACGAATCTTCTACCAGGTAAACCATCATCTTTTTCAGTTTCTTCCTCAATTCCGGCATGACATCGCAACCGGAAATGACTGGGTCAATCGGAGGAAAGTCCGTTACAACTTTCCGATGACTGCATGATGGATGCTTTTGACGATAAAAAATATCGGCGCAGGCTGATTTTGAATGTGGGAAATGTAGCGAAGGGGATAGGAATTATCCGACAACAGAGGTCGGCAAACCACAGCCAGATGTTCCGGCCATGCAGTTTCAAGATCAATGGAACATTGATTATTGGTTCATGTCATTTCATCAGCGCAGGCATAAACCCGGTTAAATCGATACGCTGAGTTCTCGACTGCGCGGGAATGGCAAACCCAGGCTGGAGTCTGTCGTTATGGTGACGACGCACCCTGACCCGCAACAGCCAAGCCAGTATTAGCCGTGCAAATCGTCCGTTTCATCAAGCAGATCGTATTTGATGGCATATTTGATGAGCATGGACAGGTTATCGGCATTCATCTTTTCCTGAATGCGACTTTTATGTGTACTCACCGTCTTGACGCTTAAATTGAGCTCATCGGCGATTTCGGTGAGCCCCTTGCCCTTGCCCTGAACCAGCATCATGAATACCTGATATTCGCGATCCGAGAGTTGGGTATGCGGTGGCGCATCTGACGTGGAACGCAACTCGTACGCCAGCTTTTCCGCGACCTCCGGACTAATGAAAATACCCCCATTGGCAACTTTGCGAATGGCGCTTACCAGCTGCGCCGAAGCGCTGTCCTTGCACAGGTAACCGGAACCACCAGCTTTCAGAGTACGCACGGCGTACTGCTCTTCCTTGTGCATACTCAGGATAAGCACGGGCAGCCTGGGTTTCTCGCTCTTGATCAGCTTGACGAGCTCGATGCCGCTCTTGCCGGGCATGGACATGTCCAGCACCACTACGTCCCATTCCTCTTCGCGCACTTTTTTCAATGCATCCATGCCATTCTCGGCCTCGCCCGCCACAACCATATCGCTACAATCGGAGAGTATCTGCTTGAGCCCGTCGCGCAGTATGGTGTGATCGTCGGCGATCAGTATGCGGATCATCCCGGAAACCTCATTGGCAAACGTCGGCGCACATCTGCAAGACGGTGAATTATTAATAAATTTATTACAGTCATACTGTCAAATATCCTGTCGTGCGTACTGCCGGGATCTCATGACCATGTTCGGTTTCCGCAGGCTGTAACGGAATGGCCGCTCGTACACTCGTACCGTCACCCGGTTTACTGAGCACTTCCATTTCTCCGCCCAGCATGTTGACTCGCTCCCTGATACCCAGCAGACCATAAGAACGTTTTTTCGGGCCGGGCTGAAAACCCTTGCCGTTGTCGCGAACTTCAAGCCGGATTTCATCGTCGCCTTCTTCTACCGAGATGCTGACCGAACCGGCCCCCGCGTGTCGCGCCACATTGGTCAGGGCTTCCTGAACGATGCGGAATACCGAGGTGGCGACATGATCGTCAAGCTCGAATTCATCACGATTCATCGTCAATGCACAACAAATCCCGGTGCGGTCCTGAAACTGTTCTACCTGCCATTCTATTGCCGCTGCCAGCCCCAGGTCATCCAGCATGCCCGGACGCAAATCCTCGGCGATGCGCCGCACCGACTCAACCGTCTTCCCCAGCACCTGCCCCATGGAGCGCAATTTCCCCGCCACTCTGGCATCCTCGGCAACATACCGCGTGTCCAGCCATTCCAGATCGATTTTCAGGGCGGTCAGGGCCTGACCAAGTTCGTCGTGCAGTTCACGGGCGATGCGTTTGCGCTCTTCCTCGCGTACAGTTTGCAGGAACATCGACAACGCCCGCAACTGGCTGCGCGACTCGCGCAACTCGTTTTCCATCTGTTTACGCGCTGAAATATCCTGAAATACCGTTACCGTAGCAACGATTTCCCCCTGCTCCATGATCGGCGTAACCACATAGGACACGGCAACGAGCTGGCCATCCTTACGCACGAAAATATCGTCATAGCAACGGTACAACCCGCCCAGACTGCTCATGTTAAGGATGGGACAAGTCTCGCGTGAATGGGGCGTGCCATTTTCGCGATGGGAATGTATCGTATCGTGCAGGTCACGACTAGCCAATTCCGGTTCGCTCCAGCCCAGTAAGCGTTCCGCTTCGGGATTCATGAAAATCAGGCGGTTGTTCTGATCCAGAACCAGTATACCGTCCCCCATCGCGGAAGACATTGCGCGCAACAGTTTTTCGTTGGCCTCCACCCGCTGCCGGTCAGCTCGGCGCTCCCGGCGCATGGCTGCATCACGCAATTCACGTTCCAGCGCAGGTGCCAGGCGCGCCAGTTGACCTTTCGTCAAAAAATCATCGGCGCCAGCCTTCATCAGACCGACTGCCGTTTCTTCACCCACATAACCTGAAACGACAATAAAAGGAAGATCGAGCCTGTACGCCTTGAGCATGGCAAGCGCCGCTTCTGCAGAAAAAACCGGAAGACTGTAATCGGAAATAATCGCATCCCAGACTTGGGACTGCAATGCGAGCCCCATCTCTTCGGCAGACTCTACTCTGGTCACGGCAACATCGAATCCGGCCAGCGTCAATTCGGCAACGACAAGCTCGGCATCGTCGACGGAATCCTCCACTAGCAACAATCGCAATGTCTGGGGTTTTATGCCCGTTGGCATGTGCACGGCACCACGTTGAGATCAAGCCAATATTGGCCCAGCTGGCGCACGGATTCAGTGAATTTGGAAAAATCCAGGGATTTCTGAATATAGCTGTTAGCACCCAATTCGTAACATTTAGTCAGATCGCGTTCCTCTCTGGAAGAGCTGAGTATGACCACCGGCAGAAAGCGCGTCGCCTGGTTGGCGCGCAATTGTCTTAATACCTCGAAACCATCGACAAACGGCAGCTTCAGATCAAGCAGAACCACTTCAGGTATATCCTCGCACGAGCTGCGCTCAGCAAACAGGAAATCCAGCGCTTGCTGACCATCCCGCGCCACCACGGCTTCGTTCTCCATGCCATTAGCCTTAAGGGCTAGCAAAGCCAACTCCAGATCGTCGGAGTTGTCTTCCACCAGCAATATTACCTTTTTCGCCATTTAACACTTTCCATAGTTTGCATTCATATCGTGAAATAAAATGTGGCCCCAGCGGCTATTTGCCCTTCTGCCCAAACCCGGCCACCGTGACGATGGATAATGCGCTGCACGGTAGCGAGACCGATTCCCGTCCCCTCGAACTCATCGGCCTTATGGAGCCGCTGGAAAGCGCCAAACAGCTTGCCAGCGTATTGCATATTGAATCCGGCCCCATTATCGCGCATAAACAGGATTTTTTCACCATCTCGCTCGATCAAACCGAACGCTATACGCGGTGCGATTTGATTGCCAGTGAATTTCCATGCATTACCCAACAGGTTTTCCAGTACCACTTTTATTAAACGGCTGTCAGCCATGATCACGATACCCTCCTGGATATCCCATTCTACCTGGCGCTGCGGTGCCGCATCCTGCATCTCCCGAACCATGCCTGTCAGCATCCGGCTCAGATCGACCGATTCCTTGCGCAGCTCGGCTCGGGTTACCCTGGCCAGCAGCAGCAGGTCGTCAATCAGCTCCCCCATACGTTTGCTGGCGCGACGCACGCGACCAAGATAATCTCTGCCAGTATCATCCAGGCGCTCGACATATCTTTTCTCCAGAATCTCGCTGAACCCGTCTATGCTGCGCAAAGGGGCGCGCAGATCATGGGAAACGGAGTAACTGAAGGCTTCTAGTTCCTTATTGGCGGCTTCCAGTTGCCAGGTACGTTCCGTCACCCGCTGTTCCAGCTCCTCATTGAGCTGACGCAGTCGTTCTTCCGCAACATGACGACGCTCCTGCTGATCCAGCGCACCCAAGGCAAAAGTAACGTCCGCACTCAAATCATTCAACAGATTGACAACATCCGCATCAAAGAAATCGGGCCGGCCGGCATAAAGCGTAATCGTGCCCACTACCTTGTTCCCCAGACTGAACGGAAAAGCTGCCGAAGATCGGTAACCGCGTTCAAGCGCCTCCTGCCGCCAGGGCGCCATGCTGGGATCCTCAGCAACATTCTGGCTAATACGAAACGCACCTTTTTTTATGGCCTGCCCGGTCGGGCCGTTAAACCTGAGCACGCCGAAGGAACGGAGATAATCCAGATAGCCGACATCGTGCCCCCAGCTAACGACAGGCACAATTTCACCTCTGGTCTCGTCCACCATACCGATCCACGCCATGGCAAATGCACCATTCTCGACTGCAATGCGACAAATACTTTCAAACAACGCATCCCGTTCAACAGTACGGACGATCGCTTCGTTGACCCGACTCAGCACCGAATAAAAACGATTGAGATTTTCCAGCGCCCTTTCAGCTTGTTTGCGCGGTGTAATGTCCAGCCAGGCACCCACCAGCTGCACTGTCTTGCCGTTCCCGTCACGCACCAGATTGACCCGGTCCAGTATCCAGACCCAATGACCGTCCTTGTGCAGAAAGCGATATTCATACTGATGGGTTCCGGTTTCCAGCAGCAGATTCTGTCCCATTACCACCTGTTCCTTGTCATCGGGATGAATATGGGATGCCCAGAAGCCCGACTCCAGCCAATCGCCGATCTCGTATCCAACCATATCAATGATGCCTTTGCTGCGAAAAAAAGTTGAGTTAACGCCTAGCTCGACTTTGTAAATTGCAGCCGGATTGATATTCAGAATATGCTCCAGTTCCGCCCTTGCGCTACGCAATTGCGCATCGGACTGAATTCGCTCGGTAATGTCCACGAATGACACAACTACCTGACGAATTGCGCCCTTGTCATCAAAATCCGGAAAAGCATTAACCAGCGCCCAGCGTACGTCTTTCTGCTCGTTCATTACCACGCCAACCACATAATTCTGCAAACGTTGCCTGTCCGCCAGCACCTTTCGTTCGGGCAACTCTTCAACCGGCATCGGGCTGCCGTCTTCGCGCAAGAAATTCCATACAACATCGGGTATATGTCTTTTGCCCACGGTAACTGCATTAAACTTGAAAAATGCCCGTGCCGCCGAATTAATATAACGGATCGTGCAATCCGGATTATGGACCACGATGCCGGCCGGCAGATTGCCCAGCAGTTGCCGGTTATAGCGCTCGCTGGCCTGCAACGCCTGCTCACCCCATTTGCGCTCGGTAACGTCATCATAAATCAGCACAACCGTACCATCGGCCAATTTATAAATCTGATTTTCACGCCATCCGACAATACGATCGTCTTTGCTGACCGAAGAAGAAAACTGCTCCGCCGCACCGGTCTGCCAGACCCGGCGAAGCACGTCCAGCAGACCGGATTCCCCGCTATCCGGAAAAAACGCCCGTATGCTTTTGCCCTGCAACGGCAGGTTCCGGATATTGTCGATTTTCTCTGCGGCGCGATTAAACGCGGTTACTATAAAATCCTCACCTTCCGCAAACACCTTGCACATCACCACGCCGCTGCTCATGTGCTCAAACAGCGCTTTCAATCGGGATTCGCTCGCGCTTAACTCATGGGTCATGGCCGAGGCTGTCGCCAATGCCCGTGATCGTCCGTTTATCAGCAACCACACGACCAACGCCAGCAGTAAGCTGATAGCGACACCCGCAAAGGTGATGAAGCTAGCTCGGTAACTTTTCAGCCCGGATTCGAAACCGGGCAACGACGACACCACTAGCCGCCAGTCATGTCCGCCGACATTAATAATTCTGGCAGCCTGAAACACCGGATGGTGCACTGTACCGAAGAATTTCATTGCGCTATGCGCGTCGTACATCAGACTGGCTGCCGATGATGTATCGTCATCGTAAATATCGAGATCGAGTGTATTGCTGTCTTCGTCGAAATGTTTACCCAGGATGCCATTTTTCATCAGCTCGTTAATGCGGAACGGTGAAAATGTCCAGCCCTGCAGGTTGGCGCGACGTTGCGCTAGCGTGTCGTGGGGGACATTATTGCGATATACCGGCATATACATCAGAAATCCGGCTTGCACATCTTTCCCGGATTCCTGTACCAGTTTTACTTTTCCAGAAATGATCACCCTGTTTTCGTCTCGCGCATGCGCCATGGCAGCACGACGGGTCGGGTCGGTATTCATGTCATAGCCGAAAGCGCGCTGGTTACGCCAGTCAAAAGGCTCGATATAGATGACGGGAGTGTAAGTTTCACGCATCCCTGCCGGCCAGATAGCATAGTGAGTGTATCCCTCCTTGCGTATCGTTTCCATAAGCCGGCCCGCTTCACCCGGAGCAACCTGCACTGCATACCCGACCCCCTGAATTCCCGGATAATTTTGTTCCAGATTTAGCGAACTCACGTATCTGTGGAACTCATCACGCCCCACCTGCTGCGAAGCGGTAAACAGCCCGGCACTGCCACGCAATATCGATTGATAATCGGCCAACCGGCTGTCGATATTGGCAATAATTTCGTTGACGCGGGAATTGAATTCCTTTTGCAACATCTCTTTGGCGTGCTGTTGCGCAACCCCTTGAGCCAAATAGGTAATAGCGAGCCCGATACACAAAATCAGCCACGGCAGAAAACTCAAATAGACAAAACCCGTCCTGGAATTGAAAGATTTAGGTGGCATCTGCAAATGTCGTCCGGATTGCGCCAATTAGGTGAATAATAAACATCCCATTATGCTAAACAGCTTTCCGGGTTTTGTCGCTAGGAAAAACGGAGCGATGGCTAGGACTTTTCCTACATCCCCGTGCACAATAGCCGGGACAAATACATCACGGCAACCCCTTATTGCAAATAAGAAAATCGTCCGGATTTCATCCCATAACCAGCCAAATTACGCTATGCTTAAAGCAAGAAGAAACTGGCGCAAGCAACATCAATCGGCCTATAATCGACCGCGTTATCCTTTTAGCCATTCATGCCATCAACTATGGAATTTGCCGCATCGTTACTGGAAAAATACAGCAAACCCGGGCCGCGTTACACCTCCTACCCTACGGCGCCCTATTTCGCCGAAACATTCGGCGAAACGGCCTGGCTGGAAGAATTGCAGCAAACGCAGGCCAGCGGGCGCGATTTATCGCTTTACGTGCATATCCCATTTTGCGATAGCCTGTGTTACTACTGCGGCTGTAACATGGTCGCAACCAGAAATTACACCAAAGCGACCAAGTATCTGGAGTACCTGTTTCAGGAAATCGACCGCATGGCGACGCTCACTGCGCCGGATAGAATGGTACGGCAGATCCACTGGGGCGGCGGCACGCCGACCTACCTGCATCCGGACGATATCCGCCGCCTGTTCGCCCACCTCAGCGCCAGTTTCAACATCGCCGACGACGCCGAAATCGGCTGTGAAGTCGATCCGCGCGAATTAAGCTACGAACACGTACAAGCACTGGCGGATAGCGGCTTTAACCGGCTGAGTCTGGGCGTACAGGATCTCGACCTCAGCGTACAGCAGGCAGTCAATCGCGTGCAATCTGCCGCGCTGATTCGCGAGGTATACGGCTGGATGCGCGATGCCGGTATCCCCAGCATCAACATGGACCTGATGGTCGGCCTGCCGCATCAGACAGTTGCAGGCTACGCCGACACGCTGGACCAGATTATCGACATGGCCCCGGATCGGCTCGCGGTATTCAACTACGCACACGTGCCGTGGATGAAGAAACACCAGAAACTCATTCAGGAACTCGACCTGCCCGATCTGCCTACGCGCATCGCCTTGCAGCAACTGCTGCTCGACAAGCTGACGCAGGCCGGCTACGTGTATATCGGCATGGATCACTTTGCCAAACCCGACGACGAACTGGTCAAAGCCCAGCAGAACAAAACGCTGTATCGCAATTTTCAGGGCTACACCACACACAAGGATTGCGATATCTACGCCTTCGGTGTCTCCGCCATCAGCCAGACCGATGAAGTCTATGTGCAGAACGCCAAAAATCTGGCGGAATACCAGCAGCGCATCGCCCGCAACGGACTCGCCACCGAGCGCGGCCTGCGCATCAGCCGCGAAGACCGGCTGCGCCGCGACGCCATCGTACGCATCATGTGCGATCTGGAATTGAACAAGGCCGCATTCTCGCAGCAATGGCAAATTACATTCGACGACTATTTCGCCGACGCACTGGCCGAGCTTGTAGAGATGCAGGCAGACGGACTAGTTGAATTGCACCCCGACGCCATCCGCGTCACCGAAACCGGCCGCCTGTTCCTGCGCAATATCGCCATGTGCTTCGACGCCTACCTCAAACAGCCGGCTGAAGCGGCGCCGCGATATTCGCGTACGCTGTAACAGCCAATTACATCCAAAATGCAATGGAGGCTATACTCTCCATTGCGTCATCCCGCTGCATTTAATTCATCGAAATCGGGTAATAAATCGATTTCCCGCGTAAAATCCTGCCTTTAATCGCAATAACTGCTTGAATTGACATGTCTGAAGAAACACTGCGACTTTCCAAACTGATGTCCATGCGCGGGCTGTGCTCGCGGCGCGAGGCCGATGTGTATATCGCCCGCGGCTGGGTGCGCGTCGATGGCGTGCCGGTGACCGAGCTCGGCACCAAAGTGTCGCCAAATTGCCGCATCAATCTGCAGCAGCAGGCGCAACGCGAGCAGAACAACCGCGTCACCATCTTGCTGAACAAGCCTATCGGCTACGTTTCCGCGCAGGCGGAAGACGGCTACCAGCCGGCCAGCGTGCTGATTACTGCGGCGAATCATTACCCTGAAGATCAGTCCGGCATCGCCTTTACCAACGAACATGCCCACGGTCTGGCACCGGCCGGACGGCTCGACATCGACTCTACCGGGCTGCTGGTGCTGACTCAGGACGGGCGCATCGCCAAACAGCTGATCGGCGATAATTCTGCCGTAGACAAGGAATATCTGGTGCGGGTACAGGGCCAGCTCAATGCACAAGGCCTGAAGCTGCTCAACCACGGCCTCAGTCTGGATGGCGCTGCGCTGCGTCCGGCGCAAGTCAGCTGGCAGAATCAGGATCAGTTGCGCTTTGTGCTGCACGAAGGCAAGAAGCGCCAGATACGCCGCATGTGTGAGCTGGTCGGACTCAAGGTGGTCGGGCTGAAACGCATCCGCATCGGCAATGTCTTGCTGGGCGACTTGCCGGTCGGGCAGTGGCGCTATCTCGCTGCCGGCGAGCAATTTTAATCGGGGTCCAACATGACACAACAGCATTTCATTATCGGCAAGGACGCTGCGCTGGAAACCTCCATCGCGACCATGCAAGCCAAATTGACGGCATTGGGCTTCAACATCGAAGAGCGCTCCTGGCTCAACCCGGTCGCCGATGCCTGGTCGGTACACATCCGCGACCGCGATTGCCCCTTGCTGTTCACCAACGGCAAGGGCGCATCCCGAGATGCCGCACTGGCCAGCGCGCTGGGCGAATTTTTCGAACGCCTCGGTTGCCGCTATTTCTGGACGCATTATTATTTCGGAGCCACCATCGCCGGACAAGATTTCGTGCACTATCCGCAGGAACGCTGGTTCGATTTGCCGGAAGACAGCAGCTGGCCGGAAGACATGCTCAATGCAGAATTGCGTGAGTTCTACGACCCCGACAGCGCACTGGATTTGCAAACGCTGGTCGACCGCAATTCCGGCAATGCTGAGCGCGGCATCTGCGCCCTGCCCTATCAGCGCCAGCGTGATAATGAAACCTGCTGGTTCCCGGTCAACATCATCGGCAATCTGTACGTCAGCAACGGCATGTCGGCCGGCAATACACCGACCGAAGCGCGCACCCAGGCGCTGTCCGAGATACTGGAGCGCCACGTCAAGTTCCGCGTCATCAGCGAAGGCATTTGCCTGCCCGACGTACCGGAGGCAGTCATCGCCCGTTACCCGAGCATCGCCAAGGGCATCGCAGAATTGCGTGCTGCCGGCTTCGGCATACTGGTGAAGGACGCTTCATTGGGTGGCCGTTACCCAGTAATGAACGTGACCATGCTCAATCCTGACGACCAAGGCTGCTTCGCCAGCTTCGGCGCCCATCCGCGCTTTGAAGTGGCGCTGGAACGCTCATTGACCGAGCTGCTGCAAGGCCGCGATCTGGACGCGCTGGCAGGCTTTCACGAGCCCGGTTTCGATCTGGAAGAAATCGCCGATCCGCAGAACATCGAAATCCACTTTGTCGATTCCAGCGGCATCATCAGCTGGGAATTTCTGCGCGACCAGCCCGATTACGCCTTTGCCGACTGGGATCACCCCGGCACCACGGCAGAGGAATTCAACTGGCTGTGCGACTGCATCCATCAGGACGACCGCGACATCTACATTGCCGACTACACCGATCTGGGCGTGTACAGCTGCCGCATCATTGTTCCCGGCATGTCGGAAATCTACCCGATAGACGATCTGGAATGGGACAACAACAGCATCGCCAACGACTTGCGTCCGGCGATACTGAATCTGCAGAATCTGGATGAAAACGAATGCCAAACGCTGCTTGATACGCTGAATGAACTGGGGCTGGCCGACCAGCGCCCGGTGGCGGCACTGATCGGGCTGGCTGCCGACCCCGGCTCGCACTGGAAAGATTTGCGCATCGGCGAACTCAAGACGCTACTGGCACTGGCATGCGGCAATATTGACGCGATACGCGAAGGCTGCGACTGGATCAACCATTTCGAGCAGATCGCCGCACCGCGGCGTCTGGTGTACCGCTGCATCGCTACGCTGCTGGAGATGGAAGATGCCACGCCGTATCAGGCTAATCTGGCGTTGCTGTACGGTACAGAAACACTCACGCAGGCACGCGCCCTGCTGAGCCGCGAAAATCGCTTCTTCGAGCTGGGCGCGCCGGGCATGGATTTAACCGGCTGTGACATGCACCAGCGGCTGCTGGATGCGTATCGCAAGGTATCTGCCCGTTCGGTCGAATAAAACGGCTGCTGTCATGCAAAAGGCCAGGGATGTCATCCCTGGCCTTTTGCGTTGTGGCACATCGCTTATTCAGCTTCTTCTATCCACGCCATCTGGATCGCTTCCAGTATCTTTTCGTTGGAGCGTTCCGGATCGTCGCTGAATTCCGGCAAAGCCGTCACCCAGGCGTGCAAATCGGTAAAGCGAATCAGTTTGGGATCGACATCCGGGTGGGTTTCCAGCAGTTCGATCGCAATATCCAGCGTATCAGTCCATTTCATGTTAATGCCCCTCTTTGACCATATTGACGGTGTATTTAGGAATCTCGATCACCAGATCGGCATCTTCCACTACGGCCTGACACGACAATCGCGAATTCGGCTCCAGACCCCACGCCTTATCCAGCATATCATCCTCCAGCTCGGACGATGGCTCAAGCGAATTAAAACCTTCGCGCACAATCACATGGCAGGTGGTGCAGGCGCAGGATTTCTCGCAGGCATGCTCGATTTGTATGTCGTTGTCCAGCAACGCATCGCAAATGCTGATACCGGGCGCCGCATCGATCACTGCGCCCTCGGGACACAGTTCGGGATGGGGCAGGATTATAAGTTGGGGCATGCTGTTTATTCCTAAATGGTATCGAATCGCTGACCCGCCAGCACTTGCCTGACGCTCGCATCCATGCGGCGCGCAGCAAAATCGCGGGTGACGTTGTTAAGTACTTCGGCGGTATCTTTAATGGCACGATGGTCTTGCCCGGCCAGTTGCAGCGTCAGCGCCTGCATGGCGGCAGCGATGGCCTGCTGCTCGTCGGCGCTGAGCAAATCACTGCCATTTTCATCCAGTGCCGTTTGCGTGGCATCGAGCAGGCGCTGGGCATCCACTTTCGCTTCCTGCAACGCGCGTATTTGCATGTCTTCAGTAGCGTGTGCAAACGACGACTGCAGCATGCGGGTAATATCCTCATCCGCCAGTCCGTAAGCAGGCTTGACCTCGATCGACGCTTGCACGCCGCTTTTCAGTTCTTCGGCGCCTACCGACAGCAAGCCGTCGGCATCCACCTGAAACGTTACCCTTATCCGTGCCGCCCCGGCTACCATCGGCGGTATGCCGCGCAATTCGAAGCGGGCCAGCGAGCGGCAATCGCTCACCAGTTCGCGTTCGCCCTGCACCACATGGATGCTCATCGCCGTCTGGCCGTCTTTGTAAGTGGTGAATTCCTGCGCGCGTGCAGCAGGTATGGTGGTGTTGCGCGGGATGATTTTCTCCGCCAGGCCGCCCATGGTTTCAATACCCAGCGACAGCGGAATCACATCCAGCAACAGCCAGTCGTCGGCAGCACGGTTGCCGGCCAGTACGTTGGCCTGTATTGCCGCACCCAGCGCAACCACCTTATCCGGATCCAGATTGGTCAGCGGGGTCTGTCCGAAGAATTCGGCAACCGCAGACTGTATGCGCGGCATGCGCGTGGAACCGCCGACCATGACCACGCCTTTGATCTCGTTCACCGACAAGCCCGCATCGCGCAACGCCTTGCGGGTCGGATTCAGGGTCTTGTTGACCAGACTGGCGGTAATTTCATTAAAAATAGTAGCGGTCAGCATCACGTCTACCGTTTCGCCCGAGGACAAAATCGCGGTAATGCCCACTTCCGGATGGTCGGACAAGGCTTCCTTGGCCTCGCGCGCCTTGCTCAGCAATAAACGCGTATCTCTGGCGGTCAGCTGCGGAAACTTGGCCTGCTCCAGCACCCAGCAATAGATACGCTGATCGAAATCGTCGCCGCCCAGCGCCGAGTCGCCGTTGGTCGCCAGCACTTCGAATACACCCTGCGACAAACGCAGGATGGAAATATCGAACGTACCGCCGCCCAGATCGTATACGGCATAAACACCTTCAGCGGCGTTATCCAGGCCGTAGGCGATGGCGGCTGCGGTCGGCTCGTTGAGCAGGCGCAATACATTCAGCCCGGCCAGTCTGGCCGCATCCTTGGTAGCCTGCCGCTGCGCGTCGTCGAAATAGGCCGGCACGGTAATCACCACGCCGGTCAGTTCGCCGCCCAGCGTCAGCTCGGCGCGGTCGCGCAGCACGCGCAGAATGTCTGCGGACACTTCCACCGGGCTTTTCACCCCGGCTACAGTCTTTAACTGCACCATCCCCGGCGCATCGACAAAATGGTAAGGAAAGCTCGCCGCATCGGCGATATCCTTGAGGCCGCGCCCCATGAAGCGTTTGACTGAAACGATGGTGTTGTGCGGATCCTGACTTTGCATGGCCTGTGCGGCGTATCCCACTACAGGCGCATCCGTCTGGCTGTAGCGTACTACCGAAGGCAGCAAGGCGCGGCCGTTTTCGTCATTCAATACCAGCGCCACGCCGTTGCGCACGCTTGCCACCAGTGAATTGGTCGTACCCAGATCGATACCCGCAGCCAGCCGGTGCTGGTGCGGTGCGGTACTCATGCCGGGTTCCGAGATTTGCAGTAGAGCCATGAAAATAAAGTGCCGTGAAGTTTAATTGTCCAGTACGGAATAAGCGTCGTCGATCTCGGCCATGACCTTGTCGACGAATTTGAGTTGGCGCACCGTGCCGGTGGCGGCTGTCAGATCCTGCTGCTGATCGAGCTGGGTCTGCAATTGTTCGCGCCAGATCTTGATTTGCGCTGCAATTTCGCGCTCAACCTGTTGCAAGGCAGCCAGATTGCCCGCAGCCTGCGCCTCCTGTATGGCTTCGCGCCATTCAATTTGCTGCATCAGGAATGCAGGCGGCAACTGGGTATTGGTTTCGGACAAGGCATTAATGCCGTTCAACTGCAAAATGTAGACTGCGCGATTCAACGGCGATTTCAGGGTTTGATAGGCTTCGTTGACCCGGGTCGACCACTGCATGGATGCACGTTTTTCGGCGTCAGACAAATGCGCGAATTTGTCCGGATGGACCTGCCCTTGCAATTGCCGGTAACTCGCTTCCAGCGCGGCGGTATCCAGTTCAAAATGCGGTACCAGATCGAATAACTCAAAATGGTTACGGTTAAAATCAAATTGCATCATCCTGTATCCGTTTCCTGGTGCATTTGCGCTCGGCAAAGCAGGATTGCGCGCGATGCGAGCAGTCCCTGATTATAATTAGTTATGCCTCAGACGTTGAAACTTTCGCCGCAGCCGCAGGCATCCTTGACGTTAGGGTTGTTGAACTTGAAGCCTTCATTCAAGCCTTCGCGGGTGAAATCCAGCTCCATGCCGTCGATATACGGCAGACTCTTGGGGTCGACCAGCACGGTTACGCCATGATTGACGAAAGTCAGATCGCCATCTTCCACCACGTCGGCGAATTCCAGTTTATACGCCATGCCCGAGCAGCCGCTGGTACGTACGCCCAGCCGCAGCCCCACGCCCTTGCCGCGCTTCGCCAGAAAATTGGCAATATGCTTTGCTGCGCTTTCGGTGACAGTAATGGCCATGTGTATCTCCTTTAATGCACGCTGTCGGCGGTTTCCAGATGCTTGGCCTTGTAGTCTTCCACAGCAGCCTTGATCGCGTCTTCAGCCAGAATGGAGCAGTGAATTTTAACCGGCGGCAGCGCGAGCTCTTCGGCGATGGCGGTATTCTTGATTTCCATGGCCTGATCCAGCGTCTTGCCCTTGACCCATTCGGTCACCAGCGAGCTGGAAGCGATAGCCGATCCGCAACCGTAGGTTTTGAATTTGGCATCTTCGATGATGCCGTCCTTGTTCACCTTGATTTGCAGCTTCATCACGTCGCCGCAAGCCGGCGCACCGACCATGCCGGTGCCGACTTCGTCATCGTCCTTGCCGAAGGAACCCACGTTACGCGGATTTTCATAATGATCCAAAACTTTATCGCTGTATGCCATGATCGTTCTCCTAAAATTAGTGCGCAGCCCATTTCACGCTATTCAAATCGATACCTTCTTTATACATTTCCCATAACGGCGACAATTCGCGCAGTTTGCCGATCTTCTTGTGCAACAGATCGATGGCGAAATCGACGTCCTGTTCGGTCGTATAGCGACCGATGGAGAAGCGTATCGAACTATGTGCCAGTTCGTCCGAACGCCCCAGCGCGCGCAACACGTAGGAAGGCTCCAGACTGGCGGAAGTACAAGCCGAACCCGACGACACGGCCAGATCCTTGATCGCCATCAGCAGCGATTCGCCCTCGACGAAATTGAAGCTGATATTCAGGTTATGCGGCACGCGATGCACCATGTCACCGTTGACGTGAACCTCTTCGATGTCCGACAGGCCTTTCAGCAAACGGTCGCGCAATGCGCGAATGCGTACATTTTCGGTCGCCATCTCTTCGCGCGCGATGCGAAATGCTTCGCCCATGCCCACGATCTGATGCGTCGCCAGCGTGCCGGAGCGCATGCCGCGCTCGTGTCCGCCGCCGTGCATTTGCGCTTCGATACGCACGCGCGGCTTGCGACGTACGTACAAGGCACCTACGCCTTTCGGGCCGTAAGTCTTGTGCGCAGAAAACGACATCAAATCCACTTTAAGCTTTCCCAGATCGATATCGACCTTGCCGGTTGCCTGCGCGGCATCGACATGGAAAATAATGCCTTTTTCGCGGCAGATTTCGCCTATAGCGGCAATATCCTGAATCACGCCGATTTCGTTATTCACCAGCAAGATCGAAATCAGTATGGTGTCGGGACGTATCGCCGATTTCAGTTTCTCGATATCCAGCAGACCGTCGCTCTCCGGGGTCAGATATGTAACTTCATAACCTTCCCGCTCCAGCTCGCGCATGGTATCGAGCGTGGCCTTGTGTTCGGTTTGCAGGGTGATCAGGTGTTTGCCCTTACCCTTGTAAAAGTGCGCAGCACCCTTGAGCGCCAGATTGATGGATTCGGTCGCGCCGGAAGTCCACACGATTTCCTTGGGGTCGGCTTTCACCAGCAGCGCGACTTGTTCGCGTGCATCTTCGACTGCCTTGTCGGCTTCCCAGCCGTAGGCATGCGAACGGCTGGCAGGGTTACCGTACATTTCGGTCAGATAGGGGATCATTTTCGCGGCAACGCGCGGATCAACCGGCGTGGTGGCTGAATAATCCAGATAAATCGGGTGCTTCGACATATTTAAACTCCACTCTTCTATAGTGCAGCCGCCTGGTGTTAACTAGACGGCTGCCGAAATTTTTTCTCGCTTGTTGCGATGATCGCATACGACGGATGCCGCCGCACTCTGCTCCGGCTGCTTGGCTTGCTGTTGTTCAACCAGCGCCGCCAGCGTGACGGTACGCAGGTAATCCTGTATGCGCCGGTTCAGATTCGACCACAACTCGTGCGTCATGCAGCGATGATCGTCCTTGCAGTTTTCCATGCCACCGCATTGGGTCGCGTCCATGGGCTCATCCACCGCCTGTATGATTTGCGCTACAGAAATCTCGGTCAGCGGCTTGGCTACCCGGTAACCGCCGCCCGGACCGCGCACGCTTTCCACCAGCTCGCGGCGGCGCAATTTACCGAACAACTGTTCCAGATACGACAGCGAAATCTTTTGACGCTCGCTGATGGCAGCCAGCGTCACCGGCCCGTTGCCGTGATGCAATGCCAGATCTATCATGGCAGTTACCGCAAACCGTCCTTTAGTTGTCAAGCGCATGATGCAATTCCCGTATCCGTCGCAATGAATTGGACAATACAATACCCGATAAATTCAGTCAACTATTTTATTTAAATATGCAGGATCGAATTCATCCCTGTTCGGCACCGGCGAAGAAGGCTCTATACCCAGCACTTTCATCTGTTCCAGTATCCAGTTGATGCGTTCGTCCATGCATACCGAATGATCGATCAGACCGTGCACCACCTTCACCATCGGGTCGTTCATGTCCGCGCTGATTGCATATGCCGTGAAGCCCAGCTTTTTGACGGCAGTTTCAACTTCGCCGGTTGTGGCGCTAGTCAATATCCGCGCCGGGATGCCTACTGCAGTCGCACCGGCCGGCACATCCTTCACCACTACCGCGTTGGAACCGATCTTGGCGCCCTCGCCTACCGTCAGCGGCCCCAGTATCTTGGCCCCGGCACCCACCACCACGCCGTTACCCAGCGTGGGATGACGCTTGCCCTTGTTCCATGACGTACCGCCCAAAGTTACCTGGTGATATAATGTGCAATCGTCGCCGACTTCCGCCGTTTCGCCGATCACCACACCCATACCGTGATCGATGAACACGCGACGGCCGATATGCGCGCCGGGATGTATCTCTATGCCTGTCGCCCAGCGACCGAAATAAGCGGTAAACCGGGCCAGCCATTTCCACCCCCAGTGCCAGAAGCGCGAAGCCAATCGGTGCAAAAGAATAGCGTGGATGCCGGGATAAGTAGTCAGCACCTCAAATACCGAGCGCGCAGCCGGATCCCGCTCAAACACCACTGCTATATCTTCACGTAATTGATCAAACACGATGACCTCTGTCTTTCCGCAAGGGGGCAAGTATGCAATATCCGACTAAATTAGTCAACAATATCCCAGTCCTTGGGTACGTTGACTTGCGCCGGATGACGCACCAGCTTGAGTATCCCCATCAAAATATTCAGCTCTTCCTTTTCCAGCAGTGCGCGCGAAAACAAACGCCGCAACCGCGTCATCAGTCTCCGCGGAGCCGCCAGATTAAGAAAACCGATCGCCACCAGCGTCTGTTCCAGCTCTTTATAAAACAGCTCCAGATCGTCGTGCCGCGCCAATTCCTGCTGCGCTGCTGCGGGCATCGCCAGCTCCGGCACCGCGCAGCGCAATTCGTAACTCAATATCTGCACGGCCGAGGCCAGATTCAGCGAGCTGTAATCCGGGTTGGCCGGTATATGCACCAGCATCTGACACTGATCCAGCTCGGCATTGGTCAGCCCCGACATTTCGGTGCCGAACACCAGCGTTACCGGCGCATTGGCAGCCTGCGCCAGCAATAGCGGCGCCATCTCGCGCGCACTGAGCATGGTGTGCGACAAATCGCGCCGCCGCGCGGTACACCCCACCACCAGCGCCGCGCCGCTCAGCGCAGTAGCCAGATCGTCGGTCACGACAGCAGCATCCAGCACATCGGTCGCACCGGACGACATCGCCACCGCCGCGGGGTCGGGGAACTGCTTAGGCTGCACCAGTCGCAAATCGTGCAGCCCCATGGTTTTCATCGCCCGTGCCGCCGCGCCGATATTACCCGGATGACTGGTGTGGCTCAAGACCACGCGTACATTCTTTAAAGAGTTAGGCATAAATTTAGTTAACAGCCTGATACTGGGGGAAATTACGGATTTGAGTTAAACTACGCGTTATTATTTCGCTCATTGACATATCGCCATGCATCCTATGCTCTCCACCGCGGTGAAAGCCGCCCGCCGTGCCGCCAGTATTATAAACCGCGCTTCACTCGACACCGACTCGCTAACCATCAAACACAAGCAACACAACGACTTTGTCACCGAAGTGGATCGCGCAGCAGAAGCGGCCATCATCGAGACGCTGCTGGATGCTTATCCAAATCATGCCATTTTAGCAGAAGAGAGCGGTCAGCAAGGCGATTCCGAATTCCAATGGATCATCGATCCGCTGGACGGCACCACCAATTTCCTGCACGGCTTCCCCCAATACTGCATTTCCATCGCGCTGGTGCACAAAGGCCAGCTTGATCAGGGCGTCGTCTACGACCCCACCCGCAACGATCTGTTTACCGCCTCGCGCGGCCAGGGCGCCTACCTCAACGAACGCCGCATCCGCGTTTCCAAACGTATCAAACTGGCAGAGACGCTGATCGGCACCGGCTTCCCGTTCCGCGATTTCACCCATCTCGACGCCTACATGGCGATGCTGCGCGACATGGTGCAAAAAACCGCCGGCGTACGCCGCCCCGGTTCCGCCGCGCTGGATCTGGCCTATGTCGCAGCCGGTCGTCTGGACGGATTCTGGGAAATCGGCCTGTCCAAATGGGATATCGCCGCCGGATGCCTGCTGGTCAAGGAAGCCGGCGGACTGGTAGGCGATTTCCAGGGCGACGACAGCTATATCGACAGCGGCAACATCGTCGCCGGCAACCCTAAGGTATTTGCCCAATTGCTACAGGCACTTGCACCTCATATTACCCCCGAGTTGAAAGACTGATCCCGGCACTCGCCAACTCCCCCTAACTACGCTAAAATTTATCTTTGCTTTATTAACCACTTTTTATGGCACTCATCGTACAGAAATACGGCGGCACATCGGTAGGCAGCGTCGAACGCATCAAACACGTAGCGGAACGCGTTGCCAAATTCAAAATGTTGGGGCATCAGGTTGTCGTTGTCGTTTCCGCCATGAGCGGCGAGACCAACCGCCTGATCGACCTGGCGAAAAAAATACAAAAAGACCCTGATCCGCGCGAGATGGACGTACTGATCTCGACCGGCGAACAAGTCACCATTGCCCTGCTCACCATGGCGCTGAAAGACCTGGGCCTAAAAGCCCGCAGCTACACCGGCGGACAAGTGCGCATCCTCACCGACAGCGCCCACACCAAGGCACGCATACTCGGCATTGACGAAGACAACATCCGCGCCGACCTCAATGCCGGCAAAGTCATCGTCGTCGCCGGCTTTCAGGGCGTAGACGAAGCAGGCAATATCACTACCCTAGGCCGCGGCGGCTCCGACACCACCGGCGTTGCCCTCGCAGCTGCGCTGAAAGCCGACGAATGCCAGATTTACACCGATGTGGACGGCGTCTACACCACCGACCCGCGCATCGTCCCCGAAGCCCGCAGGCTTAAAACCATCACCTTCGAAGAAATGCTGGAAATGGCGAGCCTGGGCTCCAAGGTATTGCAAATTCGCTCGGTCGAATTCGCCGGCAAATACAAAGTCAAACTGCGCGTACTTTCCAGCTTTCAGGAAGAAGGCGAAGGCACGCTTATCACATTCGAGGAAGAAAACAACATGGAACAAGCGATCATCTCCGGCATCGCCTTTAACCGCGACGAAGCCAAGATTACGGTACTCGGCGTACCCGACACCCCAGGCGTCGCTTACCAGATCCTAGGCCCCGTAGCCGATACGAACATCGACGTGGACATGATCATCCAGAACACCGGCGCCAACAACACCACCGACTTCACCTTCACCGTGCATCGCAACGAATACGCCCGCGCCATGCAGCTGCTGAACGGCATGCAACCGCAAATCAAGGCCCGCGAAATCAAGGGCGACGACAAGATCGCCAAGGTTTCCATCGTCGGCGTAGGCATGCGCTCGCATGTCGGCATCGCCAGCACCATGTTTAAAACCCTGGCCGAAGAAGGCATCAACATCCAGATGATCTCCACCTCGGAAATCAAGATTTCCGTCGTCATCGACGAAAAATATCTGGAACTGGCGGTACGCGTCCTGCACAAGGCGTTTAATCTGGAAAACGCCGGATAAAGTTGACGCACCCAGCGCGTTAAGCTATTATGGCGCGCTGTTTGAAGTTGCCGGAACAAGGCAAAATAGGAGAGATGGCCGAGTGGTCGAAGGTACTCCCCTGCTAAGGGAGCGTAGGGTTTATAGCCTTACCGAGGGTTCGAATCCCTCTCTCTCCGCCAACCAACCGTTTAAGCAAGTTTTAAACCAGTAGTTGAAATCAGACAGTGTAGTATGTTACA
This sequence comes from Sulfuriferula sp., assembly GCA_031291235.1. Classification (GTDB taxonomy): domain Bacteria; phylum Pseudomonadota; class Gammaproteobacteria; order Burkholderiales; family Sulfuriferulaceae; genus Sulfuriferula. The sequence continues at coordinate 113,088 of JARLJL010000006.1, forward strand.
ATTTTGTTCTTCACGGATGCGCCCGTAGCTCAGCTGGATAGAGTACTTGGCTACGAACCAAGGGGTCAGGAGTTCGAATCTCTTCGGGCGCACCAATAAATTCAAAGGGTTAAATCAGAAATGATTTAGCCCTTTTTTATTGCTGCTACCAAACGTCACTTAATACCTGACATCGCCTCGCCTCCCCCTGCCCCACAACTTTTGCAGAATATTAAAACGGGGAGCCCCGTTGCGTATACCAACAAGGTTTTTTAATCAAGCGCACCTATATGCTCTACACAATGCTTTGGTCGCCACTCTCAAAAACTGGTTTATTCCCCCAAAATCAATACACGGCATTACTCACACAAACTAGCTATTAGAACCCCACCAACACCAAGTTTATACCAACAGGTAAGCAATAAACGGTATTATTTATGCAATGGCTTTATCTAATAATAGGAACAAGCAAGACTCAATGAACAAAGAACAACTCAAAAAGCTGGAAGCCGACTTATGGAGTGCCGCCGACAAGCTGCGGGCCAATTCCGACCTGAAGTCCAGCGAATACGCCACCCCGGTGCTGGGGCTGATCTTCCTCAAGTTCGCCGACAATAACTACCGCCGCTTTGAGACCGAAATTCATGCCGAGTACACCAAGCTCAAAGGCTCGCGCCGCGAGAAGAAGATCTCCGACATCGCCATCGAGAAGTGCGGCTTCTACCTGCCCGATCATGCGCGCTACGAGCATCTGCTGAATCTGCCGGAAGAGAAGAACATTGCCAAGGCGCTCAAGGAGGCGATGAAGGCCATTGAGGAATACAAGCCCGAACTCGAAGGCGTATTGCCCAAGGATGAATATGCTGCGCTGACGCGGACGGACAAGACACTGCCGCAATCCCTGCTGCGCACCTTTGCCGACATTCCCGCCAATGCGACCGGCGATTTGTTCGGGCAGATTTACGAATACTTCCTTTCCGAATTTGCGCGCAGCGAAGGCCAGAAGGGTGGCGAGTTTTTCACGCCGCGTTCCGTGGTGCGCCTGATGGTCGAGATCATCGAGCCGCACGGCGGAAAAGTGTTCGACCCCGCTTGCGGCTCAGGCGGCATGTTTGTGCAGTCGGCACAGTTCATCGCGGAACACCGCAAGGAGCTGAAAGGCTCGGAGAGCGGTGTGTATGTCTGCGGCCAGGAAAAAACGCGCGACACCGTCAACCTCGCCAAGATGAACCTCGCGGTCAACGGCCTGCGCGGCGAAATCAAACAGGCCAACACCTACTACGAAGACCCGTACCAAAGTTTTGGCGCATTCGATTACGTCCTCGCCAATCCCCCGTTCAACGTGGACGACGTGAGCCTCTCCAGCGTGGAGAAGGACAAGCGCTTCAACACCTACGGCATCCCGCGCAACAAATCGAAAGTGAAGAAAACCGACACAGGCAAGGAAACCGTGCCCAACGGCAACTACCTGTGGATCAACCTGTTCGCCACCTCGCTCAAGGCGCAAGGCCGCGCCGCGCTGGTCATGGCGAATTCCGCATCCGATGCGCGCCACTCCGAAGCCGACATCCGCAAGACGCTGATCGAGCAAAACCTCATCTACGCCATGCTGACACTGCCCTCGAACATGTTCTACACCGTCACGCTGCCGGCCACGCTGTGGTTCTTCGACAAGGCCAAGACCGACGACAAAATCCTGTTCATCGACGCACGCAACATCTTCACCCAGATAGACCGCGCCCACCGCGAATTCAGCGAAGAACACATCCAGAACATCGCCATCATCAGCCAGTTGCACAAGGGACGGCGCGAGAAATTCGTGCAGCTTATCGACCGCTACTTCGCGGCAGGCATGCAGCGCCTGGTCGAGAACAAAACCAACGTCGAACCCGTCTCCGCGCAACTGCTCGAAGTGCTGGACGACGCAGGCGGCAAACAGGCTGTGGGCGAACTGGTGCAGCAATGGGCGGGGCTGGCCAAACTCAAGACCCGCTACGCGCAATATCAGGAAAAACACGCGGATGAAACGGCGGTGGTCAAGAAGAACAAGGCGCAACAGCAATTGCGCGAGGCGTTCGATCCTTTCTTCGTCGCCCTGCACGAGGGTTTGAGGCGTTTGGACAAGATCGTACGTCAGCACGAGAAGCAGATGGCAGAACAAGCGAAGGCTGAAGGCAAACGTGCCTCAACTGACCGCAAGACCAATGCACTCAAGGATGCGCTGGAGGAGTTGCACAAGGAAGTGAAGAACGCCGAAATTTTCTACCAGCACATCCATTGGCTGCAAGAGCGTTTTCCCAAGGCGGAATACGAGGATGTCACCGGCCTATGCAAGCTCGCCAGCTCGGCAGAGGTACAGGAGCAGGAATACTCACTGAATCCAGGGCGTTACGTCGGCGTGGTGATCGAAGAGGATGGGAATACAGAGGAGGAATTCATTGATGAAGTGTTCAAATTGCACGAAGAGCTAGAAATACTCAGCGCAAAAACAAAATCAATGAGCAACATAATTGACCATAACATTAAGCAACTCCTTGGAGAATAGATGAAGGTAAGAGACGTCGCCAAAGTAAATCAGCTGAACGTTACTGCAAGCTATCCGCATTCAGAAATTGAATACATTGATACTGCATCTGTAACTGAAGGCAGGGTCGGCATACCTCAAAAGATTTCCCTCAGTTATGCACCCTCTAGGGCAAAACGGGTGGTGCGGCATAATGACATTTTAATTTCGACAGTAAGACCCAATCTAAAACATTACGGAATATTGAAATCGCCGAGTGAGAATACAGTTGTCTCAACAGGATTTGCAGTAATTACTTCCCAAAGCATATCTCCAGACTATCTGTACCGGCTATTAACTACTAGTTGGTATACAGAATTTCTCTCAGGTATCGCAGAAAGTCAGCAATCAAACTATCCTGCTTTCAATCCGTCTCTGATCGAGAATACCGTTATTGCCCCGCCTTCTCTCCTTATTCAGAAGAAGATTGCGGCCATTCTCACGGCCTATGATGAGCTTATTGAGGTTAATCGGCGGCGCATAGCACTGCTAGAAAAGATGGCCGAGGAAATCTACAGTGAATGGTTCGTCCGCATGCGCTTCCCCAATCACGAAAAGGTGAAGACGGTCAAAGGTGTGCCGGACGAATGGAAGGTAAAGCAATTCCATGAAATCGTTGAATACTACATTGGCGGAGGTTGGGGTGAGGACGACCAATCTACGTCTTTCAGTGAAGCAGCCTACGTTATTCGTGGAACGGATATTCCTGACATTCAGGCTGGAGAATTCGAGGGCTGCCCATATCGCTTTCACAAGCCATCGAACTTAAAATCTCGGTCGCTGCAACAGGGCGATTTTGTTTTTGAGGTTTCAGGCGGAAGCACGAATCAACTGCTGGGTAGAAACGTTTTCATAACAGAGCACTTGCTGAAATACTTCAATGCGCCAGTTATAGCCGCAAGTTTTTGCAAGCAGATACGCTTTCGTCGAGAATTGGTTTCTCCGTATTTCATGAAATATTTTATGAAGCTTTATTACGACTGCGATTTGGTTGGGATTTATCAGATTCAGTCTACGGGTATAAGCAATTACCAATTCGAAAGCTTTCTTAAATATCAAACAATCGTCCTGCCACCAGACGAATTGCAGAAGAAATTTGAAGACATAGTTAAGCCGATTATTGAAATGAGAGACGGCATCAGCTTGGCGAATATTGGGCTAAGAAAAGCGCGAGACTTGCTTCTCCCGCGCCTCATCTCCGGCAAACTTTCCGTCGAGAATCTCGATATTCAATTCCCGCCCAGTATGGCGGATTAAGCCCGTGCCTAACTTCATTTCCGAAGATCAGATCGAGCAGGCGCTGGTACAGAAGCTCCAGCATCTGCACGGTTTCGATGCGCTCGATTGCTACACGGAAAATGCAGAAGACTTGAACGACGGCTCGGGCCGCGCCAACAAGCGTGATGTGATTCTGGTGGAACGGGCGCGGGAAGCGGCGATACGCCTGAACCCGGGCATACCTGCTGCCGCCATTGAGGATGAACTGGATAAGTTGCTCGACCGGCGGCAGGCGGACTTACAGTTCCCAAGGATTAAACACTTGCGGGTACGGCGCAAAATCCTGCACGTTGTGAGTGACCACGGTGAGGCCGTGGCATTGGGCGGTGGCCATGAGCAGGCTGTCCATCACCGGCGTGGGCTGACCGGCCAATTCGGTATGCGCGGCAATTTGCGCCCAGACGTGGAGAGTGGCGGCATCGAGCGGCAGGATGCGTCCGGCGAAGCGTTGTTCCACTTTGCCCAGCCAGGCGGTAAGTTTCTGGCTGCGACGCGGGTCGGCTTTGCGCAGTTTGAGGATGCCTTTTTCGATCTCGCCCAGCGTGATGACGCTGATGAACAGGCTGGCCTCGTCCTGCTCGTCCAGCCAGGCGATCACTTTGGTCGCGGGGGCTTTCTTGGCGTATTCGGAAAGCGCGCAGGTGTCCAGCAGCCAGCTCATAGCTCGATGTCGCGCCCGGTGTCACGGCTGCGGGTAATGTCCAGGTCTTCCGCTGCGAGGTCGGGGCGCAGCAGCGCGCTGGAGAGCTTGGTGCGGTGGCGGGTGAGCCGAGCGTACTCTTCCGCCGAGACCACTACCGCCGTGGGCTTGCCGTGGACGGTGACCGTTTGGGCATCGCCGCCCGCCGCCCGCTTGATAAGCTGGCTGAAGTTGCCCTTCGCTTCCTGCAGTTGCCAATGGCCCGTCGTTTCCTGTAGATGTCGTTCGCTGTGCATGATGTTCTCCATTAATTCTGGCCAGACTGGACAGAATTTAACACAACGTTTGCGGGTTGGCTATGCCTAACTTCATTTCCGAAGATCAGATCGAGCAGGCGCTGGTGCAGAAGCTCCAGCATCTGCACGGCTTCGATGTGCTCGACTGCTACACGGAAAATACGGAAGACTTGAACGACGGATCGGGCCGCGCCCACAAGCGCGATGTAATTCTGGTGGATAGGGTGCGGGAAGCCGCGATTCGCCTGAACCCGGACATCCCGCAATCAGCTATTGAAGATGCGCTGGATAAGTTGCTCGACCGGCGGCAGGCGATGACGCTGATCGCCGCGAACCGGGAAATCTACGGCCTGTTGCGCGATGGCATTCCAGTGGAGTTCGACAATGCGCAGGGTGTGCGGCAGCAAGAACTGATGCGGCTGCTGGATTTCAATGCACCGGACAACAACCGCTATCTGGCCGTTACCCAGCTCTGGATCAAGGGCGAGCGCGGCTTTCGCCGCCCGGATGTGTTGCTCTATGTCAACGGCATTCCGCTGGTGTTCATCGAGCTGAAAAATTCGAACGTGAAGTTGCGCAACGCCTACGACGACAACCTGACGACTTACAAGGCGGAGATTCCGCAGCTTTTCCTGACCAATGCCTTTTGTGTGCTGTCCAACGCCATCGAGACCAAGGTGGGCAGCATTACGGCGGAGTGGGAGCATTTCTTCAACTGGCTGCGCGCGGATGACGAGAAGCAGAAGATCGACCGCGCCGCAATCCGCGAGCAGGGCATCAGCCTGGAAGGCGTGATCGAAGGCTTGCTGCCCAAGCGCAGGCTGTTGGACTACGTGGAGAATTTCATTCTCTACTACAAGGATAGTTCGAAGATCATCGCGCAGAACCACCAGTTTATCGGCGTGAACCGGGCTTATGAAGCTTTCCTCAAGCGCGAGGAGCTGGCGGGCAAGCTGGGTGTGTTCTGGCACACGCAGGGCTCGGGCAAGAGCTTCTCGATGATTTTTTATGCGCGCAAAATTTTCCGCAAACAGACCGGCAATTTCACCTTTGTGGTGGTGACCGACCGCGACGATCTGGACGGGCAGATTTACCGCAACTTCCTGAACACGCGCACGGTCAGCGAGGCCGAAGCCGCGCAGCCCAAGAACAGCGAGGAGATGCGCAAGTTTCTTGGGCAGAACAAGCGGCTGGTGTTTACCCTGATCCAGAAATTCCGCTGGGACAAAGGCAGGGAGTATCCCGAGCTATCCGGGCGCAACGACATCATCGTGATTGTGGACGAGGCGCACCGCACGCAATACAAGACCTTTGCGGAGAACATGCGCAAGGGGTTGCCCAAGGCGCAATATATTGCTTTTACCGGCACACCGCTGCTGAAGCGCGTGGGGGGTGTACAAAAGACCAATGCGTGGTTTGGCGATTACGTTTCGGAATACAACTTCCAGCAGTCCATGGACGACGGCGCGACGGTGCCGCTGTTTTACGAGAAGCGCGTGCCGGAAGTGCTGATCCAGAACGACGATCTGAGTGAGGAGTTCTACGAGATTCTGGAAGATGAGAATCTGGACGAGGCGCAACAAGCCAAGCTGGAAAGGCGATTCTCAAAAGAGGTTGAGGTCATCAAGCGTGATGGTCGCCTGGAGACCATTGCGCAGGATATTGTGTATCACTTTCCACGGCGCGGTTATCTGGGCAAAGGGCTGGTGGTGTCGGTGGATAAGTACACCGCCGTGAAAATGTTCGACAAGGTGCAGCGGCTGTGGAAAGAAGAGATCAAGGACCTGCTCGGACGCATCAGCAAATCGGCTAACGATATTGAGAAGGCCCGGTTGAAGCAGATTGTCGACTACATGCGCTCGGTGAAAATGGCGGTGGTGATCAGCGAGGACGCAGACGAGGAGAAGAAGTTTGCCGAGCAGGAGCTGAATATCAAGCCGCATCGCGAGCGCATGAACGAGCTGGACAAACACGGCCATGACATCGAATACAACTTCAAAGACCCGGAGGACTCGCTGCAATTGGTGTTCGTTTGCGCGATGTGGCTGACGGGCTTTGATGCACCCACACTTTCAACGCTATACCTCGACAAGCCAATGCAGGGGCATACCCTGATGCAAACCATTGCCCGCGCCAACCGCGTTACTTCCTGGAAGATTAACGGGGTGGAGAAACGCAACGGCGAGATCGTGGATTACTACAACGTGTTCCGCAATATGAAGCAGGCGCTGAAGGATTACGCGCAAGGCGGCGATAAGGTTGATTCACCAGTGCAGGAAAAGGCAATGCTGTTCCGCTTGCTGGACGATGCGATTGAGCAGGGCTTGGCGTTCTGCCATGAGAAGGGTGTTCCCCTGCGTGAAGTGCTGGGTAGTGCGGATGTATTCGAGAAACTTGGCCGCTTTAATGTATTTGCCGATTCCTTGCTGGCGAACGACGAATGGCGCAAGGGTTTTAACGTGTATGAGAACACCATCACGTCGTTGTATGAGGCGTGCAAGCCGGAAGTGCTCGGGCGCGGCAAGGGGCGCGAGGTGGCGGCGTTCCAATACCTGCGCGGGGTGATAGACAGCCTCATCGAACAGAAGGACATCGACGCGATCAGCCTGAAGATAGCCAATCTGCTGGATGAAAGCGTGGTGGTGAACGATGCAGAGGCATTCAAAGCGCGGCAATACAACGCGGAATACCAGATCATTCAGAAGGGCAGAACCTGGGACCTAAGCAAGATCAACTTCGACAAACTGCGCGAGGAGTTTAAGCAGGCAGCACACAAAAATATTGAAATCGCCGACCTGCGCGCCTTCCTGCAACACAAGCTGGAACTGATGCTGCAACAAAATGCGACGCGCACCGACTTTGCACAGCGCCTGCAGGAGATCATAGACAAATACAACTCTGGCGGATCATCTACGGAGAATTCGTACGAAGAGCTGATGAGGTACGCCGAGGATTTGCGTGCGGAAGAAGAGCGGCACATCCGCGAGGGTCTGACGGACGACGAACTGGAGCTTTTCGACCTGCTGAAGAAGGACAAAATGACGCAGGAGGAAACTCAAAAAGTTAAGCTCGCGGCCAAGTCACTGCTGCATCGCCTGCTGGAGGAGCAACCCAAGGTGCTGGTGCAGGATTGGTACAAGGATACGCAGACCCAGAAGCAAGTGCGCTCTACGGTGGAGAAAGTGCTGGATAGCGAATTGCCGGAAAGTTACGACCGTGTGCTGTTCAGGGAGAAGTGCGACAACGTGTTTCACCTGATGCTCGATTATGCGAGTCATGGCAGAAAATGGGCGGCATAGTATACTTTTTTGAGGAATGACGTTTTAGGTGCGACTGATTTTGTGTCTGGCATGATCGACTCTTGCGCAGTCACTTTTTATTGCAGATTACTGGACATAGAGCTGCCGCGAGAACAATGAAATTCATTGCGAATGCCTTAAAATGGCAAATTTCTTAGTCCCCTCTTCCGTCACCAGATGAGGAAGCTGACGGGGTGTTGGCCGTGATTGCGTATAGCCCAAGGCAGAAATTGTTAGTATGAATATTCAGATTGTAGAGATTATTGGACGCGCGACTCAGGGCATCACGAAACCTTTTATCTGTCGCGGTGACGATGGGTATATCTATTTTGTGAAAGGCCGAGGTGCAGGCAATCGTAGTTTGATTTGTGAATGGATCGCGGGAAATCTGGCCTTAAAGCTGGGTTTACCCATTGCGCCTTTTGAAATTGTTGATGTACCCGAGATGTTGATCCAGCTGGGAATGCGCGATGATTTGGGTGATCTCGGTGCGGGACTGGCTTTCGGTTCGCGCAAGCTGGAAGTCGTGGAACTGTCCATTTCACATTTGCAGTACGTGCCGGATCAACTGCAACGCGATGTGCTCGTCTTTGATTGGTGGGTGCATAATATTGATCGTACTTTAAGCGAGATGGGCGGCAACCCGAATCTGTTCTGGGATGTAGAAAATGAACAATTGGTGGTCATTGACCATAATCAGGCTTTCGATGCGGGTTTTAGTGTTGAGAGCTTTATCAACTTGCACGCTTTCCATGAGCAAATTCATAACTTGTGCGCAGATTGGGTATTACAACATCAGTATGCTCATCGCTTAGCAAATGCCTTGTCTGACTGGGACATTATCTGTAATACTGTACCTCTGGAGTGGTGGTTTGTAGACCCTGAACAAACCATACCTACTGATTTTGATCGTGATGTTATGCACCGATTACTTTTGAGGTGTCAAAATAACGCGTTCTGGAAAATGAAATGAATATGAAGACCCCCAGCCTTTATGCCATTGTCCGCTTTGCCCCGTTTGTGGAGACAGGCGAGTTCGCCAACGTCGGCATTATCATGATGGCACCCGACCAGCGCTATTTTAATTTCAAACTGATGGGGCGGCGTCATTCCCGGATTACTCGTTTTTTTGAGCAATTGGATGCAAAAGTATTTCGAACAACCATGAATGCGTTGGGCGAAGAGCTTGATCGGGCTGGCGGAATGCTGCGGCAGCATGGATTCGATAAACGCCTAAAATTTAACGATGTGGATTTCGCAAACCGATTATTCAAAGAAATTGTGCGTCCACGGGAAACCGTAATCAAGTTCAGCGAAACAAGGGCGGTACTCGCTGATGAACCTGCCAAAACACTGGAGGAGCTTTACGGATATTACGTTGAACGCGATTTTGTTACCCGCGAATATCAGGAAGCTGTGCTGGAGCGTGGTTTGCGGACATGGCTTTGGCAAGCTCGTATCGCAGAACGTTTTACCAAGCTGGAAGTTGGTAATGACGAATATCATGCCACTTTCCCCTTTGTTGAAAAACATGGAGACATAGCGGTGAAGGCGATTAAGCCGTTACATCTCGCTCAGGATCAGGCAAGCAAAATTCTTGACCATGGTGGGCAATGGCTATACAGGATTCAAGCGTTGAAACGCCGTAACCTGTTACCAGAAAAGGTGCTGTTTACCGTTAGCGGTCCGGAAGATCAGGGAGTGAAGGGTAAGGCCTATGCTGAGATTGTTGGCAATTTAAAGGATGAGGGTGTCGAGGTCTTACCTGCTTTGGACAAGACTCATATTCTGAAATTCGCCGCTGCTCATTGAATATAATAGCAGACTCGGGGGTGAAGCAGTCTCGAGCCCCCCGACTTGACTTAAATAATTCGGTTCCATTGATATCTCTTGAGGCTAGCAGATTCCTTTAGTTCTTGGAACTGCTCACAGTCGAGCATGCTGATGTATGAATACGGCAAGTATCTGGCGCCGCCCTCTTCCTCAGCCACCCAGCAATCTGAACTCAATCACAACCTCATCCTGCACCGCCAGCAGGCCGCCCAGCACCGAGTAAGGTCGCACCCCAAAATCGGTTTGACGCAGTACGAACGAGCCGGTGACGGTGAGTGCATCGGGCAATCCTTCCACGCTTAGCGGAATCCACATCTCTCGCTGCTGGCCGTGCATCTCGATCTGCACTCTGGCGGCGAATTTCGGGGATTCTCCGACGATCTGCAGGGAGTGCACGCGGACTACGGGGTATTGGTCGGCTTGCATGTTGTCGTGACCGAGCATGTGCTGTCGCGCCCCGGCGATGGCTTCGGGGGTCAGGGTAGACGAAAACGCGCTACCGAGGGCCGATCTGTACGCCGGATTATCGAACTCCAGCTGATCGAGGCGAAACTCAAGATCGAATCGGCCATTTGACGCGCCAGCGTCAGGCAGGTAAAAGTACCCCGTAAATGCAGGTGCCGAGAGTACGTGGTTATGCCCCAGCCGGGCGGCGCTGCCGCCCCGGAACACATAGATACGAATAGCCGACTTAGCCGGGTCAAGGGTAAATACTTGTCCACCCGTCGTCTTCAGTGCCGCGTAGACAGCGCCCAATTCGGAGGAATGCTGGCTTTGCACCGGCATTGCGCTACCCGCTGGCGCAGCCGATGGCAGCGCGGTGCAACTTAACAAGCTAATGGCGATAACTACGCCAGATAAAACGCTAATCATCCTCTTCAGATGCATTGCATGCTCCTCCATGAGGATATTCATTTAAACTGGTTGCCGGCTGATCAAGTGATGTTACACAGAATTATTACAGGCTGGAACTGCACTGATAAATTATCAGACTGCTTGCATGACCCCATCCCTATGCACTGATTAATCATCTCGAGCGCGCCATAAACCCGTCAAGCAATCGCGCTGCCATAAATATATTTCCCAAATCGATCGCGTCTTTATATACTCATTAAAAAGATCGAAACCTCCTTTTATTTAACTCTGGAAAAATAAAATGGAATGAATAATAACCCCCGACTCAGCATATCTATTTTATATAATCAATAATTACGATGCGTCATACATTATTTGCTTTACCGCTTCTCCTGCTTGGAATAACAGCTGCATCGACTAGTCGCGCGGATGAATATCATCTTGGGCAAGGGCTGCTCATCGGCGACTTTCTGCTTTCCGGCTACGCCAACCTTGTCGCCGAGGCGCCCCAGGGTGGCATTGCCAAGGCTTCGATAGACGATTTCAGTCTGTTTGTTAGCGGGCGTGTCAATCGCTGGGTCAATCCGTTTCTGGAAACGGAAATCTCCAGCCTGACGCTGGCGCAACAGGGCGATGGGCCGCGCGCCAACGGGCACTTCATCCTGGAGCGGTTTTACAACGATACCAGCCTATCGGAATCCGATACCCTGCGCGTCGGCAAAATGCTGGCGCCGGTCGGCGACTGGAATCTGGTGCATGCCGCACCGCTGGTGCCAACTGTTACCCGCCCGCTCACCACTTTCCTCGGTTTCAGCGAATACACTAACGGCCTGTCCTGGCTGCATGAAACCCCATCCGGCGAGGGCCCGAATTCGCAGCTGTACTGGCAGCCGAGCAACGAGTGGCACGAACGCCCGTCCAGCATCACCCACCGCCATTACCGCGATGTGTGGGGCGCTCATATCAGCTGGCCGCATGGCTTTACGGATAAGATCGGCGCATCTTTCCAGCACGGTCAACTGCTGGAAACGGGTGAAACCTATAACGTGTACGGCATCAACGTACGCAGATCCTTCGGCAAGCTGCTGATGGAGAGCGAGGCAACCACTTCGAACTGGTCCGGCACAGCGCCGCGCATGCACGACCATGAGACCGGCATATACATGCTGGCCGATTACGCCGCTACACCCCGCTGGCATGGCATACTGGAATGGGAGCACTTTCAGAGCCATCTGGTCGACCAGGCTTCCCGTAACACCTTACTGGGCGTCGCCTACAAGCCCGAATCCACGCTGGTATGGAAACTCGAATACGTGCATCAGATGGACGTATCGGCGGATATTCAATCAGGCTGGTTCGCTTCACTTTCGACGTTATTCTAAATGCGCGCCCTCTTGCTGATTTTGTGCTTACTGTCTGCGCAACTTGTCCGCGCCGAAGGCTTGCTGGTCATTGCATCTCCGCAAGTACCGGCCGACACTATTTCAACCGAAGAACTGGCTGCCATTTATCTGACGCAAAAAACGGCATGGCCGGGCGGGCTACCCATCGTCCCGGTCAATAGAGAAGCGGCAAGCGCTGTACGCGAACATTTTTCTGCATACGTATTCGAACGCTCGCCGCGCGAGCTTGCGGATTACTGGAACCGATTACGTTTTCAGGGCAAGCTGCCTCCGCTCGTTCAGGTTTCCGATCAGGCTATCATCGGCTTCGTGCGTAGCGTGCCAGGTGCCATCGGCTATATCGATGCCGGCCAGACCGTCACCGGCGTCAAAATCCTGAAAAAGCTGCCATGAACGAACGTCCCGGCGAAACAAATGACGTAGCGCCGGCAAGCCGGACCATGCTGCTCGCCATGCGCGTATGGTTCGGGCGCACCATTGCACGCAAACTGCTGCTGGCTTTCTTTTTCGTTTTCCTGATTACCTATTTGGCAACGGCGCTCGTGGTGCTAAGTGCCGTACGCACCGCAGTCACCAAAGCCGAGCTGGACACGCTGGCGCAACTCGCCCATCTCAAACTCAACAATCTGGATATCCGCTTCGAACTGCTGGCTACCGATCTGCGCGCATGGTCCAAACTGGACGTCATGAACGACCTTGCCTCGGGCGACGTCGACAAACGCGTAGAGCGCGCGCTGCAAGGCATGAAGAACGATTACACGCTGAAGGGCGATCTATATGCCTTCGATGCACTGGGCCACCTGCTCGCCAGCACCAAGCCGCAACAAGGCACCATCACGCTGCCCGCCATTTGGCGCCCGCACAATCAACTGAGCTTTGTCGACAAGCACGCCAACCCTTTCAGCGGCGAGGATATCGTTGCCTTATCCGCCCCAGTTACTTCCGGTTTCTCGTCCAGCTTTCAACTCGGCACACTGGTGCTGGTTTACCCCTGGTCGGAAGTGAAAAATGCGCTGACCGATAACAGCATATTGCTGCGCCGCCAGACTGTCCCGGTACTGCTTGAATCGACATTAGCCAACGTCACCGCTGCGGATCTGCCAACCGTGCTGGCTGATCAGACCGGATGGGTACAGATAGGCAACCAGTCTTATTTGGTCAACAACGCCAGAGGCAATAACGGCTTGATCTCAAATTGGCAAGTGGAGGTACTGCGCAAACCGGAATCCCTGTATCGCACATTGAATTCCGTAGCGCTCCAGCTGGCCGCTCTATGTCTGATTCTGGCATTGCCGCTGACCTTGTCCATCCGCTGGCTGGCCCGACGGCTAACGGCGCCCTTGCGCGACCTGACGCAATTTGTCGCAGGCATCACCAAGACCGGCGATCTGTCCAAACGGCTGGCATTGCGCTCGCATGATGAAATCGGCACACTGGCCTCCGCCTTCAATCACATGGCCGCGCGGCTGGAAAGCGCATCGGTGGAAAGAGAACGCTTCGTGCACGAGCTGGAAGTATTTGCCGAAGAGCTGGAAGACAAGGTACGTGATCGTACGCAAAAGCTGACCGCATCCAATGCCGAACTGACGCAAGCGCTGAATAATCTCAAATCCGCCCAGAGCCAGCTGATCCACCAGGAAAAAATGGCATCCCTAGGCCAATTGGTTGCCGGCGTCGCACATGAACTGAATAACCCGATCGGTTTCATTTACGCCAACTTCCCGCATCTGGAAGAATATGCACACACACTGCTCAACCTGCTCGATGAATTGCGCAATCAACCCATGCCGGAAGACGCCAAGGCGCACATGGATGCGCGCATGGCTGAAGCCGATCTGGAATTCCTGCGCAAGGATTTACTCAAAATCATTCGCAGCGGACAATCCGGCGCGACACGCGTCAAGGAAATCATCTCCTCATTGCGCAGCTTCTCCCGCCTGGACGAAGCGGTGGTGAAAGCGGTACGGCTGGAGGACGGGCTCGACGATACGCTGGCACTACTGCATCACCACTATAAGAACCACCTCACTATCGTCAAGGATTACCAGTTGAATGTCCCGGTACTATGCCGGCCAGGCCAGCTCAATCAGGTATTCATGAATATCATCTATAACGCCATTCAGGCCACGCCAAACAAGGGCACCATCACTGTCAGCACCCACCTGAGAGGCGACTGGGCTGTCGTGACCATTACGGATACCGGCCGCGGCATTCCGCCTGAAGTGCTGGGCCGCATTTTCGACCCGTTTTTTACTACCAAGCAAGTAGGCGAAGGCACCGGCTTGGGGCTATCTATTTCCTATGGTATCGTCGAACAGCACGGCGGGCGTATCATGGTAGCGAGCGAACCGGGCCACGGCACGACTTTTACAATTTATCTGCCGTTGCCCCAGAATACGCCGGACGCCACATCGTAAAGGAAATTATTAGTGGAACTCATTACCAACCTGAGCAATCCGGCTGCCGCCGCAACCACATTTACGCTGCTGCTTGTTGACGACGAACCCGATATTGTCGATAGCCTGCATAGAAGCTTCCGCAAAGGTTACAACGTACTGACCGCGACCTCCGGTCATGAAGCGGTCGAGTTGCTCAAAGCGCACCCGGTGGATCTCATTATTTCCGACCAGCGCATGCCGGGACTGACCGGCGACGAAGTGCTCAAGGCTGCAAAAACGCTGCAACCAACCGCCATTCGCATCCTCCTCACCGGCTATTCCGATCTTGAATCGCTGGTGAAATGCGTCAACGACGCCGGCATCTACAAATACCTGACCAAGCCATGGGAACCGGAAGATCTCAAGCTCACCGTGACCCGCGCACTCGAACACCTGGATCTGGATCGTCGGCTCCAGCTTGCCTCCGAACATCTGAAAGACGCTTATCAGGACGCCGTGACCATGCTGTCATTTGCCTGCGAGGGCAAGGATGAAGATACCGGCTTCCACGTCCGGCGGGTGCAGCATTTTACCGAAGCGCTGGCACGCGAAATGGGTCTGAGCGAAGCGGAGTCCGTACACATGGGGGTGATGAGCATCCTGCATGACGTCGGCAAACTCAATATTCCCGACGCCATCCTGAAAAAGCCCGGCAAACTGGATGTCGACGAATGGACCGTCATGCAAAGACACGCCGAATACGGCGTCCGTATACTCGGCAGCAATCCATTCTACGAAGTCGCGCGCGAAATCGCCGGCGGCCATCATGAAAACTGGGATGGCAGCGGATACCCCCAAAACCTGCAAGGCGAAGCGATACCCCTGTCGGCACGGCTGGTCAAAATTGCAGACGTATTCGACGCGCTCACCAGTCAACGCCCATACAAAACGCCCTGGTCGGTAGCAGACGCGCTTGGGTTATTGCGCACGCAATCCGGCAAGCAATTCGACCCCAACATCGTCGAGGCATTTCTGCGCGTATACGAAGCCGGAACCATTACCCGCATCCTGGCCGAATATCACGGTCAAACCGAAGATACCGCATAAATGACATCCGACTCCTCCCCATCACCGGACACAGCGCAAATCATAGAACGCAACTTGCGTCAGGCGATCGCACTGCATCAGGCCGACCAGTTGCAGGAAGCCGAAACGCTATACCGGGAAATTATCAAAACCCAGCCCGAACACCCCGAAGCCAATCACAACATAGGTGTACTGGCATTGCAGCAGCAACGAGCCGAGGCCAGTCTGCCCTACTTTGTCACCGCGCTGGAAGCCGACCCGGCGAACGGGCGATATTGGACAAGTTACATTGATGCGCTGTGCCAGGCTGAACGCTTCGACGAGGCCCGGCAAGTATTGGCTCTGGCGCAGCAGCACGGTTTGCAGGGCGACGACGTCGACGCGCTGAATACACGCTTGAACGGCAAACCGGCGCAAGAGGAAATGAACGCGCTGGTCGCGCTATTCAACGCTGGGCAATTCAATCAGGCGGCAACGCTCGCACATACGCTGATCGCGCGCTACCCGCTGCACGACGCCGGCTGGAAAGCATTGGGCGTGGCATACAAACAGCTGGGGCGCAGTGCCGATGCGCTGGCGCCCATGCAAAAAGCCGTCGAACTGGCGCCGGACGATGCCGAAGCGCACAACAATCTGGGCATTATCTACAACGATCTGAAACGCTACGCCGACGCCGAAACCAGCTATAGCAACGCCATCCGGCTCAACCCGGCGTATGCGCAGGCCTACAGCAATCTCGGCGCCACGCTGCACGACCTGAAGCGATTGGATGAGGCCGAAGCCTGCTACCGCAAAGCGCTGCAGCTCAATCCCGATTATGCCAAAGCGCTCAACAACCTCGGTGCCACGCTGCACGACCTGCGGCGACTAGACGAAGCCGAAGCATGCTATCGCAAGGTGCTGGCGCTGGACGAGCACCATGCCGATGCGCATCGCAATCTGGGCGCCACGCTGCACGATCTGGATCGTCTGGACGAGGCTGCAGCCTGCTACCGCTACGCACTGCGGATCAACCCGCAGGATGCGGAAGCACACAGCTATCTGGGCATCACGCTCAGAGACATGGGCCGGCTGGATGACTCCGAAACCAGCCTGCGCCGCGCACTGGAGATAGACCCGCACAGCACGGACGGCCACTACAATCTGAGCCACACGCTGCTAATGTCCGGAAAATATGCCGAAGCCTGGCCCAAATACGAATATCGCTGGAATACTCGCGCATACACTGCAATGCAGCGCCCGTCCACCGCACTACCGCAGTGGACAGGACAAACCCCGCAACCCGCCGACCGCCTGCTGGTATTCAGGGAACAAGGCCTGGGCGACCAGATCCAGTTTTGCCGCTATCTGCCGCTGGCCGCCGGGCACTTTACCGCCGGGGTCAGCGCAGTTGTTGCCCAACCGTTACAGGCACTGTTCCGCCGCTCGTTCCCCGATATTGAAATCCTCGACAGCGCCCCTGCCGACCAGCATGCCTGGCAATGGCAATGTCCGCTGCTGTCCCTGCCGCTGGCGCTGGGTACAACGCTGGAAACCATACCGAACCGGGTGCCGTACCTGATCGCTGATCCGATACAATCCGGCCGCTGGCAGGCCAGAATCGCCGCATTGAATCTCCCCGCCGCCACACGCAAAATCGGCCTGGTATGGAAGCCCGGCAGCCTGATGAAAAACGCAGCATTGCGCGCCCTTACCCTGCATCAGCTCGCGCCGCTGCTGAATCTGGATAATTGCGCCTGGTTCAGCCTGCAAAAGGAACCCGACCCGGACAAAGCGCCGTGGGTCGCTTCCGGCAAGCTGATAGACTGGTCGGACGAATTCAACGATTTCGACGCCACAGCTGCCCTGATGGCGCATCTCGATCTGGTGATCTCCGTCGATACGGCGGTAGCCCATCTGGCAGGCGCACTGGGACGGCCGGTATGGCTGCTGAATCGCCGCGCCGGCGAATGGCGCTGGTTACACGGCCGCAAAGACAGTCCCTGGTATCCGACCATGCGCATATTCACGCAAGCAAACAATTGGGACGATGTCGTAGAGCGGCTCGTCGTTGCGCTGGATGCCGCGCCAAACCAAGCATCTGCCGCCGCTGCAAAAACAGATAGCTGACGCGCGATTTGACTGTTACGCCATACTGCAATGACAATAATGCTAGAATCGAGCCGTATCGCAGTCGCCGCTAACCTGCACCGGCAGCACAGTCGTTGCGTACCGACAATCGAGGGAAATCAAAGTGTGGCTCCGTACCGGATGTGATATTACCTTTGATGTGAGCATGGATACGCCTTTTATCCTCATGCTGCGACCGCGTAGCGGAACGCAGCAATGGGTAGCGCGGGAATCATATACCCTGAAACCCAGCGTGCCGGCGATAGAATACACCGACACATACGGCAACCTGTGCCAGCGTCTGGTCGCTCCGCCGGGCGAATTTTCCATATCCACCTCTGCCGATATACTGACAGCCGACGACATCGGCGTGAGTCCGGGCGCGCCATTCGACGACGTACGCATGCTGCCCGATTCGGTACTCACCTATCTCCTGCCCTCGCGCTATTGCGAGTCGGACAAATTCATCGACCTGGGCCGGGAAATCGTCGCCGACGCCACGCCCGGTTACGATCAGGTGGCAGCCATCGCGTCGTGGATACGCAGCAACATCCGCTTCAATCCTGATTCCATACACTTTCAACTGTCTGCGGTGGAAGTCAATCAGCAACGCGAAGGCGTATGCCGCGAGCTGGCGCATCTGGGCATCGCGCTGTGCCGCGGGCTATGCATCCCGGCGCGCATGGTCGTCGGTTACCTGCACGAGCTTGAGCCTATGGATTTTCATGCATGGTTCGAGGCTTACGTAGGCGGGCGCTGGCATACCTTCGATCCAACCCAGCCTTACCCCAAAGGCGGACGCGTGACTGTCGCCTACGGGCGCGATGCGGCCGATGTCGCCATCTTCAACCAGTTCGGCCCGGCATTGTATCCCCGAGCAATGTCTGTTCATGTCGAAATGCTGGCAACCGCACCGGATTAAACGGCATGCAGAGATTACGCATCAAGCATCTGACCACATACACGTTCCAGAGCCCGGTTACGCTCAACCCGCATAAGTTGTTATTGCGTCCGCGCGAAGGTCACGATGTGCGCATCGAGTCCTCGCGGCTGGATATCACCCCCGCGCACACCATCAAATGGCAGCGCGACGTGTTCGATAATTCGTTGGCTGTCGTGAGCTTTCAGCAAAATGCGGACAAACTGACTATAGCCAGCGAAGTCGTGATCCAGCATTACGGGCTGGCGCCGTTCGACTTCCTGATCGACGATTATGCGGTCAACTATCCATTCACTTATGCGCTGGAGGAACAAATCGACCTGGCGCCTTTTCAACAGCTGGTCTTTCACCACGACAGGCAAGTCCTCAATATCTGGCTGCAACAGTTCGGCCTGTCCGGCATGGAGACCTTCGGTCTGCTAGTAAAACTGAATCAGTTCATCAGCAACCAGTTTCGCTATCAGATGCGAGATGAAGCCGGCGTCCAGACACCGGCTCAAACGCTGACCAACCGCAGCGGTTCCTGTCGCGATTATGCAACGCTGTTTATCGAAGCTTGCCGCTGCCTCGGATTCGCCAGCCGTTTCGTCAGCGGCTATTTACATGCGCCAAGTACCGAGGCAGGCCATGCCACCACCCATGCATGGGCGGAAATCTACCTGCCCGGTACCGGCTGGAAAGGTTTCGACCCGACCTCCGGCGTCGTCACCGGCAGCCAGCATATTGCCGTGGCCGTGGCCCGTAGCCCGGAAGCCGTACCGCCCATCGCCGGCAGTTTTACCGGCACAGGTCAGGCAGCGCCGACCATGCTGGTAGATGTACAAGTCAACCTGCTAACCTAAGCCACTCTGGCAACATCAGCCCTTGACCGGCCTGCCGGTCTTGATGGGTGCAAGATCGGCGATAGCCTTAATCAGCGCTTTGTCGTTGAGCTTGCTCAAGGCTATCAGCGCGGCGCGCAACAGCTCGCTTTTCTTGGCGCTGACACCAGCCTTGAGGCAGCGCTCCTTGAGGGCTGCAATGTGCGCGTAATCGGTGACAGGCATGGTGAAACTATCTCGCACCATTTTCAATTTCTTGTGCTTTTCACCCTTGGATTCCTTCACAGCGACAACAGCCGGCACAGCTTTAACGGCCACAGCAGGTTTGGCAGCTGCGGGCTTCACAGCTGCAGTCTTGGTCACGGCCGCTTTTACAGGAGCGGATTTTACTGCCGCCGTTTTGGCTATTGCGGCTTTTACCGGTGCAGCTTTGACGGGTGCAGTCTTCGCAGCTACGGTCTTCGCTGTCTTGCCGGCAACAGTTGCGGCTGGCGCTGCTATCTTGGGCATATTGGTCGGGCGTTTATTTTGTACAGCCATTTGGCATACCTCCGTTGAATAATAAAAGATTTCAGGCGAAAAACAGGTGCATCACGCTTGCTATAAATAGTATAAACAATTTATATCAATTTTAAAGATATATCTGTCATTTTATTTGCGCCTAATGCATTCGATATATCATATTTACCCACATATATATTGTAGTAAAAACTACATAACGTTGTTATTTGTCGCATTTATTACAATTAATATCAAATTAAATTTAATATAATTTATTTAAAATCAATAATATAAAAATACACGTATTAACAGGCACGGCATTTGCATTATATGTACATTATCTACATATAAAAAGGCGTGACATGCTACCGATCTCACTCATCCGGCAAACGGACAACTTCTGCAACACGGGGATAACCGAAAACAAATTCACGAAGCGCCACAACAGTTTTATTGCCTCCCTGCCCTTGCTCGCCCTGCTCTACACCGGTCCGGCTCAGGCCGACCAACAGGGGTCCGACGATGCCGTCCAGCTCGGCGAAGTAGACGTGCAAAGCACCAGCCAGGATGTCTCCGTGCCGTCAGGTACCAGCAGCGACGTCATCACGCAGGAGCAGATCGTAAACAGCGGCGCACTGAATCTCGGTCAGGCGCTGAGCGAAGTGGTCGGGCTCACGCCGACGACCACCGGCCAGCGCGCCGAATCGCAGCTATACATACGCGGCTTCAACACCCAGCAGGTCACGCTCAATATCGACGGCATTCCCATATACGTTCCTTACGACGGCAACGTCGATCTGAGCCGGTTGCTGACGACCAACATCGACCATATCGTGGTCACCAAGGGGCTCGGGTCGCTGATGTACGGCCCGAACAATATGGGCGGATCAGTCAATATCGTGACCCAGGTGCCGACGCGTAAATTCGAAGGCACCTTGAGCGCCGGCGTGACCGCGAATGAAAGCAAGCTGTACGGCGACAACTTCGGCATGCAATTGAGCAGCCGCCTCAATAATCGCTGGTATCTGCAAGGAGGCGTCGCTACCAGCAACAGCAACGGATTTCCGCTCTCCGATGCATACACGCCGGTTGCCGCGCAACCCGGCGGCGACCGGCTGCACGCGCAGAGCGAAAATACCAACGGCAATCTGAAAATAGGCTATACGCCGAATGCGAGCGACGAATATGCACTGGGCATCTACACCGTCAACAGCACCAAGCAATCGGCGCCGTACACCGGCAACACCGCCGTCACCGGGCAAAAGGTCGCCTACTGGGACTGGCCGCAATGGGACAAGCAAAGCTACTACTTCATCGGCAATACCGCCGTCG
Source organism: Sulfuriferula sp. (assembly GCA_031291235.1). Lineage (GTDB taxonomy): Bacteria > Pseudomonadota > Gammaproteobacteria > Burkholderiales > Sulfuriferulaceae > Sulfuriferula. The sequence goes on from JARLJL010000006.1 coordinate 134,401, forward strand.
GCAAAGGCTACATCAAGACGCGGCTGTATCAGGATAATTTCATCAACCGCCTCAACGCCTACGACAACGCCAATTACAACACCACGGCCAAATCGTCCTCGTTCCTGTCCAAATACGACGACTATTCCATGGGCGGCAGCGTCGAGTTCGGCCAGCCGCTCGGCGTCAGCAACTTCATCAAACTCGCCGCTTTTTACAAGCAGGACGTACACCGCGAAACCAGCTTCGCCACCACCAGCAAGCCATACGACAGCCCCTGGCTGAATTTCAAGGCGCACACCGAATCGCTAGGCTTCGAGGATGCCTACACGATCAACCCGCTGACCAAGGCCGTATTCGGCTATCGCTACGATCGCCATCAATTCGACCAGGCCCAGCAATATACCGACAGCACCTCGACTGCCGTGCAGAGTGCGCAGGTAACCGGCCCGGTCGGCGCCAATAACGGGCAGATCGTCGTCACCCACGATTTCAGCGGCACGCTATGGCGCGCGGGTGTCGGCCTGAAAACGCGCTTCCCGGGGATCAAGGACACCTATTCCTATCGCCTCGGACAAGCCATCCCCAACCCAGCCCTCGGGCCTGAACAGGCGCTTAACCGCGAGATCGGCGTTTCCGGCCGGATTCCCGGCGGCGGTCACTACGATATAGCAGCTTATTGGGACTCCATCCACGACGCAATCCAGTTCGTCACCATCTCTCCCGGACTCGGCCAGAACCAGAACGTTGGCACTGCAACCAACCGCGGCGTGGACATGACCATGCAGATGCCATTGGGCAACAAATGGATGACGTCCTTGCGCTACAGCTATTTAAACAGCGTGCTGGGCACACCGGGACTGGTCGCCACCAACGCACCGAAAAACACCGGCGGCGCCAGCCTGACCTGGTTCGCCCAGGCGGCGACCGAGATCACGGCCGACCTGCAAGCCTCATCCAGCAGGCAAAGCTCGACCAACGGATTGCAGCCGGTAAGCGGCTATGCGGTGATGAACCTGATGCTGATGCAAAAGCTCAGTAAACAGCTCAGCCTGCATGCCGGCATTTACAACCTGTTCGACAAGAATTACGCGCTGACGGAAGGCTTCCCCATGCCGGGACGACTGCTGCATGCCGAGCTCGACTATAAATTCTGATCGTCCAACTTTATCCTAAAAGGCTAGCAACCATGATCTCTACGAAACGCCGCACCGTACTGAAAGCCATACTCGCCAGCGGACCGCTGCTGGCGATGCGCCCGGCGCTTGCCGACACCAGGCCCATCGTCGTCATGACCAGCTATCCGGATACCGTCATCTCGCTGTTCCAGAGCGCTTTCGAACATCACTACCCGCAATACCATTTGCAGATACTGTGGCGCATGCCCTTCGATGCACTGCCCTATCTGCAGCAGCCCAAACAGTCCGGCGTCGATGTTTACTGGTCGGCCTCGCCGCGCAATTTTGCCAAACTCGCACAACAGGGCGCCTTGCGCAAGCTGGATATCGACCTCGCCGGGCTGCCGCCCGAGATCGGCCATACCCGACTGACCGACCCGGGCGGCTACTATACCGCCACCGAAATGGCCGGTTACGGGTTTGCCGTCAATCCCGCTGTACTGCAACGACTGGGCGTACCGGCACCGGCAGACTGGACCGACCTGACCGACCCGCGGCTGGAAAACATGATCGCATTACCCGACCCGGTACGCGTCGGTTTCGCCCCGGTCATGGTCGATATCGTGCTGCAAGCCTACGGTTGGGATAAAGGCTGGGCGCTATGGAGCGAGATCGTCGGCAATTCCGTGCTGCTCGGTCGCGGCAGTACGTTCGTCACCGACGAGTTGGCCGAGGGTCGCCGCGCCATCGGCCCTACCATCGACTTCTTTGCCGTGTCGGCAATCGTCAACGGCGCGCCGCTACGCTTCGTGTATCCCGCGCGCAGCGGCATCAACCCGGCGCAGGTCGCCATTACCGCCTCCGCCCCCAACCCGGACGGCGCACGCGCCTTTGTTGAATTCCTCGTATCCGATGCCGGCCAGCGAATACTCACCCATCCTGACATCCGCAAACTGCCTGTCAGACCCTCGGTCTACGCCCAACTGCCGGTCGATTATTTCAACCCGTTCGCCGCAGCGGACAAAGGCGGCTTCAACTATAACGAGCAAATCGGCCTACCGCGCATGGCGCTGGTCACCGCGATATTCGGACAAATGCTGTCCTACGACCAGCCCGCGCTAGCCGGCCTCTGGCATCGCACCCATCAGGCCGAAAAAGCCGGGAAACCCGTCGCAGAAATCCGCAAGCTGCTATGCACCCCGCCGATTACCGAGCAGCAGGCCGGCGACGACAAGATGCTCAACGCCGTCAAACACAGCTCCGAAGGCGCACAACCCGGCGCGCCCACCGCCATCGAAATCGGCTGGAAGCACAACAGCGACAGCAGCCGCCAGCAAGCCGACGCCCTGCTGCGCAAGATCGGCGCCTGACCATGTTCCGGCTCACTGTATTGGCATTATCATTGCTGCTGTCGGCCGACATGGCACTGGGCGCAAACGACGTCACCGTACCCGACGCCGGCCGCGAAGCCTACTCGCACCCCGTATCCAATCTCAGCGAATCTGACCTTGAACGCTTTTACAACGGCCGCGCGCTGTTCCATCAGGTATGGGTCATCGCCCCATCGCACGAAACCACGGTAGACGGGCTGGGGCCGCTGTATAACCAGTTCTCCTGCTCGGCCTGTCATGCCAGGAACGGCTACGGCCATGCCCCCGGCAGCCCCGATGAACGCATGCAATCCATGCTCGTGCGCCTGTCCATACCCGGCACCGGCGCTCACGGCGGCCCCATGCCGTCACCGTTCTACGGCGATCAGTTGAACGAACAGGGTATCCCCGGCGTCACCGGCGAAGGCCGGGTAACGGTACGCTGGGAAGAAATGCCGTTCCGCTTCGATGACGGCGAAACCGTCACATTGCGCCGCCCCGACTATGCTTTCACCGACATGGCTTTCGGCAAAACCTCAGGCATGCTGTTTTCCCCGCGCGTCGCTCCGCCGGTATACGGCACCGGTTTGCTCGATGCCGTTCCCGCCTCGGCATTGCTGGCAATGGCCGCAGAGCACAAGCCGGACGGCGTTAAGGGCAAAGTGAATTGGGTATGGGATAACGTACGCAAGAAAACAGTCGTCGGCAAATTCGGACTCAAGGACAACACCGCCGATCTGACGCAACAAATCGCAGCCGCATTCATCGGCGACATGGGCATTACCTCGCCGCTACATCGCATGCAAAACTGCACAGCGCACGAAACCGATTGCCGCCGCGCCTACGCACCGCACCGACTGGAAGTCACGCAAAAGCAATTGAGCGACATTGTTTTCTACGTCGCCAACCTGGCCGTCCCGGCACGACGCAATATCAACGACCCCAAGGTAATATCCGGTGCCGCACTATTTGCTGCCAACGGCTGCGCCGTATGCCACAGACCGGAACTGAAAACCGCAGCGACCACGCCGTTCCCGGCACTGGCCGATCACCGCATATACCCGTATTCGGACATGCTGCTGCACGACATGGGTGCCGAACTCGCCGACGGACGCCCCGACTTCCGCGCATCCGGCCGCGAATGGCGCACCCCGCCGCTATGGGGCATAGGCCTCGCGGAATCAATCAACCCCGGTGCAGGATTCCTCCACGACGGCCGCGCCCGCACCCTGCAGGAAGCCATCCTGTGGCACGGCGGCGAAGCCGGCATCGCCCGCGAGCGTTATACGCACCTGAGCGCGGAAGAACGTAACGCCTTGCTGGCATTTTTGCAGTCGTTATAAACCTTACGCCTCCCGGAAATTTACTGAATTACGCAACAGCTATCCCGCATGTATGCGATCGAATGTTTCCGCCATCTCAACAAGGCTGATTTCGCTTACTGCAGCTGCGGCGAATACATCTGCACCTGCCCGCCATGCCGACTCACAGCTTTCATCTTCCAGCGCAATAGTCAGCGCATGATTGAGTTCGTAGGCAGCCCATACGTAACTTGCATCGCGCAAGGCAGACTGCATGGCGTTCTGTATCAGGCTGCGCACCATCATGTGCGGCATGGAGATCGGCACGCTGTCGCGACGACCGGCGGCGACATCGATACAGGCCCGCTTGTCGTGGGAAGCATGACCGCGACAGGCCAGCGGGCGTACCGGATAAATGACGCAGCGGCCTTTTGCAATAAACGGGCAATGGCGACGCTGTTTCATTCTTTGCGATTCGTCGCAGCCGCGGGTTTTGATATCCGCATCCGCAATGCGTTGCGGCAAATCGATACCGGCCTGTTTCAGGGCAGTGTCCGCAGCGCGTATATAACGGGCTGCCATCAGCACTTCCGGCGCGGTCGCAATCACGCGCATGGTGCAGCAGGTCGCACAGCCCTTGTGGCACGCCAGCGCGGGCTGTCCTTGCGCCTGAACGGCCACATTGCCCTCGAAACTGCTGTACGACTGCGCCAGCAATGCAGGCACCATATCGTCTTTCCCGCGCCATAGCGCCAGCGTGTCGGTGAACGCCTGATGCTGCGCCTTGAAAAAATCCAGCGCGCCGTCTTCCGTCGTATTCCGGTTCATATCTGCTCCTCAAGTCGAATTGACGCAATCATATTGCTCCGCGCGTTAAATGCAAAGCCTGTGCCATCCAGCGGCTGCGTTTTGCCCAATCCGCGGATTGGCAACATGTTACCGCCTGCATTTCAGCCAACCGCATAGATTTATATATGTAGCATTAACTACATAACGGTAATTTTTGTCATATTTATTACAATTAAGATGCATACAATATTAATATAAATAAATTAAAATCATATACTTGATTGTTTTAATCGTCACAGGCACACCATTTGCATTATATGTATAATATGTACATATAAAAGGTCGCGCCATGCCTATCCCAGTTTACTACTGTCGTTACAACACAGCGCGTCAAATCGCCGCGACACTGCTGTTGATCGCCGCTGCATTACTGTCAGGGCCGGCTGCAGCCCGCGAGATCACCGACATGGCCGGCCGCAAGATTGACATACCCGATAGCATTGAGCGCCCGCTAGGCGCGCAGCCGCCCATCACCGCGCTGTTGTACATATTGGCGCCGGACATGGTACATGCGCTCAACATGCCGTTTACGCCCGGCAGCGAGTCGTTTCTACGCCCCGGCACAGAAAATCTGCCCATTATCGGCAGCGCCATGGGTCATGGCCGCCAGATCAATCCGGAAACGCTGCTGGCTTTGAAACCCGATGTGGCGTTCGCCTGGAAAAACGCATTTTCCGATCTCGACCCGTCCGGTATCGAAGCCCCCTTTCGCAAGACCGGCATACCCGTCGTTTACATCAAGCTGGATACGCTGGCCGACTGGCCGCCTGCGCTGGAGTATGTCGGCCGTCTGCTGGGCAGGGAAGCCCGCGCCAAAATGCTGGCCGATTACATTCGTCAGGCCATGAGCAAGGTGCAAAAAGCGACAGCCGGCATCCCGCCGTCGCGGCAGGTCACGGTGTACTACGCCGAAACGCCTGACGGCCTCTCCACTGACTGCAACACCTCCTTCCACAGCGAACCCATCGCGCTGGCCGGCGGCGACAATGTCTACCACTGCACGCTGAAAACCATGATGGGACAGGAGCGCATCGACATGGAGCGAATCCTGATGTGGAACCCGCAAGTCATCGTGGTGCAGGATCAGATGTTCTTCGACAATGTCGCGCTTGACCAGCGCTGGTCGCGAGTTGAGGCAGTCAAGAGCGGACGTCTGCTGAACGTGCCGCGCAAACCCATGAACTGGCTCGACCGGCCGCCGTCATTCACCCGTGCGCTGGGCATACAGTGGCTGGCTCACGAACTCTACCCGGACCGCTTCCGCATAGACATGCGTGCCGAGACCCGCAATTTCTACCGCCTGTTTTTCGGCGTCGAACTCAGCGACGTGCAACTGACCGACCTGCTCAATACGCACCGGCCTTAACCGAGGAGACCATCATGAACACCAGCCATCAGCCCGCTACCGACGACACTCAGGACATCATCCCCGCAGATGCCAAGCACTTTGCCTGCCTGTGCAAATCCGGCGAGGCGCTACAGGCAGACGACGAAGTACGCTGGCTGGAAGCCTTTAACGACCTGACCTTCCCGCCGGTGCCTTTCCCTACGCGCCGCGTGCACGACGTTGCAGGCGAGGAAATGCTGCGCAGACTGGTATTCCGGCACCATACCCGGTTGCGGGAGACCGATGCAGGGCCGCTGTTCCCTGCCGATATACGGCATTTCATGATGGCGGTGGAAATCATTGCCGACTTTATAGTCGAAGCCTGCGGCGGCAACGCTACGTTCACACCCCGGCACGGCGCCATGCGCATGCGCGAGCGCCATTTCCCGTTCGCTATCGACGAACGGATACGGGAAATCTGGCTGCAAGAGCTGCTGGCGGCATTCGACGATGTCGGTTTCCCCGATGCAGTGAGGCAGGAATACTGGAACTGGATAGAGCCTTTCTCCATCCGCATGATTACCCGGCGCACGACCAAGGAACAGCCTCGCCGCCACCCCTACGCCAACGCCGCGGCATCGCTGGCGCAAGCCGTCACCCCGCGGGAAATGCGATGAGCGATACGCCTGCCGCCAGTTTAACGGCCATCCCGGCAGCGCCGCGCAGCAAGGCGATAACAAGGCCTGCCGCATGGCTGACTGCGTTGGCGCTGCTATTGCCCGCGACCATGCTGGCTGCGCTGATTTACGGGCGCTATCCGCTATCGCTGAACGACATTACGGACTTTCTGCGCAGCGCCGCCGGCCTCGGCACCATGGCGCCGGATCGCTACGATCTGATGCATAGCCTGATCATGGAAATCCGCCTGCCCCGCATCCTCGCCGCCATCCTCATCGGCGCAGCGCTGGCTGCATCGGGTGCAGCCTATCAGGCGGTATTCGTCAATCCGCTGGTATCGCCCGACATATTGGGCGTGCTGGCAGGTGCCGCATTCGGTGCGGCACTGGGCATCGTGGCATTCGACAGCTGGCTGCTGGTGCAGCTCGGCACTATCGCCGGCGGGCTGGCGGCAGCCGCAGCAGGGGTCGGCATCAGCCGCCTGTTCGGATCGCGCTCTGTTGTCATGCTGGTGCTGGGCGGCATATTTTCCGGCGCGCTGTTTTCCGGCCTGCTATCCATGGTCAAATATCTGGCCGACCCTTATCAGCAATTACCTGCCATCGTCTACTGGCTGATGGGCTCGCTGGGCCAGGTCAGTCTGACCGAACTCGGGCGCTTCGCGCCCATCATGCTGGTTTGCATAGCCTGTCTTGCGCTACTCGGCCGGGCACTGGACGCCATGTCCATGGGCGAGGATGAGGCTGCATCGCTGGGCGTACCCGTTGCAACCGTGCGCATCGGCGTCATCGTCTGCGCTACCGTGGCCTCGGCCATGACCGTCGCGCTGGCCGGCATGATAGGCTGGATAGGTCTGCTGGCGCCGCACATCGCACGCCTGCTGGTAGGCCCGCTGAACCGCTACTTGGTGCCGGCGAGCGCCTTGCTAGGCGGCATTTTCCTGCTAGCCGCAGACGCGCTGGCGCGCGGCATATCGGAGACCGAGCTGCCCATAGGCGTGGTCACCGAGCTGGTCGGCTTGCCGGTCTTCCTGCTGGTATTGCGCAACGCGCGCCGCGGGTGGACAGTATGAATCAAACGCTGCTTGTCGCCGACGACCTGCATTTCGCCTACGGCGGCGGGCGCCCTATCCTGTCCGGCATCGACCTTACCGTCAGCCGCGGCGAAATCGTCGCCTTGCTGGGCGCCAACGGCAGCGGCAAAAGCACGCTGCTGAAACTGCTGTTGGGTCTGCTCAAACCGCTGGGCGGCGGCATCCTGCTCGGTAAACGGCCGCTGTCCGGCTGGTCGCAACGCGAGATTGCGCAGCATGTGGCCTATGTACCGCAAAGCCAGTCGATGCCGTTTCCTTACCGGGTGCGCGATCTGGTCGCGCTGGGACGCATCTCCCGGCGCGGTCTGCTCGGCCGGCTGACACGGCAGGATCACAACGCCATTGACGCTGCGCTGGAGCGCATGGGCATTACCGATCTGGCCGCGCTATCGTGCACCGAGCTGTCCGGCGGCCAGCGCCAGCTCTGCCTGATCGCCCGCGCACTGGCTCAGGATGCGCCGCTGATCGTGATGGACGAACCGGTAACGGGCCTGGACTACGGCAACCAGTGGCGCCTGCTGGCGCTGATCGGGGAACTGGCTGCCGAAGGACGGGCTTTCATCAAGACCACTCATCATCCTGAACACGCCTTGGGCGTCGCCAGCCGGGTGATCCTGCTGCAGCATGGCCGCATCATCGGGGAAGGCGTACCTGCCGACGTCATTACGCCGGCGCAAATTCAACGCCTGTACGATCTGCGAGTTACCTGCCATCAGTTGCCGCACGGGGCGATGGCCATGGTGCCGGAATCGCGCACGGAGGCGAGCCGCCATGTATGAGCTGGCCATCCCGGGCGGCATGACCGTCTATCTTTCGCCGGAGCCGGAGGCAATAAGACCCGCTCCGCGATCGCGCCGCAGATTGCACTTCACGCTGCTGGTCTGCGTACTGGCCTGCCACCTTGCAGCGATATGGATACTGATCACGCCTTATCGCCACAGCGACAATGCGATCAAACCCCGCGTGATTCAGGCAAGCTGGATTGCGGCTCCCGTCAGCACCGCGCCGCAAGCCGCACCCCATCCGCAGCCTGTCGTACAGCCGGCAACCGCGCACCATCAGCCCTCCAGACCAGTCACGAAGCCGCAACCGGCGCCGTCAATGCAGCATCATACAACGACACCGTCCGCACCAACCGCAGCCGTTGCCACGCCTATCCCGCTTGCATCCGCAGCGACAGCGACGAACGATGTTGCCGCCGCAGCAGCCATAGCACCGGCACCAGCGCCTGCCGCGCCTGTCGCCGACCCCGTACCGCCTTCCTGGCATGCCGATTATCTGGCCAACCCTGCACCCGAATACCCGCCCATGTCCAGACAACTGGAAGAAGCGGGCACGGTGCGGTTACGCGTACACGTAACCGCCGACGGCACGCCGACGGAAATCCGCCTGGCCGCCAGCAGCGGCTACCCGCGGCTGGATCAGGCCGCGCTGGAGGCGGTAAGCGGCTGGCGCTTCGTCCCGACCAGGCTGGGCGACAAGCCGGTAAGCGGCTGGGTCATCGTACCCATTTCCTTTACCTTACGGAGGCAACCATGATCGATACTGCAACGCAATCCGGGTTCATCCATTTTCTCACCCAGGCGGACGGCCCGGCGCGCTTCGTGCTGCTGATGCTGCTGTTGATGTCGATCGGCTCCTGGTATTACATTCTCGCCAAATCGGTGCAAGACTGGGGTCAGCGCCGCCGTTCCCGCGAATTCATGGCTCGATTTCAGGATATGCCGGCACTCGCCGGTATTGTCGATCCAGATGCTCACGACGAGCCGTTCGGTCGCATGGCCAGTACCGCCTTCCGCGCCTGGGAAAAGCTGGTTGGACGCCAGCAGCACAGTGCGCACTCGTCGGCAGCCCTGCTCGGCAACCCGGCCGACCTGCTTACCCGTACCCTGCGCCGGGCTTTGAACGAGGAAACCGCGCGCCTCGAATCCGGCCTCACCTACCTCGCATCGGTAGCATCGTCGGCACCTTTCATCGGTCTGTTCGGTACGGTCTGGGGCATTTATCACGCGCTGCTGGCGATAGGCCAACAGGGTCAAAGCAGCCTCGAACAGGTAGCCGGGCCTGTAGGCGAAGCATTGATCATGACGGCGCTCGGCCTGTCGGTTGCCATTCCGGCTGTGCTGGCCTACAACGCGATCCAGCGCGGCAACCGGGTGCTATTGGCGGAACTGGACGGTTTCGCGCATGACATTTACGCCATGCTGGCAGGCGGCGAGCATTTGCAGCCGGTGCCTTATACGGAGCAGCGAGCATGAGCTTCGGCAGTTTCGATAATAGCGCCGACACGCGCCCGATGGCGGAAATCAACATGATCCCGCTGATTGATGTGATGCTGGTATTGCTGATCGTGTTCATGGTAACAGCGCCGCTGTTGACCCATGCAGTAAAACTCGACTTGCCAAAAGCCGCCAGCCAGCCGCAGCAGGCTCGCCCCGACGACATTCATCTCAGCATACGCGCCGACGGCAGCCTGTACTGGAACGATATCGCGATCGAGCCGGCCGCACTGCAACAACGCATGGCGCAGGCGGCAAGCACCGATGCAACCACGCAATTACAAATTTATGCCGACCGTCAGGTGCCCTACGGTCGCGTTGCCGAAATCATGGCCATGTCGTCCCGGGCCGGACTTAACCGCATCGGCTTCGTCAGCGAACCGACGCAAACATCGACCAATCCCCTTCCCGCAACCCACTCAACCACGGAGAATAACCATGCATAGCCCTTTACCCAACCACTGGAAGCTGCGACCACTCGCGCTACTGGCGGTCCCCGCCTTTATCAGCGCGGCAACAGCACACTCGGCACACGCCGACGATGCGGTGCCGTTGCCTGCCGTCACTGTCACGGCCGATACCGTTCAGGACCCGTCGGTAAGCAAGACATCCGGCCCTGCTACCCAATTTCAGGTGGATAACGACGGTATAGACCTGTGGGGCGGCGCCGGCAACGTCAATGCCTATCGTGCAATTTCGGCCATGCCTTCGGTCAACGCCCAGTCTGCCGACGGTTACGGCATGGCCAATATACCCGGCGGCAACAAGGGGCTGCGCGTGCGCGGCGAGCTGGCCACCCACGGCTCGACCGGGAATATAGACGGCACGCCCGTCGCCGGCGTCAATCCGGGACCGGGCCAGCAATGGCTGTACGACGCGGAAAACATCAGCTCGGTTACGCTGGCGGAAGGACCGGTTTCTCCCGATACGCTGAGCTTCTTCACTACCAGCGGCGTGATCAACAGCAATCTGCGCTGGCCGGAAACGATGCGCAGCGCCGAACTGGCGCAAAGCTACGGCTCCTTCAATTTCCGCCGCAGTTTTGTGCGCTTCGATAGCGGCCAGTTCGACAACGGCAGCGCCGTATTCGTTTCCGGCTCGCACACCAGCGCATCCAAGTGGCGCGGCCCCGGCGACTCGCCGGGCAGCAAGGATAATTACGAAGCGGCCTTGTCCAGTCAGCTCGGCGATCACGTCAACCTGAAATTGTATGCCGCCTACAACGACATGCGGCAAGACAACTACCGTCCGCTTACCTATGCCCAGGCCAGCGATCTGGGTACTTACCAATATTACGATTTCAGCCCCACTTCCAGCGCCACCGCCAGCCAGGCGGTCAACTACTACGGTTATAACCGGCAATCTTTCGAAGACTGGTCGTTGCTGTCCGAGCTGACGGTAAAACTGGCGGGAGACGCAAAACTGGTCATCAAACCTTTCTATCAAAAGGAAAACGGCTACTATCTCGACGGCCAGAGCAGCGGCAAGGTACGCGACTGGATCCTCGACCACGACTCCTATGGTCTGACCGCGGATTACCTGACCCGCATCAAGAACGCCAACGTGAAGGTAGGCTACTGGTGGTCATCCATGGTGCCTCCCGGCCCGCCCACGGCATGGAAAATGTACACCCCGACCACTGCGGGCGACCTGAGCGGTGCGGCGACCTGGGCCATATTGGCTAAAGTAGTGGATCGCCATCAGTTCAACAGCCTTTACGCTGTAGCCGATCAGGATTATGGCAGACTGCAGGTACAGGGCGGATTGCGCTATGTGCGCGAAACCATGCCCGGGCTCGATTTCTATAACACCACAGGGGTCGGCAACCTGTCCTACGATCAGGCACTGGCTGCGTCCTCTGGCGTCATCGCCGAACGCAGTGCGACCAGCTTTTCGGTTGGAGAGCTGCTGCCATTCTTTGCACTGGCGTACGACCTGACCCCGACAGCGAAACTGAAAGCCAGCCTGGGCCGCAACTACGGTGCGCCCAGCTTTGATGTCTGGCCCGTGTACCAGCAAAACTACTCCACCTTCCATGCCAGCGGCATCACCGCCGACCAGCTCTGGCACAGCATGAAACCGGAAACGGCCAATGCAGTGGATATCGGCGTGCGCCTGACTTACGCCAAAGCCTGGATAGAACCGACCCTTTATTACTCCAGCAACCACAACAAGAGCGTGGCCTACGATCCCGACGGCAGCGGCCCGTTACCGTCTTATTCCCAGAACGTAGCCGATACGCGCGCCTGGGGTGCGCAGGCTAGCGGCAACTGGTCGGCAACTGCAAATATGGATGTATTCGGCTCGCTGTCGTGGGATAACAACGTATTCTCAAAAGACCTGCCATTGAACGACGGTACCAGTCTGGCCGTCAGCGGCCTGCAATTGCCGGATGTACCGATGTGGTCGGCCAACCTGGGAACCTCCTGGCATCAGGGCGCGTTCACCGTTTCGCCGGTACTGCGTTATACCGGCTCGCGTTACGGCGATACCCAGCACACGCAAAGCATCCCCGGCTATACCACAGCGGACATCAGCCTGAATTACAGGCAAAAAACCGCCCTGGGCAAACTGAAGGCCACGCTGACCGTCGCCAACGTATTCGACAAGCAATACATCGGCCTCATCAACGCCAGCTATTATCAACAGATGAGCAGCGCTACCGCCATCTATTACCCCGGTGCGCCGCGCAGTATCGTCGCCAGCGTCGCGCTGGATTTCTGATAGTTTGCAATAACACAACTGACAAGGGCTTTGATACGGTCATCCCCGGAACGCAAGTCTGGAGATGGCCGTTTTTTTGCGCACTAAACCTGCGGATAACGCCATTCCGCAGTACCGATTAAAGTGTCATACTATGGCTGCCTGAACGATCACACACGAGGACAAACCCATGCATCTGGTTGGACGTATCTATCTGGACACCGACGAAGGCGTCCTGCTGGCGGGACAGCGCGTACACCTGCTGGAGGCGATCGAACGCCACGGCTCCATTCAGGGTGCGGCCAAGGAGCTGGGACTGTCGTACAAGGCGGCCTGGGATGCGGTCAACGCGATGAACAACCTGTGCGACCAGCCGCTGGTGCTGCGCGAAGTCGGCGGCAAACGCGGCGGCGGCAGTCAACTGACCGAACACGGGCACAACATGATCAAACTGTTCCGCACCGTGGAAAGCGAATATCAGCGCGCGCTCGACAAACTGGGCGGCGATCTCGGCGACATTCGCAGCTTCAACCGGCTGCTTAACCGCTTTTCCATGAAAACCAGCGCACGCAATCAGTTTCACGGCGTCATTACCGCGCTCATCCAGGGGCCGCTGAATATCGAAGTGCGGCTGCGGCTGGACGACCAGAACGAAAGCGTGGCGGTGGTCACCAACGAAAGCGCAGAAAACCTCGAACTGCGCATAGGCATGGAAATATTCGCGCTGGTCAAGGCGCCGTCGGTACTGCTGTTTACCGATACCGACATTAAAATATCCACCCGCAATAAATTCTGGGGCACGGTCTTTCACCTGCAAACCGGTCCGGTCAATGCCGAAGTGACCGTCGCCCTGCCCAGCGGCAAAACCGTCATTGCCGTCATTTCCCGCGAAAGCTTCGAAGAACTGGGCCTGACGCTAGGCATGCCGGTATGCGCGGCCTTCAATTCCTCCAGCGTCATTTTGGCGGTCATGAGCTAATATCCGGCGCATATTCCGCACATCGCCGCCACCTGCAACACCTGCAGCTTGATATTCAATAAAACACCGCTGCAAGCCGGCGGCACTTGACTTGACCTGCGTTTCAGATTACGTTTGCAACAGGGAATAAAAGCATTTAAAAAAACAATAACATCAAAATTGTGAATACGTGCAGCCTGAGGTTCGCCCATATCGTTTCCAGACCGATTAGCATATGATTATCATAGTATCTGCCTGACCTCGGAGGGGGTAATGAATCATAACGCAAAAGCGCATCATCAATCATGTAATACACAGGTCGATACGGTTCAATACAGCGTTTTAAGCGAAACGGAAAAAGAACAAATCCTGACACTCCAGCAAGCCATACTGGAGCTGGTAGCGCATGGTCACGATCACAAGGAAATTATTGATAATCTCTGCCGGCTGGAAGAACAGCTGCTCCCCAATTCTGTCGCCAGCGTCATGCTGCTCGACGAAAAACAACATTGCCTCAATGTATTCGCCGCCCCCAGTATTCCTGAAGAAGGCGTACGCCAACTGAACGGTTTGCGCCCCGGCCCCGGTGCCGGCTCGTGCGGCAATGTCATTTATCACCAGGAGCCGGTTTTTGTTTCGGATACGCTGACAGATGCCCGCTGGGTGGACATTCGTCCGCTGGCAGTCCATTTCGGCCTGATGGCATGCTGGTCCATGCCCATTTATACCGAAGGCCGTAAAATTATCGGCACGTTTGCGCTTTCCAGCTTCGAACACCGCGCCCCCAGCCAGTTTCATCGCAAACTGCTCGAAATCGGCGCTTCCATTATCGGTATCGTCCTGGAACGCAACAAACAGGCAGAGTATCTGCGTCTCTCCGCCAAAGTATTTGAAAGCAGCGGGGAATGCATCGTCATTACCGACGCCCGGCAGCGGATACTTTCGGTAAACAGCACCTTTACCAAAATCACCGGTTACAGCAGTGAAGAAGTACAGGGGCAGCAACCCGGTATGCTGAATTCAAGCCTGCACGACCCCGAGTTTTTCCAGAACATGTCGCATACATTGCAGGAAAACGGTTACTGGCAAGGCGAAATATGGGACCAACGCAAAAACGGCAACATCTATCCGCTCTGGCTGGGCCTGACAGCGATCAAGGACAATAACAACCAGATCAGCAACTACATAGGCATATTTTCGGATATCAGCGAACGCAAGGAAGCCGAAGCGCGTATCCGTTATCTTGCGCAACACGACGTACTCACCGGCCTGCCTAACCGGACCATGTTTACCGGTGATCTGGTCAGCGCCATCGCCAGCGCCAAAAAGCTGCAGCAGCATCTGGCGCTGCTGTTTATCGATCTGGATCATTTCAAGAACATCAATGATTCCCTGGGTCACCATTACGGCGATTTATTGCTGAAAGCAACCGCCGAGCGGCTCAAATCGCGCCTGAAAGCATCGGATTCGATTTGCCGTCAAGGCGGCGATGAGTTCATACTGATCCTGCAGGACATTATTACCCCGGATGAAGTGGCCCATATCGCGGAGCGCCTGATCTCGGTACTGTCAACACCGATCCAGCTTAACGAACACGAAGTCACCGTCTCCGCCAGCATAGGCATCGCCTTGTACCCCGAGGACGGCGACAATGAGGAAACACTGGTCAAAAATGCCGATGCCGCCATGTACCACGCCAAGCAATCCGGCCGCGACCAGTATCGCTTTTTCGTCAAATCGCTCAACGACAGCGTACACGAACGCCTGACCATAGAAAACGGCCTGCGCAAGGCGCTGGAACGAAACGAATTCGAACTTTACTATCAGCCGCAGATCAATCTCGTTAGCGGCAAAATGACCGGCGTGGAAGCGCTGATCCGCTGGCATCATCCCGAATTCGGCATGGTGCCGCCATCGCGCTTCATCCCGGTTGCCGAAGACAGCGGCATGATTATCCCCATCGGCGACTGGGTATTGAAGGAAGCCTGCCGTCAAGCAGCCGCATGGCATCAAAACGGGCTGGAAGAAATCATGATGGCCGTCAACCTCTCTGCCGTACAGTTCCGTCGCGGCGATATGGTAAAAAGCATATATGCGGCGCTTGAAACTTCCGGTCTGGATCCGGCATATCTTGAGCTGGAGCTGACCGAATCCATTCTGATACAGGATACCGAAAAAGTGCTGGCCACGGTGCAGCAACTCAAGGCATTGGGCGTCAAACTGGCCATCGACGATTTCGGTACCGGTTATTCCAGCTTGTCCTATCTGAAACGCTTCAACGTCGACAAACTGAAAATCGACCAGTCCTTCATCCGCAACATGGTCAACGACCCCAGCGACGCCGCAATAGTCCACGCCATTATCCAGATGGCAAACAGCCTGAAGCTGAAAACCATCGCCGAAGGCGTCGAAGATCAGAGCATGCTGGCCCCGCTACGGCTGCATCATTGCGACGAGGCACAAGGCTATTATTTCGCAAGGCCGATGCCGGCCGATGAACTGATGCGCTACGCCACCGCCAAAATCGGTAAGTAAACGGCCATTTGTATTACAGGGTTTGGGTCTTGAATTGACAGACATCAGGCATTCGCCCTGTTTTGTGCAAAACTGGGTAGGCTGCGCCATTTATGCTGATACGCGGATATGTGCAAACCAGGGTTGGAGAGGTGGTTCGCCTTTTAGCCATTGCCGTCGATCGCGTCGCCCCGAATTCAATTGACCATGAACGATTGAAAGTCGCTATAGCAGCTGTGTGTCATAACCTGCTATTCATATGACTGAAACTCAATGGCTGCAAACGATTGTAAAACTGGCGTTGGTGAGTAGAGTGCATGAGTGCCTGTAGTCGGCCAAATTGCGACAGTCACCAACGGCAGCTATCAGGCAATAGCCACCTTTAGCAAGCCTCTGGCGGATCGGCAAGCAGGTTGCGACCGGCTCGGCCCAGTTAACTTATAGTATTGCCCTGCAGTTCGTTTTGAAGGCTGTGCTAGGTCAGGGAGCTTTTATGTCAATGCGTTCCAAGCGGCGAGGGAGTCCATGTAGTCCCTCCAATGAACAATCCGCCTCTTTTCAATCTTGATGATTGAGCAAAATCGATTGTTGTAGTGGACACCTGTCAAGAGGATCGTCCCGTGCACTTCGTACTCGATAACAATAACCTGACTATCGTCGGTGACATGCTTTGTCAGGTGATCTGCAGCGTGGATGACGATGTGTTTGCCGTAGCCATGGAAGCTCTCCATTAGGTCGACTTTGCCTTTGATGATTCGTGGCCAACCGGGGAACTCGTAGAGAACTTCATAGACGATGTCGTCAGAGGCGGAATCGAAGAAATGCTCTCCATCGACGAGGTCACCTAATGCACCTCGGACGAGGTCAAAATAGGGCTTAACGGGATTGAAGGCTGAGTATTTTTGGCTAGCCATTACTGCTCTCCTTGGGGTAGATTGATTGGGGGGGATATCACGCAGCGGGGAAAAAGAAAATACGTTCTTGCCTCATTCTCTGATTCTACCCGCCACAGCTTCACCTCTATAGCAAGTTATTCTCTAGCGCCATGCAGCAACAGTCTTTGCTGCGAACTCCTCGAAGCTGGTCGGTGCCACACCGGTCGCGATGAAAACGTCGTTATTGGGTCGAGAACCTAGCCCACTCGCTACCGTTTCAGTCAGAGTACGAAGTACCTCGCCATAGACAGCCGGGACACCGGCCCCGGTCATCGCATCGATCCACGCTTGTCGATCCATATCGCGATACGTAATCTTACGACCTACCGCATTCGATATGTGTCTTGCCGCCTCCTCAAACGTCAATGCTTCCGGGCCAGTCGGGGCGTACGCATGACCGGCATGTCGTGATGGGTCGCTCAGCGTCGCTGCAGCGACTGAAGCGATGTCCTCAACGTTGACAAAGGCTTCAGCTCCATTTCCGCAGGGTACAACGATTTCGTCGTTCACGGGCTTCAGGAACGTCTCGCTGAAGTTCTGCATGAACCAAGCGGGACGCAGGATGGTGTGCGTGAACGACGTCCGTGCGGCGAGGTCCAACTCGACGGCACGCAACGCGACCTTCGGAGGTACGTGCTCAATACCGTAGGCGCTGAGGTAGGTGACATGGCGCACACCGACTTGCTCCGCTTCGTCGAGAAACTGAGCAACGACGCCCGCAAAGTCAACGCGCATCACTGGAGAAACAAGATATACGCCCGTGGTTCCATGCAGGGCCGCTGCAAAAGTCGACGGGTCGTCCCAGTCAAAATGGATATTGGCACCGGAGCGAGCGGCGGTGCGGACGGATATCCCTTGGTCGACAAGCTTCTGAGCGACACGGGATCCGGTCTTGCCTGTTGCGCCAAGTACAAGGGTAGTATTATTGGTGATGTCGTTCATAGTATGACTCCTGGTTGATTTGTCGGTAACGCAACTATAGGTGTTGCGCTTGAGCGCCTCAATTCTCAAAACGCTCAACTTTTTGTGTGATACGATCACGCCATGGATGTCCTACAAGAACATTTAGTGCGTGCCCGTGCCTCTGGTGGAGTATTTGCGCGTTCTATCGCCATCGCGCCCTGGGGGCTTCGACTGCCTGGAGCGATCCAGCTTGCCGTTCACGCAATGATTCAGGGTCAAGCATGGCTGTGGACTGACGACGGGGGTGACCCGCTCGAGCTCAGGTCAGGCGATCTTGCCCTCGTTCGTGGTGGGCCGGATCACTTCATCGCTCACGAACCAGGGGCCCGCTGTGTATTGCCAGAGGATTTCAGGACTCAGCACTCGCAAGGTGAAGCTGAGCATGATCCGCACGCGGCGGTGTTCCTTTGTGGGGCTTACCGCTTTGCCGGGGACATCGGTGCAGGGCTAGTCAATGCACTTCCGTCTGTCCTCTCGATTCCTTCGCGCATTGACAATCCAATTCATGGAGTTGTCACACTCCTGTCTGGAGAGCTATCACATGTCGAACCAGGTCGCCAAACGGTGCTTGACCGATTATTGGACGTACTTGTCGTGCTTGGACTTCGGACCGGGCTGGCAACTAGTTCGAATGCACCCGCATGGTTTCGAGGCGCCTCGGATGTGCGTTTATCGCGAGCGTTGCAGGCAATGCACGGGGAAACGAACAAATCGTGGACCGTGGAGGAACTGGCGAAAATCAGTAACATGTCCCGCGCCACGTTTGCTCGAACGTTTCAGGAAGTTCTTGGCGACACGCCGATGCGGTATCTAACCGATTGGCGAATGACCGTTGCACGCGATCTCTTGAGAACCCAAGATGTTCCGATGATCGAAGTGGCAGAAAGGGTTGGGTACTCGTCCATGTACGCTTTTGCCACTGCATTCCGTCGGCATCATGGGCTACCTTCGGGACAATGGCGCCAGAGTGAGCAAGATTTGCCAGAAACCACGCTGACTCACTAAACTAGGCTTGTCCTTAAGACCAGCGGCACAGGGCGCCAATCTTCCAAGAGAAATGGGGTCAATTCTAACATTCCAACATTCCCCGCCGTATTGCTAAGAATTGCAGGTGGCGCAATACTTAACGCCATCGAAATGTCCGCTCAGGCCGAGAAGCGTGCCTTAGCATCAACCACTCCGACGGATACTTTCAGGCAAGAAATTCCACCCACATCAGTTTTTGATGACCCATGTCGCATAGCCAATTTCCAAGCTAGGTAATTTTTCCTGCGTCAGCCTCGGTCAACTGCAAAAATTGTCCAATCCAACCTCGGATTGCAAATAGCCGAACAAACGTTGCCAGGTGCGCTACATATCAGCGGCGCACACTGGCGGCGTCCATCACTTCCAGTTGGTTGCCGTCCGGGTCGGGGATATAGATCGAGCGGGTGCCGTCCCGATGCGTGACCAGCGGGCCGAAGCGCCCGGCATCGGTTTGCAGTACGCCGATATGCGCGGGATGTTGCTCCGGCATAACCAGCGCGACGCTGGTATTGGCAAATCTGAGCAAGGCCCAGGTGGCGTCCTGATAGGCGACGTCGCAATGAAACTGCTGGCGATACCATGCCACGCTGGCAGCGATGTCGGTTACCGGTATGGCAACATGATGAACTTGATCCAGTTGCGGCTGTGCGGTCATGATTCTGCTCCCAGTGTGGTCACGGATAAAAACACAATAACAATCAAAACCTCGTTACGCAAGCAACAATATTGCGGCCTAATCCAGCGGCTCTATGCCCGTCAAAGTCATGAACGCCTGCTCGCGCAAGGTTGCCACGAAATCCTTGTGATAGGCGCGCACGGCATCGCTCTCGCGCGCCGCGGTGTAGAGCCCGCTCCATAAGCCGCGCTTGGTAATGGGACGGGCGACCACGTAACCGCGTTCCAGATACGATTGCACTGCCCAGGCAGGCAATGCCGCCAGTCCCTTGCGGCTGGCCACCAGCTGCACTATGGCGACAGTTAACTCGGCCTGCCGCCGTTCAGGCGCAATGCCTGCAGGTTTGAGCACGCGACGCACCAGATCGAGCAAACGATCGGGAGCGGGATAAGTGATCAGCGTATCGTTGGCGAAATCCCGCGCAGTCAGGCAGGGCTTGCTCGCGAGCGGGTGCGCCGTCGCCATCAGCGCCAGCATCTCGTAGCGAAACAGCGGACTAAATACCACGCCCTTGTGCTTGCCGATCTCCGACACGATCACCAGATCGGCCTTGTCTTCGTCCAGCAGCATGACCGGATCGGTATGAAATCCGCCCACCAGATCCATTTCCACTTCCGGCCAGTGCGCGCGATACGCGTCCATCGCCGGCATCAGCCAGTCGTAACAGGTGTGGCATTCCACCGCGATGCGCAATTTGCCGGGTTGATTATCTTCCGCCAGCCTTGCCAGATCGCGTTTGGCAGCGTCTATTCTGGGCATGATCTCGCGCGACAACGCCAGCAGCAACTCGCCGGCCGGCGTCAGCCGCAACGGCCGCGCACGCTCGAACAGGCTCACGCCGTAATGCGCCTCCAGCGCTACCAGCTGATGTGACAGCGCCGATTGCGTGAGATATAGCCGTGTCGCCGCCCGGGTAATGCTCCCGCTGTCGTGCAATGCCTCGATCAGGCGCAGATGTTTTAAAGCCAGCATATATGAATAAATTTCATGTAATTTGAGAAAACAATTCGTTTGTATCATGAATCATATTCCCGCAAGATGCTCGTCGTCAATTCACGGAGCATAAACCCATGACTACCACCCATATATCAGGCTTCCCCCGCATCGGCAAAAACCGCGAGCTCAAATTCGCGCTGGAACAATTCTGGCGCGGCGAAATCGACGAGACCGCACTCGAAGCCACCGGGCGCGAACTGCGCGCCCGCCACTGGCAGCTGCAGCAAAACGCCGGACTGGATTTCGTCAGCGTCGGCGATTTCGCTTATTACGACCAGATGCTCAACCACATACAGCTGCTCGGCTGCGAACCAACCCGTTTCCATTTCGGTGGGCAGGAAAGCGAACTCGACCGTTACTTCACCCAGGCGCGCGGCGTGGCCGACGAAGCGCCGGCATGTTGCGGCGGGCATGCGCACACCGAACAGGAAACCCGTGCGCTGGAAATGACCAAATGGTTCGATACCAATTATCACTATCTGGTCCCCGAATTTACCGCGGATACGCAATTCACGCTGAACTCACTCAGACTGTTCGAGGAAGTGGCGGAAGCGCAGGCGCTAGGCCATCGCGTCAAGGTCAGCCTGATCGGCCCGCTCACTTTTCTGTATCTGGGCAAGGAAAAAACCGCCGGGCTGGAACGGCTGACGCTGCTGGAGCAACTGACCCCCGTATACTGCGAGATATTGCTCAAGCTCAAAATACTGGGCGTGGAATGGGTGCAAATCGACGAACCCATCCTGTGTCTGGATCTGCCTGCCGTGTGGAAAGCCGCGTTCGAACCGGCGTATAACCGGCTCAACGCCGTCGGCATCAAGCTGCTGCTGGCGACTTACTTCGGCGCACTGGAAGACAATCTGGTCCTCGCCTGCAACCTCCCCGTCGCCGGGCTGCATATCGATGCCGTACGTGCACCGCAGCAAATCGGCAGCATCATCGACCGCTTGCCGCATTACAAGATACTGTCGCTGGGCGTGATCGACGGACGCAACATCTGGCGCACCGATCTGGACCGGGCGCTGGCGCTGGCTGATGATGCCCGCGCCAGACTGGGTGAACGACTGTGGCTCGCGCCATCCTGTTCGTTGCAGCACGTACCGATGGATTTGTCAGCAGAAACCGATATGGACGGCGAATTGCGTTCATGGCTGGCATTCGCCGTGCAAAAACTCGACGAACTCGATGCACTAAGAACCGGACTGGATCGCGGCGCCGTATTTGCCGAACAGGCGTTTACCGCGTCCCGGCTGGCACTGGCTTCACGCAACAACAGTTCGCGCGTACACAATCAGGCAGTCGCTGCGCGCGTGAGGGATTTGCCGGCCGACGTCGACCGCCGACGCTCGCCGTTCAAAATACGTCAGGCCTTGCAACGCAGCCGTTTCAATTTGCCGGCATTTCCTACTACCAGCATCGGCTCGTTCCCGCAAACCCAGGCTATCCGCAGCATACGCGCCGCCTACAAGCGCCACGAAGTGACGGCCGCCGATTACACCAAGGCCATGCAGGCCGAAATCCGCTACACCATAGACCGGCAAATTCAGCTCGGACTGGATGTACTGGTACACGGCGAAGCCGAACGCAACGACATGGTTGAATATTTCGGCGAACAGCTGGCCGGTTTTGTCTTTACCCAAAACGGCTGGGTACAGAGCTACGGTTCGCGCTGCGTCAAACCGCCCATCATCTACGGCGATGTAGCGCGCCCGCACGCCATGACCGTGGCATGGGCGAGCTATGCGCAAAGCCTGACCACGCTGCCGGTAAAAGGCATGCTGACCGGGCCGATTACCATATTGCAATGGTCGTTCGTGCGCAACGATCAGCCGCGCAGCGCCACCGCGCTGCAAATTGCACTCGCCATCCGCGATGAGGTCGTGGATCTGGAACATGCCGGCATCGGCATTATCCAGATTGACGAACCGGCGCTGCGCGAAGGTTTGCCGTTGCGCCGCAGCGACTGGAAGGATTATCTGGCGTGGGCCGGACGCGCCTTCCGCATCTCGGCCTCGGGCGTCGGCGACGAAACGCAGATACACACGCACATGTGTTACTCGGAATTCAACGACATCCTGCCCGCCATCGCCGCACTGGATGCCGATGTGATTACCATAGAAACTTCGCGGTCGGATATGGAGTTGCTGCGCGGCTTCGGCGAATTCAATTACCCCAATGAAATCGGTCCCGGCGTCTACGACATACACAGCCCGCGGGTGCCCGCGACCGAAGAAATGGTACGACTGCTGAAAAAAGCCGCCGAAGTAATTCCTGCGGAACATCTTTGGGTCAATCCGGACTGCGGCCTGAAAACCCGCGGCTGGCCGGAAACCGAAGCTGCGCTGGCAAATATGGTCGCGGCGGCAAAATCGCTGCGCTGAGCGCAGGCATAAAAAAGCCCCGAGGCAACAAGCTCGGGGCCTGGTATTGCAGGGAATGATGGGATTACTGTCCCATTTGGCCCATACGGCTGCGCATCATGCCGCCGCCCATACCGCCGCTCATACCACCCATTCGCGATTGCATTTTGGATTTCATGCCGGCCATTTT
Organism: Sulfuriferula sp.; assembly: GCA_031291235.1. GTDB lineage: Bacteria > Pseudomonadota > Gammaproteobacteria > Burkholderiales > Sulfuriferulaceae > Sulfuriferula. The sequence goes on from JARLJL010000006.1 coordinate 157,713, forward strand.
GCTCTGCATATTGGATTGCATGGTTTCCTTTTGAGCTTGCTGTTGCTCAGGCGTCATGCTGTTCCAGTTTGCCTGTTTTTGCTGCGCCGTTGCCTGGCCTTGCTGCTTGGCGGCATCAATTGCGGCCTGCTGCTGTTCAGGGGTCAGGCTCTGAAAAGTTTGTGCGCGTGCTTGAGCGCTGTCCATGCTTGGGGTCGTGCCTGTGCTGTCGGCAAAACTGGCTTGTGCAGCCATGGCTGCAAATGCGATAACAATCAGACTGATCTTTTTCATTTGAATACTCCTCAATATCAATTCAAGATTCACTAAAATTAGTTGCGAATGTCGGTATTGCTGACGGATTCAGTATGGCGCCTGTATGTTATGCGATTGTTTCACGAGACCGGAAAAGCGTTACAGTTTGTTACAGAGTCAGTCCCGCAATCCCAGCACATCCTGCATATCGAAAACGCCTGCACCACTTCCCGCCAGGAACCGTGCGGCACGCAGCGCGCCCTGCGCAAAAGTCATGCGGCTGGAAGCCTTGTGCGTAATTTCGACGCGTTCGCCGATACCGGCAAACATCACCGTATGATCACCAACGATATCGCCGCCGCGCACGGTCGCGAAACCGATGGTCGAAGGATCGCGCTCGCCGGTGACGCCCTCGCGTCCGTACACGGCGCATTCGCCCAGATCGCGTCCCAGCGCATTGGCAACCACTTCGCCCATACGCAATGCCGTACCGGACGGCGCATCCACCTTGTGCCGGTGATGCGCTTCAATCACCTCGATGTCGTAGCCTTCGTTTAAAACCTTGGCTGCAATCTCCAGCAACTTGAAACTCAAATTGACACCGACGCTCATGTTGGGCGCAAACACCACGCCTATATCCTGACCCGCATCGGCAATGAGCTGCTTTTGTTCCGGGCTGAAACCTGTCGTGCCGATAACAATATTAACGCCGAGGCGACGGCACAATGCCAGATGCGTCAGGGTGCCTTCGGGGCGGGTAAAATCGATCAGCACATCGGCATCCGCCAGTGCAGCAGCCATATCGTCGCTGACCAGCACGTCGCTATCGCCGCCCAGAGCCGACGCCGGGCGTGCCAGATGTGCACTGCCGGTACGTTCCAGAGCGCCGTGCAATACGCAGTCGGGCGATTGACTGACGGCCTCGAGCAATACCTTGCCCATACGCCCGGCACTACCGGCGATCACAACTTTGAGCGGTGCTGCCATGCTCATTGCGCCACACCCTTATCAATAGGGGCAGCATTTATTGCCGGTACGGCGGCCGGTGCCTCGGCCTTGTTGGCAGCTGCAGGCGCGCCGGTCTTGTCGGCCGCTGCGGGCGCATTGGTCTTGTCGATGGCTGCGGGCGGCGCACTCTTGCCGTCATCCAGCAAATCGACTATGCGATCCAGCTTGTCGCCGTCGAAATACAGTACGGCACGGTGCTGTTCGGTAATCTTGCCGTCCTTGCGATAGATATAAACATAGTCCCAGCGATTGGCATGGAATATATCCATCAGCAATGGCGTACCCATCACAAACTTGACCTGCGCTCGCGTCATCCCGAGCTGCAATTTGGCCAACGTAGCCTGATCCACCACATTCCCCTGCTGAATGTCGATTTTATAAGGCGACAAGGATGGCATGCCAAGTTTGGGCATGGAAGGCAAGTGACTACATCCTGCCAGCCCCGCCGAGATTAACGTCAAAACAATGAGAGCACGCATAACTGGTATTTGCAAAGTCAAGTAAAGCCTCTATGATAGCTTAAATCATTTACAAGAAACACGTCCCATCATGAGCGCACCATCGGATTTGAAAAATATAGGCCTGAAAGCCACGCTGCCGCGGCTGAAAGTGCTGGAACTGTTTGAAAACAGCGAAAAGCGCCACCTCACCGCCGAAGATATTTACCGCATGCTCATCGCCGAGGAAATCGATATCGGCCTGGCGACGGTATATCGCGTTCTGACGCAGTTCGAACAGGCAGGATTGCTGATCCGCCACCATTTCGACAGCGACAAGGCAGTGTACGAACTGAATGCCGGCGAGCACCACGACCATCTGGTCTGCCTGCAATGCGGGCACGTCGAGGAATTCTTCGACGAAGAGATCGAACGCAGACAAAAGAAAATAGCGATGGAGCGCGGCTTTACCATCCACGACCATTCGCTGCATCTGTATGTGGACTGTATCAAGGACGCCTGTCCATACCGCATACGCAAATAACTTTTACGCAAAGACGCTATGGATATATACGGCATCCCCAATTGCAGCACAGTTAAAAAAGCCCGCACCTGGCTGGAACAGCACGGCATCGCTTATCAGTTTCACGATTTCAAGAAAACCGGCGTCAGTGTCGCCCAACTCGATGCCTGGGCGCAACAAACCGGATGGGAAAAGCTGCTTAATCGTCAGGGCATGACCTGGCGCCAGTTGAGCGACGACGCCAAAGCCGGTATTACCGGAGCGGATACCGCATTTGCGCTGATGACCGAGAAAACCAGCGTCATCAAGCGCCCGGTACTGGTTCATCAGGGCCAGGTACTGGTCGGTTTTAACGAAGCCGAGTACACTGCCGCCCTCACATAATCACAGACCCAAACCATGACCGATACCCTAGCCCTTACCCAAGACCTGATTTCACGCCAGTCCAATACGCCGGACGATGCCGGCTGCCAGGCGCTGATGCAGGCACGACTGGAACCGCTGGGCTTCCGTTTCGAATATATCGTCTCCAACAGCGTCACCAACTTATGGGCTCGGCGCGGCGACAGCACACCGCTGGTCTGCTTTGCCGGCCACACCGACGTGGTACCTACCGGTCCGCTCGACAAATGGCACTCCGACCCATTCACGCCGACCATACGCGACGGTCAGCTATACGGCCGCGGCGCAGCGGACATGAAGGCATCGCTGGCAGCGTTCGTCACTGCAATCGAGGGCTTCGTCGGCCAGCATCCTGATCACAGGGGTTCCATCGCCCTGCTCATCACCTCCGACGAAGAAGGCATCGCGACCGACGGCACCGTCAAAGTGGTGGAAACGCTGGCCGCACGCCATGAAAGAATCGACTGCTGCATCGTCGGCGAGCCTACCTGCGTGGCGAAGCTGGGCGACACCATCAAGAACGGCCGGCGCGGCTCCTTGTCAGGCCGACTAACCGTCAAAGGTATCCAGGGCCACATCGCCTATCCGCACCTGATCCGCAATCCTATCCATCAGGCCGCACCGGCGATTGCCGAACTGGCCGCCACGGAATGGGATAAAGGCAATGAATATTTTCCGCCGACCAGCTGGCAGATTTCCAACATCCACGGCGGTACCGGCGCCACCAATGTGGTACCGGGCACGGTAGAGATCCGCTTCAACTTCCGCCACTCCACCGCCAGCACCAAGGACAGCCTCAAACAGCGCGTCCACGCGATCCTCGACAAGCATGGCCTGGAATACGATCTGGAGTGGGAAGAATCCGGCAACCCCTATCTCACGCCGCGCGGCAGCCTGGTGGCTGCCATCGGCGCTGCCATCAAGCAGGTGACCGGTATCGACACAGAATTATCCACGACCGGCGGTACCTCGGACGGTCGTTTCATTGCCGCAATTGCCGAACAGGTTGTCGAATTCGGCCCCCTCAACGCCAGTATCCACAAACTCAACGAACACGTTGCAGTGGCTGATCTTGAGCCGTTACGTGCCATTTACCAAACCACTTTGGAGCACTTGCTAACGCCATGAATACCAACTACTTTCTGGATACGGATGCACTGATCACCGTGCGCGACTGGCTGCGCTTCGGCATCAGCCGCATGAATCAGGCAAATCTGCATTTCGGTCACGGCAGCACCAATGCGCTGGACGAAGCCGCTTATCTCATTCTGCACACGCTGCATTTGCCCATAGACAATCTGGATCCGTTCATGGACGCGTGCCTGACCGAAGTAGAACGCGAAGACATACGCGATGTTTTCGACCGCCGCGTCAACCAGCGCATGCCGGCAGCCTATATCACCCACGAAGCCTGGCTGGGCGATTTCAGCTTTTATGTCGACGAGCGCGTCATCATCCCACGCTCGTTTATCGCGCAACTGTTACACGACCGGCTCGAACCCTGGCTGGACGATCCGGAATGCGTGACCAGCGCGCTGGATCTATGCACCGGCTCCGGCTGTCTTGCCATCCTCATGGCCGACGCCTTTCCCAACGCCGATATTGATGCTGTCGATCTTTCCCCCGAGGCACTTGAAGTCGCCGAACGCAATGTGGAAGAATACGGCCTGAGAGAGCAAATCACCCTGATACAATCCGATCTGTTTGCCGAGCTGGCCGACGCACAATACGATGTCATCGTCACCAATCCGCCCTACGTCAACGCCCCCAGCATGGCCGAACTGCCGCCGGAATATCTGGCCGAGCCGGAACTCGCGCTCGCCAGCGGCGAAGACGGCCTCGACCATATCCGCACCATACTTAAACAGGCCGTCGTGCATCTCTACCCCAAAGGCATACTGATAGCCGAAATCGGCCACAACCGCGACGCGCTCGAAGCCGAATTCCCGCACCTGCCGTTCACCTGGCTGGAAACCGGCGGCAGCGACGAATTCGTGTTTATCCTGACCAAAGAGCAATTAAATTTGCTGTAAACCTGGTGTATTTGCCTGAGCGACATCGCAGGCTAAGGGTCGCCCCGACTGAAGGGACTTGAAGCAGAAACGAGCTGAACACTCGCATTTTGAATATGCCGGTTTACGCGGCATTGGTTTTTTTCTGCGGATCGAAATAATAGGTAACGCGGGCGCGCGGACTGAGATATTCAAACATTTCGCGCGACAATTCGGAAGCGCGCAGACTTTTGCTGATTTTAAGATCCGGCTCCGTCACCAGACTGATCACAATCGCCTCATCCTTGGGAATATCGGCGTCGTAAATCAGCACGTCAGGTTTCAGCGGATTAGCGGCATTGCCCGTCAGCACCAGCCCAAACATGCCGTTGGACAGCTGCACGATGCTGCCCGGCGGGTACACCCCCAGACAATGTATAAATGCCCTGAGCATGGTGTCGTCAAATTGCGCACGCCTTAGCGCGAACATCCGCGACAGCGCCTCAGCAGGCGTCAGCCCCAATGCAGGATTGGCCGGATTACACAAGTTGTCGTAAGTATTGACGATGACCAGCAAACGCGCCAAAGGTGCAATCTGATCCCCTTGCAATTTGTGCGGATAACCGCTGCCGTCCATATATTCGTGATGCTGGAGAATAATAGCCAGCGCAGAATCGGACAACCCGACTTTCTTGGCGAAAGCGACACCGAATTCGCAATGCTGTTCGAGTACAGCCTGCTCCGGTCTGGTCAGAGGTTCAGACTTTGCCAATATGCGGTGCGGGACTTCACTTTTGCCGATATCGTGCAGCATGGCGCCCATGCCGAGCTCGTGCATCTCTGCGCCGTCCAAATGCAGCGCATTAGCTAGCATCAACGACAGTACAGTCACGTTAAGCGAATGAAAATACATGTCGTCGCCGAGTTTGTCGTTCATCGCATGGATCAGCACATCGCCTTCATCCAGTATGCTCTGCACCATTTTGCCGACCAATATATCGGTTTGCGCAAACGCTTCCTGCGGCCGGGCATGAATATTACGCGTAATATTTCTGACCATATCCGCCGCGCGCACAAACTCATATTCGACCCGGCTGATTTCGTTCTTGATATGCTTTAACTGGGCGACCCTGGCTTTTTTCGCCTCCATCGCTGCGACACTGGCCGCATCGGGCGGCGTTTCCGCCACGACTTCCGGCACCGCAGGAACGGCTAACGGCCGGCAATCGCTCTTGCCCTGTTCAAAACGGATTTTCGCCAGCCCCAGCTTGCGTATAATCGCGATCTGATCCTGATTCTTGATCTTGAAACTGCTGAAAACGAAAGGATGATCCATCCACCCCAGATCGAGGTGAACATAAAGTCCCACACATAACTGTTCGGGCGTAATGTAGTCGGAACCAGTTGGCATGACGGTATCTATGAGTCCTGTTTGCGACTGGAAAATAATGCGATCGAAAACCCCGGGCGGGCGATTATTTATAATATGCAACGCCACATCACCGGCAGCAATGTTACCGATTATATAACGTCAGATGCTGCAGAAAAGTTTACCACGACAGCCGGTAAACCGGTGGAAATATCCGGCCAACTTGCCGACCGGATATAAGTTCAAGTGTTTTATCGCCGGTCCGGCAACAACCGGCGATAAAGGTAAAGCAGTCTTATTTTGGAATATAGCTGACGATTACAGATCGCCGTTTGCACCTGCATTCACGATTTCGATCAGGCCATTGCGCACCTTGGTGATTTTCTGTTCCAGTTCCGGCGTCATTTTGGTGGTCTTGGCCAGTTCCTTGACATCCATATCCATCATTACCAGCCAGGCCTGACCGGTTTTATCTTCAACCAAAGCAATACGGCAAGGCAGAAATATCGCGAAATCCACGTTCATGTCGACCAGATCCTTGGCGGTCAACGCATCGCAAAACTGATAAATCGCAATACGCCGCTGCTTGCCGCCTATCATCGCTTCAACCTGACTGGACAACGGCAATTCCGCCACCAGCTTGATGTTCAGTGCGTTAGCGCGCAATTTCATGGATTCGACCGCATCATCCATGCTCACACCCTTGGCCAACGGGACTTTATAGACACCAGGCATAGCAGAAGAAGTCACCGCAGGCTTTTTGGTAGTCGTATCGGCAGCATGCGCCAGCGGCATTAACATTGCAAAACCGATTACAACCGGGCCGACTAGTCTATTTATCATCAGTTTCATGGGTTTTTCCTTATATAAACGGGTTGAAATTGCGGTAAAATTAACACACTTTCATTTTATTGAGCATGGTAACTATGAACCCCCATAATCTGTTCGGTTCCCTCACGGAATTCAGTCTTGGCAATGGTACACGCGGCCGCATGTATTCCCTGCCCGCGCTGGAAGCTGCAGGTATCGGCAAAATTTCCCGCTTACCCGTTTCCATTCGCATCGTACTCGAAGCCGTGTTACGCCAATGCGACGGCAAAAAGGTCACTGAACAGCATATCCGCGAACTCGCCAACTGGCAGCCGAACGGCAAGCGCACCGAAGAAATTCCTTTTGTCGTTGCCCGAATTTTATTGCAGGACTTTACCGGCGTGCCGCTGCTGGCCGACCTTGCCGCCATGCGCTCCGCCACGGCAAAAACCGGCAAAAATCCCAAGCTTATCGAGCCGCTGGTGCCGGTGGACATGGTAGTCGACCACTCGGTACAGGTCGACGTCTTCAATCAGCCTGACGCATTGCAACAGAACATGCAACTGGAGTTCATCCGCAACCGCGAACGTTACCAGTTCCTCAAATGGGGCATGCAGGCATTCGACACCTTCAAGGTGGTGCCGCCCGGCATCGGTATCGTACATCAGGTCAACCTCGAATATCTGGCCCGCGGCGTAATGGAAAAAGACGGCGTGTACTATCCTGACACACTGGTCGGCACCGATTCTCATACCACCATGATCAACGGCCTCGGTATCGTCGCATGGGGCGTGGGCGGCATCGAAGCCGAAGCCGGCATGCTCGGCCAGCCGGTGTATTTTCTCACCCCCGATGTGGTCGGCGTCCACCTCAAAGGCAAAATCCGCGAAGGCATCACCGCCACCGACGTGGTACTGACCATCACCGAAATGCTGCGTCGCGCCAAGGTCGTCGGCAAGTTCGTCGAATTCTTCGGCGAAGGTGCTGCCGCCCTGTCGCTGCCCGACCGCGCCACCATTGCCAACATGGCGCCGGAATACGGCGCAACCATGGGCTTCTTCCCGGTCGACGAAGCCACTTGCGCCTATTATGCCGCTACCGGTCGCAGCGCCGAGCAGGTTGCCACCATACGCAATTATTTCCAGGCGCAGGGCTTGTTCGGCATTCCTGCTGCTGGCGATTGCGATTATTCCGAAGTACTGGAACTGGATCTGGGCAGCATCGTGCCCTCTGTGGCCGGTCCGCGCCGCCCGCAAGACCGCATCGAGCTCGATCACGTCAAAAACAAATTCGCCGAGCTGTTCGCCAAGCCGGTCAGCGAAGGCGGCTACGGCAAGGAAGCTGCAGCCCTCACCCAACGCGTGCCTTACGACCATGCAACGCTGGGGCATGGCGATGTCGTCATTGCCGCCATTACGTCGTGCACCAATACCTCCAACCCCAGCGTAATGCTGGCTGCCGGCCTGCTGGCGAAGAAGGCCGTGGCCAAGGGCCTCACCGTACCGGCCCACGTCAAGACCTCGTTAGGCCCCGGCTCGCGCGTCGTGACTGAATATCTTAAAGCGGCCGGTTTATACGATGCACTGGGCGATGTCGGTTTCAAACTGGTCGGTTACGGCTGTACCACCTGTATCGGCAACTCCGGCCCGCTACCTGCCGCCATCGAATCCGCCATCGTCGGCAACGATCTGGTCGCCGCCTCGGTGCTGTCCGGCAACCGCAATTTTGAAGCGCGCGTGCACCAGAACGTCAAGGCCAATTTCCTGATGAGCCCGCCGCTGGTAGTGGCTTACGCGCTGGCCGGCACCATGAACAAGGATCTTGCCACCGAACCGATCGGCACCGGCAAGGACGGCCAACCCGTGTATCTGAAAGACATCTGGCCCAGTCTGGCAGAAGTCGCTGCCGTCATGGGCACAGCCACCAATCCTGAAACTTACCGCACGCTATATGCCGATTTCACCGCCGACAATCCGCTATGGGCAGCGGTACCGGCACCGGTCGGCAGCGTATACGACTGGGACGATGCCTCCACCTATATCCAGCAGCCCCCATTCTTTGACGGCGCAGCGGGCGACAGCGGCGTAATCCACGGCGCGCGTGCACTGGCAGTATTCGGCGACTCGGTAACCACCGACCATATCAGTCCGGCCGGTTCCATCAAACCCAGCTCTCCGGCCGGCAAATTCCTGCAGGAACACGGCGTAGCAACAGCCGATTTCAACAGCTACGGCGCACGCCGCGGCAATCATGAGGTGATGATGCGCGGCACCTTTGCCAACGTGCGCATCAAGAACCTGATGATACCGGGCAGCGAAGGCGGCATTACCCGCCATCAGCCCGACGGCGAAGAAATGGCGATCTACGATGCCGCCATGCGCTATCAGGCCGAAGCCACACCGCTGATGATATTCGCCGGCGAAGAATACGGCACCGGCTCATCCCGCGACTGGGCTGCCAAAGGTACCAAGCTGCTCGGCGTCAAGGCCGTCATCGCCAAGAGTTTCGAACGCATCCACCGCGCCAACCTGGTCGGCATGGGCGTATTGCCATGCCAGTTCAAGGACGGCACGGGCGCCAACACCCTGCAACTGGACGGCAGCGAAACCTTCGATCTGCTCGGGCTGGAAAACGGTATCACCCCGCAACAGGACGTGCAACTCGTTATCCGCCGCGCAAATGGAAAAATTGATACCGCCATGGTGAAACTTCGCATCGATACGCCTATCGAAGTGGATTATTACCAGAGCGGCGGCATCCTGCCTTTCGTACTGGCACAACTACTGGGTAACTGATAACGATGTCCGACCTTAACGATCCCCGCGTATTCTTTGCTGCCGAACGTACCTTGCTGGCATGGAATCGCACCAGCCTGACCCTGATGGCATTCGGCTTCGTCGTGGAGCGTTTCGGTCTGTTCCTGCACATGCTCGCACCGCAGGCGCCGCAAACGCTGGAACGCGGCGTCTCGTTCTGGGTGGGGATGGGCTTTATCCTGCTCGGCAGTGCCATGGCGATACTCGCAGTCGTGCAGTATCGCAGCGTACTACGCACGCTCAAACCCATAGAAATACCCGACGGCTACTGGGTCAGCATGGCTGCCATCACCACCCTGATCCTCGCCGGACTGGGGATTGCACTCTCGGCCTACCTGTTTACCGGCCTCAAATAAATTCCAATCACAGATATACCACATGACTCGTAAAATTCTTGTAACTTCCGCACTGCCGTACGCTAACGGCGCCATCCACCTCGGCCATCTGGTCGAATACATCCAGACCGACATCTGGGTACGTTTTCAGAAAATGCAGGGGAACGAATGCTACTACGTGTGCGCGGACGACACCCACGGTACACCCATCATGCTGCGCGCGGAAAAGGAAGGCATTACCCCGGAAGCACTGATCGACCGCGTCCATGGCGAGCACCTGCGCGATTTCACCGGCTTCCATGTCAATTTCGACAGCTATCACTCGACCAATTCCGCAGAAAACCGCGAACTTGCCAGCCGGGTCTACCTCAACCTGCGCGACGCACAGCTGATCGAACGCAAAACCATCGAACAGTATTACGACACCAGCAAGGAAATGTTCCTGCCCGACCGCTTCATCAAAGGTCAATGCCCGAAATGCGGCGCGCAGGATCAGTACGGCGACAACTGCGAAGTGTGCGGAGCGACCTACTCGCCAACCGACCTGATCAATCCGGTATCTGCCGTTTCCGGCACCGCGCCGGTACGCCGCGAATCGGAACACTACTTCTTCAAGCTGGGCGACTGCGAGGCCTTCCTGCGCGAATGGACGCGCTCCGGCGCGCTGCAGAACGAAGCCGCCAACAAGCTCGACGAATGGTTCTCCGCCGGACTGCAAAATTGGGACATCTCGCGCGATGCGCCGTATTTCGGCTTTGAAATCCCCGATGCGCCGGGCAAATATTTCTACGTCTGGCTGGACGCGCCTATCGGCTACATGGCCAGCTTCAAGCATCTGGCTGCAAGCAAGCAACTGGATTTCGATGCTTGGTGGCAACCGGATACCGACACCGAGCTGTATCACTTTATCGGCAAGGATATCCTCTACTTCCACGCGCTATTCTGGCCAGCCATGCTCAAGAATGCCGGCTACCGTACGCCGAACGGCATCTTCGCGCACGGTTTCCTCACCGTTAACGGCGCAAAAATGTCCAAATCGCGCGGCACCTTCATTACCGCCGAAAGCTACCTTGCCAGCGGCATGAACCCGGAATGGCTGCGCTACTATTTTGCCGCCAAGATCAACGGCAGCATGGAAGACCTCGACCTCAGCCTCAGCGACTTCATCGCTCGCGTCAACAGCGATCTGGTCGGCAAATACGTCAACATCGCCAGCCGCACCGCCGGCTTCATCGCCAAGCGTTTCGACGGCAAACTGGCCGACACGCTACCCACCTCCGAACTGCTCAACGAAGTGCAGCACAGCGCCGCGCTGATCGCCGAATGCTACGAAAGCCGCGATTTCGGCCGCGCCTTGCGCGAGATCATGCACCTCACCGACAAGGCCAACCAGTACGTCAACGACAACAAGCCGTGGGAAATCGCCAAACAGGCCGGTGCAGACGCGCTGCTGCATGAAACCTGCAGCGTCAGCATCAACCTGTTCCGCCTGCTTACACTCTACCTCAAACCCGTGCTGCCCAAGCTTGCCGCCGATGTCGAGCAATTCCTCAACATCCCGGCCATGACCTGGGCGGATGCCAATACGCTGCTGGCCAACCACACCATCAACACTTACAACCATTTGATGACCCGCGTCGACCAGAAACAAATCGACGTCATGATCGCCGCCAACATCAGCGAACCCGCAACCGCCGTCACGGAAACCAAACCCGCCATGAATATCGCCCCTATCAGTGAAACCATCAGCATCGACGACTTCGGCAAGATCGACTTGCGGGTCGCCAAAATCGTCAACGCCGAACACGTCGAAGGCGCCGACAAGCTCATCCGCCTGACGCTGGACATCGGCGAAGGCGCCACCCGCAACGTCTTCGCCGGCATCAAATCCGCCTACGATCCGGCTGCGCTCATCGGCCGCATGACGGTGATGGTCGCCAACCTGGCTCCGCGCAAAATGAAATTCGGCCTGTCCGAAGGCATGGTGCTGGCCGCTTCCGGCGACACACCCGGATTATTCATACTCAGCCCGGATGAGGGTGCCACACCGGGCATGCGGGTTAAATAGCAAAACATTGTCCACGAACGACACGAAAAGCACGAAAAACAATTCAAAATTGATTCAATGAAACTTTTTCGTATTCTTAGTGGTTTTCGTGGACATAAAATTACATTTCAAATAACCATGTATATTAAAATCAGGCCTGCTACCTGGCTACTTGTTCTATTTTTGTTGATCGGGCTGACAAGCTGCAGCATTGCACCCACACAACCTGAAATCGCCAAACCCGCAGTCGCCCGCCCTGCGCCAAAAATTGCGCTGGTGCTGGGCGGCGGCGGTACCCGCGGTTTCGCCCACATCGGCGTCATCAAGGCGCTGGAAGCCCAAGGCATCGTGCCCGACATCATCGTCGGCACCAGTGCCGGAGCTGTAGTCGGCTCACTCTATGCGTACGGCTACACCGGCTTCGATCTGCAGAAACTCGCCATACAAATGGAAGAACAGTCGGTCATAGACTGGGCCTGGCCGGATCGTGGGGTTTTCAAAGGCGAAGCGCTGCAAAAATTCATTAACAATGCAGTAAAACAGACCCCCATGGAAAAACTGCGGCGTCCGTTTGCGGCAGTCGCGACCGACCTCAGCACCGGCGAAATGGCGGTATTCCGCGCCGGCAATACCGGTCAGGCAGTGCGCGCATCGAGCGCAGTGCCCGGCATATTCCAGCCCGTTACCATCGCCGGCAGGAATTATGTCGACGGCGGCCTGGTGCGCCCGGTTCCGGTTAGCGTGGCGCGTGCGCTCGGCGCCGATTTCGTCATCGCCGTGGACATTTCCAACAAACCGAAAAACAACACAACCGCAAGCACACTGGATATACTGATGCAGACTTTCGACATCATGAGCCAGACCATCAACCGCTACGAACTGCCCAATGCGGATATCGTCATACGCCCGCGCACCCAGGATATCGACGTCAGCAACCTGGACGGGCGGCATATAGCCGTACTAGAAGGCGAAAAAGCGGCAGCGGCGATCATGCCGGAACTCAAGGCCAAACTGGAAAAACTGCGCAGCGAGCACTGATGAGCACGACGACGATAGCCCCCACCCTTACCACGCCCGACCAGCTGGTACACAAACTGCAAACGCAAGCTTACGGCGTACTCAGCCCCGCCTCGGTCTGCGAACTGGCGCATTGCGAACCCGCTGCGTTGGAAGCAATCAGATCAGATTGGGACGATTTGCCGATAGATAACTTTCTGCGCGATGGCGGCCGTTATCGCCGGCGCAGACACAGCAGCTTTCTGGTCGAACGCAACGCCGTGAAACTGATGCCGCACCGCGCCCACTGGCAACCGCTGGAATACAATGCCTTGCACGGCGGCATGCTGCGCTTGTTCGAACCGATCGCACCCACTACAGTCAATCAGGCCGTATGGTCGCAACTGCTGCTCGCCATCGGCAACATCTGCTCAGCCGTCAAGGGCGAACAACCCTGGTACGTGGAAGCCCACCAGTTCCGCATCGATACCGTTAACGGCATAGGTCGCCCTACACCGGAAGGCGCACACCGCGACGGCGTCGACTTCGTGGCCATACTGCTGGTTGCGCGCGAACACGTCAAAGGCGGCGAAAGCCGTATATTCGAAGCCGACAGCTCCGACGGCCAACGCTTTACCCTGCTGACGCCGTGGTCGCTGCTGCTGCTCGACGACCAGCGCGTCATCCACGAATCCACACCGATACAGCCAACCGCCGTAGGTGCGCATCGCGACACGCTGGTGCTGACTTATCGCGCGGGCGGATTTCTGGAGCAAGTATAATACCGCAATGATTAACGTCCGCGCCTGTCATGCCAGCGACGCCGAGCAGATAGAACGCATCCTGGCTACAGCCACTGGCGAACTTCGCGCGATCTATATACCGACCCAGCCACCGACAACGCCATCCGCAGCGTCAACCAGCCGGGTTGCCGCGATAGACGATCACGGCAACGTCATGGGTATCGCTGATTTTTTGCCACTATCGTCTGCGCTTTATATACAAAACCTTGCCGTTGCGCCAGCGTATCGGCGCCGTGGCGCGGCGCGCGCATTGCTCGACCATATCGCGGTCATTGCCGTCGGCATGCAACTGCCTATCCTGCAACTCGCGACAGTCAGGGAAACCGGCAACGTCGCCATATTCGAATGCCTCGACTTTCATGTAATCGCAACACGTATATCGGACCGATTTATCGCCCCCAATGGGCTGCCTGTCAGCATTGTCACTCTCGAGCGCAGTACCGTCTGACGACTGTTTTCAGATCAATCGTCCCAATCATCCCACTCTACCTGGTGCAACTTCAAATACTGATTCACCGCCTGCCCTACGGTAGGGAAAAAGCTTTCCACGCCGATTTTGTTGAACAGCCCGTAATGCTTGAGCCTGTCCTTGACCGGGCCTTTCATGCCGGCGAAACACAACTCGATACCGGCCTCCGCCAGTATCTTATCGAGATCGGACAGCATGTCGGCGGCCGTCGTATCGACATCGGTCACCGGCTCGGCGACCACCACTATCCAGCGTGCAGGCGTAGTAGCATTAGCGACAGCTGATAACACATGCTCGCGGAATATTTCCGCATTGGCAAAGAACAGCGGCGCATCCCAACGAAACAGCACCAGCCCCGGTATCTGCCGGGCCTCTGGATGCCGCGTAATATCGTGATACCCCTTCATGCCATCAACACGCCCCAGCACCGCATCGTAAGGCCGCCAGGCGCGCCACACGAAAGCCAGCAAAGCCAGACCTATCGCAATAAATATCCCCTGTATCACGCCAAGCAGTACTACCCCTGACAGACACACCATCGACAGCATGAATTCGCCGCGACTCAGCCGGTATAAATGCAACACGCCACGGATTTCAACCAACCCGAAACAGGCAAAAATCACAATTGCACCCAGTGCGGCGTAAGGCAAGTCCTGCAACAGCGTCGGCGCAGCTATCAGCAGCAATGCAATACACAGCGCACCGACCACGCCGGCCAGTTGCGTACGTGCACCGGCGGACTCGGCTACCGGCGTACGCGACGAGCTGCTGGTTACCGGGAAGCCCTGAAGCAGTCCGGTAGCAATATTGGCCGCACCCAATGCGATCAGCTCCTGATTGCTATCCACCGCATAGCTGCCGCGCAAGGCATAGGTGCGGGAAAGCACGCTCAGGTCTGCAAAGGATACTGCGGCAATCGCCACAGCGCCAGACAGCAGACGATTGAATTCGTCCAGCGAAATACCCGCAACGTGAAACGCCGGCAAGCCGAGCGGCAATACGCCGACAACAGCTACGCCGGCCCGGTCCGCAAGATCGAAATACCATACTGCCAGCGTCGCGCCGACGACGGCAATCAATATGCCGGGTACTTTCGGCACCCAGCGCCTGAACCCCAGCATGACAGCCAGACTGCCCAAGCCGATGGCAGCCGCAGTCCAATTACTCGCGCCATGCAACAATTCGTGCATGAAGCCGAGGCCGGTTTGCACGAAACTGTCCCCAGTCACGCTGAAACCGAAGATTCGGGAAAGTTGCCCGGTCAGTACGGTCAATGCGATACCGTTCAGGTAACCGTAACGTATGGGTTTGGAAATAAGCTCGGTAACGAGACCGAAACCGCTGAAACCGGCCAGCAGGCACAAGCAGCCTGACATGACGGCCAGCATCCCGGCCAGCGCCGCCGCCCGCGCCGGGTCGCCTGTCGCCAGCGGCAAAATAGTCGCAACGATCAACGCCGACAACGCCGAATCCGGGCCCAGCACCAAAATGCGGCTAGGGCCGAATACAGCGTAGGCAAGCAGTGGAACGATGGTGGCATACAGCCCGTATATGGCGGGCACACCGGCAGCAAGCGCATAGCCCATGCCGACAGGCACCAGTATGGAAGTCAGCACCAGACCTGCCATGACATCTCGTGACAGCCACGCCAGCTTGTAGTGACGCAACACCGCGAGACCGGGTAGCCAGCGTGCTACACCTGACGGCGGTTCAGCCTGAAAAAAGGGTTGATTTGAATTGGCACGATCTATCATGATGGCCCAACCCTGTCAGACGGCTATACTATGTGCAATAATCCCGCGGCAAATGGCGCGTTCCGGACAGTTAGCACACACCGGTAAGCTTTTTCAGATCGAAATCCCATTTCGCCATATCTTCCACGCTCTCTATGGAATCCTGCGTGCGCGACATGTCGACGAACTCCGGCATGATAGGCGCGTTGGAACGACTGGAGAAAAACACTTTCACTATGGGTTTCAGCAAGCTTTGCTTGGATTGATCGGTGACCACCGCCAATCTGCCGGATTTCAGCTTGAGCAGCGTGCCGACAGGATAAATCCCTACCGTCTTCACAAATGCCTGAAACACCGATTCGTCGAAATGACCGTCCTGCCATTCCGCCATCTTGCGTAGCGCATCGGCCGGCGCCCAGCCTGCCTTGTAGCAGCGATTCGAGGTAATGGCATCGTACACGTCGCACACTGCACCCATCCGTGCCGCCAGACTCAGTGCCGCGCCGGACAGTCTCTCCGGATAACCGGTACCGTCCACGCGCTCATGGTGATGCAAACACACATCAAGCGCGACTTCGTCTACTCCGAACGACGCCTTGAGCATTTCCCAGCCGCGTCGCGGATGCGTCTTGACCATGTCGAACTCCTGCTCGGTCAGACGCCCCGGTTTGTTCAGGACATCATCCGGCACAGCCATTTTGCCGACATCATGAAGCAAACCGGCCATGCCCAGCGATTTGAGTGCATCGCCTTCTATGCCCATCTGCTTGCCCAGCGCGATCATCAAGGCACACACGGCGACAGAATGCAGATAAGTGTAATCGTCCTTATTTTTCAATCTGGCCAGACTCAACAAAGCGCCGGAATTACGCGACACGGATTCGTTGATCTCGTCCACCAGCGCCGACATTTCGCCTATCGGCAACGCCTTGCCCATGCGCGCTTCCTCGAACATGGAAATCACCGCCTGCTTGGCCTTGTTCTGGAGTTTGATGGCGCGCGCCATCTCCTGTTCGAGCGAAACCCGCAATTCCGGCTTCGGTGCAGGCATAGCGGCTTGTCTCAGCAGTTGCTCCGCCTGCTGCCCGACCTCCACCTCAGTCGCTTCTTCTACTGGCATTGCGACATCGAGCCCCTTGACGGTATCGATCCAGACCTCACGTATGGCGCTTTGCTGCAAGGTTGTCAGGTCATTCCGGTCTTCAAGCTTGAATGACGTCTTCCAGAACGGATGATCCATCCAACTCCCGCACAACTCGTCGATATACATACCCACGACAATATCTTGTACTTTAATTCTTTTTCGCATAACGCAATCCACCTCCAAGCAAAATCTGCCCGACATATTTACAACTGTATTCCAAGCCGCAGAATTATATGTCTAAGAAGAGCTTATTTATTATTGTGATTACGCAGTATCACTGTATCCAGTTTATGCCTAATTACTGCGAATTGCATGCCAAATTCGATGTAAGCGTCATTGCCTTAACAGAAATTTACCTGGACACCCGGCACATCAGATTGCATGCTACCGTCGCGCCAATGCTCAAGCTTGATCTGCAAGCGCGTTTGACCGTTGTAAACATTCAATTCAGGTTGATAGACCGCGCGTATGACCGCTGGCAACGAATCGGTGCGGTTAAATAGTATACTGTCGAAATACAGCCCATGACTTTCCAGCTGCAATTTCAGGTGTTTGTCCTTGAGTATGCGCTGTTGAGTCACCCTGAACTCGCCGTCGAAACTGGGCACAGGAAACCCTTGCCCCCACACCTGCGCGTTAATCGCCTGCGCTAATGCCACGGTGAGCTCGTTTGTCGCCAAGCCGCCGTCAGTTGCAATCGTACGTGCCAGATCAGCAGGCGTTAGCAATGCCTGCACGGTCTGTTCAAACAAACTGACAAATTCGGGAAAATCCGCCTCGCGTATGGACAACCCCGCTGCCGCAGCGTGACCGCCGAATTTCAATATCAGCGTCGGCGCCCGTTTGGATACGATATCCAGCGCATCGCGCAAATGCAGCGCCGCAATGGAACGACCAGAGCCCTTGATTTCACCGTCGTTGCCGCGCGCAAAACAAATCACCGGGCGGTGAAATTTGTCCTTGAGCCGCGACGCCAGTATGCCGATCACCCCCTGATGCCAGCCGGGGTCGAACATCGCCAGACTGTAACTTTCCGTGGTGGCGATATGTTCCAGGCTGGCCATGGCTTGCGCCTGCATGTCGGCTTCTATGTTGCGACGCTCGGCATTGAGCGCATGCAAGCGCTGCGCCATGACCTCGGCGGCGGTCTCATCTTCGCTCAACAGACAGGCGATGCCGAGCGACATGTCTTCCAATCGGCCGGCGGCATTCAGACGCGGCCCTATCATATAGCCCAGATCGGCAGCAGTAGCAGCCGCGATATGTCTGGCAGCGGCATTGAACAATGCGCGTATGCCCGCACAGGCGCGTCCCTGACGCATGCGACGCAAGCCCTGTTCGACCAATATGCGATTATTGGTATCCAGCCTGACCACGTCAGCGACCGTCCCCAGTGCGACAATATCCAGCAGCACTGCCAGATTCGGCGCGGCCTGATGCGAAAATGCATCGCGCGCTTGCAATTCGGCACGCAACGCCAGCAACACGTAGAACATCACCCCGACGCCGGCCAGATGCTTGCTGGGAAACGCACAACCCGGCTGATTGGGATTGACGATCAGCGCCTCCGGCAAACTGTCGCCGGGCAAATGGTGATCGGTAATCAGCACTTCTATACCCAATGCATGCGCCGTTTGCACGCCGGCAATGCTGGCGATGCCGTTATCTACCGTGACGATGATGTCGGGTTGCTGCCGGGCTGCAAGCTGAACGATCTCGGGGGTCAGCCCGTAACCGTATTCAAAACGGTTAGGCACCAGAAAATCCACCGTCGCACCCAGCAGGCGCAACCCGCGTACAGCCACAGTACAAGCCGTAGCGCCGTCCGCGTCGTAATCCGCCACCACCAGTATGCGCTGCCTTGCCGCAATCGCATTGGCCAGACGCACCGCCATCGGCTGTATGTTTTTCAGCGTAGCGAAGTGCAGCAAACCCGGCAACCCGGTATCCAATTGCGCCGCGTCGGTTATGCCGCGCGCAGCATAGATTCTGGCCAGAACCGGGTGCACACCGGCGCCGGCCAGCTGTTGCGCGTGCTCTGCTGAGAATTCACGCGCTGCGATACTTGCCTCGCTCATTCAACCACGCGGACGTCGGTGACAAAATATTCAGTTTCGGCAAAACAGCTGGATGGGACGCCTTTATGCTGTTCATAATCCAGGCTTACACGCTTGCCCAAATTTTTATTGATTTTATCGGCAACGGCATCGTCAACCACGGTAAAATTAAATTTTTCGCTGAGCGTGCCGGGCATGGAAACCATCGCCAGTTCGCCTTCCCAGGTTTTGCAGAGCCAGCCTTTTTTGGAGAATTTCTGCACATAGCCGGCACGTTCGCCGGATGAGTAGGACCAGTGCAATACCAGCCATGTATATGCCGCAAACGACACAACGACGATCAACACGAAACTGGCGAACCAGCGCCACAAGGTACGACTTTGCATAACACGCCCTCAGCCATCAATATAATGCCGACATTCTAACTCAATATGACGCCAACCTCGCTTACGACCATAGACCTGATCCGCCACGGTGAACCTGTAGGCGGACGCAAATACCGGGGGCAGATCGACGACCCGCTATCGGAAAAAGGCTGGGCGCAAATGCGTCAGGCAGTCGGTAACTTTTCCGCTTGGCAGCACATCGTCAGCTCCCCCTTGCTGCGTTGCCGCGACTTTGCGGCCAATCTAGCACAGCTGCATGACATTCCCATGAGCCTGGAAACGCGGTTGCGTGAAGTCGGTTTCGGCGCATGGGAGGGATTGACTGCTGCAGAGATCGGCGCGACCGATGCCGATTTGCTGTTCAATTTCAAACGCGATCCAATCGGCTATCGTCCGCCCGGCGCAGAGCCTCTAGCCGATTTCCAGCAACGCGTCGGCAGCGCATGGGACGAACTGGTAACACGTCACGAGCGCCAGCACATACTGGTTGTCTGCCATGCCGGTGTCATCCGCATGATATTGGCGCACGTACTGGGCATGCCGGTTGCCAACGCTTACCGGATTCAGGTCGGCAGTGCTGCCTTATCCCGTATCGTCGTCGAAAGACGCGGTACAGACAGCCTCGCCAATCTGGTGTTCCATGACGGCAGCCTGGCAAAAAAACCGTAAGTCCGGCGAACCTGTTAATATCATCACCATACCAGGCAACATGGAGGCATGATGGATCCGACATCATCCGCAAAAGAATCCAAAAAAGAACGCAACATCAACACCAATGCCGCTGAGCACAACACCATTTCTACCCATGTTTTACCCATCATCACCGACGGTACCAAATCCCGCCAGCAGGAAATACTGGAACGCCTGCTGAAACAGCAATTCCTACATGACAGATCAGGTCAGGTAACCGCTATCGAGCTTAGTCCGCGTATCCGCCTGACCTATGACGAAGATGCCAAAAGCGCCAAAGCATTACGGCAAAGCGATGACACCACGCTGATCGCAGGTTTGTTTTCACTCACCGAAGAAGGCAAACAACCGCGCTTCCCGCTACTCATCAGCATCGACGCTACGGCCCTGCTCTCCAACGACATCGGCTACTTGCCGCCGCATCATGTCATCTTTGCGCTCGACGTGACCCAGGGGAACATCGCTGCCTTGCTGCCCAAGCTCGGCCAGTACCAGAAGGAGGGTTACCGCCTGTTGCTCAATTACCGCTACGGCACCGACATCTCCCCTGCATTGAGCGGCCGGATCAGACAGGCGCGACTCGAAGTCGGCCAGCTGAACGCTACGGAACTGGAAAAAGCGACGGAAACCTTGCGTCACTACGGTATGCAGAAACTGATCGCAAGCGACATTCGCTGTCAGGAAAGTCTGGATTGCTGTATCAAACTGAAATTTGATGAATTTCAGGGCAGTTATTTCGATCATAACCCGGCCTGGCCAACAAAAATCACAGAAATCAGCCGGCTGCGCCTGCTCGAACTGCTCGATCTGGTTATCGCCCGCCACGACCTGGGCGAACTGGAAACGCTGATCAAATTCGACGCACGCCTCAGTTACCAGCTGATTGCTTATACCAATTCACTGGAGCACAATGAAACGACCATAGATTCGCTGCCACAGGCGTTGCAGCTACTCAAACACGACGATCTGTACCGCTGGCTAACCTTACTGCTGCATACCAGCACAGATCCCGCCCCCGCTACGCCAGCCGTACTCAAACGTGGCTTGAGCCGGGCATTTTTCCTCGAAGCCATGGCGCGCAAAAGCCTGCAGCGCACCGACCCGCAAGCCATGTACCTGATGGGACTGCTATCGGTCATGGATCAACTGACCGGTCATGACCTGACCAGGCTGATTGCTCCGCTCAGACTCACCCCCGAAATCAAGCAGGCCATGACCGATTACAAGGGGGTAGCCGGACTGATGCTGAAGCTGGCCCAGGCTGCCGAAAGCGGCGAACAGTCCCGCATAGACGATTATGCTGCGCGTTGCCTGATTAACCCGGTCGAAGTCAACCTCGCCATGATCAATGCCCTGGTAATGGCCGAAACCAGCGACCTGCAACCCGGTTCTGCATGACCCGGCCATGAATGCTAAAATACCATTTTCAGATCATGGTTAACCGGCATGACACCCATCCTCGCTTTTAATATTGCTACCATTCCTGACACGGAAGGTTTGCGCACGGTATACGGTACAGGCGAACACGCCAATGCCGAACAGCTCGCCGAAATCGCATTCCAGCAAGGCCGCCAAAGCCATGTACAGGATCACCTGCCGCTGCACCTGCACCGCATCGCCGCCGTTTCCTGCACCCTGCGCGACGACGAACATTTTCATGTCTGGTCGACAGGCAACGGCAGCGACGGCGAAGCCACACTGATACAGCAATTCTTCGACGCCATCGCAAAGCACAAACCACAATCCGTGTCCTGGTATGGCACCAGTTTCGATTTGCCCCTGCTCGTCTATCGAACCATCATCCACGACCTGACCGCCCCGCGCCAATGGGGCATCGACAAGCACGACCAGCACCTCAGCCTGATGGACGAAATGGCTTGCCGCCAGCCGACCGTCTTCGCCTCGCGCTACGACATGGCCAAACTATGCGGACTGCCTGCTATGCCGGAACAGGAACCCAATCAATTGTGGCAGGACTGGCAAGCAGGCCGCGTTGATGAAATCCGGCAACGCAACGAAATCGATGCACTCAACACGCATTTGCTCTACCTGCGCTACGAGCGTCTGCGCGGCAACCTCACGGCAGCACAATATCAGAGTGAATGCGAGCTGATAAAGAATAGCCTGATATTGCTGGATGCGCCGCACTGGATCGAGTATTTGCTGAAATGGCAAACTGCGGCATGAAATTGCCGGACTATCCGGATCACAACTGACCTATCCACGCGTCGAGCTGCTGTATCTCGCGCTGCAGCAACGCGGTATCCTGATAAACGTGTGCGATCATCGCTATACCCTGCGCTCGCCCGAGCAGATGCAAAGCCAATGCATCGGCTGCATCCGCTTTCCCTAGCTCCAGGAAACGCATTCGCAACCAGTCACGAAACAAATCGAACAAGGCACGTGCCGCCAGCTGCAAGTCGCGCCTGTCCTTGCCCAGCTCGGCATTTAGCGTCCCGACCGGGCAACCGTACTCAACCAGGTCCTGACGGCGCCCGGTAATCATGTCGACAAAGGCGAGCAGACTGGATTTTGGATCGGCATGACGGCTGTCCCACTCGCTTAGCAATGCGCGAAATTCGACAAGATGCTGCGCAATGACGGCCTGCAGGATGTCATCCTTGGTTTTGAAATAATGGTAAATATTACCCCGGTACAGGCCGGTCGCATCCACGATGTCCGAAAACGAGGTCGCCTCATAGCCGCGCTGATAAAATAGCTGCTTGGCGCAGCTGATAATCTCCGCGCGCGTTTTCTCGCCTTTGTTACCCAGATTCAATGCATGCTCCCCATCGCTACGCCGTCTTCGTATTCTATACCAGCGGTCTGACCATAGACATCGGTCTGCGCTGGCGAACCTGCATTTCCCGCATCTGCGCACGCACCGCTGCACGCCAGTCGTGAACGGGTCGATAGCCTAGCTTTTGCTCGGCCTTGGCATTATCGGCATGCACTTCTTCCATCAAGTGGATAATACTGCGCGTCACCAGCGGTTCCCAGGGCACTATCGGATCCAGCATTTCCATCAGCCATGCAAAGGGATAAGCCAGCGCAAACGGCACCCCGAAATGCGGCAGCGGCAAATGGTATTCCTCGTGCAACAGGGTAATCACCTGACGTACCGTGGGTACCGCGGGGCCAACAATATTAAAACTGTCGTAGTCGTCCAGGCCGTCAACGGTCGCCGCCAGCGCAAATGCCAGGCCGATATCGCGCCCGTCGGTAATCGGCAGGCTGGTGCGTCCGCCGTCTACCCAGGGTACCAGATGGGTTTTCAGTCTGGGTACCAGTATGGGCAATATGCCGAGCGCGTAGCGTTCCCCTGCAAAAATACCTAGTCGCAAATTCACTCCCTGAAAATCCTGTCCGGCCTGTTCGCGCAAAGCGTTTTCTATCGCGATGACATTGCCCAGGTGCGGCCAGAATGCGCGGGGTATCCCCCTGCTCATAGGGTCGATGGATTGTTCCGGCGCTGCGGCGCTGGTGGTGCTGACATTCACGAACCGCGTTACGCCTGCCCGCCGTGCATCATCAATCAGCGCCAGCGTAGGATCCAGGTAAAGCGTGCGCGAATGATCGTCATGCCCCCACAGCGAAGTCCAGGCAGCGGCATGACAAATCACGTCTACCCCTTGTACCAGCGTTTCCCGGTAGCGGGCATCCCGCAGATCGCCTACACGCACCTCCCCGCTAAACGGTATGCGCAATCGTCGACTATCGCGGCACGCCGCTACCACCCGCACATTCTCCAGCTGCAATAATGCTTCCACAATATGGCTGCCTACAAACCCGTTTGCACCTGTTACCAAGACTGTTTTAATCATGACCACCTCAATAATTGGACGACCATCCAATTATTGGACGATCGTCCAACTATGTCAAGCAGGGTTTATTTCTGCTATAGGCTGGCGCAAGACACCAAATAAAAAAAGCCGCATTAAGCGGCTTTTTTACATGCGGCACAACTACTATCCGGTATTCGAATCAACCCAGAAAATCCGCGACCTGCTGCGACACCATCTGCTCTATCCTGCTATCCAGACTATCCAGCACCACCGCATCGCTCATGCTGCGCAGCCAGGTAATCTGACGTTTGGCCAATTGGCGGGTAGCAAAAATACCGCGATCGCGCATTTCGTCATAGCTGTATTCGCCAGCCTGATACGCCCATGCTTGACGATAACCGACGCAACGCATCGACGGCAACTCGGGATGAAGCTCGTAGCGCTCGCGCAAGCCGGTTAGTTCTTCCAGCAACCCCATACGCAACATGTCATCAAAGCGCTGTGCTATACGTTGGTGCAAAACCTGGCGATCGGAAGGCATCAACGCCAGCGGCAGCACCCGATACGGCAGTGCCGCCTCGCGGCCTAGCGCCCAGGCATCCGACATGGGCTTACCGGTCAGCCGCACCACTTCCAGCGCGCGCTGGATGCGCTGACTGTCGGCGGGCTGCAAACGCGATGCAGTAACAGGATCGACTTGCGCCAGATCACGGTGCAAGGCAGGCCAGCCGCGCTCGGCTGCGTCGCGTTCGATTTCCGCACGCAATTCGGCATCGGCTTGCGGCAGATCGGACAAACCTTCGCGCAAGGCCTTGAAATACAGCATGGTTCCGCCGGCGAGCAGCGGCACGTGTCCGCGCGCAGTGATATCGGCCATTAACGGCAATACGTCTGCACGAAACTGTGCCGCCGAATAAACCTCGGTGGGTGCGATCACATCGATCAGATGATGCGGCGCAGCAGCCAATGTTGCAGCATCCGGTTTGGCCGTACCGATATCCATATCGCGATATACCAATGCCGAGTCAACGCTGACAATTTCCAGCGGGAATTTTTGCGCCAACGCAACGGCGGCGGCAGTTTTACCCGAAGCGGTCGGCCCCATTAGAAAAACAGCAGGCGGCAGCAATGCTTCAGCGGTATTCGATACGACCATGATTTGCATTAAATTCAATAAGTTAATCTATATTATACCATACTACAAGCACGGCTAATCCTTGTCTCTTGCCCTTGTTTTGATTACACTTCATGACTCTTACAGTCTCACGCAGCCATCATGGACATACTCGAATTAGCCGGATACGCCCCCCTTAAGCAACTCATTGAATCTGCCCAGTCGGGCGATGTTAATGCACAATACAACCTGGGTGTGCTGTATTTTGACGGCAAGGACGCGCCGCAGGATTATATGGAAGCCGCCAAATGGTACGGTGCGGCAGCCGATCAGGGCGACAGACAAGCGCAATTTAATCTGGGCCTGATGTTTTATCGCGGCATCGGCTTGCCGCAAAATTACGAATACGCCTATCAATTATTCGAGCTGGCCGCCAATCAGGGCGATGAACGCGCCCAACAGGGTATGAATGCGATTCTCACCGAAGCGCCTGCAGATATCGCTGCCAAAATAAAAGCCCATACTCAAACCCAACTGAACTGAAACCGCCATCATGCAAATAGGAACACCGCTTTCCCCCGCCGCTACCCGCGTCATGCTGTTAGGCAGCGGAGAACTGGGCAAGGAAGTCATTATCGAACTACAGCGCCTGGGCGCAGAAGTGATTGCCGTCGATCGCTATGCCAACGCGCCCGGCCATCAGGTCGCGCATCGCGCATATGTCATAGACATGACCGACCGCGCTGCGTTGCGCACACTGGTGGAACAGGAGCGCCCGCATTACATCGTGCCGGAAATCGAGGCGATTGCCACTGACGAATTGCTCGCCATAGAACAGGCCGGTCTAAGCGAAGTCATCCCCACTGCACGCGCAACCCGACTCACCATGAACCGTGAAGGTATCCGCCGCCTTGCCGCAGAAACGCTGGGACTACCGACTTCAACCTACCGTTTTGCCGACAGTCTGGATGCGCTCCGTGCAGCCATAGCAGCTCATATCGGCTTCCCCTGTATCGTCAAGCCGGTAATGTCTTCATCAGGCAAGGGCCAATCCTTCCTGAAGAGCGCTGCCGATGTCGAATCGGCCTGGCAATATGCTGTCAGCGGCGGACGCGTCAATCAGGGGCTGGTCATCGTCGAGGGCGTCATCGACTTCGAATATGAAATCACCTTGCTCACGGTACGCGCCGTCGGGGCCTCGGGGCAGGTAGAGACCAGCTTCTGCGAGCCTGTCGGGCATGTGCAGGTCAAAGGCGATTATGTGGAATCGTGGCAGCCGCAGGCAATGTCGTCCGCGGCTCTGGCGCGCGCCCAGCATATTGCGCAGCAGGTAACGGAAAATCTTGGCGGCCGCGGTCTATTTGGCGTCGAGCTGTTCGTCAAAGGCGATGAAGTCTGGTTCTCCGAAGTTTCGCCGCGCCCGCACGATACCGGCATGGTCACCATGTGCAGCCAGTACCAGAGCGAATTCGAACTGCATGCCCGCGCCATACTTGGGTTGCCTGTCGATACGCGCTTGCGTGAGCCAGGTGCATCCGCAGTCATTTACGGCGGCATCGATGCCGACGCCATTGTATTCAACGGCCTCCAGCAAGCACTTGGCGTACCGCGTAGCGCTATTCGCCTGTTTGGCAAACCTGCCGCCTTTGTACGTCGGCGCATGGGCGTTGCCCTTGCATGCGCTGAAAACACCGACGAAGCCCGCAACCGCGCAAAACTGGCCGCCAGTCTGGTAACGACGCAAGCTGCCTAACTCATTATCGGATAAGGGGTTTTATCGGTTACCCACAAAAACTGTGGATAACTTTGTGGACAACATGTTCAACTAATCGCTAAGTCGCCTGCCGACAAGGATTTTTATTGGCAGCTTATTTTTTATCATTATTAAATATACAATAAAAACATTAGGTTAAAAATAAATATTGATGTCGATTTTTAGCAGGGAAGTTATATCTAAATTTTCCGGTCTGTGGAAAATCCTTGACATGACACGATTAAAAATAGTCGAATGTATTTGATTTAGCTTAAGCCCATTACAGATAAGGCTTTTTGCCAGTTACCCACACATTCTGTTGATAACTCTGTGGACAACATGTTCGGCAATTTGCTAAGTGCCATGCAGCCAAGGATTTTTATGGTTTGCTTATTTTTTAAACTTAAAAAATATCTATAAAAATCATTGCATTACTAATTTTCCAATACGTCAAGCCCGATTCAGCGAAATCGGCTTAATTTTTTACAACTGTGGAAAAAACCTGACAAAACGACAGATGAATTTTACCCCCGCCCCCCAGATACTCGCGGTCAGCGCCTTCAACCGCCTGATACAGCAAACGCTGGCCAGCGCTATCCCGCTAAGCTGGGTTGCCGGTGAAATTTCCAACCTGACCTGCGCCGCCTCCGGACACTGGTATTTCACCCTGAAAGATGCCACGGCGCAAGTACGCTGCGTCATGTTCCGCGGACGCAACCAGTATGTGGACTGGCGCCCGGAAAACGGCATGCAGGTTGAAGTCCGCGCCACGCCCGGCTTGTATGAGCCGCGCGGCGAATTTCAACTGCAGGTGGACACATTACGCCGCGCAGGATTAGGCGTGCTGTTCGAGGCTTTTGAACGACTCAAACGCCAGCTCGAACAGGAAGGCTTGTTTGCCGCCGCACGCAAGCGCGCCATTCCTGCCATGCCGCGCCAGATAGGCATCGTCACCTCGCCGCAAGCGGCAGCATTACGCGACGTGTTAACCACGCTGAAACGACAAATGCCAGGACTGCCGGTCATACTATACCCATGTCAGGTGCAGGGAACGACCGCCGCAGCGCAGATAGTCACGGCACTCAATACGGCTTATATGCGCGCCGAATGCGACGTACTGATTATTTGCCGCGGCGGCGGCAGCATAGAGGACTTATGGCCGTTTAACGAAGAAAGCGTTGCCCGAGCCGTCGCTGCCAGCCCCGTCCCCGTCATCAGTGGCGTAGGCCATGAAACCGACTTTACCATTACCGATTTCGTCGCGGATTTACGCGCACCGACGCCCACTGCAGCAGCCGTACTCGCCAGCCCCGACCGGGATCAATTACTGCAATCGCTGGATCGATTACAGGCTCGCCTGACTCGCCAGTTGCGTCATCGCCTATTTCAGCAGCAGCAATTACTCAGCCACCTCGGACAACGTCTGATCCACCCCGGGAAAAAACTGGGTACCCAGCAAGCGCAACTCAATCTCCTCGCCAGCAAACTACGTAGCGCTTATCGCAGCGGTGAACGGCAACGCAGCTGGCAACAGCAGCAGCTTGCGCAACGCCTGCAGCAACGGCTGCCCGGCATCGCTCCATATCGCCGGACATTGCAACAGTTGCAGACGCGGCTGCAACTTGCCATGCACCATCAACTGAACCGACACCAGACCGGCATCAGCAGCATCGAAAGCCACCTCAAGCACCTGAGCCCGGCCGCCGTACTTGCACGCGGTTACAGCATGGTACGCAACGACCACGGCGACATCATTCGCGACACCACGCAAATCAGCGTAAACGAAAAACTCAGCATCCAGTTCGCCCACGACAGCGCCGATGTACAGGTGCGAAAGTTAATCGCTTCCAATCGTTTGAAAAACTGATGTTTTCTGGTTATAATGCGAGGCTTCACGAACGAAGTGCATCCTTCAGCCGAAGCACTTCGCGATTTTCAATCTCACCAGGAGAAAAACATGGCTGTTACTGCCCAACAAAAAGCGCAACTCGTTGCCGAATATCAACACGCAGCCGGCGATACCGGCTCTTCCGAAGTTCAAGTTGCGCTGCTTACCGCTCGCATCAACGACCTGACCGACCACTTTAAAGCCAACTCTAAAGACCATCACTCGCGTCGCGGTTTGTTGAAAATGGTGAGCCGTCGTCGTAAATTGCTCGATTACCTGAAGCGCACCAACAATGACAGCTACCGCAACCTGCTCAGCAAACTCGGTCTGCGTAAATAATCGTCGGGCGATATATAGTCGTCTGAATACATACCGCCCCGCCTATTCGAACGCGGGGCGGTTTTGTTTGAACTCTAAAGGATAGCAATGAAGATTACCAAATCGTTCCAATTCGGCCGCCACACCGTCACCCTGGAAACCGGCGAAATCGCTCGCCAGGCCGGCGGTGCAGTTTTAGTCAGCATGGACGACACCGTCGTTTTAGTCACCGTTGTCGGCAAAAAGGAAGTCAAGACAGGTCAGGATTTCTTCCCGCTTACCGTCGATTATCAGGAAAAAACCTACGCAGCAGGCAAAATTCCCGGCGGCTTCTTCAAACGCGAAGGCAAGCCATCGGAAAAGGAAACACTCACCTCGCGCCTGATCGACCGCCCATTGCGCCCGTTATTCCCGGAAGCGTTCTACAACGAAGTACAAATCATCGCTACTGTATTATCGAGCAACCCTGAAGTCGATTCCGACATCCCTGCGCTGATTGGCGCATCTGCAGCGCTGGCTGTATCGGGTATTCCTTTCGCCGGCCCTATCGGCGCGGCGCGCGTCGGCTTCATCAACAATGAATACGTATTGAACCCGCTAGCCAGCGAATTACCTAATTCCGCGATGGACCTGGTCGTTGCCGGTACTGCACAAGCAGTACTGATGGTCGAATCCGAAGCACAGGAATTGCCGGAAGAAATCATGCTGGGCGCCGTTGTATTCGGCCATCAGCAAATGCAGGCCGCCATCAATGCGATCAACGAACTGGCTGACGAAGTCAATCCTGAGCCATGGAACTGGGTCGCCCCTGCAGCCAACGTCGAATTGATTGCCAAAGTAACAGCTGCTGCCGAAGCCGGCCTGCAACAGGCTTACGGCATTCGCCAAAAAGGCGCGCGTTCGCAGGAAATCGACGCAGTCCGCAGCCGCGTCATGGAACAGCTGATCACCGCCGATATGGACACGCTGGCTGTCAACGAAGTCAACGATATTTTCCACAACCTCGAAGCCAAAATCGTGCGCGGGCAGATCCTTAACGGCGAGCCTCGCATCGACGGTCGCGACACCCGCACTGTACGCCCGATTTCCATCCGCACCGGCGTATTGCCGCGCACACACGGTTCCGCATTGTTTACCCGCGGCGAAACTCAGGCACTGGTCATTGCGACCCTGGGTACCGGCCGCGACGAACAAAAAATCGATGCGCTGCAAGGCGAATACAGCGATCGCTTCATGCTGCATTACAACATGCCTCCGTACGCTACCGGCGAAACCGGCCGCGTCGGTACACCAAAACGTCGTGAAATCGGTCACGGCCGCTTGGCCAAACGCGCCCTTGCAGCAATGCTGCCAAGCCGTGAAGACTTTGGCTACACCATGCGTGTCGTTTCCGAAATCACCGAATCCAACGGTTCGTCGTCAATGGCTTCGGTTTGCGGCGGCTGCCTGGCGCTGATGGATGCGGGCGTACCGATGAAAGCACACGTTGCCGGTATCGCCATGGGCCTGATCAAGGAAGAAAATCGCTTCGCAGTGTTGACCGACATCCTCGGCGATGAAGATCACCTTGGCGATATGGATTTCAAGGTAGCCGGTACCGAAGCCGGTATCACCGCCCTGCAAATGGACATCAAGATCACCGGCATCACCAAGGAGATCATGAAAGCCGCTCTGGATCAAGCCAAGGAAGGCCGTATGCACATACTGGGCCTGATGAAGAGCGCCGTTGATTCGCCACGTGTGGAAATGTCGGCTTACGCACCGCGCATCATCACCATGAAGATCAATCCGGAAAAAATTCGCGATGTGATCGGTAAGGGCGGCGCAGTTATCCGCGCCCTTACCGAAGAAACCGGTACGCAAATCGATATCGGCGAAGACGGTACGGTCAAGATTGCCTGCACCAGCGAAGAATCCGGCGAGATTGCGAAAAAACGCATTGCCGAAATCACTGCCGAAGTGGAAGTGGGCAAGGCTTACGAAGGCACGGTCATCAAGTTGCTGGACTTCGGCGCCATTGTCACGGTCTTGCCTGGCAAGGATGGTTTGCTGCACATCTCCCAAATCGCCCACGAACGCGTCAATGCGGTCAGCGATTACCTGAAGGAAGGTCAGACAGTGACGGTCAAAGTGCTGGAAGCCGACGAGAAAGGCCGTCTGCGTCTTTCCATGAAAGCGTTGATGGAACCGCCGAAGAAGGAAGAAGAAGTGCCTGCCGCCGAGCAATAAACCCGGCCGCAACCCAACAAAAAAGCAGCCTCGGCTGCTTTTTTGTTGTCCGCATTTCCCGCTGCCGGTAGGCGGCCGAGGATCCTGCGTTTATTCCGCCATTTGCTGCACGCCGATGAAATTCTCCCACCAGCGTTTACGATTATTGGGTACGACTTTAGGCTGCAGGTCTTTCGGCGGCACCTGACTCATCACCCATCCCGGCAATACGCGTTCCTTGCTCGACCCGCACGACATGCCCAGATTATGGGGGTCGTAAATCACGACGAATTGGGGGCTCTCCAAATCATCCGCATAAACGATACCGCAATACTTCTCTTCATGCTCCTTGCGCAGCAAGGCATCGATCTGACGGATAAAATCGCCCGCCTGCGTACCGCTGACAGGGGCGGACGGCACATCCTGCCCTACTGCATACAAATACCAGCCTGCGTTGACGTCCACTCTGGACCAGAATGCCGTCAATTGATCCCACGACAACAAGCTATATAACAAACCATCCAGTTTGGTTTCGAATTCGCTCATATCGCCTCCCAAAAGTATCGTTCAACGCGCAACCTGGCGCTCGCGGAATTCATCCAGAGTTTTGCAATCTATACACAAGGTCGCCGTAGGACGCGCTTCCAGACGTTTCAAACCGATTTCGACGCCGCACGCTTCGCAATAGCCGTAATCATCGTGGTCGATCTTGCTGACTGTTTCATCTATCTTCTTGATCAGCTTGCGTTCGCGATCGCGGTTGCGCAACTCTAGTGCCATGTCGGATTCCTGGCTGGCGCGGTCGTTAGGATCGGCAAACAGCGTCGCATCCTCCTGCATGGCGTGTATGGTGCCGTCGATATCTTGCGACAACTCCGCTTTCCAAGCCTCCAGGATTTTGCGAAAATGGGCAAGCTGCGCCGCATTCATGTACTCTTCGTCAGGTTTGGGGGTATAGGGAGTGAATTTGGTAAAGTCTGTGGCCATAATATTTTAAGTCGCTTCCGATTGAACTAAAAAGGCAAACTGCTTTAATAACAGAAATCTGCTTGCAGAGCAACAAGGATGAAGATAAATGCAATTACAAGCCCTCATATTTGACGTCGACGGCACGCTTGCCGATACCGAGCGCGACGGCCATCGCGTCGCTTTCAACGCCGCTTTTCGCGAGCATGGACTGGACTGGGAATGGGACGTTCCGCTTTATGGACAATTGCTCGCCGTCACCGGCGGCAAGGAACGCATGAAGTATTACGTCGAATCGTTTCGGCCGGACTATACGCCGCCTGCCGACTTTAACGATCTGGTCGTCGCCCTGCACCGCGCCAAAACCCGGCACTATACCGATATGCTGCAACAAGGCGGCATTCCCCTGCGTCCCGGTGTCAAACGCCTGATACAGGAAGCGAGAGACGCTGGGTTGCGGCTGGCAATCGCCACCACAACCACACCCGAGAATGTTACCGCGCTGCTCCGGTACAGTCTGGACAGCGACGCCATGAACTGGTTTGAGGTCATTGCCGCCGGCGATATCGTCCCGGCCAAAAAACCGGCAGCCGACATTTACCTGTGGGCGCTGCAGCAGATGCAGCTTGCACCCGAAGCCTGCTTTGCCTTTGAAGATTCGGAAAACGGGATTCGTTCCAGCCTCGGCGCAGGTTTAAAAACGCTGGTCACTATCAACGATTACACGCAGGATCACGACTTCGCCGGCGCAGCCGCTGTCGTCAGCGACATGGGCGAGGCCGGGGCGGCGCCACAAATTATCAGCGGCAGTCTGCATGGTGAGCCCTATGTTAATCTGGCTGCAATACGCGCCTGGCATGCGACGCAATAATCCAAGATTCAATCGTGCTGACCGGCAATCCGTCCGGTTTTGAACAGGTTATCGCGCAGCTCGTGATCCAGTACCGGATCACGCCGCCGTATCCATTCCAGCACCATGGCCGCATGTTCCTTTTCCTCGTCGCGGTTGTGGGCGAGGATTTCCTTGAGCTCGGGGTCGGTACAGGCATCGACGCGCTGGTTATACCAGTCGACCGCCTCCAGCTCTTCCATCAGGGAAGTAATCGCACGATGCATGTCCTGCGTTGCATCGCTCAATTTATCCAGCGCTTCATGATAGCCTTCACTCGCCATTTCAATACCCCTTATAATGAATGTAGTATCCTTGCCACACTAGGGCACGGCAATTCATTTGTCAATTAAACAGGAGATGCTGAAAATGCCATCACGTCCCATTCCCGACGATGCAGAACTGCGTGCGCGCATGACGCCCGAGCAATATCACATTTGCCGCGAACACGGTACCGAACGCGCTTTTACCGGCAAATACTGGGATCTCAAGGCGCCCGGCATTTACCGTTGCGCGGTCTGCAACGAAGCCTTGTTCGATGCCGCCAGCAAATACGACTCAGGTAGCGGCTGGCCAAGTTTCTGGCAACCGATATCGCCCGCAGCCATCGAAGAACGCAGCGACAATAGCCTGATGATGGTGCGTACCGAAGTATTGTGCCAGCATTGCCACAGCCATCTGGGGCATGTTTTTAATGACGGACCACCCCCAACTGGGTTACGCTACTGCATTAACTCCGCATCACTGGAATTTGAACCTCAAACCTGAATATTCGCATGCACACCGCCACGATTACCTCGATACAACAAGCTACGCCCAGCGTCAAAATTTTCCAACTGGATTACGGTCAACAGCCGTTTCACTATCTGGCTGGGCAATGGATAGATCTATATGCCGATGTTGACGGCAAAACCGAAGTGGGCGGCTATTCCATGACATCCTCGCCGCATCAGCCGGGCAACTACATAGAACTAGCCGTCAAATCCAGCACGCGCCACCCAGTCACACGCTGGCTGCACGAAACCGCGCAAGTTGGCGATAGCGTACAGATTTCCAACGGACAAGGCGTTTTCGTCTACCAGCCGGAAATGAGCCGCCGCGTAGTACTGGTCGGTGCCGGCGTTGGCGTCACCCCGCTCATCAGCATTTTCAGATACATCGCCGCTGCCGTGCCGCAAACCGATGTCACGTTGGTATACAGCATCCCTGCTGCCGATGAGTATCTGTTCCAGGCCGACATAGAGGCTATCAGCCGAAAACCGAACTGCCACAACATCATCACCCTCACCCAGCCCAATCCAGACTGGCAGGGGCGTAGCGGACGCATCGATGCCCAGCTGCTGCGCGATGCCGGCATGAGCGACGACACCTTGTACTATTTATGCGGTCCGCAAGGCATGGTGGAAGATGCTAGCGCCGTGCTAACCGGCATCGACGTCCCCGCCAGCCGCATCATTTATGAAAAATGGTGGTAACGGCATATCATTTAATCCATATTTACCCGGTCGCCAAAATATGACACGTTTTAAACAACTCGCTTATACCCTGATCGCTGCCCTGTTGCTGCCTGCAAGCAGTTACGCCGACGACAATCCGGTGCGCGACTATCCTGCGCAAAAAATAGCCGCTCACACCTATGTGATACACGGCCCGCTGGGACAGCCATCCGTCGAAAATCAGGGATTCATGAATAACCCAGGATTCGTCATTACCAAAGACGGCGTAGTCGTCATCGATCCCGGCTCAAGTCTGGAAGCGGGACGTATGGTGTTGCGCCAAATTGCCAAACACACTTCATTACCCGTTATTGATGTATTCGACACCCACATACACGGCGACCACTGGCTGGGCAACCAGGCCATTATCGAAGCTTATCCCAATGCAAAACTGCTTGCGCATCCGCAAATGATACGAGAAGCCCAGGAAGGCGGTGCTGCGACCTGGATCGCACAGATGAACACACTGACCAATAATTACACGGCATCGACACAGGCTGTGATTCCAACCATCCCCGTCGTAGACGAACAGTCGATACAGATAGGCGATATGCATTTTCACATTTACGCGCCGGAAAACGCACATAGCGGAACCGACATCATGATCGAAGTCGTCGAAGAGTCGGTATTGTTTACCGGCGATAACGTATTGAACAACTACATAGGTCGTCTTGACGATGGCACCTTCAAAGGCAGTATTGCCGCGTGCAACCGCGCGATCGGGCTGCATGATAAGCATTACGTACCCGGCCACGGTCAGACCGGCAGTGTCGCTATCGTCAGACGTTATCGCGATTACCTGTCTACGTTGTACGCAGCGGTAAAGGAACAATACGATGCCGGGAAAAGCGATTTTGAAATGAAAGATGCGGTTGCCGCGAAACTGCAGAAATTCAGAAACTTGCCTGGATTTACGGAGCAGCTAGGTAAGCACATCAGTCTGGCCGTGCTGGAAATCGAGGCTAATCAACAGTAGTCGGCGTTACCGACCAGACATTGCCGAGATTTACCGTTTCCACCTGACTGTTATGCAATACCACGACCCCGCCGCAGCGGTTGTCGCCGGTATCGCTGAATTCAAACCGGTAGATGCGGCGCAATCCCACCCGTGCATCGTCATCCCGAGCCAAACGAATTTTATCCAGTGCCACAGTATCGTCCAGCAACTGCACATTGCCCGATAGCGCGACGCGTCTGGCTGCCGCAACAGCAACATCGTGACACTTCATGCTGTCCAGCCAGAACCAGGCTAACGCCAGGACAATGGCCAGTATCCCCCATTCCATGTACGGCGCTATTACCTAATTACTGCGGGTAGCGGGCGGCAGGAACAGCGCCGCAATCTGCTTGCGGCGTTTGGGGTCGCCGGCACGTGCCGTCAATGGCGTATCCGGCACCTCTATCTCGACACGCTCACGGCGAGGCGGCGGTGCTACATCGGCTGCCAAGGGGCGCGGTGCAGACTCCTTGCGCGGGCGCGGTGCGCGCACCGGCTCAGGCATCGCGCCCAGATCGGGCTCGAAACCGAGAACGATTTCGGCAGGAATTTTCATGTTGAGCAATTTTTCAATATCGGCCAGATAACGCAACTCGTCTTCCGACACCAGCGACAGTGCCTCACCCGACGCGCCGGCACGGCCGGTACGGCCGATACGGTGCACGTAATCTTCCGCAGCATGCGGTAAATCGTAATTCACCACAAACGGCAGTTGGTCGATGTCGATGCCGCGCGCGGCGACGTCGGTCGCGACCAGCACCTGAATAACGCCTTGCTTGAATTGATCCAGCGCCTCAACCCGAGCCTGCTGGGTTTTATCGCCGTGTATCGCATTGGCCGGAATACCATCGCGGCTCAAATGCTGCGCCAGACGATTGGCGCCCAGTTTGGTACCGCAAAACACCAGTACCTGACGCAACTGGCGCGACTTGATCAGATGCGTCAGCAGCGCATGCTTGCGTTCCTTGTGCACCGGATGCACCACTTGCTTGACCGTTTCTGCCGCAGTATTGCGGCGCGCCACTTCGATCAGCTGCGGCTTGTTCATGATACTGTCTGCCAGCTTCTTGATTTCGCCGGAGAATGTTGCCGAGAACATCATGTTCTGGCGGCCGACCGGCAGCAATTCGATAATGCGGCGCAAATCCGGCATAAATCCCATATCCAGCATGCGATCGGCTTCATCCAGTATCAGCATTTGCACTTGCGACAGGTTGAGGGTTTTATTCTGCACATGATCCAGCAACCGGCCCGGCGTCGCCACGAGGATGTCGATGCCGCCGCGCAATATGTCGATTTGCGCATTCATGTTCACGCCGCCGTACACGACAGTGGTGCGCAACGGCAAGTATTTGCCGTAAGTATGCACGCTCTCTTCCACCTGCATTGCCAGCTCACGGGTAGGCACCAGTATCAGCGCGCGAATCGGATGACGCGCAGGCGACGGGCTATGTGTGGCAAAAGGCGCAAGACGGCTCAACATCGGTAGCGTAAATCCGGCCGTTTTACCGGTGCCGGTCTGCGCCCCTGCCATCACATCGCATCCGGTCAATGCAACCGGAATCACCTGTGCCTGCACCGGGGTAGGTTCGGTATAACCGCACTCTACAACAGCGCGTAGTATCTCAGGTACGAGACCGAGATCTGAAAAAGCCATGCCCTTGCTCCTGAAGCTGTCGAATAATCAATCATTTTACAACATACCGGCGTTTAT
Source organism: Sulfuriferula sp. (assembly GCA_031291235.1). Classification (GTDB taxonomy): domain Bacteria; phylum Pseudomonadota; class Gammaproteobacteria; order Burkholderiales; family Sulfuriferulaceae; genus Sulfuriferula. The sequence continues at coordinate 195,091 of JARLJL010000006.1, forward strand.
CGTACGACGCGTTTGCATTTATATATAGCGGCAATCTTGCCAGCATCGCAATAATTAGAATATAATTAAATTCTAATATATTTCCTCATCAGCATAAAAATAATGATGCTGGTATATTTCCCTAATGTATTTTAAACCCTAAATTTACAGGTGCAGCCAAACGATGCAAACCCACATCACGACTCGCCATAAAGTTGCGCTAAGCATATTGGCACTATCCGTCAATCTGGCCTGGAGCAATGCAGCCGCAGCAGAAACCCTGAGTTTCGAACAATGCGTCAATACCGCATTGAAACAGAACTTCGACCTCAGCGTCAGCCGTTCGCAGATCGATCAGGCCGAAGCCGGCCTGAACCAGGCCCAAGGCAATCGCATGCCGAAACTGACCGTATCGCTCAACGCCATGGGTTCCAACGACGCGCTGAATGCATTCGGCATGAAGCTGTCGCAACGCACCGCTACCTTCAACGACTTCGGATTGAGCCAGTACACGGGCGTAGGCAGCGTTGCGCCCGACACCCTGAACTATCCCGGCTATACCACCAATTTCAATACCCGCATCGAAGCCCAGCTGCCGATATACACCGGCGGCATGATCAGCAGCGGCATCAAGCAGGCACAAGCCTACATCCGTGCTGCGCGCAACGGCGACGAAGCTGCAAGGCAGCGGGTCATCTTTCAGGTATTACAGGCTTATCAGGGCGTACATACTGCGCGCGCCTACCTGAATGTCGCCAAACTGGGCGAAGCTGCCGCCAGTTCGCAAGTCGCCACGATGGAAAAGCTGCTTAAGGGCGGCGTCATCGTCAAAAGCGATCTGCTTTCGGCAAAAGTACGTCTGGAAGATGTACGCGTGCAGCGCGCACAGGCTGAAAACGCTGTCAGCAGCGCGCTCGATCAGCTGCATCTGCTACTCGGCATTCCGCTGACGCAACCGCTGGATGTAGGCGCATCGGTCAACGTCAAGCCAACCGTCGCCAGCACGGAAGAATTACGCCGCACAGCAGTTGCCAACAACCCAGGTATCAACGCCCTGCGCCAGCAAGTCGAAGCCAGCCAGGCCAATGTCGGCGTAGCCAGAGCCGCATACAAACCGCAAGTTGGCCTGATGCTGCGGCAGGACTGGAACGATGAGCGCATGGGCTTCAGCGCCAACTCGTATACCGTCGGCGGTACCGTTTCATGGACCGCCTTCGACGGCGGCGTCACCACGGCCATTGTTGCACGCGCCCGCGCCGCTCAGGATGAAACGGCAGCAAAACTCGCCCAGGCCGAAGCCGGTATCGCTTATCAGGTCAAAGATGCCCGACGCAAGGCGAACGAAGCCGAGCAACGCCTCGCCGCTCGCCAACTAGCCCGTGAACAGGCCGAAGAAGCCGCTACACTGGTAGATAAACGCTATGCCAACGGCGTAGCGACAATTACCGAACAGCTCGGCGCGCAAGCGCAACTCGATAAAACACGTGCCGACGTCGTCGCCGCAGAATACGATCTCGCTATCCAGCGTGCCAGTCTGAAACTGGCATTGGGCGAGCTCGAATTTGACCAATTATGAACAGGGAGTCGATTGTGAATCACCTACTAGCAAAACCCATCGTCATTGCAGTTGCCGCCACGCTATTACTGGCCGGATGTAGCGAAAAACCGGCCGATCACAGCGCCGCCGACGCCAATACGAACACGATCAAAGCCAGCGTGGTCACCGTCAATGCCGGCGATATGCCCATTGTCGCCACATCGCCAGGCAATGTCGTCGCCAAACAGCAGGCCCAGATTGCCTCCCGTCTGATGGGCTTCATCCGCGAAATCAACGTCGATGTCGGCCAGAAGGTTGTTGCCGGTCAACGCCTGTTCTCGGTAGACCCATCCGACATTCAGGGTCAGGTCAGCCAGGCCGGCGCCGGGCAGGCGCAAGCGCAGGCAGCGCTGGCCGATGCCAAGAACGATTACGAACGCTTCGGCGCCTTGTACAAGGATGAAGCCATACCGAAAGCGCAATGGGATAAAATCCGACTGCAATATCAGGTCGCACAACAGCAAGCTGCAGCAGCCAAAGCCGGTCTGAACACCGCCAACGCGCAAATGCGCTACGCCACGCTGACAGCGCCTTTTGCCGGCGTCATTACCCAGAAACTGGCGAATGTCGGCGACCTCGCAGCACCTGGTCGACCAGTGCTGGTACTGGAAAACCCAGACCAGCTGCAGGTACAAACCCAGGTGTCTGCCGATGTTTACGCCCATTTAAAACCGGGTACACCAGTCAGCCTGAGCATAGACGGTCAAACCGGTACGCTGACCGGGAAAATTGCACAACTGGTGCCTGCAGCCGATCCGATGAGCCGCACCTATCTGGTCAAGATCGACCTGCCCGCCAACCATAACCTCAAAAGCGGTACTTTTGTGCAAGTAGGCTTTGCCGTCGGCGAACGTTCGGGCTTGCGCGTGCCGACCAGCGCAGTACTGGACCGCGCAGGTATCACCGGCGTCTTCGTGGTCGACAAGCAAGGCATCGCCCACTATCGCATGGTACGCGTAGGCGATAGCAGCAACGGTCTGACCGATGTGCAGTCTGGACTGAGCGCAGGCGAAAGCGTCGTCAACTCGGCAACCGCCAACATGCAATCCGGCGACAAGGTCATCAACACAGGGGCAGGCAATGTCTGATCATCAGCCTACCAACCTCAATATCGCGGGTAAAGTCGCGCGCGTATTTCTCGAATCCAAGATCACCGCCATGATCATGCTGGCAATCAGCCTGGCAGGGATCATGGCGCTGTTCGTCACGGCGCGCGAATACAATCCGCAAATCGTCGTCCCGGCCGCCAACATCATCGTCGCCAAACCCGGCGCCTCAGCCGAGGAAATCCAGAATCTGGTCGTCAAGCCGCTGGAAGCGATCATGAACTCGCAATCGGGCGTCAAGCATACCTTCGGCTATGCTGCAGCCGATTTCGGCGTCGTGACAGTGCAGTTCGACGTCGGACAGGATCAGGAACGCAGTCTGGTCAAGCTCTACAACCAACTGATGCAGAATCTGGATCGCCTGCCTGCAGGCACTATGCAACCGATAGTCAAGCCCATCAACGTCGATGACGTACCTATCATTACGCTCACGCTGAGCTCCAATACACTGGACGACCTCCAGTTGCGCGACGTCTCCGCCCACGTGCTGGAACAACTGCGCAACGTCCCTGGCGTGTCGTTCACACAACTCTCGGGCGGCGTGGAACGTGCGGTGAACGTCTGGATCGACCCTGCCAGACTCTCCGCCGCCGGCATTAGTCTCGACCAGGTCGATAAAATGCTGCAAGGCGCCAATGTCTCCCTGCCCATAGGCACGCTGGTCGATAACAACCGCGACCAGCCCCTGCGCCTGACCGGCTTTATCGGCGACGCGCGCGAAGTCGGCCAGATCATCATCGGCGCACCTAACGGCAAACCGGTATTCCTGAAAGAAGTCGCCAAAATTCAGGACGGCGCAACCGAGGCCGATGAAGTCAGCCGCTTCGCCTTCGGCCCTGCTGCTGCAGAACACGCCTATCGCGGCGAAGCCCCCGCCGTCACCATTGCCATTGCCAAGAAAGCCGGCACCAATGCCGTGGTGGTAGCCGACGCCGTACTCAAGAAACTCGACAGTCTCAAGCGCAATGCCATTCCCCAGGGCGTCACGGTAAGCGTTACCCGCGATGACGGCGCCAAAGCCGACGACGCGGTAAATACGCTGATGGAACATCTGGGTATCGCCATCGGCTCGGTCGTGGTCATCATGGTGTTTTTCCTGGGCTGGCGCGAAGCGGCTATCGTTACGCTGACGGTGCCGCTGATACTGTTCGTGGTGCTCACAGTCGGGCTTATTGCCGGCCAGACGATTAACCGTATCACCCTGTTTGCGCTGATCCTGTCGTTGGGTCTGCTGGTCGACGCCGCAATCGTGGTGGTAGAAAACATCCACAGACACATGCACCACGGCGGCGGCAAGAATTTCAAGGAATCGCTGATCATCGCCACCAACGAAATCGGCAATCCGACCAATATCGCCACCATCGCCGTGATCCTCGCCTTTATCCCGATGGCATTCGTCACCGGCATGATGGGGCCGTTCATGCAGCCGATTCCGTTTAACGTACCGGTAGCCATGATTGCATCGCTGTTCATCGCCTATATGGTCGTACCCTGGGCGGCCAACCGCTGGCTGGCCGGCAAGGCGGCTAAAACGCTAACCGACAAGCCTGCGCTGGAAGACAAGGCGACCGACAACGACCCGCTACATCGCGCCTACGTGGCTGTCATTACGCCGTTAATTCGGCATAGCGGCAAGCGCAATCTGCTGTTCGTCGTCGTCCTCGGCTTGCTGATCGCCGCCATGATACAGCCGGCCTGGCAGTTTATCCGACCGTCCGGCATGAACGGCCCGCTGTCGGCCATGGGCGTCGAACTGAAAATGCTGCCTAACGACAACACCAACTCCTTCCTGCTGCAGGTCGATACCAAGGCCGGCAGCACGCTGGCAGAAACCGATCGGGTAGCGCGCGCCGTCGGCGATGTACTGGCGAAAACCCGGTTCGTGACCGATTACCAGACCTTCCTCGGCATGACGGCACCGGTGGATTTTGCAGCGCTGGTGCGCGGTGACATGCTGAAACGCGGCGACAATATCGCGCAACTGCGAGTCAATCTGACCAACAAGCACCAGCGCTCAACCTCGTCGCATCAAATCGTGCAGGATCTGGATGCGGCATTAAACCCGGTGCGCAAGGCTTTCCCCGAAGCCAAAATCAAGCTCTACGAAACGCCGCCGGGCCCGCCCGTGCAATCGCAGATTCTGGCTGAACTGTACGGCCCGGATTACAACAAGCTGCGTAGCGCAGCGGCTGACGTTGATCGCGATTTCGGCAAGGTATACGGCATTATCAACGCCGACGATTCGGTAACCGGCACGGTGGATTCATTCAACATCAAGGTCGACCGCGAAAAAGCTGCGCTTTCCGGCGTTGCTGTCGGTCAGGTTGCAAAGCTGCTACATGACTACGTTGCCGGTTTCAACATCGGCACGGTACACGTCGCCGACAGCCGCGAACCGGTCAATCTGACAGTGCGTCTGCCACGTAGCCAGCGTCAAACGCCGGAACAGATATTGTCGATACGCATTACCAACATGATGGGTCAGCAAATTCCGCTGTCGGCCATCGCCACAGTAACGCGTGCGACACAGGACAAACCCATTTACGACCGCGATCAGCATCCGGTGGTCATGGTCGGCGGCGAACTGCTGAAATCCAGCCCGGTATATGCTGTGCTTGCTCTCGACAAAATGCTCGACGGCAAGATGCTATCCAACGGCGTTACTTTTAAAACCGGCAACCTGGGCTTCAGCGAAGCGCAACCGGACGACGTCGTAAACTACCATCTGCTGTGGGGCGGTGAAATGCGCCTCACGCTGGACGTGTTCCGCGATCTGGGTTCGGCCTTCATCGTTGCACTGGTATTCATTTATCTGATGCTGGTCGGCTATTACAAATCCTTCGTTATGCCGCTGATCGTGATGGGCGCGATTCCGCTGACGCTGGTCGGCGTGTTCCCCGGACACTGGATTACCCAGCAGGCATTTACCGCCACGTCGATGATAGGCGTGATCGCGCTGGCCGGCGTCGTGGTGCGTAACTCGCTGCTGCTGATTGATTTCATCGTCGATTATCGCGCTCAGGGTTACAGTCTGGAACATGCCGTGATCGAGGCCGGCGCTGTACGCTTCCGCCCCATCATGCTGACAGCGCTGGCAATCATACTCGGCTCGGCCATCATGATTACCGACCCGGTATTCGGCGGATTAGCCGTATCCTTGATTTTCGGTACCTTCGCCTCCACCATACTGACACTGGTTGTCATCCCGCTGATGTATTATTTGTGGGAACGCCGCCTGGAAAAAAACACCTGATTTTTAACCTAAAGGAAACATCATGACTGTAGAACGTCTCGTTCGTATTATCGCCGGCTTTTTCATCATGCTATCATTAGCGCTGGCACACTCAGCCGGCACGGCAAATCTGAGCAGCCCCAGCTGGCTGTGGTTCACTGCTTTTGTCGGATTTAATTTATTTCAGAGCGGCCTGACCCGCTTCTGCCCCATGGATATCATGCTCAAGAAGGCGGGGGTCAAATCAGGCTGCGGTCTATAGGAGCGTATTTTGGAATTTGTACAACACAACATCTGGCTTATCCTGCTGGCAGCCTTTTCCGGCTTCATGCTGATATTCCCCAGTCTGCGCAGCAAAATCAGCGGTGCGGAAGAAGTGGACACCACGGGTGCAGTTCAACTCATCAATCACGATAACGCACTCGTGCTTGACGTGCGCGAAGCCAGTGAATTCAGCAGCGGCCATATTGCTGATGCCAAACATATTCCTGTCGGCCAGTTAGGCAATAGTCTGAAAACGCTGGAAAAGTACAAAGACCAGGCTATCGTTGTCAATTGCCGCTCCGGTGCCCGCTCTGCCATGGCATGCGGCGTACTGCGGAAAAACGGCTTTACCAAAGTTTATAATCTGAAAGGCGGCATACAGGCCTGGCAACAGGCCGGCTTGCCGACGGTAAAATAATGCCCGAAGTTACCATGTACTGCACCGCAGTCTGCCCTTACTGCGTCATGGCCGAGCGCCTGTTGCTTGGCAAAGGGGTTGAAGTTACCAAAGTTCGCGTCGATCTCGAGCCCGGCCGCCGTGAAGAAATGATGACGCGCACCGGACGCCGTACCGTGCCGCAAATTTATATCGGCAACACCCATGTCGGCGGTTTCGACGATTTGTCTGCGCTGGATCGTGCGGGCGGGCTGGATCCTTTGCTGGCAGGTTAGACCAGACCTCTTGTAAAAACGAAAACATCCCATATCTTCAAGGTATCGGGATGTTTTTTTGCCTTTATGGAGATAATGACTATGGAACTCGTTTGCCCGCACTGCTTCGCCATCAACCGTATCCCCGAACAGCGTTTGAACGAGCAACCCAAATGCGGGAAATGCGGGCAAGCCATGCATCAGGGACTGCCGGTTGATCTGAACGTCACCCATTTCGACCGTTTTATCTCCCGCAACGAATTGCCGGTGCTGGTCGATTTCTGGGCAAGCTGGTGCGGACCATGCAAAATGATGGCACCCACTTTCAAGCAGGTCGGCGCGGAACTGGCGCCCAAGGTGCGTTTTGCCAAAGTGGAAACGGAAGCCGAACAAACCTTGGCTGCGCGCTATCAAATCCGCAGCATCCCTACGCTGGTGTTGTTCAAGCAAGGCAAGGAATACGCCCGCATGTCGGGGGCGCTGGATGCCAACGGTCTCAGGCAGTGGTTAAAATCGCAGGGCGTGTAAGTTCAAGTCCGACTCAAGCTTGCTCAGACTGATTTAAGCTGCGCCGCCAAGCATTTCATGAGCATGCCGGCGCGTTGTCTCGGTAATGGTCACACCGCCCAACATGCGGGCAATTTCATCCACCCGCTCGGCCGCCTCCAGCGGCACAATCCGACTCACCACACCGTCGTCGCGGCTGGCCTTGCTGACTTGCAGATGATGCTCGCCCACCGCGGCAACCTGGGGTAAATGCGTAATGCACAGTATTTGTCGGCTGGCTGCCAGATCCTTGAGCAGATGACCGACAATTTCCGCCACACCGCCGCCGATACCGACGTCCACTTCATCGAAAATCAGCGTCGGTACGCCAGCCACCTGACTGACTGCCGTCTGCAAGGCCAGGCTGATACGTGACAATTCGCCGCCGGATGCAACTTTGGCCAGCGGTTTGGGCTGCGCGCCCGCATGCGGTGCAACCAGAAACTCTACTTGCTCCAGCCCATGCGCATTGCCGTCATCGACCGGCGTCAAAGCGATGCTGAACTGTCCGCCGGATAACGCCAATTGCTGCATGGTGGCGCTGACGATCTGCGTCAGTCTGGCTGCTGCCTGTGCACGGGTGGCGCTAAGCTGCTGCGCCAGCGTCAACCAGCCGGCACGCGCCGCTTGTACATCTGCTTCCAGCTTATCGAAATCGGCACAGCGCTCAAGTTCGCCCAAACGCTGCGCCGAAGTCGCCAGCAACTCGGACAATTGCTCAACCCGGACGCGATATTTGCGCGCCGTGTCGAGCACTTGTTCGAGACGCTGCTCCACTTCAAGTAAGCGGGCAGGATCGGATTCCAGATGATCGGCATAGCGGCGCAGGTTATGGCTGGCTTCCTGCAACTGCACCGCGGCAGATTCAACCATATCGCACGTCGCTTGCAAGGTGCTATCGTAATCCGTCAGCGCCTGCAGTTTCGCAGTAGCGGCATGAACTTGCTCCAGCGCGGTCGCCTCGCCCTCCGACAGGATATTTAATGCGAAAGCCACACCATCGCCCAAATTGACGGCGTTGGCCAGACGTCTGTGTTCGTTCTGCAATTCATCCCAGCTCGCTGGATCGAACTGCAATGCAGTGAGCTCACGCGTTTTCCATTGCAATTGCTCGCGCTCGATTTCAGCCGCGCTGCTATCCTGACGCAAGGCAGCAAGCTGCTCATCCAGTTTGTGCCATTGCCGATACGCTTGCGTAACTTGCCTGGACAGTTCGCTCACACCGCCATACGCATCCAGCAATTCGCGTTGCGCAGCGGATTTAAGCAGCGACTGATGCGCATGCTGCCCGTGGATATCGACCAGAAATTCGCCCGCATCGCGCAATTGCTGTGTACTGACTGCACGACCATTGATGAAACAGCGCGAGCGGCCGCCGCTATCGATAACCCGGCGCAACAGGCAATTGCCCTCGTCGTCCAGCTCGTTCTCCGTCAGCCAGGCCTGCAATGCCGGTAAATCGGTCACTTCAAAATCGGCGCTGATTTCAGCGCGCGCGGCACCTTCCCGGATCACGCCTGCGTCGCCGCGCTCGCCTAGCGCCAGCGCCAGGGCATCGACCAATATGGATTTACCCGCCCCGGTTTCACCGGTCAGCACGGTAAACCCGGATTCGAATACCAGATCCAGTTTGTCGACGATGACGAAATCCCGCAGATTAAGTTGGCGCAGCATTAAAGTTTCTTCCCCCAGTACAATTTCTCGCGCAAAGTGCGGTAGTAACTGTAATTTTTGGGATGCAGCAGACGTATCGCCTTGGGTTCGCGGGTAATCTGCACGACATCGCCGATCTGTATATCGCAATGGCGCTGGCCGTCGAAATGCACGCGGGCGTCGTCTGCATAGACCAGCTGCAATTCGACAACCGAATGGCTGTTGACCACAATGGGCCGCGCTGCCAGCGTATGAGCACAAATCGGCACCATCACGAACGCTTCCAGCGTCGGATGCAATATGGGGCCGCCTGCCGACAGGGCATATGCAGTCGATCCGGTCGGCGTGGCGATCACCAGGCCGTCGGAGCGCTGGCTATAAACGAATTCGCCGTCGATCACGGCTTCAAATTCAATCAAGCGACCGGTAGATCCTTTGCTCACGACCACGTCGTTAAATGCCAAAGCGGCACAAATGGTTTTGTCCTTGCGGATAATCCTGGTATCCAGCAACAAGCGTTTTTCAACGATGAATTCGCCTTGCAGCATCGCTGCCAGGCTTTCCAGCATGGTTTCTGCGGGTACATCGGTCAGAAACCCCAGACGCCCCTGATTGATGCCGACCAGCGGAATATCGTGACTGACCAGCATGCGCGCAATCGACAGCATGGTGCCGTCTCCGCCCAGCACGACTGCCAAATCGGCCCGTTCGCCGATTTCTGTCATTTCTGCTGTAGGATGATTCACCATCCCGAGCTGATCGGCAGTATTATGGGCAATCAATACCTCATAACCCAGTTCGCGCAGAAAATCGGCCAGTTGCGGCAGGCTTTCGCTCATTTCCGGGCTGTCGTATTTACCGACCAGGGCAATCGTTTTAAATAATGGGGACATAATTCAGATTATAACGACGACATGATGCGCTGGATATACTGTATTGACATCTGATGAGTCTGATACGCCGTAACGCGATGTGTATTCTTCAACGACATCTGAACAAACGCAGTAATCATGCATGGGTCGCTTAATTTTTTGTACAATAGTAACCATATGTTAACCGAACGCGCACAAATACTGCTAAAAACCTTGGTCGAACGCTATATTGCCGACGGCCAGCCCGTGGGTTCGCGTACCCTGTCGCAATATTCGACGCTCGATTTAAGTTCGGCATCGATACGCAACGTCATGGCCGACCTGGAAGCGATGGGGCTGGTGACCAGCCCGCATACTTCAGCAGGCCGCATCCCTACCGTGCAAGGTTACCGCGTTTTTGTCGACAGCCTGATGACGATCAAGCCGCTCAACACCATAGAAATAGACCGTCTGGAAGCGCAACTGCATACCGACGACCCACAACGCGTAGTTGCCCACGCCTCTCAGCTGCTATCGCAACTCACCCAGTTTGCCGGCATGGTGATGATACCGCGGCGGCGCAATGCTGCATTCAAGCAACTGGAATTCATGCGGCTGGCAGAAAAACGCGTGTTATTAATCATCGTCACCACCGACAGCGAAGTACAAAACCGCGTACTCACCACCGAACGCAACTACACCACAGCTGAGCTTACCCAAGCCGCACAACTGCTCAACCAGCATTACGCCGGTACCACATTCGACACCGTGCGACAGCGTATGCAAGCCGAATTGCAATCACTGCATCAGGACATTAACGGCCTGATGAATCTGGCGCTCACTGCCAGCACCGAAGCGCTCAGCCAAAACAACGAAGGTCTGGTACTTTCGGGCGAGCACAACCTGCTTAAAATCGATACTTTTTCCAACATGGAGCGCATCCGGCGACTATTCGATTTGTTCGAACAGAAAACCTCGCTGATGCAATTGCTCGACCTCAGCCAACAGGCCCAGGGCGTGCAAATCTTCATCGGCAGCGAATCGGAAGTAACTCCGCTCGACGAATGCAGCGTCGTGACCGCACCTTATCAGGTCAACGGCGAAATCGTCGGCACCCTCGGCGTTGTCGGCCCCACCCGCATGGCATACGAGCGCGTGGTGCCGATAGTGGACATTACTGCCAAGCTGCTCTCCAACGCCCTCTCATTCCATTAAGAAGCTCATGCCACGCTATCAGATCGAACCCGGCCACAACCACGACACGACGGCCACAACCGGCATATTGCTGCTTAACCTGGGAACGCCGGACGCCCCCACCAGACAAGCGCTCAAACCCTATCTGAAACAATTCCTGTCCGACCCGCGCGTGGTCGAAATCCCGCGCGCGCTGTGGTGGATTATCCTTAACGGCCTTATCCTGCCTACCCGCCCAAAAAAATCTGCTGAAAAATACGCCAGCATCTGGGATAAACGCGAAGGCTCGCCGTTGCGTTTTCACACCGAAAAACAGGCCAAGCTGTTGCAGGGCTGGCTGGGCGAACGCATCCAATCGCCTTTCGTCGTCGACTACGCCATGCGCTACGGCAATCCGTCGATCGACAGCGCGCTCGCACGTATGAACGAACAGGGCTGCGACCGCATCCTCGCCATCCCGCTTTATCCGCAATACGCCGCCAGCAGCACGGCCTCGGCACTGGACGCGGTTTATCATTATATGCAGCGCAAGCGCAACCAGCCGGCGCTGCGTACTGTCCGCCACTTTCACGACGATGCCGGTTACATTGCCGCGCTGACCAAAAACATACAGGATTACTGGATGCGCAATGGCCGTCCCGATATCCTGATCATGAGTTTCCACGGCGTACCGCGCTACACGCTGGACAAAGGCGACCCGTATTACTGCGAATGCCATAAAACCGCCCGCCTGCTGGGCGAAGCGCTGGGACTATCCAGCGAACAATACCGCATCACTTTCCAGTCGCGTTTCGGTCGCGCCGAATGGATCAAGCCGTATACCGCTGCCACTCTGGCCGAGCTGGGCAAGGCCAAAACAGCTCGCGTCGATGTGGTCTGCCCCGGTTTCGTTGCGGATTGCCTGGAGACGCTGGAAGAAATCGCAATGGAAGTAAAAGCCGAATTTCAGACAGCGGGCGGCGGCGAGTTTCATTACATTCCGGCATTGAATGAAAATAGCGCCTGGATTAATGCGCTGGGGGAAATAACGCTCGCCAATCTGCATGATTGGGTAAATGCAACATGGGATGCCAATGCGACCAAGAAAGCCAGCGCAGACACACAACAACGTGCAATCGTGCTCGGCGCAAAACAATAAACGCAGCGCTAGCGCTTGATCACGACCGGCCGGTTATCCAACTCATTACGCTTAGCGCCGGTCGCCGGATAATGTTGCTGCAGCAATGCACTCACCAGCGCTACCCCCTGCAATACCGCAGATTCGTAATACCCCTGCCGTAACAGCGATTCCATCGCGCGACAGATTTTCTCCCATTCGCCTGCAGTAATTCGCTGGTGTATGCCGCGATCGGCAATAATCTCCACATCGTGATCGGCCAGCAGCAGGTAAATCAGCACGCCGTTATTATGTTCGGTATCCCACACCCGCAAGCGGGAAAATACCTCCAGCGCACGTTCGCGCGCCGTGACGCCGTGCAGCAATTCAGGCAAATCCAGCGCCCCTTCGACAGCAAAGCGCAGTTCTCCGGCGTGATTTCGTTCCGCCTCGAGAATCGCCGATTCGATGGCCCGCATACTGCTCGCGGGAAAAGCCCTATGTACCTGCCACGGCAAATGCAGCAGATGTATGAATGCGCGTTTATATCGTTTTACCATCGCCCCGAAGCGCCCCCGCCGCCAAAACCGCCGCCACCTCCGCCGAAACCGCCCGAACCGCCGGATCGTCCGCCGCCGAAACCGCCCATCAGGCCAATCGGATTGATGCCGGAAAGCACCACAAAAAACACCAGCAAAGCTGCCAGTCCTGCCATCAACGCAGATCCCAGCACCAGCCAGCCGAGACCGCCTACTGCAGCGGCAACGATACCGGACCCAAGCAAACGTCCGAACACCGCACTTAATACCTGTCCAATCACCACAGCCGCAATCGCCGCGATAAACAATGACCCCATGGGGTCGCCGGCATCCTGCCGGCGCTGTTTTACCGGCGGCGGCAGCGGTTCGCCGTCGATCAGCTTGGCGAGCTGATTAACCCCCGCTTCGATACCGCCGGCGAAATCGTTTTGCCTGAAATACGGAGTAATGGTCTCGGCGATCACACGTTTGGCAATAGCGTCGGGAATCACGCCTTCCAGACCGTAACCGACCTCAATCCGCATGGCCCGGTCGTCTTTGGCAATCAGCAACAATGCGCCGTCGTCCACCCCCTTGCGCCCCAGCTTCCAGGCTTCTGCTACCCGCATGCTGTATTGCTCTATGGCCTCAGGCTGGGTAGTCGGCACGATCAACACGGCCAGCTGACTGCCTTTGCGCTGTTCCAGCGCCTGCAATTGCTGCTCGATGCCGGCCGTCTGCTGCGGCGTCAGCGTATGCGTCAGATCGGTCACCCGCGCCTTGAGCGCAGGCACGGCCACCTCCGCCCAGGCGGGGATAAGCCATGATACGACCAGCAATGCTGCCAGCCAGCGTTTCATTATGGCGCCGGTGCAGGGGTGGGGGGTGCGCTGAAATCGACCTTGGGCGCCGTGGAAATCGCCTTCTCATCGTCCACGGTAAAGCTCGGCTTCACTTTGTAGCCTAGCGCCATCGCAGTGAGATTGCTCGGGAAGCTGCGCACAGTATTGTTATAGACTTGCACGGCGTCTATATAGCGTTTGCGTGCAACGGTGATGCGATTCTCGGTGCCTTCCAGTTGCGCCTGCAAATCGCGGAACACGCCATCCGCCTTTAACTGCGGATAGTTCTCGGCAACCACCATCAAACGCCCCAGCGAACTGCTCATGTCGCGCTGCGCCGCCTGAAATTTGGCAAACGCCGCGGGATCGTTGATCAACTCGGGCGTAGCCTGTATCTGTCCGACGCGAGCGCGCGCCTCGGTCACTTCTGTCAGCACATCTTTTTCATGTGCGGCATAGCCTTTGACCACATTGACCAGATTGGGCACCAGATCGGCACGACGCTGATACTGGTTAAGCACTTCGGCCCAGCTGGCTTTTACCTGCTCGTCGCTGGTCTGAAAGGTGTTATAACCGCAGCCGCTCAGGCTCAAAGTCATCAGCACCATCAGCAGTTTCATCCATTTACGCATTGCATTTCTCCTTGTTTTGGCGGGTAACCGGGTTAAAAGCGCTGATCCAGATATTTCGCGACTACATCGACCAGCTTCCCGTCCATATCATTGAAGAAATGATCGGCATGCGCCACCATCACTTGTCTGGAATCGGCTTTGCCTTGCAACGCAGCTTTGCGAGCACGCGCCGATTTCAGCACAGCAGGCAGATCGTTCTCGCCATACAAATCCAGCACCGGGACATGGACGCCGCGATACGCGGAACTATCCGACATGCCGATAGCCACCCAGGTCTTAATCGCCGCATCGGGCTTGCCGTTCATATACACGCCACTCATGCGCGACCCCATGCTATGCGACACCAGACCGATTTTGGTGTAGCCCTTGGCTTTGAGAAAATCAACCGCCAGACTCAAGCGCTGCACGGCTTCGGGAAAGGTAGTCGGATAGTCCGTGCCTTTGGCATCATTTGCCAGCACCGGCATTTGTATCGACAACGTGGTATAGCCATGATCCGGTAACTGGCTGCGCAATGCGCCGATCAGCCCCCAGTCCGGATTGAGTCCCATGCCGTGCACAATCACCAGTGCCGCCCTCGCATCCTTGACAGGGGTAAACAAGGTTAGGAATTTGTGTCCGTCGGCTTGCTCCAGATAAACCGGATCGCCGACCACGACGCCGGGCACGACTTCGTCCGCCCACTTTTGCTCGCGCGCATAATCGGCAGCCAATGCAAAATGGCTCGTCAACGCCAGTACCAGTAACCATATCATGTGTTTCATATCACATCCTCTCCCGATTATTTTAACAACGCCATTGCCAGCTTAACTTTAGCACCTGACTGTAAACTAGCCTATCCATATTTCAGGCATTTGTACACATCGTACTTGCTGTAAAACGCAATCCGTAATATTCGCAACGGCCCTCCTCGATTTGCCCGATTTTATCGGTATAATGACAAATTGTTTACTGCATTTGTCCCGGATCGCTGCCAATGTTGAACATAAAAAGACTTGATACCCTATCCGCCCAGTTCCAGGCGGATCTGGATCACATGCTCGCCTTCGAAGGCGAACAGGATGCCGCAATCGAATGCACAGTCGAAGACATTCTGCAACATGTACGCCGCGAAGGCGATACCGCCGTACTGGAATACACCAGGCGTTTCGATCGTCTCGACGTTGCCAGCATGGCCGAACTGGAACTGCCGGTTGCACGGTTACAATCTGCACTGCGCAATTTGCCGGCCGCACAGCGCGCTGCGCTCGAGGCCGCAGCACAGCGTGTGCGCGACTATCACGAACATCAGGTCATGCAATCGTGGACTTATCAGGAAGCCGACGGCACTGTATTAGGCCAGCAGGTCACCGCGCTGGATCGCGTGGGTTTATACGTACCCGGCGGCAAGGCTGCCTATCCATCGTCAGTATTGATGAACGCCATTCCCGCCAAGGTCGCCGGCGTAGCCGAACTGATCATGGTCGTACCGACGCCTGACGGCATACAGAACGAACTGGTACTCGCTGCTGCAGCCGTAGCCGGGGTCACGCGCGTATTTACCATAGGCGGCGCGCAAGCCGTTGCTGCGCTGGCTTACGGTACAGCCTCCATCCCCCAGGTCGACAAAATCGTCGGGCCGGGCAATGCTTATGTTGCAGCCGCCAAGCGCCGCGTATTCGGTACCGTGGGCATAGATATGGTCGCCGGACCTTCCGAAATTCTGATTATCTGCGACGGCAAAACCGATCCGGACTGGATTGCGATGGACCTGTTCTCGCAAGCCGAACACGACGAGCTGGCCCAGTCCATATTGTTGTGCCCGGATGCCGCCTATATCGACAGCGTCGTTGCCAGCATCGACAAACTGCTGCCCGATATGCCGCGCCGCGACGTCATCACCGCGTCCCTGCGCGACCGCGGCGTACTAATCACCGTGCGCGACCTGGACGAAGCCGTCGCTATCGCCAATCACATCGCACCCGAACACCTGGAACTGTCGCTGGACGATGCCGATGTCTGGGCGAAAAAGATCAAACATGCCGGTGCAATCTTCATGGGGCGCAATACCTGCGAAGCACTGGGAGATTACTGCGCAGGGCCCAATCATGTGCTGCCCACATCGCGTACCGCACGTTTTTCCAGCCCGCTGGGCGTATACGATTTTCAGAAGCGCTCCAGCCTGATCCAGGTTTCCGGCGCAGGGGCGAATTTCCTCGGCGACATTGCCGCTACGCTGGCTTACGGCGAAGGCCTGCAAGCGCACGCGCGCTCAGCAGAATTCCGCATGACACGGAGCTGATGCATGAGTCGTTTCTGGAGTGCGGTCACCCACACGCTCACACCCTATGTGCCGGGCGAACAGCCCAAGCTGGACAATCTGGTCAAGCTCAACACCAATGAAAGCCCGTATCCGCCCAGCCCGCGCGTGACCGAGGCGTTTCATGAAAACATCCCCAACCAGTTGCAGCTGTACCCGGATCCCCAAAGTACCGCATTGACCCAGGCCATAGCAGACTATTACGGCGTTGATAGCAGCAATGTCTTTGTCGGCAACGGCTCCGACGAAGTGCTGGCGCACATCTTTCATGCCTTGCTGAAACACGACCTGCCCATACTGTTTCCGGATATTACCTACAGTTTCTATCCGGTCTATTGCCGTCTGTACCAGATCGCCTATACCGCCGTGCCGTTAACCGAGGATTTCGAAATTCGGGTCGACGATTACATGCGCCCCAACGGCGGCATTATTTTCCCCAATCCGAACGCGCCTACCGGCTGCCCAGTCAAACTGGCCGACGTTATCCGGCTGTTGCAGGCCAATCCCGATAGCGTCGTCGTGATCGATGAAGCCTACGTTGATTTCGGTGCCGAATCGGCAGTCGGTCTGATCAAGCAGTACCCGCAATTGCTGGTCGTGCACACCTTCTCCAAATCGCGCGGCCTGGCCGGATTGCGCGTCGGCTATGCCATAGGCGATAGCGAACTGATAGCCGGCCTGACCCGGGTGAAGGACAGCTTCAACTCCTACCCCTTGGACAAGCTCGCGCAAATAGGCGCAACCGCATCGATACAGGATAAAGACTACTTCGACGAAACGCGTACGCTGATCATGCAAACGCGCGAAAAGCTGATCGCAGATATGACCGCACTCGGCTTTGCCGTCCTGCCGTCGGCAGCGAATTTTATCTTTGCCCGCCACCCGCAGCATGACGGCGAAACGCTTACAGCCAAATTGCGCGAACGCAGCATTATCGTGCGCCACTTCCGCAATCCGGCCAGGATTGCGCCATTTATGCGCATTACCGTAGGGACAGACGAACAATGTCATACCCTGATAAGCGCATTAACTGATATATTGCAATCTAACACTTAGCCCACACTTACACATTTATCATGCGTACAGCCCAAGTCACCCGCAACACGCTGGAAACCCGGATTAGCGTGCAACTCAATCTGGATGGAACCGGTGTCAGCCGTTTTAACACCGGCGTGCCTTTTCTCGAACACATGATCGACCAGATCGCACGTCACGGCGTGATGGATATTGAAATTGAAGCCAGCGGGGATTTGCATATCGATGCGCATCACACCGTAGAAGACATCGGCATCACTCTGGGCCAGGCTTTTGCCCAGGCGATAGGCGACAAAAAAGGCGTGCGCCGCTACGGTCACGCCTATGTGCCGCTGGACGAAGCCTTGTCGCGCGTGGTGCTGGATCTGTCCGGCCGGCCCGGCCTCGAATATCACGTCGACTTTACCCGCGCTGCAATCGGCCAATTCGACGTAGATCTGTTTCACGAATTTTTTCAGGGCTTTATCAATCACGCCGGCGTAACCTTGCATATCGACAATCTGCGCGGCGATAATGCCCACCATCAGGCTGAAACCGTATTCAAGGCATTCGGCCGCGCCCTGCGCATGGCCGTCGAACTCGATCCGCGCATGACCGACACCATGCCTTCAACCAAAGGTTGCTTATAACATGGCTGCAAATGTCGATATCGCTGTCATAGATTACGGCATGGGCAATTTGCGTTCGGTGTCCAAGGCGCTGGAGCACGTTGCGCCTGCCGCCAGCGTTGTCGTCACTGCCGATCCGCAAGTCATACTCGATGCCGGGCGCGTGGTATTTCCCGGCGTCGGCGCCATGGGCGACTGCATGGCCGAACTGAAACAGCGCGGCCTGATCGATGTCGTCAAGCAGGCCGCTGCAAGCAAGCCTTTTCTGGGCATATGCCTGGGCATGCAAATGCTGTTCGAACACAGCGAAGAAGGCGATGCCGCCGGCCTGGGAATTTTACCGGGCCGCGTATTGCGCTTCCCCGACGAAGCCATGTACGACAACCGGCACAACCGTCTCAAAGTACCGCATATGGGCTGGAACGAAGTACATCAGGCCGTACCGCATCCGTTATGGAGCGGCATAACCGACGGTGCACGCTTTTATTTTGTGCACAGCTACTATGTGGAAGCCGGCAATCCGGACATGGTATCGGCATTCAGCCTGTACCCGTTCCCTTTTACCTGCGCAGTCGCTGCCAACAACATTTTCGCCGTACAGTTCCACCCCGAGAAGAGTCAGGCCGCAGGCCTTACCCTGCTTGGCAATTTTGTAACATGGGATGGTAATATAGCGCCTAACCAGTGCGATACATTTAATACCGAATGTTCACTCTAACCTGTTTTTATTGATTTTCACTCCCTCATTATCATGCTGATTATCCCTGCGATTGACCTCAAAGACGGTCACTGTGTGCGTCTCAAACAAGGTTTAATGGAAGAATCCACCGTATTCTCCGAAGATCCCGCCGAAATGGCACGGCATTGGCTGGCGCAAGGTGCGAAACGTCTGCATCTGGTCGATCTTAACGGCGCTTTTGCCGGCAAACCGGTCAACAACAGTGCAATCAAATCCATCGTCGATGCTGTCGGCGTCGACGTACCGGTACAGCTTGGCGGTGGTATCCGCGATCTCGATACCATATCGCGCTATCTCGATAGCGGCATACGCTATGTCATCATCGGCACAGCCGCAGTCAAAACACCGGGATTCCTGCATGATGCGTGCAACGCTTTCCCCGGCCAGATTATCGTCGGACTCGATGCCAAGGACGGTAAAGTTGCGGTGGACGGCTGGTCCAAACTGACGCATCACGACGTCGTCGATCTGGCGCAGAAATTCCAGGATTACGGCGTGGAAGGCGTAATTTATACCGATATCGGCCGCGACGGCATGCTCTCCGGCGTCAACATCGAAGCCACGGTCAAACTCGCGCAAGCCCTGACCATTCCCGTCATTGCCAGCGGCGGCATCACCAATCTGGACGACGTACGCAAATTGTGCGCGGTCGAGCATGAAGGCATCATGGGAGCCATTACCGGTCGCGCAATTTACGAAGGCACGCTCGACTTTACCGCCGCACAAGCGCTTGCCGACGAACTGTCGGACGAGCTGACGGACGTATAATGGGACTCGCCAAACGCATTATTCCCTGTCTGGACGTCAATGCCGGCCGCGTGGTCAAAGGCGTCAATTTTGTCGGCTTGCGCGATGCCGGCGATCCGGTGGAAATCGCACGACGCTACGACCGCGAAGGCGCAGATGAACTGACCTTTCTCGACATTACCGCCAGCTCGGATCAACGCGACCTGATCCTGCCGATTATCGAGGCAGTCGCTTCCGAAGTGTTCATTCCGCTGACCGTCGGCGGCGGCGTACGCGAAGTCAACGATGTGCGTCGCCTGCTCAACGCCGGCGCGGACAAGGTCAGCATCAACACCACTGCCGTCAACAATCCGCAAATCGTCGCCGATGCAGCCTCACGTTTCGGTTCGCAATGCATCGTCGTCGCCATCGATGCCAAGGCCAACGAAGCTGGCCGCTGGGAGGTTTATACCCACGGCGGCCGCAACGCTACCGGTCTGGATGCGATAGAGTGGGCAATCAAAATGCAGAATCTGGGAGCCGGCGAGATATTGCTGACCAGCATGGACAAGGACGGCACCAAGAGCGGGTTCAACATCCCCCTCACCCGTGCCGTATCCGATGCCGTCAGCATCCCGGTCATCGCCAGCGGCGGCGTAGGCACATTGCAGCATCTTGCCGACGGCGTCATCGAGGGGCATGCCGATGCGGTGCTGGCAGCAAGTATTTTCCACTTCGGCGAATACACCATACACGAAGCCAAACTGCACATGCTGCAAAACGGCATAGAGGTACGCCTATGAGCGCACAGGACAACTGGCTGAACAAGGTCAACTGGTCCTCCGACGGACTGGTACCGGTGATTGCCCAGGATGCAAACAGCAACGAAGTGCTGATGGTGGCCTGGATGAATCGCGATGCGCTTAAACGCACCGTAGAGCTCGGCGAAGCCGTGTACTGGTCTCGCTCGCGCAAGAAATTCTGGCATAAGGGCGAAGAATCCGGGCATATTCAGAAAGTCCGCGAAATCCGTCTGGATTGCGACGAAGACGTCATACTGCTGAAAATCGAACAAATAGGCGGCATCAGCTGTCATACCGGACGGCACGACTGCTTTTTCCAGAAGCTGGAAAATCACGAATGGGTTATTACCGAACCTGTATTAAAAGATCCGTCAGAAATTTATAAGCGATGAACGATATACTAGCTCGTGTAGCCGCAACGCTGGAAGCGCGCAAAACCAGTACGGCAGATTCATCCTATGTCGCCAGCCTGTACGCCAAAGGCCTCGATGCGATATTGAAAAAAGTGGCTGAGGAAGCTGCCGAAACCATCATGGCGGCCAAGGACGGCGATCCGCAGCATATCGTCTACGAAGTGGCCGACCTGTGGTTTCACACCATGATCCTGCTGGCGCAGCAAGGTCTGGGGCCGCAGGACGTACTCAACGAACTGGCACGACGCGAAGGCGTATCAGGACATACCGAAAAAGCAGCGCGCAAGGACAACTTATGAACGACTGCATCTTTTGTAAAATCGTCTCCGGCACATTACCTAGCAGCAAGGTATATGAAGATGAAGAAATAATTGCATTTCACGACATCCACCCCATTGCACCGGTACATATACTGATTATTCCCAAAGTTCACGTAGTATCTTTGTCTGAATGCGAGAATAAACATCAGAACTTGCTGGGACGGATGTTATTATTAGCACCTGAACTTGCTCGCAATAACGGTCTGGAATCGGGCTTCCGTACCATGATCAATACCGGGCGCGGCGGTGGACAGGAAGTATTCCACCTGCACATTCACATTTTTGGCGGCGGTAATAAACTGGCGCACACCTGACAAGGAGATATCATGGGTAGCTTTAGTATTTGGCACTGGTTAATCGTACTGGCCATCGTTCTGGTAATATTCGGCACGAAGAAGCTGCGTAACATTGGCGGCGACGTCGGCGGCGCGGTCAAGAGTTTCAAGGACGCGATGAAAGAAGGCGAACAGGGTAAAATCGACGGCCAATCCACCGGCCACACGATAGACGGCGAAGTCAAAGAAAAAACCAAAGCGTAAGGCGCTACATGTTTGATGTTGGCTTTTCCGAATTGTTGGTGATAGGCGTTGTTGCGCTTATCGTGATCGGTCCCGAGCGCCTGCCCAAAGTCGCGCGTACCGCGGGCCTGCTGCTCGGGCGCATGCAGCGCTACGTGGCGACGATCAAATCCGACATCAGCCAGGAAATACAGCTCGATGAACTGCGTAAAAGCGGCCAGATACTCAAGGACAGCATACAGGAAAGTGGGCAACGCATCTCTGACGAAATCAACAACACCCGTCAAGATGTAGAAGCGGCAGTCAATCCTGCAGCAGCGGAATTGCCCGCCGCTGAAGATCGCCCTGCTATGACCGAGCCTGAACCCGAAAGCCTGCAAGGTGAACTGGCTCTGGAACCCGTACCGGCGCTGGCACCGCCCGTTGATGCCGAGCCCCATAAAAACAACCATACAGCATGAGCACAACCGAGTCCCAAGACACTTTCATATCCCATCTGGTCGAGTTGCGCGACCGTTTGCTGCGTTCCGTGATAGCCGTCATACTGGTTTTTCTGGGACTGTTCCATTGGGCCAACAATCTCTACACCCTGCTCGCACGCCCGTTACTGCATGCCCTGCCCAAAGGCGGGCAGCTCATCGCTACCGAAGTCACCGCACCTTTTTTCGTACCGATCAAGGTCACCATGATGGCGGCCTTCCTGATTGCGCTGCCTTATATTCTTTATCAACTCTGGGCCTTTATTGCCCCGGGGTTGTACTCGCATGAAAAACGGCTTGGCATCCCGCTGATTATTGCCAGCGTTATTCTGTTCTTCTGCGGCATGTCATTCGCCTACTTTCTCGTCTTCCCCATCGTCTTCGGCTTCATTACCGGCGTGGCGCCGGTAGGGGTTGCAGTGATGACCGACATCAGCAAATACCTGGACTTCGTGCTGACCATGTTCATGGCATTCGGCATTACCTTCGAAGTACCCGTCGTCGTCGTGCTGCTGGTCAAAATCGGTATCGTCAGCGTTGCCAAATTGCGCGAAATCCGCCCCTACGTCATCGTCAGCGCATTCGTCATCGGCGCCATCTTTACCCCGCCTGACGTTGTCTCGCAAACCATGCTCGCCGTCCCGTTATGGCTGCTCTACGAACTGGGGATTATCGTCTCCAGCCTGATCACCCGCCCCACCCCTGCCGTTGACGCCTACCAGCCGCTTTCCGATGAAGAAATGGAACGCGAACTGGATGGTGCCGATAAACACTAATCTTCCGCAATTTCCAATCTGTTCTCTGCACATAATGTGCAAGGAACAATGTCGCACGCACAATATATGTGCATTTTTTATAACAATACAAAAAATAACACTGATTATAAAAGATAAAATAATTGGCTTAAATTTTGCTTTTATAGGCGACTCATTCAGGAGCCCATATGAACAATTTAAACACCAGCAACGATGCATTATTCATACTATTAGGCGCTATCATGGTACTGGCCATGCACGCCGGATTTGCCTTTCTTGAAGTCGGCACGGTACGCCGCAAAAACCAGGTCAATGCCCTGGTCAAAATACTTGCAGATTTTTCCATATCGACCATAGCCTATTTCTTCATCGGCTACGGCATTGCCTACGGCGTACACTTCATACATGGTGCTGACACGCTGGTTGTAAAAAACGGTTACGAACTGGTCAAATTCTTTTTCCTGCTGACTTTTGCCGCCGCCATACCCGCCATTATTTCCGGCGGTATAGCCGAACGCGCCAAATTCGGCCCGCAACTGGCTGCCACTTTTTTGTTGGTCGGTTTCGTCTATCCGTTTTTTGAAGGCATCGCCTGGAACAACCATTTCGGCATACAGGACTGGCTGAAATCGCAATTCGGTGCAAATTTCCATGACTTTGCCGGTTCTGTCGTCGTGCACGCCATGGGCGGCTGGATAGCACTGGCAGCCGTATTGCTGCTCGGCGCTCGCCACGGCCGTTATCGCAAGAACGGGGAAGTAGCCGCCCACCCGCCTTCGAGCATTCCGTTTCTGGCGCTCGGTTCCTGGATATTGATCGTAGGCTGGTTCGGTTTTAACGTCATGTCGGCGCAAACCCTGGACAAGATTAGCGGACTAGTCGCCGTTAATTCACTGATGGCCATGGTCGGCGGCACACTGGCCGCACTGCTGGTCGGACGCAACGACCCCGGCTTTACCCATAACGGCGCGCTGGCCGGGCTGGTTGCCGTCTGCGCGGGCTCCGACCTGATGCATCCGCTGGGCGCGCTGATTACCGGCGCCGTCGGCGGCGGATTATTCGTCTGGATGTTCACCATCACCCAAAACAAATGGATGATAGACGACGTATTGGGCGTATGGCCGCTGCACGGGCTATGCGGCACCTGGGGCGGCCTTGCCGCAGGCATTTTCGGATTGCCTGCGCTGGGCGGACTGGGCGGCGTCGCATTCATGTCGCAGCTGCTCGGCACGCTCGGCGCCATCGCCATTGCGCTGATCGGCGGATTTACCGTTTACGGCATACTCAAAGCAACACTGGGCATACGCCTAGGCCAGGAAGAGGAATTCAACGGCGCCGACTTGTCCATACACAAGATATCCGCCACGGCCGAACACGAAACACACTGGTAATTTAATCGCGATAAAACAACACGCCCGGCATCAACATGATGCATCTGCCCGATATCAGCATCGGGCAGATATGCGAATGTCGCGTTATTTATTTGTCGGATCAGGCTGCGTTGAAGACGACTTGTCTGTTTTATCGACAACGCGGCCGACTGCATTTTTTGTAGCCTTCACCCCATGATCGATGCCGCGCCCAGCAGCCTTTGCGCCGCGCTCTATACCTCTGCCTGCCGCTTTTACACCGTGCTCGACACCGGTAGCCGCGACTTTAGCACCGTGTTCAACGGCATGCTCCACTTTACTCATCACGCCGGGTTGGCTTTGCTTGTCGGCCTCTTGCTGGTCGGCCTCGGCATGATTTACCAAAATAAACAACAAGGAAAACGTGACTACGAATTTGAATATCATATGCATACGGGCCCATTGTAATATACCGAACATTCGATCAAACCAGCAGCGCCTTGGTTCCGGCATCCCGTCATATTGCAGCAAAAAAGTTACGCTGCTTGCGGCAACTTGCCTGAGACCTGAAAAACCTCGATGGCAAACGAATAAAAATTACGGCTGTATGCCGTGTGGAAACTGACACGGTCTGCGCTCAATTCGCACAACCAGGCTTCCTGGAACACCGGCGCCTTGACGCTCAACGCCGTCGGCGTAAACAGCGCGACATTAATACCGCCATCGGGATCGCGCGAGGAAACAAATTCAAAGGCCTCGATACCTGCCGCGCGCATATCGGCCCCTAACGCCTGAGTCGCAGCATAATCGGTCGGGCTGCGTAACACATCGACATGCGCTGAAAACGGCGATGCCTGCAACTGCAAGCCCTTGTCCGTGCGGTATTCTGCACCGAACAAGGTATGTTGCGTATCGAGTTTGGCTGCCGGCGGCGTAACCATGCCATACCAGAATAGAAAGCGATAATAGGCAGCCTCCGCCAAAACGGTGCCAGTTTCCAGCGACCCGTAAAACAGGCTGGGCGCACTGCGCGCACCGAAACGCGACCCGTGCTTCAGCGGCGGGTAACGAAACGGCGTAGACAACAGATAATGCAGTCTCTCAGTGCCGGAACGCAGCTGCGGCTTGGTCGATTCCAGCATCGCCTCCAGCACCTGCTGCCGCTCCAGCGAACTGACCAGCTGATTGGTTGCCACTTGCTCCTGACTCTCCACCAAGCGCAACAACATACCCGACAGGGTGATCAATTCGGCATCCGCCAGGCAAGCCGACCACTCAACCACTTACAGCTTGCCTCGCATGGCATCCAGATAATCCAGCACCGTGACCAATCCTTGCACATGCTTGATCTGCTCGGCCGGGATACCGCCTGTATGCAGATTTTCTGTCTGCATCCAGTGTCGCATTTGCCGAGGATCGCCGCCAACCAGCACATAAAGCGCCCGATAACAGCGGATAAAGAGCAATGCCAGCTCCCCTGCCTTGCTATCCGGATCAATATCACCGCGGCTAATGGCAGTACGATTCTTGCCGATAATTGCGCCCAGATCAGCCTGACTCATGCCCAAATACTTGCCGGCATTGATCAAGGCTTCCGCCAGAACATCGGATTTGTCGACAGCGGGCACCAGCGCCAGATTCATGAGAACTCCTGCTTCATGCAATATTAATTGTCAATATAGCACAATTAATTTAAATTTGTTCATTTTGCACATAATCCGCGCCTCACCACCCCTACCAAACGGATGGTTAACATAGCTTTACACAACTTTACAGCAAGCGTCCTTCATGGCTTTCACCGCTGGCCGTTAAAGACAGTACCGACCAATTTATCGGCCTAACCGATTACTATCCCGAAAAGGAGCACCCCATGTCTATCAGCACAACATCCAGCATCGTTGCCAGCGCATCGACGGCCAGCACGACGAAAACCTACGACAAAATGGATACGAACAAAGACGGCACCGTTACCACGGCCGAGGAGCAGAGTTACAAACTCAAACACCCTGCCGCAACGACCGCGGACAAGAGCCCGGCAACTGATAAAGGTGCAGCCGCGAACACGAATGCCGAGACGCAAAAACTCGGCAGCAATATCGACGTGACGGCATAAATTACGCCAGATCGGCATTGACCAGCAATGCCGTCTTCTCCAGCGCAATCAATGCCTGCGCTATCACCGCCGACGGACCCGGCCCGCGCGGCGACAGTGCAGCAACCACGAGTCTCGCGCTCATACACAGGCGTAACGCGCTGACCGGCATCCCGTCGCGCACACCGCAACGCACAGGCTGCCCGAGCTGCACGCGGCTCGCCAGCAAGCGCCTGCTCGCAGAATCGGCAGGCAGCCCGGCATCGCTGCTCAAGTCGCATTGCAGCAAGCGATAGATCTGTGACATGTCGCCACTGCTTAACCATGTATATCCCGTTGCACCAGCAGGCCGGCGCAACATAAATGGAAAAATAGTCGGAAAACTGTCCCAGCTTGCGCCAGCACGCACAGGCACGGCAACACGCTCAAACACGGGATCGCTGTCAAGCTTGCCTTGTATGGCATCAGCAAACACCTGCAGAAACGCGGCAATTTCCGTTTCTGGTATGGCATGGAACGCGCGTAATTCAGTCAGCGCCGCTTCCCACCGCAGCAACAAGCCAAAATTGACGGCACCGGCATCCAGCCTGCTGCAATCCCAATTGCGCGACCAGTCGGCCGCCGCGGAATAGGCGCGCAGGCTTGCCGGCACCGGGTATCGCCGCAAACCTTGCGCCAGCCCCGACGGGATAAGCAAGGCGCCGGAAAAGGTGGGGCCAGTAATAAACTTCGAGCCGGTCACAGCCACCATGTAACCCTGTTGCAGATAAGCGCGCAAAGTAGACGGAGCGATGCGGAATTGGCAAGCATCGACCAGCACATCGAGCTGCTCCGGAAATTGCCGCTGCAATGCAGCAACGCAGGCAGGTCCAGGTACGATCATGCCGGTTTTCGACACATCAACCAGCGTCAGCAGCACTCGCTGCCCCGCTGCCACGGCCGCATGCACTCGCGCAGTCACCCCGGCGTCCATCGCTGCGGCCGTGTACGGCGAACCGTCAGCCGCACGCATCGCGACCGTGACCACCGCAATCGCATCGCCCGCTATAACCACTCCCTCATCGACCGCCTGCGCCAAAGCCGTACGCGTGCTGAAATGCCGGCCTGCCAATGCGGCCGGGACGCCGCTGCCGGTCTCGACGGCATCGATCATGACAGCACATAGCGGCTGCCCCTGATTACGCACCAGCTGTGCCGCAATCAAATGGCTATCGGTACCCGAAGCCGCAAACACAACTTCCAGCCCGGGCAAATCACCGATCCCGCACAAGGCGACCAGCTCAGCGCGTACCCGGTCCAGTTCGCGTGCATAAGTTGTTACAGCGGGCTCAGTCGACGCGCGGTTTTGCAGCTTATCGCGCAGCTGTACGGCAGCTTCGAAACCCTGTTCGGAAATTACGGACGCAGTCGACGAACCGAAAGCCAGCAAATCGGCATCGGGGTAAGACCGGCAGCCGTATTTATTGCACCCGCTGTGCGCATCGGGTGCAATTCGCGCATCGCCGCCTGCAACCAGCAATGCCGTTACCGACGGTATATTCAATTCAGCCTTGGCGATTGACGACATTCACCAGCATCTCTCGAAAAGCGGAAAAAACCTTGCGCATCTGCGGCTGTTTATAAGGGAATATATCCACCGGATCCATGGCATGTACGATCATGTTGCTGTCGATCTCGAAAATCAGCAATTCGCCTGCCGCGGTTTCGCCGCAATCGATGCCCAGATAGTCCAGACCGGCGCGTTCGTGGATAGCCCGAAAAGCGGCCGCATGTCTGACAGCGAATGCCATGTCGAAATCGGCCATGAACCGCGCCTCCTCCTCCCGGTTTTCCGCCTTGTCTGTCATTTCCGCATTCAGATAATGCACCATCCAGTGCCTGGACAATGCCATATGGCAGACATAAGGCCGACCGGCTATCAACACGATCCGGTATTTTCGGAACAGGCCGTCTGCGCCGCTGTAATCGACGAAGCGCGAAATATAAAACTCGTCTTCCGTCCTCTCATGCAAATAGACGGCAATGTCCGCCACGCTGTCCAGCTTCATCAATCCTTTGCCCGCATGCGAATCCACAGGGCGCACGATGACCGGGAATTTGCCGTCGGCAATCACGGCGTGCAAATCCAGCGTCGCATCGGCCAACTGCACCAGCACGTGCCTACCTATGCGCGCAGTATCCGGCATCATCAACCCGCTCACATCGTGCAACATGGCATATACGCTGTCGCGCGACAGAGCCTGAATTTTTTTGGGTGCATTCAATACCGGACGCGGCCATTGCCTCACTAGCGCGCCGACAAATTCCAGCAAGGGAATATTCTGATCTGACTCGGCAATCGCCACGAAGGCGACATCGTGTTCCGGCAACTCGGCCGGAAACGGCAAATCGGGCGACACGTAAAGCAGCGTCAGCGATACATCCGTATCCTCCACCAGCACTTCCACCGGCGTATTCGACATCAGATCGCCCGGCCCCATCAACGCCAGCAAGCGCAACCCGACCTGCTCGCCCTTGAAAGGCAAGTGATAAACCTGCTGCAGGTTGAGCGCCTCGGCCTGCAACAGCATGGCAATCTCGCGATTCTGCTTAAGTTGCAGCAACACCGACAGATCCAGCAAGGCATTGGCTGCCTGCGGATGTTCGGTCGCATACTCATGCAGTTTTATCCCCAGCGGGGCCAGATCTATTCCTTGCAACGCCATGCGCATCAGCGTCGGCAGCCCTATTAGCGGGGTCTGGATTTGTTCATCAATAGTCATTATCGTCCTTGTTATTTACGATATTTCTGCCGAACTTGAGCGTTGCAGCGATGAGCGCATCGATATCGGCAGTATCGGTACGATGGTTGACGATGGCCGCCCGAATAGCCAGTTTGCCGTTGATAGTTGTGCTGGACGGCGCAGCGATGCCCGATTCCTGAATAGCAATGACAATGGCGGCATTTACCTTGTCGGCATCAGTGCAACGGTAGCGGAAACACACAATATTCAGCGCCACCGGCGCAAGCAACTCCAACTCGGGCGTCGCTTCTATGCGCTGCTTCAAATACTGCCCGAGCGCACAGGTTTTGGCGATACTCTCGCCCAAGCGGTCAGCGCCGTAAACCTGCAAGGTAAACCATGTTTTGAGCGCACGGAAGCCGCGCGACAAATCCGGGCCGAAATCGCAGGGCCAGGGCGAACCGGCTGCAATCCCGCAAGCTTCGCGGCGCAGATAAGCGGCAGGCGAAGCAAAAGTATCGAAATGCAGCGCACCATCGCGCACCAGAATAAAACCCGCGTCGTACGGCACTTGCCCCCACTTGTGAAAATCGAAAGCCACCGAATCCGCCCGCTCCAGCCCCGCCAGCAATGGTGCCAGCTGTGGCGACAGCATCGCCAGCGCGCCATAGGCACCGTCGATATGAAACCAGAGCGCTTCGCGCCGGGCGTAATCGGCTAGCGCAGTCAGATCGTCTATCGCGCCCACATCCACGGAACCGGCCGTCCCGGCAATAAAAAACGGCGTGTAACCCGACTCCCGGTCTTGCGCGACAGCAGCCGCTAGCGCGCCCATGTCCATCTGAAACTGCCCGTTCATGGGAATTACCCGTAACGCATCCAGCCCCAGTCCTGCCAGATCCATCGCCTGCGCTATGCAGCCGTGCGCACCGGCAGAAGCATACGCGGTCAGGCGCTTGCCGCTGGCCGCAACACCTTGACGGCGCACTTCGCCGCCCAGTGCGGCCGTTCGCGCCACCAGTACGGCAATCAGGTTCGCCATCGAGGTACCCGTCACAAACAGTCCGCTGGCCGTATCGGGAAAGCCGAACAAATCCCGTACCCAGCGCATCACCTGGCGCTCGACTTCGACCGGCATCTGATCGCGCCCGCCGAGATTCGCATTCAATCCTGCCGCCAGCATCTCCGCCAGCATGCCGACCGGCGTACCGCCGCCGTGTACCCATCCCATGAAGCCGGGGTGGGCATTGCCTACTGCATAGGGCAGAATGTCCTGCATGAAAGTTTCATGAACTGCCGCCAGGTTGCTGCCCGATCCGGGCAATGGCTGCTGAAACACTGCGCGCACTGCTTGCGGCGCCTGCTGCCAGACCGGCCGTTGCCGGATTTGCTCAAGATAATCGAACATATCGTCCAGCATGCGATGGCCCTGCTCGCGCATATCGTGCCAGTCAGCCGGGTCGAGCGAGCCCTGGGCAATCTCCAGCGTTTCCTTGGTCAAAATATCATCCCGTTTTCATTATTCGAATACGACAACTCGTCTCGCGGCTATCAAGACAGGCCGTACAATTTCAATTTGCGATACAAGGTACGTTCGCTGATGCCCAGTATATCAGCCACATTGCGTCGATGCCCATGATGTGTTTGTAACAGGTCGGCAATATATTTGGCTTCGAGCTCCGCAATCGGTACGCCCGACACGATATGATGCATGTCGGAGACCGCTTCCGGCAATACGGGTGCAACTTCTACGACATCGGCAACGCGTCGGTCGGATCGCGCCACTGCCCTGCCCAGCACGATATGCTCAGCACTGATAATACTGTGGTTGCATATTGCCACCGCTTTCAGCAGGATATTGCGCAATTCTCGGACATTGCCCGGAAAATCGTATTGCGTCAATTTGGCAATTGCATCGTCGGTGAGCTTGCAGCGCGGCGCACCGGATTCGGTAATCCGTTTCAGCATGGCCTCCGCCAGCGCCGGAATATCGCTACGGCGTTCGCGCAAACTCGGCAGGCGCAAATCTATGCCGGCAATACGATAGTACAAATCCAGCCGATATTGCCCTGTCTCCGCCATTTCCAGCAGATTGCGATTAGTCGCCGTAATAATGCGCACGTCGGCCTGCAAGGTTTCGGTACCGCCCATGCGTCGAAACTCGCCGCTCTCCAGCACGCGCAACAATTTGGCCTGCATCGCCATAGGGATCTCGCCCGCCTCGTCCAGAAACAGCGTACCGCCGCCGGCCAGTTCGAACAGCCCCTGCTTGCGTCCGATACATCCGGTAAATGCGCCGCGCTCGTGGCCGAATAGCTCGTCCTCGAACATGGTTTCGGTAATCGCCGCACAATTGATGGCGACGAACGGCTTGTCGCGCCGGCTGGAACGCTTATGCAAATATTGCGCCGCCAGCTCCTTGCCTACGCCGCTTTCGCCCAGCAACAGTACCGAGGCTTCCGATTGTGCGGTCATCGACAGCATTTCTACGCAATGCAAAAATGCCGGGGAACTGCCGACCATGCGCATTTCATCGCAATTCAACTCGTCCTGACTGGCTATCGGCATCACCGCTTCGCCCAGATAACGCACCCCGATATCGTCCAGGATCGGGTACCCCTTGATGCGCGCATACTCCGGCCGATGATGGCGATCGAAATGGGTATGTATCACCTCGTGCGCCTTGGCGGTATTGAACACAGCCTGATGCGGGCAATCTTCGCCATTCTGGTGGCACGGTACCGCAGAACGATGCGAAACCTCGTGACAGCGCTGCCCGATTATCTGCTCCCGCGCGATCCCGTAATTATCGCAATACGCCTGATTGGCCCCGACGATACGATAATCGGCATCGATCAGCACAAAGGGATGGGCATGCACTTCCAGCAGCGAAGTCAATTCCGATTCGAGTTTTGTTTTCAATTCAGCCCTCTGACACTTTGTCATGACAATACCTGCCAGCATAATCCGAAACCGGACATCATGTCATGACATTTTTAAAACCAGCATCTATTAAAAACAACATATTTCATTTAATTCATATAGTTATATTCTTGGCACGTAAGCTGCTATTAGATAACAGCAATTTTTCATCTACCACAAGGATACCGCAATGGCACATATTGTTATTTTGGGTGCAGGCATAGGTGGCATGCCTATGGCTTACGAAATGAAGGAACTGGCTCGCAAGGAAGATACGGTTACCGTCATCTCCAATACCGACACTTTCCAGTTCACTCCGTCCAACCCCTGGGTAGGCGTAAACTGGCGCAGCCGTGAAGAAGTCACTTTCCCGGTAGCGCCGTATCTGGAAAAGAAGGGCATCAACTTCATACCGCACGGCGCCAAACGCCTGCATCCCGACCAGAACCAGATCGAACTGGTCGACGGTCAGATCATCAATTACGATTATCTGGTTATCGCTACCGGCCCCAAACTGGCATTTGACGAAGTCCCCGGATTAGGCCCGCAGGGACATACCCATTCCGTTTGCCATGTTGACCACGCCGAGAAATCCTCGAACGAGTGGGAACATTTCTGCGCAGCCCCCGGCCCCATCGTCGTCGGCGCGGTGCAGGGCGCATCCTGTTACGGCCCTGCTTACGAATACGCCTTCATCATGGAAACGGATTTGCGCAAACGCAAAATCCGCGACAAGGTACCGATGACCTTCGTTACAGCGGAGCCTTATATCGGTCACCTCGGCCTGGGCGGCGTGGGCGACTCCAAAGGCATGCTCGAATCCAGCATGCGCGACCGTCATATCAAGTGGATATGCAATGCCAAAGTTACCAAGGTCGAAGCCGGCAAAATGTTCGTCACCGAACACAACGCTGACGGCAGCGTCAAAAAAGAACACGAATTACCGTTCGGCTATTCCATGATGTTGCCCGCGTTCAAAGGCATAGACGCCGTCTTCGGCATCGAAGGCCTCACCAACCCGCGCGGCTTCATTATCGCCGACCCTTACCAGCGCAACCCCAAATACAACAACATCTACTCGGTTGGCGTCTGTGTCGCCATTCCGCCTGTCGAGGTAACACCCGTACCGACCGGCACACCGAAAACCGGCTACATGATAGAAAGCATGGTCACAGCCACCGCGCACAACATCCGTAGCGCATTGGACGGCAAGGAACCCACTGAAAAAGCCACCTGGAATGCGATCTGTCTGGCCGATTTCGGCGATACCGGCGCTGCTTTCGTTGCGTTACCGCAAATTCCGCCGCGCAACGTCAACTGGTTCAAGGAAGGCAAATGGGTGCATCTGGCCAAAATTGCATTTGAAAAATACTTCATCCGCAAAATGAAAAAAGGCACGACCGAGCCTATTTACGAAAAATACGTATTGGGTGCCATGGGTATCAAGAAGCTGAAGTAACCGGTTTCACCGGCAGGCAACCGCCCCAAAAAGGCGGCAAACTGCAGGTTCAAGTACAAACATTGCGTTTGTACTTTTTCTCCAACGTCTACTGGCGTCGTGCTGACCGGTAGACGTTTTTTTATTTCGCGAGAACGAAAAAAGTCGCGCCGACCATTTATTTATCCGCGCAGAGTAAAGCTGAAATCGTCCCGCTCGGCAACGGCATCAGCGAGTATTTCAAGCACCAGCCAATAATCTTCGCCCAACGCATCGCGGCTTATGCCCGGCTGCTCCCATATTAGTTCCAACGGGCCTTCAACTTCAGTGATGATATCCCAAAGCGCATCCAGATTACGTCCGAAATGCGCCGGAAAATCGAAGGAAAACGCAATTTGCTCGTAAAAGCTGTTCATGCTGGTCAAATTTTTCAAGTGACATGTTTTCATTGGCAGGCTGCTAACTCCGTATAAGTTTGATAATGATCGACCGTAACAAATCGCCATCCCTGTGTGGAAAAAATCAGGCGCTTCGCGCCACGATGACCGCCCTTGTAATCCAGATCCGCTTCACGCCACCGACCTGCCGGCAACTGCCGTTCACGGTTACCGTAACGGTCGCCGCCTATGCTTTTACCCCTGAGTGCGGGCGCTTCCCACAAATCGTGACCGCGTTGCCATCCCGCTGCAATGGCAGCGCGTTTGGTCACGAACTTGTCCGGCAGATCCCGGTTATGCGTCGCGTTCAGGGTACGCAGCATACCGGTCAGCTCGGCTTCATCCAGTACCGAATGCAATGCAACGTTTACCTTATGCACTTCATCCTGACAGGAGACGGCGAACACCGGCGAACTCGCCAGCGCTGCCGCCACGCACAACAGGCTTAAGCCTGATTTCAAAGCGTCTCCCCGGCATAATCCGCCAGACGCGAACGCTCGCCGCGTGCCAGTGTAATGTGTCCGCCATGCGGCCAGCCCTTGAACCTGTCGACGACGTAAGTCAGGCCCGAGCTGCCCTCGGTCAGATAAGGCGTATCGATCTGCGAAATATTACCCAGACAAACCACCTTGGTACCCGGACCGGCACGCGTAATCAGCGTTTTCATCTGCTTGGGCGTCAGATTCTGCGCTTCGTCGATAATCAGGTATTTATTCAGGAACGTACGGCCGCGCATAAAATTAAGCGATTTCACCTTGATACGAGTGCGTATCAAATCCTGCGTTGCAGCCCGGCCCCAATCGCCTGCCGCTTCATCGGTCTTGTTCAGCACATCGAGGTTATCTTCCAGCGCACCCATCCACGGGCTCATTTTCTCTTCCTCGGTACCCGGCAGGAAACCGATATCCTCACCCACCGGCACCGTCACCCGGGTCATGATGATTTCGGAATAGCGTTTGTGTTCCAGCGTCTGCATCAGCCCTGCGGCCAGGGTCAGCAAGGTCTTGCCAGTACCGGCCTGACCCAACAGCGTAACGAAATCGATTTCGGGGTCCATCAGCACATTCATCGCAAAATTCTGCTCGCGGTTACGCGTGGCGATACCCCAGACATTGTTTTTCTGATGGCTGTAATCCTTGATGGTCTGCAATTCGGCCACCTTGCCGTCGACCGAACGGACGATGGCGTAGAACGGCGTGCCGGTTTCCTGATAGACGAATTCATTAACCAGCATAGTGGACACCAGCGGGCCTTTAACGCGATACCAGGTACGCCCGTCGACTTGCCAGGATTCCATGCCCTTGCCGTGCTTGTCCCAGAAATCGGCAGGCAATTCGCGCACCCCGGCATACAGCAGGTCGGTGTCTTCCAGCACTTTATCGTTGAAATAATCCTCGGCTGACAGGCCCAGAGCTCGCGCCTTGATGCGCATATTGATGTCTTTCGACACCAGTATCACCGGACGGTTAGGCTGCTCCTGGCGCAAACTCAGCAGCACGCCGAGTATCTGGTTGTCTACCTTGCTGGAAGGCAGGCTGGCCGGCAATGCGCCCTGTATTGCCCGCGTCTGCAGAAACAGACGACCTGTCGCCCCTTTGCGCCCCTTGCTGTACAGCGAGATCCCGGCTTCAATACCGGTCTCGCATCCCGACACGATTTCATCGAGAAAACGGCTGGCCTGCCGCGCATTGCGCGCCACTTCGGTCATGCCTATCTTATGCTGATCCAGCTCTTCCAGCGTTGCCATCGGCAAAAACACATCATGCTCTTCAAACCTGAACAGACTGGTTGGATCGTGCATCAGTACATTGGTATCCAACACAAACAGCTTAATCACCGCCGGGGTTTTACGAGGCATTTAATTCTCCTAAAGGGCTTTAATAGTATCCAGAACTGCTTGGGCATGGCCTGTAGACTTCACGCTGCGCCATTCCTGTATTATTTTTCCGGCTTCATCAAACAAAAACGTACTACGATCGACACCACGTACCTCTTTACCATACATATTTTTTAATTTCATGACACCGAACAAATTGCACACCTGCTCGTCTTCGTCCGCCAGCAAATCGAACGGCAGGCTGAGCTTGGTCTTGAACTTCTCGTGGGATTTGACGGAGTCGCGCGAAACGCCCACGATTTCGCAACCAAGCTGTTGAAATTCCGCATAAAGCTCACGAAAATCATTGCCTTCCACAGTGCAGCCCGGGGTATCGTCCTTGGGGTAAAAATACACTACCAGCTTCTTGCCACGCGCGTCGCCCAACTTGAACGTCTTGTTTCCGGTTGACGGCAATTCAAAATCATCTATTTGCATATACACTCCTGATTAACCCGATTTCAACAGCACGACCACTGCGCCGCTACCGCCATCCACAGCGCGTGCCTGGCAAAATGCCAATACTTCATCTTTTTGCATCAACCAGTGTTTGACCTTGGTACGCAACACCGGCTCGCGATTCTTCGACCCCAGCCCCTTGCCGTGAATAATACGCACGCAACGCGATCCGCGCTTGCTGCATTGCGCGATAAAAGCCGACACCGCCTGCCGCGCTTCCACGCTGACCATACCATGCAGATCCAGCTCGGCCTGCAATATCCAGTGCCCCCGACGCAATTTACGCAAGGTATCGCGACGCAAGCCCGGGCGAATGAATACCAGCTCTTCGCCAGTCTCCAGACCGTCGTCCCAGCCGATGTAATCGGATAGACTATCGGCCAGCGCCTGTTGTTCATCGCGTAATAAACTTTTTGGAATGGGGGGTGCAGCAACCGGATCGGGCGCGATGCGCCCGTGATCGGCAATAGGTTGGGCATCCCTGACGGCGGCTTGGAACAGCGCAAGATCGTCAGGGCTGAGGGTTGCAGGTAGGCGATTACCTGCCATGACAGCTTACTTCACCAAACTTTCCAGATAGCGATCGGCATCCAGCGCTGCCATGCAGCCTGTGCCTGCACTGGTAATCGCCTGCCGGTAAATATGATCCTGCACGTCGCCAGCCGCAAACACGCCGGGAATATTGGTCGCCGTCGCGTTGCCCTTATGTCCGCCATGCGTCACGATATAACCGCCCTCCATGTCAATTTGACCGGTAAATAAATCCGTATTGGGTTTGTGCCCGATCGCAACGAATACACCGGTCAACGCGATGTCCTTGGTGCTGCCGTCAACCACCGATTTCACTCGCATGCCGGTCACACCGGTCTTGTCGCCGAGTACTTCATTCAGTTCGCAATTCAGCGCCAGGCTGATTTTGCCTTCAGCCACTTTTTCCATCAGGCGGTCAGCCAGTATCTTCTCCGATTTGAATTTCTCGCGTCTATGCACCACAGTCACATGGCGAGCGATATTGGACAGATATAAAGCTTCTTCAACCGCCGTGTTGCCGCCGCCGATGACCGCCACATCCTGATTGCGATAGAAAAAACCGTCGCAGGTCGCGCAGCCCGATACGCCCTTGCCCATGAACGCCTGTTCGGATTCCAGCCCCAGATACATCGCCGACGCCCCGGTAGCGATAATCAGCGCATCGCAGGTATAAGTGCCCTGATCACCGATCAATGTCATCGGCTTCTCGGTCAGTTTCGCGGTGTGGATATGATCGAAAATAATTTCGGTATTGAAACGGCGCGCATGTTTCTCGAAACGCTCCATCAGCTCCGGCCCTTGCACGCCATCGACATCGGCAGGCCAATTATCGACTTCGGTGGTGGTCATCAACTGGCCGCCCTGCGCCATCCCGGTAATCAGTACCGGATTCAGATTCGCACGCGCAGCATACACTGCCGCAGAATAACCCGCAGGGCCCGAACCTAAAATCAGCAAGCGGGAATGTTTCGTTTCAGACATACTCATGCACTCCATATCTATTAATGTCAGTTTGATGTAGAAATTCTAACAGGATTCAATGACCCTTTAACAAGGTTCACGTTATAATTTTAACTTCGCCACTACGCGTAAAATCATGTTCACCCCACGTCGTCGACAAACCGCAACTCCGCGCAAGCCGTTACCACCCAAGGTAAGCGGCCTGCTACGCGAAACCGGCTGGCTGTTAAGCGCACTCATAGCTCTGGGTTTGGCATTGATTTTACTCAGCTATACGCCGAACGACCCAGGTTGGTCGCATAGCAGCACGGCTGCCATCCAGAATCTGGGCGGCATTTTCGGCGCCTATGTAGCAGATATATTGTTGGCATTATTCGGTTTTTCAAGTGGCTGGCTGATCGTACTGGCCGGCTTCAATACCTGGCGCGGATACCACAAACTGAATGGCGTCGAAGAAACCGACCGTCGGCTGGCGCTGATCCGCGGCGCCGGTTTCATTCTGCTCATCCTTGCCAGCAGCGGACTGGAATCCACCCGCCTGTACAGTTTGGGCACCCATCTACCCGAACATGCCGGCGGCATCGTCGGCGCCCTGAGCGGCAATGCCGTCACGCAAGTACTCGGCTTTACCGGAGGCACCCTGGCGTTACTGGTGCTGATTGCCATCGGCTGGAGCCTGTTCAGCAGCATATCCTGGCTCGGCGTTGCCGAATCGACCGGCGCCCTGCTGGAGCGCGGCTGGACCTGGCTGCTCAAAATCGCAGAAAACCGGCGCATCAAGCGCGCCGGCGCCAGCGCCACGCGTAAGCGCGAAGAAATCGTGCAAGTACAAAAGCAGCGCATGGAACATCAGGAACCGATCATCATTGAAACGGCATCTCCCACCATTATCAAATCCGTTCGCGTAGAGATCGAAAAACAGGCGCCGCTGTTCGCCGAAATGCCCGACTCACCGCTGCCGCCGCTGCATCTGCTGGACCCTGCCAGCCCCCCAGTGGAAAGCCTCACCGCCGACACATTGGAATTCACTTCGCGCCTGATCGAGCGCAAGCTGGCCGAATTCAATGTGCAGGCCCGCGTCGTCGCCGCGCTGCCCGGCCCGGTCATCACCCGTTACGAAATCGAACCGGCATCCGGCGTCAAGGGCAGCCAGATACTCAATCTGGCCAAGGATCTCGCGCGTGCGCTGTCGGTGGTCAGCATTCGCGTGGTCGAAACCATACCCGGCAAAACCACGATGGCGCTGGAAATCCCCAACCCCAAGCGCGAAATCGTGCGCCTGTCGGAGATCCTCGAAGCCAAGATTTATCACGACATGAACAGCCCGCTGACCATGGCCATGGGCAAGGACATCGCCGGCAACCCGGTCGTTGCCGATCTGGCCAAAATGCCGCACGTCCTCGTGGCAGGCACCACCGGCTCAGGCAAATCCGTCGCCATCAATGCCATGATCCTGAGTTTGTTGTACAAGGCCGACGCCAATCAGGTCAGGCTCATCCTGGTCGATCCGAAAATGCTGGAGCTGTCGATTTACGACGGCATCCCGCACCTGCTCGCACCAGTAGTGACAGACATGCGTCAGGCTGCCGCCGCGCTCAACTGGTGCGTGGCCGAGATGGAACGCCGCTACAAACTGATGTCCGCACTCGGCGTGCGCAACCTGGCCGGCTACAATCAGAAACTCGCCGAAGCCAGAAAGGCCGGCAAACCGATCACCCATCCGTTCAGCCTGACGCCGGACAACCCCGAACTGCTCGACGACCTGCCGCTGATCGTGGTGGTCATCGATGAACTCGCCGACCTGATGATGGTAGTCGGCAAATCGGTGGAACAGCTCATCGCCCGGCTGGCGCAAAAAGCCCGTGCCGCAGGCGTACACCTCATTCTCGCCACGCAGCGCCCGTCGGTTGACGTCATTACCGGGCTGATCAAGGCCAACGTGCCGACCCGTGTCGCGTTCCAGGTTTCCAGCAAAATCGACTCGCGTACCATCCTCGACCAGATGGGCGCAGAAGCCCTGCTCGGCCAGGGCGATATGCTCTACCTGCCGCCCGGCACCGGCTATCCGCAGCGCGTGCACGGTGCATTCGTCGCCGATCACGAAGTACATAAGGTCGTCGATTACCTCAAACAGATGGGCGAACCCAATTACATCGAAGGCATACTCGACACGCCGGAAGACATCGAAGCTGCCGGCGAAAGCAGTGGTGGCGATGCCGAAGCCGATCCACTCTACGACGAAGCCGTGGCGCTGGTATTGCGTACCCGCCGCCCTTCCATTTCCGCCGTACAGCGCCATTTGCGCATCGGCTACAACCGCGCTGCACGCCTGATCGAAGCCATGGAAAGCGCCGGCCTGGTCAGCCCCATGCAGAGCAACGGCAACCGCGAAGTCATCGGCCAGCATCGCGAATAACCCCCTAGGATATCCCATGAAAAAACTCAGTCTGCTTGCTGCACTCCTGTTATATACCGCCAGCGCCTCCGCCAACGGTATCGACGCGCTCAAGGCATTCATTGCCGACACCAAAACGGCACAAGCCGAATTCAGCCAGACCGTGCTCGACAAAAACGGCACCGCCAAGCAGCAAACCAGCGGCACCATGGCGTTCTCGCGCCCCGGCAAATTCCGCTGGTCCTACCGCAAACCGTTCGAACAGATCATCGTCGGCGACGGCAGCAAAATCTACCTGTACGACGTCGATCTCGAGCAGGTCACCATCAAACAGCTGGGACAGGCGCTCGGCAGCAGCCCTGCCGCACTGCTGGCAGGCGACAACGAAATCGAGAAGTTTTACGTACTGGCCGATGCCGGAACGCATGACGGCCTGACCTGGCTCACCGCCACACCCAAAGACAAGGACGGCAGTTTCAACCAGATCCAGATGGGCTTTAACGAACATACGCTGGCGGAAATGAAGATACGCGACAATTTCGGCCTCACTACCGTGCTCAAACTCAGCCATCTGGAACGCAACCCCAAACTGCCTGCCAGCACCTTCAAATTCACCCCGCCGCCCGGGGTCGATGTGATTTCCGACAGCAAGTGAGCGACGATTTATTTCATAAAACCACCAATCACGCGCCGCTGGCCGAACGCCTGCGGCCGCGCAGCATAGACGAGGTCATCGGCCAGAGCCATCTGCTCGGCGAGGGCAAACCGCTGCGTCTCGCCTTCGCCTCCGGCAAGCCGCATTCGATGATACTGTGGGGCCCACCCGGCGTCGGCAAAACCACGTTGGCACGCCTCACTGCCGATGCCTTCGATTGCACTTTCATCGCGCTGTCAGCCGTGTTCGCCGGAGTCAAGGACATACGTGCCGCGATGGAGCAAGCCGAACAGACGCTGCAACAGCACGGCCGCCACACCCTGCTGTTCGTCGACGAAATCCACCG
The DNA here is from genome assembly GCA_031291235.1 of Sulfuriferula sp. Classification (GTDB taxonomy): domain Bacteria; phylum Pseudomonadota; class Gammaproteobacteria; order Burkholderiales; family Sulfuriferulaceae; genus Sulfuriferula. The sequence goes on from JARLJL010000006.1 coordinate 236,130, forward strand.
CTTCAATAAATCGCAGCAGGATGCCTTGCTGCCCTTCGTTGAATCCGGCTTGGTCACGCTGATCGGCGCCACCACCGAAAACCCCAGCTTCGAAGTCAATTCCGCGCTGCTCTCGCGCGCCCAGGTCTATGTGCTGCAAGCACTCAGCGCGCAGGAGTTGCGTCAACTCGTCGTCCGCGCTGCCGAGGCCATCTCGCTGGACTTGGCCGAGGCCGCCATCGACACGCTGATCGGCTACGCCGACGGCGATGCGCGACGCTTGCTGAACCTGATCGAGCAAACCCAGACCGCCGCGCAAACCAGCGGCATCAGCCGCATAGATGCCGCCTTCATAGAACAGGCGCTGACGCTCAACTCGCGCCGTTTCGACAAGGGCGGCGACCAGTTCTACGATCAGATATCCGCGCTGCACAAATCCGTACGCGGCTCCAATCCCGATGCCGCGCTGTACTGGCTGTGCCGCATGTTGGACGGCGGCGCCGATCCCAAATACCTGTCGCGACGCATTATCCGCATGGCCTGGGAAGATATCGGTCTGGCCGATCCGCGCGCCATGCAACTGGCCAACGATGCCGCCGCCACCTACGAGCGCCTGGGATCGCCCGAAGGCGAACTGGCGCTGGGTCAAGCCGTGATTTATCTGGCAATGGCTGCCAAAAGCAACGCCGGCTATAACGCATTCAATCAAGCTATGGCGTTCGTCAAAAAAGACAAATCCAGCACCGTGCCGGTACATCTGCGCAATGCACCCACCAAGTTGATGAAAGAGCTGGGCTACGGCCACGCCTACCGCTACGCCCACGACGAACCTGAAGCCTATGCCGCCGGTGAGACCTACCTGCCTGACGACATGACCGAGCCGAACTGGTATCGCCCTGTACCGCGCGGGCTGGAAAGCAAAATTGCGGAAAAACTAAACTATTTGCACACGCTGGACGAGAAAGCCCGCAAAAAATAATTGCTGTAAATTGGCCCCCATTTACCCCTCACTGACAATTCCACTCCATTCATAAAAGGTTGTTTCATGATAGTTCGCGGCAGACCCTCGGCATTACGCCTGTTTCTAGTATTACGCGGCTCGATATTGCATCAAATCTGGAAAGTCCTGCTGATCAACATCGTACTCGCCACGCTGGTAACGCTGAATCACGGCGACCTGTTCCGGCTGAAAATCACATTGACCGCCATCCCTTTTACGCTGATGAGCCTGCCGCTGGCCATCTTCCTCGGCTTTCGCAACAACGCCGCTTACGACCGCTACTGGGAAGGCCGCAAGCTGTGGGGCGAAATCGTGTTGCAAAGCCGTAATTTGTCGCGCCAGTGTCTGAACCTGATCGACCATGCCGAACCCCTTAAAGTCGGGCTGGGGCTGCAGGACGTGCGCGTCCGCATGGTCTACCGCGCCATCGCTTTCTCGCATGCGCTGCGCCACCTGTTACGCAACACGAACGCCAGCGCCGACATCAAACCGCTGCTGTCGCAACACGAATGGCAGCAATCCGGCAAAGCCGCCAACGCTCCCGATTACCTGATGCACCAGATGGGCAGCGATTTGCGCCTGTGCATGAATGAACAGCGCCTCGACGGCTGTCTGGCTGCCGCCATCGATTCGACCATGTCCGCCATGACCTCGGCAGCTGCGGCCTGCGAACGTATCAAAAGCACGCCCATCCCCTTCTCCTACACCCTGATGCTGCACCGCACCGCTTACCTGTACTGCTTTCTGCTGCCTTTCGGTCTGGTCGACAGTATCGGTTTCATGACGCCATTCGTGGTCGGCATCGTCGCTTATACGTTTTTCGGACTGGATGCGCTGGGCGATGAAATCGAAGAGCCGTTCGGCGCCTCGCCCAACGATCTGGCACTGGATGCGATCTGCCGCTCGATAGAAATCAACCTGCGCGAATCACTGGAGGAACAGCACGGACTCGAACCGCTGCAACCGGTAAATTACTGCCTGATGTAAAACGCATCATGGCTTATACTCGACCTGGGTACGAAGCATAGCCGACGGAAAGGATGCGCCATGAATAACTCGCTGCAGTCACTCGATCTGGCAAAAGCTGCCATTCTGGATATGGCAATCCGCTTCGGACCGAAGCTGATGGTCGCGATCGTTATTCTTGTCGCCGGGTATATGGCAGGCCGCTGGACAGGCCGGCTGCTGGAACGCCTGCTCATGCGATTAAAGCTCGAAGCGCCGGTACGCTCCCTGCTGGTACGCATTGCGCGCATACTGGTGCGGGGCTGTTCGCCATCATGGCGCTGCAAAACCTCGGCGTAGAACTGCTGCCGCTCATCGCCGGCCTCGGTGTGGCAGGCGCAGGGATCGCCCTGGCGATGCAGGGCATTATCGGCAACCTCGCTTCCGGCCTGACCATCATTTTCACCCGCCCCTTCAATGTCGGCGACTACATCTCCATTGCTCAAGAAGAAGGCGAAGTGCTGGAAATCAGCCTGTTCAGTACCATCCTCGGACACACCGATCGCTCCAGAGTGGTGATTCCCAACCGCAAAATCGTCGGCGAAATTCTGCATAATTACGGCCCGATACGGCAGCTGCACATAGCCGTAGACATTGCCTACGGCGCCGATACCAACATCGCATTGAACCTGATAGACGACATCCTGCAGGCAAATCCTCGCGTACTGCAAGACCCTGCGCCCGTATTCGGCATCGCGCAACTTGCCGAATCAGGCATCACCCTTAACGTCGCGCCCTGGGTCAAGGTGCCCGACTACATCGCTGCAGTAAGCGAAATCAACAAATCCATACTGGAAACCTTCAACGCGCGCGGTGTCGCCCTCGCCTTGCCGCAATATGAAGTCAGAATGCTGGAGAACAATGCCTGACATTCAGACGATGACTATTGCATCAGGCGCCACTTACTAATCAATACGCCATATTGATGGCCGCGAGGCTTACTCACTGACCAGCTCAAATGGCATATCAATTACTTGACGCTACACATTAGCCAGTCACGAGCAAGCCATGAAGCTGTCAGTGGAAAAAATCATCCTGAACGCCTTATGGAAAACGCGATTAAATCCGAGTGGGTATATGGGCTCTCTTGAATAACGCTGTATAGTATTGGAAATGGCATTTTGCCCATCACCGCCGGTGGCGAAGAACTGCTTTATGGCGTACTGTTTATCACATTGAAATTCCGTACTGTATCAGTTGCAGTTTCACGGTTAAAAATACAGCGAGTAGCGAGGTTACGATACGATGTTTATGCTTAGAACAATTATCATGCTGGGCTGTACATTATCCTTTATCCTTCCTGCTGTCGCACAGGACAAACTGAGGATAGCTGCCACCCCCAACCCAAATATTTTCCCGCTACTGGTTGCCATGGCCGATGACCCGTCTCTGCCTGTTGAAATTGTGCCGATCGCCGACAGCAAGGGAATGGATGCCGTATTCAAGCAGGGCCAAGCGGATGCCTTGGTGGCGATGACTTACGCGATAGCCGAGAAGGTGACATCCGGTAAGATTCCCGATCTGCGCTTGGTTTATGTCGGCTTGTGGAAAGGCTTTAGTGAAGTAACCTACAAAAATGACAAGATCACGAATTTCAGCGAATTGCGCGGCAAAGGCCTGATCGTAGCCGGACCGACCGGGGGCGGCAAGGATGGTGGGCCGGATTTTATTTTTCAGGCCGCGCTAAAGCGTAGCGGCATGACGACAGCCGATGTGCATGTGTGTTATTTGCCTGTGATGGAAGCCGTGAAATTGCTGAAAGACCATACACCGCTTAATACCAACCCGCATTGCGATCCTTCGTTTTCCATGCCGGCGTCAGGGATATCATTGGTCGAACCTGCTGCAACAGGGTTGATTATGCAAGGCATGATGTCGACTTCCAGTGTGTCGGGCATGGAACGGGGTATTTCGCTTCAATCACTCTTTACCGGTTACACTGCATGGCCTAGTGATCAGTTACCCCATGGGGGCCTGTCAATATTGGGTTCGGTTCTCGATAATCCTGAGCAAGCGCAATTGGTCAGCGAAGTATTGGCTGCTTATAAGAAAGCGGCGGAAGAGATCGGCACAGCACGAGGATTTCATGCAATGCACATTGCAAAGGTAATCAGCGCCGGCATCGAGCAACATTTCCATGCCTATAAGCTTGACCTTCCTGCCATGGTTGTAATGGCTGCCATGGTACGAGGAAATTTAGAATTTCGATCTGATGCACCAGTCACTATTCAGGATGATTTGAATCGGTTCCTTACCGAAGTAATTGGAACCTCGCCGCCCAAAAATTTTTATGCCTTGCAATAAACTATAAACTTCATTCTTTTACAGAATGACACTCAGGGCTAGCATAGTCTGAGATTCAGACGATTGCATTAATAACAGTGATAGCCCGAAATGTTTTCTGTTCAGAAACACAGAAGCTAGCATGAGCTAGCTTCTGTGTTTAAACATAATACTATAGCGGCAAAGCCTTAGAACACAGCCCTCAAGCCAGCAGTCAGACCCCAGGTAGCATCGCCGCCTGGCGTAGCTGCATTGGCACCAAAGGTCACTAACGTTGTTTTGGTTAAACGATGATCAAAGTCCAGCGTAGCACGCACCCAGTCCTGATCAATTGAACTGCCTGGCAGACTAAAGCTATACAAGCCGATAACCTGACCATTCACACCCGTCAGATTGCCTTCCATCCGATGCACGACTTCTGCACCAATACGCATCGCCGTTTTCGCAGTCAGTTCAGTGTGTGCTGCGGTACCGATACGAATATCGTTAGTTCGTGAGGTGCTTGCCTGATAAGACGCAGGCGCACCACCGCCAGTTTCAGTATAGGCTGCAACATCATTTTGTACCCAGGTGTAAGCCGCATAAGGTGAGAAGGTGTAGTTTCTCCACTTGGCCGCATCTTTCCAGTCCAGTCGTGCACGGATTGCCACGGATTGCATGTCAGGCGTACCAGTGGAACTGTCTACGGTTGAGCCATTCATGTAGTTACGATGCAGTTCAGTATTGAATGCGCCATAGTAAGTCAGCAAACTGGCTTCCATGCTTCTGCCACCCATGCCGGTGAAACGATGGTCTGCTTCAGCCACCACATACTGACCATTGAATTTGCCACCGCCACCTAGATCCCAGGTCTGACGCGACCAGTTCTGACCTACACCCAAACCGATACGGGTATCGCCGATGTCCTTACAGCCACCGGCTTCCGTGATTTGTGTGTCGCTGTTGGTGCTGTTGGAATGCGCACCATCGGTAGTCGCCCAGGCACAGCTGCCGTGATCGGTATGCACCAGACCATCATCCATCAGTGAGCGGTGATGTGCGCCAAACAAAGTGATGTTAGGCAGTGCAATACCGTTGCTTGCTGTCAGGCTACCTGTCTGAGTCAGGCTGTTGTTAAAAGCAGCCATGTTAGTCAACAGAACGTTACCGCCAGACCCCACACGTGCCAGCCATGCCTGACCATTATTATTAGAGTCTGTCCCATCACCGACAACGACAGTACCATCCTGATTAACCGCGTAGGCATTTAATAAGACCCAGCCTGCTGGCATAGTCACACCTGCATTGCTTAACCAGGTGGTGATGCTTTGCATACCTGTGGCTTGCGTCCAGCGGAAGGGAAGTTGTTGTGCATTGCCTGTTGTATAGGAATTTCCCACCACGGTGCTGCCATCGGAAGACATCGCCTTGGGAGTGCTACTATCCCCTCCTAGCGTACCCAGATCCTGCATCGTGTTAGTGCTGGTGGTCCAGAGGAAAGCATGGTAAAAGTTGTTTGCTAATTTGGAATACCCCGCTATGGCGTTGCCATCGGATGAAATTGCGATGGACTGGCTATAATTCCCCCCCAGCGAACCCAGATCCTGCATCGTATTAGTGCTGCTGCTCCAGCGAAATGCGTGATAATTAACGTTGTTTGCTAAATAGGCATATCCTGTCACTGCACTGCCATCGGAAGAAGTTGCAGTGGCATAGCTATTTCTTCCCCCAAACGTGCCCAGATCCTGCATCGTATTAGTGCTGCTGTTCCAGCGGAAGGCGTGATAATAAGAGTTGCTGGTTGTATATAAGGAATTTCCCACCACGGTACTGCCATCGGCAGAAATGGCTGTTGCCTTGCTGTTATACCCCCCTAGCGTGCCCAGATCCTGCATCGTATTAGTGCTGCTGCTCCAGCGAAATGCGTGATAATTAATGTTGTTTGCTAAATAGGCATACCCTGTCACGGCACTGCCATCGGAAGACGTTGCAGTGGCATAGCTACCCGATCCCCCCAACGCACCCAGACTTACCATCCCCGTTCCGCTGGTCCAGCGGAACGCATATGTATAACCATTGATATCATAATAAACACCCACTGCGGTGCTGCCGTCAGAAGATAACGCGTATAAAGTGCTATAACTCCCGCCACCTAATGAGCCCAGATTGGTCATGGTACCATTGGACCAGATAAATGCAGTTTGATTACCCTGGCCCGCAGCGACATTGCCGTTAGCCGATACTGCTGTGGCAGTGCTATAACTGGCAGTGTCATTAGGTATGAAGCCCATCGGAGTAAAAACGGCATCAGCTGCTGCAGTACCCGACAGGGTGAGTAGAACGGCGACGGTGAGGGGCTTTAATGTGTACTTCATTGGTAGCGGGATGGCGTTGATCAAACTAGTTTCCATTTCACGTTGAGTGTTTGTAATTCTTAAAATAAAGGGGTCACGCAGATTTGAGTTTGGAAGACATCACCAATCTTTCAGCGTATTGTAAGAATAAACTGCTTTCATGATACTGACATTTAAGACCATACCCCTGATTCTTCTGAAAACATGCTGGTTTGACCAACACCGGAGATACCCCGATCATTAGCGCTGGCTATGCTAATTTGTTAAAGCAGACATGCTTGCGCCATTTTGCAAGCCGTGCTGACCGGTTGAATCCGCAGCGAAAACCAGACATCACGCTCCCCACAAAAAATCACATCAAAATGCGCAACCAGTCCCGATAATTATCTATAGTGATATTCAGCCAGCATGCATATCCGTTTCAACGCTAAAGGGGAAGCCATGGGAAACCTGTCCGATAAAATCGAGCATATCGTTGTGCTCATGCTTGAAAACCGTTCCTTCGACAGTATGCTCGGCAAGCTTTACCCGGCAGATCAGGCATTTGACGGGCTTAAAGGTAACGAAACCAACCCGCTGCACGGTCAGCCCGACGTCCCCGTCTGGAGCACCTCCGCGACGGATGACAAATCCATGTCCATCCCCGACCCCGATCCTGGCGAACTGTGGGTTGATATCAACATGCAGCTGTTCGGCCTCGACGGCAAACCGGGCAGCCTGCCTCCCGCCATGAATGGCTTCGTCAATAACTATGTCCGACAGACCGGCGACCCCGGCGCACATTACGACGCAGCGGCTATCATGCATTACTACACGCCGGAGCAGGTGCCGGTCATCAGCCAGCTCGCCAGGCAATTTGCCGTATGCGACCAATGGTTCGCCTCTGCGCCCTGCCAGACATGGCCGAACCGGTTTTTTCTGCATACCGGCACGGCAGGCGGCTATGAAAATAATTCGCCGGCCCATCCGCCGTATCTGATGAATACGATTTTCAACCGCATGAACGAAGCTGGCAAATCCTGGGGCATCTATTTCCATGATATTCCGCAGACGATTACCCTGACCAACCTGTGGCAGCATCTCGACCACTTCCACTCGTTCGACGATTTCAAGGAAGATGCCGGCAACGGCAAGCTGCCGGCGTATTCCTTCATCGAACCGCGCTATTTCCCGGATCTGGAAATGCCCAACGACCAGCACCCGCCGCACAATGTCGGCATGGGCGAAGCGCTGATCGCGGAAGTTTACAATACGGTAAGGGCCGCGCCGACCTGGCCGAAAACATTGCTCATCATCACCTACGACGAGCATGGCGGCTGCTACGATCATGTGCCGCCGCCCGTGGCTATCCCGCCCGACAATACCCATCCGCAACCGTTCGGCTTCGATCGCTATGGCGTGCGCGTGCCTGCGGTGCTGGTGTCACCCTATATCAAACCGGGCACGATATTGCGTGTCGTGCCGGACGGCAACCTGCCGCATGCCGGGCCGCCCTATCCGTTTGACCACACATCCATCATCGCCACCGTGCGCAAGTGCTTTAATCTGGGCAGCTCACTCACCCAGCGGGATGCCGTCGCGCCCGATCTGGAAAGCGTACTGAATCTGAACACCCCCGACAATGCCGGACCGACATCGGTCACGCCGCTACCCTGCACCACCTCGGTCGCAGAGCTGCAGGCAGCGCTCAATGCGCCACTGAACGGATTCCAGCAAGCCATGCACGAAGCCGCTACCCATCTCCCACCGTTGAGCTTCGTCGAGAATGCGGAACAGCTATATGATACGATCGAGAATCACGTCGAGAGTCTGCTGCACGGCCACATGAGCGAAGTGCCGAACCACAAGACAGCAGCCGAGGCGCTGCCTTTCATCAAGAGCAGACTGAATAAGCTGTTCGGGCAATAATGACATCAGCGGGCAGGGCTGCGTCGGCAACCCGCCCTCTTGCTGCCTATTTGACGATTACCTCGCCATCCTCTTTTGCTATCGGCCCCAGTTGCGGCAGCAGCAGGATATCCAGTACCGTTTCCGACGGCCGGCATAAGCGCGTACCCAACGGTGTCACCACAATGGGCCGGTTAATCAGGATGGGATGCGCGATCATGAAATCGATCAATTCGTCGTCGCTCCATTTGCTGTCGTCCAGATTCAATTCGTCGTACGGCGTGCCTTTGCGCCGCAGCAGTTCGCGTACCGGCATGCCCATGGCGGCAATCAGCGCTACCAGTTGATCGCGGCTCGGCGGCGTTTGCAGATACGCGACGACCTCCGGCTCGACGCCGGTATTGCGGATGACGGCAAGCACATTGCGCGAGGTGCCGCAGGCGGGATTGTGATAAATCGTGATGTTGGACATGGCAGGCTCTGAAAGTCGTATCGAAGTCGGGCATGGTAACCATAATATGCACATTTTTCAATATACGTATTGACATATATTCACGAATTCATATATATTAACAACATGATCAATTCCGACACATTATTCACCCTGCTGGCCGACAGCACCCGCCGTCTGCTACTGGCACATTTGCTGCACAACGGCGAATCCTGCGTTTGCCATCTGTACGCCGCACTGGAAATGTCGCAACCCAAGGTATCGCGCCATCTCGCTGTGCTACGCGAAGCAGGATTGGTAAACGCCAAACGGTCGGGAACGTGGGTGCATTACAGCATCAACCCGGCATTGCCCGACTGGGCAAAGATCACGCTGGCGCAAATGGCAACCGCAGTAACGCTGGAAGCCGCCGACGCCTGCGACGCAAGCAAGACTTGTTGTGCAGCCTGAACAGTCACATAATTAGGAATCTCACCATGGAAATAATCGAACAACCACCGATAGAACGTACTCATATCGCCAAATGGCTGGCAGGCGCTGCGCTCGGGCTGGGATTGTGGATAGCGCTATACAGCCAGCTACAGCCGCTGGCCGATTACGGCATGAGCCTGACGGGGATTGCTGCCGAATCGCATCTCGGACAGGCGCTCAACTTTTTCCTGTTTGAAACGCCCAAAGTACTGATGCTACTCGCCCTGATCGTATTCGTCATGGGCGTGATCCAGACCTACGTGGCGCCGGAACGCACCCGCCAGCTGTTGTCCGGGCGGCGGCTGGGTATCGGCAACGTGATGGCGGCCAGCCTCGGCATCGTCACGCCGTTCTGCTCGTGCTCAGCCGTACCGCTGTTTATCGGCTTCCTGCAAGCCGGCGTACCGCTGGGCGTGACCTTCTCTTTCCTGATTTCCGCACCCATGGTGAACGAAATCGCGCTGGGCCTGCTGTTCGGCCTGTTCGGCTGGAAAATCGCCCTGCTGTACATGGGACTGGGGCTTACCATCGCCATCGTCGCCGGGCTGGTGATCGGCAAGCTTGGCATGGAAAAATATCTGGAAGACTGGGTGCAAGCCATTCAGGCCAAAGGCGGCGCAGTCATGGCCAATTTCGACCACAACCCAAGCTGGCCTGAACGTTTTCAGGCGGGCATCAGCCACCTCAAGGATATCGTCGGCAAGGTATGGCCCTATATCGTACTGGGCGTGGCGGTCGGCGCCGGCATCCACGGCTATGTGCCGCAGAATTTCATGGCTGCCATCATGGGCAAAGGCGCATGGTGGTCCGTACCGGCTGCAGTGCTGATCGGCGTGCCGATGTATTCAAATGCAGCGGGCATTATCCCGGTAGTGCAGGCCTTGCTCGGCAAAGGCGCTGCGCTGGGGACGGTACTGGCTTTCATGATGAGCGTCACCGCGCTGTCGTTCCCGGAAATGATCATACTGCGCAAAGTACTCAAGCCGGTATTAATTGCAACATTTACAGGTATAGTGGCGACGGGCATATTGCTGGTAGGCTACATATTTAACGCAGTACTTTAACTCAGGAGAGTCGTAATGAAAGGCAACAGAATGTCGCGCATGATGTCGGTAATGGTCTTGATTTCGCTGGCCGCTACCCATTTTTCTGGTCAATTCGATTTGCTGCACCCCAGCTTTCTATGGATAGCCGCTTTCTCCAGCATCATGGCATTCCAGGCGACCTTCACCGGCTTTTGCCCGGCTGGCGCAATCATGGGCGGCAGTAAAAAAGCAGCTTGCTGCAGCAAATAACACAGGAGAACGGCAAAATGGCTCACGCAACGCTACATCCATCCATCGTGTCGCTGGTATCGCTGGCGGCCAGTATCGCCGCCAATCACCCCGGACAAGGCCTGTGCCAGGTCGACAGGCTCAAGCAATTCGGCGTTACCGAGGAGCAGATCGATCTGGTCATAGAAATTGCGCGACATATCCGCGATGAAACCGGACAAAAACTGGATGCGCGTTTCGATGAAGCCTTTGCCGCCAAAATGGCACCTGCGCCAGCACCTGCAAAGCCGCTGAATATTCCGGTAACCGAAGCCTGCTGCACCCCTACCCCCAGCGGCAAATCCTGCTGCTAGGCACCCAAAAGGCTTAGCAGAAAATTTCCGCAGGCAAGCCATGTTGATCAAAGTTATTTGCCCGGGCTGCAACAGCTGCCGTGCCACAGCGAGTTTAATTCGTGAAGTAGCGGCAGCACGCCGGGTTGCGATTACACTGGAAGAGGTAAACGATCCTGCCGACATTGCTGCGCTCGGCATCACCCGCACCCCAGCCGTCATGGTCAACGGACAAGTTATGCTCGCCGGCGGAGTGCCGGACTGGATAGATGTAGAAAACTGGCTTACCCATCTCAACCCCCAAAAGGACTGATCATGAAAAACATCAAAGTGCTAGGCACCGGCTGTGCCAATTGCAAAACCACCACCAAACTTATCGAAGAAGCCGCCCAAGCAAAAGGCATTGAGATACAATTGGAGAAAGTGGAAGAAATCGCCGACATACTGGGCTATGGCGTCATGTCTACGCCGGGAGTGGTTATCGACGGCGTCGTAGTACATGCCGGCGGCGTACCCGATCGCAAGAAAATTGATAGCTGGCTAACCTGATATTTGTAACTGGAACCCCCGATGAGCGCACAGCACGACCACCATGAGCATGATGACCACCACGATCACGAGCACGACCATGCGCATGAACATCACGATCATGATGATCATCACCACGATCACGGGCATTTCCATCATCACGACCACAGCAATGTCGACACCACCAGCCGGGCTTTTGCAGTAGGCGTCAGCCTCAACCTGATTTTTGTCATCATCGAAATCGGTTTCGGCATTTATGCCGACTCGTTATCACTGCTGGCAGATGCCGGGCATAATTTCAGCGATGTAATCGGGCTGCTGGCCGCATGGGGCGCCATGATACTGGCCCGCCGCGTGCCTTCGCTGCGTTACACCTACGGCCTGCGCAGCACTACTATCCTCGCCGCGCTGGCTAACGCCATGCTGCTGCTGATCGCCGTTGGCGGCATATCCTGGGAAGCGATCCGGCGCCTGACCGAACCGATGCCAGTCAACGAACCCGTCATGATCTGGGTCGCACTGGCAGGCGTCGTCGTCAACGTCGCCACTGCGCTGATGCTGATGAAGGGCCACAAGGAAGACCTCAACATGCGCGGCGCGTTTATCCACATGGTCGCCGACGCGGCAGTGTCCGTGGGCGTGGCTATCGCCGGCCTGGGCATGATGCTGACCGGCTGGCTGTGGCTGGACCCCGCTATCAGCCTGCTGATTGCCGCCGTCATCTTCATCGGCACCTGGGGACTGTTCAAGCAATCGCTGAAGCTGGCACTGCATGCCGTGCCCGATGCCGTAGATCCTGCCAAAATCCAGGCTTACCTGCTCGGCCTGCCTCAAGTACGCGAAGTGCACGACCTGCATATCTGGGGCATGAGCACCACCGAGAACGCACTCACCGCCCATCTGGTCATGCCCGCCGGCCATCCAGGCGATGCCTTTCTGGATAATATTGCCGAGGAATTGGCGCATCATTTCAAAATCGGTCATGCCACGTTTCAGATAGAGCTGGGCGATCACGACGTCGTGTGCCGGCTGGCACCTGCGCACGTGGTATAGATAACGCCGGAATAAACGGTCAGATATTTCTGGCGACGATATCGGTAGGTATTCCGTCCAGACTGATCTGGTTCTTGTCCTGCCAGTACTGCACCAGCCCCGCCGGACCTTTTTTCACCGCCCAGTTGATCAGCTGCTCACGTTCGCCGACATACGTGTAATACGGCACCGCCATGCCGCACGAGGTCTGTACCAGCGTCACCGACATGTCGAATATCTGCCGCGCGCCGGGGAGCGGGTCGAACAACGCAAACAGTTCGTCCCAGTCGGCATCTTTTTGATGGATGACTCTTGCCTTACCATAAAGCCGCAATATCAGCGGCGCGCCGTCGAAATCGCAGAACATCAGCGTCATGCGCGGATTCTGCTGCACATGCGCGGCAGTCTCGTTGCCGCTGCCGGTAACGTTAAGCCAGACGACGCGTTGCGGGCCGAGCACGCGTAGCGAGTCCATGCCCTTGGGCGACACATTGACGCTGCTGTCGGCAGTTGCCGTGCCGACAAAGAAAATCTTCTGCGCGGCGATAAATTCTGCCAGTTTTTCGGAAATTTCCGTATATCTTTGACCCATACCTTGCTCCGTTAATCCATATACATGGATTTGTTGTCGTTCAGATTCAAATAGCCTTTAACGATACGATAAATAATCCACAATGTGTTGGCACCGAGGACAACCCAGCCGATCAGGATCAGCGTGGAAATGCCGCCGATCACGCCCCACAACAGCCCAAACCAGAAAGTACGTATCTGCCAGCGAAAATGGCTGGCCAGGAAAGTACCGGCCACGTCATCGCGCTTGATGTAATTGATCATGATCGCAATGATCGCCGTAATCCCCAGCAGAAATGCGGCCGCGTATAGGGCATAGACCACCATCGTCAAGCTTTTCGCAGATTTTTCACTATCAGTCAGTGCGATATTGTCCATGATTCCCCCCGCATAAATAAGTAAATGGTGATTGCCTACCCGATTACAGTAACGCTTTCATTTTACGCCCGCCGGCCACATCGAAGCCATTAGCCTGATAGAACCCGAAAGTGCGTTCGAATGCAGGCAACGGCGGCGTAGTCACTTCCAACCGCCGCCAGCCGCAATTGCGTCCGTGCGCCTTGGACGCCTCGAGCAACGCCTGCCCCGCTCCGCCGCTACGGAACGCCGGTTGCACATACAATTCCGGAATAATGCCAAACGCGCCTTCTGCATACAGGCTGACCGTTGCCGTCAGGCTGACAAAGCCCACCGGTGCTGCATCGGCATCGGTACGAACAACAAACACCGTATATGCGCCGCTGCCGATAAACTGCTCGCAACGCGCCACAATGGCGGGCAGATCGACATGAAAATGCGCGCCGCCCGTGACGCTCATAATTTCTTCCAAAAGCTGTCTCACCATGTCTGCAATGGCGGGGGCTTCACCGATACCTGCTTGACTGACAATAAATGCTTTCATATTCCTCTATAAACAAATTAAACGAAAAGATCATGCATGCCTAATTTATACTAGCGCCGTCGCAGCGTCCAATATATCGGCTGCCGAAATCGCGTGCATGCGCCTCACAAAATCAGGCCCATGCAATCAAGGCATCGACGGATTTTTCCGCCAAATGAAAACAGCCCGTCATGTCTATGACGCGTTTATTCAAAACGCCGACAAGCACTTGATTCAAAATATTTTTAGTGATTCTTTTGCTGAAAATGTTAATATATGCAGCTCGGCAAATACTGATGTATACACTACACCATATGCCATTTTGGCAGCAATCCAGGCAATAACAGGATAAGATCATCATAAAATCCAGCAAATACATAAGACAACATCGTCAACGCCACACACAATACAGATTGCTAAAGCCGAATAACATACTATCCTCACGGTAAGCAGGGGACTTCCCATCCGTGCATATGCCAATATTGATAATGAAAAAAACCTTACTGAGCTACCTATTTATCGGGATATTAATATTGCTGGCCAGCGCGGCAGGCACAGCGCTATTGCCCATGCAAGCACATGCTGCAGAGCCGGTAAAAATAGGCGTTCTTGCGTTCAGGTACAAATTGCAAACCATAGCGCAATGGCAACCTTTGGCAGACGCGCTGAACAAAGCCATTCCCGATCACGATTTTGTCATCAAAGCATACAGCAAACATGAATTAAGCAATGCAATAGCCAACCGGCAAATAGATTTTGTCCTGACCAATTCCGGCCATTACATCCTATTAAAAAAGCAGAACGGACTATCCTCCCCGCTCGCCACTCTGCAAGTCGATGAAAACGGACATCGAACCAATACATTTGGCGGCGTTATTTTCACGCGCGCAGACCGGGCCAACATCAACACCCTGAACGACATTAAAGGCAAAACCGTTGCCGCCATCGATATCGAATCATTTGGCGGCTACCAAATACAGACATACGAACTGAGCCGCATAGGCATACATTTACCGCAAGACGTCAAACTGATAAGCACCGGCATGCCGCAAGATAACACCATTACGGCAGTATTGGATGGCCGCGCCGATGTCGGCTTTGTGCGCACCGGGATACTGGAAAGTATGGTGCGTGAAGGCAAATTGAACCTGCAACAGCTTAAAATCATCAATCGTCAGCAACTGCCCGGATTCCCGATCCTGCTATCGACCCATCTATACCCGGAATGGCCATTTGCAGCAGTGCCCAATACCGACGACACGCTCGCTCGCCATGTAGCGGCGGCGCTATTCACACTGGAGGAAAATACGCCCGCCACCCATACCATGGGAATACGCGGCTTTGGCATACCTGCCGATTATGCACCAGTAGAAGACCTGCTGCGGGAACTGCGTTTGCCGCCTTACGACGCCGCACCCAAATTCACCATACGCGACATCTGGGAACGTTATCGCTGGCAAATGATAGCCGCCATCATGCTGACAGGTTTTGCTTCACTACTGCGACTGGCATTTACCAGACGAAAATTGCGGGCGCAATATCGCATCGTCGTATCACAGCAACAAAAGCTGCAGGAAAGCGAATCCAGATTGAAAGCGTCACTAGACGCCATACCGGATCTGCTGTTTGAAGTTGGACTCGACGGCAGGATTTATGCATACCATTCGCCACACACCGACTTGTTGTTTGTGCCGCCGGACAAATTCCTCAACCAATTTATCGTCGATATTCTGCCCGCCGATGCAGCGGCAGCCAGCATGGCCGCAATACTTGAAGCGAATGAACATGGCCATTCGAACGGCAAGCAGTATTCGCTCCCCTTGCCGCAGGGCGAAATGTGGTTCGAGCTTTCGGTCGCACGCAAGGCAGCGCTGCCCAGCGAAACAGCTCGTTTTATCGTCCTTGCCCGCAACATTACCCAACGTAAACAAATCGAAACCAAACTGCTCGAGAGCGAATCCCGTTTACGCACCATTATCGAAAACGAACCTGAATGCATCAAAATTATCGATGCGCAAGGACTGATCAGACAAATGAATCCGGCCGGGTTAGCCATGATAGAAGCCGATTCGCTTGACCAGGTCATGGGATTGCCGATATTGAATATAGTGGCTCCCGAATATCAAGCAAACTATCTCGAAACGCACAAACGGGTGCTTGCCGGCGAAGCTGTGCAAATCAAATACGAAACACTGGGCTTCAAAGGCGGACGCCGCTGGATGGAAAGCCATGCCGTCCCCATGCAGGATAACGGCGAGACCGTACACCTTGCCGTTACCCTCGACATCACCGAGCGCAAATTGGCCGAGGACAAATTACAATTAAGCGATCTTGCGCTGAAAGCAGTTTCCCAGGGGGTACTCATCAGCGATGCCAGGCAGAATATCATATGGGCAAACGATGCCTTCACGGCTATCACCGGCTATAGCAAGGCAGATATCATAGGTCAGAATTGCCGCCTGCTACAGGGTACAGCCACCGATAAGCGGTCGGTGCAAACCATACATCAGTCTATTGCAAACGGTACCGAATTCTCGGGAGAAATACTCAACTATCGCAAAGACGGCACAGCTTTCTGGAACGAACTGACGATATCCCCAGTACGCGATGCACACGGCCATCTGACCAATTTCATCGGTATCACGCGCGACGTGACCGAACGCAAACACGCCGAAGAAAAACTCAAGCTTGCCGCCAACGTCTTCACTTATGCGCGCGAAGGCATCATTATTACCACGGCAGACGGCACCATCATCGATGTCAACGATACCTTTACCCATATCAGCGGCTATAGCCGCGACGAGGTGCTGGGCCGCAACCCACGTCTACTCGGATCGGGCCGGCAAGGCAAGGCATTTTACGTCAACATGTGGCGCGAGCTGACGGAAAACGGTCACTGGTACGGCGAAGTCTGGAACCGTCGCAAAAGCGGCGAAGTCTACGCTGAGATGCTCACCATCAGTGCCGTACGCAATATCGAAGGCAATACCACACAATACGTCGCGCTGTTTTCCGACATCACCGCCGTCAAGGAACACGAGCAGCAGCTCGAACATATCGCCCACTACGATGCGCTGACCACGCTACCCAATCGGGTACTACTGGCCGACCGCATGCATCAGGCCATGATCCAGATACAACGGCGTGGACAACGCCTGGCCGTGGTTTATCTCGATCTCGACGGCTTCAAAATCGTTAACGACCGTCACGGTCATGAAGTCGGCGATCAGCTGCTTATCAACCTTGCCAACCGCATGAAAGAGGCCTTGCGCGAAGGCGATACCCTCGCGCGGCTGGGCGGCGATGAATTCGTTGCCGTACTGCTCGACTTGCCGAACATGGAAGCCGCAGTACCGCTACTCAACCGTATGCGCAATGCAGCGGCAGAGCCGATCCAAATGGGGGATTTCCTGCTGCAGGTTTCGGCCAGCCTGGGCATCACCTTCTTTCCCCAGCCGGAAGATGTGGATGCCGACCAATTGCTGCGGCAAGCCGATCAGGCCATGTATCAGGCCAAACTGGCAGGAAAAAATCGTTATCACGTCTTCGATGCCGAACAGGATTTCAGCATTCGCAGCCATCATGAAAATATCGAACGTATTCGTCACGCCCTCGCCGAAGGCGAACTGGTGCTGCATTACCAGCCCAAAGTAAACATGCGCACAGGCGCTGTGATCGGTGCCGAAGCGCTGATCCGCTGGCAACATCCGGAACAGGGGCTGCTATCGCCGGCGGTATTCCTGCCTATCATCGAGGATAATCCGTTAATGGTGGAGCTCGGCGAATGGGTCATGGATACGGCACTGGGCCAGATGTCGCAATGGCACACGCGCGGCCTCGACATTCCGGTCAGCGTCAATATTGCTGCACGCCAGTTACAGCGCCACGATTTCGTCGATCGCCTGCGTGCCCTGCTGGCAGCGCATCCGGACATCAATTCATGCTGCATAGAACTGGAAGTGCTGGAAACCAGCGCCCTGGAAGACATGTCCCGGATATCCGGCATCATCGAAGAATGCCGCGGGATCGGCGTCATGTTCTCACTCGACGATTTCGGTACCGGTTACTCTTCGCTGACCTATCTGAAACACCTGCCGGTCAACCAGCTCAAGATCGACCAGAGCTTTGTCCGCGGCATGCTGGACAACCCGGAAGATATCGCCATTCTGGGCGGAATACTCGGCCTCGCCAGCGCTTTCCGCCGTCAGGTCATCGCCGAAGGCGTAGAAACCGTGCAACACGGCGCCATGCTGCTGCAACTGGGCTGCGATCTGGCTCAAGGTTACGCGATCGCCCGCCCCATGCCGGCGCATGAATTGCCGGACTGGGTAGCAACCTGGCGCCCGGACCCGGCCTGGGACAACCTGCGTGCAGTCAGTCGCGACGATTTCCCGCTGCTGCTGGCCGGGGTAGAACATCGCGCATGGGTCACCGCTACCGAGGACTTCCTCAAGGGCGCATGCATTTCACCGCCGCCGATGAATCACCACCAATGCAGATTCGGCAGCTGGCTGGATGCCGAAGGCCTGGCACGCTACGGCAAGCTGCCGGGTTTCCGGGAACTGGAACAACTCCACCGGCAAGGGCATGATCTGGCCGTACAACTTGCCGACCTTTGTCTGCATGGTCAGCACCAGGCTGCATTGGACAGACTGAACGAGCTTCATGCATTAAGAGATTCGTTATTGTCCCAATTAAATACGCTAACGCAACAAACCCGGCAATAAACGGTTAACCCGGCACATCGCCGCACTCGCCTATTCAGGCAAACCCTTATTGCCTGCAGACATGTCCAGCCTGCTCAAGACCGCCTTGTAAAACGACGGAAACTTGCTAGTCTTAAAAAAGACATAATTAAAAGGGCGGCCAAAATGACGACCACATGGATACTGGTTGCAAATGCGAGCACTGCAGCCTTATACGCCAATCGCGGCCCGCACAAGGGACTGGAACTGGTGAAACAGTTTCAGCATGTCGAAAGCCGTGAAAGAACGGGGGAGATGATAACAGACCGCCCCGGACATTATCAGACGGACGGCGGAGCGCACGGCGCATATTCCCAGACTACCGATCCCAAGCAGCACGAGGAAGACAAATTCGCTACCGAGTTGGCCCACGAACTTGAAACCGGCCGTACCGGCAACCATTACGCACGACTCATATTGGTTGCCTCGAACCCCTTCATGGGCAAACTGAACAAACAGCTGAACATGCATGTACGCTCGCTGACCACCGACACGGTGGAAAAGGATTACACACATCTCGCGGAACGCGATCTGGCCAGCCATCTCGAAAATATTCTGTATGTATAACCTGGGAACGACAGCTGGTGCACGCGGCCGGCTGCAGTTTCCATATCGGCACGTCTGCTACAAGCAGGCTGCCACCGCCGACTGCAGGCAAACACGCAGACAGCTGCATGACTTGCCCGCAGTTTTTTTCAACTTGCTACCTGGAGAAACAATGACCACTACCTGGATTTTAATCGCCAACGCCAGTTTTGCTCGTTTATATGCAAACCACGGCATCAAAAAAGGTTTGCAGCTCATCAAGGAATTCAACCATCCGGAAAGCAGAGAAAAAAGTACGGAGCTCGTATCCGACCGACCCGGCCATAACAGAAGCCAGGGCAATGGTCACGGCGCTTTCGTACCCGCCTCGCAACCCAAACATAATGAAGCCGGAAAATTTGCCCAGGAACTGGCGCAGGTACTGGAGCACGGACGCACCAGCAATATCTTCGACCGCATCATTCTGGTCGCCTCGGCGCCGTTCATCGGACTGCTTAATAATCAATTCAGCACCCACGTACGCGACCTGATCAGCGACACCATAGAAAAAGACTACACTCGATTCGCCCCGCAAGAATTAACCGGGCGATTATCGCACTGCATTTATTTATAAATGCACAGGCCGGCAGCAATTGCCGGCCTGCACTCTCATCGGTATTGAATCAACCGATACCCGCCAACCTGGCAATCTAAAATATTCACGACATAAACAACGATATAACCAAACTTTATAAAATACTGCCAATCAAATATTCCACGCCATTCCCATTACGAACCAATCGCTACAAAACTATCTTGCTGATCCCGTGTTACTTGGCTATGCTACTAATCAAACGGCAGAAAATAACCAAAAATCCACACCGCCAGTCTATCGTCAGTAAAACGGCGCGGATAATAAGAAGGATACGCACATGGATAGCCAGACCCGCATCCGCAGGGCTCAATCCTGCTCAACCGACGAACGCGAGGCCGTGCGCGAGTTTCATGCCCAGGTAACGCAGCCGGACACAGCGTTGGTTATCTTTTTCTGCTCCAGCAAATTCGATCTGGCAATACTCGCCCGCGAAATGCGGCGTTTATTTGCCGGAATACAGGTCGTAGGCTGCACCACGGCGGGAGAAATAGGCCCCGCCGGTTATCAGGAACACAGCCTGACCGGAGCGAGCTTTCCCGCCGGCAGTTTTAGCGCCGTATCCGGCTGCATCAACCACCTGCAGCAATTCGCTATTGCCGCCGGGCAAACTTTCGCCCAGGAATTATTGCAACGGCTGGAGAGCCGCGCGCCGCAAGCCAACACGGACAATACTTTCGCATTGCTGCTAATCGACGGCCTGTCGGTACGCGAAGAACCGGTAACCCGTACTTTGCAACATGCGCTGGGCAGACTTCCCTTGATAGGCGGTTCGGCGGGCGACGGTCTGAATTTTGGCAGCACCCACGTTTATTACGAAGGCCGTTTTTACAACGATAGCGCAGTCGTGATACTGCTGACCACAAGCTTGCCGTTCACGCTATTCAAGACGCAGCACTTTGTCGCTACCGACGAAAGACTGGTCGTCACCGAAGCCGACAGCGCCAATCGCATCGTCAATGAAATCAACGGACTACCCGCCGCGCAGGAATACGCACGTATCGTCGGTATCGATACGCACGACCTTACACCCGAATGCTTTGCTGCCTGGCCGGTCGTCGTCATGATAGACGGCATGAGCTATGTACGCGCCATCCAGAAGGTCAATCCCGACAACAGCCTGACCTTCTTCTGTGCTATCGAAAGCGGGCTGGTGCTCAGGCTGGCGAAAGGGGTCGATTTGCTGGAAAACCTGGAGCAAACCTTTACGCAAATCAATACGGAAATCGGTCCGCCGCAACTCGTCCTCGGTTGCGACTGCATATTACGCAAACTGGAAATTTCACACAGCGCCCTTAAAGATCGTGTTAACGAAATTTTTCAGCGCAACAACACGATAGGCTTCAATACCTACGGCGAACAGTTTCATGGCATACATGTCAGTCAGACGCTGGTTGGGGTTGCAATAGGCAGCAAAACGACGGAGACCCATGATGCCTGACCAGAAATTGCCGGGAGAACATCCAGACGAGTCTGCTTTGCTGGATGAAATCGCCCGGCTCAATAAAATCATCCGCGCACTGATGGATCGCGCCGAACGCAGCACCAGCGTTCAGGTCTCCGACTTCGGTCTGTTTCAGGTCACTGTCATGCTGGAAGAACGGGTGCGCAAACGCACCATCGCACTGGAAACCGCACTGCGCGACAACGAAAGAATCACGCGCGCCTTGCGCGAATCCGAGATAAAGTTCCACGGACTGGCAAACCAGTCACTGGTCGGCATCCTCATCATCGAAGACGGCAAATTCATCTATACCAATCCCAAGTTCAACAAGATTTTCGGCTACACTGCAAAGGAAATTCGCCATGTTGCGCCGCTGGACACCATATTCGAGAGCGACCGCCCGCTAGTCGCAGAGCATATGCGCAAGCATCTCAGCGGTGACAAGAAGCGGCTCGGCACCGTATTTCGCGGCCTGCGCAAGAATGGCACCGTCATCAATATCGAATTTCACGCCAGCGCCATGAACATGGGCGGCAAGCGTGTACTGATCAGCCTGGTTATCGACGTGACGGAACGCACTCGCGCGGAACAGGAGGTGAACGCCTTGCAGGAAATGCTGCGCGAACAGTCTACGCACGACGCATTAACCGGACTCTACAACCGCCATCATCTCGAGGAAACACTGGACCGAGAACTGATCGCGGCGCAGCGTCACGGACACCCCATCAGCATTATCATGGGCGACCTCGACCACTTCAAAACCATCAACGACAGCTACGGACATCTTGCCGGCGACGCAGTATTGCGCACGTTCGGCACGCTGATGAAGCAACACGCACGCAGCAGCGACATCTACTGTCGCTATGGCGGCGAGGAATTCCTGCTGGTTCTGCCGCAAATGGCAAAGCACAACGCCATCGAACGCGCTGAACAATTGCGCAAGACAATAGCGGCTACCCCTGTCGATTACGGTACAACACAGATCGCAGTAACGGTTTCATTCGGCGTTGCGACATTTCCACACGACGGGGGCAGCGGCGACGCACTGATCGCCGCTGCCGACCAAGCGCTATATGCAGCCAAAGCAACCGGCCGCAACCGTGTCAATGCCAGCCCCGCCACGCCCGATACCGCCATACCCGTGCAGATTCGAGGCGCAGACTGGGGATATCATAAAAATTAACCGACTGACTACCCCATTGCATTTAAGTGCAAGAACCAGCAGCCAGCTGCCACCGCCCTATGACGTCGTAGACCGGACCGTGTTCGGTCAAAACCGACTTTACCAGCACAAAATCCCGCGCCGCCCACGACAGGGCAGCCATTTCCGCCGGCGGTTGCCGGCAATCGGCATGCCTCAACAAAGTCACATGCGGAAAATAGGCGCGCTCATCGAAATGGAAACCCGCTGTTTCCAACAGGGTCTGCAACTCATGCACCAGCCCGCTCAACGCCTGCGGCGTAACAGCTGGCGCTACCCAGGCAATACGACTGTGCGGCCACCAGCCCAGATGCGTCAGCGCTATATCGCACCCGCCGCAACGGACTTGCGCAGCGACGGTCTGCAGCCCGGCGAGACGCGCTTCCGGCACCTCGCCCAGAAATGCCAGCGTAATATGCATGGCATTTGCACGCGTACGCCGCCCGCCGCAGAGCGCATGCATTTTTCCGCTCAAGCGGTCGAGCGCAATCCGCATATCGGCATCGGGCCATAGCGCAAAAAATACGCGGGCTGTTTTCGAATTGGCATCAGCTGGCATCATCGCGCTCCATGAGCATATTATGTACAGACACTTGAATTTTAGCGTAGCACCTAAATCTAACCAGTATGCTCTTCCTCACTGGAGATCGCCGTCATGTACCGAATTCGCCCACCTGCCGTCGCCGGCACCTTTTATTCGGATCAAGCCAATATCCTGGCCCGGGATGTAACGACCCTGCTTACGGCAGCCGTACCCCAGAATGATATTCCCAAAGCCATCATAGTGCCTCATGCCGGTTATATCTATTCCGGCACCACGGCCGCCGCAGCTTACGCCAGCCTGGCTGCCGGACGCGGCAAAATCACCCGCGTGGTGCTGCTCGGCCCGGTACACCGCGTGGCGGTACACGGTCTTGCCCTGCCCGACGCCGACGCTTTTGCCACGCCGCTGGGCAATATCCCCATCGACCACAACGCCGTCGCCCTATTGAACACCATGCCGCAAGTGGTCACCAGTGCTGCCGCCCATGCCTGGGAACATTCGCTGGAAGTGCAGCTGCCTTTTCTGCAATCGGTGCTGGGCGATTTCAGTCTGGTACCCTTGGCGGTAGGCGATGCCACCCCGGCGGAAATCGCCGAAGTGCTGAATGCACTATGGGGCGGTCCGGAAACCCTGATCGTCATCAGCTCCGACCTGTCGCATTTCCTGTCTTATGAAACGGCACAAGCCGTAGATCAGCAAACAGCGCAACGCATACTGGAATTGCACGGCCCGCTCAGCCATGAACAAGCCTGCGGCGGCACGCCTATCAATGGCATGCTGCTGGCCGCCAAGCGTCACCATCTGCAACCGATATTGCTGGACTTGCGTAATTCGGGCGACACCGCCGGCGACAAATCGCACGTGGTCGGCTATGCCTCATTCGCTTTCATGGAAGACGCCGACCATGCCCACTGACCGGGGACAAATCCTGCTGCCGATCGCACGCGCGGCCATCGCTGAACAACTCGGGCAGCCTTACCGTGCCAACGAAGACTACAGCTGGTTGCATGAGCACCGCGCCTGTTTCGTCACACTCACGCAACACGAGCAATTGCGCGGCTGCATCGGCACGCTGGAAGCGCATCGCTCGCTACTCGCCGATGTGAAGGCCAATGCACATGCAGCTGCATTTCACGACCCGCGTTTTCCGCCACTGACAAGAGCGGAACTGAACTATACTGAAGTTGAGGTATCGCTGTTATCCGTCATGCAAGACATGAGCTTTCACAGCGAAGCGGATGCGCTGGCCCAGTTGCGACCGGAAATCGACGGCATCGTGCTGGAATTCGGCCGTTACCGCAGCACCTTTTTACCGCAGGTCTGGGAACAACTGCCCGACCCGGTCGAATTCATGGCACATCTGAAACGCAAAGCAGGATTAGACCCGCGCTTCTGGGATGCTGGTATCCGGCTATCCCGCTACACCGTGAGCAAGTGGAAAGAACGCGATCAGGAGGTGAACACCAGACCATGACCACACCACACCATCCGGGCAAATACTGGCACGCACTGGACGACGGCCGTATCCAGTGCGACCTGTGTCCGCGCGACTGCAAACTGCACGAAGGTCAGCGCGGCGCCTGTTTCGTGCGCATGCGCGAGAACAATCAAATCGTATTGACCACTTATGGTCGCTCATCGGGTTTCTGCATCGACCCGATAGAAAAAAAACCTCTCAATCACTTCTACCCCGGCAGCAGCGTGCTCTCGTTCGGCACCGCAGGCTGCAATCTGGCATGCAAATTCTGCCAGAACTGGGACATCAGCAAGTCCAGGGACATGGACAGCCTGATGGATCAGGCCGCGCCTGAAACCATAGCCATCGCCGCTGAACGTAGCGGCTGCAAAAGCGTGGCCTTCACCTACAACGACCCGGTGATCTTCGCCGAATACGCGATGGACACGGCCGACGCCTGCCATGCGCGCGGCATCAAAACCGTTGCAGTCACCGCAGGCTATATGCACGCTGCGGCACGGCGCGATTTTTACAGCAGGATAGACGCCGCCAATGTCGACCTCAAGGCATTTACCGAGGATTTCTACTTCAAGCTCACCGGCTCGCAGCTGCAACCGGTGCTGGATACGCTGGTTTATCTCAGGCACGAAACCGATGTCTGGTTTGAAATCACCACCCTGCTCATTCCCGGCAAGAACGATAGCGATGAGGAAATCAGCGCCATGTGCCAGTGGATCATGCAACAACTGGGGCCGGACGTACCGCTGCATTTTTCGGCATTTCACCCCGATTACAAAATGCCGGACATCCCGCAGACGCCTGCCGCCACGCTGATACGCGCGCGCGACATCGCCTTGCGCGCGGGGCTGCATTACGTCTATACCGGCAACGTACATCACATCGAAGGCGACACCACTTTCTGCCCGGATTGTCATGCCCCGCTCATCGTGCGCGACTGGTACCAGATCAACACTTACCGGTTGACGGCGGACGGCTGCTGCCCCGATTGCGGCAGCCGCATAGCCGGGAGATTCGACGCCCAGCCCGGCCATTTCGGCAGACAACGTATCCCGATTGCGATCAATCGGGTTCCGGCATGATACTGAAAATAATAACAGGAGACTCATGATGACCAGCGCACTGGAACAACTCGTTCGTATTCCCAGCGATCACTTGCGCATAGAAGCGCTGCTGGAGTTGCCGGAAAACGCGCAGGGCATCGTGCTGTTCGCGCACGGCAGCGGCAGCAATCGCCACAGCCCGCGTAACAATTATGTCGCCAGAGTATTGCGCGACGCGGGCATAGGTACATTGCTGATCGATTTGCTGACGCCGCAGGAAGATCTGCTCTATAAGTCCCAATTCGACATCCCGCTGCTAACCAAACGCCTGCTGGACGCCACGGAATGGGTCAGCCAGGAACCGGCCACGCAACACCTGCCCATCGCCTATTTCGGTTCCAGCATCGGTGCTGCGGTGGCGCTACAGGCCGCCGTGGATTCCCCACACCCAATTGCAGCAGTCGTGTCGCGTAGCGGTCGCGTCGATCTGGCCGGCAGCGGCACGCTGCAAAATATACACGTACCGACGTTATTGCTGGTCGGCGGCTTCGATTACCCGGTCATCGAGCTCAACCAAAATGCCTATGAACAGATGGATTGCCCCAAAGCCCTGACCATTATTCCGGGCGCGACGCATCTGTTCGAGGAAACAGGCACACGCGAACAGGTCGCCTATCAGACAACAGTCTGGCTGAAACAATATCTGCAAGCAGCCTGAATAATATTCAATACAAAACACACTTCTTCATCGCAATCCCGACAGTATGCGATACTGCGCCATGACCCATGTTCGCAACACTTGAAGCTCATGCAGACACCTCTGGATACTGTTTTCATCGCCCGCAATCTCACCAAAACCTATCACATGGGCGAGGTGGAAATCCCGGCATTACGCGGCGTTGATCTGGAAATTTACGCAGGCGAGTTTGTCGTTTTGCTCGGCCCCTCCGGCAGCGGAAAATCCACACTGCTCAACATATTGGGCGGCCTGGACACACCCACCTCCGGCGAAGCACGCTGGCGCGACCATAATCTATCTACTGCCGATGAACGCGAGCTCACCAGCTACCGGCGCGAGCACGTGGGTTTTGTGTTCCAGTTCTATAACCTCATCTCCAGTCTGACCGTACGCGAAAATGTGGCGCTGGTCACCGACATCGCCACCAACCCGCTGACGCCGGAAGCCGCACTGCAACTGGTCGGTCTGGAACAGCGCATGAATCATTTCCCCTCGCAGCTATCCGGCGGCGAGCAGCAGCGCGTCGCCATTGCCCGCGCCATCGCCAAGCGCCCCGACGTATTGCTGTGCGACGAACCCACCGGTGCGCTGGACTACCAGACCGGCAAGGTAGTGCTGGAAGTGATTGCCAGGATCAATCAGGAACTGGGCACCACTGCTATCGTCATCACCCACAACGCCGCCATCTCCGGCATGGCAGACCGTATCATGCGCCTTGCCAACGGGCAGGTTGTAGCTGTTGAACAAAACCCGCACAAACTCACTCCGGCAGAGCTGTCCTGGTGAAAGCGCTCGACCGCAAACTGCTGCGCGACCTGGCCAATATGAAGGGCCAGGCGTTTACCATTGCGCTGGTGGTTGCAGCAGGCATAGGCGCATTCATTTCCCAAATCACGACCTACGACTCACTGAATTGGTCGCGTCAGTCCTATTACGAAACCGCCCGCTTTGCCCACATCTTTGCCGACATCAAACGCGCACCCGACTCGATGATCAATCAGATCACCGAGATTTCCGGCGTGGCGGATGTCGAAACCACCGTCATGGCCGATGTCACGCTGGATATTCCCAACGTGGCCGAACCGGTGATCGGGCGCATGATAGGGCTGCCCGACAGCGGGCAGCCGCGCCTGAATCGGCTCACCCTGCGTCAGGGCCGCATGGTAGAACCGGATCATGGCAACGAGGTCCTTGTTTCCGAGGCTTTTGCCAAGGCGCGCAAACTGCAGCCCGGCGACAAGCTCGCCGCCATCTTGAACGGCAAGCGCGAACAACTGGCTATCGTCGGCATAGTGCTCTCGCCGGAATACGTATATGCCAGCCTCGGCGGCGTCCTGCCCGACGACCGCGGCTTCGGTGTGTTCTGGATGAACCGGAAACGCCTGGCCAGCGCATTCGATATGGATGGCGCGTTTAATCACGTCGTACTGCGCATGATGCCGGGTGCGAACGAACGTGCCATCATTGATACGCTGGACCGGCTGCTGGAACCCTATGGCGCACTGGGTGCCCATGGCCGCGACGAACAGCCCTCCAACAAGATGCTGAGTCAGGAAATCAGTCAGCAGAAGACCATGTCTACCGTCTTCCCCATCATTTTCCTCGGCGTCGCCGCATTTCTGCTCAATGTCGTACTGTCCCGCCAGATTGCAACCCAGCGTGGCGAAATTGCTGCGCTCAAGGCCATAGGTTATGCCAACACAGCAATCGCAGCGCATTATTTCAAACTGGTGCTGCTGATCGTGAGTCTGGGTATTTTCATGGGAGTCCTGCTCGGAGCATGGCTCGGTTACCAGCTCACTTCAATGTATACCGCATTTTTCCACTTCCCCAAACTGATCTACCGCGTCCAGCCCTGGATACCGCTGGCCGCAGCCAGCATCAGCCTGATTGCGGCGTTGGGCGGCGCATTCAATACCATGCGCAACATCATGCGGCTGGCGCCAGCCGAGGCCATGCGTCCACCAGCGCCCACCGAGTTCCGCCGCATGCTGCTGGAACACCTGGGGCTGGAAAAATTCCTGTCGCCGCAAGTGCGCATGATCATCCGCACGCTGGAGCGCCGCCCGCTACGTACTTTGCTGACAGCATTCGGCATTGCCTGTTCCGTCGCCATTATCATATCTGGCACATTCTGGCGCGATGCCATTGATTACCTGATTACCGTGCAATTCACTCAAGCAGAACGCGAGGAT
This sequence comes from Sulfuriferula sp., assembly GCA_031291235.1. Lineage (GTDB taxonomy): Bacteria > Pseudomonadota > Gammaproteobacteria > Burkholderiales > Sulfuriferulaceae > Sulfuriferula. Next base: position 264,717 of record JARLJL010000006.1, read on the forward strand.
GCGCAAATCACGTTTACCAATGCGGTAAATCATCGCGGACTGTACGCCATCGCCCACCTGCCCGGCGTGCTGTTCGCCGAGGGCTCGCGTAGCGTACCTGTACGCCTGCGCGCCGAGCATCTGACCTATCTCACCACTATTTCCGGCCTGCCGGAAACTGCCGAACTGCGCCGGCCGCTGGACAGCAAGCAGCGCCCCATCATCATCCCGGCAGACGGCGTACTGCTCACCGACCGGCTGGCGCAAAAACTCGGCGTCCGCCCCGGAGATCACTTGCAGGTGGAAGTACTGGAAGGCAACCGCATCAAGAAAAACGTACTGGTAACCGGCGTGGTCGACGACCTGCTCGGACTGTCGGTTTACATGAATCTGCATACGCTCAACCGCATGCTGGATGAAGGCGACAGCATATCCTCGGTGGCCGTAGTACTAGACCGTAACCGGCTACAGGCATTCAATGCGGAAACCAAAGCGACACCCAAAATCGCCACTGTCAATTTCAAGGCTTCGGCATTGCAAAGCTTTGAAGAAACCTCCGCAAAGAATATCCTGGTATTTACCAGCATTGTCACCGCCTTTGCCGCTGCCATCACCGTCGGCGTGGTCTATAACAGCGCCCGTATCGCGCTGGCAGAACGGGCATGGGAGCTTGCCAGCCTGCGTGTGCTCGGCTTTACCCGCCGCGAAGTCTCCACGCTGTTGCTTGGCGAGCTGGGGGTAGAACTCATACTGGCAATTCCGTTCGGACTATGGCTGGGGTACCTGCTCGCGCTACTGCTGGTGAACCTGACGCATAACGAAACCATCTCGATTCCGGTTATCATAGCACCGCGCACCTATGCTTATGCTGTGCTCATCACGCTAGCCGCAGGCATCGTCAGTGCGCTTGTCGTACGCCATCGCATCGACCAACTGGATCTGGTAGGCGTGCTGAAAACAAGGGAATAAAACAATATGAACTGGGGCAAACGACTTTTCATCCTGATCGCCATATTGGGCACTATTGCCACCCTGGTCTGGGCCTTTCTGCCCAAACCGGTCACCGTACAGCTTGCTACCGTCACTCGAGGCAACTTCCAGCAAATCGTCGAGGAGGACGGTAAAACCCGCATACGCGAACGCTATGTCGTCTCGGCACCGTTATTGGGGAAATTACAACGCATTACGCTTAAAGCCGGTGACCATGTCCGCCGTGGCCAGATTATCGCCACCATACAGCCCAGCATGCCGGCATTACTCGATGTGCGTTCGACAGCCGAGCTGAACGAACGGGCAGGATCGGCTCAAGCCCAGCAGGCCCGTGCCGTCGCCACGGTCGCGCGCGCCAGGGTCGCGCTGGATAAATCCATCGCTGACTTGAAACGCGCCCGGACGCTCGCTGCCAGCCATTTCATTTCGCCGGCCCAACTCGAACAATCCGAACTGGAAGTCCAGCTCAACACCAGGGAATTGGAAGCCATGCGGTATGCAGCCCTTGCTGCCCAGCACGATGTCGCCACCGCCAGGGCAGCCTTGTTGCAATTGAAAAACGGCGCTGAGTCAGGCAAGACATGGCCGGTCATCGCCCCGATAGCGGGTGAAGTACTGAAAGTAAATCAGGAAAGCGAAGGTATCGTAGCAATTGGTGCACCGCTGCTGGAAATCGGCAACCCGCAAGATCTGGAAATTGTAGTAGATGTACTTACCAGTGATGCCACCATGATCAAACCCGGCGCTGCTGTAAACATCAGCGCCGGGGATCAAACAGCCGGTTTACAGGGGCGGGTGCGACTGGTCGAGCCTTCTGCCTTTACCAAAATTTCCGCGCTTGGCGTCGAAGAGCAGCGTGTCAACGTCATCATCGACCTCACCTCTCCGGCAACGCAATGGCAACATCTCGGTGACGGTTACAAGGTTGACACCAGTATCATCGTATTCAGCGCCGATGACGCCGTCCGGGTTCCGGTAAGCGCATTGTTCCGCAAGGATGGACAATGGGCTGTATTCGTTGCCGAAAATGGGCGGGCAATAATCCGGACGGTAGCAATTGCCCGGCGTAGCGGGCTGAATGCGATGCTGAATCAGGGTCTGCAGCCTGGTGAAAAAGTCATCATCTATCCCGGCGATCTGATCAAACCGGGCGTACGCATCAAGGCTGGCTAATCCGCTGCACTTTCATGCAGCATGGCGATTACCTCTTCGTCTTCCACTTGCGGAAAATCTTCATAGAACTGTCCCACCGCCTGAAAGTATTCAGGCACTTCCAGACACACCACTTCATCAGCATATTGCCGCACCTTGGCCAGCGTATCCTCCGGCGATACGGGTACCGCACATATCAGTTTAGCCGGATGTCTGGCTCGCAGGCCGTGCAACGCAGCAATCATGGTGGACCCTGTTGCCAGCCCGTCGTCGATTACGATAACGATACGATCAGCCGGATCAAGCGGCGGACGTATCGGGGTATATAGCGCACGGCGCTGGCGTATGGTGTCCAGCTGCACCTGCGTCTCCGTAGCGATGTACTCGGGTGTGCCGCCTACCGATGCCGCATAATCCGCAATGTAGCGCCAACCGCTCTCGTCAACCGAGCCGATCGCAAATTCCGGGCTGTACGGCGCGCGTAGCTTGCGTACCAGCACCACATCGAAATCCCCTTCCAGGCGCTTCGCAATCAGCTTCGCCATCGGCACGGAGCCGCGCGGTATGGCCAGTATCAGCGGGTGCTTGCCGCGGTATTGCTGCAGGCTGTCGGCCAGTTGCTGCGCCGCGTCAAGACGATCACGAAACATAAGTGCGCCTCCTTTAGTCATCCGCGCTGAACACGCGCCGGAAATCCCGCTGATATTTCTCTTCTGCAAATGCATCGAACCGAAGGCGAAGCGCCTGACGTACTTTGTTCTGACGTTTTTCCAGCTTGCGCGACAGCGCCTCTGTTGCCGCCAGCGCACGCCGCAAGGTCCCGGTATCCGGCGCTACGGATTGCCGGAACGTTGCCAGAAATCCCATCTGCACCTGCAAATCCTGATATTCGCCGAGACTATCCTGCAAGCCCTTCAACGCCTTGACGGGCTGCCGCAATCCAGCGACAGGATACAGACTTTGAAACAATTCCATCAGATAACGTAATTTCTTGCAGGATTTGCGCAATTCGTGCAGATCCTGCGGCGAGCTGTCGGTATCGACAGCCTTGCCCTGTTTGATAACACGCCGCAGCATGCGCCGTATACGTTGATTCGCCAGCGCCAGTACCGGATGTCGCGCATCGGGCAAACTGCTGCGCACCGTTGGCGGCGTATCGAGATAGGCGTTCCAGGCCGTCATCAGCCGCGCATAGCGCGCCGATTCCAGGCTTGCAGACAGTTGCCGATGCGCCAGCAGCTGCCGGTGCCGAAAAAATTCGCGCAAAGGATCGAGTTCCTGTCCGAATCCGGCAAGCAGGCTGTTGTTATCGTCCATAAGATCGAGCAGATATACATCCAGATCGCGCGCCTCGCGCGTGATTTCGCCCAGCCAGGCAAATCCGTTATCAAGCCGCTGCCGGATGCGTTGCGGTATAGTGCCGCGGATCTGACCAAGCAGGGAGCGCTGGCGCCGTACGGCAATGCGAAAATCGTGCAGGCATTCCGCATCTGTGCCTGCATGCACGCCAGCCTCATTGGCCTGCATCGCAGTCAGCAAATACCGCATGATAATGCGTACCGCCAGATCTGCACGCATCTCCGGCGTCAGGCGGGGAACCTGTCCGGACGCTGCCGCCTTGTTTGTACCTGCCATAAACGCGCCTTCCCTCGTAAGCCGGGAAACCGCCCCGACGACCCATCATGCCGGATCGCTCATCTGGCGACAAGCTGTATATCGTCGCGCTAGTGACGCGGCATCAGAAACTCGCAGCGGGGGTCCTTGAACGGTCCTATCGCTCTATCCCACCCCGGCCCCGGCGAAGTTTGCCGGCACACCAGTTCACCGGTGAGTTTGCTGCGCCAGCGATACCAGGCTGCCGGCCCGGCCCAGACTTGCGTACACATCAGCGACAACATCACTATTGCGATCAATTTCATCAATCACCTTTATCCATCAATACCCTGCCGCCATGCCTTCGCGGCGCGGATCGACTCCGCCCAGCCAGCCGCCAGCCGTGCGCTGAATGCCATGCAGCCCGCTGTTGGCTTCTCCGATTTTGATCTCATGCCCCATGGATTGCAATGCCGGTTGCAGAGCCTCCAGCGCGGTGCCTTGCTCCAGTTCGACAGGCCCGTTACGGCTACCGAAATTGGGCAGCGCTACCGCCTGCTGCATATCCAGATGCCAGTCAAGCACGCCTATCAGCGTTTTGGCGACATAGTTGATAATGGTGCTGCCGCCCGGCGAACCGACAACATCCAGCAAGCGGTGTTGCCGGTCGAATACCAGTGTCGGCGTCATCGAGCTGCGCGGGCGCTTGCCGGGCTGCACGCGATTCGCCACCGGCCTGCCGTCCTGTTCGGGCGCAAACGAAAAATCGGTAAGCTCGTTATTCAGCAAAAACCCGTCTACCATATGCCGGCTGCCGAATGCATCCTCTATCGACGAGGTCATGGAAACCGCGTTACCCCAGCGATCAACGATGGAAATATGGCTGGTAGAGGGCAATTCCAGCGCATTATCCCGGGCCATGCCGGTAATTGCGCCCGGCGGCGTACCGGGCGCGGCTACCGCCATGCTGTGTTGCGGATCGATCAGTGCAGCACGCTGCTGCAAATAGGTTTTATCGATCATGCCGGCAACCGGCGCCTTGACAAAATCGTCATCCGCCAGATACACGTTACGATCGGCAAATGCCAGCCGTTCGGCCTCGCTGACGAGATGTACCGCCGCGGCGCTCTCCGGTTGCAAGGCTGCCAGGTCGTACGATCCCAGGATACCCAATATCTGCAACAGCGTCACACCACCGGAGCTCGGCGGCGGCATACCGCACACCACGTAAATCCGGTAGTTGCCGCATACCGGCGTACGCAGTACAGCCCTATACCCGGCCAAGTCGGCCATGCTCATCAAACCGGGATTGGTCGGATGCGCGTGGACCGTAGCCACGATATCCCGCGCAATTTTCCCGGTATAAAACGCCTGCACACCGTGCTTCGCCACCTGCCGCAGCACCGCAGCCAGCTGCGGATTAACCAGCCGTTCACCCACGGCAATGGGCGTACCGTCGGCATGATAGAAATACGCCCGCGCAGCCCCCTGCAACGGCAGATATTTGTCGCGCGCTACCAGCGCATGCAGACGCGGAGAAACGACGAATCCGCGCTCTGCAAGTTCAATGGCCGGCGCAAACAGCGTGCGCCATGGCAATTTACCCTGCTGCGCATGCGCCAGCGCCAGCATGCGCAAGGTACCGGGTACGCCTACCGATTTGCCGCCGATCACCGCATGGTAAAAACTGACAGGCAAACCGTCCTCGCCCAGAAACATGTCCGCTGTCGCCGCAGCAGGTGCAGTCTCTCGCCCGTCGTAGGCCAGCACCTTGTCGCGATCGTGCCGGTAATACAGCATGAATGCACCGCCGCCGACCCCGGAGGATTGGGGTTCGACCAGTGCCAGCACCATCTGCACGGCTATCGCCGCATCGACTGCGCTGCCGCCGCGCCGCAGCATCTCTACACCAGCTGCCGTAGCCAGCGGATTGGCCGCCACCACCATGGCGTGGCGGGCGACAACTGCCACGTGCTGCTGTATACCGGTTGCCGCTTCCGGCGCTTCGTTACGGTCGGCTGCTCCGGCAGCGACCCCAAACAGCATGGCAAACGTCAGCAGACAATAGTTGATAACCCGCCTGTTCATGCGCCGCATTGCTCCGTCCCTGTCATTCAAATGCGAAACCCCGTTCGGTAAAAGCGCTTATGCAGGCATCGACAACCTTGTCATCATACAATGTCCCCTTGTGCGATCTGATTTCATCCAGCGCCACGTTCAGGCCCAGTGCGGGACGATACGGGCGATAGCCGAACATGGCCTCGACGACATCGGCCACCATGAGTATTCTGGCCTCGAGGATGATATCGCCGTCCTTCAGTCCTTGCGGATACCCTGAACCGTCGAGCCGTTCATGGTGTTGCAGTACGGCCTGGGCAACCGGCCATGGGAAATCCAGATTTTTGAGGATGTCGTAACCCGCCTGAGGGTGCGTTTTCATCATTTCGTATTCCAGCACGGTGAGCTTACCCGGTTTGGTCAGAATTTCCGCCGGTATCGCCACTTTGCCGAGGTCGTGCAAATGGCCGATGACATACAGACCTTCGAGTTGGCGTTCCGGCAGCCCCATTGCCTTGCCGATCGCACCGGCCAATAGGGCGACCCGGCTTTCATGCCCGGCTGTATAGGGGTCGCGCAATTCCACTATGCGGGAAATAGCCTCTACCGTACTATCCAGCGATTTCTTCAGATTGGCCAGGGTGGCATTGAGTTTGTGGCCCAAACGCAAGGTGTTCACCCCGATCGCAACATCGCCGGCTATGTCGCCCAGAAACTCCACCATATCTGTATCGAACATGCTCTGCCGGCCGGAGAACACCAGCAACGAACCGATAATCGCCTGATCCGCAGACAGCGGCACTGCAGCAGCCGATTTGATACCCAGTTGCAGCACTATGTCGCGCCAGTCGGCAAGCTGTTCGTCCGTTTCCGCATTATCGATGATGATGGGTTTCATCCCCGCTACTGCATTCGCAAACAGGCCGCAATACTGTACTGGCTCGTCGCAACGTGCCCGCATGGCGGCAAATTCGGCATCGCTGATGCCGGCCCAGGCTACGGGAGCCGGCTTGAGATTTTCCCGCTTGAGCGCAATTAGTACCACGACGACATCGTCGAGTTTTTTCAGGGAATCGCATACCGACTGGAACAGTCGCTGCTCACTGTCGGCGACCAGCAGATATTCATTGATATCGCGCTGTATCAGCAGCATGGCGTTCAGTTTTTTGACCTTGAATTCGTTTGCCTTGAGCTCGGTGATATCAAGCATGACAATACGAAAAACCTCGCTTTCCTGCACATAATAAACATACTGTTCGTAGGCTGTGACATCAAGCATAATTTCGCGCATGATTTCTGATTGCGCTTGCTGCCGGAAACCGGCGATGATGTCCGTAAGCCCGACAAGCACGGGATGCGCCATACCCATCGCGGACATATCCGGGAAGCTCCGTTCGGCTGCAGGATTAAGGTAAGTCAGCACGCCGGCCATATCCAGCTCAATGAGCGGACTCGGATTCATGCGAGGAAAGGATGCCAGCCGCAATATTTCCTGCTGGCCTTGCTGCCGCTCCACTGCAAGACGAATATGCTGCAGCAGATTATCGATATTGTAGGGCTTCAATAAATAGGAGAAGGCCCCCTGATTGGTCGCCGCTATGGCCGACTCCATCGCGGCATGTCCGGTCAGGATAATAGCTTCGGTGAGCGGCGACCTGGTTTTGATCTCTGACATCACCGTCAGCCCGGACATGTCCGGCAGTTTAAGATCGATCAGCGCCACGCTGACAAAATCGCATTGCGATTGCAGTATGCCTGCAGCACCGTCTGCTGCTACCGCTACCTCGTACCCTTTCGTCCGCAGAATGTCGGCAAGCGTTTTCCGTAGATTCGGATCATCGTCTATTACCAGCAATTTGGGCGATTTATTCATCATGTCGAATTAACCAGCTTCTCACGCACCAATGTTTCAACACGATTTCTGCCATTCTGTTTGGCCAGATACAGCGCATCGTCTACACGCTTCAATAATGCGTTCAGATTATCTTCTGGATCATATTCGCTCACGCCGAAACTGACGGTCAAATGCTCTGCCTTGTCGAACCGGTAATCGGCTATGACCAGACGCAGCTTGTCCGCTGCAGCGAAAGCCGCCGCCAGATTCGCCTGCGGCATCAGCAGCATGAATTCCTCGCCGCCCCAGCGCGCCACGACGTCGACAGTACGGATATTCTGCTTCACCAGACGCGTAAGTGCCTGCAACACATAGTCGCCGACATCGTGACCGTAACTGTCGTTCACTCGCTTGAAGAAATCGATGTCATACATCACCAGCGATAACGGGGTATTGTAGCGCTTTGCACGCGCCACTTCGGCGGTCAGTATCGAGGTAAATTCCCTGCGATTAAAGATGCCGGTCAGGCTGTCAGTCGTGGCCAGAAGATGGATAGCCGCCTCGTCGCGCTTGCGCTGGGTAATATCCAGCGCATAAATACGGATCAGGTCGACCTCCTGTACATAGGAGATATGCAGTTCGTAAACTGCCGTATCGAGCTCGACCTCGTGCACGATTTCGCACATCTGCCGGTTCTCGCGCAAAGCTGCAATTTGTGCAGGTAAGCCGCCGATCAACGGATGCGACAGCCCCGCCACAGCCAGGTCGGGGAACAGTCTGGCTGCTGCCGGATTGATATAGGTAATATTCCCACTAGCATCCAGCTCAATCACGGGACTGGGCAACAATCTCGGGAACGAGGCCAAACGCAGTATTTCTTCCTGCGCCTGCTGGCGTTCCACACCGTGCTGGATATTCAATAACAGTTCATCCATCTGGTAAGGCTTGAGCAGATAGGAAAATGCACCTTTTTTGGTCGCCTCGATCGCGGTCTCCATCGAAGCGTGCCCAGTCAGGATAATCGCCTCCGTCAGCGGCGCCACAGCCTTAATGCGCGCCATCACCTCGAGGCCATTCATGTCGGGAAGCTTAAGGTCGATCAACGCCAGATTGATTGCAGCGCCTTCTACTGCGGCAATGGCTTCCGTGCCGGTAGCGGCTACAACCGTATCGTAGCCTTTTATTTTCAGAATATCGGCAAGCGTTTTCCTGAGGTTCAAGTCATCGTCGATGATCAGTATTTTGGCTTTCGTTTTCATCATGAAATACCAATGGTTATACTTACAGTCTATGCTGAAATCAATGCATTCTGCAATTTCTTCACCCTGATTTCATCGATCAGCTGGAACAGCGCCTCGGTTTCAAAAGGCTTGTACAGAAAGGTATAAGCACCCAGCTGGCTGGCCTTTTCTATGGATTTTCCCATTTCGTCGCGGTATCCGGTCATCATCACCACTGGTTTGTTCGGATATCTGGCCTGTATCTGCTTGAGCACTTCTACTCCGTCTACCGTACCCAGTTTAAGATCGAGCACGACCACCAGCTTGTAGTTATTTTCCAGATGCTCCATTACCTTGCGCGGTTCGGTTTCCGTTTCGACTTCGTACCCTCGCAGCGTCAATATGTCTTTCAGGGTTTTACCGAAAGCGGGGTCGTCATCCACCACCAGTATATTTTCTTCCTTGTGCAGCAGCGAGAGGAATGACAATACCATTTGAAAATTAAGCGGTTTGGAAAGCACCGCATACGCCCCGGCACGCTTGGCTTCTTCCGTCACTTCCCCGGTTGCATAAGCGCTCACCAGCACAACGGGCAGCGCAGGCAAGATTTCCTTCATTTGCCGCAGCGCCTCTACCCCGCTGATGCCGGGCATCCTGATATCCATCAGCACGCAATCGGGCGGGTCGCTTTTCACCAGCGCTACCCCCTCTTCACCAGTATAGGCTGTAATCACCTCATGGCCTTTGATTTTCAGGATATCAGCAGTCGTTTTTACGATGCGCCGGTCATCGTCCACCACCAGAATTTTCATCATTCGTCTCCAGTATTATCGTTGTTCCTGCCCAGGCTGAAGCACATTCATTCAGACCCCGCCGGCAAGATAATGGTAAACGTCGCCCCTTTGCCTGATTCGCTGTTCACAGCCACCTTGCCGCCATTGGCCTGCGTCAGGTTTTTCACGACTGCAAGCCCCAATCCTATGCGCCGCGTCTTGGTCGTAAACAACGGTTGAAACAGCCTGTTCTGCTGCTCCGGCGCAATGCCGGCACCGCTGTCGTGGATGTCGATGCGCACACTATGCGCTTGCTTATCTTCGCTTGCCGTAATCTCCAGCAGGCCACCTTGAGGCATCGCTTCCACGGCGTTGGTCACCAGATTCCACAAGACCTGCTGCATCTGCGCCGGATCGACCCGGATGGCGGATAGCGTTTCCGGGATATGCTGTCTGACATCCACATCGGCGGGGATCTGGCATCGGGGCAAAGTCTGCGCAATCAGCGCAGCAACATCGACGATATCGGTTTGCGGCGGTTTGGTGCGAACGGCATCCAGCAAGTCGGACACAATGCGCTCGGCTTCAGCGATTTCGCCGTTAATAATGCCCAGATACTCTTTGACCGTAGCGTCCGCCTCCGCCAGCACCGTCTGCAGGAAATACACGGCGTTGTTAATCACGCCCAGCGGGTTACGCAGTTCATGGCCGACGATGTCCGCTACCTGGGCAAGCAGCGCCAACTTTTCATGACGTATCAATTCTTCCTGCGCTGCCAAATCAGCCGCATGGCGCTGTTTATCGGATTGAAGCTGCTGTTCCAGCTTAGTAATTTTTCGCTGCAATTCAACACAATTATCATCTATCATCATGCCTCCGATGAAAACCCGTTGTCTGTTCAACACCTCGTCTACTCAGATTGCTGCAGCACCGCAGGCAATACAAGCGTGAATGTCGTTCCCTTACCAAGCTCGCTTTGCACGCTCAAATTGCCGTTGTTGGCCTCTACCAGATTTCTCACGACGACCAGCCCCAACCCGATACCACGAGATTTGGTCGTAAACATGGGCTGAAACAGCTTGGCGAGATGCTCGGGAGCAATGCCGACACCGCTATCGCGTACGCTAACGGCAACGGTGTTCGCTTCGTCATTTGCAACGGCGCGAATTTCCAGCGTCCCCCCATCCGGCATGGCATCGACACTGTTATCTATCAGGTTGCGCAGTGCCTGTTGCAGCTGTAGCGAATCAACCAATATGGCTGGCAGCGCGTCGGGCAAGCTCAGTATCACCTTGACCGTAGCAGGAATGTCACAATGGCTCAATGTCAGATTTACCAGCGTCGCAACTTGCACAATTGTAGTATGTGGCGGATTGGTGCGAACGGCATCCAGCAAACCCGACACAATGCGCTCAGCTCCGGCAATCTCGTTCCTGATGATCTCCAGATATTCCCTGGTTACCTCATCGGTATCAGGCCGCACCGTCTGCAGGTAATAAACGGCATTGCTTATCACACCCAGCGGGTTGCGCAATTCATTGCCGACGTTTTCTGCCATTTGCCCCAGCATCGCCAGTTTTTCCTTGTGCACCAGCCGATCCTGCGCTTCCCGCAATTGCTGCGTCATGATGTTGAAATTATTGGCCAGCTCGCCTAGCTCGTCTTTGCCCTGCACCGCCAGCTTTTCGCTGAAATCGCCGCTGGATACACGTTTCACGCCTTTGAGTAACTGGGATAACGGCCGCAAAAAAATCCGGCCCAGTATTGCCAGCAATATCGCTTGCAGTAGCAGGATAATAAACACCAGCATGGATGTGTTCCGCGCCATTTCCGAGATAGGCGCAAATACCGTGGTTAACGGTTGTTCCATCAGCAGTATCCAGCCGCTGCCGCGATAATCCTGCATACCGCCTTGTTTCAGTTCCACAGTCAGTATTTCGCCTGCACCATAAGAAAAATTGGTGGTTATCCCATAACTTGCCGTACCGTTTTTCATCGCTGGTTGTGCAAGTAGCGGTATACGCAACGGGATATGCGCATCCTTGCTGCGATGGCCGATCACATTTCCCTGATAATCCAGCAAATGGACTTGTGCAGCGGGATCTACATGGTCAAGTATGCTTTGAATAGAGGACCAGAGATATTGCGCAATGACGACCCCCACTATTTTCTTGGCATCATCCCGGGCATAAACTGGCGCAGCGAAGATCACGAATGGCTGATGCGTTCGCGGGCAGAGAATCTGCCCGGAATAATAGAGTTCACCCTTCAGGGCACGATCGAAACCGATCTTATTAGCGGGATAGGCTGAAATAAGCACTTCCTCACCCAAAGGTTTAGGGCCAAACAACGCATGCCCCTTTCGATCGTAGACCATCAAGGCCCGCCATGGGCCGGTCAAACGCGCCCGCTCCGCCAACTCGGCTTTTAACCGCACTGACACCGGTTTCTGCGGATGTTCCACCGCATCGCGCAACAACTCATCTGCTGCAATCATGCTGACATCCAGATAAGCCCGATACATGGTCGTATCGATTTCGCGCATAATGCTGGTAGCGTTTTGCACTTGTTCATGCACGATATGATCCTGCAATAGCGAACGCGCTTCCAGAAACACAGCGGCGCCAAGTAACGGCCCTACGATCAGCGATAGCGCCGTCGCACTCAAGCCGATTTTGACTGCAAATTTCATTCGGCTACCCGCTGCATTTGCGTCGGCGAAGTCGGGATCGACATCATAGTCATACCGTATTTTCCGGCGATCCGGCAGTGGGCAACGTAACGGTAAACGTCGTTCCACGGCCCGGTTCACTCGCTACTTCGACCTTGCCGCCATTACTCTGCGTCAGGTTTTTTACTACGACCAGCCCCAGCCCGATACCCTTGGGCTTGGTCGTGAACAGCGGCTGAAACAGTCTGGACAGCTGTTCCGGCGTCATGCCGACACCGGTGTCCTGCACACTGATGACGAGCGTCTGCGCTGCCGGATCTGCGCTCGCGCGTATCGTCAACTCACCGCCGTCCTGCATCGCCTCGATACCGTTGCTGATCAGATTGCGCAGCACTTGTCCGACCTGCATGGGGTCGACCCGCAATGCCGGCAGCATATCGGGGATATCCTGCCGAATAACAACATTGGCAGGCACATCGCACTTGCGCAACACCTGATCGATCAGATTGGCTGCCGCTATAATCTGAGGCTGAGGCGGCTTGGTACGAACCGAATCCAGCAAATCGCCGACGATGCGGTCGGCCACACCGATTTCATTCTTGATAATCCCCAGATATTCCCTGGTCGTATCATCCGCATCCGGCAGCACCGTCTGCAGGAAATAAACCGCATTGCTCATGACGCCCAGCGGGTTGCGCAGCTCGTGGCCGACGCTACCGGCTACCTGTCCCAGCACTGCCAGTTTTTCCTTGCGCACCAGTTCTTCCTGAGCATCCAGCAATTGTCTGGTGCGTTCTTCTACCTTGATTTCCAGTTCCTCATTCAATTTGCGGATTTTGTCATCGATGAGCTTGCGATCGGTAATGTCGCGCGCTATGCCGGTCGCAAACCATTTGCCATTCACCTGCATGGCAGAGAGCGAAAGCTCAATAGGGAATTCATCGCCATTCTTGCGCACAGCCACCAATTCCTGCGTCGTGCCAACCGCAGCGCCTTCCCCGGAAAGCGCAAAAGCCGTCAAACCGCGATGCGCCGCCTCGCGAAAACGAGCCGGCATCAGGAAATCGTGCAACAATTGCCCGACTGCCTCCTCCCTGCTGTAACCGAATATCGTTTCTGCGGCCGGATTCCAGGCTGTAATCTCGTCGGTTTCCCCATTGATGGAGATAATGGCATCGCGTGCCGTATCGACTACGCGACGAAAACGCTCCTCGCTTTCCAGCAAGTGCAATTCCATTTTTTTGTATTCGGTAATGTCCTCATAAATACCCAGCATGCCGATGGTTTCATGAGCCGAATTACGCAACGGCACTTTCGAGGTGCGCAACCAGATACTGCCGCCGTCCGGCGTCGTCTGCAGCTCATCGTACGAAAGTTTGGGAATGCCTGAGTTCATCACCTGCAAATCATCGGCGCGATAAAGCTCGGCCTGATTTTTCCAGGTCATATCGAAATCATTTTTACCGATCAACTCATCGGGACTGCTTAATCCCGCGTCTTTCGCAAACAGGGTATTGCAGCCCAGATACTGCAAATCCCTGTCTTTCCAGAATACACGAATGGGAATCGTCTCGATAATCTGACTGGTTAATTCCTGTTGCTTGCGCAGTGCCGTTTCCGCCAGCTTGCGCTCGGAAATGTCCCGATCCATGCCCCGGTAACCGCGAAACGCCTTATTCTGGTCGAAAATCGGCACGCCGCTGGTTTCCAGCACGATCTGCCGGCCATCCTTGCGAATATTGATATTTTCCAGACGCGAGAATGGCTGCTGCGATTGCGCGATCTCCATGAAGACCGGGAGCAAACGCTCCGCTTCCGGCTGCGGCATGAAGTCGAACGGCGTTTTGCCGATAATTTCTTCCGGCTCATAGCCCAGCACCGTTCTGCACTGCGGACTGACGTAGGTATAAATCCCTTGTGCGTCGGCCTCCCATATCCAGTCGCTGCTTTGCTCCACCAGATCGCGGAAACGTTTCTCGTTTGCCGCAAGCGCCATTTCTGTCAGCCAGCTATCGGTCACGTCGTGCACAGTTCCCAGCACCTTGATTGCTTGTCCATCCTCCCCGCAAAGCACTTCGCCGCGCTCGCGCACATAACGCAGAGAACCGTCCGGACGCAAGATGCGATGATCGATGCTGAACGCATGCCCCTGCGTTAATGCGTTACGCACCTGTTGTTCAACATGCTGGCGATCATCGGCATGCACTGCCTGCATGAATGCCTCGTAATTGGCGCCGAACTGCTGCGGCGCAAGGCCGAAAATGTGGTATATCTCATCAGACCACGACAGCTTGTCCTGCACGACATCCCATTCCCAGTTACCGAGATGCGCAATGCGTTGCGCCTCGACCAGACTGCCGGTACGCAACGCCACCTCGCGCTCAAGCTCGGCACGATGCTGTTCCAGCTCGTTATCGCGGAGCTGAATCTGCTCCAGCATATCGTTGAATGCGTTTGCCAGCATACCTACCTCATCCTTGCTGGGTACGTCCGCGCGCAATGCATAATTCCTGTCTCTGGATACCGTACGCATCAGTTCGAGCAGACGCTCTATGGGGCCTGTCACGTTGGGCTGCATCCTGACTATCAGCGCCCAGACCATCCCCAGACCGATCAGCATCACAGCCAGCATGAACATCAGATTCCAGATCAGCTGTTGGTAAACCGGCAGCAGACTGGCTTGTACGTGTATGGTGCCGATGCGCTTGCCGCCGAACATCACCGGACGATACAAATCGATGTGCTTTGTACTGAATGTCTGCCCGCTATCGGCCAGCAACTCGCGTAACGGCGTAGGCGCCCGGGAGGGATGCATATAAATGGCAAAGAGCTTGCCGTCATTGTCCTCTATGGCGGCAAAGTCGATGTAATCTATCGTCTGCAAAGCGTTCAATGTCGCCTGCGCCGAGGTTTTATCACGGGATTGCAGGGCAGCGGCACTGTTGATCGAAACGATACCCGTATTGCTATTGACGGTATTAATCAGTTCGCTGCGATATACAACCCACTGCTGGGTGGTGGAAACGACAGCGGCGAACAGCAACGCAACCCCTGCCGACAGAATGGCAATAACCGTCAGCTTGCGGCGTACGATCATGTCCTGAAATATGGCAATCAGACTCACCGTTTACCCCCGTTGTAGGAATGTGTCTGCCGTTAGCAGTAATGACGCCGGAAAATACCGGCAGATGTGGCGATCTCGGTCAATGGCCGGCGAGGGGAAATAAATGATTTGCCTGCATTGTTATCCTCCTTGGTAAATCAGGGATTTAGCGTATTGTATTATTTATATAATTCGCAACAGCTGCATGCGCTGCTAGAAATGAGGATAGTTCAGAATACAGGCTTGCGCAACTTATACCGCACAGACAATCCGGTATTCAAGACGAGGAGATGGAGAGAATAAGACGAAATCGCGGGGGGAAAGAATAGAAATAGCGCCGTCCATTCGAACAACGGACGGCTGCATGAAACGATCATTGCGAAACCGGCTACCGTACAATCGGCAGCCGGGAAACGCTTATGCAGGTATAACGCGCCGGCAGTTTAAGGCCGGATATACGCGTAACCTTCCATCTGTTTTTGGGCTATCTCGATGACGCCACCCGGCACGTAACCGATTTCAGGCAGCATGTCGTCACGCGTCAGTTTTTGCGCGTGCATGGTGTTTTCGCAGGCGACAATTTTAACGCCGGAGTCTATAGCATCCTTGACTCTGGAACCGACCTGCGAATCGAATTTGAGCATGTTGATACCCGGCCCATAGGCCACGATTTCAAGCACGGTGTTATCCTTACCCAGCGCGCTCTGGAAATTCTTGACGTTATTGAGGGTTAAATTCCATTTTTGCGGATCGTTATCGCTCACCTGGAAAACCACTTTCATTTTGGCTTTTTGTACTTGAGCCGCATCCCCGCCATCGGCAGCATAAACCGTTGCCGAAACACTGGCTACTGCGAACAGCGCAGCCGCCAACAAACTTTTTAACACTTTGTTTTTATATGCCATTACATCGGTCTCCGTTTAATCAAATAAAAAAATCGTACCCATAAAACCATACAATGCGGTTGAACCCTGCTGCGGCATCGCAGCCCGCACTTTGCACCCCCTCATACTATGAAGACGGAATATTCCGGAAAATATTCCATTTACATCACAGATTCTATCCCGCCATTTTCTACGCTCATCAAACTGCAAACGCATCCGCTCCGACCCACCGCAGTGCGTGATTAACGAGCATGCCTGCCTATGGTGCAAGCTGCCTGAATTATCACATTGAAAACTAACAATAAACAGCGTTTTATCGGGCATGTTTCTTGCCTGTTACCTAGACAGCATTCCTGCAAAAATACGATTCAGCCTATATCATGACTATGCAATCAAGTGCACCATGGACAGCGTCCCAGCATCTGGTCAATCACCGGGAAACACATGATTTCGACGAACAGGCCGAACTGTTGCGTGGCTGGAATCAGGACTACCAGCAAATGTCCTCCGGCAACTTTAACGGCTATGTTTCGGAAATCAAATTTGATGACGTACACCTGTTTCTCGAATACACCAGTCAAGCCCTGTTCCAACATGGACAGCTGACAGAGGATAGAGTTGCAGTAGGCGTACCGCTGACGGCAAAAAATCGCGGCGTATTCTGCGGCACAGTCAGTGCCGACAATAGCATGCATGTGTTTTCCGGGCGGGACGGCTTTGAGTTTTTCTCCCCGACCGGGCTGGTCATGGCCGGCATATCAGTCAATCGCAACGACTTGCTGAACATGCTGACAACGCAGGAACAGGCCGCCGTACAAACAAACTGTGAACATGCCCATGTTTTCGCACTGGAAACTGCCGGGCTAAGCGCGATACGCCATTTCATGAGCGGCGTATTCCAGACGGTACAAGCCACGCCGTCCATGTTGCAGAACAGCCAGATAACCGCATCGCTACGCGCGTCGCTATTATCCCTGCTGGCCGACAATCTGGCGCACACAGCCGACGAGCTGCTGATTCCGCCGTCGTCTGCCCGCTGCTGGAAAATCGTTGCCGAATCCCGCGACTATGTGCTCGGATTATCGGAAAACCCGATCAGTGTTGCCGAATTGTGCCAGCATTTCGGGGTAAGCCGGCGCACGCTGCAATACTGCTTTCACAACATGCTCGCCACCAGCCCGGCAGCGTATTTGCGCGCGGAACGACTGAACGCGGTACGCCACATGCTGAAAACTGCCAACTCGGTCACAGAAGCTGCAGCCCACTGGGGATTCTGGCATTTCGGGCATTTTTCGCAGGAATACAAAAAGATGTTTGGCGAATTGCCGTCGACGACATTCAAACGCCTGCATTCGCTCAACTAGGCAGATTCAATAGTCCGCTATCGGCGATTTGCAGCATATCGCTTTCATCTTTCAGATCGACGCCCGACTGCTGCAAGCGCAGCGACGCATTGGCCAGCCACAGCAGTTTTTTGGCCGCCGCCGCATAACTCAGCCCTTCGGGACGCACATTGGAAATGCAGTTGCGCTCGGCATCATTGCGCCCGACCCGCGGCGCATAGGTCAAATAAATGCCCAGGCTATCCGGCGAACTCAAACCGGGCCGCTCGCCTATCAATATCGCCACCATGCGTGCACCCAGCGCCTCGCCGATCTCATCGCCGATGGCAACGCGCGCCTGACTGGCCGTGACTACCGGGCCGAACTGCCAGCCGGCTGGCGCACGCTGCCGCAACTCGGTGATGAGCGGCAGCGCATGCCGGTGTACCGCCAGCGCCGACAAGCCGTCGCCGATAACCAGCAATAAATCCGGCGGCATCGACAGCTTGACTGCCTGCAACGCATCCAGCCCGGCCGCGTCGACGCGCCGCCCGAAATCCGGGCGCAGCAGGTAGACGGTGCGATCGGCAGCACGGCTGTTGACATGCACCGTCTGCAATCCGGCAGCTGTCAAACCGGCGCTCAGCGCCGCAGTATCCAGCGGCAGATGCACGGCATCCCGCGCCATCGCATGCGCATAACCGAAATTCAGCACCTCCTGCGTCGGCAGGCTGGTACCGGCCCGGCCCAATGCAATACGCGCCTGGGTAAATTGCCGCAGCCGCTGCCAGGGATCGGCGGTAACGACGATACTCATGCCGTTGCCGGCAGATTGCCCGGCATGGTTTGCAGCAGCCGGTGCGTCGCCTGCACCGGGCGCACCCGTCCGCTGCCGTCCGTGATGTTCATCGTTTTCAGCCATAATTCGAACTCCGGTGCCGGTTTCAAGCCCAGCACGTTGCGCAGATAGAGCGCGTCGTGAAAAGAGGTAGTCTGATAATTGAGCATGATATCGTCGGAGCCGGGGATACCCATGATGAAGGTCACTTCCGCAGCCGCCAGCAGCGTCATCAGGTTATCCATGTCGTCCTGATCGGCCTCGGCATGGTTGGTATAGCACACGTCGCAACCCAGCGGCACACCCAGCAGCTTGCCGCAAAAATGATCCTCCAGTCCGGCGCGGATGATCTGCTTGCCGTTGTACAGATATTCCGGCCCGATGAAACCGACCACGGTGTTGCTGAGCAGCGGCGAAAAATGGCGGGCAACCGCATAGGCGCGCGCTTCGCAGGTCTGCTGATCGACGCCGAAATTGGCGCCCGCCGACAGCACGCTGCCCTGCCCGGTCTCGAAATACATCACGTTATTGCCCACCGTGCCGCGATTCAGCGACAGCGCCGCTTGTTGCGCCTCGCGCAGTATCGCAATATCAATGCCGAAGCTGCGGTTGGCTTTTTCGGTGCCGGCGATGGACTGAAACACCAGATCGACCGGCGCGCCTTTTTCCATCAGCCGGATCTGGTTAGTCACATGCGTCAGCACGCAGGACTGCGTCGGAATCGCATATTCGCCGATGACCTCATCGATCAGATAATAGATATCCATCAAAGCCGGAATACTGTCGGTCGCCGGATTGATGCCGATCACCGCATCGCCGGAGCCGTACAGCAGGCCGTCTACCAGCGAAGCTGCAATGCCGCGCGGGTCGTCGGTCGGGTGATTGGGCTGCAGCCGGGAAGACATGCGTCCGGGCAAGCCGATGGTATCGCGGAATGCCGTCACCACACTGCATTTGCGCGCCACCAGAATCAGATCCTGATTGCGCATCAGCTTGCTCACGGCGGCGGCCATTTCCGGCGTGATACCCGGCGCCACGCGCTGCAAGGTAGCGGTATCCGCCGCATCCGACAGCAGCCAGTTGCGAAAGTCGCCCACCGTCAAATGGGCGATTTCGGCGAATGCCGCGGCATCGTGGGTATCGACGATGAGCCGGGTCACTTCGTCGTCCTCGTAGGGGATCACCAGCTCCTGCAAAAATCGCTGTAGCGGCACTTCCGCCAGACACATCCTGGCAGCCATGCGCTCGGCATAAGTCGCCGCAGCAACGCCTGCCAGATAATCGCCGGAACGCTCGGGCGTGGCTTTAGCCAGCAAATCCTTCAGGTCGTTGAAATGCCAGGTTTGCATTCCGACGCTATGGCGATACTCCATGACGTTCTCCAGACGGTACCCGGCTCATGCCGGATACCGCTCCCTTATTAACTGCCAACCAGCACCTGACGGTTGTCGATAGCAGCTTCGCGATGATGCCCGGTCAACTTGAAATAACCGAATGCCAACGCCATCAACGCTACAAACAGGCCGGCCAGCAACTGATTGTAATAAATCATGGTCACCAGACTGATCGCAGCCAGCACCAGCGCAATGGCAGGGAACAGCGGATAAACCAGCGCCGGGAACGGACGGCTCATGTCCGGCTCGTTCTTGCGCAACGCGAACAGACTGAGCATGGAAATAATATACATGACGATCGCGCCGAATACCGCCATGGTAATCAGATTCGCCGTCAAAGTCTGCCCGCCGAACGAAATCAGATCGTCGCTGAATATCGCTGCCACGCCCACGACGCCGCCGGCAATAATGGCACGATGCGGGGTTTTGAACTTGGGATGTACCGCTGCAAAATACTGCGGCATGTAACCGGCGCGCGCCAGTGCGAATATCTGCCGCGAGTAGCCCAGGATAATGCCATGGAACGACGCCACCAGACCGAACAAACCGATCCACACCAGCATGTGCAGCCAGCCGCTATTCGCGCCGACCACCAGCTTCATCGCCTGCGGCAGCGGGTCGTTGATATTCGACAGCGCTTTCCAGTCGCCGGTACCGCCGGCAAACACCATTACCCCCATCGCCAGCACCACCAGCGTCAGTATCCCGGCAATGTAAGCGATAGGCACGGTGCGTTTGGGATTCTCGGCTTCCTCGGCAGCCATCGCCACGCCCTCGATCGCAAGAAAAAACCAGATGGCAAACGGAATCGCCGCCACGATGCCGGGTATCGCCGCCATGCTGAAGCCATCCTGCCCGGACCAGCCGTGCGCGACAAAATTGCTCACCGAGAACGCCGGCGACACCACGCCCATGAACACCAGCAACTCGAGTATCGCCAGTATCGTCACAAACAGCTCGAAGGTCGCAGCAATGCGCACCCCGATAATATTCAGCGCAATGAAAACGACGTAAGCGCCAGCCGCCATCAATTTGACATCGACGCCGGGAAACTGCACGTTAAGATAAGCCCCGATCGCCATCGCAATCGCCGGCGGTGCGAAAACGAATTCCACCAGCGTGGCGAATCCGGCAATGAACGCCGCCTTTTCCCCGAACGCTCGCCGCGCATAAGCGAACGGCCCGCCAGCGTGAGGAATGGAAGTGGTCAATTCGGTAAAGCTGAAAATAAACGTGGCGTACATCACCGCGATGAGTACAGAGGTAACGAGGAAACCCAGCGTGCCGGCCTTGTCCCAGCCGTAACTCCAACCGAAATATTCGCCGGAAATGACCAGCCCCACGGCCAGCCCCCACATATGCCACACATTCAATGCAGGCTTGAGCGTATTGCTTTGACTATCCATGATCTTGCTCCATAAACATTCTGCCGGCCAGCAGCCGCAGAAAACCGTACCCCATAAAAAACCCCGTCGCGATCGCCGGATAAGCGCACAGGCTATCCGGTCGTCACGTTGGGGTTAATTTAAGGTGCCGGCAGCAAGCGCGCTATCCCATTTCGGCAAAACGCGCCTGTATGGCTGGATTTTCAATACGCGTCAGGCAGTCAGTTGCAGCAGGTCAATTTTGAATTCGGGTTCGTAGGGCGGCACATTGCATTCGATGATATCCGGCGGCGCGATATCCAGCCGCACACCCACAATATCGGTGCGCACCGGCAACCTGGCCACGCCGCGATCGACCAGCACCACGGTACGGATTTCAGCGGGCTGTTTCCTTGCCAGATACTCGACCGCGCGCAACATGGAATGCCCGCGATACATCACGTCGTCCACCACCAGCACGGTGGTATCGGTCAGATCGAGGTCTGCATGCGCGGGATTTTCAGTCAGCTGCGTTTCCGGATGCAGCAGCGTCAAATCGTCAGCGTAGCGCTTGATCTGTAAATTCATCAGCGCAATATTCGTCATTTTAAATTGACTGACCAGCCTGCGGTGCAGCATTTCCGCCAACGGCGCGCCGCGACGCAGAATACCCACCACCATGATGCGCGTCTTGCCGGTCAGCAACCCGGCAGCCTGCCAGGCCATGCGATCGAGCACTGCGTCAAGCTGGGCAGTGTCATACAGGCAGGTTCGATGTCCTCCGGGTTTGAAATCCATACAGCCTCCATTACGCAGATACGAACGCAACATCCATATCAAAATCGATATGCGCCGATAAGGAGTTGGCGATGAAACAGCCGTCCTTGGCCTTTTGCAGCAAGAGGCGAACACGCGCCTCATCCACGCCTGCCAATACCTGCAAACGGACACTGACATGAAACAGGGTAAACCGGGTTTTGCCCTCTTCGCGTGCCAGCGTGCCTTGGACATCGCATTGCAAATCGCTCCAGTCCAGCTTAGAAGCGGCAGCCACAGCCCGGAACGTCAGGATAAAGCAATCGGCGATGCCAGCGACCAGCAAGGTTTCCGGCGACCAGCGATCGCCGGGACCGCCGAAGTCCGCAGGTGCTGCCGATGCCAGCACGGGCAGCCCGGCGCTGGCGAGGCTGACATCGCCCGCAGGTCCGGCGCTGGCACGCGCCTGATATTGATGAGGCAAGCTTGTCGTAGACATTTGTGGCTCCCTGCGTTAATGAACGTTCTTTCCGGTCGCGGCCGGCAACCCGACTTCATGCGCCAACCCGTCTTGCAGACGAATAACTGTTTGTACCTTGTTCCAGTCTAGCACGTCCTGCCAATCGTGACGTTGCGCCATATCCGCCACAAAACTCAGCGGATCGACGCCGCGACCGTATGCATCCGGATTCACCTCGAGAAAAATGCGCCCGTCGTCAAGACGAGCCAGCAGCACCGGCGCATAAACGATCAGACCGGTTTCGCCTCTGGATATGTGCAGGAACAATGCAGCGATGTCGTCGGGATGCAAACGGATGCAGCCATGGCTCTGGAAGTGATAGATACTGGCCGGTGCAATAGTGCCGTGTATGCCGATGCCCGGCAGACTGATCCCTATCCAGTATTTTCCCAATGGATTATCCGGCCCCGGCGGCACTTCGGTGAGCACGGCCTCGCTCTCGCGCCGCATCTCCTCCTGTATCGATAACGGCACATGCCAGGTCTTGTTTTCCTGCAGATCGATTACCCGAAATTGCCCTTCCGGCGTGGGCCAGTCGGGGCGCCCCAATCCCACCGGATAATATGCCAGCAATTCGCCCGCCTGAAAGTAAAACAGCATGCGCTGCGGTATATTGATCAGCATACCGTCTACCAGCGTCGCGGCAACGATATGGCGATTATCGATCTGCAATATCTGACCGGGATAAACCCAGGCATCAAATCTTAAGCCGTTCACACGCGCCAGCACGGACGGCGCCATACCGAAACGGGCGCCGATCAGCGTCAGGGAATCGCCCGGCTGCACCGCATACTCGAACTCGCTACCGACCATGGCGCCGGCTATCCCTGCCGCATCGTCTGCCGCAGCAACCGGCATCCATGTCATTAGCGCCAGCCCTGCCCACCCTGCAATTACCCGGATATTCATATTGTCTCGGTATCAACAGCATTAAGCCATGATGAAACGATCGGGGAATTTTGCAGCCCGACTCATATTGCAATCAATTGATACTATACTAAAGCAGACAGCCACTCTCGAAGAGGTCAGACCGCATGTACGGATTCTCCATCACCCTCAACCCGCCCTTTGTCACCGCCGTCGACAAGGTAACAGAAGCCCTGAAAAAAGAAGGCTTCGGCGTACTCACCGATATCGATGTGCAGGCTACCATGAAAGCCAAGCTCAATATAGACGGACGCCCCTACCGCATACTCGGCGCCTGCAACCCGCCGCTGGCGCACCGCGCCATTGAAGCCGACCCGGATATCGGCCTGCTGTTGCCGTGCAACGTCGTCGTGCGCGAAGAAGCAGACGGCAAAATTACCGTCGCCTTTATGGACCCCGCCGCAGTCTTGCAACTGGTCAATCGTCCTGACATCACCGCGCTGGCACAGGAAGTCAAACAGCGCCTGGAACGGGTCCGCGACAGCCTCGCGGCCTGAAACCGAACAGCAATCATCGAAAGGAGATGCCATGTACGGCCTGTACGATCATAGCTGGATGTTCGGGGGCGGCATGCTGTTGGGTGTCTTATGGATGATACTAATCTGGAGCATACCGCTACTGCTGCTCTTCGCGCTTCTCAAATACCTGTTCGCCAAATCAGAGAGCAGCAAGCGTACCGAGCCCCCGCAGCAATCCGCCACCCCTCTCGAGGTACTCCAACTCGCCTATGCCCGCGGCGACATCAGCCGCGAAGAATATCTGCAAAAACGCGACGACTTGCAGGACAAAGGCTAAGCACAGCCGAGGACGGATTGAACCCGTGCATATTGCTTTCCTGAGCAGATAATGCAATGCTTAACGCATATAGAATACGAACCTGATCAAACTATATCGGCAAGTAATCACAAGCGTGTTTGAATTTCCGTTTATCAGGTTCCTATTTACCGAAACCAAGTAAAAATGAAATTACAGACTCATAGGGATAGCTACACAACAAATTGATAATTAAAATGATTTTTATTAATTTTAACAATTACTACATTTATTCTGTGCACGGGGGAGCCATGTTATACACCGATTTACTAAATAAAATAGGCACCGAAATCGGTGCCTATTAACGTTATACCTACCAAGCACCTTCTACATAAATGGAGATTGAAATGGCAACGCATCCGTATATTTCTGGGCCCGGCAATGTCGCCCAGATGGTGACTCAACTTCGAAAATCGTTTCCAAGCACTATAGGCTCAGAAACGGTAAAGAAACTTGGTATCGCCCCGAATAATGAAAGTTACGTAATCAATGTTCTTCAGTATGTGGGGGTGATCGATTCAGAAGGAAAGAAAACACCTGGAGCAGCTAACGCCTTCTCTCATCATAAAGATGAAGACTTTGCTAAAGAATTTGCATCGCTGGTTCAAAAAGCATATTCATCGTTATTCGAGCTACATGGAAACGACGCATGGAATCTTGATAGCGACGAACTGATTACGTTTTTCCGACAAAGCGATCAGACAAGCGCAACTATCGGCAGCCGCCAAGCTGGCACCTTCAAAGTACTAGCCGGACTCTCTGGCCATGGAGACGTACCAGAACCCAAAACTAAGAAATCAACTAAGAATGCGGCTACTCCGAAATCCACCAAACCAAAAGAATCAAAGAACACTCAGTCATCTATACAACCAGGGGAAAGTTCGTCATTAAGCGGCCGCCAAAAACACATCGAAGGCCATGGATTTGGATTAACAGTCAGGGTTGAAATAAATCTCCCTGCCGATGGCACCAAAGAAACATATGACAATATATTCAAGAGTATAAAGGAGAATCTTTTAGGTGGCTGACCCTTGGGAGCAGTTTCAGCTCGTTGTAAGGCGAGTACAGTCAATAACAGCGGCCCGATCAGAGCCCGCTGGTGGCTCCCATCCTTTCGACGATAGAAATATTCATACGAGAATTCAGAGTACATCCAAAAAACTGTTCGATGATGGGCACTACGCCTCAGCAACATTTGAGGCCTATAAGCTGATCGACAAAGAAGTTTCGACGCTGGCCAAAGTCAGCGAGTCAGGTGTAAAACTAATGATGAAGGTATTCAACGAACAATCACCCATTATTCGACTTACGGATATGTCATCGACAAGCGAAAAGGATGAACAAGAAGGATACAAATTCATCTTCTCTGGGGCCGTAATGGCGATCAGAAACCCAAGAGGGCATGAGTATGGCATCAGAGAATCACCAACAGAATGCTTGGATCACTTAAGCCTCGCATCTTTGCTACTTCGGCGATTAGAGAATACCAAAAAATAGATATGGAAAAAACGGGGTCAATTCTAACATTCCAACAATACGATTAGTGTCAATCCCCACATTACACCAAATTGTTGGAATGTAAGAACTGACATCAGGTTTTTGAAAATCACTTCGATTCGTGGACGGACTTCAAATATTCGTCAATCGCAGAAGATACGCCTATCTTGAACATTCTTTGCTTTAGGACTTTTGCTGTTTTTATTTGAGATTTTGTCAGGTTCCAGTCAGTATTTAATAAGTCTTGATGGTCATCCGCAAGATCATAGAGCGCGTAAGAGATAACTTCGTTTTTTCCTACGCCATCTCCAAAATAATAGTAATCTCCAAGGAGGATTCGCGATTCATCGTCGTGTTCGGAACCTCCATGATCAGCAGCTTTTGTAAGCCATATAATCGCCTGTTTATCATTCGCCAATACATACCTATAAAACGTGCCGAGGGCCTTTTGAGCATCAAGGTTTCCTTGAAGCGCGGATTTTGTGTACCATATCAAAGCTTGATTGTTGTCTTTCTCAATTCCAAGACCATTCGCGTAACAGTATCCAAGATCCAGTTGCCCACGCCAGTTTCCTTGATCTGCGGTTTTTTTAAACCATTCAACAGCCTGCTTCTTACCATCCTTTTGCGTTAAAAAATATTCCCCTAACAAAACTTCAGACTCGACATCCCCGTTGTCAGCACCTTGCTTTAACTTCACAAGCGCCGCAGCATCCCCTTTCTGAACCAAATCGCCAATGTCGTCCGTTATGGACGAGTCCATTGCTGATGCGACAACAGAAAACAGAAGCAAAAATAGCGTTGTGATTTTTTTTAATTTATTCATTATTTCCAGTCCGATTTCCTGTAAATAACATAGGATGGTTGTGGCTTTGCGTGCCTATAACCGCCCCCTGGATAAAAAGAATCCTCAAGAGCCTGCGACTTGCTCACAGGAGGATGGGTTGTCGCATGATGAACATTCTGCTTAAAATCCGACACCCATTGCGTGCCATCATAAATCGCGATGTGTCCATAAGTGTTTGGATCGCCTGAATAGTCTTGTATTACAACAGCATCCCCTTTTGTTGGCGTGTAGTCAGGTTCGTTGAAATTTGGATCAAGATTAATTTTAGTCGTCAGCTCTTTAAATCCGTTCCTTTTGAGCAAACACCCCCAATTTTTAGCTGCCTCTGGACGATCTTTTTCG
Source organism: Sulfuriferula sp. (assembly GCA_031291235.1). GTDB lineage: Bacteria > Pseudomonadota > Gammaproteobacteria > Burkholderiales > Sulfuriferulaceae > Sulfuriferula. The sequence continues at coordinate 291,594 of JARLJL010000006.1, forward strand.
TTCGGATTTTGGTTGCCGTTCAGCGTGCCACCACCAGCTGCTAGTGCCGTACCGACATAGTGAGCACAAAAACCTAGCGACTGCTCTTCTGGTTTTGCGTCGCCTTTCTTGTACAGTGTTTTATGTTCTGTTTTATCTTTGTATATATTCTTTTTTACGTTTGCATTAAGAGCTGCAATCACTTTATCCAAATTCACATCGGGTATTACGGGAGTCATTACAACCGTTTTTATGGATGTGTCTGATTCAGGTGTCGTTGTCGCACTGCCAGTGTAGTTAGCAAATTTACAATCAGTCATTACTTTCCCCTGTATGGAATTTAACTAATTCAGGGTTGATGATTGATGATAACAGGTGCGCGTAACCGTTCTCGTCCGTTGTGCCATTTTCAATGCTGCCATCAGCCCGAGTTACGTTATAGGGAGTATTTGCTATGGGCTGACCAGCACCATCCACAAATTGGTGTCGGTCATTGAATTTCATCCGTATGTTATCTTCCTCAGCCACATAAGGACTAAACAGGGATGCAAACGCGTCGTCACCGCTGCCATGGCTGCCTGCATTGGTAGCGCCGCCCATATCCTTGTAAGTAGGTTGCTGGCTGGCAATCAGTACTGCGCCGCATGAGGTCTTGTAGCCGTCCAGTGCCACCGGCGCGCCATCCACTATCATGGTGGGGTCGCCTTCGATGATGCTGGTTGTTCTTCTGCAATGCGGACAATAAACCTTGTCTCCCATTCTTGCGATTCTGCGACCGTTCGTCATTGAAAATACCGAACCCTCCAGTACGGTTCCGCCATGCGAGGTTTTGTCGCCTTCTACGATAAAAGCTCTGCCCATCTTTTTTATCCCCTAAACACGCTGTTTGTAATCGAGCCGCACAAAATTCTGATATTTTATACGGTGTTTATCTTACATTGCATGCTAGGGTTATTTAAAGATGACATATAAAACAGGTGACAGGCCGACGAAAAAATGTTTTTCGTCCGGCAAAGCTCGGGCGAACGCCAGATCGGTAACAACAATGACCCGGTTAATTGATATTAAGCCCCTTCTGGAAACTTGAGCCAATAACAGCTATCTAAACTAATTAAAGCTGACTGAAAATGCTCTTCGATTGATCTGATATGGGAATACCCCAACGCAAATGATGTACATAGGCAAGCTTGCCAAATTAAGCGGGGCGACACCGAAAGCCATACGTTTATATGAGGCTATGGGTCTGATTCCCGTTCCTGATCGCCGGGGAAAATATCGCGTTTACACGGACAAGGACGTGGCCCTTGTGCATATGATCCGGCGCGGTCAGGCAGTCGGGTTTGGTCTCGAAGAAATGAAAAAGCTGATCGAGCTTAAAGCCAAAACCGACCGCTTTCCCCTCGCTATAGCGAACGAACTGATCTCCCGCAAACGGGAAAAACTGCGCAACGACATGGACAGGATCATGCTGCTGGATCAGCAATTGGCGGATCTTCACGAAGAAATAAATCGCACCTTCGGATAGATACGCTGCAATGATTGACGCTGATGCTTGACTCTATCCCCAGGGGCAAGGTTTAAGCTCCCGAATCCACACATCACAATTTGCGGGGCATCCATGATCAGGATCAGCATACTGTATCCGAACAAGCCAGGCTCACGATTCGATTTGGGCTACTACATCCAAACCCATATGCCTATGTCCATCGACCTGCTGAGCGGTCACCCGGGCTTTAACGGCGTATCGGTCGAGCACGGCCTCAGCGGGGCAATACCGGGAACAGAGGCTGCCTATATAGCCATGTGCCACTTTCTGTTCGATTCGGCTGAAAACTTCATGGCAGCCTTTCTGCCCCATGCGGCGGTGCTTCAAGGCGACATGCCGAACTACACCGACATAGCACCGGTTATTCAGGTCAACGAAGTACTTATCGCCCGCTAGCCGCTGCAAAGCGGAGAGCTATGGCAATGCCGTACCCTGGCTAACTCAGCGCGGATCGAACAGTTCTATCCAGTGCCGCACAGGAACCTCTGACCGGCTGGCCAAATGCATCTGGCAGCCGACGTTGGCGGTAACGATCTGCTGCGGCTGACCGCTGCCGAGGGCAGCGAGCTTGTTGTGCAATAGCTGTTGTGACAGATCCGGCTGCAGTATCGAATAGGTGCCGGCAGAACCGCAGCACAAGTGGGCATCGGGCACGGCCGTCAGCGTAAAGCCGGTGCGTTGCAGCAGCATTTCCACTGCACCGGGCAATTTCTGCCCGTGCTGCAGCGTGCAGGGCGCATGCACAGCAATGGCGCCTGCCGATGCCGGGGCAAGCGGGGTCAAATCTTCCCGCAGCAGGATTTCCACCAGATCGCGGCTCAGGGCCGATACGCGTGCCGCTTTCGCGGCGTATGCCGGATCGTTGCGCAACAGATGGCCATAGTCCTTGACCATGACGCCGCAACCGCTGGCTGTTACCACCACCGCCTCGGCGCCCGCTTCAATATGCGGCCACCAGACATCTATGTTGCGGCGGGCAAAATTGCAGGCTTCCTCTTCCGCACTCAAATGCTGGCTGAGCGCGCCGCAGCAGCCGGATGCGTTGATCTCCAACAGCGAGATGCCCAACTTATCCAGCACGCGCGCAGCGGCGGCATTAGTCAGCGGCGTGGCAGACGGCTGTACGCAACCCTGCAACACCAGCATTCTTCTGGCGTGGTGCGCTACCGGCCAGTCGCCGGCGTGTTGCGCTTGCGGCATTTTGGCGCGCATGGTCGACGGCAACAGCGGTGCCGCCAGCCGGCCCAGTTTCAGCAGCACGGCAAAGCGGTTGCGATAAGGAATAAAGCTGCGCAAGGCGCGGCGCATAAGGCGTTCACCCAGACTGCGGCCCACCTGCTGCTCCACCAGTGCACGGCCGATATCGACCAGACGGCCGTACTCTACGCCGGACGGACAGGTCGATTCGCACGAGCGGCAGGTCAGGCAACGATCCAGATGGGTCTGGGTTTTTGCCGTGGCAGGCTGGCCTTCCAGCACCAGCTTGATCAGGTAGATACGTCCGCGCGGCCCGTCCAGCTCATCGCCCTTGATCTGATAGGTAGGGCAAGTCGCGGTACAAAAGCCGCAATGCACGCAAGAACGCAGAATGGCATCGGCTTCCTGGCCAATGGCGGTGTGCCTGTATGCATCGCTCAATGATGTTTGCATCTCACAATCCTTCGTACATGCGCCCGAGGTTAAATATCCCCGCCGGGTCGAATGCCTGTTTTAATCGTTGATGCAGCTGCCACAGCCCTGCCGGTAACGGCTGAAACACCGCGCCGGCCCGATCGCCGCCACGCATTAGCGTAGCATGACCGCCAAGACTGGCGACCTGGGCGCGGACATCAGCGACTGCGGCATCGCTGTATAACCAGCGCTGCGCCCCGCCCCACTCTATCAGCCATTCGCCCGGCAGATCGGGTTGTACGGCGGCCTGCGGCAAGGCGATGCGCCATAATGCTTGCGTGCAATCGAAGAACGGCAGCTCAAGCTCGCGCAAGTGCTGCCAGAAAACTTCCCCGCCGGCCAGCACTTCGCCCGGCTCGCGCGTGCCGACTGCGGTAACGGCACTGGCTGCACCGGAAAAGCGCAGATACAGATGACCGTCGACCCAGGCGGTAGCGGACAGAGGCAACGGCCGACCGGCCAGCAGATTCATGCGGCTGAGCGCCTCGGTCAGCGAGCACGGCTGCACCAGCGTCAATTCCTGCTGCGGCACCGGCAGCACTTTCAGGCTGATATCCAGCAGCACGCCCAGCGTACCCAGCGCGCCTACCATGAGCCGTGCGGCATCGTAACCGGCCACGTTTTTCATGACTTCGCCGCCGAAATGCAGCAATTCGCCCTTGCCGTTGAGCACATGGCAGCCCAGCACAAAATCGCGTGCAGAACCTGCATAGGGGCGGCGCGGGCCGGACAGGTTGCAGGCAATGGTGCCGCCCAAGGTAGCGGTATCTCCCCAATGAGGCGGCTCGAACGGCAGCATCTGGCCCTTGTCGGCCAACGCGGCCTCGATTTCGGCCAACGGCGTGCCGGCGCGGGCAGTAATCACCAGTTCAGTCGGCTCATAGCTAAGTATGCCGCTGTGGCCGGATACGTCCAGCACGCTGCCGGATGGCTGGCGACCGTAAAATGCCTTGCTGCTGCCGCCGACGATGTTAAGCGGGGTGATGGCAGCGTAGGCATCCCGTATTTGTTGTTGCAGCGTAGCGGTAAGATCGGCTGCCGGCATCAGAATCGCTCCAGTTCGGGGAACGGCAGCTGGCCGCCGTGCACGTGCATGGCACCGAATTCGGCGCAGCGATGCAAGGTCGGCACCGCCTTGCCGGGGTTGAGCAAGCCCAACGGATCGAACGCATATTTGATAGCGTGAAATTGGGTCAGCTCGGCGCTGTCGTACTGCACGCACATCTGATTGATCTTTTCCATGCCCACGCCGTGTTCGCCGGTGATGCTGCCGCCGACCTCGACGCACAGTTCCAGTATCTTGCTGCCGAATGCCTCGACTTGCGTCAGTTCACCCGGCTTGTTGGCATCGTAAAGGATCAGCGGATGCAGGTTGCCGTCGCCGGCATGGAATACATTGGCCACGGCCAGACCGTATTGTTGCGACAACTCGCCGATGCGACGCAGCACCAGCGGCAAATGGCGGCGCGGGATGGTGCCGTCCATGCAATAGTAATCGGGCGACAGCCGGCCGACGGCGGGAAAAGCCGACTTGCGGCCCTTCCACAGCAGGGCGCGCTCTTGCTCATCGCGAGCCAGCCGTACCCCAGTAGCGCCGATAGCTTCGAGTATGGCCTGCACCTGCGCCACCTGTTCGGCCACTTCCTCGCTCATGCCGTCCAGCTCGCACAGCAGTATGGCTTCGGCATTACGCGGATAACCGGCATGAGCGAAATCCTCCGCCGCGCTGATGGACAGCTTGTCCATCATTTCCAGCCCGCCGGGTATGATGCCGGCAGCAATAATGGCACCCACGGCGGCGCCGGCCTTTTCCACGTCGTCGAACGCCGCCAGCATCACTTGCGCCGTGTCCGGCACCGGCAACAGGCGTACCGTCACTTCCACGATCACGCCGAGCAGGCCTTCCGATCCGGTCAGCAGCGCCAAGAGGTCGTAACCGGCACTGTCGAGCGCTTCGCTGCCGATGACCAGCAGTTCGCCATCCACCGTCACCAGTTTAATCTGCAAAATATTGTGCACGGTCAGGCCGTATTTCAGGCAGTGCACGCCGCCGGAGTTTTCCGCTACGTTGCCGCCTATGGTGCAGGCGATCTGCGACGACGGATCGGGCGCGTAATACAGGCCGTACGCCGCAGCTGCCTGTGAGATGGCCAGATTGCGCACGCCCGGCTGTACCCGGGCGGTGCGCGCCAGGGTGTCGAGTGCAAGTATCGACTTGAGCTTCGCCAGACTGAGCAGCACGCCGGTCGGATGTGGCAAGGCGCCGCCTGACAGCCCCGTGCCGGCACCGCGCGCCACCACCGGCAGCTGATATTGATGGCACAGACGCATAACCGCCTGCACCTGTTCCACCGTCTGCGGCAACACGGTCACCCACGGCAGCTGCCGATAAGCAGACAAACCGTCGCATTCGTACGGCCGCTGGTCTTCTTCTACATGCAGCACGCAATCGGCCGGCAGCAGTTGCAGCAACTGCGCTACCAGCTCGGTTTTACCGATAGCAGGGGTATGCTCGTGCTCGCAGTAGTGATTCGACATCAGCCGGCATTCCCGCGCAGACGGTTGTACACAGTCGCCAGCGCGTTGTCGTCGCCGACGTTGCCGGGGAAGATCACTACCGGCAAGTCGGGATAGCGCGGATGGTCGGCCGGGCAGCGCACCACCGAACAGCCGGCCAGTATCTGCCCCAGCACGCGCGAAGTGCGCAGCGCCAGGCCGTCGCTCAACACATCGTTGGAGGTGATGCCGCCCTTGCTGATGAGAAAGCCGATGCTCTCCGGCAGATTGCGCACGACATCCATCAAAAACGCCGACACCTGCTCGCCGAAGGCCAGACGGCTGGCCTGATCGGCGAAGGTTTTCTCCACCCGGCTGGTATAAACCACCGGCGTCTCGCTGCGGGCATGGGCTGCCTCGGCGGCCAGACGAACTTCTTCCAGCAATTCAACCCGGTCGGCGGCGACGCGTTCGACATCCACTTCCAGCCCCATGACGCCCGGCTGTTTGAGCAGCTCGGCCAGTTGCGCAGTGGTTTTCTTCACGTGCGAGCCGACAATGACTGCACCGGCACGCCCGCCGCGCACATAGGCAGCCATCTGCTCAGGCGCCACCGGCTGCGGGCCGAGTTGCGCCAACGAAGTCAGCAGACTGGCCGCGCTGCGGAACAGAAAACGCTTGCCGGTCGCCGCCGCAGCCTGAATCTGTGCAGCGAAACGGTCAAGATCGAACTGTTGCTCCGCGTCCACCACGCCGCAGACGTTGCCGTGCAACGCCAACAATCGCACCGATACATCGCCGCGTACGTCCGCCAGCGTAAAGCGCTCGACCTGCTCCGCAGCGATGCGGCCGTGGGTCTTTTCCGCCACGTAATCGGGCAGATAGCTATGGCGGTAACCGAACACGGAATCGCGGGCGAATTCGGTTTCGTGCACCGGTACCGGCTCGCCGTTGACCATCAGATAATGGATACTGCCGCGCGTGACGCGGCCGCCCTCAAAAAAAGCCGGCACCAGAAAATGCGCGTCGAACGGGCCCAGTTCCTCGGCGATCACATTGGTTTCCACCGGATAATGCCCACGCAGGGTTGAATCCGACCGGCTCACCAGAATCGGGTTGATCGCCCGTCCCGCCGCCGCTTCCTGCGCCAGCGCGATGCGCACGTTGGCGCACACCTCGCGGGTAATCGTTGCGGCGCACTCGGCCGACATGCCGCGCGTGTTGGTGAGCACGAAGAACAGCGGCGAGGCGTCCTGCAACGCGCCCGCCAGCGTCGGCACGTCCCAGCGCGTCAGCAGCAGACAGCCGTGTACCGTCTGCGACCCGGTCGGGTCGTCATCAAGGACGATGATTTTGGTTTGCTGGCTCATACGCTTATTTCAACAGGGCTTGAACACGGGCTGACATGGCGGCCGCGGTGATGCCGTTGAACTCCATGATTTCATCGGCGGAGGCAGTGGTTTCGCCGCGTTTCCAGCAGAAGGTATCACGTTTCGGCGCACGTGTGCGCAGCAGCACCGGCTCCAGCGGCGCGCTCGGGCCGCCGGTCACGGCGATCAGCGCGTCGCCGTCGAACAGCGCGTTGAAGTGATCGTCGTCCATGAACGCGTTGTCCGGCTGCGATACGGTATCCCAGGCCACGTCGGTCGGACGGTACAGCGCGCGCGGATTCACCACGGCAACGATGCGTACGCAGTAGCCGTCCGCTTCCAGCCTGTCCTTGGCGGCAAATACCGGCAGCAGCACCATGTCGCCGGTGACGGCGAATACCACTGTTCCCTTGTCGCCGCCCGCGCTTTGATAAATTGTCGCGGCACCCTGCTCAACCGCTTTTCTGGATTCGGCCAGGCTCATGTACACCGGCAATGGGCTCTTCGAGGCGATGATGACCATGCCCTTGTTGACGCTGTCGGTAGCGTATTCGTAAGCCGTCTGAATTGAATTGGCATCGCACGGGAACAGCGGGAACACGTTGCCATTGCGCATCATGGCGGCGAAGAAGTTCTCGATTTCCGGACGCTGATGGGTCCAGCCGTTGCGGCCCTGCTCCAGCGCGCCGGCGGTAAACATGCACACCACCGACGGCGTCTTGCGGCGCAATTCGGCCATGGCCTGGGTCACCGTCTGGATGATAGGCCAGCCGTTGATGGCGAACGACTCATACGACAGCCACAGCGAGCGCGAGCCGAATAGCGCCAGTCCGGCTGCCAGACCGGCACAGGCATCCTCGTTCAGCGGTTCGTATACCTGACCGGTGGGCTCCTGGTTGTATAGCGGGTCGACGGTTGGATGGCGGATTTTCAGCGCGTCGTTGATATTCTTCATCGCAGAGGCTTCGTTGCCGTCGGCATTGGTCGCGACAAAGCGCGGATCGGCCTTGCCCATCTGCGCCACCAGCGCACCCATGGCAGTAGCCGGCACCGCCTTGTCGGTCGGCTTGAATTCTTCCATCGCCAGTTTCGGCATGGGTACGATAGCCAGCTCGGTCTCGGTTACTACGGTCTTCACAGCGGGACCGCCGCCAGCGCGCGAGAAGTTGTCGCGCACGATCTGCCAGGCTGCCGGCGGCAATGCGCGTCGCTTCAGACCTTCGATCATATGCGGCTGGTCCAGCGTATCCTTGGGATACAGATTGTGCGATTTTGCACCGACGGTATGTACACCGGCGCCTTTCAGCTGCTTGATAATGAACGCAGTCAGCGTGCCGCCCAGTGCGGAACGCGCTGCCTTGTCCACGCCCTGCAGCACCGCCTTGGCAAACGCCAGACGCTGGCCGTGGGAGAAATAGGTACTATCGACATAAGCCGCATTCTGGTTACTGTCGTCGAAATCCTTGGCATCGACCAGCACCACTTCCTTGAAGCCGTGGCCTTTCCAGTAGGCAATCATCTGCTCATTACTCATGCGCGACACCATGGAATGGTGCTCCTGCGAGTAACCGTTCCAGATCAATACCGGCAGGAAGTTGGTGACGCCGGGGTACGCGGTATTGAAGTGCATCATGCTGTTCAGCACGTACGGCTCGCCCATGCCGCCGTCGCCGATGGTGACCGGGAACAGCTTGCCGGGATGTAGCAGTGCGCCCGCCATAGCGAAGTGCTGGCCCTGACCGAGCGGGCCGGCAGGCGCCAGCAGACCGGGAATCGCGCCGGACAGATGACCCAGCAGACCGTGTTTTTCGCGGAAGCGCGCCATCATGTCGTCCATAGTGTGGATGCCCATTTCCTCCAGCGAAGAATCGAGGAACATGGAGGAATAGAAACCCGGCGCATGGTGCCCTACCTCGGTCACGATATTGGTGTGGCCGAGCATGATCAGGGAAGCGTGCGCCTCGGCGCTGGAAGCAAAACCGCCTGGATGGCCGGAGCCTTTCGAGCCGGTCACCTGCAGCGTCAGATAACGCAATGCATCGGCGCCCAGCAGGGTCTGATAGGCAGCCTTGTCGTCGCTGACATCGGTAATGGCGCTCTGGCCTTCGGCAATAAGTGCCTTGGCCGCCTTGGTGTCGAAATCCGGCCATTTCTCGCCGTAATGTTGGATACCTTGACAAAATGCGGGTGCGTTCATGGGTTCTACTCCTGAAGTAAGTGTGGTGAGGCCGTGCGGCGCATGTAAATACCTTACCAAATTACTCAATATTTCGCAATACAGAATTGATTTCACAATGTGAAATGATGTAGAATGGCGCCATGAGTACAGAATCCTCCATCCAAGTCATCGACCGTATGGTTACCCTACTGGAAAGCCTGGCGCAGCACGGCCATGCCAGTCTCAAGGTGCTGGCGGCCGACACCGGGCTGCACAGCTCCACAGCGTTCCGCATCCTGGCCTCGCTGCAACAGCACGGCTGGGTAGCGCGCGACAGCAATAGCGCTTACCAGCTGGGCAGCGGCCTGATGCGCTATGCCAGCCAGGCCGAACAGCAAATCGACCTGCGTCAGGTTGCGTTGCCTATCATGACGGCTTTGCGCGACCAGACCGGCGAAACCGTTAACCTGACGGTGCGTGAAAACGACGAAGTGATTTATATCGAACGGGTGATCTCCAATCGAATGATGCGGGTGGAGCAAATCATAGGCAGCCGCGCACCGCTGCATGTCACTGCCGTCGGTAAATTAATGCTCGGCGAAGACAGCGCCGGCGCCTGCCTCGGTTATGCGCAGCGCACAAAACTGCCCGCTTATACCCCCAATACCATTACCGACCCCCAAACCCTGTGCGCGACCGCCCAATTGCTCCACACCCAGGCTTATGCATTCGATGACGAAGAGGCCGAGCTGGGGGTAGGCTGTATTGGCGTGCTGGTCCGCAATGCAGGCGGCAAGGCCGTTGCCGGGCTATCCATCTCCGCCCCACGCGATCGCCGCAAGAATGAATGGGTAGCCGAACTGCAACAAGCCGGCGCACAACTATCGGCACAACTCGGCTATTTCAATCCGCCTGCCGCAGCCTGATATACCGGCTTACCGGCAGCCATTGCCGACCAAACCTGCACATATCCTGCGCCCGACTTATCCATCAGCCGCAGCAGACCAACCTGCAGCAATTGCAAAAATGCTGCAGGTTTGCTAAATTTTGCCGCAATACGTCCCATCCACAACCTGATTAACACTGCAAGCGGTGAAGCCCGACCCTGACATTCCATGAGCCAGGCCTGTCTTTCATGCGGTGCATGTTGCGCCGCCTTTCGCGTATCTTTCTACTGGGCAGAAACTGAAGCCCACCCCCACGGTACGGTGCCCGACCATCTGACCATACCCATTAGCCCTTATCACGTCGCCATGCGCGGCACGGAAAAACATCCCGTACGCTGCGTCGCCCTGCAGGGTGAAATCGGCCAACACGCCCACTGCAACATCTACCTGTTGCGGTCTACCACCTGCCGGGAATTTCAGGCCGGCGACGAGCGCTGCGCCGCTGCCCGACAAAAATACAATCTGCCGCCGCTGACGCCGGAATCCATACCGGAAAATACTGCCGGCTAAAACCGCCAGCTCTGTCAATTCAACCAGTTGAATATGCTCAATCTACTATGCTAAGGTGCCCTCGGCTGATTGGTTATTGATTGAATGCAAAAGAAAAATGTATTAATCGCCCAGCCACGGTCAATCTTAAATCGTACATTTATACCTAAAACCAATATCAAAGGAGCCCGTCCATGACTAACCAGCCTAACCGCCTACCCTACTTGCGCATCGTCGGCATCCCCCTGCTATGCTTGACCACACTGACATTGACAGGCTGCCAGGGCGATGCCCGGGTGGATAATTTTACGCCGACTGCCCACGGCATTTCGGATGATACGCACGTAGCCGGAAATACAAATCCCAAAAGCGGACTGGGCGGGAAGGCACGGCTCGAAATGCAGCCGGATGAAATTGTCGCGGGCTTTGAACGCTCTGCCGATGCGAATTCGGGAAATATCCAGCATTTTTATCGCGGCGCGGTGAAATTCAATCTGGATGCCATTAGACAAATCCCCAGCAAGGTTATCGATAAGGCCATCCTGCATTTCAATATACGCCAGAGCTACGTCTCTGCAGCTGATGGCTCGCAACCCCAGTTCCCTAACATCACTTCATGCGCCGGCACGCTTTGGAATGCCAGCGCCGACTGGGCGAAGCTCATCACCTCCGAAGGCTATGCAACGACACCTTTGCCGAAGGATGCACTGATCAGAACCTTACCGGACAGTCTGGATGGACGCACAACCGGCATATCGGCTGATGTCACCGAGGCCGTACGCTACTGGCTGATCTATCCGAGCGATAATTTCGGATTCATTCTGCAAGGTCGAGACGAAACCGTAACCGCAGCCAACAACAGCGCCTGCGCTACCCGCTACGGAGATTTCACGCTTGAAGTGCACTACACCGTATTCCCGGCTCTGTTCTCGACCGGGAGTTAAGGCACAGCTGGAAATCGGGCGCGAGAAATAAGGCAAATGGCGCTTTTGTCGTTACAGCACAGGTAACCGAAAGCGAACAGCGTCAACCCGTGCTAAAGTAGCCTCTGGCCAGTGTGGCATTTACAGCAATCGAGATATTAAGGCCCGTAAATATGAAAGCTGACAATTTCGTTCTCCAGAACTATCTCGACCGCATCGGTTATCAAGGCGATGCCAAAGCAGATATCGCCACCGTCACCGAGATGATGCGATGCCAGTTATTCACCGTGCCGTTTGAGAATCTGGATGTTCAGGCTGGTAAAGTCGTGTCGCTGATACCGGAAGAAATTGCCGAAAAAATCATCAGCAGAAATCGCGGCGGCTATTGCTACGAAGTGAACGGCCTGTTTGCCATGGCACTTGATGCGCTCGGTATTCCCTATCAATTCGTGGCTGCACGGCCCATGTTCTACCCGGTCAAAAGGCCTAAAACGCATATGGCGATCGTGTTAACGCTCAATAATGAAGCATGGCTGTGCGATTTGGGTTTCGGCAGTTACGGCATCAGAGCACCGATGCGGCTGGATTTGCTTAATGTTGAAGTCAGACAGGATGGCGATACGTTTAAACTGGGCAAAACCGACGACGGCGAATATCTGCTGCAGGCGCTGGTCGAAGGCAAATGGGAAAATCAGTACGCGTTCAATCTATCGCCGCAAGACTGGATAGATTTTGTGCCTGCCAATTACCTGAATTCCACGCACCCGGATACGATATTCGTGAAGAAGCTGTTAATTGTCCTGCACAGCCAGACCGGCAGAACCATACTCTTCGGCGATACGCTAAAAACCATCACCAACGGTCACATGGAAAAACGAATCGTCGCACCGGAAGATCGCGCGGCGGTATTGCTCAGCAAATTCGGGTTGAAGTTGACGGCATGAGCGCCGGCTAGCCGGCACTCGGGCTGTTCATCAAGGCGCTGCTGGCTACGCCGCCGTGGATAGTCAGGCTCATGGTCATAGGCCATAGCGGAAATTAACCTATTGAATGCCGTACAACGAAGCTTGCCATCGGCTTGACCATGCCATAGCACAAGCCATCCGCGTTCATGGTGACGGTAAATTCGAGCACCCGGCAGCATCGTTCAACACCCCCTAACGCTACATCCCTGCCCCCTCCCTTGCTAAAAAGACTATGTACCCTGCCGGGTTTCCGGCGCAGTCATCGGCCTGCAACACAACAGGCATATTGTCTGCCCTATCATGGGAACGCAGATATTGCCGTTACAGCCAGCGGCTTGAATCGAGCGCTCGATCCTGCACGAGATAACAGCGTCACGACGGCAGCAGCATCTGCTAACATCCCGAAATACACAATCTATCCGGGTTCCTGTTTTCAAGACTCGCTATCCTTAACTTTATCGATATGCCTTAACAGGCAATGGCCGGAATCAGCATGTTCAAATATCTCGAATCGCTCATCCGCGGTACCCGTACCCATGCTGCAATCACGCCGCCTGCGGGGCTGCTGTCGTTCTACTGGCATTTCGTGCGCCAGACGCCCTGGCCTTACGCGGCCATGCTGGTCACCAGCCTGGGCGTGGCGATGGCCGACATGAGCATTCCCGTTTTTATCGGCAAGCTGGTGGCATTGATGGCGGCGGCAGATCGCGCTGCCGCGCTGACGGCGCAAGCGCCGATTTTGCTGTTGATGATGCTGGTAGTGCTGGTCGGACGGCCGTTGCTGCAATTCGCCGATATTGCGATACGCCATAACGCGCTGATGCCCGGCACCACCAGTCTGGTGCGCTGGCAAAGTCACTGGCATGTGGTGCGACAAAGCTGGCCGTTTTTCCAGAAGGACTTTGCCGGACGTATCGCCAACCGGGTCATGCAAACGGCACAGTCGTTACGCGATAGCGTGATGTCGGCGATCCGGGCGGTACTGTATCTTTCGACCTACGGCATCCTGACGCTGGTGCTGATCTCCGACTTCGACTGGCGGCTGACGGTGCCTACGCTGCTCTGGCTGACGGCTTACGTGGTTTTCCTGCGGTATTTTGTGCCGCGGCTGCGCGCACTGGCCCGGCAAAGTTCGGAGGTGCGCTCCAAGGTGATGGCGCGCGTGGTCGACAGCTATACCAATATCCTGACCGTCAAGCTGTTTGCACGTGTAGCCGACGAGGACGCCTATGTGCGCGAGGTACTCGACGAGCATCAGCTGGCCATCGCCGACCACATGCGCATGACCAGCCGCTTCATGTTCACGCTGCAATCGCTGAATGCGCTGCTGCTGGTAAGCACAGCGACGATCGGCCTGAACCTGTGGGCGCAGGGGCTGATCAACGCCAGCCAGGTGGCGACGGCCTTGCCGCTGGTGTGGCAGATCACGAATATGGCCGGCTGGGTATCCTTTGAGATCGCCGGTATTTTCGAAAACATCGGCGCGGTGCAGGACGGCATGGAAAGTATCGCCGTGCCGCACACCATGACCGATGAGCCCGATGCAAGACCGCTCAAAATCACCCAGGGCGAGATTCACTTCGAGCATGTCAGCTTTGCCTACGGCGAGAGCAAGCCGGTATTCGACGACATCGATCTGGTTGTCCGCCCCGGCGAACGCATCGGCCTGATCGGCCGCTCCGGCGCGGGCAAATCGACACTGGTTAATCTGCTGCTGCGTTTCTTCGACGCCGGGCAGGGGCGCATCACGATAGACGGGCAGGATATTCGCCATGTCACTCAGGAAAGCCTGCGCATGCGGATCGGGCTCGTCACCCAGGATACCTCGCTGCTGCACCGCTCGATTGCGGACAATATCCGCTACGGGCGACCGCAAGCGACGCAAACCGAGATCGAAGCCGCCGCGCGCAAAGCGCAGGCGCACGATTTCATCATGGGTTTGCGCGACTGGAACGGCAGGGAGGGCTATCAGGCGCATGTCGGCGAGCGCGGCGTGAAGCTCTCCGGCGGGCAGCGCCAGCGCGTCGCGATCGCCCGCGTCATCCTCAAGGACGCGCCCGTACTGTTGCTGGACGAAGCCACGTCAGCGCTCGACAGCGAGATCGAAGCCAGCATCCAGGAACAGCTGATCGGCCTGATGGACGGCAAAACGGTAATCGCCATCGCTCATCGCCTGTCCACCATTGCACGTCTGGATCGGTTGATCGTGCTCGATCAGGGCAAAATTGTCGAGCAAGGCACGCACAGCGAATTGTTAAGCAGGAACGGAATCTATGCGGCGTTGTGGCAACACCAATCGGGCGGATTTCTTGCTGAAGCGCTGCCGGACGAAGCCGACCCGGTTACGTCCGTGCCGGAATCGACTCACAGCATTTAAGTACATGCTACGCGGGCTGCGCCGTACCCTGCTTCAACCCTGCCGACTGTCGGCAATCTGATCGCAATACTGCTGCAGTGTCTCCGGCACGCCGGGCGGGCATTCACCGCAGGCACGGTTGCCCGGTACTGCATAATCGATGAATTTTGGATAGGCCAGTTGAAGATTGGCCATGATTTCAACGAACTCCGCCAGCGATTTGTCTCCGCCCAGCCGCGGGTTACGGGTTTTTTCCTGAACGATACTGGATACGCGGCGCCCCTGATAGTCGTGCGCCGGATACACCAGCGTATCATCCGCCAGCGTAAACAGCCTGTCGTGCACGCTGTCGTAAAGCGTCGGCGCGTCGCCGTTCTGGAAATCGGTACGCCCGCAGCCGTCTATCAGCAAGGCATCGCCAGTCATCACCCGACCGTCGGTCGTATAGGCGAAGTGATTATCGGTGTGTCCAGGAGTATGCAAGGGCATGACGATCATGCTGCCGACGATCAACGGTATGCCGTCTTCGATACCGACATCCGCGCACGGCAAGCGGTCGAGCGCGGGGTGTGCGATACGGCTGCCCGCCTCCTGCCGCAATGTGCGCGCGGCGCTGATATGGTCGGCGTGGATATGCGTATCGACGGTATACGCCAACTTGAGTCCGAGCGCGTTGATTTCGCTCAGGTCGCGCTGCCAGGTGGGCAGCACGGTGTCGATCAGGATCGCCTGTCCGGTTTCCGCGCACCCAAGCAAATAAGTATAAGTGCTGGATACGGGTTCAAATAGTTGCCGAAAAATCATGCCGCTCTCCCGAAGTCAGAACATCAAGGAACGATGCGTCGCATTAATCCTGTTCAACGGGATAGCCGGCATCCTTCCAATCGGGTATGCCGCCGCGCATCCAGTAAATATTCCGGTAACCGGCCTTGATGGCAGCCGAGGCCGATTTATAGCTCTTCCAGCACGCAGTACCGTCGCAATACATGATGAACGGTTTGGATTTGTCTGCAGGCAATTTGCTCAGATCAAAGCTGTCCAGCGATGCATCGAAATCCACTTCCTTTGCACTGACTTCCTTATACTCGACCAGAATCGCATGCGGCACATGCGCTTGCCGATACAATTCGACATTGCGCACATCGTAAACCGGAACGCCCTGGCCCATCAACGACCTGGCATCGGCAACCGTAACCACTTTGGCGCCGGCAAGCTGCAACGGCGTCGTGTTTAACATGGAGCCTATCCGTGCAAAGTCCTTGTCACTGGCAGCGACCAAATGCATCGTTGCAGCATTTTTGAGCAAGGCATTCTGTATCCGCGTTTGCACCGTAGCCGGCACCGAGCTGCTGACAGCCACCCCCTGCACCGGAGTGGACGGCATGGTATAAATAATTCTGCCGCCATGCTGGGCTATCCACGCCTTTGCATCGTTTTCGTTGGCTACGGCCACGTCGAAACTGTGGTTACCCAATGCGAACAAGGCCGTACCGTCGAACTGATGATACGTAAACGAGGCGAAGTAAGACTTTGGACGTATATTTTGCAGGTTAAGTTCACCTTTAACTTGCGCGGCGAGTAACGATTCGGAATTGGGCATCGCCACCCGCGCGCCGCGCGCATCTGCCAGCGACGTGATTTTGCTGCCATCCGCAACGACAAATACGGCTACGAACTTCTCCTGCGTTTCCGCAATGGGAACGAATTTGGCATGCAACAGGCTCGCGATGGTGTGGCTGGGCGCCAGCACAATATCGAAATCTCCATGCTTGCCTCTTTTGGCAGCATCGAAAGCGCTTTTGAATTGCACCAGGTTCACCGGCATACCTGCTGTCTGCCGTACCTGACGAATAAAATTATTATAACGGCTGGATATATCGTAATCTGCGTATGATTCATCGGGATTACGCACGATCGCCAGCGTCAAATCGGCGGAAGCAACGCCGCTTGCGCACAACAATCCAACCAGAATAATTTTATTAATCATCAAAATATTAACAGTTCAAATATCTGCATCAATGCCCGTGCTTGACCGGTCCGCCCTTGAGCCGGAAAGTCGTACCGCAGTACGGACACATCGCTTCGCCGGTTTTCGCCACATCCAGAAACACGCGCGGATGCGAATTCCACGCAATCATTTCCGGCGTCGGGCAATGCAACGGCAAGTCGTCCGCCGTGATTTCGATAAAACGCTGGGTATTATCCTGCGGCGCGAGATTTTCCTGTGGTGCCTGTGACATCGTTCGTTCCTTAAATATAGCTTAACCAGTCGGTGTGCTTGGGGTCGCGGCCATGCACGCAATCGAAATACATTTTTTGCAGCTGGCTGGTCACCGGGCCGCGTTCGCCGTTGCCGATCGCACGGTTATCCAACTCGCGAATAGGCGTGACTTCGGCGGCAGTGCCGGTAAAGAAGGCTTCGTCCGCGCTGTATACTTCGTCGCGGGTGATGCGCTTCTCGATTACCTGCAACCCGATTTCGCCGGCGAGTTGCAAAATGGTATCGCGGGTGATGCCTTCCAGCGCACTGGTCAGATCCGGCGTATACAGCTTGCCGTTGCGCACGATGAATACGTTTTCGCCGGAGCCTTCGGCGACGAAGCCGTCCACATCCAGCAACAGGGCTTCCTGATAACCGTCCTGCGCGGCTTCCTGATGCGCGAGTATGGAGTTCATGTAATTGCCGTTGGCCTTGGCTTTGCACATGGTGATGTTGACGTGATGACGTGCGAAGGACGAAGTCTTCACGCGGATACCGCGCTCCAGCGCTTCCGCACCCATGTATGCGCCCCATGTCCAGGCCGCCACGATGACATGGGTAGACAGGGTTTTGGCGGAAATGCCCATGGCCTCGGCGCCGTAAAACGCCATTGGACGCAAATAGGCAGACTCGAGATTGTTGTCGCGCACCGCAGCAAGCTGGGCAGCGGTAAGGGCAGCCTTGTCGAACGGCATTTTCATGCCCAGAATATGGGCGGAACGGAACAAGCGGTCGGTGTGCTCTTTCAAACGAAAAATCGCCGTGCCCTTGTCGGTTTTATAGGCACGCACGCCTTCGAATACGCCCATCCCGTAGTGCAGGGTATGAGTCAGAACGTGGGTGGTGGCATCGCGCCAGGGCACCATTTTGCCGTCGTACCAGATAAAACCATCGCGGTCAGCCATTGACATTGCATATACTCCAGAACTTGAGGTTGAAATCGAATTTGAAATTGAATATCAAATTGTAACCGAATTTTCACCCCAAGACTTGGGTCCATAGCGTTTTAACCGCATCCGCATGCACCGCCACAGTCTCAAATTCCACCCGCGCCATATCTTCCCCCTGCAGGCGCAAACCGTGTTGCAGCTGGCGGTATTGACGATATGCCCCGCGTACAGCTTCGGCCATGTCGTCAGGAATCAACCCTAGCCCGGCAGCCACCTTGAGCAGCGCCAGATTGCCTGCATTTGCAGTCAACTCGCGATGCCGGGCGCTATATGCAAGTATCAGGAACTGGACGATAAACTCCACATCAATAATGCCGCCGGCATCGTGCTTGATATCAAACAAGCCGCTACGATTTGCATGACCGTCGTGCATTTTTTGGCGCATATTGAGCACATCCTCGCGCAATTTGGCCAAGTCGCGAGGCTGAGTCAGAATTTCGCAGCGTATGGGGTCGAACAACGTCCCGACTGCGGCGTCGCCGGCGACAAAGCGTGCGCGGGTAAGCGCCTGATGCTCCCAGGTCCAGGCATGATGCCGCTGATAATCGCTGAAAGCGGCAATGCTACTGACCAGCAAACCCGACGCCCCGTCCGGACGCAGCCGCAAATCGGTCTCGTACAGCACCCCTGCGCTGGTGGTACTGGATAGCCAGGTAATCACGCGTTGCGCCAGCCGCGCATAATGCTCGGCAGCGTCGGGCGCATCGTCCTGATACAAAAACACCATATCCAGATCGGAGGCGTAACCCAATTCGCGCCCGCCCAGCTTGCCGTAACCGATCACGGCAAAATGCGGCACCGGGCTATGACGGTTGCGCACACCCGCCCAGGCCAGCGGCAGCGTGACGTCCAATATCATCGCAGCCAGATCGGACAGGTAATCCGATAGTTGCTCCAGCGGCAAAATGCCTGCGAGATCCTGCGCCAGCAAGTGAAACGTCACCCGCTGACGGAAATGGCGCATCGCATCCATCTGCCGCTCGGTGTCGCCGTCCAGCGCCTGTATCTGCGCATCGAGTTCGGCACGCAGCGCTATCCAGTCGGGCGGCGTATACAGCACGCGGGTGTCGAGCAATTCGTCCAGCAACATGGGATTGCGCGTCAGATATTGCGCCGCCCACGGGCTGGCCGCGCAGATTTTGGCAAGCTGTTGCAAGGTCGCCGGATACTCCACCAGCAGCGCCAGATACGATGCACGCCGCGATACCGTTTCCAGCAGATCCATGATACGTGCCAGCGTACCGTCCGGCGGCGACATGGTTGCCGCAACCGCAATCAATTCCGGCACCAGCGCATCCAGCCGTGCACGATTGCTGGCCGGCAAACCTATGTAACGGCTGCTCTTGCGCACTTGCTGCAAGCGCCGATATACGGCCTCCGGGTCGATGAATCCCAGCGCGGCCAATTGCGTCCGGGCCTCATCTTCCTCGATCACGCCCAGCCACAGCGCGCTCAAGGGATGGTGCGCGCCATCGGCATGCGGTGCTGCAAACACCTTGTCAAAATGCCGGGAAACCTTGGCTCTGTGCGCATTCAGACCGAACAGAAAAGTCTCGTAATCGGCAAAACCCATGCTCGCGGCGATGCGCATTTTGTCATCCGCTTGCGCAGGCAGCATCTGTATCTGGGCATCGTCCAGATATTGCAGGCGGTGTTCCAGATTGCGCAGGAAAAAATACGCCTCGCGCAATTCGTCGACAGCCGCCTCCGGCAACAGACCGCGCGCCGCCAGCATAGGCAATACCGCCAGTATCGACCGCGTCTGCAATGCCGGCACCTGACCGCCGCGGATCAATTGAAATACTTGCGCAATGAATTCGATTTCACGGATACCGCCTGGCCCCAGCTTGATGTTGTCGACGCGATCGCGCCGTATCACTTCGCGGCGGATTTGCGCATGCAGTTCGCGCATCGCGGCCAGCGCATTGAAATCCAGATATTTGCGGAATACGAACGGGCGGATGATCGCGCTTAATTCATCCAGCCGGCTGCCGCTCAGCGCCCGCCCCTTGATCCAGGCATAACGTTCCCACTCGCGCCCATGCGTGACCAGATAATCCTCGAAAGCGGAATAACCCATGGCCAGCGGCCCCGCATCGCCCCACGGACGCAAGCGCGTGTCGACCCGAAACACGAAACCGTCGGCAGTAATTTCAGAAATTGCCAAGCCTATCTTTTTTGCCAGCAGCACGAAGAACTGATGATAGGAAATGGGCTTGTCGCCCGCGGTTTCGCCTTCGTCGGCATACAGATACACCAAATCGATATCCGACGACACATTCAATTCGCCGCCGCCGAGCTTGCCCATGCCGATCACCGCCAGCTCCATGGGCGTGCCGTCGGCATTCGCCGGCATGCCGTGGATCTCGGCCAGCCACACCGAGTGATAACGCAATGCCCAGCGTACTGCCACTTGCGCGAGGTCGGTACAAATGCGCATGACCTCGTGCAAATCGCCCAGCCCACCCAGATCGCGCACGATAATCTGCGCCAGCACCGCCTGCCGCAATTTGCGCAAGGCCACCTGCAAACCCGCCGCATCGACTATGGTTGCTGCTTCCAGCTGCGCCTGCATCAGGCTGCCGTCCCACGGCACGGACAACCGCCCGGCCAGCTCACCGGCAAATTTATCGTCTGCTGCCAGCAATCGGCTCAAATAGCGCGAATGCCGGCTGGCGGCGGTTATCTGATCCATTGCATTCATCAATATCGTTTCCCGTTTGACACAAAACTGTATTATTCACTAGAATCGGCTAAGCTGATCCTGATATCAAGCCAGTCAGAAACAATAAAATTTGAGCCGGCACCTTTACCCCTCCCGGTGTTGGCATCGAATATCACGATAATAATGCAGCGATTCAATAATCAACAAAACTCAGCACCCCACCAAACTGCATCCATACCGACTGGAGTTTATATGACCACGCAGCACACCATGAACTGGCAAGCGATCGATGCCGATCCGCGATTTCAGGCATTGCACCGCAAAAAAACCCTGTTTCTCTGGGGATTAATGATTTTTTCGGTAATTTACTACTTTCTGTTGCCGGTAGGCGCAGCCTATTTTCCCGAAATATTCAAAATCAGGGTTTGGGGTCCGGTCAACATCGGTATCCTGTTCGCCCTTTCCGAATTTATTGTGGCATGGTTTATCGCCGTCCTTTATTCGCGCCGCGCCAATGCCGTATTCGACAGCATGGCGCAGGAAATCATCAACGACGCGCATAACATAGGAGCCTGACCATGCATACAACTCACCGCACCAAGTCATGGCTGGCCATGCCGCTGCTGACCATGCTGAGCCCTGCAGTCTGGGCCGGCGAAGGCGCTGTCGCCGACGAATTCAAATTGCTGACTGTAGCCGTATTCGGCGCAATTATCGCACTGACCATAGCCATCACCTACTGGGCAGCCAAGAAAACCAACACCACCGCCGAATTTTATGCCGCCGGACGCAGCATTTCCGGCGCACAGAACGGCTGGGCCATCGCCGGCGATTATCTCTCCGCCGCCTCGTTCCTCGGCATTGCCGGTCTGATTTCGCTGTACGGCTACGACGGCTTCATGTACTCGGTCGGTTTCCTTGTCGCCTATATCACGGTACTGCTGGTGATCGCCGAGCCTTGCCGCAATATCGGCAAATATACGCTGGGCGATATTCTCGCTTTCCGCAACGACCCCAAGAAAACCAAAACCATTGCCGCCATTTCCACCATCACCGTATCGATCTTTTACCTTACGGCACAGATGGTCGGCGGCGGCGTGCTGATCAAGACCCTGATCGGCATCGACTACGAAGTCTCGGTCATCGGCGTAGGCATACTGATGCTGGCCTACGTGGTATTCGGCGGCATGGTCGCGACCACCTGGGTACAGATCGTCAAGGCCATACTGCTGGTCGTGGCTTCGCTGGTGCTGGTGGTACTGGTATGGGCGCCGTACGGCTTCTCGCTACCGGGTTTCCTCGACAGCGTGGTGCACAACGACGGCGTACAGAAACAAGTCGCCAAGCTGCTGGGCAATTCGGCGACGGGCATGACGCCGGAAGAACTCGGTCAGCGCTTCCTTGAGCCCGGCCTGTTCCTGAAAAACCCGATCGACCAGATTTCACTGGGCATGGCGCTGGTATTGGGCACAGCCGGTCTGCCGCACATCTTGATGCGCTTCTTTACCGTGCCGAATGCACAGGAAGCGCGCAAATCGGTGATCTGGGCGATGGCCATCATCGGCGGTTTTTATGTGATCACCCTGTTCCTCGGGCTGGGTGCCGCGACGCATGTCGGACCGGCCAATATCATCGCGCTCGATAAGGGCGGCAACATGGCTGCACCTATACTCGCGCAATATCTGGGCGGCGGTGCGCATTCCATCCTCGGCAATTTCTTCCTCGCCTTCGTCGCTGCGGTGGCTTTCGCCACTATCGTCGCCGTCGTTGCCGGGCTGGTGCTGGCCTCCGCTTCTGCCATGGCGCACGACATTTACGTCGGCGTGATACGCGGCAACCATGCCACGCAGGAAGAGCAGGTGAGAGCGGCACGCATCTCGTCCGTCATCGTCGGTATTGCTGCCATTGTCATCGGCATCATGGCCAAGGGGCAGAACGTCGCGCATCTGGTCGGCATGGCTTTCGCTGTCGCGGCATCGAGCAACCTGCCTGCCGTGTTCCTGACGCTGTACTGGAAACGCTGCAACACCGGCGGCGTGATTCTAGGCATGCTGACGGGGGCAACTGCCGCCATCGCGCTGGTCATGGTATCGCCCAACATGACCTACCCCAAGGAGGTCGTCAAGGCGGCCAACAAGGTATTGCAAGGCGAACCTGCTGCCGACGCCAAACCGGCCGTGGCCGCGAAACCGGGCGAGGGCATCGTCTGCGAACTGTTCGCCGTCTGCGCCAAAGCCGAAGCGGCCAAACCGGCGACCCCATCCAGCCCGGCCAAACCCGGCGCACTGGAAAAGCTGACGACGCTGAACGCACAATTGCCGACGCTGACCGATGCCGACGCCATCGCCAAAGTCAACAAGGAAATCGGCAAACTGAGCAAGGATATCGCCAAGGCGCAGGACGACCTGAAACAGTATGCGGGTAAAACCACCAGCATCATGGGTCTGGAAAAACCGTTCTTCCTGCTCAAGAATCCCGGCCTGATTTCCATCCCGCTGGGTTTCCTGATGGTCATGCTGGGTTCGTTGCTGTATCGCGATCCGCGCGCCGAAGCCATGTGGGAGGAGTTATACGTGCGCCAGAATACCGGCATACACGCAGCTTAACCGCCGATTCTTCATCAACCTTGAAATCCTCCGGTCTCGACGGCCGGAGGATTTTTTAATTTCTGCAATTCCGGCATCAGCGTCAAGCTCTCCATCCCGATTTGGATTAAAATAGCAGCTTAACATCAAGGGCTCGCCCTAAATACCTACCACGGAGTTTGTAATGTCACACATAGAATCAGTTTTGCATGAGAACCGCTCTTTCCCGCCCAGCAGCGAATTCCAGGCCCGGGCAAATGTCTCGGGCATGGCCGCATACCAGGCCTTGACCGCTCAGGCAGCAACCGATTACGAGCAATACTGGGCCGAGCTGGCCCGCAAACACATCACCTGGCAAACCCCGTTTACTCGCATACTCGACGAATCCAATGCGCCGTTTTACCGCTGGTTCGACGACGGTATGCTGAACGTATCCTACAATTGCATCGACCGCCATTTGCCTACCAAGGCCGAGCAGACGGCACTGATTTTCGAAGCCGACGACGGCAATGTCACTCGCATCAGCTATCAGCAACTACACGATCAGGTCTGCGCCTTCGCCAACGGACTGAAAGCCCGCGGCGTACAAAAAGGCGACCGCGTCGTGGTATACATGCCCATGGGCGCCGAAGCCGTTATCGCCATGCAGGCCTGCGCCCGCATCGGCGCGATCCATTCCGTCGTATTCGGCGGCTTTTCCGCCAAATCGCTGCACGAACGCATTATCGACGCCCAGGCCAAGCTGGTGATTACCGCCGATGCCGGCATGCGCGGCGGCAAAGCGGTTGCGCTCAAGGCTGCAGTCGACGAAGCCATCGCACTGGGCGGCACGGAATGCGTCACCAATGTCATCGTCTATCAGCGCGCCGGCAACGAAGTCGCCTGGCATCCGCAACGCGATATCTGGTGGCACGATTGCATCAACGGCATGAGCAACAGCTGCGAACCGGAATGGATGAATGCCGAAGACCCGCTGTTCATACTCTATACCTCCGGCTCTACCGGCACGCCCAAAGGCGTACAGCACAGTACCGGCGGCTACCTGCTCGGCGCGATCCTGTCCATGCTGTGGGTGTTCGATGCCAAACCGGCCACCGATGTATACTGGTGTACTGCCGACGTCGGCTGGATTACCGGCCACACCTACGTGGCTTACGGTCCGCTGGCCATGGGCATGACCCAGGTCATATTCGAAGGCATCCCGACTTACCCCAACGCCGGACGCTTCTGGAAAATGATCCAGGACCATCGCGTCACCACCTTTTATACCGCACCGACGGCAATTCGCTCCCTGATCAAACTGGGCGGCGACTTGCCGGCGCAACACGATTTGTCCAGCCTGCGGCTGCTGGGTACGGTCGGCGAACCGATCAACCCCGAAGCGTGGATGTGGTATTACCAGCAAGTCGGCCAGGAACGCTGCCCTATCGTCGATACCTGGTGGCAGACCGAAACCGGCTCCAACATGATCGCGCCGCTGCCGGGCGCCGTCGCTACCAAACCCGGCTCATGCACGCTGCCGTTGCCCGGCATCATGGCGGATGTGGTCGACGAACACGGCCATGCACTGCCGCTGGGCCAGGGCGGTTATCTGGTCATCACTCGTCCGTTCCCGTCGCTGCTGCGCACCTTGTGGAATAACCCGGAGCGTTTTAAAAAATCCTATTTTCCCGAAGAGCTGGGCGGCAATATCTACCTCGCTGGCGATTCGGCGCATCGCGACGAGGACGGCTATTACTGGATCATGGGACGTATAGACGACGTGCTCAATGTTTCCGGGCACCGTCTCGGCACCATGGAAATCGAATCCGCACTGGCGGCACACCCGCTGGTCGCCGAAGCTGCCGTGGTCGGCAAACCGCATGAAATCAAGGGCGAGGCCATCGTCGCTTTCGTCGTGCTGAAAAATGCACGACCGGAAGGCGATGCCGCCAAGACCGTGGCCAACGACTTGCGCAACTGGGTCGGCCAGGAAATCGGCCCGATTGCCAAACCCGATGAAATCCGTTTCGGCGACAATCTGCCGAAAACGCGTTCCGGCAAAATCATGCGGCGTCTGCTGCGCAATCTGGCGCGCGGCGAGAACATCACGCAGGACGTTTCCACGCTGGAAAATCCGGCCATACTGGAGCAGCTCAAAGGCGCCTGATCGTGGCAACCGTGCCGGCAGGGAACCCGTCCACCGCCTACGCAGCATATTGCAGCGGACGTGCAACTCAACCGGTAACGGTTTGTCGAACAGGCAATTACTCAACCACCATGCGCATAATCGAGTTACGCAAAACCAACCCGACTGACGACAAAACTGCCATAGTCGCCAGGACAGACCTTTAATATGCTGGCTTTTAGCCGCCGCTGGCTTCGTCGCGGCATACTTTATATCCTGACCCCGCTCGCCGTCGCGCTGGTTGCGCTGGTGCTTGCGTTGCGTCTGTGGATTTTGCCCAATCTGGACCAGTGGCGCGACAGCATCGCCGCATCGATCAGTCAGTCCGCCGGACAAAAAGTGACGTTGGGTCGGCTGACCGCGGACTGGCAAGGCTGGCACCCGCAACTGCGCATCCAGCAATTGCGCGTGTACGGCAAGGACAACCGCCCGGCCCTGCTGTTGATGGATGTACACACCGAGCTGTCGTGGACGAGCCTGCTGCACGGCGAGCTGCGGCTGGCCAAGCTAGCTGTAGACGATCTGATCCTCAGCATACATCGCACTCAGGACGGCATCATTTACGTAGCAGGCATCGCCGTCAACCAGAAACAGGACAACAGCGCATTTACCGACTGGGTGCTGAAACAGCGCCAGATACGCATTACGCATGCCACCATGTCATGGCAGGACGACCAGCGCAGAGCGCCGATACTGGTAGCGCGCGAGGTTAATTTCAGCCTGGACAATCGCGGCCGCCGCCACCAGTTCCGCATCACCGCCATCCCGCCGGCACTGGTAGCGCATCCGCTGGACATACGCGGCGACTTTACCGGCACCAGCCTGAGCCGGCTAGCCGACTGGCGCGGTACGCTCGCGCTGAAAGTCGACCAAACCGATCTGGCGCAATGGCAAACCTGGGTCAACATGCCGCTGGGCGTTACTCGCGGCTTCGGCAACCTCGACCTGCAATTGCAGATCGCCAAAAAACAAATCATCGCCATCAATGCGAATACCAATCTGCATCAGCTTTCGCTGCAATTCGCCAGCAACCTGCCCCGGCTGAACCTGATCGATTTGTCCGGGCAAGTCAAATGGAAACGTCTGGGTCCGGCCCAATCCCTGGATTTGCATCAGGTCAGCCTGCGCACCGACGATTTCCTGTATATCGCGCCATTCGATTTTTATCTGCGCTATGCCCCGGCGACAACCACTGCCGCAGCCATGGGCGACATGAAAATAAACGGCGTATGGCTGCAGTCGCTGGCGCGGCTGGCGAGCTACATTCCGCTTAGCGCCGCCCAGCGCGATGCGCTCGAGCAACACCGCCCCAGTGGCCGCCTGCAACAATTCAGCATGCATTGGCAAGGCGATTTGCCACATCCCGTCGATTACCGGATTCAAGGCCAATTCCGCCAGCTCGGCATGACAGCTGGCGGCGCGTTGCCCGGATTTTCCGGCCTGAGCGGCCAGATCGACGCCAATACGGCTGGCGGCAATCTGACTTTGGCCAGTCAGCATGTAGCGCTGAATTTGCCGCGCATACTGTTCGAACCCAATGTTGCCCTCGACACGCTGACTGCGCAAATCAAGTGGCAAAAACAGGCCAGCGATTATCATTTCGCACTCACCCAGGGCAGCTTTGCCAACCCTGACGTCGCCGGCAATCTGTTCGGCGAATACCTGTGGCACCCAGGCCAAATCGGGACCATAGACCTGAGCGGCTCGATCTCGCGCGGCAACGGCAAAGCGGCTTACCACTATCTGCCGCTGGCGGTACAACAGCCCGCCTACGACTGGATACGCACCAACGTGCTGGACGGCAAGGTCACCGGCGTACAGTTCCACGTCAAGGGCGATCTGGCGAAATACCCGTTCCATAACGATAAAAACGGCTACCTCGACGTCAACGTCAAAATCGTCGACGGCGTATTGCAACCGGGCCCGGATTATCCCGCGTTCAACCATGTCAACGCCAACCTGCATTTCGCCGGTACACGCATGGATATCACCGCAGACAGCGGCAAACTCTACGACGCGAATCTGCGCCGTGTCAGCGCAACCATCCCCGACCTATTCTCGCCGGATGAAATACTTAATATAGGCGGCGAAGCTTCCGGCAATCTGACCGACCTCATTCGCTACGCCAACAACAGCCCCATCGCCGGCAAAATAGACAACCTCACCGTCGGTGCAACGGCGACCGGCAGTGCCAATCTCAAGCTCAACCTGAAACTGCCATTGCGGCATCTCAATCAAACCACGCTGGCCGGCATACTCGCCTTCAACAACAATACGATCACGCCTGCCAAACCGTTACCGCAGCTCGACGCGGTACGCGGCAAGCTGAACTTCACCGAATCCGCCATTAACGCGCAAGGCATTAACCTGCGCTTGCTCGGCGGTCCGGCCACTTTATCCACCCAAAGCATGGCTGGCGGCATTACCCGCATCAACCTGCAAGGCCGGCTCAATGCGCCCGGCTTGAGCGCTTACGCCGACCCCAGCCTGAACAAACTGATTAGCGGCAGCGCCAATTGGCAAGGCAGGATCGATCTGCTCCACGGTCGCGCCAGCGCTACCGATTTCGACAGCGACTTGCAGGGCCTGTCCATTGTACTGCCCCCACCGTTTGCCAAGACAGCCGCCAGCCGTCAGCAGCTGCACCTCAGCACGCGCCCGCGCAATGCCGGCGAAACGCTGATAGACGTACGCTATGG
Organism: Sulfuriferula sp.; assembly: GCA_031291235.1. GTDB lineage: Bacteria > Pseudomonadota > Gammaproteobacteria > Burkholderiales > Sulfuriferulaceae > Sulfuriferula. Next base: position 319,820 of record JARLJL010000006.1, read on the forward strand.
ACAAATTGCTACTGCACGCATGCTGCAGGTCGAACACGGCGCCGGCAGCCAGATCGAACGCGGCGCAATCCGTTTCGACGGCAATGCGGAATTGCCCAACGAACCCGGCATGTGGATTACCGGCAATCTCACCGCATCCGATCTGGACGGCTGGATCAGCCAATTTAGCGGCAAAAAGAATGGCGGCAACCTGCCTGACATCCCGGCGGTAAACCTCAATGTCAATATCAATCAGCTCGATACATTCGGACATCGCTTCAACAACGTCGCTATTCGCGCCAAAAATCAGGGATCCAACTGGCACGGCAACATATCGAGCCCGGCCATACAGGGTGAAGTGACCTGGACACCGGGCCAGTCCGACAGCCAGCCGGGTACATTGAACGCCCATTTCAAAAATCTGATCATACCGCCTGCAACCGCCGGCACAGTAGCCAACGAGCAACCGGACACCAGCCAGTGGCCGAAACTCCTGTTGAACGTAGACGAGCTGCAGCTCGGCAATCGCCGTCTGGGCAAGCTGGAAGTCACTGCCACGCCGATTCCGGGCGGATTGAATTTCGAGCACATCCAGCTTAGCCACAGCGACAGCAAACTGCTCATGTCCGCCGTCTGGCGGCCGCAAGCCATGCCCCAGACCGATGCAAAGATCCATTTCGAGGTAAGCGACATCGGCCAATTCCTCAACCGCTTCAACCATGCCGACACCATCAAACGCGGACAGGCAGTGATCGACGGACAAGCCAACTGGAACGGTACGCCGGTCGACATGACGGTAGCCAGCCTGTCCGGCAACTTCTCGCTTAAAGCCAGCAACGGCCAGTTTCTCAAAGCCGATCCAGGTGCTGCCAAACTGCTCGGCGTACTAAGTTTGCAATCGCTGCCGCGGCGCATCGCGCTGGATTTTCGCGATGTATTCAGCGACGGCTTCGCTTTTGACGATATTTCCGCTACGATTAGGCTGGATCGCGGCATCATTTACAGCAACGATTTCCAGATGCAGGGCCCTGCAGCGACTGTGCAAATGAGCGGTGCGGTCGACATTAATGCGCAAACGCAGCAATTGCGCGCCTCTATCAGCCCTAAACTGAGCGAAAGCGTTGCCCTTGCCAGTTCGCTGGTAGGCGGTCCGGTGGTAGCATTAGGCGTATACGCAGTACAGAAGCTGCTCAAGGACCCATTCGGACAAGCAGTACGATTTGATTACACGATTACAGGGCCGTGGTCGGACCCCGTCGTCAAGAAGGCTGAACGCATCAATGACAAACAAAATACGACACATCCTTAAATATGCCGGCCTGAGCGCTGCATTGCTCACGATTGCGCCGGTCGCACATGCCGAAACCTGCGTGCTGGACGACGCTTACTGGATGCAGCCCCGTTCCGGCATCACCGCACTCAATGAAACTGCGATCAGGCCCTGCGTGCTGGCTCTGCTGGCCGACAACAAAAGCAGGATGCAAATTATTTATAACGATACCGATGAATCCGGCATCGCCGCTGACGAACTGCGTCAGTGGTTAGTTGCCCTGGCACTACCCGCCGAGCGTATCATATTAAAAAAAGCGACAACATTAACCGACCCGATCCGTTTGGAGATACAACATGACTAACAATGCCTCATCCAGCTTTGCCAAATCCAAAACGCGCAGTCCTGCCAAAAAATCCGCTCACAGCGGCATCATTCGCGTTGCCGCCATCCAGATGGCATCGGGTCCGAATGTCGCAGCCAACCTGGCGGAAGCAGAGCGGCTGATCGCTGCCGCCGTCAAGCAGGGCGCGAAACTGGTGGCTTTGCCGGAATATTTTGCAATCATGGGGCTGAAGGACACCGACAAGGTTGCCGTGCAGGAAACCGAAGGCAAAGGACCTATCCAGAAATTCCTTGCCGATACCGCAAAGAAGCACAAAATCTGGCTGATCGGCGGCTCGTTGCCGCTCACTTGCGACAACCCGCTCAAGGTACGCAACAGCTGCCTGGTGTACGACGACAAAGGTAAACAGGTAGCGCGCTACGACAAGATCCATCTGTTCGGACTGGATCTGGGCGCCGAACACTATCAGGAAGAAAACACCATCGAACCCGGCGATGAAATCGTCGTGCTCGACACGCCGTTCGGCCGCATAGGACTGTCGATCTGCTACGACCTGCGCTTCCCCGAGCTGTACCGCGCCATGCCCAATGTCGATATCATCGTCGTGCCGTCGGCGTTCACCGCAACCACCGGCAAGGCGCATTTCGAAACCCTGATCCGCGCGCGCGCCATAGAAAATCTGGCTTATGTGATCGCACCGGCCCAGGGCGGTTACCATTTGTCCGGCCGCGAAACGCATGGCGACACCATGATCGTCGATCCCTGGGGCGTGGTGCTGGATCGCCTGCCGCGCGGCTCGGGCATCGTCATGGCCGGCATCAACCCCGACTATCAGGCCAGCCTGCGCAGCAGCCTGCCCGCGCTGAAACACCGCACGCTCGATTGCAGCCGACTGAAAATCAAATCCGCCACCTAAGGTACGCATATGAATACGCTCTCCGGAATATATATACCTAACGCCGCAGCATTGCTGGAAACCGCACAGGAAACCCTGTTTGTACCGAATCAGCTTGAAGTGGGCCAACTGGACAGCGTATTCGGCCGGCTGATGGACCACCATCTGGACTACGCCGACCTGTATTTCCAGTACACCCGCTCGGAAGGCTGGAGTCTGGAAGAAGGCCAGGTCAAATCCGGCAGTTTCAACATCGAACAGGGCGTCGGCGTGCGCGCCGTTTCCGGTGAAAAAACCGCTTTTGCCTACTCCGACGACATCAGCCATGCCGCCCTGATCGCCGCCAGCGACGCCACCCGCGCCATCGCCAAAAGCGGTGCCAGCCACAAGCATCATGCCGTCGCCCGCAAGAATGACCGTGTCCTGTATCAGCCGATAGACCCGCTGACCACGCTCAAGGATGCGGAAAAAGTAGCGCTGCTGGAGAAGCTGGAACGCTATGCGCGCGCCGCCGATTCCCGCGTCACCCAGGTCATGGCCAGCCTCGCAGCCGAATACGACGTGGTATTCATCGCCCGTTCCGACGGCCATCAAGCCGCCGACGTGCGCCCGCTGGTGCGCCTGTCGCTGCAAGTCATCACCGAACAGGACGGCCGCCGCGAACAGGGTTCGGCAGGCGGCGGCGGACGTTTCGGCTACGAATATTTTACCGACGCCATGCTCAAGCAATACGCCGAACAGGCCGTACATCAGGCCATCACCAACCTGTCGGCCAAACCGGCACCTGCCGGCACCATGACCGTCGTACTGGGATCGGGCTGGCCCGGCATACTGCTGCATGAGGCGATCGGCCACGGTCTGGAAGGCGACTTCAACCGCAAGGGCAGTTCCGCATTCAGCGGCCGCATCGGCGAACGCGTCGCCGCCACCGGCGTCACCGTGGTGGATGACGGCACTATCGCCCACCGTCGCGGTTCGCTCAATGTCGACGACGAGGGCAACACGACCCAGTGCACCACACTGATCGAGAACGGCATCCTCAAAGGCTACATGCAGGACAGCCTCAACGCCCGCCTGATGGGCGTGCCGGTTACCGGCAATGCGCGCCGCGAATCCTTCGCCCACATCCCCATGCCGCGCATGACCAACACTTACATGCTGAACGGCGATAAGGATCCGCAGGAAATTATCGCCTCGGTCAAACACGGGCTGTACGCCGCCAACTTCGGCGGCGGGCAGGTGGATATTACCAGCGGCAAATTCGTGTTTTCCGCTGCCGAAGCCTACATGATAGAAGATGGTAAAATCACCTATCCGGTCAAGGGCGCCACCCTGATCGGCAACGGCCCCGACGTACTGACGCGGGTATCCATGATAGGCAACGACATGGCGCTCGACCCCGGCGTCGGCACCTGCGGCAAGGAAGGCCAGAGCGTACCGGTAGGCGTAGGCCAGCCGACATTGCGCATAGACGGGCTGACCGTCGGCGGCACGGCTTAAACTGTCGCTCGCCGCATTAGCCGGGATGAATGCAAGCTATTCATCCCGGCTCTTTATTCATACTCATTTTTATTGATAGCACAGCACACCATGATCCGCACTCGTTTCGCCCCCAGCCCGACCGGTTATCTGCATATCGGCGGCGCACGTACCGCACTCTTTTCCTGGGCATTTGCACGCCACCATGCCGGCACCTTCATCCTCCGTATCGAAGACACCGATCTGGAACGTTCCACGCCCGAATCCGTCGATGCCATACTGCAAGGCATGAGCTGGCTCAATCTGGATTATGACGAAGGTCCGTTTTATCAAATGCAGCGCATGCCGCGCTACAAGGAAGTATTGGCGCAACTGCTGGCTTCCGGACTAGCCTATTATTGCTACGCCAGCAAGGAAGAAGTCGAGACCATGCGCGAGCAGCAACGCGCCGCGGGATTGAAACCGCGCTACGACGGGCGCTGGCGTCCGGAGCCGGGCAAGACGCTGCCCGCCATCCCCGACAATGTGCAACCTGTAGTGCGATTCAAGAATCCGGTCGAAGGCAGCGTTGCCTGGCGCGATCTGGTCAAGGGCACGATAGAAATCAGCAATGCCGAGCTGGACGATTTGATCATCGCCCGTCCCGACGGCACGCCCACCTATAATTTCTGCGTCGTGGTCGACGACTGGGACATGAACATCACCCACGTCATCCGCGGCGACGACCACGTCAACAACACCCCACGCCAGATCAATATCCTCAAGGCGCTGGGCGCGACGTTGCCGTTATACGGCCACGTGCCGATGATCCTGGGTGCCGACGGCGAACGTCTGTCCAAACGCCACGGCGCAGTCAGCGTCATGCAATATCTGGAAGAAGGTTTCCTGCCGGAAGCCCTGCTGAATTACCTGGCCCGCCTCGGCTGGGGACACGGCAACGAAGAAGTATTCGACATGACGCAATTCGTCGAGTGGTTCAATCTGGAAGCCATCAGCCGCTCGCCGGCCAAATTCGATCCGGAAAAGTTGCTGTGGATCAATCAGCAATATCTGAAGGCCGCCGATAACGAGCGGCTGGCAACCCTGGTGCGGCCGTTCATGGAACAGCAGATCGGCCCGCTGGCATCGACCCCGCCGCTTGCCGAAGTAGTGCAGCTGCTGAAGGAACGCGTCGGCACCCTGGTCGAACTAGCCGATGCGGCGCATCTGTTTTACCGTTACATCGAACCCGCTGCCGAATTGCTGGAACAGCATCTCACCGCAGAAACCGTCCCTGCACTACAGCAGCTGACCGCGCAGTTTGCGCAAATCGAATGGACGCGCGAATCCATACACGATGCCATCAAGGCAGCCGTAGCCGATTCGGGTTTGAAAATGCCTAAAATCGCGATGCCGTTACGCGTCATCGCGGCCGGCGTGACGCAGACGCCGAGTATCGATGCAACGCTGGCATTGATCGGTCAGGATACGGTCGTACAGCGCTTGCAGCAGCAACTGGCCAAAGCCGTCATCTAACTGCTGTTCCCTGCAGGCAAACAGCGTAGTTGCAGGGTCAGGCAGGCCGATGCGCCTGCGTCAGATAGGCGTGCGACTGCATCTCGACCAGACGACTCAGCACGCGCTCGAATTCGCCGTCGAACAAACCAGCCGGCGCGAGCTGCGCCAGCGGCACCGCCGCGGAAAGTATCAGCTTGACCCGGCGGTCGTACAGCTCGTCCACCAACCACAGGAATCGGCGCGCTTCAGCCAGCGTCGCCGCGCCGAATTGCGGCACGCCGGACAGCAACACGGTATGGAAACGCCGCGCCAGCTCGATATAATCGGCTTTGCTGCGCGGCCCGCCGCATAATTCGGCAAAATCGAACCACACCGTGCCGTTACCCTGCCTGTGCGCCACGATGAGACGATCGTCCACTGACAATGCGGCAGACTGCCCGGCGACACTGCCCGCCTGTTCCGCAAAAATGGATGCCAGCGCCTGATCCGCAGCTGCGTTCAGCGGCGTATGGTAAACGCCGGCCTGTTCCAGCGCCTGACGCCGATAATCCTCACCGCCGTCGAGCTGCAGCACAGCCAGATGCGACTTGATCAGTTCGATACACGGCACAAACTGCCCGCGCTGCAAACCGTTACGATACAGGCTATCCGGCTCGGCATTGCTGGTAATCACCAACGCCACGCCATGATCGAGCAAGCCCTGAAACAGGCCGCGCATCAGCATGGCATCGGCAATATCGGTAATATGCAGCTCGTCCAGACATAACAGGCGCACCTGCCGGGAAAGCGCCAGTGCCAGACGCGCCAGCGGGTCGGCCTGGCCTTTCATGGCAGCAAGACGGCTGTGAATTTCCTGCATGAAATGATGAAAATGCAGACGCCGTTTGTGCTTTACCGGTACGCAGGCAAAGAAGGCATCCATCACAAAGCTTTTGCCGCGCCCCACCCCACCCCACAGATAAACACCTCGTACCGGTTGCGGCTTGAGAACGTGGCGCAGCAGACGACGCAATGGATTAGGCTGCATCAGATCGTCATGCAGCCGCTGCAGCTCGGCGATGGCAACACATTGCGATGCATCCGGTATCAGGCCGCGCTCAGCTGCCTGACGCTGAATGCAGGCGGCAACGTCATGGCCTGCACTATTCATCGACGCCACCGCAGGTACGCAACAAACCAAGCACATCGGTAGCCGCACCCTGCGTCTCCCGCACCAGCTGCCATAACACCTGATCCGGCAGATCCAGCAGCGCATCGAATTCGGCCAGTTGCTGTGCCGTCAGCCCGGCACAATGTACGTGCAGAAAACGCCCCAGCACCAGGTCCAGCTCCAGCATGCCGCGCCGGCAACGCCAGCGCAGACGACCCGGGATCGCATCCATCGCTATACCGTCCGCTTCACCAGCATGGCCTTGATCTTGCCTATCGCCTGTGTCGGATTGAGCTCCTTGGGGCAGACATCGACGCAGTTCATGATGCTGTGGCAGCGGAACAGCCGGTAAGGATCTTCCAGATTGTCCAGCCGCTCATTGACTGCCTGATCGCGGCTGTCGGCAATGAAACGGTACGCCTGCAACAGCCCGGCCGGGCCGACGAATTTGTCCGGATTCCACCAGAACGACGGGCACGATGTCGTGCAGCAGGCGCACAAGATGCATTCGTACAGCCCGTCAAGCTTGGCGCGGTCCTCGGGCGATTGCAGGCGTTCGATTTCCGGCTCGGGGTCGTTGTTGATGAGATAGGGTTTGACCGAGCGGTAATGCTCGAGGAACTGGCTCATATCCACCACCAGATCGCGTATCACCGGCAGCCCCGACAGCGGCCGCAGCTCGATCGGCTGCTTCAGCGAAGCGAGCGGCGTCACGCAGGCCAGGCCGTTGCGTCCGTTGATGTTCATGCCGTCGGAACCGCACACGCCTTCGCGGCAAGAGCGGCGCACACTCAGGGTTTCGTCCTGCTCCTTGATCAGCAGGATGGCATCGAGCAGCATTTTGCCTTCCGGTGCGATGTCCAGCTCGTAATCCTGCATATAGGGTTTGCTGTCGGTTTCGGGATTAAAGCGATAGATGGAGAAACGCATGATAGATCCTGGATTCGGTAGTTGGACGAGGTCGAGTGTGCATCATGAGCCACGCAGGGCTAGGCGCGACGAACCTGAATGGCCGCTCCCTTCAGGTGAGAAGCAACAACGCCGTGCGTGGCTCAGGGTGTGCAATCGAACTCGTAGCGTGGCATCAAGCAGGCAAGGGTAAAAACTCAACATAATTATTTACTCTCAATTAGTTACATAACAACAGCGGTCAACTGCCGAATCCAGGATCACATTCCTAATAAACGCGAGGTTTGGGCTGAAACGCATCGACCGTCAGCGGTTTCTGCCGTACCGGTTTGTAGTCGAGGCGATGGCCGTCGGCGAGATAGAGCGTGTGCTTCATCCAGCCGCTGTCGTCGCGTTGCGGATAATCGTCGCGGGCATGGGCGCCGCGGCTTTCCTGACGCGCGGCGGCGGATACCATGGTCGCCAGCGCCACCGCCATCAGGTTTTCCAGCTCCAGCGCTTCGATGCGCCCGGTGTTGAACACCTTGCTGTGATCGCGCAACACCACATCCGGCAGTTTGGCGGCGATTGCCTGCATTTTCTGCAAGCCGTCCTGCAACACGGCCTCGGTACGGAATACGCCGCAATGCAGCTGCATGGTCTTGCACATTTCCGCGCGCAGCTGCGATACGGTGATGCCATCGCCGGTTTTATCCCAACGCGCCAGCCGCGCCATGATGCGCTCCAGCGCCGCATCGGCTACCGGCCGTGCAATAGGATTGTCACGACAATATTCGATCACGTCGTTGCCGGCAGCACGCCCGAACACGATCAGATCGAGCAGCGAATTACTGCCCAGCCGGTTGGCGCCATGCACAGAAACACAGGCGCATTCGCCGATAGCGTACAGACCGGGCACCACCTCCTCCGGCCCGGTGCCGACCGGCATCACCACCTGCCCCTGCAAATTGGTGGGAATACCGCCCATCATGTAATGCACGGTGGGCACCACCGGGATAGGATCAACGGCCGGATCGACGTGCGCAAATTTCTTCGCCAGATCGCTGATCCCCGGCAGCCGTTGCTGGATCACCTCGGCGCCGAGATGATCCAGCTTGAGCAGTACATGATCGCCATGCTCGCCGCAGCCGCGGCCTTCGAATATCTCCACCGCCATGGCGCGCGATACCACGTCGCGACTGGCCAGATCCTTGGCGTTAGGCGCGTAGCGCTCCATGAAACGCTCGCCATTTTTATTCACCAGATAGCCGCCCTCGCCGCGCACACCTTCGGTCACCAGCACGCCGGCACCGTGAATACCGGTGGGGTGGAACTGCCAGAACTCCATGTCCTCCAGCGGAATACCCGCCCTGAGCGCCATGCCCAGCCCGTCACCGGTGTTGATCAGCGCGTTGGTGGTCGCAGAGAAGATGCATCCGGCACCGCCGGTAGCGAGTATGGTGGCACGCGCCTCGATGAAAATCGGCTCGCCAGACTCGATGCCTATCGCCACCACGCCCTGCGCATAGCCCTGCTCATCCATCACCAGATCGACCGCGAAATATTCCTCGAAGAAATGCGTGCGCGCCGCGATATTGCGCTGATACAGCGTATGCAGCATGGCGTGGCCGGTGCGGTCGGCTACCGCGCAGGTTCTGACTGCTGGCGCACCGCCGTAATCCTGGGTCATGCCGCCGAACGGGCGCTGATAGATCTTGCCGTTGTCCAGCCGATCGAACGGCATGCCGTAATGCTCCAGCTCGATCACCGCCTCATTGGCATGGCGGCACATGAACTCGATAGCGTCCTGATCGCCGAGGTAATCCGAGCCCTTGACCGTGTCGTACATGTGCCAGTGCCAGTTATCCGCACTGACATTGCCGAGGCTGGCCGCAATACCGCCCTGCGCCGACACGGTGTGTGAACGCGTAGGAAACACCTTGGACACCACTGCTACCTTGATGTCGGCCTCGGCCAGCTGCAACGCGGCGCGCAGCCCGGCACCGCCACCGCCGATAATCACCGCATCGAATGTACGTTTGGCAATGCTCATAAACCGCTCCACAAAATTTGCACCGCCCATGCGGCATAGGCCACCAGCGCAAGTATCACTGCCACGTGCAGCGCCAATCGAATTAGCGTGGGGTGGACATAATCCATAAAAATATCGCGCATCCCCACCCAGGCATGCAGCAACAGGCTCACCACAAACAGCAGGCTGGCCAGCCGCACCGGCAGGCTGCGGAACAGCCCTTGCCAGGCAGCGAAGTCCAGCGTCGGCTGCAACAGCAGATAACCCACCATGAACAAGGTATACAGCGCCATCACTACTGCAGTGACACGCTGCGCCAGCCAGTCTTTCAGGCCGTAATGGGCGCCGCTGACCACACGATTTACCATATTTTCACTCCGATCAGCAGGGTAAGCGCAATGCCGACGACCAATACCAGTTTGGCGCTAAAACGCGCCTGCGCCAGCTTGACGCCGATATCCATATCCAGCGCCAGATAGCGCAGCCCCATGCAAAAATGATGCAGATAAGCCCAGATCACGCCCAGCAGCACCAGCTTGGCCAACGGCGACTGAAACCAAGACTGCATCTGGGCAAAACCCTGCGCCGAACTCAGCGACTGCTGCAACGCATACAGCAGCACCGGCAGCAGCAGAAACAACAGCGCGCCGCTGGCTCGATGCATGATGGAAACGATACCCGGCAGGGGCAGCCTGATTTTCAGCAGATTCAGGTAGACGGGACGACGGGCAGCCATGGCTTTCCTAATTCAGTTCATCAAAATAATAGTGATGTTCGGTATTTACATAGCTCATACGCCATTCCACCGGCTGATGCTTGTAGGTAAACGCCACCCGCTCTATGCATAACAGCGGCGCACCCACAGCCACGCCGAGCAACTCGGCAGTTTGCGCATCCGCCAGCGCCGCGCGTATGCGTTCCTGTGCCGATATGATGCGAATCTGATACTGAGTTTCATACAGCGAATACAGCGTCCCCTTGTAGGCATTGACGTGCTCTTCCACCATGGTGCTGGAGATGCCCTTGAGCAACGTCGCCGGCAGGCGGATGTCGTCGTATACCACTGCCTTGCCGGACAAGGTAAGCACTCGCTGCAGCTGCACCAGCGCGCTGCCGCTGCGAATAGCCAGACGTTTGGCTACCTGTACGTCCGCCTTGCCGCGACCGAAGCCGATAAACGCGCTTTGCGGATATTCCTGCTCGCCCGCCAGATTGCGCAAATGCAGAAAACGGTAAGTCGTGCCGTCATCGGCATGGGTCGCCACAAAGGTACCCTTGCCCTGACGCCGCACCAGCATGTTTTCGGCCACCAGCTCGTTGATGGCCTTGCGCACGGTGCCCTGGCTGACCTGATAGCGGCGTGCCAGCTCGATCTCGCTGGGTATCATTGCGCCCGGCTGCCATTCGGCGTCCGACAGGCTGCGGGTGATCAGCCGCTTGATCTGTTCGTACAGTGGCATGAAATTGGGGGTCAGTTGTTCGTTCATCATCGTGAGTCAGTATAGCCGAGGATTTCACTATTCGTCCATCATGTCTTATATAAGACATAAGTTTAAAACTGTGACTGCCGTTGCGCATCGGCATCAAAACGACGGCGGGCTGCCCGAGCTCACCAGCGTACAAGGCTCGGTGCCTACATTACGGAACCGATGCGGCTGCCGGCTGTTGAAATAATAGGCGTCGCCAGCGCCCAGCACCCGCGTCGATTCGCCCACGGTCACCTCCAGCTGCCCGGACAGCACGACGCCGCCCTCCTCGCCCTCGTGGCGCAGCATGATAGGCCCGGTATCAGCGCCGACCTCATAATGCTCAAACAATATCTGTAGCACATGCCCGGCATGAGCCGAACCGATCTGACGATAGGAAATGCCCTCGCCGCCGCTGATTTCGGTGAGCTCGGCGGCGCGATAAAAGATATTGCTTTGCGCCGGCGGCAACTCGTCGGAGAAAAACTCGGCCAGCGTCATCGGAATACCCGCAAGGATGCGTTTCAGCGCACTGACGGAAGGGCTGGTATTCCCCGATTCGATCAGCGAAATGGTGGCATGCGCAACCCCGGCGCGTTTCGCCAGCGCACGTTGCGACAGTTGATGACGCAGCCTGACCAGCCGCAGGCGAAATCCGACTTCCTGATCCATCCTTACCTCCCACCGTTAAACCTGTTAAATATACGATAACACTACGATAGCATGACCCAATAAAATCAGTCACTTAATTTCATGCAGATACAGTCTTGACAGCAAGTAATGAACACCTCGACACTAGCTTCATTATCCATCAAGGAGTTATCGTGCCCCGCCTGCCGAATCTCGATCACTACTGGCTGCCGTTTACTGCCAACCGCCAGTTCAAAAACATGCCGCGCCTGTTCAAGGCAGCGAAGGGCAATTACTACACCACTATCGACGACCGCACGCTGCTCGACGGCACCGCCGGTCTGTGGTGCGTCGCCGCCGGTCATGGCCGCGAGGAAATCGCCAGCGCCGTAGCGCATCAATTGCGCACGCTGGATTACGCCCCCGCTTTCCAGAACAGTCACCCGCTGGCGTTCGAAGCGGCAGAACGCCTGGCGCAATTCATGCCGCAAGGGCTCGACCGCATCTTCTTCACCGGCTCCGGCTCCGAGTCTGTCGATACCGCGCTAAAAATCGCGCTGGCGTATCACCGCGTCACAGGCAATCCATTGCGCAACAAGCTGATCGGGCGCGAACGCGGCTATCACGGCGTCAATTTCGGCGGTCTTGCAGTAGGCGGCATCGCCGGCAATACCAAATCATTCGGCAACGGCCTGGCGGGCGTCGATCACATACGCCACCCGCTGGATATTGCCCGCAACGCCTTTACCCGCGGCCTGCCGCAAAGTGGCGGCATCGCGCTCGCCAACGAGTTCGAGCAGCGCATCACCACCCTGCATGACCCGGCCACCATCGCCGCGCTCATCGTCGAGCCCATGCAAGGCTCGGCAGGCGTGATATTGCCGCCTGTCGGCTACCTCAAGCTGCTGCGCGAGATTTGCGACAAATACGGTATCCTGCTGATTTTCGACGAAGTCATCACCGGATTCGGCCGCCTCGGCACCACGTTCGCCTCGGATTATTTCGGCGTCGTACCAGACATCATCACCTGCGCCAAAGCCCTGACCAACGGTGCCGTGCCCATGGGCGCAGTCGCCGTCAGGCGTGAAATCCACGACGCTTTCATGAGCAACAGCCCGGCCAATGCCATAGAGCTGCCGCACGGCTATACCTACACCGGCCATCCCGTTGCCTGTGCCGCAGCCATTGCCACACTCGACATTTTCACCAACGACAAACTGGTGGAACGCGCCGCCGGCCTCAGCGAGCACTTTGAACAGGCCGCGCACAAACTGAAGGGCATCCCTTACGTCAAGGACATTCGCAACATCGGTCTGGTGGCCGGCATAGAGCTGGAGTCGCCTCCGGGCAGGCCAGGCTCACGCGCATTTGCCACTTACCTCAAGTGCTATGAAATGGGTGTACTGGTGCGCTATACCGGCGACGTCATCGCCATCTCGCCGCCGCTCACCATCGAGAAACACGAAATCGACCGCATTTTCAGCTGCATCGCTGAAGCACTCACCGCACTTGCCGCCGAAGGCGAGCAAGGGCTGGAACCGACCCGCTACCTCAGGAACGAGCAGCAATGGGCCGCGCATCAACAGGAAATTCATCAACAGCAAGCCACTCTGGAGCAAACAGCATGACCACGCAACAAGCAACACAACAGATCGTCGGCCACTATATAGATGGACGCAACGTCGCAGGTAGCGGCGAACGCACGGGCGATATCTACAATCCGGCGACCGGCAAGGTACAAGCGCAAGTGCGCTACGCCAGTGCAGACGAAGTCCGCCTGGCTATCGCCGCTGCCGAGCAGGCATTCCCGGCATGGTCGGCAACGCCGCCGCTGAAACGCGCTCGCGTCATGTTCAAATTCAGGGAACTGCTGGAGCAATACAGCGACGAGCTGGCGCGCGCGATCACGCTGGAACACGGCAAAACCATCAACGATGCCCGCGGCGAAGTTATCCGCGGCATCGAAGTCGTCGAATTCGCCTGCGGCATCCCGCATTTGCTCAAGGGCGAATTCAGCGATCAGGTCGGCACCGGCATCGACACGCACAGCATACGCCAGCCGCTGGGTGTGGTTGCGGGCATCACTCCGTTCAACTTCCCGGTCATGGTGCCGCTGTGGATGATCCCGATGGCACTCGCCAGCGGCAACACCTTCGTACTCAAGCCCTCCGAACGCGACCCCGGCGCCAGCCTGATGCTGGCCGATCTATTGGCGCAAGCCGGTCTGCCGGCAGGCGTATTCAACGTGGTACAGGGCGACAAGGTCGCAGTGGATACGCTGCTGGATGACAAGCGCGTGCAGGCAGTCAGCTTCGTCGGCTCGACGCCGATTGCCGAATACATCTACACCACCGGCACCGCACGCGGCAAACGCGTACAGGCACTGGGCGGCGCCAAGAATCATCTGGTGGTGATGCCCGACGCCGATCTCGATCAGGTGGCCGATGCATTGATCGGCGCCGGTTTCGGCTCGGCAGGCGAACGCTGCATGGCCATCACCGTCGCCGTTGCAGTAGGCGGCGTCGGCCCGGCACTGGTAGCCAAACTGGCAGAAAAAACCCGCAGCATACGCATCAATCAGGGGCTGGACGAAGCAGCCGACATGGGCCCGCTGGTCACGCCGCAGCACTATGCCAAGGTCAAAGCCTACGTCGATTCCGGCGTTGCCGAAGGCGCCACACTGGTCGTCGACGGCCGCGACTTCAAGCTGAGCGGCCACGAAGACGGGTTCTTCATGGGACCTTGCCTGTTCGACAACGTCACCACCGACATGAAAATCTATCAGGAAGAAATTTTCGGCCCGGTGCTGTCAGTGATGCACGTCAACGATTTCGAAACCGCGCTGAAACTGATCAACGACCATGAGTTCGGCAACGGCGTCGCCATCTTCACCCGCGACGGCGATACTGCGCGCGAATTCGGCCGCCGGGTACAGGTCGGCATGGTCGGCGTCAACATTCCGCTGCCGGTGCCGATCGCATTCCACAGCTTCGGCGGCTGGAAACGCTCGCTGTTCGGCGACCATCACGTCTACGGCCCGGAAGGCGTGCGCTTCTATACCCGCCTCAAAACCATGACCACACGCTGGCCTGCCGGTGCCCGGCTGGGTGCCGAATTCGTCATGCCTACCATGAAATAACGCGCACGAGCCCAGCCCCTGCCCGGCACAAGCGGGCAGGCGGCAGTGGCGACTTGCAGCCCGATTACCGGCAGATGTGTTTTAATCACACTCCCGGTATATCGCGGCTGTTAATACGTTAACCTGCTCACAAAGCGCGTTTCACCACGACTGCGCCGCGCAGATCGCCGACATTGTAACCGGTGGCTTTATCATTGGGATAATCGACCGCCAAACGTTCCTTGACGCCATCGGGAATATTAGCCGCCGGACCGTGGCAGGTTAAACACATCGGTTGCACGGTAATGGCTTTGGCATAACGCAGATATTTTCCCGTAGGCTCAGTGACAACTTGCGTAAATTCCATCTTTTCAGCAGATTCGCCTTTGGCCAATCTCGCCGCAAAATCCGTCAATGCGGCTTGCTCCCACGCGTCAGGCGTACCCAGAGCAGTATCGCGCACACGCGTCCCGACACGGCCTACCTGCATACCTGTTTTCTGCGATACATCGGCAGCGATTGCCGGCGCCACTTGCTTGCAGACACCGACGGCAGCAACCGGGCCATTGGTAGACAACTCCTGCTTCAAGGTCGCACCCAATTGCGTTAACAGGCTTTTCGCTGCATCGCGACTTTGCTCAACCATACCGGCATCCGGTGTGATGTGCTTCTCTTCGACTGAGGAACAAGCCAGCAAATTTGCACTGAACAACAAGGCGAGAACCATACCTGAATAACGTTTACGCATAATAACTCCAGATAAATTAATAGCTGGAGCAAAATCCATGCTTGAATCGACAAATCGCAAGTAACTGATATTACGTGTAAATTTTCCTTCCCGCTGACAGCCCCGGTCATTTCTGACAAAAACGTCAGATTTAGCGGCAATATCCCGCCAATTTTGACACTAACAATATCGAAGCAAATGCGGCAAGCTACCTGCCGGCCACCATGTACCAACGCCAGCGTAGCGGAGGATGTACCGCAAACCAGCCGTCGGACTTGGCCGTGGCCGCCAGCAACTCCCGCAAGCCTTGCGCCGCCTCGTTCCCGATGGCCTGCGCAGCCTGATAATCGGCCCGCAATTCAAATATCCAGTGAAGTATCAGCCAGCCCAGCAGAAACCCTCCCAAACCGAACCAGTCCGACATATCTGCAGGCGTGTCAGGCAGCATCACCGTCAATACCAACACCGGCAACATCGCCGCCATCCGCTGGGGCCAACGCCCATGCACCATGGCACGCGCCAGCACAAAGCGCAGCCCGTTTATCCCCAGCCGCTCCACCATGGCTGATGAAATAAATATCCGGCTTTGCTGAGGCAACAGCCCTGCCGTAACGATGAATGAAACAGGATACTCGGCCAGAATAACCGGGACCTCGACCACTTGCGCACGCCCTGCGCGCTGACGCAACTCAGTCAGAGCACTGTCAACCGTTTGACGTAACTGCCCGGCCGTCACTGTCTTTACTATCAGCGCATTGCAAATAGCCGGCCCATACCAGAACCCCGCAACCACCAGCAAAGCCTGATAAAGGCTGAAGTACAGCAAATAGGTCGCGTTCTTGTCCCAGGAAGCAGGCGACAAAAGGCTAGGGCCATAAAAAGCCAAAGAGCTGATCAGCAGAAAAAGTAAAGTGCGCCGGGGCGAGGAAGGTATCATGATGATATTGTCCCACGAACGCAGCAAGACCAGGCTGTAAATCTATTCAGGAAAATGGGCGGCATTTTAAAAAGAGATTGCGTTTCACTAACGGCTAAAAACAATGTCTGATCCTGGTTACCTTGGGAACGATTCAGATCGCCTCAAAACCGACCTTGGGCGTCGAACTCACCAGCAGCAACCCACTAAGAATCGTCTAATAAGCATAGTTACTGTAGAACATTAGTTCTCTCCGGCAAACCCGGCCTATAACTGAACAGGGCAATTTTAAATTTTAATGCATCATACAACAGTCACACACTAAAATTTATTGTAGATGTAAAAACATAAATGTAGACTATACAACATGAATATGCCTGTCCAATGGTTAACGCTTGTCGCCACGCTGCCTGCACGCAACACGACTGCACGCATGCGCCTTTGGCGTGCGGCCAAGGCGCTGGGTGCTGC
The DNA here is from genome assembly GCA_031291235.1 of Sulfuriferula sp. Lineage (GTDB taxonomy): Bacteria > Pseudomonadota > Gammaproteobacteria > Burkholderiales > Sulfuriferulaceae > Sulfuriferula. The sequence continues at coordinate 336,684 of JARLJL010000006.1, forward strand.
AACCTTACGTGACGGCGTTTATCTGCTGCCATCACTTGAATCCACGGATGAGGCTCTGCTTACACTAGCCGCTGACGTACGTGCCGCAGACGGTAGTGCCGAGGTGTTACACATCGTCGCAGATGAGGTGCAGGATAAAGCGTTTCGCGCACTATTCAGACGCGTTGACGACTACACCGCATTAATTGAAGCAACACGCAAAACCGGACAGAATGAAAAATCGCTACGAAAGCTGAGGCGCGAATTCGAAATGCTGTCGGCTATCGACTATTTTCCAGATGAAGCGCATGAACAGGCCCGCCTGGCGCTGACTGATCTCGCCGCCAGGCTGTCGCCTGGAGAGCCTTCAAGCATATCCAGCCAAATTCACCGTCTTGTAATTACCGATTTTTCGGGACGAACATGGGCGACACGCAAACACCTTTGGGTAGACCGCATGGCTTCCGCCTGGCTAATTCATCGCTTTATCGACAACAACGGGAAATTCCTCTGGCTCGATTCCGCTGCTGACTGCCCGCCAGACGCGTTGGGTTTCGATTTCGACGGTGCAGCTTTCACCCATATTAACGGCCGCGTGACTTTCGAGGTGCTGGCTACAAGTTTCGGGCTGGAAACCGATCCCGCCATTACTCGCATCAGCGCCATCGTTCATTGCCTTGACATGGGCGGCGTGCCGGTGGCCGAGGCTCCCGGCATCGAGGCTATACTGGGCGGACTGCGTGCCGCTGCACCGAACGACGACACATTACTGAAAGATGCTGAGCGGGTCTTCGATAGTCTCTATCAAAACTACCAACAGGTGCCTTGCCATGACTGACAGCGCCGCCCCTACTACTCCGCCGTCAAACCCCACATTAGGCGAGGCTTGCAAATATTGGCTTAAACTCGGTTTCATCAGCTTCGGCGGGCCTGCCGGCCAGATTGCGATGATGCATCAGGAATTGGTTGAGCGCCGGCGCTGGATCTCCGAGCACCGTTACCTGCATGCGCTCAACTTCTGCATGCTGTTGCCTGGGCCTGAAGCGATCCAGCTCGCCATTTATATTAGTTGGCTGATGCATGGTGTTAGGGGGGCCATCATGGCCGGCGTACTATTCTTCATGCCCGCCTTTGTGCTGCTATCACTGCTGGCAGGACTCTATTTGGGTTACGGCAATGTGCCGGCGGTGCAGGGTATATTTTATGCTATAAAGCCCGCCGTGGTAACCGTGGTGCTGTTCGCTGCCTGGCGGATCGGCTCGCGGTCAATAAAAAACGAGGTATTGCTTGGCATTGCCGTATTGGCCTTCATCGGCATCTTTTTCTTTAAAATCGGCTTCCCCTGGATAGTGCTGGCCGCCAGTATTCTCGGCGCCATCGGCGGCAAACTGATGCCGAATAAATTCAAGGCAGGTAGCAGCCACGGTACCCGCAATAAGTCTTACGGCCCAGCGCTGATTGACAACGACACACCAACGCCAGCGCACGCAAAGTTCTCCTGGGGGAAACTCACCGTCACGCTTGCAATTTTTGTGGCGATTTGGGCGCTAGCCATGCTGGCTCTGCGCGGCCATGGCGAACACGGGAACCTCTACGACATGGGAGGATTCTTTTCCAAGGCGGCTTTCCTGACCATCGGTGGCGCCTATGCCGTACTCCCTTACGTCTATCAGGGTGCAGTGGAACACTACACATGGCTCAGCGGGCCGCAAATGATGGATGGCCTGGCGCTTGGTGAAAGCACGCCCGGACCGCTCATCATGATCGTGACCTGGGTAGGTTATCTAGGCGGCGTCGCCAAACACGCTTTCGACAACCCCATCGCTGCCGGCCTCGCTGGCGCAGCCGTGGCCACGTTCTTTACTTTCCTGCCCTCTTTTCTGTTCATACTGGCTGCTGGGCCGTTGGTGGAATCGACGCGTGGTGAGCTGAAATTCACCGCACCACTTACCGCGATCACTGCCGCGGTGGTTGGCGTGATTATCAACCTCGCCACTTTCTTCGCCTGGCATACCTTCTGGCCCAAGTCGACGGAAGCAGCGCCTTTCGCTGGTTCCTTCGATGCAATTCCGATGGTAATCGCCATCGCATCATTTATCGCACTGTGGAAATACAAGGCCGACATCATGAAAGTGATCGGCGTATGCGCCATGTTTGGTCTTCTCTACTCCTTCATTGCCTGAGGTACCCCACCCATGCCCTGCAAACTGGATTCGTTGTCGTGTGACCTCAGCAGCATCATTAAACCAAGTCCCCAAGTGCCAAGAGGAAGTGAAAAATGAAATGGATTACCCGCGAACATCCGAAAATTGATCGCATTGCCTGCCCATGGCTGGTGGCACACTATATCGATGAAAATCCGGAATTCCTTTACGTACCGAGCGGAAATGTCATGGAAGTAGCCGCCAATACCGGCGCGATTCCCTATGATGTACCTGACGTAGAACTGGGTCATCATGGCGACCAGTGCAGTTTCGATGCCTTCATCACCAAGTATAAACTCGATGATGCAGCCCTGAACAAGCTGGCAGTGATCGTGCGTGCAGCGGACTGCGGCGCGCCCCAACTGAGCAAGGAAGCTGCCGGGCTGCTGGCAATCTCGAAGGGGCTATCGCTGAATTTTGCCGACGACCACGAAATGCTCAAGCATGGCATGGTGATCTACAACGCGCTTTATGCCTGGTGCAGCGGCACACCGTTGAAGCAGGTCGCACGGCGCGTCGAAATCAAATGATTTTTCCCGCTAATATTGCGCCTGAAGCGCGACTGTTACTCGTTGGTCGTGCGCTACGTGCTTTTGTCGACGGTTATGTCGCGGTGTTGTTGCCGGCCTATTTGCTAGCGTTGGGATTCGGGACTTGGGAGGTAGGCATACTCAGCACGGCCACCTTGCTGGGATCGGCACTCGCCACGCTGGCGCTGGGCGCCTGGGGCCATCGATTTCATCATCGCCATCTGTTGCTGGCGGCGGCATTGCTGATGGCTGCGACCGGCCTGATCTTTGCCGGACTGTCGTCTTTCTGGCCACTGCTACTGGTGGCTTTTGTCGGCACGATGAACCCTAGCTCCGGAGATGTCAGCGTTTTTCTACCCCTGGAACATATGCGTCTGGCAGAAGCGGCGCAGGACGCTGCCCGCACTACGCTGTTCGCCCGTTACACGCTGATTGGCGCACTATGTGCGGCGTTCGGAGCACTGGCTGTTGCCGTACCGGACTGGCTAACCAATGCAGGATTTGACCGGCTGTACGCGTTGCGGCTCATGTTCGTCTTCTACGGTATGGTAGGGCTGGCGGTCTGGCTGCTATATCTGAGACTCCCCGATCCGCCAGTCCATGCGCGAGAAACACGACCTGCGCCGCTGGGACCTTCGCGCGGCATCGTCTTCAAATTGGCCGCCTTGTTTTCAGTTGATGCCTTTGCCGGCGGTCTGGTTGTCAATTCGTTGCTGGCGCTGTGGTTGTTTGAACGCTTCGGACTATCGCTCGCAGCGGCCGGGTCCTTCTTTTTCTGGGCTGGATTGCTTACGGCATTCTCGCAAATTGCCGCTCCCTGGGTAGCCAAGCGCATCGGTTTGCTCAATACGATGGTATTCACCCATATCCCGGCCAACATCTGCCTGATCCTGGCAGCCATGGCACCCAACCTGGAATGGGCATTAACGCTATTGCTCATTCGTAGCGCCTTGTCCCAAATGGACGTACCTACCCGTAGCGCATTTGTCATGGCGGTAGTCACCCCAGCCGAACGGTCGGCGGCAGCCAGTTTTACAGCAGTGCCGCGCAGTTTGGCTTCAGCGCTTAGCCCAACGCTGAGTGGCGTGCTATTTGCAGCCGGATGGTTGTCCGCGCCATTAGTGGCATGTGGCGTGCTGAAAATTGGCTACGACTTGGCAATCTGGCTGGCGTTTCGGCGTGTCAAACCTGAACATTGATAGCATTAGGATTTCGGTCATGTGCGGGCAAACGTTGAAAATATCAGGCCGCCGGAGCGCGGAGGACACTCAACAGCGTAGCTGTTGGGCGGCCCGGTTGACAAACGGGTTTGGCATCATTGTTTGGCAAACCTTTCAATGAGGTTTTTGCACGCCTCACTAGCAAATGATTTTGCCCATGTTTCCGTTTTCTCAAACTCTGGCTGCAATCGTAGCAATGCATTTGCGGACCAGAGGGGTTGCGCCATGAGCGGCGGAAGGTGGTCTGTCTCCGACTCGATCACAACAAGGGCCATTATGTCTGGATCATTTTCAGATACGCGAATGCTGAAGCGAAGCGAGCACACTTGGATAGCGCCCTCAAAGAAAGACAATTCACCCGCAAGCATTGCGCGACAAAGGGCCACGAGGTTTTGGCGCGCAACTTCCTCAGACTCGTTAAGGACTGGAGTATCTGTGTTCATGACACCCAACGTTTGAATTGAGCGGACAGCAATAGCGCAGCTTTTGACGGTCCGCTGGAATGACGGGTTAGGCGGCAGGTTATCATTCTTGCCCTCTAGCCTCTAGCCCTGCATGCAATTGCCGCAGATACTCCCGTTCCTTCTTCCGGTGTTTCCAACTCATAAGTGAGCCATTTGGAAAGAGCATTGCATCGGGGTTGTCGATCTTGATGTAATCGGGAAATGGGTTGGTGTGATCATTCTGTTTATTCAGCATAATGACCGTGCGATCGGCATTCAAAAAGACCTCGAAAAATTCCTCAAGGCCTATCGGTTCTTCGCGCTCGAACAGCAACCGCGTTGTATCAATACGGTCGATGATGTGTCCTCGGCAGAGTTGCCGAGGCAATTTGTTTTTATTAAAATCCGCGGTCGCCAAGAGGTCGAGAGCTTCTCTTGTAATACCGACGACTCGCCAGCCGTAATTTTCAATGCCCATTATGGCGGTCTGTATTGTCGTAAGCCGTCCACCGTGAAAGTCCTTTGGACAAGCGCGCTTGGCGTTGAAAAGCGCGACGTACAGCCCATGCAGTGCTTGTCGCAGAATCGAATCGGTTACCAGTCTCATGTAGCCGCCCAATGTGTGACATAACGGGTGCCGAAAAAGCGCAGCTTTTTTGGCGTCCCTGTTGATGGATGGGTTAGCGGTTTTATTTCTCGGACCATTTCACGGAAACCATTCGAATTTCTTTGTCGTTGTACGCGGTTACCATCGCCGAAACGAGCCTGCCTTGCTGTGACTCACTTATGTGTAGAGTGCTCACAACATATTTGTAGCCAGGACCGAGTTGCTCCATTGCTTTGGTTTGAGCGAGGTGCCCAGTTTCGCTCTTTAAGCCCATTGGGACAGCTATAGCAAAAACGATCAAAACTAAGCCCCCTAGCGCCAGTGGCACACGGAGAGAACCGGCTTTCTTCCCGCTTTGCTCCCGTGCAATTAGAACGGGCTTGCGTCTGAGCTCCCTGATAACCCAATAAAGCAGGCCAACCACAAAAGCCCACATTACGACAGCAATAGCAAATGTTGCTGGATAGAGGTGCAGCTGAAGCCAAGTAAGTTCAAGGGGCTGGACGAAGGGATAAACGAAGGGCAAGCCAACAAGCATTACGACGAAGATCGCAGCCAACCAAGTGACAATTGTTGCGGCGCGCAAGCTACCACGGAGCAGGAAGACGCCTGCGACTACCGAGAAGATGTTGAAACTGGATGAATAGGAAATGCCGTTGGCGATGCAGTAGATCATGACGCCAATATCAACGAGGCCGACGATGATCAGGATTTTTCCGACACGCTTAAGGATGGGTAGATGTTCGTTCATGGGCCCTATACCGCTAACGTGGAGCTAAGGGGCCGCGCGTTTTTGCGCGGTCCCGCTTGAGCGCAGAGCTTTAGAGCGCGCACTAAAGCTTAGCATATGAGGCGTGAGACTCAACCCACTTTCCCTGTTTTCTTGTTTTCCAGGACGCGGCTTCGGGCATGAAGTCGCAAAGCTCGATATGCACGGTTTCTTTTTCTTTCCACTTGGCACCTACATAGCGAAGTTCTAGAACAACGATATCACCGCTCACATTGTCGAAGGTAATTGCATTATCGAGCTTTACGACGGCGGCAGGGTTTTGGTTCTGGCCTGGTATGAATTCCGCCACGGTACCTAAGTAATAATCATGCCCGGCTAGCCACTTCGGTTCCATGTCGTATCCGCCACTTAACCGAATTCTGTCTCCTACTCCAAGTGTGCCGAACATAGAGCGCTCTAACGTAGAACTAACCGGCGGCGCTTCAGCGCCGTCCAGCGACCGAAGGGAGCGTGGTTGAGTGCCTGGTTAGGCCTTCGATCCATAGACATCATTCCACACCTCGCTTTGATAAATATCGTGTAGCGATATGTTCTTGCCGTTAATTATGTTTCGAGCGCCTTCTCGTACCTGATGCAGTTCGAAATCACTTTTCTCAACAGAGCTTTCAATTACCTGCACGCCATCAAGAACGCACAGCAGTCCAAAGACACTTCCGTGGACGGCTAGGGTGATTACCTCGCGCACGCGGTCCTTGTCTGACTCAGGGAGCGCGTTATACCACTGCGAGAGTTGCACGATTTTCTCAGGTGGCTTCCGGCCACTAGGATGCTCAAGCATGGCCTGAGTGCCACAAATAGTAGAGTCGTGAACAGCGACCTTGATTGAAGCGATAAATTCATCAGCATCCATGTTGAAGCCTAACGTAGAGCTAACCGACGCTGCGCGGCTTTATCGCGCAGCGTCCAGCGACCAAAGGGAGCGAGGTTGAGTGCCATGTTAGAGCACAGTCTTTTCATTGGGAGCGAGTGGGTTACCGGTGAAAGATTTGCGCTCTTTGTCATAGAGTTCCTCTTCGGCAATCAACGGAACAACCCATTCCTGAAGTTCTTTCAGCGTCTTAAAATGAGGGAAACGGTTGTCGTGCCAAGGCTCACACATTAAGCTGGCGGACGCGAACGCGTCGCAGCTTCTACGAGGGTGCGTGAACAAGTAGCTGCGAAATACGTCCTTAGCTGTCATGTAGTGATGGCTGAAGAAGAAGTCACGCCATGTACTTTCAAGCTCCTTGCGCGATCGTATGTCCACTACTTCGACTTCTGCGAATTCCAACGCCTTGTTTTCTTTCCACACCTCCAACATCAATGAACGGGCCTCAACATCCGTTACTGGCGCACTGTAGCCAAAGATTGTCAGGAAGTAGGCACGGTTGAGTTTTTGACGTAGTACATCCCACTCGGTCTTGATGAATGGATCGTCGTTGTAGTTCTTGCGCTTCACTGGATATAGAAGCTTGGATGGTTCCATCGACGTTCCACAGCGGGAACATCTGCGACCATTAACGCCCGCAACCTCGCAATTGGTACAGACAGCCACCTTTACATTGCCATGAAGAAAAGTGATTCGAGGGCGACGGTCTTTTGTCACGACCTCGTTCCGCATGTAGGCTTGCAGGAGAAATGGATCCCAGTTGAACGTGGCGATTATGTCCTTCTCTCTGAGGCTCAGAACGAGGTAGTCGTAGATTGTTGGCACATCCGGCAGGGTGAGCGAACTGAAGAATTCGTATACGCGAGACTCGATAAGAACCCTGAGGTCGTCGTTCTTTCCAGACGAGGATAGATCGTCATAAAACGCTTCAAAATTTAGCCCAGCAGTTTCGTAGCCCGCGTCTTCTATGACAGAGCGAAGAGAGAGAACTTCGATCAAGTCTTGCATGGACGGCAAACAAGGCCCCTTTCGGCCCCAATGGAGATAAGCCGCGATGCTAGCTCCTGCACCAAGCAGTACGACATGCGGTGCAAGATTGACGTTTTTATCCAGGGACGGAAGTGAGGGCACGGTATGCCTTTCTGTGCTCTAATGTGTGAAGTAAGGGGCTGGCGACATTAGTGGCTCAACCCTCGTTATTGAAAACTATATCATCGAAGAATGCTTTCGCCAGTCCCGCTTGACTGCCGGGTTAGGCGTCACGATTTATATCCCAAGGCTTTGGCGTTCGCACGGTATAGCTCTTCCTCAGTGTCACTCGCTCGCCGAAACGAAATGACGCGGACTGTCTCATCAGGACGCATCGTTGTCACGAAGAACAACAGGTGCCCATTGTTGTCTAGCATCATGTGGTTATGCCGAATTTCGCCGTTCTCTTCGAAAGGCTCGGTGGTCATGAAGAGGGGACTTGGAATTGGAAGAACTAAACGTTGCAATAGATACACGGCGCTCTCGAGGGAATAGCCGTGTTTCTTTCGGTTGGCCTCTTCTTTGTTCAGATCGTAGTCGATTCCAGTGCTGCCAATTACGACGCGAAAGTCAGTTTCAACCCACGGTTGCTGTGTCATTGGTGCTTCTCCCCTGACGCCCAACGTAAAGTAGACACCCTAAAAAGCGCCAACAAAAGCACCTCCAAGGTGTATAAACTGGAATTACTTTTCCAACACATTGTTTTTATAGAAAACAAAATTCTACCACACCCCTAATTTTCCCGAAAAAAACACCACCAACTCAAATTAGATGTTCGTAACATATTACGTGTCCAACATGACAGCATTCGCATTCAATAATCAGGTCTGGAATAAATTAAACGCCACATTCCCTCCTATGGCAAGGAGTCATCGGGAAGCGCAGGTAACATCCGGTAGCCCCCCCGCCCAGGTCAGCTAATTGGTCTGAGCATAAGCCTCGTTCACTTCACGCTGACGGCGTCTTTCCGCCCGTGCCTGATATAGACTGGATGCAATGACTACCATGCTCACTACGGCAATGATGATTGCGGCTACGGCATTGATGGAAGGATTCAGCCCCAGCCGCGCTCGCGAGAAAATCACCAGCGGCAACGTCGTAGAGCCGGGGCCGGAAAGGAATGCAGACAGCACTACGTCGTCGAACGACAGGGTAAAAGTCAGCAGCAGAGCCGAAACCAGCGCCGGCGCGATCAGCGGCAGGGTCACCAAGGCAAACACCTGAAACGGTTTGCAGCCGAGATCCATGGCGGCTTCCTCGAGCCGGGTGTCGATTTCGCGCAGCCGCGACATGATCACGACCGTTGCATAGGCCGTCCCTACCAGCGCATGCCCCAGCAGTATGGTAAACATGCCGCGATCGGGGAACCCGGTCCAGCGCTGTACCGAAATCAGCATCAGCAGCAGCGAGAGACCGACGATGACATCCGGCATGACCAAGGGTGCGTTAGCCATCGAGGCCAGGAAAGTGCGTCCGGTAAACTTGCGATAGCGCACCAGCGCAAATGCGGTAAAGGTGCCGAACACAATCGATATCAACCCGCTCAGCAACGCCACCTTGAGCGACAGGATCAAGCCGCCCACCAGCTCGCTGTCGTGCACGACTGCCGGGTACCATTTGAGGGTAAATGCCGACCACACAGTTACCAGCGGCGAGGCGTTGAACGAATACACCACCAGCGTAACGATGGGGATGTACAGAAACACATAGATCATGGTCAGCCAGCTTTTGCCGAAGAGATGCTTCATGCCTGCTCCTCCGATTTGCTTTCGGCGTTGTATTTATTAAAGATCGTAATCGGCAGCAGAATCAGCAATATCATCACGATGGTCACGGCAGACGCCATGGGCCAGTCGTTATTGCTGAAAAACTCGTCCCACAGCACACGGCCTATCATCAACGTGTCGGGTCCGCCCAGCAACTCAGGTATCACGTATTCGCCCACTGCGGGGATGAATACCAGCATCGATCCGGCGATAATGCCGCGCTTCGACAGCGGCACGGTAATCAGCCAGAAAGTTTTCCACGGGCTCGCACCCAGATCCGCCGCTGCCTCCAGCAAGCGCACGTCGAGCTTCACCAGGTTGGCGTACAGCGGCAGTATCATGAACGGCAGATAGGCGTAGACCATGCCTATCGTCAGCGAAAACGGCGTATTCATCATCTGCAGCGGCGTATGGATCACACCTAGCGCCATCAGCAGCTGATTGACCAGCCCGTTGCTGACCAGCAGGGTTTTCCAGGCGTAAATGCGCAGCAGGAACGATGTCCAGAACGGCAACATCACCAGCATCACCAGCATGGGGCGCAAATGCGCTTGCGCCCGCGCCATGAAATAGGCAAACGGATAGCCGAGCGCCAGACACCAGAGCGTGGTAATCGCCGCAAATTTCAGCGATGACAGATAAGTATCGAAATACAGCGGATCCTGGCCAAAGTACAAGTAGTTGCCCAGATTGATTTTAATGGTCAGCGCATCGTCGGCCCATTTCCATATGCTGGCGACCGAGGCGATTTCCATTTCCGAGAAACTGAAATTCAGCACGATCAGCAATGGCACGGCCGAGAGCACGAACAACCACAGCATCGGCACCAGAATAACGGCGTTACGCCCGCGAAAAACGCTGCGGAACCGGGATATCAGTCTGGCAAGCATGTGCTTCGGCTCCCTCATTGCGTCAACACAACCATGGCATCCTGGCTCCAGTGCGCATAAATGCGATCACCCCAGGTCAGCCCTTGTCCGCTATGACGGGTCAGATTCGGCTGTTGCACTTTCAACGTCATGCCGGTAACCAAAGTCAAATGATAGGTGGTGTGAGCGCCGAAATAAGCGATATCGGCCACATCCCCGGCACACCAGTTATGCGGTTTGTCCGGCTGCTCACGCGACAAATGGATTTTCTCCGGGCGCAGCGCAACGCCGACGGCCATGCCCGGTGTGCCGGTAATGCCGTGACCGACGTAATGCAGGCATTCCGGGCAACGTACGGTGACGTGGTCGGCTTCGTCCTCGACCACCTCGCCTTCAAAAATGTTTACATTGCCGATGAAATCGGCGACAAGTCGGCTGTTCGGCGTCTCGTAAATCTCGTCCGGCGTGCCGATCTGCAGGAAATAACCCTCGTTCATGACCGCAATGCGCGAAGCCATGGTCATGGCTTCTTCCTGATCGTGCGTGACCAGCACGCAGGTCACGCCCACCTGTTCGATAATGTTGACCAGCTCCAGCTGGGTCGATTCGCGCAACTTCTTGTCGAGCGCGCCCAGCGGTTCGTCCAGCAGCAATAATTTGGGACGTTTTGCCAGACTGCGCGCCAAGGCAACGCGCTGCTGCTGTCCGCCAGAGAGCTGATGGGGTTTACGTTTGGCGAACTTGCCGAGCTGCACCAGCTTGAGCATGGACTCTACCCGCTCCGCCAGCTCGTCCTTGGGCATGCCGTCGCGGCGCAAGCCGAATGCCACGTTATCCCACACGTTCAGATGCGGGAACAATGCATACGACTGAAACATCATGTTGATCGGCCGCTGATACGGCGGCAGATCGGTAATATCCTTGCCGGACAGATAAATCCTGCCGGCAGTAGGCGTCTCGAATCCGGCCAGCATGCGCAACAATGTCGACTTGCCGCATCCCGAGCTCCCCAGCAATGCAAAAATCTCGCCTTTGGCGACGGTCAGCGACACGTTGTCCACTGCCCGCACAGAGCCGTCAAAGACCTTGATAAGCCCGTCTATCCGCAACAAATCTTCCAGGACCACGTCGTCCTTTACTGCAGCCATTCAATTTCCCCCAGATTGCGATCTGCCCTTCCCGCCAGTGCCGGGAAGGTTTCCACCAACACAATACATCTGCAACAGACTTACACTCCCGTCTTGAACCGCGTATAGAGCCGGGTCATGACGCGCCGGACATCGTTATTGACGGCGTCGGGTATGACCAGTTTCTTCTGGTCTTCAGGCGACAGGAAAATAGTCTTGTTGTTGGCCACCACGGGCGTCACATATTTGAGCGAGGCCTTGTTGGGATTGGCGTAAAACACCGTGTTGGTCAAGGATGCATCCACTTCCGGACGGAGTATGTAATTGATAAACATCAGCGCATTTTCAGGATGGGGCGCATCAACCGGAATAGCCATGGTGTCGAAGAATGCAAGACCGCCGTTTTTCGGAACCAGCGCCTCGATATTCTGTCCGGACTTGTTCGCAATCGCGCGCCGACGCGCAATATTGATATCGCCGGACCAGCCCAGCGCTACGCAAATCGAGCCGTTGGCCATATCGTTGATATAGCCGGAAGAAGAAAACAGCGTTACATACGGACGTATCGGTTTCAACACGTTGTAGGCTGCATTGTAGTCGGCCACATTCTGGCTATAGGGAGGTTTGCCAAGATAATGCAGCGCGGCAGGTAATATTTCCGAAGGGGAATCCAGAAAGGAGACGCCGCAGGATTTGAGTTTCGCCATGTATTTGGGATTAAATACCAGCTCCCAGGCGTTATCCGGCATGGGCATGCCGCCCAGCGCGGCTTTGACCTTGTCGACATTGATGCCGACCGTGGTATAACCCCACAGCCAGTCCACCAGATACTGATTGCCCGGATCCACCTTGCTCAACTGGGTCAGGAGACTCGGATCCAGATTTTTCCAGTTAGGCAGCTTGGATTTATCGAGCTTCTGCAGCAAACCACCCTGAATCTGAATTTTCGCCCACTGCGAGGACGGCACCACGATGTCGTAACCGGTTTGCCCTGCAACCAGTTTGGCATGCAGAATTTCGTTACTGTCGAAATTGTCATAGCGCACCTTGATGCCGGTTTCCTTTTCGAAATTGGCGATCGTATCCGGTGCAATGTAATCCGACCAGTTATAGATATTCAGGACCTTTTCCTTGTCGGCCCAGGCCGATGAAGCCAGGCCGGCAGTGACCACAGCCGCCGCCAACACAACTGCCAGGCGCTTACTAAACGGTGATTTCATACCAAGTTATCCTTCCGGTTTAAAGTGTCAAATTTGAAAACCCATGTACATACGAATCCTCCACTGCAGGTCATTTTGACGTAATTTTTGACATAATTAATTTAGCGCAATCCTATCATGACAATTTCATATGCTGGCAGTCCCCTGTGCAGACTTTTCCCTTTCATCCGGCATCGCGGCCTCACATTCTCCAATATGGCATCCGCACAGCCATGCGCGCGCTTCATTATTTTATCCCGATCCGCCTTATGACATGCTTGCGGCAGTGTAATTATCCATCGCTGCACGATCAATCTGCTGACGAAACCGGATAGCAGCAGACCATGCGCGACCGCTCGTCATGAAGGCATGACGAGTTACCAACTGTTAACGTATCCGTCTCTGCGTTCCAGCCGGGCCGGACACATCTTTTCAGGAGTTAACGCAACGTTCGCCCAATCACCCTCATACGCTCGGCGAAATCGGCGAGCGCATCCATCCGTTCAGATATTTCAATTTCGGTTACGACAACAAGACGATGGCTTCGATTTCAATCAGCACGTCGCGCGGCAAACGCGCAACCTGCACTGCCGAACGGGCGGGACGATGACCGCCGAATGCCGCCTCGTAGACGCCGTTCATGGCGGCGAAATCCTGTAAATCCTTGAGAAACACCGTGGTTTTCACCACCTGCGCCAGCGAACCGCCGGCGGCTTCAATCACTGCGCGCAGATTGTCGAACACCTGCTGCGTCTGCACCTCGATACCGCCCTCCACCAGACTGCCGTCTGCGCGCAGCGGAATCTGCCCCGAGGTAAACAGCAACGACCCTGCCTGAATCGCTTGCGAATAAGGGCCGATTGCGGCAGGGGCATTGGGGGTTTGTATCGATTTCATCATAACTCCTTGGTTGATGTGTCCGAATACGCGAAACGGACACGTTTGACATTACATAACAATTCATAAGCCAGGGTTCCGGCATGCGCAGCTACGGCGCCCACCGCCACCTGATCGCCCCATAATTCTACCCGACTGCCCAGACCCGCATCCGGAAGATCGGTCAGATCCACCGTCAGCATATCCATGGAAACCCGACCGATCAACCGGGTGAGTTTGCCATTAACGGCTACCGGCGTACCGGTCGGGGCAACGCGCGGATAACCGTCGGCATAACCGCAAGCCACCACGCCTACCCGGGTAGGACGCTCGGCCACGAAAATACCGCCGTAACCAACTGCTTCTCCTGCAGCGAGAGTTCGCACCGAAATCACGGCCGACGCCAGTTGCATGACCGGACGCAGACTTGCACCTGCCGCGCTGCCAATGCCGCTCTGCTGTCCGGCAAACGGATTCGTCCCATACAGCATGATGCCCGGTCTGGCCCACTCTGCATACGCGCCCGGCCAGCCCAGCACACCCGCCGAATTGGACAGACTGACCGGTGCAGCGATGCCGGCCATGCCGGCCCTGAAAGTCTGCATTTGACGCATCGTATAACCTGAATCCGGCTCATCCGCACGCGAGAAGTGGCTCATCAATACCACCTGCGCCACATTGGGATGCTGCTGCAATTGCTCATAAACCTGCCGATAGATGCCGGGGGCGAGCCCGACCCTGTGCATGTCGCTATCCATCTTCAGCCAGACGGTGAGCGGGCTGCGCAAGCGAGCGGCCATCAGCGCCTCAACCTGCCACAGATGGTGTACCACGATCCATAGCCGGTTGGCTTCGATCTCGGGCAATTCCGCAGCCTCGAAAAAGCCTTCCAGCAACAGTATCGGGGCCGTAATGCCGCCTGCGCGCAAGGCCAGCGCTTCCTCGATTGCCGCCACGGCAAAGCCGTCGGCTTCCTCTGCAATGGCCCGCGCGCATTGTATGGCGCCGTGCCCGTAGGCATTGGCCTTGATCACGGCGAGCGCGCGACCACCGTGCATACGCTTCGCCACACGATAATTATGACGAAACGCATCCAGACGAATATAGGCAACGGCAGGACGGCTCATGACACAGCCCTGCTATCATAGCGGCTCAACCCCAGATCGTCAGCCGCAATGGCCGGACGACGCCCGCCCATCAAATCGGCCAGCACCTGCGCAGAACCGCAGGACATGGTCCAGCCCAGCGTGCCATGCCCGGTATTGAGCCACAGATTGTCGTAGCGGGTAGCGCCGATGACGGGCGTGCCGTCAGGCGTCATCGGCCGCAAACCGGTCCAGAACGTAGCCGCAGAAATGTCGCCGCCCTGCGGAAACAGATCGCCCGCCACCATTTCCAGCGTTTCGCGGCGGCGCGGATTCAGCCTCAGGTTGAAGCCGGCCAGCTCGGCCATGCCGCCCAGCCGGATACGATCGTCGAAGCGGGTAATCGCCACTTTATAGGTTTCGTCCATGATGGTGGAAACCGGTGCCGCAGCGGCATTGGTGACCGGTACAGTCAGCGAATAGCCCTTGACCGGGTAAACAGGCAGATCAAGGCCCAGTAACTTCAGCATGGGACGCGAATAACTGCCCATGGCGACCACGAACTGATCGCCCATGATGTGGTCATCCCCAACCTTAACGCCGGTAATCCGGCCATTGGCGCTCATTAACCGTTCCACCTGCTGATCGTAAAGAAACACGACACCCAGCTTTTTCGCCTCATCCGCCAGTCGTGAAGTAAACAGTTGGCAATCGCCAGTTTCATCGCCGGGCAAACGCAGACCGCCCACCAGCTTATCCCTGATCAGCGCCAGCGCCGGCTCAACTCGCGCGCAGCCGTCGCGGTCGAGCAACTCGTAAGCCACGCCGCATTCGGCAAGCACTGCAATATCCTTGGCCGCCGCATCCAGCTGCTGACTGCTGCGAAACACCTGCAACGTGCCCAGAGTACGATGCTCGTAGGCAATACCGGTCTCGGCGCGCAGCGCTTGCAGGCAATCCCTGCTGTATTCAGCCAGGCGCACCATGCGCGACTTATTAAGCGCATAACGCTCGGCAGTGCAGTTGCGCAGCATCTTGCCTATCCACTGCAACTGCCATATCGAGCCGTCCGGCCACACAGAAAGCGGTGCGTGGCGCTGAAACAGCCATTTAACGGCTTTGAACGGTATGCCCGGTGCAGCCCAGGGCGCAGCGTACCCCGGCGAAATCTGGCCCGCATTGGCAAAGCTGGTTTCCATCCCCGGACCAGGCTGGCGGTCTACCACCGTCACCTCAAAACCGGCCTTGGCCAGATAATAAGCGCTGGTTACGCCTATCACACCGCTTCCAAGCACAACGACCCGCATCGCGAACCTCCAAAATAACAAACCGATCAATACTGCAGACAAACAAAGCTTATCCGGCGAGATGTAGCAAAATTATCCATAAGATTATTATTAATAATAACTAATAACCGTATTTTTAAATTAATCCCACAATTTCCACTAAAAATAATAAAATTAAGGCACTAACACATTATCGATGAGCAACGCATGCGCATACGCACTCACGCCATCCGCGAACTGGACAAAATCGACCGCAAGATACTTTCCATCCTGCAACGGGACGCCCGCATCCCTATCACCGATCTGGCCGAGCAGGTCGGGCTATCCGTCACGCCATGCAGCGAACGCGTCAAGCGCCTGGAAAAAGAGCGCGTCATACTCGGCTACCATGCCCGTCTCGACCCGCATGCACTGCAACTGTCGCTGCTGGTATTCGTGGAAATAAAATTGTCCGCCAAATCGGGAGTCATTTTTGAAAAATTCAAACGTGAAATCATCAAGCTGCCCAGCGTACTGGAATGCCATCTGGTGTCGGGCGATTTCGATTACCTGGTAAAAGCCCGCATTCCCAAAATGGCCGACTACAGAAAGCTGCTGGGCGACATACTGCTCACCTTGCCGGGCGCGCAGGAATCGAGAAGCTACATCGTCATGGAAGAAGTAAAGGAAACGCTGACCCTGCCGTTGACTGAAACCGACGCAAGCTAAGCGCTGCCGCCGCCATATAGCGCTTATAACGCCGACAGGAAAAGGTTTCAAATTAAACATCGTCTTGACGCCTTTTTATTGTTATAATCGACCGTCTTTTTTGACGTAATCAGACCAAAGCTTTTTATTTAACTTAGGAGATAGAGATGGCTGACAAGCTAATGATTATGATGGTAAACACCGATCCAGCGAATCCTTCTGAATTGGGCGCACCATTCTTCCAAGCTACTGTAGCTGCTGCAATGGAATATGAAGTTGAAGTGATTCTGACTGCACGTTCCGGCGAATTGGCTGTTAAAGGCTTCGCTGAAAAACTGTTTGTGCAGGAAGGTTCTCCTAAGAGCGTGTACGACTTTATCAAAGACGCACACGAAGCCGGCGTTAAATTCAAGGTTTGCACCCCAACCTTGGAACTGTGGGGTCACGATCTGATCCCAGAAATCGAAGAAACTATCGGCGGCGCTTATGTTATCCAGCAAGCCATGGATGAAGATGTTGTTACCTTGTGCTACTAAGCAACAAGGCTAACTAAAAAAGCGGCGTTTTTACGCCGCTTTTTTTCATTGCACGCAACACCCGCAATTGAACTAAATCCGCTATGCAACAGTCTGTATTACCAAATAACAGTGCGGTGATGCAGTATGTTATGGTCACGCATTACAAAGTTCAGGGATGAATATGCACGATGAATGATCGTGATATCGATCAACAACTGGTAGAACGAGTGCAACGCGGCGACAAACGTGCATTTAATTTGCTGGTGACGAAGTATGAGCGGCGTTTGATTCGCCTGCTGTCGCGCTTCGTGCGCGATCCGCACGAGGTCGAGGACATCGCACAAGAAGCCTTTATCAAGGCTTATCGGGCGCTGCCGACCTTTCGCGGCGACGCAGCGTTTTATACCTGGCTATACCGTATCGGCATCAATACGGCCAAAAACTATTTGATGTCGCGCGGACGTCGCGCACCGACGACCACCGAGTACGATGCGGAAGAAGCTGAAGGATTTGAAGATGCAACAGGCTTGCAGGATCTCAACACTCCCGAGAATGAACTGCTCTCCAAAGAAGTAGCACAAGTAGTCAATGATGCAATGGCGGCTTTACCTGAAGATTTGCGTACAGCTATTTCATTGCGCGAAATGGAAGGTTTGAGTTATGAAGAGATTGCCGAGACCATGGGCTGCCCAATAGGTACGGTAAGATCGCGCATATTTCGGGCACGCGAAGCTATCGCCCAAAAATTGCGTCCCATACTAGGCACGAATCTGGACACCAGATGGTAAGGAGAACATGATGCGCAACACAGCACAACAACAGGTCAGCAGCGATGAAGACGACCTGAACGGTTATATCTCGGCCGGTATGGACGGTGAGCTCGACGACCATGCCCTGAACCGGATATTGCAGGCCTGCAAACAGGACGCTCATTGCCAGTCTCAATGGGAAACCTACCATATGATAGGCGATATCCTGCGACAAACACCGCTAACGTCAGGCAATCTGGCCGCGAAGGTAAGCCGGCATCTGGCCGACGAACCGACCGTACTTGCCCCGCGACGTCAGCGCAATGTCGGCAAATACGCCATGCCCATGGCTGCCTCAATCGCTGCGGTCATGCTGGTCACCTGGAGCGCGCTGAACTTACCCGGCCCGTCCGCTCATGCACCGGCACCCAGTCTTGCCACTGCCCAACTGCAACAAGACAAATTCAATCAGGTGCAACTGGCCGACTTTATAGCGGCGCATCGCGACTATTCGCCCGGCGCTACCTCCCCGTTTGTCAATGCCGCCTACGAAGTGAGTACGGAGCGTAGCCGATGAGATTCTGGTTGGTATGGGTAGTATTTGCCAGTTTACCCGCGAGTGCAGCAAACCTTGAAAACCCGTCCAATCTTAATGCCTGGCTTAGCCATGTCGCCAAAGCCACGCAGCAATTGAACTACGAGGGCACCTATATCTATCAGCACGATGACAGCGTGGAAATCTCACATATCGCACATCGCAGGGATAATAGTGAGGAGTTTGCCAAACTGGATGCTTTATCCGGCCCGCCGCACACTTTTGTACGCGTCAACGATGCCGTTTACTGCTATATCCCCGAGGGCAACCAGATCAAGGTCGAACGGCACCAGTATCATAAATTCTTCCCGGCCATGCTCCCCCTGCCAACAACGCCGATTACGCTGCTCTATACGCTGAAGTCGCTGGGACGAGCGCATATCGCCGACCACGACAGTTTCGGCGTCAGCCTGACGCCGCGCGACGATTACCGTTACGGCTACACCGTATGGGCCGACATGGAAACGGGCCTGTTGCTCAAACTGGTAAAATTTGACGCCGCTCAACAGATGGCCGGGCAATTCACGTTCACTCAGGTCGACATCGGTCAAGCGCCCGACCGCAAGCAATTCCAGTCCGGCGTGGTCGGTAAAAAATCCGTTGCCATACCGGATCGGGAAGTTCAGGTACAAACGCATTGGCGTATCAGCAAACTGCCGGATGGCTTCTATCTGGTCATGGAAACCCAGCGCGACCTGCCCGGAAAAACGCAAAGCGTCATCCATCAGGTATACACCGACGGCCTGGCGACCGTATCCCTGTTTATCGAACCTCTGGCGCAATTGGGCAGCAACCCGCCGCGCGGCCTGTCCAGCCACGGCATGATGAGCCTGTATGCGCGCCCCATAGGCGCATACCAGGTCACGGCACTGGGTGAAGTCCCTCCCGCTACGATCATGATGATGGCTGACAATCTCAATCAGGAAACGTCAAAATGATAGAAATGCAGGCACGCGTCATCGCAGTTGAACAAGGCGCGGCGCTCGTTGAGCCCATGACCGATGGATCGTGCAGCATCTGCACCAGCAGCAGCGGAGATACCAGCGCCGGCGGCTGCGGCGCAGACAAGATCGGCCAGCTGTTTACCCTCAAAACCAAACAATATCGCGTCATTGACCCCATCGGCAGCCGCATCGGCGACGCTGTCGTTATCGGCATTCAGGACGGTGCAGTGTTACGCGGTTCAGCCGCAGTTTACATGTTGCCGCTACTGCTCGTATTCATCGGCGCAACACTTGCAGCCTATCTGGCCCCGGACAGAAATCAGGATGTCGCCTCCATTGCCGGTGCCGCAGCCGGATTCGCGCTCGGCGCATTGTGGCTGTTTCGTTTCAGTCGCAACGCGGGCAACAACCCGCAATATCAACCAGTTGTTTTACGTTCCGTTCGTTCAGATATTTTTGTGCTAAAGGAAATTAAATCATGAGAAGACTGTTTTTTATCGGGCTGGTTTTATTAAATCTGAGCATGACCGCTTTTGCCAAAGACCTCCCCGATTTTACCGAGCTCGTCAAACAACACGGCGCATCGGTCGTCAACATCACCAGCACGCAATTAGTCAAATCCAGCAACACATTCGGCGCCATGCAAGGCTTACCCGATAATGGCATACCCGACTTCTTCCGCCATTTCATGCAACCGCCCGGCGCCGAAAACAATCGTGAAATACCCGTCCGCAGCGGCGGTTCCGGCTTCATCATCAGTAACGACGGCTATATTCTGACCAACGCGCATGTGGTGGACGATGCCGACGAAGTCACCGTCAAGCTCACCGATCGCAGGGAGTTCAGAGCCAAAGTCATCGGCACCGACAAGAATTCGGATATCGCACTGATCAAGATCAATGCCAGCAACCTGCCTAAAGTCCCCATCGGCGACCCTCAGCAACTGCAGGTAGGCGAATGGGTCATCGCCATCGGCTCACCGTTCGGCTTTGAAAACTCGGTCACAGCGGGCATCGTCAGCGCAAAAGGCCGGTCGCTGCCCAGCGAAAACTACGTCCCCTTCATCCAGACCGACGTTGCCGTCAACCCGGGTAATTCCGGCGGCCCGCTATTCAACATGAAAGGCGAAGTAGTCGGCATCAACTCGCAAATCTTTTCGCAGTCGGGCGGCTACATGGGCCTGTCTTTCGCTATTCCCATCGACGTGGCCATGCAGGTTGCCGATCAGCTTAAAACGCAAGGCAAAGTACGCCGCGGCAAACTGGGCGTGGTAATTCAGGATGTCAGCGCAGGCAATGCCAGCGCATTCGGACTGGCCAAACCCGAGGGCGCCCTGATCGCTGCAATCGAAAAAGGCAGCCCTGCCGCCAAAGCCGGTCTCAAAGTCGGCGACGTCATACTCAAATTCAACAATCAGAGTATCAATCGCTCAATCGAATTACCAACTTTGGTCGCCGACACCAAACCCGGCAATACGATAAAGCTGCAAATCTGGCGTAATCGCGCCGCGCAGGAATTGCCGGTAGTCGTTGGCGAAGCCAGCGACGGCAAAACGGCGCAAGGGAAACACACCAAATCCGGCAAAACGCCTAACAAAATCGGGCTGGTCGTCTCCGATCTGGACAAACCGGCGCTGGAAGAACTGGGCATCAACCACGGCATCATCGTCGAGGACAGTGACGGCATCGCCGCCCGTGCCGGCATACAGCCGAACGATGTCATCCTCAGCGTCGGCAATACCAGCATCACCAGCGTCACGCAATTCGAGCGCATCATTGCCGACGCACACAAAAACACCAGTGTCGCCCTACTCATCAAGCGCGACGACGGCACCATGTATATTCCGCTGGATATCGAATAATGACTGAGCATGCGCCGCAACTGACCGTCTATTTGCGGCGCTATTGCCACTTGTGCCATGACCTGCTGGCCAAACTGCTGCCTTATCAGCAACAGTTTGGTCTGCGCATCAACGAAGTCGATATCGATGCCGACCCGGCGCTGGAAGAACGCTACGGCACGCTGATTCCGGTACTGGCAGACGCGAACAATGAGGAAATTTGCCATTATTTTCTGGATGAAGGCGCGCTTACTGCTTATTTGGCGAAAATCCGTTAAAATCGGTGATTATCAAGCTGCTTCAGGCACACAGCGTGTGCCTTTTTTATTGAATGAAAAACATACGCAATTTCTCCATTATCGCGCACATCGACCATGGCAAATCGACCATGGCGGACCGTATCATCCAGCTCTGCGGCGGCCTCTCCGCACGCGAAATGGAAGCGCAAGTGCTCGACTCCATGGATCTGGAACGCGAACGCGGCATCACCATCAAGGCGCAAACCGCGGCGCTGGAATACAAGGCCCGCGACGGAGAAATTTATCAGCTGCATCTGATCGACACCCCAGGACACGTCGATTTCTCCTACGAAGTCAGCCGCTCGCTGTCCGCCTGCGAAGGCGCCCTGCTGGTTGTGGACGCCTCACAAGGGGTGGAAGCGCAAACCGTTGCCAACTGCTATACCGCAACCGAACTGGGTGTGGAAGTCGTCCCCGTGCTCAATAAAATCGACCTGCCGTCTGCCGAACCGGAACGCGTCATCCAGGAAATCGAGGACATTATCGGCATAGAAGCCGGCGATGCAGTGCGCGCCTCGGCCAAAACCGGACTGGGCATAGAAGATGTGCTCGAAGCCGTCATCGCCAAAATCCCGCCACCCAAGGGCGACCCCGACGCCCCGCTCAAGGCGCTGATTATCGACTCCTGGTTCGACAATTATGTCGGCGTGGTGATGCTGGTACGGGTCATGGACGGCAAAATCCAGCCCAAACAGAAAATCCGCCTGATGGCGACCAATACAGTACATCTTACCGAACAAGTGGGCGTATTCACGCCCAAGGCACGGCCGCGCCCGGAACTTTCCGCAGGCGACGTCGGTTTCATTATTGCCGGCATCAAGGAACTGAAAGCCGCCAAGGTCGGCGACACGGTAACGCTGGATGCCGACCCGGCCAGCGAAGCGCTGCCCGGCTTCAAGGAAATCAAGCCGCAGGTGTTCGCCGGCCTGTATCCGGTCGAGTCGCACGACTACGATGCATTGCGCGACGCACTGGAAAAGCTCAAGCTCAACGACGCTTCCTTGCAATACGAACCGGAAGTCTCGCAAGCGCTGGGCTTCGGTTTCCGCTGCGGCTTTCTGGGATTGTTGCACATGGAAATCGTACAGGAGCGGCTGGAGCGCGAGTACGACATGGATCTCATCACCACCGCCCCTACCGTCATCTATCAGGTGGTGATGAAAGACGGCGAGGTCATCGAGATCGAAAACCCGTCCAAACTTCCAGACCTGTCCAGGATAGAAGAAATTCGCGAACCTATCATTACCGCGACGATACTGGTGCCGGAAGAATACCTCGGCAACGTCATGACCCTGTGCACGCAAAAACGCGGCTCACAGACCAATATGCAATACATGGGGCGGCAGGTCATGCTCAACTACGACATGCCGATGAATGAAGTGGTGATGGACTTCTTCGACAGGCTGAAGTCAGCCACTCGCGGTTATGCTTCGCTTGACTATGACTTCAAGGAGTTTCGTAGCGCCGATCTGGTCAAGCTCGATATACTCGTCAACAGCGAAAAAGTGGATGCGCTGTCGCTGATCGTGCACCGAGCCACCAGCCAGTACAAAGGCCGCGAACTCGCCGCCAAGATGCGCGAACTGATCCCGCGACAGATGTTCGATGTGGCGATACAGGCCGCCATCGGCGCGCAAATCATCGCGCGCGAAAACGTCAAGGCATTGCGCAAGAACGTGCTGGCCAAGTGCTACGGCGGCGATATCAGCCGCAAGCGCAAATTGCTGGAAAAACAGAAAGCGGGCAAGAAACGCATGAAACAAGTCGGCAACGTCGAAATCCCGCAGGAAGCCTTCCTTGCAATTTTGCAAGTCGGCGACAAATAACCCTAGGACAAAAAAGGCAAGCAAATGAATTTTGAACTGATCATGTTTGTAGCACTGCTGGCCACCGGACTGACCTGGCTGGCCGACAGCCTGTTTTTCAAGCCCAAGCGCGCTAATGACGACAAAATGCCGGTACTGGCGGAATATGCTAAAAGCTTTTTTCCGGTCATACTGGCGGTGTTCATGCTACGTTCGTTTCTGGTGGAACCATTCAAAATCCCGTCGGGCTCCATGCTGTCGACCCTGCTGGTAGGCGATTTCATTCTGGTCAACAAATTCACCTACGGCATCCGCCTTCCGCTCGCCAACATCACGCTGATCAAAGTCAATAAGCCTAAGAACGGCGATGTCATGGTATTCCGCTACCCGCAGGATCCCAGTCTCGACTATATCAAGCGCGTCATCGGCGTCCCCGGTGATACCGTCACCTATCGCAACAAGAAACTCACCATTAACGGCCAGCCTGTCCCGCAACAAAAGGACGGCATTTTCAGTTATGTCGGCAGCGGTCTGAATGCAGTCAGCGCCGATCAATATATCGAAAAACTGGGTACGCATACGCATAAAATCCTGGTTCAGCCGGAAATGCCCACCGTATTCGTGGATCAGGTCGACAGCCAGTTCCCATACCGTCAGAATTGTGATTACAATGACGAAGGTTTTACCTGCAAGGTACCGCAGGGCTATTATTTCATGATGGGCGACAACCGCGACAGCAGTAACGACAGCCGTTACTGGGGCTTCGTTCCCGACCGCAACATCGTCGGCCGCGCATTCATGATCTGGTGGAATTTCGACGACCTCAGCCGTATCGGTCACTTCATAGAATAAAGGAGACAGCATGCGCCACAAACAGCAAGGCATTACCCTGTTCGGTATGTTTTTCGTAGCCATGGGGCTGGTTTTTACCGCTATCGTGATCATGAAGCTTGTTCCCGCCTATGTGGAATACATGTCAATCAACAAGGTATTTGCCGCCATGGTCGCCGATCCTGAAATGAAGGATGCCAAACCGTCGCAGATCCGCGACTCCTATATCCGCCGCTCGGGTATCGACAATATCACCAGCGTCAAGGCCGACGACCTCGATATCGAGCACGACAACGGCCAGCTGGTACTGAGCGCCCAGTATCATGTAGAAAAACCCCTATTCGACAATATCGGCATCTACATCGACTTCGCGCCAACCTCAGCGAAAAAATAAGTGAAGGCAATTGAGCGCGCCATCGGCTATCAGTTCAAGCAGCCCGGGCTGCTTGCCCAGGCCTTTACCCACCGCAGCTTCGGCACGCCGCATAACGAACGGCTGGAGTTTCTGGGCGACAGCGTACTCAATTGCGCCATAGCGCATTTTCTCTATACCCGTTTCCCCGACCTGCCTGAAGGCGTGCTGTCGAGACTGCGGGCGAATCTGGTACGCCAGCAAAGCCTGTTCGAGATTGCGGACAGCCTGCACATAGGCGATTTCCTGCGACTGGGCGACGGCGAAGTCAAAAGCGGCGGGCGCAGCCGCCCGTCAATACTGGCCGATGCGCTGGAATCCATCTTCGGCGCCATCCTGCTGGACAGCGATTTCGATCAGGCGCAACAGGTGATCCATCGACTATATGCCGATCGTATCGCCGCCATTGATCCCGAAACGCCAGCCAAGGATGCCAAAACGCTACTGCAGGAAGCGCTGCAAAGCCGCCACCTGCCATTGCCGGATTATGTCCTGGTCAGCACTAGCGGCCACGCTCACGAACAGACTTTCAGCATAGACTGCATCATTCCTGCGTTATCGATTCACACCAACGGCGTCGCCAACAGCCGTCGCGCTGCCGAACAGGCTGCCGCCCTCACCGCCTATCAGGCTATTAATGCCGCAGCAGCAGAAAAATCAGGCAATATCCGCAAAATTTCCTGAATAACCGCACCGACTTTACGATAACGCTACCCGTGTAGCAGTGACGTGCCAAGCCCACCCAGGCTGATCGCTTACACCAGCGCCATACCTCGCAACAGTATTCACAGCCCATCCGCAGCATGTTTTATGGCTAGCGCCCCAGCTATATTCAGCACTTCGCAGACCTGCATTCCAAATACTGTCAACTTGTCAGGCTATGTTCGGCAGCGCACAGACAAACACCTACACGTACAATAAGATTAATTCTACGATCATGAAAACGCATACCCTGATTCATCAGATGCTAATCATATTGGAAATGGCAGTAGTTGCAGACAGGTACTGCAACGACTGCATTCAATAGTGTAATTCAATATATTGGGACAGAAAATGAAAAACCTTTATGGTATACGCTCTTCTCAAATGCTGCGCCGCATCGGGATAACGGCAGCTGCCGCGATGTTTGTGGCAGGATGCGCAAGCACCCCGGCGCCGACGGAGCAAATGGCGCTTTCCAAAGCCGCGATCGACAATGCAAACAGCGCTGGAAGCAATGAATTCGCGCCGTTACAACTCAAATCGGCAACAGACAAAATGACGGCTGCCGAACGCGCAATGGCGGATAAGGATTACATGCTGGCCAAACAGCTGGCAGAACAGGCGCAAGTCGATGCACAGCTCGCCGCCGAAACAGCCAAATCTGCCAAAGCCAAAAAAGCCGCCGATGCCGTCAAGGAAGACAGCAGCGTGCTGCGTCAGGAAATAAACCGTAAAACCGACTAATACATACACGGAGTTCATCATGCAAAAAAACCTTTATTTCCCCATGACGCTATTGGCGGCAGCACTTTTTGCCGGCTGCAGTTCCGTACCGCAAAATTCATCGCTGTCCGAAGCACAAAGCAGTTACAACAACGCTCAGACCAACCCTCAAGTCACCAGTCTGGCAGCTGTCGAATTGCAGCAAGCCGGTGATACATTGACCAAGGCAAACACGGCATTAAACAAAGGCGAAAGCGACGCCAAAGTTAATCAGCTGGCTTATATCGCCAAACAGCAAGTAAGCATAGCGGAGGAAACAGCCAAACAAAGAGCGGACGAAGCAACGGTCGCCAACGCCGGCAAGAAGCGCGACGCGATACGCCTCGACGCAAGAACGGCTGAAGCAGACGCCGCCAACCAGAAAGTGATTGCCGTACAGCAAACTGCCGATCAACAAGCGGCTGCACTGGCAGTGGCAAGCGACAAGGCCGAAAGCGACAAAGCACTCATTGCGCAACAAGACATGCAGCTCCAGGAATTGCATGCCAAAAAAACAGACCGCGGCATGGTCATCACATTAAGTGATGTATTGTTCAGTACCAACCAGGCCCGGCTGGCGCCTCGCGGTGTACGCAATATCCAGAAGCTGTCCGCCTTCCTCAACCAATATCCGCAACGCAAGGTATTGATTGAAGGTTATACCGACAGTACCGGCGGCGACAAACTCAATCAGGCGCTCTCGGAGCGGCGGGCCGATACAGTCCGCACCGCGCTGCTTGAGAATGGCATAAACAGCGACCGTATCGCCACGCACGGCTATGGCGAAGCGTTCCCGGTTGCCAGCAATGGCACGGCGGCCAGCCGCCAATTGAACCGACGCGTGGAAATCATACTGTCCGACGACAACGGCAATATCGTTCCGCGTTAACCGGAAACGGCAATCGTGCCGATATGCAACCCTTAACGATTATCCAGGCACTACCCAAGGAGAACATCATGTCATTGGGAATTGTTTTTTTGATCATACCGGTGTTAATGCTAATCGGCGCGATGCCAAATCTGCCGGCCATCGATGACTGGGGCTACGGCCCCAACAAGCTAGTCGGACTGGCGTTGCTCCTGCTGCTGGTGCTGCTGGTTACGATCCCTGCTGCATCGCCATAGCGGCATGCCGATATCGGCTTAATTACGGCAACAAACTACCCTATATCAACAACGACATGACAATTCAATGTCGGTATTTATTACATTTATCAGGAGCGAAATCATGCTTGAAACCATTGCAGTCGTATTACTTATTCTCTGGATACTGGGTCTGGTCACTTCATACACCATGGGCGGGTTTATTCACATACTGCTCGTCTTGGCGGTGATAGTGATCCTGATACGCGTCATTCAGGGACGACGGCTTTAATTCGCCGACACATGGCGTTAACCCCAGGTCGCAGGCAAACGTCACAGCGGTTCCGGCCTAGTGTACGAAAACCTGCATTTTCGGCCATTCAGTCGCAAAATAAAATCAAAGGATCATCATGAACGCAATCGAACGCGAAACACAAAAAGGCATGCACGCATTATCCGACAAAGTCGGCAAGGAGCAATTAATCGCCGATTTCAAGGTCGTCGTAGCGGATACGGAGGCACTGTTAAAAGCGACTGCCGATCAGGGCGGCGAAAAACTGCACGAAATCAGAGTTCGCACCGAAGAATCGCTGAAAATCGCGCAAGACCGATTAATGCAGGCTCAGGAAGCCCTGATTGCAAAAACCAGAGCGGCGGCCAAGGCCACCGATATCTATGTACACGAAAACCCATGGAAAGCGATCGCAGCCGCAGCCGGCACCGGTCTGGTAATCGGCCTGCTGATCAGCCGCCATTAAAATCCGCACCATGACCGGGTACTGCCGCGGCGACGGCCTCATACCTGCAGCGGCCCGCTTCGGCAGTTGGCTGGAGTGCAGCCGGTTGCCAGGGCAAATACAGCACAAGCTACGAAACAGCAAACTGGAATTTGTATGACCGGGCCGATTATCTATACATGTTGCAGGTCTTTTCACCGTTAATACGTTGAAAATGCATCATGAATAAATACTTGTCACGCTGACGACATTATCCCTGGAACATGCATAAAAAGCGTGTATGCTATAAGGAGCAAGCCCAGATCATGCTGCATCTACTCGGAGGCCTGTGTGAACACTCCGCAGAACCCAAATCAGAATCATCTGCTCGCAGCCCTGCCCACTGTAGAGTTCGAGCGTATCGAACCCAAACTGAAGCTGGTCGCAATGCCGCTTGGCGATGTGCTATATGAATCCGGCGGCCAGCTGCAGCATGTCTATTTCCCGACTTCGTCCATTGTGTCGCTGCATTATGTCATGGAAGACGGCGCGTCTTCCGAGATTGCAGGCGTAGGCAATGAAGGCATACTCGGCATTTCGCTATTCATGGGCGGCAATACGACGCCCAGCCGAGCTGTCATCCAGACCGGCGGATTTGGCTATCGGCTGGATTACCTATCCATGATGGAAGAATTCAATCGCGCCGGCATCATGATGCATTTAATGCTGCGTTACACTCAGGCATTGATTACGCAGGTATCGCAAACAGCCGTATGCAACCGTCATCACACGATAGAACAGCAACTGTGTCGCTGGCTATTGCTCACGCTCGACCGACTGGAATCGAATGAGTTGACCATGACGCAGGAACTGATCGCCAGCATGATAGGCGTACGCAGGGAAGGCATTACCGAGGCCGCTGGAAATCTGCAGCGCGCCGGCCTGATCAGCTACCGGCGCGGGCACATCACCGTACTCGACCGAAGCGGACTGGAAGTTCAGGTATGCGAATGTTACCAGGTCGTCAAAGCAGAATTTGATCGATTGTTATGCGATGTACGCAACCGCCAGATGCTCCCGCTACAACTTACAACCCATCCTGCGCACAGCTGCAAATATTGACTCGCCGTATATATTTGGAAGCAAAGCGCAAAGATTTGCATATCTTTACCCAGGTTTAAGCGTATAAGTAAGCAATACGCTCATTCTTTCGTTTGATGATTCATTAGTTGCACTTTTGACCCAGGCATGTCATGACCAAGGAAATTGACCAGCCAGCCTTACCTTACTCCGCTGCCAATCTGGCAGATGGCAGCCATGAGCATAAACGCCAGGAGACATTACTCAAAACCGGCGCTTTGCAAAACGCCATTCTTAACAGCGCCAATTTCTCGATTATTGCGACCGACGAAAAAGGCATCATACAATTATTCAATATCGGCGCAGAGCGCATGCTGGGCTATATGGCCGCCGAAGTCGTAAACAAGATCAATCCCAGCGACATCCACGACCCGTATGAAGTCATGACGCGCGCGCAAGCCTTAAGCGAGGAATTGTCGACAACGATTACACCAGGCTTCGAAGCTCTGGCTTACAAAGCTTCGCGCGGCATAGAGGACAGCTACGACCTGACCTATATCTGCAAGGACGGCAGCCGTTTCCCGGCCACCGTATCAATCACGGCGCTACGCGACGATTACGACGATATCATCGGCTATCTGCTGATCGGTGCCGATAACTCCATACGCAAAGGCGCCGAAGCAGAGCTGACCAATGCCAAAGCAGCTGCCGAGAAAGCCAATCTCGCAAAATCCGAGTTTCTTTCGAGCATGAGCCATGAATTACGCTCCCCATTGAATGCCATACTCGGATTTGCCCAATTGATGGAATCGGGCTCGCCGTTGCCTACACCCACACAAAAATCCAGCATCAACCAAATACTGCAGGCGGGATGGTACCTACTGGAGCTGATCGACGAAATCCTCGATCTCGCATTGATCGAATCGGGCAAGCTGTTACTCTCGCTCGAACCCATGTCGCTACGGGAAGTGCTGATCGATTGCCAGGCCATGATAGAACCGCAGGCGCAAAAGAGCGGCATACACATGAATTTCCCGCAATTCGACGACCCTTACTTCGCCAATGCCGACCGCACGCGGGTAAAACAGATATTAATCAATCTGCTATCCAACGCCATCAAATACAACCGGACAAAGGGCACCATCACGGTAACCTGCGATACGATAGCGACAAACTGCATCCGTATCAGTGTGCATGATACCGGCGAAGGCCTGTCCCCGGAAAAGCTCGGCCAACTTTTCCAGCCTTTCAATCGACTGGGACAGGAAGCGAGTACCGAAGAAGGCACCGGCATCGGTCTGGTAGTGAGCAAACGGCTGGTGGAACTGATGGGCGGCAAAATCGGTGTGGAAAGCACGGTAGGTGTAGGCAGCGTATTCTGGATAGAGCTGATACGTGCAACTGCGCCGCAACTTGTTGCAGACACGGAACCGCTCATCCAGGCTCAGCCGCAAATGCAACCGGATGCTGCACTGCATACCCTGCTGTATATCGAAGACAACCGGGCAAATATGGAGTTGGTCAAGCAACTCATCACCCGCCGTTCCGACATGCATCTGCTCAGCGCGGAAGACGGCACATGCGGCATCGCCCTGGCGCGCGCCCACCAACCTGATTTGATACTGATGGATATCAACCTGCCGGGTATCAGCGGTATCCAGGCACTGAAAATACTGCGTGAGCACCCGTCAACGGCACATATTCCGGTCCTCGCCATCAGCGCCAATGCCATGCCTCGCGATATTAAAAAGGGGCTGGCAGCCGGATTCTTTCGTTATCTCACCAAACCGATCAAAGTCAATGAATTCATGGATGCGCTGGACATGGCGCTAAAATTTTCAGAATCGAATTCAAAAACGGCAATCAAACCGGAAAGCGCATGATGTTAAGTATCGACGAAATACATAATGCCCACATACTGATAGTAGACGATCAGCAAGCCAATGTACTGTTGCTGGAACAAATGCTGTCCGAAGCTGGATATCTGCATATCAGCTCGACCCAGGATCCGTTTTCCGTTTACGCCATGCATAGCCAAAATCACTACGACCTGATACTGCTTGACTTGCAGATGCCCGACATGGACGGTTTTCAGGTGATGGATGAGCTGAAGGAACTGGAAGTCGACAGTTACGTCCCCATACTTGTCATCACCGCCCAGCCCGACCATAAGCTGCGCGCCCTCGCCGGCGGCGCAAAGGATTTCGTTGCCAAACCGTTCGATCTGCTGGAGATCAAAAACCGGATACACAATATGCTGGAAGTTCGCCTGCTATACAAACATCGCGAATTTTACAATCAGGTATTGCAGCAAAAAATACTGGAACGTACTGTCGAACTGCGCGAAAGCGAAGCCCGCTTTCGCCGTTTGACGGAATTGGCGTCAGACTGGTATTGGGAACAGGACGAAAACGCAAAATTCACCAAAGTGTACGGCCCCGTGCTGGAAATGCTGGGAATCCCGGTTGACACCCTGATCAGCGAAAAGCCGGAGCCGCAAACAGCCAGCTGGAATGAACAGGAACGCACGTTGCTCAAAGCCAACATCTCAGCCCGGCGGCCATTCCTGGATCTGGTCTGCAGCCGCATTGACAACAATGGCACGCACCAGTACTTTCAGGTAAGCGGAGAACCCATGTTCAACGAATCGGGCCGGTTTATCGGCTATCGCGGCGTGGGCAGGGATATTACCGCGACCAGGCAGCACCTGCTTCATCCGCATGCGGCATAGCGCTTTGGAATAACGCCCCATCGCCGCTTGCAATACCGCCGCACACAGCATCGCGTCACCTAGTCTATGTTCGCCAGCGAACAGACGGCAAGCAAGACAAATCGAATAATTCGTCTATCCCACTATGTGCCAATAGAACAACAAATTGCCATAGTGATCCTCGCATCATTTTCAAATAAGCATAATCATCAGGAGATACGATATGAAATATTTACTCATCGCCGTTGCCATCGCAACTACCGCTGCCGTAGCACAAGCGCACGCTGCCAACGTCGGCGTCTCGGTCAGCGTCGGCCAGCCGGGGTTCTACGGTCAAATTGATATCGGCGGCTATCCGCAACCGCGTGTGATTTATCAGCAACCCATGGTAGTACGGGAAGTGCCGAGAGACCGTCCGCCCATTTATCTGCGCGTCCCGCCGGGCTATGCCAACCATTGGGAAAAACACTGCCGCGAGTACAACGCCTGTGGCGAACGCGTCTACTTTGTGCAAGACAATTGGTACAAAAACGAATACGCACCACGCTATCAGCAAGGACGCCGCGATCACCGCGATGACGCCCGCGACGAACATCGGGATGAACATCGCGACGACCGGCACGACAACCGCGACAACCGCGAACATGGCCGGGAACAGTAATCGGCACTACGCTGATCTGCGCTGCATGCACCCGCTCGATAAGCAGACCGCAATGGCTATCGATAGCCCTGTTTTCATTACCTGTTTTTTCACCAAATACATAGTATTATCAAAAGGATAAAAAATGAATATCTCACAAAATCTGAAACTGGCAGCTGTTTCCATGGCTTTGGCATTTGGACTAAGTGCCTGCGACAAACCGGGGCCGGCAGAAACTGCAGGCAAAAATGTGGATCAGGCAGCGAGCGCAGCCGGCGCGAAAATAGATGAAACGGCAAAGAATATCGATGACAAGCTCGATACGCAAAGCGACAAAGCCGCTGTCGCAATGGATGACACGACCATTACCACCAAAGTCAAAGCCGCCATATTTGCCGAACCGGGTCTGAAAACGCTGAAAATCAGCGTTGATACGGTAAACGGCATCGTCACACTAAGCGGTTCGGCAGATTCGCAAGCCGATAGCGAAAAAGCCGTTGCACTGGCAAATGCGGTTGCCGGCGTCAAGGATGTCAACAACCAGCTCAAGATAAATTAAATGCGGTTGTATCATATCAAGCAGACGCGACTGCCGGTTGCGTCTGCAAGCAACAGTTCCAGACTTCGGAAATGAAGGCAGCCACACAGTTACCCTGCATGCCGACACCCCGAACGCCTCAAATCGCTTATGACTGACACTCACCTGCAGTCAAGCCTGCATCAACTGCCTCATATCCGCACAGAGAGGAGTATATGATCAATATCAGGCATTTCGGATTTTCGTCAAATACGCGAAACTCTCATCATCCCATTCAGGACATGTCATTGCTGAGCTCGGAACTGTTCAGTATCGAGCAGCTGAAGCGTCACGCGGTAACGCTTGCAGATCAACATGTCATTACCGGGCATCCCGGGCCTGACCGATTATTGCCGCGGTTGGCCGATAATGAACGCATTCTGCTGATGGCCTACGATGTCGTCACCGCCACCACCTCGGTGGGGCAACGGCTGGTGCCGGCAGAAATCTGGCTGCTGGACAATTTTTATCTGATCGAACAGCAAATCACGCTTGCACGCCGGCATTTGCCGCGCGGCTACAGCCGACAGTTGCCGCAACTCGGCGACGGCCCGTCAGCAGGCTTTCCGCGCATCTACGATCTGGCGCTGGAATTGATTTCGCACATGGACGGTCGTATCGATAGCGACAACACCACCCAGTTTATCGCCGCCTACCAGACTGTAACGCCACTACAGCTTGGCGAATTATGGGCATTTCCCATCATGCTGCAGCTGGCGCTGCTGGAAAACCTGCGCCGCGTCGGATTACGTATAGCCCATCGGCGCGAGGAACGCGATGCCGCCATCGTCTGGGCGGAACGCATGCTGGCAACAGCAGAACAGGAACCGAAACAGCTCATCCATCTGCTGGCGGAATTTGCCAATGCCGACGTGCCGTTAACCGCACCGTTCGTCGAGGAATTTTATACCAGACTCCAGACGCAAGGGTCAGCCATGGCATTCGTGCAAACCTGGGTCGAACAAAAGCTGCTCGAACAAGGTGTGACGGCAGCGCAGCTGTCTGAAACAGCCGGACGGGTAGCCGCAACCAATCAGATATCCGTTGCCAACAGCATAGGCAGTCTGCGCTTCATCGGCGCCATGAACTGGCGGGATTTCGTCGAAGCGCTCAGCATAGTCGAACAGACATTACGCGAAGACCCGGCAGGGATGTATGCGAGTCAGGATTTTGCCACCCGCGACCGCTATCGCCATGTCATCGAACGGATTGCAAAACGCAGCTTACTCACCGAATCTGCCGTTGCACACGAGGCGCTGATGCTCGCCCAAGCCGCTACGACAACACACCGGAATACCGACGATCGCAGCACGCATATAGGATACTACCTGATCGATCACGGTCAGCGGCAGCTGGAACAGACGGTCGACTGCCGTTTATCGTTGAAATCGCGCATCTTCCGGACCAGCCGGCACTTTCGCCTGTTTCTATATCTCGCACCTATACTGTTGCTCACGGTGCTGGCGACAGCCGCCGCACTTTCCGCTGACGGCGGACTGACACCGAGCGACTGGCGTTACTGGTACTTCGCTATCGCCGTCATCATTGGCGTCTCAGCGCTGACCGTTGCGCTGGTCAACATGCTCGTCACTCTGACGCTATTGCCGCGCGCCCTGCCGCGACTGGATTTTTCCCAGGGCATACCGGATACGCACCGCACCATGGTGGTCGTTCCTACTTTGCTGAGCCAGCCGCAAGAAATAGACGATTTGCTCGAGGCGCTGGAAATACGCTATCTCGGCAATCGGGACCCCAATCTGTACTTTGCCTTGCTCACCGATTTTCGCGACGCAGCCGAGCAAACGCAACCTGACGACGACGCCCTGCTCGCTTATGCGCGTGCGGCCGTGGAAACGCTAAACGACACTTATCGCGATGACCGCCCCGGTATTTTCTACCTGTTTCACCGACCGCGATTATGGAATCCGGTTGAGCAGGTATGGATGGGTTATGAGCGCAAGCGCGGCAAACTGGAGCAATTCAATGCCCGACTGCGCGGCGAGGCGCAAACCGCGTTTATGGAAATCGTCGGCGATCAATCCATCCTCGGCTCCATCAAATATATCATCACGCTGGACACCGACACGCAGCTACCCCGCGATGCGGCACACATGCTGGTAGGCAACATCGCACATCCGCTCAATCGCCCGGTGTACGACGCCGCCCGCGGCCGCATCGTCGAAGGCTACGCGATCCTGCAGCCGCGCGCTTCCATCAGTCTGACCAGTGCCGGTCGCTCGCACTTTACCAAACTGTTCGCAGGCGAATCGGGCATCGACCCCTACACCCGCGAAGTTTCCGATGTATATCAGGACATATTCGCCGAAGGCTCGTTCATCGGCAAGGGTATCTACGACGTAGACGCTTTCCGCCAAGCCGTCGACGGACGCTTTCCGGAAAATCTCATACTCAGTCACGATTTGCTGGAAAGCGGCTATGCACGATCCGCCCTGGTGACCGATGTCGATCTCATTGAAGAGCATCCGGCCAGTTATGCCATCGAGGCCAGCCGGCGCCACCGCTGGATACGCGGCGACTGGCAGCTCGCGGCCTGGCTGTTGCCGCGCGTACCGGCAGCGCCCGGCATCCGCGGATCGAAGGCCGAATGGCAAAAAAATCCGCTATCCAACCTGTCGCGCTGGAAAATCCTGGACAACCTGCGACGCAGTCTGGTATCGCCAGCGTTACTTGCCATACTGGCAGGAGGCTGGCTGCTGGCACCCTCTCCCGCATGGCAATGGACCTTGCTGGTCATGACAGTGCTGTTCCTGCCGCCGCTGCTATCCGCGGTCATCGAGCTCATCCGCAAACCGACGCAACGCGACTGGCTTTCGCATCTGGTACTCACCGGCAAATCCGCCGCCCGCCCATTCGCCCACGCTTTGCTGAATCTGATCCTGCTGCCCTACGACACGCTGATATGCCTGGATGCCATCCTGCGCTCAGGGGTGCGCATGCTGTTCACGCAACGCGGCCTGCTGCTCTGGCAGCTGCCATCCTATACCGTGCGCAATCAGCGCCATACGCTGGCCGATTTTGTTACAGAAATGCGAATTGCCCCATTACTGGCAATCATGCTGGGATTAGCGCTGGCGCTGCAATCGATGTCCGCAAACGGCGCTCTGGCAACGTTGCTCACCGGCATGCCGATATTGTCGCTGTGGCTGCTGTCGCCCATCGTCGTCTGGTGGATCAGCAAGCCGCTGCCGTCTGCCGCCCCCAATCTGAACGCGGAGCAGCAGGCGTTCCTGCGCAAAGCGGCACGGCGTACCTGGCGCTATTTTGCGAGTTTCGTCGACTCGCAAAACAACTGGCTACCTCCCGATAATTTCCAGACCTATCCGGCACCTCATATTGCCGCACGCACCTCGCCCACGAATATTGGCATGGCGCTGCTGGCGAATCTGGCTGCACACGATTTCGGTTACATTACTACCGGAGCATGTCTGCAGCTGATCGACAACACGCTGACCAGCATGGAAAAGCTGCCGCGCTACCGAGGTCATTTTTACAACTGGTACGATACTCGCAGCCTGCAAACCCTGCACCCGCAATATATATCTTCAGTGGATAGCGGCAATCTCGCCGGCAGCCTGCTCACCCTGCAAGCCGGACTGACGGAAATGAAAAGCCGGCCAATACTGTCGACGAACGCTTTTCAAGGTCTGCAGGACACCTTGCAGGTACTGGCAGAACAGGTGATTTCATCACCGACGCCGGATCTGATACAAAAAATCAGGTCGCTGCAAAGCATGCTGCATACTCCCGATAAACACCCGCAGACGCTGGCAAGTATCGCCGATCTGCTGGACAGGATCCTGCCTGCCAGCGCGGAACTGGTGACCTGGTTATCGGCGGATATGGAAAGCGAACCGCATTACTGGGCGCAGGCGCTGAATCAGCAGGCCAGCGACCTGCGCAACGACCTCGCAGCATTTACGCCAGCATCGGGATACACGGGCAATATTCCGACTTTGACGCAACTGGCCGAGCGCAGCCCGGATAATGCAGCGGCATTGGTCGCCGCAGCACAGCTCGCCACCATAGACAATTTGATCGAGCGCTGCCGTAAACTGGCGACGATGGATTTCGAGTTTCTTTACGACACATCGTGCGGATTACTTGCCATCGGTTACGACGTCGGCGAACGCCGCCGCGATCCGTCCTGCTACGACCTGCTGGCGTCGGAAGCGCGACTGGCCAGCTTTCTGCTCATCGCGGAAGGCCAGGTACCGCAAAAGCACTGGTTTGCACTCGGCCGCCTGCTCACCAGCCACGGCGGTGCAGTCAGTCTGATTTCATGGAGCGGCTCGATGTTCGAATATCTCATGCCGCAGCTGATGATGCCGAGCTACGCCAACACGCTGCTGGATCAAACCTGCAAGGCTGCCGTGTCGCGGCAGATCGAATACGGCCGCCAGCGTGCCGTACCGTGGGGGATATCCGAATCCTGCTACAACGCCACCGATGCCGACCAGATCTATCAATACCGGGCATTCGGCGTACCGGGGCTGGGCTTCAAGCGTGGACTGGGAGACGATCTGGTGATCGCGCCTTATGCCAGCGCACTGGCGTTGACGGTGATGCCGAACGAAGCATGCCGCAACCTGCAAACGCTGGCCGATCGGGGCTTCCTCGGTGCCTACGGATTCTTCGAAGCTATCGATTTCACGCCGTCGCGCGTACCGCGCGGCAAGGATCATGTCATCGTACGCACCTTCATGGCGCATCACCAAGGCATGAGCCTGCTGGCCTTTGCGCATGTCCTGCTCGACCAGCCGATGCAGCGCCGATTCATGTCCGCACCCCGGATACAGGCTACCGAACTGCTGCTGCAGGAACGCATACCGAAGCGCGGCTCCACCCTGCAACCGCACGCCGCCGAAGTAGACGCCGCCGCACGGCCTGCTGTTGCGGAAGAAGGCGGGATCATGCGCGTCTTTACCGACCCGAATACGACCATGCCTGAGGTGCATTTGCTGTCCAACGGCAGCTACCATGTCATGGTGACCCATGCGGGCGGCGGTTACAGCCGCTGGCGCGACCTTGCCGTGACGCGCTGGCGCGAAGACGCCACTGCCGATTGCTGGGGCACATTCATTTATTTGCGCGACCGTGATAGCGGACATTACTGGTCGACTGCGTATCAGCCGACACGATGCAAGGCCGATCACTACGAAGCCATCTTCGTGCAGGCGCGCGCCGAATACCGACGCCGCGACCATGCCATCGAAGCGCACACCGAAATCAGCGTTTCGCCTGAAGACGACGTCAATATCCGTCGCGTCACGCTGACCAATCAGTCGTCGCGTACCCGCCATATCGAGGTGACGAGTTATGCGGAAGTGGTACTGGCGCCGCTGAATGCCGATCTGGCGCATCGGTCCTTCAGCAATCTGTTCGTGCAAACCGAAATCCTGCACGACAAACAGGCTATTCTGTGCACGCGACGACGCCGCACGCCGGGCGAACAAGTACCGTGGATGTTTCATCTGCTCGCAGCACCCGGTGTGATTGCCGACGAACCGTCTTACGAAACCGACCGCGCCAGATTCATAGGGCGGGGCCGAACCGCAGCCAACCCCATGGCAATGGATCACAGCAACTCCCCGTCAAATTCGACGCCGCGGCTGTCGAATACCGACGGCTCGGTATTGGACCCCATCGTATCCATCCGCCGCACAATCACCCTGGCACCCGACGAATCGGCAAGCGTGCAGATCATCTCCGGCGTTGCCGACACGCGCGAAGCCGCATTAGCCTTGCTGGAGAAATATTGCGACCGGCACTTTGTAGAGCGCGCTTTTGAAATGGCATGGTTCCAAAGCCAGGAAGTGCTGCGCCATCTCAACATCGGCGAGGCCGATGCGCAGATATATGGCCGACTGGCGACTTCCGTCATTCACGGCAATGCGCTGCGTCGCGCCGCACCCGGCATCATTGCGCGCAACCAGCTCGGACAGTCCGGGCTGTGGCGCTTTGCGGTGTCAGGCGACCTGCCTATCGTGCTGCTGCGCATTGCCGACCTGAATCGTATCGACCTGGTCAAACAGGTGTTGCAAGCGCATGCCTACTGGCGCATGAAAGGTCTGATCTCGGATCTGGTCATCGTGAACGAGGATTTCTCAGGCTACCGGGCAGTACTGCACGATCAGATCATCGGGCTCATCAATGGCGGGCCTGAAGCGCATATGCTCGACAAACCGGGGGGCGTATTCGTGCGCCGTGCCGACGAACTCTCCGAGGAAGACCGGGTATTGTTTCAGACAGTCGCCCGCATCGTATTCACCGATACGTCGGAGATGCTGATCGAGTTGGGAGAACGCCGGGTATCGACGGAACGCGTCTCCGATCGGTTTGAAGCACAGATGTCGCCGCCAGCCGAACCGATTTATCCATTGCCGGTACGCGAACGGATTTTCAGTAACGGTCTGGGCGGCTTTACGCCCGACGGCCGCGAATATGTCATCACCCTCGAGCCGGGTCAGAACACGCCGGCACCGTGGGTTAACGTCATCGCCAGCCCCTACATCGGCACCGTCGTCAGCGAGAGCGGCGGCGCGTATACCTGGGTGGAAAACGCACACGAGTTCCGGCTCACTACCTGGCACAATGATCCGATCAGCGACAGCAGCGGCGAGGCGCTGTACATCCGCGACGAGGAAACCGGCGCATTCTGGTCGCCGACGCCGCTACCCGCGCGCGGCCACTCCGGCTACGTGTGCCGACACGGATTCGGCTACAGCGTATTCGAGCATCACGAAGCCGGCATCTCATCGGAAATGTACACTTACGTTGCCATGGACGCACCGGTGAAATTCGTCGTAATCAAGCTGCGCAATCATGGCCGACGCACACGCAAATTATCCTTGACCGGATATTGGGAACTGGTACTCGGCGAATGGCGACATGCCAATCTGATGCATATCGTGACAGAAACGGATGCGCACAGCGGCGCGCTGTTTGCCCATAATGCTTACGGCCGCGAATGCGCCAACCGGGTAGTATTTGCGCAAGTCAGCGAGCAGCATCGCACAGTAACCGGGAGCCGCACGGAATTCATCGGCCGCAACGGCTCACTCGCCAGCCCGGCAGCCATGCGTCGCAAGCGCTTGTCGGGGCAGACCGGTGCAGCTCTGGATCCGTGTGCAGCCATACAGACCCGGATCGAACTAGCCGAAGGTCAGGAACGCGAAATTGTGTTCATCTTCGGCGCAGCTCGCAATATCGACGAAGCGCAACATTTTATCCAGCGCTTTGCCGGGCCGGCTCACGCCCGCCAGGCACTGGAGGCGGTATGGGAATACTGGAATCACACCCTGGGCGCGATACATGTGGAGACGCCGGACCCGGCGCTGAACGTACTGACCAACGGCTGGCTGGTCTATCAGACGCTGTCGTGCAGACTGTGGGGCCGCAGCGGCTATTATCAATCCGGCGGCGCCTACGGTTTCCGCGATCAGCTGCAGGACACCATGGCGCTGATTCATGCTACGCCCTGGCTGGCACGTGAACAGTTGATACGTTGCGCCGAGCATCAGTTCGCCCAGGGCGACGTACAGCACTGGTGGCATCCGCCTAACGGACAGGGAGTGCGCACCCATTTCTCCGACGACTACCTATGGTTGCCGTATGCGACCTGCCGCTACGTGCTGGCGACCGGCGATACCGGCGTCCTCGACGAGTCGCTGCACTTTCTGGAAGGACGCGAGCTGACGTCCGGGGAGGAAGCCTACTACGATCAGCCGCAACGCTCGCCCGAAGCGGCAAGCCTCTACGAACATTGCGTGCGCGCCATCCGGCACGGCTTGCGCTTCGGCACTCACCAATTGCCGCTGATGGGCTGCGGCGACTGGAACGACGGCATGAATCTGGTCGGGCGCGACGGCAAGGGCGAGAGCGTCTGGCTGGCGTGGTTCCTGTACGAGAACCTGCAACTGTTTGCAGGACTGGCTAATGGCCGCAACGACGCAGCCTTTGCCGAAATTTGCAGCACACAGGCGGCGCTGCTGCGCAGCAATATTGAAGCCAATGCCTGGGACGGCGGCTGGTATCGGCGCGCCTATTTCGATGACGGCACGCCGCTGGGTTCGTCCGCCAATGACGAATGCAAGATTGATTCGATCAGCCAGAGCTGGGCGATTATTTCCGGCGGCGGCGATCTTATCCGCGCGCGTCAGGCCATGGCGGCGGTAGATCAGCAGCTGGTGCGACGCGATGCGCAAATCATTCAGCTGCTCGACCCGCCATTCGATAAATCGGCTCTGGAACCGGGCTACATCAAGGGATACGTACCCGGTGTACGCGAAAACGGCGGCCAGTATACCCATGCCGCAATCTGGAGCACGATGGCGTTTGCGATGCTGGGCGACAAGGAACGCGCCTGGGAATTATTCGCCATGCTCAACCCCGTCAATCACGGCAGTACGCCGGCGCAGATCGAACGCTATAAAGTCGAGCCGTACGTGATGTGTGCGGATATTTACGGCGCGGCACCGCATACCAGCCGGGGCGGCTGGACCTGGTACACCGGCGCGGCAGGCTGGATGTACCGGCTGACGGTGGAGACGCTGCTGGGTCTGCAACTGGAAGTCGATCAATTGCGCATTGCGCCGTGCGTGCCGACGGACTGGAAATCCTACAAAATCCACTACCGCTATCGCGAAACCGTTTACCACATCACGATCAATTACGTCGGCGAACAATCGCAGCATGGCGCCCGGGTGACAATAGACGGCACGGCGGTAAACCAAAGTGCAAACAAACCGGCTATTAACGACGTAACGCTATCGCAAGCGGTCATCCCGCTGGTGAATGACGCTCAGGAACATCATGTCGACGTAATTTTAAGACGGCTGCCAGTTAAGCCCTGACCGGGAATACCTGACCGCAATTAACCGCAAAATGGCAGCGGCATCCCGACCGCCGCCGTGCCTAGGCAAACGCGGGCCGGGTATGCACGGCTGCGATGAATCCCCCTCAGTTTCAACAATTTATGTTCGATAACGAACAGACGCGCTGTCCCGTTTTATTCCAGAATCCCGAACAATTGAGTTTGATTTGAACGCTGTGTTTAAAGATAACTGGTTATGACTGCGGAGATTTTTGAATATGGCTGATAATGACGAATGCGTACTCATCATTGAAAGTGATCCGGTTTCTTCCACGTTTATACGTGCAGCGCTCGCCGATGCAAGGGACGGACCTTTTGCCATACACACGGTTGCAACGCTAAAAGACGGTCTGGCGCGCATAACGCGAACCGGAATCAAGGCGATCCTGCTTAATCTGTTCCTGTCCGACAGTGAGGGTATTGAGACCTTCAACAAGCTTTATGCGGTTAACAGCCAGATCCCGATTCTGATCCTGAGCGATCAGCAACATGAAGATAGCGCAAAGCTGGCCATTCAGCGCGGTGCCCAGGATTACCTGTTAACCGGACTCATAGACGCTCACTCCCTGTCGCGCGCCATCCGCAATGTCATGCAGCGTCAAATGGCGGAGGAAGCGTTATATCTGGAAAAGGAACGCGCCCAGGTCACACTCAACTCCATAGGCGATGCCGTTATCAGCACCGACATTGCCGGCAATGTCACCTATCTGAATATTGTGGCCGAGCGCATGACCGGCTGGCCGCTGGCGGAAGCCAAAGGCCAGCCTTTCACCACCGTGTTCCATCTCATTGACGGCGTTACCCGTGAACGCCTGACCGACCCCATGATCATGGCGATCAACGAAAACCAGTCGGTCGGCCTCAACATCAACAGCGTACTCATCCGCCGTGATGGATTTGAGGCGCCCATAGAAGACTCCGCCGCCCCTATCCACGACCGGGGCGGCCATGTGACCGGGGCGGTCATCGTATTCCACGATGTCAGCGAGGCGCGGTCGATGGTGCAGAAAATGTCGCATTCCGCGCAACACGACTATCTCACCGATTTACCCAATCGCTTATTATTGAACGACCGGCTTACCCAGACGATAGCCCTGGCGCATCGTAGCCACAAGCATCTGGCCATACTGTTCATCGATCTGGATCATTTCAAGGACATCAACGATACCATGGGGCATTTAATAGGCGACAAACTGCTGCAGTCTGTCGCCAAACGGCTGAGCGCAGCCGTACGTCACTCCGACACTGTCAGCCGTCAGGGCGGCGACGAATTCATCATACTGCTTAACGATGTCGAGCATGCTATGGCCGCAGGCTATAGCGCGTCGAAAATACTCTCGACAATGGCTGAACAGCATACTGTCGACGAACATAATATCGACGTCACCATAAGCATAGGCATCAGCATCTTCCCCGAAGACGGCACAGACGCGGAAACCCTGCTGAAAAACGCCGATGCCGCGATGTATCATGCGAAGGAAAACGGACGTAACAATTATCAGTTTTTCAAACAGGACATGCATGACAAGGCCGTTGAACGCCTGTTTCTGGAAAGAGGATTACGTCAGGCACTGATGCACAATGAATTCATTTTGCACTTCCAGCCGAAAGTCAATTTGCAGACAGGCGTGATTACCGGTAGCGAAGCGCTGATCCGTTGGCTGCACCCCACTCGCGGCCTGCTCCTCCCCGAGCAGTTTATCAAGATAGCCGAAGAATCCGGCCTCATCGTACCGATCGGCCAGTGGGTGCTGCGCGAAGCCTGCCGACAGGCCAGAGCCTGGCATAATCTCGGGCTTGCACGCATTCCCATCGCCGTTAATATCTCCTCAGTAGAATTCCGCCAGGAGACGCTGCTTGATAATATTCGTACCGCACTCGCAGAAACCGGCCTTGAACCGCAATATCTGGAAATAGAACTGACTGAAAGCGTACTTTTGCAAAATATCGAATCGACGACAAGCGTGTTGCATGCCCTCAAGGATATCGGCATACAAATAGCAATCGACGATTTCGGCACCGGCTATTCCAGTCTGAGCTATCTGCACCATTTCCCTGTCGACACCCTGAAAATCGACCAATCGTTCGTACGCGACATGGACAAGGGCAACGGCGAGGCCACTATCGTCAGCGCCATCATCGGCCTCGGCAACAACCTCAAGCTGCGCGTCAGTGCCGAAGGCGTGGAAACGCAAAACCAACTGGCTTTTCTGCAAGCCGAGCGCTGCGAGGAAGGCCAAGGCGTTTATTTTGCCCCGCCCGTTGACGCCCAGGCTTTCGCCACACGGCTAGGTACCTCGAATATCGCCTATAACCTGCACTGAATTTATACCCAATGCCGACAATCACGGCTTTGCGCTTAACGGATCTCGTAGCGTCCGCCGGCATTGCAAACGCGCTGCACCCGCCCGACCTCATGGCAACGGCAAATCTGCCGATATTGAAAACCGGGCTGGACGTAGCCGCCCATAGCTATGCTATATTGATGCGCTCGTTAAGGCATCTGTCATGATACTGATTGAACTGATACAAAATATCGCGTTGTTAATCGCACTCGCCGCAGTCATGCAGATCGTCGTATCGCGTGCGCACAAGAACGTATTGGCTCGCGCAGTGCTGACGGGCTGTCTTTTCGGCATCGTCGGCGTACTGGGTATGATGACGCCCATCAACTACGCACCCGGCATCATTTTCGACGGACGCTCC
This sequence comes from Sulfuriferula sp., assembly GCA_031291235.1. Taxonomy (GTDB): domain Bacteria; phylum Pseudomonadota; class Gammaproteobacteria; order Burkholderiales; family Sulfuriferulaceae; genus Sulfuriferula. The sequence goes on from JARLJL010000006.1 coordinate 381,111, forward strand.
ATCATCCTGGCCGTAGCCGGCCTCATAGGCGGCCCTCTGGTCGCCCTTATCAGCGCATTGATCACTGCCGCATACAGAACATGGCTCGGCGGCGCAGGGGCGCCTGTCGGCATTGGCGTCATCGCAGCATCCGCCACCATCGGCGTAACGTTTCACTACATCAGAAGGCGTGCCGGCGGCTACCTCGGCGCCTTCCCCCTGTTCGGATTCGGTTTTCTGGTACATATCGTCATGCTGGCAATTTTCATCCTGCTGCCGGACCGTATCGGACTGCAATTCATTCATTCCATGGGCATCGCCATCTTATTGACCTACCCCACCGCAACCATGCTGGTCTGTCTGCTGTTCCAGGATTATGAGGAAAAGGAAAAAACCCGAATCGGCATAGAGCGTCTGGCCTATTACGACACGCTGACCGGTCTGCCCAACCGGACGCTGCTAATCGACAAGCTGAATCGCAGCTTGTCCGCAGGCAAGCATGGCGAATATGCCAACGCGCTGATACTGATCAATCTGGATCGTTTCAAAACGCTGAACGACGCACGCGGTCACGCCACCGGCGATATCCTGCTGCGCGCCGTAGCCAGCCGCCTGCGCATGCTGCTGGGGGAAGACGACACGCTGGCCAGAATGTCCGCCGACGAATTCGCCATACTGTTGCAGCATACGGGACAGGATACATCGACCATCCCCGAATTTGCCCGCACCATGGCCGACAAAGTGCATATCAGCCTCAAATTTCCGCTCCACGTAGCAACCGATGAAATCGCCATTGCCACCAGCATCGGCGTCGCCATGTTTCCGCATAGCCCGGACGACACCGCCAGCGACGTGCTGCGTCGCGCCAATACGGCGATGCATCGCGCCAAGCAGAATGGCGGCAATCAGAGCGTATTCTTTGAGCAGTCCATGACCAGCGCAGTGGAACAACGTTTTCGGATAGAGCGCGAACTGCGCAGCGCCATCAAGGCAGGTGAATTGCGACTGTATCTGCAATCCCAGGTAACGGCATCCGGCGCTATCGTCGGCGCCGAAGCACTGATACGCTGGCAACACCCCGAACGCGGCCTGATCCCGCCTGCCTCCTTCATCCCTGTGGCGGAAGAAACCGACCTGATAGCAGAGGTGGGCCATTGGGTAATGACCGAAGCCTGCAAAATACTGGCGCGGGACGAGATGCTCGGCCGTCCAATTCGACTATCGATCAACGTCAGCCCCAGACACTTCCGCCAGAGCGGTTTCGTTACCGAAACCAAACGGATACTTGCCGATACCGGCGCCGACCCCAGCCACCTGACGCTGGAAATCACCGAAGGCCTGTTGATCGACAACGTCAACGACGTCATTGCCAAGATGATAGAACTGACAACGCTGGGGATACATTTCTCGGTAGACGATTTCGGCACCGGCTATTCTTCGCTGTCCTATCTTAAACGCCTCCCCATCGACGAACTGAAAATCGACAAGACCTTTGTGCAGGACGCCCCGACCAATCCCGACGATGCCGCACTGGTCGAATCCATACTGGCAATCGCCAAGCACATGCAGCTCGATATCGTAGCCGAGGGGGTGGAAACCCAGGAACAGGCTGACTTCCTCGCAAGCCGGGCCGACATCATTTACCAGGGATACCTGTTCGGCAAACCCGAGCCGTCCGCTCAGTGGTTACAGCACCTGCCCTGACACGACGATGTTAACGACCATTGCACTAACTGCCTCAAGATCGCCACTGTTGCAATCGTGTCACAAGCGTTATGGGCTATGAGGAAAAACCTCGCCGGTACCAGCGCCGGCTTCAATCTCGGCGGATATTACAATTTCGATGAACACAACCATTTGCTCATATCGACAGGCCGCGGCTTTACCAATACGGACGCAACCAACCGGTTTTCATCCTATGTCGGTTACCAATGGACAAGGTCGCACCGGCAGAATGGGCCGATATCGGGGGTTTATTGAACAGTCTTAACCACATCCAGTATAATGATAATGCAATCTTCCCCCTCTAAAACCCATTATGTCTGACATTACTCCAGCTACTGCGCCCACAAATTTCTACCGCGAAATCGCCGAATTGATGATAACTTGCCTGAACCTCGAAGTCGCGGCTGACGATATCGGCCTCGACGACCCGCTTTACGGCGACGGTCTGGGTCTGGATTCGATAGACGTGCTGGAAGTTGCGCTGGTCGTATCCAAACGCTACGGCCTGCAATTGCGCGCCGACAGCGCCGACAATCAGCATATTTTCAGTTCGCTGCGCAATCTGGCCGACCATATCGCAGCGCATCGTACGCTCTGATGCGCAAAGCGCTGCCGGAATCCATACGCTGGCCGGCTGTCGCAGCTATCGTCATCGCTTACGCGGTGCTCGCAAATTACACCAATCAGTCCGCCCAAACCGGCGCACTTGGCGCACTGGTTGCGCTTGCGCCCATCGTGCTGACCGTGCTGACGCTGATGTGGCGCTCCGCACAACGCCGCTACCTGCCATTACTGGCCGCTCTGGCGACGGGCGCGGCATGGCTGGCCTGGCCGTTGCTGACGCGCCATTACGACTGGCTATACTGGCTGGAGCACGAGAGCCTGCAATGGGCATTGCTGCTCACCTTCGCCCGCACCCTGATCGCCGGCCGGCAGCCGTTGTGTACCCAATTCGCTGAAATCCTGCACGGCCCGCTGACCCCGGCGCATGTACGCTATGCGCACCGGGTTACTATCGCCTGGACGGTATTCTTTGCGCTCATGATCCTGACATCGACCGGTCTGTTCTTCCTGCAGCCCGTCGCCGTATGGTCGATATTCGCCAATTTCGTGTTCCTGCCGCTGGTCGTCCTCATGTTCATTGCCGAATACGCCGTGCGCAAACGGGTATTGCCGGCCATGCCGCACAGCAGCATCATGGATGCCGTGCACGCATTCATGCAGCATTCGAAATCCGCACCCCGACGTTAACCCCGACATCCGCGCCATGCAAGCCATTCCGCTGTTATCCCACACCCACCCCGATCAGACAGTCGCCTGGCGACAAAATCAATCCATCAGCGCACGCCAGTTTCTGGCCGATGTCGCGCAACTGGCCACCCGTCTGCCCGCAGGCAAACACGTGTTGAACATGTGCAGCGACCGCTATCACTTCACCGTCGGGCTGGCCGCCGCCATCGTGAGCGGCAAGATCAGCCTGCTGCCGCCCGCGCACACGGCGGAAATGATCAGCCAGCTCAAACGCTATGCACCAGACGTATTCTGTCTGTGCGAGCAAGCGCAACCATCGATAGCGCTGCCGCACATCCTGTACCCGACTACGCCCGCACCGCTCACCGATGCATACACGGTCCCGCACATAGCCTGCGAACAGCGCGTTGCCGTGGTATTCACCTCCGGCTCTACCGGCACCCCGCAGCCTCACCCCAAGACCTGGGGTTTCGTTATCAACAGCGTACGGGCGGAAGCAGAGCGGCTCGGGCTCATGTGCAACGAAAAAATCACCCTTATCGGCACCGTACCGCCGCAACACATGTACGGACTGGAATCCACAGTACTCATGGCATTGCACAGCGGCAACGCGCTCAGCGACCAGCAGCCGTTTTACCCGGCCGACATCTGTCAGGCGATTGCCGCCGTCCCCGCGCCGCGCGTACTGATCTCGTCGCCGGTGCATCTACGCGCCCTGCTCGATTCGGAACTGCAACTGCCGCCGCTGACATTACTGGTATCGGCCACGGCGCCCTTATCAACCGAGCTTGCCGCGGCGCTTGAAGCGCGCTGTCAGGCGCCGTTACTGGAAATCTACGGCAGTACCGAAACCGGGCTGATTGCTACCCGGCGCACAGCCTTGACCGCGGAATGGCAGCTGCTGCCCGGTATCAGCCTGATCGCAAAGGGCGAACAGATGCATGCATCAAGCGAGCACATCAACCCCTCCATCGCCATGCAGGACATCATAGAGCCAACCGGCAACAGCGGTTTCCTGCTACACGGACGCACCGCGGACATGGTCAACATCGCCGGCAAACGCAACTCGCTGGCCAATCTCGACCATCAGCTGATGGGCATACCGGGGGTGATCGACGGCGCTTTTTACATGCCGGACGAAACCGAAACCGATCGCGTCACCCGTCTGGCAGCCTTCGTCGTCGCGCCCGGACTCGATGCTGCCCAACTGCTCGCCGCCCTGCGCGAACGCATTGATGCGGTATTCCTGCCGCGCCCGCTGATATTCATGGACAAGCTGCCGCGCAATCAGACCGGCAAACTGCCGCGTGCGGCATTGCAAAACCTGTATCTGAACAGGAGCGCGGCATGAACGCGCAATCCGTATGGACAGTGCCGCCCGACCACCCGGCTTTTGCCGGACATTTCCCCGGCATAGCCATCCTGCCGGGCGTGGTGCTGCTGGATCTGGCATTGCAGCTTATCGCCGATGCGCACAATGTCGCGCTGCAAACCTGCACCATCAACTCGGTCAAATTCCTGCATCCGGCACGGCCCGGCGATGTGCTCACCATTACGCATAAACAACTGGACAACGGCACCATCCGATTCGATATCGGCACGTCTACGCACCAAACCGTCAGCGGCAGCGTCGTGATAAACTCAAGCGCATGACCCAGCCAACTCAACATTGGACGCAAACCCCGGAGCGCAGCAACATGCTCATGCTGCGCATCATGACATGGGTGTCGCTGCGCCTCGGGCGTACGACGGGCAGGGTGCTGTTACGGTTGGTTACTGCGTATTTCCTGCTGTTTTCCCCGACCAGCCGCCGCGCGTCGCGCGCCTACCTGCAACGCGCGCTCGGGCGCCCGGCCGGCTGGTCGGACATGTACCGCCATTTTTTCGCATTTGCCGCCACCATACACGACCGCATCTATCTGCTGAACCAGCGTTTCGATTTATTCGATATTGAAATTGAGGGTCAGGCGCTGTTGCATGAGGCGATAGACGCCGGCACCGGCGTATTCCTGATGGGCGCGCATTTCGGCAGCTTCGAAGCCATCCGGGCGATCGGCCGCCGCGTACCTGGGCTGCGCGTAAGCATGGCCATGCACCAACGCAACGCGGCAAAAATCAACGCCATGCTGGCCGCAATCAACCCGCAGGCGATTGTCGGCATCATCGGGCTGGGCAACATCGACGCCATGCTCAAGGTGCAAAAATGTCTGGATGACGGCGAGATCGTCGGCATGCTGGGCGATCGTACGCTGGGCGAAGACATCAGCCTGCCTGTCAATCTGCTCGGCAGCCCTGCTTATTTGCCAGTCGGCCCGTTTCGCATGGCGGCACTGCTACGCCGGCCGGTGATTTTCATGGCCGGCATCTATCTGGGCGGCAACCGTTACCGCATCGTATTCGAGCCGCTGGCGGATTTCAGCGACATCCCCGCCGGCCAGCGCAGCGCTCTGGTCAACGCTGCCGTGGAACGCTACGCCGCGATCATCGAGCGGCATTGCCGACAGACGCCGTACAACTGGTTCAATTTTTTCGACTTCTGGCAAACGCCTGCCGCTACGCACATAAAACCATGACGCCACGCATCCATCGCTTTGTACTGCCCATGTTATTAATGTTTGCGCTGCTGCCCGGCGTCGGCCTGGCTGCAACCGGCCAGACCGGCGCATGGGATATCGACCAGCTCATGCACAGCCTGGCGCAAACGCGCTCGGGTCATGCCAGTTTTGTGGAAACCAAATCCATCGCCATGCTCGATCAGCCTGTCGTATCCTCCGGCGAGCTGTTTTATACCGCGCCGGACAAGCTGGAGAAACGCACGATCAAACCCAAACCCGAAACCATGGTGGTCGACGGCGATAATCTGCTGATAACACGCAAGCAGCAGAAATACCGCCTGCAATTGCAAGACTATCCCGAGCTCGCCGCCTTCATCGACAGCGTGCGCGGTACGCTGGCAGGCGACCGCAAGGCGCTGGAACGCACCTATCAGCTCAGTCTGACAGGCACGGCGCAAGGCTGGACGCTGCAACTGGTCCCGCTCAGCACCAAAATGAAACAGGTGGTATCGAACATCAGCATCGCCGGCGTAAATGACGATGTACGCAGCATCGCCATCACGCAAGCCGATGGCGACAGCTCGGAAATGCGCATAGAAAGGCTGGCAGCGCCGTGAACGCAAAACCGGGACGCGTCGCCGTTGCAATATGGCTGATATTCATACTGGCATGCAGCGCCATTATCAGCCGCAGCCAGTTCACGGCGGACCTGTCGGCGTTTTTACCACGCAGCCCGACACCGGCGCAGCAATTATTGCTCGAACAGATACGCGACGGCCTTGCCTCGCGCCTGATTCTGGTCGGCATCACAGGCGAAGACGCCGCTGCCCGCGCCCGCATTTCCAAACAGCTCGCCCAGAATTTACGTCAGAATCCCGCTTTCATCAGCGTCAACAATGGCGAACCTGTCAGCGCCGAGCAGGACAGAGCCTACCTGTTCAATCACCGTTACCTGTTAAGCCCGGCAGTGACGCCGGCGCATTTCACAGTAGCCGGTCTGCATGACGCGCTCAGCGACAGTATCGACCTGCTCGCCTCACCCGCCGGGCTGCTGGTCAAATCCATGCTGCCGCACGACCCCACCGGCGAAATGATGCAATTGCTGAATGGGCTTAACAGCGGCTCGCAACCTGCGCAAATAGACGGTGCATGGGCGTCGCGGGACGGCAAACGCGCCCTGTTGCTGATACAGACCCGTGCCTCGGGCGCCGACACCAACGCCCAGCAACGCGCCATGAACAGCATACAGCAGGCCTTCGATAGCGCCGCCCAAGCCTATCCCGCCGCCAGACTGGAAATGACCGGGCCGGGCGTGTTCTCGGTGAAGTCGCGCGACACCATCAAGGCGCAGGTTTCAAAACTGTCCGTCATCAGCGTAATCCTGATTGCGAGCCTGCTGTTGCTGGTGTACCGCTCGGTCACCGCGCTGGTGCTGGGTTTTCTGCCGGTCGTCAGCGGCGCGCTGGCGGGCATCGCCGCAGTCAGTCTGGGATTCGGCTCGGTGCACGGCATCACGCTGGGATTCGGCACAGCATTGATAGGCGAGGCGGTCGATTATTCCATCTACTTGTTCGTGCAATCGGAACAGCACGACAGCGACCAGCAGCACTGGATCAAGCGGTTCTGGCCCACCATCCGTCTCGGCGTGCTGACTTCCATCGTCGGCTTCGCCTCGCTGCTGCTGTCCGGGTTTCCCGGGCTGGCGCAACTCGGGTTGTATTCCATCGCCGGGCTGATCACGGCGGCGGCAGTCACGCGCTATGTATTGCCTCATCTGCTGCCCGGCAATTTCCGCATCCACGACGTCAGCGCGATCGGCCAGCACCTGTCCGGGCTGGTGCAGCGGGCGGCGGTGCTGCGCTGGCCTGCGCTTGTAGTATTGCTGCTGGCGCTGGTTGTGCTGTTTCAGCACCGCGAGCATATCTGGAACGACAAAATTTCCGCGCTAAGCCCGGTGTCGCAAGCCGACCTGGCGCTGGATGCACGCCTGCGTGCGGATAGCGGCGCACCCGATGTGCGTTATCTGGTGGTCGTTTCCGGCCCCACGCAGGAGACCGTGCTGCGCGCCAGCGAACAGGTATCCGGCGTACTGCAAACCATGGTCGATCAAGGTACGCTGGCGGGATTCGAAAGCGCCAGCCGCTATCTGCCCAGTCTCGCCAGCCAGCGCGCACGTCAGGCCAGCCTGCCCGCTGCTGACGTATTGCAGGCCAATCTGACGCAAGCGGTGCAGGGGCTGCCGGTCAAACCCGCGCTGTTTGCGCCGTTTCTGGCGGATGTCGCTGCCGCCCGCAGCCAACCTTTGCTGCACGCTGCCGATCTCGACAAAACCTCGATGGCGATGGCAGTGGACGCCCTGCTGATACAGCAAAGCCAACACTGGAGCGCGCTGTTGCCGCTGACTGCGCTGCCCGGTGTGGAAATCGACGCGGCACGCATACGCACGGCGCTGCATGCGCTGAACCTGCCCAATGCGCTGTTTGTGGACATGAAAGCCGAGTCGGACAAGCTCTACTCGGGTTATCTGCATGAAGCCATCATGCTGTCGCTGGGCGGGCTGGCCGCCATCGTCGCCCTGCTGCTGGCGGTATACCGCTCCCCGCTGCATGTGCTGCGCATCGTCGCACCGCTGGCGGCGGCAGTGATTACCGTCACCGCAGGGCTGCTGCTGTTCGGCCAGCAGCTGATCATTCTGCATCTGATCGGCTTGCTGCTGGTCGTCGCGATAGGATCGAATTACGCCCTGTTCTTCGACCACAGCAATCGCGACGCGCGCATCGCACCGCGCACGCTGGCATCGATGCTGTTTGCCAACCTCACCGCGGTCGCCGGCTTCGGCCTGTTGGCGTTTTCCAGCGTGTCGATATTGCAAGCCATGGGCGCCACCGTCGCACCCGGCGTAATACTGGCGCTGATTTATTCCGCCATTTTTGCGCGACGGCCCCATGTCTGATTCGCGCTGGCAACCCAGCCTGCTGATACGCGCCACGCTGCTACTGCACGCCGCGGCGCTGGTTGCCGTGCTTGTCGTGCCGGAACACTGGCGCTGGATACTGGCAGCCGTGATTGCCAACCATGTCGTCCTCACCCTGACCGGATTGTGGCCGCGCAGCAATTGGCTGGGCCCTAACTGGACGCGGCTGCCTGCTGCCGCCACTGCACGCAATGAAATCGCCCTGACCATCGACGACGGGCCCGACCCGCAAGTGACGCCGCAGGTACTGAACCTGCTGGAACGGCATGGCGTACAGGCGACTTTTTTCTGCATAGGCGACACGGCGCAACGCTATCCCGAGCTGTGCCGCGACATCGTGCGCCGCGGCCACGCCATTGAAAACCACAGCCAGCACCACCGGCATTATTTCTCGCTACAGGGCATGGGCGGGCTCGCCCGGGAGATTCAGGCGGCGCAAATCGCACTAACCGACATCACCGGCCAGCCTCCGCTCTTCTTTCGTGCGCCGGCAGGCTTGCGCAACCCGTTTCTCGACCCGGTGCTGGCGCGGCTGGGTTTGCGTCTGGCAAGCTGGTCGGTACGCGCATTCGACACCCGCGAAGGCGATCCCGTGACGGTAACACGCAGGCTGCTGCAAGGTCTGCATGCCGGTGCGATCATCCTGCTGCACGACGCCCATGCCGCGCGCACACCCGCAGGCGAACCGGTCATCCTGGCAGTTCTGCCGACCATACTGGATGCGGCAGCGGCGGCCAGTTTGCATTTCGTCACGTTGCGCAGAGCATTGTCGTGAACGAGCCATCCTGCCCCGCATCGCCAGCCTGGTACCGCCAATTCGCTGCTGCCGCGGCCAGCCATATACTGCTTAAAGCCATCGGCACGCCGTTATTTATCGCTGTATTTTTCGGTGCCTATCTGTATCTGCTCAAGCATCCTGCCTATCCCACGACTATCATGCCGTTCACGGCACTGGATCACTTCATCAGCTTTCAGCCGCAGGCCATGCCGCTGTATGTGTCATTGTGGGTATATGTTTCGTTACCGCCGGCACTGCTGGCCTCACGCCGCGAGCTATATGGCTACGGCCGCGCCATGGCGGCAACCTGTCTGAGCGGTCTGCTAATCTTTTATTTCTGGCCTACTGCCGTACCGGCGGCACACATAGACTGGACGCTGTACCCCGACGTTGATTACCTGAAAAACATAGACGCAGCCGGTAATGCCTGCCCGTCGCTGCACGTTGCCACAGCGATTTTTTCGGCAATCTGGCTGCGCTTCATCATGCGCCGCGCAGGCTCGCCGCGCTGGCTATTGCTGCTAAACTGGATATGGGTCGCGGGGATACTGTATTCTACGCTGGCTACCCGGCAGCATGTGGTGGTCGATGTGCTGGCCGGGCTGGTGCTGGGCACGCTGTTTGCGATATTGTCCCTGCTGCTGAATAAACGCAGCGACGATATACCGTCTCGTTAATCGGGCCGCGCTTTCGGCTCCGGATCAATAGCGCCAGGCGGATAAAATGCCGAACCTTGCACCAGTTCGTTAGCGAAATAATCCTGCAACTCGGTCATCAACTGCTGGCTATTTTGCGGCGGATCGAAGCGCCGCCCCAGCCGCACCCGATAGGTAATGGGCATGGCCGGTTTACGGAACAGCGGCCAGCCCTTGCGCAAATAATGCGTATCGGTTTCGATCAGCACGGTCTGCACCGGTACTTGCGCCTGATACGCGATGATCGCAACGCTGCCTTTCAGGGAATTGACCGGATCCTGCACGGTACGCGTACCCTCGGGAAACAGCAGCAAATGACTGCCGTTCTGAAAATCGGCTACCGCCAGATGAATCATATTGCGCAACGGCTCGTTCGGTATATAGCGCGCCAGACGAGCGCCTGCCCCCAGAAAAATATTGTTCATCAGGCTGGCTTTCATCACGCAGGCAACATTGGGCAAGCGCGAAATCACCATGACGGCGTCGAGCAGGCAGGGATGATTGGGTGCAATAATCAACGGCGTTTCGCCGCGCAAGGCATCCAGTGCCGTCAGATCGAACCGGCAGCGGCGGGAAATACTCAGGCTGGCGAGATACATGCGGAAAGCAGCCATGACCACCCGACGCCCGAGTGTCCGCCCGCGGCGTTTGGTCAGCAAAGGGTAGAGCGGCACAGCGATCAGCGTCCAGCCCAGGCACAGCAGGCCGAGCCAGATCAGGCCCAGATACAGCACCAGATAATCGTAGACGGCAAGCAAACCGCGCATCATGCCGCAGGCTGCGAGGCACCGGCCTCGATTTCCATCAGCAAATCCTGTCGACACACATCGGCTTGCAAAAAAACCGCCTGCAACGACGCCCCGATTTGCGTCTGCATGACTGCGCGGACAATCTCCAGATCGGCTGCATGGCGCACATAAACGCGATAAAACAGCTGGTCGGGACTGAAACGCAATTGTCCGATACGCTCATTGGCCGCCTGGATAATGGCGGCAATATTCGCCAGCGTTTCCCGAGTCTGCGCCGCCACATCGGCAGCATGCATGGTGACGTGTCCGACGATGCTGGCCGTACCGGAAACGAACAGCATATCCTCGGCACCGCTGCGTACCAGACTGGCACGGGAAAAAGTCGGGCTACGCGGGCCGTAATCCTGTGGATATTCATATGCGCTCAACTGGCGCGGATTCTCAATTGCCAGCGGCTGCACATGCCCGGCCAGAAAGGCCACGGTCAGCGGACCGCCTGCCGCCCCCAATGCGCAGGCCGCCGGCACATTGCCCGCCACATTGCGCGCGCTGGCAATAAAGGCGTCCTGCCGCCCCAGATTAAACTGCCGGTAGCGTTCCAGCCCGTCGCTGTCGCGATTGATATCGGCCATGTAATTCCAGAAACGATAGACATACGGGTAACCGAGCTTGTCGAGCAGTTCGAAGATTTGCCGGTAGGCACGTTCAGTGCTGCATTGCAGCGCGCTGGATTGCACCGCGTCGTCCGCGCTTTCATCAAGCTGAATGACGCCGAACAGCGTATTGCCGTCGTGACGATAACGAATTTCGCCATACTGCCCTGCAACCGTCTGCACACTGCTCGACCATAGCTCGCACACCGCATCCGGCTGCGTCGACATTGCAGCGGATATATTCACTGCCGCAAGCACGGTCATGGCCACATGTATACCGGGGATGTCGCAATCAGCCAATGGCAACGGCGCGGAGGAATAACACAGGCTGCCAAGCGCCCGGCTATTCAACACGCCGGATTGGCGCATCCATTCATCAAAACACAGCTGCCGGCTTTCCAGCCCAGTCGTACTAACCCCCATTAACGTACCTCTGCAATCGTTTCATCCTCCGTCCGGATATTGCGCTTGCGCATGCGCCAGGCGTGGACGCTGCGCTTCAACCTGACCAGAGAGCCCAGATAATACAATATCTTGAATGCGCGTATCGACGGCCAGATCGGCGTCTTGCCGAATACGTCGCCGGCCAGCACCGAGAGCACGGCCTCCTTGGCGCGAAATATATTGCGCGGGTCCATGAACATGTCGCGCATGGTCGGGCTGGTCATGCGGTAGATAAACCAGGAAAAAGCCTTGGGCCCGGCGCGCATGGTGCGATCGAACGCCTGCAGCGCGGCAGCCGCCCGTTCGGGGTGGCGCAAACAGGTATCCACGGTATCGGCGCCGACAAAAGCGCTCTGCATCGCCAGCATCACCCCCGAAGAAAACACCGGATCGATGAAGGTATAGGCATCGCCCAGCAGCAAATAGTTTTCACCGTGGGTATGATCGCAAACATAGGAAAAATTGCCCGTCGCTTCAACCGCCGACACCCTTTGCGCCGATGCCAGCCGTGCCTGCAGCGGCTGGCACATGGCAATGGTTTCCGCAAAAAACGCATCCAGCGGTTTTTTGCCGCGCGTTTTCAGATAATACGGCCAGGTCACCGCACCCACGCTGGTAATGCCGTCAGCCAGGGGGATAAACCAGAACCAGCCGTGCTCGAACCAGAACACGGTGATATGACCTTCCTTTTTCCCGTCGTGACGCGCTGCACCGGAAAAATGCGCATAAACGGCTGTGCTGTTGTGCGCCTTATTGCGCTGCTTGGCCTTCAGACGATTGCCGAGGAAAGTGTCGCGTCCCGACGCGTCGAGCACAAAGCGCGCCTGCCAGGATTCCTGCCGGCCGTCATCGTGCTGCGCCCGCACCGCCGCACCCGCGCCGTCCGGCAGGAAAGTCACCTCCTGCACCTGACAGCCCTCGATCACCGTTGCGTTCTTGGCAGCGGCGTTGCGTATCAGTATTTCATCGAATTCGGAACGGCGTACCTGATAGGCCATGGGCATGGATTTGTCCCAGGCATCGGCAAACTCGAAAGTCTGCCGGTGATCGTGCAGCGGAGAGACGAATTCGGCGCCCCATTTCTCCATACCGATAGCCTTGACGGCCTCAGCCACGCCCAGCTTTTCCAGCAGGGGCAAATTGGCCGGCAGCAGCGATTCGCCGATATGAAATCGCGGATGACGGGCTTTTTCCAGCAGCGTAACGCGATAGCCGCGCTCGGCCAGCAACGCCGCAGCCGTGGCACCGGCCGGGCCGCCGCCGATCACCAGCACGTCGCATGAAGTATGGCTGGCCTGAGTATGCAGAGTGTTATTATTCATTGAACATGCGGCGTTATCTGCTCATCCATTTGTCGTTGCGATTCAGTATAACGCATCCCTATCCGGAATAATGACCGCCCTAGGTAATTTCCGGCTGGTAATGCGATAATGCCAGTATGTACGCAGGCTAGCGTAACATTCAGGTTCATAAAATTAACAGCCGGACATGACCGGCTCACCCTATCAGGACGGATCGTATTGAAACCGCTGCTACTCTCCCATTTCACCGCAACCAGTTGCATCGGCCGCGGTCTGGAGCAGACGCTGGACGCGCTGCGGCATAACCGTTCCGGTCTGGCGCCGTGTACCTTCGAAACCGTCGATCTGGCAACCTGGGTCGGGGAAGTCGCGGGCGTCGATGAGGTATGCATCCCGCCTCACCTTGCCGACTACGATTGCCGCAACAACCGGCTGGCGCAGCTCGCCTTTACTCAGGACAACTTTGCCGCAGCGGTACAGGCCGCCGCTGCCAAATACGGCTTGCAACGCATCGGCGTATTTATCGGCACCAGCACCTCCGGCATCCTCGAAACCGAGCTGGCGTACCGCCGCCGCGACCCCGTCAGCGGGGCGCTGCCCGACGATTTCCGCTACGCCACGCAGCACAATACCTTTTCCGTTGCCGATTTTACCCGCCATTATTTCGGCCTGACCGGCCCGGCGGTGGCCGTGTCCTCGGCGTGCTCGTCCAGCGCCAAGGTGTTCAGTTCGGCGCGACGCATGATGGCAGCCGGGTTGATCGATGCCGCGGTAGTAGGCGGCGTCGACTCGCTGTGCCTGACCACCCTGTACGGCTTTAATTCGCTGGGGCTCACCGCCGCGCAGGCATGTCGCCCGTATGACGCCGCGCGCGACGGCATTTCCATCGGCGAGGCCGGCGCATTCGCCTTGCTCGAACGCGCTCCGGCGCAATTGCCCGACGATGCCGTCCTGCTGCTCGGCGTCGGCGAATCCAGCGATGCCTATCACATGTCTTCGCCTCATCCGGAAGGCCTGGGCGCGCGCATGGCGATGCAGGCCGCGCTGGGCGCAGCCGGTTTGACGCCTGGCGATATTGATTACATCAACCTCCACGGCACCGCCACGCCGAGCAACGATGCCGCCGAAGGCAAAGCCGTCGCCGCCCTGTTCGGTGCGACCACGCCGTGCAGCTCGACCAAAGGTGCCACCGGTCACACGCTGGGCGCAGCCGGCGCAGTCGAAGCCGTCATATGCGCGCTGACGCTGCAACACGGCCTGCTCCCCGCCGGGCTCAATACCCGGCAGCTCGATCCTGCCCTGACACTGGATTATCTGCTCGCCAATCGCACGCAAGCTGTCTCGCACGTCATGAGCAACTCATTCGGCTTCGGCGGCACCAACTGCAGCCTGATCTTCGGACGCGCCCATTGAATACCATAACGCTCACCGCCTATATCGACGGCATCGGCCTGCTCGGCCCCGGCCTGACCGGCTGGCCCGACAGCCGGCCCATACTCGCCGGGCAACAAGCTTATCAAAACCAGACCACGGTATTACCGTCGCCGGCATTGTTGCCCGCAGCCGAGCGACGCCGCAGCGGCGCCATCGTCAAACTCACACTGGCGACCGGACTGGAAGCCGTTACTGCTGCGAATCTGGATCCGACTACCCTGCCCTGCGTCTACACCGCATCGGGCGGCGACGGCCAGAACTGCCACGAAATCTGCGAGACGCTGGCCTCGGACGACCGCCATATCTCCCCCACCCGCTTTCACAATTCGGTACACAACGCCGCTGCCGGTTACTGGAGCATCGCCACCGGCGCGATGACGCCGATCTCCGTGCTGTGCGCCTACGACGCCAGTTTCGGCGCAGGACTGCTCGAAGCCATGACGCAAGTAGTCGTAGATAATGTCCCTGTATTGCTCATCGCCAGCGATACCACCTATCCCGAGCCGCTGCACCATGCCCGCCCTATCCCCGATAACTTCGGCATCGCGCTGGTATTGTCGCCGCGGCAAAGCGCCGGCAGTCTGGCCAGCATCAATATCAGCCTGACCGGCGACGCCGCAGACACTCTGGACGACGCAGCGCTGGAACAATTGCGCAGGGGCATCCCGGCTGCGCGCAGCCTGCCCTTGCTGCAGGCGCTGGCTCAAGAACGCAACGGACGCATCGTGCTGGATTATTTCGAGCACCTGCGCATCGCAGTAGCAATAACACCATGCTGAAACCGGCACAACCCGACCACGCCTGGATCGCCGCGCATATCCCGCATCAGGGCACCATGTGCCTGCTCGATCATGTCGTCAACTGGGATGAACAGGGCATCCAGTGCCGGGCCGGCAGTCACCACTCAGCAGATAACCCGCTACGTTCGCACAATCAGCTCGGCAGCGCCTGCGGTATCGAATACGCCGCGCAGGCCATGGCCGTACACGGCGCATTGCTGGCGCCAGACGACAGCACGCGGCCGCGCGCCGGGTTTCTGGTCAGCGTGCGCGGCACCACGCTGCATGTGCCGCGGCTGGATGACATTACCGCCGACCTCGACATCGAAGCGACCTGCATCCACAGCAGCGACGACAATATCCTGTATCAATTCACCGTGCATGCCGCCGGACAATTATTACTGGATGGACGCGCCGCCGTGATGTTAAGTGCAGATAACCAACTTCAAACGGAGACTCCCACATGAAACACGCACTCGTCACCGGCGGCAGCGGCGGCATAGGCGCAGCCGTCTGCCGCCGTCTGGCTGCCGACGGCTACCACGTCTTCATCCACGCCAACCGCAATCCGGATATCGCTCAGACGCTCGCCGACGAAATCGCTGCCAACGGCGGCAGCGCGCAGGTGCTGCAATTCGACGTCACCGACCATCAGGCCGTGGTCGATACGCTCACCCCGCTGATCGAACAAACGCCGATACAAATACTGGTGAACAACGCCGGCATACACGACGACGCCGTATTCCCCGGCATGCGCATGGATCAATGGCAGCGCGTCATGGACGTCTCGGTGAACGGTTTTTACAATGTCACCCATACCCTGATGATGCCGATGATACGCAGCCGCTGGGGCCGCATCGTCAACGTCTCCTCGATCGCCGCCATCACCGGCAACCGCGGTCAGGTCAACTACGCCGCCGCCAAAGGCGCGCTCAACTCCGCCACCAAATCGCTGGCGCAGGAAGTCGCCAGCCGCGGCATCACCGTCAACGCCGTCGCCCCCGGCATTATCGACACCGCCATGAGCGAACACGCTTTCAGCCCCGACGACATCGCGCGCATGGTACCGATGAAACGCGCCGGCACCCCCGACGAAGTCGCCGACCTGATCAGCTTCCTCGCCTCGCCGCAGGCGGCTTACATTACCGGGCAGATTATCTCGATTAATGGCGGGATGATTTAAGACTGGTCGCAATTTTTCGCCAGCATAATCATCCGGCGCTATCCGGTCATGCCATCAGGCATGTCCGCTTGCAACTGCCACAGAGACAGCCCCGAGGTTCCTGGAGTACGGCTTGTCATGAGATAAAATATAGCGTTTAATTCAATGCAGACGGGTTTGCTCAGTGCCTATACGTGTAGTGTTTTACGCGTAACTTGTTGGGAACCAAACCGAGTAATTCCGAGGGATTTACGGTGGCGTTTTCTACAAGAAATTAGGGTCTGACAAAAACATTATCACTATTAAATACAATGCATTATAAAATTATTTCCAGAATAGATACCTCGATGGTGTTTTTAGCAGTGCTTTTTAGGGTGTCTACTTTACGTTAGTCACAAGAGGAGCAAGATGAGCAGTATCGTTGACATAGCGACTCTTATTACGGCGATAGCTGGCCTTGCTACCGCCGTCGTCGCGCTCTGGAATGTAAAGGAACTAAGGCTAATGAGGGCTGTGACCAGCAAGCCCTCACTAATTGCAACCGATCTTGAATTTGTTGTGAAGTGTGAGAGGCCGAATGATGCAGATTTCGGTCCCGGTGATGAAATCCCGGCGATTCGTGTAATCAACTTCGGCAATGGTCCAGCCATTCATTGTGAGGCTAAGTGGACTATTCCAGATGAAGACCTTGTGGAGTTGCTACGTTCATATGATCCGCATGACCAATTCAAGATCGGATTTGAGAAAAGTCCGTTCGCTGAAGAACGGTGTCTGAGGCTTTACTGGAACCACTTTGTCACGCGCCAGATTTCAGAACGCATCAATCCTATCATTCCATCTGCCACCGGCGAATCGGTAGCCATTAAGATCCCCCCCTATTATTTGGAGGCATTCCACCTCTATGTGCGTCTAGCAGTCGATGCGCGGCCAGAGAAGAAGACATATTTTCCAGTTCGCCCGTTTCCATCAGCAAAGCTCACTATCAATCTCAGGGATCTTGCTGACCAGCCGCAGACAGTTAGTTATCAGGTCTCTATAAATTACAACCACAATGCCACTCATCAGATAAAGGAGCACTGTACTTACGCATGTACCCTGCGTGTTGCAGATGAACTAAGGCTCAACAATGAGACATAACCCGGCAGTCGATAGGGACTGCGCAAAAGCACGCAGCCCTTCACTTTTATACGTTATGCATCTGTGAGCTATGCGGATTGACCTGGATTCACTTGACGCAGCAAAATCAAAGGAGTTCTTGGACTACTTCAATGCTGCATTACGGTCCAAGGGTGATATGCCACTTGGCCCTTCTGGTTCGGGCCAATTTACGGCACAAGGCTACCAAGCGAACTTGGACGATTGGATAAAGACCTCCGATGGGGGAAGCATCGGGGTGGCTTGGACGCTCCAGTTCGACAGCACTGGAAAAATCGCATCAATCGAAGTCATTCCTAAGGCCGCGGCAGCGGAAGAAACTTGGGCTGGCACCGCTCAAGCATTTGTAAATGAAATCCTTGTTTCAGTTCTCTCGAGCAAGAAAACTCTGTACTTCAAACGTCGCCATTTCTTGGCAATTGTTGGGTCGAATCTTTCGGGTGAGTACTGGCTCCCCGGATATAGATTTGCTCCCCAATTCGTGGATGACGACTCGCACTTGATAAATAGTGAGCGATACCTAGTAATCGACATGGAAGTTAATGCAGTTGATTCAATGCATGCCGATGAATTGGCGGATGAACGCGCAGGTTTAGCTGCGGCACATCTTTCTTTTATTACTGACGTGGGGTTATCGAAGCCAATTCACGAACAGCGTTGGTTTGTAACCCACGAAAATGGCGAGATTAAGCAGCACCGAGAGTCGACCCAGCACATCGACCTAGCAATTCCTAGCCGGATGCCTAGCAAGAACGAGTTGTGTAAATGCGTTCCATTTTCCGGGAGTGTCTTTGATCACGAAAAGTATGCCAACTCGCCGTTCTCTTGCCCGAGCGAAACGAGACAAATATTACGTGGCCTCGAGAATGCTCAACCCAACGTGAAGTCAGCCTTCAATAAGTGTGCACTTCTATATCAGCTTGCTTTGACAATTGGCCGCTATCATCCGACAGTCCGCATTTCATACGAGTATGCAGCCGTGAATGCGATCGCCCAAGAATTGGGCAGTAACTACAGTGGGTTCAGCAATTTCGTCAGAAAGAACTGCCCCGGCGAGAACGTTGATTCACTTCTTGAATACATTCATAGCAGGATACGTTCGGCCCATTGGCATGGAGGCGAATTTGCATTGGGGGAAACAAACCATCGTCGCGACTTTCTAACCGATCCAGAATATCATGTCAGATTCAATATCTCACGTGCCGCACATCGCATTATTCGTACTGCACTATTTAACTGGGTTATGAGAGAAGTTGCGGGGCCATCAAATGCATAACCCTGCGGTCCACCGGACGCTGCGCGATAAAGCCGCGCAGCGCCGGTTACCTTCACGTTAGACCGCCGCACCACAGTGAATTCGACAAACCATCCCAAAGGAGCTCGATTTTGGCAACTACCATGTATTTTGAAGAAACAATACACGATCAAAGCGGCAAAACTTCGCTAGACATTGAGTTTGGGCGTTCTTCCTTCTACCCAGAAGACAGCATTTACCTAACTGTCGATGGCAAAACCGTGATCATGGATCGTGCGACTGCAAAGCGATTT
This sequence comes from Sulfuriferula sp., assembly GCA_031291235.1. GTDB lineage: Bacteria > Pseudomonadota > Gammaproteobacteria > Burkholderiales > Sulfuriferulaceae > Sulfuriferula. The sequence continues at coordinate 400,293 of JARLJL010000006.1, forward strand.
GTGGATGCTGTTATCTCGGTCGGTCAGTACCATGGATTAGTCGACTGAACGGCTCCATAGGGGTCGATTCTAACATCCCAACAAAATTTGCCACACTATACACCGAGCTTCCTAACCCTGCGCTCAAGCAAGACATTAGGCCAACATCCAAACACGCGAGAGGAGAATCATGAGCAAAGTATTCGTCAACATTGGACTTAGCCTTGACGGCTACATGGCACCGGAAGGAATGACCATGGACAATCCCGGGTACAAGAACTGGGGCGCCAAGTGGGGTGCGCTGATGGCCTGGCTCCTCAATCAACAGTACTTCCGCGAGAAGCTCAACTTCGGCCCCGGAGGCGAGACTGGCCCAGTCAACGACATGGTTCGCCACACCTTCGAGCGCACTGGTGCCCACATCATGGGTAAGCGTATGTTCGACCAAGGCGAGGTCAGTTGGCCGGAGGAGGCTCCGTTTCACACAGCGGTATACGTGCTTACCCACGAGAAACGTGACCCTTGGGTGCGTCCTGGCGGAACGACGTTTTACTTCATTAATGAAGGACCTGAGCGTGCGCTGGCACTGGCTCGGGAAGCCGCAGGGAGCCTTGATATTCGCATTTCTGGAGGTGCAGATGTGATCCAGCAGTATCTGAACCTCGGTGTTGTTGATGAGCTGGAAATAGCCTTGGCACCCGTGCTCTTCGGCGGCGGGCGGCGACTCTTCGAAAACCTGAGCGAGCCCGGGCCGCAGTTTCGCATTGACAATGTTCTTGATGGTTCTTCGGCCACACACTTGCGTTATGTGCGTCAGTAAAGGCGGCCTAACCCTAGAAGGGCTTGGGGTCACTCACATTCCAACATTCCCCACAAACCTGCTTCAGGCTTTCGAAATGCACGATTCGTTATCTTGAAATTGCGTCTGAAAGTTCCAGTTTTAGGGCTAGCCATTATTAAAATGCAGCACCATTTGTTGGAATGTTAGCTGACCCATTTTCCGCTTGTTTGTATTCAATGGGGTGGAGAGGTTTAGCCGGGGAAGCGCTCAATGTGCGTCTCGCCCCGGCGGCCCAGGTAGACCACATGGCGGCCTGCAATCCAGACCGTGTAGGCCACACAACCTGCGCGCTGAGACAGCTTCTTGAACTCGGGGTACATCACGCGGCCCTGCTGCGCACCCAAAATGGCAGCACGCACGGCGTCGCCGTCAAAGGCATCGGCAATATCGTGTTGCGGGCGCTCGAAACTGAAGTCGGCGGTGCTACCGTCGGGCAGATAATAGGTCGTGCGGCCGGAGCGGTAGTCCACGTAGTATGACTCCACCCCAGCGCCCACCAGTTGGCCAATCACCTGGCCGAAGTGGATGGTACCCTGGTTGGAGGCTTCAAAGGTGGACTGGATGGTAGTGCGCGTGGTGTCGTTCATGGTTTGCTTTCAGGTGAAGTAATGCCTGTTGGATCAGGCGGTGGGGATATCTTTAAACTGGTGGTGTTGCACCAGAGCTTGCATGGTCTGCATCAGCGCTTGGTATTCTGCGGCGGGCAGGTGGCCAAAGAAGTAGGCATCGTTGGCATCGGCCAGCGCGGCCAGCTGCGGCACCAGCGCTTTGCCAGCGGCTGTAAGGCTCAGGCTTTGCTCACGGGCGCGGCCATCGGCCAGCTGCCGCCCGGCTAGCCCTTTTTCTTCCAGGCGAGACACAACCTTGGACGCCGCACCCTTGGTCATGCCCAGAGTTTGGATCAGCTCGGCATGGGTGGTTTCGTCTTGCGACCAGAGCGTGCGCAGCGCCACCCATTCAGTCACGGTGACGTCCTTCTCCTCCAGCAGTTGCCGAAAACGGATGGAGACGTGATTGGAGACGAAGCGTAGCCAGAAACCCAAGTGGGTTTCCAGCGGCGAAGGTGCGGTTTGTTTCTTGCGGTCGGTCATTAGGTTTCTCCGGAAACTTTTTGCAGTTTAGTTTCCAAGGAAACCAATGTCAACACATTGGGGATTTATTTTTTTGAAACATCGAAAACATCGGGGTCAATTCTAACATCTCAACAAAATTTGCCACACTAAATACATGATTTTTCACAACACCGCTCACAGTAGAGTAATGCATTCATAGATATCATAGCCTAGTCATGTAGGTAATTTAATGGGAGAAATGTTGCTTTGCAAGACTTTCCCCCGAGCTTTCTGAGACTTGTCTGAGCAGCATGGGACCCCCTCTTATTGATCAGGCGAACATCTGAATCTGTTCGTGCTTCATTGCGTCGATCCGGGAAAACAGCCTGATTTTCTCGTCGGCCTTCTGCTTGGCGTGCTCCGACATGAACGAGAGCAGTTCTTCGAACTGTTCAACGGTGCCGATGTTCTTGAAGACCTTGGCCTTGTTCACGAAGACAACAGATTTCTTCTTGCGCGTCAGAAGTTCAATGACGTTGCTAAGCGTGCCCGTGCTCTTCGTGTCCCAGATCATCAAACCGATGTCCGCCACCTCGGCCATGCGAATGTCCTTGGCAGTGAAGAATGCACGCGACCCCTGTGAATGGTTTGTTTCGACGCATTGAACAGGCCAATGCCCTACGTTATTCCTAGGCCGCTCACCACTACAAAAGACGATTGCCCTCGTCGCACTGTGGTCGACCAGGTACTGCTGGATGGACGTATCAACCCCGTCGGCATCGCCCACCACGACCTCAAAGTCTTGGGCGACGATGTTGTCAATTCGCTCCTTAACCTTCGGGTCAAGGTGCTTGATGTTCATCGAACCAGCAATGAAAACTCGTGTAGTCATAATCATCTCCAAGTCAGTGCAGCTACGTAGATCTTCCGTACCTTCGGGTACGCACGCAGCACTTTGCAGGCGGCCTCCATTGAGGCCCCTGTATGGAACAAGTCATCGACGACTAGCACGTTCCAGGGGCCACCACCTTGGATACTATCGTTTACGCTAAAACTGTCGCCGATAGCTTCAATTTTATCGTCCTTGGTGTTCAGGTCCTTGAGAGACTTCCCATTCGCCGCTTTCATCAACAGGTTGTCGAAAACGGAGACCTTCACCAGTACGCCCAGCTCATTGGCCACTTCGGTGACCGGCTGCCGATGGCGTGGATTCGATGCCGGCATCGGGACGATGAACCCTATATTGGGTAGCTTCGGGCAGATGTGATCTGCAATGGCCTGCGCGAGAGGCTTTACTTGTGCCCAATCGCTTCGGTACTTGAGCTGATACGTGGCCTCGCCTACCTCGGTACGGATCGTGTCAAAACGTGGATGGCCGTATTCGTCATCCCCAAGATAAACGCTTTGCAGGGTGTGCTTGTCCAGCACCCATCCGCCATCCCATGGCCCGAGAATTTGCCTAAGCGAAGCATTCAAAGCAGTCATCCTTTCGCACCAGATTAGGCGATTGCTAGCGTCAGCTGTCCAGTCGGGTCGGCGGCCGGTTGTACTTTGATCTCAATGTCGTACCCGAGACGATTCAGGCACTCCATCAATTTGCGCTCAGAGAGGTTGGCAAAGTCGCCACGCATCATCCCCGACACCTTCGGTTGTGGAATGCCCATGCGCCGACCGGCCTCTTCTTGGGTCAGGCCGAGACGACGCACGGCGCGGGTGATCTCTATCGCCAGCCCGGATTTGATCTTGAGCTTCTCGGCATTGGGCAGTCCGAGGTCGGCGAACACATTGCCCAAACTGGTTTCGATCTCGACGCCTTCAATCATGCGCTTTGTCATGTCGTAGCTCCTTTGCCCACACTTGCCCCATCCAACAAGTAGTCAGCCTATACCACTTCGGGTATGAAATCAAGCAATCACAAATCGGGGTCAATTCTAACATTCCAACAAAATTTGCCACACTAAACACCCAGCTTCCACGCGCGAGCTTTGCGCCGGCGTGATTGAAGTCAGTTTATGCTTCTTGCATGTTTTTGCGTGCTTGCGTGCGCCACAGTACCGCCACCCCGACTACAGACGACAGGACCGATGCAGCGAACACTGCGATCTTGGCGACGGCAAAATCGCCTACGTGCGGGAACGCCTGACCAGCGATGAAAAGTGACATGGTGAAGCCGATGCCGGCCAGCGCACCGGCGCCCGCGAGTTGTCCCCAGGAATACGTGTCGGGTTTGTGTGCGATGCCGAAACGAACAGCCAGGGCGGAGGCCAGAACAAACCCCAGCGGCTTGCCGATGGCCAGACCGGCCACGATTGCCAGTACCAGCATGCCGTGCTGGCTGAACACATCCGTGCTGATGGCAACCCCGGCATTGGCCAAGGCAAATAACGGCAGCACCAGATAGCTGGATCGCGGCGCAGCATTTCGCAGCAGGCGGTCCGCCGGGGATTCCAGGCGATCGTGGATCGTATCGAGCGCCTCCAGCGCGGGTGCGGAGGGTCCACGGCGGTATTGCTCGCTACTGTGCTGAGCCTCGGTCGTCAGTATGGCTTCGGCCTGCAGTGCGAGCGTTGTGTAGTCGGGCGGCGGGCGCGTGGGGATGAAGGTGGCCAGAATGACGCCGGCCAGGGTGGCGTGGAGGCCGCTGGCATGAACGCAGGCCCATAGTGCAACGCCGATCAATATGTAGGGCAATACACGGTAAATTCCGAATCGGTTCAGCAGCACCAGCACGCCGATGAGTGCGATTGCCGCAACGAGATAGCCGGCATGCAAATCGCCGGAATAAAAAATAGCCACAACGATGATGGCGCCGATGTCGTCGACGATGGCCGCCGCAGTCAAAAAGATGCGCAGCTCCACTGGCACCCGAGCGCCCATCATCGCGACCAGCGCCACTGCGAAGGCGGTATCGGTCGCCATCGGCACGCCCCAACCGATCGACCACGGTCCTGCCGGGATGAGGAACAGATAAATGAGTGTCGGCACCGTCATGCCGCCGATTGCGGCCGCGATGGGCAAGGCAGCGGCGCGGCGGCTGGCTAGATGACCGACCGTAAATTCGCGCTTGATTTCGAGTCCCACGACGAGAAAGAAAACCGTCAGCAGCGCATCGTTGACCCAATGCAGCAAGGACATCCGGAAGCCGGTCTGACCAAATGCGAAACCGAATTCAGTGTGCCAGAAAGCCTCGAAACCGGCGCCCAGCGAGGAATTGGTGAGTACCATCGCCAGGATGGAGGCCAGCAACAGCAAGATGCCGGCCGATGGCGCCCAGCTCGCGAAGCTCAGCGCGGCCGTGCGAACGCGATGCCCAAGCGAACCCAGCATCGCATCGATAAAGGAGCTTTCGTCCCAGGGGCCATCGTAACGGCGTCCATTGATGAAAAATGTCGGTGTGAAGTAGACGCCGCTGGCCTGTGAGCTGTCGATGTCGAATTCCACGCGCTGCCTGGCCCGCTCGGCGACCCTCTGCGCCATTTCGGCATCCATCCGCGTCAGGCCGAGGTCATCCGCAACGGCTCGCAGATCCTCTTCGGTCAGCGTGTTCGAGCGCGTCATCAAGGTCACGTGCGCATCCCAGAATTGCGTGTGGTTGGCGGCAGACTCTGCCAGTTCCGCCGCCGGCCGGGCAAGGTCGCTGCCAATCAGGGGACGATGACGGAACACATAGCGCAGCCGCTCGCCCAGCTGGTTGCGGACTTCGGTAATGCGCTCATTGGCCGCACGGCAGTGAGGGCACGCGTAACTACCGTATTCAACCAGCGTGATCGGCGCATGCACCGGGCCGAGAATGTGATCCAGGACGTCGTCAACCGGGCGGTCCAGACGTTTGCTCGCCGCCACGGTATCCTGGGTTTCAGTCATCGGCCTGCACGCGTATCAGTAATTCATGAAGGCGTCGTCCGGATAGCAGTACAGCCAGCGCTCCCCGGGCTCGGCCGAAGCAATCACCGGATGACCGCTGATCTGTGCATGCCGGGTGGCGTGGCGGTTTGGGGAGCTATCGCAGCACAAGGTCGCACCGCATGTCTGACAGGTCCGCAGATGTACCCAGCTGTCGCCGGTCTTGATGCATTCCTCGCATACCTGGTTTTTCGCCTGCTTGACGGTCGTGATCGCGCTCAAATGGTCGCAGCGTTGTTTGGCTGTCATGACGCCTCCTTAATATTCGTGAAGTACCTGGTGTACGAATGAAACCGAAATCGATCCCTCACCCACAGCGGATGCTACCCGCTTGACGTTGCCCGCCCGGATATCGCCGACCGCAAACACGCCGGGCACGCTGGTTTCGAGCAGGTGAGGCGCGCGACCGAGCGGCCAATGAGCTGCAGCCAGTTCGTCCGGGGACAGGTCGGCGCCGGTCTTGATGAATCCCTTGTCGTCGCGCACGACGCAGCCGCCGAGCCACTGCGAGTTGGGTGCGGCACCCGTCATCAGGAAAACATGGCGGATTGCCTGTGTTTCGATGTCTTCGGAACCGCGCGCCTGCCAGCTCACGCGTTCCAGATGCTGGCTGCCTTCGAGGGCCACGATCGTCGTCTGCGTGTGCAGAATAATCGCAGGATTGTCTTCGATGCGACGGATCAGATAGCGCGACATGCTTTCAGACAGGCCATCCGCGCGTATCAGCACATGAACCCGTTTGGCTGTCTGGGCGAGGAAGACGGCAGCCTGCCCGGCTGAATTGCCGCCGCCCACCACGACGACCTCTTCGCCTGCGCACAACTGGGCTTCCATGAACGTTGCGCCGTAATACACGCCTACCCCTTCAAAGCGGGTCAGATTGTCGAGAGCGGGTTTCCGGTACTCGGCGCCGGTTGCGATGATGATGGTCCGTGTAGGCACGCATGCACCGGTGCTCACCTCAACGGTGTAGGGTTTGCGATCGCAGCCAAGCCGGATAGCATGTTGCGCAATGATGACCTGCGCCCCGAATTTTTGCGCCTGAGTGTATGCACGGGCAGCGAGCGCCTGCCCCGAGATGCCCGTGGGGAAACCCAGGTAATTTTCTATTCTCGAACTCGAACCGGCTTGACCACCCGGTGCGTTGGCTTCGATCACCAGCACATCCAGCCCTTCAGACGCGGCATAGACAGCCGCCGCAAGCCCAGACGGACCTGCACCGACGATAACGAGATCGCGTATCTGCGTCTGGTCGATTGCATTATTGAAACCGAGGCAGTCGGCAATCTGCTGGTTGGTCGGATTACGCAGTACAATGTCGCCGCCGCAGATGAGCACGGGGATGTCGCCAGCAAAGACCTTAAAATGATCCAGCAGCGTCTGAACGTCGGCATCGTGATCAAGATCGACGTACGCATAGGGATGATTATTGCGCGTCAGAAATTCCTTGACCCGCAACGTCCCCGAACAATTGTTGGACCCAATCAGCACCACATCGCCGAACCCGTGCGCAATTAACTCGACCCGGCGCAGGATGAATGCACGCATGATGATTTCGCTTAATTCGCTATCGGTCTGCACCAACGCAAGCAGATGTTCCCGATCGAGCTCGATCACCTCGCCTGCCTGACTGGCGCGCGCTGCAACGAGCGCACGACGGCCCGAGATGAGCTGAACTTCGCCCGTGAACTGGCCGGGATTGTGGACAGCAACGAGATTTTCGCCTGATCCTGAAGGCTGGACGATTTCGACCTGTCCGGCGGTGACCACAAAAAACGGTGTGACTTGAGCGCCTGCATGGATCAGCACGTCGCCGGGCTGAATGTTGCGCGTACGCCCATGCACGGCTATCCGTGCGATTTGTGCCGGGGTCAATACCGGAAACAACTGGCTGATGCGCGCAGTCAAGGTGAGCGGTTCGGGCGTCGGGCTGGAGTTGGGCATCGGGGAGCGCTCCGGGTCGAAGGTAGGGTTGTCCGGATCAAGCCTTGCGTACCGGGGATACCCGGGACTTAAGGTGAAAGATTCTCACCGCCATGGCTCCGCCAGGCGATAGAGATACAAGGTGAGGATCAAGGATAAACTTGGATATCGGCATGCCAGGAATCATGATGCGTCCCCTTCGAAAGCGCCTTAATCATAATAGAACCTGTGGCCGCAAAATATATCTGCGTCGCCAAATTATGGCTGATGCGGGCTTTACGCACAAGTGACAAAACTATGCCCCGCTCGCATACAGATAGCGGTCACATCGACGTCAGTTTCAGCGCCTACTAAATTACATACGGGGTCATACACAAGTCTTGCAATCAAACATAATTCCATAATTTTTCACAACACTGCTCACAGTAGTGTAATGTATTCATAGATATAACAGCCTAGTCATACGGGTAATTTAATGGAGGAATATTTCTTTGCAAAACTTGACCCCAAGCTTCTGCGAGCTACCTGTGCATTGGAGCGCAAACCCGAAAAGGAGTGAAAATGCCAAGCGTCTTAATTGAAGTGCGGCGGCAATACACACAAGAGCAGGAAATTGCGCTCATGGAGGCTGTTCACATGGCACTGCGTAAGGCATTCAAAATCGTGCCCGGTGATAAAAATGTTCGTCTCATCGTGCATGAACCTCACCGCTTCGCGTTCCCGCCCGCTCGTGTGAAACCGGATTTTTATACGCACATCAGTATTGATGCGTTCGCTGGGCGCTCACTTGATGCAAAACGAAATCTGTACAAGGCAATCGTGAACAACCTTGAGCCATTTGGTATTCCCAAAGATCATGTGAAGATTCTTCTCCGGGAAATCGCCAAAGAAAATTGGGGCATTCGCGGTGGGCAAGCAGGCTGCGATGTTGAGCTGGGCTTCAAGGTCGAGGTGTAGTTTGCGCACATCAGCACGCTTTTAACCTGCATCATACTAATACACAAATCCATGTTCCGGCCCATTGCGTTTGAGTTCAAGGAAATGTGGGCGGATCTCACATTCCAACATTTTATTGGAATGTGAGATCCGATAATCATCTAGCACCCACTCCCTCAAGCAAGAGCAGGCCGTGACGCGCCGGACAGATTCAGGCTTATTTGCTGCCGACTTTGAGTTGGGAAACGTCCACGCTTTTGACGCCGTATACTTTACCGGCGAGGTCTTTAACGTGATCGATGGCGTCTTCATTGGCCAATGTGCCTTTCAGCACGACCACACCGTGTACGGTTTCCACGCTCACATCCATGCCTTTGCTGAGGCTGTCGGCAAGCAATTCGGATTTCACCTTGGTCGTGATCCAGCTATCGGAGACGACGCGTTTGGCTTTAACGACGCGCTTGCTGCTGCCGGGGGTTCGCAGCGCATTGTCGACGCTCTTGACCCCTTCGATTGTTTTGGTTTTGTCTTCGGCCAGGGATTTTGCCTGTTCATTGCTGGCCGAGCCGGTAAGCGTCACTACGCCATTGGTGGTAGTGACACTGATTTTCGACTTCTCAAGACCGGATTCGCTCATTAACCGTGCTTTCACTTTGGCGGTAATCGCTGTGTCGCTGATCGCGGCACCCACGCCATCGCTATGTGCCTGCGGTGCAGGTGCATCATCAGCGGCGCAGGCTGCGCCTGCAAAACCGATAGACAAACCGCTGACAATCAATAGGCTACCCAGTGTAACTTTATGGAACGAGGCTGTTATCTTCATGAGATTTCTCCTGTTGGTCGTTTACATGATTATTTTACGAACAAGTCCGCGCATGCAGTTTGATCGGGACTATCCATTTTCGTCTGTTCGGTACAGCACATTGCCGAATCCGCGAACCTGTCATGCTGTCTTAAACAGCACATCGATACAGGCTAGCGTAACGTCAATCAATTAGGAGTACATCGTGCCCAATGCGAAAACCGCCTCCGATGAACCGGAAAAATCCTGGCTGGAAAAACTCGGTCCCGGACTCATTACCGGCGCGGCTGATGATGACCCCAGCGGTATCGCGACTTATTCGCAGGCTGGTGCGCAATTTGGCTTCAATATGCTGTGGACGGTACTACTCACCTACCCTCTTATGGTCGGTATACAGGTGGTAAGCGCCAAAATTGGACGAGTCAGCGGACATGGCCTTGCAACCAATATTCGTAATTATTACCCAGCATGGCTTTTATATTCCGTGGTTGGCTTGTTATTAATTGCCAACACCATCAATATCGCCGCGGATGTTTCGGCAATGGGCGAAGCCTTGAAATTGATCGTGGGCGGTCCGGCGCAATTGTATTCGGTGGTATTTGGTGTCGTCTCGCTGCTGTTGCAGATATTCATTCCCTACCGACGTTATGTGCGCCTGCTCAAATGGCTTACCTTGTCTTTGCTGGCGTATGTGGCCACGGTATTCGTTGTGGATATTGCATGGTCGCAGGCACTAGCCAGCATCGTTAAACCGGATTTTTCCTGGAAACAGAGGTATATCACCACGGTAGTTGCCGTTCTGGGTACCACTATCAGTCCTTATCTTTTCTTTTGGCAGGCGTCGCAGGAAGTCGAAGATCAATTGATGGACGCCCAGGCGCGCCCTTTGATCGTGGCGCCAGAGCAGGCCAAAGCCAACCTCAAACGCATCAAGATCGATACTTATATCGGTATGGGTTTCTCCAATTTGGTTGCCTTTTTCATTATCCTGACCACGGCGGTGACGCTGAATCAGCATGGGATAACCGATATTCAGACATCGGCGCAAGCCGCAGCAGCGCTGCGGCCAATCGCTGGCGAGTTCGCATTCATGCTGTTTAGCGCCGGCATCATCGGTACCGGAATGCTGGCGATACCGATTCTGGCAGGTTCCTCTGCTTACGCTATGGCGGAAGCTTTCAAATGGAAAGCGAGCCTCGAGCGCAAGCCTATGAAAGAAAAGAAATTCTATGGCATCATTGCCGTCTCAACACTGATAGGCATTGGATTGGGCTTTACCTCGCTGGATCCGATCAAAGCCCTATATTGGAGCGCAGTCATCAACGGCGTGATTTCCGTTCCTATCATGGCGGTGATGATGCTGATGGCTGCGCGTTCGGAGATCATGGGCCAGTTCGTGATATCCATCAGACTAAAGCTGCTGGGCTGGCTAGCGACGCTAATGATGGCGCTGGCAGTCTGCGCCATGTTGCGGACATTTTGATACGCCAAGTCGTGACCGACAAGATTTTATTTAGCGCTGTCGTATATCCATCCGGATTCCGCCGCAGACTGCCTTGAGCTACGATATATCTCCGCACTCACCTCAATTCATCGAGACTATCTGTTCATTAATCTATTCATGTATTAATTTATAGTGATGTCACCGCTTCTACCCTGTATGCATGACTGAGAACCGGCTTTGAATAATCACAGCGCCGGCATCTGCGCTCAAACGCTCGCCTATTCGTCACGCTTGCCAATCTGACACGACAGCCCCGGCAAACCCTGCATATAGCGCTCGGCCATGGGGCCGCTCTCCTGCTGCAGGAATTCTAGAAAAGTGCGCGCCACCACCGATAGCTGCTTGCCTGTCGAATAGGCGACGTGCCACTGGCGCATGATGGGGAAGCCTTCCACGTCAAGCACGGCAAGCTCGTCGGCACTCTTTTCCAGCGCCAGCGTATGGGCGGACAGCACGGCGATGCCGAGGCCGCCGGCGACGGCCTGCTTGATGGCTTCGTTGCTGCCCAGCTCCATCCTGATTTTAATAGGCAGGCCGCGGTCGTTGAAGAAAGCCTCGGTCGTCAGCCGCGTGCCAGAGCCGGATTCGCGCATCAGGAACGGCTCCTCGGCAATGCGCTGCGCGGGGATGTTTTTTTGTCCGGCCAGCGGGTGGTTATGCGGCGCGATAACAACCATGGGATTATCGAGGAACGGCTCTACCCATACATCCATTTTTTCCGGCATCTGCCCGAGTATATACAAATCGTCCTCGTTATCGGCCAGGCGCTGCAGCAGCCGCTCGCGGTTGGTGACCTTGATGGTGATATCGATCCCCGGGTAGCGGTCGCAAAACGGCCCAAGCAGGCGCGGTACGAAATATTTTGCCGTGGTAATGACGCCCAGCCGCAGCTTGCCGGCTTTTACGCCCTTCATGTCAGAGACCAGCATCTCGAAACGCGACAGCCCGTCAAACAGCTCATGGCAAACGGTAAGCAATTCCCGCCCGGCCTCGGTCAGAAAAATGCGCTTGCCTACCTGCTCGATCAGCGGCATGCCGACGATATCCATCAATTGCTTCATCTGTATGGACACGGTGGGCTGGGTCAGATGCAGTTCTTCAGCAGCACGCGTGAAACTGAGGTTGCGCGCAACCACTTCGAAAATTTTCAACTGGTGCAGCGTGGCATGCTTCATTTGTATGTCATCTCAATAACAAATCATTGATAACAATCTATCATACACATACAAAATTACAATTATTATTTATCGTTCTGGCTTGCTATATTTACACCATGCTCATTGAGCTACACGCTGTCCCTCACAGGAAAGCACATTGCCCAACCATGAAAGGAGAATTTCAATGGCTGTAAAATCATACAACGCCGGTGTGAAAGAATACCGCGCAACTTACTGGACGCCGGAATACACACCGCTGGATACTGATATTCTCGCCTGTTTCAAGATCACCCCGCAAGCGGGCGTGGATCGCGAGGAAGTCGCAGCTGCCGTAGCTGCCGAATCCTCGACCGGCACCTGGACCACTGTGTGGACAGACTTGCTGACCGACCTGGATTACTACAAAGGCCGCGCCTATCGCATAGAAGACGTACCCGGCGACGACACCTGCTTCTACGCTTTCGTTGCTTATCCGATTGATCTGTTTGAAGAAGGTTCCGTGGTTAACGTGCTGACCTCGCTGGTCGGTAACGTGTTCGGCTTCAAGGCCTTGCGCGCATTGCGTCTGGAAGACGTACGCTTCCCTATCGCTTACGTTAAAACCTGCGGCGGCCCTCCTCAAGGTATTCAGGTCGAACGCGACAAGATGAACAAGTACGGTCGTCCATTGCTGGGCTGCACCATCAAGCCTAAATTGGGTCTGTCCGCGAAGAACTACGGTCGCGCCGTTTACGAGTGCCTGCGCGGCGGTCTGGACTTCACCAAGGACGACGAGAACGTCAACAGCCAGCCGTTCATGCGTTGGCGCGACCGTTTCGAATTCGTCCACGAAGCCACCATCAAGGCCGAGCGCGAAACCGGCGAGCGTAAAGGTCACTACCTCAACGTGACCGCACCGACACCGGAAGAAATGTACAAGCGTGCAGAATTCGCCAAGGAAATCGGCGCACCGATCATCATGCACGATTACCTGACCGGCGGTTTGACCGCTAATACCGGTCTGGCCAACTGGTGCCGCAACAACGGCATGCTGTTGCACATTCACCGCGCCATGCACGCTGTGCTCGACCGCAACCCGCACCACGGTATTCACTTCCGCGTGCTGACCAAGGTACTGCGTTTGTCCGGCGGCGATCACCTGCACTCCGGCACCGTGGTCGGCAAGCTGGAAGGCGACCGCGAAGCAACGCTGGGCTGGATCGACACCATGCGCGACGAATTCATCAAGGAAGATCGTAGCCGCGGCCTGTTCTTCGATCAGGACTGGGGCTCCATGCCCGGCGTATTGCCGGTTGCATCCGGCGGCATCCACGTCTGGCACATGCCGGCATTGGTCAACATCTTCGGCGATGATTCTGTATTGCAATTCGGTGGCGGTACATTAGGCCACCCATGGGGTAACGCTGCCGGTGCAGCCGCTAACCGCGTGGCACTGGAAGCCTGTGTGGAAGCGCGCAACCAGGGTGTAGCCATCGAGAAGGAAGGCAAGGAGATCCTGACCAAGGCAGCTGCCAGCAGCCCGGAATTGAAGATCGCCATGGAAACATGGAAAGAGATCAAGTTCGAGTTCGACACTGTCGACAAGCTGGACGTTGCTCACAAGTAACAACGCAGGTTGGGTTGCTCATGAGCGCAACCCAACAATTCACATATCGTCGGCTCAGGCCGTACCTAGGCCGACCTGTATAAGGAATGGATTATGAATGAAGTGATGGATTACAAATCGCGCTTGAGCGATCCTGCCAGCCGCAAATTTGAGACGTTCTCCTATTTGCCTGCAATGAGCGAAGCCGAAATCAAGAAACAGGTGGAATACCTGGTTTCCAAGGGCTGGAACCCGGCTATCGAGCACATCGAACCGCAATATCTGATGGACTCGTACTGGTACATGTGGAAGCTGCCGATGTTCGGCGAAACCGACGTCAACGTCGTGCTGGCCGAAGCGCTGGCTTGCCACAAGGCCAACCCGGACAACCATGTGCGCCTGATCGGTTACAACAACTTCAATCAGTCGCAAGGTACATCCATGGTGATTTATCGCGGCAAGACCGTTTAATCACGCAACATAGCTAAACCGTGACCAGACCTCCGTTACCGCGAGGCAGCGGAGGTCTTTGTTTCTGCGAGTTGTTTTATCTGGAGCCCCGCAATGAACGATGTCATCAATCAATACCTGATCGAGCAAGAACCCTACTACCGCCCCGTCGCCGACGAGGTAGAGCTGTATGAAGCCACCTATGCGGTGCGCATGCCGATGATGCTGAAAGGCCCGACCGGTTGCGGCAAGACCCGCTTTGTAGAACACATGGCGTGGAAACTGGGCAAGCCCCTGATCACGGTAGCCTGCAATGAAGACATGACCGCATCCGATCTGGTCGGCCGCTTTCTGCTCGACGCCTCCGGCACTCGCTGGCAGGACGGTCCGCTGGCTATCGCCGCCCGCTACGGCGCGATCTGCTATCTGGACGAAGTGGTAGAAGCCCGTCAGGACACCACCGTGGTGATTCACCCGCTGACCGACGCGCGCCGCGTACTGCCGCTGGAAAAGAAAGGCGAGCTGGTACATGCACACCCCGATTTTCAGCTGGTGATTTCCTATAACCCCGGCTATCAGAGCCTGATGAAGGATCTGAAACAGTCCACCAAACAACGTTTCGGCGCACTGGATTTCAACTATCCGTCGCACGACATCGAAACCGAAATCGTGTCGCACGAAACCGGCGTATCCGCCGAAGTGGCCGGCAAGCTGGTCGCTATCGCCGAACGCGCCCGCAATCTAAAGGGCCACGGCCTGGACGAAGGCATCTCGACCCGCATGCTGATCTATGCCGGATCGCTGATTGCCACCGGCGTCAAACCCCAAGCCGCCTGCCGCGTGGCGCTGGTACGCCCGATTACGGACGACCCCGACATGCGCGACGCACTGGATGCTGCCGTTACGACATTCTTTTAGCAATACGCAACGGGCTGGCGGCCGACGCCGTCACAACCCATTGCGCCACATTCGTCAGGTAGAACATGAGCATTAATCTCGAAGACTATCAGGACACACTGGGCGAGCTCTCGGAACAATCCAGAAGCATACTGGAGGGATCCTGGCACGAAGCCGCCAAGGTATTCAGCTCGCAAGGACTGAACAACTACATGACAGGCGCCCGTTCGCTCAAAAATCTGGGCCGCGGCTGCGACCTGGTGGCTGCCTATATCGAAAACGCCCCGCAAGTTGCCAAGGAAATCGGCGAAGACATCATTCCCGATCTGGTACAGACCGGCATGATGATGGCCTCCAAAACCAGCGGCGCGGTGATCGAGCTGATCTTCGCCACCGCCCCCATCGCCGCCAGCCGGCTCGGCGACGAGCAGGTATTCCGCAGCTACCTGCAATTGCTGAATCAACTGATTTCGCAAGCCCCGCGCGGCCTGCGGCCGATGCTCGACCATCTCGACACCCTGCTCGGCACGCTGACGCTGGGCGGCTTGCGACGCTGGGCGATGTGGGGCGCGCAGGCGCACCGCACCGACTACCCCGAGCAGGTGCGCTATTTCGGGCTGGAAAGCAAGGAATCGCAGGCGATGCTGCAGCAGGAACGCAAAGGCACGCTGTTCGTCGATGTGCAGCGCCGCATCAATATGTACCTGCGCGCACTGTGGGCACGCGACTTTTTCATGCGCCCCACTTCCGGCGATTTCGAGCACCGCGAAGGCTATCGGCCCTATATCGAGAACTACCTGATGCATATTCCCGACGCCTACGACGATTTCGAAGGCGTCGCCGGGCTGGAACTATATCGCGCCACTGCCGCCCACTGCGCAGCGCACATCGTCTACACCCGCACCCCGATCTCAGCGGAAAACCTCAACCCGCTGCAAATGGCCGCGATCTCGGTGGTGGAAGACGCCCGCGTCGAGCAGATCGCCATCAACGCGTTCCCCGGCCTCAGCCAGCTATGGGCATCGCTGCACACGGTCACGCCGCAGCAGGCAACCACCATGGGCGATTACCTCAACCGCATCGCCCGCGCCCTGCTCGACCCCGGCTACGCGGACGAGCACCCGATCGTAGCCAAGGCCCGCGTGCTATTCCGGGCGGCGCAGGACAATCTGGCCGACAACACGCTGTCGTGGGATATCGGCGTGACGCTGGCGCACGAGCTGGCGCAACTGCGCATCCCGTTCCAGCCGCGCACCGACCTGCTCACTGCGCCTTACCGCGACGATAACCGCTATTTCTGGGAATTCGAGGAATTCGACTTCGACAAGGCCCAGGCAGCCGGCTACGACACCGTCCAGCAGGTACGCAAATACGTCAGCGTGATGGAAATGGCCAACGAAATCGACTGCGAGCTGGCCGGCGACGACGCGCAGGAAATCTGGGTGCTCGGCACCGAGTTGTTCCCCTACGAAGACACCGGCGTCAGCTTTAACGAGATGGAAGGCAAGGAGCCGGTTGCCGATCCTTACCACTATCCGGAATGGGATTACCAGATCCAGCTGGAGCGTCCGTCCTGGGCCACGGTGCAGGAAAAACGCAGCAAATCCGGCGATCTGCAGATCATCGAAGAGATTACCGCCCAGCACAAGCGCACCATCGGCCGCCTCAAATTCCTGCTCGACGCCATGCAGCCGCAGGGCGTTACCCGTATCCGCAAGCTGGAAGACGGCGACGAAATCGACATCAACGCCGCATTGCGTTCGATGATAGACATGCGCATGGGCATGCAGCCGGATACGCGCATCATGATGCGCTCGGTACGCAAGGTGCGCGACATCTCGGTGATGGTGCTGCTGGATTTGTCCGAATCCACCAACGAAAAAGTCGCCGGGCAGGATTACAGCGTGCTCGATCTGACGCGCCAGGCCACAGTGCTGCTGGCGGACGCTATTCACAAGATCGGCGACCCGTTTGCGATTCACGGCTTCTGCTCGGACGGCCGCCACAACGTGGAGTATCATCGCTTCAAGGATTTCGACCAGCCCTACAACGACGTGCCCAAAGCCAGACTGGCAGGCATGACCGGTCAGCTGTCCACCCGCATGGGCGCAGCCATCCGCCATGCCGGGCATTATCTGAAGCTGCAGAAGTCCTCGAAGAAACTGCTGTTGGTGATTACCGACGGCGAACCCGCGGACGTCGACGTGCGCGATCCCCAATACCTGCGCTTCGATACCAAGAAGGCGGTAGAAGAGGTCGCCCGCGCCGGCGTCACCACCTATTGCATGAGCCTCGACCCGCGTGCCGATCAGTATGTATCGCGTATCTTCGGCGCACGAAATTACATGGTCGTGGATCATGTTGAACGCTTGCCGGAAAAATTGCCGGCACTATACGCAGGGCTGACACGATGACAGTACAAACTTATACCGGTGTCGATAACGACACCAACGGCGGCTTGACCCACCTGGGGCGCATAGTGCGCGATGCATGGGTGTTCGGCCTCATTCCCGAAACCGAAACCTGCATGGGCTGGGATTCGGCGCGCATGCAGAATCTGTATGAGCAGGTCTATGCCGCCTGGGAGCCTTATGCCCACCTGCCCAGCCGTTTACCCGAAAATCTGCAGAAGAAACACGCGCAGTTTTACGCGCAAGCTATCAGCACTGCCCGGGAAGAAGGCTGGGATGCCGAGTTGGGCGAGGACGAATAGCTAAGGCGCAGGAAATTTGAGTACCCGTGCGGGGCCGTCGATATGCGATTTCTGCGCCAGCATCTGCAAGGCTTTCAGCAATTCGACCTGCAGACGCGACATGATGTTTCGGGCCTGCTCGTGATAATAAACCGCCTCGTACGGCACCGGGTCGTCAAGCGAGTTGCGCTCTTGCGGATGGAAATTGCGCCAGGCGATATCGACCCAGCATTTACGCTCGCCGTCGAGGAAGATGAGCTCTTCGGCATCCATAACGGCCAGATATTGCATCGCGCGGATAGGCACGAACAGATTACCGGTAGTGCTGCGCGCAAGTAGCGTAAATGCCAGGTTGTAAGTAGCGGCTGCAAGCTGTCTGGGCTCGCTGGCCAATTCGGGGTTACGGTAGCAAGTGATTTCCATCGGAACGTCTCCCGGAAAATGCATACGTATTAATTGTATAGCGAATAAGCGGCAAATGGCGATACGACTGCTGTTTATCGCAACATAATCACCAGTACGGAGAAAGATATGTGCGCGCAGATACACGAATTTAACCACAACCGGTTACGCCGGCAGCCCGGCCGTATGCCGACATGGACGACATCATGCCGCTAACCAATATGACTGACATGCTTAATCACGCCTACCGCCACGGCTATGCGGTCGGCGCGTTCAACGTGTCCAGTTTCGATTTTCTCGAAGGCGTGCTGACGGCAGCCGAAAATTGCCGCGCGCCGGTCGTCCTGAATTTGCCGGAAACGCATGCCGCGCATTACAACTTCGACATGCTGATGGCGGCAGCTCTGACCGGCGCCCGCCGCGCGGCGATCCCGGTGGCGATCTGTCTGGATCACGGCTCCAGTCTGAGCGCTGCCGTCAACGGTATCAAGGCTGGCTGCAACGCCGTGATGATAGACGCGTCGGCCCTGCCGCTGGACGAAAATCTGCGCTGCACCAAGGAAGTCGTCGACATGGCGCATGCCTGCGGCGTCACGGTGGAAGGCGAGCTGGGTTACGTACCCTGGGTAGCCGGCGACGGCGAAGAGAAACCGCCGGAAGACATAGCCTACACCCTGCCCGCCGAAGCCAAGGCCTACGCCGAGCGCAGCGGCATAGACTGCCTCGCCGTCTCCATCGGCACCGTACACGGCCTGCTGCGCGGCACGCCCAGACTGGATATCACTCGTCTGGCAAAAATCAGCGAAGCAGTCGGCATACCGCTGGTCATCCACGGCGGCACCGGTCTCGGCGACGACCAGTTCCGCAAGCTGATCGCGCACGGCGTGGCCAAAATCAACTATTACACGGCGCTGGCCGACGTTGCCGGCGCCAGCATACGCACACAACTGCAAAGCCATCCGCACGGCAGTTATCCGCAACTGACCTCGGGCGTACGCGATGCCATCGGCGCGCAGATCGAACGCATGATACGGCTATGGGGTAGCGGCGGACGTGCCGCAGAGGTGCTGCAACAATGCCGCCCATGGCAGGAAGTCGAGCAGATAGCGCTCTACAACATGCCCGACAAGATGGCGGAAACCGAAGTGACCGCCATCCTGCAGCAGGGCATGGCAACGCTGGGCCGGATACCGGGCGTGCGCAAGGTGCGGGCCGGCAAGTCGCGCCAGCCCGACGGACACGACCATTATTGCTGGATCATACGCTTCGCCAGTCAGGAAGCTGCCGATCACTATCGCACGCATCCGTCGTACCTGCGTTTTATCGACAAATCGTTACGCCCCGTCTTGCCCGACCTGTTGACTGTCGATTACATCGCCGCCGAATAACACCAAAGCTGCCGGATCAGCATTACGGTGATTTGCCGGCATCCGGCTGCACGACATGTTTTAACAGCGGCGCCACCAGATCCATCGGTAACGGAAACACGATAGTAGTGTTCTTGTCCGCGCCGATCACAGTCAGCGTCTCCAGATAGCGCAGCAATATGGCCTGCGGCTCCTGCGCCAGAATGGCTGCGGCCTGAAACAGCTTTTCCGAGGCCTGCAGTTCGCCCTCGGCATGGATGACCTTGGCGCGCCGTTCGCGCTCGGCCTCGGCTTGCCGAGCAATCGCCCGGATCATGGATTCGGTCAGGTCGACCTGCTTGATCTCGACATTGGCGACCTGTATGCCCCAGGTATCCGTTTGTGCGTCCAGCGCCTGCTTGATGTCCAGATTCAGCTTCTCGCGCTCGGCCAGCATGTCGTCCAGCAGATGCTTGCCCAGCACCGAGCGCAGGGTGGTCTGCGCCAGCTGGCTGGTCGCATTCAGAAAATCGACCACCTGGATGATGGCCTTTTGCGGGTCGACAACACGGAAATAAACCACGGCGCTGACCTTGACCGACACGTTGTCGCGCGAGATCACATCCTGGGTCGGCACTTCCAGCACCACCGTGCGCAGATCGACCCTGACCACCTGCTGCAATGCCGGGATAATGATCACCAGCCCCGGCCCTTTTACCTTTTGAAAACGCCCCAGCATAAATACCACCCCGCGCTCGTATTCGCGGAACACGCGCACTGCCGAGCCGAGAAAAATCAGCGCCAGCAGTATCAGCACGAAAAAGCTCATGGAACCGGATTCCAGGGTCATGTCATATCTCCTGCGACTTGCTGCGATTATTGTCGGGGCAAGCATCGTTGCAGCAGTGCTCGCCTCTATTGAATATAGGCGCAAATGCCGAAACGGCAAGCAGCTATTGCCAAGACATGGCGCCCAGTTTAGAGTGGACAGCATGATACCTGCCTGACCGATTCCCGCGCGCCACCCTGTAACCTTAACCGACTTGCCGCATGAACCAGACCGCACCAGACGACCCCGACCAATTCGCAATTCTTGCCACGGCCCTGACACGCCGATTTGGCACTCTGACTGCGGTAGATCATATAGAATTGCAAGTCGCCTACGGCGAGATTTTCGGCCTGCTCGGCGCCAACGGCGCAGGCAAAAGCACCATGATCAAAATGCTGACGACCTTGCTGCCGCCGACCTCGGGTTCGGCGCAAGTCGGCGGCTTCGATATCATCAAATCGCCGGGCGAAGTCAGACGACGCATCGGCTATGTATCGCAGCTGCTGTCGGCGGACGGCGCCCTGACCGGCTTTGAAAATCTGCTGCTGTCTGCCAGGCTGTACGGCCTGCACGGCAGCGAAAGCCGGTCGCGCATCGACGACGCGCTGAATTTCATGGGGCTGGCCGATTCGGCAAAAAAACTGGTAAAAACCTATTCCGGCGGCATGATCCGCCGGCTGGAGCTGGCACAGGCCATGCTGCATCGCCCCGCCATCCTGTTTCTGGACGAACCGACCATAGGGCTGGACCCGGTTGCGCGGCATACGGTGTGGGACAGGCTGCTGGATTTGCGGCACAGCTACGGCATGACGGTGCTGATCACTACCCACGACATGGAAGAAGCCGAAATGCTGTGCGACAGCCTGGCAATCCTGCACGCAGGCAAAATCAGCGTCATCGGCAAGCCTGCCGAATTGCGTAGCGGACTCGGCGATGAGGCGACCATGGACGACGTGTTTGCACATTACGCGGGCGGATCGATACACGAAAGCGGCACCTTCAGCGACGTTGCCAAGACGCGCCGAACCGCTCAGCGCCTGGGTTGAAAGGGAACACATGCAACGACTCGTGCGAGAAACCGCCGCCATAGTAGAAGTAGAGCTGATCAAGCTCATCCGCGACCCGACCGAACTGATCTCCCGCGCCATCCAGCCGCTGTTGTGGCTGGTAGTGTTCGGGCAGGTGCTGGCTCAGGTACGCGGCATCCACACCGGCCAGATGAGCTATCTCGCCTTCATCACGCCGGGCATACTCGCGCAGAGCATATTGTTCAGCTCGATATTCTACGGCATCGCCATTATCTGGGAACGCGACCTCGGCGTCGTCCACAAACTGCTGGTGAGCCCGGCTTGGCGCGCTTCGCTGGTGTTCGGCAAGGCGATAGCCGCCGGATTCCGCGGCATCGTGCAGACTGTCGTCATCTACCTGATTGCACTGGCCATGCATGTATCGATCCGGCTCGATCCGCTGGCCATCCTTGCCGTGGCGAGCAGCGTCATGCTGGGTTCGGGGATATTTGCCACCTTCTCGCTCATCATCGCCTGCATCGTCAAGACGCGCGAACGTTTCATGGGCATCGGTCAGGTATTGACCATGCCCATGTTTTTCGCCAGCAATGCAATCTACCCGCTGGATATCATGCCGGACTGGCTACGCGTCGTCGCCCGGCTCAACCCGCTTACCTACCTGATAGACGCATTGCGCGGGCTGGTCATTAACGGCGGGGCCAGCGTTTACGGATTTGCCGCTGATTTTACCATCATGATCGGCGTGTTTGTCGTGCTGCTGTTTATCGCCGTCAAGCTGTACCCGTCACTGGCGGAATAAACGCACCGTAGCGTTTTAGCGGTACGGGAAACCCGGTTGATATGCTATAACTGACTGTAGCAATTACTTTTTTGCTCAGGAGGTACATCATGCATACCCTACCCAACGCAGTACAACGCGAACGCGAATCGCTGCTCAGCGACGCTATCGGCATACTCGAAACCCAGGGTTTCCAATCCTTCGCCGTACAGGATCTGGCCGGCTATCAGGAACCGGCCGAACTGGTCATCCCCGTGCTCAACGTGCACATGCGCCCCGACATTTTCGCCATGGACATGGATGGCGATGAACGCCTGCTCGGCGTCGTGGAAGTCAGCACCGATCTGGGCGAGGAATCCTGCGGCCGACGCTGGCAGGCCTTTAATGCCTGGGCGCACGACCATCACACCCAGATGCAGGTTTTCGTCCACCCCGAAGACCTGGCACGAGCAACCGAAATTGCCGCGCAATGGCATCTTGAGCCGGACTTCTTCGTGCCGGTCAAACGTTCGCATTAGCAGCTGCGCAGTAATGACGCTCACCAGCGAGGCTTCGGCAGAAACCAGCGTATCCGGCTTGTGATCGTGTCAGCGGATATAGGCGTCCTGCACGATATCTTCGGCCTCTGCACGCGAACCCAGCATGCGGTAGGCAATGCCTGTCAGCCGTTTGCGATGAAGGGAAAAAGCTTCGGCACCGGTATCCAACATCTTACTCCATGCTGTTTTTCATATAGACACAGACATCGCCGATACAATGACTTCACGGTAAAAAGATAACCACACATAGTTGTCTGCATCCACAACTCAAATCTTCGTTTCATAAAATCGAACCAGATTGCGTCCATCATCTTTAGCCTGATACATCGCCGAATCGGCCCATTTGAGGACATCGTCCTGCGTGGCTTTTTGCTTAAACAGTACGACCCCTATGCTGGCAGTGCAATGATGCTCAACGACGCTATCTACACCTTCCCCGGAACGCAGTTTGACAAGATAGGGCCGAGCCAAAGCATTACGTATCTTTTCAGCAACTATGCCGGCCTGCCGGGTTGATTCGGTTTCGTCTTCATTCAAGTCACGAACCAGAACAACAAACTCATCTCCGCCCAAGCGCGCAACGGTATCTACCTCCCGTACGCATTCGGTGATACGACGTGCGGCCTCAATCAAAAGCAAATCACCTGCGGCATGTCCATAGGTGTCATTGAGTGATTTGAAGTTATCAAGATCCATGAACATCGCTGCGCCGTAATGACCATTTCGCCGGGTAGCAGCAAGTAACTGACATAATCGTTCATTTAATAGACGGCGATTGGGAAGATGAGTCAGCGTGTCATAAAAAGCCAGATCATAAATCATCGCCTCATTCTTCTTGCGCTCAGTGATATCAAGAAAAGTAGCAATGGCACCTATCACAACACCCTCCCTCACGATGGGTTGTGACCAGTACTCTACCGGTACCGCACTGCCATCCTTATGCCAAAAAACTTCGTCATCAACATGAATCGCCTTGAAATGTTGATAAGCAGCATACATCCGGCACTCCTGAGCTGGATAATGACTGCCATCGGGATGAGAATGATGTATAAGTTCGTGTATATGTTGACCGATGATTTCATCAGCATTGTCATAACCCAAAATACGTAAAAACGACTGGTTCACAAAAGCACAGTTGCCATTGGTATCTACGCCATAAGCACCCTCTGCCATGGAGTTGAGCAATGAACTCAGTTTTTCGTTTAATTCTCGCAGAGCCGTTTCAGCCCGCTTGCGTTCAGTGATATCTTCATAAATTGCCACTACTTCGCCTGAAGGTAAACGATATACATAATTATCCCTCCAGCCGGAAATATGGCTATCCTGATAATAGGCTGCTGGAAAACGTTCTGATTGGCCCGTTTTCCAGACACGCTGCAATACCGCAAACAAGCCAAACTCTCTGACGGAAGGAAACACTTCCGTAAGCCGTTTGCCAATAACATTTTCTCTTTTTAATCGATCCGCTAATTCAGCAGCACGGTTATATTCCAGGAAAACGAAATCTTCGCCATCATTCTCTACTGCGTAAACAGCTACGCAACTACTCATGTGTTCGATTAATGAGCGAAATAAAACTTCACTATATGTAGTTGAAGCCGCTTCTGATTTTTCGATATTTTGCATAACCTGACCCCATCCCCGTCTTTAAATTATTAATAGGCTATTTTTAAAATATATGCCGATTATAAAAATGAGGCAAACAATGAAGGCTATTTCCATAACCACGAGACAAATCAACACCAGCCGTTTCCCGACTGCTCGCTTTCATCGCAGTGGCACCTGGCAAACTCCTTGACCGGGTAACCGTTTCAGCTGACTAAACTGCCACTCGGTCACACACCGTAACTGCCCATATCAAGATGAGCGCGGCTTATCACTGCCAGCATAACGCATCAAAATCCGATACAACACCGGCATCACGATCAGTACCAGCGGCAATTGCACGATCAGCCCGGCAATGATCGCTACGGCCAGCGGCTGTTGCATGGCAGAGCCCTGGCCTAATGCGAAGGCGAGCGGTAACAGCGTCAAAATGGCTGCAAATGTCGTCATTGCTATCGGACGCATGCGATTTTTACCTGCATTGATCAACGCATCGGTAAATGGCATTTTTTCCGCCAAATCCCGATATTCGGAGAAGTAGAAAATCGCCACTTCGGTGACGATACCGATAATCATGGTCATCCCCATCATGGCCGAGATATTGAGTTCTATGCCGGTCAGCCACAAGCCTGTAAACACCGCTGACACCGCCAGCAAGGGTATCGCCAGGATTGCCAGCGCGATGCGAAAGCTTTCATACATGAACAGCAGTAATAAAAACACCAACCCGATTGCCGCAATAAATACGGCTATCAGACCCTGAAAAGCGATTTGCTGTTGCGCGTACATTCCCCCCAATTCAAAATACATGCCCTTGGGGAGCAAATTGGGCTGTGCCATGATCTGCTTGATATCAGTGATAACTGCGCTCATCGAACGCCCGCTGATACGCCCCGTCACCGCCACCATACGCTTCAGGTTCTCGCGCCGGATTTGCGGCTGCCCGCTGATCGGCACGATGTTGGCAACGCGTTTTAACGGGAACACATGACCATCCGGCGCGCGTATCAGCAACTTGCCCACGTCTGGCGTAATCGCCCGCTGATCATGCGGTATCCACACGCGCACACCGACCAGTTTCGGGCCGTTCTGCATCTGCGTGGTAACGACACCAGCCAGATAACCACTTACAATCTGGGTGATGCTGTCGGGATTCATGCCCTCCAATGCAGCCTTGACACGATCCACATGGATTTCCAGCGCATCACCTGCCGGATTAATACCATCGCGCGTGTCAACTACGCCTGCCACTTTATTGATCGCGGCCTGCACTTTTTTCGCGGTGATTTGCAATTCATCCTGATTATCGCCGAACAACTTGATTTCTATCGGCTGCGGCACAGCCGTTAAATCACCGATCACGTCCTCCATCAACTGCGCCATTTCGATATTCAGTCCCGGTACAGTCTGTTCGACCTGGCTACGTATATCGTCCATCACTATTTCAATATCAGGACGCGTACCCGATTTGAGGCGTATAAAGAAATCGCCCTCGTTGGCCTCGGCAATACCGCCACCCAATTGCGTTCCCGTACGCCGGGAATAAGTGTCGACATTGGGGTTGGCCTTGATGATCGTCTCGACTTGCTGCAACAGTCTGTCCGTCTCTGTCAGTGACGTGCCGGGTGCTGAACGATAGTCCAGAATAAAACCGCCCTCGTCCATCGCCGGCATAAATCCGGAACCCACCTGATTAAAGCCGATATAACCGATACCCAGCAACGGCACGACCAGTAATAACAGTAATAAGGGACGTGCCAACATACGTTGCATTAACGCAGCATAACGCTGATGCAACCAGTCAGTGAACTTGCCGCCCTCTTCCTGGTTGGCATCCTTTTCTGTCAAAAAGTGATCCGCCAGCAGCGGTACTGCCAGCGAGGTCACCAGAAAGGAAATAATCAGTCCCGCCGCCATGGTAAGCGACAAGGCTTTGAAAAACGCGCCCGTCACTCCGGTCAAAAATGCCAGAGGTAAAAAGATAATGATGGTGGATGCCGACGATCCGGCCAAAGGGCGCATGAATTCAGCTGCCGCCGTCATCACCTGGCCGTGATGCTCACCGCTGGCACCGCGCAAACGCCGCACGATGTGCTCTATCATCACGATAGCATCGTCGATAATCAACCCGACAGCCGCGGCCATGCCGCCCAGCGTCATGATATTGAAACTCATCCCCAGCGCGTAGAGCAATACCACCGTTGCAGCCAGCACCGTTGGCACCACCACGGCTGCGATCAGGGTAATCTTGATATTGCGCAAGAACAGCAGCAAAACCAGTACCGCCAGACCGGTACCGATGAGTATCGCATCGCGCACGCTCGCCGCCGAATCCAGCACCAGCACGCTTTGGTCATACCAATTCGCCAATTTCACGCCAGCGGGCAATTGCGTTTTGTAAGCCGCCAGTTTTGCCGCCACATCGCGAGCTATTTGCACACTATTACTGCCGGGCTGCTGGTAAATATTAAACAATACGGCAGGGCGACCATCGGCATTGACACGCGTCCATTGCGGCACGACGCCATCGCTGACTTTCGCCACATCTTCCAGCCGCACGATCGCGCCGCCGCTGGTTTTAATCACTGTATCGTTGATCTGGCGCATGGATGTCAGCCGCGTATCGGCAATAGCCAGATACAGCTTGTAATGATCTTCCAGCCGCCCCACCGCAGTCACCACATTCGCCGCACTCAAGGCTTGCGCCACATCCGTCAGCGTCAGCCCATAGGCATTGAGCCGCGCGGGATCAACGGTGACACGATATTCCTGCTGCGCACCGCCGATTACCTCTATCCGTGCCACCCCGTTCACACTCGACAACAAGGGACGCAATTGATAACGCGCCAGATCGTATAAAGCGGTTTGCGATTGCGTTGCCGAGGTCAGACTGTATGCCAGAATAGGGAACACTGTCGGGTCCATGCGCCGCGTCATCATCTGCGTGCCGACTGGCAGGGTAGGCAATACCTGGGTAATCGCCTGGTTGACTTGCGAAGTCGCCAGCCCCATATCGATACCCCAATCGAAGCTCACCGACACATCCGCCGCACCCCGGCTGGTAGTTGAGCGCACATCGCGCACGCCAGGCACGCGCCGCACGGCTTCTTCTACCGGCTGGGTTACTGCCAGCATCATCAGGTCAGCCGGCCTGTCGCCTGCATCCAGCGACACGACCACCCTAGGGAAATCCACATTGGGGAACAAGGTCACCGGCAATTTGAATGCCGCTACCATGCCGGCCACCGCCAGCAATACCAGCAGGAATAAAATGGAACGCCGATGCGACTGCATCCATGCGGTAAAATTCATCGCCCGCTCCCGCGCACTGCCATGCCGTCCTGCAACTCATAATTACCCAGACTCACTACTGGCGCGCCCTTAAGCAAATCACCCGTCACTGCTACCCAGCCACCCTGTTCCAGTCCGGTTTGCACATTGATACGCTTGGCATGCCCCTGCTGCACCTGAAACAGATATGCCCCCTGCGTGTCGCGCAACACCGCTGAACGCGGCGCAACCCAGGCTGCCTGTTGCCCCAACAAAATGGACGCGCGCACCCTTGTCCCCGTCATCAGACCGCTATCGGACAACTCAACCAATACATCGACCAACTGAGTTTGCGGGTTGATCATGCCGAACACCTGCGTCACCCGTCCTCTGACACTGCGCGTGCTATTAAACACAGATGCTACTTGTACTTGCATGCCCGTCCGCACTTTGGTGACGTCCTCCGGCTCTATGCCCAGGATAACGCGCTGACTACCCGATTTAGCCAGCTGCACCACTGCCATGCCTGCCGCCAGACGATCGCCAGGCAGCACCGATACCGCTGCGATCAACCCGTCGAACGGCGCGACGACTTGCTCCAGCGCCTTACCTGCACCGATTTTTTGCTGTGCGTTCAACGCCGCCACAGCATCGGCAACGGCTTTATCTGCCGCGCCTAATTGCGATTGCGTCGCTAGTTGCTGACCAAGCAATTGCGCTACGCGTGCCCGTTCTGCCTGTGCAAAACGCAATGCCGTGACCGCCTGCCGATATGCCAGGGCCGCATCCGTGCCCGTACTAAACGCAATCAGTGTCGTGCCCTTGGTCACCTGCTGTCCCGCGTTGACATACACTGCCTGTACTTGCCCGGCGCGCGGTAAGCTCACGCTTTGCACGTTGCGCGCATCGCTCGACACTACGCCGTAACCCGATACGCTATCGGTCAACATTCGCTGTTGCAAGGCCACTGTCTGTACGGCGGCACTCACGCTATCCGCCGCCCAGACCGGAACTGCCAACACCATTGTCAACAATAATGGAATACGCTTCATTTACTGCTCCTTGATTCCGGCAAATCCGGTCCCAGCAAGGTCTCAAGAGCGATGCGCTGCTCCATCAATGCCTCTGCCAAATTGATAGATTCGGTTTGTTTATCCAGCAGACCCGTTTGCAGACGCACGTAATCGGGAGCAGCAAGATTGCCTGCCTGATACGCGGCATCGGCATGCTGCGCAAGCTGCTGCAAAGCCGTCACCCCCTGCTGAGTGCGCTGCAATTGCGTTTGCAATAACGGTAGATTTTCCAGCGCCAGAGCAATTTCACTGTGCGCGCTGTTGAGACGGTCCTGGTATTCATCGAACAGTTTTTTACGTGTCGCCTGCTCAATGGCGATATTGCCGCGATTACCGTTGAATATCGGCAAATTCAGACTCAAGCCGAATCCCATGGTATACAGTCCGGACGTATCCCGCGCCCGCGTCACCCCAACATTCAGTACAGGGAATTGCGCCAGCACGGCACCACGATATTTTTCTTCCTGCGATTGATATCCTGCTTGCAGGGCAAGCAAATCGGGACGATTGTTCAGGCGTTGGGCAACAACAGCAGCAACGCCCGACGCATCCAGCAGCGCAGGATGCACTTCGCCCACCAGCAGCACCTGTGCCGTCGCGTTCAAACCCAGCAAGCTATTCAGGCTGGCACGATTTTGCGCAACACTACGCTCCAGCTCATTGATTTGCCGTTCCGTATTTTGCAACGCGATAAAATCTGCGCTGGCAAAATCCAGTGTCACATTGCCAGCCGCCATCGCGTGCTGGCTGGCTTGATAACGCTGCATCCACAAATTACGCGCAGCTTGCAATTGCCGCATCAAGGCGGTTTGCGCAGTAAGCCGGGTAAATAATAATCTGGACTGGCTCACAACCTGCCACTCTTGCCACAGCAATTCCATATTGACGCGCTCGGCATCACGGTTCGCTGCATTTTTACGCGAGGAACGCAACAACAGGGCGTTCACGTCATAACTCAAATTATAGTTAAACGCGTTCGTCGTTCCCGCGCCACCATTGGTAGGGTGATCGGCAGTCATGCCCAATTGCGGATCGGGCAACAAACCTGCTGCGAACGCCTGCGCCCGTGCCACGCCCAAACCATCCCGCGCCTGCCGCAACTGAGGATTGTTCGCCACAGCCAGCATCGCCACTTCATCGCTATCCAATCCATCGGCGGGATTGAATATATGGCTGCGCAATCCACTGAACGGCAATTGCGCTGGCTGAACGGCTACTGCCGCAGCCGATTGCGGCATATTCTCTTTGTCTGGCAATGACTGTGGCATATATGTCGCACACGCCGACAATAGCCCCAGACTGGCATATCCTATTATTCTGCGTAAACGCATTACCGTCCCTTTCATTAAGCTGGACGCAGTATATAGCGCCAGACTTAAACAAGACTTAAGCCGGGTAACTTACGCTACCCGGCTTAATTATTAAACGCCAATAAAACGCTTATCCATTAATCCGGATTTGGGCCTTCTTCCTTGTTTTCCAATACCGCACCGGTCTGGGCATCTACACCCACTTCATGCGTGACTTTGCCGTCCCGGATATCGAATGAATAACGCAGACCGCTACCACCGGACTCTTTTTCCAATTCTTCATCGGTGATTTTGCCGGGGTGCGCCTTCAAGGCGATGGCACGCGCTTCGGTCATCGTCACCTTGGCATGCTTTGCCAACGCTTCGCCTGTATAAGCCTGCGCACCTACTGCGCCCAACAACATCATTAATGCCACTACCATTACGCTTTTATTCTGAACCATGATGAAACTCCTTGATTAAAACAGCGCAACGAAATGTTTTGCCGTATTCGCAGAGTAAAGGGGCAACACTTAACAGACACTTAAGGATTTAATTATCTTTTTATGCAACGCATTTCAGAATTCATTAATGGGATGTCGCTGAACACCGCTAAAATAGCGACAGACCACCATGAAAGGCACACAATGTTTCGGGAAAGCTGGGTAATCTATGCGCTGGGTTCGGCATTTTTCGCCGCGCTCACTGCCATTTTCGGCAAAATCGGTGTTACCGGGCTGAATTCCAACCTGGCCACACTGATCAGAACCGTCGTCATCCTCGCCGTGATTGCCGGCATCGTGTCGTTGCGTAGCGAATGGCAGAAACCCGATTTGAATCGGCACGCAGCTGGCTGTTTCTGGTGCTGTCGGGTGTAGCTACCGGGCTTTCCTGGCTATGCTATTACCGCGCCCTGCAATTGGGTCCGGTATCCAAAGTCGCGCCGATAGACAAGCTCAGCGTCGCGCTTGCCATCGTGCTGGGCGTGCTGTTTATCGGAGAGAAATTAACCTGGGCCGTGACCTTGGGCGGCCTGCTCATCATTGCCGGCTCCATGATTATCATCCTGTTTTAATTGGAGCGATTAATGCCGGTGCCGGTGATGGGCATCGGGAAAATGCGCATGGGCGTGCGACAGCGGCAGATGATGGTGCGCGTGGCTATGGCTGCTGCCGGGCAGCACCGGATAATCATGGGCATGCTGGTGGTGCTCATCGTGGACATGCTCGTGCTCGTGTTCCATAACCTCATGGGTATGTCTGTGCGTATGATGTTCCGTCAAATGCAGCCACACGCCCAGCGCCATCAGTAATCCGGCAATGATCAGCGGCAGCGTAAGCGGCTCGCCCATGAGCAGCGCCAGCAGCGCGCCGAAGAACGGCGCCACGGAAAAATACGCGCCGGTACGCGCAGTGCCCAGATGGCGCAATGCCACCACAAACAGCGTCAGACTCACCCCATAGGCAAACAACCCCACCGTCATTGCGCCAACCAGATGCGGCAACGAGGGTAACGCGGCGCCCAGCCACACAGCCAGCAACAGGTTCACCGTGCCTGACACCAGCCCCTTCACCGATGCGATCCAGGTTGCGTCGCTAAGCGACACCTTGCGCGTCAGATTATTGTCGATACCCCACGCCAGGCATGCCCCCAGTACCGCCAGCATCGGCCATAACCGGACAGCCCCCGTTTCCGCAGGCCAGCTCAGCACCAGCGCACCAGCGACAATGGCCAGCATACCCAGCGCAATGCGCCGGTCGAAATTCTCCCTGAACACGAACCACGCCAACAACGCAGTAAACACACTCTCGGCATTCAGCAGCAGCGAAACGCCCGATGCGGCCATGCTCGTCAGTCCCGTCATCAACAGCACAGGCGCAACCATACCGCCCATCACTATCGCACCGGCAAACCAGGGTAACTCCTGGCGCGGCAGATAAACGGCCGGCGCATGGCTCAGATAGCGATACAGCGTCAGGCCGATGCCGGAACCGAAATACAGCAATCCTGCCAATAGCCACGGATCAATACTGCCCAGCAACCCTTTAGCCAGCGGTGTGCCAGCACCAAATAGCAAAGCGGCCCCTAATGCTGCAGGCACTCCCGGTTGACGCAATCCAGCGATCCAGTTCATTTAAGCAAATTTCCTAATGTATTATAATTAAATCACGAACGCGCCACTGCAATCGCCAGAGGCACTCGCCACTTGATCAGCAGCACTTTCAAAATATCGTTAATGACCAGACACGATACCATCGCGTAAACGAATATCATCAGCGTCTGCCACCACGGCAATGGCATCAGTCCCGGCAGCCCCACAAAGGTAAGCACAGTGCCTGTCAGTACATCGGCTGTCAATGCCGCGATGAGGGTTTTGCTGGGCATGGTCATCCAGAACCAGCGCCGCTCGCGTGCCGACACGATGGAAAACGCCGCCATGTACAGCAACGTCAGAAAGCTGAAAGTGTAGAGCGCATTGTCATTTGTCCCCAGACCGAAGTGCACCCAGCCTGCCCACAACAGCGCCAGCGACTCCACCAGCATGGCAATACCGAGCAGTGCCGCCACCGTAATAAAACCGCCTATCTCCCATGTCTCAGGATTGCTGGAGGGGTGAACCTTATCGGTAGCCAGCGCGATCTTGGCAAAGTCGGTCATAAAAGTAAGCAGCAGCATCGCAAAGGCTGACACGACAAACTTGCCCGTCACCACGAATGCAATCGCCACGAAAGCCGACTTGAGGATGGTGCGGCTGATCTTGTTGATAATCCACGTCAGGATGCGCTGATAGATGGTGCGGCCCTGTTCGACCAGCGCCACGATATTGGTCAACCCCGGCTCGGTCAGCACCACGCTGGCAGCGCCCTTGGCAACGTCGGTCGCACTACTGACGGCGATACCGACTTCGGCCTGACGCAGCGCCGGTGCATCATTGACGCCGTCACCCGTCATGCCGGTGACATGCCCGGCATTTTGCAGGTGCTGCACTACGATGTACTTGTCCTCCGGATAAACTTCGGCATACCCGTCAACACCAGCCAGCAGATCAACCGACTCATTGCCTGCCTTGGCACTTGCCGCTTTCAAATCGGCTACCCGCCGAATGTTGGACAACCCCACGCCGCGCGCAATCTCGCTGGCAACCGCCAGCGCATCGCCGGTAAGCATTTTTACGGAAATACCGAGGCCGCGCAGCGTGGCGATAAGCTCCTTGGCGTCAGGTCGCGGCGGATCATACAAGGTCACCAGTCCGAGCAAGTGCAGCTCACCCGACTCGGCCCCTTGCGCGACTGCCAGCGTCCGATAGCCCTTCAGTGCCGACTCATGCACCTGTGCTTCCAGCTTCTCGATCTCCGCGTCCGGCAGCTTGCAGATTTCGGCAACGGTACGCACCGCGCCTTTTATCACCCTCAGGCGTTGCCCGTTTTGCTCGACTACAGCCTCGGTGCGCCGGTTTTGCGCATCGAACGGCACGAATGACACAGGCGTAACCGCAGCTGCGCCATCAAAAACCTTGCGTTCCTTGGCCGCAGTCAGCAAGGCCAGATCAATCGGATCCTGATTGGCAGCCTGGGACGCGAGCGCAGCGGCGAACACTACGCTCGATTCAGTGGCCTGCGCCAGTGGAATTACGCCGGTGACAGCCAGCTGGTTCATCGTGATCGTGCCGGTCTTGTCAACGCAGAGCACATCCATGGTCGCGGCGTCTTCCGCCGCACTCAGCCGCGTCACCAGCACGCCGCGTTTTGCCAGCTCTTTGGCGCCGACCGCCATACTGACGGTAAACATGACCGGCAACGCAACCGGCACCGCGCTCATCAACAGCACCAGCATGAGCGGCAGCACCTCCAGCAGCGACACGCCACGCACCAGCGACAGGATAATGACGAGCGCCAACAATGCACCGACGATGACGAACAGCCAGCGCACCACTCTGGAAACCACGGCTTCGATATGCAGCTTGGGACGCGCGTTCTGCACCAGCTCGGTAGTGCGGCCAAAAAAGGTGTGAACGCCAGTCAGAATGACTACACCATTACCTTCGCCGCGACGCACCACGGATCCCGAGGAAAGCACTTCTCCAGGCGCTTTGTTGACGTCTTTCGACTCGCCGGTTAGCGCAGACTGGTCGATACTCAATGTACCGGTGAGCAATTTGACGTCCGCCGGGATGATATCGCCGGCACGCACGCGAACAATGTCGCCGGGGATCAGTTCCCGTGCAGGGATGACCTGCCAGCTCGCATCCCGCAGCACTCGTGCGCTGACTTGCAGACGCTGGCGCAAGGCAGCCACAACGCCCTCGGCGCGGTGCTCCTGCATAAAACCCAGCACCGCATTGATGACCAGCAGCGCGCCAACTACAGCCAGATCGGCAAACTTGCCGAGCACCGCCGACAGCACCATGATCAGTTCCAGCATCCACGCCGACACCCCCCAGAATTTGGCGAGGAACTTGCGCACAGGATGGCTTTTTTGCGCAATCACTTCATTGTAACCGTGCGTTTTGCGCCGCGTCTCTACCTCGGCATGCGACAGACCCGCTTCGGCGTTTACACTCAAGGCTGTAAGCGTTTCAGGTATAGAAGCCGATGCGATATCCGGAATCCTGTCTGGAGTTGGCTTGTTGGTCAGAAGCTGCTCGGCGGATTTATCTGTACTCATGGCCATCATCCTTGCATTACGCGAGCAAACAAGCTTACGCCCTATAGGGAAAAGGTAACGCTGACTACCAAACCTGAACTATTCACATTGTCCGAGAGCGACAGCGTCGCGTGATGCGCCTCAGCAATATTGCGGACAATGGCCAGCCCCAGACCACTGCCCGTCACTTCCGTGCCTTCGCGTCGATAAAAGCGGTCAAACACGCGTTCCCGTTCATGTACCGGGATACCGCTGCCATTATCCGTCACACGCAATACGGCATGCCCTGCTGCGCGACTGACGCAAATGCGGACTTGCCCTGCATCAGGCGTATAACGAATGGCATTATCGACCAGATTGCTTATCAGGGTACGTAAATCTGCTTGCCGACCCGGCACCAGGACATGAGGCTGCACATCAAGTTGCAAACTGGTTTGATGTGCTTCGGCCAAGGGCATGAAGTCCTGCGCAACTTCCTGTACAAGCAGACCCAAATCCACAGGCATGAAATGCATGACTTCAAGCCGCGGCTCGCTACGCGCGAGGGTGAGCAATTGCCTGACCAGATGAATGCTGCGATCCAGTCGCTGATTAAGCTTGGTAAAGGCAATGGATCGCTGCTCATCGGTACCGGCACGTTCAGTCAATTGCAATTGCAGCTTAAGCGCGGTCAACGGGCTGCGCAATTCATGGGCGGCATCGGCTATAAATGCCCGCTGGGCCTGCATCGCCTGATTCAGGCGCATAAGCAATTGATTGAGCGCGATGACCATGGGTTTGATTTCCTGCGGCAAATTGGCTTCATCCAGCGGCTGCATGGCGTCGGCATGACGCGTAGCCAGCGCAGTGGTAACTGTCTGCATCGGGCGCAAACTGCGCCCCACCGACCACCAAATCAACCCTGCCAGCAGAGGAATAAGCACAAAAAACGGCATCAGCATGCGTACAGCCAGGGCTGCTGCCAGTTCTTCGCGTACCGTCATCGGTTGAGCGACCTGAATATATCGTCCGCGCCGCTGGGTGTTGTACAGCCGCCAAGGCTGCTGCCGATAACTCACCGTATGTAGGCCGGAGGTAGTATAACGGGGCAAAGCGCGTGACGGATACGATACGAACAACGGCTTGCCTTGATCATCCCACACCTGAATGACATTATCTTCTTCAGGGTCTTCATCGCCCGCCGCTATCGCGGGCAATTGGCTGTGGCCCGGCAATGACAACGCAATTTGTCTGATCTGATAATCGAACAGTTCGTTAGCTTCGTCCTGCGCCAGCCAGTACATGCTCAGGCCCGCTATCCCGGTGCTTATCAGCATGCCGACGATGAGCCAGAGCAGCAGGCGCTGCCGGATCGAATTCATGCAGCAGCCACTTTATAGCCGACACCGCGCACATTGCGGATAAAATCGGTACCGAGCTTTTTACGCAGGTGATGAATATAGACTTCGACTGCGTTACTGCCGATTTCCTGATCCCAACCGTAGAGTTTTTCCTCCAGCTCGGCCAGCGACAACACCCGCCCCGGCGGATCGAGCAAAGCTTGCAACAACGCAAACTCGCGTGCCGACAGGTTTAACAATTTCCCGCCCAGAAACACCTCACGACTGGCCGGGTTGAGCGTAACTTCGCCATACGCAATCACCGGCTGGGCACGCCCCGCCTGACGACGCAACAGCGCACGCACGCGGGCAAACAGCTCATTGAGGTCGAATGGCTTGACCAGATAGTCATCCGCTCCAGCATCCAGGCCGTTCACCCGATCTGCCGTCGCGTCACGCGCCGTAATAATCAGCACAGGCAACATGCCGCCACGCTGCCGGTACTCGTTTAACACCTGCAAACCCTGTTTCTTCGGCAACCCCAGATCCAGCAACAACAAATCATATACGCCGTTATCCAGCGCCAGTTCGGCACTGCGCCCGTCACGCACCCAGTCCACAGCATAATTCTCACTGATAAGCGCCTCGTGCAGGCTCTCGCCGATCATGGCATCATCTTCTACTAACAGTAAACGCATGGTTGGCCTTTATCCTGACTATCGTTCAGCTGATCTGGAAACCGCAAGCAGTTGCTTTTGCCTTGCTGTTAAGTATGCGATCAAAATAACAATAGCGCCAAGAAAAACGGCGCTGGTGCCTACGGTACCCAAACCTAGCCCGCCCGCATCCACTGGTTGCGACAGCAAATCGCCGAGAGAAGCGCCAAACGGGCGAGTCAATATGTAAGCCAGCCAGAATGCCAATACTGCATTCAGCTTGAAGCGGTAATAAGCCAGCGTTATCGCCCCTATCGCCGCACCAAACATCAATGCCGATAATGCATAGCCCATTGCCAGCCGTTCAGCCACCAAATCGCCGGCCGCGGTACCCAACGCAAAGGTAAACAAGATCGCCGCCCAATAAAACAATTCGCGTTTGGCAGTATAAATACTATGTATCGACAAAGTCTTCTCACTCGCATACCACAGCGCAAATACGCCTGCCAGAACGATACTGAATAACACGGTAATCGTGACCAGGCTCACGCCCAGGTTATCTACCAGATTATCCGTAATCAGCGTCCCGACCACACTCACCAGTACAACCACCAGCCAGTAGCTGATCGGCACATAGCGTTTTAATTTGAACTGTACAAACAAAGTCAACACCAGCAATGCCGCCATCGTATAAGACGTGTTGACCAGCCCCCAGCCCATGGTGAATGACAGAAAATCAGCAGCTGTCTCGCCTACGGTGGTTGCCATGATCTTTATCACCCAGAAAAACAGCGTGATTTCCGGCACTCTGTTAAGCAGCTTATTCATGATGCGCCCCTAAAATAAATCCAAAGCCAGAGGGTAACAGGCGAAAACTTAACAAAAACTTAAAACTGTATCCTGCTCTTTACGCAGACGATCATAGGCTTTCAATTTGAAAATTCGTGAAGGCACGCCCGATCAGCCATTGATTCCATGGCGATGACCGGCTGATCCAAACGAGGAAATGAATGATTATTCAATAAAAAAGCCGTCGACAAGACGGCTTTCAAGCATGCAGGTCACCCCCGCATAATCAGGCTGTCGTATTGATATTGCTGCCTACGGTTGCAGTTGATGCAGGCGTGGATTGAGTGGATTTGTCTACTTCTGCAGTACGGCTTTTATCGTTATCGCCATCGCTGTCGCGTTGGCTTTTTACCTGTTGCGATTGCTGGGACTGCTGCGTTTGAGAAACGCCTTGAGTTGCAGTTGATACGCCGCTAATAGACATTTTCATCTCCGATTGGGTTAAGGGGAAAAAGCCCCTTGATACTATTAACGGCAACAATACTTAAAACTTGAACGTGCCGACAATTGAAACCAGGCTTGCTAGTCATTCAAATACCTTGCAGCCATGTCTGTAATCGCTGCACATTCAAGGTTTCGCAACCTGGGGCCTGCTCGCGCAGCATATTTGCGAGCGCGGTCAGTTCGGTATCCGGCGCCGCCTTCAATGCGGAACGCAACGCAGCCGACGACCAAACCATCAACGTGCAACCCTGGCTGGCATGGCAAGGCTTGATGTCGGATTCCAGTCCGAGCATATACGCCCAACCCAGCCAGTCGCCCTCGCCCAAAATACGAGCAGGATGGGCGGGGATATGGGCAAGAAACTGCGCGCGTTGCTCCGGCTGCGTAACGGACTCCGCAAACGCGCGGTATGCCAGGTATGGATCTGCGGTCAGCGCCGCAATACGCTGACAAAGATTGCCCGCCAGCGGCCCGAGCGCCAGGCTGCCTTCGTGCAGTAATCTCTGGTAAACATCCTGATTCAGGCGATTCATGCCTGCGATATTGGGAGCGCGCTCGAGTTCTGCCATCAGCATCAGGAAAGCGGCCTCGGCCTGCTCTTCGCCCAGCGGTCGATCTTCGCTCAAACGTCCCTGATCGACGAATGCCACTGCCGCCGAATCGCAACGCTCGAAACGACCATAGCGTAAAGTCTGCGCCGATGCCGACAACGCCTGCTGCAATACGGGACCGACGCAAGCCAGGGCATGCTCGAGCACCACTGTGCCGACATGAGTCGAGTGCATGTTCGCAGCGGATTCGCAACCGGCGTCATCCACAAATTCGCCATTCGCGCAGCGAGCCTGTATTTGTCGCGCTGTGCCGGATTCGTTTGCCAGACGCGGCACTTCGCTACTGCCTTCGGCACTCGGCCACCAGATGCTGGGCGGCGTCAGCATAGCCATACCCTCGCGCGACAACGCATACCACAACCGCTCCAGAAAGGCAGAGGACATGGTGCCGCGATCCAGAAACTGCAAGGTATAAAGCCTTGCCGCATACCGCAAGGTACCGGTCACGGCATCGTTACCGACTACCACTACGCTGGAGCCGGGTGTGGTGCAAATCCCGGGCAAATCGCTACGCAACACCTGCATCGCCACGCGAATGACCTGGCCGGGCGCATGATCGCTGGCCATGCTGAAATTGACCTGATGCCGGAACGGCTGGTCTGCCGGAATCACTTCCAGCAGACGGCTGGTAAACTCGCTGTTGGGCAGGACGATAATCGAACCGCGTTCGGTACGCAAATAAACGGAGCGCCAGCTCAGCGATACCACTTGCCCTTCAAGTTCCTCGCGCCGCACGAAGTCGCCCACGCGTAACGGACGTTCGATTTCTATGGAGACACCGGCGAATAAATGGCCCAGCGTAGGCTGCAAAGCCAAACCGACAATCACCGACAGCATGGCTGATGTCGCCAGCACGCTGCTGATATCCTGACCGAGGCCGAAACGCAGATACAGCATGCTGGCGATCAGATAAAGCGTAACGGTCATCACCGCCTGCAACAAATCCGATGTTGTACTACTACCGGCACGCCCCGGTTTCAGCAGCAGATGTTTAAGCAGACGCTGTAGTACCAGCACGACGGCCAGAACACTAAAACCCAAAGTAACGTTACTCAGCAACTTGGCATTTAATAACGAAATGTTGCCGGCATCCGTACCCAGCGTCACTTGCAGCAGCCACAACAAGGCTACCAGTGCTATCACTATCAGGGTCCACATCAGGATTGCCCGTCGTCGTGCTTATCGTTGCGTTTCGAATCGCGCTCGAACAGCATCAGCGCTCTATCGACGCTGGATCTAAGCCTGACAATGGCCTGATGCAATTCGCCGAACTGCCCCCCGACACTGGGGAAGTCCGCGTCGCCGGCTTTTTGTTCGACGCTGGCGGCATGCGCTACGCGCGTCAGCAACTCCAGCGGATGCGTGACGTGCCGCTTCAGCAGCAACAGGAATACAACGGCCGTCAACACGAATACGCTGGTCAGCGAACCTATTGTGACAAGCACGCTATTAAAGGCTTTTGCCTGCGTGGGCGCAGTCGGCACTTCCACCAGTTGCAATCCGATTACGTCGCCCATCTGCCAGCCGAAACCGTTATAGGGACCGTATTTGGCGACCATGGCCGGCGGCGCGACATCGGGCGTGCTATGACACTGCAGACAGGCCGTTGAAGTCATGCGTATGGGACGAGCCACGTAAAAATGCCTGTCCTTACCGCTACCGGTCTCCCCGAGCAATTCGCGACGCTTGCCGTCCTGTTTGAATTCGCGCAATAACCCTACTTCCCAATCGCTGGCGCGGTCAGCTAAATTGGTTGGATTGAGCGAGCTTTCACGATAGGTATAATCCGGAAATTTCTGCGTCAGCCTGTGCATGGTGT
This sequence comes from Sulfuriferula sp., assembly GCA_031291235.1. Taxonomy (GTDB): domain Bacteria; phylum Pseudomonadota; class Gammaproteobacteria; order Burkholderiales; family Sulfuriferulaceae; genus Sulfuriferula. The sequence goes on from JARLJL010000006.1 coordinate 440,515, forward strand.
TTTGCGCAGCAAATGAGGGGACTTGCGACGCGTGAAATTCGTTGCCGTTTATCGTTTTCAATACCGGCGCCACTTCGTCAACGGTATAGGCTCGCACCGACAACGCCGTCTCCAGCAGCATGTCCGCCTTTAGCTTGACTTCCTCATAGGCATGCCGGGCCTCCAGCTTGTATGAAATATAACCTGCGATAGAAACGCCAAAGCAGAAACAGAAAGCAATAATCCAGGTAAAACGGGTTTCTATACGCATGCACACATACTCAATCGGGTTATCGTCACCGGCCTTGCCACAAGGGAAAAGCCGATCATCGCAAAGTCAAAACAGGCAGTATATGAAATTACGATGACAGTAGTGTGAATGCCGCATGACAGCTACTGTTTAGCGATTATCCATTGCCGACATGCAATGCCGTCTTGTCCACCACCCGGCGCAGCACAAAGCTCGAATGCACGCCGGTGACGCCGGCTATGCGATTGATGCGATTGAGCAGCAATTCCTGATAGGCGTCCATGTCCTGCACCAGCACCTTGAGCTGGTAATCGGCATCCTGCCCGGTGATCAGCAAGCACTCCATGACTTCCGGGATCTCGCCGATCGCCGCTTCGAAATGGCTGAAACGCTCGGGCGTGTGCTGATCCATGGAAATATGCACCAGCGCCATCAGCGACAGCCCCAAGGATTTAGCATCCACCAGCGCGCGGTAAGCGGTAATGACGCCAGCCTCTTCCAGCGCGCGCACCCGGCGCAGACAAGGCGATGGCGACAGGCCGATACGGTCGGCCAGCTCCTGATTGCTGATGCGGCCGTCCTGCTGCAACTCGCGCAGAATCTGCCGGTCGAATTTATCAATTTCAATCATATTGCTCATTATCTATACTTAATAGAATAAAAATTACATAAATAAAAATATACAGCAATATTATGCCAATTAATACGGATTTAACAAGCCAATACGCAAGCACCTGCCGAGCGACTTCAGGTACTATTTTCCCTGTCGAATTCTATCGCAGATCACGCAGGAGTTAACATCATGTTGTACAATCCGTCCGCCAAATACGCCCCGTTTCCGCCCGTCAAACTCGCTGATCGCCAGTGGCCGAACCGTACCATCACGACGCCGCCGGTGTGGATGAGCACCGACCTGCGCGACGGCAACCAGTCGCTGTTCGAGCCCATGAACGGCGAGCGCAAGATGCGCATGTTCCGCACGCTCTGCGACATCGGCTTCAAGGAGATCGAAGTCGCCTTCCCCTCCGCCTCGCAGACCGATTTCGATTTCGTGCGCAATATCATCGAGGGCGGCCACATACCCGACGACGTCACCATCGAGGTACTCACCCAGGCCCGCGAGCATCTGATCCGCCGCACCATGGAATCGCTCCGGGGCGCGCGTCGCGCTATCGTCCACGTCTATAACGCCACATCGAAGCCATTCCGCGACATCGTATTCGGCATGAGCAAGGCCGAGGTAATGGAAATGGCCGTCTCTGCCGTGCAGCTGATCAGGCAATTGGCTGCCGAGCAACCGGGAACCGAATGGGTGCTGGAGTACAGCCCGGAAACCTTCACCGCCACCGAGCTCGATTTCGCGCTCGAAATCTGCGATGCGGTAACTGCCGCCTGGGGCGCGACGCCGGACAACAAGGTCATTCTCAACTTGCCGACCACGGTGGAAGTGGCGACGCCCAACGTCTACGCCGACCAGATCGAATGGATGCACCGCCATCTCGCCCGCCGCGACAGCATTATCCTCAGCCTGCATCCACACAACGACCGCGGCACAGCGGTCGCCGCCGCCGAGCTGGGCCTGATGGCCGGTGCCGATCGCGTTGAGGGCTGTCTGTTCGGCAACGGCGAACGCACCGGCAATGTCGATATCGTCACCCTGGCGCTCAATCTCTATACCCAGGGCGTGTCGCCGGGCCTCGACTTTTCCGACATCAACGCCGTGGCGCGCACCGTGGAACACTGCAACCAGTTACCCATCCACCCGCGCCACCCTTACGTCGGCGATCTGGTATTCACCGCATTTTCCGGGTCGCATCAGGACGCGATCAAGAAAGGCTTCGCCGCGCAGCGGCCGGATGCGCTGTGGAACGTACCCTACCTGCCCATCGACCCTGCCGACCTTGGGCGCAGCTACGGCTCCGTGATCCGGGTCAACAGCCAGTCCGGCAAGGGCGGCATCGCCTATCTGCTGGAAACGGAATACGGCGTGGTGTTGCCGCGCCGCCTGCAGGTCGAGTTTTCCGGCGTGGTACAGCGCCACATGGACGGCAACGGCGCCGAGATGAGCGCTGCCGATATCTGGCAATTGTTTGCGCAAACCTATTTTTCTGCCAGCCAGCCGTTGCACTACGTTGCGCATCACCTGTTCGAGCACGGCGATGCACAGGGCATCCGCATGACGGTAGAGGTGAACGGCACCCGCCATACGCTTACCGGCACAGGCAACGGCCCGATAGATGCAGCCATACACGCGCTGCGCACGCTCGGCGTAGCCCTTCAGGTACGCAGTTACGAAGAGCGCTCCATGAACGCCGGCAAAGGCAGCGACGCCGAGGCTTGCGCGTTCATGGAAGTCACCGGCAACGGCGGCGAATGTTACGGCGCGGGCATGGACGCCAATATCGTCACCGCCTCGATCAAGGCGCTGGTCAGCGGCGCAAACCGGCTGACCGCCAACGCTGTGCAATTTGCGGAGGAAGCCGTATGCGAACCATGAAATGGAATGCCGAGGATTATGCACAACACTCTACCGCCCAGTTGCAATGGGCGCAGGAGCTGATCGCCAAGCTCGCGTTACAGGGCAACGAATCCGTACTCGACATCGGCTGCGGCGACGGCAAGATCAGCGCGCAGCTGGCACAAACCATCGGCAACGGCAATGTCGTCGGCATCGACCTGTCCGCCGACATGATACGGCTGGCGGCAACGCAATTCCCGCCGGAACGATACGCCAATTTGCGCTTCCTGCACATGGATGCGGCCGACATCCGCCTCACCGCCGGATTCGATATTGCATTCTCCAACGCCGCGCTGCACTGGGTAGCCGATCACCGCGCCGTGCTGCAAGGCGCGCGCCGCTGCCTGAAAACAGGCGGCAGAATCGTGTTGCAAATGGGTGGGCGCGGCAACGCAAGCGCCATATTCGACACCGTGCAGACGATCATGCAGCAGCCCGCATGGCTGCCTTACTTTACGGACTTCACTGCGCCTTATCATTTCTACGGGCCGGAAGACTATGCCGCATGGCTGCCGGAAAACGGCTTCCGCCCGCAACGCATGGCATTGCTGGAAAAAGACATGCAGCATGCCGGCATAGACGGACTCACCGGCTGGCTGCGCACCACCTGGTTTCCCTATACGGATCGATTGCCGGTCGAACTCCGCGACACCTTCCTCGCGGAAGTCGTGGCAACCTATATCGCAGCTCATCCGGTTGACGCCCGTGGCAACACGCATGTCAAAATGGTGCGGCTGGAGGTAGAGGCATACGCGCTGTAGCCTCGACGACTGCCGGATTCACATGCGGCTACGGCAACAGAGGCGGTGCAGCTTGATCGCGCACCTTGAGCGCACCGGCATTACTTCACCACCCCGGCCCGCCCATACGCAACCGCAAATGCACATAGTCATACAAGTCGCTGAGCATGAAATGCCGATTCTGCGGGTCGCGCAAGTGCGCTACCGTTTTTTCGTCGCCGGCCAGGTAACGTTTTGCGGTGATACAAAATTCCTGCGGCATGCTCAGATTAAACGGGGTAGGCAAGATCAATAAGCGGCAGATCTGATCGAACAGCAGACGATACCTGTCGTCCTCGGGCTCGAGATAAGCGGGGCCGAAATCCTTGCCATAAGTCTCGTACAGCTTCAGATAATCTTTCGCCCCAGGTTCATCCATGCCGTTCACTGCTTGCTACCCGCCCCGACAATAACGCTAACCGGCACCGCTAGATCGCCCGTACCTGATCCGGCATGGCAATGAATTCCAGCCTGTCAGTTTGGTCGAACACTTCATTCGGAATATCGAAAGCAAAGCGGTTGTCGTACCAGAAATTTGCATAGGGCAGGAACATGTCGCCGGGCACCAGCTCCATCAGATTCTCCGTGCCGGCGTACAGCCGGATGCCGAACCCCCGGTTAGCCGCTTCCGGCACATTACCGTCACCAAACACCTCGAGCGTGGCGAATATCTTGGCCGACTCGGTGCTGCCTTCGGTGGTCTTGACTGCCGTCACACGCAGGTTCTGAAACATGCGTCCGGCCTTGCCATCGGACAGAGGCTGCGTGAGCTCATGCAGCTTACCTTTCTTGACCACGGTGGATTCCAGCAAAGGCACGCCCAGATCATTCAAACCAGTGGGTTTGGCTATCGCCAAATCGATAAATTGTTTGCTCTCAACCAAATCAGGCACGACACTCTCCCATAACAGATTAACGACAAAAACACGACACAACGTCGTACCTGGGGACTTAAAGCAAACTGAATGCCACAATTGCGCAACGGCCTGAAGCCCTGCAAACAAGCCGCTATCCAGACTGATTGCATGATGGACAAGCAATTTACGCCCATTGCATGTCATAACCTGACCTGATCTTGTAGCGAATATGACAATCATCGAATACACAACATGCATCACAGGAGAAGCTCATGAAAGCATCGTTGCAACCGGGTATCAGATACGAGCACAAGTTCACAATACCGCTATCGAAACCCGTGCCTGCGCTCTACCCGGAAGCGGAGGAATTCCTGATGATGTCCGACGTATTTGCTACCGGGTTTCTGGTCGGCTTAATTGAATGGACGTGTATCAGGGCGATCAACCCACATCTGGACTGGCCGCAGGAACAAACAATCGGGACGCATATCGACGTCAGCCACGAGGCTGCTACACCGCCGGGATTCGAAGTTACGGTAAGCGTCGAGCTCATTGCGGTAAACGGCAGGGAGCTGACTTTCAGCGTCGGGACGCATGATGGCGTAGATCTGATTTCCCAAGGACGTCATGAACGTTATGTCATCGACAAGGCACAATTCGACGTTCGGGTCGGCAGAAAACGGGACGACGCGCGCTCTAAAAATGAGGATTCAGGACAGTAATAACTGAAGCCCAGCGGTAATACCCGAACAACTCCTGCGTTTCACCGTCGTCAGCCAATGTATAAAGCGCGAAACTGAGATTGTAATACCCAGTTCCATGAGTATGAACCCTCGATTCCTGGCTGGAAAATGTAGCAGACACACTAGTTGGTGGTGTACCGGTTTCACTATCCGGATCCGGCATCACCGCATTGTCCCTTGTCACCAATACCGGGGAAAATTGATTGAACACCTTTTTGCCGCGGCTATAATCCACGCTGTAAACAATTACCGCATCGTCCGAATTGTCGTAAATCGATGTGCCGGAAAATGCCACATAATCGCCTATGTTGGCCCCGAATTCGAGATTGGCAGTACCCTGCCCGGCGATCATCCCACGCGATCCGCTACACAGCATGAACTGGCTGGCATGATCGATCACGGTAGGCTGCTCGGGGTCCTGGCCAGGCTGGGGATAAGTCTTTTTAACGTAACCCGTATCAATCACTGCCAGTATGGTAACCGCCCTGGCGGGAACCACATTTTCCGCCTGCTGCATATAGCCTCCTCCTTTGACGATGACTGCCGGCCGCATCAATTTTCTGCTTCCAATGCGCATGTCGCTTCGCATTTTCCTTTTGCTAAACGCGTATCGATAATACCCTACGAGAAAAAACAGCACCTGGATTACAAGTGCTGTTTTCTGCCCGCGGTTGCGATACAACGCGGTTTTATCAACCTACGGTAACGGTCGGATCCCAGTAGTAATAGCCGAACAGTTGCTGGGTTTCACCATCGGCAGCCAGCGTGTAAAGGCCGAAATAGACGTAGAAATTCTCCGTCCCGGCACTGGCCACTTTCGAATCCAGACTGGAAAAGCTGATCTTGGTCTGCAGCGGCGGAATACCGGCTGCAGTATTGGGATCAGGCATGACCGCCTTGGTACGAGTTACCATGTCCGGCACGAATGCGTTGAACACCTTGGTGCCGCTCCAGTAATTGATGCCGTAAACAATCACGGCATCGTCGGCATTGTCGTAAATCGACGTGCCGGTAAATGCTACATAATCACCCACATTGGCCTTGAAATTGAGATCAGCAGTTCCCTGCCCACTGATAATGCCGCGCGAACCAGTACAGATCATGAACTGGCTGCTATGATTGATTCCGGTCGGCTTGGTGGAATCCTTGCTGGGATTGGGATATGTCTGCTTCACATATTCCGTATCGATCACTATTAGAATATTAATAGCTTGTGCACTGGCTAATTCCGTTGTTTGTGACATCGTCTTCACCCTCTCAATTGTTTGTTCCTACTCGTTTGGCTTTTCGGTTACGCCTCGATTTCAGGTGGGGGATGTCCCACCCGGAAAGGAAGCATTATTGTGGTCGCAACCAACGATTTATGAACCCGTCAGTTCTAACAGGACTATGGGCAGGCAACATTCATAGAAAGCAATAACAAGAAAGAGTAGATTAACGAAGGCTATTCAATACCAACCAGCTATCGAAGGGAAATGAAGCATGCATAAATTAACCAGCGTCATGCCTACCGCCGGACTATTACTATTGGCTGGTTGCTCAAGCGTCCCCAATGTGACATACAACTACTATCCGGCCAAATGGAATGCGGTCGCGACTATCACCCAGACTATCGGTTGCAATAACGCAAAAACGCGCCTCGTCGTGCTTAACACGCCGACCCTGACACCATATTATTCAGCCGATTTCGACAAGCCCTTCCGGATCAGCATCAAGAATCTCGATAGCGGATTTGCGGACAGCAGCATGACCATGACCTTCACCGAGGATGGTCGCCTGAAAACCATCAACCAGAGCACGACCGGCCAAGGAGAGACTATCGTCAAATCCGCCGTCTCGCTCATGACGACGGTCGCAGCAATAACGCGACTCAAGGCAACCGAAGGCCCGCTGGAGGAATGCAATATCATAGAAACTACAGGAGGCGGCAAGCCGGTAACCCTCAACTACAGGGCGACAATCGATGCTGCAGCGCTAGGGAAATCCATCGATTTCACAGCCACCCCGGAAAGCGCAAAGCTGTACGAGCTATTGCAAAACCGGCTGCCCAAGCTGCAGGCCAACGTCAGCAATGCAATAGACAACCAAAGTGGCCCACGCTACGATGCGCCTTCGCCTGCGACAACGTCTGACAACATCGTCTTGCTGGAACTGCAAAAAACCGGCTCGGTAACTGTCACCTTCGACGCCGGCGCCGCCACCTTCGGCAGCACCGTCATTATCATTCCCGAACCGGGCTCCTACAGATTACCGATCCCCAAGGCCGCATTATTCGGCAAGCAAACCTTCGGCATCACCCTGTCCGACGCCGGCGCCGTTACCAGCATAAGCTACGGCAAGGAGACCGGCACGGCCAGCGCCCTGAATTCCCTTAACGCAGCCGCTACACCGGAAACCACATCGGCAACGGCAGCCAGCCTGAAAGCGCAAGCCGACCTGATCGCACAACAGCAGCGACTGGTGCTATGCCAGACCAAACCAGATCAGTGCAAATAGCCATATTTGGCAACTGATCGCGCTTGCCGGCTCGGCGCCGCATGACACAGTCTTATCTACGGCATGAGTTTCCGGTACTGATGCGCTGAATACCGTATTGCGTTTTCTGCCGGATGCTGTAATGCTTGAAACCAATAGATAACAAATCCGACAAGTCAATATTGAGGAACTGCCATGGCCAATTGTTGCAACAATAAAGCCTGTGAAATCGAGACGCTGCGCAATCGCCAAAGCGCCATCCTCAAGATCGTTCTCGCAATCAATGCCATCATGTTCCTGGTCGAACTCGCTGCGGGCCTTATGTCGGGTTCGCTGTCGCTGCTTGCGGATTCACTGGATATGCTAGGCGATGCCCTGGTTTACGGCTTCAGTATTTACGTCGTCGCCCGCGGTGCGCGAATGAAGGCAATGGCGGCGCTATTCAAGGGCAGCATCATGGCAGCATTTGCCATCTTCGTTCTCGCCCAAGCGGTTTACAAAATCCTTACCCCACAAGTTCCGGTCTTCGAAACCATTGGGATAATTGGCGCACTTGCGCTTGCCGCCAACAGCGCGTGCCTATTCCTGCTGTGGCGTCATCGTGCGGATGACATAAACATGCAGTCGGTTTGGCTGTGTTCGCGCAATGACATCATCGCGAATGTCTCGGTGTTGTTTGCTGCCGCAGGCGTATGGCTTTCCGGCTCCGGCTGGCCCGACATCATCGTCGGCTTGGCGCTAGCTGCTCTGTTTGCCCAGTCATCGCTGTCCGTTGTGCGCGGCGCCATGGCAGCGCTACGGATGACCGATGCCTGACAAACAATGGGGCGGTTCTAACCGCAGCATCTCCGCAATACCGCCCCTCCAATTAGACCTTAATATCTGACTCTCGCTCTCATCTGTCCGGAAGCCGAAAAGTTTCTGGCATTGTCTGACGTATTTGCTACCAGGTGTCTGGCGGGTTTAATTGAATGGGCGTGTATAGAGGCGATCAACCCGCATCCGGACTAGCCGTAGAAAAACAATAAGGTAAAGATCGTGATTTTCAGGACGTTCTCGCCGAATAGCAGAACCCAAGTCGGAAAAATCGTTTGGCGAATGAAATAAACCGTGGTCTGCCCTCTATTTTTATTCGCTAATATCCTATCTCGTATTGCGTTTTCAGCTGGGTGCTGTAATGCTCAACACTGTTGATAAGCGACAACTTACAGTTTACAATTCAACCATGATAATCACCTTTTGTCACAAGGGGCTTGAAACCTTTTTTCGAACCGGGAGCAAGGCGGGGATTCAGCCGCATCATGCAGGAAAGCTTCGAATCATGCTGACCATGCTGGATAACGCAAAGCGACCTGAGGATATGAATGCGCCCAACTGGAAGTTGCATCCTCTGACAGGCAATCTGGCCGGGCACTGGTCGATATGGGTGAACGGAAATTGGCGACTTACTTTCAGGTTTGAGGGCGAACATGCCGAGTTGGTCGATTATCAGGACTACCATTAGGAGGATTGAATATGAGCAGAATGCACAACCCGGTGCATCCCGGAATAGCCTTAAGGGAATGGCTGCCCGAAGGGATGACTGTTACGCAAGCAGCTAAGGATTTGCAGGTATCCCGCATCACTCTTTCCAAAGTGCTGAACGGCAAGGCCGGGGTCACGGCTGGCATGGCTTTGCGGCTATCTGCATGGCTCGGGACCAGCCCGGATGTTTGGCTTGGTATGCAAACCCAGTGGGAATTGTGGCAAGCCGAACAAGCGCCTCAGCCGGACATCAAGCCGATGGAAAGACGGGCTGCCTAAGTAAAATCTGACAAGCACTTCTTCTTATTGACCATGTTATTTACGCAGAAGCAACGGGGTATGATGTGAAGAAGCTGATCTTCTATCTTGCACTCCGTCACAAACTCACCGAATCAATGTCAAATATAAAACCAGACCCCACGAATACGGGATACCACCTTGAAAAACAAAACAGTATCCGACCTGGAGTTTTCGCCAACTATTATCAAATACCCAGCACGTCAGGCAAATCAGCCACAGAATCAATCACAAAATCCGGTTTGACAGACGATGCATCTGTGTAACTCTGCCGATACTTGCCGGTTTTAACCAGTATCCCCGTTAAACCAGCCAGCTGAGCGCCGCCAACATCCGCATCGATATCATCCCCTATCATGGCCGCTTCATCAGCTTTAAGCCCCATATCATTCAGGGCGATGTTAAAGAAATCCGGCGACGGTTTGCCTATTATCATTGCCTTGACCCCGCTCGCATATTCCAGTCCGTCTATAAATCCGCCTATATCCATTTGCAAACCATGTTCGGTTTGCCAGAACCGGTTTTTATGAATGGCGATGAGCTTTGCCCCGTTGATCAAACGATTGAAAACTTCATTCAATAATGTGTAAGACCAGGCATCGCCGATGTCGCCGATCACTATGTAATTCGCTGCGGTATCCGATTGGCGTAGCTCCCTGAAATCCTGCTTTACATCATCTGCCAATAATAAGCGGCAAACCGGGTCGGGCTGATTTTTCAGATAGAGCAAAGTGGCTTGCGGTGCACTGATGATTTCATTGGCTGTAATGGAAAAACCCAATGCATTGATTTTTCGTTGTAACGATGCCAGTGACAGGGTGCTGGTGTTGGTAACAAAACGACACGGCATGCCGCTGGCCCGTATCCTCCCGACGGCCTCGACAGCGCCTGCGATGGCCTGCGAACCCACGTAAAGCACGCCGTCCATGTCAAACAGTACGCCTTTGATAGTTGAGAGCGTGTTCATATCTGGCTGAACCTCCTGACCGAGGTGACAAGCAGCAACATGCCTATTCACATGAAACAACAGAGCACAATCGCAGTTTACCGAATACGCGTTTAAGCCGCCGACAGTAGACTTTCATAGGGAATATGCAGTCCGTCGTGCAAACGCTTGATCATTTGCAGGCTGAGCCCGCGCTTGCGGTTTAGCACTTCGGAAACACGCCCGCTGGAACCGATATACGGCTCAAGGTCTTTTTGGGTAAGCCCTTGTTGCTCCATTCTGAATTTGATCGCATCGACAGGATCGGCGGCATTGATCGGATAATGCTTATTCTCGTAGGTTTCGATAAGCGTTACCAGAATTTCCATTTCATCCGCTTCCGGTGTGCCGTCCTGCGCCTGGAACACGCGCGCTAGCTGTTTAAATGCGGCTTGCAAGTCTTCATCGTTTCGGATTGGTTTAATATTCATTTTTGGCCTCGTTCGCCTCGTCGTACCCATTCAATGCCCACCTCCCATCGCCGCATTGCCGGTCAATGGCGGCTGATTCCAGCCGCCGCCGAGTGCGACGATCAGTTTCACGCTGGCTGCCATGCGCCGATTGAGTATGCTTAGCGCGGAATTTTCGGCACTGAGCAGGGTGGCCTGTACCGTGGCGACGCTGGTATAGCTGACCAGCCCGGCTTTGTACTGGTTAAGCATCAGCGTGACCGATTGCCGGGCCGACTGCACGGTTTCATCCTGCACTTTCGCTTCGTCCTCCAGCACGCGTAGCGCGGCCAGATTGTCTTCGACCTCCTGGAAGCCGGTCAGCACGGTCTGCTTGTAGGCAGCGACGCTGGCATCATAAGCGGCGATGGCCTGATCGGTTTGCGCCTTGCGCGCGCCGCCGTCAAATATGGTTTGCGCCAGGGCCGGCCCGAGCGACCACACCCGGCTGGGCACGGTCAGCCAGTTGGCGAAACTGTCGCTCTGGAATCCGCCCGAAGCCGACAGCGTCAGCGCGGGGAAATACGCCGCCTTGGCGACGCCGATCTGGGCATTGGCTGCGGCAGCGCGGCGTTCGGCAGCGCTGATGTCGGGGCGACGCTCCAGCAATGCCGACGGTATCCCCGTCGGGATGGCCGGCACCGCGGCAACCAGCGTAACCGGGGCAATCGAGAACGTCGATGCCGGCTGCCCGATCAGCAAGGCGATGGCATGCTCGGTCTGCGCCCGCAGCACGCCGAGATCGATCATCTGCGCCTGCGCCGATTTCAACTGGGTTTGCGCCTGAATGACGTCGGCCTTGGAGACGACGCCGACCGCATACTGGTTTTGCGTCAGCTGCAGGGATCGCTGATAAGCGGCCACGGTGTCCTGCAACAACACCTTCTGCGCATCGAGTATGCGCAACTGCCAGTAATCCTGCGCCAGCGCACCCTGAGCGCTGAGCCGGGCGGCCTGCAAATCGCCCGCTGTGGCTTGCGCGGTGGCCTGATTCGACTCTACCGTACGCTGCACCTTGCCCCACAGATCCGGCTCCCAGCTCGCATTCGCCGATAATGCATAAGCCGTTGCCGCCGAACTGGTGGTGCTGCCGGTGGTACTGCTGCGATTGCTGGAGCTCATGGATCGCGTTGCAGAAGCATCCGCCCCCAACGTCGGATAATAAGCGGCACGCGCCGATTGCACCAAGGCTGCGGCCTGACGATATTTGGCCTCGGCCTGCGCCAGATTCTGGTTGGAAATATCGACCTGGGCAATCAGCGCATCAAGCAGCGCATCGTGGTAAATCTCCCACCAGCGCCCGCCCAGCTCGGCATCACCCGGCGCAGCAACTTTCCAGTCTTTCGATTCCTTGAAGGCATCCGGCACAGCCGTGCTCGGCCTGACGTAATCGGGGCCGACTGCGCAGCCGCCTAACAGGGTTGCCAATACCAGTACAGTGATACGTTTCATTGCTATCCCATCCATTTCCAGAGTTGGAAAACACCCGGTTTTCCGCCATCGTCGACACGCATCAAACAGCTACGCTCACTCAAGCGCTGCACGCTGCGCCTCGGCAGCATAATTGCCGCGCTTGAATTTCGCTTTCCACCACAGACTGAAACGATCCAGATACAGATACACCACCGGCGTCGTATACAGCGTCAGCAGCTGGCTCATGATCAGCCCGCCGACAATGGAAATACCCAGCGGCGTACGCAATTCGGCACCGTAGCCATGCCCCAGCGCCAGCGGGATCGCCCCCAGCATCGCGGCCATCGTAGTCATCATGATAGGCCGGAAGCGCAGCGTACAGGCTTCAAAAATCGCATCGTGCGGCGACATGCCCCTATTGCGCTCGGCATCGATGGCAAAATCGATCATCAGAATGGCGTTCTTCTTGACGATACCGATCAGCAGTATCACCCCGATCAGGGCGATCAGGCTGAAATCGGTTTTGGTCAGCAGCAGCGCCAGCAAGGCACCGACACCGGCCGACGGCAGCGTCGACAGTATCGTAATCGGGTGGATATAGCTTTCATACAGTATGCCCAGCACGATATACACCGTCAGCAAGGCGGTCAGTATCAGCAGCGGCTGCGAGCTCAACGACGACTGGAACGCGCTGGCGGTGCCGGCGAAGGTGCCGTGTATCGAGCTCGGTACGCCCAGCTTGTCCATTTCCCGGTTGATGGCCTGAGTCGCCTGCGACAGCGATACGCCCGGCGGCAAATTGAAGGATATGGTCGAGGCGATGAACAGCCCTTGGTGATTGACCGACAGCGCCGTATTGGTCGATTCGAAATGCGCGAACGACGCTAGCGGGATCTGCGTTTCGGCACTTGTCGACAGGGTTTGCGCGAGCGACGAATTCGACGACAGCTTGCCGTTGGCAGTCAGCGTCGGCGACGTACTCAGCGCAGAACCGGTCGGCGTCTGACTCGCGTTTTTCGACGTAACGCTGACGTAAGTCTGGTTCAGTATTTGCGGGCTTTGCCAGTATTCCGGCGCAGCCTCCATCACCACATGGTACTGGTTCATGCCGCTGTAGATGGTCGTGATTTGGCGTTGCCCGAACAAATCGTTAAGCGTGGAATCGATCAGTTGCGGCGTGACGCCGTTACGAATCGCGGTCTCGCGATCTATCACCAGCGAAGTTTGCAGGCCCTTGTCGTTCTGGTCGCTGTTGACGTCGGCAAGCTCCGGCACGTTGCTCAGCGCCGCCATGATTTTAGGCCCCCAGCTGCGCAGCGCAGCCAGATCGTCGGACTGCAGGGTATATTGATATTGCGCATCGCTCGGACGTCCGCCGACGCGAATATCCTGCACCGGCTGCAAGAACAGCCTGGCGCCCGCAATATGGCTGAGCTTGTGTCGCAACCGGCCTACCACCTGATCGGCCGACAGTTTGCGCTCGCCCAGCGGCTTCAGGGTAATGAACATCATGCCGCCGCTGCCCCTGTCGCCGCCGGTAAAGCCGATCACATTGGTCACCGCCGGATCGCGTTTGACGATAGCCACCACCGCATCGAATTTGGCGCGGGTGGACTGGAACGAACTCGACTGATCGACCTGCATGCCGCCGACCAGACGCCCGGTGTCCTGCTGCGGGAAAAATCCCTTGGGGATGATTTTATACAAGTGGATATTCAGCATAATCGTGCCCAGCAGGATCAGCATCATCAGCGGGGCGAAACGCAGCGCCCAGGCCAGCGAGCGCTTGTAGCCGCCCAGCACGACATTGAACACGCGCTCGCTGGCGACAAAAAATCGCCCTTGCCCGCGCTGCGGCGCCTGCCGCAACAAGCGTGCGCCCATCATCGGCGTCAGCGTCAGCGACACCGCCAGCGACACCAGGATCGCTGCCGACAGCGTTACCGCGAACTCGTGAAACAAACGTCCGACGATACCGCCCATCAGCAGAATGGGGATGAACACCGCGATCAGCGACAGACTCATCGACAGCACGGTAAAACCGACCTCGCGCGCGCCCCTGACGGCCGCATCGAACGGCTTCATGCCGGCTTCGATATGGCGCGAAATATTTTCCAGCACCACAATCGCATCGTCGACGACGAATCCGGTCGCGATCGTCAGCGCCATCAGCGACAGGTTATCGAGACTGTAGCCGAACAGATACATGACGCCGAACGTGCCGATCAGCGAAATCGGAACGGCAACGGTAGGGATCAGCGCAGCACGCCAATTGCGCAGAAACAGAAATACCACCATGATCACCAGCGCAACCGATATCAGCAGGCTGTGCTCGGTATTGACCAGCGAGGCGCGTATGGTCGGGGTGCGATCCATGGCGACATCGAGATTGATCGCAGCCGGTATCGACGCCTTCAATTCCGGCAGCATCGCGTAGACCTTGTCGACGATGTTGATGATATTCGCCCCCGGCTGCTGCCGGACGATGATCAGCACCGACGGCTTGCCGTTGGCCGAACCGGCATTGCGCACATCGGCCACGGAATCGACTACGTGAGCGACATCCTGCACCCGCACCGGCGCGCCGTTACGGTAGGTCACTACCAGCGGCATGTAATCGGCAGCGACCGTGGCCTGATCGTTGGCGTAAATCTGCCAGTTCTTGTCGCCGTCCTCAAGTATGCCCTTGGGGCGATTGGCGTTGGTGGCTGCAACTGCCGTGCGCACATCGGCGCTGCCTATGCCGTATTTGTTAAGCGCGGTCGGATTCAGCTCAATGCGTACAGCAGGCTGCGAACTGCCGCCGATGCTGACCGTGCCGACGCCATCGATCTGGGACAGTTTCTGCGCCAGAATGGAATCGGCGACATCGTACATGCGGCCCTTGCTCATGCTGTCGGAAGTCAGCGACAGGATGATGACCGGCGCATTGGCCGGGTTATCCTTGTGATAGGTCGGATTGCTCGGCATGCCGGTCGGCAGCAGATTGCGCGCCGCATTGAGCGCAGCCTGCACATCGCGCGCCGCGCCGTCGATATCGCGGCTCAGGTCGAATTGCAGGGTAATTCGTGTATGGCTCAGCGAGCTCGACGAGGTCATTTCAGTGATCCCGGCTATCGATCCCAGCGAACGCTCCAGCGGCGTGGCGATGGTCGCCGCCATGGTTTCCGGACTGGCGCCCGGCATCGATGCCTCAACCGAAATGGTCGGGAAATCGACCTGCGGCAACGGCGCCACCGGCAGCAGGCGGAACCCCACCAGACCGGCCAGCGCCACGCCGATGGCCAGCAGTGTGGTCGCCACCGGACGCTGAATGAAAAGACGTGAAATATTCATGGACGCAGGCTCAAACCGGTCAAGGTCTGGCCGCTTCGACAGCGGCATCGTCGGCGCTGCCAAAGCGCGCCCTGAAGCGCCGCGACAAGCGGTCGAACGCCAGATAGATAACCGGCGTCGTAAACAGCGTCAGCACCTGCGATACCAGCAGGCCGCCGACCATGGTGATACCCAGCGGCTGGCGCAGCTCGGCACCGACGCCGCTGCCCAGCATCAGCGGCAACGCACTCAACAGCGCCGCCATGGTGGTCATCAATATCGGCCGGAAGCGCAGCAGACACGCCTGATAAATCGCGTCGTACGCCGACATACCCTGATGGCGTTCGGCAGCCAGCGCAAAATCTATCATCATAATCGCGTTTTTCTTGACGATACCGATCAGCAGAATGATGCCGATGATGCCGATAATGCCCAGATCGTTGCCCGACAGCATCAGCGCCAGCAGTGCGCCGATACCGGCCGACGGCAACGTCGACAAGATCGTGACCGGGTGGATATAGCTTTCATACAGCACACCGAGCACGATATACATGGTGATGATCGCGGCCAGTATCAGCCACAGCGTATTGCTCAACGACGCCTGAAAAGCCAGCGCAGCGCCGCGGAAGCGGGTCTGTATGCTGGCAGGCATGGCGATATCCTGCTCAGCGGTACGGATAGCGTCGACAGCAGCGCCCAGCGATACGCCCGGCGCCAGATTGAATGAAACGGTAACGGCAGGGAACTGACCGATATGATTCACCACCAGCGGTGCGAGATGCTCGCTGACAGTAGCAATACTGGACAGCGGCACCTGACTGCCGTTGGCGGCCACCAGAAAGATGCTGTCCAGCGCCGGCGGGCCTTTCTGGAATTCGGGTTTGACTTCCATCACCACCCGATACTGGCTGGACTGGGTATAAATCGTCGAAATCAGACGCTGGCCGAAGGCGTTGTACAGCGCATTGTCGATGGCGGCTGTGGTCAGGCCGAGGCGCGAGGCGACATTGCGGTCGATCTCGATATAGGACTGCAAGCCCTGATCCTGCTGATTGCTGGCGACATCGGCCAGCTGCGGCACTTGCCGCAACTTCGCCAGCAGCTTCGGCACCCATGTGGTCAATTCTGCCGCGTCGACGTCTTCGACGCTGAACTGATACTGGGTGCGGCTGACAGTGTTTTCTATAGTCAAATCCTGCACCGGCTGCATGTACAGGGTGATGCCGGGTACCTGCTGATTCAGTTTCGGCTGCAGGCGGCGAATCACGTCGGACGCGCTGACGCTGCGCATGTCGTGCGGCTTCAGGTTGATCAGAATGCGTCCGCTGTTGAGCGTGGTGTTGGTGCCGTCAACGCCGATGAACGACGACAGGCTTTCCACCGCCGGGTCCTGCAGCACGACTTTGGCCAGCGCCTGCTGACGCTGGGCCATGCCGGCGAACGATATCGATTGCGAGGCTTCCGATATGCCCTGAATGACGCCGGTATCCTGCACCGGAAAGAAGCCTTTGGGGATGAATATATACAGCACTACCGTCAACGCGACCGTGCCGGTGGCGACCAGCAGGGTCAGACCCTGGCGCTGCAGTACCCAGTGCAGCGCCTTGCCGTAGCGGGCGATGATGCCGTCGAAGATAGCGCCGCTCCAACGATAAAAACGGCTTTGCTCGGCTTCCGGGGTGTGGTGCAGCAGTCTGGCGCACATCATCGGCGTCAGCGTCAGCGAGACGAACGCGGAAATCAGGATCGCCACCGCCAGCGTAATCGCGAATTCGCGGAACAGCCGGCCGACCACATCGCCCATGAACAATAGCGGAATCAGTACTGCAATCAGCGAAAACGTCAGCGAGATGATAGTGAAGCCGATTTGCGCAGAACCCTTTAACGCGGCTTGCAGCGGCTTCATACCTTCTTCGATGTAACGGCTGATGTTTTCTATCATCACGATGGCATCGTCGACCACGAAACCGGTCGCGATGGTCAGCGCCATCAGCGTCAGGTTATTGATCGAGAACCCGGCCAGATACATGATGCCGAAAGTGCCGACCAGCGACAGCGGCACCGCGACGCCGGGGATGATAGTCGCCGGGATGTTACGCAGAAAAATAAAAATCACCATCACCACCAGCATCACCGCCAGCAGCAATTCGTGTTCGACGTTAGTGACCGAGGCGCGTATGGTCGTGGTGCGGTCGGTCAGCAGCTTGACCTCGATGGAGCCGGGCAAGGCTTCCTGCAGATCGGGCAGGATTTTCTTGATGCTGTCGACCACGCTGATGACGTTGGCGCCGGGCTGCCGCTGAATATTCAGGATCACCGCAGGCGCATTATTGGCCCAGGCGGCCAAACGGATATTCTCGGCGGCATCGACCACGTCGGCGACATCGGCAATGCGTATCGGCGCGCCGTTTTTATAGGCGATGATCAGATTGCGGTATTCATCGGCGGATTTGAGCTGGTCGTTGGCGTCGATGGTCGAAGCCCGCGATGGGCCGTCGAAACTGCCCTTGGCCTGATTCACGTTGGCATTGCCGATGGCTGTGCGTACATCGTCCAGATTCAGGCCAAGCGCTGCCACTGCACGCGGATTCAGCTGCACCCGCACTGCCGGACGCTGGCCGCCGGACAGACTGACCAGCCCGACGCCCGGCACCTGCGAAAGTTTTTGCGCCAGACGGGTATCGATCAGATCGTGCACCTTGGGTAGCGGCAACGTCTTCGAAGTGATCGCCAGCGTCATGATCGGCGTGTCGGCAGGGTTGACCTTGCTGTAAATCGGCGGCGTCGGCAAATCCGACGGCAGCAGATTATTGGCAGCGTTGATGGATGCCTGCACTTCCTGTTCGGCGATATCCAGCGTGAGATCCAGACTGAATTGCAGCGTGATTACCGATGCGCCGCCCGAACTGGTGGACAGCATCTGGGTCAGCCCCGGCATTTTGCCGAACTGACGTTCCAGCGGCGCAGTAACCGACGAAGTCATGACGTCGGGACTGGCGCCCGGATACAGGGTAACGACTTGTATGGTGGGGTAATCGACTTCCGGCAAAGCCGACAACGGCAATTGCTTGTAAGCGACCAGTCCGGCCAGAAAAATAGCCACCATAAGCAAGGTGGTGGCGATCGGTCGAAGGATAAACTGACGTGATGGATTCATGCGTTTGGCGTTCGTGTTGGTTAGTTCGCCGCGCTTGGGCCGGCATAGCTAAATCGGTTCAGACGCATCATCATGGCTGGGTTTGCGCAGCCGGTTTGGCTGTATCGCCGCGCTTGTCGCCGCTCGCAGCATCGCCGTTAGCGCCGGGTTTGGCATGACGACGATGCGCTTTGCGGGCATTCACCAGCTTTTCCGCATCGGCTTCGGCGCCGCCTGGGCCGCGTTTGATCGGCTCGACCTTGGCACCGTCGCGCAGCTTGTCGAGGCCGTCCACCACCACCGTCTCGCCCGGCGCTATGCCGTCATTGATGGCGGTCAGCTCGCCTTCCGTCGGCCCGGCAGTGATTTGCCGGATACTGACGGTCTTGTCTGCCTTGACCACATAAACGAAATTGCCGCTGCTGCCGCGCTGTATTGCCGCACTCGGAATGACAGTCGCGTCCTTGCGGGTGTGCAACAGCATGCGCACATTGACGAACTGGTTGGGGAACAGCGCGTAGTCGTCGTTGGCGAATACCGCTTTCAGCTTGACGGTACCGGTAGTGCTGTCGACCTGATTGTCCAGGGTCACCAGCTTACCGGCCGCCAGTTTGTTTTTCTGATCGCGATCCCAGGCTTCAACCGGCAAGGTCTTGCCGGCCTGTATCTGTTTCATGACGTTGGGGATATTGTCCTCGGGTATGCTGAAAACCGCGGTAATCGGCTGCAACTGGGTAATGATGACGATGCCGGTGGTATCGGAAGCATGCACGACATTGCCGAGATCGACTTGCCGCAAGCCGAGCCGACCACCTATCGGTGCAGTAACATGCGAGTAGGTCAATTGCAGACGCGCATTGGCCAGCGTACCCTGATCCGACATCACAGTGCCCCCATACTGCTTGACCAGCGCCGCCTGGGTATCGACCTGCTGGCTGGCAATCGAATCCTGCGCCAGCAATGTCTGATAGCGTTTCAGGTCGATTTGCGCTGCCTTGAGCAAGGCGCTGTCGCGCGCAAGCTGGCCTTCAGCCTGGGTTAACAGTATCTGATAAGGACGCGAATCGATCTCAGCCAGCACAGCGCCGGCCTTGACCACCTGGCCTTCCTTGAAATTCAATTTCATCAACTGGCCATCGACCCGGCTCTTGACGGTCGCGGTAGCTTCGGGCGTCACGCTGCCCAATCCTGACAGGTAAATATGCACGTCAGACACGGTGGCATCTGCCACGCCGACCGGCATCACGCTATTTTTGCCGCCGCCTTTACCCGGGCCATTGGCGCCGGGCGGCCCGCCGGCGCCGCTTTGGCTATCGGCCGGCGCGCTGCTGTTGCGGCCCCAGACGAAATAAGCTGCCGCCGCCAGCGCGATAATCAGCAACACCCAGCGCCAGCGCCCGGAAGCAGTTGCAGGTTGATTGTGCACGGCACCGGGTGGTGTCGGCGGTGCGGAATTCTGATTGTTTGGCGTTGTGTTCATCGGGCGGGAAGTCAGTCAGTAAATTATGAATCGGATCCGTACAATAAAAAATCAGCCAATCATCATACATAGCTGACATTGGCAAAAGCATAATCATGCGCGCAAACTCTTACAAGGTAATTAAAACATTCATATTACAGACGCCATGTGCCTCTCAAACCGGGAACTGCCCGATATCCGGCAACTTGCACTTGATGGCGCAAGATACCGGACTATTGCAGGTTCTTCAGTTTTTGGGAGGCGGCATGCCGCTGTTATCCCTGCCGTGCGGGCCGTCCTTGCGCTCGAAACGATCGCGCGGAGCATGATTGAAATGTTCGTCCATGACCTTTTTCTGATCCGGCGTCAGCACCGCGTAGAATTTCTTCAGTGCAGCCGACTCCTGCTCCATATGCGCTTCCATTTTCTTCATCATATCGAGACGCTGCTGCATGCGTTCAGGCGCGGTTTCCTTGTCCATTTCTTCCTTGCTCGGACGATGCATGCCGCCTGCAGCCATCACCGGCGGTTTCATTTGGTCGATAAAGGTTTTCCAGGCACCTTCCTGCGCGGAGGTCAATTTCAAATCGTCATGCAATTTCATTTCGCGTTCGTGCATGCGCTCGGCAAACTTGGCACGCTGTTCGTCGCTGGGCGGCTGCTGCATCTGCGGACCGCAGGGCATTACATCGGCGCTGCGCGCATAATTGCTCATAGCCATGACGCCTGCCCCTGCGACAGCAACGGCCAGCAAAAGCTGTTTGCGATTTTTGAACATGATGTATCCTTTCAATAATAGTCGGCAGAAAATCTGCACGGGAACCATTAAACCGCGGCCGTGTATCTGCAATCTTTCGCGATACCGGCACTTTGTATCACTATATCCTACGCCCCCGGCCGTTTTGTATCGCTTTGTATCCGGACGGCATGCGGATATATTAATTTACAAAACCGGCTGCGCCGCAGCCTGCACTATCGTCATAATTACGCCATGGATACTACCGCTCAAATACTGGTGGTCGACGACGACCGCGAAATCCGCACCCTGCTTGCCGAATATCTGGACAATAACGGTTTGCGCGCACTCACAGCCAATAATGGTACGGAGATGCGCCGGGTGCTGGAAGAAGCGCGCATCGATCTGATCGTGCTGGATCTCACGCTACCCGGCGAAGACGGCCTGACGATATGCCGCAACCTGCGCGCGCACCCCGTCCATGCCGGCATCCCGGTCATCATGCTGACCGCGCGCGGCGAGCCGCTGGACCGCATCCTCGGTCTGGAAATGGGCGCCGACGATTACCTGTCCAAGCCTTTCGAGCCACGCGAGCTGTTTGCCCGCATACGCAGCGTACTGCGCCGCACCCAGGCTCTGCCGCCCAACATGGCGACGCCGGAGGCACAGCAAATCCATTTTGCCGGCCTGACGCTGGATCTGATCGCCCGCCATCTGCTGAACCGGGAAGGTGTGGTGATCGCACTCTCCGGCGCAGAATTCCGCATACTCAAGGTATTTCTCGATCACCCCAACCGCATACTCAATCGCGACCAGCTGCTGGAATTGACGCAAGGCCGCGAAGCCGATCCGTTCGACCGCTCGGTGGACATACAAATCAGCCGGCTGCGCCAGAAGCTGGGCGACGACGCACGCACGCCCAGCATCATCAAAACCGTACGCAACGAGGGATATGTGCTGGCGACTACCGTTAGCATAGAGGCATGAAAAATTTTTTCAGTTCCATCGCCAACCGGGTATTCCTGATACTGCTGACCGGCATGCTGATCGCCGCCAGCATTACCGGCTGGCTGGCAGACAATGAACGCCGCAACGCACTGCTCGAACTCTATAACTCACGGATAGCCGAACGCGTCGAGCAGTTCGTGCTGTCGCTGGACGACGTCAGCCCCGAAGCGCGTAAACAAGTATTGCAAGCCAGTTCGCATTTCGGTCTGGAAGCAGGGTTGGTGAACGATACCGAACATGCCGTCGACGCAAACCCGGCACTCGCCGCACTACTGAAAACCAGACTCGGCACCGATCGCCGGATTACGGTATCCCGGCAAACCGACTGCAATTTGCACCCCAACAGACCGCCGCCCCCGGAAGAAATGCCAGAACATAAGCACCCGCCTATCGACTGCCAGATCGTCTACGTCAGCCTGAAGGACGGCACTTTGCTGAAACTGAAACTGCGTTCCCTGCGCGACCCCGGTAGCCTAGGACGGCCGCCGCTGTTCCTGTCGCCGTATTTCGCGCTGTTTTTGCTGCTGATCGGCATGCTGGCCTACCTGGTCGCAAAAATGACGACGCGCCCCATCAAGCAGCTGGCCGATGCCGCGACTGAGCTGGGCCGCGACATCGACCAGCCGCAACTGAAAGAATCCGGGCCGACCGAAACCCGTCAGGCTGCCAGCGCTTTCAATGCCATGCAAGCCCGCATCAAGCGCCAAATCCAGCATCGCACGCATATGCTGGCGGCGATCACCCACGATTTGCAGACGCCATTAACGCGGCTGCGGCTGCGCATGGAAAAGGTCGGCGATGAAGATTTGCGGCGCAAACTGATCGACGATCTGGCAGCCATGCAAGGCATGGTCCGCGAAGGGCTGGATCTCGCACGCAGCATGGATTCGGCGGAAGCCAAGCAGCGGCTGGATATCGATTCGCTGCTCGACAGCATCTGCGCCGACGCAGTCGATGCCGGTCAGGATGTGACGCTGGAAGGGCATAGCCACGCCGCCATCATGGCGCAACCTTACGCCTTGCGCCGCTGCCTGACCAATCTGCTCGACAACGCCGTCAAATACGGTCGATACGCCCGCCTGCATATCGCGCGCGAAGGCGGCGGCAGCCAGATTGCCGTCATCATCCGCATACGCGACGGCGGCAGCGGCATACCCGAAGATCAGCTGACGGCGGTATTTGATCCGTTTTTCCGGCTGGAAACATCGCGTTCGCGCGACACCGGCGGCACTGGGCTAGGTCTGACCATCGCCCGCAATATCGCTGAAAATCATCACGCCGTGCTCACCCTGCGCAATCATCCGCAGGGCGGTCTGGAAGCGACATTACGTCTGCCGGCATTAGCCTAATCGCTGCCCGGCAATTTGCCGGCAATAGCCTGCCAATTTTCGCCTGGCAGTACTGCCGTACCCTGTCGAGCTACTGCCTCCAGCATCATTGGCGCCAATCCCAGACTGGCGAGCATGGTAGGCGCTACCTGGGTGGTAAACACCGGGGTACGGTTCAACTCGCCAATATGTTGCAATGCCGGATTCGAGATCAGTAACGCCACATGAGTATCGTCGTCGCTGAAACCGCCGTGTTCGGCCTTTTTCATATCCCCCGCCTTGGCATAGATGACGCCCTGCTGCGGCATCACGATCAGATCCGGCGTCCGCGCATCCTTGAGCGGCGACGGGAACTGCAAGCGCAAGCTGGCGCCGTACATCACGCTGCCTATTCCCAGACGATCGCTGCGATGCAGCAACGCCTGGGCAACCTGTGCCGTTTTACTCTGATCGCGCAGCCAGATCAGCACGCCGTGATCCGGAGCGATCTGCGCCAGCGCACCGGGTGCCGCCTGCTCTATCGTCCGTGACAAAACCTCCTCATCGACATGGCGCAATACGCGGGGATCGATTGGGCCGTTGCCGTGCTTGGCAGTCACCACCAGCAAAGTTGAATCCAGCAGCTTGCGCTCGCGCAGTGCTGCAACGATTTTGCCGATCAGCGTATCGCTATATACCAAAGCGGATTCCAGTTGCGGAACGGGATGTCCCTGCCCATCCTGATAACCGGCCAGTTTTTGCGCCACGCTCACCGTTTGCAGATTCAGCCCGAACAGGCTCGGCACGGCAGCCGCCGTTTTGCCGTCGTGACGGAAACCGTGAATCTGGTCTATCAAGGCATTCACCTTGGACAGGTCGTAACGCTCCGTGCCGGCAATCGAGGCAGTAATTCTGTCGCTGTAGTGACCTTCGCCCGCATCCGGATTCGCGCCGATTTCCGGGGTATATAAATCCTCTACACCGCGCCCGCTTGGACCGTTGGCAATTTCGTATACCGGATGTTTGTCTATCCACGCAGTATGTCCGCCGGCCTCACGCACAACTTCAAATACCGTATTGACGCGCAGATACGAGTGCGGATATACCGGCTTGCAGCTCTTGGCATCCAGCGGCAGCAGGCTTTCCTTCAACAGCGGCTTGCCGTCGGTAATGCCCGGCGCATCGATCGATTCATCGTAAATGACCAGCGCGCCCGGCTGGCTGCAATTGCTGCCCGGCGACGACAGGCGACGATCGTACGACACGTCGTAATACACGCCGGTTACCGCCGGCGTGCCGCCGGTAATCAGCGCCATCAATCCAGGAAACGAATCCGCAGGCCCCACGGTATGCGCCTGCGTGTACTCGATGCCGCTTCGCGCCAGTGCGGCCATCGCCGAGTGCGGGTGCGCAGCGGAGAAATTCAGCAGATCCAGCGCATGTAACCCATCCACACTGATCAGCAGCACGTGTTTGATATGCGTCGTTTCGATTTTCGGTTGCGTTTGCAGAGCGTGACTGTCGACCGGCAACGTAGCCAGCAGCGCCGCAGCACATGTGCTCAGGAATAAGGATTTATTGAATAATTTCATTGTTCTTTTCAGTATCACGACGATTGATTTGCAGACGGCAGCAACAGGAAGCGCGGATGCCGCTCGCAGCGCCGCGCTTCCTGTTCCGTCCAGGTTGTTTACATACTGACCGACAGACTTAACTGAAAACTGCGTCCGGGGATGGTGTAGTACATGGGATTACCGTTGGCGTCATAGGTACCCAATGCATACACATCGGTCTTGTCCAGAATATTGTTGATCTGGAATCCGAGCTTGGCTTGCTTTGCCCAGCTGGCGACGTGTTTAAACGTGTAGCTGGAAGCAAAATTGATCGTGGTAAACGCATCCAGCGGGATGGTCTGACCCACGTCGCCGTAACGCGAGCCGACGTATTTCGCCATCAGCGACGAATATAGCTGGCCCTTGTTGTAGATCACGCCCGCGGCGCCGGTATTTTTCGGCGTATTGGGCAGCCACAGACCGGTATCGTCCTTGGCGGTATTCATGGAGTAGTTGCCGTACAGACTGAACCCCTCGCCGACATAGTAAGTGCCTTCGCCTTCTATGCCCTTGTAGGTAGCGCCGCCGGCATTGGAAAAGACCGTACCGGTACCGCTGGGCGAGGAAACGATTTTATTGGTGAAATCGATCTGGTAGATATCGCCGGACAGGGCCAGACGCTTGCTTGCCCAGGTCGAACCCAGCTGGTAGTTGGTCGTTTCTTCAGGCTTGAGCGTACTCAGATCGGGATTGGTCTTGTAGAAGGAATTCAGGTTCGGCGCCTGGAAGCCTTTGGCGATTTGCGCGTATACCGACCAATTTTTCCGGATGGCATAGCGGGCGGTCAACGCAGGCAATGCCTTGGTCCAGGTTGCCGACCCGCTGTACGGCAGGCCGGTGCCCTGGTTGACTGTCGCGTCCAGTGTACGGCGGAAGTACGAATATTTCAGGCCGGGAGTAACGGTCAGGTCTTGCGTGGCTTTCCACGCGTAATCGACATAAGGCTGGAATGTGGTCAGCGTATCGTCCATCAGGCGATCCGTCGCAGCCGAGGTCGGCACGGCATTCAGCGCGCCGCCGTTGGTCCAGTCTATTTCGTATTGCGAGCGGCTGTTGGTCTGGTAATCCAGCCATGCGCCCACATTCACTTTACCCGGTCCCCATAAACGCGACATGCGCAGCAAATCGCCGACCGAGCGGTAGACCATGGTCATTTTCTGACCGGGCACGTCGTTGGCGCCGTACACCGTGCCGTTAGGCTGTGCGCCGCCGGGGTCTGAACCATTGAAACCCTTGTGATCGTAGGAATAGGTATATAGCTTGTTATCGATATTCCAGCTACCCTGTATGGAACGCAAACCGATAGACTCGAAATCGGAAGTGATGTCGTCGTAGTTATAGCCGGCATAGTTCTGGCTGGTCGGATCGTTGTTCAGGCCGTAATTTGCGCCGTACAGCTTTATGTTGGCAAGCGTCGCGCCCAGCGGCACGTTCTGGTGCAGCTTGTTCTGCATGGCCACGATGCTCAGCACGGTATTGTCGGAGAGCGATTTGACCAGCTTGATGAACAGGTTCTGCCGGCTCAGGTGAGCGTTGGTCAGATAGCCGTCGGTGTTGAAATCCTTGTAATCGATGAACGCACTCATGTCGCCGTAATTTTTCATCGTACCGGTATCGTATTCCAGCCCGAGCAGACGCGTGTTGAAACTGCCGTAAGCGGCGTAAGGCGTGAACGTGGTCTCGGCCAACGGATCTTTCGACTGTACGGCCATGGTGCCGCCGAAGGTTGCATTGCCGATATTGCTGGCGTCGCCGGGGCCGCGATCGACGACGATATTGCCGGTATCCTGCGGCATGAAATAGGATGTGGAGTGCTGCGTGAAGTCGTTGGAATCGCCCCAGGGGATGCCGTCAAAGGTGACGTTGTACTGACCATTGGCAAAACCGCGCATGAACGGCCCGCCCGACTGCGATTCCATCATGCCGGGCCCGTTGGGATCGACGCTCCATACGCTGGGTGAAATCTGCACGATATCGGTATAGTTGGAACCGGCTGCTGCGTTTTCCTGGATGTAATGCTGGTTAATCACCGACTGCGGTTGCGTGGCCACCAGCGAACCCTGGGTCGGCGCCTGATAGGTCGCCGAAGCAGGATTGCCGGTGCTGCCGCTGTCGTCCTGCGACGTATCGCCGGTATCGGTTTGCACCGAACCCAAATCGACAGCATCCTGAGCGTATGTTGTATTAGCGCCAGCTACCAGCAGCGTGCCTAAAACCAGCCGCAATAACAGTTTGACGCGAAAATTGGCTTGCTTCTTCATTTGCGTTACTCCTTTAGTCTGCATGGATAAACATCGGATCGAACAAATTGATCGCTCCAGTGTAGGCACGCAGACTTAGGGCACGGCGAATGAATTATGATATTTTTGTTACATAAGCGCGAAAATGACGAAATTGTCAGGGAAATAGCAGGTAAAGTTCAGCAAGTTGCAGCAACATCAGTTTGCTACCCCGCCTGCAAGTGCAAACACGAGACTGGCGCTGAGTCCGTGACCATCCGGCCGGTTGATCAGTACCACTTTAACCGATTCGCGCCGGGCTATGGCTTTCACAATAGCCAGCCCGATGCCGCTGCCATCAGTATCCTGACCGGCTGCACGGAAAAAGCGATCGAACAAGCGCGGCAATAGCTCATCCGGCACGCCGGGGCCGTTGTCCAGCACCTCAACCACAACCTCCCGGCCCGCGACACTGATACTAACGTCGATCTTGCCGCCTTCCGGGGTATAACGAATCGCATTGTCGATCAGATTGCCGAGCAATATGCGCAGATCTTCCGGGTTGCCCATGACCACGGCGGCATCGTCATGCGTCAGGCCGAGATCTATCCTGCGATGATCGGCAAGCGGGATAAAATCGGCAAGACTGTCTTTCACAAATTCATTCAGATTGACCGGACGGCGCACCACGGGCTTTTGCTGCGCTTCATAACGGCTGATTTTCAGCAACTGGCCGACCAGATGCGATGCCCGCTGCGAACCTCGCCGCATTTCGTCGATACGGCTATCCATATCTTCCCGCGTATGACTCTGCGATAGGTTTTCAATCTGCAACTGTAACGCAGCCAGCGGCGTACGCAATTCGTGCGCGGCATCCGACAGGAACTGGCGCTGCAACTCTATCGCTGCGCTCAGCCGCGTAATGAGATCGTTCATGGCCTGTATCAGCGGCGCGACTTCCAGCGGCACATTGTCGACAGGCAGTAGCGCATTGCTGCTGGCATCGCGGCGGATAGCCGCATCGGTCACGTTCTCCAGCGGTTTCAGCAGACGAGTGACCACCAGACCGATGAGCAGCCAGGACACAGGGATCACCACAAAAAAGGGAAACAGCACGCGCATGGCCGAATGGGTTGCAATGTCGAGCCGCACATCCGCTTCCTGCGAGATCTGCACGGTGCGATCCGGATGTATCATGGTGTATACCCGCCATTCCAGCCCATGCGACATCATGTTGGAAAACCCGGAAACCGTTGCCGGCGGCAGATCGAAGCCGGGGCGCGACGATATGCCAGGCGCATTGCCGAGCCAGACCTGGATGATGAAATCGCGTTTCTTTTCTTCCCGATTTTCCTTGCCGAATCTGGCTTGCATGGCCGGCAACTGGGAGCCTTCATCCACACTCCCGGCAATCTGGCTCAACTGCTGATCGAGCAAGGCATTCGCCTCTTCCAGCGCAAAATGGAAAGAAAAGCCGCCGGCCAGCATGGCCGCCACCGTCAGCAGTCCGACCAGCCAGAAAATGAGCTGGTTTTTAAGTGATTTCATAAGGGGCTCTTCACTACCATCCAGCCCACGCCGCGCACGTTGCGGATGATTTCGTTATCGAATCGTTTGCGCAAATAATGGATCAGCACATCGACCGCATTGCTGCCCACTTCCTTGTTCAGCTCGTACAGGCGCGCTTCTATTTGGGTACGCGATAATATGGTACCCGGCCTGTCTGCCAGGGCATGCAGCAGGGCAAATTCGCGGGCAGGCAATTGCAACGTCTTGCCGCGATAAGTCACCTCCCGCGTCAACATGTCGAGCATGAGCTCGCCATTACCGACAATATGCACAGCAAGATCGTCGTTGCGCCGCAATACGGCCCGGATCCGCGCCATCATTTCCTTGAGCCCAAATGGCTTGATCAGGTAATCGTCGGCACCCAGCTCCAGCCCCATCACCCGGTCGTCGACCTCGTCGCGCGCCGTCACGATGAGCAGCGGCGTGCGGTCGCCTCTGCCGCGCATCGCCTGCAGCACATCAAAACCCGATTTGCGTGGCAATCCCAGGTCGAGCAGCACAAAAGTATAGCCACCGGCAATGAGCGCCGATTCCCCTGCCACGCCGTCCCGCACCCAGTCGCAGGACATGTCGACATCGTGCAGCGCTCTGGTCAGACTCAGGCCTATCATGGGATCGTCTTCAATCAGCAGGATACGCATTTCCATTACTCTGTAAGGATCAAAACAGCTGGCAACCGAACGCTTGCCGGCGCATTCACGGCCGACCCAACATGCGCCTGACCAGCAATACCGGCAAACGCAGCACGAATTCCAGCAACAAACGCAAGTGCATCCAGCTCAATAGCACGTTATCGCGCAGATAGCGGAAATGCGACACGCCGCCTTCGTCGACACTGTAATAACGTACCGGCGCAGGCAGATTCACCGGTTTGACTCCGCGCCAGCACAAACGCACCACCGCCTCGGGATCGAAATCGAAGTGCCGCATCCACGGCTGATGACGCATCACTTGCTGCAGCGGCGCAATCGGATAGACGCGAAAACCGAACAGCGAGTCGCCTATCCCGGCCCACAGCGTTTCCAGATTCGCCCAGGCGTTGGACACACGTCGTCCCTGTACGCGCAAACTGGGTGCGCTGGCATCGAATACCGGTACGCCCAATACCATGGCGGACGGCTGTTCCATGGATGTCGCCATGAACGCGGGGATCAGTTCAGCCGGATGCTGACCGTCGGAATCCATCGTCAGCACATGGGTATAGCCGGCAGCGGCAGCCAGATCGATGCCATGCAATACGGCAGCGCCCTTGCCCTGATTATGATCCTGCACGATCACCCGCAGGCCGTCATCCTCTGCTGCCATGGCCTGCAATCCCGCAGCTGTGCCGTCGGTACTGCCATCCACTACTACCCATACCGGCTGCCAGTACTGGCGTGCAGCGCGCACGGTTTCATACACTTTTTCACCCGGGTTGTAACTGGGAATAAGAACAAGATGGCTGGTTGAAATAGTCGTCATAATTGGCGTTTTATTTAAATCATGCTACTGCAACGATAGCCAGGCTAAACGCTGAACCAGCGGATTATATCGCATCAACATTACATTCAGGTTATTGTAACGCACGCAGCAGCACCGCCATTTTCATCCGGCGCGTCGCAAAAGGAAGCGTAGCGGATACCAAATTTGCCGCTTTTTTGAGTTAAAATACACAGACTCCCGCTATCCCGGTCAACGCCATGAACACCAGCAACCCCGACTTCCGTACCGGATATATCGCCATTATCGGCCGCCCCAACGTCGGCAAATCCACGCTGACCAACCGCATCGTCGGGGCCAAGGTCAGCATCACCTCGCGCAAGGCGCAAACCACGCGCCACCGCATACACGGCATCTACACCAGCGACGACGCGCAATTCATTTTCGTCGACACGCCCGGCTTCCAGACGCAATACAACAGCGCCCTCAACCGCAGCATGAACAAAACTGTCACGGACGCGCTACACTCGACCGATGTCGTGCTGTTCGTCATCGAAGGTACGCGTTTCGATGCGCGCGATCGCAAGGTGCTGGAATTATTGCCCGCTGATCTCCCGGTAATACTGGTACTCAACAAACTCGATCTGGTGAAAGAAAAAGACCAGCTGCTGCCGTTCATGGCATCAATGAACGAATTATTCAAATTTGCCGCCATCGTACCCATCTCCGCCCGCAACGGCGAACACCTCCCGCAACTGTTGGCAGAAATCCGTAACTATCTGCCGGTCGCGGCGCCGATGTTCGACGAAGACGACATCACCGACAAAAGCGAACGCTTCCTTGCCGCCGAAATCGTGCGCGAGAAAGTATTCCGCCTGTCCGGCGAGGAAGTGCCTTACTCCGCCAGCGTGATGATAGAAAAATTCGAACAGGAAGGCGAGATGCGCCGCATTTTTGCCAGCATCCTGGTCGACAAGGACAACCAGAAAGCCATCCTCATCGGCCATGAAGGCAGCAAACTCAAGGAAATCGGCACAGCCGCGCGGCTCGATATGGAACGCCTGTTCGGCGGCAAGGTTTACCTCGAGCTGTGGGTCAAGGTCAAAGGCGGCTGGGCGGACAGCGAACGCATACTGAAGCAGCTCGGTTACGACTGATGACCGCACGGTTTCCCGGTACTGCTCACGAACGCAGCCGCGTGGACAACGCAGCGGGGTTGGTGCTGCACAGCTACCCTTTCCGCGAAACCAGCCTGATTATCGAAGCCTTCACCCGCGAACACGGACGCGTCGCGCTGGTGGCGCGCGGCGCACGCCGTCCGCGCTCGCAATTACGCGGCCTGATGCAGGCCTTCACCCCGCTGCTGCTGTCATTCGCCGGCAAGAACGAGCTGCGCACCCTGCACAAGGCCGAATGGCAGGGCGGGCTGGCGCTGCCGCAGGGCATGGGGCTGTTATGCGGCTTTTACATCAACGAGCTCATGCTCAAACTGCTGGCACGCGACGACCCTCACCCGCAACTGTTCGACGATTATCATGCCACCTTACAGGCGCTCGCCACACCCGGTCTGAATCAGACCGGCTACGCCATCATCCTGCGCCGTTTCGAACAGCGCCTGCTTGCCGAACTCGGCTACGCACAGCCGTTTACCCACGAAGCCGACAGCGGCAAACCTGTGGTAGCGGAATTATTCTATAGCTACGTCTGCGAACGCGGCGCCTGCCAGACTAGCGCCGAGCACACGCGCGACGGCCTGATCCTGCGCGGCAAGACGCTGCTCGATCTGGCCAGCGGCGATTATGCCGACCCCGCCAGCCTGATGCAGGGCAAGCAGCTGATGCGGCACATCATTAACCATCACCTCGCCGGACAAACCCTGCACGCGCGAGAATTACTCAAGGATTTACAACAGCTATGATCCAGCTCGGCGTTAACATCGACCACATCGTCACCATCCGTCAAGCACGCGGCACGCGCTATCCCAGCCCGGTACAGGCCGCACTCGTTGCCGAAATGGCAGGTGCGGACGCCATCACCCTGCATTTGCGCGAAGACCGCCGTCATATCCAGGATCACGACGTGGATACGCTGAGCCGGGTGCTCACCACGCGCATGAATCTGGAAATGGCCGTCACCGACGAAATGCTGGGCATCGCCTGCCGAGTCAAACCGGAAGATGTTTGCCTGGTACCCGAACGTCGCGAAGAGCTCACCACCGAAGGCGGGCTGGATGTGGCCGGTCAGCTCGACAAGGTCAAACGCGCCTGTAGTATATTGGCAGATGCCGGCATTCGCGTATCTCTCTTTATCGATGCCGACGAACGTCAGCTGGATGCCGCCCGTGCCTGCGGCGCGCCGGTAGTCGAGATCCACACCGGTCGCTTTGCCGATGCGGAAAACCGCCGCGATGAAGACAGCGAACTGCAACGCATTGTGCGCGCAGTGGCATACGGTAACGCGCTGGGCTTGCAGGTCAATGCCGGGCACGGCCTGCATTATCACAACGTACAGGCTGTCGCCGCCATTCCCGGCATCGCCGAACTCAACATCGGTCACGCCATCGTCGCCCAGGCATTGTTCGTCGGCTGGGAAGCGGCAATACGCGACATGAAACAGCTGATGCTGACAGCCGTCAATCGCTGAACTGTGGACGCGCTGTTCGCCCATTACCCGATGCTGGCGCAGATACCCGATATTGTGCCGACCCTGGAGCGCAAAGACCCGCTAGCGCTGGCAGCCGGCACCCTGCTGTTCACCGAAGGCCAGCCTTGCCAGGGTTTTCCGCTGGTCGTCGATGGCGGCATTCGCGTCTACAAGCAAACCGAGAATGGCCGTGAAATTCCGTTATACCGGGTACAATCGGGAGAGAGCTGCATCGTCACCACCAGCTGCCTGATCAATGGCAGCCGCTACGATGCCCGCGGCATTACCGAATCGCTTACCCATATCCATATGCTGTCTGTCGCGACATTCCGCAGCTGGCTGATCTACCCTGCATTTCGCGATTACGTGCTGGGACTGTTTGCGGAACGCATGAGCGATCTGATGACACTGGTCGAAGAAATCGCCTTCCGCCGCCTCGATGCGCGGCTTGCTGCCAAATTGCTGGGACACGGCCGCATCATTCACACCACCCACGCCCAGCTTGCCAACGAGCTCGGCAGCGTACGCGAAATGGTTTCGCGTCTGCTCAAGGGTTTCGAATCCCAGGGCCTGATCCAACTTGGCCGAGAACAGATCGAAATCGTCAATCCGGCCGGTTTGCGAGCCATATCCTCGTAAACTTGCCGCTGTGTAACTTCCATCACATACATTTGCCGCCGCAATATGCTTTAATGAGTCTGTCACCCATCTAAACAGGAGAGCATCATGACAAATAACGTAGGCGGTATCGATCGCGTGATTCGTATCATTGCAGGTTTGGTTCTGATTGGCCTGGCCGCTACCAACACGATAGGCGCCTGGGGCTGGATCGGCGTAGTGCCTCTGGCAACCGGCATTATCGGCTGGTGCCCGGCTTATCTGCCGTTCGGCATCAAAACCTGCAAAGCCAAGTAATTCTCTGGCGTTTCACCCGCAGTTACGGTTTAATTTGCGCTTTAGCCGATTAAACCGTAAATGCCATGTTGATCACCAGTCAGTTCGATGCCGGTGCGATTGAAGTTCTGTCCGCAACCTACCCCGCCAATATCCGTTTAAATATCCGCGCCGATAATGCTGCCGAGTTTCGCCAGTGGTTTTATTTCCGCGTTCACGGCGTTGCCGATACGACTCTCACCATGCATCTGCTAAACGCGGGCGACTGCACCTATGCCGGCGGCTGGCAGGATTATCAGGCGATGGCAAGCTATAACCGCCGCGACTGGTTTCGCGTCCCTACCGAATACGATGGTCAGATATTGACCCTACACCATCGTCCGCAACACGACGATGTGTATTATGCCTATTTCGCCCCTTATGCTTACGAGCGCCATCTTGATCTGGTCGCACGTATCGCTACTGCCGAACACGTGCATGTCGATACGCTGGGTAACAGTGTGGAGGGACGCCCCATGGACGTTATCCGCTGGGGCAAAGGCATCTTGCCGATATGGATCATTGCCCGGCAACACCCCGGAGAAACCATGACGGAATGGCTGGTAGAAGGTTTACTGGACCGACTCACCGATACGACCGATCCGACCTCGCGCCGCCTCGCCCAGCTCGCCACGCTGCACATCGTGCCCAACATGAACCCGGATGGCGCGGTGCACGGCAACTTGCGCAGCAACGCCGTCGGCGTCAATCTCAATCGGGAATGGCAGCAGCCCAGCCTCGAACGCAGCCCGGAAGTATTTCATGTACGCGAGGCCATGCACAACACCGGCGCAGCTTTATTTCTCGACATCCACGGCGACGAAACCATTCCTTACGTATTTACCGACGGCTGCGAGATGATACCGGGTTACGCACCGGAACTGATCGCACAGCAATTCGAATTCACTCGTCTGCTGCAACAGGCCAGCCCGGATTTCCAGACGCAATACGGCTATGCGCCTGATCGTTTTTCCGATGAAATGCTGACGCTGGCTTCCAAATATGTGGGGAATCACTTCGGCTGCGTGTCGCTGACGCTGGAGATGCCGTTCAAGGATAACGCCGACCTGCCCGATCCGCAGCAGGGCTGGAGCATTGCCCGCAGCCGCCATCTGGGCGCAGCACTGCTAACGCCGATACTGGCGCACTGCCTGAAACTATCCGGCTGAAATTACCCCAGAGCAACGCCCAGCGTGGCGACACCCACCGTCAGCAGACCGAGGCTCAAATTGATCGCAATCAGCTTGCGAATCTGGCCGAGTGCGGCGCCGCCTGCTTTCCAGTCCTGAGCGGCAACGGCGCGTTTCAGGCGTTTGTACGGCGCAAAAAACACATGTGCGAACAACAGCATCATGACGACGCCGAGCGTAAACATGATCATCACGTAAACCGGCGGTTTACCGAGCAACGCCATCATGTACAAACCACTAAACAATATCAGTGCAACGGCAGCCCATACCCACAGAAAAAAACGGCCGAATACGCCTTCCCACAAATTCAGCCGCTGCGGCGGTTCCAGACACTCTGCCGCAACCGGGCGCAACGCCATATAGGCAAAGAACATCCCGCCTACCCAGATGACTACGCTGAGTACATGTAAAAACTTGGCCAGTATCATTTAATTCCCTTTCCGTGGATTATTTCAGAATCGCAATACACCCTGCTGTGTCACCCGTTTGACCGGTGCATAGCTCAGCCGGTGTTCCGGTGTAATGCCGTATTGTTCCAGTGCTGCCAGATGTTCCGGCGTCGGATAACCTTTATGCCGATCGAAGCCGTACTGCGGGTAGAGCCCGTGCAGGCGCAACAGTTCCCGGTCGCGCGCAGTCTTGGCAAGTATGGAAGCCGCCGAGATGCACGGTTCCGATCCATCTCCCTGTACGATCGCGCGGCTGGGCATGTCTATTCTGGGACAATGCAATCCGTCCACCAGTACTTCGTCGGGCCGCATGCACAATCCCATGACCGCGCGCTGCATGGCCAGCAATGACGCTTGCAGGATATTGATGCTGTCAATTTCGGCCGCCGTCGCAAAACATACGGCATACGCCAGCGCACGTTCGATAATCAACGCTTCCAGCTGATCGCGGCGTCTGGCAGTAAGTTTTTTGGAATCGGCCAAACCGTCGATCGGCCGCGCCGGATCGAGGATCACAGCCGCCGCATAGACGGCACCGGCCAACGGTCCGCGACCGGCCTCGTCGACGCCGCACACCAGCCTGATAGTCGTTGAGCGCTCGACGGAAGTAGCCGTTACGTATTCTGTCATGGCTGACTACCTCTCGCTGCCGGCATTACGTTGCAATCCTGGCTGCGCACTTGTTGCGCAAATAAGGCAGCACGGCTTCCGCCATTTTTTCCGCTGTATTCTGCTTCAATGACTGATGCAGACGCGTAAACTCGGCCTCTATCTCCTCGCACCGAGTTTTGTCGTCGAGCATGGCAACCAGTGCGTCGGCCAGTTGCGGCGCGGTTGCCTGCTCCTGCACCAGCTCGGGCACGACATCGCGGTTGGCCAGTATATTCGGCAAGCCTACCCATGGTAGATAGGCTCGCTTGCGCATCAGATAGGCCGTCAGTTTGGGAACACGATAGGTAATCACCATCGGACGTTTAAGCAATGCTGCTTCCAGCGTTGCCGTACCCGATGCAACCAGCACCAGATCGGCTGCAGTCATCGCATAATCGGCATGGCCTATCATGATCTGAATATGGGGCGGATGGTCGCAAGCGTGCAGCGCCGCGGTAAACATCTCGCGTGTCGCACGGCTGATTAGCGGCGCCACGAAACGTACCTCCGGATGGCGCGCCTGTACCAGCTGCGCAGTTTCCACAAATAACTGCGCATGCTGCTTCAGTTCGCCCACACGGCTACCTGGCAGCAGAGCAATAATGGGTGCGGTCAGCGACAGATTCAGCCGTTCACGTACTGCTTGACGGTCGGGATGTTCCGGCAGCATGTCGGCCAGCGGGTGGCCGACATAAGTCACCGGTATGCCGGCGTTACGATAAATCGCTTCTTCGAACGGAAAAACCACCAGCATGTGGGATACGGCACGGGCTATTTTCTTGATACGTCCGCCGCGCCAGGCCCAGATCGACGGGCTGACATAATGCACGGTAGGTATGCCACGCGCTTTCAATGCGATTTCCAGCCCGAGATTGAAATCCGGTGCATCTATGCCAATGAACAGATCCGGCGGATCGGCCAGGATGGCGCGCTTGAGCTGACGTCGTATCCCCAGTATTTCCGGCAAATGACGCAGCACTTCCACGTAACCGTTAACCGACAGCTTTTCCATCGAAAACAGACTGCGGGCGCCGGCAAATACCATTTTGGGGCCGGCGATGCCGAAAAATTCGGCATTCGGGCAGCGCGCCTTGATCGCGCGTATCAGATGACTGCCGAGCAGATCGCCGGAAGCTTCGCCGGCGACTATGGCTATCCGCGGCGGTCGACTTTTGGCTTCCATGATTAACGTATGATCCCGCGGTCTGATTGCGTCAGGAAATCCGACATCAGGGCGACTTCAGGCACCTCTGCAGCCAGCAATGCCAGTTTTGCCTGTGCTTCGCCAAAGCTCAGACCTTCCCGGTAGAGCGTTTTATAAGCCCGCTTCAGTCCGGTCAGTGCCGCCGGCGAAAACCCGCGTCGCTTCAAGCCCTCGCTATTGATACCGTGCGGCGCTGCCGGTTGCCCGGCGGCCATGACGTACGGCGGAATATCCTTGAATACCACACTGGAAATGCCGGTCATCACATGCGCACCAATCTTGCAGAATTGATGCACGCCGGTAAATCCGCCCAATATCGCATAGTCGCCGACGTGCACATGGCCTGCCAGTGAAGCGTTGTTGGCAAATATCGTATTGTTTGCTACCTGACAATCATGCGCCAGATGAACGTAGGCCATAATCCAGTTATCGTTGCCCACTCGTGTCGCGCCTGCATCCTGCACTGTACCCAGATTGAATGTGCAGAATTCGCGTATGACATTGCGGTCGCCTATTTCCAGTCGCGTCGGTTCGCCTGCGTATTTCTTGTCCTGCGGAATCTCGCCAAGCGAACAGAACTGGAAAATCCGGTTATCGCAGCCTATGCTGGTGTGCCCATTGATCACCACATGGGCGGCGACCGTGGTTCCGTCGCCGATCTGTACGTGTTCGCCGATAATGCTGTACGGCCCGACACTGACATTCATGCCCAGCTGCGCGCCAGGATGAATAATTGCTGTTTCATGTATCATTGAACTAGGCTTCCGGTAATTAGCGCAAGGTTGCCATCATTTCGGCTTCCGCAACGCGCTGGCCGTCCACTTCCGCATAGGTCGCATACTTCCAGATACCTTTCAGGTTACGCAGGATTTCCACATGCAAAACCAGCTGATCGCCGGGCATGACTGGTTTCTTGAAACGCGCTCCGTCTATGCCTGCAAAATAGACTATGGCGTCGCTATCGGGCGCATTGCCTACCGTTTTAAAGGACAGCAGCGCAGCTGCCTGGGCCAGCGCTTCCAGTATCAGCACCCCTGGCATCACCGGATGCTTGGGAAAATGGCCGGTAAAAAAAGGTTCGTTCATCGTTACGTTCTTCAAGGCGGTAATGCTCTTGCCGGGTTCCAGAAAGATCA
This sequence comes from Sulfuriferula sp., assembly GCA_031291235.1. Taxonomy (GTDB): domain Bacteria; phylum Pseudomonadota; class Gammaproteobacteria; order Burkholderiales; family Sulfuriferulaceae; genus Sulfuriferula. The sequence continues at coordinate 478,771 of JARLJL010000006.1, forward strand.
CCCTGTCTACCAGCAAAAACGGCGGACGATGCGGCAGATACGCCATGATTTCGTTGATGTCCATGCTATTCATTTGTTTTTCTTCTCCAATGTTTCCAGCTGTTTTTCCATTGCACGCAAGCGCTTGGCCATACTGTCCAGATGGCGCATTTGCACCGCGTTTTTCAACCATTCGCTGTGTTCCGAAAACGGCAAGGCAGAAGTATATGTGCCTGATTTCGGCAGCGATTTGGTAATCAGGGTGTTGGTCGAAATATTGACCCGGTCGGCAATTTCTATGTGACCGAATATCATGGCCGCTCCGCCTATCGTACAATGCGCGCCGATATGAGCGCTGCCTGCAATTCCGGTACATGCGGCAATCGCAGTGTGTTCGCCAATGTGAACGTTATGGGCTACCTGTATCTGATTATCGAGTTTGACGCCGTCGTGGATCACGGTGTCATCCAGCGCACCTCGATCTATTGTGGTATTTGCACCTATCTCGACATCGTTGCCGATAACGACCCGCCCAATCTGGGGTATCTTCAGCCAGCGTCCGGCATCGGGCGCCAGGCCGAAACCATCGGCGCCGATCACACAACCGGCGTGCAGAATCACGCGATCGCCGATCACGCAGCGATGGTATACCGTCACATTGGCATATATCAGCGCATCGCAGCCTATCAAACTGCCGGCGCCTATCACGCTGCCGGCACCGATGGTAGATCCTGCACCAATGACCGCATCGCGCTCGATCACCGCATTGGCGGCAATGCGCACGTCATCGCCAATTGTCGCGTGAGGATGCACCACTGCGGCCGGATGTATGCCCGGCTCGCCGCGCAACGGCGGATTGAACAAATTCGATACTTTGGCGAAATAGGTGTAGGGATGTTCGGTAACGATGCGCGGCTTGTCGCTGGCCTCAGCCATATCGCGACCGACAATCAGCGCGCCAGCCCTGCTTTCGGCAAGCTGATCGCGGTACTTGAGATTGGCCAGAAAAGCGATTTGGTGCGACTCGGCATGCGCCAGACTGGCAACTTGCGAAACCGATGCCAAAGCATCGCCGCGCACTTCGCCGCCAAATCGCGCCACCAATTCAGTCAGGGTATAAGCTGTAGCCGGCATGCCTACAACCTATTGCGACAAGATACGAATAATACGATCGGTAATATCGATTTTGGGGCTAAAGTAAACCGCGTCTTCCAGTATCACGTCATATTTCTCGGATTCGCCGTAAGCCTGTATGGCCTTGCGGGCGCGATCCTGTACCTTGACCAGCTCCTCGTTACGGCGCAGATTCAGATCCTCGCGAAATTCGCGCAAGCTGCGCTGATATTCGCGGTTCAGATTAGCCAGATCGCGTTCCTTGTTGCGGCGATCGTTGTCCGACAAGGTAGCGCCGTCCTTCTCCAGCTGACTTTGCAAGTCCTTGGCCTGCTTGGCCATTTTTTGCAGATCAGCATCCCGCGGAGCAAATTCCTTTTCCAGTTTCTTCTGCGCAGCCAGGGCAATGGGTGCTTCGCGGAACACGCGTTCAGTGTTGACGAAACCGATTTTCATATCCGCCAGCGACGATACGCTGGTTACCAGCAACACTGCAGCCAGCAGGCTTTTTAACCATGTCTTGCTCAAAACGCTACTCCTTAGAATACTTGACCCAACGTGAACTGGAAAACCTGTTTCTTGTCATCGCTTTGCGGATTAAGCGGTTGTGCCAGACTGAATTTCAGCGGGCCGACCGGCGATACCCAGTTCACGGCGAGGCCGGTGGAGAAACGGAAATCCTGGAACGAGAAATTGCTGTAACGGCCCAAATAGTCGCCCGGTCCGGCAACCTCACCGGCATCGAAAAACGCGCTCAAACGAACGGACTTGTCATTCTGCATGCCCGGCATGGGGAATAATATCTCAGCATTCCCTACAATACGCTGAGTACCGCCTGCAGACACCACATTTCCGTATGTATCCAGATATTTCGGTCCTATCGTTGCGGTATCGTAACCGCGTACCGAACTGACGCCGCCTGCATAGAAATTCTTGAAGAACGGCAAACCTTGACCGCCGTAACCGTCGCCCACACCGATTTCGCCGTTCAGCATCAGCGTGAAATCCTTGGTGAGCGGTTTAAACCATTGCTGCTGGTAGGACGCCTTGTAATACTTCAGGCTGCCCGGCGGTACGCCGATTTCACCGTATACGCGCTGCAGCATACCCTTGGTCGGGTAGGTCAGACTGTCACGACTATCGCGCGACCAGCCCAGATCGAGACGCACGGTGTCGTTAGTGTCGCCATACTGATTGACGAAATTAATGTATTGCGTAGGGCTTAACGAGTTCAGCGACAAATGGAAGCGCTCGTATGCCAGCCCCAGACTGATCGAATCCTTTTCATTAAGCGGAATTCCAAAACGCACCCCGGCACCTGTCGTGGTGTTCTTGTAGCTGGAAGTAGTCGACAGGCTGGTCGTATCGGTTACGCGGCGATAAACGTCGTAACCTACGCTCAATCCATCCGGCGTGTAGTAAGGATTGGTATAGGATACCGAATACAGCTTGTTGATACCGCCGCTATTGACGCCTACGGTCAGAGCATTGCCGCTGCCGAACAGGTTGCGCTGCGAAATCGACCCGGACAGTATCAGCCCTTCTGACGAAGAGAATCCGGCACCGACCATGATGTTGCCGGTAGCCTTCTCGGTCACGCTCATATTCACGTCTACCTGATCGGTGGTGCCTTCCACTGGCGGTGTTTCTACATTGATGTCGCCAAAGTATCCCAGGCGTTCTACACGTTCGCGCGAACGCTGTATCTTGTCTGCCGCATACCAGCCGCCTTCCATCTGACGGAATTCGCGGCGTATCACTTCGTCGCGGGTACGCGTGTTGCCGTTAATATTGATGCGATTGACGTAAACCCGACGACCGGGATCGACAAAGAACGTAAACGCAACAGTATGTTTAACCTTATCCACATCCGGAACGGCATTGACGTTGGCAAATGCGTAACCGTCATTACCCAGCCGATCGCCGATTTTTTTCGCAGATTCAGTAATTTTCTCGCGGGAAAAGGTCTCGCCCGCCTTGATGGTAATCAATTTCTGCAGTTCGGCTGCCGGCACCATCGTCTCGCCCGCCACCTTGACGTCGGTAACGGTATATTTGTCGCCCTCGGTCAGATTCACAGTCAGGTAAATATCATGTTTGTCCGGCGTAATCGATACTTGCGTGGAATCGATGCTGAATTCCAGATAGCCCTGGTTAAGATAAAACGATTTCAACGATTCCAGATCCGCCGACAGTTTCTGTTTGGAATATTGATCGTTTTTGCTGTACCAGGTAAACCAGCCCGGTGTGCGTAACTGGAACTGATCGCGCAATTGCTTTTCGGTGAAAGCCTTGTTGCCGACGATATTGATTTCCTTGATTTTGGCGACATCGCCGTCTTTGACGTTAAAACTGATTGCAACGCGGTTGCGCTCCATCGGCGTAATCGTGGTTTCTATTTCCACGCCGTATTTGCCGTGGCTGAAATACAGCCGTTTGATTTCCTGCGATGCACGATCCAGCATGGCCTTGTCGAAAATACGTCCTTCCGCCAGACCCGCCTGTTTCAAACCGTCCTTGATTTGTTCGGAAGTGAATTCCTTGCTGCCCACAATATCTATTTTGGCAATGGCAGGACGCTCTTCTACCACTACGATCAGGACGCCGCCCTGTTCTTCCAGGCGCACGTCCTTGAAGAACCCGGTAGCATAGAGCGCTTTGATAGCCGCAGCCGATTTTTCGGCATCCAGCGTTTCGCCCACTTTGACCGGCAGATAACTGAACACGGTACCGGCTTCGGTACGCTGTATCCCTTCAATCCGGATATCCTTGACCACGAAACTGTCAATTGCGTGAGCAGACATTGCCCACGCACTAGCAACCAGTGCAATAGCGATTTTGTTTTGCATTATTGAGAACCAAACAAACGAATAACGTCGTTGTAAAAAGCGAACACCATCAGCGTCAGCAATGCCGCCATCCCGAAGCGCTGTCCAAATTCCATGACGCTATCGGACAGCGGTCTGCCCTTAACTGCTTCGATAATATAATACATCAAATGCCCACCATCCAATAACGGAATCGGCAATAAATTGAGCACGCCCAGACTGATGCTGATCAACGCGAGAAAGCCGATGAAAGCCAGCCCGCCGCTGCGTGCCGACTTACCGGCGTAATCCGCTATGGTAAGCGGACCAGACAGATTATGCCAGGACACTTCGCCGGTAATCATCCGTCCCATCATCACCAGACTAAAACTGGCAGTTTCCCAGGTTTTAATGCATGCCTGCTGCAAGGCGCCGCCAATAGGATAGCGCACTTCCGTCAGCATATCCTTGAACAAGGCTTCATCCACTTTCGGACCGGCCCCGATTTTACCGATGACCTTGCCGTTATCCTTTACCAGCTTCGGCGTCAGCTGAATATTCACAGTACGCCCGGCACGATTAACGTCTACGTTCAACAATTTAGCCGGGCTGGATTGCACCCAATGCACAAAATCCGGCCACATTGTAACAGCCTGACCGTTCACTGCCAGCACCATATCGCCGCTACGCAACCCTGCACGTTGCGCAACGCTGTCGTCCATCACTTCGCCGATTTCGGCAGGCACTGCCGGTTCAAACGGACGCAACCCCAACTGCGCAGGGATATCAGTCTTGCCGCCATCGCCGACCGCTGCGCCCCGCACATCCAGCTGCCGCACGCCGCCGCCGGCCAGTTTCACCGCCACCTGCGGAGCCGCATCCAGACTGCGCAACAATATCCATTCCACATCCGCCCAGCTCTGTACCGGCTGGCCTGCGATTGCGCTGATCTCGTCGCCGCCATGCAATCCCGCCAGCGCAGCAGCCGATGCGGCTGCCGGCTCAGCCATCACCGGCTTGATCGCCGGCACACCATGCAAAAATGCGCCCCAGTACAACAACACCGCCAGCAGCAAATTGGCTACCGGTCCGGCCACCACGATCAGCATCCGCGCCCATACCGTTTGCCGGTTGAATGCGCGCGACAATTCTGCCTCGGCCACCGGTGCCTCGCGTTCATCGAGCATTTTTACATAGCCGCCCAGCGGAATGGCTGCCAATGACCATTCAGTGGCATCGCGCCCCGATACTTTGGTAAACAACGGCTTGCCGAAACCGACTGAGAAACGCAGTACCTTTACCCCTACCCAGCGCGCTGCCAGATAGTGCCCAGCCTCATGCACAATGACCAGTATGGCCAGCGCGGCGGCAAAGGCCAACAATGTGCTTAGCAGATGCATCAGCCGACTTTCCGTTTTTGCAAATAAGCTTCTGCGTCGCGGCGAGCCTGCGCGTCCGCTTCAACCAAATCATCCAGCGAACCCGGTTCTCCGGAAATGGCATGCGCCAGCGCATATTCTATGCTGGCAGCAATATCGCTATATCCTGCCTCACCCGCCAAAAATGTTGCCACTGCCGACTCGTTGGCGGCATTCAGTACCGCAGGCAGCATGCCGCCCTGCGCCAGCGCATCGAAAGCCAGTTTCAGGCAAGGGAAGCGATCGTAATCCGGGGCTTCGAACGTCAGGCCGCGACCGAACAGATCCAGCGCGGATACGCCCGAATCAATGCGATCCGGGAAGCCCAGCGCATAAGCGATCGGCGTGCGCATATCGGGATTGCCCAGCTGCGCAATCACCGAACCGTCCAGATAATCGACCATGGAATGAATCACGCTTTGCGGATGGATGACTACCTGAATTTGTTCCGGCGCTGCATTGAACAGCCAATGCGCCTCAATGACCTCCAGCCCCTTGTTCATCATGGTGGCTGAATCGACCGAAATCTTCTTGCCCATTACCCAATTGGGATGGGCGCAGGCCTGTTCCGGCGTAACCTGCGCCAGATCTGCCAGCGGCGTGGTACGAAACGGCCCGCCGGAGGCAGTCAGTAAAATGCGCCGCACACCGCACGCGGCCAGATCGCCGTCGAATTCGCGCGGCAAGGATTGGAAAATGGCGTTATGTTCGCTGTCTATCGGCAACAGCTCGGCCCCGCCTGCAGCAACCGCCTGCATGAACAGGCTGCCTGCCATCACCAGCGTTTCCTTGTTTGCCAGCAAAATACGTTTGCCCGCGCGTGCTGCAGCCATGGCCGGGCGCAGGCCTGCTGCACCGACGATGGCGGCCATCACGGTATCCACTTCCGGCATGGACGCGACCTGCTCCAGCGCCGCCATACCGTATAACACCTGTGTCTGCAGACCCGCCGCGGCCAGTAGATCACGCAAGCGCGTTGCGGCATCGGCGTCCAGCACCACGGCATAGCGCGACTGATGCTGCCTGCATTGCGCAACCAGCTTTTCCAGCTGATTGCCTGCGGTCAGCGCGACCACATTGAAACGATCTGGGTGGCGCGCAACGACGTCCAGGGTATTCACCCCTATCGTCCCGGTAGCACCCAGAATAGTCAGGTTCTGTACTTTAGTCATAAAATCCGCTGCAACAAATCGGCATGCAACAATATCAAGGCGGCTACCGGCAAGGTCGATGTCAGCGCATCGATACGATCCAGTACACCACCGTGACCTGGCAATATATTGCCGCTATCCTTGACGTTGGCGACGCGCTTGATCCACGACTCGAACAAATCGCCAAGTATGCTCAGGTACAGCATGACCACACCCAGCATCAACATCGGCAACGCCCAGGCGTATGGGTCGAATCCAGGGCTGCGCAATACCGCCAGCACAATGCCCCCGTACACCACGACGGCAACTGCCGCACCTGCGACACCTTCCCAGGTCTTGCCCGGACTGATCAGCGGAGCCAATTTATGCTTACCGAACTGACGTCCGGTGAAATACGCTGCGGTATCGGCTATCCATACCACACCCATCAGCAACAGCACCCACCACGGACCGTGTCCGCGCAGCTCAACCAGCGCCGCCCACAACGGCAGCAGTACCAGCACGCCCAACGGTACACGCAACCAGGCCGATTTGAGTTGCCAGCCCGCCGCGAGCCACAACGGTACAACGATCAACCATAATATCACCGCAGCCAGATACAACCAGGGGGCCAGATCAAGCACATACACAACGCCTGCCAGAGCCACATTTGTCAGGGCGTAAAGCCATCTCGCAGGCATAGGCAAGCCGGACAGTTTGCCCCATTCCAGCGTTCCCACTGCCAAAGGCAGCAGCATGGCCAACGCCCAAAATGTATCAGGCAACAAAAATAGACTTGCGAGTAAACCCGCCAACAACAAAACCGCGGTTAATATACGTTTAAGAAGCATGGGATTTAAGTTGTTCGCTGGTACGTCCGAACCTACGCTCGCGCTGCTGGAACGAGACTATCGCCAGATCCAGCGCCGCTGCATCGAAATCGGGCCACAAGGTTGGAGTAAAATACAGCTCAGTGTACGCCAATTGCCACAGCAGAAAATTGCTGATGCGCTGTTCCCCGCCGGTTCGGATGAATAAATCCGGTTCCGGGGCATAATGCATGGACAGATAAGGCTCCAGGTGATGTTCAGCCAAAGTCTGGCCGACCAGCTCCGGCTGATGCGCCAGCAGCCGGGTAATCGCCTGCAGCATATCCCAACGCCCGCCGTAATTCGCCGCAATCGTCAGCGTCAAACCGTCGTTGCCGGCAGTCAGCCGTTCGGAATCATGTATCATCTGCACCAGCTTGGGATCGAAACGGGACAAGTCGCCTATTACTTTAAGACGAACCTGATTTTTATGCAATTTGGTCACTTCGTTTTCCAGCGCATAACGGAACAGGTCCATCAGCAACGACACTTCCTCTTCCGGACGACGCCAGTTTTCCGAACTGAAAGCGAACAGAGTCAGATACTTGACACCGCGCGCCGCACAAGCCTTGATGACCTCGCGCACCATCTCCACACCGCGTTTATGGCCGGCAACGCGCGGCATAAAACGTTTCTTGGCCCAGCGACCATTGCCATCCATAATGATGGCAATGTGACGCGGGACTGCCACGGAATCGGGAATGGCTTGCGTCGAACTGCTGAAAATACTCACGCTCAGACCGCCATCAAATCGGCTTCTTTAGCAACCAGTGCTTTATCCACTTCAGCGATGAATTTGTCGGTTAACTTTTGAATATCTTCCTGCGCGCGACGTTCGTCGTCCTCGCTGATGGCTTTATCCTTGAGCAGTTTCTTGAATTGCTCGTTGGCATCGCGGCGCACATTGCGCACTGCCACCTTGGCATTTTCGCCTTCGGTCTTGACTACTTTGATCAGATCGCGGCGGCGTTCTTCGGTCAACGCAGGCATGGGTACGCGGATCATCGTGCCCTGACTCGACGGATTCAGCCCCAGATCGGCATCGCGTATCGCTTTTTCGATTGCGCCCACCATTTTGGCTTCGAACGGCTGTACCGCAATAGTACGCGCATCCATCAGGGTGACGTTGGCCACCTGATTGATAGACGCCGGATTACCGTAATATTCGACCATGACGTGATCCAGTATGCCCGGATGAGCACGACCGGTCCGTACCTTACCCAGATCGGTCTTGAGCGACTCCAGGCTTCTGCTCATTTTTTGTTCAGTGGTTTTCTTGACATCAGCAATCATGCAATCTTCCTCTCAACAATGTACTAACGTACCTTCATCTTCACCAGCAACGAAACGCGCCAATGCACCGGGCTTGAAAATACTCAGCACTGCCAGCGGCATTTTCTGATCGCGGCACAGCGTAAACGCAGTGGCGTCCATCACTTTCAGATTCTTCTGTATGGCTTCGTCGAAGCTCAGACGCTGATAACGCGTTGCGTTTGGGTTCTTGTTCGGGTCATCAGTATATACGCCATCTACCTTGGTTGCCTTGATGACGATATCGGCGTTCATTTCCATGCCGCGCAAAGCGGCGGCAGTATCGGTAGTAAAGAACGGATTTCCCGTTCCCGCGCCGAAAATAACGACGCGGCCTTCCTCCAGATAACGGATGGCTTTGCCGCGGATATACGGTTCGGCAACCTGCTCGATATTCAGCGCCGATTGTACGCGGCTGACCACACCGTTAACCCGGAAAGCGTCCTGCAACGCCAGTGCATTCATCACTGTTGCCAGCATGCCCATGTAATCCGCCGTAGCGCGGTCCATCCCGGCCGCAGCCGGCGCCACGCCGCGAAAGATGTTGCCGCCGCCGATCACGACGGCAACCTGCACCCCCATATCGACGACCGACTTCACTTCATTGACAATACGGGTAATGGTGTCGCGGTTGATACCGTAACTATCTTCACCCATCAAGGCTTCGCCGGAAAGCTTGAGCAATATACGCTTATACACTGGCGCGCTCATGCTTACACCTTCGCTGCAGCAGCCACTTCAGCGGCGTAATCGACCACTTTCTTCTCGATGCCTTCACCGACTACAAACATGGTGAAACCATTCACCTTGGCTTTTTTCTCAGCCAGCAGTTTTTCCACAGTCTGGTCTGGATTCTTCACGAAAGGCTGACCCAGCAGGGTAACTTCAGCCAGATACTTGGCAACGCGGCCTTCGACCATTTTAGCCACGATATCGGCCGGCTTGCCGGATTCGGCAGCTTGCGCAGTATAGATTTCGCGTTCTTTTTCGATCAATTCAGGCGCTACCTGATCCTTGGACACACACACCGGCTTGCTGGCGGCAATATGCATGGCCAGATCCTTGCCCAGCACTTCATCGCCGTTCAGATCGATCATCACGCCGATTTTCGAGCCATGCAGGTAAGTCACCAGACGATCTGCCGTCGCATAATGTGCAATGCGGCGGATAGTCAGGTTTTCACCCAGCTTCATGATCAGTGCCTGACGTACTTCTTCTACGGTACCGCCGGTCATCGCCATCGTCGACAATGCAGCGCTATCGGTACAATTCTGTTCGGCGGCCAATTGGGCAACTGCCTTGGCGAACGCCAGAAAATCTTCATTTTTACCGACGAAATCGGTTTCGCAGTTAACTTCGACCAGCGCGCCGGTTTTACCGTCAGCACTGATAAACGCGCCGATCACGCCTTCCGAACCGCCGCGGCTGGCTGCCTTGCTTGCCTTGGCACCGCTCTTGATACGCAGCAGATCTTCTGCCGCTGCCATATCGCCACTGGTTTCAGTCAATGCTTTCTTGCATTCCATCATGCCCAGGCCAGTGCGTTCACGCAAATCCTTAACCATACCTGCTGTAATTTCAGCCATGCTTGCTCCTTAATTGAATCGATACAAAGTTTACAAAAAAAGGGGCGAAAGCCCCTTTTCGTTAAGCGTTTTGGTGATTATTGCGCTGCTGTCGCTTCTTCAGCAACTTCAACGAACTCTTCGCCTTCGCCCAGAATTTCGCCTATCGCCTGACTGCGGCCTTCCAGCACAGCATCGGCAACGCCGCGCGCATACAAACGAATCGCACGACTGGAGTCGTCGTTACCCGGAACAATATAATTCACGCCGGCAGGACTGTTATTGGTATCAACCACGCCGATCACGGGAATACCCAGCGCATTGGCTTCAACCACTGCACCTTTTTGATAACCGACGTCGATAACGAAAATCGCATCAGGCAATGCAGCCATATCCTTGATACCGCCCAGGCTGCGATTCAGCTTGTCGAGCTCGCGCTGCAATACCAAAGCTTCTTTTTTAGGAATCTTTGAGCTTTCATCACCCAATAAAGTTTCCAGATCCTTCAAACGCTTGATGGATTGCTTGACCGTCTTGAAGTTGGTCAGCATACCGCCCAGCCAGCGATTGTCCACATAAGGCATGCCGGCACGCTCAGCTTCTTCGCGGACGATTTCACGCGCAGAACGCTTGGTTCCAACAAACAATACAGTACCTTTATTACCGGCAAGTTTACGCACGAATTTCAGTGCGTCCTGGAACATGGGCAAGCTTTTTTCCAGGTTAACGATGTGGATTTTGTTACGATGACCGAAAATGTACGGTGCCATTTTCGGGTTCCAGAAACGGGTTTGGTGACCGAAGTGAACACCGGCTTCCAGCATTTGACGCATGGTAATAGACATGATAATTTCCTTTAGGGTTAAGCCTCCAACTGTCGCCCAACATTCTCAACGAGAACACCCTAAGCTTAGACAGTTGTGCGTATTTTGTTATTCAACATTAAATAACAAGCTCAAAATTATAACACAACGCGGCTTGTCGAGCAATGTGCTCACCAGACCCTGCCGTAACCCACCAGTCCCATCAGTACACGCACCAAACCCAATGCCAGATAGGGCAATATCCGCCGATACCAGGTACGCCGTTGCCAATCGCCAGGCCGCACCATCACCCCGCCGCGCTGCATCGCGGCCAGCAATTCGCGCCGCAAGCTGCGGGCAAAATCGTCGGCTTCGGCTACCAGATTCGCCTCGCGCGCCAGCAACAAACTGAAAGGATCGATATTGCTCGAACCGACTGTCGCCCAATGCTCGTCTATCACAGCCACTTTTGCATGCAAAAAACTCTTGTGGTACTCGCAAATTTCCACACCCGCCCCCAGCAGCTGACCATATAATGCGTGCGAAGCATAATGCATCAGACGGTATTCGATCCGGCCTTGCAATAGCAACGTCACTTTTACGCCGCGCTCTGCCGCCTCCATCAATGCGCGACGAAAACGCATACCCGGCAGAAAATAAGCATTGGCTATCAGTATATGATCGTGCGCAGCGGTAATTGCAGCAAGATAGGCCTGCTCGATATCGCGCCGATGGCGGAAATTGTCCCTGACCAGAAATGCGACACGATCCTGCCCTGCCGGACGCGCTTCGATCGGCGCACGTTTATTCACGCGCCACTCCGTGCGGTTCTGCGTCCAGCACACGAACGACCACAGCCGCCGCACATCCGGCACGATGCGGGACAATATCGGCCCTTGCACGCGTACCGCATAATCGAAACGCGGCGGAATCTGCCCCGGCGTATCCATATCGTCGATAATATTGATACCGCCGATAAAGGCGATACCGGCATCGATCACCGTCACCTTGCGGTGCAAACGCCGCAACCGGTGCCGACGCAACGTGGTCCAGGCGTATTCCGGGCGAAACACCAGCCAGCTCACGCCCGCATTTTGCAAATCGCGTATCAGTTTCGGCGACAATCCGCGCGAACCGAAACCGTCGACCAGCACCCGCACCCGCACGCCGCGTTGCGCCGCGCGCGACAAAGCCTCCGCGATCATGGTGCCGGTAGCGTCATCGGCGAAAATATAGGTCTGCAAATCGACCTCGTACTGCGCCGCATCTATCGCCGCGCACAACGCCGGAAAATACGCCGTGCCGCTCTCCAGCAAATCCAGCCGATTGCCGGGCAGCAAGTCATTCATCGAAGGCGCCCAGCGTCGCCATCAATACCGCATGATCCGAACAGCGCCAGTTGTCCATGCCGTGCAACACTTTCGCTTCGCGTATATCCCAGCCGCGTACGTAAATCCGGTCCAGCGACAGCAACGGCAATTGCGCCGGAAAACTGCGCGCCGCCTTGCCGTGCAAGGTCACGAACGCCTCACGCAACCCCAGCTCACGTGCAAATTCGCGGCCGGCATGACCGCGCCAATCGTTGAAATCCCCGGCGATAATCAGCGTCGCCGCTTCCGGCACTTCTTCCCTGACACGCCGCTGCAGCATGACCAGCTGCTGTTTGCGGCTATGTTCAAACAGCGCCAGATGCACGCAAAACACATGTACCTCATGAGGCACGCCGGGAACGGCGATCACCGCGTGCAGCAAGCCGCGCGACTCAAACGCATGCGCAGAGATATCCAGATTCTCCCAGCGTATGATCGGATACCGCGACAGAATGGCATTGCCGTGATGCCCCTGATCGTAGATCGCATTTTTGCCGTAGGCAAAATCGGACCACACCTGATCCGCCAGAAACTCATATTGCGGTGCAGACGGCCAATGCTGCCAGCGTTGCGCATGCCCCAGATGGCTGCCCTGCACCTCCTGCAGAAATACGATATCCGCGTCCAGCGCGCGCAGACGCTCGCGCAGATCATGGATCACCATGCGCCGATTGAAATGCGAAAATCCCTTATGGATGTTATAGCTGGCAACGCGCAATAAATTACTCATTGCATGATGATAGCAAGCGTTCCCGTCAACCCGCTACTGTCTTCAACAGAAACAGCGGTTTTCAGGCCCGATCAGGCAGCGGCCAGCACTTTGGTTTGCCCCGGCAACACCGCGCGCCGATCCACATACAGACACGACCCCGATATTTTCTTGGCCGCTTTTTTGACTTCGGTAGCTGCTGCAGCGATTTCATGGCACTCGTGGAATTGATTACGCCCCACCGGCACCGCGCCGATAGACAAACTGGGGAAGCTGTATTCCGCGCGATTGCCGCGCCTGTCCTCGGCAACGTAACAACCGTCGCCCAGATCCTCGTGCTGCAAGTAAGTCTTTATCGCCGTATCGAACGCGAGCAATACCGACTCGCAGCGTTGCTCCCAATCGTGGCTCTGGAACAGCAGGAAAAAATCGTCGCCGCCGATATGACCGACAAAATCGATATCCTTGTCGGCATGCCCCACCAGCACTTCCGCAGTCAGCTTGATCAACTCATCGCCGCGCCGGTAACCGAACACATCGTTAAACGGTTTAAAATAATCCAGATCGACATAGCAGGCGCAAAACTGCTGGCCGTTGCCCATCAGCAATTCCATCTGCTCATTGATGGGAACATTGCCCGGCAACATCGTCAGCGGATTGGCGTAGCGCGCTTCCTGTATCTGCAGGCGGGTCATTTCCTGCATCAGCGCAAAATTCGACCCGATCCCGGCATAGGCACCGTCCCGCACCAGGATGAACCCGTCGGCAAAACGTTTCTGGCCCTGCATCAGTACCAGCTGACTCAGCGCCACCACCGACATTTCCACATCGACGATCAACGGCGCCTTTTCCATAAAAACCGTACACGATTTGCGGCTATACAAGTCGCGTATGTAACCGTGCGAAAACTTATCCACCATGGTGCGGTTCAGCAAACCGACCGGCAACTTGCCGTCCAGCACCGGCAATACATTCAGCTCGGGGTTGGCCAGCAATATCTTGAGCGCATCTTCGCTGGTCGTCTGCACCGTCACCGTCGGCACTTCGGTCAGCAGCAACCTGACCTGACGGCCGCGCTGCAGCACCATTTTCGACCATGGATTGGCGCTGATCAGCGCACTGTCGAAACAAGCCTGTGCAGCCGCACTCGCTACATGTTTCGGTTGCACGACAGGGTGTCCGATAAAATACCCCTGTCCCAGGCATATACCCATTTCCTTCAAAATCAGCAATTCGGCCCGATGCTCTATACCCTCGGCGATAATGATGGCATTGCTTTTTTCCGCGATCTGCTTGATCGAGCGTACAAACTGCAGCTTCACCGGATCCTTGTCGATCCCGGTTACGAAATGTTTGTCCAGCTTGACGAAATCGGGACGCACATCGGACCACAAACGCAAACTGGAAAACCCTTCGCCCAGATCGTCCAGCGCTATCTTGAAACCGCGCTCGCGCAGCGTCATCAAACCGGCCACGACCGATGCGCTATCCATCTGCGGAGAGCCTTCGGTAATTTCGAATACCACTCTGTCCTTCAACGCGCTATGCTCGCCTACCAGATCATTTAACAGCGGATCGGACAATGCGCCCGCCAGCAATGCAAACGGGCTGATATTGACGAACAGCCGGCCCGGCAAACCCGCCTGCACAAATTGCGTCATCACCGTATAAACGCACAGCATTTCCAGCCGTACCAGCAAATCGGTATGCTCGGCCGCCTGAAACAGCGCCTGCGGCATGTGCAAATCGGTCCCGACCGGACCGCGTATCAGACCCTCGTAACCGATCACATTACCGTGATGCAAATCCATGATAGGCTGAAACAGCGGGTGCAGCGCCCGCCTGTCCATAATGTCCAGCAATTTTTCACGTTGCAACATGTGACTCTCCCTCAATCTACCCAGCACTCCAAAATAACGCACCAATATGACAAATTAACGACAAGCGCCCATTTCAGCCAAATTCGCGTTAAGATAATACCCATACAAATTATGCACAGGATGGCATATGGCACGCCCGGAAAAAATCCGCCTTGGGGAATTACTCGTTCGACAAAAACTGTTGTCCGAAGCCCAACTCCAGCTGGCGCTGGAAGAACAAAAGAAAAGCGGACGAAAACTGGGCAGATTTCTGGTCGAAAACGGCTTCATCACCGAAGACCAGATCGCCGATGCCATTGCGCGGCAGCTCAACATCCCGTTCATCCACCTCAAGAACTACAACATCAAACCGGAAACCACGCGCCTGCTGCCGGAAATGCAGGCGCGGCGCTTCCGTGCCATCGTGCTGGAAGATCGCGGCGACAGTGCGCTGATCGGCATGACCGACCCCACCGATCTGTATGTGTATGACGAAATTGCCCGCGTCGTCAAAAAGAACATCGAACTCGCCGTCGTCAACGAAAACGCCTTACTGCAGACCATAGACCGGATTTACCGCAAAACCGGCGAAATCACCGACCTCGCGCGCGAACTGGAACAGGATCTGGGCGACAGCTACGTCGATTTCGGTTTGGGCGTCAGCTCGGGCAGCGAAGACGCCCCCGTGGTCAAACTGCTGCAATCGGTGTTCGACGACGCCACGCAGGTACGCGCCTCAGACATCCATATCGAACCGCAACAGGATGCACTGCATATCCGTTTCCGCATCGACGGCGTACTCAACCTGCAAACGCGTGCCGATATCAAGATCGCACCGGCGCTGGCATTGCGCCTGAAACTCATGTCGGGGCTGGATATTTCCGAAAAACGTCTGCCGCAGGACGGCCGCTTCGCGATCAAGGTCAAACAGCAATCCATCGACGTGCGTATCTCCACCATGCCCACACAATACGGCGAATCAGTGGTAATGCGCCTGCTCAACCAAAGCGGCAATACCCTCAACCTCAGCGCCATCGGCATGCCGCCGGCCATGTTGACGCGCTTTCGCGCCATACTGAAACGGCCCAACGGCCTCATACTCGTCACCGGCCCCACCGGCAGCGGCAAAACCACTACCCTGTACGGCGCGCTGTCCGAACTCAACAGCCCAGCGCTCAAGGTCATCACCGTCGAAGATCCTGTGGAGTACCGCCTGCCCGGCATCAATCAGGTGCAGGTCAACGAAAAGATCGAGCTCGATTTCGCCCGCGTGCTGCGCGCCGCGCTGCGTCAGGATCCGGATGTCGTGCTGGTAGGCGAAATGCGCGACCAGGAAACTGCCCAGATCGGCATGCGCGCCGCCATCACCGGTCACCTGGTGCTCTCCACGCTGCACACCAACGACGCCGCCAGTACGCCCATCCGCCTGATGGATATGGGCGTACCGCGCTACATGGTGGCCACCTCGATACAGGCAGTACTCGCGCAACGTCTGGTGCGCGTCGTCTGCGACAGTTGCAACGAGCCTTATACGCCCACGCCTGCCGAACATTTGTGGCTCAAATCCGAGCTCGGCGACACAGTCGACCAGCATCCCTACCAGCACGGCCGAGGCTGCACCAATTGCAATCACACCGGCTTCAGCGGCCGCGTCGGCGTGTATGAAATGCTAGAGATCACCAATGCGGTTGCCGAAGCTGCCAATCAGGCCGACCCCGCCGACTTTCTACGCGCCGCGGAGCAGCAGATGGCCGGCAACACCCTGCGCCGCCATGCCGTCACGCTCGTAACTGCAGGCAAAACCACGATAGCCGAAGCCATGCGCATCAGCAACCAGTTCGATGATTGAAGATGTTATCAATCATGCATACCGCCCTATTCGTCATTTAACTTACGACTTGCACATCCATGCCATTTTTTGCGTATAAAGCCCGCAATGCACGCGGTGAGCTGGTAGAAGGCACGCTGGAAAGCGCCGACAGCGGCAGCGTTGCCGACTTGCTGATCAACACCGGCGTCACGCCAGTCGACATCAGGCCCGCCGCCAACCCGAACGCAAAAACCGGTGACAACTGGTGGAAAAAACTCACCGAAGTCAAAGTCACCGCCATAGACGTGCAATTATTCAGCCGCCAACTCTACACCCTGCTCAAGGCGGGCGTCCCCATCATGCGCGGTCTGGCCGGGTTGCAGGAATCCGCCGTCAACAAGACCTTTGCCGGCGTCATCCAGGATTTACGCGAATCGCTGGACGCCGGACGCGAACTGTCCGCCGCCATGCAGCGCCACCCCACTGTATTTTCGGCGTTCTACCTGAGCATGATCCGCGTCGGCGAAATGACCGGCCGGCTGGAAGACGTATTCCTGCGTCTGTTCGACCATCTCGAATTCGAACGCGAAATGGGCGAACGCGTGCGCACCGCTTTGCGCTATCCCAGCTTCGTCGTCATCGCCATGGCTATCGCCATCGGCGTCATCAATCTCTTCGTCATTCCCGCCTTCGCCAAGGTTTATGCAGGATTTAATGCCGAGCTGCCGATGGTCACGCAAATCCTCATCGGCACCTCGAATTTCATGGTGCATTACTGGGGGCTGATGCTCGCCATCCTCATCGGCAGCGTCATCGCCTTCAAATACTATATCGGCACCGAAGCTGGCCGCTATCGCTGGGACAAAATCAAACTGCACATCCCCATTGCCGGCAAAATCATCCTCAAAGGCACGCTGGCGCGCTTTGCCCGCAGCTTCGCGCTCGCCAGCAAGAGCGGCGTACCTATCATCCAGAGCCTCAATGTCGTCGCCCAGACCGTCGATAACGCCTACATCGCCAGCCGCATCGAACAGATGCGCGACGGCATCGAGCGCGGCGAAAGCATACTGCGCACTGCCGCCACCGCCAACGTATTCACCCCGGTAGTGCTGCAAATGATCGCCGTCGGCGAGGAAACCGGCGATCTCGACAACCTGATGGAAGAAATCGCGCACATGTACGAACGTGAAGTCGATTACGAACTCAAAACCCTGTCCTCGCAGATCGAGCCGATCTTGATTATCGGTCTGGGTGTACTAGTATTGATACTGGCACTGGGCGTATTCCTGCCGATCTGGGATCTGGGCAAGGTTGCATTGCACAAATAAACGGATTAACGTACAGCGCATGGAGAACATCATGAAGCAGAATATAAATAAACAGACCGGTTTTACCCTGATCGAGTTGGTCGTGGTCATCACCATTCTCGGCATACTGGCCGCCATCGCACTGCCCAAATTCACTGCCATCCAGGCCGACGCCCGGCTCGCCAAAATGAACGGCGCGATGGGTTCGGTCAAATCCGCCGCCGCCATGGCGCACGCTACCCTGCTCACCCGCGGCTACAGCAGCAGCTACAGCGGCACGCCCGGCATCGTCATCGAAGGCACCGTGGTAAGTTACACCTACGGCTACCCCAATGCCGCATCCATCGTCCCGCTAGCCGGCCTGTCCGAACCCGATTACGTCATCACAGGCCTGACCCTGCCGGTAATCGCCGCCGTCGACGTCAATCACACCGGCGGCACAGCGAATTGCACCATCGGCTACACCCCGCCCGCCATTGCCGACACTCCGCCGACCTATACCGTTAACGCCACACTAGCCATGTGCTCTTAAGAATTGTATGATTCAGCCGTAACTATAAATAACTGCCGCTCACTTTTGCCAATAGCTTAGGGAACTCAAAATGAAACAAGCTCAAACCGGTTTTACCTTGATCGAATTAGTCGTCGTGATCGTTATTTTGGGAATTTTGGCTGCGACGGCATTGCCGAAATTCGTTGACCTGAGCGGCGATGCCGAACAGGCTGCTACGGCAGGTGTAGCTGGCGCGCTCAGCTCGGCTGGCGCTATTAACTACAGTGCAGTTAAAGTCGGCAATGTAAGCGGCAAACCGATTACCGACCCAACAGATGCTTGTGCAGGTGCGCAAAATTCCGTACTTGCAAACCAAGCCTCATTGCTCACTGGCAGCGCAACCTTAGTAGGAGCTACACCAACCTCCGGCCAATACAAAATTTCTGCGGGTACAATTTCAGCTTGTACTGCTGGCGCCACCATACAATGCACACTGACCAGCGTAAATAGCAAAACTGCGACAGCCTATATACCTTGTACAAACTAATTGTTTAGTTAGGTCTTATCTGCACGGGGTGAGTAACATCGCCCCGTGACAGTCTCTATCAAGCTGCACCCTGTTGCAAATTCGCCGATATTGCCTATCCCGTTTTAATACCTGTCTGTACCAGCACTACACTACTCCATCTGCTCAATAACTCTCCCGCAAATAAATCACACCCTTCTTGCTGCTGGAGCCGAAGATACCGAACGTCGCCCGCACTGCCGGGTCTTTGACGTAGCTGCCGCCGCACCAGTTACCACGCAGATACGTTGCAACAACAGGCGTACCGGACGGATAAGTTGGCGTCCAGACCGTACACATATTCAGCGGGCTGCCGAGTATGGCCACCACGTCGGCGCTGCCTGACGCGTTCGGCGCCGCCAGTGTCACGCTTCCGCTGCCGGTGCTGTAGGTGCCCAGCGTCAATGCCGTTGCTGGCAAATTGGTCGCATTAACCGAATTCTTGTAGTTGCCCAAACCGAAATTGGCTGCTGTCAAAGCAGTCGCATAGTCTGCTGTGTTTTTAACAAAAGCCAGCCCGTTCCAGTACTGCACTTCATAAGGCAGGGACAGGCTGCTTTTTTCCGAACCGTAAGCGTTGCCTAGCCACAGGCGACCGAAGCGCAGACTCAGGTTGCCCAGCAACGCCCGCTCCGTGGTGCCGTCCGGCGGCGTGGACGCTGCGGCCGGCATACTACCCGCCCCCTGGGCGTCCAGGTTAAAAGACGCCAGCTTCACGCCGTCGCTGTCCTGCGGCGCAACCCCGAACTGTACGGTGGGATAAGGGCCATCGGGCGCAGTGCTCAATCGGGTCAGCGTCAATTGCGCGCTGAACGCCCCCACCCCGGCGACAAAGCTGCCGACCGGGTTGCCGACTGCGGTGGACAGTCGCGCCGTTAATGGCGTCGTCGCGTTAACGGCGCCAGGGCCGATGGAAGGACTGGTTGCAAAATTATTCCAGTTCCAGTTCGCGGCGACAGTGCCATCGAGTTTGGCCAGACTCCCGGTATAGTTTTGCGTGGTCCCGCCGCTAGCGTTCTGGGCGGTCAGCGTAAAGCCGGCAAGCAAGGGTTCGTCCATGTAGGTAAAACTATCGGGCAGGACATAAGCGCCGCTGACTGTCGTCGTCGCAGCGGCAGCCAAAGTCACCACTTTACTGCCCGAATTCACAGCAATGACTGTGCTTGACAACGCACCCCCGGATGCGCCGGCGCCCGCAACGGTCAATGTTCCGCCAACCCGGATATTGGCAACCGAGGCGACCGTTAATGCGCTACTGCCGCTGGCAATATTACCGGTCGTTGCCAAATCGGCACGATTCCCCATATAACCGCCGGTCAGGACGAAGTGATCGGGAATAAAACGCCCAAAAGCCGTCGTATTGGCAGCAAGCCCGAAATTGCAGCCGTATTTGCCGCTGGCGTTTTTAACATTGGCATAGCTGTCTGCCACGCAATCGCCCTTGCTGCTGATGCTGTCCACCCCGGTCCAGGTGGCCGCCTTAAGCGCGTCGCACTGCGCCTGCGTCAGTCCGGGGGCGGTACATTCGGTCGCGGTGGCGACGCCGTCAAAAACGCCGCGCAGGGAAGTGGTATCCGAATTCGGATCGTAGCCGGGCAAGTAGAAGGCACCCACTTCGCTATAAGTCAAGGTATTAGCCGTCGCTGTCGACGCCGCCGTACCGGAGACGGCGGCAGGGAAAGTCCCCGACAGCGTTCCGGCAACCGTGGCGGGACTGACCGGCTGAACGGTGGCATTATTGATCTTCAGCACGCCGTTATAACCGTCGGGATAGCCGCTGATACCGGCGGTTACAGCGGTCAGGGAGAAGTTGGTGCTGCCGGCCTTGAAGACCGGCGTGCCGGTAGTCGCTGTATTCGTTGCATTGGATGTCGTCACCGATACCACACTGGCCGGACGGACCGAAAAGGCATCCGTCGAGCAGGCATTGACTGTGCCGTCGCTGATAACGGCAACCAGGTTGCGATATGCCGAATTCAAGGTGAAATTACCCGACAGTTTTTTGCCGGCATCGCTGGAGGTGAAGGTTAATACCTGACTGCCGCCGGTTACTGCAGCTTTATTGGTACAAGCGCTATTGCAGTAATTGGCTTGCGTATTGTCGATAACACACGCGCCATCGCTATTATCCACCAGCTTGACCGTCACCGCTTTGCTGCCAGAAAGCACATAGGCGGTCTGGATCTGGTTATTGGAGAGTGCGGCGACATTGAGCTTGAAGGCCGAACCGACCAGCTTGGTATAAATATGACCGCTGAGAAAACTTTGCACAGCGGGGCCGGACGGCGGCGTCCCGTAAGCCTCATCGATGGCATTGAATCCGCTGGCCGTGCCGCCGCTGGGCGACCACATGGACGTAGCGCAGATACGCACGTTACTGATCTCGTGAATATTGGTGGAGCCGCCGGTGGAACCGGTAAAGGAAATCTGCCAGTTGCTGGGAACGGCATCCTGGGTAAAACCATTGCTGATGGCAGCAGCATACACGTTGGGGATGCTGATCAGCGGCGCATAACCGGCACCGGTATCGCGATTAACACTGATCGCAGTACTGGTGGGGTCGTTACGCGCATCGACGATCACCTGATAGAAATAACCGAGCGAAGGTGTGGTTGATGTTCTGTTATCGATCAGGGGCGTCAAGCTGCTGGTGCCGCCCAGCCAGCGATAGCCGCTGGTACCCGACCCGGAGCCGCGTACGCCTACCGATTGCGAAATGAACCCCGGCCCGCCAAGGCGGCCTTCGGTCGGGTTCTGGTAATTGCCGTATTCATCCAGCGCGACACCCAGCCAGCCCCCGGCAAAACCGTTTTTACCCGTTTCCTGGGCATAACCGAGCGATCCGCCGTAAGCGCCCGGCACCGCAGGTATCGAATAATCCGACAAGGTCATGGCAATACCGTCGGCACCGCTGCCGTTATAGGCGTATTGCTGGAATTCGACGGAGATATAATTCCCGGCAGCAGGGAAAATACCCGGCACCGTGGCTGCCTTGGCGTTGTTGCCGGTATTGTTGGTCAGGCGCAAATAACCCGGATTAACGATACTCGGCACTATACCGGTACTGTCGCTGGTGGAAACGATCCAGTTGGCGCCGAAAATGGTCGACGGATTGAGCGTAGTCCGATTAAAGCTATCGCATTGACAGCTCACTGCGACGCCGGCAGGAATATTCGAAGGCGGGGTACAGGAAAAAGGAACCGTATAGTCGACAGTCACCTCGATATAATCCACGCTGACGGTCTGTGCCGATCCGCTTGTACTTGCCTTGTCGGCCGCAAACGCCGCACCGAAATTCGTGGCATTGATATCGGCAGGGGTCCAGGTGCTGCCCCACAGATCGGCAGACCCGCCATGCGCCTCGCTGACATTCGACGTGGTGTAGATCGTCGTCGTCGAACGATCCGTAGTGCCGATGGCGCCTGCCTGCACCAGACGCATCGCCGCGTCCGAACTGCCGCCGTTGGAAGTGCTGCTGGATTTGCGGGTTACTGTTACGGTTATGCCATTGATTATCGCCGAAGCCGGAATGGCAAAACCATATCCCGTACATTCCAGATACCGCGTTGTCGTTCCGTCAACCGAAGCGGTTGCATAACTGCTATCGCTTGCAACCGCCCTGTCTGGATTCGTCCACGCTACCGTACCGATCCCGGTCACGCTGGCACAGGAAGTCGGGCTAGCCGTCACGGTCGTGGCGCTGGCCGCATCGCTCAGCGCCAGCCCCAGCACTGACATCGCCAGCAACCGAACTATTGAGAGATGCATCTTGCTCCCAGCAAGATTCTCAAAATTCCATAAACGCATCAATCGCCCTTTCAGTATAACCAATGCCACCTACATTGCCCCCGCTTGTGGCAACGGAATGCACCCAGTAAATAACCTTGGTGTCTGTACCCTCCGTATAGGTATTTGCGGTACACGTCACGGCAACGGCAAACCCGTCCAGCGTAAAATTGGTCACCGCAGCCGGACAAGCAGTCGCAGGCGCTTGCAACACGGCTGCCGCCCATTGCACGCCACCCTTGGCTGCCCAGTAAGCGCGCGAACCCTGAATATCCTGTACCGACGTCAGCTGCTGCGTATTCGAGAAAGTCAGCATGAACGCGCCCAGTGCCGACAAAATAACCAGCAGGAAAATCGCCGAGACAATCGCGAATCCGTTTTGCATGCGTGATGGCAAGTGTTTATGCAAGATGCTCATGGTGTATTGTCTATATGGATCTGATCATAAAGCTTCACACTCTCGCCGGACTGCGTCATTTGCAGCGAAATGGAAACAATGCCGAAACGACTCAGCCCGGTACTCACCCCGGGCGGATCATAGGTAAGACTGCAAGCCGAAATATTCTGCGCGAGCACAGCGGCTGTCGCACCTGCCGTCATCGCCGCGCAAGTGGCCGGTTGCGGCCATGCAGCTGTCAAATTGCGGGAATACCGGATAAGCGCCCCGCCGCTGCAAGCGTACGACACCACCTGTTCGTTCGCAGGGATAATATCGAACCGGTTGGCTGGCGATTCGCTCGGTAATTGCTTACGATTAAAAGGCGTCCCCGTCCCCGTACCGACAAACGTAATCGCAGTAGTATTCGGCGTACCGCCCGGCTCGGCTACCGCAGCCACTTTTATGGCATTGCTCCCCGTATAGGCATCGCCGCTGCTGCTACCGTCGTTATACACCACCACCACATCGCCCGCGCCTATCCGGCTGGCCGCCGGCAAGGCACTATTCGGCCACAACATATCGAACGCGTCGTCAACCGTCGTAAAATCGAGAATATTGCCCCCAGCCGCTTCGGCTGCCGCGCGATAGCGTCCGCCTATCTTGGTGGGGATAAACTCGATACACTGATCGGTACCGTCAGCGGGTTTGCGCACGCTATTCGGCAGAGACAGATGGATATCCCGCGCCATGCGCCGCACTGCCGTATCGACGGTATCGGTCAGCGCTGCCCGGCGCGCGGAGTCAAAATAGCTGTCTACAGGACTTTTAATAAACACCGCCACCATGGATGCAACAATCCCGGTAATGACGATCACGATAATCGCTTCGATCAGGGTAAAACCACGTTCTGCTGCTGGCGGGTTATGTTTTAACATGATTAGTAATTAGCCCGATAACCGAACAGCTGTATCGTTTCAGGGCCGCCCGTTACCGTCACAGTGATTCTTTTCATTGTGACCCCGGCAACGGTTACCGGGGCCGAAGCCACTGTCGCGGTATAGCTGGCCAGCGCCGGTATGGCACTGGCGCCCAAGGTATTGCTGCCCTGTATTACCGCAGTGGACGGCGCGCCATCGAAGCAATTGTAGTCATCCACATCGTCGTACTGCGGCCGTCCCGAACAATTAGTAAGGTCAGTTTCAGTATAGCCGCCCGGCGGATTGGCATAGGCTTTCGACAACACTTCGTCGAGTATGGCTTCCGCCATCGCGACCGCCTGTTTGCGCACCATGGGATCGGCACTGGATTTAACGGTAACATTCATCACCGACAGGATGCCGACCACGCCGACACTGACAATAATAATAAAAACAATCAGCTCGATCAGGGAAAAGCCGGACTGCGCATAAGCGCTGCTGCGCACGTCAGGCCATTTCGCCGAAACCGGTTTGGATGCGGAATCAGTATACATAACCGGTCTCCGCAACGACGGTGATCACATTAGCGGCACCATTCACCTGTATGCTCACAGCCTGACTTGCACTGCCGTCGGGGTTAAAGGTAATGGCGGTTGGCACGGTGCTATATTGAATGGCGCCGCGCGCACTTACTGTGTAGGGGACGCTGCCATTGGTACTGGTCAAATCCGTATCGCAGGCACCGCCGAAATTAGCCGCTATCCGCAAAGTAACGCTGCTGGTGGTAAAGCTGGCACAGACTTGCCGACGCTGCGCCACCGCCGTCTTTTGCGCATAACGCAGGGCGGACAGGGTTTCATCATAAAAACCGCGGGATTCGAATGCCGATTGATCGGCAAAACGAGGAAGCGCGACAATAGCCAGAATGCCGACGATGACGATGACGACCACCATTTCGACCAATGTAAACCCGCTTAACCATTTATTTTTTTTGATATATAAGGGCATAGCATTCCGTGTTATTAGATTAGGTATCGCCACCCAACTCACTACTATAATAGATGAAATGCAAACAGCTTATTCAGACCTAAACCGTAACCTTGATCACATTAACGACTATCTGAATAGTGTACTCCGAAGTGTTACGCAATTGCCAGCCTGGAACAGGCTATATGCCGTCACCGCCAACCACAACCGTGCATTCGCCATCCTGTTCAAACCGTAGCAATCCCGGACATCCCACAACCGCACCTGCCACAGCACGGCCCTGTCGCAATGGACAGCCGGTCTGAATACGATAGCCCAGGGATGAGCCCAAGCCTTCCGTTGCTTGAAGCGCGTTTCAGCATTTATAAAAATATAAATAAATTCATGCATATGCGCGAGATGTATTAAGTTAATTGACATTAAGATTCATTTGCTTTAATTTTCATACAATTACTTCAAGATACTGATAAAAATGGGGCTTTTCTCAAAAATCAAGAAAACACAGGGCTGGATGGTTTTTGAGCTGCAGGCAGATGGCATTTGCGTCACCCGCGTCACACGCATGGCCAATACCAGACCCAAAGTGCAACTGGCTGTTTTTTTTCCATTTGCCCAGATGGATACCCCTACATTGTTATCGCACATTCATAAACAGCTGCAGGTAAAACATTACGAATGCAGCAATGTGCTCAGCTCGGGCGAATACCAGATATTGACAGTCGAAACCCCCGGCGTACCGCAGGAAGAATTGAAGACCGCAGTACGCTGGCTGCTCAAGGATATGCTCGACTATCATGTCGACGATGCCACTATTGATGTGCTCGATATCCCTGTGGACAAGAATGCACCCGCCCGCAAGGCCATGATGTACGTTATTGCCGCGCGCAATCAGCTGATTTCCCAGCGCCAGGCCCTGTTTGACACTGCGCAGATTCCGCTTACAGTCATCGACATTCCCGAGCTGGCGCAACGCAACATCGCCGCCCTGATCACGCCTGCCGAACGCGGGCTGGCGCTATTTTCCAGTGACCAGGCAGGCAGCTTGCTAACCATCACTTTCAATGACGAGCTCTATCTGTCGCGACGGCTGGACATCAATTTGACTCAACTTGGCACCGATGACAGCGAACAGCAAATGCATCTGTTCGAAAAAATCACGCTGGAATTGCAACGCACCTTCGATCACATCGACCGCCAATATCATTTCATCAGTCTGACCAAACTGGTTCTGGCACCCGCCACACCGGAGATGGCGGTGTTATCGGCGTACCTTACCAACAATCTGTATATTCCGGTGGAAGTCCTCGATCTGTCTACGGCATTCGATCTCACTCCGGAGTTGCAAGATACCACCCAACAATCGCGCTTCTGGATGAGTCTGGGCGCGGCATTACGGCATGAGGACAAAGTGCTGTGAGCCAACAGATCAACCTATGCAATCCGCTGTTCCGCAAGCAGGAAAAATACTTCTCCGCGATCACCATGGCACAAGCACTGGGGTTGATCCTGCTCGGTTGTTTATTGTTTTACGGCTATTTGCTTTACCAGACACGCGGGCTGGTAAAGCAAACTGTGCAAATGACACAGATACGCGATACCACACAGCATCAAATGACTGTACTGGCAACCTCACTGGCCGCCCGCAAACCGGACCCATCCCTGACTGCGGCCGTCGCCCGGGCCGAGCATGAAGTGCAAGCCCGCCAGATCATCCTCGACCTCTTGAGTCAAGGTGAGCTCGGCAACCAGAGTGGATTCTCGGATTACTTCAAGGCCTTGTCGCGCCAAACTGTCAACGGCCTGTGGCTAACCGGGTTCGATGTTACCGGTAACGGCACTGACATTACCATCAGCGGCCGCGCCTTACAGGCCGAATCTATTCCCGTGCTGATACGGCGATTGAAGGACGAGCCGAAATTTTCCGGGGCGCATTTCGCTACGCTGGACATCCATCATCCGGAAACACCCGCTACCAGTACGGGTACTCCCGGCACACCGCTGCCTTATATAGAATTTACCCTGGGCAAACAAGAAACGGGGCAGCCGAAATGAAGGCACTCACACTTTACTGGCAAAAACAGGCCAACCGTATCGACGCACTCAGCATGCGTGAACGCATCATGGTATTCGCAGCCGTTGTTGTGGTACTGGTAGCCATCATCAACGCGCTGCTGATTGCTCCGCTGCTAGCCCATCAGAAACAACTGGCCGAACAGATTGTGCAATCGCAGCAGACCACCGCAACGATGCAAACGCAAATTCAGGATTTACTCAAAACCAGCAATATCGATCCCAATGTCGCGCTGCAAATCAGACTCGCGCAATTGCGCGCTCAAGCCGCAAACAGCGGAAAGACCCTGGACGATATCCAGAGCAAACTGGTCGCGCCCCAGCAAATGCCGACCATGCTCGAAGATATCTTGCAGCATAATCAATCCGTGCACTTGGTCGCGTTATCCACCCTGCCTGTTGAAATACTCAGCGACAAGACGAGCAGCGATGACAAAACAGCCAAACCCGATGCAGTGACTGATAATGGCAACCACATCTACAAACACGGCGTAGAAATCACCGTTACCGGCAACTATCTCGACCTCACCCGGTATTTAAGCGCAATCGAAGCGCTGCCCTGGCGCATGTTCTGGGGCAAAGCAGCACTCAGCGTCAGCGAGGACCATGTCGTAACCCTTACGCTACGGCTCTATACATTAAGTCAGGATAAAACATGGCTCAGCATTTAAGCTCGCTATCGCGCTGGATATTCGCTGCGCTATGCGCAGGCCTTGCGACCGCCAGCCTTGCCGATGCGCCGCGCGATCCGACTGAACCGCCCGCCTCTATCGGCAGTGCCGGCGGCAATACCGCCGCCCCTCAGGGATCGACGCTCCAGTCCGTCAGCATCAGCGGGAAACAGCGTTACGCGATGATTAACGGCATCATGCTCAAGGTCGGCGACACGGTCAGCGAAGGACGCATCGTCAAAATTACCGAGAATTCAGTTATCGTCAGATCGGCGAACGGGCCCGTCACGCTGAAACTGTTTCCAGATATAGATAAACGCGTTCACCCAGACGCGAAACCGACCCGGCAACCGTCGGTTCGCCGCAATTAAAGGTAGATCATGCACACACGTCGCTCACACACCACTGCCCGCCGCCTGTCCGGCATGGCGCTGATCCTGCTCAACCTCACCGGCTGCGCCGCCCTGCAACCCAAACCCGACAATACCCAGGCGCACATCGACAACGAAATGAACAAGGCGGCTACCAGTTCAACGCTGCCCGCTGCTGCACAACCCGCAGCAGTCAGCAATGCGCTATTGCCGCCGCTGCAAATCGCCCTGCCCAAGGCGGCAAAACCCGTGGAACAGAAATTCGATCTGGTCATCAGCAATGCGCCTGCCGGGCAGGTATTCATGGGCATCGTATCCGGCACGCCCTACAGCATGCTGGTGCCGCCCGACCTGAGCGGAAATATCTCTGTTAACCTGAAGAACGTCACCGTCTTCGAAGCGCTCGATGCCATCCGCGAACTCTACGGCTACGATTACAAGGTAGACGGTTCGCGTATTTTCATCCAGCCGATGACCATGCAGACACGCGTTTTCAAGCTCAATTATATAGACGGGCAACGCAAGGGCACTTCCGATATCCGCGTCACGTCAGGCTCGGTCAGCGACGCCCCGGCCACACCGGGCGCCATACCGGGCGCGATCCCCACCACCACACCCGGCGCCGCGAACAGCCGTGCCATCGAAACCAGCAAGATCACTACCCATATCGATACCGATTTCTGGGGCGATCTGAAAACCTCGCTGACCTCCATTATCGGCGACAAGGACGGCCGCAACGTGGTCGTCAGCCCGCAATCCGGCGTGTTACTGGTACGCGCCATGCCCAACGAAATCCGCCAGGTTGAAAACTACCTCAAGGCCATGCAGCTGTCGGTCGATCGCCAAGTCATGCTGGAAGCGAAAATCATCGAAGTGCAATTGAACGACGGCTTCCAGACCGGCATCAACTGGGCGGCGTTCAATCGCTACGGACAAAGCCGTTTCTCCGTCGGCGCCGACCCGTCGAGCGTCAGCGTGCCGGGCGGCACGACCGTCGCCAACACCACGCTGGGCAGCCTGTTCAGCGCCGGTATGTCCACTGCCGTCAGCACCAGCGCCGGCGTGCTCAATGTCGCTGCCCAATCGGACAACTTCGCTGCGTTGCTGAATTTCCTCGACACTCAGGGCACGACGCGCGTGCTGTCCAGCCCGCGTATCGCTACGCTGAACAACCAGATGGCGATATTGAAAGTCGGCACCGACGAATTCTTTGTCACCAACGTCACCTCTACCGTGACCAGCACCAGCAGTGCAAGCAGCACCGCAACGCCGAATGTCACCTTGCGTCCGTTCTTCTCCGGCATAGCGCTTGACGTCACGCCGCAGATTTCGGACGAGGGTCTGATCACGCTGCACATACATCCTTCCGTCAGCAACGTCACCGAGAAGGATAAAGTCATCAATCTCGGCCAGTCGCTGGGTACGCTGACCCTGCCGCTGGCTTCCAGCACCATCTCCGAAACCGATAGCGTGGTACGGGTACGAGACGGCAGCATCGTTGCCATCGGCGGCCTGATGCGGGAAGCCAGCACCGACGATAAAACCGAAGTGCCGGGGCTGGGCAGCATACCGCTGCTCGGTTCGCTGTTCAAGCACACCAACCGCGTATCGCAAAAACGCGAACTGGTCATCCTGCTGAAAACCACAGTCGTCCAGAGCGGCAACGACTGGGCCCAGGACGTGTTGCAAAGCCGTGATCGCATACATGATATGCAGCGCGGTGGCAGCTGAGCGGCCATGTACCTGGAACATTTCGGATTCAATGAGTACCCGTTCACACTGACCCCGGATACAAGTTATTTCCTGGCAAGCAATCATCATCAGGCTGCATTGAACACTTTGCTGGTTGCCGTGCATACCGGCGAAGGCTTCATTAAGATCACCGGCGAAGTCGGCACCGGCAAAACCTTGCTGTGCCGCCAGTTCCTGACCCAAATCGACAGCATCAACGCAACCCGCACCCAGCCGCAATTCGTCACCGCATACATCCCCAACCCTTACCTGACGCCGCATAGCCTGATGCTGTCGCTCGCGGATGAGTTAGGTATCCCGCTTGCGCCGGGCGTCGACCAGCATCAGCTGCTCAAGACCATCACCAATGCACTCATGGCATTCGCCGACAAGGGTCGGCAGGTCATACTCTGCCTCGATGAAGCGCAAGCCATGCCGACCGAAACGCTGGAAGCGCTGCGCCTGCTTACCAATCTGGAAACTGAAAAACGCAAACTGCTGCAAATCGTCCTGTTCGGACAGCCCGAACTCGATCAGAAGCTGCAGCATCACAACATCCGCCAGCTCAATCAGCGCATCAGTTTTCACTATCAATTGGGCACACTCAACCGTAGCGAACTCGAGCAATACATCGAGCACCGTCTGAAAATCGCCGGCTATCTGGGCCGTCCCATATTTACCCGCCGCGCCATCGCGGCACTCCACACGGCCAGTCAGGGCATTCCTCGCCTGATCAACATTCTTGCACACAAGTCCTTGATGCTGAGTTTCGGCACCGGCGAGCATCGGATCGGTCCACGCCAGATCGGCGTTGCCGCCGACGACACCGAGGCTGCGCATAAAATCCGGCATCCTTGGCCTTACTTCGCGATCGCCGTGATCATACTCGCCACCGTAATCGGATGGGGCATACTCAAATGAGCTTAATCAATCAAATGCTGCAGGATCTGGCCCGGCGTCAGGCACCGGGCGCAGATACGCTCGGACATATCGCGCCGGTACAAATGCCACCCCGGCACAAGACCATGCCGGCCTGGGTATGGGTGGCCATACTCGGCATCATCGGCGCCAACGCGCTAGGCTGGCTATGGTGGCATCAACACGCCAACCAGCCGCAACCGCACGCCGCCACCCCCGTCAACCGTACCGCAAAACCAGTTGTACGCCCCGTGGCCGCCGCGGCACCCGCGCCTGTCCCCGCGCAGCCAACCGCGCCGACCGGCGCACCCGATCCGCTCGCCGCGATTGCACCGCCGGCGCAAATTGCGCCCGCACTTGCCATGACGCCGGCACTCACCCAGCCTGTCGCCAGCCCGGCAGCAATCCAGCCTGAAAAACCGGCCGAACCGACACAAACTGCACCGGTCACCATCAGCAAACAAATCAAACCGCTCACCCCCATCCAGCTCGCCGAAAACGAATACCGCAAAGCCTTGACACTGGCGCAACAAGGCCACACCGATGCCGCCATGGATGGTTTCGGACAAGCCCTGACGCTGGACCCGCACCATCATTCGGCCAGGCTGACGCTGGTGGGCCTGCTGATAGAAAACAAACGCACTGGCGAAGCGGAACAGCGCTTGCAGCAAGGTCTGGCGCTGGATGCAGACCAGACCGACATGGCCATGATACTGGCACGCCTGCAAGTCGATCGCGGCAGCGTCAACGACGCCATCGCCACACTGGAACGCAGCCTGCCTTATGCAGCGGAAGAAGCCGATTATCAGGCTTTCCTCGCCGCTTTGCTGCAGCGTGCCGGTCACCCGAAACAAGCCATCGAACATTACATCGTCGCCCTCGGCAAATCACCGCAATCCGGCGTCTGGTGGATGGGACTGGGCATCTCGCTACAGGCCGACAATCAGCCGGACAAGGCACGCGAAGCGTTTATCAGAGCAAAATCCAGTAACAGCCTGAGTCCGGAACTGCTGGCATTCGTCAATCAGCGCCTGAACGCGAAATAAGCGGCTGCCATACCAGATGCATGCACCAAAAAATAGGTGCGCACTGCAATCGGCACTATAGGAGTGCCGGCAATGCCGCCCGAAAAAATTATAAATCATTGATTATTAATTAATATTTATCTGGCACAGTCATTGCTATATAAAAAGTGGGGCATAAACTTTCATTGTTGGTTTATGCGCCATCTTCATCCTCCATGCGGTATTTAGGGCGTCCTCGGACGCCCTCTTTTTTATCATTTCGTTTTATCCCCCAACTGTCAGCGTACAATAACGGCTTTCGTATTTGTTGCCGATGGCTCATTCATTACCGTGATACGTTTTACCCAACTCACCCTCGCACGCGCAGCGAAAATACTGATAGAGCAGGCTAACCTGCAAATTCATCCCGGCCAGAAAGTCGGTCTGACCGGCGCCAACGGTTGCGGCAAATCCAGCCTGTTCGCGTTATTACGCGGCGAGCTGCATGCCGAATCCGGCAATCTGGATATACCCGACACTTGGGTGATTGCGCACGTCTCTCAGGACACGCCCGCGCTACAGCAGCCCGCGCTGGAATTCGCGCTGGACGGCGACAAGCGTCTGCGCGCCATCGAGCGCGAGCTGGCGGCAGCAACCGCTGCCGATGACGGTCACCTCGTCGGCGAATTGCATGCCCGCCTCGGCGAAATCGACGGCTACAGCGCACAGGCGCGCGCCGCCGAGCTGCTGCATGGCCTGGGATTCAGCGATGCCGATTTCGCCAAACCGGTTGCTGCATTCTCCGGCGGCTGGCGCGTGCGTCTGAATCTGGCACAGGCGCTGATGAGCCGCTCCGACTTGCTGCTGCTCGATGAGCCGACCAATCACCTGGATCTGGATGCGGTATTGTGGCTGGAAGGCTGGCTGAAAAGCTACCCCGGCACGCTGCTGCTGATCTCGCACGACCGCGATTTTCTCGATGCCGTCACCACGCATATCGCCCATATCGAAAACCGCGGCATCAAGCTCTATACCGGCAGCTATTCCGACTTCGAACGCCAGCGCGCCGCGCATCTGGCGGTACAGCAGGCCATGTTCGACAAGCAGCAGCGCGAACGCGCCCATCTGGAAAGCTTCATCGAACGCTTCCGCGCCAAAGCCACCAAAGCCCGTCAGGCGCAAAGCCGCATCAAGGCGCTGGCGCGCATGGAAGACATCAGCGCCGCCCACATCGACTCGCCGTTCAGCTTCAGCTTCCGCGACCCGGTCAGCGCACCCGACCCGCTGCTCGATATCCGCCGCGCCAGCGTGGGCTACGGCGCACAACCGCTGCTATCCGATATAAATCTGGCAGTGCGCAGCGGCGAACGCATCGGGCTGCTCGGCCGCAACGGCGCAGGCAAATCCACGCTGATCAAATTGCTGGCGGGTGAAATCCAGCCGCTCAGCGGCACCCGCAGCGAAGGTAAGGGGCTCGCCATCGGCTATTTCGCCCAGCATCAACTGGAACAGCTACGCCCCGACGAATCGCCGCTACAGCACATGCAACGGCTGTCGCCAGACACCCGCGAGCAGGAGTTGCGCGATTTTCTCGGCACTTTCGACTTTCGTAACGACGCTGCGCTGGCGCCATGCGGCCCCTTCTCCGGCGGCGAGAAATCGCGGCTGGCGCTGGCGCTGCTGATCTGGCAACGCCCCAACTTATTACTATTGGACGAGCCGACCAACCATCTCGACATGGACATGCGCCACGCACTGAATCTGGCGTTGCAAGGTTATCAGGGCGGCGTGGTGCTGGTATCGCACGATCGCTCGTTGCTGTCGACCACCTGCGACAGCTTCATGATCGTTGCCGACGGCAAAGCGCAAATCTTCGACGGTGACCTCGGCGACTATCGCGACTGGCTCAACCAGCAACGCCTGCAGCAAGCCAATATCAATCCCGATAAAATCGAGCGTCGCCAGCAACGCGAACAGACTGCGCAGGAACGTCAGGCCCGCCTCGCGCAACGCCGTCCGCTGGTCAAGGAACTGGAAAAACTCGACCTGCAATTGCCCAAATGGCAAGCCGAAAAAACCGGGCTGGACCAGCAACTGGCCGACGCTACGTTATACGAAGCTGCGCAACGCGACAAACTGCAGGCGCTGCTCAAACGTCAGGGCGAACTCGCCAATCTGATAGACGAAGCGGAAGAGCGCTGGCTGAATCTGCACGAGCAACTGGCAGAACTGGATACAACAAACTGATCCTCGGCTGGATGCTGAAGCGCGATGCCGGAGATCGGGTTACCAACACGTTGTATACAAAATCCGGCCGGATATTTCTATTTCAGTCAGCCGGATGAAATACGCTGGAAATAAACATGTGCTTCAGCTATCCTTGCGAAATAATATAATTTTAACCGGATGATGCGTTATCTGTATCTGACGGGCTGGAGACGCAATAATGAACGACCGTATTTATCGCGCCCTGCTGGGGAGCCTGCTGCTGATCGCCTTGTCGTTCGATCTGAATCTGCTGATGTACATCCTGATTGCCATGCTGCTGATCGAGGGCCTGACCAATTTACGCATACCACTCATCGTCAATAAACTGCGCAAACATCCGCAAACTGTTGCTGCAAACGCATGCGCCATGGATCACCGCGATTACCGTTTCGAATTCGAAGCGGAACGGGCATGGCGGCTACTGGTAGGCTC
Source organism: Sulfuriferula sp. (assembly GCA_031291235.1). Lineage (GTDB taxonomy): Bacteria > Pseudomonadota > Gammaproteobacteria > Burkholderiales > Sulfuriferulaceae > Sulfuriferula. The sequence continues at coordinate 513,413 of JARLJL010000006.1, forward strand.
GCTGTTATTAGTGACCTTTGTTTTCTATCAGGCACTATGGTTCTTCCCCTGGTTTATGGGCTTTGCCATCGTTGGTGCAGGCGCAAGCGGAATCTGCCCCATGGAATTCAGCCTGAAAAGACTGGGGTTCAGATAACGCAATGCCTGAGCAGACGCGAGCACCCGCATTCGGCAGCGATTTACCCACCAAAATTTCCGGTATTGTATTTTGGGGAACCGTATTAATCGGTTTGCTGATTGCCTTCATGGTGCTTAAAAACAAGGAAGACGAGCTCGCAGTACAATACCGCAACAATGCGCGGATATTGCAGACAGTGATCGCAAAATCTTTGGAATACTCTAGTGACGCACAATTTTCCGATACCACGCGCCGCGATCTGGAACGCAATCTGCAACCCTTTCGCAATATCATCAATTGCAATGCCATTGAAGTAAGCCGCGGCAGTACGCATTTCATATTCGGCGAGAAAAAATCCGGGCTGGATGCGATCACGGCGCAACTGCGAATTCGCCCCATTCAGCCGGGTCTGGCGCCGTTCAGCGTACAAACGGCAATTTATTTTCCCAGTCTGCGACAGGTATTGGCGACTTATCGCAAACTGATACTGCTGTCCATCGCCCTGCTGATGATGGTATTCGGCTTGATACTGCAACTCATACTGCAGCGTCTGCTGACCCGGCCTTTCGCAGCCATGGTAACGACCGCGCAAAAATTTGCAGACGGCGACAACAATATCCGCTTCGACGACCGGCGCACCGATGAATTCGGCTTCCTGGCGAAATTCATTAACCGCGCGCTCGATTCCAGCGCAAAGCATCACGAGCAATTAACCAATGCTCTGACGCGCGTCACCGCCTCGGAACTGGCGCTATTTGCCGAAAAGGAACGTATCGAGGTTACCTTGAGCTCGTTATCGGAAGCCGTGATTACCACCGACGCGAACGCTATCGTCGAATACCTCAATCCCGTTGCCGAGAAAATGACCGGCTGGACGCATCTTGAAGCGCGAGGCCAACCGCTGGATTGCGTGATCAGCATAGTCGACGAAATGACCCTGGCAACCATGCCGACACCAGTGCACACCTGTCTGGAAAGCGGCACAACAGCGATGCTGGAAGAAAATGCCGCCTTATCGCTGCGTAACGGGCAAACCATTGCGATCGAAGCTTCTGCCGCGCCGATGCGCAATACACACGGCGAAATTATCGGTACTGTAATGGTTTGCCTTGATGTAAGTCACGCACGCAAACTGGCATCGCAACTATCGCATCAGGCCAGTCACGACACCTTAACGAGCTTGTATAACCGCTGTGCATTCGAAAGCCAGCTGAATCGCTTGCTGGCCGACATAACAGCCAATACCAGTCACACCCTGCTGTATGTCGATCTCGACCAATTCAAAATCGTCAACGATACCTGCGGACACACGGCGGGAGACGAGTTGCTGCGCCAGTTGGCACAAGTGCTACAGGAATGCGTGCGCCGCAACGACGTACTGGCACGCCTCGGCGGCGACGAATTCGGCATCCTGCTGGTGAATTGCGACTTGCAGCGCGCGACCGAAGTCGCCGAAAAAGTCCGTCACGCAGTCAAGGAATTCCGCTTTGCCTGGCTAGAAAGCGTCTTTGAAATAGGCGCCAGCATCGGCATGGTCGAAATCAACGCCGACAATGTCAACCCTGCGATTATCATGAGCTCCGCCGATCTGGCATGCTACGCGGCGAAAGACGGCGGACGCAACCGGGTGCACATTTACAAGAAAACCGACGACGATCTGTTGCAGCGCCACGGCGAAATGCACTGGACGACGATGATTACCCAGGCACTGGAATTGAACCGTTTCGTGTTATTCCATCAGCCTATTTGCGAACTGGCCGGCAATACGAGCGCTGTCCATCACTGGGAAATCCTGGTCAGAATGCGAGCCGAAGACGGTACGATTATCCAGCCGGGCCAGTTCATCGCGGCAGCCGAGCGGTACAACAAAATGCACAGCATAGATCGCTGGGTCATTTACAACACCTTTGCAGCCATTGCCCATGGTTGTTTTCCGATACCGGACAACGGCCGGCGCATGCTATCCATCAACCTGTCCGGCGCCACGCTCGGCGACGAAACGGCATTGCAATTCATACGCGAAACCGGCAGGCAATTCGCCATCGATTATCACGAGATATGTTTTGAAATCACCGAAACCGTAGCCATCAGCAATCTGAGCAAGGCGACGGCATTCATCAAGGCCTTGAAAAAACTGGGCTGCAGCTTCTCGCTGGACGATTTCGGCAGCGGCCTCAGCTCCTTCGGTTATCTCAAGAACCTGCCTGTCGACTTTATCAAGATCGACGGCAGCTTCGTCAAGGATATGGCATCCGCCCCCATCGACTGCGCCATGGTAACGGCCATACACCAGATCGGCCATGTCATGCAAATACAAACTATCGCCGAGTGGGTGGAAGAAGAAACCACCCTGACTTTACTGACGCAAATCGGCATAGATTACGCTCAAGGCTATTACCTCGGCAAACCGTCGCCAGTGGCGTTTACGCCTGCGCATGCCGCAACCGGAATCAATAACGCGGAACAGTAATGCCGAGAATGCACGCTGGCGAAATCAATGAACGTAAAAAGGCCCACATTGCTGTGGGCCTTGCTTTTACTGGTGGGTCTGCACGGACTTGAACCGTGGACCAAAGGATTATGAGTTTGCGAGTAACGCTGTATATCTATGAAAAACAACAGAAATCAAGCGTAATTGAACAAAGCATAAAGTAATTATATAACAGTAACTTAGCGTAGATTTCAGAAGTTTGGAGAAACTGACGGATGTACTGCAAATGTACCGCAAGCATATCATCGCAGCGATTATTTAATAATAATGCCTCAAAGACTTCGATCCCATTTTTGTTTGCTCTTGACATGCAAAAAGCTAAACCTGTTTCCGAGATTCTAGCGATGTTCTAGTGGAAGTTAGGCTACGAATCTAGACCTGACACCACTTTTTGGGTCAGGCGGTTGGCTGGGTCCCAGGTGTAGTTGCGCCCGCCGTCGGTTAACAGGTTGCCATTGGCGTCATAGCTGTAGGCAGTGCTGTTGAATTGGGCGATGTGGTTGGCGGCGTCGTAACTCGCGGTCATGTTTTGCGGGAGATCGGCTTTTGCCAGGGTGCCGCCCATCTGGGTGCGGTGGCCTGCTGCGTCTACGTTATTTGCTTTTGACATCCTAAAAACCAGACCTGTCCCCACGGCTTCTTGATGTTAGGCGAAAAGTTTTATGCAGAATGAGCCATCTCTGCGTGCAATTTTATACCCAATGCGGTCATCACCTTGAGAATAGTAGAAAAGCTTGGATTTCCTTCACCAGATAAGGCCTTGTAGAGACTTTCACGACCCAGCCCGCTATCCTTGGCAAGTTGAGTCATGCCTTTTGCACGAGCAATCGTACCAAGTGCTTTAGCGATAAATGCTGCATCATTACCCGCCTCTTCGAAACAGGTTTCCAAATAGAGCACCATATCCTCATCAGTCTTGAGGTGTTCAGCACTGTCCCATTTACGCAGTTTGATCGTTCCCATTTTGCACTCCTAAATTTGTCGCGCAATCTCTAGCGCGGTTTTAATGTCTTTCGATTGCGTGGATTTATCTCCCCCAGCCAGTAAAATCACGATTTCAATTCCACGCTGAACAAAGTACACGCGATAACCAGGTCCATAATTAATTCGCATTTCGGAAACGCCTTCGCCAACAGGTTTGCAATCCCCGAAATTGCCATCTTCGGCGCGATCGATGCGCACTTGTACCCGCCTCACGGCCTGCTTATCTTTCAGACCAACAAACCAGTCATCGAAAACTTCAGTTGTTTGAATCGAATTCATGCGCTTAATTGTAATGTTTGGGATACATTATGTCAATTAATACTGTTGGCATGCTAAAAGCCAGACCTGTCCCCATAGTTTTTTACATAGTTTTTTAAATTGTGAATATGCTATCTTAGGATAACCAAGCAGCAATGAAATGGCTACGGCCATTCCATCACTTGATGAATCCATCGAAGCAAAAATTTATTGAGGATATTAAAGCCAAACGAGTACCAGTGGATTCCCCATCATTTTCAGCTCTTTACGATCACATGGATGCTAATTGCTGCGGCGGCACTTGTGACGATGATAATAGTAAATGCCTTAACAGATCACTTCGGCTGACTTGATAATGATGAAGGCACATCTGACGCCATAATTTCCAGAACTGACCATGCAAATTTGAGGAAAGCCCTATATATGCCGGGCATGGTGGCGCTACGCCATAACACGGTGCTGCAAGTATTTGAGGAAAGAATAAAGGCCAACGGGCTGGTGCCGAAGGCGAACATCGAGGCAGCAGTGGAAATTATGCTACAAATCTAGACCAGACCCTGTTTTCCGATTAGTTTATGTCAAATGTAAGGCCTGACCCCAGGCTTCCAGGCCTGACCCCAGGCTTCCGCTAATAGTAATTTCACCAGCATCACTGATGCCAAAGGTGGAGTTAACATCTACGGTTATGACAAACTTAACCGCCTCACCAGTCGAACTGACCCACTGTTTAATACAGAAAGCCAGCGTTACGATGGTAACGGTAATCTAGTCCAGTATACCGATCGTAAGGGGCAAGTAGTCACACTGAGCTACGATAGCTTGAACCGGGTTATACAGACTACTTATGCCGATGGCTCCACAGCCAGCTACAGCTACGATGCCGGCAATCGAGTAATCCAGGTGGTGGACTCAATATCAGGAACTATTACGCGAAGCTACGATGGGCTGAACCACCTTGTCAGCGAAACTTCCCCGCAAGGCACGATAAGTTATACTTATGATACCGCAGGTAATCGCGCCAGTATGACCGTGGAAGGGCAGCCAACTGTAAACTACGGCTATGATGCCAACAATCACCTGATCCAGATTAGCCAGGGCGCAGCAGTAGTGAGCCTAACTTACGATGCCGCAGGTCGGCGCACGAGTCTTACTCTGCCTAATGGCATTATTGTCAGCTACAGTTACGATGCAGCATCCGAGTTGACCGGTATCAGCTATCAGCAGGGCGCAACTGTGATTGGTAATCTGATCTACGGCTATGATGCTGACGGCAGACGTATTAGCATGGATGGCAGCCTAGCGAAAACTGGATTACCTATGGCAATCAGTGCGACTTACAACGCTGCCAATCAGCTCGTCCAATGGGGTACTACCCCTCTCACTTATGACGCTAACGGCAACCTGCTGGGGGATGGGGCCAACAGTTACACCTGGAACGCCCGCAACCAGTTGACCGGCACAGTGGTGGCACCAGCGCCAGCTTTCAGTACGATGCTTTTGGGCGGCGTGGCAGCAAGACAGTCAATGCTAACACTACGGGCTTTCTCTACGACGGCATCAACACTGTACAGGAATTGAATGGCATGAGTATAAGTGCAAACTTGCTTACCGGCCTGAATGCTGATGAAATTTACACCCGCACCAACGGTGCTGGCACCAACAATTACCTCACTGACGCACTGGGCAGCACGATCGCGCTGACCGACACCAGCGGTGTTATCCAGACCCAATACAGTTACGAGCCTTATGGCAATGCTACTGTCATGGGCGCTTCCAGCGACAACGCCTACCAGTACACTGGTAGGGAGAACGATAACACCGGGCTATACTACTATCGTGCACGTTATTATCATCCTGTATTGCAACGGTTCATTTCGGAAGACCCGATTGGGCTGGCGGGTGGAGATGTGGATTTTTACACCTATGTGGGCGGGAATCCGTTAACAAGGATTGATCCACTCGGTTTATGGTCAGTAACTTTTGGCGGTTACATCGGCCCCGGATTTGAGATTACTTTCGGGAATGACGGCGGCAACGGCTTCATGACTGGCCGCATCGGGCTTGGCGTGGGGGCTGGATTTTCTTATGACCCCAATGGTGAGATGCCAGGGCCTCCGCCAAGAGATAGATGTGGTGGGGGTGTGGTGCTATCCGCTTCAGGCCAAGCACACTTTTCTTTTGGTCCGGGGAATACTGATATCGAAGTAGGAGCAGCCAGGAACTACAGTAATCAACAGTCTTCTCTGTACGGTGGTCCGGCGTTCAGCTTTTCACCCTCTTTTGACGGTTTGGCGGCTGTAGGGTCCATAGGCGGACAAATCACAATTTATTCGGGAGGGCATTGAGATGAGACTTCTGAAAAAAATCCTACTGGCTGGCTTGCTCGGTGTCGCGCTGTACGTTGGAGTTTATGTGTACGCGCTTCATAGCGATGGATTTAAATTTGTGCAGCGTACTATTGAAGAATCCCCATCAATTCAGCGAGAGTTTGGTCGTCCAGTCAGAGTGAGCCTCTCCTTGTTCGGCGCATTTAAGGAAAAACACGTAGACTCAGACGAGCTGGTATCCATGTCGATAAATGTTGATGGCGTCACCCGGTCGGCACGGATTACTGTAAGAGCATCACGAAAAGATGGCATATGGAAAATTGAATCCGCATCTGCGGATGGTGCGCCGGTGACAATTGAATGATTGTGCACTGGCCTATGCCAAGCATGAAATGAGATCTAACGCCGTAGGAAAAAGAGTCATCCGCAAAGTGGCGCGGCCCGCCTCAGGCAAGCAAGCCCTCAACGCGGCAGCCCCAGGACGGCGGTCCTGATCAAAGCGACATGCTCATCGCCTCGGATTACGCCGGAGACGAGTTGAGCGCGTTCGCAATACAACTGTTGGTAAGCCGGATCAGTGGCGGAAACCTTAAAAGGAATCAGCCACTACCGAAATCGCTCGAGGGTGTAAGTGATTTTGTGTAAACGGTCATTAGGCAGGAAACTGCCACTACTTTGAAAGGAATGGTCATGACCGCAGCAAAAGCACTACCCTCTGATCTGATTGACAGTCTATTATGCTCAATATCAGCAAAAAATAGACAATGCCCATCCGCGATTGGAAGACTGCGTTAAACCGGTTTAATATCCAGTTCGCGGATAGAATGCCGCAGCAATAACGAAACCCCATTTACACAAAATCTAGGCCCCCTCAAAAATATCGCCTATACCGCTTGAACTGCGTAACCGTTAGGCTAAGATTAACACATTGATTTTCACGTAACGCCGAAACGCCATGAAAACTAAAGTTATCATAAACCTTAAGGATGTACAGTTAGAAGCCGCCAAGCGCGAAAGGCAAGAGCGTTCACGGGCATTGGTGCGTAGCGGCGCACGCACACAAGAATCAATGTTCTTCATCCCTTCAGATATTGCCAAGTCACTCAAGATTCGTCACAGATCGGTTGACTTTTGAGCTGGATTTTATTGTAGTAACCGCATAAAGCTGTAACCCAAAATGGTTTTATGTTTTCTTTTTAACTTTCTTTACAAAACCCACTTCGAGACCAAAAATATCGCCTATCTTGTTTAGGGTTTCTACGTTAACGGAACCATTCCCGGTTTCTATTTTTCGTAATGTCGCAAGTGAAATCCCGCGATGTTTGGCAAACTCGGGTTGCGTCAAACGACTGATACGGCGCATCGCTTTAGTCGCATCACGTATGCTAAATCGACCTTCCTCGAAGTTTTGGAAAAATTCATCCACTAACTTTCTCTCGAATTCTTTGTCGCTGGGTTTCAGCCGTTTGTCCATTATCGTGACCGTCCATTTCTTTCGGCAGAATGGCCTTTTTCGATGTCCTCGCAAACCTGATTTATGGCGCGTTTGCAATGCTCAATAATGTCAGCATCGACTCCGCACTCTTCCATTGTCAATGGCAAATTTTCAATTACGTTAGAGAATGATTTGATCGAAAACATAACCGTGTTTTTTTCTTCATTTTTAAACGGTAATCCTTCGATTACATCAGAAAAATCATTGATGACTTTGCCGTGTTTGTCCAGCCATCGGCTGGCTCGTGGAATCATGTCCCTGTCCATGAACATCGGTGCAATGTCGAATACAGGTGTTAATTGCACGGTACCGTTTGCTAATTGTTGAATAGCGGTGTTGCGCGCATGATTATCGGTATTACGGATAGCCAGGTTCAATAAATCCCGTTTGATATATTCAATCACCTCAGCCACAGGATCGGTCACAAAAGGCAAGAATGCGTTGACCAAATCATAATGGTTGGGGCGAATACCAAACGAACGATGGCCGGCAAGCGATGCAAGGCTTTCCTGATGCAACCGTATTACCGCCCCATTCTCTATCGCCCGGTCAAACCTGGGCACAAACAACATTCCATCCCGGTGGAAAGTTTCGCCGTGTGACCTCAATCCGCACGCACGGGCGACTTTAATGTATGCCGCTTCGTTCTTGAGGATCGACTGATCGGTTTCATGCTTACCACGAGGCAATTTCAAGAGCCAGTGGGAAGCGATATCAGATTCTTTCGCGTAAGAGTCTATGAACCACAAGTCTTCATGATTTTTAACCAACATGAATTTTGCGGATGCACCTTGCAGGCCGGTTGTTCCAGCCCCTAACATGCCATGTCTGGATAGATTTTCTATAAAATCATCTTTGCGTCCCACGATTTCATCCAGCGTAAAACCGCGCTGCAAGGAAACATCATCCTCCTTAACGCTGTTTGCGTATGTCACGGCGCTATCGAGCCGCAGCCGCCCGACAGGATTGAATGCACCATGCTGGATAAGAGGCATAATCAGATCATCGGAATCGCTCAGCCCCAGCTGTTGTATCAGATACCGGCGACCATTGCCTTGAGGCACCATATCCAGTAAAAATGGAGGACATACGCCCATTGCTTGCCGCGTTGCCAACGATACGGGCAATGTCAACGATACGGGCTGGCAAATGTCCCCGAACACGTACTCAGGCAAGTATTCGAAGGTGCAACGATCACGCCCGCCCGATTCAATCAGGGCGGCTTCGTGCCACATACCATCAACGTGAATTTCGATTGTGCTTTTCATATAAAAAAGTATATAAAATACAATCTTAGATGTCAATTATTTATATACTATTATAGATAAATTATGAATTATTTACGTTTGTGAGTTATTAACATCTGCTTCTGAGTGCTTTAATTCAGACTCCAGTTTTTCAGGAAGCATGCCATCTAGACATTAAATACAGCGCTGCCAATCTGAATGGGGATCAGGTTAAAAGCCGATAGCTGGTGATAACAAATTGAGAACCTGGGATGATGAGCGGATTGCTTTAACGGTATGCGTTGATTTGCGATTTTTCAGTGCCAAATAAAGCACAAATCAGTGCCAAATTGGCCGCGCCGTTATACTAGCGGAAACATTGAACGTAAAAAAGGCCCACATTGCTGTGGGCCTTGCTTTTACTGGTGGGTCTGCACGGACTTGAACCGTGGACCAAAGGATTATGAGTCCTCTGCTCTAACCAACTGAGCTACAGACCCGAAAGCGCAAAACTATACCATTTTCGGGCTATTCTTGCTAGCCTGAAAATGGAAGTTATTGATTACCGTTGTCGATAAAGCTCTTGAGTCGATCGGAACGCGACGGGTGACGCAATTTGCGCAACGCCTTGGCTTCGATCTGGCGAATACGCTCGCGCGTGACATCGAACTGCTTGCCGACTTCTTCCAGCGTATGATCGGTATTCATTTCTATGCCGAAGCGCATGCGCAGCACTTTCGCTTCACGTTGCGTCAGGCCGTCGAGAATTTCCTTGGTAACGTCCTGCAAGCTGTCGTAGATTGCGGCATCCATAGGTGCGAGCGTCGAGGTATCCTCGATAAAATCGCCCAGATGCGAATCTTCGTCGTCGCCGATAGGCGTTTCCATGGAAATCGGCTCTTTGGAGATTTTGAGGATTTTGCGGATTTTTTCTTCCGGCATTTCCATCTTCTCGGCGAGCACGGCCGGATCCGGTTCCTGCCCGGTTTCCTGCAATATCTGCCGCGCGATACGATTCATCTTGTTGATAGTCTCGATCATGTGCACGGGGATACGTATCGTGCGCGCCTGATCGGCGATGGAACGCGTGATCGCCTGACGTATCCACCAGGTGGCATAGGTCGAGAATTTGTAACCGCGGCGATATTCGAATTTATCCACGGCCTTCATCAGACCGATATTGCCTTCCTGAATCAGATCGAGGAACTGCAAGCCGCGGTTGGTATATTTCTTCGCGATGGAAATCACCAGACGCAGGTTGGCTTCGATCATTTCACGCTTGGCACGCAAAGTGCGACCTTCACCGGTGGTCATCTGACGGTTGATTTCCTTCAGGTCCTGAATAGGAATACCGATTCTGTCCTGTAACGCAATCAGGCCGTTCTGACGCTCGATAATGGTGTACTGGTGGCGAATCAGGCCTTCTACATAAGGCTTTTTCACTGCAGCCTGCTCGTTTACCCATTCCAGATTGGTTTCATTGTTCGGGAATGCCTTGATGAAATGCTCGCGCGGCATGCCGGATTTCTTGACCGCGACGTCCATGATGTCGCGCTCGTGCGAACGCACGGTTTCTACCAGACCGCGAATCAGATTGCACAGCGCCTCAACCTGCTTGGCTGAAAAACGGATTTCCAATAATACGTTGGACACCTCGGTCTGCAGCTCGTTGTATTGCTTGCTGCCGTAACCGTATTTCTTGTGTGCGGCCTGCATGCGTTTTACCAGCTTGCGCAGCAATTCGAACCGTTCCATGGCATCGGCTTTAAGCTGTGCGAGGTTGGCTGCAGCCATCGCACTGCCGTCGTCCTCTTCCTCACCTTCGTCCTCGTCCTCATCCTCGTCGGCATTTTCTTCTTCCGCGATAACAACAGCGGCAGCAGCTGTAGCGGCGGCTTCAAGTTCGGCTTCGCTGGCAACGATACCGTCGACGAACTCGTCGATGCGTATTTCGTCGCGCTCGACCTTGTCCACCAGAGACAGAATCTGATCGATGGTAATCGGGCAAGCGGAAATAGCCTGCACCATATGCTTCAGGCCGTCCTCGATACGTTTGGCGATCTCGATTTCGCCCTCGCGCGTCAACAACTCGACCGTCCCCATTTCGCGCATGTACATACGCACAGGATCGGTCGTGCGCCCGAATTCGGAATCCACGGTAGACAAAGCCGCCTCGGCTTCGGCGACGACATCTTCGTCAGCCACCGCAGGCGTCGCGTCGGACATAAGCAATGCTTCGGCATCAGGCGCCTCGTCGTACACCTGTATGCCCATGTCGTTAATCATGCTGATCACGCCCTCAATCTGCTCGGCATCAAGCATGTCGTCAGGCAGGTGATCGTTGATTTCTGCGTAGGTCAGGTAACCACGCTCCTTACCAAGTACAATCAGATTTTTGAGGCGGGCGCGACGCAACTCTGCATCGGTTTGTTTAACATCGTTCTTGTCTTGATCGGTTGCCATAAAAAGGTATCCAATGAGTTACTGCTTAAAATGTGGTTATTATACCAGCCGACACATCGTTCCAGCTAAATCTTCGCCCTGAACGAGAGTGCACCTAGCGTAATTGCTGTAATTCTTTTTTTTCTTCTTCGGTCAGGTCACGTAGCGATTTTTGTGCCAGAACCTGCATGCGCGATTGTTTGCTCGTCGTACGCAGTTGCTCCACCGCCAGATTAAACTCCGGCAGCAGATCGAAATCCGCTTCCCAATCCATAATCTCTGCACCGCACTGCTCGATATCGACGGCATGCGCCTGATGCCGACCCTGTTCAATCAGCATCGCCGTATCCAGATGGGGGTACTCGCGCAAAATTGCAAGCACCTCGCGCAAAGTTTGCGTATCGTTATCCGACTGTTGCAGCAAATCCTCGCTCAACTGTTGCGCCAACGCCGGGCTGAACAGCACCATGCGCAACAATTGACGACTAATCGACGCTGGTGCCGGACGTCTGGCCCGCGCAGGCGATGCGACTGCCGCGCGCGTGGTTTTGACGTTCCATAGCACAGCAAGTTCCGCCATATCGACCTGCACCAATTCAGCCGCCCGCTTGCGCAGCATCAGTGCCAATCCGGGCGCCACAACCTGTGCGATCAGCGGCTGCAACGCTTTCAGAAAAGCGCTCTTACCCTCATCCGCCGTCAGGTCGTGCTGCTGCGCAATCTGCTTGAACAGATAAGCCGAAAGCGGCACCACCGACTGCGCCATGAACGCTTCAAAGCCGTCCCGTCCGAACTCGCGCACATAGCTATCGGGATCGTGCGTCTCTGGCAAAAACAGAAATCCCAGCCTGCTGCTGTCGCTCACCATCGGCAAGCTGTGCTCCAGCGCCCGCCATGCCGCACGCTGCCCGGCGCTGTCGCCGTCGAAGCAGAATACGATTTCGTCGGTATGACGCAACAGCTTCTGGATATGGACTGCCGTCGTCGCCGTTCCCAGCGTCGCCACGGCGTATTCCACACCGTGCTGCGCCAGCGCCACCACATCCATATAGCCTTCGACCACAATCACGCGACCGGCATCGCGTATCGCACGCCGCGCCTGAAACAATCCGTAAAGCTCGCTACCCTTCTGAAACAGCGGCGTTTCCGGCGAATTCAGATATTTGGGTTCGCCGCCACCATCCATTACGCGCCCGCCGAAACCGATCACGTCGCCCTTCTGGTTAACAATGGGAAACATGACCCGATCACGAAAACGATCGTAACGCTGTCCGGCGTCGTTAACGATGACCAGCCCGGCTTCAGGCAGTATCGGATCGGCGTACTGCTCGAACACCGCTTCCAGATTCTGCCAGCCGTCCGGGGCATAGCCCAGACCGAAACGCGCGGCAATTTCGCCGGTCAAACCGCGCTTCTTGAGATACGCTATGGCAGCAGCGGAATGTTTAAGCTGCTGGCGATAATACTGTTCGGCACGCCGCATGACTTCAAGCAGGCCGGCCGCTTGTTGTACACGCACCGGATTAGGAACTGCCGATTCCGGTACGACCATACCCGCCTGATCCGCCAACGCCTTGATCGCGTCGACGTAACTCAAGCCGGCGTACTCCATCAAAAACCCGATGGCCGTGCCATGCGCACCGCAACCGAAACAGTGATAGAACTGCTTGGTGGGTGAAACCGTAAATGAGGGAGATTTTTCGTTATGGAACGGACAGCAGGCTTGATAATTCGCGCCAGCCTTTTTCAGCGGGACGCGACGATCTATCACATCAACAATATCAACGCGACTTAACAGGCTTTGAATAAAATCCTGCGGGATCATATAACGAAAACCTTTTAGCGGAAATCCTTAATACGCACCCGGACAGCGCGCAAAATTCAGCCGACTAACCTGGCCTTGATCCGAGTTGATACTTGCGCCATATCGGCACGACCGGCCAATTCCGGCTTAACCGCTGTCATGACCTTGCCCATATCCTTGACACCGGCAGCACCGGTTGCTGCCACGGCTTTTTCAATCAACGCATCGATTTCTTCATCGCTGGCAGCAGCAGGCATGTAAGTTTGCAATACGCTGATTTCAAAATGCTCGATATCCGCCAGCTCCTGCCGTCCTGCGGCTTCATACTGGGAAATGGAATCGCGTCTCTGCTTGAGCATTTTATCGATTGCAGCGATGATTTGCGTATCATCCAGCTCGATGCGCTCATCGACTTCGCGTTGCTTGATCGCCGCCAACAACAGCCGAATCGCCCCCAGACGCGCCGTTTCCTTGGCGCGCATGGCAGATTTCATATCTTCGGTGATTCTGGCTTTCAGACTCATGAAAAATGCAAATCAATACATTTTCGGAGGAAGAGTTTGGCTGCGGATACGCTTGTAGTGACGTTTAACTGCAGCAGCCAGCTTGCGCTTGCGCTCGGCAGTTGGTTTTTCATAAAATTCGCGGGCACGCAACTCGGTCAGCAGACCGGTTTTTTCAACAGTGCGCTTGAAGCGACGCATCGCTACTTCAAACGGCTCATTTTCCTTAACACGAACACTAGGCATGAAATCTAAACTCCAAAAGAGGGGAGGAAAAACGTAAATTATAAACCCTAATGGCATTTTTTCCAAGCATATTGCAAGGCCGATATTTTAGTCCATCCAATCGACGCGGGCTTCTGCTAAAATAGCCGCATGGCTTATCAAGTATTAGCGCGTAAATGGCGCCCCCGAACCTTTGCCGAACTTGCCGGCCAAGCGCATGTCGTGCGCGCGCTGAGCAACGCATTGACGCAAAACCGTCTGCATCATGCCTACCTGTTTACCGGTACGCGCGGCGTCGGCAAAACCACCGTGGCGCGCATACTGGCCAAAGCGCTCAATTGCGAAACCGGCATTACCGCCACGCCTTGCGGCGTATGCTCGGCCTGCACGCAAATCGACGCCGGTCGCTTTGTCGACCTGCTGGAACTGGATGCCGCCTCCAATACCGGCATCGACAACATGCGCGAGGTGCTGGATAACGCGCAGTACGCACCGACGGTCGGGCGCTTCAAGGTGTACATTATCGACGAAGTGCACATGCTGTCCAAAGCGGCGTTCAATTCCATGTTGAAGACGCTGGAAGAGCCGCCCGAGCACGTCAAATTCATCCTCGCCACCACCGACCCGCAGAAAATCCCCATTACCGTACTGTCGCGCTGCCTGCAGTTCAATCTCAAGCAAATGCCGCCGGAGCTGGTACGCGAACACCTGACCAAAGTGCTGGACCTCGAAGGCATCCCCTCGCAACCCGCCGCGCTGCAGTTGATCGCACGCGCGGCGCAAGGCAGCATGCGCGACGCGCTGTCGCTGCTGGATCAGGCGATCGCATACGGTAGCGGCGAAGTGCTGACCGATACCGTACACGGCATGCTGGGCGCCATCGACCAGCGCTATTTGTTCAATCTGCTGTCAGCGCTCATCGCCAATGACGGCGTTACCCTGCTCGACGAAGCCGAGCAGATGGCGGTACGCAGCATTGATTTCGATGCCGCATTGCAGGATCTTGCCGCGTTATTGCAGCAGATCGCGCTGGCGCAGATCGTACCCGTTGCACTGGCCGACGACACCCCCGACCGCGAAACCATACTCGATATGGGCGCAAGCCTGGATCCGCAAACCGTGCAACTGTATTACCAGATATGCCTGCTGGGTCGCCGCGATCTTGCTCTGGCACCGGATGAATTCGCCGGTTTCAGCATGACCTTACTGCGCATGCTGGCTTTCCAGCCGCAGACCGGCAACGTCAATTTACCCAATCCGGCGCCCGTAGCGCAACGCGCACCTGCTGCGACACCTGCTGCGACACCTGCTGCGACACCTGCTGCGACACCTGCTGCGGCATCGGCATCTGCATCTGCATCTGCATCTGCCGCCACGCCAACCGCTGTCGCCACAGCCGTCACGGCAGCCGAAGCCGAGCCCCCCGCAGCGATGCCGCCGGCAATCGAACATCATGTCGCCCAGACCGCAGCGCCATCGCCGGCTTTCAACGGCGACTGGGCCGCACTGGTTGCCCAGCTCAAACTCGGTGGTCAAGCGCGCATGCTGGCAGTGCAATGCGAATTGCAGCAGTTCGACAACGACCTCATGCAACTACGCGTCCCTGTCGAGCACAAGCACCTGACCGACAAATCCTATCAGGACAAGCTGCGCGAATCCCTGAGCGCCCATTTCGGCCGCCCGGTGCGGTTGGCGATCAGCCTCACCGACGAAATCGCGAACACCCCGATCAAGCAGCTAAACGACGCCCGTGCCGCCCGTCAGGCCGAGGCGGAAACCATCATTCAGGACGATCCTTTTGTGCGCGACGCCATCAGCCAGCTGGACGCACGCATCGTCACCATACAACCAGTAGATCAACCGGCAACCTAAGGAGTAGCACCATGCTAAAAGGCGGTTTGGGCAACATGATGAAGCAGGCCCAGCAAATGCAGGAAAACATGAAGAAAATGCAGGAAAAGCTTGCGGACGTGGAAGTCGAAGGCATATCCGGCGCCGGCATGGTCAAGGTACTGATGACCTGCCGCAACGACGTGCGCCGCGTCACCATCGACCCCAGCCTGTTGAGCGACGACAAGGAAATGCTCGAGGATCTGATCGCTGCCGCCATGAACGATGCGGTACGCAAAGCAGAAGCCACCACACAGGAAAAAATGAGCGGCTTCACCGCCGGGCTGAATCTGCCGCCGGGCTTCAAGCTGCCGTTCTAAGGACGCATCAGCCAGCATCAGTCCGTGAAAGCGCCCACCCGTCTTGCCGAACTCATTGCCGCGTTGCGCGTATTGCCGGGCATCGGCCCCAAATCCGCGCAACGCATGGCCTACCATCTGCTGCAACGCGACCGGCAAGGCGCAGTCCGGCTGGGACACGCCATCGAACAGGCGCTGACTCAGCTTACCCACTGCGAGTTATGCAACGACTATAGCGAAACGCCAGTTTGCCCGTTGTGCGCCTCCACTGCACGCGACGCCAGCATGCTGGCCGTAGTCGAAATGCCGACCGATCTGCTGATGATGGAACAAGCGCAGAATTACAACGGCCTGTACTTCGTGCTGATGGGCCGACTGTCTCCGCTGGACGGTATCGGCCCGCGCGAAATCCATCTCGACCGGCTGATCCAGCGCGCCGCCAACGGCATCGTGCAGGAAGTGATCCTGGCGACCAACTTCACCATGGAAGGCGAAGCCACTGCACACGCTATTACCGAACTGCTGCGCCCTCGCGGTATTGCCGTCAGCCGTATCGCACGCGGCGTGCCGGTAGGCGGCGAACTGGAACATATCGATTCGGGTACGCTGGCTCAGGCGCTGACCGACCGGCGACGCTACGATGCCAATTAGGGAGAAGCCATGACCGATGGCTGCGAATTATGTGCCACAACCGGCGGCGAACTGCTGTGGCAGGACGCCTTTTGCCGTATCGTGCTGGTAGACGACCCCGATTATCCCGGATTTTGCCGGGTCATCTGGCACGAGCATATCAAAGAGATGAGCGATTTGAGTACAGTTCAGCAAAACCGCCTGATGCGCGCGGTATTTGCTGCCGAGGCCGCATTGCGCGACACCCTCAAACCCGACAAGATCAACCTCGCCAGCCTGGGCAATGTCGTTCCCCATCTGCACTGGCATATCATTCCCCGTTTCAAGGACGACAAACACTTCCCCAATCCAATCTGGGGTATTGCGCAACGCAACGGTAACACCAGAAACGACAACAACCTGATTGCCGGCATACTCAAGGCAGCACTGGCGCAACGCCTGTCCTGACGATTTGCCATTTAGGGCAAATCAGTCGGCGTTTAGCTTCACCACACGCGACTGCGGAAAACACGCGCTGAAACAGCTGCCGTGCCCGACTTTGCTCTCGATAACCAGACGGGCCTGATGACGGGTAAGCACGTGCTTGACGATGGCCAACCCCAACCCGGTACCACCGGTTTCGCGCGACCGACCGCGATCGACGCGATAGAAACGTTCGGTCAGACGCGGAATATGATGCGCCTCGATACCCTCACCGCTATCCTGCACACTGAAACACAACAGCGTATCGCGCCAGCCCCAGCGCAATGAGATAACGCCGCCGGCAGGAGTATAACGCACCGCATTGCTCACCAGATTCCCCAGTGCGCTAGACAACTCATCGGCATTGCCGATCAACCCATCCTCGCTTTCACTGACCAGACTAATCTGATGGCGCCCGGCACTCAGACTTTGCGCATCGCGATACAGCGACTGCACCAGCTGCACCATATCCACCCGCGTTTCAACCAGCCTGTTTTGCGGGCTTTCCAGCCGCGACAAGGTGAGCAAATCTTCCACCAAGCGCCGCATGCGCTCGGTTTGCTGCTGCATTAAATCGCAATATTTGTGAAAATCATCGGGCGGAATACTGCCCATATCGAGGAAGGTTTCCAGAAAACCGCCGACCACGGTCAACGGCGTGCGCAACTCGTGCGACACATTCGCCACAAAATCGCGCCGCATCGCCTCAACCATCTCGAACTGCGTGATATCGCGCGAAATCAGCATTTTCTGCTTGTCGCCGAACGGCACCATCTGTACTGACAGGCTCATTTCACGATTAGCAGGCGACTTCATCACCAGCGGTTCGCGATAATCGTCGCCGCCCAGATATTCAAGAAAGGCAGATTGCCGAATCAGATACCCGATAAATTGCCCGCGGTCGACATTTTCATCCAGACCGAAATGCCGGCTTGCCGCCGGATTGAACCAGTCGATCTGGTCGGCATCGCTTAACATCACGATACCGTCCGGAATAGCCTGAGCAGCATGTTCAAACCGCTCCAGCACTGCGGACAATTTGGAAGTACTGCGTTTCTGCCGTCGTATAAGCCGGTCCAGCCCGTAGAATATCTCGTCCCAGGCGCCGCTCGCCGTCGGTATCCGCGCCCGTTCGCCATGCTGCAGCCATGCAGCAAATGCCGCCATTTGATACAAATGATAACCGAGATACAGCATCAAGCCGGCAATAAACACCAGCATGGCAACCATCAGCCCCCAAAACAGTGCCGCGCTGAGCGAAACGGCAATCAGGGCGCACAAAATCAGTAGCGGCCGCCACCAGAAATCAATCAAATCATTCTCCGTATTTCCGCTCCAGCGGAATTATTCTGTAAATGCCAAAGGACGCATCAGACCGAACATCCGCCGTCCGTTGCCGGCATTATGCCTGAGCCGACAGCCGATAGCCCGCGCCGCGCACGGTATCGATCAGGGTTTCATGGCCGGAGACTTCCAGCGCCAGACGCAAACGCCGGATATGCACATCCACGGTACGCTCTTCGACGAACACGTGATCGCCCCATACATGATCGAGCAACTGTGCGCGCGAATAAACCCGTTCCGGATGCGTCATCATGAAATGCAGCAAGCGAAATTCGGTCGGCCCCAACTCCAGCGGCACGCCATTACCCATCACCCGATGGCTGACCGGATCCAGACTCAAGCCGCGGATTTCTACGCGATCCTCGGTCATTTGTGGCGCACGGCGGCGCAGCACGGCCTTGATCCGCGCAGTCAGCTCGCGCGGTGAAAACGGCTTGGTAATATAATCGTCAGCGCCGGTTTCCAGCCCCAGCACCTTGTCGCGCTCGTCGCCGCGCGCAGTCAGCATGATAATCGGCACATTCTTCATGCGCGTATCGGCGCGGAACATGCGCGCCAGTTCGATCCCGCTCATGCCCGGCAACATCCAGTCCAGCAACACCAGATCGGGCAGCATCTCGCGCACCAGGGTCAAAGCATGCTCCGCCGAGTCGGCGCACATGACAGCATGTCCGGCTTGCGTCAGGTTAAATCTCACCAGCTCCTGGATACCCGATTCATCTTCCACCAACAAAATTGTCGCGGCCATGAATAACCTCTTAGCATTCAATTATAATAGTCGGTATGTTATGACAGTCAAATGACAAAATGATGACAACTTTTGCAACACCGGCATTCTATCTTAATTGCTTAACATGTTAGTGCTAGGCATAGAATCCTCGTGCGACGAAACCGGCGTCGCGCTCTACGACACCGGGCTCGGCCTGCTCGCGCACGCGCTGCATACCCAGATCGCCATGCATGCCGAATACGGCGGCGTGGTGCCAGAACTCGCTTCGCGCGACCACATCCGCCGGGTACTGCCGCTCACCCGCCAGGTACTGGCCGATGCGCAACGTCAGCTCAGTGATATCAACGCCATCGCCTATACCGAAGGCCCCGGCCTGGCCGGCGCCCTGCTGGTCGGCAGCGGCATCGCCCACGCGCTCGGCGTCGCACTCGACATACCGGTGCTCGGCGTGCATCATCTGGAAGGCCATCTGCTGTCGCCGCTATTGTCAGCCAACCCGCCCGCCTATCCGTTTGTCGCCCTGCTGGTATCCGGCGGTCACACGCAACTGATGCACGTCACCGGCGTCGGCCAATACGTCACACTGGGCGATACACTGGACGACGCTGCCGGCGAAGCCTTCGACAAAACCGCGCAACTGCTGGGATTGCCTTATCCGGGCGGCGCTGCGCTATCAAAGCTAGCAGAAAACGGCGACGCGACACGCTTCAAACTGCCGCGCCCGATGCTGCACTCGGGGGATTTGAATTTTAGCTTCAGCGGCCTGAAAACGGCGGTGCTCACGCTCAGCCAGAAACACCCCGACCCGGCCGACCACGCCGACATCGCAGCCGCATTTCAGCTCGCCATGACCGACGTGCTCGGTAGCAAATCGCTGGCCGCACTCAAGGCCGTGCGCTGCAAACGGCTGGTCGTCGCCGGCGGCGTCGGCGCCAACCGGCAATTACGTACGGCACTGGATGCTGCCATCAAAAAAATCGGCGGGAGCGTCTATTTTCCGGAGCTGGCGTTTTGCACCGACAACGGCGCGATGATTGCCTATGCCGGCGCGATGCGGCTGCGTGAAGGCGGCGGACGGCCTGCCGGCGTATTTACCGTGCGCCCGCGCTGGGATCTGGAAACGATGGCGGCACCTGCCCACACAGTACAACACATCACACCAGCACCCTGATTCCGGCCAAAGCCGAATAATGACTGGAATCAGGCCTTTATAGCCACTTTAAAAAGCAACCTAAATAATGTATCCTTTGATCATGCAATCATGCCGCATGATGGAGATAAACATGGAAACATTAAAAATCGTTGGGAAAAGCGGCCAGATTTCTCTTGGCAAAGCACTGGCAGGCATGGGTTTTGTTGTCGAAACGCTGCCCGGAGGCGATATTTTACTCAAACACTCGGTGGTCGTGCCTGTAAACGAGCGCTGGCTGCACGAACCGGCAATGAAGGCCAAATTGACTCGTGCGGATGAATGGATGCGCAACAATCCGGCCAGCGAAACCAGTCTGGAAGAAATCGAGGTCAAGCAGGAATCTGCTGCGTGAGTGGAAATGACGACAAAGTTTTACTCGACCTGAATTACCCTGCATTCCAGAATGAGCTCTTTGATCTGGATGCGACCGAAATCAAAAAGGTCACCAAGACGCTCAGGAAAATCAAAGGTATAACCTGGAATGAACTGTTCAGAGACAACGGCCTGAAGTGGGAGGAGCTAAAAAGCATACCGGGTAAATATACGGTACGGCTTTCGCAATCATACCGCGCCGTAGTTGTACGCGAAGGAAGCTGGATGCGATTCCAGACACTCCATCCGGATCATGATGGCGCCTACGGGAAGAAATAGCGCCCTTCCCGCTGCGCCATTCTTCTTTACCACTTCAAATGCGGATACATATCCCTGAGCCACCGCATTAATGTAGCGCCACCCGGCACCTCTGCCAGTATATTCGGGAAAGCCACCAGCCCCAGCAACAGCGCCAGCACTGCCAGCAGCAATATATTTGAAAACACGCTTTCAGGATGCAACGCGCCCCAATAGCGCATCGCCACATACATGACATCCTTGCGATGTTCGGACATGCGCCGCCAGCGCAGCACCATCTTCACCATCAAATATACCGCATAGCCGCCGGTTAGCGAGGCAAACACGATACGGAACACGGCAAACAGATCCATCTCGCCGCGCACCAGATGCTGATAAAACCACGACACCACGCCCACCGACAGCGATGCCAGCAGCGCGATCAGCACATTCAGCAACAGCCGCCGCCGCTCGCGCGACAAATCCTGCTGACGCTGTATGAAAAAGCTGTCGACCTCGGTTTTGAAATACTCGACCTTCTCCTGCACCAGCGACGAAATCTCACGCTTCGCGACCGCGACGCGCTCGTCCAGCACCGTAGCCAGCCGCTCTCCGGCGTAATCCACCAGCTCGCGCACGTCATCCTTGGTAAACTGGCGCTGGCTGTGCAGCTCCGCTGAAATCTTGTCCAGCTTGAGATCGATCTCATGACTGGTAGACTGCACCACATCGCGCAACTCCGCGCCAACCTGCGCCGCACCTTCCTTCACCACATCGCCCAGCTTATCGCCCGCCATCGCAATAGACTCACGCGACACCTCGGTCAGTTGCGTACGCGCATAATCCATTTCCTTTTCAAACCATGCCATAGCTCACCCCGCAGTCGATGCTTTATTTCTTGACGAACCGCCCCTCTTCGCCGGACAGCAATCGCCTTATATTCGCCCGATGCCGCCAGAAGATCAACACAGTTAATACCGATAACGCCGCAAGCGCAACTACATCGCCCAGCAGATAGTAGCCGAATAGCGGCGCCACCGCCGCAGCTATCAGCGCCGCCAGCGACGAAATACGCGTAATCGCAAATACGGCAATCCAGGTCAACAGGCACACCAGCCCCAGCCAGGGCGAAATCGCAAACAGCACGCCCACCGCCGTAGCGACCCCCTTGCCGCCCTTGAAGCCGAAAAACACAGGATACAAATGCCCAAGAAACACCGCCACCGCCGCCGCGTAAATCACCCATTCCGGCAACTGGTAGCGCGCACTCAGATACCCTGCCAGCGACACCGCCAGCCAGCCTTTCGCCATATCGCCCAGCAGCGTCAGCACCGCCGCAGACTTACGCCCTGTACGCAGCATATTGGTCGCCCCCGGATTACCCGAGCCGTGACTGCGAGGATCCGGCAGCCCAAACGCCCGACTCACCAGCACCGCAAACGACAACGACCCCAACAAATAAGCCAGCACCACTACCGCAACTGCCATCATGAATATTCCGCAACTAACCAAAAACATATTGTAACCGCGAGTCGGGAATTTCCATAAGATTAACAAGACGAGACTAAACCTGCCTGCACCCATCCACTACCATTTCTGATTGACATTGATAAAAACACCATCAATGATTACAATGCAATCATTCAGCAGGAGAATTCATATGGCCAGCATTACCATACGCAACCTCGACGAATCCATTAAAACGGATTTACGCATACTGGCGGCACAGCACGGCAATTCCATGGAAGAAGAAGCCAGACAAATTCTGCAACGCGCTTTGGCAAGCAACACTAGCGGCCTGGGCAGCAAAATCGCACAACGTTTCGCTGCAATGGGTGGCATAGAGTTACCGCCTCCAATACGCACATTAACCCGACCAGCTCCCGATCTCGGCGAATAACCCACTTCATGATATTGCTCGACACGAACGTGCTATCCGAGCTCATGCGTCCCAAACCGGACGAACGCGTATTGCGCTGGTTAGACCGGCAACCGGCAGCCGACCTGTGGATTAGCGCCATTACGCGCGCCGAAATAAACCTGGGGCTGGCGTTATTGCCTGACGGCAAACGTAAGCAGTCGCTCATGGACATTGCAGCAAGCATGTTTATTGAAGACTTCGCGAATCGCTGCCTGGCTTTTGAACAGCATGCCGCTGACGCATACGCAAACATAGTCGCCAACCGTAAAAAGCTGGGTATTCCTATCAGCGTGGAAGACGCACAAATCGCCGCAATCGCATGCGTCAATTCATTAGCTATTGCTACGCGCAATATCAAGGATTTCAGCAACATCGAAGGTCTGCTCGTTATTGACCCATGGGGAAATAGCGACTGATTAACGGCACTTGAGCCACAGCAGCACCTGCCGTATTACGTCACATTGCGCCGAAAAATCTACCCAAACACGTCAGGATTAACGTTTGCCACACTGGATAGTGAACTGATAAAAGACCATATTCCAACATAACGCACCCCGATTTAAATATTTAATCTCAAATCGGCTTGATGCGGAAACACCAGAGATAGCTAGCGTTCCGCCCAATATGACTGCACGATGTTCCCATCTGCAATTTGTAAACTTACGTTAAAACCGCGAGCCGCCAATATCATCTGGCACAACGATTGCATATAATCGCCCGGACACCGAATCAATAACAAGGTGTTTTGAATTTATCCACTTTAGGAGAAGCGAAAATGAAAAAAGTACAACAAGGTTTTACCCTGATCGAATTGATGATCGTGGTTGCGATTATCGGTATTCTGGCTGCGATTGCGATTCCTTCTTATCAATCCTATGTTGCAAAATCAGCTTATACTGAAGTAACTGGTGCAATGTCGCCATATAAGCTGGCTGTCGAAACAACCTGGTCGGATTTAGGACAACCAGCATCGCTTACCGGATTTGATGCCGGTAGCGGCGGCATTCCAGCCGCAACATCAGCGAATAACGTTGGTGCATTGAACGGTGTATCTGTCACCGGCGGTGTTATTACAGCGACACCTAATAATTACAAAGGCATAACATCAACACAAACATGCCTGTTGTCCCCACAGGTTAACGGCACGTTAAACCGTCTGGACTGGTCTTATAGTGGTGGTTGCTTGACTGCGGGCTATGTCAAGAACTAACTTGAATTAGCAAAATCTGATGCGGGTTCTGGAAATGCTTAAACGTTACAGAATTAGCAACATGAGTAAAAAACCGCCTTCGGGCGGTTTTTTACTTTAACTATATATTGGTATTTTCTGATGGGCTTCAAGCACTTCCCCATACATCATCTCATTTTCATTCTTATCATTACTGCCATTATTTCCGGATTTGTTTATATAGGAGCTGCGTTAACCGGACTATTAATATCGATATGGGGATATTTAACATTACAGCAAGTATTCAAGACTAGAACCTGGATACAACAGCCACTCAATAGCTTGATGATGACTTATATCGCATGGCTTGCGATTATAACCGCACTTAGTACCGTTCCTGATGCCAGTTTATTCACATCATGTATATTAGCAGGATTACCTATTATCTATTTAACCTGGGCAAACACACCTAACCCGGATATGCTCTGGTCGCGTTTGCGTATCACATTGTGGCTCGGTAGTATAATTTTAGCGACATGGGCAATATGGCAAGTCATTAACCATGTAGGTTATGGCTGGGCGGCTGGCCCTCTGATTGACCGCAATGCGTTCGCAGCATTGATGAATCTCCTCTGGTTCCCTGCCAGCTATTTATTTTTAACTAGCAAACCGGCATCAAACCGCTGGATACCACTACTACTAGGGGCTGGATTATTCATAATTAGCACAGCTCTATTTGCCACGGCTTCGAGAGGCGGGATAGCAACCTGGTTACTATTACTCCCGATACTACTATGGGCCGGCTACTACCATA
Source organism: Sulfuriferula sp. (assembly GCA_031291235.1). Classification (GTDB taxonomy): domain Bacteria; phylum Pseudomonadota; class Gammaproteobacteria; order Burkholderiales; family Sulfuriferulaceae; genus Sulfuriferula. The sequence continues at coordinate 538,345 of JARLJL010000006.1, forward strand.
CTCACTCAAAACTGTTAGTCGCAATTATTCCAGTTATAGCAATACTGGCTTACTTATGTAGCACACTGTTATTACAAAGCAATGTCGTCGAACGCGCCACTCAATTAACTCAAGATAGTTCAACCCATGCCCGCCTATTGATGTGGCAATCCACCATACACATGATACTGGCGCATCCGTTTAGCGGAACGGGCTGGGGAACATTTGCCGCTTATTATCCAGCATATCGCTCACCGTTAGAAAATACCACAGCCGGCTATTTTGCTCATAACGACTATCTGCAACTGGCTGCTGAAGGCGGCATTCTTGCCCTATTTTTACAACTAAGCATAATGTTAAGATTAATAATTCAATTGAAGCGTAGCCTAAAACGCGTAAGCGATATAACCGGCCTAGAAAGTGTGGCATTGTTACTTGGCACATTAGCCCTATTTATTCATGCCAGTGTTAATTTTATTTTCTACTTCGCATTCATGAATATCCTGGCTGGATTATTTTTGGCACGTGCAGAACAATTGGTCGAGCCAGTAAAACAACGCACACTTCCCCAACTTAATCAAATCAGCAGGCCTATAAAAAACATACTGGCTGGATTTATTTTTTTATTGCTTACAGCTCCTTTAGCAATTCATTTAATCGCACAATTATGTTTAACAAAATCACGCCCTGGCTTAAAGGCATTAAAAATAATTGCCCCTAATATCGATGCATTCGATGTCGCCAAACTTATCGCTGCCGCACGCCCGCAAGAGGTCATTGCGCAAGAGATCATGCTAGAAGCCTCAGAACATGCTCTGGTCGACGGTGCAGATATTAAAATGCCAGGAGTCAACTTTCAACAAAATTTGCTCAAGGAAGCTTTGGAACGTTTTGATTTTGTACGTGCCAATACTGCAAACAGCCCAAACATCGGCGTACGCGAGGTCAAACTTCTGATCACCTATCATGCCAACCTTGATGGCAATACTGCCTATACCAAAGCGCACTATGTTTTAAACACCAACCTGAAAACTAATCCGTACCACGCTTACAGCATGATAGAGCTGGCACGATTACAAGTTGCGGAAGGTCAGCGTAACGAAGCACTACGCACACTGCAATGGGCAACACATCATGTCCTCAGCCGCCGCGACCAGCAACTAATCGGTGTGGAAATTCTGCGCCAACTTGCAGCTCCCAGAATCATCCCTGAACTTGACGTCATAGAAAATCAACTACGCCAAGTGCGCTCCGACTCGGAAACAGGCAAACCGTTAATTCTGGCACCGCATTTTAGCGAGGATATCGACGCAAGATTGAATGCAATTGCAGCCCAAATTCAGCAATCGCATTAAATTAAATTACGCATCGCGTGGTTGCCGGTAATTACAGCAACCATGGTTACATCAATGCCGCGTCTTCCCCTCCTCCACCGCCGTCACATTCGGCAACCAAAGTTGCGCAGCATCGATGGGGTCGAAGCGGTAATGCCGGTTGCAGAATTCGCATTGCACTTCGATCTGGCCTTGCTCTTCCAGCACCGATTCGATTTCCTCGCGGCCCAGCATTTTGAGCATATCAGCGACGCGGGCGCGCGAGCAGGTGCATTCGAAGCGCAGCGCCTCGGAGTCGAACACACGCAAGTCTTCCTCGTGGAATAAGCGATGCAATATCGTTCTGGCGTCCAGCGTCAGCAACTCTTCGGCTTTCAGTGTGGCCGCCAGATGGCTGGCGCGGTTCCATGCGTCGGGGTCATTGTCCGGCTGATCGGGCAGCTTTTGTATCAATAGGCCGGCGGCGCAGGTTTCGTCAGATGCCAACACGATATGCGTATCGAGCTGCTCGGATTGGGTCATGTAATGCATCAGCGCGGCGGCAACGTCTACGCCTTCCAGCGGCACGATGCCTTGGTAGGCCTGTTTATCGGCACGGGCGGGGTCGAGGGTAATGACCAGACGGCCATTGCCCAGCAGATCGGCAAAATCGCCTTGCTCCAGATCGCCATCCCACTTAGCAGTTGCGCGCAAGGTATGCGCGGAAGTAGCCTCGACCACCAGTAATTTCACTGCGCCCTCGCCTTGCATCTGCACGATCATGCTGCCTTCAAATTTCAATGTCGCAATCAGCAATGCGGCAGCGGCCATCAACTCGCCGAGCAGGGTTTGCAAGGGCGCGGGGTAATCGGCGTGCTTGAGCACTTCACGCCATGTTTCGTCAAGGCTGACTAATTCGCCGCGCACCGCGGCATGTTCAAACATAAATCGGGTCAGGCTGTCGGTAGTATGCATGCTGAATCAATGAGTAACGGATAAGGTGTAATTATAGCGCTTGTCAGCCGATTGGACTTTATGCATAGTGGCGGTTTTTTTACGAACGCTCACACCACATGTTACCTGCGATAGAACAGCGCCTGGCCGCTGAAATGAATGTGCGCCCGCAACAAGTGATAGCTGCCGTCGCACTGCTGGATGAAGGGGCCACCGTACCGTTTATTTCGCGCTACCGCAAGGAAGCCACCGGCGGGCTGGACGATACGCAAATGCGCCATCTGGAAGAGCGACTGGGCTATATGCGCGAACTGGAACTGCGCCGCAGTGCGATATTGGCCAGCATTACCGAGCAAGGCAAGCTCACGCCGGCGCTGCAGCACGAGATTGCACTAGCCGAATCAAAGCAGACGCTGGAAGACCTCTATCTGCCATACAAGCAAAAGCGCCGCACCAAGGCGCAGATCGCCCGCGAAGCCGGATTGACACCGCTGGCCGACGCTCTGCTCAATGATCCGACGCTGCAGCCGGAAACGGCCGCTGCAGCCTATATCGATGCCGACAAGGGCGTGATTGATGCCAAAGCTGCACTCGACGGCGCACGGCAAATCCTGATGGAGCGTTTCGCCGAAGACGCCGCACTGCTGGCCCGACTGCGCGACCTGTTGTCCGCCGACGGCATCCTGGTCGCCACTGTCGCCGAGGGCAAGGAAACCGAGGGCGAAAAATTCCGTGATTATTTCGATTACAGCGAGCCGCTGAAAGCCATACCGCCGCACCGCGCGCTGGCCTTGTTCCGCGGGCGCAATGAGGAAATGCTGCGGGTTGCGCTCAAGCTGCCACAGGAGCTCAGCGAAACGCCGCAAAGCCACCCGGCCGAACAGATGATCGCCCAGCAATTCGGCATCAGCAACAAGCAGCGCGCAGCCGACCAGTGGCTGGCCGACACCGTGCGCTGGACCTGGCGCATCAAGCTCGCGCTGCATCTGGAACTGGAATTGCTCGGCGATTTGCGCGAGCGCGCCGAAGCCGAAGCCATCCGCGTATTCGCCCGCAATCTGCACGACCTGCTGCTCGCCGCACCCGCCGGCTTGCGCACCACCATGGGCCTCGACCCCGGCATCCGTACCGGCGTCAAGGTCGCCGTGGTCGACGGCACCGGCAAGCTGCTCGACACCGCCACCGTGTACCCGCACGCCCCGCGCAACGACTGGGATGGCACGCTGCATACGCTGGCCGCGCTGGCACAGAAGCATAACGTCGAACTCATCAGCATCGGCAACGGCACCGCCTCGCGCGAAACCGATCAGCTCGCAGCAGATTTAATTGCGCGACTGCCGCAATTGAACATGACCAAAGTGGTGGTTTCCGAAGCCGGCGCCTCGGTGTACTCGGCATCCGAATTCGCCGCGCATGAATTTCCGCAACTCGACGTCAGCCTGCGCGGCGCGGTATCCATCGCCCGCCGTTTGCAGGACCCGCTGGCCGAGCTGGTGAAGATCGACCCCAAATCCATCGGCGTCGGCCAGTATCAGCACGATGTCAGCCAGTCCAAGCTGGCCAAAAGTCTCGACGCCGTGGTGGAGGACTGCGTCAACGCTGTCGGCGTCGATGTCAACAGCGCATCGATTCCGCTACTGGCACGCGTCTCCGGTTTATCCGCCGGCTTGGCAGAAAGCATCGTCAGCTACCGCGACCAGCACGGCCGCTTCGCCAGCCGCGCAGCATTAATGAAAGTGCCGCGTCTCGGCGCCAAGACCTTCGAACAGGCAGCCGGATTCCTGCGCGTGCGCGGCGATAATCCGCTCGATGTTTGCGCCGTCCACCCCGAAGCCTACCCTGTTGCCGAACGCATCCTGCACGATCTGATGCAGCGCCTGCAGACCGGCAACCCCGCCGCGCTCATCGGTCAACCCGGCGTATTCAGCCAGATTGACGCCAAAGCCTACACCAATGAGGACTTCGGCCTGCCTACCGTGCAGGACATTCTGCGCGAGCTGGAAAAACCAGGCCGCGACCCGCGTCCCGCATTCAAGACTGCCACGTTCAAAGCAGGCATTGCCGCGATCGGCGACCTGCAGCCGGGCATGGTACTGGAAGGGGTGGTTACCAATGTCACCAACTTCGGCGCGTTCGTCGACATCGGCGTGCATCAGGATGGTCTGGTACACATTTCCGCACTTGCCGATACATTTGTAAAAGACCCGCACAGCATCGTCAAGGCAGGTGATGTAGTCAAGGTCAAAGTGCAGGAAGTCGATGCCCAGCGCAAACGCATCGCACTGACCATGCGTCTGCAGGATACCGTTGCTCCACGCGCAACATCGTCAGCCAAGCCGGTCAAGCCGACACGGCAGGCAGCCGCGCCAGCCGCAAGCGGGGCCATGGCCGACGCACTGGCAAGGGCGATGAAAAACGGACGTTAAGGAAAAGCAGGCAATAAAAAAGCGCGACTGCAAAGGTCGCGCTTTTTAAGTACCAAACAACTATTGCATCAGGCCTTGGGCGAGAATACCAGACACCAGCCTTTAGGACTGATATCGCCTTCGATAACTTTGCATTCCGGCTTTTTGCCAGGAATGAACTGTACGCACTTGTCGCACTCCGCTGCGCCTTTAGGCGTATCCTGATACTGCATCGCGGCCTTGGCCATTTTGGCAGCCGCAGCTTCCTTGCTCACTACCACTGCAGGTACAACGGCGATACTCGCCAACAATGCAGCACCTTTCAGAAACGAACGACGCGAAACTGATTGATCTTTCATATTTTCCAATCCTCCCGATATCAAAAAGAAATAACAATATTACCGTTCGCTAATTTATGCCCCCAGCCCCGCCTTGTCAATAAGCTACTTGTACCGGGTCCAGACTCCTCCACAAATACCATGTGGCAACCGAGCGCCAGGGCCGCCATAGTTCGCCGTGCAAGCGCAACCGGGCTTTGGAGTGCGGCAAGGTATGCGGATAATGCAGCGCTATCGCTCGTTGCAGGCCGATATCGTCTACCGGCAGCACATCCGGACGCAGCAGGTTGAACATCAGGAACATCTCTGCGCTCCACTGCCCTATGCCGCGGATTTGCGTGAGGCTGGCGATGATTTCGGCATCCGTCATCGCATTCCAGCTATCCGGCGTAACCAGCCCTGTGACGAAATGCCGCGCCAGATCGTGCAAATATTCAACCTTGCGCTGCGAATAACCGCAAGCCCGTAAATCCGCAACCGATTGCGCCGCAATATCGGCAGGCGTAACTGCGCTCAGATTGCGCAAGCGCTGCCATATGGTATCGGCCGCCTTGATCGAAATCTGCTGGCCGGTAATCGCCCGCGCCAATGTCTCGAACGCATCGCCGCGGCTTTGCAGTTGCACATTGGGGAAACGCGCGATCAATTCCGCCATGACCGCATCGGTCTGCGCCAGCTGCATGGTTGCCAATGACCAATAGTCGGGCTGGAGATGATTGGCATCGCTCATGGCATAGTTGCGCCCATATTATTTTATTTGTACATGCCCAGATGTACCCGAATCGCGTCTTCAACCGCCATCATGTCCGGCTTGGACAAGGTATCGAACTGACTCTTCAAACGCACTTTGTCCGCTGCCATAATCTGGTCGGCCATGGCCTTGCCCTGTTTACCTGCAATGCTGACCAGCGCCTCGCCGGGGTACTGCCGATCGGCGTTACTGGTCAACGGCACGACAACAACCCGCGCCAGATTCCGGTTAGCTGCATCATTACTGACAATCACCGCCGGGCGCGTCTTGCGAATCTCGCTACCTACAGCAGGATCGAACTCCACCCACCAGACTTCACCGCGCTTCATCAGCCATGTCCCCGATAAGCGCATTACTCCACTCACCTGCCTCGGCCTCGCGTTCCTTGTCGGCAGCCATTGCCCGATATCCCTCATCCAGCACGCCATCCAGCACATATGGTCGAACCAGGTCCTCGATGAACTGACTTATGCGCCGCTTGCCGACAGTCCTGTACAACCCCTCATACACTACCTCATCAAGTGTAATCGTCATTTTTTTATGCATACTGCTCTCCTAAACACGTTATACGTATAACGTACAATTGTACCTATTCTAGCAGATTTCGGCAAAATACCGGCGTACTCAAACTTTGGATTTATCATAGCTCCCGGAAACATTTGGCATATACTAATCATTAAACAAATAACAATAACGAAATACAATATGAAATAAGCCTTGGAGGTTTAAATGCATAGTTATATCCGCTGGTTTGAAGATATCGGTATTGATGACATTCCTCTGGTCGGCGGCAAAAACGCCTCACTCGGCGAGATGTACCGAGAATTGACCAGCCAGGGCGTAAAAGTACCCAACGGCTTTGCCATTACCGCTACGGCCTATCGCGACCTGCTGGCTCAACCCGGCGTCAGCGAGGCTTTGCACGAGGCACTCGACGAACTCGATCCAAACGACGTCGCCGACCTCGCCCGCCGCGGTGCGCGCGCACGCGAGATCGTTTATAACGCACCGCTTTCCGCCGACATTAGCGCCCACATACTGCTGTCGTATACCCAGCTCAAAGCCGAATACGGCGACGGCCTCAGTCTCGCGGTACGCAGCTCGGCCACAGCCGAAGACCTGCCCACCGCCAGCTTCGCCGGACAGCAGGATACCTACCTCAACATCAGCGGCGACGACGCGCTGATCGAGGCCTGCAAACGCTGTTTCGCCAGCCTGTTTACCGACCGCGCGATCCACTATCGCGTCGATCAGGGCTTCGACCATTTCAAGATTGCACTGTCTATCGGCGTAATGAAAATGGTGCGATCCGACCTCGCCGCTTCTGGCGTCATGTTTTCGCTCGATACCGAAACCGGGTTTCGCGATGTCGTATTCATCACAGCAGCCTACGGCCTCGGCGAAAACGTGGTGCAGGGTGCGGTCGAGCCGGATGAGTTTTACGTCCACAAGCCCACTTTCAGCCAGGGCCATCGCATGGTACTGCGCCGCCGGCTGGGCGGCAAAAAGATCAAGATGACCTACACCGCCGCTGCAGGCAGCGTCACCACGCACAACGTGCCGACCCCGGCAGCCGACCAGGCGCGTTTTTGCATCAGCGACGATGACGTGCTGACACTAGCCGACTATGCGCTGACCGTGGAACGGCACTACTCCGGGAAAATCGGCCACGACCGGCCCATGGATATGGAGTGGGCAAAAGACGGACTCGACGGTCAGCTGTACATGGTGCAGGCACGCCCGGAAACCGTCGCTTCGCAACAGGCAAGCAACATGCTGGAAGCATTCCACCTGGACGGCAGCGGCGAAGTCGCCATTACCGGCCGCGCCGTCGGCGGGCGCATCGCTAGCGGACACGTCAGAGTAATCGACGATGTCGCCCATCTGGCCGAATTCCGCGCCGGCGAAATCCTCGTCGCCGATAACACTTCGCCGGACTGGGAGCCGGTGATGAAGATCGCCGCTGCCATCGTCACCAATCGCGGCGGGCGCACCTGTCACGCCGCCATCATCGCGCGCGAACTCGGCATTCCCGCCATTGTCGGTGCCGACCACGCCACCGCGGCGCTAACAACCGGCGAATCGGCCACAGTCTCTTGCGCCGAAGGCGAGATCGGTTATGTATATCGCGACACCATTCCTTTTCACGTCGAACAGACCGACCTCTCGCAGCTGGCACGCCCGGCGACGGAAATCATGATCAATATCGGCAACCCGGATATGGCATTTAAAACCGCGCAACTGCCGAATGACGGCGTCGGTCTGGCGCGCATGGAATTTATCATCACCCAGGCCATCAAGGCCCACCCGATGGCACTGCTCTACCCCGAACGCATTGCCGACCCGGCCGTGCGCGAACGCATTGCCGCGCTCACGCAGACTTATGCCAGCGGCGCGGATTTCTTCATCCAGCGTCTGGCCGAGGGCGTCGGCACGCTGGCCGCCGCGTTTTATCCCAAACCCGTGGTCATGCGCATGTCCGACTTCAAATCCAACGAATATGCATCGCTGCTCGGCGGCAAGGATTTCGAGCCGGACGAAGCCAACCCCATGATCGGTTTTCGCGGCGCGTCGCGCTACGCCCACCCGGCTTACGCCGACGGCTTCCGGCTGGAATGTCTGGCCATGAAACGGGTACGCGAAGACATGGGGCTGACCAACGTGATACTCATGCTGCCGTTCGTGCGCCGCGTAGCCGAAGCCGATGCGGTGCTGGCGAAAATGGCGGAATTCGGCCTCAAGCGCGGCGACAACGGCTTGCAAATTTACGCCATGTGCGAAGTGCCGAACAACGTCATCCTGATCGATCAGTTTGCTTCGCGTTTCGACGGTTTTTCCATCGGCTCCAACGACCTTACCCAGCTCACGCTGGGAGTAGACCGCGACAGCGAGATCGTCGCCTTCGATTACGACGAGCGCGACGATGGCGTCAAGGTCATGATACGGCTGGCAGTGGAGGGCTGTCGCCGCAACGGCATCCATTCCGGCCTGTGCGGCCAAGCGCCGTCCGATTACCCGGAGATGGCCGAATTCCTGGTCGAGCTCGGCATCGATTCGATCAGTCTCAACCCGGACAGCGTGCTTGCCACCACCCGTCGCATACTCGCGCTGGAAACCAGACTGGGACGAACATCCCGCACACAGATGGGAGTAGCAGCATGAATCTGTCATTTCACGGCGCCGACCGCGGCGTAACCGGCTCCTGCCACATGGTGACCTGCGCCGGCAAAAACATCCTGATCGATTGCGGCATGTATCAGGGCGGACACGAGCTGGATGAGGAAAATGCCGAACCGTTCGGCTTCGACCCCGCCGATATCGATTACGTGCTGCTCACCCACGCCCATCTGGACCACTGCGGACGTTTACCGCTGCTGGTCAAGCGCGGTTTTCGCGGCGAAATCGTCACCACTGCCGCCACCCGCGCACTGGCGCGCGTAGTGATGATGGATGCCGCCGGTCTGCAGGAAGACGAAGCGCGTTACCGTGCACGCAAACACAAGCGCCATGGCGAACAGAATGCCGACGAGCCGCTCTACACTACGCTGGACGCACTCAATACGCTGGAATACTTCGGCCGTAGCGCCCGATACGGCGTACCGCTGGACATCGCGCCCGGCATCATCGCCACTTTTCTGGATGCCGGCCATATACTCGGCTCGGCCAGCGTATTGATGGATCTCACTGAAGGCACCAAACACTGCACGGTCGCTTTCTCCGGCGATCTCGGCAACGCCGGCAGGAAGCTGCTGCACGACCCGGTACCGCCGCTGCACGCCGACGTCGTAGTCATGGAAACGACTTACGGCGACCGCCTGCACAAATCGCTGACAGCATCGATCGCCGAACTATATCAGGCCATTAACGATGCGCTACAGCGCGGCGGCAACATCATCATCCCCACTTTCGCGCTGGAGCGCACACAGGAGCTGTTGTATTTTCTGCGCGAGGGGATAGAACAAGGCGAATTACCGCGTTCCATGCAGGTATTTCTGGATTCGCCGATGGCGATTTCAGCTACCGAAATATTCAGGCATTTTCCGGACTGCTACAAGAAAACCGCTACCGCACTGTTTCGCCAGGGCCACGACCCGTTCAGCCTGCCGGGGCTGCACTTTACCCGCGAAACGGCGCAAAGCATGGCCATCAACACAATTGCCGGCGGCGCAATCATCATGGCCGGATCGGGCATGTGCACCGGCGGCCGGGTACGCCATCATCTCAAGCACAACCTGTGGCGCAACGATTCCAGCGTGATCTTCGTCGGCTTTGCCGCACAAGGCACGCTGGCGCGGCAGATCATCGACGGCGCGAAGACTGTCAAAATTTTCGGCGAAGAGATTGCAGTCAAAGCCAGGGTCTATACCATCAACGGCTTTTCCGCCCATGCCGACCGCGACGAGCTGCTGGCCTGGCATCATCACATCAAGCCGGCGCGTACCTTTCTGGTACACGGCGAAGAAACAGTAATGCAGTCGTTCGGCGGGCTATTGAAAAACACCGAAGTTTACATGCCCATGCGCAACCAGGTTTTCGCCCTCTGACACCATGACGCTATTTACCTTGCCTGAAATCCCCCCCATGCTGGTGGCGCTCGTCGCCACCGTAGCGTTCGGGTTCGTTATCGGACTGGAAGTCCACAGCTACCGCCGCGCCAGAAATCAGGATCTGGGCTTCGGCACCACGCGCACCCTGACATTGCTGGCGGTCATGGGATTCGTGCTTGCCGTGCTCGACCCCAGCTTGCAACTGTTCATGGGCGGCCTGCTCATCATCGCCGGATTGCTGGCGCTGCAATACTGGCACCGGCTGGCCGCAGGGGAGCAAAGCCTGCTGCCGACGTTCATTGGCTTGCTGACCTATCTGCTGGGCCCGCTGGCGCTGCAACAGCCTCTATGGCTGATGATCCTGTACGTCGTGGTGGTGCTGATACTGCTCGGCGAAAAGCCCGGCATCCGCCACTTCTCCGACACCTTCCGCAGCACAGAGGCCGTGACGCTGGCCAAATTCATGATCATGGCGGGGCTGATACTGCCCATGCTGCCGGACCAGCCCATTGCCAGTTTCATCAGCGTCACCTATAGCCAGCTATGGCTCTCGGTGGTCGTGGTGTCGAGCATCTCCTACCTCAGCTACGTCGCGCAAACCTATTTCTTCCCCAATAACGGCGTGCTGCTGGCCGGCATACTCGGCGGACTGTATTCCAGCACCGCGGCCACTGTCGTACTCAGCCGACGTGCGCAAAGCGCCGGTGCCAATGACCGGCTATACGCACCGGCCATTATTCTGGCGACAGCAATGATGTATATACGGCTGATGGCGCTGATCCTCATCCTCGGCCATACTGCCATGGCGCTGCAACTGGCAGTCCCCTTTACCGTCATTGTGATCGCGTCGCTACTCATTGCCTGGCGGCTGTACCGCCGCGTAGCCGGCATCAGCAATAAGGACGACGACATGACTACGCCCGCGCGCCACCCGCTGGAATTCTCCACCGCCGTGCTGTTCGCCGTGTTATTCGTATTCTTTGCCGGGCTGACGCAGGCAGTCATCGCCCACTACGGCAGCGCCGGCTTGCACTGGCTGTCGTTCGCCATCGGCTTCAGCGATATCGACCCATTTATCCTCGCCTTGCTGGCGGGCAAATACAGCATAGACCTGAACACGATTACCGCAGCCATCATCATCGCTACCGCCAGCAACAATCTGCTCAAGGCCGCCTACACCATCGGCCTGGCACGCAATCGCATGGTCGTGCCGGCTGCGCTGTGGCTAGGCTTGACCGGCATCATTTCCATCAGTTACGTTTATCTGAAATAACCAGGGGTACATCATGCAATTCAGGGATTACTACCAGATTCTCGGCGTAGCCAAAACCGCTACGGCGGACGAGATCAAGAAAGCCTACCGCAAGCTGGCGCGCAAATACCACCCCGACGTCAGCAAGGAACCCGATGCCGAAAAGAAAATGAAAGAGGTCAACGAAGCCAATGAAGTGCTCTCCGACCCGGAAAAACGCGCCGCCTACGATCAGGTAGGCCAGGGTTACCGGCCCGGACAGGACTTTCAGCCGCCGCCGAACTGGGATGCCGGTTTCGAATTTTCCGGCGGGGGATTCTCCGGCGTGGACATGGGCGACGCCAGCGACTTCTTCTCCCAGCTGTTCGGCCAGGCAGGTGCGCGCGGCAAGCGCAGCAGCCACTATCAATCGCGCGGCGAAGACCATCATGCCAAAATCGTCATCGAATTGCAGGATGCCTATGCCGGCGCAACGCGCAGCATCACCCTGCAAGCCCCCGACGTCGATGCGCAAGGCCGCGTCTTCACCAAAGAGCACGTTATCAACGTACGCATCCCCAAAGGCGTCAAAGCCGGGCAGCACATCCGCCTGAACGGCCAGGGCAGCCCTGGCTTCGGCGGCGGCCCGGCAGGCGATCTCTATCTGGAAATACAGTTCAGGCCCGATGCGCGCTATCGCGTCGAAGAACGCGACGTCTATGAAACCGTGCCGGTTACGCCGTGGGAAGCCGCACTCGGCGCCAGCATCGAAGTCGCCACGCCGTCAGGCAATGTGCAGGTCAAAATCCCCGCCAACTCGCAAAGCGGACGCAAGCTGCGCCTCAAGGCGCGCGGCATCCCCGGCGAACCCGCAGGCGACCTGTACCTGCTGCTGGAAATCGCCCTGCCGCCCGCCGACACCGAAGCCGCACGCCAGCTATACGAAACCATGGCACGCGAGCTCGCCTTCAATCCACGCAGCAAAATGGGAGTATAAACATGACTATCACCGCTATTGTCATCGACGACCTACAACTCGATCTGGCCGATCTCGCCCACAGCTGCGGCGTCAGCCAGGAATGGGTCGTCGAGCGCGTACACGCCGGCCTGCTCTGCACCCCCATGAATCCAGGCCAGGTGCGTTTCACCAGCGCAGAGCTCACCCGCGCCCGCCGCCTGCGCAACATCGAACGCAACTTCGACGCCAACCCGGAACTGGCCGCGCTGGTGGTGGATATGATGGAAGAAATCGAACGGCTAAAGGGTCAGATTAACCGCATCGAAGATAACTGCGTGGACTTGTAATCCATAAACTTAAGTGGGTACAAACATTCATGCTCAAATCACTCTTTATACAACTGTGGTGGATATTCCCTCTTCTCATTGCAGGCGTTGTTATTAAAACGCCATGGTTTAAGGGGCTCTTTGGCGAATGGTTGATTAGGCTGTCCGCTAAGCTTCTCCTGGATACAAAGGAGTACCGTCCGATTCACAATGTCACGCTTAAAACACCCTACGGAACAACGCAAATCGATCACATCTTTGTGTCACGTTTTGGCGTATTCGTCATCGAAACAAAAAACTACAGCGGCTGGATTTTTGGCGATGAGCATCAGCCCATGTGGACACAGAGGATTTTCAGAAAAACCAGTCAATTTCAAAACCCGCTTCGCCAAAACCATAAGCATGTCAAAGCTCTGGAAGCCTTACTACATCTTCCGACAGAGCAAATTCACTCTATTGTTGTCTTTGTCGGCGGAAGCGAGTTCAAGACAAAGATGCCGTCAAACGTCACTTATGCAGGTGGATATATTTCGTACATCAAATCAAAGACCGAAATTTTTCTGTCACTTTCCGAGGTTGATTCAGTTACCACCGCAATTAGCACCGGCAAAATGCCCCAGTCGCACGCCACAAATCGTGAACATGTCCAGAATATTCAACGTCGCTTAGATCTCGGCACGCCAAGATCATGTCCAAAATGTGGGGCGCAAATGGTTCTACGAACCGCAAACAGAGGGGACAGCGCGGGTAGCAAGTTTTGGGGGTGCTCCGCTTTTCCAAAATGCCGTAATATCCAGAAAGTCACTTAACCCGTGCTTAAAGCGTATCTCGAAAATCCAAGGTAGCTTTGTAACATTCTCGCCGAAAGCTGGATATATTTTTACCGGATACGAACCGTTCTCACAGAACAATCCATATGAACATATGGCTATTTACATGGTCATATGTTAGTCTCGTCTTATGGCAAAAACTCATTTTGAGTGGGACTCCGAAAAAGATTCCGCGAATCAACAGAAACACGGCGTTTCATTTACGCTTGCTCAATATGCCTTTGCCGATCCGCAACGCGTCATCGCCAGGGATGACAGCCACAGCCAGTCAGAAGAACGTTTCTACTGTTTCGGTGAAGTTGATGGCGGGATTTTAACGGTACGGTTTACCTATCGTGCCTCGATTATTCGTATTATCGGCGCCGGTTACTGGCGCAAAGGAAAGACAATTTATGAGCGCGAAAATCAAATACACGAATGAGCCATTGGGGAATATCAAAGTCATATCCGACTTCCTCCCTTCGCCGGCCGAACTGGCTTTTAACGAAGAAGGGGTAAAAATCACTTTGTCGCTAAGCAAAAAAAGCGTGGAATTTTTTAAATCCGAGGCCGCAAAAAATCATACGCAATATCAGCGCATGATTCGTCGTTTGCTTGACGCTTACGTTGACTCCCATAACCCCACATAAACCATCATTTTTCATGCTGCAATTAAGAATCAACCTCGAACCGATTCTATGACGCTAATCAGCCCGCCACACATCCCCAGCACCCAGAAACACAGGCAATGGCCCTTATTGGCCGTTATTGCCAGCGCGTTCATCATTTTCGGCCTGTTACCGCCCCCAAACGCCCGCGCAGCCGAGCGCGACACCTATCAAAGCAACGGCATCACTTTCTCGATCGCAGTACGCACGCCGGAGCAGATCCGCGCTTTTTATGCAGGCAGGGAGTTTCCCGAAGCGGCAATAAATGAAATCGCATCCAGATGCATGCTGACCGTAGGCATACGCAACAACAGCGGAGACATCGTATGGCTGGAGCCTGCCACATGGCGGTTTGTCACGACGCAAGGCAGCGAAGTGCCGCGGGTCAGCCGCGAAGCCTGGGCGCAGCGCTGGGAACAGCTGGCTATCCCGCCGGCGAGCCGCGCCACGTTCGGCTGGACGCAGTTGCCGGAAAGCCGGGATCTGTATCCAGGCGAGACTGCCGGCGGCAATATCGCCGTGGTGCCGCCTGATGGCGCATTTACGGTAACCGCCGTATTTGCAACCGGCGAGGACAAACGCGGCACGCCGGTCAAATTTGTATCTGCACCGCTGACATGCGACAAGCCATCGGAGGTGCAGCCATGAACATGCGCCTGATTGTGGCATTATGGCTCGCCGTCTGGCTCGCCCCTGCGACGCTGTGGGCGCAAGATGCCGCGCGGCCTGCGGGATTAATCGCGCTGGACGGTCGCGCTGCGCCGGCGCTGGTGCTGGCCAACATGGATGGCAAAACCACCAATCTCAAAACCTTAAAAGGGCAATGGGTGATGGTGCATTTCTGGGCTTCATGGTGCGGCCCTTGCCGGCACGAAATGCCCACGCTGCAAGCGCTACAGCAAAAAATGCAGGGCACGCGGCTGACACTGCTGCTGGTCAACACGGCGGAATCGGATGACGCAGTGTTTACCTTCCTGCCCACCGTCGCGCCGGAGCTGAATACGCTGATGGATCGGGACGGCCTCGTCACCGAACGCTGGCAACCGCGCGGGCTGCCTTCCACCTTTATCGTCGACCCCGATGGCCGTCTGCGTTATCTGGCTCTGGGCGGACGCGACTGGACCTCGGCTGCATACCTGTCGTTCCTGAATTCGCTGATATCCGCCGGAATTAAATGAGTACCTGATATTTCTGACAGCCTCGCCCCCCACTGAGCGTCATCCCGCCAAAATAAAGGCGTAACACGCATCCGCTACAGTGCAATAGCCTGTGTCGTGCCATGCAGCAAAAAATCCACTGTACAACAATATCTTAGCGTTGTACTTTAAGCAGCCGAGTCATAACGGCATGCCGTTTTATTTGCTGCAACGACTACCGCATGACATCGGCAGGTGTCGGCCATACATGGCGCAACAGATACCAAAGACCATGAGAACCGTGTTAGCCGATTTGAGTAAGTACTGCTTGTTCAAGGAGGATATTGCCATGAGTTGGAGTTTTAACACAGGAAACCGGTATCACACCCAGGATACCTCGTACTATTGCGGCGCGGCGTGCGCCATGATGATACTGCACGAAATCGGCGTGCCCTACGCCAGTCTCGATCAGGACGACCTTTACACATCCAACAACAATCACAATGTTCAGCCCGGCTGGTCTACCGACCCATACGGGCTGTGCTATACGCTGAACGACCGCAGGCCCGCTTCCTTTCTGCCGAACTTTTTCCTCGTCCACAAACGCCTGACCGAGGCGGAAGGAACGCGCGACGTCGCCTTCACGCTGTATCACTATCAGGTATCCCCGGCAGTGCTGGTATACAACTGCGCGCACTGGAATGTGGTATGCGGCGTACAGACCGATGTCAATCCGTCCGGCGGGGCAGCGTATGTGATCGAAGGCTTCTGGCTGAACAATCCGGTATGGGACACCTCGATCTCGTCTCACGACAGCACCGACACCTGCGGGTCGGGCGGCGCGCATGGCGTAGCGAACGAATTCGTCACCTATGCCGAATGGCAGACCAACCGCTTTAACGGTTGCGCCTACGACGACCCGTCCGGCGCCGCGCAATGGATCAGCGTATGCGACCCCGAGCCCGCAACCATCGCGCTGCCGAACCGGCGCGAAACCGAATATCACGGCAACGGGAGAAAGCTGATAGAGGAACACCAGATCGCCGAACTGGCTTTACGCGGCCTGAAGGAATACCGCCTCGCCGAGAGCCGGCACGGCGCCGCCACCTTCGGCAACGGCAATATCGGCACCCCGCAACTGGTGCAGCGGCTGGATAAACCGCACGATTTCTATTACCTTGCCCCCTGGGAGCAGGACGGCCACATCACCGGCTTCGTTGACATCGATGCACGCTTCGGTTTCTTCAAGAGCGCACGCGTATTCTCGGAACCGGCGGAAACATGGCTGATCGGCGGCCGCTCTTCCGAACACATACTGGAAATACTCGCCCGCAAACTCGACAATCAGATCTTCGAGCTGCCCAATGAAAAGGGCCGCTTCAAGGTGTTTCCGGGCACTTATTGCCTCTCGCGGACGCTGGTATGGAAACCGTGCCGGGAATCCTGGTCGCCGCACCTGCCGTTTTACCAGCTCGCGATCGGCGGCCACATGCTGTATCTGCGCATAGACGGTCATATCTACACGCAGCTGACCAGCGGACGCGGCGTATGAAGGCTGGCAGCGATGATTGATGCCGCAGCCGCCATCGCCGAAGCGAAACGCGGGCTCCGTCATATGCAACTTGACGACAACCCCGGCATGGCCGCTGCACGCGCAGCCGGCCATGCCGGGGTGCCGATGCTGGTAACCCGGCTCGACGTACCGGAACGCGCCTACTACCTCGTCCCCTGGCAGGACGATCGCGGCATCACCCTCGTCATCCAGATCGACGCCCAGACCGGCGTCATGTCCTCTGCTGCAGCGCTGGCAGCGCCGCAGCAACACATCGTGATCAGCCCGGAACAGGCGCAACGCATCGCATCCGATACACTAGGCGTACAAGCGGTCGATACGCCGCAACTTGTGTGGCAAGCCTGCCGCGAAACCGGCAGCCCCTTCCAGCCGCTTTACCTGATCCCCGTCGTCGACAGTCACGTATTCGTTGCCATGAACGGCACCGCCTATCGCCAGCTCACGCCGTTTATAAAAGGCGGCCGAGCAAACCCGGAAGCAACCTGAACCATGCCGGCATATCCTGTCTAACCGTTTGGGCTGACACGTTATCGGCGGTGCCGTTGCGTCTTTGCAATACGATGCCTTTGATATCAGGTCAAGTTTGCGGCATGATATACAGGCCTGTCAGGGATCCGACAGCCAGCATCAGACCAACAAGGGGATTACGATGAAAAACTGGATCAAGAACAATCGCAGCTACCTGATATTGCTGATCTGCTTTGGCGTTTTTCGCACTGCCATAGCGGACTGGAACCCGATACCGTCAGGATCGATGCGGCCTAATCTGCTGGAGGGCGATGTGGTGTTCGTCGACCGACTGGCATACGATATCAAGATACCGCTAACCGACATCATCGTCGCCCACATCGCCGACCCCAAGCGCGGCGACATCGTTACCTTTTCCTCCCCCACCAACGGTACCCGGCTGATCAAGCGCATCGTCGCGCTGCCCGGCGATCGCGTGGAAATGCGCGACGAAGTGCTGTTCATCAACGGCCGGGCCGCCAAATACGACGCCCGTGAAATCGTCTCCGAGCCGATAGGCGCAAGCGACCGTACCGACGCCATGCACCTGACCGAAACGGTAGATCACAACACCCGGCAGATACAGCTGCTGCCGGCGCTTGCTGCCAGAAATAGCTTCGGCCCTATCATTGTCCCTCAAGGCAATTACCTGATGTTGGGCGACAACCGCGACAATAGCGCCGACTCGCGCTATTTCGGTTTCGTGCCGCGCAATCTGTTGATAGGGCAAGCCAAACGTATACTGGTATCCGCCAACATCAAGGGCGACTGGATGCCGCGCACCGAACGCTTCGGCCAGCGCCTGCAATAGGCCCCCTCCCGTGCCATGACAACGCACCCCCGCATTTCCGACTGCCTGCATTGCGCCATGCGCGACCGCAGCATTTTCGCCGGGCTGAGCCTCGACGATCTGCGCGACCTAGGCATGGAAGTGCACGACATCAGCGTCCCGGCGACCGACATGCTGTACCTGGAAGGCGACCGCGCCCGTTATGCCTATACCTTGCGCGAAGGCGCCGTCAAGCTGGTCAAGACGCTGGCCAACGGCCGCGCCCAGATCGTCCGGCTATTGCATCACGGCGATCTGTTCGGGTTCGAGGGCCTGCGCGAAACTGCGTACCAGCACAGCGCCATTGCGCTCACCCGCACCGATCTGTGCCGGCTCGATCTGGTTGCGCTGGAAGCGCTCTCCCGGCGTCTGCCCAGCGTCCACGACGCCATCAACCAGCGCTGGTTCAACGCCTTGCAGCAAGCCGAAACGCGCATCGTCGAGCTCGGCGCCAAAAATGCGGACGAACGCCTCGCCACCTTTCTCAGCCAGTGGTGCAGCGCCTACCCAGCCGGCGATGCCGTGCCATTCCCGCTCACGCGTCAGGAACTGGGCGAATTCCTCGGACTCTCCACCGAGCACGTCAGCCGCCTTATGGCCGAGTTCAAACGCCGCGGCCTGCTCACCGAACGCAAGAATCTCCTGCATATCCCCGACACCCGTCAACTCATCCTGCACGCCTGTGCCAGCGGCGCTTGCGCCTGAACGCCGTTCCCGGCATCGGCTATCCGCTATCCGCTATCCGCTATCCGCAACGAAATGTTGCACCGATTAACAAATGTCAATGCCGACCGTATCGTGAACGCGATATAAACAAGCCAACGGGCGCTCCACGAGCGCTTCCCTCTTGAATATCACATGCGATAAGGAGTCGGCAAAATGTTTTTTCGGCAACTGTTTGACCTGGATACCAGCACCTACACTTACATTATCGGCGACCTGCAATGGCGCGAAGCCGCCGTCATCGACCCTGTGTTCGACGACGTGGACACGATCATCAACATCCTCAAGGCCGAAGGGCTGACCCTGATGACGGTGATGGAAACCCACGTCCATGCCGACCACGTTACCGGTGCCGCAGCACTGCGCCACCGCACCGGAGCCGAGGTCGTCATCAGCCGCCACGGCGGCGCCCCCTGCGCCGACATCCTGGTGGATGATGAGGATTTTCTGATACTGGGCAACGAAGTGATCCGTACCATCGCCACGCCCGGCCACACCAGCGGCTGCGTCAGTTACCGCTGGCGCGACCGCGTATTCACCGGCGACGCCCTACTCATCGGCGGCTGCGGCCGCACCGATTTCCAGAACGGCAGCGCCGGCACGCTCTACGACAGCATCACCCGCAAGCTGTTCAGCCTGCCCGACGACACGCTGGTCTTCCCCGGTCACGACTACAAGGGCCGACGGGTATCCAGCATAGCCGAAGAAAAACACCACAACGCCCGTCTGGCCGGCAAAAGCCGTGATGAATTCATCACCATAATGGCGCAGCTGGATCTGCCCATGCCGCGCCATATCGATGTTGCCGTGCCCGCCAATCGCCGCTGCGGCATACTGAACCTCTAGGAAAAAACCATGGAAAACGCCAACAAAACCTGTACCAACACCGCAACGCCCGACGAACTCACCGGCATGAAAGCAGCGCTGCACAATCCGCTGGACGGCAATCGCGCAGCGCGCCACAAGCACGATCAGGACGTGTTCCACACCCTGTTGCATTATCACGACCAGATCAGGCGCGAAGTCGCAGAAACGGCGGATGGTATCAGCACCATCACCACATCGGACAACCCCGAAGTCGTCAGACTGCTGCACGACCACGTACCGGCCATGCATCGCCGACTGCACGAGAATTTCGGCCTGCGCTACTGGGACCCGGCATTTCCGGAAATATTCGCCCAGCGCCAAAAGGTACACATGGATGTCACGCTGATACCGAACGGCGTACTGGTGGAGGAAACCGGCACCGACGCCAACGTCGTCAAGCTCATCCAGGCGCACGGCATGATCGTCAGCCTGTTCGTGAAAAAGGGCTTTGAGCAGGCCCAGCAGCAAAGCCCGCTGCCCGACGATTATCAACGCATCACCTGAGCTGCGAACGCATCCCGCGAATACTGTTCGCCGTCAAACGATTTCACTGGAGAAATATTATGGCAAACATCACTATCATCGGCGCCGGATTCGGCGCGCTCACCGCCATACGCGCATTGCGACGACAATCGCCGGATGCCCATATCACACTGGTCGCCCCTGCCGAAGAACTGCTTTATTACCCCAGCCTGATCTGGATACCGTCCGGATTGCGCAACAGTGAAGATTTACGCATACCGCTGACGGATTTTTGTGCACGCGAAAGCATACATTTTTATCAGGGGCGCGTTACCGGCATCAAGCACGGCGGGCGCGCTGTCGTTACCGATTGCGGCGAAATCGGCAACGATGCGCTCATCATTGCCAGCGGCGGGCGCTTCCTCAAATCGTTGCCCGGCATAGAGCACGCCATCACCCTGTGCGCCGGAACGGCGGCGGCAGACAACATACGCGATCGCCTGCAAAACATGCATTATTCCAGAAATTTCAAATGGCATCGCCAGTTTCACAGGCAGAGATCACCCGAATGTCACACTTAGCGTTTATACTAATCCGGACAACATCATCTGGAGATGGGCATGGCGCAACCGCTTTCCGCTACCGAACTCGACCTCATCAACCGCTACTGGCGCGCAGCCAACTATCTCTCGGTCGGACAAATCTACCTGCTCGACAATCCGCTGCTGAAAGAACCGCTCACGCTGGATCATATCAAGCCGCGTCTGCTGGGACACTGGGGTACGACGCCGGGGCTGAATTTCATCTATGCCCACATGAATCGCGTCATCAAACGCGACGACCTCAACGTGGTATTCATCGCCGGCCCCGGCCACGGCGGCCCGGCTGTCGTTGCCAACACCTATCTGGAAGGCAGCTACAGCGAATTTTATCCTAACGTTTCGCAGGACGAAGCGGGGATGAAGCACCTGTTCCGCCAGTTTTCCTTCCCCGGCGGCATCCCCAGCCATGCCGCGCCGGAGACGCCGGGCTCGATACACGAGGGCGGCGAGCTCGGCTATGCGGTATCGCATGCCTACGGCGCCGTATTCGATAATCCCGATCTCATCACCTGTTGCGTGGTCGGCGACGGCGAGGCGGAAACCGGGCCGCTGGCCACCGCCTGGCATTCCAACAAATTCCTCAACCCCGTCAGCGACGGCGCGGTGCTGCCCATCCTGCATCTGAACGGCTATAAAATCGCCAACCCGACGGTGCTCGCGCGCATCAGTCACGACGAACTGAACCAGCTGTTCGTCGGCTACGGCTACAAGCCCTATTTTGTCGAAGGCGACGACCCCGAGACGATGCATCAGCTGATGGCGGCGACCATAGATACCGTCATCGCTGAAATCAGGGAAATCCAGCACCACGCGCGGCTGGAAGGCAATACGCAACGCCCGATCTGGCCGATGATCATCTTGCGCTCGCCCAAAGGCTGGACCGGCCCCAAGACCGTCGACGGCCTCAAAACCGAAGGTTCCTGGCGTTCGCATCAGGTACCGTTGTCCGAGATGGCAAGCAAACCCGAACATGTGCAACTACTGGAATCGTGGATGAAATCCTATCTGCCCGACGAGCTATTCGACGCCAACGGCACGCTGTTGCCCGAACTTGCCGCGCTGGCACCCGCAGGCGCCCGTCGCATGGGCGCCAACCCGCACGCCAACGGCGGCATATTGCTGCACGAGCTGCGCCTGCCCGATTTCCGCAACTATGCCGTCACCGTAACCCAGCCCGGCCACGGCAATGCCGAAGCCACCCGCGTGCTGGGCGTCTACTTGCGCGATGTGATGCGCGAAAACATGCGCAATTTCCGCGTGGTCGGCCCGGATGAAACGGCATCCAACCGGCTCGGTGCACTGTTCGAAGTGACCAATCGCACCTGGGAAGCGGAGCTGATCCCCGGCGACGACCATCTGGCGCCGGACGGCCGGGTCATGGAAATCCTCTCCGAGCATACCTGCCAGGGCTGGCTGGAGGGCTACCTGCTTACCGGCAGACACGGTTTCTTTTCCTGCTACGAAGCGTTTATCCATATCATCGATTCGATGTTCAACCAGCACGCCAAATGGCTCAAGGTGACCAGCCAGGAAATCCCCTGGCGCAGGCCGATCGCATCGCTCAATTACCTGCTCACCTCGCACGTATGGCGGCAGGATCATAACGGCTTCTCGCATCAGGACCCGGGCTTCATCGATCATGTCGTCAACAAGAAGGCCGACATCATCCGCGTGTACCTCCCGCCGGACGCCAACACCCTGCTATCGGTGGCCGACCATTGCCTGAAAAGCCGCAATTACGTCAATGTCATCGTTGCCGGCAAACAGCCTGCGCCGCAATGGCTGTCGATGGATGCCGCGATCAAGCACTGCACCGCGGGCATCGGCATCTGGGAATGGGCCAGCAACGATCAAAACGACGCACCCGATGTGGTCATAGCCTGCTGCGGCGACGTCCCCACGCTGGAAGCGCTGGCAGCGGTAGACCTGCTGCGGCAACTGGCGCCCGAGCTCAAGATCCGTTTCGTCAACGTGGTCGACCTGATGACGCTGCAGCCTGCGGAAGAACACCCGCACGGCCTCAAGGACATCGATTTCGACGCGCTGTTCACCGCCGACAAGCCCATCATTTTCGCCTATCACGGCTACCCCTGGCTGATTCACCGGCTCACCTATCGCCGCAACAATCACGCCAATCTGCACGTACGCGGTTACAAGGAGGAAGGCACCACCACCACGCCGTTCGACATGGTCGTGCTCAACGATCTCGACCGTTTCCATCTGGTCATCGATGTTGTCGACCGCGTACCGAAAATGCAGCCGCGCGCCGCGCACATCAAGCAGGCCATGCGCGACCGCATCATTGAACACAAGCAATACATCGAGCGCTACGGCGAGGACATGCCCGCAATCCGCAATTGGGAATGGCGCTATTAATCAGGCATGCCGACACCCGTGCCGCCCGTCATCCTCACCGTCAATAGCGGCTCTTCGTCGCTCAAGGCCTCGCTGTTTCGCAGCGACGGCTCGCGTCAGGATTTCCGCTACGAACATATCGGTCAGGGCTTCCCGCACGATCACCGCGAAGCGTTCGACGCGCTGATGCACGATCTGGGCGCGGATCGACCTGCCGCAGTCGGACACCGGCTGGTACATGGCGGCAAAATCACCTCCCCGGCGCGGCTGATCGACGATGCCGAACGCGCCCGCCTCGACGACATCATTCCGCTGGCCCCGCTACACCTGCCGGGCAACCTGCTGGGCGTGGATCTGTGCCGCGAACGCTTCACCGTACCGCAGGTCGGATGTTTCGATACCGCATTCCACGCCACCCTGCCGCCTGAAGCGCAACGCCTGCCGATACCCGACACGCTGGGATTGCGCCGCTACGGCTTTCACGGTATCAATTACGCACACATCGCACGCCGTCTGCCCGAGCTGCTGGGCGATGCTGCCAGCGGCAAAATCGTGGTTGCGCATCTCGGCAACGGCGCCAGCCTGTGCCTGCTGGACAAGCTGCAATCGGTCGACACCACCATGGGCTATACACCTGCCGGCGGCATCCCCATGGGTACGCGCAGCGGCGACCTCGATCCCGGCGTCATGCTGACGCTGGCCGAACACTACGACCCAGCGCAACTCAGCGATCTGGTTTACCGGCGCATGGGCCTGATCGCCCTATCCGACGGCGAAAGCAGCGACATGGCGCAACTGCTGACCAGCCGTAGCCGGGCCGCGCGTTTCGCCGTCGATTATTTCTGCCGCCAGGTGCGCGGCGCCATCGGTGCGCTGGCAGCCAAAGCCGGCGGTATCGATGGCCTGGTGTTTACTGCTGGCATAGGCGAACATGCCGCGCCCGTACGCGCCGAAATCTGCGCACCGCTTGCATTCATGGGCTTTCGCCTCGATACTGTTGCCAACGACGGCAATGCCGGCCGGATTCATGCCGACGGCAGCAAGCCGGTGCTGGTGATTCCAGCCGACGAGGAAGGCATGATACGCAGTCTGGTAAACGATCTGCTGCGACCATAGCATCCGCTGCCGTCATCCGGCTGGCGCGAAACACGGCGTTAACCGGCACTCGAATTCATGACCGGATTTATCATTGAGGAGGCTATCTTGACTATAACCCGCCCGCCCCGCCGACACAGCCGATGCATCGCGTTCGCATTGCTGTCCGCATTGGCCTTTGCCCCCAATCTATACGCACAAGGCGACTCGCCGCAAACCGGTTCAGCAGGCAATTCAGCGACCGGCCCGGCCGGCATCGGACTGCCGGCGTCATTTGCCGGCACAACGCCCTGCGCCGATTGCACGGGCATTAAACAGGCGCTGACCTTGCGTAGCGATGGCCTGTACCTGCTGCAGCGCCAATATCTGGGCAAGCGACATGGCGCATCGCTGGAACACGGCCTGTGGACCGTCGATGCGGACGGCAAGCATCTGACCCTGCATAACGGCAATACCGTCTCCCAGCAAATGCTGGTAACGGATAAGGGAAATCTGCGCATACTGAATCAATCCGGCGCGCCCAGCGCCATGATCGATCTGCATCGGATGTCGCAGGTGGATACGACGGCCCAACCTATGCATTGGCAGGGTACGTTTCAGCACACTGCCGCTACCGCGACCTTTACCGACTGCGCCAGCGGTCTCAGCTGGCCGGTGTCGAGATATGGGGCTTATCTCAAAGCGCAGCATACGTACCTGCACTCCCACCAGCCGCTACTGATTGATTTTTCCGGACGTCTGGCCGTATCGCACACCCGAAAACACACCGCGCAGGAACTCATCGTCATCGGCAAGTTGCATAGTGCGAAACCCGGTGCAGTATGCGGCAACATGCCGTCGGCCAAAACCGCAGTCGCACCCGCCAAACCGGCAGCAGGCAAAAGTGAAATCGCAACGGCCAGCCTGAAAAATACCGAGTGGAAACTGATAGAACTGAACGGCAATGAAATCGATATGCCTTCGACCCAGATTCAGGGCATACGCATCAAATTCGCCGATGACGGTTCAAGCGTGAAGGGCTTTGGCGGTTGCAATCAAATCAACGGGAATTACAAACAGGAAGTCGGCGCACTACACTTTAGCCGCATACCCAATACCCTGAGGGCGTGCGAATCGCCGCTGATGGACGTTAAAAGCCAGGTTTTGCAAAAGATACTGAATGCCACGACCGCCTACCGCATCGAAGACCAACATCTGATCTTATCCAGCGGCGATCATGAATTCGCGCAGTTTGAAGCGGTAGATTTGCCATAACCGCTCGGCAGCAGCCCGGCGCGAAGGGCTGCAAGCCGTTACTGATTCAGCCGCGCATACAGGTTGGCCAGCTTGTCGGCATCCGTGGTCTTGAGTATTTTTTGTACCAGGATCGCAGTTTCGCTGCCGTTGGTTTTCAGCACCTGCTGTTTGACGCTGAGCAGGCTGGCCGGTTGCATGGAGAATTTGCGCAAGCCCAGGCCGATCAGCAAGCGCGTCAGCTTGGGATCGCCGGCCATTTCGCCGCACACCGAGACCGGCTTGCCGGCTTTTTCCCCGGCTCGCAACGTCATTGCAATCAGCTGCAGTACCGCCGGATGCAGCGGGTCGTACAAATAGGAGACGCTGTCGTCGGCGCGATCGATGGCCAGTGTGTACTGAATCAGATCGTTGGTGCCGATGGAGAGAAAATCCATGCGCTCTGCGAAAGCCGGCGCCATCAGCGCCGCAGCCGGGATTTCTATCATGCCGCCGATTTCGGTGGTCGCGTCGAACGGGATATTTTCCGCTGCCAGACTGGCCTTGGCGCGATCCAGCGCTGAAAAGGTCAGCCGCAGTTCGACCAGATTGCACAACATGGGGATCAGTATTTTCACCTTGCCGTAATGCGAAGCGCGCAGGATCGCCCTGAGCTGGGTATGAAACAGCGCCAGCTCCGACAGGCACAAACGTATCGCGCGCCGGCCCAGCGCGGGGTTCAGCGTATGTTCGGTGAGACCGCCCAGCGGTTTGTCGGCGCCTACATCCAGCGTGCGGATGGTGACCGGCATGCCGTTCATCGCCTCGGCCACTGCACGATAGGCAGTGAACTGCTCATCTTCGGTAGGCAGATCGGCGCGGTTCATGAACAGGAATTCGCTGCGGAACAGGCCGATGCCGGTCGCACCGGATTCCTTGACCGCGGCGATATCCTGCGGCAATTCGATATTGCCGTGCAGCTCTATCGCCAGCCCGTCCAGCGTAGCGGCGCGGCTGGTGGTAATGCGCTTGAGTTTCTGGTGCTCGATTTCCCACTGATTTTTGCGCAGCTGGTATTCTTCCAGCTCGGCGTCGTCCGGGTCGACGATGACCACACCCTGATCGCCGTCGACGATAATGATTTCGTTGTCGCGAATCAGGCTGAGCGCGTTATGCAGCGCCATCACCGAAGAAATATTCAGGCTGCGCGCCAGAATCGCGGTATGCGAGGTCGCGCCGCCGACATCGGTGATGAACGCGGCGAATTGCTGGCGTTTGAAACCTATCATGTCGGCCGGCGACAAATCGTGCGCGACCAGGATGCAGTCGGCCAGATTGCTCTCCACCGACGGCAGATTATCCGGATGCCCCAGCAACACCTTGAGCACCCGCTCCACGACCTGCACCACATCGGTTTTGCGCTCGCGCAGATACGGATCGTCGATCGCCTCGAACTGGGCAACCAGCTGCTCCATCTGTTGCGTCAGCGCCCATTCCGCGTTGCATTGCTGGCTGCGGATGAGCTGTTTCGGTACTTCCGACAGCATGGCGTCATTCAGGATCATCAAATGCATGTCGAGGAATGCCGGCAATTCCGCTGGCGCATTCGCCGGAATTTGCGTACGCAGCAGCTCCATCTCCTGACGCACGGTCGTTACCGCATCGTCGAAGCGCGCTATTTCCTTATCCAGATATTGCTGCGACAGCACATAGTGCGCGACCTCGATACGACTGTGCGAAGCGAGCCGGGCCACGCCGATGGCGATGCCCGCCGATACGCCGATACCGTGCAGCGTGAAACTCACTCGCCTTCCCCAAACCTGTCGTTGATCAGCGCTACAATCGCGGTCATTGCCGATTGCTCGTCATGACCTTCGGTTTCCAGCTGGATGACCGTGCCCTTGGCCGCAGCCAGCATCATCACCCCCATGATGCTTTTGGCATTGACCTTGCGCTGGTTACGGGTGATCCAGATTTCGGACTGGAACGATCCTGCCGTTTGCGTCAATTTGGCCGATGCGCGCGCATGCAAGCCCAGTTTATTAATTATTTCAACGTCCTGTTGCAGCATCGCAAAACTCCTGCGTGATATATAAAATGCCTTCCTGCCCACCGTTGACCGCTTTCTTCAACAAGGTATCGAGCGACTCTTCGCGATAGGTAATGGCACGCATGAGCATGGGCAGATTCACCCCAGCTACCCCTTCCACTTTCCCCGGAACAAGCAAACGGCACATGGTATTGCACGGCGTGGCGCCGTAGATATCGGACAGCAATACCACTCCGTCTCCCATATCCAGTTCCTTCAACAGTTGCTCCGCATCGCTCTGCATGTCGAGTTGCGTCTGCGCCGTCACATCCAGTGCCGCCAGCAGGGGCGGACGAGTACCCAGTACATGCGTCGCGCACTGGATCAGGCTTTCGCCCAAGGTGCCGTGCGCGACGATCAGTATGCCTATCATCTGCTATTCCTTGTTTTCCCCGAAATTCAGGCGTTTGCGCATGGCCGGCGTCAGATAAACCTTGCCGTGCCCGTCAATCAGCATTGCCTGAGTCACTCCCATTTGTTGTGCAGCCTGTTGCCAGCCATCGACGCCGGCAATAAAAAGCGGCTTGCTTGCTACATCCGATAGTGTACCTGCATGTGGCCCCGGCGCAAGCAATACTGTTACCGCCTCTACGCCCTGCGCCGGCCAGCCAGTACGCGGGTCAATAATATGGCAGTAACGTTTGCCGTTCAACTCGAAAAATCGCTGGTAATCGCCCGAGGTACCGATGGCTTCGCCATCGTGCAGATCCAGCGTCGCAATCGGCCCCGGCTTACGCGGATGCTGAATACCCACGCGCCACGGCCGGTCGCCGTGTTGGCCCAGCGCGATAATATTGCCGCCGATATTGATGAGGGCATTATGCACCCCCTGCGAACGCAGATAGGCGGCAGCCAGGTCCAGCGCATAACCTTTGGCGTAGCCGCCCAAATCCAGTCTTACCGCAGGATTGTTGCTGTGGAACATGATGCCGTCGATGACGATATCCTGCATGCGCGGGTTGGCCTTGACCAGCGCCTGTATCGCTGCCGGATCGGGCAGTTTCGCCTCGAAATGATCGGACTGGAACCCCCACAGGCGGATTAGATTGCCGATGGCCGGATTGAACAGGCCGCCGGACTGTACCGAATATTGCGTCGCGTCGCGGATGATCGGGATCATGCCGGGGGCAATCGCCGCCTGCGCGGGACTGAGGCTGAATATCTGGTTCATGCGCGACAGCGTGCCCGGCTCCCAGGCGTGCAGACTGTGATGCATGCGATCGAAATCGCTCAGTACCTGCGCCGTCACGCGTCGCGCCTTGTCCTCGGGTTCGCCGTATATGCTGACTTCAACCCGGGTACCGAACACATAACTTTCCTGGGTATAAAGCGGCGGCTTGCCGCAACCTGCCAGCAGCAGTACCAGCAACAGCCCCAGCCAGACGCGAATTAACGGCATTTCAGCTCCAGCGCATCCATGAATAATGCCGCGATGTTGCAGCCGGTTTGCTGCGTAATCTCGACAAAACCGGTCGGGCTGGTGACATTGATTTCGGTCAGATAATCGCCGATCACGTCCAGCCCCACCAGGAACAGCCCCAATTCACGCAATGCCGCGCCTATGGTAGTCGCAATCTCCAGATCGCGCGGGGACAGCGCCTGCGCCACACCGCGCCCGCCTGCCGCCAGATTGCCGCGGGTTTCGCCTGCTGCCGGAATCCGCGCCAGCGCATAAGGCACCGGCACGCCGTCTATCAGCAAGATGCGTTTGTCGCCGTCGCGTATCTCCGGGATATAGCGTTGCGCCATGATCGTGCGCGCACCCAGTTGGGTCAACACTTCGATGATGACATTGAGATTGGCCTCGCCCGTGCGCACGCGGAAGACTTCGGTACCGCCCATGGCATCGAGCGGCTTGAGGATGATATCGCCGTGCTCATGCAGAAAAGCCTTGATCGCATCGGCGCGGCAGCTGACCAGCGTCGGCGCAGTGAATTGCGGAAAGCGCGCAATCGCCAGCTTTTCGTTGAAATCGCGCAGCGCCGACGGGCGATTAAACACCCGCGCGCCTTGGGTTGCAGCCAACTCGAGTAAATGCGTGGCGTACAGGTATTCGGTATCGAACGGCGGATCCTTGCGCATGACCACTGCATCGAACCCGGCCAGCGGCGTTTCCGCCATTGCCTCCATGCTGTACCACTGCTCGGCATGCGGCAGTATCTGCAACGGCTTCGCCCGCACCCATACCTGCTGATCGCGCAGCATCAGGTCTTCCTGACGCAGCACAAACAGTTCATGGCCGCGTGCCGCAGCCTCGCGCATCATCGCGACGCTACTGTCCTTATAAGCCTTGAGCCGACTGATCGGGTCGAGAATAAATGCGATTTTCATGCTGCCGGATCCATGCGTTCCAGTTCGATCGAAGCCGCCAGCATCGCCAGCCGCGCCACCACGCCGTAGGTATAGAAACGGTTGGGCGGCGAATCGGGATCGGTCAATTGCAGCGGCGCACAGCAGGGCGTTTCAAATGCCAGCGGCACAAAATGCATGCCCGGCGCGTTGAGGTTTTCGTCGATGCCGCGCCCGGTATGCACGCGATAAAAGCCGCCGATGACGAAGTGATCCATCATGTACACGACAGGCTCGGCTATCGCTTCGTCTATGCTTTCAAAAGTATAGACGCCTTCCTGTATGATCACTTCCGACACTTGCAGGCCTTCCTTGCCGACGGCCATCTTATTGCGCTGCTTGCGATTCAGGTCGCGCACTTCGGACGGGTCTTTCACGGTCATGATACCCATGCCGTAAGTACCCGCATCGGCCTTCACGATCACAAACGGCGGCGCATCGATATTGTATTCGGCGTATTTGATGCGTATCTTTTCCAGCATATAGGTAACGTGTTTTTCCAGGCATTCCTCGCCCTGGCGCGCCTGAAAATCGATTTCACCGCAGGTGGCGAAATACGGATTGATCAGCCAGGGATCAATATCGATCAGCTCGGCGAATTCCTGCGCTACCTGATTGTAGGCGGAAAAATGCTGCGATTTACGCCTTACATGCCAGCCGGCATGCAGCGGCGGCAGCAGCGATTGCTCGATATCGCGCAAGATTGCCGGCACGCCTGCCGACAGATCGTTATTCAGCAAGATCGCACAGGGGTCGTAATCCGCCAGGCCGATGCGATTGCCGCGGCGTACGACCGGCTCCAGCGTCAGCTGTTCGCCCTCGCCCAGATCCAGTGTCATAGGCTCCGCCAGATCGGGGATCAGGCTGCCGATGCGCACCTCCAGCCCGGTCTGGCGCAGGATGGCAGCCAGCCGCGCCACATTCTGCAGATAGAACACATTGCGCGTATGATTTTCGGGGATCAGCAACAGCCGCTGCGCATCAGGGCAGATCTTCTCCACCGCGCTCATCGCCGCCTGCACCGCCAGCGGCACAAAGTCCTCATTCAGGTTATTGAACCCGCCGGGAAACAGATTGGTATCGACCGGCGCCAGCTTGAACCCGCT
The DNA here is from genome assembly GCA_031291235.1 of Sulfuriferula sp. Taxonomy (GTDB): domain Bacteria; phylum Pseudomonadota; class Gammaproteobacteria; order Burkholderiales; family Sulfuriferulaceae; genus Sulfuriferula. The sequence goes on from JARLJL010000006.1 coordinate 569,529, forward strand.
GTTGCGCAAATCGACCGAGGTATAAAACGGCGCTTCGTGTTCCTGCCACTGCGTACGGAACCAGCGTTCTATCTTCGGTGTGGCTGCCATGACATGCCGCTCGAGATCCAGTAGCGGGCCGGTTAATGCCGTTGTTAAATGTGGAACCATGCGATGCCTCTTTTATCATTTGTATATCAGGCAGCCTTAATCGAACTCAACTGGCCGCCCATTTGCGTATTCTCCGGCTTGGCGGTTTAATAGCGCCTTTCCGGCAATACTGATCTATATATGTTCCATATCGTACTTTATCAACCTGAAATCCCGCCGAACACCGGTAATATTATCCGCCTCGCTGCCAATACCAATTGCACTCTGCATCTGATCGAACCGTTGGGTTTTACGCTGGAAGACAAACAACTGCGCCGCGCCGGGCTAGATTACCACGAATACGCCAGTCTCCGTACTCATCCGGACTGGGCTGCATGCCGCGAATATCTGGGCGATCGCCGCATCTTCGCGCTGACGACCAAAGGTTCGACCGGATTTGCCGAGTGCGCATTCCAGCCCGGCGATGTGCTGCTATTCGGCCCGGAGACACGCGGACTGCCCGCCGATATTCTGGCTGAATTCAATAGCGAACAACGCATACGGCTGCCGATGATGCCGAGCAGCCGCAGCCTGAACCTGTCCAACACCGTTGCCGTGGTCGTTTACGAGGCCTGGCGGCAAAACGGTTATGCGGGCGGCGTCTAGCATTTCGCATATTAATACAAATCAATTCCGGCCATATTCAATAATTTTTATCTTAATATATTATTCATCTTGACACAACCATACCGGTTGGTATCTAATCTTCACATGACGACGCAAACCACAATCAAACCACAAGACATTACCCGCGAGAAACTGCTGGCATCCGCTTATTGCGAAATGCACCGGCAGGGTTATCAGGGCGCGAGCGTGTCCAACATACTGGATTCCACAGCGTTGACCAAGGGTGCGCTATACCACCATTTCCCGACCAAACATGCGCTGGGTCTGGCCGTCATCGACGAAATCATTGGGCCGCAGCTGGATCAACTGATATTTGAACGATTACGCAACAGCGCCCAACCGGTAACCGAGCTGCTGGAAATTATTTCCGGCATTGAAGCAACCATCGGCGACGAGGGCATCATGCTGGGCTGCCCGCTAAATAACCTGATGCAGGAAATGAGCCCGCTGGACGAGCAGTTCCGCCATCACCTGAACGCTATACTGGAAACCTGGCAGCAAACGATAGGCGCGGCGCTGGAGCACGGACAGTCCCACGGCATCATCAAGCCGGAGACGGATTGCCAGGCTGCCGCCTTATTTATCGTATCGGCATGGGAAGGCTGTTTGAGCATAGCCAAAAACAAGCAGTCGCCAGCCGCGTTCAAAATATGCATGGCGCAGTTGCAAGGGTATATCCGCAGCCTGATGCAAGTAGTTTAACCCGGAGTATGACTTCCGGTTAGCACGATGTCGCGCCATGGCGTGATGTCGATTTTTTAGATACCAAATGGTTGGTATCCTTTATTCAAGGAGAAAGCAATGCCGTTAATCCATACCGATACCCCCGAAACCGCCGAAGGTCAGGTCAAGGAAATCTACGATCAGATTATCAAGGCATTCGGTTCCGTTCCCAATGCCCTGCAAATCTACAGCAGCAGCCCGGCCTTGCTGGCCAGACAATGGCAGCAGATCGGCTATTACATGCAACACCCCACGCTGGGATTCAATCTGCTGGCCATGATGCGCATGCTGATTTCGGAAGCCACCGACTGCGAATATTGCGTCGGCTTCAATGAAGCCATGCTGCTCAACATGGGCGGTTTGAGCATGGAACAGATTGCCGCCACCAAAAAGAACCCGCAGGATGCGCCCCTATCCGACAAGGACAAGGCCATGCTGTTATTTGTGCTGAAAGCCACCTCTGCGGCGACATCGGTCAATCAGGCAGACATTGCCGCATTGCGTGCATTAGGGTGGAGCGACGGCGATATCCTCGACGGACTTGGTCACGGCGCTTACATGCTGGCCGGCGACACAGTACTGAGCTCATTAAAAATAGAACGGGATTACTAAAAAACAGGATCGGCGGCTATTCATGCGATAACCGGATAGCCGCTTATTCCTCTTCGTCTAGCTGATTTATCACCCGATAAATCACGTCCAGATCGAAACCGCGCGATTGCAGGAAGCGCATTTGCTGATTGCGCTCCTTGGGCGTGGCGGCCTGCACGCCGAATTTCCTCAGCCAGATTTCGCGGGCGCGTTCGACTTCGGTGACCTTGAGATTAGCCAGCGTTTGGGCAATCAGCGTTTCAGAGACGCCCTGTTCGCGCAGCTCATAGCCGATCTTGCGGCTGCCATACCGCGATTGACGGGCATGCGCACGTTGTTCGGCATAACGCGCGTCGGATAGCCAGCCGCGGGTTTGCAAATCGTCGAGCAGTTGATTGAGCGCATCGCAGTCTTCGGTATGCGCGCTGAGTTTGCGAAATAATTCCGTGCGTGTGTGTTCGCGCCGCGCCAGCGCATCCAGTGCACGGGCGCGGAGCGATTTTTCTGCAGGCTGACGCATAAGCCGGCAGCTTATGCCTCTTCGATGACCACGCTGTCGCCGATGATGGCGGTATGCGGCACGATGCCAATAACAGCGCGCACCTTGTTCTCGATTTCGCGTGCGACTTCCGGATGTTCGCGCAGATACTCGCGCGCATTATCCTTGCCCTGGCCGATCTTTTCGCCGTTATAGGCATACCAAGCACCGGCCTTGTCGACGATCTTGTTGGCAACGCCCAACTCGATGATCTCGCCTTCGCGGGAAATGCCTTCGCCGTACAGGATATCGAATTCGGCTTGCTTGAACGGCGGCGCCACCTTGTTTTTCACTACCTTGACGCGGGTTTCGGAACCAACTACTTCTTCGCCCTTCTTGATCGCGCCGGTACGGCGGATATCGAGACGCACCGAAGCGTAGAATTTCAGCGCATTACCGCCGGTCGTGGTTTCCGGGTTACCGAACATCACGCCTATCTTCATGCGGATCTGGTTGATGAATATCACCAGCGTATTGGTACGCTTGATGTTGCCGGTAAGCTTGCGCAAGGCCTGGCTCATCAGCCGCGCCTGCAGGCCCATGTGCGAATCGCCCATCTCGCCTTCGATCTCGGCTTTCGGCGTCAATGCTGCCACCGAGTCGACCACCACGATGTCCACCGAGCCGGAACGTACCAGCATGTCGGCGATTTCCAGTGCCTGCTCGCCGGTATCCGGCTGCGAAATCAGCAACTCGGCCACATTCACCCCCAGCTTCTGCGCATATTGCGGATCCAGTGCGTGCTCGGCGTCGATAAACGCTGCGGTGCCGCCCAGCTTTTGCATCTCTGCGATCACCTGCAAGGTCAGCGTGGTTTTACCGGACGATTCCGGTCCGTAGATTTCCACGATACGTCCGCGCGGCAAACCGCCTACGCCCAGCGCGATATCCAGCCCCAGCGAACCGGTCGATACCACCTGTATGTCATTGACTACCTCGCCGTCGCCCAGGCGCATGATGGAGCCTTTACCGAAACTTTTTTCGATTTGCGCCAAGGCTGCGGCAAGCGCTTTACTTCTGTTTTCGTCCATTTGCATTCCTTTTGTAGACTGCTGAAAATTATAAAATCGTGGGGAATTATGCGGGATTCATGTCAGCAACTCAATCACTCCGCGCAACGCTGCAGCCACTGCACGTGCGCGTATCTCTTCGCGGTCGCCGCCAAGGCGGCAAGTGGTTTCCAGATGCGTGCCGTCCGTCAGCGCCCAGCCTATACACACGGTACCCACTGGCTTTTGCGGCGTGCCGCCGCCCGGGCCGGCAATACCGGAAATCGCCAGGCTGATGTTGCCGTTACTATGCTGCAGCGCTCCCTGAGCCATCTCGCGCACGGTCGCCTCGGACACGGCCCCATACGCTTCGAGCGTGGTTGCCGACACGTCCAGTTGCTGCTGTTTGGCATCGTTGCTGTAAGTGATGAAGCCGCGATCGTACCATGCCGAGCTGCCGGCTACGGCAGTCATGACCATGCCCACCCAGCCGCCGGTACACGACTCGGCAGTCACCAGCCGGTAACCGTGCCGGTGCAATGCCTGCCCCGCCTGTTCGGCCAGTTGATACAACTCCGCATCATCAGGTCTCATGCCAGCCAATGTTGCACTCCCAGCAAGACTGCCAGCGTATATCCAGCAGCAAGCAAATCGTCGAACATGACGCCAAAGCCGTTTTTGAGCCGGGCATCGAACCAGTAGATGGGGAACGGCTTCCAGATATCAAACAGCCGGAACAACAAAAATGCGGCAGCGATCCACAACGGCTGCACGGGCGTAAATACCAGCACCAGCCAGAATGCCACAATCTCGTCCCAGACGATGCCGCCGTGATCGGCCACGCCGATATTGCGCCCTGCCACACGGCAAAACCAGATACCTGCCAGCGCTGCCAGCGCGATCACCGCATATAACTGACCTGCGTTCAACACTGACGCCAAGCCGTAATACAAGGGTACCGCTGCCAGCGTACCGAACGTGCCCGGTGCTATCGGCGCCAGCCCGCTACCGAAACCGAAAGCGAAAAAATGCGCCGGATGACGCATAAGAAAGTGCCAGTCAGCTCGCAAAATGGTCATAGCCTGCAGTATCCAGCGTCACCGGCTGACCTTCGGCATCCAGCAAACGCAAACCCGGCACAGCGCTAATCAGGCCTATCGGCGTCAGCCGCAAATTCAGCTCGGCGCCTATCGCCAGTATCGTATCGCTACTGTCGGCAGACGCGGTAAAACACAATTCGTAATCGTCGCCCCCCGCCAGCACGCAACGGTCAAACGCCGGATGCGCCGCCAGATCGTTCACCAGATCGCTTACCGGCAGCCGGGTATAATCCAGCTCGGCACCGACTTGCGAACGCTCCAGTATATGCCCCAGATCGGCCAGCAGGCCGTCGGAAATATCAATCGCGCTGCTGGCGATACGCCGCAACGCCAGCCCCAGCGCCACCCTCGGTTCAGGCGCATGCAGGCGCGCGCCCAGCGCGGCAAAATCGTCCTCGCCCAGATTCAGCTGCCCCTGTATCGCCGCCAGTGCAAAAGCGGCATCGCCCAACGTACCCGACACCCACACGGTGTCTCCAGCCCTGGCCCCGTCGCGGCGCAAAGCCTCGCCAGCAGGCACTTCGCCCATCACCGTCAGCGTCATGCTCAAGGCGCCGCGTGTGGTATCGCCGCCCACCAGGCTGATCTCGTGCTGCGCCGCGCAACGATACAAACCATCGGCGTATGCCGCCAGCCATTCGTCGTCTATATCCGGCAACGTAATCGCCAGCGTCGCCCAGCGCGGCGTCGCGCCCATGGCCGCCAGATCGGATAAATTGACTGCCAGCGATTTCCAGCCCAGCGATACCGGATCGGCATCGGGGAAAAAATGCACGCCGGCGACCAGACTGTCGGTGGACACGGCCAGATGCATCCCCGGTCCGGCTTGCAGCAAGGCACAGTCGTCGCCTGCACCCAGCACCGCATCGAGCGCAGGCCGGGAAAAATACCGTCTGATCAGATTGAATTCGCTGGACCTGCTTGCAGCGGCAGGCTGATCGGGGTGGGGGTTCATATCCTTATCGCCTCGGCTTGCTCACTTCAACGCTGCGCACTTCTGCAGCGAGCTTGTCCATCACGCCGTTGACGTATTTATGACCGTCGGTGCCGCCGAAGGTTTTGGTCAGCTCGACCGCCTCGTTGATAACCACCCGGTAAGGCACTTCCAGATGATGCAGCAGCTCCTGCGCGCCCAGCAGCAGCACGGCGTGCTCGACCGGGCTGAGTTCTGCGATGGGTCGATCCACGTATTTGACCAGACGCTGATCCAGTTGCGGCACCTCATTGATGACGCCGTTGAGCAGAGCGAGAAACATGGTTTCGTCTATGCCCGCATAAGCCGGTTCGTCGCGCAACTGCTTTACCACATCACTGACCGGCTGCTGATTCAGCAGCCACAGATATATCCCTTGTACCGCGAATTCGCGTGCCTTGCGTCTATTTCCGCTCATAATACTTTTAACAGGTTAGCCATTTCGATTGCACAGTCGGCAGCTTCCGCACCCTTGGCCGAAGTGCGGCAATGGGCTTGTTCATCGGTGTCCGTCGTGAGTACGGCGTTGGCAATCGGCACCCCTGTATCCAGTTGCACGCGGGTAATTCCGCTCGCCATTTCGTTGGATACCACTTCAAAATGGTAAGTGTCGCCGCGCACCACCGCACCGATCGCGATCAGCGCGTCGAATTTGCCGCTCACCGCCATCTTGCGCAGTATCAGCGGGATTTCCAGCGCGCCGGGTACGGTAACGATGCGCATATTAGCCGGTTTCACGCCGCGCTTGCCCAGCTTGCCGGTACAGGCAGCCAGCAAACCGTCGCAAATATCGCGATTGAAGCGGCTCATCACCACGCCGATGCGCAGAGCGCTGCCGTCAAGATTGCTGTCTGTTTCGTTGATACCGTCGTATGTTCCCATGTTTATCCTTATGCCCGATCGGGCTGAGTGTGTTGATGCAGCAACGCAGCCAGTGCGTCACGTTCTAAATCGCCAATAGCAACGCACAACATCCATTCAAACAATTGCACGTTGGTTAATGTTGGCATTAAACCATTCATCACCAGAAAGGTTAACATGCAATCTGCAGCGCTACGTTTGTTACCATCCACAAAAGGATGGTTGCGTGCCATTGATACGCCTAATGCCGCAGCCGCCTGATAAATATCCGCAGTATAGGCGAATGTTTGCGCAGACTGGCCTAAAGCAGATTCCAGCAAATTCTGTTCACGAATACCGTGCATACCGCCAAATATTTCTATCTGGTCATGATGTATGGCCAATGCCACTTCCAGCGTAATAAATAGCGGCATTTCAGTCAGGCATCGGCAAGTTTCTGAAACGCGGGACGATATTGTTCCAATATGCGCCGATGCGCTTCCATTGCTGCATCGAATTCAGCATTCGTCGGCACCAGTACCAAGCGTCCGTTCTCCTTGCCGATCTCGAATTTCTGGCCTTCCTGCAAATGCATTTCCTGCACCAATTCCGCCGGTATGGTCGTCACAAAACTGGAACCTACTTTACGCAAAATCACTTGTGCCATGACTCAACTCCAATATATACATTGATATATATTAGCATAAGTCCGCAACGATTCAACTGCCGTCACTATACCCGGTCACTTCCAGATCGAAGCCGGCCATCGACGGCATTTTACGCTGAGTCGCCAGCAGGCGCATTTTGCCGACGCCGACGTCTTTCAGTATTTGTGCGCCTATGCCGTAATTGCGCACGTCCCATTTCTGCGCCGGTTTCGGCTCGTTGCTCGGCAACGCGTGGCTGAGCAATTCGGCTGCCGTTTCCGCGCGATGCAGCAGCACGATCACGCCTTTGCCAGCTGCGGCGATTTTCTGCATGGCGCGGTTGACGCTGTACGCATGCACCGGGCTGTCCATCTCCAGTGTATCGATGACCGACACCGGCTCGTGCACCCGTACCAGCGTTTCCGAGTCGGGCTGTATATCGCCCTTGACCAGCGCCAGATGCGCCGCACCGGAGATCTTTTCACGATAGGCGATCAGATTGAATTCGCCAAACGCTGTTTCGATGGCGCGACTGCCGACGCGCTCTATCAGGCTCTCGTTCTGGCTGCGATAATGGATCAGATCGACAATGGCGCCGATTTTCAGCCCGTGTTCGCCGGCGTATTCGATCAGGTCGGGCAAGCGCGCCATGCTGCCGTCTTCCTTGAGGATTTCGCAGATCACCGCAGCCGGTTCCAGCCCGGCAATACCGGCCAGATCGCAGCCCGCCTCGGTGTGTCCGGCGCGGATCAGCACCCCGCCCGGCTGCGCGCGCAGCGGAAAAATATGCCCCGGCTGGATGATGTCGGTCGCCTTGGCGTGCTTGGCGACGGCAGCCTGTATGGTACAGGCGCGATCTGCCGCAGAAATGCCGGTGGTCACGCCTTCGGCGGCTTCGATGGAAATAGTGAAAGCCGTGCTGTACGGCGATTGATTGTCGGACACCATCTGGCGCAGGCCGAGCTGCTTGCAGCGCTCGTCGGTCAGCGTCAGGCAAATCAGGCCGCGGCCGTATCTGGCCATGAAATTGACTGCTTCCGGCGTGGCGAATTCGGCTGCCATCACCAGATCGCCCTCGTTCTCGCGGTCTTCTTCATCGACCAGTATCACCATCTTGCCGGCCTTGATGTCCGCGATAATATCTTCGATAGGGCTTAAATTCATTTCGATTCCTGGTAATTGAGGATGCGTTCGGCATAGCGCGCCATCATGTCGACCTCGAGATTGACGCGGCTGCCCGCCGCTACAGTATGCAAATTGGTATGCGTCAGCGTGTGCGGAATCAGGTTGATGCTGAATTCGTCGCCGTTCACCTGATTGACGGTGAGGCTGACGCCGTTGACCGTAATCGAGCCTTTGGTCACCACGAAGCGCGCGATATCGTCGGGCGCGCGTATCACCAGCTCGAAGCAGTCGCCCACCGGCGCAAAGCTCACTACCTCACCCACGCCGTCGACGTGTCCCGACACCAGATGCCCGCCCAGCCGGTCGGCCAGACGCAGGGCCTTTTCCAGATTCACCGCCATCCCGGCCGGAAAGCCGACCGTACAGCGGAAAGTTTCCGCCGACACATCCACGCTGAATCCCTGCGGCGATAGCGCAATCACCGTCAGGCAGACGCCGTTGCAGGCGATGGAATCGCCCAGCGCCACATCGCTCAAATCCAGATCGGCGGCGTTGATTAGCAGACGCGCGTCGTCGTTATGAGGTGCCACTTCGGCAACGCTGCCGACTGCTTGAATAATTCCGGTAAACACAACAGGCGTCCTTAACTATGGGTGAGTGGAGCTACGATTATTCCTCGTCGAGCACGGCAGAGGTATACACTTCCTGCACGTCGTCCAACGCTTCCAGCGCGTCCAGCAACTTCTGCATTTTCACTGCGTCGTCGCCGGTCAACTCGATCTCGTTTTCCGGCTTCATGCTGACTTCGCCGAATTCGGCCTTGAATCCCGCTGTTTCCAGCGCCTGCTTGATGCTGTGCAACTCGTACGGCGGGGTAATCACTTCGATACTGCCGTCTTCCTGCGTCAGCACGTCGTCGGCGCCGGCATCCAGCGCGGCTTCCATCAGCGCATCTTCATCGACGCCGGGGGCGAACAGCAACTGGCCGCAATGCTTGAACTGAAACGCCACGCAGCCGTCCGTACCCATATTGCCGCCGAATTTGCTGAACGCATGGCGCACATCGGCCACCGTACGCACCTTGTTGTCGGTCAGGCAATCCACCATCACCGCAGCGCCGCCGATACCGTAACCCTCGTAACGGATTTCTTCGTAGTTCACGCCTTCCAGATCGCCGCAACCGCGCTTGATCGCGCGCTCCACGGTGTCTTTCGGCATGTTGGCATCGTAAGCCTTGTCCGTCGCCAGACGCAGACGCGGATTGGTGCCGGTGTCGCCGCCGCCCAATTTGGCAGCCACCGTAATTTCCTTGATCAATCGCGTAAAAATCTTGCCGCGCTTCGCATCTGTCGCCGCTTTTTTATGCTTAATATTTGCCCACTTACTATGACCGGACATAACACCCTCTAGGCTGGTAATAAAAAATGCTTTAATTTTACCACTTTACACCTGTTGCGATAAGAGCTTAACGCTTAAATCCGGTCGGGCGCTTCATTAACCGGATCAACCCTGCGTCAAGTCAAAGCCCTCGGCTTCCCAGCACTCCAGCCCGCCGGCCAGCGAATACGCCTGCTCAAAGCCCATCTGCTTCAACACCCAGGCTGCCATTGCCGAGCGCCCGCCGGAATGGCAATACAGCAGAATAGGCTGATCGTGCGCCGTGCATAATACGGGATGGCGGTGTTTGGTAGTGGGGTCGGCAGCGGCTTCGAGGATGCCGCGCGGGATGTTGAGCGCACCGGCGATATGCCCGCTATTGAATTCGTCGGGCTCGCGCACGTCGATCACCAGCACGCCGCCGGCGCCCAGATTCTCTTCAGCGGTTTCCGCATCCCATTCCACGATGTGGCTGCGCGCCTCTTTAATAAAGCAGCCGAGCTGTTTAGCCATTATAATTCCCTCTCAATTTGCAATACGCGGTCTGCGCAAAGTCTAACATGTCATCATTACTCGACGGATTAAATCCGGAACAACTCGCCGCGGTCACCCTGCCGCACCAATCGGCGCTGATCCTGGCAGGTGCAGGCAGCGGCAAGACGCGCGTGCTCACCACGCGCATCGCATGGCTGCTGCAGACCGGACAGGTATCGCCGCTGGGCATCCTCGCCGTGACCTTTACCAACAAGGCCGCCAAGGAAATGCAGACGCGCTTATCCAGCATGCTGCCGATCAACACTCGCGGCATGTGGATAGGCACCTTCCACGGGCTGGCGAACCGGCTGCTGCGCACCCATCACCACGAAGCCGCGCTGCCGCAGCTGTTCCAGATCCTCGACAGCGCCGACCAGTTGTCGGCGATCAAGCGGCTGCTCAAGTCGATGAACGTCGACACCGAGAAATTTGAGCCAAAGAAAGTGCAGAACTTCATCAACGGCAACAAGGATAGCGGCGTGCGCGCCCAGCATGTCGATGTGTACGACCCGTACACCCGCCGTCTGGTCGAATTCTATGCGGCCTACGACGAGCAGTGCAACCGCGAGGGCGTTGTGGACTTTGCCGAACTGCTGTTGCGCAGCGAGGAATTGCTGGCGCGCAACGAAGCCCTGCGCCGCCATTATCAGGAGCGTTTCCGCTACATCCTGGTAGACGAATTCCAGGACACCAACCGCCTGCAATACCGCTGGCTCAAGCACTTTGCCGGGGCGGATTCCGCGCTGATGGCGGTGGGCGACGATGACCAGTCGATCTACGCGTTCCGCGGCGCGCACACCGGCAACATGAACGAATTCCAGCGCGATTTTGCGCACGACAACATCATCAAGCTGGAGCAGAATTACCGTAGCCACGGCAACATCCTCGACGCCGCCAACGCGCTGATCAGCCAGAACCCGGCGCGGCTGGGCAAGAACCTGTGGACGTCCGCCGATGCAGGCGAGCCCATCCGCGTTTACCTGGCCTACAACGATCAGGAAGAAGCGCATTTCATCGCTGAGGAATCGCAGGCGCTGCACCGCGAAGGCATCGCGCTCAACGACATGGCCGTACTGTACCGCTCTAACGCCCAATCGCGGGTGCTGGAGCACGCCCTGTTCAGCGCCGGCATCCCCTACAAGGTCTACGGCGGCCTGCGCTTCTTCGAACGCCAGGAGGTCAAGCACGCGCTGGCTTATCTGCGCCTGCTCGCCAACCCGGACGACGACGGCGCCTTTACCCGCGTGGTGAATTTCCCCACCCGTGGCATCGGCGCGCGCAGTCTGGAGCAGCTCATCGACGCCGCACAGCAGAGCGCATCCAGCCTGTGGCACGCCGCCAGCGCCAAGGCCGGCGATGCGCCGACCAGCAAAGGGCTGTCAGGCTTTGTTCAACTTATCCGCAGCATGCAGGAGGCCACCCTCGGCGTCACCCTGCCCGAGGCCATCGAGCACATCCTGCAAGCCAGCGGATTGATGGCGCATTATGTGGCGGAAAAGGACGGCCAGGATCGCGTCGACAACCTCAACGAACTGATCAACGCCGCCACCGTGTTCATCAACGACCCCGACGCACTGGCCGACGCCGCCGACAATGGCGGGCTGATGGCCAGCTTCCTCGCCCATGCCGCGCTCGAAGCCGGCGTGCATCAGGCCGGCGAAGGCCACGACGCACTGCAGCTAATGACCGTGCACGCCGCCAAGGGGCTGGAGTTTCACGCAGTATTCCTCACCGGACTGGAAGAAGGCCTGTTCCCCAGCGAGCAGTCCATCGGCGAGCAGAGCGGCATCGAAGAAGAACGCCGCCTGATGTACGTCGCCATCACCCGCGCGCGCCGCCGCCTGTATATCAGCCACGCGCAAAGCCGCATGCTGCACGGCCAGACCCGCTACGGCATCCCGTCGCGCTTCCTCGGCGAGATCCCGATGGAACTGCTGAAACCGATCAACAAGGGCTATGCGCCCGATGCCGACATTTACGCCGCACCCGTTGCCCGCGCCGCCCAGCAGCACAGCAGCTCGCCCTGGCGCATGGGCATGAGCGTGCGCCACGCCAAATTCGGTGTCGGCGTGGTGATCAACGTCGAAGGCCAGGGCCCCGACACTCGCGTGCAGATCAACTTCGGCGGCGCGCATGGGGTAAAATGGCTGGCACTGGAATACGCCAAACTCGAAGCCGCCTGACATGCTCACGACACTCACCCTTATTGCCGCTCTCGTCGCCGTTGCCCTGCTGATCTGGCTGGCGTTACGAATCAACGCCCTGCAAAGCACACTGGCGCAGCTCCCCGCCCAGCTCGACGCCGGACTGGAACAGCGCCACCGCGCCATGTTGAGCGACCTGCACCAGGGGCTGGGCACACAGTCCGACCGCACCCATAACGCGCTGAACGACGTCTCCGACCGCCTGCGCACGCTGGTCAGTACCGAGCTGGCCTCCACGCGCAGCGCGGTTCAGACGCTGCAACTGGAGCAATCCACCCAGCTCGCCACCAACCGCGAGGCGATGAGCACCGCCATGCACGCGCTGGCGCAATCGCAGGCGACCGAGCTGGCCAATAGCCGCGCCGCGCTCAACCAGCAGCTGGGCGAATTTGCCGCCGGGCTGCAGACCGCGCAGGCCGAATTCCTCAGCAAGACCCTGCAAACACTGGCCGAACAGGCCCGCGCCGAGCAGGCGCTGATCCAGACCACCATGCAGCAGGCCAGCGCCCAGCTCGCCGCCGCCGTGGAAACGCTGGCCAAGGGCGTCGACACCCGGCTGGCGGAAATCTCCGGCAAAGTCACCGAGCGCCTGGACGACGGCTTCAAGAAAACCAACGAGACCTTTGCCAACGTCATGGCGCGCCTCGCCACCATCGACGAAGCGCAGAAAAAGATCGACGGCCTCACCACCAACGTCGTCACGCTGCAGGAATTATTGGGCGACAAACGCTCGCGCGGCGCTTACGGCGAAGTGCAGCTGGAAGGCCTGGTGCGCAACATCCTGCCGCCCGACGCCTACGAATTCCAGGCCACGCTGTCCAACGGCAGCCGCGCCGACTGCATGCTGGTACTGCCCGAGCCGACCGGACGCGTCGCCGTCGATTCCAAATTCCCGCTGGAAAACTACACCCGCATGTTCTCGCGCGAAACGGCAGAGGCCGACCGCACCGCCGCCACCCGCGCGTTCAAGGCCGACGTCAAGAAACACGTCGACGACATCGCCAGCAAGTACATCATCGAGGGCGAAACCTCCGACGGCGCCGTGATGTTCATCCCCGCCGAAGCTGTGTTTGCCGAGATCCACGCCTACCACGGCGATCTGGTCGAATACGCCATGTCGCGCCGGGTGTGGATCGTGTCACCAACCACGCTGATGGCCGTGCTCAACACCGCCCGCGCCGTGATCAAGGACGTCGAAACCCGCCGCCAGGTGCATATCATCAAGGACGAGCTGTCCAAGCTGGGCAAGGATTTCGCCCGCTTCGACACGCGCATGAAGAAGCTCGCCGACCACATCCGCCAGGCCAACGAAGACGCCGCCGAAGTCCACATCAGCAGCCAGAAAATCAGCAAACGCTTCAGCCAGATAGAGTCGGTCGACCTCGAGCACCTGCGTGCGCCCACCCCGCCATTACTGCCTGACGAAGACTAAACCATTACATTCGTAGGATGGGTAGAGCAAAGCGAAACCCATCAGCAAAGATCAAGGAAACCACCATGACCGAGCCCATAGAACTGATGCGCGCCAAACTCAACACCGAAACCGCCAAAGCCGACTGGACCGAGCTGCGCCCCTTCTTCGCCAAAGGCCAGCTGATCAAGGTCGATAACCGCCTCGACCTGATCGACGTCGCCGCGCACATTGCTGCTGATGACACCGACAGCGTGCGCGAGTGGATGATGAGCGGCCAGCTGGTCAAGCTTGATGACGAAACGGCAATGGACTGGGAAGAACGCAAACCGGCGATCTGGACGGTGGTGCTGGCACCGTGGATATTGGTGCAGGAGCGTGGGCATTGAGCCTAAGATGTTTTAATCGTAATAGAATTCTATTCTTTGTTGTAATGTTTAGTAGGGCCGACCCTGAATTTCCTTAATAAAATTGGACGTAGGAATGGAAAAAAATAATATATCGCCCGAAAAAATTACTAAGCCTATTCAACTCCTAGGGGCTTGGCTTGTTGGTTTGCTTGCAATCGATGGAACATTTTTAATAGCAGCTAAGAGTATGGATTTGGCATCATGGCAATCTGGTGCATTGACAATCGCTGCTATTGTAAATGTTCCTCTATTCATTGGAGCCCTATTCCTTCTTCAGACTAAATTTAGACCAGAACTGCAAGAGGATTCTTACTACTCTACGTACCTTAATAATCGAACAAACGAAGTCATGAAGGTTCCTAAAACAGAGCTGCTGCATGATCAATTACTTTCCAAAATTAATCATTTAGAAAGCAAGTTGAAAAAATCAGAATACGCTTTAAATGACTCAAAGATTTCTAAACTGTCTTATGGGGTTAACATACACCTAGACAAAGAGGTTGATACTAAAGTTGAAAATAAGCTTGACGAGCTGGGTATCCAAATAGTTAGATTGTTTGGGGGAGAATCTAATAAACCAGATAATCTTATAGTTGCAATAAATTCTCAGTTGCCGATTGATGTGGAAAATGAAGTGTTACTCATGGCAAAGGATTTAGGATTTGAGTACTACTCTTATATAGAACCCTTTGAAGAAACAGAAGAAGATGTTCTTTTTGGCGCCTACGGAAAACCCGAAGGAAAAATATCAATAAAAGTGCCTAAGGCAGCCCGTAGCCCGTAGGATGGGTTGAGCAAAGCGAAACCCATCAAAACCACCAACCTCTGCTACGATACCGCCCATGGCAAACTATCGACGAAACTTTGTTGCGGGCGGCAGCTTCTTTTTCACCGTGCAGGCGACGGGGTCAGTTCTCACATTCCAACAAATTGTTGAATGTGAGAACTCGTATCATTCCCCCGCCACCTCAAGTAACGTTGATAGTAAACTAATCATCGTGATTGAGCAGGCTGAGTCGGGAGACATCGGCTAGACTTTAGGTCAGTCCCTTTGGGATTAAACCTGTGGGTCAGATAGGTGCCCCGGCTCATTTCACGTTTATCACAAACCGAACGGTAACTTAGGTCAGCTTGGCTACTTGCCAAGTCAGAGCCTGCATACGAGGAAGGTTAAAACGATGAATCAGGCCATGCAAGTCATTGCCACCTTTGTGGGTATCGATGTCTCCAAACGTAAACTGGATATTGCCGTACTCTTGAACGGCAAGATCAAATCCAAAGTCGTAGCCAATGATCCATCCGGCTTTGCCCAACTGGATAACTGGCTGCGCGAACGTAATATCAGCCATCACAACGCACACCTCTGCCTTGAAGCGACCGGCCCTTACAGTGAGCAGGCCGCACTGGCCTTGGTCAGCTACGGTTGGATCATCAGTGTGGTTAATCCTGCGCGTATCAAAGGTTTTGCGCAGAGCGATCTGGTACGCAACAAAACCGACCGGGCCGATGCTGCGCTACTCGCACGGTTCTGTGCAGCCATGCGCCCCAGCGTCTGGACACCGCCCAGCCCAGCCTATCGCCAACTGCGCGCCATGGTAGAACGCCTGCAAGCACTAAAAGACATGCACCAGCAGGAAGCCAACCGGTTGGAAGCGCATCACGCCAGTGGTGAAATCACAGTTCTCCCCAATATTGAGAGTCATATTGCCTGGTTAGCCAAGGAGATCGCTGAATTACAACGCGCGATCAACGATCATATCGACGGCCATCCCGAACTGAAACAGGATGCCGAGCTGATTGCCAGTATTCCCGGCATAGGAGAAGTAACCGTGGCCAAGGTGCTGGCGTATGCAGGCGATATCCGACGCTTTGCCAATGGCAAGGCACTGGCAGCCTTCATCGGCGTATCGCCGCGTCAGCGGCAATCAGGCAGCTCGGTCAAAGGCCGCACCATGATTTCCCGAACCGGCCATGCAGATTTGAGGAAAGCCTTGTATATGCCGGGCATGGTGGCGCTACGCCATAATACGGTGCTGCAAGCATTTGGGGAAAGAATGAAGGCTAACGGGCTGGTGCCGAAGGCGGTCATCGGCGCAGCCATGCGTAAGCTCGTCCATATCATCTATGGTGTGGTGAAGTCAGGCAGGCCGTTTGATGCCAATTTCAGTCATAACAGGCTTGCTTTTCAAGACGGTATCTGACTCCAGTTGCCATGAAGCTAGTTTGAGGTAAATGTTGGAATGTGAGAACTGACCCCCGTTGCGTAACACGGTGCTGCAAGTGTTTGGGGAAAGAATGAAGGCAAACGGGCTGGTGCCGAAGGCGGTTATCGGAGCAGCTATGCGTAAGCTCGTTCATATCATCTATGGCGTGGTGAAGTCAGGCAGGCCGTTTGATGCCAATTTCAGTCATAACGGGCTTGCTTTTCAAGACGGTATCTGACCCCCGTTGCGTGACTGGTTGGCGCATTATTTGTTCGATACCATCAAGGAAGTGCAAAACTTTGCGACTCGCTGGTTATGGACTTACAATAACGAACGACCAAACACAGCGATTGGCGGTATTCCGCCTAAATACAAACTCGCCATGGCCGCTTAACCTCTACTTTAACTACGATTATTAATGGGGGGATTACCATACGTTCTGGAGCAAGGACAGTGAAATCATTAAACTCTAACTAACTGCATCAATGGCTCAAATCTTAATAACGCAGGCCTCCTGCCAGACGCCTCTTCAGCAAGAATTATTAGTCCATTATCTAACAGGACTCTAGTAAATCTGGCCGCACTCGCACTTGGAATTCCACTCTGATTGGTAAATTTATTATTCCTAAACACTGGATTTGTAAACATAAAATCGAGGGCATTCACACTCCACTTTGACGCCAAAAGACTACTGAATTTTATCTTCATTTCTTCATACAAAGAACTAATGTTTTCCGCAATTTCTAAATTGCGAATCGCTTGATCTTCTACCGCCCCTAAAAAAAATATGCACCAACTTGTCCAATCATCATGCTCCGAAACTCTCCTCATCGAGTCAATATACATATCTTTATTTTCTTCAAAATATCCACTTATATAATAATGTGGTGCAGTAATCACCCCTAGTTTCCAAAGCATCAATGTGATAAGCATTCTTCCAATACGACCATTTCCGTCCTTAAATGGATGTAAGGCCTCAAACTCAACATGTGCAATAGCTGCTTTTATTAGTACTGGATCAGGAGATTTCTCAATATATTTAAAAAGGCTATCTAAACCCTCTTGCAGTCTTTCTGGACTAACGGGGACGAATAAAATATTTCTTTTATTTTTTTCAGCAAGATAATTTTGTTCTATTTTGTATTGTCCAGGTGATTTCGACGCACCACGCCCCCATGACAATAATTGCTGGTGAGCAGCCTTAAGTAAAAATTGAGATAACGGCTGACCACTCTCTATAGCTTTCTGTGCGTTTTTAAGAGCTCTTTGATATAAAATTGTTTCAATGACTTCTGACCTAATATCAGCTGCACTAGCAACATCCTCATCGTAATCAGCCTCGTATTGGAGAATTTCATCCATAGTGCTGACCGTTCCTTCCATTCTAGAAGAAATCACCGCCTCTTGATTGCGTAGAGGCGCTAGTAGAATTTCGCTGTTATGCATGCTTTTTAACATTTGGTCATAACGTGCGATTGCATCAGTGGCTTTTACTAGCTGCCCAACCAACTTTCCGTAATCGAGGTTTATTGGCGGAAACTTGTTATAGTGATACTTTACTGCGCCATCAAAATTCAACTCTGTCGTAGAAATAGACAAATCAGCCTCCATTTGTTACTAAAAATTGTTAACTTTTTAACATCAAATTCGATAGACATCAATATATTTAATTTAAATTAAATCTAAATCCTGGTTGTTTACAAATTTCTATAGATATTAAGAGAAGAATCAAACCGATTTTATGAGTCTCTAATTACTTTGCCTTTAAAAAGAGACAAAAACGAGAAGCAAAATCCCTTGACATTAAGAAGAGAATCTCTAATTACTTTGTCTTTAAAAAAGAGACAAAAACGAGAAGCAAAATCCCTTGGCATTAAGAAGAGAATCTCTAATTACTTTGTCTTTAAAAAAGAGACAAAAACGAGAAGCAAAATCCCTTGGCATTAAGAAGAGAATCTCTAATTACTTTGTCTTTAAAAAAGAGACAAA
>JARLJL010000007.1 GCA_031291235.1 Sulfuriferula sp.
CGTTTGATATAACTCTCGAGCCAGCAGCGCGCGGTCCCCCATTTTAACAGAATATGAATCACCATACACTAAACCATACACCAGAAAAATAACAGCCTCGTCCCGCCATGCATGCTCTCGGTACCCCTTTAATTCCCGCTGGCACGCACCGTGCACGACAAGGGGCCTATTCACCATAGCTGTTTGACAGCATAAACGTTGTTTATATGTACATAAACAATGCTTGATGAGGTTTACATGCGATTCCATCAACATTATTGATCGATATGTCCGCGGCACGCGCACGGTCCGCGGCACGCTCCAGCGCTCACTCCTCCAGCTGCACCGCAGCACGCAGAAGAGGCGGACCACCCTGCCATGTAGCGCGGCATGGAGCCTGAGGGGCCCACATCCACCGCGCATGCAGCGGGCGGCGCGCTGTCACTCCTCGCGCTCACCACAGCCGACGCCACAGCAGCAGCAGATTCGGCCTCCACTGGTCAGATGCAGCGATGACAGCGTGCTACGCTCTGCTACGGGTCGCGTACGTGCTCACGTCATGCGCTTGTGTGTGCTGCATGCGGGTGTGCAGGTGCTGTCCTGCCGCTCCACGCCGCTGACACTGAACAATCACGGGCAAAGAGCATCCGCTGCAGCATCTGCGACAAGCAGATCCGCGGCAGTGAGCAAGACAGGCCGTATGGCAACGGCAGAGCGCACATCACTTGCATCTTGCGTCACAACCGTGCTGCTGCCCATGCGCGCACGCCCGTCCCTCGCACGAAGCGCCCCTATCACACGCTGCAGCCGACGCAGCAATGGAAGCGGCGCACCAAGGCGCGTGCTGCAGTCGACGAGGCGTTGCAGCAAGTGGGCTGCCTTCCAGCAGCAGTGCAGCGCCACTCCATCGCACCTCCTGAGGAGCTGATCCACCTGCCCACCTCCCTGCGCGAGGCCATCCGTACCGTTCCTTCGTTGCGCATCCCATGCGAGCAAACGATGATCAAGTGTAAGAAGCAGCTGGCCACCTCGCATGCCACAGAGACAGGCACGTTTGCGGGCGGTGCGTACATCACTGACCCCGTTCGCTTCGTGTCTGTCCTGTGTGCGCAGTCCTCCTTCGTCGCGGTCGGTGGTGACGCAGGCGGCGGCAGATGCGTACTCGGCGTGACGTACTCCATCCAAGGCGCGCAACACTTTGCTGCTCTGCTGGTCTATGAAGGAGGAGACAGTTGGCTGGAGTTGCA
>JARLJL010000008.1 GCA_031291235.1 Sulfuriferula sp.
CCGAGCAGGCAGTCACCGTCGCCGCACCGCAACACCTGCTGCTGACCTCAGGCGGCGCCTACATCAAACTCGAAGGCGGCAACATCGAAGTGCATGGGCCGGGGGTGATGGCGTTTAAGGGGAGTTTGACGGAGTTGGCGGGGCCGGGGAGATCTACAGTGCCTGAACTTCGCTTCCCTACCTTGATTGATGACACGCCTAAAAACTTCAGTCAGCGGATTAACTTCTCCGGTCTGATCGGGCGGGATGTC
Source organism: Sulfuriferula sp. (assembly GCA_031291235.1). Taxonomy (GTDB): domain Bacteria; phylum Pseudomonadota; class Gammaproteobacteria; order Burkholderiales; family Sulfuriferulaceae; genus Sulfuriferula. The sequence goes on from JARLJL010000008.1 coordinate 252, forward strand.
GATACTGGTCAGCTTCATGAGCGATTACCTTATGAAGGTTATAACGAAAAAGGCGAACTGATTGCCAAGGGCGTGCTGACTGAAGAAGGACTGACTAAGCCGATTTACACGGCCCAGGCGGAAAAAATCAAGGTCGTCTTAGGCGATGGCGATTGGCGCAAATTTAGCGACGTATCGCACAAAGTCTAGACCTCGGACATACAGGAATATATATGGATATTTTCGAAGAACAAATGTTTGCCACGGCACCTAAGCCCGAGCCTTCAACCGAGCCGGAACCCGAATCCGCGCCTTCACCTGAATCGGAGTCTGCACAAGAAACTAAACTGCCTGATACGCTTACTTTGAGCTTTATCGGCTTTGATGGCGAATCCATAGAAGGCTTGGAATGTCGCGTGCGTGTTGTCAACAAGACCCAGTTCCTGTCTACGGACAGTAACGGCAAGCTACAGACCATGACCTTGAGCCCGAATGCGGAGATCGAGATTGCGGTCAAGCGTTTTGATGGCAGCTACAAAGTGATCGATACGACAACTGTTCCGGTGGGCGAGACTACTTGGGAGTACGTCAGCCCCAAACTATTGGTGGAAACAAATACAGAGGCACATGAGGGCGCGCCAGGCAATGCTGAATCGCAAGCGCCCAAACCCGTTGAACAGGATCGGGGCGACATCACGCCCCCGGAAAGCGTCACGCCTCCAGCGCCGACGCAAACGCCAATCCCACCAGCACCTGCCAAGAAAAAGCCGTGCAATAAACACGCCAAACATAAAACCAATGCAATACCTCAGAAAATCAGCGGGCAGACACCAGTTAAAAAAGTCGAAGCACTAAAACCGGGACGTGATGCTCAAGGACATCCACAAACTACCTTCGCATCAAAAGTCAAAGACTGGTGGGGTAGTTGGCGTATGCCTGGCTTTAATCTGTGGAGTCATGATGATTTTGTGCAAGGCAGAAAAATGGTCTCAACATCCACTAAAGCACAACAAAATGTACCCACCGTCAACGCAGAAGAGATAAAGCACGTCAATGAAATCATCCGTTATTTGACACAGCAGACAGATTACAAGTATGGCAACGCAGGGACGGTCGAAATTTTAACGCAGTTGAGCAAAGGGACGTTTAAGCATCAACATGGGGAGAAACCAGCAGGTAAGCCAGCGAATCAATGCTACAAATATGTCAAAATAGCATTGACACGAACAGGTTGGGTGAATGGTGTTTTAGTAGGTGAGTCTGCCAGCACCGCTGGTTCGGAGCTAATCAAACAAGGTTTTATTGATGTTACCGACAGCTTGCCTGATTCGCGCTGGGCAGCACCTGGGGATGTGAGCGTTTACAAATGGACACAAGCCGTGCTGGAAGAGGAGCGCAAAAAAAAGAAAAATCCTGAGTATCCCAACCATGGACATATAGATGTGCGTAGCTATGATAATTATCTGACTGATTATATTCCAGTCTCACATCACCCAAGATGGTCTCGTTACGAGATACCACGTGTTTATCGAAAATTTTATGACCCCTTACCCATATTAAGGATGAAGGCATTTTTGCGCTGCATAAGGGAGTTTGAGTGTCAGGCAGAGCCAGATGATAGCAAGCGTTACACATTGTTAAATTGCGCTTTGCCAGGGACAAAATCTAAACGATTTAGTAGCTTTGATACACACCCGTGGGATACCGTATCTAAGGAACAACGTAGCATATATTCAGCAGCTGGTGCTTATCAGATTGTTTATACAACATGGGTTGAATTACTAACTGGGATGAATGGAGCTGGGGAGGTAATCGCAGATAACAAAATGTTCAGCTTGGCACCCAATGAAGCAAAGTTTACTCCGCAATTACAAGACCGTATGGCTGTTGCAAAAATAGAAAATCGACAAGCATTAGGTCTTGTTCGTAAAGGTGAATTGGCAGGTGCTATTGCCAAATTGCGAACCGAGTGGACGAGTTTGCCAGGGGGTAAAGAAAATGCTGGTCGGCGGACAGCATCGGGTGGATTGATGGACCAAGCTTATTTTGAGTCGTTGTTTAATACTTATTTCACAGAAGAAAAAAGAAAGGTTGGTATCAAATGAAGAAATTGCTCATGGCTTTAATGTTGTTAATTTTTGCAAACAGTTATACGGCGCAGGCTGAAACAATGACGCCTGATCAGACAGCTATCGTAACACTGCTTAAGAAGATGTATGCAATTGACCCTGATGAGTTTGACTATGCAACTTTTGGGGCAAAATACAAAAATGGTGATGAAGTTGTGGCTGGAAAGTACGATCCACCGAGACAATGCCGACTTTTAGCGGAGTTTCTGTCCAAAGAAGCGATTATTAAAGAAAAGGGAATAAATTCTGGTTGTATGACAGGTGATGCTGGCAATTTTCGGTATCCTGGCATAGATGACGAAGATTTAGCACCTCTTACACGTCTAGAGCCCCTACCAAAACCACATATCAACACGCCAGTCATTCAAGGCGATAAAGCTAAGGTATATGTCATATTCAAAGACGGTAGAAATGTTTTTTATTATCTGAAAAATTTGCCTGAAGGTTGGCGTATATACAAGGTGGAGTCGAGAACGACCGAAAACTGGCGTAGCGACATTAAAGAAGTCCGCGAGCGAGATGACATCGTTAATGTTTTTCCGCCTGAGAAGCCTTCTAAATAGAATACCGATAAAAAAGAAAGGTCGGTATCAAAATGAAGAAATTGCTGATGTTGGTAATTCGAGGGTGTCCTAGATTTTGTGTAAACGGGTTTTCGTTATTGCTGCGGCATTCGATCCTCGAACTGGATATTAAACCGGTTTAACGCAGCCTTCCAATCGCGGATGGGTATTGTCCATTTTTTGCTGATGTTGAGCAGTGCCAGATAGAACAATTTCAGCAGGGCTTCATCACTGGGGAACGAGCCCCGGTTCTTGGTGATCTTGCGCAGACTCATGTTTACCGACTCAATGGCATTGGTGGTATAGATCACTTTCCTGATCTCGGGCGGGGCGTACATCAAGCTCGAAGGCGGCAATATCGAAGTGCATGGGCCGGGGGTGATGGCGTTCAAGGGGAGTTTGACGGAGTTGGCGGGGGCGGGGAGTGCCAATGCGAACAGTATGCGTTTGCCGAATGGTGATTTAGAGTTGCCGCAGGTAGCGCCTGCGTTACGCAGCCTGCAATGGCAATTGCATTCCGGTCTGGACGGCCAATTGCAGGGCAATGTACCTTATCAGATCGTCAGCGATGGCGAAGTGGTCGCACAAGGGCAGACAGACGTGTCTGGTCAAACCCAGCGGCATACCGATGAAAGTTTCCACCAACCCGTAGAGGTCTGGTTCGGTGAGTCTGGTTGGTCTGTTCTCGCCGAATCTGTAGATGAGAACACACCAGTTCCGTTGGACGACCAGTTGTATGACAACGATGACGATTTGCAGGAGGTAGGAATATGATTCCTGAAACCTATACGGTGCAAAAGGGCGATACGTTATCCGCTATTGCCAATCATTATGGCGTCAGCGTCGATGAAATCGCGCATACCAATCAGCTAACGGATACTAATAAGATTGCCGTTGGTCAGATTCTAAAAATGCCGAAGCCAGAGACAACGCAAGCCGAGCAGGAAAGCAGCGAAAATTGGTCGGAGACAGTACTGCGCTTCGTCGATAGCATCGAACGGCCAATAGCCGGACTAGTGGTGCGCCTGGTCGTGGGCGACACCGAAGTTCACGGCACGACCGATACGAGCGGATGCGCGCCGTTAGTGCGCTGCAAATCAGCTGATGCAACCATTGTCATCCATGTGCAAAAGCATGCCACGCGCGGCGGTGGAGAGAAACAGGTGGCGACCTATGCGCCTTCGGCTGGCAAACAGATAGTCCGTGTGCAAAGTGGTATGCACGTAGCAACGACGAAACAGCGTACGCATAAAGGCACCCCAGAAAGGCCGCCACGTGTGCTGAAACCGACAATCTCCCACGAAAAACTTGAAACTCGGACGACGGCAGGCAACCCGATTACCTGTTCGGTCGGTTGTGAATGCCCCAACGCAGACGATCTCAAGCTGGGTCCGAACAATCCTTATCGGGATTGGGTAAAGCAGGCGGCAAAGCGTGCTGGTGTAGTGCCGCAGGCCGTGGCGGCGGTGATGAACGCCGAAGCATCGAAAGAAAAAAGCGGCAAGTGGAAAGCCGACTCGAAATCACCGAAAAGTTCTGCGACAGGAATGACACAGTTTCTGGATGGATCCTGGATCGGTGTAGCCGTAAGCAGCGGAACATATCTCAACGACAAGTGCAAACAGGAAGGTTGGCTAAGTCAGGACGACAAAGGCGCATGGCGTTTCAAGAAGGCCGACACCACTTATGTCACCGGCCCTGGTCTGGAACGCAATCTCAAGAAGCTGCTTGCTGGCGCAAGGTCAGCTTCGGACAAGAACCTGCAAAAACTCTTGGATCTGCGCTATGAACCCGAATTTGCTATCATGACTGCGATGGATTATGCCAAGGCCAATCTGAACGGACTGAACACCAAAGGCTATGCCATCGACGACCTCAACGACACCGAAAAAGCTCGCATCATGTACCTATGTCACCACCTCGGTTTGGCTGACGCCGTGCATTTCATCCAGAACACCATCCCGGAAGCGGATGTTGTTGTGACCAACAAGAAAGGCAAAAAAGTCATCAAGCAGAATGGGGCGAAGAAGTTACTTAAAACGCAGGTTGGAGAAGCAGTAGCGCTTACAAAGTATGTAACCCCGAATAATGGGAGTTGGGTGATGGGGCATAGAGTGTGGTTAGATGAATTTGAAAACAATCATATCGTCCCCAGTGCTTTTGCCTGTCCTGGTAGGAAACGCGATCAACTTCAAGATGAAGAAGATAAAGCGAAAGGTGCGTTGCTAAAAGTCACGGAGAAATTGAAGAAATGAAAATTAAGTATATTGTTCTAGCACTCCTTGTCGTTTCAATTCCTGTATTTGCTGATATTCATACGCCTGCTGGTGAAATCAATGTCGACAGCGACTCAATTATTGCCAACGGGAAAACGTTATATGTCACTCGACATTACGATGGGAGACAGATTGAACTTTCTAACGAGCGTCTAATCGCTGCTAAAGACAAGAATCCTGGTCTATTCTTAAGTATTTACTGGGACAAAGTGTCTGAGAGTCAGCTGTCACGTACCCGATATTTGATTGTTGTGGACGCGACAGGCAAAGAAATTCGTTATTCGAACCCTCTCAATACGGGCCTCGAATTTGAATGGGGCGATAACAACTACGTTCAGTTCGATAACGGTGCAATGTACTTCGGCATCTACTCACCCAAGCGCATGCAGTTCGTCTACCGCGACGGCCAGCTGGAAGAAAACAAAGGCTCGTGGCGTGGTCCAGCAAAGCCCGAGAAGTACATCGAACCTGAACATCCGGGGCCGTGCTACAACGTCGCAGACGTGCCTGCCTGCATAGAAGAAGTCGAACAAGCGGAGGCTGCAAAACGTGCCAAGCAAAAGCACAATGCCAAACCGTCTATAAGCGCTCCCAAACCAGCGGCATCTCAATAGCAATCTTCTCTGCGACTGGGTAAAGCAGGCCGCAAGACGTGCTGGTGTGGTGCCGCAGGCCGAGGCGGCGGTGATGAACGCCGAAGCATCGAAAGAAAAAAGCGGCAACCGGAAAGACGATTGGAAAACCGGCTGAAATCGGGCGACATTTCGGGCTACACTACATGACAGTGAGTCGCGCAGTTCGCAAGTATGAAGCTGGTTTGAGGTAAATGTTGGAATGTGAGAACTGACCCCCGTTGCGCGAACAACTCCTATCGCGACTGGGTAAAGCAGGCGGCAAAGCGTGCCGGCGTAGTGCCGCAGGCCGTGGCGGCGGTGATGAACGCCGAAGCATCGAAAGAAAAAGGCGGCAACCGGAAAGACGATTGGAAAACCGGCTGAAATCGGGCGACATTTCGGGATACACTACATGACAGTGAGTCGTGCAGTGCGCAAGTATGAAGCTGGTTTGAGGTAAGTGTTGGATGTTAGAACTCGTATCATTCCCCCGCCACCTCAAGTAACGTTGATAGTAAACTAATCATCGTGATTGAGCAGGCTGAGTCGGGAGACATCGGCTAGACTTTAGGTCAGTCCCTTTGGGATTAAACCTGTGGGTCAGATAG
>JARLJL010000009.1 GCA_031291235.1 Sulfuriferula sp.
CTATCTGACCCACAGGTTTAATCCCAAAGGGACTGACCTAAAGTCTAGCCGATGTCTCCCGACTCAGCCTGCTCAATCACGATGATTAGTTTACTATCAACGTTACTTGAGGTGGCGGGGGAATGATACGAGTTCTAACATTCCAACATTTTGTTGGAACACAATCGGTGTCAGGTCTTGACTTTTGCCAGTCAGACATATGAAGTTTGGTCTGCCTATGCAGCGAATTTCCAGCCTTGTCAGGCCGGGGATAGATTAAACATTACAATGTAGGGCAGAATTAAGGGTAAAACCTTGCCTGTTACCTCCCAGCCCGTAGAAGGCTGAATTTTGCGATACTATCAAATTCCGGTAAACAGCAAATCCAGCGCCGCAATGATTTCGTTACGCAGCCCCTCCAGAGAGGCGACTTTATCCCCCAGCGAGCGCTTCGCAATACCTGCCAGCTCGGCAGTGGACATCACCACAATCGTGCCATTGACAGTAAATTGCGGATTGAGCAGCTTTGCTGCACTGCCCATTTCTTCCGCCAGCACCAGCGGCACAACTACCCGCGTCGCCAACATGTCCAGCAAATCGGCTTGCACATCAAGCAGATAAGGAATCATCTTGCAGGTATCCGGATTCGGATTGCGGTAAACATCGAACTGCGCCATCAGAACCGCCGCAGACCGTCGCTGAAAGTGCCGTGCGTGTCGATACGACAGTTATAGTCTTCCAGCGCATGCTGATTTTCTGCCAGCCACCGGCTGCGCTGCGCTTGGCGCACGATCTCGGCCAAATGCTGCTCCAGGGTTTGCGAAAGATTGATGTTGAGCTGTTTGGCCTGCTGTAGGAGATCGGCATTGATGCTGAGATTGGCTGATTTCTTTGGAGCAGCCGGATCATAAAATATATTACCCACAACGACATCCTTTGCACAATTGATGCGCATAAGCTACGCGCATCAATTACCCGTGTCAACAATACAGACCGCAAGCACAATGGCATACCAAAATTGCCGTCGCCTCATACCCCATGCTCGGCAAACACCTCTTTGGCCGCAAAAAGCCCGTTTAGCGCCGCAGGGAAGCCGGCGTAAACCGCCATCTGTATCATCGTCTCGACAATTTCCGTTCGCGTTAGGCCGACATTGAGTGCCGCTGCCAGATGCACTTTAAGCTGCGGTTGCGCGTTGCCTAACGCAGTGAGGGCCGCGATCGTCGCCAGTTCGCGTTGTTGCAACGTCAGCCCGGGGCGCGAATAAATCTCGCCGAAGCCGAATTCGATAATGTAACGGCCGAAATCGGGGCTGATATCGGCCAGACTTGCGATCACGCGCTCGCCCGCAACGCTATCGACTTCCTTCAGGCGGCTCACGCCGCGTTCGTAAATTGTGTTTTCCATGGTCGATGTTTTCCTCTCGCCGGTTATCGGCGGCCGCTTTCAACGTTTCTTCCATTGCCGAATACAAACCTACTTTGGCATGCAATACTGCCAGCGTATCCTGCAACGCAGTCAGCTCCGCCGCTACTGCAAACGCGTGCTGTTCCAGCATATATTTGCGCTCAGCCACACTCTCAGGATCATCCCCCCGCCGTCGCAACGCCGCATAGTGCAGCATCTGTTGTATCGGCATGCCGGTCGAACGTAATTTGATCAGAAACATTATCCAGCGCATGTCTTCAGGCCGATAAAAACGATGGCTATTGGTCTGGCGCGGGACGGGATCAATCAGCCCTATGCGTTCGTAATAACGCAAGGTATGCACGCTTAATCCGGTAGCGGCGGCAGCCTGTTGTATCGTCAAGAGTGTGGTCATGGAATAAATGATAGAAGTTCGAGTGCGCTCGAAGTCAAGTGTAACCAAATATTATTCCGGCTTCGTTATTCCTACCTGAATATCCAGTCGACACATACAATGAGTTAACAATTTAGACCCGTCCCAATTAATTTCCGTATATAGTAATTAATTTGGTTTAGTCTTGTTCAAACCAATACTTTTACTTCATTATTCCAATAATCGAGAGGCGCTATCCATGAAAACAAAATTGGCAATAATTACGCTGGCGCTGATCCCGACTTTGGCTCAGGCAAATGAGTTTGAAGGGTTTAATGTCGGACTGGGGGTGGGGTATGTGCAACCCAAAGTTACCTATACAGATAATATTTCCGGTTACTACCAGTGGGACAAGAGCGATTATGTGTTTCAGGTCGATGCCGGGTACGACAAGGCAATTAGCGATAAATGGCTGATCGGAATCGGTGTCAGCATGGATCTGAACAACACGAACGCCGGCACGCAAAATGCGGCTTATGGGCCCATTGAAGCTATGTTGAAGGAGCACTACGCCGTCTACCTTCAACCGACCTTGATGATAGACAACACGTCTGCGGTGTTTGCAAAGATCGGCTACCACGCTATCAAGGTAAACGCGATCGGATTGCCCGGAGCCCGCTGGCTTGACGACAAGTTCCGCACGCAAGGCATCGGATATGGCATAGGCTACAAGCGATTCGTTAGCAAAAAGCTTTTTGCACAGGCTGAAATACAAGTCGTCGATTACGATGACAAATTATTGACCGATAACGCCGGTTATAACTGGAGTTATCAGCAAAAAACTACTGCCGGTATCTTGACGTTAGGCTACAAGTTTTAAACCAGCGGGGTACGGATGGGTGGTGCTGAGCCAGGCCCATCCGTACCCCCGCTTCATTAGCGCCACCCCTGCCGCAGCACACCTTTATCTATCCATACCAAGTTTTCCGTCTCTGCAAACCAACCTTGCATGCTAAAACACGTGCATGACCACGGCTTGACACATAGGCGACATAACCCCTGTCATTTGTAACAACTTGACACAATTTGGAACATTTAAGAAATACTTAATATTCATGAAATCGGAAGGAAATAATCATTCTCTAATATACCAATTTTAATTCCTGACAATTCGCTTACTATGCGTCGCTGGCAAGACACCCCCCGCAGCAAGGCCCGTATCGAGATCATCCCGATGATAGACGTGATGATGTTCCTGCTGGTTTTCTTTGTACTGATTAGCCTCAACGTCATTCCCGCACAAGGCCTGAAAACTCAATTACCTCAATCCGGCCACACCGAACCGATACGTTCGGTGCGCAATGTCGTGGTCACGCTGATAGGCGATAGCACACTGCAGCTTGAAGGCAAGCCGGTCACGCTGGAAACACTGCCGGATGCATTGAATGCATTGCGTAACGAGCACACCCAACTCAGCATTATTATCAACGGCGATAAAGCCGCCAGTCTGCAATCGCTGGTTAACGTGATGGATGTGCTCAAAACGCACGGCTTCGATTCGCTTTCCATTGCAGCGAAGCAACGCTGATGCTGATCGATCTCCTGTACCGCACGCGCTCCTGGCTAGCCGGCATGCCCAGCCTGATCTTCATCGCGCTGGCATTATTCTGGACCAGTCAGGTCGCGCCGTTGAAGCTCAAACCGAAACCCAAACCGCCCATGCAGCTGCGCATGGTCGAGTTGCCGCCGCCTGAACCGGTAGTACAGTCGCAACCCAAGCCGATTACGCCGCCGCGCCCCGAACCTGTCAAACCTGTGCCGCCCAAGGCCGTCCCTGTGCCATCGCCTGCGCCGACCATTCCCACCGCGATAGCGGCACCGGTCGCTGCAACGCCTGCACCAACCGTCAACGCTGCCGTAGCGACGCCGCAACCGGCTCCGCAGCCGAAACACGTCGCGGATACGCCGCCCCCGCCGCCGGCACCCGTCAGTAACAATGCAGCAGACGGCTATATCGCCAAATTACGCACTTATATCGACAGCAGCAAACGCTATCCCACCGGACGCGAAGCCAGCCTGATGCGGCCCGCGGGCATGGTGCGCATCTGGCTGGAACTGGATCGCAACGGGCATCTGCTCGATTCCGGCATAGAGCAGAGCTCGCATTCCATGCTGCTCGACCACGCAGCGCTCTCCACCGTGCGCCGCGGCGAATACCCCAGTTTTCCGGCCGATGTCTGGCCGGGTGGTAACAGCCACCGATTCACTGTTGATATCAATTACACGCCAGCAAGCTAATTTCACTTTAACCAGACAGGGAGATAGAAATGTTCAAACGCAAAATCATTCCGGTGCTCATTACCGGCCTGCTCAGTTCCGGCATCGCCTGGACAGGCACAACCCAGGCTGAGGAAACCACCAGCAATGTAGGTCAGATCGACGTACAGGGCGATGACAGCTACGGTTCCGGCCAGATCGTGCCGGAGGAATCCAGCAAGGCGCGTAGCGAAGTCAACAAAAGCTATCTGGAAAAACAGGTACCTACCAGCAGCCCCTATCAAAGCATCAGCATGCTGCCGGGCGTCAACGCCAGCTCCCAGGATGCTACCGGCCTGTTCGGCGGCAACTTGACCATACGCGGCTTTAACAGTAATCAGATCGGCTTTACCATCGACGGCGCACCGGTCAACGACTCCGGCAACTTTGCGGTCTATCCGCAGGAGTATGTGGACATTGAAAACATGGAGCAGATTTTCGTAACCCAGGGCTCCACCGACACCGATGCACCGCACATCGGCGCAACGGGCGGCAATATCGGTATCGTATCGGGCGATCCGACTGACACGACGCAAGTCATGGGCGAACAAACATTCGGCGACCTGCGCATGTACAAGAGTTTTGCGCGCCTGAATACAGGACTATTCGCCAACGGCACGACCAAGGCCTACCTCTCGTTCTCCAAGGCCGGGGTCGACAAATGGCGCGGCAATGGTAATGCAGACCGCAATCATATCGACGCTAAAGTAGTGACGAAAATAGCGCCCGGCAGCCAGATATCCGTGGGCGTCATGTATAACGATGCGGTCAACAATTTCTTCAAGAACGAAACGCTGAGCAACTACAATACCCAAAGCTATTACTACGACTATGCAACGACATTCCCAGGCCGCATTGCAGCTGTAAACGGCACGGCTCAGGATGAATCGGTTTCCGTCAACGGCGTATCGCGTGCCGATTACTACGCACTGCAAGTCAACCCGTTCAAGAACACGCTGTTGACCGCCAAAGGCAACTTCCAGCTGAACGACTCCTGGCGTCTGGACGTGGAACCGTACTACTGGCACGGCTACGGCAATGGCAGCTTCGGTACCACTCTGCAGGAATCGGCCGGTACCGGCGTGACCAAAGTACAGGATTTGAACGGCGACGGCGACACACTGGATAAAGTGCTGATGTATCGCTCCTCCATCACCAAGACCAACCGTCCCGGCGCAACCGTCAAGCTCAACTGGCAGAACGACATGCACAAGGTCGCCTTCGGTCTGTGGCTGGAACGCGCCGAGCACCTCCAGACCCAGCCGTTCTCCAAGGTCGGCGCCAACGGCATGCCGCTGGATATCTGGGGCGAGAGCTATCTGGCACTGGACGGCAACGGCAATGTCTACCAGGGCCGCAACCAGAAAACCATCACCACGGTCACGCAACCCTTCGTTACCGACACGATTTCGCTGGACAACGACAAGGTCAAGCTGATGCTGGGCCTGCGCATGCCGCATGCGGTTCGCGACGGCACCAACTACGCCAGTGCGGGTACCGGGCTGACCAGTTATTTTACGGCGTCGCAAACCTATAGCGAAACGCTGCCAAGCGTAGGCGCAACCTATCAGCTCTCGCAAAAACAGCAGCTGTTTGCCAACGTCACCAAAAATTTCCGTGCGCCAGCCAACTACACGCTGTATGAATCGGGCAACGCACAGAATCTGCAACCGGAAACGGCTGTCAATTATGACGTAGGCTACCGCTTCCAGGGCGACATGCTGACTTCGTCGGCCACCGTGTTCTATACCGACTTCAAGAACCGCCAGGCTTCCTCCAAGGATTCTACCGGTTCGTCCATCACCTACAACGTCGGCAATGTACGCGATTACGGCGTCGAACTTGAAACCGGCACGCGCCCTGTCAACGGGTTCAGCGTATACGGCTCGCTGACTTACACCAGCTCCGTCATGCTGTCGGATTTCGCCACCTACGACGCCTCGCATAACCCGGTTATTCTGCCGACTTCCGGCAAGACTTTTGTCGATACGCCGACATGGCTGGCGGGGTTAGGCTTGAGCTATGCGAAAAACAGGTTCTTCGCCGATTTCAAAACCCGCTATACCGGCATGCGCTACTCGAGCTTGATGAACGACGAACAGATTCCCGGCTTCGTCACTGCCGACGTGTCCATGGGTTATCGCTTCAAGGACGTCAGCTTCATGAAGAACCCCATGTTGCGCTTTAACATCGCCAACCTGTTCGACAAGCATTACCTGAACTCGATCCAGAGCACCCAGACCAACGCACTGGCCTATGGCACCCTGGCTGGAACGTCACCGACCTATTTGCCGGGCGCACCGCGGTTTGCCAGCGTAACCTTGTCGGCTGATTTCAAATAACACTTACAGGAGGCCGGGGCCAGCCCCCGGCAGATACCATGCATTTCGATATACAACTGTTGCACAGCATCATTTTTTACCTGCTTTACGGTCTGGCGGCATTGGTCACCTTCATTGCCGTCGAACGCTTTATCTTTTACATCTACACCATGCGTCACGCCCAGCGCCTGCACCATACGCCGGATGAAGCGCACGGCAGCAACGTGGCAGCCGAAGTGGTACGCCAGGTGCGCGACGGACAGAAAACGCCGCGCGAGGGCATGGAAGACCTGACCGAATCCATCTACATCAAGGCGCGTACCCATCTGGTTCGCCACCTGTGGGCGCTGGACACCATCGTCACCGCCGCGCCGCTGCTGGGGCTGATAGGCACCATTTTCGGCATTATCGACACCTTTGCCGCACTGGCGCATTCCGGGATTTCCGATCCTTCCGCAGTCAGCGCCGGCATAGGTACTGCGCTGTACGCCACCGCGCTGGGCATAGGCGTGGCGTTATACGGGCTATTTTTCTACAATCTGTTTCAGGAACGCGTAGAGCGTATCGGCGACCAGATCAAGCTGCTCATCCTCCACCATAGTCAGGAAATCAATTATGCGTAATTTTTACATCGGACTGGCATTCCTCTCTGCACCGCTGTTACTGGCGAATGCAGCTTCGGCAGCACAACTGCAGGCCGGCCCCATGGTCGGCAGCGTCAGCATGCGCAGCGCCATCGTCTGGGTACAGGCCAACGAAGCCACCCAGGCCTGGCTGGAATACCGCACGCCCGATGGCAAATTGCACCAGACTGAAAAAATGCCGCTCACCGCCGCGCACCACTTTACCGGACATCTCGCCGTCACCGGGCTGGAACCCGGTCAGCGCTACGAATACCGTATGATGTTCGACAACAAGGCGGTAGCCGACAAGCTCAGCTTCAACACCCAGCCGCTCTGGCAATGGCGCACCGATCCGCCTGCCTTTACGGCGTTGACCGGCTCCTGCCTATACATCAACGAGGCCATCTACGACCGCCCCGGCACACCTTACGGCGGCCATTATGAAATCCTCAAAAACATGGCAGCGGTCAAGCCGGATCTGACCGTATGGCTGGGCGACAATCTGTATTTCCGTGAAGTGGATTACGGCAGTCCGTTGGACATGCCGCTGCGTTACCAGCGCGACCGCGCACTGCCGGAATTGCAAAAACTATTGCAGACAGGCCAGCATTACGCGATCTGGGACGACCACGATTACGGCACCAACGACAGCGACAAGAGCTTCATTTTCAAGAAGGAAAGCCTGGAGCTGTTCAAGGACTACTGGGCCAACCCAAGCTACGGCCTGCCCGGCACGCCCGGCGTATTCACCAAGGTGAGCTATAACGACGTCGATTTCTTCCTGCTCGACGACCGCTACTACCGCGACAACCAGAACATGCCCGATACCGCCGACAAAGCCATGTTCGGCAAAGTGCAAATGGACTGGCTGAAAAACGCGCTGTTGTCCTCGACCGCGACCTTCAAGATCATTGCCGCAGGCGGGCAGATGATCAATGACGAAAACAAATACGAAGGCTGGCAATCCTATACCGCAGAGCGCAAGGATTTCCTCGACTGGCTGTCGGCGACGCACGTCAACGGCGTAATGTTCCTGTCCGGCGACCGTCATCAATCCGAGCTGATGCGCATGCCCCGCACCGGCGACTATCCGCTGTACGAACTCACCTGCTCGCCGTTTACCTCAGGCACGCATAACGTCGACAGCGAACGCAGCAATCCGGAACTGGTAGACGACACCCTGGTAGGCGAACGCAACTACTGCACGCTGAACTTCTCCGGCCCGCTGAAAGCGCGCGTCATGGATGTCAAAAGCTTCGACGTGAACGGCAAGCAGCTGTGGGCAAAACGCCTGGAACTGCAAGAACTCACGACCGCAAAATCGGCGCATTGACGATATTGCCGCAGCATTTACCGGCTGCGGCAATATATTTACTGTTCGCCAAATCCTGAAAAGTCATGACCCATAACGAAAGATCGACTGCGACAGACCGTTTGTACTTTGAATATGAGTCAACTGCACCCATAGGCCACTTCAGGCCGCCATCCAACATTTACCTTAGCCGACTCAGAACAGATTACGCATTAGACAGTATTCAACCGGACAAAAATGGTAATTTCGAACATGTGCTGGCCATACTCGACTGGGTAAGTCGGTGCTGGGATCATGATGGCGTCAACACTCCGAGTCAAAACGACCCGATTTCAATTTTGCAGGAAGCGGCTACAGGCAAACAGTTCCGCTGTGTCGAATACGCCATCGTACTGGCTGGTGTCCTTGCGGCATTGGGATACCCATCCCGCGTACTCGGCCTCATGACAGCCGATGTAGCAACCCGCGAATCAGGAGCAGGTCATGTCGTGACGGAGGTCTACCTTGAACAGCATCAGAAATGGGCCATGCTCGACAGCCAGTGGAACGTAGCGCCTTTGGTGGCAGATAAGCCGGCCAATGCCGTTGAACTCGCCAAAGCACTCGCGGAATCGCCGGATCAAGCTGGCCTTACTTCGATTTCAACCACAGATCAGTCACATTATTTCAACTGGATCAAACCGTACCTGTATTACTTTACGGCACGACTAGGCAATATTTATGGCAACGCTCAGAATTCGCCAATAATACGTCTGGCGCCGCTAAATGCAGTTGAGCCGCAAGTATTTCAACGTAGCCACCCAATGCAAGCAGCCCTGTTCACGCATAACGCAACAATGTTCTACCCGCGCCCCGTTGCCTGCGATGACTGATCCTGTAACATACCATTCCGATTGCTCCGGAAATACATGCTCCTCAATCGACGATGCCACCCTGAACAATTCATCAGCAAAACGTCAGCAAGCTGCCGCAATATCTTCACCGGATTTGTGTACGCTGATATTTTTATTCCACCGCATACTGAATCGCCCATTATGAAAATACCCGCACTGAAACGCATCTGTTTAGCCTTATCCGCAGCCAGCCTGCTGATGACGGTTTTTCCGGCTCAAGCCGCACCGATCAAAACGACTGCCAGCTCGCACAATGTCATCATTTTCGTCTGGGACGGTCTGCGGCCGGACTCGGTGACCGAGGTCGATACGCCGAACCTGCTGCGCATGCGTAACGCGGGCGTGAATTTCACCGCCAATCATGCAACCTATCCGACCTTTACCATGATGAATGCGGCCAGCTTTGCAACCGGCAGTTTCCCGGAGCACACCGGTTTTTACGGCAACACAGTGTGGCGCTCGGGTGCTACGGGCAAGGATGCGCACGGCAAGGCTGTCGATTTCCAGCAACCGGTATTTACCGAAGACTACGGCATCCTGGATGACATCAACGCCTATTACAACAACCAGCTGCTGATGGTGGGCACGCTGTTCCAGGCGGCGCAGGCAAGCGGCATCACCACTGCCGCCATCGGCAAGTCCGGCCCGGCTTATCTGCAGGACTTCAAACGCGGCGGCCTGTTGCTCGACGAGCGCACGGTCATGCCGCTGAGCCTGGTTGAGGAATTGCAGGCAGCCGGCGTTGCCCTGCCAAAAACGGCCACGTTGACCGACACCAACGCCACGCTGACGCTAACCGCCAACAATGGCGACCCGACTGCAGCGACGCCTGTCGCAAAGCTGGATGACAAGGTCACGACCGACCCGACCAATGCCAGCGGCTCGCCGTACAAGAATGCCAACGCTTACATGATGCATTCTTATCTCGAGCATGTTCTGCCCATGCATCAGCCGAAACTGAGCCTGATCTGGCTGCGCAACCCGGATTCCACCGAGCATAATTACGGCCCCGGCACTGCTGATTACCACGACGCACTGCGCGCGCAGGATCAGCTGCTGGGCGATCTGCAGGCCAGACTAAAAGCGCTGCGTATGGCTGATGACACCGATATCGTCGTCGTCTCCGATCACGGTCACAGCACCGTTGCCGGCGATGCCGATTGGTTCCCGCTACGCGTGGTTGCCGACGGCAAACCGGGTCAAACCAGCGAGCTGGCTTATTCGGTGTCGGGCGATGTGCGCACTGCCGATTTGCTGACACGCGCTGGGTTTACCGCCTTCGACGGCAAGGGTTGCCTGTTTGACCCGGTGATGTCCGGCATCCGCGCCGACAATACGCCGGTTTATGCCACACAAACGGATAGCGACGGCAGCATATGCGGCAAGACCGGACAGAAATACACCACAGCCAACTTCAAGGTGCCTGCCGAATTGCCGCAGGACAAGCACCCCATCGTGATCGCTGCTAACGGCGGCAGCGATTATCTGTACCTGCCCGACCACGATGCGGCTACCGTCGCAAAAGTCGTACGCTTTGTGCAGTCGCGCCCGGAATACGGCGCCGTATTCGTCGATAGCCGCTACGGCAAGCTGCCGGGTACATTGCCGCTGCAATCGATTCATCTGGAAAATGCTGCCGGCCGCAATCCCGACCTGATCGTGAGCTTTAATTTCAACGAAAAAGCCGTAGTGCAAGGCATGCCCGGTACGGAATACGAAAGCGCCGGCAATAATCGCGGCATGCACGGCAGTTTCAGCCCGATAGACGTGCATAACACGTTCATCGCTTACGGCCCGGATTTCCGTCGCAGCTATCGCGATATATACCCTAGCGGTAACGTCGATCTGGCGCCGACGATTGCACACATCATGGGGCTGAAACTGGCCGGCGAAGGACACGACGGACGCGTACTGCTGGAAGCCTTACGTACCGTGAAGCATTTCAAACCCAAGGTCACCCAGCACGTCATGACATCTACCACAGTTAATGATTTGACTATCGTTTATCCAACCGATCCTGATGGCAAGGACATCAACAATACGCAACACCATTATCGTATCGAGCTGAATACGCATACGCTGTTCGAGAACGGCAAGCCTTATACCTATTTCGATAGCGCCAAGGCCATCCGTAATTGAATCTGGTGAAAGTACTGCCGGGGTTGCTGTTGGCAGCCCCGGTATTTGCCGATACGCTGGACTGGCAACAGGCATTCCCCGTCGATCAGGCGACGCATGACGTGTACGCTGAAGCGCATTATCTGGATGCGCAAGGCTTGCCGCACGTGCTGCAACTATGGCGCGAAGGCGAACGGCAACTGACCCGGTTGACCGACCATAGCGTGATGATTAGCGTAACCCGCAACAGCGGCGAAGAAGACAACTATCAGGTATACGATCTCAAGCGTAAAACCGTTATAGCTGCGGACCGCAGCCAACTCTTTCGCATCGGTATCTTTAGCGACTGGATGGGCATGGCGCACATGTTGTCCAAGCCGCAACGCACAACTTACGCCATTACCGCCATGCAACCGGCTACGCAAACCACTGCATGGGGAATGTGCCATTGGTATAAGCTAGCGCTCCCCGCTCAGGACGACAGGGAAATATGCTGGTCGGCTTCATGGGCCTTACCTTTGCTGATCAGACAGCATCAACAAACGGTATTTGACGTATCGGCATTGAGCAACGTTGCACCGGACAACTTTACCGGGATCGCTCGGCAAGCTTACACGCGCATTGACGTCAATGACGATATCGACTCTGATTGAAGCCTGGCCCCGACCTGCGAATCAAATCAACAGCTCAGACCGGCATTGATATTCGCGATGCAATTCACTTCGGTATCCCAGTAACCGGGCAGCGTATCCCACGGATTGCGCCCGCTATCACTGGTCAGATACACCAGTCCCGCATTGCGGCTGACCGCCAGATTCAGATAGCTGCCGAGCTGACTGCTGCTGCTCATGGCGTACACCAGATTCGCAAAATACTGACGGTTGTAGTTATATATCCAGGTACTGGGGACGTATTTGCTGTAATTCTTAGCAGTGCTTTCGAACACCACCAGCGCGTCAGCCGTGGGTAGCGTGAGATAAGCTTCCTGCGTATTGGTGCCGGGGTTGCCGATTACCCGGTAGTTGTAATTAATCGCCTTGATCTGCTGGTAGAGCGACTGATAATACGAATAATGGCTGCTGTTCGCATCGCTGCTCATTTCATCCACAAATATGCCGTCAATCGCATACCAGGCAATATACAAATTGATATCGTTCATGACATCTGCAATCGGACGGGTGCCGTAGGCGGTCGACACATAGCCCAGCACATGACCGCCGGCAACGCGTACATTCTGCACTGCCGTTACATAGCTTGCATCCTGCACGCTGCCCGGCCCGGATGCAGGATTCATGATCACCGACAACGGGATTTTGCCAGCGTTGGCCGCCAGCGTATTCCAAGCAGAAGGATTGACGACGGGATCGAAATAGGCGGGAACCAGCGCCTCCAGCAACGGCTGGGCGCTGGCAATGTGAAAAACCAGCAGCCCGGCCGTTAACAAACCTGCTCGCAGCCGCATCAGGATTTATCGCCGATGCGCGATGCGTAGACGCCTGCCGCAGACGCGACAGCTTCCGCATGCTGCATGCCGTTCATTTGTCTGCGTTTAAGGGAACCGGTCCTGTTCCCCGATCTTGTGTTATTGCGACCGCTGGCGCCGGGGGCGGCCGCTTCATCGCTAGCCGTACTGAAATGCACTGTCTTGACCCCTATAATGATGAAAAGCCTGCTCATTATTCATCCTCCATAATTTGTGCGAACCGCGCTTTACGCAACGGCCTATTGGAATGGAGTAAGAATAATTCTTACAAAAATGGTTGTCAATTACTTTAATTTCATACAGATTTAATCCTACACAATACCATGCAACAAAATGCGCACGCAGTACTGACAGCATTGCCCATTTCGGCAATGCTGTCAGTACTCGCTAAAGGTGAATTTGGAAAAATCGGTATGGCAGCAGAAAAGCACGACTTGTTTAGCCAGGCTTGCGCGCCACCAGGTCTATCAGCGCGGACATGCCGCTGTGGTGTTCGCCTTCGCTGATGTGCTCGTCATGCTCGCGCAAATGCAGAATTTCCCATCCCGCCAGCAACTCCTGCAGCATGGGCTCGGTGTACATGTTTTCTGCCGCCGATGGGCCGCCGGTTTTGAACTCGAGCTGGCGCGGCGTATAACCCTGTACGAGCAACAAGCCGCCCGGCCTGAGTGCCGCTTTCATGCCATTAAACAGGATATCGCGCCCTGCCGGCCCGACAAACTGAATAAAGATGGCAACCACGGCATCGAACCGGGCTTCACCCCAGTGCCACTGCAGCAAATCGGCGCATTCGAAATCCAGCGTGACGTTGCGTTCCTGCGCAAGTTTTTGCGCCTTCGCCAATGCGACGCTGGAGCCCTCCACCGACAAGACCGACAGGCCTTGCTGCGCCAGCCAGACGCCGTTGCGGCCTTCGCCGTCGGCAACGGCGAGCACGCGTTGGCCCGCAGTCAGCCTGTACGCCTGCTGCTGCAGGAACACATTCGGTTCAGTGCCGAAAATAAACTCCGGCACGTTATAACGCTGATCCCACATCATGACGTCATCATTTTACGCTATTAAGCATTTTCTCCAGCTTGTCTGCCGGCACCATACCGGGAACGCGCTGACCGTTGGCAAACACCAGCGTCGGCGTACCGGAAATATGCAGCTTATTACCGTAAGCTACGTTCTCGTCTACAGGATTCTTGCAGCTGCCGTCGTTTTTCGGCAACACGCCTTTCAGCAATGCATCCTGCCAGGCAGCGTTACGATCAGGTGCGCACCAGATAGCCTTGGCAGCGGCAGTAGCCTGGGGATGCAAACCGGCGATAGGATAAGGGAAAATATAAATGGTGATGTTATCGACCTTGGTCAGTTCCTGCTCGAACTTCTTGCAGAACGGACATTCCGGATCGGAGAAAACCGCCAGTTTACGGCTGCCGTCGCCCTTGACGAATTTGATAGCGTTATTGAAAGGCAGGCTGTCGAACTTCACTTCGTTCAGTTTGGCCATGCGCTCGTTGGTAATGTTCTTTTTAGCCTTGGTATCCACCACACTGCCAAGGAACACATAGGCAGCTGTGTCGTCCGTATAAATAATCTGCCCGTCTATCACTACCTCATACAAACCCGCATACGGCGTTTTTGTCACGCTGCTGATATTCGCAGCGGGAAATTGCGCTGTCAGATTTTTTTTGATCGCTGCTTGATCGGCATTGGCGCTACCAGCCACCAGAGCGCTTGCCAACAACAAAGACAGCACACTACGTTTAAACATGTTTAATCCTTAAAAAATGAAATGAAATTAACCCAATGCCTGGCGCATGAGCCAGGTTTTGACCGGGGTAAGCTGGTTGGTAAAATCCATGCCGATATTGCGCAACTTGGCCAACATCGGATTCCTGCTGCGGAACAGATGATGCAAACTGTCGGTCACGGTCTGCATGGCAGCGATATCGGCCAGCCGTGCGCGCTCGTAGCGCCGCAACAAAGCTAGTTCGCCGCAGCCTGCGGCACCGCGTTGCAGCAATACGTTTGCCAGTTCACGCGCATCGCGCAGACCCAGATTCACGCCCTGCCCTGCCAGCGGATGCACGCCGTGCGCCGCATCGCCGATCAGTGCCAAACCGGGTTTAACCAATGTCGATACGCGATTGATGCTTAACGGAAACGCTGCCGTCGTACCGAGCTGGCACAATTTCCCCAGCGCATAACCGCCTGCGCGGCCAACTTCTTCAGCCAGTTGTTCCGGGCTTGCCGCCATCAGCGCTTTGGTATGCTCGGCATCGGTAGACCACACCATGGAAATATGGTTATCCGGCAACGGTAGCCAGGCCAGCACACCATCCTCGCGGAACCACTGCCGGGCTATGCCGCGATGCGCCTGTTCGGTGACAAAATTCGCCACCACGCCGGATTGCAGATAATCTTCACGCCGGCTTGCTATCCCTGCCTGCGCGCGCACCCAGGACTGCCTGCCGTCGGCTGCCACGACCAGTTTGCTGTGCAATACCGTACCGTCGCCCAGCGCCAGCCGCGCGCCGAACGCCGACCATGCCAATTCGCTGCACGATGCGCCAGCATACAAGGTCAGATTATCCTGATTTTGCAACGCTGCCCACAAACCGTGCTGGATGCGCCCGCTCTCCATAATCCACGCCAGTTGCGGCACACCGGCGCGATAGGCGTCGAATTCCAGCTCGGCGCCGCTATCGCCGCGTATGCTCATGCCGTACACCGGACCGTTACGGCTTTGGTCCAGCGTTTGCCAGACGCCCAGGTTTTCCAGCAACGCCGCGCTGCCGGGGCTGATCGCATAAATCCGCGTATCCCAATCGTCTGTCGGCGGCTCGGGCGGATGCTGTTCGACCAGCGCGAGGTTCAATCCGCTATCACGCAACGCGGCAGCAAATGCCGCCCCGACTATCCCGGCCCCGACGATTACTACATCATAGTTTTGCGTTGTCATCCCCGTGCTCCAAATATCATGCGCCGTGCGACCATGTGTTTGGCCGGCGGCAACCATTGCAAGGCCATCAATCCCAGACTGCGCGTATGCTGCAATACCGGATTGGCATTGGAAAACAGCCGCACCAGCAAATCCGTGAAAAAGATGCTCGCCGAGGTATCCAGCCGGCGACCGGCGCGATATTGCTGCAACATCTCCTGACTGCCCAGCGCTTCGCGCCCGCAACCGCGCACCGATTCCGCCAGTTCCCAGGCATCGCGCAAGCCGAGATTAAAACCTTGCCCCGCAACCGGATGCAGTGTCTGCGCGGCATTGCCTATCATCACCTGATGCGGCGCAACGACATCTCTGGCGTAACGCAGCACCAGCGGAAAGCTGGAACGCCCCGTTACCGACAGGAAACGCCCCACGCGATCGCCGAAATGCTGATGCAGCGCCGATAAAAACTCCGTCTCCGGCAACGCCAGCAATTCGCCGACGCGTTCCGGCGTCCCGGTCCACACCAGTGCAAAGCCATTGCCTTGCGGCAGCAATGCCACCGGCCCGTCGGCAGTAAATCGCTCGTAAGCGCAGCCGTTATGCGGCAACTCCGTCGTCACCGACGCCAGCAAAGCGTGCTGGCCGTATTCGCGCACTATCCGTTCCGCACTGCCCGCGCCGCCATCGGCGACAACGGCCAGACGCGCGGTCAGCTGCTGCACCACGCCATCACGTTCAACCTGCACTCGCGCATAGCCCGCCGTATGCGCAATCGCCGTCACCCTAGCCCCGGCGACCACTTCCACGGCTGTCGCCTGCAGCGCGCTGTGCAAGGCATGATCCAGTTCCGCATAATCCACCACGTAACCCAGCGCCGGCAAGCCTTCTTCCTCGGCCTGCATGCGGCTCATGCCCAGGCTGCCGCGTTGCGACACCTGGATATTGGTGATCGCGGTCACATCCTGCAATTGCGCCCAGATTCCCAGCCGCTCCAGTATCAAACGGCTGCCGTAGGATAATGCCAGCGTACGCTTATATGCAGCGCGGCTCAAATCGGTTCGCGCCTCCAGCACTTGTACCTGCCAGCCGCTGTCGGCCAGCGCCAGCGCCAGCGCAGTACCCGCCGGCCCGCCGCCGACGATGACGATATCACTGTGTTCCCGCATATTCGCTCCTAAAGTGCTCCGGGCCATTCGGATGCCTGCCGTTGCTGCATCAGCACCTCGATCTCCGCTACTGTTTTCGGCGCCGCTGCCGTCAGCACTTCGGCACCGCTTGCGGTCACCAGCACGTCGTCTTCTATGCGTATACCGATATTCCAGTACGCCTCCGGCACATTATCGGCCGGGCGTATGTAACAGCCGGGTTCTACCGTCAGCACCATGCCGGGCTGCAGACTACGCCATTCGTCATGCTGCTTGTAGTCGCCGACATCGTGTACGTCCAGCCCCAGCCAATGGCCGGTACGATGCATATAAAAACGGCGATAATCGCCGGATTCGATCACGCCGTCGACGCTGCCCTCGCACAGACCGAAATCGATCATGCCTTGCACCAGCACGCGTACCGCCGCCTCGTGGGCACTATTCCAGTGCGCTTGCGGACTGACTGCGGCAATCGCCGCCAGCTGCGCTGCCAGCACCAGTTCGTAGACATCGCGCTGCGCGCCGGCAAACCGGCCGTTGACCGGAAAAGTACGGGTAATATCGGAAGCATAGCCGTCCAGCTCGCAACCGGCATCTATCAGCAGCAAATCGTCCGCATGCAGGCTCGCGTTATTGTCGACGTAATGCAATACGCAGGCGTTCGCGCCGCCTGCCACTATCGAGGTATAAGCGGGCGATTGCGCGCCATGACGACGGAATTCATGCAAGATCTCGGCCTCTACCTGATATTCGTAACCGCCCGGGCAAGTTGCCAGCATCGCGCGTCGATGGGCGCCGCAGGAAATCGCCGCAGCGCGGCGCATCAGATCCAGTTCGAAGTCATCCTTGATCAGACGCATGGCATCAACCGGCACGCGCACATCGCGTATCTCGGCAGGCGCCGCTACGCCGCTGCGCGCCTGCTCCCGCACGTTATTGAGCCAGCCCAGCATGCGGCTGTCCCAGACGCTGTCGGCGCCCACTGCATAATGCAGCGCAGGCTGATTCGCCATCAGTTTCGGCATGCGTTCGTCCAGCTCGGCAATGGTATAGGCTTCGTCGAAACCGAATGCTTCTGCGGCGGCTGTCGGCCCATAGCGAAAACCGTCCCAGATTTCGCGCTCCATATCTTTATCGCGGCAAAACAGTATCGCCTTGTTCGCGGCTGCCAGCAACACTATCACGGCTTCCGGTTCGGTAAATCCACTCAGATAATAAAAATGGCTGTCGAAGCGGTAAGGGAAATGCGAATCGCGATTGCGCACCTGCTCCGGCGCCGTCGCCAGTACCGCGATGCCGCTGCCGAGCTGCTGCATCAGGCGTTCGCGGCGCTGTACAAAGGGGATGCAATCAATCATCGAACTCTTCCTCGTCTTCATCGTACTGGGAATCCAGCAACCCGGCCCAGGCATTTTCCAGATCGGGCAAACGATCCAGCAGGCATTGATGCAGGGCGATCACGCCTGCCGCAAACGCTGCATAATCGGCACCGCCGTCCACATCCTGCGCTGAGCGCTCGAACTGCAGCAGCGCGTCTTTCAAACTATATGCCGAACCCAGCGCATTCTTCACCTGTTCGCGCGGATGTGGTATCCATGCCCGATCGGCGACCAGCGAGCGCAGTTTTTCACCCACTTCCAGCAGACGCTTGCGCATCCGCGCCGTCGCGCCCATGCGCGTCGATTTGACTTCGCCCCACACCGCCAGCTCCATCAATGTCAGCCAGCGCTGCCGCAACTCGTCTACCAGAGCGGCATCTATCGTGACCGCCAGCCGTACCGCATGTGCATCCATTAAACGCCGCCCCGCATATCGTCCAGCAACATTGCATCCAGCTCTTGCAAACGCACCGGCGTACCGATGTCGTACCAGCGCCCGGCATGATACTCCCCGCTCACTTGTCCGCGCTGCATGGCGCTGCGCAACAGCGGCGCCAGCTTGGCAGGCATCGTGCCGGGGATATCGGCAAACATGGCCGGATGGTAACAGCCTATACCGCTAAAAGTCAGACGCGACGATGCATCGCTCTGCACCAGTCCGTTATCCAGCCCGAAGTCGCCTTGCGGATTGTGCTCGGGATTATCCACCAGCACCAGATGCGCCAGCTGACCGGCGGCCAGTCCGCAGTTGCAGATATGCGTAAAATCGTAGTCTGTCCAGATATCGCCGTTCACCACCAGGAACGGTTCATCGCCCAGCAACGGCAGCGCATGGGCGATACCGCCTGCGGTTTCCAGCGCCGTGATTTCATGCGAATAGGCGATTTCCACGCCGAAAGCGGCGCCATTGCCCAGATACGCTTCGATCTGGGCGCCCAGATACGCATGATTGATGACGACGCGCGTAAAACCCGCTGCCCCCAGACTTTGCATGAGCCAGACGATCAGCGGCTTGCCGCCCACAACCAGCAACGGCTTGGGCGTATAGTCGGTGAGCGGGCGCATGCGCTCGCCGCGCCCGGCCGCCAATATCATGGCACTATTCAAAATGTATACCCCGTCTCCGTCTGCGAACCATGCAGCTCGTCCAGCAACTGTAGCAAGGGGCCGAATTCGCGATAACGTCCAGCAGTGCGCCGCACATAATCCAGCACCAGCGGCATGTTGCCAAGATAACTCTCTTTACCGTCGCGATGGTATAGCCGCGCAAATATGCCCAGTACCTTGAGATGCCGCTGCATGCCCATCCACTCGAAATCGCGATAAAACTCGCCGAAATCGGCAGGCACCGGCAAATCGGCGCGGCGCGCCTTCTCCCAATAACGAATTACCCAGTCGAGTATCGTTTCTTCATCCCAGGCGATATAAGCGTCCTTGAACAAGGATACCAGATCGTACGTAACCGGCCCGAAAACCGCATCCTGAAAATCCAGCACACCCGGATTAGGCTCGGTCACCATCAGGTTACGGCTATGATAATCGCGATGCACGAATACCCGTCCCTGCGCCAGATTATTATCCAGCAAATGCGTAAATACTGTCTGCAACCGTCTGGATTGCTCGTCGCTCAATGTTGCGCCCAGATGCTGCGCGATATACCAGTCGGGAAACAGCTGCAATTCACGCGACAGCAGTGCCGCATCGTACTCGGGCAGGACGCCAGGCTGACTGGCACGCTGAATTTGAATTAACGCATCTATCGCATCCATATATAATGGGTGGGCATTGACGGGATTGAGCGCGGAAAGATAAGTAGCGTCGCCCAGATCTGTGAGCAGCAGAAACCCCTGCGCCAGATCCTGTTGCAGCACACGCGGTACATTAACGTCGGCTGCGGCGAACAATTCCGCCACATGAATAAAAGGATGACAATCTTCATACTGCGGAGGCGCGTCCATCACGATATAATGGTCGCCATTGGGCAAGGTTGCACGAAAATAGCGCCGAAAGCTGGCATCCGCCGAGGCCGGTGTCAGCACTGGCGACGTACCGGGAAATAATGTAATTAACCAAGATTGGATAAGCTGTTGACGTTGCATGACATTCCTAATAAACGACTGAATTTAACCGATCCATTTTAGCACCATTCGTTAACTGCCCACACAATGCCTAGACACCGCTTTACTCGACACCTTGCTGCCCCGCTGATGCTGCTCAGCGGCGTTGCCATGGGCGACGACATGATGCTGTTGCCAAGCACCGACCTCGCGCCGTTAACCAAATCGGAACAGGATTCGTCGGTATTTATCCGTGCCGATCAAATGCACGGGATACAGGGACAACAGATCAATGCCAACGGCAATGTCGAATTAAGACGCAATACCGGCGTGGTCACCGCAGACCAGCTACACTATACCGAAGCTACCGACAAGCTGAAAGCCGAGGGCAATGTTTGCCTGAAACAGCAAGGCCTGACCCTGACCGGTCCGAAACTCGATTTCCAGATGAATTCGCAGATCGGCAGCATGGATCAACCGACATTCATGCTGAACAGTGCAGAAAGCAATACCCAGTTCAGCCGCCTCGGCCTCAATCCGCGCGGCGATGCTGCAGTACTCGATTTCGAAGGCGAAGATCAGTATCGACTGAAAAATGCCAGCTATACTACTTGCCCGGTCGGCGATAACGACTGGTATTTACGCGTCAAGGATCTGCAAATAGACAACACGCGTCAGGTAGGCACAGCGCATAGCGCCGTCATCGAATTCAAGGGCACGCCCATCCTGTATACGCCGTGGATAGATTTCCCGCTGGATAACCGGCGCAAAAGCGGCCTGCTCGCACCCACTTTCGGCACCACCGGCAATAGCGGTGCGGAATTTTCCATACCCTGGTACTGGAATATCGCCCCCAACTACGACGCCACGTTCACGCCACGTTTCATGACCAAACGCGGCCTGCAAATGGGCGGCGAATTCCGCTATATGACGGACACCTATCGCGGCACTTTTAACGGCGAATTCCTGCCCGACAGCACGACCAACACCAATCGCTGGAGCGTTTTTACCAGACACGATCAAAGCTTTGCACCAGGCTGGACCGGATATCTCATATACCAGGGCGTATCCGACAACAACTACTTCCGCGAACTGTCCAACCAGATCAGCGCCACATCGCTGACCAACCTGGATCAGGAAGCCGCGCTGAGCTATCAGGCCGAATGGTGGCAGGCAACTGCGCGGGTACAACAATTTCAGACCCTGCAAGACCCCTCAGCACCTGTCGTTCCGCCCTACAGCCGGCTGCCGCAATTCACCTGGCAAGCCGCGCGCAGCAGCGACTCTGGCGTAGACTTCAGCATGAAGACCGAATTGACGCGTTTCGTGCACCCTACCCTAGTCAACGGCACCCGCATCGTTGCCTATCCAAGCGTGAGCATGCCGCTACTCAACGATTTCGGCTTCATCACCCCGAAAATAGGCGTGCACAGTACCGAATATATGCTGGATTCAACCAGCACCACGCCGTCGAGCAATGTGTCGCGCACCTTGCCTATCATGAGCCTGGATAGCGGCATGTATTTCGACCGCAACATCCATGTATTCGGCCACGACTATCAGCAAAGCCTGGAACCGCGGCTGTACTACGTCTACATTCCGTATCAGGATCAAAGCGCACTGCCCAATTTCGACAGCGCCGAGATGGACCTGAATTATGCGCAACTCTTTACCGAAAACCGCTTTGTCGGCAATGACCGCATCAACGATGCCAACCAGCTTACCATGGCTATGACTTCACGCTTGCTCGATACCCAAAGCGGTCTGGAGCGATTGCGCATGACCGTCGGGCAACGCTTGTACTTTTCGCCGCAGCAAGTCACATTGCCCGGCGGCACGGTGACTAACAACACATCCAGCGACATCCTCGCTTCGATAGGCGGGCAGATCAACGAAGCATGGCGCGCCGAAGCCGCCGTGCAATACAACACCCAGCTAAATCAGACCGTGCGCAACAGTTTTACTGCCAGCTATCGTCCTGCGCCCGGCAAGGTCATGAATTTCAGTTACCGCACCATCAACGGCGAAATCAATCAGATTGACTTCTCCAGCCAATGGCCGATTGCACCGCGCTGGTACGGTATGATGCGGTATAACTATTCCATCTTCGACAAACGTATTGTGGAAGGCCTGGCCGGACTGGAATACAACGGCGGATGCTGGGCCGCCCGCGGCGTGTTCCAGACCATCGCAACTGCCGCCAACACCACCAGCACTTCTTTCTTTATTCAACTGGAATTGAACGGCCTCGGGCGTTTAGGCTCTAATCCGCTTGATGTTCTTAAACTTAGCGTACCTGGATACACCAACTCCAATGAACTCAAAAATCCTTAAATCCTGTTTAATCTTATTCTCGCTATTACCCAATTTGCTGTTCGCAGCCGAAGACGCTGCCAGTCCGCCTACCGCCCCGGCAGCGCAAATTGTACCGCTGGACAGCATAGTGGCCGTGGTCAATGAAGACGTCATTACGCGCCATGATCTGGATGAGCGTTATGCGCGCGCCGTGAAGCAGCTGGAGAACCAGAAAACGCCATTGCCGCCGCGCGCCGTGCTGGAAAAGCAGATCCTCGAACGCATGATCAATGACCGCATCCAGTTGCAACTTGCCGCCCAGACCGGCATACGGGTCGACGATGCCATGCTGGATCGCGCAATTGACCGTATTGCCTCGCAAAACCAGATGTCGCTGCCGCAATTTCGCGATGCAATCGCCAAGGAAGGCATCGCCTTCGACAAATTCCGCGAGGATATCCGCAACGAAATCATTCTCAGCCGTTTACGCGAACGCGAAGTGGATAACAAGATTACTGTCACCGAAGCCGAAGTCGATGCCTATCTTGATGCGCAGGCAAAACAGGGTGCTGACGACGAATACAACACGGCCCACATTCTGATCCGTATCCCGGAAAACGCTACTACCGAACAAATTCAGGCCGCGCATGCCAAGGCGCAAAAAGCGCTGGATGCGATTCGTAGCGGCGCCGACTTTGCCCAGGTGTCGGCTACCTATTCGGATTCGCCCAATGCGCTGGAAGGCGGCGCAATGGGCTGGCGTCGCGGATCGCAAATCCCGTCCCTGTTCTCCCAGGCCATCGCCACACTCAAGCCGGGTGAAACCAGCGACATACTGCGCAGCAACAATGGCTTTCATCTGCTCAAGCTGATCGACAAACGCGAACCGAACAAGTCCACTATCATCAACCAGACTCATGCTCGCCATATCCTCATCAAGACCAATGAAATCGTGTCGGAAAGCGACGCCAAAAATCGACTCGAGCAAATCCGCGAACGCATCGTCAACGGCACGGCAACATTTGAAGATATGGCGCGCCAATATTCCGACGATTCCAGTGCCAGCAAAGGCGGAGACCTGGGCTGGCTCTCCCCTGGCGAAACCGTACCCGAGTTCGAGCACGCCATGGATGCGCTGAAGCCGGGCGAAATCAGTCAGCCGATACATTCGCCGTTCGGCTATCATTTAATACAGGTATTGGAACGCCGCAGTCAGGATGTCACCAAGGAACGTCAGCGCACGCTTGCGCGCCAGGCCATCCGCGACCGCAAGATCGAAGAGGCGCAGGAAGAATGGCTGCGTCAACTCCGCGACAGCGCCTATGTTGAATACCGTAACGCAAATTGACACACGGAATCGGGGGCTGTGTGCCTGCAGGCCGGACGTCAGTCCGTCCGCCGCTGCATCATCCACCTGAAACCGCACAGGGATGAACGCCACCTTAGCCCTTACTGCCGGCGAACCTGCCGGTATCGGCCCGGATCTATGCGTGATGCTCGCGCAGACCCAGCGGCAGCATCGTATCGTGGCTATCGCCGATCGCGACCTCATTGCAGAGCGGGCCGCACGGTTAAATTTGCCGCTGCGCATACGGGAATATGCCGGCGATCCAGCTGCAACCGACGCCGGCGTACTGAGCGTATTGCACCTGCCGTTAGCCGAGCCGGCAATAGCCGGCGTGCTTAACCCGGCCAACGGCACCTATGTGCTGGCAACGCTTAGTCGCGCCGTAACAGGCTGCGTCAACGGCGAATTTGCCGCCATGGTGACTGCTCCGGTACATAAAGCAGTGATCAATCAGGCTGGCGTCGCTTTCACCGGACACACTGAATTTCTGGCCGAGGCCACACATACTGCACACGTCGTCATGATGCTGGTCGGCGGCGGCATGCGTGTCGCACTCGCTACCACACACTTGCCACTACGTCGCGTCGCCGATGAAATCACTGCCGAGTCGCTAACCACCACGCTGCGTATCCTGCATCGGGACATGGTGCAATATTTCCACACCCCCCAGCCGCACATACTGGTCGCCGGACTCAACCCGCATGCCGGCGAATCCGGCCATCTGGGCGATGAGGAAATCCGCATTATCGAGCCGGTACTGAATGCGTTACGAGCCGAAGGCATGCACCTTACCGGCCCGCTGCCGGCCGATACGCTATTTAATCCGGCGCGTCTGGCCGAAGCCGATTGCGTCCTGACGATGTACCACGACCAGGGGCTGCCCGTGCTCAAATACGCCAGCTTCGGCGGCGGCGTCAACGTCACGTTGGGCCTGCCCATCATTCGCACTTCCGTAGACCACGGCACCGCACTCGACCTTGCCGGCACCGGCAAGGCGCATGTCGGCAGTCTGATTGCCGCCATTTCGTTGGCGGAACAAATGAGCAGCAACCGCCACCATGTCTAAACATATCCCCCGCAAGCGCTTCGGCCAGCATTTTTTATGCGACCACGACATCATTGCCGCCATTATCCGTGCCATACACCCGCAAGCCGGCGACAATCTGGTTGAGATCGGCCCAGGTCTGGGCGCATTGACCCAGCCGCTCACGGCACATCTGGCGCATTTCCATGTCGTGGAGTTGGACCGCGATATTATTACGCGCCTGCAGCGCACCTACCCTGCGACGCAACTCACTATCCACGCAGGAGATGCGCTGGCATTCGATTTTGCCAGTCTGGGCACCAACCTGCGTATTGTCGGCAATTTGCCGTACAACATTTCCACGCCGTTACTGTTCCATCTCGCCGAATTTGCGCCCTATATCATCGACATGCACTTCATGCTGCAAAAGGAAGTGGTGGAACGCATGACGGCCAGCCCCAATACGCACGACTACGGCCGCCTGTCGGTCATGCTGCAATACCGCTTCGACATGGAGTCGCTATTCGACGTACCGCCGAGCGCATTCGACCCGCCGCCCAAAGTTGATTCCGCCATCGTGCGCATGCTGCCGCGCCGGGCCGAAGACATGCAAGCCGCGAGTCTGGACACACTGGCACACGTAGTTTCCAGCGCATTTGCGCAACGCCGCAAAACCTTGCGCAACACGCTCGCGGGCATATTAAAGCCCGATGATTTCATACATCTGGACATCGATCCGCAACGCCGCGCAGAGACCATGAGCGTGGCCGACTTTGTCCGCATCGCCAACCATATTCAACCCAGGAAAAACTCATGAATCTGATCGATATCGCCCAAGCCTGTCTCGACGACATGCAACTACCTGCTACACGCGTGCCTAATTTACCAGTCATCAATCTGCCCATCGAGAGCGAAAACGGCAAGCTGAACATGTTCATACACAGCCACGAAGATACGCATCGCATCTTCGTCTATACCCGCGCACAGGACATGCTGGTGCCTATCGACCGCATTGCTGCACTGGCAGAATTCCTTACACGTGCCAACTACGGACTGCCGCTGGGTAATTTCGAAATCGACATGAATGACGGTGAAATGAATTTCAAGAACAGTCTGGATATCAGCGACGGCGCACTCACCACAAAAATGGTGCAGACCCTGATCGTATTTTCGCTCGAATGCCTGAATCGCTATTTACCCGGCATCCGCGAAGTCATTGACGGCACCGACGCGAAAGCCGCTATCGAAGCCATCGACGGCCCCACCAAGGTCGTGATCAAATAACGCAACTCGTCAGGTGAAGCCGATGCAAGACCACTACGATCCGCTCGCAGCTTATCGAACCGACACCCGCGTCGAATCAGCTTTTGCCTGGCTGGGCAAGCCGCAGATACGACTCAGTATCGCATTGATACTGGTACTCTGCGCCGCTGTTGCCGCACTATACGGACGCGGACTGCACTATCCTTTCGTATTTGACGACCGCCCGTTTTTCACTGAAATCAATCTGCATCATTACGGCGTATCGCTGTTTCACTTCGATCTGCGCTGGCTTGCCTATGCCAGTCTGGGCTGGACTTATCAGCTGTTCGGCATGGATATTTCGGCATTGCGCTGGGGCAATATTATTTTGCACGGCATCACCGCCAGTCTGTTGTTCGTATTTTTTGTACGCCTGCTGCAGCTGACCGCGGTTGCCAAGGAGTCCAAACCGGCGATCTACACGGCATTTCTGCTGGCTCTGGCTTTTGCGGTGCATCCGGTCGGCGTTTACGGCGTAGCGTATCTGATCGAACGCAGCATCATCATGACGACCCTGTTCAGCATAGCATCGCTGCTATGTTACCTCGAAGGCATCAGCCGCGAGCGCGGCAAACTCTGGCTCAGTGCTGCCGTCGCTTTCTATTTCCTGGCGGTGTTTTCCAAGGAACACAGCGTCATGCTGCCTGCCGTGGCTGCACTACTTTCCATATTGCTACGCACCCCATTGCGCGACATCATCCGAAAAACCTGGGGCGCGTATCTGGGCTACGCTATCGTCGGATTATTCATTGTCCTGCGCAGCAAAGGCGTGCTCGGCTCGCCATATGAACCCTATGCGCTTAGCATGCTGGCGCAAATGTCGGAATACAATGGCGGTGTCATGCCCGAGCATGTCTATCTGTACAGCGTCATCTCGCAAGCTTATCTGTTTTTCAAATACCTGCTGCTGTGGCTGCTCCCCAACCCAGGCTGGATGGCAGTAGACCTGCGTCAGCATTTCCCCGAGCATCTCTTCAGCTGGCCGGAATTCCCTGGATTCATCGCTTTTATCGTCTATCCCGTTATCGCCGTCTGGTTATTGCGCCAGGGCGGACGCCGCGGATTGGCCGGATTTGCCATGCTGACGCCGTGGCTGCTGTTCTTCACCGAACTGGTGTCGGTACGGCTGCAGGAACCTTTCGTGCTGTATCGCAGTTATTTATGGATGAGCGTATTGCCGTTGCTGCTGGTGGGTATCTTCGGCGTACTCGACAATTACCGCAAACAACTCGCCATGCTGGCAGCATGCGCCGTACTGGCATTTATCAGCTGGGGGCGGATCGGGACGTTTGCCGACCCGATTACGCTATGGACCGACGCAGTTAATAAAAACACCGATACCCGTCTGATCGGCTCGGAGCGTGCGCTCACCAACCGCGGCTATGCACTGATGCAGGCGGGTCAGCTTGCCGCTGCCCGACGCGATATGACAGCAGCATTGGCGATTAATCCGCAACAACAGGAAGCCAACTTCGACATGGCGGTACTCGACATGAACGAGGGTAAAGCCGATGAAGCGCTGGCGCTGTACACCAAAACCATCGCATTAAAACCAGATTTCGCGGATGCCTGGCTTAATCGCGGTTACTTGCAGTTCAGGCTCGGCCGCCTTCAGGAAAGTATCGCCGATTACAACCATGCCCTGCAACTGCAACCGGAAAACGCAGATGCCTTGCTCGATCGCGGTCTGAGTTATGCCGCGCTGGGACAAACCGATGCCGCGCTGACCGATATGAATCAGGCTATCAATCTCGCGCCCGGCAATGCCCAGACATGGCTCAATCGCGGCATCGTCTACGCCCAGCAACATCAGGCGCAATTGGCATTAGCGGATATGAATACGGCCATTCGACTGGCGCCCGACTATGCACCGGCTTATTACAATCGCGGCTATCTGGCCCTCATCAACGGCCAACGCAGCGAAGCGGCACGCGACTTGCAAGCCGCACTGACTATCAACCCCAACTATACCGAGGCGCTGGTACAGCTCGCGACGCTGCATATCCTCGACGCCCAATACGACACGGCATTGAGTTTGCTGGATCGCGCCATCGCACTGCAACCGCAGGCTGCGCCGTTATATGTGACCCGCGGCGCCGTCCAGGCCGGATTGCAGCATAACGATGCCGCGCTGCAAGACTATGAACACGCAATACAGCTCGCTCCAGACAATTACCGTGCGCAGTTAAGCAAAGGCATGCTACTGGTGGGGCTCAATCGCCGCAGCGAAGCCATGCCTGCCTTGCAAGCCGTATGCCGCCTGGATCAGGGTGCAGCATGCGCCAAAGCGAAACAGTTAATGGCAGATGGCGGCCGATAATTTCAACGGCATTGCACTCGATCCCGACAAGTCCGTCGTCGTTGAGGCTTGCGCGGGCAGCGGCAAAACCTGGCTACTGGTAGCGCGCATCGTCCGCCTGTTGTTAGCGGGCGTGCCGCCAGCCGAAATACTGGCGATCACTTTTACCCGCAAAGCGGCACGGGAAATGCAAGCAAGACTGGACGAGTGGCTACGTTTTTGCGCCAGCGCAAGCGACGACGAAGTGCGGCAGTTCCTGCGCCAACGCGCTGTGGCAGAAGATGAACTCGACGCCAAACTGCCGTTGGCGCGCAGCCTGTTCGAACGCGTGCTCACCGCCCGCCCGGGCGTTACCATCAGCACATTCCACGCATGGTTTCTGGAAGTCATCCAGCGGGCGCCGCTGGAAACGGGGCTGACTGGCCGCGGCCTGGCCGAGCAGACGCTGGCCCTGCAGCAAAGCGCGTGGGCATCGCTCACGCAGCAACTGATACATCATCCCGACACACCGCTCGCACTCGCCATGCAAGATTTGCTGGCCGAATTCGGCTTGTCCAGTACACGAAAACTGCTACAGAATTTCATCCATCGCCGCACCGAATGGTGGGCGTACACCGAAACGCAAGCCGACCCGCTACAGTACGCTCTCGACCAGCTGGAACGTGAAATCGGCGTATCCGTCGATGCCGACATCGCTGCCGAGCTCTTTGCAGATAGTGGTTTAGTCGCGGATCTGTACGAATACGCACATCTGCTGGGATTAAATACGGCCACCACGCAACAACGCACTGCAGACATCATCGCTGCCATGAACGCCGATCTGTCAGCTGAACAACGCTTTGAGGCACTGTGCCTGAGCGCTTTATCCGGCAAGGGCGAACTGTATGTGCTCAAACCCAGCAGCACGCAGGAAAAGCGTCTGGGTGCAGCAGCGCAAGAAGCGATGATCACGCTCCACTATCAGATAGGCGAGCGTCTCATCACCACCCGCAAGCAACGGCTGGCACAAGCCAGCTATCGCTGCAACGCACGCGCATTGGCGCTGGGTACTGCGCTGCTCGAACACTATCAGGCCGCAAAAAACGAGGCCCGCGTACTGGATTTCGGCGATGTGGAATGGCAGGTTGCACAACTGTTATCCAACTCTGAGCACGCCGAATACATACAGTTGAAACTGGATGCGCGTTACAGCCACATTCTGCTCGATGAATTCCAGGACACCAACCCCGTACAATGGCGGGTATTGCAGGCGTGGTTTGAAGCCGCGCATCAAGCCGGCCAGATGCCAAAAATTTTCCTCGTAGGCGATCCCAAGCAATCGATTTACCGTTTCCGCGGTGCGGAAGCGGGGCTATTCGATCTCGCCGGAAGCTATCTGCAAAC
This sequence comes from Sulfuriferula sp., assembly GCA_031291235.1. GTDB lineage: Bacteria > Pseudomonadota > Gammaproteobacteria > Burkholderiales > Sulfuriferulaceae > Sulfuriferula. The sequence goes on from JARLJL010000009.1 coordinate 29,987, forward strand.
ACGCGGCGCCCGCTACCTCAGCCAGAATCACACCCGGCGCAGCGCAGCGCGCATCGTCGATGCGCTTAACGCTACTTTCACCCGGCTGGCCGATGATTACACCTTATTCCAGCCGCATCAGGTCTACGACAGCAGCCGACCGGGCCGCATCGAGGTGCTGGCGCTTGCTGCCGCCGAGCAAATCGAGCAGGCAACCCATACCGGCTACCGCAATCCGCTGACCGAAGCCAGAACCGACGATACGGATAACAATGCCCGCGAGGTTGAAGCCGCTCGGCTCGCAAGCCGAATTACCGACATCGTCGCGCACTGGGTAATCGACGACGCCGATGGTGGCACTCGTCCTGCACAATTCAGCGACATCATGATACTGGTACGCAATCGCACCCATCTGGCCAAATACGAACGCGCGCTGAAACATGCACAAATCCCCTATACCAGCACCCGACGCGGCGGCCTGCTGGACAGCATGGAAATCGGCGATTTGCTCGGCTTGTTACAGTTTCTGGCCACGCCTAACGCCGACCTGGCCCTCGCCCGCATCCTGCGCTCGCCGATTTTTTCCTGCAGCGACGAAGATTTATTGCACATACGCGCGGCGCAGCAGCTCACCGCAAACAAACACTGGTGGCCGACATTGCAGGTACTGGAAAACCCCGGCAGCAGCTTGCAACGCGCTATCGCGCTATTGCAGCGCTGGATCGATCTGGCCGGCCAACTGCCGGTGCACGACCTGCTCGACCGCATCTATTTCGAAGCCAACCTCATCGACCGCTACCGTGCCGCTGCACCGACAGCATTGCAAAGCAGCGTCAACGCCAATCTGACCGCATTCATCGCACTGACGCTCACCTTGTCCGGGGGGCGTTATCCGAGCCTGCCGCGGTTTCTTGAGGACATCGCCAACTTGCATCAGGATAGCGATGAAACCCCCGATGAAGGCGAAACCCCGGATGCGGGCAACACGGTTACCATCCATACTGTACACGGCGCCAAGGGCCTGGAAGCACCTATCGTCTGGCTGCTGGACGCGGGCGCACGCAAACCCAGAACCGACAATTATCGCGTATTGTTGAACTGGGAACCCGATGCGCCACGCCCCGCCCATTTTTCACTGATAACGACGCAGGATCGCACGGCGGAATATCAGCAGATTTACCTGGAGCAGGAAGCCCGGCATGCGCAACGCGAAGATTACAACTTGCTGTACGTCGCGATGACACGCGCCCGCCAAGCCCTGATCGTATCCGGCGTCACCAGCCGCAACGGTAGCCAGAACTGGCATCGGACCATTTTAACTGCGCTGGCGCAGGATGCTGAATATGCGATCAGCGGCGACGATCTGACGCAACGCGAAATCAGCATCAACGCCAGCACAGCCGTCATCGCAACGGCACCTGCTCTGCCTGCCGCCATCAATCAGCCGTACCCCATAGGTCAATATACGGCGGCTGGCGATACGGCGGCTACTGCTTACGGCACGCTGGTGCATCTGTTGCTGGAAGCGATCGCGCCGCCTCGCGCTGTCGCAGACGCAGCCTTATTGCGTACGCTGTTCGGTGCGCATGCTGAATTCGAGGTCGCCAGCCGGCACGCCAGAGATATTATCGGCCAACCGCATTTGCAGCGCTTCTTCGACCCGACTCAATATCGCCGCGCCTACAATGAACTCGGCTATCTGCGGCAGGACGGCAGCACTCACCGTATCGATCGCGTGGTCGAATTTGAAAATGAAGTATGGGTGCTGGATTACAAAACCGATCGCAACGAAAATGGGCAGCAACTCATCCAGCGCCATCGCGCCCAGCTAATCGAATATCAAACGGCGATGCGCGTATGCTACCCTGCACACACAATATGCTGCGCCGTAATCAGCGCGAACGGCGAGTTGGTGATGCTGTAGGCTGTGCCGGTTTCCCGGCACAGCGCCAATCAGGCCGACAACATCGAAATATCGGCAACCTGATTCATCATGTCGCCCAGCGCATGCAGCAGTGCAAGCCGATTCTGACGCACGTTCGCGTCTTCCGCCATGACCATCACCGTATCGAAAAACACATCGACAGCATTGCGCACGCCGGCTAGCGCTGTGAGTGCCGCAGTATAGTCGCCCGCGCCGACAAACGCCGCAACCTGCGGCGCCAGCTGGGTGACGCGTGCATGCAGTTCCTTTTCAGCGCCATCCTCGAGCAGTGCGGGATTCACCGTACCCAAAACATCGCCGGCTTTTTTCAGAATATTGCGCACGCGCTTGTTGGCGGCAGCCAGCGCAGCAGCTTCGGGCAACTTGCGGAATTCACGCACAGCGTGAATACGCGTCAGCACCAGATCCATGCGCTCCGGCTGATTGGCCAGCACAGCCTCAATCTCACCGGGTTCGAAATCCTGTTCCCGGAGATAGTGCCGCATGCGGTCCAGCATAAAGCCGTACACATCAAGATTGACGCCGTCAGCGACGACACCCGCCGGAAATGCAGCTTGCGCATGCACAAGCAGGGCCGGCAACGATAATGCCAGCGGCGTTTCTATCAGTATGCGCAACACGCCCAATGCGGCGCGGCGCAATCCGAACGGATCCTTGTCGCCGGTCGGAATCAGGCCGATACCGAAGATACCGACGAGCGTATCCAGCTTGTCAGCCAATGCCACGCTGGCGGCAATCGGCCCTTGCGGCAAAGCATCCCCGGCAAAACGCGGCTGATAATGCGCACTGATTGCTGCAGCCACATCGGCCGATTCGCCGTCATGCAATGCGTAATGCGTACCCATCATGCCTTGCAGCTCGGGGAATTCGCCAACCATGTCGGTCAGCAGATCGGCCTTGGCCAGCCAGGCAGCACGTGCGGCAGCGGCGGTATCTGCATGCAATAGCGCGGCTATGCTGCTTGCCATATGCTGCATGCGGGTAACGCGTTGCAGCTGGCTGCCGAGCTTATTGTGATACACCACTTGCGCCAGTTTCTCGACGCGGCTATCCAGACTGATTTTACGGTCCTGGTCGAAAAAGAAGCGCGCATCCGATAACCGTGCCCGTAACACACGTTCGTTACCCTGAATAATATGGCGCGGATCGTCGGTTTGCAGGTTGGACACGACCAGAAACCGCGGCAGCAAATTGCCGCTGCGATCGGCCAGCGGGAAATATTTCTGATGCTGCTTCATCGACAGGATCAGGCATGCCTGCGGCACTTCCAGAAAATCAGCGCTGAAAGTCCCGGCATACACTGTCGGGAACTCAACCAGACCGGTAACTTCATCCAGCAGCGCTTCATCCCACAGCACCTCGGCATCGCCGGCAGCAGCAGCCAGCTGTTGCCGGATGCTGTCGCGGCGCTCCGCGAAACTTGCCATGATGCGCCCCTGTTGCAGCAAGCTCTGTACATAGCCATCTGCATGCGCAATGGTTATCGCGCCTTGCGATAGAAAACGATGACCCACTGTGACATTGCCGCTGTTGAGACCCAGCAATTCACCGGCAATCACATCAGCGCCATGCAGCATGATCAGGCCGTGTACCGGCCGCACAAACTCGACATCGCTATCGCCCCAGCGCATTAGTTTCGCGACCGGCAGTTTCTTCAGCACCTCGGCCACCATGCCGGACAAGTGCTGCGCCAGCGGCTCGCCGGTCTGGGTGGTACGATAAACGTAACATTCCTGTTTGCCATCGTGCATGGTCGTCAGCTCGCTCACGTCCACGCCGCAAGAACGGGCAAAACCTGTCAGTGCCGGCGTGGGCTGACCATCTTTCATGCCTGCGGCAACAGCCGGACCCTTGCGCTCGATCTGGCGCGGCGGCTGGATTGCAGCTACCTGCGGAATGCACACCGCGAGTCGCCGCGGTGTGGCATAGGCAGTCACAGCACCGATGTCGTCGACAAATCCCTGTGCCTTGAGCGCAGCAGCGATGCCGCCGCTGAACGCATCAGACAGTTTTTGCAGGGATTTTGGCGGCAGTTCTTCAGTCTGCAATTCGATTAACAAGCTTGCGTTCATGCCGACTCTCCCGATTTATTCAGCATGGGGAATCCCAACACTTCGCGCGCATCGTAATAAGCCTGCGCAACTTTGCGCGACAAGGCACGCACGCGGCCGATATAGGCAGCGCGTTCGGTCACCGAGATCGCGCCGCGCGCATCCAGCAAATTAAAAGTGTGCGAACATTTCATCACCATTTCGAAGCCGGGCAGCGGCAAGCCCAAATCCATCAGGCGCGCCGCTTCGCGTTCGAAATCGTTAAATTGCTGAAACAGCCAGTGCGTATTGGAATGTTCGAAATTGTATTTGGACTGTTCGACTTCGTTCTGGTGGTAGACGTCACCGTAGCTGACGCCTTTCGTCCATACCAGATCGTAAACGTTCTCGACGCCCTGCAAATACATCGCCAGTCGCTCCAGACCATAGGTGATTTCGCCCAGTACCGGCTTGCATTTCAAACCGCCGACTTCCTGAAAATAGGTAAACTGGGTCACTTCCATACCGTTGAGCCAGACTTCCCAGCCCAGCCCCCAGGCGCCCAGGGTAGGCGATTCCCAATCGTCCTCGACAAAGCGAATATCGTGCACGCAGGGATCCACGCCCAGCGCGCGCAAGCTATCCAGATACAGTTCCTGAATATTGTCCGGGCTGGGTTTCAGCACCACTTGAAACTGGTAATAATGCTGCAGGCGGTTAGGGTTTTCGCCATAGCGGCCGTCTTTGGGTCGGCGCGACGGTTGCACGAATGCAGCCTTCCACGGCTCAGGCCCCAGCGCACGCAAGAAGGTTGCGGTATGAAACGTCCCGGCCCCCATTTCCATGTCGTAAGGTTGCAGCAATACGCAACCCTGTTTCGCCCAAAACTGCTGGAGCGTCAATATAATCTCTTGAAAAGTCAGCATGACACGCGCTTAAACGGTAAAAGCGTAATTTTAACCCAGAAATGCAGCTTGAACGAGTTGATATAGGGCTACGTCGCAACGCAGATCGAATATGTACGCGATCGCCGTCACATTACCCGCTCAAATCTGCAACGATGCTACCAGTCCGCCGCCTTCTCTGGCGCTCAGCGCCAGTTGCCAACCATTGGCTTGCGCCAGTTGCCGGGAAATAGCCAACCCCAGCCCGCTGCCGCCGGTAGCCAGATTACGCGAAGTCTCCAGCCGGTAGAACGGTCTGAATACGGCTTCCAGTTGCTCATCCGGTATCCCTGGGCCGCGATCCAGAACCTGGATCAACGCGCCCTGTTTTTGCGGGACGCAGGTGACTTCGACTACGCTATCGGGGGCGTAACGCAATGCATTTTCTATCAAATTGACGACAATGCGCTGCAATGCATGCAATGCGATATCGCATTCGTAAGTACCGCGAACGTTGCAGATTACGTTTCTGCCACCGCGACTGGCATCTGCAGCGATTTGATGGATAACCGCGCATAAATCCGCATGCTGTTTAACCTCGCTTTGCAAGCCGCGCGCCATATCCAGAAAACCGCCGATCAGCTCGTTCATTTGTTCCAGATCGCGCTCTATCTGCTCAACCAATGCCGGATTGGCATCAGCCGGCAGCATCGCTATCGCCAGTCGCATGCGCGCAATCGGCGTACGCAAATCATGGGATATACCGGCCAGCAACGTAGTACGGTTGGCCAGTAAAGCTTGCACTTCGTTTGCCATCTGGTTGAACGCCCGCGCCAGCGTTACCAGTTCGGTCGCACCTTTTTCCGCCAGCGGCTGCGGCATCTGCCCCTGCCCCACCTGCCCTGCTGCCGCGCCCAGTTGCGCCAGCATGCGCGTAATCCTGCGTACGGTAATCATTGCCGTAAGCCAGATCAATAAGGCACCCAGACTGACCAGCCCGACTGCCGCCAGCGGCGAATGTATGTTGTAGCGATTTTTTTCAAATCCGATATGGATATAATGTCCGCCCATTTGCAGATCAGCCCATACCCAGCCATTTTCGCCTGCTTCCAGATAAATATGCTGACCGGTACGCTTGGATAATGCTGATTCTATGTTGCGGCTGTTTAAAAAGCGGTCTGCGGGCACATCAGCCGGATTATCTATTTCACTGATACGCAGATGATGATGTTCGGCCAGCTCCCGCTCGAACGCCGGCCGCGTTTCCGGCGGCAATTCTGCCCAGGTTTGCGCGGACAGTACAATCAACGCTGCTAGATCGTCTGCCGAGCGTTGTGCCATGGGGATCAGCACAGTAAATGCAACCAATGCCAATGCGGCAGTCTGGAATAATACGAAAGCCAGCCCCAGAGTAGCAGCAGTCCGTCCGAACAGCGATTCCGGCCATAACTTGACCGGACGTCGCCAAAATCTCACTTGCTCAATCCCTTGGGCGCAAACAGATAGCCCTGCCCCCAGACAGTCCGAATATACGCCGGCTCAGCCGGATTGCTTTCTATCTTGCGGCGCAAACGCGTCACGCGAACGTCGATACTACGGTCAAACGGATCGCGATCGTAGCCTTTGAGCATGTCCATCAATTGATCGCGCGACAGCACGCGGTTCGGGTGACTGGTAAAAATCTGCAGTATGCTGAATTCGGCCGATGTCAGACCAATTTCTGCCCCAGCCTTGGTAAGTCGCTGTGCGTCGAGATCCAGCACATACTCGCCGAAACTCACTTGGTTAGCAGCATCGCTCACCGGCTCAACAGCCGGCGCATCCTGTTTACGCCTGAGTACCGCGCGTATGCGTGCCAATAATTCACGTGGGTTGAACGGTTTGGAGAGATAATCGTCGGCTCCTACTTCGAGTCCGACGATACGATCGATATCCTCGCCACGCGCGGACAGCATGATCACCGGCAGGTGCGTAGCGGTGCGCAAGCGACGTGCAATGGACAAACCATCTTCGCCCGGCATCATCAGATCCAGTATGACCAGATCCGGCTGCGTCGCTGCCAAAATTTCGTCCATGGCTGCGCCGTTGGCGGCAAGGCTCACGGCAAACCCGTTGCCGGTAAGATATTGCTCCAGCAAACTGCGCAAACCGTCATCGTCATCGACAACCAATATATGTTCTTTAACAGTCTCGTTCATATGCAATTCAATAGGCCACGTCAAAACAAGTTTACCACGACCATAAAAAAACCGAGGGGTTAACCCTCGGTTTTTAGCTACGCACCGGCTTGTGACCGGCTTTCGCTCAAATTACATTTTCCAGCCGTAAGCAATGCCGATAGTATCCTGGTGCATACGTATGGTTTCTGGTTGGCCAGTCAGCAAGTCGGTACCCGAAACCGAGTTCTCAAAGCCATGGGTATATGCCACGGTCAATTCGCCGCCGGTTGAAGTCAGGTAAGTAGTACCCAAAGTAAAGTGATCCTTAATCACGCCAGGGGCGATGATGTTGAAGGTTACGTCAGCATTCTGAATAGGATTATCACCATGGTTCCAACCGGTACGCAGAATCCAGTTCTTGTTGTATTTGTACTCGGCACCCAGTTTCCAGACATCGATATCATGCCAACCGAAACCCGAACCATTATTAGCGCCCAATGGGATACCGGATAACATTGCATTACTTGGATTGCCGATAGCCGCTACGCCGCTGTAATTAATCCGTTGATAATCCAGAGCAACGGTTAAGTCTGGGGTGAATTTATATGCAATGCCTGCATTGTAGTTTTCCGGTATGTCCAGATTGCCTTGTTCAGCAAACAATCCTGCATATTTGTTCATCTTTTGCATATCGATTTTGGTCGAATATGCTGCGCCAATGGTCAACTTAGGCGTAATTTTGCCCATGTAACCGATACGCACACCGCCGCCGAAAGCATCGTCATAACCATTATTGGTAACATGCGTTGGATCACTGGATGCCGAAGTAAATGCATCCAGACCATCAGCCTTGAAACGTTGATAACCGATTAATGGAGAAATACCAATGGAGTGGTTAGGTGAAATCTTGAAAGCGGCAGTCGGCGCAATCACCAATTGCATCAAATTCACGCCCAGACTTCCGGTACCACCCAACAAGTTCTTCCCGTTAGACAAAGCGTCATAGTTGGTATTCATACCGCCGTTAGCGTATACAGTTATGCCCAATGACAAATTGGGGTTCATCATCTTGTTATAACCGAACTCAGGGATAGGGAAATAGTTACTACCGCTTTGCTCGGTTTGGGTTGGCAAACCGGCCAACGATCCGCCGGTTGCTTCGCGACGCGGGCTAAACAAAGATATACCGAAATCAATACGATCACCTACAAACACCATGGATGCCGGGTTGTTTGCACCACCAAAGGCATCTTCAGACATCGCAGTTGCCGCACCGCCCATACCGTTTGCAACCATACCGTAACCGGATGAGAACATACCGTTGGTTGCCATAGCAGCGCCTGGCAGAGTTACGCCGGCCACAGCCATAGCAGCTAATAATTTCTTCAATTTCATAGTGTTATCTCCAAGTAAAAGTTCTTATAAATTAAGATTTTTTAAACAAAAATAATATTGTCATTATTTTGTGAACCAATAGTACATTATTACTGTCGCGTCGAACAAGTCATAAATGGCCGAATCTACGCATATGTTACATTTCTGCAACACTTCAGGCGAGATAATTGAAATTCGATTGCAGCTGCAAATCTGCTCTCAACTATCTTCGCCTGCTGGTACAACAACTTTAAATCAGACCGGCGCCGATATCCTCGCCAGCCATTTGGCGTTTGACGTTTTCCACATCCTTACGCGCCAGTGCAAATGGGAATGAGAAAATATCAGTCGGACTGGAATCGCCATATGGACGATTGCATGCGGATACTTCTTCATCGTCTTTGCCAGGGCAACCGGAAGTCTGGAATGGCTTGCCGGAATTGACCAGTTCAGCCAATTCGTCTTCTGCCAGACCGAAATCGATCACCTTGCCTTCGGCATCAAACATCATGTTACTGATGTGGCCGCCGGCATAATCAATAATAAAGCGCGCCAGTTGCACGCGGCGCCATTGACCGCGATCGCATGCCGGCCAATCTTCCATCATGGAGCCTTGTTCGGGGAAGAATGCGAACATGTGGTTGTGGCCGCCCAGGTCCTTGATCTTCTGACAAACTTCAAGGATTTCCTGTTCAGTTTCGCCCATGCCGCAGATCAGATGCGCGCCGAATTTTTCCGGTCCGAATATTTCTGAAGCCCATTCTATAGCTTGCCAGTATTTCTCGAAACGGTGCGGGCTATCGACAGTTTTGCCGCGAGTGCGTTCGAATATTGCCGGGGTGACCGCGTCTAGCGCTATGGTAAAGATATCAGCGCCCATTTGCTTCAGACGGACGAGATCTTCACGTTCCATGGTCGTCGGGTTGGAAAGTATGGAGACGGGGATATGCGGCAACTCTTTCATCCATTTATCCAGCAGCACAAAGGTATCCGCATCGGAATTCGGGTGCGTGATCATGGAAATGCACATGCGCTGGAATTGCCCTTTGTCATTGCCCAATTTGACGCGCGATATCACGTCGTCAAAACGGGCAGTCGGCCATTCCACACGGATGAAGTTACGATCCGCATAATCGCGCGTTTCTTCGCGATGGCGTGCCAGACCGCAATAGGTGCAATTGGCGCGACAACCTTCAGGATAAGTAACCAGCAAATTCAGGCAATTGGTACAAGCGGTACGGTGCATGTTACCCGGCACCAGACCCAGCGTGATCGCAGCTGCCGTGCTCATTTGCACGTATTCCGGCGAACGCATGTCCGGGGTTTTAACGTGATAATCCGGACGATAGAATTGTATGGTTTGGGGTTGATCCAAGACTGCGCTCATGCGTATCTCCTTATGTAAAATGGTTATGCCAAAAAATAATCGGGGAAGGCTATCCAGCCTTTGCGGTGCAAATCATCTGTTTGCGCCGCTTCTGTTTTCCAGTACTGATCCAGCCAGCGCCGACGCTCGACGGCGCGGCTTACTGCCACTTCAAACTGATCGCGCACGTCTTCTTCGAAATCCGCCAGCGCATCCTGATCCTGTCTAGCCAATAGCGCCACGGCGGCTCCCCCCGCCCGCTCGCCTGAAATAACTGCGGCAGCTATCCCGGCACCTGTAATCGGGTGCGTCAGACCAGCAGCATCCCCGGTAAACATGATATTGTCGACTACCAACTGTTCGCGCAGGCCGCCCACTGGAATTGCGCCGCCAGTTCGATAGGTAATTTCATTGCCCACCAATCCCTGCGCAATAAGCTGGCGATGCAGGGCATCCAGCGGAATTTTCATGTCATCCGCAAAACGCTTATCCAGTCCCAGCCCGAGATTCGCCCATTTACCTTTGGGGAACAGCCATGCGTACCCACCCGGATAATCCGCCGATAGCCAGATATCCGTATCAGCATATTCCCGCAGGAGCGGCACCGTGTACTGCCGTGTACTGACTGTCTCCAACTCAGGCAGACCAAGCGCTTCTGCAACAGTCGAATGCGGGCCGTCAGCTGCGATCAGCACTTTATACTTAACCGTTATTTCACCGCCAACAGTAGCAATTGTCGCAGTCGACGTGTCTTTATCCAGACTCGTCAATCGACTACCAAGCCGCAAATCAGCGCCGTGCTGCCGCGCCTGTGCGGCAATCGCCTGATCGAACGCAGCGCGATTTATCATCAGCCCCGGAAATTCCGTTTCAGCTACCGCACCGGATGGCAGAAAACTCTTCATGCCCTCAATATGCTGATACAGCACACCTTCCGCCTTGGCATACTTGCCCATAGGCAATGGTATAAACTCGGCACATTGCACGGGTATCCCTATTTCATGACGACGATCGACGCCAATGACCGACAGCCCGCCTTGCGCTGCAGCTGCTGCGGCAGCGGCTCCGGCCGGACCCAATCCAGCCACCAGTACATCAGCGTTATATATCATGCTGCCACCTCTGCGTTGCCCAGCGCTTCCTTAATCACGGAGACAATATCATCCGGGGTGAGGGTTAGCATATCTACCGACCGCTGTTGAAAAAAGTCTGTTACGACGCTCGCCAGCTTATCTTCGAGGCTATCTCGCAAAGCCGCCTCCAAATCCACCAAAGTACGACGCGGACTAACAAATACATCGCCGCTGAACCACACTTGCTTGAGTCTGCGCTGCACCCGGTCATAGGCTATATTCACGCGCAGCATGCCACCGCCAAACTTGCGCGCGGCAGTGCGCACCGGTCTATCATGCGCCGGCAGCGCTATCATGTTCACCCAGTCAGGATGGTCGATCTCTGCCAGGGCCGCGGTATACAGCCTATCCTCGACGGCGTTCAAATCACCTGATTCGAACTGCACTTTAAATTCATCGGCCAATGCTGAACTAATAGCAGCAATAACCTTTTCTCGAGACGGTACGCATCCAAGCAAATCGGCCAGATTGGTCACGCGCTCGCGCGCCGATGCAATTGCCTTGCCGGATAATTTCTCTGCTGGAATGTTCAACACTCTCAGCATTTTTTCCACGTCGAATTCGATAAGTAACGTACCCTGGTACATCAGCGCATCACCATCAAATGCGCCCCCTGTGCCGGAAATCTTGCGCCCGTCCACTTCAATATCGTTGCGCGGACGAAATACTGCCGTTATCCCTAGCGTCGAAATCCCGCGTGCCACTGCCTCACAAATCCGACGAGATATTGCCGACATATCGGCAGTGCCCAAATCGCGTTTATGCAAATACAATTCCCAGCCCAGTTGTGCGGTATCGAAATAAATCGCTCCGCCGCCGGTAATGCGGCGCTGAACCGTTATGTTGTGAGCTTTGCAATAATCAAGATTCAGTTCCTGATCGGCACTTTGATGAAACCCGAGCAATGCGCAGGGTTCAAACCCAAGAAAACGTAATGTATTCGGACTTTCGTCCTGCTGACGAGCTTCCAGCAATACACGATTGAGCGCAATATTTTCAGCGGCCCTACGAATACCGGTATCCAGTAAGCGCCAGGTATTAACCGTTTCATTCATTTAGCTGCAGCATCCGCCAACCGTCTCCGGCTGTCCAGCTGTCACCACTTTGATACCCGACAGACTGCTTGCAAACGCCGGACGTTTGGTGCGCTCATGCTCGATTACGCGCTGAATATCTACCTGCAGACCGGATTCATCAGTTTCTATGGCCATGACCTCATCACCGATAGCTATCGAACAGCATGCAGGCGTCACGCGAACATCGCGCTCAAGACGAACAGCGAGTTCAACCATGCCATCAGTAGGATGAGCCAGACCGTTCAATCCGGCCATCACCGCATAACTGTCAATTTCCATTTTGACTTTACCCGGCGGGCGGGCGCAACCCAATAATAATGGAACATCAGGCAATGCGGCGCGTGCATCCATGAAGAAGCGACCGATTTCCTTGCTCTCAGGCGTTATAAATGGACGATTTTCCGGCGCATAGAACGGCATCACCACCACTAAAACAACGGCTTGAGGCTTATGGCGCTGAATGATTTCCAACGCATTCCATTCGCCCAGCATGTGGCCATAATGCAAGCCGAGTACGATATGCGGCACTACTTTCAGCTTGGTGGAAACCAGATATTCCAGCGTCTTCTCAAAATCGTCGACGGTACGGCGCAAATGATAAACCTGGGTAATCGTATCCTGAGAACCGATTACATCCATCATTGCAGCATCAATACCGCTATCTTCCATACGTCGCGCTATGTCCATATCAACAAGCGCAGTGTGCATGGCAATCTTGAAATCGGGGAACGTATCCTTTATTTTCCGAATAGTCGAGTAATAATCATCGTATTCCACTTCATTACGATGATTGGAGCCGCCTGTCAGCAGCATGCCCTGAGCACCGCCGCTAATTTGCTCGTTAACTACTCGCCACAAATCTTCAGGCGTGCGTGCGGCAATCATGGGCTCCAGTATTTTTGCCTTGCAATGATCGCATTGCAATTTGCAGTCACCGCCTGTAATCGATATGGCTGGCCAGGCGCTTTTTCCGCAACCGGTAATTTCCGAGCTGGCAAACGCCTTGAAGGTCGGCGTATAGAAATTTACGCGACCGACACGCTCACCTTGCAAATCCGCAAATTTGCTTTGCATTGCATTAACCAATTCGGCGTCAAGCTCTACGCCGTCCAGAGGTTCAACTCGCTCAACGATTTCCAGCCATTCATTCATGCTTTTTACCTGAAACCCTTTTTAAAACAGGGTTTTGAACTTTTAGAAAGCAACAGGGGCGATAAATCGCCCCTGTTGCATCAGATCAATCAAACAGCTTAGCAACCACCAAAACCATCAGCATTCATTTTGGTTTCAAACGCACCGGCAACAGCACCGCCAGTGATCAGAGCGCCGGACTCACCATCCCAATTGGTAGGCTTCATTTTAACCAGCCAGCCGCTACCATAAGAATCAGCATTGATCGTACCTGGCTTGCCAGCTACGTCTGGATTGGTTGCCAAAATTTCGCCGGTTACAGGCGCTTTAACTGGACCAACCCATTTACCGGATTCTACTGTACATACAGATTTGTTCTGTTCAATTTCCTTACCTACCTTTTTAGGGGTGTAGGAAACAATTTCACCTGCCAATGAGCAAGCATAAGCGGTCATGCCTATGGTCAGCGTGCCATCAGCTTCGCGGCGTGCCCACACGTTATTATCGACGTTATAATAAAGGTCGTCAGGAAGGTTGCAACCACGTACTGTTGCCATACTCATTTCTCCTCAGAATGTTTTCACTAAATAAATATGCCTGCAACAACGCTTGCTGCAAGCGGAATCCGCAAAAATGCGAAATTACTTAAGCAATAAATCAGAAAAACATCGATTTATCACATGCCAAAATCAAGTCAGCCATTTTGCTTGCATTCGCAATTTCATCGACTTCATCGATAATGTCTGACTCTGTCAATTTGTAACCGGGCATAGCCGGTTTGCACATATATAATTTTACACCAGCCGCCTTTGCATCACGAATAAATTCTATGATGGTCTTGCCGCCGTCCATGGCTGTCAGTTTTTCTGCAATACCCTTCTGCGCAAGCTTTACGGCTTCCATTGTAAAGAAAATACTGACATCCGCCTCCATTGAGGCCAATATGGCGCCAATATAGAATGGCGTAGCGCAACGGTGTGGCGTGGAAGGACCGCTAGTCATTACAATAACAACTGACTTTTCTTCATTATCCAGGTAATGATGTTCAGCCATTATCGCGCGCCTCTTTCACAATGTATGTCTTCCCGTCTGGTGCGCTCGCAATATCCTGCTTGAGCAGCATCGCCAGTTACCATGCCGTTAAGCGCATCTTCTACGCTACCAGAAGGTCGTACACGCGCAATCCAGGCTTCATAAGGCTCAATATTCAATAAATTCGGGTCATCCAGTACGTCGTGGTTGGCTTCCTCGATCACGCAATCAAAGACATTAGGCACTGGGCCCGCCCATTTACCACTTTCTATCGTCGCTACCGGTTTACCTACAGGACGTAGCGTACCCGGTCTACGTACTCGCACATGCAATATCTTACCGGCCACAGTCTGGGAAATATCCGTCATACCAACTGTCAGGCTACCATCTTCTTCGCGACGCGCCCAAATTTGATATTGATCATCGTAATACAGCTCGGGTCGAAATTCGCAGCCGTTACATTCCATAGTTTTTCAAATTATTTAGTCGGCTACAAATGGGCGCCATATTGGCGCCCATCCCCTACGAAAGTCTAGACCACACCTTTTTCGTGCAAAAAGTCCAGAGAATCGCTGACATTTTCATGCACGCCGAGCTTACGAGCAGACAACCCCATAGCCAAGCCTAGCAATTGAGTAAAATACAGTATCTTGACGTTGGTCTTAATACCAAATTCGGTCTCAGCTCTTACCTGATGCATTTCCAGCCCGGAATGACAGGTTGGGCATTCGGTTGCAATCACTTCAGCACCGGCGTCTTCTGCAGCCTGAATAATATTCAGCACCAGCTGCGTTGAAGTATCGGCATCGGACAGAGTATGAGCCCCACCGCAACACGCCGTTTTCAGAGGAAAGTCGATGTTTACCGCGCCTGCTGCACCCAGTAAATCATCCATGAAATGCGGTTTGTAGCTTGACTCACTTCCCGGGCCCTGATCTTTCTCAGGGAAAATTTGACGTGGACGGGTATACATGCAGCCGTAATAGTTGGCGATTTTAATACCATTCAAGCTTTTGGAAATTTTCTGCTTGATACCGTCTGCACCCAGATCTTCCATAAGCCATTCAAGCAAATGCACTGTACGCACATCACCTTGATAAACCGGATCGTCGGATTTCTTGGCCAGACCTTGCAGCGTATCCAACGATTCCTTGGATGTCGCCAATTCGTATTCGGCCTTCTTCAGATTATGATAGCAACCGTTGCACGGTGCCATCACAGTATCGTAACCCATCTGCTCGCCGGCAATCGCCATGACACGTGCCGACATATAGGTTTGCAGCATCGGATGGATATTTTTTACTTCCATCGCTCCGCAGCAATTCCAGTCATGCACTGTTTCCATTTCCATGCCAAGGCTCTTCACCAAAGCACGCGTTGAGCGATCGTATGGGCCGCCTGAACCTTCCAGTGCGCAACCAGGGTAATAGGCTACTTTAGCCATGTGCCAACTCCTTCTGTTCTTTCACGTATTGACTTAGGACTTCACCTGTACGGCCCCAGGACTTGGTTTTTGGTTTAAAGAACATAGACCATCCCATATGCAGGGAATGCATGATAGGCGTACGTGCCAGGAATTTGAACACATTACCTTTACGCAATTCTGTCCATTTGTTCATACGTGCCACGAAAATACCCAGCCAACCGTTCAAAGCCATTTCCTTGATGTCCTGATCGGTATTTTTGTAGAAATTGGTCATCACTTCAGAATCTTCAATGCGACCGCGTTCCAGACACTGACGCGCAAATTCCTCATCGAATATCGATGATTTCGACTTCTCGCCGTAACCTTCTGCTTCTATCCAGTGGGCTAGCGCTTTCATCACGCCTTCGGGACGCACATCCTTTGGACAAATATTCGTGCACTTATTGCACGATACACATTGCCATATGATGTCCTTATCCTTCAGAATTTCGTCCTTCAAGCCTAAGCGAGTCAGATAAATCCAGTAACGAGGATTAAAATCGGTATTTTGCGCGTACATAGTGCACGAATTGGTGCACGAACCGCACTGCCAGCAGCGATGAACGTTTTCCGCTCCCGCAAACTGTTTAATGTGGGTTTCAAACCCATCATCATATTCTTTCAGCGTACGCGGCAGTATCATGGTATTCCAGTGACCCGACACGTCAACGCCATCAACAACCAGGGTATCGCTAGATATCAGCCGATCCGGGTCTATCAGTGTTTTTTCATGAATCGCCATTGAAGCTTCTCCTAAAATCCTTCAAAACCAAGCAAAAATATTTTGCTGTCATTTAAGCCGAACGTAGATTATGCAGCTTGCTCGTGCCTTACTCTTGACATGCCTTCTTTCGCCGGGGAGTCTATCCCCAAAAATTTCTTAATATGATCTGCAGGTCCACTCGCACGACCAAAATCCGCGCTAAGCATACCCTCGGCCATGGAGCGAAAGTACTCTGCATAGGCTTGAGCTTGAACTAAATCAACCCAGTAATGCACATCTTTGTACAAGCCTTGCTCTGCAAGCTGTGCAGCCAGCCACGTACGCGCTCCTTCGTACATCTCGGGGCTATTACCCAGAGGTACATCAGGCAAGGTATCATTCCCACGAATGAACTCTCTTAACGCACCGCTTACTGTGTTCTGATCCCACACCCAGCGCGTCATCAGCGGATACTTGATTGGGTCGTTAAAGTGCAGCATCTCCGCCCCGAAATCAAAAGCAGCACGACGATTTTTGGCAGCTTGCTTTCTGGTTTCCTTGTCAGCGGCATCGTCGATGACCTGCACGACCTCGGCAAACCGGTTCAAGCGCTCCAGCAACACGGCCTTTCCGTAAAGCAAATCGCGTATCTCATTGACTGCTGTAGTTATTCCCATCGCGTCGAACGCAGGATATATCCTGCGTCTTGCGGAAAATACTGTTTCAAGCAATGCTTCAACGCCATCCATTGTCAGTTGCTCAATCGCATTCTGATTAAGCAGATTTGCAAACAGACGATGCTTTGCTTCCAGACTAGCTAGAAACGAATCTATCCCGGCGTCTTCTTCCGTGATATGTTTCAAGGCAGAGAAACGTTGTTGGAACTGACCCGCATCCAGAGGGATGGAAAGCTCCGCCGGAATTATTAAATCCGGCTCGGCTTCCGCCTCTACGCTATTAGGCTGCTTTTTGAACCAGAGCATTCATGTCACCTACAGCGCGCATCGCCATGGCCAAGCCATGCGAGATGCTGGTATCGATATCTTCCGGGCCCAATGCTGCGCCACCCACATAGATACCACGACGCGTGCTGCTGAATGTGCTGGTGTAATGCTCGCCCTTGTCCACGAATCCGTGCTTTTCCAGCCCAATACCGAATATCTTGGAAAGTTCTGGATTTTCTTCGCTTGGATCCATGCCGATAGCATGCACTACGATATCCATAGGAATAACGATAGGACGCTTAACCAAGGTATCTTCACCCTTTACCAGCAAACGCCCGTCAACCGATTTTGTCACTTCAGCGATACGCGCTTTAACGAACTTGGTTTTAAATTCTTCCTGAGATTTCCAGTAGAACTTGTCTTCGTACAGACCGAATGTACGAATATCCATGTAATAAATGAAGACTTCAGTGGTTGGGGAAATTTCCTTAATTTCCATCGCCAGATTGGTAGAAACGGTACAGCAAATTTTCGAGCACCATTCGCGACCGATTTGACGATCCCGCGAACCTACGCATAACAGAATCGCAACGCGTTCCGGAACACGGCCATTAGATGGGCATGCAATCTTGCCATTAGCAACCATCTGTTCCATCTGCGTGGTCGTCAATACGTCTTCATACGTACCGAAACCCCATTCTGGCTTGTTGATAGAATCGAAGTGAGTAAAGCCAGTACCAAGAATAATGCTGCCGACGTTAGCGGATTGACCGTTCGACAACGTTACCGTGAAATTACCGGCTTCACCTTCAACCTTAAGCACTTTTGTGGACTTGTAAATTGTCACATTTGCATTATCTTCAACACGTTTGACCATACGACCAATCGCATCTTTCGCCCATTCGCCGGACGGCACCAATTTGGCATATCCAGACAAAATTGGCGCGCCGCCAAGAACAGCTTCTTTCTCAACCAATATTACTTTCTTACCGATCGAAGCTACACCTGCCGCAGCAGATAAACCAGTCGGGCCTGCGCCCACTACTAAAACGGTATCAGACATTTTATTGACGGCCTCCTAATGCCAGCTCAGGGTTATATAAATATTCGATGTTACCTGCTTCAACTTCTTTTAAATAAGCTTCAAAAGTTTTCTTGGCATCCGTCCAGGAAATCCCCATCTTTTCAACCAGTTCTTCACATGGCGAAGCGTGCCATTGCAATTGCACGATCTTGAATGGATCTGCACCGCAAGCTAGCGCTGCAAATTGCACGTCAGCCATGATAGGCACTGCAAAATTGTTGTCGTGCGCTTTGCCGATCCACTGATTTTTATCCATAGTGGTAATACAGCCGGTATCAATTCCCAGCATCACGTCGGCGTTAGCTTCTTCGCGCACTACGCGTATTTTGCGATCCATGGTAAACGAACGGGTAAACTCTCGCTCGGAGATAATATGGCGAAATCCGAAGCCACAGCAATCGTACCAAGTAGAATAATCAATAACTTGTGCGCCTAACGCCATAGCCATCGAACTACCTACAGCCGTACGATTACCCCCAAGAATTTCTGGATCGTAAATTGCGTCCTCATGCACCATTTTGTAATAGTGGCATGCGGCATGCATCGTTACACGAATGTTGGACACATCAACAGTTTGCAACTCGGAAGCAATACGATTGCGCACAACGTGCACCCATTCCGAGTAGTGAATGATTTCTTCAGGAATAACCAGCTTGCCGTCTACCAGACGACCCAGCTTGCCCAATATCTTGGTCACGCGTTCGCGCAGTTCAGCTGACTCAACAAGATACTTACGAATTTCCTTGTAGTTACCAAAGGAAGTACCGCAATGTACCAGTGGGTAAAAATGGCCCGCTTCAAAACCGTGCTGTTTGCCGGAAATATAAGCCTGATGGAAGTTACGCATGAATACGGCAGCCAACGATTCTACGTTGCCGATGCCCGAACCATGATAGTTCCACGCTGTGCAGGAAGTCTGATCGGTTTCATCCAGATAATCCTTGCCTGGCACATATCCGAAATTATTCATGAACCACAGGATGGATGTCGGATAACCCGGAATATTGCCGCACTGTCCGCAAGATTTGTGATGCCACAGCTGCGTGGTCGGAATGCGTTTATTCCAGCCGAACAATGTTTGCACATCCACAGGTTTATGATCATCGGTAATACGATGAACGATGATTTGTCCATCTTTTTCCAATTCCCACATGTGATCGCGTATATCATCCATGCGCTCACCCAAATCGATAGTGCGCTTGTCTACGTGCTTGCGCACCCATTCAGTCGCCTTGGTAGCTTCAGCTCCAGACAGATTGGTTTGCTGGAAAAACGAACCGTGACCAGCAATTCCTTCATTTTCATTTCCACTGGCAATATTGCTCATAATGGATCTCCTGATAAATTAACTTACAGAATTATAGCGAACGATCAGTCTTCTTCCTGCTCTTCCAACCACTCTTCGTACTCTTCGCGTTTTTCATCGATAAAGTCTTCGATAACGTCGAACAGATTTTCATCCATTGCCTCCAGCGAGGACAGCACACCGGTCATTTCCCAGATGGTATACATCTCTACCGACGTTTTCAAAGAAACTTCCCAAGCAGTATCGGTCGTTTGCAAAGTACGAACAGGAATTGCTTTACGCAATGTCTTAAGATCGCCTTCAACTTTCTGAATATTAGGACCCCAATCCGGGAAGTGATCCGGCTGAATCATGTCAGGCGACAACTGGTTGCCTGTCGTAATCAACTTCAGCATCACGCGGCCAAACGGGCGCAACACGTCCTTGGCGGATTGCATGCCATGCTTGATAGACACTTCGCGCATGATCATCACCAAACCACCAGGTGAATTTTTAAATGGGCAACGCGCTGCACACGTCATGCATTGCGCACATGCCCAGATCTTTTCCTGCATTGCATCATAAATTTGCTCAACGTTTTCCGTCCACAACAACTGAACTATTTCACGCGGGCTGTAGTCATAAAATTGCGCTGACGGGCAGGTAGCGGTACAAATACCGCAATTCAAACACCCATTCAATTCATGATCATAACGAAAGTCGCTACGTATATCATCATAAATCTCGCGCATTTCAGCGTAAGTTGCCATTATGTACCTCTCGATTAATCATGCCGTAACATTAAAGACTGGGGTTCATTCAGCGTAGCCCAGACAATCAAAATATCAAGACGAAAATAATACCATTTTCAGTAGGAAATGGCTAAATTTTGGAACCGGTCAACACCCGCAACCAGTTATTTGACAGCTCGGTGGATCTACCAAACCGCTTCGGTAACAAGCCGGAAATTTTGTCCCCGGCTTCACTACCTATAATCTACAGTTAATTTATTGCAAAATCTTAAAGATACAAACAAATATCCGAATCACCTGCAAACGAGAAGAAGGAGGCAGCGCCAACGTACTCCAAGCCGTCGATAAAGTCGCTATGCTCGAAACCGAACAATTCTACCGTCATTTGGCAAGCCAGAAACTTCACATCGGCTTCCTGACACATCATTCTTAAATCTGCGATTGTTGCCACGCCGTTGTTGGCGATTGTTTGTTTCATCAGCACGGTTGCCAATGATTCGTATCCCGGCACCAAAGCCTGTATGGCATTCGGCACGTTCCAATTGATACCGCGAAACCATTTCGGTCCGAACGGCATTTTCATGGGCATCCCCGGATTACCCAAAGGACTGACTTTCAACACGGAAAGATCGTTGCGAACCAACTGCAAGCCATAGAACGTAAAAAATATTTCCACTGCATAATCAAGTGCAGCAGCGGTAGACGCCAGAATGAATGGCGGATACGCCCAATCCAGTGTGCCTTTGGTTGCTATGATTGCAAGCTTCTTTTGATCCATGTTTAACTCCTCATTCTTTTTTCATATCGCTGAACACACGCATGCGTTCAGCGACACTACCAATTTATTATTTCTTCTTCATAAAGAAAGTAAACTCACCGCCTGCTTGCGCAGAAGACAATAATTCATTGCCGGTTTGTTTAGCAAACGCTTCAAAATCCTTAATCGCGCCTGGGTCTGTTGCAACAATCTTCAATACTTGGCCAGCAGTTAATTCTGCCAAGCTTTTTTTGCAACGCAAAATAGGTAATGGGCAGTTTAAACCACGTGCATCCAGTTCTTTATCGAAATTCATCTCTGTCTCCTTCAGTTAAAAAATTCACAAACCCAACTCGAAATTATATACGAGTCAAAATTTCATATTGATGTTAGGGGTTTACCGGAACGAATCCAACCCATTATGCCGCCCTGGAGGTTATAAACCTCACCGACACCCTTTGACGCCACGAATGAACAAGCTTGCGCTGAGCGCCCACCGGACTGGCAATAAAAAACAATCGGGCGATCACTAGGCAAATCCTGCGCTTTCAATGGCAGCAAATGCAGCGGTATATGCACCGCACCTTCGATACCACCTCGCGACACTTCTGCATCTGTACGCACATCAATCAACATGCAGTTCGAGTTTGCTTTTAATTCCTCCAAACCCTGCACATCAACCTCTTTAAAACCGTACATAACTGCCCCAAATTTATCAAAGTTTACTAATATACCAAAATGATGAAACGATGCAAATAGTTTTCTTATATATTTATGTTCGCTGAGCGCCATGATACAAATTGACTACGTGGCGCGCTTCCGCGAAGAACAACCAGCGCTCCGTAACTATCCCCAATATAGCCACAGCAGCGACCATAAAAAGGTTATCCTGACTCGGTTGCGCGATCAGCAGCAGCACTGCCGGAAGCGCAAATGCAGCTGCAAAAACAATTACTTTCAGCAGCAGCGAAAACTGACGCGCTATTTTAAAACCGAACTCCTGCGTCAGGAAAGTACCATGCGTATGCCCCGTATCCAGCAGCCGGACCGTACCTCTGGTAAATCCGGTTGCCGTTTGAATTGACGAAGTTGCGCCGGGATTGACGATCCAGAAATAATAAATAGCTTTCAAGGCCGCGGCCACCACGAGCAAACCCATAGTGAGCGAAATGTAAGGTCCCAAAGCAACGCCTCCCCCGCTGGCCACCGCCAGCAACAGCAACGCCCCCAAAAAATGCCCCAGCGCCAAATAATTGGCCGGCACCAACGGTGAATTCCACTGACGTATTGTCTTTAAGCACGCATAAATCATGCCCGTACTAAATATAGTTATCCAGGCCAACATCACAGCAGCTATTCCCATTGCCACTCTCAGCCAATCAAAGCCGGCCAGATTTAGCCAAGTCAATCCCAAATACACAATCGCAAACGGAAAAAACGCAACTGCAAATACGCCCTCCCGTGACAGCCACGAAGTGCGGTAACGACTAAACGCACGCCAGGCATTCTTTGGATTTGCCAAATGAAATACAGACGACGACAAACCCGCAGAGATCAGAAACAAGGCAACAATACCCGCCGTCAATTTCTGCTCCGTCGACAAGCCGCCACCCAACCCCAGCAGATCCGCCAGCACCAATAAGGCAAACAACCCAAAACCTGCACCAGAACTTACCGTAAAAAATATGACCGAAAATGCGGGATGCATTTCTTACTCCCTAAAATTAACTATACGTCGCATGCCGCAACCGGCTAGCGTTTAACGATTCTGTTTGCAATACCCTTCAACCTGTCTTTAAAGCCCGTTTTCCCCAAGTTCTCAGTAGGAATCGGCTTGGCTTTGCGTACCGGCAAATAATGATTGGTAGGGTTATATCCCAACTCAGGCATAAGCTGATAGCCGCCTCGCTCACGAATGACGACACTTACCGCCGAATTCGCATCGTCCATATCACCAAACATGCGGGCATGCGCCGGGCAAGTCAGCACGCAGGCCGGCTGACGCTCTTCAACCGGCATCGCCGTGTCGTATATGCGATCTATGCACAATGTGCATTTCTTCATGGTGCCCGATTCACGGTCCAGCTCACGGGCGCCGTAAGGACATGCCCACGAGCAATAATTACAGCCCATGCACTTGGTTTGATCAACCAGCACTATCCCGTCTTCCGAGCGCTTGTAAGACGCACCCGTCGGACATACCGTGACGCAGTCGGCATCCTCGCAGTGCATACAGGACATGGGGAAATTAATCGTTTTGTTATTCGGATACTCACCCACCTCATAACTGCGAATACGATTGAACCACACACCCGAAGGCTCGGCGCCGTAAGGCTGATAGTCGGTCAAAGGCGCGGTCGCTCCCGATGCATTCCATTCCTTGCAGGCAATGGCGCACGCATGGCAACCCACGCACACGTCCAAATCGATTACTAAACCTAATCTCATTTATCTCTTCCTAAAATCAAAGCGATGCTCAGCGTTAGTCGTCGGTGCGCGTACTGTAGCGCAGCACATCGGGACGCTGGCCGTCATCCCACGGCAGCGGTTTCAAAGCGGGGAACTCAGGCCAGCTACCCGTTTCACCTTCTGCAGCCTTGTATACCTTAACTCTTAAATCGAACCAGGCCGCCTGTCCGGTTACCGGGTCAGAGTTGGTAATACGGCGCTCGCCCTGTTTGGCAGGCAGCAATTCTGAAATCAGGTGATTCAGCAGGAAACCTTTTTTGGCTTCAGACGCATCCGCCTTCAAGCCCCATGCACCGCCTTGCTTGCCGATCGCATTCCAGGTCCAGATGGTATTTTCCTGTGTACCTTCCATGGTACGTAATTGACAGCGTATTTTGCCGTTATGCGATTCTACCCATATCCAGTCATTGTCTTGCAAACCCATACGAGCTGCCTGACCCCGATTCATGTACATGTAGTTTTGCGCCAGAATCTGACGCAGCCACACATTCTGCGAATCCCATGAGTGATACATCAGCATCGGACGCTGGGTTAGTGCAAAGAAGGGGTACTCTTTCTCATCGACCCGTTCCTGTTCCAACGGTTTGTACCACATAGGCAACGGGTCAAAATAGGTAGCCAGACGTTCGCGATCCACCGGACTAGTCGGCTGCGGACCATCGTATAAACCCTGCCCAGCCAGGCGGAATTTTTGCAACGGCTCGGAATATACCTGCATGATGATCGGTTCGGACTTACCCACAAAACCGACATCCGCGGCAATATCCAGATATTCCTTGTTGGCAAACCGGTTATATTTCTGGCTATCCGGCCAATGGTGCGCAAAGAACGATTCATGCTCGATATATTTTTCCCACTGTTTCGGATTCGGCTCGCCCTTCAACGACTTTTCGCCGTTTTTACCGCGCCAACCAGCCAGGAATCCGATTCCGGGTGCCCGCTCATAATTCACAATAAAGTCGGGGTAATTCTTGAATTTCGGCGTGCCATCGGCATTGGTGAACGCCGGGAACTTGAGGCGAGATGCCAGTTCTACCATCACCTCTTGCCAGGGCCGAACGTCACGGTCCAGCTTGACCAGCGGGTAACGAATAGCATCTGCCGCAGCGTCCGGTTCGGAAATCGGGCGATCAAGCAACGAAATCGTATCGTGCCGCTCCAGATAAGTTGTATCAGGCAACACCAGATCGGCGAAATTGACCATTTCGGAATGGAACGCATCGACCACTACCAGGAACGGTATTTTATGCTGATCAGGCTTGGCCGGATCCTTCTCGCGCAGCATATCCTGCACATTTTTGGTATTCATCGTCGAATTCCACGCCATGTTCGACATAAACAACAACAATGTATCGATAGGATAAGGATCGTGATTGGTGGCATTGGTAATTACCATATGCATCAACCCGTGGGAAGCAATCGGTATTTCCCATGAATAAGCCTTGTCGATTCGCAACGGCTTGCCATCCGCATCGATTACCAGATCTTCTGGACGCGTCGGGAACCCTAGCGGCGTACGCGTCAATGGCGTATTTGGCGCATTGATCACATCGATATTGTTTTCCGGCAATTGGTGCGGCGGAATCGGTTTCGGATAAGGCGCGCGAGCACGGAAATTACCCGGGCCATCCAGCGCGCCCAGCAGCATCTGGATCAAATGCACCGCGCGGCAGGCATGAAAACCGTTGGAATGTGCTGCAATACCGCGCATTGCGTACATCGCTACCGGACGACCGATTACCTTGTCGTGCTTGCGACCCCAGCTATCAGTCCACTCGATATCCAGCTCGACCGTTTCCTTGAATGCTACATGCGCCATCTCCAGCGCCATGCGCTCTATGGTTTCAGCCGGCACACCGCATTCCTGCGCCACATTCTCGGGCGCATAACGCTCATCCAGATAACGCTCGGCGGTCAAACTCATCACCGTCCTCACCGGACGGCCGTCGGGCGCCACGAAATCGCCAAACAGCGCTGGCGCGACATCCTTCGCCAAACCGTTGGCAAAGGTCTCTTTTTCAACATCCCATACCAGCGGATTACCCTGCTCATCGCGCAAGAACAGGCCATGCCCTTTTTGGCCTGGGGTATCCACCACCAGCCACGCAGTATTGGTATAACGCAGCAGGAAATCCCAGTCGAACAGTTCGCGCGACAATAGTACGTGAACGACAGACAATGCCAACAGACCATCCATGCCCGGCTTGATCGGAATCCACTCATCTGCAATCGCCGAATACCCGGTACGCACAGGATTTACGGAGACAAACTTGCCGCCATGGCGTTTGAGCTTTTCCAGGCCGATTTTAATTGGATTGGAGGAGTGGTCTTCTGCCACACCCCACAAGATAAAATATTTGGCGTAATCCCAATCCGGCGCACCGAATTCCCAGAATGAAAAACCGATGGAATACAGACCTGCAGCAGCCATATTAACCGAGCAGAAACCGCCATGCGCCGCCCAGTTCGGCGTGCCGAATTGTTGCGCCCAGAGCCCCGTCAACGCCTGCATCTGATCGCGGCCAGTAAAGAAGGCCAGCTTGGACGGATTGGTCGCGCGGATTTCCGACAGCCGACTGGTTAGCATATCCAGCGCCTGATCCCACTCGATCTCGACAAATTCACCTTCACCACGCTCCGAACCCGGCTTGCGCATCAACGGTTTGCGCAACTTGGCCGCAGAATATTGCTTCATAATCCCCGCAGACCCCTTGGCGCACAACACGCCCTGATTGGTCGGGTGATTGCGGTTACCTTGTATGAACCGAACCTTATCTTCTTCCAGCGTGACTTTAATGCCACAGCGGCAAGCACACATGTAACAAGTAGTGAATTTGATTTCCTGCTTGTCGTGATTTTCGATTTTTACAATTGCATTCATTGGGATAGCGACTTTTGTAAGAAAGTGGACAAAAACCTGAGCATTCCATTCTCTCCCAACCCATACGCATAACGCAAACTATAATCTTTAATGGGGGTATAAATATTATTAAATCAAATATAACCACACTATGCGTGTTGTTTACGCCCACATCTTTCCATGATAAAGTTTTGCCAGTTTGCATTTATCCAGCAATCCGGCAAATGCAATTTGAATTCAAAAACCGAGCATAATGCTCAGCGACAATAGGAGTATGGCAGTGGACAAGAGCAACTTCAAAGAAAATACACGTTACACTATCACCTGGCGCTCGCCGGATGGCAAGCTGCGCCCAGCCAATATCTACGTATATAAAATGTTCGAATCCGCAATGATCGCGCGCATGACCGACAAAAGCGGATTCTTATACAAAATCGCTTATGACGACGTCACCAAAATCGTTATGGAAACGGCTGTTGCGCAAGAGAACCAATTCAGCATTCCTTCTGCAGTACTGGATGAAAAGGTCTGGAAAGATCGCACCATGATGGAACGGTATTCATCTTCGCCGCACATGGGCAAGTAATATTGCCTGCGACAGCGCTTGGCGCTGTCGCCTATCCATTACCCGCATCACTTGACAAGCCCCCCACAAGCTCTAAACTGAGCACTTCTTCGTTATTGATCCGGCCCTAGCTTGAACGATCTTTCAATTGGCGTGCTGTTGCTGGCGCTACTTGCTTTACTGCTACTGTCGGCATTCTTTTCCGCATCCGAAACCAGCATGATGGCGATCAACCGCTATCGACTTCGCCATCTGGCAAGGCAAGGCCATCGTGGCGCCAAACGCACTGTTGAATTGCTGGCCAGCACCGACAAATTGCTCGGCGTAATTTTACTGGGCAACAACCTTATCAACGCCGCTTCGGCGACATTGGTCACCTACATTTCCATACGGCTGTTCGGCAATAGCGAATGGGTGCTCGGTATCGCCACGCTAATCGTCACCTTTGCGATTCTGGTTTTCAGCGAAGTCACGCCCAAAGTCCTCGGCGCAGCCTATCCGGAAAAGATTGCGCTGACAGCCAGCTTTATTCTGCGTCCGCTGCTGACCTTTGCTTACCCGGTAGTCTGGTTCGTCAATTTATTTGTACAGGCGTTATTACGGCTAATGCGTTTACGTCCCAATGTAGACAGCAGCGAGAACATTCTGGGTATAGAAGAACTGCGCTCTCTGGTACTGGAATCGGGGAAGCTCCTCCCGTCGACACACAAAAGCATATTGCTCAACCTGCTTGACCTGGAAAAAATAACCGTAGACGACGTTATGACGCCACGGCATCAAATAGAAGCTATCGCCGTAAACGAATCGGCTGACATCATTACACGCCAGCTAACCAGCAGTCATCACACGCGCCTCCCCATATACCGCGATCAACTTAACGACATTCTAGGCATTATTCATTTACGCGACATCGCCAGAGATCTACGTAACAACGATATCAACAGCGACACCATCCTCGCCAATGCACAGGAGCCCTATTTCATTCCATCCGGCACTTTGCTATTCAGCCAGCTGCGGCAATTCCAGGAAAACCAGCGCAGTATCGGTCTGATTGTTGATGAATACGGCGAATTGCTGGGATTGCTATCGCTGGAAGACATCCTCGAAGAAATTGTCGGCGAACTAGGTAACTCGGCATATCCTCAATTAACCGGCTACATACCGCAGCCCGATGGCAGCTGGCTGGTTGAAGGCATCAGCCCTATCCGCCAGATCAATCGCAAGCTCAAGCTCAACCTCCCTGAAACGGGCCCGAAAACCATTAACGGCCTGATACTGGAACACCTGGAAGACATACCCGAACCAGGTACGACATTGAAGATAGAACGCTACCCAATCGAAATCATTCAAGTACAGGAACGCGCTGTCAAAACAGCCCGTATTTTCCCCCAACAAAAAGCGCCCTGACGGGTTTACAAACGCACTATCTCAGCGCATTATTATTGGTGAAAATATAATCAGTCTGTTTAATTACCTACCATTATTCTAAAACATGTCAGCCACTTCATCACCCATAGTCCTAACAGGCCTCGCGCGCGCATTGGTAAGCCAGCAATGGCTTACGGAAGAAGAAGCCGAAGCCTTGATGAAGCACGCCAAAAGCAACAATGAACATTTTGTTACCCAAGTACTGAATACTAAAAAAATCAAGGCCATCAAGCTTGCAGAATTTGCCGCAACTCAATTTGGGTTTCCCTACTTCGACCTGAATGCGATTGACCCGGAAGTTATTCCCCGTAAAATTCTCGACCCCAAACTCATCCATCATCGGCGCGTCGTCGCACTATATCAACGCGGCAACAGGTTATCGGTAGCAGTATCCGACCCCACCAACCTTCAAGCCATAGATGAAATCAAGTTTCAAACCAATCAAGCTGTAGATATCATCGTCGTCGAAGACGACAAACTCGGCAAGCTTATCACCCAGATAGGCGAAAGTGAAAACAACACCTTAGCCAGTATAGACACTGAAGATCTCGACCTGGACTTCACCGATGACGAAGCCCTGGCCAAAGCGAAAGCCAACGAAGCCGACACCCAGGATATCGATGACGCACCTATCGTCAGATATCTGCAAAAAATTCTGCTGGATGCAATTAACGATGGCGTTTCGGATATACACTTCGAACCTTATGAAAAATTTTATCGTATCCGCTATCGCCTTGACGGCATCCTGCGCGAAGTGGCGCAACCGCCTTTAGCCATTAAAGACAAATTATCTTCTCGCATCAAGGTTATTTCCAAACTCGACATTTCCGAAAAGCGCGTACCGCAAGACGGACGCATGAAGCTGGTACTCTCCAAAAATCGCGCCATCGATTTTCGCGTCAGCACACTACCGACCCTGTATGGCGAAAAAATAGTCATGCGTATTCTCGATCCGACCAGCGCCACATTGGGTATTGATGCGCTAGGCTATGATCCGGATCAGAAGAAACTATTGCTGGATGCCGTACAGCGCCCTTACGGCATGGTACTAGTGACAGGACCTACGGGTAGCGGCAAGACCGTTTCGCTATATACCTGCCTGAATATCCTTAACCAACCCGGGGTCAATATCGCTACCGCAGAAGACCCGGCCGAAATCAACTTGCCGGGGGTAAATCAGGTCAACGTCAACGACAAGGCCGGACTCACCTTTTCCGCCGCTCTCAAATCCTTTCTACGACAGGATCCCGACATCATCATGGTCGGTGAAATACGGGATCTGGAAACCGCCGAAATTGCCATTAAAGCCGCGCAAACCGGGCATATGGTACTATCGACACTGCATACCAACGATGCGCCGTCAACTTTGACGCGACTGATGAACATGGGTATTGCCCCATTTAATATTGCATCCAGCGTCATTCTAATTACTGCGCAACGGCTTGCGCGCAGACTATGCAAATGCAAACAGCCCATCGACATTCCCAAAGCCGCACTATTGCGCGCTGGCTTTAACGAAGAAGAACTCGACGGCAGTTGGCAGCCATACCATGCCGTAGGTTGCGACATCTGCAAAGGCACCGGTTATAAAGGACGATTAGGTATTTATCAGGTCATGCCGATTACCGACGAAATGACGCGCATCATTATGAGCAACGGCAATGCAATCGACATCGCCGATCAGGCGCGACGCGACGGAGTACGAGACCTCAGACGTTCGGGGCTGGACAAAGTCCGAGCCGGACTAACCTCACTGGAAGAAATTGAATCGGTAACCAACGAATAAACCGAGGCTGTCCGCCATAACTTGATAATGAAATAGAATTCGGAGAATCTAAAATATGGCTGTCGCAAAAAAAACCCAGGCACAAAAAGACGTCGCCTTTAGCTGGGAAGGCACGGATAAAAGCGGCAAAAAAGTACAAGGCGAAATGATAGCCGGCGGTGAAGCCGTCGTCAGCTCGACGTTACGGCGCCAAGGCATCAATGTCAAAAAGATAAAGAAAAAAAGCTCATTCACCGGCGGCAAGAAAATCACGCCAAAAGATGTTGCACTGTTTACGCGCCAGCTCGCCACCATGATGAAATCCGGGGTACCGCTGCTGCAAGCATTCGACATCGTCGCCAAAGGCCATGCCAACCCGGCCGTGCAAAAACTGCTCATCGACATCAAGACCAACATCGAAGGCGGCAACAGCCTGAGCAAGTCCTTTGCAAAATACCCACTCTACTTCGACACACTCTATGTCAATCTGGTCGATGCCGGCGAACAGGCTGGTATCCTTGACGGCGTACTCGAACGGCTTGCCACCTACCAGGAAAAAACCCTCGCTATCAAAGGGAAAATCAAATCGGCCCTGTTTTATCCGTTATCCATCATCATCGTCGCATTTGTCATAACGGCAGTCATCATGCTATTCGTGGTTCCGGCTTTCAAGGAATTATTTAGCAGCTTCGGCGCCGATTTACCTGCCCCGACCCTGATCATGATGAGCATATCCGATTTCTTTGTACACTACTGGTGGCTGATATTCGGCTCTTTAGGCGGCGGGTTCTGGTTCTTTTTCTATACATGGAAACGCTCGCGAAAAATGCAGGAAGTCATGGATCGTGCCATGCTGAAACTACCGATATTCGGTGCCATTCTGGAAAAAGCGGCGATAGCCCGCTGGACCCGCACCTTGTCCACCATGTTTGCCGCAGGCGTACCGCTGGTGGAAGCGCTCACTTCCGTGGCCGGCGCAGCAGGCAATATCGTCTACTACCATGCCACCATGAAAATCCGCTCCGAAGTCAGCACCGGCACCAGCCTCACTATTTCGATGCAAAACAGCGGCATTTTCCCCAACATGGTGCAGCAAATGGTTGCCATCGGCGAGGAGTCCGGCGCACTCGATTCCATGCTGGGGAAAGTAGCCGATTTCTACGAGGCCGAAGTCGATGATGCGGTTGCCTCTATTTCCAGCCTGATGGAACCCGTAATCATGGTGGTACTGGGCGGGCTGATCGGCAGCATGGTTATTGCCATGTATCTGCCTATTTTCAAAATGGGCAGCGTGGTCGGCTAATCACAAAGGTTCTCAACATATGCTCGCTTTAATGCAAGCCGACCCGGTATTATTCACTATCGCATGCGGGGTAGTGGGACTATTGGTCGGCAGTTTCCTTAACGTGGTGATTTATCGCTTACCCAAAATCATGGAACGCGAGTGGCACGAACAGTGTGCCGCACTCAATGATCAACCTGTCTCCGATCAGGCGCCATTCAGCCTATCGGTACCGCGTTCTGCATGTCCGTCATGCGGGCACAAAATCAGCGCGCTGGAAAACATTCCCATCGTCAGCTATCTGTGGCTGCGCGGCAAATGTGCCGGTTGCAACACGCGCATCAGCCCGCGTTATCCCGTCATTGAGGCCCTGACCGGGATATTGTCGGCGGCAGCTGCCGGCCATTTCGGCATGAACGCCAGCGCGATTGGTGCAATCTTCCTGATCTGGGCATTGATTGCACTCACCTTTATCGATTTCGATATCCAATTGCTGCCGGACAGCATTACCCTGCCATTATTATGGCTGGGGCTGTTATTCAACCTGCAATCGACCTTCGTCCCGCTGCAGTCCGCCGTCATCGGCGCAATGGTCGGTTATTTGAGCCTATGGAGCATATATTGGCTGTTCAAACTCGCCACAGGTAAGGAAGGTATGGGTTTTGGCGATTTCAAATTGCTCGCTGCAATTGGCGCATGGCTGGGCTGGAGCATGCTGCCGCTCGTCATTTTACTGTCTTCGGCAGTCGGCGCCATAGTCGGCATCATCCTGATCATACTGGCCAAACAGGGCCGCTCAGTGCCTATTCCGTTCGGCCCCTATCTGGCAGGCGGCGGGCTGATTGCCCTGTTTTGGGGCCCAGGCATCATGCAAAGCTATCTTGCGACGCTCACATGACATTCATAGTCGGGCTGACCGGCGGCATAGGCTGCGGCAAAACCACCGTGAGCCAGCTGTTTGCCGAACTAGGTGTATCCATTATCGATACGGATGAAATTGCCCATGTGCTTACTGCCGCACACGGCCCCGCCATCCCGGCAATCGCCGACGTATTCGGCACCGATTACATTGATGAACATGGCGCACTGAATCGCACGCTGATGCGCGAGCTCGTTTTCAATGATGCCGCGGCCAAGGACAAACTGGAAGCAATCCTGCATCCCATGATTTATCAGTCTGTCATCGAAGCAATAGCACGACATACGGATGCTGCCTATATATTATTGGCAGTACCACTGTTAATTGAAACCGGACGTTATTTACATCTGGTGCAACGCATACTGGTAGTCGATTGCGATGAACAGCAACAAATCAGCCGCACCATGGCGCGCAGTAATTTAAGCGCCAATGCCGTGCAGCGCATTATGGCAAATCAAGCTTCCCGACAACAGCGATTACAGCAAGCAGACGATGTCATCCTGAATCAGGACACACCCGAGCTGACGCAGCAGCAAGTAATGCAATTGCACCAAAGTTACCTATTGCAGGCGCATAACTTGTCCACAACGCATTAGCATTTGCCAACACAAACCTTATCATGTCAGAATCCAGTTTGCATTCCATGCTTGCCATTACGCAACCCAACTCGTGATTCATTACGAATACCCACTCAGTGAGCGTGTCCGCACCTTACTTCGACTAGAGAGCTTATTTCAAAAAGCGCTCTATTTTGCCACGCTTGACGATCCGCTGCCGCATCATGCAGCTTTGCTAGCCATTTTCGAAATCATCGAGGTAGCTGCACGCGCCGATTTGAAGTCGGATATTCTGCAAGAGCTGGAACGACAACGTCAGGGACTGGAACCGCTACGCCGCAATGCCGCCATAGATCAGAACAAACTTACCGAAATACTCACGGAAATCAGCCAATGCCTGAAATCCATCCACGGCCTTGCGGGGAAACCCGGGCAGCACCTCAAGGATTATGAATGGCTGATGAACGTCAAACAACGTGCCAACATACCGGGAGGCACCTGCGAGTTCGACCTCCCTGCTTACCACTACTGGCTACACACCGCAGTTGCACAGCGCCGTGCCGATCTTGCGGCATGGATCACACCCATGCTGCCTATCTACCAGGGTTTGAGCGTCGTACTGAAATTGTTGCGGGAAAGCGGGCAAACGCAGCCGGTACTGGCCATTAAGGGCGGGTATCAACAAATGCTGGGCGGGCGCAATGCACAATTGCTCAAAATCAGCCTCAATCAAAACCTACCCTGTGTACCGGAAACCAGCGCCAATAAATATGCCCTCAGTATACGTTTTCTCACTGTCACCCAGGAGCACCCCAGCCAGTGTACGGAAAATATCGAATTTAACCTGACGTTCTGCAACCTATGAAACCGCCCGCCATAGTCAAATGCCCGACTTGTCAGAAACCCGTCGAATGGGTGCCGTCCAATCGTTATCGCCCGTTCTGTTCAGAACGCTGCCGCCTGATCGATTTGGGACAATGGGCAAATGAGGCATATAGCGTACCGGCTTCCGCACCGCCGGATCAGGACACTGACACTCCGCTTAACTAGCAGCCGCCTGCCCGCATGGTTTTCACGCCATCTGCCGTGCCCAACAACAGTACATCAGCCGGACGCTGGGCAAATAACCCGTTGGTAACCACGCCGACAATCTGGTTAAGCGCCGTTTCCAACTCCACCGGGTTCATGATGCTCAATCCATGCACGTCGAGAATCACGTTGCCGTTATCGGTAGTAAAACCTTCACGTAACCGAGGCTCGCCGCCCAGTTTGACCAGTTCGCGCGCAACGTAACTACGTGCCATCGGAATCACCTCTACCGGCAGGGGGAAGCGGCCCAGCACATCAACCAGCTTGGAAGCATCGGCCAAGCAAATGAATTGCTTGCTACAAGCCGCCACGATTTTTTCACGCGTCAAAGCACCGCCGCCGCCTTTGATCATATGCATATGCATAGTAATTTCGTCGGCGCCATCCACATATATTTCCAGCTCGCCGACATCGTTCAATTCGTACACGGCGATCCCGTGCCCCGACAAGCGACGCGCGGTAGCTTCAGAACTGGCAACAGCACCGTCGAAACGCCCCTTGACCTTGGCCAGCTCATCAATAAAAAAATTCGCCGTCGACCCAGTCCCCACACCGATAATGCCTTGCGGCACATACTCAACCGCGGCACGCGCCACGGCCTGTTTCAATTCATCTTGTGTCATTGTCGTCCCCGCTTCACTTGCTCATTACAAAAACAAAGAGGATAACCATAAATCAGAATTTTCACAAATGGCGCAAGGTCTGTTAATCTTAGCATTCTGTTAGACACCAACCGCATCATGGCAAACCAAGACCTTACCCACGACTACCTGGCCGACATACTTACCGCACGCGTTTACGATGTAGCCATAGAATCCCCGCTGGAGCTCGCCCCCAATCTGTCTGCACGCATCGGCAACAACATCTACCTGAAACGCGAAGACCTGCAAGCGGTATTTTCCTTCAAGCTGCGCGGCGCCTATAACAAAATGGCCGGGCTATCGGCGGATGCGTTAAACGCCGGCGTTATTACCGCATCGGCCGGCAATCATGCCCAAGGCGTAGCCCTCGCCGCGCAAAAACTCGGTTGCCGCGCGACCATCGTCATGCCCACGCCCACGCCGCAAATCAAGGTCAACGCAGTCAAAGCGCGCGGTGCCGAAGCCATACTGGTTGGCGACACTTACGACGACGCCTATGCCTATGCCAGAAATCTTGCGGCAACATCTGGCGCAACCTACGTCCACCCCTATGACGACCCGGCTGTCATCGCCGGACAAGGTACCGTGGCGATGGAAATCTTGCGCCAGCACAGCGCGCCCATAGATGCGATCTTCATCCCGGTTGGCGGCGGCGGACTGATCGCGGGCATGGCTGTATATATCAAACGCCTTAAACCCGGCATCAAGGTCATCGGCGTCGAACCGGAAGATGCCGATGCCATGGCAAGGTCGCTCAAGGAACAGCAGCGTGTACTGCTGTCGCAAGTCGGCATTTTTGCCGATGGCGTAGCCGTCAAACAAGTCGGTGAAGAAACCTTCAGACTGGCGAGTCTGTACGTGGATGAAATCATCCGTGTCGATAACGACGCGATCTGTGCAGCAATCAAGGATGTATTCGAAGACACCCGCTCCATTCTTGAGCCGTCCGGCGCGCTATCCGTCGCAGGCGCCAAGATCTGGTGCGCGCGTGAACAGATATCCAACAGCACTGTCGTCGCCGTTGCCAGCGGTGCCAACATGAATTTCGACCGGTTGCGTTACATTGCGGAACGCGCCGAACTGGGCGAACGCCGCGAAGCCATCCTCGCCGTTACCATCCCGGAGACGCCGGGCAGCTTCAAAGCATTCTGCGCCTTGCTGGGCGCACGCAACATCACCGAATTCAACTACCGTTATGCCGACAATCAGGACGCACATGTATTCGTCGGCGTGCAAGTACCCAACCGGCAAGCAGCCGCCGATCTGATCAGTTTGCTGCAATCCAGCGGCCTCACCACCATAGACCTGACCGATAACGAAATGGCCAAACTGCACGTGCGCCATCTGGTCGGCGGACATGCGCCGCAAGTGAAGCACGAACTGGTTTACCGTTTCGAATTTCCCGAACGCCCGGGCGCATTAATGCGCTTCCTCAATACACTCAGCCAGAACTGGAACATCAGCCTGTTCCACTACCGCAATCACGGTGCGGATTATGGGCGCGTGCTGGTCGGCATACAGGTACCGCCGCATGAGCAGGAAGACTTCCATGCCTCACTCGACCGTCTGGGTTACCCATACTGGGATGAAACGAATAACGCGGCTTACAGACTGTTTTTGAACTAGATGCGTTTTTTCCTTGCCTGCCTCATCCTTGCCGTCAGCATACTGGCCCATGCCGACGACGACAGCGACTTTACTGCGGCGCGCGAAGCGTTTCGTACCGGTCAAATTCAGCGTTTGCCGGACTATGCCCAACGCCTGCAAAATTCGGTATTGCTGCCGTATGTGCAATACTGGCTGATCAGTTCGCAACTCAAAACCGCCAGTCCTGACGACATACGCTATTTTATCGACCGCAACAGCGACACCCCGTTATCCAACAAGCTGCGCAGCAACTGGTTGCACCAGCTCGGGCAGCAACAGGACTGGACAACCTATCTCAACGAATACCCTCTCGCAGTCAATCCGGACATGGATTTACAATGTTATGCGCTACAAGCGCGCATTGCCCAGGGCCAGCCGCTGGCGCTCAAAGACGGCGTAGCATTATGGTTTACCGGCAAGGAAATGCCTGCCAGTTGCGACGACCTGTTCGACATGCTGATTGCCAAACAATACATCAGCCAGAACGATATCTGGCAGCGCATCCGCCTGCTGCTGGCAAACAATAACACCGCTACCGTCCTCAAGATCGAGGCCTATTTAAGCGCCCCATCAAAGATCGATCACAAGCTGCTGAATGCCGCCAGCAATGCACCTGAAGCCTTGCTCAATAGCAACCGGCTGGATCTGCATCAACGCGAATCGCGCGAACTGGCGCTCTACGCTATCAACCGCATGGCCCGCAGCAATGCCGCCAACGCAGTACTGGAATGGGAAAGGATCAAGTCCGAGTTCCCCGCAGACGACAGACACTATGCCTGGGGACAGCTTGCCGTCTACGGCGCCAGACAACATTTGCCAGCGGCCCTGAGCTGGTTTGGAAAACTCGACGATCATGAACTCAGCGACGAACAGCTGGCATGGAAAACCCGGGCCGCAATGCTCATCGGCAATTGGCTAACCGTGCGTGATAGCATCCTGTCCATGTCGGAAAATGCGCGCAATGAGGCGGCATGGCGCTATTGGCTGGCGCGCGCATATAAAACCGAAAACAAAACCTATCAGGCCAACTTACTGCTCGCGCCGTTATCGCGTGAATACAATTTCTACGGATTGCTGGCAGAAGAAGAGCTCGGCACTGTGGCGGGCAGCCCGGTCATCAATTTCAACGTAGCCGGCGACGAAGTTTCCGCCATCAGCCGCATCCCGGCCATCCAGCGCGCACTACAGCTATACCGGCTGGATTTTCGTACTGAAGCCAACAACGAATGGAACTGGGCGACCCGCAATTTCGACGATCGCCGATTACTTGCAGCAGCCGAATTCGCCCGCCAGCAAAACTGGCTGGATCGCGCGATCAATACCGCCGACCGCACACAACAACTGCACAACTTCGATTTGCGTTTTCTCGCACCGTATCGCGATATTGCCCACCAGTATGCCAAGGAATATGGACTGGACGAAGCCTGGGTATACGGTCTCATGCGCCAGGAAAGCCGGTTTGTCAGTCAGGCCAAGTCCGGAGTGGGCGCCTCCGGCATCATGCAGATCATGCCGGCCACCGCACGCTGGATCGCCAACAAGCTCGGCATTCGTCACTTTCAGACCGAACACTTGCATCAACTGGAAACCAACATGCAATTCGGCATGTTCTACCTGAAAACCATACAACAAAGTCTGGACAACTCGGACGTGCTCGCTACTGCAGCATATAATGCCGGCCCCGGGCGAGCACGACGCTGGCGTGGCGAAAACGCAACAGAAGGCGCGATTTATGTCGAGAATATCCCGTTTACCGAAACCCGCGACTACGTCAAAAAGGTCATCTCCAATGCTGTATTCTACGCGCGCCGTTTCAACCAGCCGGAAACGTCGATCAAGACCCGGCTAGGCACCATAGCCGGTGCCAGCACACCAGCTTTATGCGGCGGCAGCGACGAGAATGCACCGAGCTGCGATAACTAGATTTCGCCGATCGCCTGTCGCAATGCAATCAAACTGCCGCTGACCAATTGATCCATTTCCGCCTCATTAATCACGTAAGGCGGCATAAAATACACCGTATTGCCGATAGGCCGCAGCAACAAGTTCTGCTCCAGTGCTGCCAGATAAAAATCACGGGCAAACCCGACGCCTGCTCCGAGCACATCGAACGCCCAGATCATGCCGGTACGCCGAAAATCAGCCACCCGCGGATGCTCGCGCAGCGGTAGCACCGCTTGCTCCAGATACGCCGCCTTGCTGCGATTGGCTGCCAGCACCTGATCCTCTGCAAAGATATCCAGCGTCGCCAGAGCAGCGCGACACGCCAGCGGATTGCCCGTGTAGGAGTGCGAATGCAAAAAGCCGCGCGCGGTAGCATCATCGTAAAATGCGCCATAAATCTCATCAGTCACCAGCACCGCCGACAACGGCAAGTACCCGCCGGTAATGCCCTTGGACAAACACATCAGATCCGGCTTGATTGCCGCTTGCTCGCAAGCGAACATGGTGCCGGTACGACCGAAACCGACCGCAATTTCATCGGCAATCAAATGCACGCCGAATTCGTCGCACAATTGCCGTACCCGGGTTAAATACGCGGGGTGATACATGGCCATTCCCGCCGCACCCTGAACCAGCGGCTCGACTATCAACGCCGCTACCCGTCGATGATGTTGCGCCAGGTACTCCGCCAGATCCTGTGCCGCACGCAAGGCATACTGCTCTGCCGATTCACCGACTTCCGCCAGGCGCCAGTCGGGACTCATCACCTGCGCGCTCTGCCGCAACAACGGCGCATACGTGTCCTTGAAAATCGCCACATCGGTTACCGACAGCGCACCCAGCGTTTCACCGTGATAGCTGTTTTTCAGGCTGACAAATTCGGTTTTGTCGGCTTGCCCGCGATTGCGCCAGTAATGGAAGCTCATCTTCAGTGCAATCTCGGTGGCAGAAGCGCCATCCGATCCGTAAAAAGCGTGTCCCAATCCTGTCAGTTGCGCCAGACGTTCGGACAGCGCGACGACCGGCGCATGCGTACAGCCGGCCAGCATCACGTGTTCGATCTGTTCAAGCTGGTCGCAAATCGCCGCATTGATGCGCGGGTTGGCGTGACCGAACAGATTTACCCACCAGGACGAGATTCCATCGATATACCCTCGCCCATCGCTATCGTATAACCATACCCCCTGCCCGCGCGCAATCGCCAGCGGCGGCGTAGCGATCTGCTGTTTCATTTGCGTACAGGGGTGCCAGACTGCCGCCTGGGTCCGACTAATCAAATCAGATTGTTCCATTGCACTTTTTGTATCCAGAAAACCGACATTGGGCATTTTAATGAAATTTGGCGCATCGCTTCACATTTAGTGTTTTTTTGGTTAGCATACACGCATACTTCCAAACGCATTCGCGTGTTGACCTGATATTTTTACCTATTCATTCTGCGAGGATTCCATGAGCGAGCATATTCATTACGTTACCGACGACACTTTTGAGCAAGAGGTCCTGCAGTCCACCTTGCCCGTGCTGGTGGATTACTGGGCCGACTGGTGTGGTCCCTGCAAAATGATTGCGCCGATACTGGATGAAGTTGCAAAAGAATACACAGGCCGCCTCAAAATTGCCAAACTCAATATCGACGAAAATCAGTCCACTCCTCCAAAATTCGGTATCCGCGGCATCCCCACCCTGATGATATTCAAGAACGGCAATGTCGAAGCAACCAAAGTCGGCGCATTATCCAAATCTCAACTCACAGCTTTTGTTGACAGCAACATTTAATTCCATTATTCTGCGCCTGAGCCTATCCGAATAGCAGTAAAAAATCTAAATTATTCGGACATCAGGCGCATCCCTCCCTATTTGTTTACATCCTGCCTTTTGATTAGGCTTAGAGTTTTCCTACATGCATTTATCTGACCTGAAACAACTTCACGTCACCCAACTAGTTGAAATGGCGACGACCAGCTCAATTGAAGGTGCCAATCGTTTGCGCAAGCAAGAGCTGATTTTCGCGCTACTGAAAAACCAGGCGAAGAAAGGCGTCAGCATCTTCGGCGAAGGCACGCTGGAAGTGCTCCCCGACGGCTTCGGCTTTCTGCGCTCGCCGGACACCTCCTATCTGGCCAGCCCGGATGACATTTACATATCGCCATCGCAGATTCGACGTTTCAATTTGCATACCGGCGACTCCATAGAAGGTGAAATTCGCATCCCCAAAGACGGCGAACGTTACTTTGCTCTGGTCAAGGTAGACAAAGTCAATAGCGAACCGCCAGAAAACGCCAAGAACAAGATTCTGTTTGAAAACCTCACCCCGCTGCACCCTACCCAACCACTCTTACTCGAACGCGACATCCGCGCCGAAGAAAACATTACCGGCCGTATCATCGATATGATCGCGCCTATCGGTAAAGGTCAGCGCGGCTTGCTGGTTGCCAGCCCGAAATCGGGTAAGACGGTGATGCTGCAGCATATCGCTCACGCCATTACCAACAACCATCCCGACGTCATCATGATCGTATTGCTGATCGATGAACGCCCCGAGGAAGTGACTGAAATGACACGCTCGGTACGCGGTGAAGTGGTGGCGTCGACGTTTGACGAACCGGCTACCCGTCACGTGCAGGTAGCGGAAATGGTCATCGAAAAAGCCAAACGTCTGGTTGAACACAAAAAAGACGTGGTCATTTTGCTGGACTCGATTACCCGGCTGGCCCGCGCCTACAACACGGTCATCCCGTCATCGGGCAAAGTGCTGACCGGCGGCGTCGACGCCAATGCGCTGCAACGTCCCAAACGCTTCTTCGGCGCTGCGCGTAACATCGAAGAAGGCGGTTCGCTGACTATCATCGCCACTGCGCTGGTAGAAACCGGCAGCCGTATGGACGATGTGATCTTCGAAGAATTCAAAGGCACCGGCAATATGGAAATCCATCTGGATCGCCGTATGGCAGAGAAACGTCTGTACCCTGCGATTAACGTCAACCGCTCCGGTACGCGCCGCGAAGAACTGCTGATCAAGGCCGACATCCTGCAAAAGATCTGGGTACTGCGCAAACTGCTCTACCCCATGGACGATCTGGAAGCGATGGAATTCCTGCTCGACAAGGTCAAAGCCACCAAGAACAATGCGGAGTTCTTCGACTCCATGCGCGGCGGGCGCTAAGCCTGACGCATTGACCGGATTAACTGCCAGTATCTCGCTGGCGGTTAATCCGGTTTTTTAACGCTTCGCCAGCGTACCCGGCACCGTCATCGTTTTGGGCAATAACACCCACATCCGCCCAGTCTGTTTCATCATTCCGGCCTGCTTCCCGGCTGCATCGCCAAATCCCCAGAAAAAATCAGCGCGTACATTACCGCGTATGGCGCCGCCGGTATCTTGCGCCAGCACCAGACGATTCATCGCTACCGTCGATGACGGTTCGGTTGTCGCCAGCCAGACCGGCACTCCCAGCGGAATGGCCCGCGTATCGACGGCAATGCTACGGCCATCGACTAGCGGTACCCCCAGCGCACCCAGCGGCCCGCCGTTAGCGTCAGGCAACACCTTGAAAAACACAAAACTCGGATTCTGCGCCAACAATTCCGCCAATTTGTCCGGATGTTTCTTACCCCAGGCTTTAATACCCTGCATAGACACCTGATCCATGCTCAACTCGCCGCGATCGACCAGCACGCGTCCGATGGAACGATAAGGATAGCCGTTCTGATCGGCATAGCCTACCCGCATCATGCTGCCATCCGGCAGTTGCACACGCCCGGAGCCCTGTATTTGCAGAAAGAACGCCTCTACAGGGTTATCTACCCAGACCAGCTCATCACCGGCCAAAGGCGTCGCGCTACCGTCGATCTCGGCACGGCTTAAATAAGGCACCACCTTGTTGCCCTCCAGCCGCCCGCGCAAGCGCATATTCTTGAGCTCGGGATAAACGCCAGCCAAATCGATGGTCAGCAAATCCTTGGGTACGGCATATAAAGGTATCGGATATGCGGGCGTAGCCACCCTGCTGCCATGCAGCAACGGCTCGTAATAACCGGTAATCAGCCCATCCGGGTTGCCATCTGCCTGTAACGACTGATATACGTTAAACCATGTCTGAAAATAGCTGCGCACCGCCTCATTATCGGCAGGTTTTAACGCCTGTGCCGCAGCGCATACTGCCTGCCAGTCCGGCTTAGCCTGCAAGGCAGCACACGACTGCAACCAGCCATTCCAGGCAGCCAGTTCCTGATCGTCATTCCAGCCCGGTAATGCATCCCAGTCCACAGCCTGCAAATTCGGTGTCACAGTGGGTGCGGGCGGAGTAACCGCTGGCGGCACGGTCACTGCGGGGGTACATTGCACAGAACTGGCCACCGGCGGCGGCACCGTAGCACACCCACCGAGCAGTAATACGAGCAGAATGAAATTGACACGAAATAAACTAGTCATGCGAAAATGAAACAGATTGATAGACCGAGGAGTATAACAAAATCATGTCCAGCATTTACCAACCCGTACCGCGTTTTTATCTGGAACGCCTCACTATTGCCGCATTGTGCAACGAGGCCATGGACTTGCACTGGCATGACGAGCCCAGCCAGATGAATTACATGGCGCGGATATGGCCGCTGGAAATTGTGGAACAGGAACATGGGGAATTCCTGCTGGCGCGTAACGAAGCAGGCGAACAGGTAAGCATCAGGCTGGATCAGATACGCAATTTCCCTACGCCCGTTAAATAACGGCAGGCATATGCCATCATCAATGCAGCTTTGCCGCCACCGATCTTTGCAAATTTGACAACGATATCAATATCTTGTCCTTCAACTGCATCAATTCTCCGGTTAATGCCTTGGCGGCTTCCTTGTCGCCCTGTGCATATAAATGCACAATTTTCATCCCCACCCGATGCACTTCGGTATGCACTTTCTCCAGCGCAATATATTCCGGTAACTGACCGTAACGTTTCCTGCCGAGGCCATAATACCAATGACCGAAACGGCACTGATGATGGTCGATCAGCTCGGCTCGGGG
This sequence comes from Sulfuriferula sp., assembly GCA_031291235.1. GTDB lineage: Bacteria > Pseudomonadota > Gammaproteobacteria > Burkholderiales > Sulfuriferulaceae > Sulfuriferula. Next base: position 73,269 of record JARLJL010000009.1, read on the forward strand.
TAAGGTCAGCGGCGTATCGTAGACCGATGCCACCACTTTTTTCACCCAGGACAAATGATCGTATTGCGCGACCAGCAAGGGAAAATCCGATAGCTCCCAATGCACATTGGACCACATGGCCCAACTGGCATCCGGCGTGTACTGCCGTGCCCAGTCTATGACATTAGCTGCCGGCATGGGATGAGCTATACCGTACCCCTGGCCGAAATTGCAGCCCAGACGCATCAGCAAAACGCCATGTTCGGACGACTCCACCCCTTCGGCGACGACTTCGCTGCCGAATACGGTAGCAAGACTGATCACCGCTTCGACCAGTGCCATGCCCTCCTTGTCCATCAGCATATCGCGCACGAACGACTGATCGATCTTCAACACATTGGCGGGCAAGCGCTTGAGGTAAGTTAGCGACGAATATCCTGTGCCGAAATCATCCAGTGCAAAAGTGACGCCCAGTTTCTGACAACTGACCACCATGTCATGGGCATACCCCAGGTCGCCCAACGTTGCCGACTCCAGTATCTCTATCTGCAGCAAACGCGGCGGCACGCGCGGATGCGCCGCCAGAATTGTCGATAGACGATCGCAAAAATCGCTGCGCTGAAAATGCAATCCGGCAATATTGACGCTCACCACCCACTCCTTGCCCAATGTCAACCAGTTACTGATTTGTTCGAGCGCTCGGGTGATAACCCATTCACCGATTTCGACGATCAGACTGGTTTGTTCGATCAAGGGTAAGAATTCCAATGGCGGGATGATGCCGTGCTCGGGATGCTGCCAACGCAGCAGCGCTTCCATCCCCACAACCTTACCGCTACGCATGTTGACTTTGGGCTGGTAGTACAGGCAGAGCTCCTCTCCGATCAAAGCCTGACGCACCCGCTCGATCTTGCGCAGACTGGTTTGCGCCTCGATATCGGAAGCAAGATCAAACAGATGGTAACGATTGCGCCCTGCCTGCTTGGCCTGATACATGGCCTGATCGGCATGGCGCAACAGGGTATCCGGATCGGCATCGTCAAGCGGATAAAGCGTCATGCCGATACTCGCATTGATTTTGACGATTTCATTGCCGATACGATAAGGCGCCGAGACCATGGTCAGCACGCGACCTATCATTGCCTCGACTTCGTTCATGTCGTCAAATTCATTCATCAGCAGCACAAACTCATCGCCGCCGAGGCGTGCTACCGTATCTTCCCCGCGTACTGCCCGGCTCAGTCTGTGCGCAACTTCTACCAGTACTTCATCGCCGGCTTCATGCCCAAAAACATCATTAATCGGTTTGAATTCATCCAGATCGAGCAAACAAACGACAGTCAACGTATTATTGCGGCGCGCACCTGCCAGGGCACGTACAAAGCGATCGTTCAATAACGCGCGATTAGGCAGATTGGTCAGCGTGTCATGACCTGCCTGCCAATGAACCGCCGTCATCAATCTATGCTTCTCGGTCACATCATGAAACACCAGCACGCACCCTACCAGCACACCATCACTCATGAATATCGGTGCTGCAGAGTCCTCGACGTTGTGCTCGATGCCTTTACGCGAAATCAGCACCGTATTGTCGCTCATCCCGACTACGCGTCGTTCACGCACCACTTCTGTAACCGGATTAACCCCAGGCTGACGTGTTGTTTCGTTAACGATGTTGAATACCTGCGTAACCGGCATCCCGATTGCTTCGTCCATCGTCCAGCCGGTAAGCCGTTCCGCTATTTCGTTAAGGAAAGTCACCTTTCCATCTACGTCCGTGGTCATCACCGCATCGCCAATCGAAGCCAGCGTCACCTCGGCGCGCTCTTTCTCCAGATGCAGTTCATCCTCGAGCAACTTGCGCTCGGTGATATCGAGTGCAATACCCAGATAGCCGGTCACATTGCCGTCCATATCGCGGATCGTCGTCACGCCTAGCGAGACCATCACATGCGAGCCGTCCTTGCATACGTACACCCATTCCCGACGCTCGCGCCCCTCTATATTCGACATGGCGACAAGCACATCGAACCCGCTTATCTCCCGATTCAATTCCAGGCTCAATTCCTGCCCGCGACGAGCGACTTCCTCCGGCAGATGAAACAGTATGGGCGAGGCTTGCCCAAGCAATGCTTCGGCCTTATACCCCAGCATATATTCCGCCCCCGTATTGAACAGGGTTATCACACCCTGAGTATCGGTTGCGATAACAGCAACTTCCGACGCAGCCGCCAATATATCCTGCAGTTGATGACTGACGCGCCAGACGGCTTCCTCAGCCTGCTTGCGCTCGGTAATATCGAAATGTATCGCCTGATAACGTTTGGGCAACAGCGTCACTTCATCAAGAATAGGGATAATCGTGGTGTGTACCCAATACAGACTGCCGTTCCTGGCGCGGTTACATATTTCGCCCTGCCAGATGACGCCACGTCCTATCGTCTGCCACATATTGCTGAATAGACTCACCGTATGCATGCCGGAATTCAGGATACGATGATTACTCCCCAACAACTCCTCGCGTGCATACCCGGAAACATTGCAAAACTTGTCGTTCACCAGCAGGATATTGCCTGCAAGATCGGTCTCGGCAATAATGGCCGCAGCATCCATGGCGCGACGCTGCTCCTGATAAGCGAAATTTTGCGCTGTAATCAGATCGAGCTGCGCCGTTTGCTGTATTTCCCGTTGATGCAGTTCATCTATCAATACCCCAAAGCGCTTATTGCCGTCATTAAATGCCCGCACCAGCGTACGCAACTCCGGCGCGCCGCTTTCCCTTACCCGTACGTCGTACTCCCCGCGCTTCATCGCATCGACAGCCACTACCAGCCGATCCAGCACAATCAGATTGCGACGCAAAATAAAATAGCTCAGCACCCAGATCGAAATCAGGGCAAAGACCGTAAACTGGAACAAGCGTTTGAAACCTTCCCAGATGGAATTAATCTCTACCGCCGGATTGAGACTGATCGACAATTTTCCGTAATCCTCACCGGCAAATTGAATGGCATGTGTGCTCTGCAAGGCGGAAGCATTAATCCAGGCTGCGAACCAACGAGGTGCCTTTATCGTCATTGGCGCAGGATCGGCAGCATGAATCGATACGCCGCGATAACGCCATTCCAAATCCTGAAGATCAGGGCGTTCCACGACCTGACTGTGCAATAACTGTCGGATGTGGGCATAATCGCCGACTATCGCCTGCTCAACTACAGCCGGTTCAATCACTACCTGGATTTCATGCACTGTACTCCGGGCGCGCACCACCGCATCCGCCTGCTCATGCCCCACCTGAACGATGATCATGGCCGCGGAAGTCGCAATAATCACGACGGCAATAGCCAGCATCAGACGGGACAACAATCCCAGATGCCGCCAGAAATGGATGAAGGGATGGATCATAGAACCATTATTCTTTCACTAACGCAGTACGATAAAACTGCCGATAATTTTCATAATCCCGATCATCTACACCCACAAAACCCAATACCTGCTTGCTATTCAGCAGGCTGGATGCCACTTGCAAAATCTGGCGTCCGGCACTGTCGTGCGCCATCCCCAGCAATGCCTCCCGTACCTTGCGGACTTGTTCTGCCGGCACACGAGGATTAACCATGATAGGCAAATCCAGATATAGCCTGGAACTATATAGCACCCGATATTTCAGCGACTCCCGCTGCGCATAGCTTGCCATCAGCGCACTATTGACGCCCACCGCCGCGACATGCCCGTATTGCATTCGCGACATAGCCGCTTCCTGATTGCCGGTAAAAATCGGCTGCACTTTCACCCCGGCTTTCAACAAGGCATCCATAGGCAACCGGTAACCGGCGAATCCGTCCGGCGTGGGGAATGCGACACGTCTGCCTTGCAAATCGGCAAGCGTCCGATAAGGCGAATCAGCAAGGGTAACGATTTGCGCACGTATACCTGGCGTATCAAACCGCGCGATCGGATAATAATGCAGCTTGTCGCGCTCAGGCGTAAATAAATGGTTGGTGTAAATGAAATCGAACTCGCCGCGTACCGTCATCGCGGTCGTTTCTTGCGCTGTCTTACCCATTTTCAGCATCAGTGGCACGCCGCTTTTGGCGCTGACATACTGCAGTATGGGATTCCATATTTCTGCGGTCAGTAAAATGGACCGCTGGTTCAACACCCCGAACTGCAGGGGTTCATCTGCAAAGGATATGGCCGATGCAATAAAAAACAATACAAACAGGCCAAAGCGTAACATGCCTACCTCTATTTTAATTTTATATCCGGCACCTGTAACTTCGGCAAAACCGGCAATCTACCCTGTCATCATAATCACAGCGCATCTATTTGTAAACGCAATGATAATGCTTGCGGCGCGGCCGAATTCAAGTGCGGCAATACGCCCAGCAAAGGTGCGGCAATGCGTTGCTGCAACGCAGCCAGATTCTCCGCCATGAACGGCATAGCCGGGCCCGGCTGATTAGCCACCCAACCAGCCAGCATCAAACCCTGACTGGCGATCGCCTGTACCGTCAGCAGCGCGTGATTGATACAACCCAGCCGCATGGCAACGACCAGTATCACCGGCAAGTCGAGCTGCTGCGCCAAGTCGGCCATGGTGTCCGATTCGTTCAACGGCACGCAGAATCCGCCCGCGCCTTCCACGATAACTGCATCGGCATCGTGTTGCAGGTCGCGATAGGCCTGACACAGGGTAGCGATATCGATGCGAACGCCGGCCTGAGCGGCCGCAATATGCGGTGCAATCGGCGGGTCAAAGCGATACGGATTGCGACTTGCCAGCGGCGCAGCCACATTGCTCGCCGCCTGCAACTGCGCCACATCTTCCCAATACGGTTCGCCGTCGCGCCACTCGCAACCCGCAGCAACCGGCTTCATGCCGACCACACGCATGCCCTGTGCGGCAAACGCATGCAGCAAAGCGGCCGACACCAGCGTCTTGCCCACGCCGGTATCGGTGCCGGTAATGAAATAACCGCGGCTCACAGCAGGCCCTTTTCTGTACGCCGCCGCTGGATATTCATCTGTATTATTTGATAACCGTCTGCGGTCCTGGTTTTCTGATTGACCCAGGCATGACCGTAAATCACCTCATAGGTCGCCGGCAAACGACCGTCCTTGCGCCGGCGTTCGAACGCCGCTTCCAGCTGCTGCCAGCGCGTGCGGCCAGTCAGCCCCTGATTACGCCCGGCGGTGACATTGTGCGCGCCGATCGCTTTCAGTTCATGCAGCATGGTTTTCAGATCGGCGTAGGTCAGCGTGATGTATTCCATGTCCATCACCGGGGTATTAAAACCCGCGCTCACCAGAACATCGCCGATGTCGTGCATATCCACGAACTGGTTCACATGCGTATAACCGTCCACCTCGGCAAAGGCCGCACGCAGCTCTTTCAGGGTATCCGGGCCGAAGGTCGCAAACATCAGCAGCCCGCCCGGCGCCAGTACCCGGTATAGCTCGGCGAAACTGATATTGAGATCATTGCACCATTGCAGCGCCAGACTCGACCACACCATGTCCACGCTGGAAGTCTTCAGTGGCAGACGGTCAATATCGCCGCACACCGCATGCAGCGGCGCGCCACGGCGCAGCTTCTGCCACAGGCTCTGCGGCGGACAGGCAATCTTGAGCATGGATTCCGCCAGATCCAGCGCCACCACGGCAGCGTCGGGATAACGGCTGCGTAAATGCTGCGTGCCGTAGCCGGTACCCGCGCCCGCATCCAGCAAAATTTTAGGCTGGTGCCTGATGTAATCCAGTCGTTCCAGCATGCGATCGGCAATCTCGCGCTGCAATACCGCATGGGCGTCATAGGTGGGTGCTGCCCGATCAAAGGCAACGCGCACCAGGCGCTTGTCGACAGTCAAAGTGTCGTTTGCCATAACAGAGTTATCTTTCATCCAGAAATTCAATTAACGCCGCTTCAAATTCGGCACGATGCGACAGGAACGGCGCATGCGAAGCACCCGCGATCACATGCAAGCGGCCATCCGGCAAAGCCTGCGCCAGCCATTCCGCTGCACCGACTGGCGCCAGCTGGTCGAAGCTGCCGTGCACCACCAGCGTCGGCATGGTCAATTGCGACACCTGCAAGCGCAAATCGGTTTGCAACAGTATCGTCAGCCCGGCCTGCAATACTGCGCTATCGGGTCTGCCACGGGCGAACAGCAAACTGCGCAGCCGCGCCAGTACCGCTCGCGCCGCATCGTCGCCGCGCGCCTGCAACGCCAGAAAACGTTTCAGCGTCGCCTCGTAATTGATAGTCAGCTCATCGGCGAACTGATTGAGCACATCCGGCGCAATGGCGCAATGCCAGTCCGGCCGCGTAGTAAAACAGGGATTGCTTCCTACCAGCACCAGACGCCGCACCCGTTCAGGCATCAGCCGCGCCAGCGTCATCGCCACCTGCCCGCCCAGCGACCAGCCGCACAAGTCAAACATCGGCGGCAATTCCTGCGCCAGCTCAACGGCAAGATTTTCCAGGGTATACGGCGTTACCGGCGCACGCCCGCCGTAGCCGGGCATATCCACCAGCTGTGCCCGTTCGCCCAGCGCTTCCGCTGTCGCCGCCCATACACCGCCATGCATGCCCCAGCCATGCAACAATACTAAAGACGTCATGCGTTACCCATTGCGTTCAATAGCTGCGCCACATCGGCTGCGGTATGCGCTGCCGACAAGGTAATGCGCAAACGCGCACTGCCGACCGGCACAGTGGGCGGCCGTATCGCCGGTACCAATATGCCTTGTTCCAGCAACGCGCTGCTCAGCGCCAGTGTCGCGTCGTTGCTGCCGATGATGACCGGCTGTATCGGCGTCGCGCTGTCCAGCAATTCCCGGCCTTGCGCCAGCAAACCGCTACGCAACTGCGCAGTCAGATCCTGCAGATGCGCGCGCCTGTCGTCGGCTGCGGCAATCACATCCAGACTGGCCAGCAATGCTGCCGACAATATGGGCGGAGTTGCCGTCGTATAGATATAAGTGCGGGCTTTTTGCAGCAGCCAGCTAATGACATCACCCTCCGCCGCCACAATGGCACCGGACACACCGGCAGCCTTGCCCAGTGTCACCATATAGATGATGCGCGGCGAGTGCAGGTTGAAATGCGCCAGCGAGCCGCGGCCACCTGCGCCGAGCACGCCAAAGCCATGCGCATCATCCACCAGCAGCCAGGCATCGTGCGTCTCGCATAACGCCAGCAGCGCGGGCAAATCGGCCAGGTCGCCGTCCATGCTGAACACCGCATCGACCAGCACCATCTTGTGGCGGGCCGTGCTCGCTGCCATCAACCGTGCCAGTGCCGCCAGATCGTTATGCGCATAACGGCTGAATTTCGCCCGCGACAGCAGCGCCGCATCGTTGAGCGACGCATGATTGAGCTTGTCGCCGAACACTTCACCGTCTCTTCCCACCAGTGCTGTGACCACCGCGAGATTGGCCATATAGCCGGTAGAAAACAGCAGAGCCTCGGGCAAACCGACGAATTCGGCAAAACGCGTCTCGAATGCGTGATGCGCGACATGGTGCCCGGTAATCAGATGCGATGCACCTGCGCCCACGCCCATCTCCGGCAATGCTTGCGCCACTGCGGCAACCAGAGCGGGGTGACTGGCCAGCCCCAGATAATCGTTACTACAGAACGACAGCAGCGCGCGGCCGTCGACTTGTACATGTACGCCCTGCGCGCTTTCCAGCGTACGCCGTTGACGCAGCAGACCCTGTTCGCTTAGTGCAGTCAGCCTGGAACGTATTTCAGTGAGTGCCGCAAATGCCATTGACCTGCCTTAACCGCAGATATTGCAAGCCGCAGCGCCTTGCGGCTGTATACCCAGCTTGTCCAGCAGGTCGCGATCGCGCTGCACATCCGGGTTACCGGTAGTCAACAATTTCTCGCCGTAGAATATCGAATTTGCACCGGCGAGGAAACACAACGCCTGTATGGCTTCCGACATCGCACTGCGTCCAGCCGACAGGCGCACATAGCTCTTGGACAAAACAATCCGTGCCACCGCGATGGTGCGCACGAATTCGAGCTGATCCAGCGCCTCGGTACCCTGCAACGGCGTGCCTTCCACCTGCACCAGCATGTTGATCGGTACCGACTCCGGTTGCGGGGTCAGATTGCCCAGCTGCGCAATCAGACCGGCACGCTGGGTACGCGACTCACCCATGCCGACGATGCCGCCGCAGCACACGTTGATCTCGGCGCCGCGCACGCGTTCCAGCGTATCCAGACGGTCCTGATAAGTGCGAGTGGTAATCACCTCGCCGTAGAATTCCGGTGCAGTATCGAGATTGTGATTGTAGTAATCCAGACCGGCATCCTTCAGCTGCTCGGCCTGCCCGTCTTTCAACATACCCAGCGTGGCGCAGGCTTCCAGCCCTAATTCCTTGATGCCTTTCACCATTTCAAGCACCGGCTCCAGATCGCGCTGCTTGGGGCCGCGCCAGGCCGCACCCATGCAGAAACGGGTAGCGCCGGCAGCCTTGGCGGCACGCGCAGCCTCCATCACCGTATCGATATCCAGCAACAGCTCGGCCTCGACATCAGTACTGTAACGCGCGGCCTGCGGGCAATAACCGCAATCCTCGGAACAGCCGCCGGTCTTGATCGACATCAGCGTGGACAACTGCACCACATTAGGATCGAAATGTTCGCGATGCACGCTCTGCGCGCGAAACATCAAATCGCTAAACGGCAACGCGAACAGCGCCTCGATATCGGCAACGCGCCATTTTGCCTGCTCAATTGCAGGCTGTGTCATATCATTCATGGTTTTCTACCTCTATGGTGATGTCTTGCCAATCCTCACGACCGGCACGAATAATGTCCCACAGGCCGAACGGCACAACGACCACGGCGATAATCGCCCAAGCCGCTACCAACCCGTGCCAGTTGTTGAACAAGCTGTAAATCGGCTGGCCGAAGACCACCATCGCGCCGGTTGCGCCGTAAAAACGATAACCGGAAATGCGATTGTAATAAACGGCACGCGGGTTGGGGTGGTGTGCAACCGAAGCATAAGCGAATATCGACGCAGCGATCCAGATCATCAGTAACGGTACAATCAGCGTTGCCGTAATACTGGCGATATTGAACAGCCGGGCAGCAAACAAGGCGCTTTTGCCGGTAATTATTTTAGTTGCCATTAACCACTCCCAAAGCCAATAATAAGCTGAATTCTGTTCGATTTTAGCCAGATAGTCAATTTTGAACAATTCCATATTAAACATCTGCTTAAATTTTGCACAATCATTACTACCGCAAAATTGCCTGCTATGTACTGCAGAAGCCGGATACGCCGTCTTGTGCCGGCCATGCAGTGCGGAGCTTCCCCTGCATTCCGCGCCAGCGTGCCCGGTGTGCGCTTATCCGACGCCAGCCGGGGAAGTATGCGGCGCATGTCTTGCCCACCCGCCAGCATATAGCCGCACTATTGCCGCCTATACGTATGCATATCCGCTGGACAAACTGGTGCAGGCACTCAAATATCACCACCAGTTCGCTGTCGTCGACATACTCACCGCACCTTTGCTGACGCATATCAGGGCATCCGCTGAGCCACTGCCTGATACAGTTATCGCCATGCCGTTACACCGCAACCGCTTGCGGCAGCGCGGCTTTAACCAATCCCAGCAACTGGCGCACGCCATCGCCGGACAACTAAAACTGCCTTTGCTTAACCATGCCTGCCAGCGCAGCCGCGACACGCCGCCTCAAGCCGCACTGCCGCTCAAGGAACGCCGCGGGAATATTCGCAACGCCTTCACCTGCGACAACAGCGTCGCCGGCAAACGCATCGCCATTGTCGACGATGTCATGACCAGCGGCAGCACGCTGGACAGCCTGGCGCGTGCCTTGCTGGACGCTGGAGCGAGTGAAATACAATGCTGGGTAGTGGCGCGAGCGGTACTGCGCTAATCCCGGCATACCGTTTCCGCCTTTGACTATCGCCCCAAACAATGTAAGATAAACACTGTATAAAGTATAAGAGCATTATGCAACTCGATTACGAATTACTTGTTTAGGGAATAAAAAAGATGGGCAGAGCTTTTATTGTAGAAGGCGACAAAACCTCGCATGGCGGCACCGTACTGGAGGGTTCGGCATTCTCAATGACGAACGGTCGCAGAATCGCAAGAATGGGAGATAAGGTTTACTGCCCGCACTGCAGAAGAACAACCAGCATCATCGAGGGCGATCACACCATGATCGTCGATGGCGCACCTGTGGCGCTCGATGGTCACAAAACCTCGTGCGGTGCAGTACTGATTGCCAGCCAGCAAGCTACTTACAAGGATATGGGAGCGCCACCAATGCAGGCAGCCATAGCAGCAGCGACGCGTTTGCGTCTTTATTCAGCCCTTATGTGGCTGAGGAAGATCACATAGGGATTAAATATGACATGCGTTTTCTTGTCATTGATGCAAATGGAAAGCCGCTGGTTAACTGGCCATACGCCATAGAAATGAATGGAACCGAACAAATCAACGGACAAACCGATTCTGAAGGGGAAACAGAAAAAATTCATTCCAATAAGGCCGAGAGCGTCAAGATTCATATTTACGAACCAGCCGTAACGCCAATCAACCCTCAATGGGATTTATAACATGACGCGCAAACAACCGATTAAATCACATAGCGTTGCATTAACTCCACTAGCGGACACCAAGCCGGAACAGGTCACTGTAGATGACGCCGCTAGATTACGTGAAATTCGAAAATTGGTTGAAGAAAATAACCGATCAACACTAGATACCAACCTGATTATTTGTCAAATATATATGGAATCCAGATTCGATAAGAATGCCGGACATGGTCATGATGCTCAGGGTCTCATGCAATTACAAAAACGAGGTATTCAGCAAGTTTTAAAATACCGCAAACAAAAAGAAATCGGGCATATGCCAAGCGACGCACAAACCAAGGTAGCATTTGATGCCGGTTCTTTGTTGCATGATGGGGGACAAATTTTTGAAGAAAGCACTAACATTCAGTTGGCTACGGAATATATGCAATATTGGCTAGAGACATCCAATACCATTGAAGATGCATATAAAAACTACCGTGGTCGGTCAAATGGCATTTATTACAAAAGAATTCATACATGCGCAGAAGCATTAAAACTTAAGCCGGAATCCATGCAAATCTTGCGAGACATGGTCAAATGAAAATCCTGCTAATATTGATACTAATGTTTATGATAAATGCCATTGACGCGGCACCCCTCAAGATAATTTCATCCTGCCAAATGAATGACAACACTCAAACGATGTTGTTAGCTAAAGCAAGCGCGGAAGGAAACAGGTTCTATCTGCAAATTGACGGTAAGTTAAGACGTGCATTCACAGACATGCCAAACACGGATTTTGTCGGCGATGTTGCGACGACAAAATGCGATAAAGGATTATTCATATTCGCTATCACTTATGGCCCTCCCTATTTAAAGGGCGTAGTAATTCGCAAAAATCCCGTCACACATATTGTGGAACGAATTGATTTCGCCGAAAAGGCATTACCGCTCCTGGTTTATTTTAATAATGACATGATGCGGCTTGTTATTCCGAATTTAGGTAATGAGGTTAATACCAAATATCTTGTTTATGATTTCCATGCAGGTAAAGGTCAAGATAATGAAGCGCATGGTGTCAATTTTAAACCGGCAACGATGGGGTTCAGTGTCTTGCAATTAAATCATTAATTCAGAAGTGGCTCAGTTCATTTGAACCATTTTTCGGCGATTTTATAAGTGGAATTACTGCTGATTATTGGGCAAACTTACCACCCCTGCCTTAATCGACTCAATAGCCTGCAACCCAGCCACAACCGTCGGATAAATCAAACGCACGCGCAGTTCCCGCTTCAGCCGCGCATTGCACAAACGGCGGGATTCGCTCATGAACGACAGCAGGCTGGCCGGCAAGGACAACTCCGCTTCGTCACGGGAAATTTGTGGAGGCGCAGGCAAGTCAAACGCCTGCGCCACCAGCTGGAAATACTCGCCCATTTTCAGTTCGCTGTCATCGCTGGCGTGATACACGCGGCTGTTCCTGCCGCGATACATCGCCAGCTCGACGATATGCGCCAGATCCTCGGCATGAATATGGTTGCTGTAGACATCGTCCGCCGCGCACAGTATTGGCGTGCCGCGCCGGATGCGTTCCAGCGGCAGACGTTCTGCTGCATAGATGCCAGGCACCCTGAGAATACTGGCCTGTACGCCGCTACGCTGAGCAAAATTGCGGATCTGACGTTCGGCATCGACACGTCTGGCAGCGCGGCCAGTCGCAGGATGCACGGGAAGGGTTTCCGGCACCCAGCCTCCGGCACAATCACCATACACACCGCTGGTACTGATATAGATCAGCCGGCGTGGTAATTCCGTATGCTGTGCCAATGCCGTCAGTAAATGCCGGGTGCGGGTGTCGGCTAAGCCCGTTGACGGCGGCGGCGCAAAATGCAGCACGATGTCCGCGATACCGGCGATTCGCGCTAAACTGCGTATATCGTCCAGATCCGCCAGTACCGGCACGATGCCCTCGGCGCGCAACTGAGCAGCCGCAGCGGTTGAACGTACCAGACCAAATACGCGATAATGCGGTAATAGCCGACGCGCAGTGCGCAAACCTACATCGCCGCAACCGACGATCAGTACACGTTTTTTCAAAGGATATTTATGTCGCATCAAATCACCATCCAGCCCAGTGGCCATACCTTGATTGCAGAAGACCATGAAACCATACTCGCCGCAGCGTTGCGCGAAGGCTTCATGTTACCTTATGGTTGCCGCAATGGCGCATGCGGCAGTTGCAAGGGCAAGGTATTGAGCGGCGACATCGACCACGGCGAGTTCCAGTCCGGCGCACTGACCGATGCCGACATTGCTGCCGGCAAAGCACTGTTTTGCGTGGCCTGCGCTACCAGCGACATCACCATAGAATGCCGCGAAGTCGGCGCGGCCAAGGATATCCAGATCAAAACCCTGCCGTGTCGCGTGCACAAGCTGGAAAAGCTCAGCCACGACGTAATGGGCATATATCTGAAGCTGCCATCCAGCGAACGCCTGCAATTCCTGGCCGGTCAATACATTGATATCCTGCTGAAAAACGGCAAACGCCGCAGCTTCTCGCTGGCCAATGCGCCGCACGACGACGCGCTGCTGCAGCTGCATGTGCGTTATGTACCCGGCGGCGAATATACCGAACATGTATTCAACACCATGAAGGAAAAGGACATACTGCGTATCGAAGGCCCGCTCGGCGGCTTCTTCCTGCGCGAAGACAGCGAAAAACCCATCATCTTTATCGCCGGCGGTACTGGTTTCGCCCCTATCAAAGCGATGATCGAGCATGCCCTGCATCATCACGCCAACCGCGAAATGGTGCTGTACTGGGGCGCGCGCCAACTGCGCGATCTGTACATGCCGCATCTTGCCTCGCAGTGGCAACAGGAAAATCCCAATGTCACGTTTATTCCCGTGCTCTCGGAACCCGCCGCTGAAGATGCATGGCCGGGCCGAACCGGGCCGCTAGTCGACGCAGTCATCCATGACTTCCCCAATCTGGCCGGCTATCAAGTCTATGCCTGCGGTGCGCCGGGCATGGTGGAGGCAGCCGGCAATGCCTGTATCGCACACAGCTTGCCGGAAGCAGAATTCTTTGCCGACGCATTTTTATATCAATCGGACAACGCTGCTGCCTGATCCCTCGCAGCGATCGTTTTTATCTGGAGCATTGCGATGAACATGCCAACTGTCTTTCAATCTCCGCGCTTTAAAAAATGGTCGCTGCGGCTGGTTATCGCCACGCTGCTGTTCTGGATGGTCGGTTTTTTCATCCTGCCCTATGCAGCCAAACCGCTGCTGGAAAAGCTCCTGCAGGACAAATACCACCGTCACGTCAGCATCGGCGAAATCAGTATCAACCCTATCATACTGGCAGCGCGGATCAGGCAATTCGCCATGCAGGAACCAGACGGAAAAACGCCCTTCCTCACTGCCAAGGAACTCTACGTCAACCTGCAGGCACGCTCTCTCATCCAGGGCGCGCCCATACTTGAAGAAATCAAGGTAACCCAGCCGTACCTGCATGTGGTTCGCACATCCGCCAATACCTACAACCTGTCCGATATCGTGGCCGACATTCTCAAGCCCTCGGACACCAAGACCCTATTCTCGCTCAACAATATCCAGCTGATCGACGGAAGCATCGATTTCGACGACCAGCCGGCACACGCACACCATGTCGTCAGTCAACTGAATGTACGCGTGCCCTTCATCTCCAACCTGCCTTACAAGGCGGATACCTATGTCACCCCGCTGTTATCGGCCAAGGTCAATGGCGCGGACATGGCGTTGAGCGGACGCAGCCAGCCATTTTCCAGCACGCATGAAACCCTGATCGATCTTAAGCTAAGCGATGTTGACGTTGCAAAATACATGGAATACGTGCCGGAGAAACTCAATTTCTCCATGCCCAGCGCGCAACTGGATACCGATCTCACCGTCTCCTTTGCGGAAGCGGCCGGGCAGCAGCCCGCCGTCATCGTGCGCGGCAATGCCGGCCTGAACAAATTACGCGTAGTGCAAAACGGCAATGCCATACTGAATCTGAACAAGCTCAGTGTCGTTGTGGATAGCGCCGACATCTTGAATCAGCGCATCAAACTCAGGGATCTGACTATCGACGGGCCCGAACTGAATGTCGCGCGTAACAAAAACGGCAAAATCAACCTGACCGATTTATTGCCCGCGCCGACAACGCCGCCTACCCAGTCGCCATCGGCTGCGGCAGCCGCCAAACCATTTGTGCTGGAAGCGAATGAAGTCAATCTGATCAATGGCATAGTGCACTACACCGATGCCGTGCCGCCGCAGACATTCAACACAACATTGCACGACATCAATATCAGCCTCAAACAATTCTCGACTGCTGCCAATCACCCAGCCGCCATGACCGTCAGCCTGATCACCGACGACAGCACCATGCTGAAAAACAGCGGCAAATTCACCTTGCAGCCGCTCAGCGCCGAAGGCGACTTGACCCTCGCAGGCGTCTCCCTGCAGCGCTATGCGCCGTATTATGCGAATCAGGTGTTATTCAATACTGCCGGTAGCGCGCACGCAACGACGCATTATCGCTACAGCCAGCTCAACGGCGCACCACAATTGCTGCTTGATCAGCTCAACCTCCAGCTGGCGGATTTGCAACTGCAGCGGCGCAATATCAAAACCCCGTTTCTCAAAATAGCGCATCTCGATATCGGCAACAGCGCACTCGACCTCGACAAACACCGCATCATGCTGGGCAGCATCAGCACGACACAAGGCAAGCTCGACATCAAACGCAATGGCGACGGCGTTATCGACCTGACCCAACTGGTGGCAACGCACAACCATCAACACGCCACGGCAAAAACGCCAGACTGGCATATCGCTGTTAACAAGCTGGCAATGCAAGACTACGCAGTCACGTTCACCGATACCAGCCTGTCGCATCCTGCCACGATCAAAACCAGCGCTATCGATTTGACTGCAGATAACTTTTCCACGCAGCCGGGCAATAAAACCGATGTGGATCTGCACATGACGGTAAACCGCACCGGCAAATTCGCCAGCCGCGGCATAGTGACGCTGGCCCCGTTCAGCACCGCGCTCAACGTGGAAGCGCGCGGCGTGGATATCGTGCCGATGCAGCCTTACTTTGCCGATCTGGTCAACATCACAGTTACCGACGGCGCCGTCTCGACCAAAGGCAAACTGCAACTTGCCGTCGTACCCGGACACCCCGCCAAAATCGCTTATACCGGCAATGCGCGTATCACCGGATTCGCCAGCGTGGACAATCTGGATTCGGAAGATTTTCTCAAATGGGATAACCTGGAACTGCAAAGCCTGCGACTGGCGACGGCGCCGCAACATGCCGACATCGGCAATATCGTGCTGACCGGCCTGTATTCGCGCCTCATCATCAACCCGGACGGCAAGCTCAACGTCCAGAACATCGTCAAGAATAACGCGCCGACCGCACCGCCTGCACCGACATCGGTTACCGCCGCCAAGCCAACAACCGCACCGGCGACGGCAGCAGCATCTGCGCCATCGCCTGTCACCATCAGCAAAATTGCAGTGAAAAACGGTCACGTCAACTTTACCGACCACTTCATCAAGCCCAATTATTCCGCCAACCTCACCGGGCTCAACGGCGCGATTACCGGCTTGTCGTCCAACCAGGCCAGCAAAGCCGACATCCAACTCAACGGCAAAGTGGACAATCAGGGCCAGCTCGATATCAGCGGTCAAATCAATCCGCTATCGGGCAACCTCTATCTGGATCTGCTGGCCAAACTCAGCGACTTCGAACTGTCGCCGCTCACCCCCTATGCCGCGAAATACGCCGGTTACGGCATCCAGAAAGGCAAGCTCGGCTTCGACGTCAAATACCATATCGAAGACCGCAAACTGTCTGCCGAAAATCGCTTGCTCCTCACCCAGCTCACACTGGGCGACAAAGTCGACAGCCCCAGCGCAACCAAACTGCCGGTCACGCTGGCACTGGCGCTGCTCAAGGACCGCAACGGCAATATCGACATCAACCTGCCCATCGCCGGCTCGCTGGACGATCCCCAGTTCAGCATCGGCGGCCTGATCATCAAGGTCATCCTTAACCTGCTGGCCAAGGCCGTTACTTCGCCGTTCGCACTGATAGGCAGTATGTTCGGCGGCGACAGCGCGCAGCTGAGCTATCTGGAGTTTGCGCCGGGCAGCGCTGCTATCAATACTGATGGCGAGAGCAAACTCAAGAACCTGAGCAAGGCATTGGCCGACCGCCCCAGCCTCAAGCTGGATATCGCCGGCCGGGTAGACGCCGATAGCGACAGCAGCGGCTTGCGCCAGCTCGCATTCGAGCGACTGTTGAAAGTACAGAAACTGAAACAGCTGGTACGCGACGGCGTCTCGGTCTCTTCCGCCGACGATATCAGGATCGAGCCGGGCGAATACGCCAACTATCTCAAACTGGCCTACAAAGCTGACAAGATTGCCGACAAGCCGAAAATACTGGGTCTGATCGACAAAGACATCCCGCCAGCGCAAATGGAAAAACTGATGCTCGCCAATATTAAAATCAGCGCCGACGATTTGCGCGAACTGGCGATGAAACGCGCGCAGGCGACAAAAGAGTATCTGATACAAAACGGCGCGATTGATGCCACGCGCATCTTCATCACCACCGCCAAAGCGGAGACCGACGAGCAGAAAAAACTGAAGCGCAACCGCGTCGACTTTATCCTGGGAACGAATTAATCGGACGAACTCATCAATCGTTTCCAGCCGGCGTGCCCCAGCGCGCGCAACGTGGCCATGTTTTTCTCGTAGATTTGCTCAGCTTCAGGGAAAGCCGCGACTGCGCGCTCCACACTGTCTTCGCGCAACAAATGCAGCATCGGATACGGTGAACGGTTGGTGTAATTCTCGATATCGTCGGCGCCGGTATCCGCAAACTGAAACTGAGGATGAAAGCTGGCAATCTGCAAATTATCGTTAAATTGCGGCTCGGCTGCCGCAGCATCCGCCACGTCCAGAAAATCGTTGTAATCGAGAAAATCCTCCAGCACGTACGGATGAATCAGCAACGTGGTGTCTATCGCCTCGGGATCGCCGTCGTGCAACACATGCAGTTCGTCCAGCAGATCCTCCAGCAGGCCCTCAGGCGTAGTTGCATTGCTGACGACATAGCGAATCTGTTGCTTGACATGCACCGCCTTGGCAAAGGGACATAAATTCAGGCCGATCACGGCTTTTTCCAGCCAATCCTGCGTATCCTTGATCATTTTTGCGGTATCCGTATTCATCTTCAATTCCTTAATTGTGAGCTGTTAATTTTCAATTGATGGTCAACAAACCGGCTTATTTACCCGTTATACTCACCATGCTGGACAACCGCTTCAGCATCATTACTTAACCAACCGGAGGTTTCATGAATAAAATCCTGACCGCATTACTCATGTCCGCAGTGCTCTCCGTCACGTCTTTTGCTGCTCACGCCAAAACGGCGCAGCAGGAAAAAATGGGCACCTGCAACAAGGAAGCTGCCGCTAAAACGCTCAAAGGCGACGAACGCAAAGCCTTTATGAAATCCTGCCTGTCTGCCAAACCTGATGCTGCCGCTGCCACACCCGCTGCAGCGCCGGCAGCTCCGGCCACAGCTGCAACACCTGCCGCAGGCGCCACCCCGCAAAATGCGATGACCACCTGCAACAAAGCCGCCACCGGCAAAAAAGGCGACGAACGCAAGAAATTCATGAGCTCATGCCTGAAAGCCAAAGGCCCGGAAAACATGAAATAAGCTGTCATGGGGGAAAATCTTCCCCCATATCCGGCCTGGATTCACATCCAGCGCCTTACCCGGGCGCAATAATCGACATAAGCCTGGCCGAATTTCGCCGTCAAATGCGCTTCCTCATGCGCAATCACCGCATAGCGCATGATAGCCCACACCGCAGGTACAAAACACAGCGGCCACACGCTGCCCATCAATACCGTCGCAGCCAGATAAACCAGCATGTCAGCCACGTAAATCGGGTTGCGCGTATAGGCAAACGGCCCGCACGTTACCAGCGTTACGGCCGCCTTGTAAGGATTGACCGTAGTACGATGCCGCCATATCGTCCAAGCCGCCCATAACATGATCGCCAAACCGAAGCCGACTGCAGCCCAGGCCAGTTGCCGCCCCAGATACGACACTTCAAAACCCAGCGGCCATACGCGCTGCAGCCACCAGCCTATGCCCAGCCCTGCAGCGTAAACCAGCGGCGGCGGCATCAGTGTGCGCGGACGTTTCGTCAAATCGTTCATATATCCTGCCCCAGAATCGCACGGGCATTCTCGCCCGTTACCTTCGCTATTGTAGCCGGATCGACGCCGCGCAAGGCAGCCAATTCGCCGGCGATCTGTGCCAGATATTCCGGACTGTTGCGTTGCCGCCAGGCCCATGACGGCGCCATATCCGGCGCATCGGTTTCCAGCACGATGGATTCCAGCGGCAAAGCGGCCGCAAGCCGGCGCAAATTGGTCGCCCGTGTATACGTAAAGGCCCCGCCGAAGCCCAGCTTGAAACCCTGCTTGATGAACGCATCGGCCTGTTGCCGGCTGCCGCTGAAGGCATGGGCAATCCCGCGCCGGATATCGAAACGGCGCAACTGCCTGAGAATCTCATCGTTGGCACGACGGGTATGCAGCAGCACCGGCAAATCGAATTCGTGTGCGATTTTCAGTTGTTCGGTGAAATAGTAGGTTTGGCGGGCGATATCGACATCGTCGACAAACAGATCCAGACCGATCTCGCCTATTGCAAGCGGATGCGTTTCCTGCACAGCCGCGCGCAAGCGCGCCAGATCGTCGGGCTGATGCTGCATTGCATAGATCGGGTGCAAACCCAGCGCCGGACGGCATAGGGCATAGCGCTCACAAATTGCCTGCACGGCGGCGAAATTGTCTGCCGTCACGGCAGGCACGATGATGCGCGCCACGCCCGACGAGATTGCCCGCGCCACCACAGCATCGCGATCCGCGTCGAACTCGGCGGCATCGAGATGGCAGTGGGTATCTATATACGCGGGCGGCAATGGATTGGTCATGAGTAATGCACGAAAAATAATGGACGGTAGCTGCACGGCAGCAGTCCGGATTGTAACGTGCAACACTGTTCAAAACCATTATCGCCGGATTTTATCCGCATCCGCTCATACCATTGCCGGCAGCCGCGGCTGCCGGCGCGACTCGCTTCAGGCCGGGCTGGCAGTAACCGGCGCAGTCAGTATCAGCTGGCCGTTCTGTACAGGGATGCGCTGACCCGGATTATGATCCATGCGCACCACGCCGTTCTTATCGCCCAGATGGTAAGTCACATCATAACCCAGGGTTTTCTCGTGGCTTTCATATTCTGTTTTGCAACGTTTCTCAACAGAAGTCTGCCTATCGGATTCCTGCATATTCTTCTGCACGCGATTGCCTGCATAACCGCCCCCTGCAACGCCTGCCACGGTAGCCAGCGTCCTGCCGTTGCCGCCGCCGATCTGGTTACCCAATACCCCGCCCAGTACTGCGCCGATGGCAGTACCGGCCAGGCGATTCTGATCCTTCACCGGCGCTTGCCGGGTCACCACCTCATCCTTACATACCTGATGCGGGGTACGTATGGTTTTGGTCACCTCCTTTACGCTCACCACCTCAGCATAAACAGGTTCGGGATGCATTACCTTATAACCGGCAACCCCGCCTATGGCAGTGACGGCTACCGCCCCTGTTACCAGACCTATCAACAACGATTTATCCATGATGCAACTCTCCTCAACATGCAAGCCGGCCGGTTTTTACGCAGGCACAGACAATTAATTTTCGACCCATTCTACATACCCATATGCTGCGCAGCATAGTGCATATGATGTGAGTATAGCGGGTGTCGACGGGTATGCTGTTACAAGCTGTTACAATCCGTTTCCGCCGTCAGGTCGTCACTAATTTGCAACTGCTCCGCACCCATTGCCAACAGCACTTTGCGCACCGGCGCAGGTATGCCAGCGGCGAGCGCTTCATCCGGCTGCATCCAGCAACCGCTGGCCTCATTCACCGTCAATGGCAGGCTCACCACGTCCACCAGTTGCGGTGCAATCTGCAGACTGAAATGCGTGAATACGTGACGGAAATCCGGTAACGCCTGCGTACCTGCAACCTGCAAGCGCCACTGCTCCTGGCACACTGCCAGCACATCGTCGTCCATCGTCAACTCGGGGAAGCTCCACAACCCGCCCCAGATTCCACTGGGCGGACGCTGTTGCAGCCATACCCGTCCGGCATGATGCAGAATCACAAAACGCACAGTTTTATGAGGAACAGCTTTCCGAGGTTTAGGCGTCGGCAAACTGGCGACCTGCTGCGTCGCCAGCGCAACGCAGCTCACCGCCACCGGACACGCCTCGCAACGCGGGCGGCCGCGAGTACACAGCGTCGCCCCCATATCCATCAGCGCCTGAGTGTAAATATCGACGCCCTCAGCCGGCAGCAACGACTCGGCCAGCGTCCACAAACGCGTCTCTACAGCCTTTTCGCCCGGATAACCGGCCACGCCGAATTGCCGGGTCAGCACGCGTTTGACATTACCGTCCAGTATCGCCGCACGCGTCCCGAAACAAAACGCCGCAATCGCCGCTGCCGTAGAGCGACCGATGCCGGGCAAACTCTCAAGGTCGTCCGTCCGCAATGGAAACACCCCGCCGAAATCTGCCATCACCCGCCGTGCCGCGGCATGCAGATTGCGCGCCCGCGAGTAATAACCAAGGCCGCTCCAATGCGCCAGCACCTCATCCAGTTCGGCCGCCGCCAGACTCGCCACATCAGGGAATCTCACCACGAAACGCTGGTAATACGGGATCACCGTCATCACCTGAGTCTGCTGCAACATGATCTCCGACAGCCACACCCGGTACGGATCGCGGCTACCCTGCCAAGGCAAATCATGGCGCCCGGCAAGGCGCTGCCAGTCGATCAGGCGCAAGGCAAAATCGCTCATGCCCGCTCCGATCTGATAATGATTTCTCGCAGATTAAGCGGTGCAAAATACTGGAATGCGCGGCCTGTTTTCTGCTCCTGCAGGAAGCCCAATGCAACCAGATCCATTAAATCCTGCCGGGCCGTCGCATAAGAAACACCATGCGAACGACGATGGCTGTCTATGGTGTACGCTGCGGAACGCCCCTTCAACGCACCGGTCAGCAATGCGATCTGCCGCAAATTGAGGTTGGCCCGATCTTTAATTGCGCCCAGCAGTTGCGATGTCTGCTGCATTTCAGCCTGCATTTTCGCCAGATAATCGCGTAGCGCATGCAAGGCAGCTTCTATCACTTCCAGCTGGTGCAGCAGAAAATAGGTGGCGTCGCCCGCATCGGTCTCGGTGTATAGATAAGCCCGCTTGTATTGCCCGGATGCTTTTCTTAATACGCTGGAAATGGACACATACTCCATCAGGCTGTAACGGTGCCGCACCATGGCCCAGTAAAACAGGGCGCGCGCGGTACGCCCGTTACCATCGGCGAAAGGATGGTCGTACGCCAGCATGAAATGCAGCAATATCGCACGTGCCACCGGATGGCAATACGGCTCGTCGTCTTCCGTCTGATTGGCGAATTCGCACAATGCCTGCATGCGCTGACTCAGTTCGGCGGCCAGCGGCGGCTGATGCAGTACCGTGCCATCGCGGTTATCTACTACCTTGACCGTATCGTCCTGCCGCAAGCGGCCTTCGTCTTCGGGATTGTCCAGCGTACCGCTGGTGATGATACTGTGAATTTCGCTTACCAGCGCCGGGGTCAGATCCGTCTGCGCGATTTGCTGGATGCGGCGCATGGCCTCGAAATTGTTATAAATCATGCGCTCCGACACATCGACAGGCTTGCGGCCGCTACGCAGCATTTCCTCTGCGACGCGCCGCGTCGTCGATGCGCCTTCCAGCTGACTGGAGGTAATCGCCTCCTCCATCAGCTGATTAAACAAGTAACGATCGCGCTCGGCCGTATCGATATTCGAATTACCCAAATAATCCGCGCCACCGGCATAACGATCAATATAGCGCAATGACTTCAGCACCGGTTCCGCCAATACGTAGCTGAAGGCATTACCCTGCTTATCGAACAACGGCAGATTGCGCGCCTGATTCTGCCGGCCCCATTTGATAAACAGCCACCACTCTTCATGACTCATGCCGGCAGGGGCAGGGCGATGGCGCAACTCGTCCCAATGCAGATACCGCGCATCCGAATTATATTGCCCATGATTAGACGCCAGCGCCACAAGACGGGCAGGCTCCAGTTGGGCAATAATCTGCTGCAATGTCGGCGGTGTAGCGGGCAATGGCATAACTATTAATTTGTTTAAAATTGATAGTTAATAGTAGACTGCATTCGAAAATTTATCTATCAATTTCATGAAAATTAATAGATAAAATCGTAATACGCGACAACAACACAAATAAAACACATGATTTTATTGTAAAAAATTACACAATTCCAACAATAAAATTTTGAAAACTATTAACAGTCTCAATTATTGATAGATAAAAATCGCCTGAAATGCTATCAATTTTCAGATGATTAATAATACCTGCAAACAATTCACTACTCATCAATGGCCGCCATGCCGCGGCTTGGTCTCCGCCTTGGGATGATCCTCAGGATTGCACAGGCGGTGATAACGCAGCAAAGTTTTCTGCGCGCGGCCGAGTACGCTGTTATTGGTATAGATACCGGTTTCATCGAGCTCGCCTGCCGGGCAGCCCATCAACAACTCCAGCCCGTCGATTGCATCGTCGATGACATGGATATGGAACATTCCCTGCGCTACCGCATCGATCACCCCGCGGCTCAGCATCAGATGCGGACGATTGCGCGCCGGCAGGATGACGCCCTGTGTGCCGTCCAGCCCGGCCTCGCGACAAACGCGGAAAAAGCCCTCGATTTTCTCGTTCAGCCCGCCGATGGGCAGCACTTCGCCGAACTGATTAAGCGCGCCGGTCACGGCGATACCCTGCCGTATCGGCAAACCCGACAGGCTGGAGAGCAGCGCATACAATTCGGCGCAGGACGCCGAATCGCCCTCCACGCCGTGATATTCCTGCTCGAACACCAGCGCGCCGTCCACCGACAGCGGGCCGAGATGCGCGAACAGCCCGGCGAAATAGGTCTGCAGGATGAAGACGCCCTTGTCGTGGATGGGGCCGGACATCTCCACTTCGCGCTCAATGTTGAGCACGCCGTCCTTGCCGGGGAAAGTACGTGCAGACACGACCACAGGCAGGCCGAAGCGGTGATCGCCCTGATCGATCTGGGTGAGGCCGTTGATATGACCGACGCGCTCGCCCTGCACGGCGATCAGCAGTTCGCCCTCCGCTATTGACTCATGCAGCCGCTGATCGGGATAATCGTGACGCCAGGTCTTGGCTGCCAGCGCCGCCTCGACATCTTCGCGCTGCACGATCTCGCCTTGCGCCAGCGATGCGCTCTCTATCACCAGCTGCTCCAGATAAGCGAACACCGCGTACAGCCGCGTCTGGTCGTCCGCCTCGCGATGCATCTCTTCCAGCAGCCGCGCCACGGCAGCGGCGGAGAAATGCCGCAAACCCAGTCGGCGGCAGGTGTGCGCGATAAACACGGCGCTGTCGCGGTGAGTGTTCGCCCCAGCCTTGAAGCTCTCGGCAAAATCGACCTTGACGCGAAAATACCGGCCGAACTCGGGGTCGTCTTCCTGCAATTCGTAATAATGTTCGCGCGTGCCGATCAGGATAATTTTCACCGCTGCGTCGACGGCCTCCGGCTCCAATGACACTGCAGGATTGGGCGAGTACAGCGTACCCGGCTCCTCGATCTGCAAGCGCCCGCTGCGCAGGAAACGACGCAGCTTTTCCCATACCAGCGGATCGCCGAACAGGTCGCGCAGGTGCAGCAACAGAAAGCCGCCGTGCGCGCGCAACAGGCTGCCCGCACGTATGCGGGAAAAATCCGTCATCAGCACGTCGTTCTCGACCTGATACTCTATGCTGCCGAACAGCGAGCGAAACAGCGGATTGTCTTCCACCAGCGCGGGCGCGCCACGCAGCTCGCTATTGTCCACCACCAGATTGACGCGATAAGCCGCCAGCGCCTCCAGCAGTTCGGCCTGCTCCGCCACATCGTCCGAGCCGAACAGTTCCAGCTGATCGAGCACATCCTGCGCCACTGCATCGAGGTAACGCCCGAGCTTGCCGGCATCCATGATCTGCTGCTTCATCGCCGCGCGTATCTGCTGCAGCTCGTGATCCAGCAAAGGCTTGATCAGATGGCGCTTGAACTGGCTCAGCGCCTCCTTGCCGGCGCGCTCCCTGGGTCGCATTTTTTCCAGAAAACGCGCAATCTCCGCCCGCAACGCCTGCTCGTCGCGGTCGATCTCGACCTTGCGTTCGGCCGTTTGCGCCAGCATTTCCGTCTCGGTCACCGGATGCCCCTGATCGTTGAGCAAGGTAAAGATCATGCGTTCGTCTTCACGGTGCAGGGTAAAGCGGCGCGCGGCGGCAAACGCCGACAGCTCGGCGTAGGCCACCGCCTCCTCATCCTTGAACGCCTTCTGTATGCGCTCGCTTTCCGCCTTGAATTCGGGGCCGACCAGCCGCCGCGGTATCTCCGCCAGCAGCACCTTCACCAGCGCCGCCATCATGTCGCGCAGCACCCGCCCCTGCCCGGCCGGCAGACGCAAAGCGATAGGCTTCTCAGGCACATCGAAATGATGCAGGTAACACAAATCCGGCGGCGGCGAACGCTTTGCAGCCGCCTCACGCATCGCCGCCTCCAGCAGCGAAGAACGCCCGCTGCCGACCTCGCCCAGCACGAACAGATTGTAGCCCGGCTGATCCAGCGACAGCCCGAAGTGCGCAGCCTTCTCGGCACGCTCCTGCCCTATCCACGGCAAGGCCTCGGCCAACAGTTCGACGGTATTGGCAAATCCGAGTTGTGCAGGATCGAGGGTCAGGCGAAGTTGTGGCGGAAGCAGTTTGACTAGCGGCATGAGCGACTCTGACGTTATAGGAATAACGGCTATTTTCCCACGACTGGGGAAAAAATACAGATTAATGACAATAGCCGAGCTTGACTGTCGGCAGCGCTACGCCAGACGAAGTTTTGATTGCGGCGGCGTGCCCGAAAGTGGCCGCCAAGTGGTTGATGCTACAGACTGCTTATCGGCCGAAGGAGTCATTGGGCTAAATTATTAATTGAGTCTGCTCCCGAGCTTATAAGTGACATTCACTGATTCCGAAAACAGACAATCAACGTAATAATTTAGAGGAAGGTTAAAGTTCCGCTTGATGGATGATTAGGCTGCATTTTTTCTCGCACTTAACGTCACCTGCAACGTGTTGTTAGACGCCGGGTTCGATGACATGACAATTCCCTTGCCCATATAGATCTTCATTTGCATGATCGAACCAGAATTCCAATGTCAAGTTGCGACTCGCCGGCCCAAGCAAGCCATTGCCTTGTCAGCCAGGAGTGCAACAACACAAAATTGAGAGACTCAGTGCATTTGATGCTGCTGAGTGACCAGAGAATCGAAGTAAGCCGAAAAGTCGTCAACACTGGCCAGCCGACGATTTGATGAAGTCGACGAATGCGCGCAGCGGTGCGGGCAGGAGTCGCCGGCCAGAATAGTAGAGAAAAGGGCCCGAGAAGCGCGGCCACCAGGGTTCGAGGACCGGTTCAAGGCGACCGCTGTCGAGATGCGGTCTCAACCAATCCTCAAAAAGGTAAATGATGCCGGTACCAGCAATGGCGGCGTCGACCGCGAGGTCGGTTGCCGCGCCAACCTGCACGAGGAGCGGACCGGAAGGATCGATCTGCACCGCCTTGCCTTCGTGCTCAAACTCCCAGGGCGGCATTGCGCCACTGCTGAAGCGGCCGCGCAGGCAAGCGTGGTTCAGCAGGTCACTCGGGTGCTGAGGACGGCCGAAACGATCTAGGTAGTCGGGAGATGCGGCGGTCGCGAAGCGCTGGACGCGTGGCCCGATCGGCACCGCGATCATATCTTTTTCCAGCCGTTCGTCGTAGCGGATCCCGGCGTCACACCCCGCCGCAATAACATCGACAAAGCTGTCGTCGGCGATCACTTCCAATCGGATCTCTGGATAAGCGGCGAGGAAGGACGGTACGATCGCTGGCAGCACCAAGCGTGCAGCACTGACTGGGACATTGAGCCTTAACGTGCCCGCCGGCCGGCTACGAAAGCCATCTACTACCTCGAGAGCGGCCTGCACCTCGTTCAAGGCGGGTCGGAGCCGTTCGAGCAAGCGTTGCCCCGCCTCGGTAGGGACCACGCTACGCGTAGTGCGATGGAATAGCCTGACACCGAGCAGGGTTTCCAACCGACGCACCGCCTCACTGAGCCCGGAAGCGCTGCCGCCACTCGCCCGTGCGCCGTCGCGAAAACCCTTGGCGTTCGCCACCGCGAGGAAGGCGTTCAAATCATTTAGGTCGATTTCCATTGTTCTAAAAATAGCACAGCCCGTACTGATTGTAGCTAATTGTAAAACAAACACTCCGCAATTAACATGGCTTCACGTAAACCCAACAGGAGATTCAATCATGTCCAACATCGACAAATCGGAAAGCTATAAGCTCGGCAGTTACACCGTAAATCGCCTCGGCTATGGCGCTATGCAACTTGCGGGTCCTGGTGTATTCGGCCCGCCCAAGGATCGTGGAGCGGCGTTGACCGTCCTGCGCGAGGCCGTTGCGAACAAAGTAAACCACATTGATACCAGTGATTTCTATGGCCCGCACATAACCAACCAACTTATCTGTGAGGCGTTGCATCCCTATCCTGACGACCTGGTCATCGTCACCAAGGTTGGCGCCCGGCGTGGCGAGGATGGATCATGGGTCTCGGCCTTCTCGCCCAAAGAATTGACCCAAGCGGTTCACGACAATCTCCGTAATCTGGGCGTGGATGTGCTCGATGTCGTCAATCTGCGATGCATGTTCGACGTACATCAACCCACTGAGGGCTCGATCGAGGCGCAGCTCAACGTTTTGGCAGAACTTCAACAGCGAGGCTTGGTGCGTGACATCGGGTTAAGCAACGTTACTCCGACACAGATCGATGAAGGACGCAGTATCTGCGAAATCGTCTGCGTTCAGAATTATTACAATTTGGCCCATCGGCACGACGATGCGCTGATCGATGAACTTGCCCACAAAGATATCGCCTATGTGCCGTTCTTTCCGCTCGGCGGGTTCTCGCCACTACAATCTTCTACTCTATCGAACATTGCCAGCCGACTCGGGGTCACGCCAATGCAGGTCGCATTGGCCTGGTTGCTGCACCGGTCGCCCAACATCTTGTTGATTCCCGGCACGTCGTCAGTCACCCATCTGCGCGAGAACTTGGCCGCTGCGCATCTGACGCTATCGCCGGAAATCTTGTCGGAACTGAACGGGATCGTGTCATAAGTATGATCGCCGCAGAACCTGAAGGCTTGTTCATCATGCTAGGCAACCAGGATCTTACAGTGGCAACTACCATCACCGATGCCAGCTATGGAACGAACTCATTGTTTCAGATCGACCTACCGACAATGGGAACGGCAGCAACCTGAGCGTGGCTGACATATGAATGGCCGGTTCCTGGAAACCGCAACCGGCAGCAAATGATCGATTGCAGACATCTGAACAGGGTACGCTCAGGCCGACTTTGAGACAGTCGCTCTCAACGCGAATATCGTATATGGTACAAAACAGTCACCGGCAAACGACTCAAATTAACGCAAGTTGCATGCTGTTTTAGCGAGCACCAGGAAGTACAGGGGGCGGGTCTTTCATTTCACATAATTGCAAAAAAATTTGCAAAACGTAACGCTGGGCACCGCTGTTTAGTGGCGCTCAGCGTTTAGGCCGCGAAATGCTTGGCGGAAGCTGGGTGAGCAGACGCATCATTGACAGCTCCAAATAGAATTGATATTCTATTTTGATGGTCCGACTCGCCAAATTCACCGAAACCCAGTTCATCGAAAGCGCCATCGACTTGGCGGCGCAGTGCGGCGTTAAAGCGGTGTCAATGTCGGCGATCGCGGGCAAGACGGGCGCGCCGATCGGTTCCATCTACCATCGCTTCGATTCGCGCGGCACAATCCTGGCGCACGCTTGGTTGCGCGTGAAAACTGATTTTCGGCAGGAAGTGGCAAGCCGCTGGCAGTGCGGCGACAGCTGGAACGCTGTTGTCGGCCTGCTTGACTGGTGCCGGCGCAAGCCCGTCTACGCGCGCTTCCTGATGCTGGACGACGATGCGTGGATTGTCGATGCCAGCCTGTCGCTCGAGATGCTGGCCGCGCTGGAAACAGAGCAAGCCGAACTCGACGCCTGTTTTGAACACTGCGCACTAGCATTGCAAGGCAAGGTGGATGCCGAGGCCGTCGCGCCGATGCTGCGTTTTATCCTGATCGACGGTCCCGTGGCCATCGTCAAACCCTATCTCACCAACAATCAGCCTATTCCCGCCTGCGTGGACGTGATCTTGCGCGCCAGCCACGACGCCGTGCGCGGTTGGGCCAACCGGACCAACTGACATGCGCTACTCTACCCAGCTTGACCACGGCAAACCGATTCCGCTGTACGACGAGGCCGGCTTTGCCGCCATGCGCGTGGCCGGCCGCGTCGCCGCTGATACGCTCGACTTCATCACGCCATACGTCAAGCCCGGCGTCTCCACGGCCGAATTGGACCGGCTGTGCGAGGAATTCATGCGCGCCGCCGGCAGCATCCCGGGCACCATCGATTACCACGGTTATAAGCACGCCAGCTGCATCTCGGTCAACCACGTCGTCACGCACGGCGTGCCATCGGCCACCAAGATCCTGCACGCGGGCGATATCGTCAATATCGATGTCACGCCGAAGTTCCAGGGTTGGCACGGCGACACAAGCCGCACTTACGAGGTTGGCGCCGTATCGATCCTGGCGGCGCGCGTGGTGCGCACGGCCCACGAGGCGATGATGGCGGGAATTCACAAGGTACGTCCCGGCGCCACGCTGGGCGACATCGGTGCGGCGATCGAGGCGGTGGCGCGGGCCCAAGGATTTTCGATGGTACGCGACTTTTGCGGCCACGGCATCGGCCAGGTGATGCACGATGCGCCACAGGTGCTGCACTATGGCCGCGCCGGCACCGGCATCGTCCTTGAGCCAGGCATGATCTTTACCATCGAGCCGATGGTCAACGTCGGCAGTAGCCAAGTAAAAACTTTGCCCGACAAGTGGACCACAGTCACCAAAGACCGCTCGCTGTCG
Organism: Sulfuriferula sp.; assembly: GCA_031291235.1. Classification (GTDB taxonomy): domain Bacteria; phylum Pseudomonadota; class Gammaproteobacteria; order Burkholderiales; family Sulfuriferulaceae; genus Sulfuriferula. The sequence goes on from JARLJL010000009.1 coordinate 103,107, forward strand.
GCCCAGTTCGAACATACGCTGGCGGTGACGGAAACGGGCTTCGAGATTTTTACGCTTTCGGCGCTGGCGGGAAGTTTAGCGACACAATAATCGCTTCCGGCGTTGCAATGCAGCCAACCTCCGAATCCATCAATACGATTTGTTGCCTATACGCTTAAAGCGCTACACCCGTTCACCCAATGAATCCACTATATTGTTCGGCAAATCCGAGGGGTGCAGGATCGAGTGTCAGACGAAGTGACAGCGGAAGCTGTTTGACAAGCAGCATGAGCGATTTTTTCCACGCCTGGGGAAAATACAGATGAATGGCACAACTCGATTCTGTGCACTATTTGTCAAGGGATAGCATGAATTCATCCAGCGGCACGGGCTTGCTGAACAAATACCCCTGAAAGGCAGAACAGCCGAACAACTCGAGGTATTTGCGTTGTTCATCATTTTCCACACCTTCGGCGATCACCTCCAGTCCGAGCATTTTCGCCATTGCGATGATGGTGCGCACAATAGAGGCATCGTTGGGGTCGCTGGCTATGTCGCGTACAAATGACTGATCGATCTTGATCTGACTCAACGGCAAGCGTTTCAGATACTGCAGCGAAGAATAACCCGTGCCGAAATCGTCCATTGAAAACTTGACGCCCAGCGATTCTATTTGTCGCATTTTAATAACGGTGTCTTCGATTTTTTCCAGCATCGCGCTTTCCGTCAACTCCAGCTTCAGGTGCGAAGATTTCGCACCTGTCTCATGCAGTACACGCTCTATCTGAGAGACAAAATCAGCCTCATGAAACTGCTTTGCGCTGACGTTAACCGCCAACGTCAGCTCCCGGGTCAGATCGTCATGTTGCCAGCGCGCGAGTTGCGTGCAGGCCGTTCGCAATACCCACAGTCCTAACGGGATAATGAGGCCGGTTTCTTCGGCCAGCGGGATAAATTGAGCGGGCGATACCAGGCCGTGCTCTGGATGCGCCCAACGCACCAGCACCTCTGCCCCCAACGGACGGCGCAGGGTATCGACTTGAACCTGATAATGCAGACGGAACTGCTGCTTCTCGAGCGCAAGATGCAATTCATCAACCAGTCCGGCACGCACTTCAATAGCCAGTTGCATGGCCGAATCATAAAAACGGATAGCATTACGGCCACCCGTTTTAGCCTGATGCATCGCGGTATGGGCATAGCTGAGCAAATCTTCGGAGTTATCCTGTTGCCCGATAAATAAGACGATACCAATACTTGACGTGATGTAGCATAAACGTTCATCGAACACATAAGGCTCAGCCAGAGCGAAGCGTATCTTCTCGGCAACCATCTCGGCCTTTGCTGCCGCCTGTTCGGCATCGGCACCCAGCATTTCCAGCACGATCAGGAATTCATCGCCGCCCAGACGCGATACCGTATCGCCTTTGCGTACGCAAAGCTGTAGCCTTCTTGCCACTTCCACAAGCAGCAAATCGCCAACCGCATGCCCCTTGGTATCGTTAAAGATTTTAAAATGATCTAGATCGACAAACAACACTGCGCCGTACGATCCGCTACGCGAGCACGCGACGAGTACCTGACTCAGACGATCCATCAGCAGCCGACGGTTAGGCAGTTGCGTCAATGCATCATAGAATGTGATCTGATGAATTTTATCTTCGGCATCTTTCAGCGCGGTCACATCATAGAACCACCCCAAAATCGCCGGCTCATTCTCATATTGCAGCCGGAAATAGGAAGCCAGCACCTGGATTGCACGATTACTGGAAATGTTCACCTCGATCAGTCGATCAAGCACTGGCAGTCCTTGCTCCAGTTGCAGGAAAATATCTTCATAATCCTGCGGATTCACATAGAACTGTTTTGGATCCATACCAATCACCTGATCGCACGCCGAACCAAGCGATTCGATATAACGCCGATTGGCAAATAAAACCCGGTGATTGGACGACGCTACGATTCGAACTGCTGTGGGGCAAGTGTCGAGTATGTAGCGACATTGTGCTTCATCGATATAATCCATTTTTATTTAGAACTCTTCCCACCCTTCGTCACCGGCAGGCTTCACCGCAATCTTTTTCTGCGCATGAGGAAGCGATCTGCCGGAGAATTTGGGTACGATGGGCATCGGCCGGGTGCCTGCAATCGTTTTCATCGGGGTGTGCGACGCTTGAGGACGATGTTGTATATCGCTTAACTTGAAACGGTTGACAACCTCTTCCAGATATCCAGCCTGATCCTGCAAGGATTTGGCGGCGGCGGCCGCTTCCTCGACCAACGCGGCATTCTGCTGGGTAGCTTCATCCATCTGGGTAACAGCCTGATTGATTTCCTCGATACCCTGGCTCTGTTCGCGGCTGGCAGCGCTGATTTCGCTCATAATGTCAGTCACGCGCTGCACGCTGGAGACCACTTCGCTCATCGTCGTACCGGCTTGCGCAGCCTGCTTGTTGCCTTGCTCTACTTTACTGACCGAGTCGTCTATCAATAGCTTGATCTCCTTGGCCGCAGCCGCACTGCGTTGCGCCAGACTGCGGACTTCGGTTGCCACCACGGCAAAGCCGCGCCCCTGCTCACCTGCGCGCGCTGCTTCCACAGCGGCATTGAGCGCAAGGATGTTGGTTTGGAAGGCGATGCCGTCGATAACGCCGATTATGTCAGCGATCTTGCGCGCCGAGTCGTTGATCGCACTCATGGTGTTAACGACATCGGACACTACGGCACCGCCCTTGCCGGCCACTTCGGAAGCGGTTTCAGCAAGCTGGTTAGCCTGACGGGCATTGTCGGCGTTTTGTTTGACGGTACTGGTAAGCTCTTCCATCGCGGAGGCAGTTTCCTCCAGCGAGCCGGCCTGGGATTCGGTGCGATTGGAAAGATCCAGATTACCGGCGGCGATCTGGCCTGACGCCGAGGCGATGGATTCGGTGCCATTACGCACTTCGCCGACGATATCAACCAGACTTGCATTCATGTTTTTCAGTGCCTGCAACAGTTGGCCGAACTCATTGGTCGAATCGGCTTCGATGCGCTGGGTCAAATCCCCCGCAGCAACATTACTGGCGATCAGTATCGCTTCTTCCAGCGGACGGGAGATGGCGCGAATCAGGAACATGCCGAAGAATGCTGCGAGCAATACGCCCAGCACGATGGCGCCGATAGCGATGTATTTGCTCATGCTGTAAGCCTGCTGCGATTTGTCGTATTCCGCCTTGGCGATATCGAGCTGGAGCTTGATCAAATTATTGACATTATCTCTGACCGGTTCAAAATCAGCAGGCAGTACCGCCACTATCAAGCGTTTGGCTTCTTCTATATTATTATTTTTGAGTGCTGCCAAAGCCGGCTGCAAACCTTCACTCTGGTATTTCTGGCGCGCTTCATTCAACTTGTCTGCCAATTTTTTCTCATCGGGCGTTTGTGAAGTCGCCTGATAGGCATCCCAATTTTTGTTTACCAGCTTGATAAAAAACGTCAGATCGGCAATTCCTTTCCGGATATGCGCCTCGTCCGGTTCTATGATGACATTGGCAATCGACAGGCGACTGCTTATCAAGCCCCTCACTACTTTATCCAGGTGTCCGAGCGCAACTGTGCGGTCTTCATATACGGTTCTCAGGGATTCGTTGGCGTTGACCTGATTGTATAACCCGAAACTGCCGATTGCGATCAGCAACAACGACAGGAAGCCGATGACACTAACCAGCAGCGTTTTAATTTTGACGTTCTTTAACATGCTCTTCCTCATTTGAATTTGTTATAAAGTGCTATGAAATCCGGTTTGATAATCGCTGAAACTGCTGAACTCAATTTCTATCCGTCAGCCATCTCGACCAATAATCCCATCTCGCTGCCCGACATCAATTTATCGATATCGACAAGGATCAGCATGCGATCATCCACCGCCCCCAAACCGGTCAGATAGCCGGTATCAAGGACATTGGTCATCGCTGGCGCCGGCTTGATTTGTTCCGGGCTGAGGGTAATGACGTCAGACACGCTGTCTACTACCATTCCAACAACGCGACCGCCGATATTCAGAATAATCACGACGGTTAAGTTATGATATTCAGCCTCACCCAGATTAAATTTAATGCGCATATCCACTATCGGGACAATCAGGCCACGCAAATTAATGATGCCTTTAATAAAATCCGGCACATTGGCAATGCTCGTCGGGCTTTCATAACCGCGAATTTCCTGCACTTTGAGGATATCGATACCGTATTCTTCATTGCCCAGCGTAAATGCCAGAAACTCGAAACCTGCCGCATTCGGTAAGCGGCTATCCGTGTGCATACTGTTTTGCATTGCTATCCTTTATATTCAGCAAATCATGTTTCACAATCAATTGAATAAACCGACAAGCAAAGCAACGATAGCCTCAAGCACCGCAGAGGCAGTACATTTTTAATCCGGTCTTGGGGAGGGGAGCAACAGAATTGAGGAATGCAGAAATATGGCGTACCTTGGGTACGCCTTCAGCAGTCTCGCTATCCTGGGGTCGTACCCGTTAGACCGAAAACTTTGCGTCCCTGACTTTCGCACAGGTTTGCCTTTATTGTGTGTTTAACACAGTGAAACGGATTCTACAGTAATCTTTGCCTAATTTGTAACAAGCAAATATTGGAAACCAACATTATTTACCGGCAATATTCAGGTACAAAACCGTGTTCCGGGCTGAGTGCCGATGCTTACGCCTGCATGCCCCTGCCTGCTACAGCCACTTCTTGTGCTTGAAAAACAGATACATCCCCACTCCGACCAGCACCATCAGCACTATCGTGCCTTGCAGGCCGTAAGGCCAATCGAGTTCGGGAAAGTTGCGAAAATTCATGCCGAATACGCCGACGATAAAAGTGAGCGGCAGGAAGATACTGGAAAACAGGGTGAGCACTTTCATGATCTCATTGGTGCGGTTACTGATGCTGGACAAGTACACGTCCTGCATACTCGACAGCATGTCGCGGTAGGTATCGATGCTGTCGGTGACGCGGATCACATGGTCGTGCAGGTCGCGCAGAAACAACTCGGTGCCGTCGTGTATCAGCGGCGATTCGTCGCGCTGCATGGAGGCAACCACGTCGCGCAGCGGCCATATTGATTTGCGCAGAAAGATGAGCTCCTGACGCAGCTTGTGAATACTGCGCAAGGTTTCCGGTTTGGGATGTTTGGCCAGTATCGCTTCCAGCGTTGTGATGCGGTCACCGATTTTTTCCAGTACGTCGAAATAGCGGTCGACCACCGAATCCATCAATGCGTAGGCGGTGTAATCGGATTTCGATTTGCGGATGCGGCTGGCGTTTTTGCGGATGCGCTCGCGTAGCGGATCGAACATGTCGCCGGGCCGCTCCTGAAACGAAATCACGTAATTTGCGCCCAGCACCAGGCTTAATTGCTCGACGACGATTTCGTTTTTATCGCTGTCGAAATCGAGCATTTTAAGTACGAAAAACAGATACTCGCCGTAATCCTCGTACTTGGGGCGCTGATCGGTATGCAGAATATCTTCAAGCATCAGCGGGTGAAACCCCAGTATCTTGCCGAAACTTTCCAGCAAGCCGGGCGTTTGCACATCGTCGACATTGATCCAGGTTACCGTCTGCGCATCGGTAAACGGCAGGCATTCGGCTATATCATGAACGATGTTTTCCACCACATGCTGTTCGTCGAAATCGAACAACATAACCCGCGCATCCTGCGTGGGGGGTTGATCTGCGGCGTAAACCAGTGTGCCTGGCGGCATGCCGGATTTGTGAGCGTGCTTTTTATGTCGCATAACATCGGATAAGGGTCAGGATGAGCTATCCTAGCACGGACTTGCGTCAGGCTGAACCGGTAGACAATCTCGCCTATTTCGCCGCGTCGAGAGTGAGGTGGAAATGCACCTGCACTTCGTCGGCGAGTACCGAGGGATCCGACCATGCGCCTTCGCCTATGCCGTACAGCGAGCGCAAAACCGGAATATTGCCCTCCAATACCAGCGTAAATCCGGACGGGCTGGCCGTGAACGGCACCACCACATCGCGCGATTTGCCTTTGATAGTCAGCCTGCCTGTCGCCTGATAGCGATTGCCGCCCAGCGCCTTCAAACTGCCGGAAACGAAGGTTGCCACCGGATACTCCCGGACGTCAAACCAGGATTTGCCTTTGACTGCGTCGTTGGCCTCGCCGTTGCCGGTATCGATGCTGGACAGCACCACATCGATCTGCGCCTTGCCGGTTTCCGGTTTGAGCGGATCGAAACTGATCTGGCTGGTAAATTTGTCGAACCCGCCGGCGACAGCTACCCCCATCTGTCTGGATACGAACGTCAAACTGCTCTTATCGACGACGGGCGTATTGAATACGGCTGCTGCAGCTTGACCCGCCATAGCTGCGAACAATAGCGCCAGCAGCGCTCTCACTTACGTTCCCTTACCCAGGGCGCCATGCGGGTCAATGTGCTGTCGCGCAGCATGAAATGATGCTGCAGTGCTGCGCCGACATGCAGGATCACCAGCGCGAGCAAACCGTAATTAAGCAATTCGTGCACTTCTTTCAGCTGCTGGCCCAGCGCCTTGTTCGCTGCAATCAGATCGGGCAGCGGCAATACGCCGAACAGCACAACCTGAAAACCGAGCGCAGAGCTCATCATCCAGCCCGTCAGCGGTATCGCCAGCATCAGCGCATACAGGCCTATATGCACAGCATGTGCGCTCATCTCCTGCCAGCGCGGCATGCCCGACACCAGTGCCGGCGGGCGATGCGTCACGCGCCACAGGATGCGCAATATCAGCAAGGTCAGAATCACGATGCCGGTCCATTTATGATACGAGTACAGCTGCAGCTTCTGCGGCGACAATGGCAAGTCGCTCATGTACAGACCCAGTGGAAAAGTGGCGACGATCAGTGCTGCCATCAACCAGTGCAATGCGATTGCGGTACGGGTATAACGTATGCTCATGTTCACTCCCTGTTATTTTTTGATAATCGCGCCGGTCAGGCTGCAAAAGCGTGAACCGTCACATGTCTCACACTATCAATATAGTCATAAAACTCAAAACCGCTCGTCATACCGGTCAATGCGCGCCGGCAGATTCCGCCGATACCTTGGCTGCCTTGATCGGACGCGCCAGCCAGATCAACCCGATCAGCGCAAGAAACAGTATCGCCGAAAGCCACGCCAGATCGTTCACCGCCAGCGTCGCAGCTTGCTGATCGATCAGCCGATTGACCATACCTAACGCCTGCTGATTACTCATGCCCAGATCGGTCAGCGTCTTGATCGCCGCCTCGCTCACTGCATTGGTGCCGTTGATGTGCTCCACCAGTACGGCATGATGCTCGGCGCTGCGATTGCTCCACATACTGGTATAAATGGAAGCACCAAATCCGCCCGCCATGATGCGGGCGAAATTCGACAAACCGGAAGCCGCCGGAATTTTATCGGGCGTAAGCCCGGAAAAAATCAGCGTCACCAGCGGCACAAAGAAAGCTGCCATCGCAATACCTTGAATCAGCGACGGGATCATGATGGTGACGAAATCGGCTTCAACGGTAAACTGCGAACGCATCCACAGGATTAGCGCAAACACGCTAAAAGCCAGCGTGGCATACCAGCGCGGATCGTGTTTGCCGATATTCTTGCCTACCAGCGGCGACACCAGGATCGCCAGCAGGCCGACCGGCGCCAGCACCGCCCCGGCGATGGTCGCCGTGTAATCCATATCCTGCTGCAGCCATAGCGGCATCAGCACGACATTACCGAAGAACACGCCGTAACCGACCGACAGCGCCAGCGTTCCAGACCAGAAATTACGCCGTCGGAACAAGCTCAGATCGACTACCGGATGCGCATCGGTCAGCTCCCACACCAGAAAGAAACAGAACGCTATCGCCGACACGATAGCCAGGATAACGATCTGATTGGAGTTGAACCAATCCAGTTCGTTGCCCTTGTCCAGCAATATCTGCAAAGCACCGACCCAGGTAATCAGCAAGCCCAGTCCGACATAATCTATCGGCACCTTGCGCCGCGGCGTTTCGCGATGTCGGTACAGCATCCAGGTAATGCCGGCCGCAAACAGACCGATAGGAATATTGATATAGAAAATCCACGGCCAGGAAATATTGTCGGTAATCCACCCGCCCAGCAGCGGCCCGACCACCGGCGCCACCAGCGTCGTCATCGACCAGATGGTGAGTGCCAGACCGGTTTTTTCCTTGGGATAACTGGACAGCAACAGCGACTGCGACAACGGTATCATCGGCCCTGCCACCGCCCCCTGAATTACTCGGAACACAATCAGCATGCCCAGACTGGTGGACATGCCGCACAGCCAGGAAGCGATCACGAACAGCACGATGCTGGATACGAACAGCCGAACCGCGCCGAATCGCTGCGTGAGGAATCCGGTCAGCGGCACCGCTATCGCATTGGCCACCGCAAACGAGGTAATCACCCAGGTACCCTGATTGCTGCTCACCCCCAGATCGCCGGACAGCGCCGGTATCGACACGTTGGCAATGGACACATCGAGCACATTCATGAATGTCGCCAGCGCTAGCGCCATGCTGGCGACTACCAGCGTGGTGCCGTGCAATGGCGGCGGTGCTACAGGAGTTTGCATAGGCGTAGCCATCGCTGCGGTTAACCTTTGGCTACGGGCGCAACATGCTCGCCCAGATTTGCGCTGATGATCTTGTCGATCAGCGTTTCTGCTTCATGCCCGGCAACGTTATACACGCCGGTTTGCGCCGCTACGCGTTGCGTTGCGGCATCCGCCAGCACAGCGCCGCCCTGTTGCGACAAATCCACAGTCGCTTCCATGGACATGCCTACGCGTAGTGGATGCTCAGCCACTTCCTTGGGGTCAAGCGCAATCCGCACCGGTACGCGTTGCACCACCTTGATCCAGTTGCCGGTCGCATTCTGCGCCGGCAGCAGGGCGAATGCAGCACCCGTGCCCGAGCCTATGCCCGCGACGCGGCCGTGATAATCCACCTTATCGCCGTACACATCGGCAGTCAGTGCAACCGTCTGGCCGATACGGATGCGGCGCAATTGCGCTTCCTTGTAATTGGCGTCCACCCAGATCTGTTTCAGCGGAATGATCGTCATCAGCGGTGCACCAATCGCCACGCGCTGCCCCAGCTGCACGCTGCGCTTGCCGACGTAACCGTCAACCGGCGACAGTATCGCGCCGCGTTGCAGGTCGAGATAAGCCTGCTGCACCTTGGCCGCAGCGGCCAGCACTCTGGGGTGATCGCGCACCGTAGTACCGCCGGTCAGCGCCTGATTGGATATCAGTTGCTGTTCAGCCGTATTCAATGCCGCTGTAAAGGCAGCGACATTGCTGCGCGCTGCGGCAACGGCAGTTTGCGCATGTTGCACTTCCTCCTGCGACACGGCACCGGTACCTGCCAGATTCTGCCGGCGCACAAAATCCGCTTGCGCCTTGGCCATATCCTCACGCGCCTGATCCAGCTCGGCTTTATGCTGCGCTACCGTTGCAGCCAGACTGCTATTCGCCGCGTACAGGGTGCGCACTTCGCGTACCGTTTGTCCAAGCTGGGCTTCGGCCTCGCACAAGGCAACCTGCGCATTGGTGCTATCCAGACGCACTACCACTTCGCCTGCGCGCACGGCGTCGGTTTCGTTCACGGCAATCGCCACCACCGTGCCGGCTACCTGCGGCGTAATCTGCACGATATCAGCGGTCACATAAGCATCGTCGCTATATTCGAAGTGCCGACCGTGAACGTACCAGTGCACGGCATAGGCAATCGCTGCCGCAACAAAGACGATGACCAGCAGCAGCATCCATTTCCTGCGCGCTGCAACATTGGTTACGGGTTGTGGTGCGGCCGGTTTGTTAGGTGTTTGTTCGCTCATTTCGATACCTTCGCTACGTGTTCCAATGTATTGTTATTCGACATCTGTCCGGTTTGATCGGGGGCGACATAGCCCCCGCCCAGTGCCAGCATCAATCCCGTATCCACGTCGTAGGCGCGCGCCTGCAAATCCAGCAGCGTACTGTGTTGCTGCAGCACGGCATTGGCCGCTGCCAGCACGTTCAGGTAATTGCTCAGTCCGCCCCGATAACGCGCTTGCGCAATGTCATAAGCGCCATTCAATTGCATCATGACGCCGCTCTGCTGCTGCAATTGCGTCTGCAGCGCACGCCATGACGACAATTTGTCCGCGACTTCACGCATAGCGTTCAACACCGTCGCGTTGTAATTCTCTACCGCGGTATCAGCCTGCGCCGTATGCCCTTGCAACTGCGCGCGCAAACGCCCGGCATCGAATATCGGCAGGCTGATGGCGGGGCCGATGCCCAGCGTACGACTATCCGCCAGCAGCCAGTTCGACAGGCCTATGGCTTCGAATCCGGCAAATGCGCTGAGATTGATATTGGGATAAAACGCGGTTTTCGCCTCGCGTACGCTTTGCATTTCGCTCTCTACCCGCCAGCGCGCTGCGACCACATCGGCACGGTGCCCGAGCAATTCGGCAGGGACGCTGGCGGGCACTTGCAGCTGAATATTGGCCGGCAAGTGCGCGTTCAGGTTATCGGTAGCGCCGGGTTCCGCACCTGTCAGCACTGCCATGGCATGGCGGGCGATGGCGATCTGCTCATCCAGCGCCGCCAGGTCGCGGCGTATTTGCGGTATTTCAGCCTGCGTCTGACGCTGTATCAGCGCCGTATCCAGTCCTGCCGCAACACGCTGATCGATCAGGCGCGCACTTTGTTCGGCGTACTGCAGCATGTGCTGTTTGATACCCTGTTGCGCCTGCAGGCGCGCCAGACTGAAATACTGCTGCGCCACATTGGCTGCCAGCATCACCTGCGCCGCCTGCATGTCGGCCTGTGCTGCGCGCGATTGCCCAAGCGCGGCTTCCAGCGCTGCACGCTGCTTGCCGAACCAGTCGAGCTGCCACTGCGCCGAAACGGTCGCCGAATTCATCGATACCGTACTGCCGCCCAGCGGCGGCGGATAAATGCTGTTTGCACTCAAGCGTTCGCGTGTCGACTGCGCAGCCGCATTCACTTGCGGATAGCGTGCGCTGTCCGCCAGACCGACCGCTGCATCAGCAGCGCGCATCCGGCTTTGCGCAATCTTCAAGGTAGGATTGTGAGCGACAGCCTGATCGATCAGCGCATTCAGCTCGCTATCGCCGAACGCCTGCCACCACTGCTGCCGGGGAAAGACCTTCGCATCAGCTGCGCCGTTTGCTGTCTGCACTTGCGGTGTCAGCATGGTCGACTGCGGCGCTATGCCTGCATAGTTCGCACATGCGGATAAGGTCAGCAATACAGCCCCTGCCATCGGTAGCTTTACTGCAATTCTCGTCAAATTCATTCAGCCCCTCCAATGGCTGCGCCGTTTTCCGTGAAGCGACGCAGCAAACCTTTAAACTGTTCAAACTCCGCTTCGCTAAAACCCTGCAAATGCAGATTGAGCACCTTGATCAGATGTCCGGGAATTTGCCGGGCGATTTCCTGTCCGGCATCGGTCAACGCCAGATTAACCACACGCCTGTCCTCTATATTGCGTTCGCGACATACCAGCCCTTTGGCTTCCAGCCGATCCAGCATTCGCGTCATGGCGCCGCTATCGCTATAGCTGGCACGCGCACAGCCTGCCACAGTATCGCAGCAGCCTTTGGCAATCAGGAATAACGGCCCCCATTGCATGCCGGTCAGATCCAGCGTCTGCATCTCGGCATCGATATTCTTGAGCAGCGATTGCCAAGCGCCACGCAACAAATAGCCTACCGATTCGCTGGGGGTATAAGTTGCCTCGCAATAAAACGTGTGCTTCTCGTCGCTCATGGGATTAACTTCGCTGCAAAATGGGGAATTAATAATATAGATGCCTAGGCAATTACTGTCAAGGCAGTTTTTATGACGAAATCCTGACGACCGCGCAAGCATGGCATCGCTATCAATCCCCGCTTATTGCACCACACCCTGGCCGTTTTATCTCTGCCTTTAAGCAACAAAAAACTGTTTTGCAGCCCGCATTTTGTGCGCAGAACCATTGGCATGCACGATCATAGTGCCGCCAAACACGCTATAAAAGCATGCAGATAATTCAGATATATATTTAAATATCAATAATATACAAATTTAATCCGAAAAATTTCCCATTGGCACGCCGATTGCTTATTACATCTTGTCATAACAAGTAAGCATATGAACCGGAGCAATTGCCCAATGGAATCCAAAAAGAAAACCATACTGCCTCTTTCGCCTGTGCCGCTATACACGCAGATTAAAGAGATATTGAGAACCCGTATCCTCGACGGCACCTACAAGGCGCACGAGCAAATGCCGTCGGAAAGTGAGTTGACGCGTTCTTTCGACGTCAGCCGGATTACCGTCAGACAAGCGCTCGGGCATCTGCAGAAAGAAGGCCTGATCTTCAAAATTCACGGCAAGGGTACTTATGTGTCGCAACCCAAGGCATTCCAGAATCTGGGAAAACTGCAGGGATTCGGCGAGGCCATGGCATCCATGGGTTACGAGACTTTCTCGCAGGTCGTCAGCTTCAAGGTCATACCTGCCGACAAAATTGTCGCCAAGAAACTGCAACTGACCGAAAACGACATGGTGTCCGAAATCCGCCGAGTACGTTACCTGAATCGCGCGCCGATTTCGCTGGATGTCAGTTATCTGCCGCGCACCATAGGCGAGCGCCTGATCAAGGAAGATCTCGCGCATCGAGACATTTTCCTGATTCTGGAAAACGACTACGGCTACTCGCTGGGACAGGCCGAACTGCAGATCGAAGCCATGCTGGCGGACGAATCCCTGGGCAGGCTGATCCAACTGGAAGAAGGCGCGCCGGTGCTGCGCATCGAGCGCCTGACCTTTACCACGGAAAACCAACCTCTCGATTTCGAATACCTGTACTACCGCGGGGATGCTTTCCAGTACCGGCTCCGCGTTGAGCGTGGCCGCATTTAACCTCGAATCATTTGAGACAAGGAGAAAAAGCTAATGAACACCATCGAAATGGAAGTAGATGTACTGGTTATCGGCGGCGGCACAGCCGGGCCGATGGCAGCGGCCAAAGCCAAGGAAAAGAACCCCGCATTGCGCGTACTTGTCTTGGAAAAAGCCAATGTGAAGCGTAGCGGCGCGATTTCCATGGGTATGGATGGGCTCAATAACGCAGTCATTCCCGGGCACGCCACTCCAGAGCAGTACGTAAAGGAAATCACTGTCGCGAACGACGGCATCGTCAATCAGAAAACCGTGATGCAATATGCCACCAGCAGCTTTTCGATGATCCAGGAATTGGACAGCTGGGGCGTGAAGTTCGAGAAGGACGAAACCGGCGACTACGCCGTGAAGAAAGTGCATCACATCGGCACTTATGTATTACCGATGCCGGAAGGTCACAACATGAAAAAAGTGTTGTACCGGCAACTGAAGAAACGCCGGGTCGACATATCCAACCGATTGATGGCCACCCGGCTTCTGCTCGACGAGCACGGCGCCATCGCCGGAGCCATGGCCGTAGACAGCCGCACTGCCGATTTCTACGTGATCCGCACCAAGACTGTGATTCTGGCAACCGGCGCCGCAGGACGGCTAGGCATGCCAACTTCCGGCTATCTGTTTGGCACGTATGAAAATCCCACCAATGCCGGTGACGGTTACAGTCTGGCATATCACGCCGGCGCAGAACTCTCCGGTATCGAGTGCTATCAGATCAACCCGCTGATCAAGGATTATAACGGCCCATCCTGTGCTTACGTCACCGGCCCGTTTGGCGGCTATACCGCCAATGCGCACGGCGATCGCTTTATCGAATGCGATTACTGGAGCGGGCAGATGATGATGGAATTCTACAAGGAACTCGAGGGCGGCAACGGCCCGGTATTCCTGAAAATGGACCATCTGGCCGAAGAAACCATTTCCACCATAGAAGAAATCCTGCATACCAACGAACGTCCGAGCCGCGGACGCTTTCACGAAGGTCGCGGACTCAATTACCGGGACGGCATGGTGGAAATGCATATTTCCGAAATCGGACTGTGCAGCGGTCACAGCGCATCCGGCGTCTGGGTCAATGAACACGCAGAAACCACCGTGCCCGGGTTATACGCTGCCGGCGATCTGGCGTGCGTGCCGCATAACTACATGCTGGGCGCATTCGTCTACGGCAAGCTGGCCGGCGAAAGCGCAGCGGAATACTGCGCCAGCCACGAATTGCCGCCAGTCGATCAAGCCCAGGTCGAGCGGGAGCGCGATCGGGTCTGGGCGCCATTGAATGTCGTCGACGGACTGCCGCCCAACCAGGTCGAATACAAGCTGCGGCGGATGGTAAACGACTATCTGCAGCCGCCCAAAGTCACCCGCAAGATGGAGCTCGGCCTGCGGCGCTTTGCGGAAATCCGCGAAGACCTGGCCAGACTCAGCGCCGCCAATCCGCACGAACTCATGCGCGCCATGGAGATACACGCCATTCTGGATTGTGCCGAAATGGCTGCGCAAGCATCGCTATTCCGCAAGGAAAGCCGTTGGGGGCTGTACCACTATCGCGTCGACTATCCGGAGAAAAACGACGCCGACTGGTTTGTCCACGTACAGGTCAAGAAAGACGCGAACGGCAATATGTCGTGCTTTACCCGACCTATCGATCCCTACATCGTGCCGCTGGACGATGAGGAAAAAACGGCTTACCAGAAACTGCGGATCGCAAAAGAACCGGTGGCGGCCTAACCCAAGGAGAAATGTCATGACCTATGCACTGAACCGGATGACTGTGCCTGTCACAGTAGACGAAGAAAAATGTATTGCCGATAAAGGCTGCACGGTATGTGTTGACGTATGCCCGCTCGATGTACTGGCAATCGATCTTGCCAAAGGCAGCGCCTACATGAAATTCGATGAATGCTGGTATTGCATGCCCTGCGAAAAAGACTGCCCTACCGGCGCGGTGCATGTGGATATTCCATATTTGTTACGTTAAACAGGGAAATCAGACATGACCACCATAACCGCTCAGAGCACCATAGCCGCGCAACTGCATGCGCGGTTGACGGACATTGATCCTGAAATCAGACGCATTGCACTCATGGATCTCGTCGACAACGAAGACGAGGAACTGGCTGTGCCGCTGCTCATTGATGCGCTGCAGGACATCGACGGCAATGTGCGTGCCGAAGCCGCCGCAGCGCTGGAAGGATACGAAAGCGAGGAAGTCGTCACAGCCTTGCTCGGCGTCCTCGCCGACAGCGACCCGAAAGTTTGCGCTGCCGCAGCATTGTCTCTCGGAGAACTGAAAGACCGCGACCTCGGACAAACCCTGCTCGACGCACTTGCAGCCTCGAGCGGTCACGCCAAAGCGGCGATTTTCAGGGCATTGCGAGAACTCAGGGTGCAAGGCAGCCTCGCCCCGGCGCTTGCCGCCATCACCGATACGCAAGCAGAAGTGCGTCAGGCTGCTGTCGGCGTACTGGGCTACCTGCGCGATCAGCAGGCGCTGGAACCGTTGACGCGGGTTGCAACAGAAGATAACGATGCCGAGGTCAGACGTACCGCCGTAGGCGCGCTTGGATACGCACCGCAGCCGGCAGCGGTTTTCCCGGCATTGATCAGGGTATTGAGCGACCCATCCTGGCAAGTTCGGGAAGAGGCGGTAATGACGCTAGGCAAATTGCGGGCAACCGAAGCCGTACCCCAATTAATCGACGCCATGCAAGACGAATACTGGCAGGTCAGGATTAAGGCTGCACGCAGCCTGGGCAAGCTTAAAAGCCGTCAGGCGGTGCCGGTACTGGCAGAAGCCTTGTTTCACACCATCAGCAACCTGCGCAAGGAGGCCGCTGTCGCGCTGGGAGAAATCGGCGATCCGAGCGCCCTGCCTGCGCTGGAAAAAGCACTTGAAGACCCCGACCCCGATGTACGCAAGCTGACCAAATTGGCCATCAGTCAGATTGCACAATAAGACGTTGACCGAGTTTGTTGGAAAGGAAAAACCATGGCTTATGTCGTTACCGAATCCTGTATACGCTGCAAATACACCGACTGCGTGGAAGTGTGCCCGGTGGATTGTTTTCATGAAGGGCCCAATTTCCTGGCAATCAACCCCGACGTCTGCATCGACTGCTCGCTGTGTGTCGACGAATGTCCTGCAGGGGCCATTTACGCGGTAGAAAATTTACCGCCGGAGTACGAGAAATACATCAGTTTGAATCAGCAGCTATGCCAGTCATGGCCGGTCATCAACGCCAGACTGGATGCACTGGAAGACGCAGACGACTGGATGAATGTAAAGGAAAAATTCCAGTATCTGCAGACGGCCTGATAAGGAGCATGCCACGCCTGTTACACGGTTGGAAAGTTACAAGAGGATCAAGATTAAATAAGAAGGTTGATACTAAAAAATACTCGCCCAGGATGAATTTATTTAAAAACTTGCCACTCATTTAATGCTATTAAAAGGAGTATCCATTGTGACTACGCGGTTATCTACAAACAAAATTTCGGCATCATTTCTTAAAACCCTGCTCGTATCTGCGGCATTGGCGTCGGCCGCGCTCCTGACCGTGCAGGCTCATGCCGAAGTGGTCAATCTCGGCATCGGCATCCAGAACACCACGACCAATACGGTCACCGCCGGCATCGTTATCAAGGAATTGAAACTGCTGGATAAATACCTGCCGAAGACGGGCAAATACAAAGACATACAGTTTCAGGTCGACTGGCAGAATTTCACCTCCGGCCCACCCGTCACTAACGGCATGATCGCCAACAAACTGCAGATCGGCATGATGGGCGATTATCCGCTGCTGGTAAACGGCGCTACATTCCAGAATGGCAACGACACCAAGAGCGAGCTGATTGCAATTATTGCGTATAACAAGGATGGCGCCGGCAATGGCGTTGTAGTGCGCAAGGACTCCCCTTACTATCAGCTCTCCGACCTGAAAGGCAAAAACATATCGGTACCGTTCGGTTCCGCAGCGCATGGCATGCTGCTGAAGGCAATGGAAGACCGCGGCTGGAAAGACGACTTCTGGCAACTTTCCAGCCAAAGCCCCGAAGTCGGCACGACCAACCTGCAGGAAGGCAAAATCGATGCCCATGCGGATTTCGTTCCTTTCGCCGAATTGCTGCCCTACCGCGGTTTCGCCCGCAAGATTTTCGACGGTGTTGAAACCAAAGTACCCACCATGCACGGTATCGTGGTACGCAAGGATTTCGCGGACAAATACCCGGAAGTTGTCGTTGCCTATCTGAAAGCCCTGCTCGATGCGGACAACTGGGTGCGCAGCAATCCGAAACTGGCAGCTGAAAAAATCCAGGAGTGGACCAAGATAGAAAAAGAAGTGGCCTACATATTCCTCGGACCAAGCGGCATCCACACGCTGGATCCCACTATCAAGCCTAAATGGATAGAGACCATCAAATACGACACCGGGGTGTTGCAACGTCTGGGCAAGGTCAAGCAATTCGATGCCGATGCCTGGGTGAACGAAACCTATATCCGCGAAGCCTACAAGGAGATGGGGCTGGATTACGATAAACAGAAAGCGAGCTTTGCCGGCTATGAAATCGGCGGCAAGGATCCCTTGTGCAAGACGCAGATCAAAGACCCCAGAGCAGGCGGCGAAGTATGGGTAGAAAACGGTGCGATTACCGCTTACAGCTCTCCGAACTGTGCCTTGGCGGCAGTGAAACAAGCGACCGCAGAAGGCAAGAAGATTGATGTGGTCTACCTGTTCGACAAGACATACGGCATCAAGCTGTTCGCTGACAAGGCGTTCTACGCGCTGGATACCCGGCAGCCGAAACATCCGTCCATCGTACCGTTCCTGCTGAAAAAGGATGCCGCTGCCTATGCCGCCGCGCATGGCGGCAAAGTGGCGGATTACACCGAAGTACTCGCAGCAGCTAACGTCGGGAGATAATGATGCAAACCGCAGAGTTGAGCAACTATCGCGAACCACCGCATGATGCTGCCAATGCTCAGGAACCGGCATTAGTGCCGGCCAATGATCAGAGTGAGCTCATGGTCAAACAGCCGGATACACCGGCTCCCCAGACCGCGCTAGCCCAGGCCGTCTGGCGACAGATGGCAGGCGCCGTCCAGCGCAATCTCGGCTCTGCGGTGCTGGCACTGGCTTCCATCACGCTGTTCATTGCAGCCTGGTATCTGGCGGTAAAGTACAGGCTGGATTTCTATATCCGCTTTACCAACATCCCTGCCCCGCAAGACGTGTTCAGTGAGCTGCTGAGACTAGGCAAAAGCGACAGCTTCTACTCCAACATGCTGATCAGTCTGCGCAGGATACTGCTGGGTTTCAGCGTGGCGACGGTGTTGGGAATCACGCTGGGACTGATGATAGGCCGCTATCGTCTGGCTCGTCAGTTCATGTTTCCCATGCTTGAAATTCTCAGGCCTATTCCAGCCATTGCCTGGGTGCCGATTGCGATCATGTTATGGCCGACCAACGAGGGCAGTATCGTCTTCATCACTTTTCTCGGCTCGTTTTTCCCGATTCTGCTCAGCACCGTGCACGGCGTCACCAGCGTCGATCCCGTGCTGATACGCGCCGCACGCTGCCTCGGGGCGAAAGAGCCGGCTTTATTGCGGCAAGTAATACTGCCCGCCACGCTGCCGCAAATCTTCAACGGCCTGTCGGTAGGCATGGGTGTGGCATGGGTTTCCCTGATCGCTGCGGAGATGATTTCCGGACAATTCGGCATCGGTTATTTTACCTGGGAAGCTTATTCACTGATCCAGTATGCGGATATCGTCATCGGCATGATCATCATCGGCTTTCTGGGCTTGGCCTGCAGTACTGTTATTCGCTGGGCAGGCCGCCTGATCATGCCATGGGCTAATCAAAACGGGAGCAACAGGTCATGACAGCAGACAAGGGCAATATCCAAATCAGGAATCTCGACGTGCGTTTCGGCAAAGGTGCGAATCTGGTCGACGCCGTCAGCGACGTCAGCATAGACGTGAAACCTGGCGAATTCGTCTCCATACTCGGCCCATCCGGCTGCGGCAAATCCACGCTGCTGAACGTCGTGGCCGGCTTCGTCAAACACAGCGGCGGCAGCGTACAGCTTGACGACAAGGAAGTCTCCGGTCCCGGTGCCGAGCGCGGCATGGTCTTTCAGCAGTACTCGCTGTTTCCCTGGATGACGGTACGCAAGAACGTGGAATTCGGCCTGAAAATGCAGGGCCGCAGCAGCAGCGAACGCGAAACGGCGGCGCGCACCCTGCTCGGCCTGGCCGGATTGCTGGCGTTCGAAAATCACTATCCGGAGCAGCTGTCGGGCGGCATGAAGCAGCGCGTCGGCATAGTGCGTGCGCTGGCAACCAGCCCGCAGGTACTGCTGATGGACGAACCTTTCGGCGCACTGGATGCACAGACCCGCGTGGTGATGCAGCAAATTCTCACCAACATGTGGCAACGCTTCCGACTTTCGGTGTTGTTCATCACCCACGATATCGACGAATCCATTTTTCTCTCCGACAAGGTCTATGTGATGACGGCCAGACCCGGTCGCATCAAGGCTGAAATAGCAGTGCCGCTGCCGCGGCCGCGGGTTCCGGAAATGATGACTTCGCCTGAATTTCTGCTGCTGAAACGAGAGCTGCACGCGCTTATCCGCGAAGAAAGTTTCAAAGCCATGGGCGGCGATCTGAAAGAAGGCATGGGTGGATTCGACATGGAAGTAGGCCCGCAAGGTCTGGCGGAAATGATTTGACGAATCCGATATAAGGCTAGGCATGATGCCTGGCTTTAGCCATACACAACTTGTTATTACATGTCCTGTCGTGATTGCAAATCGATCATCAGCCGACATGCCTGAGTAAACAGCTATCGACTTGAGAGGGAACAGCGATGACACCATTCGAATTAAAATTACCCGACTTCAAATATGCAGACATATACGCCGCTGAGCGTTTACCTGTGCTGGACGCGCTGTTCATGCGTTTCCTTGCCGACCAAGACGCCGCATTGGCCGCACAATTTCAGGATTATCGCAACGGCACGAAACTGGATGCCGTCGCCGAATCCGGCCTGCTGATCGCAGCGGCGCGTCAGCTGGAAGATTTTCTGGTCGGCGCTTTCGACGTCGAGGCCGCGCGCAGCGAGTTAAGACACCGGCAACTGATGGACGAACCGGTACACGCGTTCAAGGAAAAATTCATCAAATCGCGCGTACGCCGCAAACGCGCTCCCACCCGCCCCTTCACACTGCTGAACGAACTGCTGGATCAAAGAATAGGCGCGCACTCCCTGCCTGACCGCGAGCTGGCCGTCGCCCGGCTTTGGGTCAAGGCCGTCGAAACGTCCGCCGACGATACGCTGGCGCTGCTGGATGAGTGGGCCTATGCCGCATATAACACGGCGGAAGGCAGGCAACACGTCGCCGGCTGGGTCAGTTTCAAACTGCCACAGAAAATCGAATATATGCAACTGGTGCCAACCGCACCTGTCGCTGACGATACGGCAGGACGCGCAGGCGGTTTGCCGGAGCGGCAACGGCGTCGCGACGGTTTCGGCCTGACCGACCCGCGCTACAATTTGCGCGAAGCAATGGATCACGTACATTACTGCGTTTACTGTCACAGTCATGAAGGCGATTTCTGCTCCAAGGGTTTCCCGGACAAGGAAAACGGCGGCTTCCGCACCAATTCGCTGGGCGTGGAGCTCACCGGCTGTCCGCTGGAAGAACGCATCTCGGAAGCGCATACGCTGAAACTCGACGCCTATACGCTGGGTGCGCTGGCGGTCATTATGATCGATAACCCATTGGTGCCGGCTACCGGCAACCGCATCTGTAACGATTGCATGAAAGGCTGCATATACCAGAAACAGGATGCGGTCGATATCCCGCAAATCGAAACGCGGATACTCACCGACGTACTGAACTGGCACTGGGGCTTCGAAATATACTATCTGCTGACCCGCTGGAATCCGCTCAATCGTAGCCGGCCATATACGCTGCCGCACCATAACACTCGCATTCTGTGCGTCGGCGCCGGACCGGCGGGATTCAACCTGTCATACCACCTGTTGCAGGCCGGATTCAGCGTCGTCGCCATTGACGGCCTGAAAATCGAACCGCTGAATGCTGATTGGACGGCATCGCCCGACCGAACGCCCATTCCCATTCAACACATGAACGAGTTAAATGAAGCGCTGGATGAACGAGTGATGAGCGGATTCGGCGGCGTGGCCGAATATGGCATCACTGTGCGCTGGGACAAGAACTTCCTCAAGCTGGTTTACCTGACTCTGGCTCGCAATCAGTATTTCCGCGTCTACGGCGGCGTACGTTTTGGCGGCACCATGACCATAGACGATGCATGGGCGCTGGGGTTCGAGCACATTGCACTGGCTACCGGGGCCGGCAAACCGACCGTGATTCCAATCAAGAACAATCTGGCGCACGGCATCCGTCAGGCCAGCGATTTTCTGATGGGCTTGCAACTTACCGGGGCTTCCAGGAAAGACAGTCTGGCCAACCTGCAGGTGCGCCTGCCGGCGCTGGTCGTAGGCGGCGGACTCAGCGCGATCGACACCGCAACTGAAGTACAGGCGTATTACATCATGCAAGTCGAAAAGCTGCTGGAACGTTACGAAATGCTGATTGCCGCAGGCAAGTGGGAGCCCGTATTCAGCGCTGTCGAGCAGGAGATCTTCACAGAATATCTGGCGCACAGCAAACTGATACGGGCGGAGCGCGCACGTGCAACGCTGGCAGGCGAAGTGCCGAATTTTGCGCCATTGCTGCAGGCGTGGGGAGGGGTGACGGTGGTTTATCGCCGGGCCATGAACGAATCGCCTGCCTATCTGCGCAACCACGAGGAAATCGAAAAAGCGCTGCAGGAAGGTATCTTTTATGCAGAGGCACTGGATCCGGCAGAAGCTATACTGGACCCCAGCGATCACGTTACCGGCATGCTGTTTCAACGTATGATCAAGGACGCCGCAGGCAACTGGAGCCGCAGTGGGGAACAAGTTACCTTGCCGGCACGCTCGGTATTCGTCGCTGCCGGCAGCAGCCCCAACACGGTTTACAATCGCGAGCATCCCGGCGTATTTGACATGGACGGCAAATATTTTGCAACACACCGTGAGAGTGCAGACGCGACAGCCTTGCACCGAACGAGCCCCCACGGAAACTGCAAAAACGAGGATATCGGGTTTCTGACTTCCTACCGTAAAGACCATTTGCGCATCAGCATCTACGGCGATAATCACCCGCAATTTCAGGGCAGCGTGGTCAAGGCCATGGCTTCCGGAAAACGGGGTGCGCGTGAAATAACAAGGCTATTTCAGCAGCGGTTAAGCACGCAACACCCTGCCGCACATCGCGCATGGCAGGATTTCGCTGATAAGCTGGATGTATGCTTGCGTCCGGTGGTAAGCCGCGTTGAGCATCTTGGCGGCAATGTCACCAGCATCACCGTTCGTGCGCCACAGGCTGCCCAGAACTGGCAGCCCGGACAAATCTATCGTCTGCAAAACTTCCATGCCGACGCCGATCGCCTGGATGGAACAGTACTGCAAATGGAGGGGATGGCCATCGACGGCGTCGACGTGAATAAACTCACCGGCGAGATAAAACTGCTGGTGAACAGAGTCGGCGCTTCCAGTCGCATTGCCAGCCAGCTGGTACCCGGACAGCCGGTAATACTGATGGGGCCGACCGGAACCGGGCTGCCCATGCCGGATAATCAAACCGTCACCGTAATAGGCGGCCACTCGGCGGTGACCAGCACGATAGACGGTAGTGCGGCATGGCGCTCGGCGGGCAACCGTATTATCTTTATCGGGCATTTTCGTAATGCGCAGCAAGCCCAGCCGGTACAAGCTGTGATGGAAATCCTGTCCGACCAGGCCATATGGATACTCGACGAAGGCGCCCCGCTCGATTGTAAACGCACGCAGGATTGCTGTTTTAACCATGGCATGGACGACTATATCCGTACCTGCATGGAAACAACCGGCATACACTCCGACTGGCTCGGGCGTACGGATACGCTGTTGATATCGGATCATCCCACGGCCATGGAAAGCATATCCAGTGCCTTGCGCACTGTTTTCCCCCATCGGCTGAAACCGCAGCTCAAGGCACTGGTAGCAGTGAATAGCCCAATGCAATGCATGATGAAAGAAGTCTGCGCACAGTGCCTGTGTCAGCATCGGGACCCCGATACCAAATTACCGTCAGGCGTAGTGTTTTCGTGTTTCAATCAACACCAGCCGCTGTTCGCCGTCGATTTCGCAAATCTCAAAGCCCGGCAGGGCCAAAATAGCGTGCAGGAAAAAGCAAGCAATCTGTGGTTAACTTATCTTCTGGACAACCGGATAACCCATGCAATCAAACGAACGAGTGACGCGGATAACGAAAAAACCGTCATCCCCGCATTAAACCAGGAGAACATCTGTGCCAAATAATGTTACCCCTGTCGAAATACGGCAAAACCCTGCTTCCGCAACGCTGGAAATCAGCTGGAATGACGGCTACGTTAGCCGCTACGGAAATGCAGCACTGCGACGCGCCTGTCGCTGCACGACTTGCAGACAGCTGTCCGACAAACATGCGCCTATCCCCTGTCCTGACGACATCAGTATTGTCTCGATTGACGCTGTAGGCGCTTACGCCATCCAGATCGGCTTCAGTGACGGGCATGACCGCGGGATTTTCCCCTGGGAATATTTACGAAAGTTGGAAAATGAGACTTGAAACGTTATTGCCGGCGCGAAAATAGCCCCCGGTTGCAGCGTCGACTACTTATCTGGAGGCACTATCCGTCGCCAGTACGGCGTGTTGATTTACGACTATCCATTGCAGAAAATCCGGCTCAGGCAGCGGACGCGCGAAGAAATAGCCCTGAAAATTTTCGCAGCCATATTGCGCCAGGGTATCGCGCTGCACAGCCGATTCCACCCCTTCGGCAATCACTGCCAGCTTCATGTAACGACCGATGGCAACGATGGTTTCAACCAGAGAGTGCTCCTGTGTAGTCACCAGCTCATCTATGAAAGTCTTGTCTATCTTGATTTCATCCAGCGGCAGGTCTTTCAGATAGGCCAGGGAGGAATACCCCGTACCGAAATCATCAAGCGAGACCTTGACCCCCAGCGTCCGTATTTCCCGCAGTTTTTCTATCGTTTCTGCCAGATCGTAGAGCAGCGCAGATTCCGTCACTTCGAGCATAATGCGATCAGGCAGTATCTTGTGCGCCGCAAGCACGTGACGCAGTTGATCGATGAAGTCGGGACGCGCGAATTGCCAGGCGCACACATTGATCGACAGATGGCCGATAAACGGCACTCCGCTCTGCAGCCAGTACGCGAGCTTGCTGCACGCCTCTTCCAGCACCCATGCGCCTATGCCGTGGATCAAGCCGGTTTCTTCCGCCACCGGGATAAAGACGACAGGAGGAATGTCGCCCATTTCCGGGTGATGCCAGCGCAATAGCGCCTCGGCGCCTATCATGCTCCCGTCTGCATTCACTTGCGGCTGGAAATACAGCTCCAGCTCGTGGTTGGCGAGGGCCGTGCGCAAACCGTCTTCCAGCTTCAGCCTAACCTCTGCGCCGGCCTGCAAACCGCTCAAATAAAACTGGATATTGTTGCGCCCCATGCCCTTGGCCTGATACAGCGCCATCTCGGCATGACGCAGGATATCCAGCTCAGTCTCGCCATCGCCGGGAAACAGGGCGGCACCCATGCTCGCACCGACACTCAATACATGTGCACCCACAACCAGCGGGCTGGACAGTTTGTGCATGATATTTTCTGCCAGCGCGCGGGCTTGCTGTTCTGCCTCCTGTGCAGTTGCATAGCCGGATTTCATCAACACCACAAACTCGTCGCCGCCCAGCCTAGCAATAAAGATCTGATCGCTGGATATCTCGATCAAACGCCGCGCTACTTCGCGCAATACATCGTCGCCGACATCGTGACTCAGGGCATTATTGATGGTTTTGAAATGATCCAGATCGATCATCAGCATGGCCCCGGTGTTGCCTGCGCGCCTGACGCGTCCCAGCACCTCGGCAAGATGGACGTGCAGCAACGCCCGATTCGGCAGCCGGGTCAGATAATCCTCGTACGCCATGTTGCGGATCCGGGTTTCGGCCCGCATGCGTTCCAGCTCGGCTCCGGCCCGGGCGGCAAAAATTTCCAGCACGTCCTTGATCTGTTCGACCTTCTGCATAGGCCTGCTGTCGAGCATGACGATAATCCCCAGCGGATTGCCTGCGGTATCGAGCAAAGGCGTACCCATATAGCAGTCGATGCCATGCTCGGCCAGAAATCTGTCTTCGGGAAACAATTGCTGAACATTGTGCGGGTAGATGCAGGTTCCCTGATCCATCACATTTTCGCAGGGCGTGCCGTGCAGATCGTAACTGATGTTGTCGATGATCTTGCCATACGCGCATACAGCCAGCGTCCCTACCCGCTCCCTGTCATGCTCATCCAGCATGCCGATCAGCACGTAATCGGCGTTGAACAACTTGTACAGATTCAATACTAGATGATGGAAAAAACGCATGCCGGTCTCAGCCGAAACGCCGGCCGCTATATGACGAATCGCCTCCTCGGTGTGCTTGCGCTCGGTAATATCGGTGGCGACGCCGCACATGGCAAAAGGCGAGCCGTTAGCGTGAAACAGCGGGAATTTATGTGCCAGAAACGTGTGCGGACTGCCGTCCTGATTGATGACCTCTTCGAGTTCTATGGCGCGCAATTCGGCCAGTACCTGCCTGTCGCTGGCGCTGAAAATATTAGCCTGCGTCTGCGAAAAAATTTCGAAATCGGTTTTCCCCACAATCTCTTCGCCGACATGAAACATATCCTCGTAATGCCGATTGACCATCAAATATCGACCTGCGAGATCTTTCATGTATACCACCGCAGGCACATAATCCAGTATCGCCTGCGTGCGTCTGCTGGATTGCCGGGTTTCGTAACTCAATGCCATGCCCATCACGATCACCATGCCCAGATAGCCGAAAGCTCCCAAAGGCACGGAATCGACAATAGACAACCTGACCAGTATGCCTTGCATGGAGGTCAGCAAATAGATCCCGATGGCGACCATCATCACCAGCGTGGTGCGTTTGCCGCCGCGCCGATACAATTTGGCAAGCGTATAAAATGCGAATACGTAAATCAGCATCACGGCGATTGAGCCGATTTCGAATCCCAGACTATTGCGCCCTTCCGGCAATGTCAGCACCTCGCCCCACGGCAAATGCAAATGTACCAACCCGGTTATCGTCTCGTATTGCAATGTGTAAGGCTGCAATAAATTGAATACGAACAGCACCAGAAATAACAAACTGAACATAAGTAACGGCAACATCGGCCGCACGCCGGTGTAGGCGGCCATAAACCATGCAAACAGAATCAGCTGTACAGCAACAGTT
Organism: Sulfuriferula sp.; assembly: GCA_031291235.1. GTDB lineage: Bacteria > Pseudomonadota > Gammaproteobacteria > Burkholderiales > Sulfuriferulaceae > Sulfuriferula. The sequence continues at coordinate 129,507 of JARLJL010000009.1, forward strand.
GCAAGATTCCAGCGTAAGGCGGGGATGAGTTCAGCGATAGTCGTTGCCTGCAACATCAGGGTGTGTGTGATCGCAAAAGGCAACATCAGCGCGCACATGCCGGCAAACAACAAATGCACCGGATTGAATGGATGGCGCAGGGCTATGGATAAATGATTCACCGCGGCATATACGCATATGCCGGCAAGTAACAGAAACCCCGGGATCACTATTGCATTCATATCCCCCCCACGATAACCCCGTTGAATCCAGCCAGCCAAGGCCATTGGGCTGACGGTTCGGTCATCGATTCGAATATTTTAATTATGCCGAGTGTTCCAACGCAATCGAACCATCTCGCTTATCGTGCACACCGGTCGTCAACAGAGCCATGTCCCTCACACGCCTCCCTACCGGCTTATTTACATACCGAATATACTATGAATTGTAGTAACGTATACTTCGTATACAAGAAAATTCTTTATCTTCAAGCCATTTGACTATTCAACGGGACGTCGGGCCGATATCACAAACCCAAATCCTGCCACATCGCATCAACCCGCAGCTTGACTGCATCGCTCATGACGATGGGCGTACCCCACTCGCGCGTGGTTTCTCCCGGCCATTTATTGGTCGCATCCATGCCCATTTTGCCGCCCAGACCGGATACCGGGCTGGCGAAATCAAGATAATCAATCGGGGTATTTTCCACCAGCAGCGTATCGCGCACCGGGTCCATACGCGTGGTGATCGCCCAGATCACTTCCTTCCAGTCGCGGATGTTGACGTCTTCATCCACCACCACAATAAACTTGGTATACATGAACTGGCGCAGGAAGCTCCAGATGCCGAACATCACCCGCTTGGCGTGACCTGGATAGGATTTCCTGATACTGACTACAGCCAGCCGGTATGAGCAACCCTCTGGCGGCAGGTAGAAATCGACGATCTCGGTGAACTGTTTTTGCAGCAGCGGCACGAATACTTCATTCAGCGCCACGCCGAGCACGGCAGGTTCGTCGGGCGGCTTGCCGGTATAAGTGCTGTGATAAATCGGGTCGCGGCGCATGGTGATGCGTTCGATGGTAAACACCGGAAAATTGTCGACCTCGTTGTAGTAACCGGTATGGTCGCCGAACGGCCCTTCCGGCGCCATTTCGCCCGGATGAATCACGCCCTCGAGCACAATCTCGGCACTGGCAGGCACTTGCAGATCGCTGCCCAGACACTTCACCACTTCGGTCTTGGCGCCGCGCAACAGTCCGGCGAACTGGTATTCGGACAGCGCATCCGGCACCGGCGTCACTGCACCCAATATCGTCGCCGGGTCGGCGCCCAGCGCCACCGCTACCGGATAAGGCTGACCCGGATTTAATTGCTGGAATTCGCGGAAATCCAGCGCGCCGCCGCGGTGCGCCAGCCAGCGCATGATGACCTTGTTCGGCGCGATGACTTGCTGCCGGTATATGCCCAGATTCTGGCGTTTCTTGTGCGGCCCGCGCGTCACCACCAGCCCCCAGGTGATCAGCGGCCCGGCGTCGCCCGGCCAGCAGGTTTGTATCGGCAAGCGCCCGAGATCGACGTCGCCGCCTTCCCACACGATATCCTGACAGGGCGCATGGCTGACTTCTTTTGGCGCCATATTCAGCACCTGTTTGAATACCGGCAGCTTGTCCCAGGCATCCTTCAGCCCTTTCGGCGGCTCCGGCTCTTTCAGGAACGCCAGCAGCTTGCCGACTTCGCGCAAGGCTTCGACATTGTCCTCGCCCATGCCCAGCGCAACGCGGCGCGGCGTGCCGAACAGATTTGCCAGCACCGGCATGGTGTGACCGATCGGGTTTTCAAACAGGATGGCCGGGCCTTCGGCTTTCAGTACCCGGTCGCAGATTTCGGTCATTTCCAGCACCGGGTCAACCGGCGTTTTAATGCGTTTGAGTTCGCCGATTTTTTCCAGCTGATCGATGAAGTCGCGCAAATCCCTGTATTTCAAGTCAGCTCCCGTATTTTTGTCAAAGTTGCCGTGGTCGAAGTCGTATACAGAAACGGAATGGAATACACCCCGCCGCCCCAGCCTAGCACATCCTCGCTACCGACCATGTCGGCGACGGCCCAATCGCCGCCCTTGACCAATACTTCAGGATGTATCGCGCGAATCAGATTCAGCGGCGTATCCTCGTCGAACGCGACAACCATATCGACCGAGGCCAGCGCAGCCAGCACCGCCATGCGATTTTCCAGCGGATTAATCGGCCTGTCGCCGCCCTTGCCCTGGCGCCTGACCGAAGCATCTGAATTCACGCCCACCACCAATGCAGCACCCAAAGCCCGCGCCTGCGCCAGATAAGTCACGTGACCGCGATGCAGAATATCGAAACAGCCGTTGGTAAACACCAGCGGTCGCTGCAACATTGCCAGATGCTCATGCAGCGTAGCCGACGCAACTATTTTGGATTCAAAATCCGGCGATAAATATTCAGGCATGACGACCGTCCGTCATTTGCCTGCGTCAGGCACCAACACCACGTACTCGAACAGCTTGACGACCTTTTCCACGCCTGAAGTCGTACTCGCTATCTCTGCCGCGTCGGCGGCTTCCTGCTCGGTCACCATCCCCATCAGATACACCACGCCATTCTCGGTCGTCACCTTCACCACAGTAATGGGGAAGCGCTTGGCATCGACGAAACGCGATTTGACCTTGGTTGTGATATACGCGTCATTGGTACGCGTCGACAGGGTAGTCGGTGCACCGACCGTTATTTCATTGAATACGCTATGCACGTTGGTCACGTTTTTGGCGATATCGTTGATTTTTTGCTTGGTTGCTTCATCCGGCACCTCGCCTATCAGCAACACGGTACGGTTAAAGCTGGCGACATCGGTATGTACAATATCGGCAGGATAGGCTTCGCGTATACGATTAGCCGTACGCAATTCGATTTCCTGATCCTCTATATAGGTACCGGAAGTACGCCGATCGGTCGCCATCAACACGCCCGCGCCTGCACCGGTCGCAACCAGCGGCACGCAACCCTGCAACTGCAACAGCGCCATACCCAATGCAGCGGCTACCAACGTTTTACGCATCTTCATCATTCCACTCCTAAAATTATTCTGTCTATACCATCACACAAACAATGAATGGCGAGCAAATGCACTTCCTGTATCCGTGCCGTACTTGTTGACGGTACGGAAATATGCACATCGTCCTCGGCCAGCAATTCGCTCAGCAAGCCGCCGCCATCCCCGGTTAACGCCACCACGCGCATATCGCGCCCATGCGCTGCTGCAACGGCTTCGACCACATTGCGCGAATTGCCGCTGGTTGAAATCGCCAGCAGCACGTCGCCTTCGTGTCCCAGTGCCGTCACCTGTTTGGAAAATATCAGGCTGAAGTCGTAATCGTTGGCAATCGAGGTCAATGCCGAGCTGTCCGTGGTCAGCGCAATCGCTGCCAGACCGGGGCGTTCCATCTCGAAACGGTTGATCAGTTCCGATGCGAAATGCTGCGCATCCGCCGCCGAACCGCCATTGCCGCATGCCAATATCTTGCCGTCGGACAGCAGACTTTGGCTGATCAACTCCACCGCCGCCGCAATTTGCGGGGCCAGACCGACAGCCGCCTCCACTTTAAGACGCGCACTTTCGTTGAATAGTTCGGTAATGTGGTCAGTTAAATCCATGGCGGCCGATGATAGTGTAGGGAGATGCCAATTATGCCACAGGCTATGCGCCGAAAGCATCGCGTATCCAGCTCATGCCGTCGCCTTGCAGCAACAGCGCATCGAAACGGCAAGGCGGCGTTTTGCCCAGCTTCGCCAGATAGACCTGTGCCGCCGCAATCAGCTTTTGCTGCTTGCGGCTATCGATACTGGCAACTGCGCCGCCGAATTGCGTACTGGCGCGCTGGCGCACTTCGACGAACACCAGCGTCTGCCCGTCGCGCATGATCAGATCGATTTCACCGAGACGACAGCGAAAATTGCGCTCGACCAGCACCAGCCCCTGCCGGGTCAAATATTCTGCTGCCGTCTGTTCCGCTGCCGCGCCGCGCAAGGTCATCATCCGTTCCTATGCTAAAATAAAATCATGCATACTTTATCCGGGTCATTATATGTCGTCGCCACGCCCATCGGGAATTTAGGCGACATTACCCAACGCGCGCTGGATATTCTCAAGACGGTCGATCTGATCGCTGCGGAAGATACCCGCCACAGCGGACAGCTGCTCTCCCGCCTCGGCATTGCCGCCAAATTCGTCGCGCTGCACGAACACAACGAACTGCAAGCTTCGCCGCGGCTCATCGCCGATCTGCAAGCGGGCAAGAATATCGCCATCATCACCGATGCCGGCACGCCCGCGATCAGCGACCCCGGCACCTTGCTGGTGGCTGCGGCACACGACGCCGGCATCCGCGTTGTACCCGTACCGGGCGCCAGCGCAGTAGTCTGCGCGCTATCCGCAGCAGGCATTGCCGCGCCGCACTGGCTGTTTTACGGATTTCTGCCTGCCAAGTCCAGTCATCGCCGTCTGGCGCTGCAAACGCTGACTGTGCTGCCGTACGCGCTGATATTTTACGAAGCGCCGCATCGCATCAGCGAATGCGTCGACGACCTGACTGCGATACTCGGCGGCGAACGCCGCATCACCTTCGCCCGCGAACTCACCAAGCTATTCGAAACCATACACAGCCTGCCACTGGCCGAAGCCGGCGCATGGCTGGCAGCCGACACCAACCGGCTAAAAGGCGAATTCGTGCTCATCGTCGAAGGCGCTGCCGTCATAACCGACAATGAAGACCAACGCCAGTTGCGCGCTACGCTGACCGTGCTGATGGAAGAGCTGCCGTTAAAACAGGCCGCACATATCGCCGCCCGCCTCACCGGCATCAAGAAAAACACCTGCTACAAGCTCGCGCTAGACATGCGCGACGATACGAAGGACGCCCCATGACCCGACTTACCATCACCCGGCCCGACGACTGTCATTTGCATCTGCGCGACGGTGAGACCCTGGCCGCCATCCTGCCCGACACCGCGCGCCGCTTCGGCCGCGCCATCGTCATGCCCAACCTCAGGCCGCCGATACGCACCGCCGACGATGCCCGCGCCTATCGTCAGCGCATCCTCGCCGCGCTGCCGTCAGGCATGCAATTCGAACCGCTGATGACGCTGTACCTGACCAACAACACCGACCCGGCGGAGATCGCGCGCGCCAAGGCCAGCGGCATTGTGCACGCCGTCAAATATTACCCGGCGGGCGCTACCACCAATTCGGACATGGGGCTGACCGAGCTCGCCAAAGGCTACGCCGTCATCGCCGAGATGGAAAAACACGGCATGCCGCTACTGATACACGGCGAAGTCACCGACCCCAGCGTCGATATCTTCGACCGCGAAGCCGTATTCATCGAACGCCATCTGATTCCGCTCACCCGCGCTTTCCCTGCGCTGAAAATCGTTCTGGAACACATCACCACCCAACAGGGTGCAGAATTCGTCAGTAGTGCGCCGGCCAACATCGCCGCCACCATTACCGCGCATCATTTGCTGTACAACCGCAACGCCATGTTTCAGGGCGGCATCCGCCCGCATTATTACTGCCTGCCCATACTCAAGCGCGAGCAGCACCGACTGGCGCTGGTACAGGCAGCCACCAGCGGCAGCGCCAAATTTTTTCTCGGCACCGACAGCGCGCCTCATGCCCGCAGCGCAAAAGAAACCGCTTGCGGCTGTGCCGGCATGTATACCGCCCACGCCGCCATCGAGCTCTACGCCGAGGCATTTGAAACCGCGCACGCACTCGATAAACTGGAAGGCTTCGCCAGCCATTTCGGTGCCGATTTCTACGGCCTGCCGCGCAATACCGGCACCATCACGCTGGTGAAGGAAAGCTGGACGGCACCGGCCCATATCGACATTGGCAAGGAACAATTGATTCCGCTGCGCGCCCACGAAGCCATCGCTTGGCGCCTGACTGAAGGATAAGCTGCACGAGGAGCATTGCCATGGAATCCAGCGAACATGTCCTGACTCGGGAATTCGTCATTGCGCCGCTAAAGCCGCGTCCAGTCGACAGTCACAAAGGCATGCTGGGTAGCGTCGGCATCATCGGCGGCGCCGCAAGTATGGCCGGTGCTGCGCTGCTTGCCGGGCGTGCAGCGCTGAAATGCGGTGCCGGCCGGGTGTATGCGGCCCTGCTGGATGACGGTGCGCCCGGCGTCGATCTCCAGCAGCCCGAACTCATGCTGCGCACGCCAGCGCAATTATTCGAACTCGAACATCTTTCCACACTGGTCGTCGGCCCCGGTCTTGGACAAAGCAACGACGCCGTGCACTGGCTGCAACGCGCGCTGGCCAGCGACCTGCCGCTGGTACTCGATGCCGATGCGCTGAACCTGCTCGCCATCAATCATGACCTGCGGCACCAGTTACGCCATCGCGACGCGCCCGCCATACTCACCCCGCACCTGGGCGAGGCCGCTCGCCTCATGGGATACGACATCAACACGATCCAACAGGACCGCATGGATGCGGCGCAAATGATGGCCGAACGCTTGCGCAGCATCGTCGTGCTCAAGGGCGCCGGGACTATTTGCGCGTTGCCGGATCGGCACTGGTTCATCAACCCGACCGGCAACCCCGGGCTGAGCAGTGCCGGTATGGGGGATGTGCTGTCGGGCATGATAGCCGCATTTATCGCGCAACAATTGAGTCCAAAGCAAGCCACTTTACTGGCAGTCTACCTGCACGGCGCCGCTGCTGATGCTCTGGTGCAACGAGGTATAGGGCCGATCGGCCTGACAGCGTCGGAAGTCATCGACGCCGCACGGCTCGTGCTGAACGGCTGGATTTACAAACGGCCTGCCCAGCCGTAACCCGCTCTCATCCGCCCGTGAGTATCATCAGCCACGCCCAGGCAGGGCTAACATCGACTGATTTGCAGGCTGACCGCGAGTCGCACGACGCCCCTCGCTCAGTCTGAACATGCTCACAGCCTGCACCAGCAGACTGGTTTGATCGCGCAGGCTCTCGGTTGCCGCCGCGGCCTCTTCCACCAGTGCCGAATTCTGCTGGGTCACATCGTCCATATGCGTGATGGCCTGATTAACCTGTTCAATACCGGCGCTCTGCTCCTGACTCGCGGAAGCAATCTCGCCCATGATATCGGTCACATGCTTAACCGAAGCGACGATCTCGCCCATGGTCTTGCCTGCTTCGTCCACCAGCTTGCTGCCAGCGTCGACCTTGCCTACCGAGTCTTCTATCAGTTCCTTGATTTCCTTGGCGGCGCTTGCGCTACGTTGCGCCAGACTGCGTACTTCCGATGCAACCACGGCAAATCCGCGTCCCTGTTCACCTGCACGCGCGGCTTCGACCGCGGCGTTCAACGCCAGAATATTAGTCTGGAAAGCAATGCCGTCAATAACGCTGGTAATATCGGCGATTTTGCGCGAGCTGTCCTTGATGGAGGCCATGGTATCGACGACCTCGCCTACAACCTCACCGCCCTTGACTGCCACATCGGCAGTCGACGCCACCAATCGGTTGGCCTCGCGCGCATTATCTGCATTCTGCCTGACCGCGCTGGTCAGCTCTTCCATCGAACTGGCCGTCTCTTCCAGACTCGACGCCTGCGATTCGGTACGGTTCGACAAATCCAGATTACCCGTTGCAATCTCGCGCGAGGCGACGGCGATGGTTTCGGTCGCATGGCGGATATCGCGAATAGTGACAGTCAGATTCTCGCGCATGGTATTCATCGAAAACAGCAGGCTGGAAGTATCCCCCGGCGCCACATTCACCGATTTGGAAAAATCGCCGGCGGAAATCGCATGCGCAACTTCAACGGCGTACTCAGGCTCACCGCCCAGCTGTTTCATGATGCTGCGCACCAGCCAGAATGCAATGCCGGTAGCCGCAGCGAGCGCCACCGCAACGAACGCCAGCGAGATCATCAGCATGCGCTGGCTGAAAGCGATCATATCAGCCTTGGTCTGATCGACATCGGCGCGCTTGGCCTTGGTAAAGTCCAGCAGATAAGCCCGCATTTTGCGCCAGACGGGCGTTTCATCGCGGCTGACCATGGCAATGGCGGCCGCCTGATCCGTCGCTGCCAGTGCAGTGATTTTGGCCTGAACGGCACTTTGCTGTTCGCGCAATGCCATCACCGCCTGCAATTTGTCGAGATCCGAGGGACTGGCGGCCGCCAGCTTCAGCGCCAGTTTACCGGCATCGTTAAACGCCTCGGCGGCTTCATCCAGATTCTTGTACGCTTTCCGATTAGCCGGATCCATCACCACATTACGCAGCGCCTGGCCCATTTGCAGCCCCTGGGAATACAAACTGTTTCCAGCTTGTGCCAACGCCAGATCCTGTTCGATGAAATGTTCGAACCGGCTCTTGTTGCTCTGCATCCCGCTCAATGCCACGCCGAGCGCAATACTGAAAAATACGAATACAGCGCCCATGCTCAGAATTATTCTGGTTTTAAGTTTCATCGCCTACATCTCCTAGGGTGATATTTGAATTGCCGCTTGATTATTCGTATCTGCGCAGCAACCGGTTTTAATTATTTCTTATCTTATACGATCCCTGAATTAAATCCGCTGTCTCCAATTTGTAACGCGTTTTTCATTGTCACGTCACCTTGATTGATTACTGTAACGATTCAGACATCAAATTTATGGAGCATGACATGCTTGAACAACACGCTATTGTCCAACCGCGTGCGCGTAATACATTGGCTGTTGCATTAGCCCACAATAGTGCAGAAGTACGGGAAGCGCAACGATTACGTTACAAGGTGTTTGCCGAGGAAATGGGCGCACATCTGGTTTCAGCTGCCAGCGGCCTGGATCAGGACGAATTCGATTCGGTATGCGATCATCTGATCGTACGCGACACCGGCACCGGCGAAGTAGTGGGCACTTACCGCATATTGCCGCCGGAACGCGCGGCACAGATCGGCGGTTATTATTCCGAACAGGAATTCGACCTCACCCGCCTTACCTACTTGCGCCCGGGCATGGTTGAGATCGGCCGTTCCTGCGTGCACCCTGACTATCGCGGCGGCGCAGTCATTACCCTGCTGTGGTCGGGACTGGCCGATTATTTGCGCCAGCGCGATTACGATTACCTGATCGGTTGTGCCAGCGTCAGCATGAGCGACGGCGGCCATACTGCAGCCAGCCTGTACAAGAAACTGTCGGGCGAAGTCCTGAGCCCGGTGGAATGGCGCGTATTTCCGCGCACGTCATTGCCGCTGGAACGGCTGCAGCAGGATCTGAAAGTAATGACCCCATCGCTGATCAAGGGTTATTTGCGAGTAGGCGCTTACATCTGCGGCGAACCTGCCTGGGATGCCGAATTCAACTGCGCCGATTTCATGATGCTGCTGTCGGTCAAGCAGATGAACGAACACTATGCTCGCCATTTTATGAACAAGGCGTGAACGGACTGGTCCACGAAACACACGAAAAGCACGAAAATATCAATCTATGCGCTTCCCGGGAGGCTGCCATCATTTTGAGTTTGCTTTGGTTCTATTCGTGTTTTTTGTGTCTTTCGTGGACAAAAAAATAATCGTCTCTAGCGATCAATCTCATGCACGATATTGCCGCATCCGCGCCGCAATCCGGTAAAATCCGGCACATGCCATTCATCCGTTATTTCACCGCTTGCTGCATACGTCCATTCCGCGCTTTGGGTTTCGCCGCTCTGATAATCGGCGGGCTCATCACCCTGGCGCTGCTATTCCCGCTGCTGAATCATAAACGGCGCGGCATCATCGCCAAACACTGGTCCGCGCTGATATTGCGCACGATAGGGATACGCCTGCGCGTCACCGGCTCGCCGCCAACCGCTGCGGCATTGATGGTGGCGAATCACGTATCCTGGGCCGACCCTTTTCTGCTGATCGCCTGTTATCCGGTGCATTTTGTGGCCAAAGCCGAAATCCGCAGCTGGCCTATATTCGGCTGGCTGGCAGCACTGGCCGGAACGATATTCATCCAGCGCGAACGGCAACGCGACCTGAGCAATGTGGCGCAAATATTCGTATCGCATCTCAACGACGGCAGCGCAGTAGGTATGTTTCCCGAATCGACCACCAGCGACGGTACCCGGCTGCTGCCGTTCAAGGCCGGACTGTTTCAGGTTGCAGTCAGCGCAGCGGCGGATTGCTATCCGGTCGCATTAAGCTACGACCACCGTGCCGCAATCTGGATAGACGATATGGGATTTCTGTCGTCTATCTGGCAGGTCATGGCGCAACCGCGCATCACCGCCAGCGTGCATTTCTGCCCGACTATTCCGTACCGGGGCCAGCATCGGCGCGATCTTGCCGTCGCCAGCGAGGCTGCTATTGCCAGCGCACTGTGCCTGCCAGCCCCGCGCATTCCACCTGAAACACCTGCCGATCTTCAAGCCGCAAAGCAGTAAGCTGCCCGCCCCACAAGCATCCGGTATCCAGCGCGATGCAATCGCTCTCCTCGCGTAAACCCAACGCCGACCAGTGTCCGAATACGATGGGCGAACCCTCGCTGCGCCGGCCCGGCACCTGAAACCAGGGCAGAAATCCCGTCGGCGGATACGCCGGATCGCCCTTGGTTTTGAACTCCATTTCGCCTTGCGGCGTGCAGAAACGCAACCGGGTCATAGCATTGGTAATCACCCGCAACCGGTCGTAACCGCGCAGGTCGTCATCCCAGCCTGCCGGTTTGTTGCCGTACATTTCGCGCAGAAAATCCCGGTAATCCGGACTGCGCAATGCCGCCTCCACCTCGGTCGCCAGCGCCAGCGCCCGGCTTGCCGTCCATTGCGGCAACAGCCCGGCATGCACCATCAGAAAACCCGCCGCGCTGGCCGCCAGCGGCAAATGCCGCAGCCAGGTCAGCAGCTCCTCCCGGTCGGGTGCGGTCAGCACGCCGTGCAAGGTATCGCCTGTGTGCGGGGTGGCGTAACCCTCCGACACGGCCAGCAAATGCAGATCGTGATTGCCCAGTATCGCCTTGATGTCGTGTTCGCGCGCCCAGCGCAGCACCGCCAGCGAATCCACGCCGCGGTTCACCAGGTCGCCCAGCAGATAAACCTGATCCACGGCAGGATCGAAGGCAATGCGCAGCAGCAGCTGTTGCAATGCGTCAAAACAACCCTGTAAATCTCCGATGGCATAAGTGCTCATGTTAAAATGTGTGTCCTGATTAGTTGTCGCCTATTTATGCTGTCTCATCTTAATGCCCCGCAACGCGAAGCTGTCAAATATCTCGATGGTCCCTTACTGGTTCTGGCGGGTGCGGGTTCGGGCAAGACGCGCGTCATCACCCAGAAAATCACCTACCTGATCGAGGAATGCGGTTACGCGCCCCACCATATCGCTGCCATTACCTTTACCAACAAGGCAGCGCGCGAAATGCAGGAACGGGTCAACAAACTGATGCAGGGCAAACCGGCCAAGGGACTGACCGTCTGTACCTTTCACGCACTCGGCGTACAAATTATGCGCCAGGAAGCATATCGTTTAGCTTACAAACCGCAGTTTTCCATCCTCGATTCTGCCGATGCCATGCAGATTGTCAACGAAATCCTGAAAACTACCGACAAACAGGAAATCCGCCGCGCACTTTGGCGCATCTCGGCATGGAAAAATGCGCTGGTGTCGCCCGATGCCGCCATCAGCACAGCCGAAACCGACCTGGACGGTACCTATGCCAAAATCTACCAGCGCTATCAGGATACGCTCAAAGCCTATCAGGCTCTGGATTTCGACGACCTGATTCGCCTGCCGGCCGAACTGTTCGCCTCGGATCCGGAGATGCTGGAAAAATGGCGCAAAAAGCTGCGCTATCTGCTCATCGACGAATACCAGGACACCAACGCCTGCCAGTACCAGATCGTCAAACAGCTGTGCGGCGTCTCCGGCGCGTTTACCGCAGTGGGCGATGACGATCAGGCCATATACGGCTGGCGCGGCGCCGATGTCAAGAATCTACACCAATTGCATGACGATTATCCGCGCCTCAAGGTGATCCAGCTGACGCAAAATTACCGTTCCACGATACGCATATTGCGCGCCGCCAACAGCGTCATCGCCAACAATACCCGGCTCTACGACAAACAGTTATGGAGTGAGCACGGCAACGGCGATCCGCTGCAGGTGCTGGCGGCCAAAGACGAAAACGAGGAAGCGCAAAACGTGGTCATGCGCCTGTTGGCGCACAAATTCGAACATCGCACGCGTTTCGGCGATTATGCCATTCTCTATCGCGGTAATCATCAGGCGCGCGTGTTCGAGCAAATGCTACGCAACGAAAAAGCGCCCTACGTGATGTCCGGCGGGCAATCGTTCTTCGACAAGGCCGAGATCAAGGACCTGATCGCCTACCTGCGTCTGCTCGCCAACAACGACGACGACCCGGCGTTCATCCGCGCGGCCACCACGCCCAAGCGCGGCATCGGCCCGACCACACTGGAAAAACTCGGCGAATATGCCGGCCAGCGCAAAATCAACCTGTTCGAAGCCGCATTCGAAGCCGGATTCCAGACCCGCATCAGCGAACGCCAGCTCGAACCGCTGCTGACCTTCTGCCAGTACATCAATGCGCTGGAAGCCAGAGTGCGCAACACCCCGGCCAGCGAAATCATGGCCGATCTGCTCAAGGCCATCGATTACGAAGTCTATATTTTCGATAACGACGAAACCCGCGCAGCGCAGACCAAATGGACCAACGTCACGGAATTCGTAAGCTGGCTGGGCAAGAAAGGCGAAGCGGATGACAAAAACCTGATCGAGCTAACGCAAACCATCGCGCTGATCACCTTGCTGGAGAATCGCAGCGAAGACGAAATCGATGCCGTGCGTTTATCCACCATTCACGCTGCCAAAGGGCTGGAATTCGGTCACGTCTTTCTGGTAGGGGCGGAAGAAGATATCCTGCCGCACCGCGAATCCGTCGAGAACGGCACGCTGGAAGAAGAGCGTCGCCTGATGTACGTCGCCATCACCCGTGCACAGCGCTCGCTCACCATCAGCTACTGCAAGCGACGCAAACGTGCCGGCGAGTTGCAAAGCTGCGAGCCGTCGCGCTTCATTGCGGAAATAGCCAGCGACGACATACGCCAGTCCGGGCAGGATGCGGACCCGGTCGCACAGCGCCAGCACGGCAACGACCGGCTGGCAAACATCAAAGCCATGCTGGCGCAAAAATAGCAAGATAATTACTGTCATCATGTCATGACAAAATGGGCGCCTCTGTGCCGATTTGACATGAAATGACATGCCGCCTTCCCTGTATCCCGCTATTCGCGCCATGGCATGGAAGTTGCGTATTTAATTTCATCAAACTTTTAAAAATCAGGCAGATGTAAATAACTTACGCGTGGAGAACAATTATGGCATCGTGGCTGAAACGTTTATTCCAATCAGGTGGCAATACAGACGAAGTCGGCAAGCATTTGGCCGAGCAGCATATCGATTTCGATAGCGGAATCAGCCAGCGCACCGGGCTCGATTTCAATGCTGCCATCAATGCCCATATGGCATGGAAAAAGCGGCTGGAAACGCTGCTCGCCAATACCGAAGGCCGCGACGTGCTCGACCCGCTGCATGTCTGCCGCGACGATCAGTGCGATTTGGGTAAATGGATACACGGCGATGCGGCGCACAGACACGGCGCAAGCGAAGAATACAACCGCTTGCGCAAAGCCCACGCGGATTTTCACCAAGCCGCGGCCAAAGTGATTATTCTGGCGCAAGCCGGCAAGGATACGGAAGCGCAGGAAGAATTGCATGCAGGCGAATTCATGCGCAACTCGATACGCGTCAAAACCGAACTGTCGCGCATGTATCTCGACCTGGGCGGCGAATAACGCCGATTGCGGCGGGATGCGCTACTGCGTTACTTTTTTACACCGGCTGAATGCCGGGCGGCGATAGCCAGATATTTATCGCGCCTGTCGTGCGCCTGCTGCGCTTCTGCGGCACGCGCGGCGATCAGGGCTGCCAAATGTACGGACGCATTCAGCTCGATGGCATGCTGCGCCGCCGACTCCGCTTGCGGGTAGCGCTGCTCCAGATACTCGCTCATGGCCGCCAGCAGGGCCGCCTGCTCCTTATGCTGACGTTGCTGTCGGCGAAATGCGCGCACCTGTTGCGGCAGGCTGAGCGTGGCATTGGCCAGCCGGGCAAACATATCCCCCAGCACCAGCAAACCCAGGAACAGCACCACCAGCAGCGTCAGCGACAGCTCGATACGATACGGCGGGTAAACCAGCACGGCATAACCGGGATCGAATTTCCCGGCCAGCGTAAATCCTACCGCCAGCGCAAAAATCAGCAATATCCAGATCAGGATGCGCATTATGGCTTGCGCCCCAGGCTACTGGCATGCAACGCCGTGATGCTTTCCGACAGGCTGGGCAACTGTATGCTGATCGAGCTGTCGATCAGTTTCTCAGTCTGCTTCACAGCATTTTCGGTACGGCTGTCGCGCACGTTGAAATAGCGGGTCAGCCAGGTTTTGGCGGCTTGCAGATCCGCCTTGTAACTGGTTTCGTCATGCGCCAGCAAAGCAATTCGCGCAGTCAGTAAACGCAATTTCAGATTTTGTCGCAGAAAATAGCTTTGCTCCGGCGCAAGCAGGGCTGCGTCTGGGGTATCCAGACGGCGAATCTGCACCAGCCCCTTGAGCTCCTGCCATAATTCCAGGCTGAAGCGCCCCGCCGCATCGACCGGCGCGAGCTGAGGCTGATTTGCCGGCTTGACCGGAATTTCATGATCGCTGGATAACGGCAACTGATCGACCTGCGCAATCAGGTTATCCAAACGCAGCGTAATCCCTACCGTATCCACTTGCGGCAACATCTGCAGACGCTGGATATCGTTATTCAGGGCGCGGCGCAAATTGGTGAACTGCGGCTTGTTGATCAGCTGCAGACGGGCATCTGCATTTTGCAAGGCGATGATCGCCGCCTTGACGTTGCCGGCCAGCTGCAATTGCTGATTGGCGGTCAGGATCACCTGCTCGATATCGGCCAGCGTCCAGTCGTCGCGGCTTTTGGACATATCGCGGTATAAGGCTTCCAGCGCCTGCTGCTGATTCTGCGAATCGGCCAGCTTGGCCTGGATCTCGCCCAGCCGCAACGCCATATCGCGACTGTTGTCCGCCGTTTGCCGGCTAAGGATGCGGCTTTCCTGCGCCATCTCGTTGGCGCTGGTCAGGCGCTGGCTGACTTCCTGACGCATGGTGTTGAGGGCGATACGCGTCTGCCACCACTGCCAGCCCGCGAAGGCAAACGCCAGCAACGCAAAAATCAGCGCCGGGTTCAAATAATCGCCGAGCTTGTCGAGCCAGTCGGGTTTATCCTGTTTGTCGTCTATATCGCTCATGGATGTCATTCAGGCTGCTGCGCAAACCATTCCGTCATACCTGCAATCAGGCCTTCATCGCCCGGCTCCGTCAATATGCCGTGCTCCAGCCCCAACTCCTGCGCAACGCCGAGTATGCGCTCATGCGGCACGAACACAGGCGTGGTTTTCAGCCACTGACGTCCGAGCTTGCCCAGCATGTCGTACAAATTGCGCAAGCCTTCCGAGCTGGTGATGGTGACCGCGTTGATTTCGTTACGCGACCATTGCCGCAGCAGATTACCGGCATTCACGTCGGGGCGGCTGCGCCGATAGCACTCGGCGTACTCAACCCGCGCGCCGCGCGCCTCCAGCGTATCGCCCAGCATCTCGCGCCCGCCGTCGCCGCGGAAGATCACCACATGCTTGCCTGCGACCTCCTGCATCTCCGGCATTTCCAGCAGATTCTCACTGTCGAAACGCGCGGTCGGCGCAATGATATTCTCGATGCCGAAATGCTTGAGCTCACGGCTGCTGCCTCGCCCTATGGCAGCAATTTGCAAAGCCGGAGGCAATTCGCGGCGCGACCTGATCAGATTCATCGCCTTGTTGACGGCATTGGGGCTGATAAAAATCGCCATATCCACCGCGTCCAGCCGGTCTATCAACGCATACAGCGGCGCCAGATCGGCAGTATCCAGTATCTCCAGCACGGGAAACAGCACCGGCTTGCCGTGCGCGGCAATAATCTGCTCGGCCAGCCCCGCAGCCTGATGCGCCGGGCGGGTAACGAGTATGCCTTTGCCGTTCAACCCGGCGCCCGTCATGCCAACTCCGCGAGAATTTTGCCCGCGCCCTGTGCAACCAGCTGCTCGGCCAGTGCTGCGCCCAACGCCTCAGCGCGATCGCGCATGCCGCTGATGCTGCCGCTGATGATGCGGCTGCCGTCCACCTCAGCAACGAAGCCGCGCAAGGCGATCGCGCCGTCGACGATCTCGGCATAACCGCCCAGCGGCACCTGGCAGCTGCCGCCCAATGTCCGGCTCATGCCGCGCTCGGCATTCACGCAATCGGCGGTATCGGCGTCGTTCAGCGGCGCCAGCAAGGCAATGAGATCGTCCCGCGCAGCCAGACACTCTATCCCCAGCGCGCCCTGACCCACGGCCGGCAAGCTCTGTTCCGGCGGCAACTCGGCGCGGATGCGCGCAGCCAGCCCCAGACGTTTCAGCCCGGCTGCTGCCAATATGATCGCCTCGTATTGACCTTCGTCTAGCTTGCGCAGACGCGTTTGCACGTTACCGCGCAACGCTTCGATGACCAGATGCGGGAAACGCGCACGCAACTGACTCTCGCGGCGCAGGCTGGAAGTACCGACGCGCGCGCCGTGCGGCAGCGCCGCCAGACTGTCGTAATGATTGGACACCAGCGCATCGCGCGGATCTTCGCGCTTGCCGATCGCGGCCAGCGCAAAACCTTCCGGCAAATTCATCGGCACGTCCTTCATCGAATGCACCGCAATATCCGCCCGCCCTTCCAGCATAGCGGTTTCCAGTTCCTTGACGAACAGGCCCTTGCCGCCGATCTTGCTCAGAGACACGTCCAGAATCTGGTCTCCTTGCGTGGTCATACCCAATATCCGCACAGCCATTTGCGGATAAAGCTCGCGTAATCGCGCAGCGATGAACTCCGCTTGCCACATCGCCAGCGCGCTTTCGCGGGACGCAATGACCAATTGGGACGGGAGGGGGATATTTGGACTATTTAGCAAAATGTAACCTGTCAGTAAAATCAATAGTTATCAGATAGCATTTTAACCTAAAATACGCGTTTCGCCGCGAAGCATGCAACGCTATGGAGCAACGATGAAATATATTCGATCCGGTTTATTTGCATTATGCGTCTGGATGCTGTCCGGACTGACATGGGCCAACCCGAATATCATCAGCTTCGCCCAGGATCTGCAACACGACGCGCAGCTCGCGCAGCACAAAGGCGTACCGGTACTGATCATTTTCACCAGCCCGGGGTGCGCTTACTGCGAACGCGTCATGAAAAACTACCTCATCCCCATGCAGCGCAACAAGGATTACGCCAAAAAAGTGCTGATCCGCCGGGTTGACATCACCAGCGACAAACCGCTGATCGACTTCGACGGCAAGACCACAACCGGCAGGCAGTACGCCCTCAGCCTGAAAGCCAAATTCACCCCTACCATCATGGTATTCACCCCCGACGGCGTACCTGCCGGCGACCCGCTGATCGGCCTGGGCCCGGAAGACTACTACGGCGGGTATCTGGATGCCGCGATTGATGCCGGGCTAGCGAAGATGCACCCTGCTGCGCATTGACGGTTGTAGCATAACCCAATAAAAAAAGCGTCTTGATCCTGAAAATCAAGGCGCTTTTTGATTTAAACGATCAGCTACGATATCAGCCGATAACAAATCAGATAGCAATTCCATATTGCGGATTCACCTGTCATCAATACCGCAAGAATCGGGTGGAACCGCTCCGCGCACCCAGCTAAACTTCACTACTATCAACTATCTGGAGTCATCGTGAACCTTGCCAGCTTTGTCAGACTGCTCACTCTGGCCGCAATATGGGGCGGCGCATTTATTTTCATACGCATCAGCGCTCCGGTGCTGGGGCCGGTGATTCTGATCGAAAATAGAGTTGCGCTTGCGGCGGTGTTTTTGATGATCGCGGCGCTGCTCTTGCGTAAGCCGCTGAACGTCAAGCAACACTGGCGGCACTATCTTATTCTGGGAGTGTTCAACGGTGCGGCGCCTTTCCTGCTGTTCGGATTCGCCGCACTCACTTTGCCGGCGTCTACTTTAACCATTTTGAATGCCACGTCCCCGATATGGGGTGCCATCATCGGTGCTGTCTGGTATCGGCATCCGCTGAACGGACGCACAATACTCGGGCTGGGGCTGGGCGTTGCCGGTGTCGGCCTGATTGTCGGATTTGACCATTTGGCTGCGCAACATCATGGCGGAATCGCGATCGCAGCGGCTTTGCTTGCCGCTTGTTCCTATAGCATAGCCACCAATTACGCGAAGAGCGCAAAGTCGGTGGATAGTTTTTCCAATGCACACGGCAGCATGTGGGCGGCAAGTTTAGTCTTGGCGCCTGCCGTCCCCTTTGCGTCGGTTTCGGCAGTACCGAGTTTAGGTATCGTACTGACCGTGCTGGTTTTGGGCGTCGTTTGTACCGGCATTGCGTTTCTGCTCTATTTCCGTCTGGTGAAAGATATCGGAGGCGCCTCCGCTCTCACAGTAACCTTCCTGATTCCGGTCTTCGGCATTTTGTTTGGCAGCGTTTTTCTCGGGGAAGTCATTACCCGGCACATGATCATCGGGTCAATTATTGTCGTTGCAGGAACGGCATTAGTCACCGGATTTAACCCGGCCACGCTGTTGCAGCGCAGGGTAGCCAGCAATGCGTAACATCATGGCAGATCATGCGCGGCAGTATGCGACCGTTGCACGCGCGATTGAATTTATTCGACATAATGCGCGGCACCAGCCTACGCTCAATGAAATTGCAGACAACCTCGGCCTGAGCGAATTTCATCTGCAAAGAATCTTCTCGGAATGGGCTGGAGTTTCACCCAAAAGATTCTTGCAATACGTGACCAAGGAATACGCCAGGCAAGCATTGCGTAGTTCGGGGAACGTGTTGTCAGTCGCCCTGGCAACGGGGTTGTCCGGCCCAGGCAGGTTACATGACCTGATGGTAACTTGCGAGGCCATGTCGCCAGGCGAAATCAAATCGCTGGGAGCAGGTCTGGAAATCGGGTTTGGCGATGCGCCTACCCCTTTCGGCAATGCCCTTATCGCCTGGACACCACGCGGCATCTGCCATCTGGGATTTGTGGAGGATGATGCCATGGAAGCAGCCGTGGCTGGTCTGCGACAAGAATGGCCGACCGCGACCTTCATACATGACCCGCAACGCGCATTACAACTTGCTACCGCGATTTTCAACGCAAGCCCGTCAAAACAGCCCCTGCATTTGATGCTGCGAGGCACCAACTTCCAAATCAAGGTCTGGGAGGCATTAATATCAGTAGCGCCAGGCGAGATAGTGTCCTATACCCAACTCGCAACTATGGCAGGCATGCCTAAAGCACGCCGTAGCGTCGGCACCGCGATCGGCAAAAACAATATAGCCTTGCTCATCCCCTGCCATCGCGTCATCCGTGAAACCGGGGAAATCGGCAGCTATCGCTGGGGATCATCCAGGAAAGCCGCCCTGCTTGCACGTGAGGGAGCGCAATTCGAACTACCCCAAGAAAGTGTTGATCCGCCGAGTTGACATCACCAGCGGCAAACCGCTGATCGACCGCATGACTTTTTAACTTCACGCGATACAATGAATACACATATTCACCTGGAGATTGCGATATGGCTACTTCAATCAGACTCGATCCTGAGACCGAGCAACGGTTAGACTATCTGGCTACGCAAACCAGCCGCACTAAAGCCTATTATCTGCGAGAGCTGATTGCAAACGGTCTTGCCGATATGGAAGATTATTATTTAGCCCATACAACAATGGAACGCGTCCGTAAAGGTGAAGAAAAGGTCTACTCTACCCAGCAAGTAAAGGCAGACCTTGGCCTGGACGATTAATTATACCGAGTCTGCCAAACGGCAGTTACGCAAACTCGACAAACAGATAGCACGGCGCATCATCGATTTCATGGATGAGCGCATATCCCAGCAGCAAGACCCGCGCACCAGCGGCAAGGCATAACCGGCCCCATGCTCGGCACTTACTGGCGCTATCGCATGGGGAACTATCGCATCATCTGCGACATACAGGACGGCGCGCTCTGCATTCTGGTAATCGAAATCGGTAACCGGCGCGAAGTCTACCGATAATTAAGGCGTGCACCCAGGATCAACCTGTGGTTTATGCTGAGCGATACAAATGCTGAATCGGGGCAATGACGTTAAATTCGAATAATTAAATCGAGTTTGCAAGATTGCTATGATGCTAGACTCGCCCCCCAGTACCCTTCACACTCGTTCTTGCATTCCAACAATTTGATGCAATATGAGGACTGACACTAATCATAATTGTTGGAATGTTAGAATTGACCCCATTTTTCTTAATTGTTGGAATGTTAGAATTGACCCCATTTTTCTTAATTGTTGGAATGTTAGAATTGACCCCATTTTTCTTACCATTTTTCAGGGTGACCATAAGGGAGGGTGTCCTGAATTTTGTGTAAATGGGTTTTCGCAATTGCTGCGACATCCGGTCTTCGAACTGGATAATATTAGATCAGTTTAATACCGCTTTCCCATCACGGATCGGCAATGTCCATTTTTTATTGATGTTGAGTAGCGCCAAATTGAATAAAACAGGGTCAGGTGGTGAGGGAATGATACGAGTTCTAATATTCCAACAAATTGTTGGAATATTAGAACTGACCACGATGCCCCGATCCCGATGCCCCCTTATTTGGTAATCGGACGAGTGCTTTTGGCCCGAGCAGTTATTGAATTTCAGATGGCAACGCGCAGTCAATCACACAAATTTGGATGCGATGATTTTCTTCCGGGGTGAGAGTCTCCCGCAATCGTTCTTCGAGTTCTGTGGCGCTATAGAGTTTTTTTCCATTGGAAGGCGGCTTCATCCCTTTTCCGCCGAACCAGAACACAAGATAAATACCATGTCTATCCGTGCCAGGATCACGCATATATCTAGGGATTAGTTGCTCGTGAATTGAGCGCCAGAGGTCGTCGTGCGTGTCTTTTTTGATTTCAATGGGTACGTTGAAGCCGTTGGTACCGCCGAAAGAAACCCGGATATCTGCACGTTTATCGTCCGCATAACTACCCTCTCGTTGGGCATCAATGTCTAGTGGGGCGAGCCGAACTTGTAGGTCGGACAGTAGCACATTTCGGCAGTCGTTTTCTGGTTTGGGTTTCTCCAGCTTTTTGTTGTTGTCGCCATAGCTCCAAAATTGCTTGTAATCATCGGTGCTGCCATCGCGAATTTTTCCTGCAATGTCGCGCAGATGATCAAACGTCAGTGCGGCAAGATCGGCGGCGCTAGCAGGTTGGAGGTTTGCGAGTGTGCGGCTGACGTTTTCGATACTCAAGTGGCGGAATGTGGCCTTGCGCCTGGCGATTCGTTGGTCATGCAATGCGCCACGAAGTTCATTACGCCAGTGCAACAATTCCGGCAAGGAAATTAAACGTTCAAGTTCACGAGTTGCGGCCTCGTCTGGATTGCCGCCCAAGGTATTAATGTATGAACGCACCATGTCCGACATTTGTATGGCCGCTGTAACAACTCCATTAAGCCGCTGGTTTGAGCAGCTCGGACCCAGCAGCTCGACCAGACGCGCCAGCGCAGATACGGGTATAGATACCCAGTTGGGAAAATTACGCCTTCCTAAACCGGTATGAAAAAAATTCACTAGATAGCTTTTGAGCACCTCGCTCTTGCCGATATATTGAAATAGCGTAATTTCATACACTTCCGGCTCGAGCAACAAGCCACAGCTCAGCCAATACACACGCTGAGACCTATCCATGCTACCCAGTTTGAGCTTGCGCGCGACCAGCGCGGTGAGGAATTTCAGATCCAGATAATGCAGAGCACCCTTGAGCAGCAAATCGAGTATATAAGCTAACTGGTTTACTTTGGCTCGCAACGGAAAACCTGTCAGCAGCTTCGGTAAAGTTAGGCGTGATACTTCGATATAAGCATCGTCGTAAGCCAGTTGATAAAGTCTGGAAACGTGCTCTTTTTTGGACCGCAGCATCGGCATGGCATATGCCAGTATAGCGTCTGCTACTAATGCCGGTCGTGTTTGCACCAGCGCGGTGAACCATTGCGGATCATTGCCGACAGAATAGCTCAAACGAAAAACTAGCAATCGCGACAGCACCTCATCAGGGAGCAGTAGCGCTTCCTTCGGATGTTCTTGAAATAATTCCTCTATACCCACTAAGCAGGCTGAACGGATATAGTGCATCTTGCCCTTGAGTTCGAGATCGATAATTTCGCTGATACTAGGCAAGTCGGCGCGATTAAGCACTTGGCGGAGGCCCGAGTAGGCTGCAGCGATCAATTCGTCATCTCCAGCCAGAAAGTTCACGAGACGTTCGTGTGGAGTTTCACCGTGCGCTTCGTTTAACAACCCTTCAT
The DNA here is from genome assembly GCA_031291235.1 of Sulfuriferula sp. Lineage (GTDB taxonomy): Bacteria > Pseudomonadota > Gammaproteobacteria > Burkholderiales > Sulfuriferulaceae > Sulfuriferula. Next base: position 152,007 of record JARLJL010000009.1, read on the forward strand.
GCGCTTGTGCAAGCTCATGGAAAATTTTCGGGTATGCACTTCCATCATGTATGGCTGCAATATGTTGGCGATAAGAGCAAATTAATTCGCTCTTATGTTTTTTGCGCTCGGCCTTCCATTTAAGACTTTTTAACGCATGTTCCTGCTGCCAGTCTCCGATTGGACATGTTATGAAAGGCTCAAGCCATGCTTGGAATTTTGGGAAGACATTAGCCCATGCCTCCAGAAATTCCAAAGCCAGGAAAGACAGTTCTTTTTGGCCACCTTGTTGCTTCAGTAAATGAATAGACTGGACAAAATAAAACTGTGATAGCTCGGCATGTGGCTCTGCTGCTGCCTTTTCTAAATACCATCCCACAATATCGCTAGGCGCGGTAGAGGCATATAGCAGCATCACACAACAATTCATGCAATACCAGAGGTTTTCGTGACTTGCGCATAGAGATGCGCCATGTTCGATTACGGCCTTGTACCGTACGGGCCTGCTAGCAAACCACGCAGAAATGCGATTAGCATATTCTCGGTCAAGTCTAGGGTGATCGTATTCGTCAAGCCCAACGCCGAGCCATAAATAGAGACGTTCGTCGGATATATCATCTCCATGCTCCTCCAACCCGCATGCAAGCAATTCGCCTGTCATCCTATTTGTCCGGTAATCATCCAGAATATGCTTTAATGCAGGTCGTATCCCTGCCAGTTTGTCGAGCAACAACGGTAGATCGTTTCTTTCAGTTGTTTTTAGTAGCCCATAATTCCAGAACATTGAATAATCACCAACATGGTGTTCAGACTTCTCGGGATTAAGATAGGTGAAAATTTCCGATGCCGAAATAGTTACTGGATAAAGAGTACTCAATAACATCCCAAGTAAATCATCTCCAACATCTATTACCAAGCCTGCTTGTATATTCTGCACGAGTTGTAACAATCTGGAATGGTCATCTGGCACAACATGCAGCAATGCAACAAAAGCGCTTTTACGAATAGTTGGCCAGTAACCGCTATCTCGCACGATGTCCTCCAAGATATCGGCCAGCGATGGCATCCGCTCACCATGGGAAATAGCATCGAGTACAGAATCTAGCAACGCTTGTTCGGCTTCTTCCCTCGAAGGCGATGTGAGTATTTCGCGAAATGTCGTTTCCATATCACTCGTACATAATGCGCCGATGGCTGCATTGGAAGATGAGGACGACCACCGTTCAGAAGCAAACCACGTATAACGTTGTGCTTCGTGCCTCCATACTTCGATAACACGCAACTTGTTCTGTGCAGGGAAATTGCGTACATCGCCATATAGCACAACACCCACAGGATCGCGTTCGATCAACGCGTGCCGCCCACTCCGGCAATACACCGAAAGCCATGCGCTGAGTCCGCGCAGATCAGCAACTATGCCCCCATCTTCACCAGTCATCAAAGCGAGCACTCGACCGAGCGGCAGTCCATGCCTTTCGATGTGCGCAGCGAGATATCTCGCTCCTAAAAATTCCGCGACGCTACGGTGAACAGGTATGAGTAACTCTTCGCCATCGCTCTGAAATAAGTTGGTTTTCAGCGCGGCTAACAGTGGAAGGTTGTGCTCATCCAAATCCTTCCAACAATAGTGCTGTACATCTGATGATGCTTCATCCATAGAGTAACCGGCAATGCCGGATAACAACTGAATAGCACACATATACCCAGCTGCATTCAGTAATGATTCTGTCGGAATTGTTTGCCCTCGTTTTGCTTGGCGGTGTTCCAGATTCTTTTCACAGGCCAGTTTGTTGCATGCCATTTCATAAATTTCTGTACGACTTTGCGGCCAAGCCCTACCCCCAACGGCTTCGACCATCAGGCTTAGCATTTGTGGATTGCGTAACAATTCTGTCAGTCCGTGTTCCTGTGCCTGCTGTATGAATTCTTTAGGGTTGGAAACACCAAATTTATGTTTGAGAATTTCAGTAATATCAATATTATTTAAAGGATCAAGGTGCAGTGTTGTAATTGCGCCATCTGACGAAACGTATTTCAAAGCCTCGCTATCGCTTGCTCCCAGCCAATCAGACTCTCGACAAGAGAGGCGGAAACGCGGGCGGCCAAGTTTTTCAAGGTGCTTGCGTATGTGGTCAAGTGGTGTCCGCCCATCGTTTCCATCAGCTCGCATTTCATCTAGACCATCTATAAACAAGGTGCCTACTTGGTATTCTGTATCAGGTTCGAAAGTAGCAAAGTCACGTGCCCTGATATATTTTCCATCAGATTCCTCAGCCTCTCTTTTGAAGGACTCCGTTTTGCCTTCCCCTGGATCACCAAGCAGCACATAGGCTGGCAAATCGCGATAGTTTTCTAATGGATGACTTTCTTGTTTTTCCACATTCACTAACTTGTGCGTGCAGGTGCGCCGAACGAGGAAAATTTTGTCAGACTTACTCAAAGCCAATGCTCCACCGGATAAGAGAGAAATTCAGTAATTTGGATGCCGCCTTCGCCGACCAGCAGTTTGCGGTACTTACCGAAATTTTTGAGGTGACTCAGCAAGATGGTCCAGCATGGTTTCCATTATGAGTTAATTAACTCATAATAGAAACTGATAGGCTATGGGAGTGTTCAAGAGATATTGCTGCTGTTTGTTGATGTCTGCTTTTGGCAATGTGTTGCCCACTACTCATGCATATTACTTTCCCCCAAAACTGTCGATCATAAACCATGAATCGGATTGGGGCGATCGACCACTTCGGCCGAGGAGGAGGCGCCCACGTTTTGCCCAGCCCAAACTTCCGCTCAGGATCGAATATTGCAGCTCGCCCCCTCGGAAGGCAGCAAAAACAGCCCACAAACATACGCCTGCAACCCACAGCATCACCCGCCGTGGGCCGCAAGGAGCCGGGAGCGATCACTCCGCCATCAGCTCGAAGTCACTTTTGGTGACGCCGCAATCGGTGCATACCCAGCTATCGGGGATGTCTTCGAAGCGCGTACCCGGCGCGATGCCTTCGTCGGGGATGCCGAGCGCTTCGTCATAAATAAAATCGCAGATCGTGCATATCCACTTTTGCGTGGTTACTTCGGTGCAGGTATTCATGATGCCTCCTTATAAGGCGTGAGGGACGCGAGTATGTTGTCGAAAATAGGCGCCAGCTCGACGGCCAGCTTGTCCAGCTCGGCGTTGCCGTAGGGCGCGAACACTGCCGCGGGGCTGCGCATGGCGACATGCGTTTTGCCGGCCGCTTCGTAAATGTGAATGCGCAGCGGGATATCGATCCCGGCGCGTTTGTCCGCTTGCCACACGCGGATCGCAAAATCGGGGCGGAACACTTCCAGTATCTGGTCGGCGGGTACGGTCAGACCGCGCTTGGCGGCATTGGCCTGACCGTTGATATGCGCGACCAGCCCCATAGGCACGGCTGCCACAGCTTCGCTGAGCTTGGCCGCGGCCGTGTCTACATCCAGATTGACAGTAAAAGTGAGCATTGCTTTCCCTTCTTTCAGCGTTCAGGCAGTGCAGGTGCAGCTGCCGGTGTCGATATCGTGCAATTCCTTGCGCAGGTGTTTGATAGCTGGCGTGACTATCGCAATAAAATAAGCCTCGCGTACCCGGCGTTGGGCGGCATTGCCGACCAGATAGCCTTTGGCGCCGAGATGCAGCATGGCGGAATTGGCCGCTTTGAGCGACAGCTCGCCGCCCGCCAGACGTAAGGCCAGCGTTTCGCGTTCGTGATCGCCGTCGGGCATGGCGTCGATTTTATCTGCCAGACGATAACATGCTGCACGCGCTGCCAGCAATTCGCTTTCGATATCTTCAGCCTGGTCATCGAGGAAACAGTTGACGTGGCCGTGGGTTTTATTGGAACGCTTCATCATGCTTACGCAGGCGTCGATCAGCCCCAGCCCCATGCCCATTTGCATCAGAATGAATGCAGCCTTGGTGCGCGACTTGAATTGCGTGAATTCGCTGGGATGCGAAACCACAGCTTCGTTAGGGATAAACACTTCCTTGAAATTGCAGGCGAAGGTATTGGTGCCTTCCATCGCAATGAAGTGGGCATTCTGATTGAGCGTCAATCCTGGATGATCACCCTTCACCAGTGCGATCAGCAGGCCCGGCTCATTATCGACGTCGATGCCGACATGAAAATAATGATCTATGCCGATATTGGATACCCATGGCAACGTGCCGTTGACCAGATAGCCGCCGTCAATGCGTTTCGCCGTCAGCCGGTTGTCTTCGATCGCAGCGCAGGATTTCATCGCGTTGGATTGACCTGTTCCACCGAGCGCAATGCCTTTGGCAATCAGCGGCAGCACGTCGCGGCGAATGGCGAGGTTGCTGCTGTTCTGCAAATACCAGGCACAGGCGTATTGCGCCCACACCATGAATCCGGTGGATACGCATTCGCGCGACACATCCTCGATTATCCGTATCGCATTCTTGAGACCGAAACCGGTGCCGCCGAACTGCGGCGCAACCATGGCGCCGAATCCGCCGATCGCGCCCAGCTTGTGCATGAATTCGCGGGGATATTCGCCCTTGAGGTCGATGCTCACGACGCGCGGGCACAATTCGGTACGGATCAACTCGCTCATCCCGGGCAGCGACTCACCGGTTTCCGCGTCCATTACTGGTTTTAACATTTCGACTTGCATGATAACTCCTTGTTTTTTCGTCTGGCTGTCGCCAGGGACAGCCATACTCGGGGGACTAGGGCATCAAGCCAGAGCGACCGTTACGCCTACCGGGTTGCGCATGGTGTTGGCAACAGGCGACCAGCGATTGGCGTGTGCGACCAGATCCTGCAATTCGCTTTGGCTGGCATCGCCTTCCAGATACACCTTGACGCGGATGTCGGTAAAGCCGAGCACTTTGCTGTCGGTCAGGTCGCCTACGCCCCAGACGGCGGTAACGTTGATGTCGCCTTCCAGTTCCAGTTCGATTTTGCTGAGGGTGATGCCGCGTGCAATGGCGTTGGCATGCAGACCGACAGACAGGCATGAACCCAGCGTTGCCAGTACGGCTTCAGAAGGATTAGGTGCAGTGTCGTCGCCCAGCAGGTGAGGTGGCTCATCAATAACATGTGCAGGCAAATCGCGGACATAGCTGAGATTGCGGAATTTGCCTTCGCATACGGTTTTGGATTTCAGGGTAACGATATTCTGCGGATTAGCCTTGCCTTTTGCGGCAAGCGCATCCAGCCCCACCTTGTCGATCGGGGTTAATGCGGTTTTCATTTTCAATACGGCGGCTTCTGGCATGATTTGCTCCTTATGCGTTAACAATTAATGTAAGTGACCTTGTGGACACATTGACACTATTGCAAGCACCATGCCAGCACCGAAAATTAATTATAACTTAATGATTTATTTATATAAAATATAAAATTATGGATTTCACTCATGACTGCATAACTAACACATTGTTAACAATTTGTATAACAAGCATGGGATTTTTACCCCGCTTTCAAACAATGCCCAGGCGCTGTATGCGGTAATTCAGCTGCCGCAAAGTCATTCCCAATTGCTGTGCGGCGCGCGATTTATTGCCGTTGCACATCGCCAGCGCCTGAATAATCCCGGCCCGGTCGCCGGCTTGCACTGAATGATAGGCGCGCATACCGCCCGGCAGCGTGGTTTCCATTTCGCCGATGACGGGCGCAGCCGATTCGTTAATCGCCTCGCCGGCAATCACCGTCGCAACCTCGTTGGCGCTGATCAGCCTGTTTTCGGACAACAGCGCGAGCCGTTCGAGCACATTACGCAACTGCCGCACATTGCCCGGCCAGCTATAGGCGGCCAACTGCTCCAGTGCATCGGGCGCAATGTTGACGTTGCGCTGATAACTCTGATTAATCTGGTTCAGGTAGTAGCGCACCAGATGACGCACATCCTCCGGCCGCTCCTGCAAGGTCGGTAACCGCACCGGAATCACGTTGATACGATAGAACAGATCGAGACGGAATTTCCCCCGGCTGACCGATTGTTGCAAATCCTGGTTGGTCGCGGTAACGATGCGCACATTGATCGCCGTCTCGCGACGGGCGCCGACGCGCTGTATGGTATTTTCCTGCAACACCCGCAATAGCTTGACCTGCATCGCCAGCGGCATATCGCCGATCTCGTCCAGAAAAATGGTGCCGTGGTTCGCCTGCTCGAAATAACCGGGGCGACTGGTGGTCGCACCGGTAAAAGCGCCTTTTTCGTAGCCGAATAGCTCGGATTCGAACAGGTTTTCCGGTATTGCACCACAATTGACCTTGATGAACGGAAAATCCCGACGTGCACTAGAAAGGTGCAGTGCGCGCGCAAAGAGCTCCTTACCGGTGCCGGATTCGCCCAGCAACAGCACCGTTGCATCCGTTTGCGCCACCTGCTCGATCTGCTTCAGCGCACGCCGCAACGGCATCGATTCACCGACGATACCGAACGACCCCAGGCTGGATTGCCCCTTGTTCAACGCCCATTTCAGCTCGCGATTCTCCGATTCCAGCCGGGCGGTGCGCTCTTCTATATAGCGGTTGAGCATGATGACCTGCGCAATCAGGGTAGCGGCAATCTGTAGCATTTGCAGGTCGCGCGCCAGCGGCCGTGGCCTGTCGCGCAGCCGGTGTACGCCAAGCACGCCCAGCACCTTGCCGCCCTGCTCTATGGGCATGGCTATATACGACACGGTCTCGTGCGGCAGCTGATCGCGCGCGACAGTACGAAACAGAAAAGCCGGCTCGCTATCTATATCCTGGATAATCATCATCTGCCCGCTTTGCATCACCCGTCCGGTAATGCCTTCGCCCGGCAAAAAGTGGCCGCGCTTGATTTCGGCTTGCGACAAGCCGTATGCATGGGCGATACGCAACATACCGCCTTCACTATCCGGCAGTACTACGCGCCCGCGGTTAAGGCCCAGCAGCTCGGATATCAGATGCAGAATTTCGCGTATGACGTAGTGCTGATCCGGGCTTTTACCCATCAACGCAGAAGCCTGGCGTATCACCAGCAACTCCTCATCTACCAGCGTTTCCGGTTCGGTACGACTATTAACGGCATCCAGCATGACAAACCCCTCTAACAAATTGTTTACACAATGTAAGCAAAAATCGGGCGAGGCCGAAAACTAAAATTTACGCATAGTGCTGTAAGCCGCATGTAATAAGCAATTTGTCAGCTTGGCACGATTGCTGCTAATTGATCACTACCGAGTTAACCCGAGGACAAAATTGTGAACAGCCATGTATTGATAGAACCGGTACAACTGCAACAAGCAATGACGACCGAGCCGATTATTGTGATTGATACCCGCGACCCGACTGCCTATGCGCTGGGACATATACCGGGTGCCGTTAATCTGCGCGAAATTTTTACCTATCTCGCCACCAGCGATCATGAAGGCCTGGATGTCATGCAACACAAGTTTGCCGAAGCATTCGGCGCGGCAGGCTTGTCCGGCAAGGAAACCGCCGTAGTCTACGAAGACGCCATGAATACCGGTTTCGGCCAGTCCTGCCGCGGCTATTTTATTCTCAAATATTTGGGCTATCCTGAGGTTAAGGTATTGCACGGCGGTTATCAGGCATGGACGGGCGCAGGCTTGCCAGTTACTACCGAACCGGCCATACCGACGCCAGCCGAATTCCCGCTTGCCAGCGACCCTGCCGCAGTCATGGTAGACAAGGCACAGATGCTGGCGGCGGTAAACGACCCGACCATCGTCAAACTGGATGTGCGCGACGTGGACGAATGGATAGGCACCAGCTCCTCGCCGTACGGCCCGGATTTCTGTCCCCGCAAGGGACGTATCCCCGGCGCCAAATGGCTGGAATGGTACAGGCTGATGAAGCCCTCTGCCGACGGCAGCGTATTCAAGGCCCGCGACGAACTGCTGGCCGAATGCCAGACCGTGGGCATACAGCCGCACTCCAAAGTGTACATTTACTGCTTCAAAGGGGCCCGTGCTTCCAATACTTTTCTGGCATTGAAGAACGCCGGGGTACGCGATGTAAAAATCTACTTCGGTTCCTGGAACGAATGGTCGCGCGATCCTGCGCTCCCGATAGAAGAAGGCTTTCCGGCTGTTTAACACCAGCGACATTCATTTTGTAAATTTTAGGGAGATACACCATGTCCGCTTTTGACGATCCATTTGACCCCAAGGTCAAACTTGCCAGCCAGGGCTGCAGTTGCGGCCGCCACAGCAGCCAGACCGAACACCAGCTCGACGAAGATGCTCGCATCGGCCGCGTAGTCGAGACCACGGTAATGCGTGCGTTATTCCCGCACGACGAAACCCGCCGCAATTTTATCCGCGCTGTCGGCGCCAGCACGGCATTCGCCGCCATTTCCACGTTGTTTCCGATGTCGGCAGCCAAAGCGCTTGCCGCGGACCGCGCGCCGCTGGAAAAACCCGACCTGAAAATCGGTTTCGTCCCCATCACCTGCGCCACGCCTATCATCATGGCCGGCCCCATGGGATTCTATTCGCGCGAAGGGCTTAACGTATCGCTGCTGAAAACGGCCGGCTGGGCCGTGGTGCGCGACAAGGTGATGAACAAGGAATACGACGCCTCGCACATGCTCTCGCCTATGCCGCTGGCGATCAGTCTGGGATTGGGTTCGCAGGCGCAGCCTGTCGATGTGGCTGCGATCGAAAATATCAACGGCCAGGCCATTACCATGCACGTCAAGCACAAGGACAAGCTGGATCCGAAACAGTGGAAAGGCATGAAATTCGGCCTGCCGTTCGACTACTCCATACACAACTTCCTGCTGCGCTACTTCCTTGCCGAAAACGGCATCGACCCGGACAAGGATGTTGAGCTGCGCATCATGGCGCCGCCCGATATGGTAGCCAACCTGCGCGCCGGCAATATCGACGGTTTCCTCGGACCTGAGCCGTTCAACCAGCGTGCCGTATACGAAGAAGTCGGCTTTATTCACACGCTGTCGCGCGACATCTGGGACGGTCACCCATGCTGCGCCTTCGGCGTGTCGGAAGGCTTTGCCAAAACCTACCCGAACACCTTTGCCGCACTGTTCCGCGCCATTGCCAGCGCTACCGAATATGCGCACAAGCCGGAAAACCGCAACGACATCATCAAGGCCATCGCCCCGGCCAACTACCTCAACCAGCCTATCCCGGTGCTGGAGCAGGTGATGACCGGACACTTTGCCGACGGTCTGGGCAAAGTGCGCAACGTGCCGGATCGCGTCGATTTCGATCCGTTCCCATGGCAGTCGATGGCGGTATGGATGCTGACGCAGATGAAACGCTGGGGCTATCTGAAAGGCGATGTCAATTATAAGCAAATCGCAGAACAGGTCTTCCTCGCGACCGACGCACGCAAACGCCTGAAGGAAATGGGATTGCCTGCGCCCGCCAGCAATTACACCAAACACACCATCATGGGGAAAGAGTTTGACCCGGCCAAAGCCGAGCAATATCTCAAATCCTTCAAGATCAGCAGGGCATGATCATGAAAACCTCCCTGACTTTTCGTGCTTACCTGCTGTCTGCGCTGATCCTCGGCGTGCTGTTGATGGGCTGGTATCTGGCGACGTTACCGCAGAAAGCCGCTGTTGCAGTACCGCAAGCCGACGCCGAATATGCGGCACTGATGGGCGGCAGTGCCGTCAAGAAGTCGGGCATGCCGACGCCGTTAGAGGTGGGCCATACCTTGCAGGAAAAGCTCGCCGATCCATTCTACGATCACGGTCCTAACGACAAGGGTATCGGCATCCAGCTCGGCTATTCGCTGGCGCGGGTGCTGGCCGGATTCGCGCTGGCGGCGCTGGTGGCGATACCGCTGGGGTTTCTGGTCGGGATGTCGCCCATCATGCACCGGGCGCTCGATCCTTACATACAGTTGCTCAAGCCGATCTCGCCGCTGGCGTGGATGCCGCTGGCGCTGTACACCATCAAGGACTCGTCGGCATCGGCGATCTTTGTGATCTTCATTTGCTCGCTGTGGCCGATGCTGATCAATACCGCCTACGGCGTGGCCGCCGTCAAGCGCGATTGGCTCAACGTCGCCAAAACGCTGGAAGTCAGCCCATTGCGCAAGGCCTTTCTGGTGATATTGCCCGCTGCTGCGCCGACCATACTGACCGGCATGCGCATCTCCATGGGCATAGCCTGGCTGGTCATCGTCGCGGCTGAAATGCTGGTAGGCGGCACAGGGATCGGTTATTTCGTGTGGAATGAATGGAATAACCTCAGTCTCACCAACGTCATTTTCGCCGTACTCATGATAGGCATCGTCGGCATGATGCTGGACATGGTGTTCGGCTGGTTGTCGCGCTTAGTGGCATATAACGATTAAGAGGCCAGATATGCAAACCGATTTTCTGAAAGTTGAAGCACTCAGTCGGATTTATCCGGCCAGCCGCGGCAAGACAGCGGTACCGGTATTCGAAAACGTGCACTTCAGCATAGCCAAGGGCGAATTCGTCTGCATCATCGGCCATTCCGGTTGCGGCAAATCCACCATCCTCAACGTGCTGGCCGGGCTTGACGAGCCCAGCTCCGGCGTAGTGATTATGGATGGCCGCGAAGTGTCCGGCCCCAGCCTGGATCGCGGCGTGGTGTTCCAGGGCCACGCGCTGATGCCCTGGCTGACGGTGATGCAAAACATCGAATTTGCCGTCAAGTCGCGCTGGCCTGACTGGTCGAAGGACAAGACCGTGCAACACTGCCAGCAATTTATCGATCTGGTCGGCCTGACCGGTTCAGAGCACAAAAAACCATCGGAACTGTCCGGCGGCATGAAGCAACGCGTCGGCATCGCCCGCGCCTTCTCGATCCAGCCCAAGATGCTGCTGCTGGACGAGCCGTTTGGCGCGCTGGACGCACTGACCCGCGGCGTGATTCAGGACGAACTGCTGAAGATTTGCGCTGCGACCCAGCAAACCGTGTTCATGATTACGCATGACGTCGACGAGGCCATCCTGCTCTCCGACAAGATCATCCTCATGACCAACGGCCCGCGTGCGCGCATCGCCGAGATTGTGATCAACACCTTACCGCGCAACCGTACCCGCAACGACATCCACAAGGATCCGCAGTATTACCGCATCCGTAACCATCTGGTGGATTTCCTGGTCAGCCGCTCACGCGAACTGGCCGTTGCGCAAGACGCCAGCTACGATCCGCGCCACCCGCCTGAAGTCAGGCCGGGCGAAGCCGGCGACGAAGTGCCTTCCGACATGCCGCGCATCCAGAAGCAGGCTGCCATCCACCTGGTTTAATTGATTTACTCTCACTGAAAAAGGAAACACCATGAAACGTAGCGACGTTACCGATTTGATACTTGTAGCCAAACTTGCCAAAGGGCTGAAATGGGACGATCTGGCCAAAGCCATCGGCCTCAGCAAGGAATGGACGACCGCCGCCCTGCTCGGGCAAATGACGCTGGATGCGACACAGGCAGCCACCATAGGCAAGATGCTGGACTTGCCGGCTGAAGCGATTGCCTGCCTGCAAATCGTACCTTACAAAGGCTCGTTGCCGACCGCCGTTCCGACCGACCCATTGATTTACCGCTTTTACGAATTGATCAGCGTGTACGGCACCTCGATCAAGGCGCTGATCCATGAAGAGTTCGGCGACGGCATCATGAGCGCAATCGATTTCAGCATGGATATTTCACGCGTAGCCGATCCCAAGGGCGATCGCGTCAAAATCGTGCTGAACGGCAAATTCCTGCCGTACAAGACGTATTAATCAACGACACCGCTTTGCGGACGGACTGCGCAACAGGCGCGGTTATCCGCAAAGCGCTACGCCTGCGCTAATTTTCTCTCTGCGCCAGCATGGACTCGAACACGTCTGCCGCGACCGGTCGCGAATACAGATAGCCCTGCGCATAATCGCACCCGGCGTTCGCCAGCAAATCCCGCTGCTCTGCAGTCTCGACGCCTTCGGCAATCACCTTGAGCCCGAGTTTGTGCGCCATGACAATAATGGCCTCGGATAAAGCCATATCGCTGGCATCCGTCGCCAGGTCGCGCACGAAGCTCTGGTCCAGTTTCAGATAATCGATATCGAATTTCTTCAAATACGACAGGGCCGAATATCCCGTTCCGAAATCGTCAATCGCGACCTGTATGTTCGCGTTACGGAACTGCATCAGCTTATCGGTAATGCCGGGATCGACATGCAGCAGTAAGCCCTCGGTAATTTCTATGGCAATGCTTTGCCCCGGCAGATTCAGCTCCTGTAAATATGCCAGCCGGGTGGGCATGCACATAGACTCGCTCTGAAACTCGACAGGCGACATATTCACGCTGAGCTGCACCGGATGTGCGAACATGCCGTACCAGCGGCTCGCCTGACGTGCCGCCTCCCTGAAGACCCAATCGCCGATCTCGACAATCAGCCCCGTTTCCTCTGCCAGCGGAATGAACTCCATCGGACTGACCAGCCCGCGCTGCGGATGATGCCAGCGCAATAGCGCCTCAGCCTTGACGATACGTCCTGTGGACATCTCCACTATAGGCTGAAAATACAGCATGAGCTGATTAGCCCCAAGCGCCCCGCGCAAATCGCTCAACAGACTCAATCTCGACTGCGCTTGCTGCTGCATAGAGCCGGTAAAATAGCCGAACCGGTTGCGCCCGCTATTTTTGGCGACATACATGGCCTGATCGGCATTGCGCAGCAACTGCTCCGCATCGCTGCCGTCATCCGGGTAAAGCGTAATGCCTATACTGGCCGAAATATAAATTTGCCCCTGCGCATCAAGCAGCGTAAACGGTTCTGCCAGCTTGATAATAATATTTCTGGCAATCTCGTCTATATAATTACCGTCGCGCTGCTGTGCCAGAATCACCGTAAATTCATCGCCGCCCAGACGCGCAACCGTATCGGATTTACGCACGCATGACACGATACGCCTGGCCGCCTCGACCAGCAACATATCCCCAATCTGATGCCCGAGCGTATCGTTGACCTCCTTGAAACGGTCGAGATCGATGAAAAACAGCGCGAGTAATTCGTCATCACGCCGCGCTTTTTTGATTTCCTGTTCCAGCCTGTCATAAAACATGAAACGATTGGGCAGATCGGTCAGCAAATCGAAATTGGCCTGCTTCCAGATCAGCTGGTCGGACTGTTTTCTCTGGGTAATATCGCGCGTCACCCCCAATAATGCAATGATTTCGCCAGTGGCATTACGCAATGGCGTCGCATGTGTTTCCAGCCAGCGCTGCGTGCCGCGCTTGCCTGTAATCGGAAACTCGAGCACGCCGCTGCCGCCTTCGCAGACGCTTCTATGCAGATTTGAAAACGCCTTGCGAAACTCCGGCTTGATAAAATTCAGCAACCCCGACGCTTGCGCCTCGGCCAGACTATCGACCTCGAGCATGGCAAGCCCTGCGCTATTCATCTGTATCAATCCGCCATACGGGGAAACCACTTTAACGCACTCGGGCTCGCCCTCAAAAATCGCATTGAGGAAATTCTTCTGTTCGATAATCGTGTCCATGGCTTGCCTGAGCCGGGTAATATCCTGCGCTACCAGTACCAGACAGGTTTCGTTCTGGATTTCGACTATTTCCGCAGAAACCAGACATATCGCTTCGCCGGTCCGGGTCTTGAACACAAATTCAAAATCACTCGCCCTGCCTTTTTCAACGAGTTCAGCTGCCAGTATCTTGCGATCGTTGGCATTTTTCCATATCCCCAAATCATCTACAGTACGACCTATGACTTCATCGTAGCTATACCCGGAAATGCGTACCCACGCTTCGTTGACCTCGACAATCCGGCCATCGGCAAGCGAGGTAATGGAAATCGGGTTGGGCGAATTGCGGAACGTTTTGGCAAACTTGTCTTCGCTGATACGCAGAACCTCTGCGGCCTGCTTGCGTTCATTTTCCCGATCGAAGTTATCCAGCGCGAAACTGATATCGCCCGACATTTCGTTAAGCAGTCCGATGATTTCCGTATCGAAAGCATCGGGTTGTGCATCGCAAACGACCAGTATCGCAAACAGCCGGCCGGCACGATAAATAGGGAAAGCGCCTATCGATGCGCGCCCATACAAGGCTGCCTGACCGCACCAGGGAGCAACGCCGTCACCAATATTGTTCATGATAACGCTTCTGCTTTCGCGCAAGGCGATAGCTTCTGCACCGTCGCCCGCCAGCAGGGCATTGTTGATAACAGCGACGGCTACATCCAGATCGTCGGCTGTAATGCCATAGCTTGCCGCAGCCTCAATCAACGTGCAGTCATCGTTTAACCGCCCTATCCAAGCCACGTTAAGTCCACCGAAATCGACCGCCATCCGGCAAACCAGCGGCAACAGCACCGATTCGTCATCCATGCGCACGATGGCCTGGTTGACTTCGCTCAGCGCTTTATACAGTTTGCTGAGTCTGTTATCCGCACCGACCAGCGGCCTGCAATCGGCCAGATCGCGCACCAGACCGAGCACAAGATGCCGCCCGTCTATCAGGCTTACAGCCAGATGTACAGCGACGGGAATCAATTCGCCATTTTTATGCCGGTATTGCGCCGAGAACAATAATGATTCGTCAATATCGAGTTGCCGCCAGCGCTGTTTATCCACATGCTCAGCGGCATCCGAATCGATGTCCATGATGGTCATCCCCAGCATTTCTTCATGCGTATAGCCGAAACGGCTGCATGCCCGTCGATTAACGCCGATCAGCTTGCCATCCGGATCATGCACGAAACAGGCATCTGGTATTGTCTCCAGAAACGACCTGAATTCACTCTCACGCTGCATCACTTCCCCTATCGACAAATTGCGATCTGCGAGCAGTTACCAGACTTCCATGCCCATCACGGCATGCCGCATAAATATTTAACTATCATCAAGTTAACATATATAAAGACAATCAGCCAGTATGCCAGCTTATCCCTGGAATAACGCATTTGTTGACAGACAGAAAAGCCATTGCCTGACACATCGGCCAGCACAAACAAGAGACTGCCATTTTATTGTAGCCCCATATCGAACAACGACGAGATCGGATTAGGTCTGCAAACACATTCAGATTCCACCCTGTTTGAACTGCTTCACCACCGCATACTGACGACGGCTCACAGGTAAGGCTTCATCAGAATCTTTGAGCAATACCACCCAGCCGCTGTGCTCGCCATCCTCGGTACTCTGCTCCTTGAGCGCAAAGCCGGCAATAGCGTTACGTGCAACCAGTGTATTGCGATGTATGCGAATAAATCGTTGCGGGAATTCCTGTTCCAGACTGGTGAGCGTGTCTTCGAGCAGATAGGTATGCGTGGCTGTACGCGCCGCCACGTATTTCTGTTCGGCACGCAAGCAGATAATGTCGTCTACGGGCACCAGCAACACGCGCCCGCGCTCGTTGGTACTCAAATATTGCCTGACGGGCGCAGGCTTCAACATCGACGGCTGCACTTTGCGCAATGCGCCCAGCAAACGTTCGACGCGTACCGGTTTCAGCAAATAGTCGCGCGCATTCAACTCAAACGCCTGCAAGGCATGCGCATCGTAGGCAGTAGTAAATATCACCGCTGCGGGATACTGCCGTTGCGCCAGCTGCTGCGCAACGGCCATGCCGTCCAGACCGGGCATGTGTATATCCAGCAATACCACGTCGGCAGCGGTTTGCGCCAGCAACTGCAACGCCTGCACGCCATTCTCCGCCTCGCCGACGACTTGCAGCGGGATCTGACCGGCGCAGTCGTGCAACAGATCGCGTAGCCGGTTGCGCGCAGGCGTTTCATCGTCGACGATAACAATGCGTAATGGCGCGGTCATGGCGGCGTAGTCCGGTACGGCATGGTGATGTGAACCTGATAATAATTATCGTGTATCTGCGTATGCAAGCTGGCCTCCACATCGAAATGCAGCATGAGACGACTTTTGATATTGCCCAGTGCCATTTTATTGCCGCTGTGGCGCTGGGCGTCATGCTGATAGGGATTGCGAATAATCAGATGCAACTGGCCGTCGCTGCGATAGATATTCACGCTAATCTCGCCAGGCTGGGTAGCGGGCTCGATGCCGTGATATACCGCATTTTCCAGCAGCGGCTGCAA
The DNA here is from genome assembly GCA_031291235.1 of Sulfuriferula sp. Taxonomy (GTDB): domain Bacteria; phylum Pseudomonadota; class Gammaproteobacteria; order Burkholderiales; family Sulfuriferulaceae; genus Sulfuriferula. The sequence continues at coordinate 168,025 of JARLJL010000009.1, forward strand.
TATCAGCGGCGGCAACAGCGCATTGCCGGGAGCCTTGTCGATATGCCATACCACGTGCAGGCGCTCGCCCAGACGCAGGCCCTCCAACTCCAGATACTGGCGGCTGATCTCCACCTCACGCCGGAGCGGACTGAGCTGCCGGTTATCCGCCATCACCACACGGAACAGATCGGCCAGATTTTCCAGCGCGCGTTCGGCTCGCTGCGGCTCGGCGCGCACCAGGCTGAGCACGGCATTCAGACTGTTGAACAAAAAATGCGGCCTGATCCGCGCCTGCAACGCCTGCAAGCGCGCTTCGGTCAGCGCCGGCGACAGCGCACGTCCGCGCAAATGAAAATAGCCGAGTATCAACGCGCTGATGGCAACCACATTCACCGCCTCGCGCCAGCTCATGGCCAGACGATTATCGGCAAACAAATGGCCCAGACCGTTCATCACCAGTGCCGTCGTGATGACGGCTACTGCCACGCAGGCAGCCAGCCCCCAGCGATAGGGCAGGCGCCGCAACGGCCGATGCAACAGGCACAATCCAGCTTGAGTCAACAGCAGGCTGGCCTGCACCACGACAGAATAGCCCACGAACAAATGCCACATTTCCAGCAGATAAGGCGTTTGTAACCATGCAGTTGTCCACACCAAACCCTCGACACCGAGTAAAATACGCAGCATTACGCCCAGATTGCAGAAATCCGGTAAACGATCGGGATAGTCGCTTGTGCTTGGCTTTGGCATAATTCGGTTATTCTACCAATCTCAACTCAATATCATCAGGTTATATTCATGTCCAATTCCGCTACGCCGCAACTCTGGTCCGGCCGTTTTAACGAGCCGGTATCCGAGCGCGTCAAACGCTACACAGCCTCCATCGGCTTCGATTACCGTCTGGCCGAGTTCGACATACTCGGCTCGCTGGCGCATGCCAAAATGCTGACGCAACAAGCCATTATCAGCCCGCAGGATCTCGCCGACATTGAGCGCGGCATGAGTGAAATCCTCGCCGACATCCGTGCCGGCAAATTCGAGTGGCTGCTCGACCTGGAAGACGTCCACCTCAATATCGAAAAAGCGCTCACCGCCAAAGTCGGCGATGCAGGTAAGCGCTTGCACACCGGGCGCTCGCGCAACGATCAAGTAGCGACCGACATCCGCTTGTACCTGCGCCATAACATCGACGGCATTTTACAACTGATCCGTGCCGCTCAGACCGCGCTGCTTGACCTTGCCGAAGCCAATGCCGAGGTGGTCATGCCCGGCTTTACCCATTTGCAAGTCGCCCAGCCGGTGTCATTCGGCCACCATCTGCTGGCCTACTTCGAAATGCTCAAGCGCGATGCCGAGCGCCTCGCCGACTGCCGCAGCCGGGTCAACCGTTTGCCTCTGGGCGCAGCCGCGCTGGCCGGCACCAGCTATCCGATCGACCGTGAAATGGTCGCGCGCGAACTCGGTTTCGACGGTGTCTGCGAGAATTCGCTGGACGCGGTTTCCGACCGCGATTTCGCCATTGAATTCACCGCCTGCGCCAGCCTGATCATGACCCATTTCTCGCGCATGTCCGAAGAGCTGATTTTATGGATGAATCCGCGCTTCGGTTTCATCGACCTGGCCGACCGCTTCTGTACCGGTTCGTCGATCATGCCACAAAAGAAAAATCCCGACGTACCCGAGCTGATACGCGGCAAAACCGGGCGGATAAACGGTCATCTGGTCGGCCTGCTCACGTTGATGAAAGGTCAGCCGCTGGCCTACAACAAGGACAACCAGGAAGACAAGGAACCGTTGTTCGACACCGTCGACACCCTGATCGACACCCTCGCCATCGTTGCCGAGATGCTCCCCGGCATCCGCGTCAAGCCGGAAGCCATGCGCCGTGCCGCGCTGCAAGGCTACGCCACCGCAACTGATCTGGCCGATTATCTGGTGAAAAAAGGTCTGCCGTTCCGCGATGCACACGAAGCTGTCGCACTGGCCGTGCGCCATGCCGAAGGCAAAGGCTGCGATCTTGCCGACCTGCCACTCGCCGACTTGCAGCAGTTCTCCGATCTGGTCGCCGCCGACATTTACGACGTGTTGTCGCTGGAAGGCTCGATGAATAGCCGCAACCACATCGGTGGCACCGCACCGGCGCAAGTACGCGCGGCGATTGCACGCGGCCGCGCAACACTGGGCGGCTAATCCTTGGCATCGCCAATCACGGCACTCAGATACCTGCAACACTATCCCGTAGCGTTGCAGGATCAGGTGCGGCAGCTGATTGCGCAAGGCAAACTGAGTACGTATCTGACACAGAAATATCCGGCGCAACATGAAGTGCAGACTGACAAGGCGCTATACCAGTATGCGCTGGAATTAAAACAGACCTATCTGCGCAACGCCCCGCAACCGGACAAGGTGCACTACGACAGCAAGCTGGATGTGGCACATCACGCACTGGGATTGAATACGGCAATATCGCGGGTGCAGGGCGGCAAGCTCAAGGCCAAGAAGGAAATCCGCATCGCATCGCTGTTCAAAACCGCACCGGAGGCATTCCTGCGCATGATCGTGGTTCATGAATTGGCGCATCTCAAGGAACGCGATCACGACAGGAATTTTTATCAGCTATGCGTACACATGCAGCCGGACTATCATCAGGTGGAATTCGATCTGCGCGTATATCTGACGCACCTGGGTTTGTAACTGCCTTTATTGTTACGTATGCCGGAAAGTATTGTTGATAATGAACTTGTGAATAGCGGATTTTCAGCTCAGCATACCCAACAATGCTGCCCGAACCACGGCTGCGGTTTTGTTGGGCGTATTAAGCTTGGTGATCGCATTGCCGATATGAAAATTAACGGTACGCTCGGATATGTTCAAAATATCCGAAATCTCGCCGGAAGTCTTGCCGTCGCCCGTCCATCGCAACACCTCGATTTCCCTCGGCGATAGCTGCACCTGTGATTCCGGAAACATTTTGGGAGTCAGTCGCTGCGACATCGCCATATGCGCTATCTGGGCAAGCAATGACATCTGCTGACCCTTGGCCCTAAGCTCGGCTGCGGAAATCGGTTCGCCCGAACGCGCCAGCGTCAGCATGCCGCCCACCCCATTGATATCGCGACTGGATTGCGCCCAGCCGACCTCCAGTCCGAACGAGCGGGCATCTTCCCACAATTCGCGAGCCGAACTGAACAGATTTTCCGACCAGACCACCGGCAGCAGCGAACGCATGCCGTGCTGCACCGTCGGATCAGCCGCCAGATAGTTTTGTGCCTGATACTGCCGCTGCCACGCCTGCGGATAGTTGTTGAACATGGCAACCTTGGGCTGGGTTAAGGGCAGCGGCATACGCAGGCCGTAAGCGCAATGATCGAATCCGAAATCACGGGCAATCGACGCGATCATGCTGAATATTTCGCTCTCGCCTTCAAGCGCAAATAACGTATGAATCTGATCTTCCTGCCAGACGGCTATCATTTACTTCCCCAAAATCATGAAACTTGCGACTGTATTGTTAGCTTAACGGATAACGACCGACACGCTTCCTAGCACCTTGTAGGATTTCGGCTTCCTGTCAGTTTTCGCATTGGCGCATTACATTTCTGTCATGTAATGTACATGTTATTACGTTCACATTACATTCACAACCATGTTCAATCAAGTCAATAGTGCAAATGTCCCAGAAATTTTATTTCCGCTATCCATGGATGGCTACGTGCGCATAACATTGGAGACGTTAAAATCGCTTCCGCTATCGCACTTGTTGTCCGGTATCGACCTCGACAGTCGGGACAACTGCCACGCAGGAGCAAGCCTGACTGATGTATCCGGTTATACGGAATGGGTCACTGCTACGCTGCCCGCCATTACCTTAGGCTGGGACTGGCGGCTGGACACATCGCAAGGATGCCCGATATTCAAGCGTATTGAGGCACCGCGCAGCAATATCATGATCGTTGACGACCTGCAGCAAGATGTCTGTTGGATGAAAACTGCCGAACTGCTGAGTGAAATGATCGACCATTTTGACTGGCAGCAAGATGTCTGTAAAAGCATTGCGATTACATATACTTAATCTGTCAAGCTGTCACTGTTAGCAGTTATCTGAAGCGCCGAATTACCGCTTTAATGCATCTCCAGTACAACATGTTTAGGAGAGAGTTGATGCGAGTCATGTCCGGTGTGCCAGAAGCATTTGCAACAGGTTTGTTTCCTGAAATTTCACGTTACCGCCACAAAGTATTTATTGAGCAGCTGGGTTGGGATCTAGATACCCAAAACGGGATGGAACTGGATCAATTTGATCGGCCGGACACCGTTTATGTCGTCGCTCAGGACGAAGAAGACAATGTTACAGGATGCGCGCGACTGCTTCCAACCACTCACCCCTACCTACTTGGCGATGTATTTCCTCAATTACTCAATGGCTTGGTTCCACCCAGCTCCCCCGATGTCTGGGAGCTTTCACGTTTTGCCGCAGTCGACTTCAGCAATCAGACCACTTCCGCCTTAAGCCAATTTTCTTCAGAGATCGCCGTTGGGTTACTTCGCGAGTCGATAGCCTGCGCTGCCAGACATGGCGCAAAACGCATCATTACGGTATCGCCGTTAGGCGTAGAGCGACTACTGCGCAAGGCCGGTTTTCATGCCCATCGGGCCGGCCCGCCCATGGTCATTGACGGCCACGCAATATTTGCATGCTGGATTGAAGTCGATCAATAAGCCATCGCTGCAGCCGCTGCTCATATCCCGCAAGCAGCGGCCGGACTGGCCTACTGTTCCAACGCTATTTCACTATATCTAGCGCCAAAGCTTCAGCCACTTTAATTCCATCTATGGCAGCCGACAAAATGCCGCCGGCGTAACCGGCACCTTCGCCGGTCGGATACAGGCCGCGGGTATTCAGGCTCTGATAATCGTCGCCGCGCTTGATGCGTATCGGCGACGAGGTACGGGTTTCCACGCCGGTCAGCACCGCGTCATGCATGGCAAAACCCCTGATCTGCTTGTCGAACTCTGGCAAGGCCTCGCGCATTGCCGTAATAACATATTCCGGTAACGCCGTGGACAAATCGCCCAGCGTCACCCCCGGTGTATACGACGGCAGCACCGAACCCAATTGGGTCGACGGCCGCTGCGCCAGAAAATCGCCGACCAGCTGCGCCGGCGCATTGTAATTGCCGCCGCCGAGTTCGAACGCGCGCGATTCCCACTGGCGCTGAAACGCGATACCGGCCAGCGGGCCGCCGGGGAAATCTTCCGAATCAACATTCACCACCATGCCGCTATTGGCGTTGCGCTCGTTGCGCGAATACTGGCTCATGCCATTGGTAACAACGCGACCGATTTCCGATGTCGCCGCCACTACCGTGCCGCCCGGGCACATGCAAAAGCTGTACACCGCGCGACCGTTGCTGGCATGATGCACCAGCTTGTAATCCGCCGCACCCAGCTCGGGGTGCCCGGCAGTCTCGCCGAAGCGGCACTGGTCGATCAGATGCTGCGGGTGCTCGATGCGGAAACCGATGGAAAACGGCTTGGCTTCGATATACACGCCGCGCTCATACAGCATCTCGAAAGTATCGCGCGCACTGTGGCCGACGGCCAACACCACATGATCGCACGCCAGATGCTCGCCATTCCCCAAAGTAACGCCGGTAATGGCATCGTGCTCGCGAGTAATATCGGCTACCCGGCTCTGAAAATGGATCTCACCGCCCAATGACTCGATAGTGGCGCGCATTTTTTCCACCATGCCTACCAGCCTGAAGGTGCCGATATGCGGCTTGCTGACGTACGCAATCTCCGGCGGCGCACCGGCCTTGATGAATTCGTCGATGACCTTGCGCCCGTAATGCTTGGGGTCCTTGATCTGGCTGTACAGCTTGCCGTCGGAAAACGTCCCTGCGCCGCCTTCGCCGAACTGCACATTGGATTCCGGATCGAGCTTGCGCTTGCGCCACAGACCCCAGGTGTCCTGCGTGCGTTCGCGCACTGCCTTGCCGCGCTCCAGGATGATCGGGCGAAAACCCATCTGCGCCAATATCAGCCCGGCAAAAATACCCGCAGGCCCCAGACCGATCACCACCGGCCGCTTGCTAAAATTCGCCGGTGCCTGAGCAACAAAGTGATAGCCGATATCCGGCGCCATGCCGATATGCTTGTCATGCCTTACTTTCGCCAGCACCGCCTTTTCATTTTTCACTTCCACATCCACGGTATACACGAACAGGATATGCGGACGCTTGCGCGCATCCTGCCCGCGGCGGAACACGCTGTAACTCACCAGCGCATCCGGCGTGATATTCAGACGTTTATAAATGGCGGCAGGCAGATCAACCGGCGGATGGTCCAGCGGCAGCTTGATTTCGGTAATACGCAGCATAGTCAAAGCAGGAGTAACGGCAAAACGCTATTTTACCGCCGCTTGTGGACGTAACCAAATGATTTTCTTGGCAGTCTCGACTTCTCAGGTAAAATACGCCTTTGTATAGTCAGCAGATAACAACATGGCAATTCAGTGGTACCCCGGACACATGACCTCGGCGCGCAAAAAGGCCGCCGAAACCATGGCATTAACCGACATCGTCATCGAGGTGCTGGACGCGCGCCTGCCCGAAGCCAGCAGCAATCCGATGATTGAGGAATTGCGTACCTTCCGCCAGCGTCCGTGCCTGAAAATCCTGAACAAGGCCGATCTGGCCGATCCCGCCGTGACCAAAGCCTGGCTGGCGTTTTACAACAGCCAGAAGGGGGTCAAGGCGGTAGCGCTGTCGTGCAAGAAACCCAGCGATGTCGCCAAGATCCCTGCCATGTGCCTGAAGCTCGCCCCGCATCGCGGCACGACGCTGAAGCCGCTGCGCATGATGATCATGGGTATCCCCAACGTCGGCAAATCCACATTGATGAATGCGCTGCTGAAGCGCCGCGTGGCGGCAGTGGGCGACGAACCTGCCGTCACCAAAAGCCAGCAGAAACTTGATCTGAACGACCACATGACACTGGTCGATACCCCCGGCATGCTGTGGCCGCGCATCGCCCATCCCAGCGACGGCCTGATGCTGGCGGCCAGCCATGCCATCGGCCGCAATGCGGTGATCGACGAAGAAGTCGCCACCTTTCTCGCCGGGAATTTACTGGCGAATTACCCGCAGCTGCTGGTGCAGCGTTACGGTTTCCCGGTCGAGGATAAGGATGCGGTAGCGGTAATCGAGGCGATCGCGTTACGCCGCGGTTTTCGTATCAAGGGCGGCGAAGCCGATTTCGAGAAAGCAGGACTGACGCTGCTGCAGGACTATCGCAGCGGCGCATTGGGCCGCATCAGTCTGGAGACGCCGGACAGCCGCCAGGCGATGCTGGCGGAAGGCGCCGATGTGGCAACCACATTGGGTACGACGGACAACAGCATCGATTCTCTCGATCAGCCGCCCGCCTGATTACAACCCCAACCGACGCCAGATTTCCATCGTCGCTGCCGATTGATTCATAGTGTAAAAGTGCAAGCCCGGCGCGTCGTTATCGAGCAGCCGCTGGCACAGATCCGTCACTACATCCAGGCCGAAGGCGCGAATGGAATCGATGTCGTCGTTGTAGGCTTCCAGCTTCTTGCGCATCCAGCGCGGGATTTCTGCGCCGCATGCGTCTGAAAATCGTGCCAGCTGAGAGAAATTGCCGATAGGCATGATGCCCGGCACCACCGGCACAGTCATGCCCAGACTGTTGCAATCATCGACAAAAGCGAAATAGGCATCGGCATTGAAAAAATACTGGGTAATCGCCGAGTTGGCGCCCGCATCGACTTTACGCTTGAAACTCAGCAGATCGTCGCGCGCGCTTCTGGCTTGCGGATGCACTTCCGGATAAGCCGCCACTTCGATATTGAACCAGTCGCCGGTCTCGTTGCGGATGAATTCAACCAGTTCATTGGCGTAACGAAACTCGCCGGCAGTTGCCATGCCTGAAGGCAGATCGCCGCGCAATGCGACGATGTGGCGGATATTGTGGCCTTTATACTCTTCCAGTATCGCCCGGATATTGTCGCGGGTGGAACCAATACAGGACAGGTGCGGCGCTGCTTCCAACCCCGCCTGCTGTATGTCCAGCACCGCCGCCAACGAATGATCGCGCGTCGAGCCGCCGGCACCGAAAGTAACCGAAAAAAACTTGGGATGCAGTTCGGCGAGCTGGCTGCGTACCACGCGCAGCTTGTCCATGCCGTCAGGCGTCTTGGGCGGAAAAAACTCAAAACTGTAAGTGCGCGCAGTCATCATCAAATACTCCCAAAAAATTTACAGCTTAATAACGGTAGTGGCTGGATTTGTAAGGGCCGTTTTTATCCACGCCGATATAGGCCGCCTGCTGGTCGGACAGCTCCGTTAATTGCGCATTCAGCGTTTTCAGCTGCAGGCGCGCGACTTTCTCGTCCAGATGTTTAGGCAATGTATAAACGCCGATAGGGTAATCGGCCGTACGGCTGAACAACTCGATTTGCGCAATGGTCTGGTTGGCAAACGACGAACTCATCACGTAGGACGGATGTCCAGTCGCGCAACCCAGATTCACCAGACGGCCCTTGGCTAGCAGGATGATACGTTTGCCGTCGGGGAAAATAATGTGATCGACTTGCGGTTTGATCTCTTCCCACTGGTATTTTTCGATACCGGCGACATCGATCTCATTATCGAAGTGACCGATATTGCAAACGATAGCCTGATTCTTCATCTTCGCCATGTGATCATGGGTGATGACGTGGTAGTTGCCGGTGGCGGTAACGAAGATGTCCGCCTTGTCGGCTGCGTAATCCATGGTAACCACGCGGTAGCCTTCCATCGCTGCCTGCAATGCGCAGATCGGGTCGATCTCGGTAATCCACACTTGTGCAGACAGTGCACGCAAAGCTTGTGCCGAACCTTTACCGACATCGCCATAACCGGCCACTACGGCAATCTTGCCTGCCACCATCACGTCAGTGGCGCGCTTGATACCGTCAACCAGCGATTCGCGACAGCCGTACAAATTATCGAATTTGGATTTGGTCACCGAGTCATTGACGTTGATCGCAGGGAACTTCAATTCGCCGCGCTCATGCATCTGATACAAACGATGCACGCCGGTAGTGGTTTCCTCGGTCACGCCCTTGATATGGGCAAGACGAACCGAATACCAGTTCGGCGACACCGCCAGCTTGGCCTTGATCGCGGCAAACAGCACACGCTCCTCTTCGCTGGTAGGGTGCGCCAGCACGCTGATATCGGCTTCGGCGCGCGAACCCAGATGCAGCAACAGCGTCGCATCGCCGCCGTCGTCCAGGATCATGTTGGAATAACCGCCGTCAGTCCATTCGAATATGCGATGGGTGTAATCCCAGTATTCGGTCAGCGATTCGCCTTTGACGGCGAAGACCGGCGTGCCGGTGGCGGCGATGGCCGCAGCCGCGTGATCCTGGGTGGAAAAAATATTGCACGATGCCCAGCGCACTTCTGCGCCCAAGGCTTGCAGCGTTTCGATCAGTACGCCGGTCTGGATGGTCATGTGCAGGCTGCCGGTGATGCGAGCGCCTTTCAACGGTTTTGAAACAGCGAATTCTTCGCGAATCGCCATCAGACCCGGCATTTCGATTTCGGCGATATTGAGTTCTTTGCGCCCCCAGTCGGCCAGCGACAGGTCGGCAATAATGTAATCTTGGGTAGAGCTAGAGGTGACGGCGTTCATCACGCCCTCCTTTCTGTAAGTAATGACAAAAAAGTAAGACGTGAGCGCCGTTGCATAAAAGCCGGTTTGAGCCTGGCAGGGGTATCCCCGTCGCAGCGCTCCTCAAACCAGCCGACATTCTAGCGGAGTCGCCAGAATGTGTACAGCCGCAATTATATGCCGGCTGCCGACTTCAACGCTTCCGCCTTATCGGTGGACTCCCAGGTAAATTCAGGCTCATCGCGGCCGAAATGCCCGTAACTGGCCGTGCGCGTATAGATAGGACGCAGCAGGTTGAGCGTCTGGATAATCGCCTTGGGACGCAAATCGAAATGCGCTTCAACCAGTTCCGCAATGCGTTCGTCGCTGACCTTGCCGGTACCGAAGGTATTCACCATCAGCGATACCGGGCGCGCCACACCGATAGCATAAGCCACCTGCACCAGACATTTGCTTGCCAAACCGGCGGCCACAATGTTCTTGGCCACATAACGGCCTGCGTAAGCAGCGGAACGATCCACTTTGCTCGGGTCCTTGCCGGAGAACGCGCCACCGCCGTGAGGTGCGGCACCGCCATAAGTATCAACAATAATCTTGCGCCCGGTCAGGCCGGCATCGCCCATAGGGCCGCCGATCACGAAACGTCCGGTCGGATTCACCAGATAACGCACGTCCTCTTTCAACATGTCCGCAGGGATCACCGGCTTGATGATCTCCTCGATCACGGCTTCCTGGATCTGCGCATGCGACACGTCGGGGTGATGCTGAGTAGACAGCACAACGGTATCGACGTGCTGCGGTTTGCCGTCGACATAACGTATCGACACCTGCGATTTTGCATCGGGCCGCAACCAGGGCAGACGGCCGTCCTTGCGCAATTCGGCCTGACGCTCGACCAGACGGTGTGCCAGATAGATAGGCAACGGCATCAGTGACGGCGTTTCGTCGCAGGCATAACCGAACATCAGGCCCTGATCACCGGCACCCTGATCCAGATCCAGCCCTTGGCCTTCATTCACGCCCTGGGCAATATCTGCCGATTGCTTGCCAAAAGTAGTGAGCACGGAACAGGTGTTGTAATCGAAACCGATATCGGAACTGTCGTAGCCGATACGCTTCACGGTCTGACGCGCGATCTGGTTGTAATCGATCATGGCATGAGTCGTGATTTCGCCAGCGATAACGACCAGACCGGTCGTTACCAATGTTTCGCAAGCCACGCGCGCATGCGGATCCTGAGTCAGGATGGCATCCAGAACGGCATCTGAAATTTGGTCGGCAACTTTATCGGGATGACCTTCGGATACGGATTCCGAAGTAAAAATGTAATCTTGCATGGCACACACGCCTTTCTGTTAAAGACAAAAAAGTAAGACGTGAGCGTCGTTGCTATGTAGAAGGTTTGAGCCTGGCGGGGTACCCGTCGCAACGCTCCTCAAACCGAAGCGACATTCTAGCGGAGTCTCCTTCGCGTGTACAGACTATCGTCCGGCAAGCTACACGCATATGCGGGTCTTGGGTTAGAATGCGGTTATACGCTATCGGACATTTGCCCGGCGAATGATCCGCATGCCTTTTCGATACAGACATTGAGGTAAATACCCGTCTTGCACTACGCCAGCCCCACCAAAACGACAATTTGCGAAATCACGCGATGCGGCTCGCCTGAAACCAAATGACATTATTCCTTTTGCGTTTACTTGCCCGGCTACCGCTGCGCTTGTGGCATATACTGGGTGCATTCGGCGGCTGGCTGGTTTACCGCAGCGACAAACGTTACGCCGCCAAAATCCAGCAAAATCTGGCGCAAAGCGGCATTGCGACCGACGACACAGCCTATCAGGCATTACTGCGACAAACCGCGCAGGAAATCGGCAAGGGCGGTGCCGAACTGTTGCCGATCTGGCTGCGCCCATACGATCAGGTACTGGGTCTGGTCAAGGAATGCCGCGGCTGGGAGCATGTCGAAGCGGCCGTCGGCGCCGGCAAGGGCATACTCGCGATGACGCCGCATCTGGGCTGCTTTGAAATCGTCAGCCTGTATTACGCTGCCCGCCGCCCCATGACCGTCATGTATCGCCCGCCTCGCCAGCAGTGGGTAGAAGGCGTCATGCGCGCCGGTCGCGCGCGCGGCCAAATCACGCTGGCCACCACCGACGTCAAAGGCGTCCGCGCCCTGCTTACCGCGCTGAAAAAAGGCGAAGCGGTCGGCGTGCTGCCCGATCAGGTTGCCAGCAAAGGCGAAGGCGTGTGGGCGAATTTCTTCGGCCGCCCGGCTTATACGCCGACGCTGGTCGCGCGCCTGCATCAATCTACCGGCGCGGTGCCGCTGCTGATGTTTGGCGAACGCCTGCCGCACGGTCAGGGCTATATAGTGCATATTGAGCCGCTGCAAGCCGATCTGAGCGGCGACAAACAACTCGCCAGCATCGCCCTCAACGCTGCGCTGGAACAGCTCATCCGCAAATTTCCGGCCCAGTATTTATGGAGCTATAACCGCTACAAACGTCCCGGCGGCGTTGAACCGCCGGAAACCGCGCTATGATTCTGTCCCGCATCGGCATTTTCATACTCTGGCTCATACACTGGCTGCCGCTGGCGGCGCAAGCCGGTATCGGCAACACGCTGGGCAGCTTGCTGTATGCCGTAGCCGCGAAACGCCGGAAAATCGGCGCCATCAATTTAATGCTGTGCTTTCCGGAGTGGACGCAGCAGCAACGCGACCGGGTATTGCGGCAACACTTTCAGGCCATGACCCGCGCCGCCATCGAGCATGGCGAATTATGGTGGTCGGATCGCAAGCGCATTAACCGTATCGTCAGGATTGAAGGTCTTGCGCATTTCCAGGCCGTATCCGGCGAACCGCTGATCTTGCTGGCGCCGCACTTTATCGGTCTGGATATGGGCGGCGTGCGTCTGAGCACCGAATATGCACCGCTGGTGTCGATGTATAGCCGGCTCAAGAACCCGCTGTTCGACCAGCTCATGTTCCACGCCAGAACCCGCTTCGGCCAATCCCGGCTGATATCCCGCCATGAGGGCGTACGCCCGCTGATACGCGAAATGAAACAGGGCGCGCCGCTGTATTATTTGCCGGATCAGGATTTCGGCGCCAAGGATGCCGTATTTGCGCCATTTTTCGGCGTGCCGGCGGCAACGGTGAACGCCTTGCCGCGCATTGCCAAACTGGCGCATGCCAAAGTCGTGCCGGTAGTCACGCGGCAATTGCCGGGCGGCCAGGGTTATGTAGCGCAGTTTTATCCGGCGTGGGATAATTTCCCCAGCGACGACATCGCGGCCGATGTCACACGCATGAATGCCTTTATCGAAGACCGGGTACGTGAAATGCCGGAACAATATTTCTGGCTGCACAAACGCTTCAAGACGCGTCCGCCGGGCGAGGCCAAACTCTATTCCTGACGACCACGACATGAAATTGAAATTTAGCAAAATGCACGGCGCAGGCAACGATTTCGTCGTAATCGACGCGATCAGCCAGCATGTCGACCTCTCTGCCGAGCAGGTGCGCTGGATCGCCGACCGGCATTTCGGCGTCGGTTGCGACCAGTTGCTGCTGGTCGAACGCCCTACCCGCGACGATGCCGATTTCCGTTATCGCATTTTTAACGCCGACGGCAGTGAAGTCGAACAATGCGGCAACGGCGCACGCTGCTTTGTGCGTTTCGTACACGACCACGGCCTGACCGACCAGCGCGAAATCCGCGTAGAAACAGCCTCCGGGCTGATCTTTCCGCGACTGGAAGACGACGGCCGCGTTACCGTCAATATGGGCGCGCCGCGATTCGAGCCTGCCGACATCCCGTTTGTGGCTGATGCTCGCGCACTCACTTACCCACTAGCGGTGGGCGACAAACTGCTGGATGTCAGCGTACTGTCCATGGGCAACCCGCACGCCGTGCAAATTGTGGATAATGTCGACGCGGCGCCGGTGACGGAACTGGGCGCACTGATAGAACATCATCCGCGTTTTCCCAAACGGGTCAATGCCGGATTTATGCAAATCATGGATCGTAACCATATTCGCTTGCGTGTTTACGAGCGCGGCGCAGGCGAAACGCTGGCGTGCGGTACCGGCGCATGCGCTGCTGTTGTCGCCGGCATTACCCGCGGGCTGTTGCAACAACGTGTCGATGTTGCCACCCGCGGCGGTATACTGACTATAGAGTGGGCCGGCGAGGGCACTCCTGTCTGGCTCACCGGACCCACTGTTAACGTATTTGAAGCTGAACTTACTCTGGAATGAAACCGGCAATATGAAATCCGATGAAATCGCGCGCTATCTGGCGACACACCCTGAATTTTTTGACGAATATCCTCACCTGCTGACGGATATTCGCGTCAGTCACCCGTTCGAAGGACGGGCTATTCCTATCGCCGAACGCCAGATCCTGAATTTGCGCGACAAGGTCACCCTGCTGGAAACCAAACTTGCCGAGTTGATCCAGTTTGGCGAAGAGAACGACATCAGTTCGCAAAAAATGCAGCACATCGCTGTCGCCATGATGGCGGCACGCGATTTGCCAACACTGATTCATGCGCTGTACCTGAATTTGCGCGAAGATTTCGCCATTCCTCACGCCACGCTCCGGATCTGGCAGGCGACCGGCGACGAAGTCGAATTCACGCCGTGTTCCGATGAAGTAAAAACATGGGTAGAAAATATGCCGCATCCGCAATGCGGCGCCTATCTGCATCCGGAGGCGCTCACCTGGCTGGGCGATGCCAGCCATTTGCGTTCATATGCCGCTATCCCGCTCAAAAACGACCAGCTCGTCGGCGTGCTGATATTGGCTTCCGAAGATACGCAGCGCTTCTACCCGCAAATGGGCACACTGTATCTGCAACGTCTGGGCGAGCTGATTGCAGCCGGGTTGCAACGCTTGCTGCCGTGAACGACTCGTCGTTAGTCGATGCCTATTTAACCCATCTTGCCGCCGAACGCGGCTTATCCGCACATACCGTCAGCAATTACGCACGGGATGTGCGCCTCCTGCTCGCCAGAATCGACGGTACGACATTTGCCGAACTGCGGGCACACGACATTCGCCGCATTATCGCCACATTACATGCGCAAGGGCTGTCGGGCAAAAGCCTGGCACGCACCTTATCCGCCTGGCGCGGTCTGTTTCATTATCTGGGCAAACGCCACGATTACACCCACAATCCCTGCGAAGGTCTGCGTGCGCCCAAGTATGCACGTACGCTGCCACGCAGCCTGTCGGTAGAACAGGTGACGCATTTGCTCGATGCGCCCGACGATACGCCGCTGGCAGTACGCGACAACGCCATATTCGAGCTGTTCTACTCTTCCGGTTTGCGCTTGTCCGAACTGGCAACGCTGAAATTGGGGCAAATGGATTTAACTCATGGCGAAATCAGCGTCACCGGCAAAGGCAACAAAAGCCGTCTGGTACCGCTTGGCAAACAGGCGAGCATAGCCATGCAGCGCTGGCTGGCGCAACGCAGCGATACGGGAGATTACGTTTTCCCCGGACGCAACGGCGGGCATCTGACGCAACGCGCGATCGAATTACGGCTCAAGCATCGTGCCGATCGCATCGGTCTCGATGCCAAAGTCCACCCGCACGTACTGCGCCATGCTTTTGCATCGCACCTGCTGCAATCTTCCGGGGATCTGCGTGCCGTGCAGGAGCTGCTGGGGCATGCCAGTATCAGCACGACGCAAATATATACACAGCTGGATTTTCAGCATCTCGCCGCCACATACGATCTCGCGCACCCCCGCGCCAAAAAGAAACCCTGATCCGGCAGATGTAAAAAAACAGGATGTTCAGGACGGAATGTGCATTCCGTTGCTCCTGACCCATCCTGTTTTCAAGCCAGACTCAAACTACGAGCCGAGGCAATAACTGCTTAACGTTCGCCTTGTACGGTAACGGTAATGTCCGCTATCACATCGGTATGCAACGCGATGCTGACCGGGAATTCGCCGATTGCTTTCAGCGGACCGTTAGGCATACGCACTTCCGCCTTGGCCACTTCGATACCTTGCGCTTTCAATGCTTCAGCGATATCGATGTTGGTCACGGAGCCGAACAAACGACCGTCCATACCGGCTTTTTGCGACACGACCAAGGTGAAATCGGCCAATTTTTCTGCACGTACTTGAGCAGCTGCCAATGCGGCTGCATGGGCTTTTTCCAACTCTGCGCGCTTTTCTTCGAAATGCTTGAGGTTAGCGGCAGTTGCACGCTTGGCCTTGCCCTGAGGGATCAGGAAATTGCGGGCATAACCGTCTTTAACTTTAACCACGTCGCCCAATGTGCCGAGGTTGATCACTTTTTCCATCAGTATAATTTGCATGGTGATCTCCTTAATGCAAGTCAGTGTAAGGCATCAGCGCGAGGAAACGTGCGCGTTTGATGGCAGTAGACAACTGGCGTTGAAAACGGGTTTTGGTACCGGTGATACGTGCCGGAATGATTTTGCCGTTTTCAGCGACGAAATCCTTTAACAATTCAGCGTCTTTATAATCGACCCAGGTAATGCCTTCAACGGTAAAACGGCAGAACTTGCGGCGTTTGAACAACTGGCGGGAACCTTCCCGACGTTTGGTGTTTTTGCTGTTAGTTGGACGAGGCATGATGCACTCCTATCTAAATGTTTTCTAAGCTGCAAATATGCAGCACTATCTGTTGACTCTTTTGGCTTTTCTGCGCGAGGAAGCCGCTAACATGAAGCGTTTGAGTTAAATTCAACCGACTTACCTTACGGGCCAACTCGCCAATTGCAATGGCGGCAATCTCGACATTCACTATACGTTCACTGCCGCCTTCGATCTGTTTCGACTCATGCCGAATCCGGCATTCAATCAAAGGCACGCCTGCTGGCGTATAACGTAAAGTCTCGAGATGGGTTAGCGTTCCGTCAAGTAAGAGCTGGTTAACTTCCAAACGCTTTAGGCTGCTTCTTCCGCATCGGCTTCAACCTTGGTGTCGGCACCGGTCAATGAACGCGATTTTTCTTCCTTCATCATTGGCGAAGGCGCAGTCACTGCTTCATCCATACGCACGGTAAGATGGCGCAATACCGCATCGTTGAATTTGAAGCCATGCTCCAATTCGTCGAGTGTTTCCTGATCGCATTCAATGTTCATCAACACATAGTGCGCCTTGTGAACTTTTTGAATAGGGTAAGCCATTTGACGGCGGCCCCAGTCTTCCAGACGGTGGATTTGACCGTTACGGCTGGCTATCTGGTTGCGGTAACGCTCGATCATCGCGGGCACTTGCTCGCTTTGATCAGGGTGTACGATAAACACGATTTCATAATGACGCATGCAAAGCTCCTTCTGGTTAAAGCCCTCCGTGCGTAAGCGGTAGGGCAAGGGGAAACCGCGCATTATATTGGGTATTCAGATGCTTAGCAAGCATTTATCCGGAAATTCCCGTTTGCGGGCGTGGTCGCTGTATTGCACAGCCCGCATTCGGGATCAAGGCTGACCGATATAATCTTCCAGCATTTGCATTTCCGCGGGGCTAAATCCCGCCGCTAACCGCGCTTCAGTATGCAGCGGCCCACGTAGTCTGGGCGCTTTGTATTCGCGCATCAGCGTCCTGAAAGTTGCAATCGGCTCGAGCCCGCGCAACTCGCAGAAATATGCGTACCAGCGGTTGCCGATAGCCACATGGCCTATTTCGTCATGCAGAATGACGCTCAGCACATCGGCGGTCGATTGCGCGCCGCAGGAGGCCAGCCGGCGCATGATCACCGGCAGCGCGTCTAACCCGCGCGCCTCCAGCACTCTGGGCACCAGCGCCATGCGCACCATGGGGTCGTGCGCCGTAGTTACCGCCATATCCCACAATCCGTTATGTGCAGTAAAGTCGCCGTAATCGAAACCCAGCGTACGTAGATGATCGCGCAGCAAAGTGAAATGCTCGGCTTCTTCCGCCGCTACCTGCAACCAGTCAGCATAGTATGCCTGCGGCAGATCGCGAAACCGGTATGCTGCGTCCAGCGCCAGATTGATTGCGTTAAATTCGATATGCGCCAGCGAATGTATTAGCGCCGCCCTGCCTTCAGGTGTCGACGGCTGACGCTTGCCGACCTGCAAGGCGGAAACCATTTCCGGTTTAAGCGGACGGCCTGGCACCGGAATCGGAATGGCGGGAGGCGATACGTCAGTGCAGACTATGTCGCCCGACAGCCATGCATGCCGTAGCGCAGCCACTTGCACCAGCTTGCTATCGACATCGACAGTCAGCAAACAGGCGAGCGCGCGGGAAAAGAGATCGTCTGACATGTATGCGGCAGTATTAACCCAGAATAGCGGATTATAGCGCCACATGACCCGCTATCCAACGCGCTACCGCGCCAGACCCCCGACGAGATCGGCGCTACCGTATCAAATGCTCGAATTGTGCAACGAAATCAGAAAATGAAGAATGAAGCACTGGCGACCGCAGCGCCCAGTACGAATCCGGCCAATACATCAGTCGGATAATGCAACCCGAGGATCAGCCGGGATGCGGCAACGGCCAATGTGAACGGCACCAGCAGCCAGGCCAGTGCCGGATAGTAGTAAATCGCAACCAGACTGAAAGTTACCGCATGCAAAGTATGGCCGGAAGGAAAGCTGAACCGGTCCAGCGGCGCAGTGAGGCAATGAATATGACCGAACTGCTGATGCGGACGCGGGCGCAAGGTTTTATGCTTGAGCCATTTGTAAATCAGCGTCGCGGTCAATCCGGCAGCAATCATATGCAACACCACATACAGCGCCGACTTGCCCAGCAGCAGATACATCGCCACCATCAGCGTGTACCAGAACACGCCGTCGCCCAGCCGGCTGATCACCTGAAAAGCCCGCACCACAGCGGGAAAACGCTCAACGCGATTAAAGCGCTGGGTTAACCCCGCCTCGTATTCACCCATCCACTGCCAGCTCAACTTCTCCATGGCAATCTTCCTTATCGATTATGGCGTGTAAAACCCGTTCAAAACGGTCGTGTATGCTATCCCACGAAATGGACAGCGCAGTCTGGCGAGCATTTGCGCCCATGTGTCTGGCGCGAGCAGGTTCGCGCGCCAATTCGACGGCGGCCGCGATGAATTTTTGTGCATCGTTATACGGGGCCAGCATACCGTTCTCGCCATGGCGCAACAGCGCTTCGGCAGCGGCATACTGATAAGCGACCACTGCCAGACCGCTGGCCATGGCTTCCGTCGTGACATTGCCGAAAGTCTCGGTCAGGCTGGGGAACAGGAACACATCGGCCGAAGCATAGTGCCGGGCCAGATCCTCGCCGCTGCGCATGCCGCAGAATATCGCATCGGGATATTGCGTCTGTAGCGCATTGCGCTCCGGGCCATCCCCTACGATAACCAGTCGGCTATCCGCATTGGCGGCATGCATCTCGGTATAGGCCTTGAATACCAGCGGCAGATTTTTCTCCGGCGCAACCCGCCCGACATAAATGACGACCTGCGTATCCGCGGTTGCCCCCCAGCTTGCGCGCAACGCTTCGTCGCGCTGGTTTGGCGTAAACAGTTCGGTATCGACGCCGCGCGACACCACTTCCAGATTGCGATAACCGTGCGTCTGCAATTCCTGGCGGATACCTTCTGTAGGCACCAGCGTGACGCAAGCCTTGTTATGAAATTTGCGCAGATAGGCGAGGATCGGACGACGCAGCCAGCCCACGCCGTAATGCTGGCTATAGCTGTGAAAATTGGTATGAAAGTCGGTGCTCACCGGCAGCCGCAACTTGTGCGCTGCAGCCAGCGCAGACCACCCCAGCGGACCTTCGGTAGCAATATGCACCAGATCGGGCCGTTTCAATTGCCATAATCTGATCAAGGCCGCCTTGGCAGGCAGCCCCATTTTCAGCCCGGCATAACGCGGGATCGGCACACCGATTTTCAGCACTTCTTCCAGCTGCGCGTTATGGGTCGCCTTGTCCAGCGCACCCTGACGTGGCCGAATCAGCTGTACTTGATGGCCGCGCCCCTGCAAATCGATTACCTGACGCCCCAACGTCATGGCAACACCGTTAATTTCGGGCGGATAAGTCTCCGTCACCAGCGCTATGCGCAACGGCTGCGGACGGGGAATAAAGGTCTGGAGTAAAAGTTCATCATTCATGACGAATATTTTGCAGACGTCACAAGTCAATTTCGTGAAATGTTTTTGAATGTTTAGTGACGCTGGCGCAACTTGGTAACGCTAGCGCAACGGCTTTTGCGGTACACTGCTTTCATGCTGATAGCCCAAGTCGCACTGGATGTGCCCGTACCAAGACTGTTCGATTATGTTGCCCCTACGCTCACGGCGGAGGATATAGGACGGCGCGTATGCGTGCCGTTCGGGCGCAAGGAATTCGTCGGCGTTGTGCTGGCGCTTAGCCGCGAATCGGCGCACCCGCGCGAACAGCTCAAAAACATCATCAGCGTGCTCGACGACGCGCCGCTGCTATCGGCGGAAATACTCAAGCTGCTGCACTTCTGCAGCGACTATTACCATTACCCGTTAGGCGCAACGGTACTTGCTGCACTGCCGACCGTATTGCGGCGGGCGCAGGCAACCGCACTGAAAACTGCCGACAGCTGGCAGCTCACTGCTACCGGCCGCGTCGAGGCCGCGAACCTGCCTGCACGCGCACATGCACAGCACGCCCTGTACGCCTGTTTACAGGATGGCGCAGCACATTCTGCAGCGACGCTGGCAACAGCGGCGACGGGCTACCGTGCGACGCTTAAACGCTGGCTGGAACTGGGCTGGGTAACGCAGCTCAGCCTGCCCGCACCGCTCAACGCCGTGCCGGTCGATGCCGATATCACACCCGAACTCAATCCCGAGCAGAGTCAGGCAGTCGATCAAATCAGTACTGCACTGGGGAAATTTCAGCCGTTCCTGTTGCACGGCGTGACCGGCAGCGGCAAAACCGAGGTGTATCTGCATCTGGTGCAACAAGTGCTGGCACATGACGGGCAGGTATTGATACTGGTACCGGAAATCAACCTGACGCCGCAATTGACCGGCGTATTTCGCGCCCGTTTCCCCGATATCGAAATTGCCACGCTAAATAGCGGCATGGCCGACGGCGAGCGCCTGCACCACTGGCTGGCGGCAGTACACGGCCGCGCGCGCATCGTGCTGGGAACCCGACTGGCCGTGTTCGCACCCATGCCGGCACTGGCGCTCATCATCATCGACGAAGAACACGACGGCTCGTTTTATCAGCAGGAAGGACTGCGCTACGCCGCGCGCGACGTAGCCATCATGCGCGCGCATCAGCGCAATTGCCCCATCGTGCTAGGCTCGGCCACGCCCGCGCTGGAAACCTGGCACAACGCGCAAGCCGGCCGTTACCAGCGTATCAGCCTGACCCGACGCGCCATTGCGGCTGCCGCCTTGCCGCAGGTAAGCATGATAGACACGCGCACCCAGAAACTGACCGACGGCCTATCGCCCGCCCTCGCCACCGCGATACAGCGGCGACTGGATGCCGGACAGCAGAGCCTGATTTTCATAAATCGGCGAGGTTACGCCCCTACGCTGGTATGCCGCGCCTGCGGCTGGGCAGCCGGCTGCCCGCGCTGCTCAACCCGGCTGGTAGTGCATTTGCGCGAGCGCCAATTGCGCTGCCACCATTGCGGTCACGCCGAGCGCGTACCGCACGCCTGCCCGGATTGCGGCAATATCGACATTTCGCCGACCGGGCTGGGCACGCAACGGCTGGAAGAAGGACTGCAAAAACGCTTCCCCGCCGCACGCGTATTACGCATAGACCGCGACAGTACGCGACGCAAGGACAGCTGGCCGGAGATGCAGCAGCAGATACGCCGCGGCGAAGTGGACATACTGGTCGGCACCCAGCTGCTGGCCAAGGGTCACGATTTTCCCAACCTCACGCTGGTCGGCGTCGTCGGCGCAGACAACGCGCTATACAGCCCGGACTTTCGCGCCAGCGAACGCATGTTTGCTCAACTGATGCAGGTCAGCGGCCGCGCCGGACGCGCCCAGCATCCCGGCGAAGTCCTGATCCAGACGGAATTCGTCAGTCACCCGCTCTACCTCGCCCTACAACAGCACGATTACACCGGTTATGCCCGCACCCTGCTCAATGAACGCCGTGCCGCCGATTTTCCGCCTTACATCCATCAGGCCGTATTGCGCGCAGAAGCGCCGCAACTCGACGATGCCGTTACTTTCCTCAACCTGGCAAAATCCTTAGCCCCGGAATCATCTGCGGTGATTGTATTCGACCCCACCCCGGCCGCAATGACGCGCAAAGCCGGCGTCGAACGTGCATTGCTGCTGATACAATCGCACAACCGGCGCACACTGCAACATTTTCTGAATGCATGGGTCTCATCCATTTACAACATGCGTGCCAACAAACTGCGCTGGCATCTGGATGTGGACCCACTCGAAATTTGAAAGCCTGTTGAGCAAAAGCCGAAGTGCAGCCTGACCGGTTTTGTTGATTAACCGCTAGCCAGCTATAATAGCGAATCTTTTTGATAGGTTGCGTCATGCTGACTTCGTATATAGACATCAAATCCCATCTGACGGTACTGTTCACTCAGGCGGTCGGTCAAGTAGCGGCCGAAATAACAGACATCGCGATTGAAATGGAACGCCCGCGCGACGCGGCGCACGGCGACTACGCCTGCAGCGTGGCCATGAAACTGGCCAAGACCCTGCGCCGCAATCCGCGCGAACTGGCTGTGCTGATACAATCCGCCCTGCCCGCATCGGATCTGGTAGCCAAAACGGAAATCGCAGGCGCAGGTTTTATCAACGTCTTTCTGCTGCCCAAAGCGCACCAGCAGGTCGTGCCGCATGTCCTGCGGCTCGGCGAGCAATACGGCCGCAGCCAGCTGGGCGCCGGTAAAAAGGTACAGGTGGAATTCGTCTCTGCCAATCCTACCGGGCCGCTGCATGTCGGCCATGGCCGCGGCGCGGCCTACGGCGCCAGTCTGGCCAATGTATTGGCAGCCGCCGGCTATACCGTCGCGCGGGAATATTACGTCAACGATGCCGGCCGGCAAATGGATATCCTCGCCATTTCCACCTGGCTGCGCTATCTGGCGCTATGCGGCGAGACCATCAACTTCCCCGGCAACGCCTATCAGGGCGATTATGTCATCGCCATGGCGCAGACCATATTCGAACAGCATGCCGACCGCTATCAACGCACGGCAACGGCTGTAACAGCGCAAGTCCCCGATTTCGACAAGGAACCCGACTCGCATCTCGATCAGCTCATCGCCAACGCCAAAACCCTGCTCGGCGCAGATTACCATTACGTGCACGATTTCGTGTTGACCGAACAATTGGGCGATGGCCGCAACGATCTGCATGAATTCGGCGTGGAATTCGACGAATGGTTTTCCGAACAATCGCTATACGATTCAGGCGTGGTACAACGTACCGTCGAGCAACTGGAACAGCACGGCCATGTCTACACCCAGAACGGTGCCAAATGGTTCCGTTCCACCCACTTCGGCGACGAAAAGGACCGCGTGGTATTGCGCGAAAACGGCCAGTACACCTATTTTGCCTCGGACATCGCCTATCACATCAACAAGCTGGAACGCGGCTTCGACTGGATGATAGACGTATGGGGTGCCGATCACCACGGCTACATTCCGCGCGTCAAGGGCGCATTACAAGCACTCAACCTCGATCCGGACAAACTTACCGTGGCGCTGGTGCAGTTTGCGATACTGTATCGCAACGGCGTAAAAGCCTCGATGTCGACCCGTTCCGGCGAATATGTAACCCTGCGCGAATTGCGGCATGAAGTTGGCAACGACGCAGCACGCTTCTTTTATGTGTTGCGCAAATCCGACCAGCATCTCGATTTCGATCTGGATCTGGCGAAATCGCAAACCAGCGACAACCCGGTTTACTACATTCAGTATGCCCATGCGCGAATTTGCAGCGTACTGGCGCAATGGGGCGGCGATACTGCAGCCCTTGCGGCCATGGATTGCAGCCCGCTGACCAGCCGTTACGAGCTGGATCTGTTGCAATGTCTGGCAGAATACCCCGGCGTCGTGGAAATGGCGGCCCGCGATCTGGCGCCGCACGCAATTGCCTATGCACTGAAAGACATCGCTGCCGCACTGCACACCTACTACAATGCCGAACAATTCCTGGTAGAGGATCTGGCGATACGACATGCCCGTCTGGCGCTGATTACGGCGACACGCGACATACTGCGCAGCGGTTTAACCCTGCTGGGCGTTTCCAGCCCGGCGCAAATGTAGGAGATCGGCATGGCGCGCGATTATAAAGCCCGTACGACTGAAAAGAAAAAGAGCAGTCCTTCCATCTGGTCCGGCATACTGATCGGTTTGCTGATCGGGCTGGCGGCAGCGGTAGCAATAGCGGTATGGGTAGGACGCAGCAATCCTTTTAGCGAACGGCATCAGGCTGACGAAAATCAACCTGCCCAGGAAAAGCAGACCCAGCCCGGCAAATCGGCCAATCAGAATCAGATAGTCGACCCGCTGGCAAACGCGACCGCGCCATCAGGGACCGATAAACCGCGTTTCGATTTCTACAAGATATTGCCCGGCAACGAAAACGCAACTACAGGCCAGGATGCCAAACAACCCCAGACGCCTAAAGCAGACGACCAGTATTATCTACAGGCCGGCGCTTTCCCTAACCCGGCAGATGCCGACAACCTCAAGGCACGCCTGGCATTAATGGGATTCGAAGCATCTATCCAGACTATCGATATTCCCGATAAAGGCATATGGCACCGCGTTCGCCTCGGCCCTTACAAAATGGATGAAGCCAACAAAACCCGCGACAACCTGGCACAGAACAAAATTCAGGCCAGTCTGGTTAAAATCAAGAACCAAAACGACAGCACACAATCCAAACCCAATTAAATTCAACGGAGACAACAATGATGGGAATGCGTAAGGTATTGGCGGTTTGCAGCATGTTGCTGACCAGTTTATTGCCGGTGACTGCGGCTCATGCAACGGCAACCGAGGGTTTCGACTATCAAGTACTCAGCCCGGAAATGGGTACCGATAGCGGCAAGAAAATCGAAGTCGCCGAGTTTTTCTGGTACCGCTGCCCGCATTGCTACCATCTTGAACCCGGACTCAATACCTGGCTGAAAACGCTCCCCAAGGATGTCGCAATACGCCGTATCCCGGCAGTGCTGAACGACTCTTGGGCACAACTGGCCAAAGCCTATTACGCCATGGAAGCGCTGGGCGTAGCCGACAAATATCACGACGCCTTGTTTAAGGCGATCCATGAAGACGGACTGGACGTCACCAAAGACGCCATTCTATTCGACTGGGCAGCCAAAGTCGGCATGGATCGCAAAGCATTCATCGCGGCTTATCAATCGTTCGGCGTACAAAGCAAAGTCATGCGTGCCAATCAGCTGACCCGCGATTCCAAAATCACCGGCGTACCTTCATTTGTAGTTGACGGCACCTATGTGACATCCGAATCCATGACCGGCACCGAAGAAGGCCTGTTCAAAACGCTGGACGACCTTATCGTCAAGGTACGCAAGGAACGTCAGCATCACACCAAGTAAATCCTTGCCGTTGCGTATCTTTATTACCGGCGCATCCAGCGGGCTGGGTGCAGCGCTGGCCCGGCATTATGCAGCCCGCGGCGCAACATTGGGGCTGGTGGCGCGACGCGGCGACAAACTTGCCGCTCTGTGCGCAACGCTGCCGCAGGCAACGCCATACCCGCTCGATGTGTGCGACAGCTCCGCCATGCAGGCAGCGGCGGCCGACTTCATCGCACGCGCAGGCGTACCCGACATCGTCATCGCTGCAGCAGGCATCAGCGTAGGTACATTAACTGAACAGGCCGACGACCTGAAAGCATTTCAGGCTGTGATGAATACCAACGTACTGGGTACGGTCACCGCTTTCCAACCGTTTATTCTACCCATGCGCACAGCAAGGCGCGGCGTACTGGTCGGGGTAGGCAGTGTAGCGGGTATCCGCGGCCTGCCGGGCGGCAGCGCCTATTCGGCATCGAAGGCGGCATTGATTACCTATCTGGAATCGTTGCGGGTAGAACTAGCGGGCAGCAACATACAGGTCACTACCATCAACCCCGGATACATCGCCACGCCGATGACCGCCGTCAATCCTTACCGCATGCCGTTCATCATGAGCGCAGAAAACGCTGCAGCCAAAATCGTCCGCATTATCGACCAGCGCCGCGCGTATGCGACCATACCCTGGCAAATGGCGATAACGGCAAAACTGCTGCGCATGCTGCCGCGCCCGCTATACGACCGGCTGTTTGCCAACGCCCCGCGCAAACCGCGGCAATTGCCGCTGTGATCCATCCCGGGCAAACCCGGAAACATACCGGCATGCATAGTACTCACAACTTGCAGAATTTTAGGTTACACTATAATGATAAATTTGTTAGGAAATCGCATGGACATTGCAATCGTACTGATCGATGACCACCCGCTTACCCGGCTCGGTACCGCGCGGCTTATAGAGCATACATCAGGCTTGCGTGTAACCGAGCAATGCGCTGATATCGCAGCAGTGCGCGAATGGCTGGGCCGCGGCGGGCATGCCGATATTGCGCTGCTCGACCGCATACTCCCGGATGGGGATGGGCTGGGACTGATTGCCGAATTGAAACGTGCGGGCATCCGTACCATCATGTTTACCAGCGCCAGCTCGGATGAAGACATCAGCGAAGCCATTACCAACGGCGTCGACGGTTACCTGCTCAAAACCACCGAACCTGATCAACTGATACACGCCATACAATCAGTGGCGCAGGGCAACAGTATGCTGCCCACCCACATCATGCAGAAACTGGCGCGCGGCGAACTGAAACAGGACGTGTTCAACACGCTGTCTCCGCGCGAACGTGAAATCGTCGAACTGGTGGCACAAGGGCTGCCGAACAAAACCATCAGTGTGAGATTGAATTTGTCCGAAAATACGGTGCGCAATCACCTGTCCAACATCATGGACAAGCTGGGCATGAAAAATCGCGTACAGGTAGCAACTATGGCGTTGAAGCATTCCAAATAAACCGTCGCGCGCCCGCTGGCCGGATACTGCTCAAATAGGGTTATCGCCCTGTGCCAGCAGAAACTGCTTGAACGCCGATGCCGCTGAGGATAACCGCTTATCCCGGCGATGCACCACGAACCAGTGACGCCGTATCGGAAAATCGACCACATCCAGCACCGCCAAGCGCCCTGTCTGCAACTCCAGCGACACGGTATGCAGCGATACCACCGCCAGACCCATGCCTGCCTGTACAGCCTGCTTGATCGCTTCGTTGGTATTCATCACCAGCCCGGTACGCGGCGATACGCCATGACGCTGAAAAAATCGCTCCGATGCGCTACGCGTTCCCGACCCGGCTTCGCGCACTATTAGCGCCTCGTCCGCCAACCGTTCCACCGGAATCTGCGTTACCCCTACCAGGCCATGATTAGGCGCGGCAATCACCACCAGCGGGTTTTCCATAAACGACTCGGCCACCAGATCATGCCCTTCCGGAGGTTGCCCCATCACGGCCAGATCCAGTGCATTTTGTTCCAGCTGTTCCAGCAAATCGGCACGATTAGTCACGTCCAGATGCACCACTACTTGCGGATGCGCCTGACAAAAATGCGCCAACAATTGCGTTGCAAAATAATTCGCGGTCGACGCAACGGCAATTTTCAATTCGCCCCGGTCCAGCCCCTTCATCTGCTCGAACACCGCCTCAGCCTCGCGCAATTGCTCGGCGATGGCTTTGCTGTAATGAAACATTTCCCGTCCGGCCTCGGTCAGAAAAATCTTCTTGCCCAATTGCTCGAACAGGGGCAGAGCAATGCTTTCTTCCAGCAGCTTGACCTGCATGGATACCGCCGGCTGCGACAAATGCAATTCGCGCGCGGCGCGCGAATAACTCAAATGACGGGCAACCGCCTCAAAAACCTGTAATTGGCGTAGGGTAAGATGGAGCATGGGCACACTGTATCATAAGTCAATATTTATGATACAGCGAGAATGCATAACATGGAGCAAACAACCGCTTATCGCGGCGGCCTGAATTTAACGGACAAGGCGTGATAGAGCGGCAGGGGTGAAACCAGCTTGGAAGCGGCGCTTGCAATCACCGCAACCGCCATCAGCGGCAACAGCATGTGATGACTATCGGTCATTTCCATCATGATGATAAATGCAGTCACCGGCGCGCGGGTTACACCGGCAAGATAAGCCGCCATAGTGAGCAAAACGATGGCGCTATGCGGTGCATACGAAGTCGGCAGCACCGACGCCAGATTGTCGCCTATACCGGCGCCGACCGCCAGCGACGGCGCAAAAACGCCGCCGGTAATGCCGCTCATGGACGACAGCAAGGTCGCCAGCAGTTTTGCAACGCCGAAATACCACGGCAAACTGCCGCTATCCTCCAGCATAGCTTGAGTCGGCTGATAACCGGTACCGAACACCAGATGATCGGTCGCCAACCCCAGAATAGCGACTCCCAGCCCGCAAAACGCGGCAAAAACCAGCGGCCGCTGGGCGATGAATGCCGACAAACGCGATGTGGTATCAAACGATACGGCAATCAGCATACGACTGAAAGCACCGCCAGCCAACCCGCCGGCGATGCCGCAAATCAGGATGGTCGACATCCCGGAATCCCACTCCAGATTGGCACCGGACGAACCGAAATAAGTGTAATTGCCCAGCAAGGCCAGTGAAATCAGGCCGGACACTATCACTGTCACCAGAGACGAACTGTTCGCATTGAATACATGATGCTTGCTCAGCTCCTCAATCGCAAACATGATGCCGGCCAACGGCGTATTAAACGCCGCTGCGATACCCGCTGCACCGCCCGCCATCAGCAGAATGCGGCGCTGGTCTGCGCCCTGAAACGGGCCGCGACCGTAAAACATGTGCATGATGGAAGCGCCTACCTGCACGGTCGGCCCTTCCCGGCCTATGGATGCGCCTACCGTCAACCCACCCAGCGTCAGCAATATCTTGCCTATCAGGATACGCAGCGACAGCAAATGGCTGGTCTTGGTCTCGCCGGTTTCATTGATCGCCGCAATGGTTTGCGGTATACCGCTGCCCTGGGCGCCCGCAAAAAAACGCCGGCTGACATACGTCAACAACACAAAACCCAGCGGCACAATTAACAGGGGGGCAATAAAGAACGAATTGAACAGTATCGTATTGAGCTTATTGGCGTAATTACTTGCCGTCGCAAATATCACGGCGATCAGGCCTATCATCAGCGGCCCCAGTATCCATGCCGAACCGCGATGCCACATATCTGCAGACTTTGCGATCAGATTCCGCGAATCGAGCAAGCTGGTTGCTGTTTTCTCATCCGGTGCAGAAGCTTCCATGTTCACTGGGTAAATTCGCAAAAGAATAAATGTGTAACCCTAATATAACCTAGCAAATAGGGACTGTCATACGTTCGTCACCTAATTTTGTTAAAAACACAATATAATTAACGTATCGGGCCGTTGCATGAATATCCTAATGGTATCAGATGTCTACTTTCCCCGGGTCAACGGGGTATCCACCTCCATCATGACGTTGCGGCGGGAATTAAAAGCATTCGGGCATACGGTAACGCTGGTCGTGCCTGCTTACGGTATGGATGAGCCCGAAGAAGCCGATATCGTACGCATCAAGGGCCGCCCGGTACTGATGGATCCGGAGGACCGGCTGATGTCGACCGCGGCGCTCAAATCCCTGCCGCAAATACTGTCCGGCCAGACTTTCGATCTGGTACATATCCATACGCCGTTTCTCGCCCACTATACCGGGCTCGATCTGGCCAAGACCTTCAACATCCCCTGCGTGGAAACATACCACACCTTTTTTGAAGAATATCTGTATCACTACATCCCTTTTCTGCCCAAGGCGCTGATGCGTTATGCCGCACGCCATTTTTCGCGACGGCAATGCGCGCAAGTCGACGGACTGATACTGCCGTCCATCGCCATGGATGAGGCCCTGACGCGTTACGGCGTGCGCGCATTCAGCAAAATCATACCCACCGGCATCGAGCTGTCCGATTTCAGCCACTGCGATCCAGCAGGATTCCGCCAGAAACACAATATCGCAGCAGATCGTCAGGTCGTCGTATATGTCGGGCGCGTCGCCTTCGAAAAAAACATCGAATTCCTGCTGCTCATGCTATCGCAGCTGCGCCATACCATGCCCGACGTGCTGTTGATCATCGCAGGCGAAGGCCCTGCCGAGGCCAAACTCAGGAAAACCGTCGAGGGGTTGAATCTGACCGCCAACGTACTGTTTGTCGGTTATCTGGAGCGCGCAACGGAATTACCCGCCTGCTATTGTGCAGGCGACGCCTTCGTCTTCGCCTCGCGCACCGAAACCCAGGGACTGGTGCTGCTGGAAGCCATGGCATTGGGCGTCCCTGTGGTCTCTACTGCAGTCATGGGCACCCGCGACATACTGGCAGCCGGCCGCGGGTGCCGAGTCGCCGAAGACAATCCGGTAGCGTTTGCCGCCACGTTGCAGGAAGTCCTGACCGATCACGAACTGCGCGCTCGCCTGAGCGTTGAGGCAAAACAGCACGCGCTGGACTGGAGCGCGCCGCAAATGGCCCAACAGATGCTAGGATTCTACGAAATGGCGCAACAGCAATTCGCCAATACGGCACAACTGGCCGAAGCCTGAATAGTGTCCTGCCGGGCAACCGGCCATAACCTGAGCCATGCGCCCCACCTGAGTTTCTGCAATAATGCGGGGCATGACCTCGCTACCTTACATAGGCCGCTTTGCCCCCTCGCCGACCGGCGCACTGCATGCCGGCTCGCTACTGGCCGCCCTAGGCAGCTGCTTGCAGGCGCGCAGCCAGCAGGGACAATGGCATCTGCGCATCGAGGATCTGGATACGCCGCGCTGCCCGCCCGGTACCGCCGACAGCATATTGCGCGATCTGGAACGCTGCGGCTTCGAGTGGGATGGCGAGATCGTGTATCAATCCCGGCGTCTGCCAGCTTATCAACAGGCACTGGACCAATTGCAGCAGGCCGGTATAATCTATCCATGCGCCTGCAGTCGCCGCGAAATTGCCGACTCCAGCATCAGCGGCATAGACGGGCCGGTCTACCCCGGCACCTGCCGTAACGGATTGGCGCCCGAGCGCACGCCGCGATCATTGCGTATCGTCACCCATAGCGAATTACTGTGTTTCGACGACGGGATACAGGGACGCATATGCCAGCGCCTGCAATCGGAACTGGGCGATTTTGTACTGCGTCGCGCAGACGGCGTATTTGCCTATCAGCTCGCCGTCGTGGTAGACGATGCTGAGCTGGGCATCACCGAAATCGTGCGCGGTGCCGACCTGCTCAACTCCACGCCGCGGCAAATCCATTTGCAGCAATTGCTCGGCCTGCCCACCCCGCGCTACGCGCACCTGCCGGTACTGGTAAATCAGCAGGGACAAAAACTCTCCAAGCAAACGCTGGCGCCGCCGCTGTCCGCAGTCGGCCCGCTTGCCGCATTACGCCAAGCCATGCATGCGCTCGGCCATCCACCGCCGGCTGAAATCGATACGCTGGCAGCTTTCTGGCAATGGGCGCCAACAGCCTGGGACATGGCGAAAGTACCGCGTCGGCGTACAATGACACCAGTTTAATTTTTAACGGAATCCGGCATGGCCCTACCCGATCGTACCCAGCAGGTTATCCAGACCTACGCTACTTTCATCCACGGCGTCGCCACCGCGTGCGCGCAACCGCAACTCCTGCCGCAACTGCAACCCATGCTGGCACACGCTGAACAGCAGGGCTGGGGCAAACTGGTCGCAGCGCTGCGGCTGGTGATCGCGGGTCGCCGCGACAGCGGTATTTACACCGAACTGGACGACGACGAGCGCATTATCGTCGAAGCCATACTGCGCGGCATTCAAAATCCGGCCACGCTGCCCGACCCCGCGCAAACCGCCGACCCCAATGCAGCAGCGCCGGGGCTGGCAGCGATGGTGCAGGCCTCGGCCAACGGCGATGCCGCTGCGTTATCGGCGCTGGCCAACATGGCGGAACAGATGGTCAAGGCCGGCGGCGACATGGCGAAAATGGGCGGCAATTTGCGGCGGCTGGTGAATGGCGAACGCGATGTCA
The DNA here is from genome assembly GCA_031291235.1 of Sulfuriferula sp. GTDB lineage: Bacteria > Pseudomonadota > Gammaproteobacteria > Burkholderiales > Sulfuriferulaceae > Sulfuriferula. The sequence continues at coordinate 199,839 of JARLJL010000009.1, forward strand.
ACTTGCTGACGCGCGGCATGAGCGGCAAAGGCCGCGACTTGATGGCGAAGCTGGTCGCGGAACTGGAAAAAAATCAGACCTGAAAAACAACGGGGCCGGCTGACTCGCGCCAACCAGCCCCGGCCAACAAGCTGACCATGTTTACGTAGTCAGTGACTTATGCAATGCCGACAGACAGAAATCGATATTTTCAGCGCGGCTGGCATGCCCCATCAGGCCGATACGCCACACCTTGCCAGCCAAATCACCGAGACCGGCGCCGATTTCCAGATCGAATTCGTTAAGCAGCCGTGCCCGCACCGCGGCATCGTCGACGCCTTGCGGAATCGTCACAGTATTCAGCTGCGGCAGACGATATTCCTTGTCCACCACAAACTGCAAGCCCAGCGCTTCCAGTCCGTCGCGCAACATTTCGTGATTGCGGGCATGGCGCGCCCAGCTGTTCTCCAGCCCTTCCTCGGTCAGCAGGATCAGTGCTTCATGCAAGCCGTACAAGGTATTCACCGGCGCGGTATGATGATAAGTGCGCTTGCCGGCACTGCCCCAGTAACCCAATACCAGATTCAGATCCAGAAACCAGCTTTGCACCGGCGTATTGCGCGATTTCAGCTTGGCGATCGCGCGCTCGTTGAATGTCACCGGCGACAACCCCGGCGTGCACGACAGGCATTTCTGACTGCCGGAATACACCGCGTCGAGTTCCCATTCATCGACCATCAGCGGGATGCCTGCCAACGAAGTAACCGCATCGACGATCACCAGTGCGCCATGCTGATGCGCCAGCGCGGCTAGCGCCTGTGCATCGGAACGGGCACCGGTCGACGTTTCCGCATGCACGAAAGCCAGCACTTTGGTATCCGGGTGTTGCGCAAACGCTGCAGCGACTTTTTCCACATCTACCGGCGCACCCCAGGCATCTTCAACCAGCACCGGAATGCCGCCGCAACGCTTGACGTTTTCCAGCATACGACCGCCGAATACGCCGTTCTTGCAAACGATAACCTTGTCGCCGGGTTCGACCAGATTCACGAAGCACATTTCCATACCAGCCGAACCCGGTGCGGATACCGGCATCGTTAAGGCATTCTCGGTCTGGAATGCATAGCGCAGCAATACTTTCATTTCTTCCATCATATCGACGAATGCAGGGTCGAGATGGCCTATCGTGGGTCGTGCCATCGCATCCAGTATGCGTTGCGGCACATCGGAAGGTCCCGGCCCCATCAGAGTACGGCGCGGCGGTATGAAAGAGGTAAAAGTAGGCTTTTGCATAATCATCCAGTGCGGTTAAAGCGTTCGATTTTATCTTGGAACTGATTAAATAAACACCATGATTTTTATAAGGTTATACGGTATCAAACAGCAGCTAACGCGTGGAGCAATTTCTCGTGGATACCGCCGAAACCACCGTTGCTCATCACTAGCACCTGATCGCCCGGACGTGCTGCGGCAACAATGGCAGCGACCAGCTTATCCATATCCTCGTACACTTGTGCCATAGCGCCCATTTCAGCGAATACGGCATGCGCATCCCACCCCAGATTAGCCGCATAGCAGAACACGGCATCGGCGTCGCGTAAACTGGCCGGCAGCGCGTTTTTCATCGCGCCCTGCTTCATGGTGTTGGAGCGCGGTTCCAGCACGGCGAGTATCCGCGCCGAACCCACTTTACGTCGCAACCCACCAAGCGTGGTCGCAATCGCAGTAGGATGGTGCGCGAAATCGTCATACACCGTGACGCCATTCACTACGCCGCGCACTTCCATGCGGCGCTTGACGTTTTCAAAACGTCCCAGCGCGTCGCACGCCACGGCGGCCGATACGCCGGCATGACGCGCGGCAGCAATCGCCGCCAGCGCATTGTGCACGTTATGTGCGCCCATCAGCGCCCATGCAACGCTGCCTTGTTTCACGCCGTTAAAATACACATCGAATTCAGACTCGCCGCCTTGCGCCGTCCAGCCGTCATTAACCCCAAGCCATTCCACCGGCGTCCAGCAGCCACGCGTGATTACCCGGCGCAGGCTGTCTTCAGTGCCGTTCGCGATCACCAACCCCTCACCTGGTACGGTACGTACCAAATGGTGGAACTGGGTCTCGATGGCAGCCAAATCGGGGAAAATATCGGCATGATCGAATTCCAGATTATTCAGAATTGCCGTGCGCGGGTGGTAATGCACAAACTTGGAACGCTTGTCGAAAAACGCCGTGTCATATTCGTCCGCTTCGATCACGAAGAACGGCAGCTCGGTCAGCCGCGCTGAAATGCCGAAATTCTGCGGAATGCCGCCTACCAGAAAACCGGGATGCAAACCTGCGTCGTCCAGTATCCATGCCAGCATCGAAGTGGTCGTGGTCTTGCCGTGGGTACCGGCTACGGCCAGCACCCACTTGTCGTGCAACACGTTTTCGGCCAGCCATTGCGGGCCGGAAATATACGGCAAGCCGCGATTCAGAATGGCTTCCATCAATGGATTACCGCGTGTCACCACATTGCCGATGACAAATACGTCCGGTTGCAATGCCAGCTGTTCAGGATCGAAACCTTCGATCAGGTCGATGCCCAGTTCGCGCAACTGGTCGGACATCGGCGGGTAAACGTTGGCATCGCAGCCTGTCACCCTATGCCCGGCGGCGCGCGCTATCGCCGCGATGCCGCCCATGAACGTCCCGCAAATTCCCAATATATGTAGATGCATAGTGTTATGACAACCGAATAATGATGATGCGAAATCAGTTGAGCCCGGCGCCCTCGCCAACCGTGCCCTTGGACAAATCCACCAGAATATTGCGTCCCGGTATCAGCGTGGCCACCGCCAGCAGGAATATCTCAATGAAATCCTTACGCTCTTCCTCAGGCAGCTTGCTGGTACGATTAAACGTACCGAACATAGAATCATGAAACGCTGCGATATAGAGTATCTGTTTTTTAAGTTCGGTCACATTATTGGCGTCGATACTGTCGTCCAGCTGCGCAATGACCACTTCGCCCAGCTTCTCCTTGATCGACTTGTACAAATGATTGATATATTCCGCCGCGCTGGGGCGGCCGTTTTCATCCTGCAAGGTAAATTCCGCGCTGACCATTTCACCGACTTTGGTTTTCAGTACGACGCGTTTGTCTACCGGCTCGCTCGCAGCGGCGTTGGGCTGAATAATCAAGCTCATGATGGATTCCTTAAAATTGGCTGTTCAAAAACAGGATATGTCCGGCTATAGCAATTCGCTGCAATACAGGTAAATTTTTCCCGCATTCGGCAAACTCCGTGGATCAAACGCGGCCTTGACCGTATGTACTTGACTGCAGGTAAATCTGCGATTTCCGCAGAGTTGAATTGTACACACATTTGACCGGGCTTTTCGAGGCTGGCCGCACGTTCGCCACTCAGCGTATAAGTACCAGTAGCCATAACGGCAGGGTAAACAGGAACAGCACCGTACTCCAGGCAATGGTCAGCGCAACCATTTCCACATCGAGCCGGTAACGGTCGGCCACGCTCAAAGCCATCAGCATGGTCGGCACGCCGGTTTCTATCACTGCAGCAATTTGCGCCTCGCGCAGGCTGCCGGACCACGCCAGCGACACCAACAACGCCACCAGCGGCAGCACCAGCAGCTTGAATGCGGCAACTGTCAACACGGCATGATTGGGTACCAGTCTGCCCCAAGGTATCGACAATCCCAGCATTAACAGCATCACAGGTACCGTGGGCTGGCCGATAAAATGCGCTGCGTTGATGATGGGCTTGATTTCCAGCCCCATCAGACTTACCGCGATCCCGGCCATGAACGACCATACCGGCGGCAGCATCAGCCAGGCTTTAACAGGATTGCCCTGATGCGTGACCTGCCCGCCAAAGCGTATCGCTATCCATACCCCCAGACTCCATAGCAAAGGGGTCGCCGCCCCCATATCGGCAAACGCGGCATAGCGCCCGCCCTGATCGCCGAACAGAAAGTGCAGCAGCGGGAAGCCCATGAACAACACGTTGCCGAAGGTGCCGCACAGCAACAATCCGGCGCGCGTGATTCCCGCCAGATTCGCACCCAGCCGGGTGTGGAACAGCAGGAAGTAGAGCACGGCAAATCCGAACAGCACGCTCAGCGCCAGCAAAAACGGTACCGACAGCAAATCTGCGGTGATATTGGCGCTGGCCGCAGCGGCAAATAACAGGGCAGGAGCAAACAGATTAATGGTAATGCTGGAAATATAGCCGCGTACCAGCCGCACACCGTCTGCACCTAATGATCGTCTCCAGACGGCACCGGCCGCAACCAGCAAAGCCATGGGCAACATGACTTCAAGCAACAACTTGATATAATAATCGACTGACATGGATAGCTAACAACAAACAAAAGTACTGCGATAATAGCAAACGCCATGCCATCTGCCGAGTTTTACCGCGCCAGATTACGCTGCCCTTCCGCAAGGGCCTCGCATCTCGCGAGAATTTACAGCCGCCACACCGTCAAACCGGCAGCCTGCAATGCCTCAGCATCAAAACCGCACTTGACGTCGATAAAACATCCGTTACTTTCAACCTTACTCAATAATTCGGCCTGAGGCATGTCCAGAAACTGCTTGTGGGAAACGGCGACCACCAGCGCATTTGCTACCGGCAACTCGTCCCACGTCTGCAGCTTCAGGCCGTACTTGTGCTGTGCGTCAATCGCACTGGCAACAGGATCGTGCACATGCACCGCGACGCCAAACGACTCCAGCTCGCGGATCAGGTCGATCACCTTGGAGTTGCGCAAATCGCTGACGTTTTCCTTGAATGTCATCCCCAGCACGTTGATTTTCACCCGGCGCATGGTATTGCCGTTGCTGATCAGCAATTTGATAATCTGATCAGCAATAAACTTGCCCATGCCGTCATTGATCCGCCGCCCGGCCAGTATCACATCGGGATGATAGCCGAGCATTTCCGCCTTACTGGTCAGATAATAGGGATCCACGCCTATGCAATGCCCGCCTACCAGACCGGGACGGAAATGCAGGAAATTCCATTTGGTACCGGCAGCCTCTAGCACCTCCTGCGAATCGATACCGACCAGATGAAAGATGATCGCCAACTCGTTCATCAGCGCAATATTCAAATCGCGCTGAGTGTTTTCTATTACTTTCGCCGCTTCCGCAACTTTGATACAAGATACCTTGTGCACTCCCGCGTGCACAATCAGCCCGTACAACGCTGCAACCCGTTCCAGCGTAGCCTCGCAGTCTCCGGAAACGATCTTGATGACATTACCCAGGGTATGTTCCTTATCGCCAGGATTAATCCGTTCCGGCGAGTAACCCACATGAAAATCCTGCTGCCATTTCATGCCTGACGCCCGCTCCAGTTCAGGCACGCAGACATCTTCCGTCGCGCCGGGATATACCGTCGACTCATAGATGATGATCGCACCGCGCTTCATGTGCTGGCCTATGGTTCGGCTTGCGCTGACCAACGGCGAAAAATCCGGCTGATGCGCAGCATCCACGGGGGTAGGCACGGCGACGATAATATAATCCGCCTCAGCCAGCAATTCCGGATCGTCAGTGAACGTCAGCTGCTTGGCGGCACGCAGATCGTCGCTACTCACATCCTGCCCGTCAATCTCAAAACGGCGGAACTGCTCCAGTTTGCCGTGCGTATGGCAAAAACCTATCGTCGGCATGATATTGCCGTACGCCACTGCAAGTGGCAACCCTACATAACCCAAGCCGACAACGGCTACTGTGCTCATGATCTAACCTTTCAATGTATACCGGTATTGGCAACTGACAACACATCCATTAACGCACGATACGACGGCTTGGGCTGCAACTGCTTGTCGAATATCAACGCGGCGCCGTTACCCGGAAAAAACGACGGTATCCATGAATACCGGTCGGTGAACCCCCACAAGGTAAAATGCCTGCAATTTTCTGCCGCCAGACAGGTGCGCAACATGCTGCGATAAATCCCGGCTTGCGCTTCGAGCTTGGCAGACGTGACCGGTAGCGGGATCATGACGTCCATTTCGGTAATATAGACTTTCAACCCTAGTCCGTTCAAGCGTGCCATATTGGCGCCGACCGCACTGGCTTCGGGCGCATCGGCCACGCTGGTATGCATTTGCAGACCCACGCCGCTGACCGGCACGCCTTGTGCAACCAGCCCTTGCAACAGACGGAAAATCGCGTCGCTTTTCCGTCCGCCGCCTTCACCGCCATAATCGTTGTACAACAACACCGCATCCGGATCGGCCTCGTGCGCCCATTGAAAAGCCAGCGCGACATAGTCCGACCCAATGCCTTGCGACCAGAATGTCTGGCGCATGCCGCCGTCGTCGTCAATTACCTCGCTCACGACATCCCAGGTTTTGACGCGTCCGCGGTAATGTCCGACCACACGAAAGATATATTCGCGCAACAGTTCGCGCAACTGCGCCTGCGACCAGTGCCCGCTGGTCAGCCATTTCGGTAACTGCTCGTGCCATACCAGTACATGTCCGTGCACCTGCATATTGTGCCGTTCGGCAAAATCGACCACGGCATCGCCGCCGGCAAACGCATAACGAAACGGGCCCGGGTGCAGCGCATCGAACTTCATGCTGTTTTCAGGCGTAAGACTGTCAAACGTTTTCCCCAGCAATGCAGCGTAGTCCGCATCGGACCGTAACGCATCCTCATCCACGCTGGCGCCTATCTGTATATCCCGCATCTCCGCTAACGTGCGCAGGGTAGTTGTTTCCGGCAACGGATCTGCTGCCATGACCAGAGCATTCTGGAGTGCCAACATAGCGATAACGAACCATCGGATTGCTCGATTCAGCTGCATTAATATTCCCCAAAAGACGCCGCAGGCAGACCGGCCAGCCCTTTGACAAATACCGGCACCGGCTCATCCTGTTTTATGGGCAAACCCACGGAGCTCGACCACTGATCCAGCCATGACATGCCGACCGGTCCGCAATACGTATTCAACGAAGCATAAGCCTTGTCCTGCAATGCATCCGCCAGACTGATAAACACGTACCCGCGCCGCTGCATCATGGCAACCAGATCCTGGAAATGTGCAGCGTTCAGCGAATTGGCATGCAACAGCAGCACCTGCCGGATTTCACGCCCGAACAGTTCTCTCGATTGCTGCTCCGCATTGGCGAACACCTTTTCCATATACGGAATATAGGCGTCTGCCACACGCTGCATCGCTTGCTGATTCTGTTGTTGGGCAGCGCGGTCGTAGGCAGCAGCAAACACCCATTCGGCGTGATTAATGGTCACCGGCGCCACTGTATAGCCGCGTCCGCCAAGAAATTGCTCAAAAGCCATTCTGGTCGTTGCATCATTGCCAACTTCGAGATAAGGGTGGCGAAAATACTGCAGTTGCATGCCGCGTGCGGCCAGCAGGGATTTGGTTACGGTTTCGCCGCGGATAACATCCTGCTCGAATTGCTCGAGCGGCACATGACTCAAAGACGGGTGGGAATAAGTATGATTGCCGAGCAGCAGCCCTGCATCAAGCCAATCGTTAAGTATGGCCTCGCTTTGCTCGTTCAGCTGCCCCTGCGTATACAGCTTGGCCTCGTTCACAAAACCGATGGCAGGAACATGGCTGGCGACGATCTTTTGTATCAATTCGTCGGCTCTGCTGCGCAATACAGTCCAGTCGCTGATATAACCGACCACAAACGGCAAATCGTCAAAGGTCACAGCAATTTCCCGGTGCGGCGGTTGCACGACTATATCATCAGCTGCTGCCGCCATACCGGTAAGACTGGATACCAACCCAAGCAAAATCAGCCATCTCGCCATTCGCATCACAATTTCTCCCGGTCGTCTTTGATGACGGACAAAACAAGATGCCCCTGATACCGTCGGCTAACCGGCGCTGCGGGCATGTTCAGCCCGCAGCAGGTATTAAAAACGCCGGGTAATGATCACTTCAAACTGCCTTGATCGGTATGCGCCGGTCGCTCCTGCGCCGTAGGACGATAGCGATGCACGCGCATCGAGCATCCAGTCACGATACAGCCCAAACACGCCCTCGACGACAAGATCGCCGCCGGTACGGTAGCCGTCCATGGTATTGTCCTTGTACGGCCCGGCGCTGGCGGTAACGCTGATGCCGTTATCGTCGCTCAGCTTCCAGTAACTGTATGCAGACACGGAATAGCGCCGGTACATATTAGGTGCATAATAGCCGTTACCCGGATCTTCCTTGTAGCTGAACCAGCGCCCGCCTACTCCCAGATCCAGATTGAGATACTGATTGCGGACAAAGGCACGCCGCGGCTCCAGCTCGACTTCCCAGCGCCTGTTGCCGTCCGAATAGGTATCGTAGGCCAGCAGACTGTCTACCGTGTAGCGCAAATTGGGCGCCCAGCTTGTCGTCAGCGTATTGGCATATTGCTCTATGCCGAGCGATGCTGCGCGCGGCGACACAGCATACAGATCCTGCCGTCTGGACAAGCGCATACTGAGGTTGTCTTTCGGCTGCAGATCGGCACCGACTTCATAAAGGAAATTGCTCGATCCCGATGTCGAGCCGCCGCCGACTTGCGCATCCATAGACACCTTGGGCGTGAACAGATGACGTACGCCTACCCAGGCCCGGTTATATTCCGAATTGGTCTCGCCGCTGGCCGTTTCAAAACCGCTGCCGACAGCTGCATTCAGCCATTGCTTGTCGGTTCCGGCCAGCAATCTGGTTTCTGGAGAAATCACATATTCGCCGTTGACCCCGACCTGCTTGATGGTGATGTCATCCGAGCTGGCCTGGTAGCCGAACAGGAAATTGATGTTGGAGCGCAGCGGCGTTTTAATGAAACGCTGCGTGTCATAGGTTTCCTTGCTACCCGGATCCAGCCGCACCAGCTCGCTCAAACTGGCCACCGCATCGCGCGGACGATGTGCCGATGACAAGGCCAGACTGTTGGTTGTAGCCAATTCGTAATCGTCGGCCATCGTCGGGTGCAGTGCATTGACGATAGCCAGCGATGGCGTCGGCCGGTCGGCCCATGCCAACACCCTTGCCTTAAGTTTCTGGTAAGAAGCGGTTTCGCCGAATTGCTGCCGGTATTTCTCCAGCAATTCCATGGCCAGCGCATAATCGCCGCGCTCCGCCTCGACCTCGATGTATTCCGCGCGCACGACCTGAACCTGCGGATATTTTGCCAGGTACATTTTATAATACTTGGCTGACTGGTTAGTCTCCCCTTGCCAGGCCCGGATACGGGCAATGCCGAGTATGGCGCCAGGGTCGTCGGGTATTATCGCCAGAATGCGGTTGTAGCTATCCAGCGCAGTAGCGTAATCCGAGCCCCATGCAGCGAGATCGGCGCGCGCGCGCAAAAATTCGACATTCCTGGGTTCCAGTTGCACCGCACGTTCGATGGCAGCCGATGCATTTTTCACATCCTTCAGATCTGGATAAGTTTGCGATAGCCGGTAGAACAGGTTGGCATCGTTAGGCGCAAACCGCGTCGCCTGCCCGATCGCATCGGCCGAAGCCCGATCGTCGCCGGCCAGCGCTTCGATATCGGACATATGCAGCCAGTATTCCAGACTCTCGCCAAAACGCTGACGATAAATTTCGCCGTATTGTTTGACAGCGGCAATATTGCCGCGCGATGCCTCGTCTTCCATATATTCCATCATCGCGTCCTTGTCCTGAGGATGTTTCTCAAGATAAGCCCGATAAAGTCTGGTCGATTTGTCTGCCTGACCCTGCTGGGTATAGGCATGCGCGAGTCCCAGCGTCGCTGCAGCATCGTCAGGCGCAATTGCCAGCACACGCGAGTAACTTTCGCCGGCCATGACATAATCCGAATTCCAGGTCGCCAGCACGCCGCGCGCGCGCAAATACTCGATATTATTCGGCTCCAGCTCCACCGCGCGATTGATTGCAGCCAGCGCAGACTTGCCGTCTTGTGCGACTGCATAGGTTTGCGATAGCCGCTGATACAACTTGGCGTCGCGAGACGCATACTGTGTAGCCTGTTGCAGCGCATCGGCCGCGCCTTTGGGATTACCAGCCACAGCCTGCACATCGGCTGTTTGCGTCCACGATTCCAGCCCGGCGCCGAAACGCTGGCGATAAACATTCTGCAACTCAAGCGCGCTGGCGTATTGCTTGCGCTTGATTTCCACATTGATATATTCCTTGAGGGCTGTCTGATCGGCAGTATGCCCGTCCACATAGCGTTTATAGCTGGCGGCCGCGTCATCCAGACGGCCCTGCCATACTTCCGTGCGCGCCTTGCCCAGCATCGCCTCTGCCGAATCCGGAGCTAGCGCCAGAATATGCTGATAACTATCGGCAGATTTCGCATAATCCTGCGCCCAGTTAGCCAGACTGGCTCGCGCCTGCCAATATTTCAGATTCCCGCTGTCCAATGCGACAGCCTGATCTATTGCCGCAAGCGCGCCTTTGGCATTTTTGGCTGCGGCATGCACTTCGGAAAGCTTGGCGTAAAGCGCCGCGTCCCTGGGCGCATAATGCGTCGCCTCAGTCAACGCCGACACCGCAGCATTCAAATCGCCGCGTCGCACTTCTATATCGGCAATCCGCGACCATAGTTGCGGTTGATCGGGGTTGGCTTTAAGTGCCTGCCGGTATACGTCGACAGCCTCGGACCATTGGCCCTTGCCTTCGGCAGCAATCCCCGCTTCCGGAACCTGCGCTGCACTGTAAGCCAATACGGGTGCCGACAGCATTATTGCCGTCATTCCAACTGTAAGATACTTGTTCATTTGCGCCACCGCCTGTTTCTGAATATCCATAAATCCGCCGCAAAACGCCCCAGGGTAATGAGATCGAACAAAATGACGGCATAACGTAACGGCGTTACCAGTATTGCTTTAAGGAAATATTCCAGCCGACGCCCCTTGGCGATGATGGTGAGGATACTCACCGACACAGCCGTTTCCGCCAGCAAGGTAATCGCCAGAGGCTCCCACATCCTGAGTATGATCATGATGGTCAAGGCAGCGGGGAAGGCCACTTTTTCCAGCGCCGACATCAACAGCACCCAGCCGATGGGACGGCCGTATTTGAGCGTGTAGTCCATACCGAAAGGCTGGCGGTATTGTTCCTTGATTTTCCTTTTACTGGCTATTTCATCGCCGTGCGCACGCTGCTCGCGACGCTGATGTAAATAACGCTTGAATGCCTTGAACGGGCTGCGCATCAACTCGTCAAAATAATAGCAGCTTTGCAGGAATGAAGACGACCACAAATAAAGTTGATGCGGGACACGTCCCACTTCCGGCTCCTGGGAGCGTGCATAGACGTCAGTCAGCTGTATGTTCCTGAAACCGTTGTCGTTCAGCGCGAAACCGATAAAGATATCTTCCGAATTGGTCAGGTCATCGCCCAGCAGCGGTTCGTAATGATCGAAGATGATGGTTTTCAGCCTGTCCCTGCGATAAGCGACGGCGCATCCGACCGGATTCAAGATGCTACCGAAAAACACCATCTGGCCGTGGTAAACGAATTTCTGCAAGTAGAAATACAGCACGTCGCGATACAGATTGGTGATGCCGCGCTGCAAATGCCGCAACCAGCCTACCTTGGGATAAATCGACGCTTCCGGTTTGGCCTCCAGAAACGCCTGCAATGGCGGCGTCGCGATCATGTCGTGACGGTCGCGATCGCGTAACGGCAGGATGGTGCCGCAGGCGCTGGCGATACCGGCGCCCTTGTAGAGTTCCTCGACGACTCGCGCGATATAGGTATCCGATTCCAGCACCGTATCGCCATCGAGGATAAATTCGACATCGGAATCGAATTCCCGCGATTGCCGCTTCAGCGTCGGCGTCTTCCCGATCGGCGACTTGCGTTGGATGACAATCAACTCGATCTGATTCAGATCGGCAAAGGTATGCGCATATTCTATGGTCTTATCGGTACTGCCGTCGTCGACCAGTATGATGCGCGTCGGTCGCATGGTCTGTTTCAGCAGTGACGCCAGACAAATCGCAATATTGCTTTCCTCGTTCAAGGCGGGAATCACCACATCGACCGTCGCCTTGCGCCAGTCTTCGGCAGGCGTTGGAACCGTGTCGTCCGGGCCGTGAATCAGGCCGATAATGCTGAGCACCGTATTCGGACTCAAGACAAAAAATGGAGTTGTAGCCATAGTATCTTACCCCGTTATCATTTCGTTGACCGGGACGCCAACACTGCGCTCCCGGCTAATCAGATCGTCTATTGAATCGACCAGCGTCCATTTCGGCTCGAATCCCGTCAGCGCACGCAGTTTTGTCAGTATCGGTCTGCGATGAGACACATCTTCGAACTCTACCCCATATGCCTCTCCGTAGCTGATGAACTGTATCGGCGATGCGCTTTTTGCCCTGTCTGCCACCAACCGGGCCAAATCCTTGATTGCAATTTCCTGATCGTTACCGACATTGACGATTTCGCCTTTGGCTGCCGGCGTAGCGGCAAGCAAATCCAGCGCCCTGACTGTGTCGCGCACGTCGCAAAACGATCTGGTTTGGGTGCCGTCGCCATAGACGGTGACGGGATGGCCGTTCACGGCCTGTTTGACGAACGAAGGCACCACCATGCCGTATCTGCCGATCTGACGGGGGCCTATGGTATTGAACAGACGGGCAATGACGATATTCAGGCCGTATTTTTGTGCATAGGCATAACCGAAAGATTCGTCGGCGAGCTTGGTGACTGCATAACACCAGCGCAAACGGCTGCCGGAATGGAATACCACCGCATCGTTCTCGTCAAATCCGGGATTATCATTAAAACCGTATACCTCCGAACTGGAGGCGACGATCAACTGGGGATTCCAGCGGCCCTGATGCATCGCACGCATCACCCGTTCGCAGCCTGCGATGTTGGTCGCCATCACGCTGACCGGATCGGCCAGCACCTTTTTCACGCCAACCACTGCCGCCATATGATAAATGCGATCGGCCCAGCCGACGGCCTTGTCCAACCCCGACCAGGTAACGATATCGGCTTCATCGAAACGAAACGCGACATTATCGAGCAAAGGTTTGATATTGTCGTATGAACCGGTATTCAGATTGTCAACGACGTGCACCTGATCGTTGCGTGCGAGATGGTACTCCGCAAGATGCGAACCGATAAAACCGGCACCGCCTGTGATGAGAACGTGCATCTACCCCCCTTTTGCGATAACACTATTATTGATTATCGGGATCTGCTTATTCTGGATTTATCTTTAATATCGTATTGATACGCTTCAATCTTGGCAGAAATCACCAAATCTGCCAAGAAATATTTTCCATGAAAATTCAAATATTTATCCAAAAAATAAAATACCCGGAACAGCAAGACGCGGTTAAACGCAGCTTAAATATATTTAAACAAATTTTCAGGCTGACCGGTTGACATAGTGTCAAATTAACACTATCGTATCAGTGTATACTTTACACTTTACTAATCATGCCACCGTACTGTTACGATTATCCGCACCCGGCGCTGACCACTGACATCACGCTATTCACCATACGCGATGAACAACTGGCCATCTTGCTGATACGCCGCCGCGCCGAGCCATATCAAGGCTGCTGGGCTTTGCCCGGCGGTTTCGTGGAGCCGGACGAATGCCTGGAAGAGTGCGCCCTGCGTGAACTGGAAGAGGAAACCGGCATCAGCGGCGTGTATCTGGAACAGTTGTACACCTTTGGCAAACCCGACCGCGATCCGCGCGAACGCATCATCAGCGTGGCCTATTATGCGCTGGCACCGTGCGAAGTCCTGTCCCCGGTTGCCGGTTCGGATGCCGCCGAGGTGGCATGGTTTAATCTGGATGCATTGCCTGCGCTGGCATTCGACCATCAGGACATCATCCATCTGGCCCAGCAGCGCCTGCGCGCCAAGCTCGATTACTCCACCGTAGCGTTCGGCCTGATGGCGGAAACCTTCACGCTGGGCGAACTGCAAAAAGTGTACGAAACCATACGCGGCGAAGCGCTGGACAAACGCAATTTCCGCAAGCACATACTGGCACTGGGCATACTGGCCGAAACCGGTGCCAGCCGCCGCGTCGGCAACCATCGCCCAGCCAAGCTCTATTGCGTCGCCCATCCCGGCGCAGTGCATTACATCCGATAACGAGGCCACTTAATGACTATCCAGTCTCTGGTTAACATGCCTGCCACCCCCAGAATCATCGCCCCGGCCATGGTGGAAGAATCCCTGAATGAGGGCGAACGCAGCGCGTTGATCGCGCGCATCAAAACCCTCATGGCACAGCAAAATGCCGTACTGGTCGCACACTATTACACCTCGGCCGACTTGCAGGATCTGGCGGAAGAAACCGGCGGCTGCGTCTCCGATTCGCTGGAAATGGCACGTTTCGGCCATGCCCATGCGGCCGACACCATCATCGTCGCCGGCGTCAAATTCATGGGCGAAACCGCCAAAATTCTCAATCCGGAAAAGCGCGTACTGATGCCGGACCTGAACGCCAACTGCTCGCTGGACATGGCCTGCCCGGCCGACGAATTCACCGCATTTTGCGACCAGCACCCGGATCGCACGGTCGTGGTCTACGCCAATACCTCGGCAGCTGTCAAAGCCCGCGCCGACTGGGTGGTGACCTCCGGCACGGCAGTCAGGATCGTTGCCCATCTGCATCAGCAGGGCAAAAAAATCCTGTGGGCGCCCGACCGGCACCTGGGCGAATACGTGCAAGCCACAACCGGTGCCGACATGTTGCTGTGGCAAGGCGCCTGCGTCGTTCATGAAGCATTCAAGGCCAAGGAACTCGCCGCAATGAAGCTCGCGCATCCGGATGCCGCAGTGCTGGTGCACCCCGAATCGCCGGAAGCCGTCATCGCGCTGGCCGACGTGGTCGGCTCCACCACCCAGATCATCCGTGCGGCACAAACCTTGCCCAATCGCGAATTTATCGTCGCCACCGACAACGGTATTTTCCACAAAATGCACGCCGCTGCGCCCGGCAAGGTGTTCCTCGAAGCACCGACTGCCGGCGTCGGCGCAACCTGCAAAAGCTGCGCGCACTGCCCGTGGATGGCAATGAACGGCCTGCGCAATTTGTTGCAGGTACTGGAAATCGGCGCCAATGAAATCCACATAGACGAACCCGTCCGCCAACGCGCGGTATTGTCGATACAGCGGATGCTGGATTTTGCCGCGCAGCACTGAACGGCTGCGACAGACAGGATTGGCGCTGGCCGCGTTCGGCCTTGGCGCAATCAGCGTATTCGGTTTCGCACCATTCGGCTGGTTTCCGCTGCCGCTGCTGACGCTGGCTGGCCTGTTCTGGTTATGGCAACGGCAACCGACTACCAGCGCATGGACAGGATTCGCTTTCGGTTTGGGCTATTTCGCGGCAGGCGTATCGTGGATTTATATCAGCCTGCATACCTACGGCGAAATGCCGGCATGGCTAGCGACATTGGCGATGCTGTTATTTGCCGCTTTTCTCGCGCTGTTCCCTGCCGCTGTCGGCTACCTGTACCAGCGCTGGCGCAACGCCGCCATGCTTAGCGTACCGGCGGCATGGATGCTGTCGGAATGGGTGCGCGGCTGGATATTTACCGGGTTTCCGTGGCTGGCAACAGGCTATTCGCAGGCGCCGGTCAGTCCGCTGGCCGGATACGCGCCTATCGTCGGGGTATTCGGCATCTCGCTGATACTGGCGTGGTCGGCAGCCGTACTGGCCTGGCGGCCGCGGCGCTACGGCTGGATCGTCGTGCTGCTGTGGGTCGCGGGTGCCGGGCTGAAATTCGTCGACTGGACGCAGCCGCTGGGCGCACCGTTCAGCGTCAGCCTGATACAGGGCAATATCAGCCAATCCATCAAATGGCGCCCGGAACAGGTCATTGGCACACTGCGCGAATACCGAGACATGGTCGCCAATAGCCATGCCCGTCTCACCGTATTGCCGGAAACGGCGATACCGATGTTTTACGATCAAGTCCCCAGAGACTATCTCGACGACCTCGCCACCTATGCCCGCAACAACGGCGGCGACCTGTTGTTCGGCGTTCCGGAACAACTGCCAAACGGCAACTATTACAACAGCGTGATGAGCGTCGGTACGTCAGCCATCCAGGTTTACCGCAAATCGCATCTGGTACCGTTCGGCGAATATATTCCGTTAAAGCCGATATTCGGGCGCATCACCGAAGTGCTGCATATTCCGCTATCCGATTTCTCCCGCGGCGCCAAGGTGCAGACGCCGTTCCACGTTGCCGGGCAACGCGTTGCCGCCGACATCTGCTATGAAGACGTATTCGGCAACGAGATCATACGTGCGCTGCCTGCTGCCAGCATCCTCGTCAACGTCACCAACGACGCCTGGTTCGGCGACAGCATCGCCCCCTGGCAACATCTGCAAATCTCGCAAATGCGCGCGCTGGAAAGCGGCCGCCAGATGCTGCGTGCGACCAACACCGGCGCCACGGCCATCATCGGTATCGATGGGGTAGTGCAGCAAGTCCTGCCTTTGTTCACGGCAGGCACGCTTACCGCCACCGCACAAGGCTATCAGGGGGAGACGCCGTTTACGCGTTGGGGAAACCATGCCGCTTTATTGATGGCGTGGGCGATGCTGGCCGGCGCGCTGATCCGCACCCGGCAAAAATCATAAGAACCTAGCGCCCGGTACTGCCAAAACCGCCTTCGCCGCGTTCCGAAGCGGCAAAATCTTCCACCACATTAAATTGCACCTGCACCACCGGCACCACCACCAATTGCGCGATGCGCTCCAGCGGATTGATGGTGAAGCTGGCATGGCCGCGATTCCACATGGAAACGAACAACTGGCCCTGATAATCGGAATCGATCAATCCCACCAGATTGCCCAGCACGATGCCATGCTTGTGCCCCAGACCGGAACGCGGCAGGATAACGGCAGCAAGATCGGGAGTGCAGATATGGATGGCCATACCCGCAGGTATCAGTATGGTTTGCCCCGGTGCCAGCTCTATCGGCGCGTCGATGCAGGCGCGTAAGTCTATGCCTGCTGCCCCAGGCGTGGCATAGCTGGGCGGGTGGTCATGCAAACGGGCATCAAGAATTTTGACATCTATGGTACGGGCCATATTTTTTCCTAACGTGAGCGAGTGTATAAATCGGCGAGATGGGCGACCAATTGCCGCGCCAGCGTAAGTTTGTCGGCTTTGGCCAGATGATGCGCGCCGCTATCATCCAGCAGTATCAGTTCATTATCATCGCTGCCCAGCGCATCCTGAGCACGATTTACCGCCAGCAGCGGCAGGTGTTTGCGCCGGCGCTTGGCCTCGCCGTGCTCCAGCAGCTGTTCCGTTTCAGCCGCAAAACCGACGCAAAACGGCGGATTCGGCAACTGCGCCACCTGTCCTAGAATATCGACGTTGGGCTCCAATATTAATGTCAGCGTAGCATCGGTTTTTTTCAGTTTATTGACATGGGATTGCTGCGGCCGATAATCAGCCACGGCGGCAACGCTGATAAAGATATCGGCGACGGCAACCTGCTGATTCACCGCCTGCAACATTTCCGCCGCGCTTTCGACGCGTATCACCTGTGCCGCTGCCGGCGGCGTCAGGCAAGTCGGCCCGCTGATCAGCGTGACGCTGGCGCCGGACTCCAGCGCCGCCTGGGCGACGGCATAACCCATCTTGCCCGAGCTCAAATTGGTTAATGCCCGCACCGGATCGAGTTTTTCTAGCGTCGGCCCGGCGGTAATCAGCACGCGTTTATTTGCCAGCAAAGGCGGAACGAAATGGGCGACGATGGTGCGATATATATCAGACGGCTCCAGCATGCGTCCTTCACCCACCTCACCGCACGCCTGTTCGCCGGCAGCCGGTCCCAGCAGGACAACACCATCCTCGGCCAGTTGCCGGATATTGCGTCGGGTAGCCGGATGTTCCCACATCTGCCGATTCATCGCCGGCGCCAGCAGCAACGGACAGTTGCGCGCAAGACACAAGGCAGACAGCACATCTCCGGCCAGGCCATGTGTCAGCTTGGCAATAAAATCCGCCGTAGCAGGCGCGACGACGACCAGATCGTTATCGCGGCTGAGCTGAATATGCGCCATGCCGTTGACGCTGGCGTCCTCCCACAGATCGGTTACGACCGGCTGGCCCGACAGCGCCTGAAAGGTTTTGGCAGTGACGAACTGCGTAGCCGCCGGCGTCATCGCCACCTGCACGCGCGCACCGGCTTTGATCAACAGACGTGTCAGTTCGGCAGCCTTGTAAGCGGCTATCCCCCCTGTAACGCCCAACAGGATGCGTTTATTGTGCAATTCCGTCATGATAATGACCGTGCGCGTAAAAAGCGCATTTTACCTCATAAAATCATTACACAGCATTTACGCATTTTTTAGCTGCAAGGGAGAACGCATGGCGATTACCGACTGGCCGCAAGACGAGCGTCCGCGCGAAAAACTACTGTTGCGCGGCGCCGCCGCATTGAGCGACGCAGAACTGCTGGCCATCTTCCTGCGTACCGGCATCCCCGGTAAAAGCGCAGTGGACATGGCGCGCGAACTGGTGAACGCATTCGGTAACCTGACCCGCCTGTTTGCCGCCACCCATCAGGAATTCTGCGCATTCCCCGGACTGGGCGATGCCAAATATGCTCAGCTGCAAGCCGTACTGGAAATGGCGCGGCGGGCGCTATCCGAAGAAATACGCCAGACCGACGCGCTCAATTCGCCGGCTGCGGTGCGCGATTATTTGCGGCTGGCGCTGGCCGGCAAACAGCACGAGGTCTTCTGTGCGCTGTTTCTGGACAGCCGGAATCGGGTGCTGGCTGTCGAAGAGTTGTTTCGCGGCACCCTCAATCAGGCCAGCGTCTACCCGCGCGAAGTCGTCAAACGCGCACTCGCCCACAACGCCGCTGCACTGATACTGGCGCACAATCATCCCTCCGGCGTAGCCGAACCCAGCCATGCTGACGAAAACCTCACGCAAGCGCTGAAAGCCGCATTGGCGCTGGTGGACGTACGCGTTCTGGACCACTTCGTAATAGGCTGCGGCGAAATAATTTCTTTTTCAGAACGCGGTTTGCTTTGACTTTTACTATAAAAACATGGTATAAATCGCGTTTTTCCGAATTCCGTGGGAGGTCGCTATGGCCCGTGTATGTCAAATTACTGGCAAATCGCCAATGTCTGGGAACAATGTTTCCCACGCCAACAACAAAACCAAACGTCGTTTTTTGCCTAACCTGCAATCGCGTCGTTTCTGGCTAGAAGAAGAGAACCGCTTCATCCGTTTGCGCGTCAGCACCGCTGCACTGCGCACTATCGACAAGAACGGCATCGAAGCTGTGCTGGAAAAAATGCGCGCCAACGGCGAGAAGATCTGAGGAGTAGAACATGGCTAGCAAAATTCGCGAAAAAATCAAACTGGAATCTACCGCAGGTACCGGTCACTTCTACACCACCAGCAAAAACAAGCGTACCACGCCTGAAAAGCTGGAGTTCATGAAGTTCGACCCTAAAGCCCGCAAACACGTGCTGTACAAGGAAATCAAGCTGAAGTAATTCAGCTTGCCGGGATTTGACCGGACAATAAAAAACCCGCTCGCAGCGGGTTTTTTATTGTCCGCAACCCGGCTCAGCTGCGCTTGATCAATGTGCCGACACCGTCCTTGGTCAACACTTCCAGCAGCAACGCGTGCTCTACCCGACCGTCGATGATGTGCGCCGTCTGCACGCCGTTTTTCACCGCTTCCAGCGCACAGTTGATTTTCGGCAGCATGCCGCCGTAAATAGTGCCGTCGGCAATCAGCTCATCCACACGACGGGCCGTCAATCCGGTCAGCAAACCGCCTTCCTTGTCCAGCACGCCGGGGATATTGGTCATCAGGATCAGCTTTTCGGCGCGCAAGGTCTCGGCCAGCTTGCCGGCAACCAGATCCGCGTTGATATTGTAGGATTCCCCTGCATCGCCCACGCCCACCGGTGCGATCACCGGTATGAAGTCGCGTGTATCCAGCAATTGCACCAGCTCCGGGTCGATTCCCAGCACCT
Organism: Sulfuriferula sp.; assembly: GCA_031291235.1. GTDB lineage: Bacteria > Pseudomonadota > Gammaproteobacteria > Burkholderiales > Sulfuriferulaceae > Sulfuriferula. Next base: position 219,804 of record JARLJL010000009.1, read on the forward strand.
CGCCGACCAGGCCGATATCCAGCTTGTTGCCGGGATGCTCCTTGTCGTCTATCAGCATCTTTTTCGCCCGTATCATGCCGCCGTCCTTGCCTGTCAGCCCGACCGCCTTGCCGCCGTGCTGGTTGATCAGGTTGACGATTTCCTTGTTTACCAGACCGCCCAGCACCATTTCGACCACGTCCATGGTTTCCCGGTCGGTCACGCGCATGCCCTGAATGAATTCGCTCTGCTTGCCCACCCGCTTCAACAGCTCGCCGATTTGCGGACCGCCGCCGTGCACGACCACCGGATTCATGCCTACCAGCTTCAGCAATACCACATCGCGGGCAAAGCCTTCCTTGAGCTTGTCGTCGGTCATGGCGTTGCCGCCGTACTTGATGACGATGGTCTTATCGAAAAACCGCTGGATATACGGCAGCGCTTCGGACAGGATATTTGCTTTGTCGCCGGGGGTAAACTGGGTGGTGGGCATATTCGACCTTTCAAACAAGATGACGAATTTTAACCCAATTGCCTGTACTCGTAATTCAGTGTTGCCGGGTTTTTACAAAAATCAGCTAAAATAGCGTTTTCGCTTACTTACCTTTCATCGACATGAGCACACCACAAATCGGCATCGTCATGGGCAGCAACAGCGATTGGGAAGTCATGCAGCACGCGGCGCTGATGCTGAAATCCATGAATGTCACATTTGAAACGCGCGTGGTATCGGCTCACCGCACGCCCGACCTGCTGTTCGAATATGCCGCCGGCGCACAGGCGCGCGGTTTGCGTGCGATCATTGCCGGGGCTGGCGGCGCGGCCCACCTGCCGGGCATGCTGGCGGCAAAAACTACCGTCCCCGTACTCGGCGTGCCGGTGCCGTCCAAATATCTCAAGGGCATGGATTCTCTGTTGTCTATCGTGCAGATGCCCAAGGGTATTCCCGTTGCCACCTTCGCCATAGGCGAAGCCGGTGCTGCCAATGCCGCACTATTTGCCGTGGCCATGCTGGCTGCCGGCGACCCCGCACTGGCCGAAAGGCTGGCTGCTTTCCGCGCCAGCCAATCCGATACCGTACTCAACATGAGTCTGCCCGAGGCCTGAACCCCATGAACAAAATGATACTTCCGGGCGCAACGCTGGGCATGCTGGGCGGCGGACAGCTGGGCCGTATGTTTACGATTGCGGCGCGCACCATGGGTTATCGGGTAACGGTGCTGGATCCCGATACCTTAAGCCCGGCAGGACAATTTGCCGACACCCATCTGTGCGCCGACTACCGGGACCCGCAAGCGCTGGCACAAATGGCACAAACTTGCGCTGCAATCACCACCGAATTCGAGAACGTGCCGGCCGATACCTTGCGCCATCTGGCCGAGCATTGCCCGGTCAAACCCAGCGCCGAAGCAGTCGAAATCGCCCAGAACCGCGTTGCCGAAAAAACCTGGCTGCAACAGCACGGTTTCGCAACCGCGCCGTTTGCGGTTATCGCCACGGAAGCAGATCTGGCCGCTGCTGCTGAGACAGTGGGCTTTCCCGCTATACTCAAAGTGTCGCGTTTCGGCTATGACGGCAAAGGTCAGGTTCGCGTCGCCGATCTGGCTCATGCTCAACTCGCTTTTGCGGACATGGGCGGCGAAATCTGCGTACTGGAAAAGATGCTGACACTGGAATGCGAATTATCCGTCGTTCTGGGCCGTAACGAAGCCGGCGAAGTCGCTTTGTACCCGGTAGCAGAAAATATTCACGATGCCGGCATACTGGACATCAGCATCGTGCCGGCCCGCGTCGATTACGACCTCGCTACGCAAGCGCGCGAGGCTGCGCTGGCCATCGCCCATCAGCTCGAGTACTGCGGCGTCATGGCGGTAGAATTTTTTATCGTCGATGGCGGCAGGCTCATGGTCAATGAAATCGCACCGCGCCCGCATAACAGCGGACATTACACGCTGGATGCCTGCCTATCCAGTCAGTTCGAAATGCAGGTACGCACCTTGTGCAACTTGCCTTTAGGTGCCACGGAACAGCACACGCCTGCGGTCATGGTCAATCTGCTCGGCGACATCTGGGGCAATAGCCAGCCCAACTGGGCGGCGCTGTTGCAATACCCGCAAGCCAAACTGCATCTTTACGGCAAGCAAAGCGCACGGCCGGGGCGCAAGATGGGGCATTACACCTGCCTCAACGAGTCACTGGAAACAGCGCTGGCGCTGGCCAGGCAGATACGCGCAGCATTGTGACTCAGTTGTTTTTCATCCCCGTTATCAGTTGCTCGATAATGCCATACCTGCTGTGATCGACCCTGATTTTAACGGGTACGAAGTTGTAATCCTCAGCCAGCCAGACATCCATGGCGTCTTCGTCCTCTTCTGCCGGGCGCGACAGATGCAGGGTTTTCAGATCGCCTAGCGCCGTACTCAGGGTTTCTTCCCCTATCACTTTGGCGTGGTAGGGTTTCAGACTCTTGCCGGTCGTCACATGCAGCAGCATTTCATCGGGAAACGGCGAGCGTACCGCCAACTGGAACACTACGCTGAGCACATCCTGAGCGTTATCCGGCATCGGTACCGAAAATGCCTGATTGTTTTTGGTAATCGTCACGACATGATGTTCGTAATCGAAATGTGCGGCGGTGCTCTTGTCCGGCGTAGCATGCCCGCGCTGTATCCAGAAATCGTCAGGCGCCAGACCAAAACGGGTAATCCGCCCCTGACTGATCTGCACCAGCCTGCCCGGCAAGAACAGTGAAAAAATGCCGGTGCCTTCGGTAATGCTGGTCAGGGTGTAATGCCCGCCCTCCGTCACCCAGATATAGCTGGCCCGGCCGATACCGAAACCGTCCGCGCCTTTCACCACCTTGTACTGAATCTCCAGCTTGCCGGGCAGGGTATTGAGCGTTGGCGTATCGACTGCCGGGGCAGCTTCTGCCGGTTGCGACGTATCGTCGGGCACAGCCGGCGCTTGCGCAATACCCGGCTCGACCGGCTGCGATTGCTCGGCAGGCATGGCAGGTACAGCCAATACGGCGGGAGGCGGCGTCGAATGCAGCCTGGGTTTGGGGTGGGGTTTGGGACGGTGAACCGGCTTAGGCACCGGCCTGGTTGCAACGGGTTGGGGCGGCGGAACGGGCAGGGGCAGTATGCGCGCTTCGATCACGGTGGCGGGCTCGTCATCGGCCGGCAAGGTAAATCGCACCCCGGTCAACAAAACCACATGCAGCAGCAGCGAAATCAGCAACGCAATTGCGAATATGCGTTTGGCGCGCATTTATGCCCCCGGATAAAACACCGATTGCTCAGACCCCTCATCGTTTAACAAGTTTACCTTACCGTCGTCGCCGAACACCAGCCGCCGTTCGGCAAACCAGCGTATGGCCAGCGGATAGATTTTGTGTTCGGCTGCGAGCACCCGCGCGCCCAGCGTTTCTGCAGTATCATCGCTGCGCACTGCAACGGCGGCCTGCACGATCACCGGACCGCGATCCAGCACCGGCGTGACCAGATGCACTGTGCAACCGTGAATCTTGACGCCGTCGGCCAAAGCCCGTGCGTGCGTATCCATACCCGGATAGCTCGGCAATAAGGACGGATGGATATTGATCAGACGTCCGGCATAATGCTGTACAAACGCATCGCTCAGTATGCGCATATAACCCGCCAGCACCACCAGATCCGGCGCGTAGCCGTCTATCACCCGCATCATGGCCTGATCGAATTCGGCTCGATCCGGAAATTCGGTGTGCGCCAGCGAATGCGCTGGGATGCCTCTGGCCTCGGCCAGCTGCAGCCCTGCGGCGGATTTGCGATTGCTCAATACCGCCGCCACTTCCACAGGCAGGCCGGCATCGAGTATCGCTTGCAGATTGGAACCCCTGCCGGAAATCAGTACGACCAGTTTCATCGCACAGACTCAGTCAAGTCCGCGACTGGCGAGATACTCTTCGTAGTTACCGTTGAATATATCCGCCTTCAGGTCGCGGATTTCTATCAGACGCGTGGCCAGCGACGACACGAACGAACGATCGTGCGACACGAAAATCACGGTGCCCTTGAACAGCTCCACTGCGGTATTGATAGATTCGATGGACTCCATGTCAAGGTGGTTGGTAGGTTCGTCCAGCACCAGCACATTGGCCTTGCTCAGCGTCAACTTGCCGAACATCATGCGGCCCTGTTCGCCGCCGGACAATACGCGCACGGATTTTTTCACATCGTCGCCGGAAAACAGCAGCTTGCCCAATACGCTGCGGATGGCCTGATCGTCCTCGCCCGAGGTTGCCCATTGCTTCATCCAGTCGAACAGATTGAGGTCGCTGTCAAAATCAGCAGCATGATCCTGCGCGTAGTAGCCGATTTTGGCATTTTCGGACCATTTCATGGTACCGGCCAACGCCGGCATTTCGCCGATCAGGGTTTTGACCAGCGTCGATTTACCGGCGCCGTTTTCACCGATGATGGCAATACGCTCGCCCGCCTCGACGATGAAACTCAATTTCGAGAACAACGGCTGATCGTAACCGATGGACAGGTCGGTCACTTCCACGACGTTACGATGCAGCGGTTTCTCCTGCTCGAAACGAATATACGGATACTGGCGCGAAGACGGCTTGATCACGCCCATATCCTGCTTGAGCTTGTCGATCTGTTTGACCCGCGAAGTCGCCTGGCGGGCTTTGGACGCATTCGCCGAGAAGCGCGACACGAAGGTCTGCAGCTCGGCGATCTTTTCCTTGGCACGGGCATTGGCTGCCTGCAAGCCTTCGCGTGCCTGCGCTGCTGCCGTCATGTACTCGTCGTAGTTACCCGGGAACAGCTGGATCTTGCCGTAATCCAGATCCGCCATATGCGTACAGATCGAATTCAGGAAATGGCGATCGTGGGAAATGATGATCATGGTGCAGGAACGCTGGTCGAGTATATTTTCCAGCCAGCGTATCGCGTTGATATCGAGGTTGTTGGTCGGCTCGTCGAGCAGCAGAATATCCGGGTTGCCGAATAGCGCCTGCGCCAGCAATACGCGCAATTTCCAGCCCGGCGCCACTTCCTTCATCGGCCCGTTGTGCTGGGCGCTCGGTATACCCAGCCCCAGCAGCAGCTCACCGGCGCGGGCTTCGGCAGAATAGCCGTCCAGCTCGGCGAATTTGCCTTCCAGATCGGCGGCACGCATGTAGTCGTCTTCAGTCGCTTCCGGGTTGGCGTAAATCGCATCCTTCTCATGCTTGACCGCCCACAAGTCGGCATCGCCCTGCATCACCACATCCAGTACGACCTGGTCTTCGTAACCGAACTGATCCTGACGCAACCAGCCCAGTTTGTCGCCGGTATCCAGCGCAACGTGACCGGAAGTCGGCGCCAGCTGCCCGGCCAGTATTTTCATGAAAGTGGATTTGCCGCAGCCATTCGCGCCGATCAGGCCATAACGGTTACCGTCACCAAATTTGACCGTAACATTTTCGAACAGGGGCTTGGCGCCAAACTGAATGGTGAGATTTTGAGTAGCAATCACGATAACAACCTAACAAACGGATAACGCGCTATTCTACACCGAACGCAGTAGTTTGGACGAGGAGACTACGAAGGGGCTGGGCTGGTCGAAGTAATATCCCTGCACCATATCCACGCCCAGTTTCTTAACCATATCAAACACATCCTTGTTTTCCACGCACTCTGCCACCGTGGTTTTACCCAGCCCCCGCGCTACGTCGACGATGGCTTTTACGAAAATCTGGTTATCCAGCTCGTTGCAGATATTCTGGATGAACAAACCGTCGATTTTCAATATGTTGGCATCCAGATATTTCAGATAGGCGAACGATGAAAAACCATTACCGAAATCGTCCAGACTGATTACGCATCCCATTTGCCGCAACGCTTCGATAAACCGCTGCGCGTCCTGCAAATCGGACAACGCTGCAGTTTCGGTGATTTCGAACATCAGCCGCTTATGCTCCACTTTGTACTCATCGAGCTGATCCGCGATAAACCCGATCAATCCGGCGTCGTCCAAAGAACGTCCAGAGAGATTGACAGCCAGCCCGGGAATCTCCGGGTGCGCTGCGAGCAACTGCAGGCTTTGCGTCAGCACCCAGCGATCTATAGCCAGTATCTGCCCGGATTGCTCGGCAATTGCAATGAAATGGCTGGGCATGACGTATTGACCGGGATCGGTGGTATCACGCATACGGATCAATACTTCGCAGTGCGACAACTTGCCTTTCTTGACGCCGTAAACTCCCTGAAAGTGCAGCTCGAACAATCCCTCGTTCAACGCTTGGTCGATGCGCTGATTCCATTGCATACGCTGCACCATCTCGCGCGAGCTGTCCAGATCAGCCTGATAACTGCGCCAGCTGTTTTTACCTGCCTGCTTGGCCTGATACATGGCGGCATCAGCCCGCGCCACCAGCTGATCGGGATCGTTCGCGTGAATAGGATAAAGCGCGATACCGACGCTGGAAGTCAAGCGCAGGTCACGCTCCTCGAAGCGGAACGGTATCTGCGCAACGGCATTGACGATACGCGCAGCCAGCACTTGTGCTTCCACATCGGTGACGTCAGGCAACAGGATCGCAAACTCGTCGCCGCCCAGCCGATACAGAATTTCGCCCTGGCGGACCAGCGCGCTGATTACACCCGACACCCGGATAAGAATGGCGTCCCCGGCTCTATGACCAAACGTATCGTTAATATATTTGAATCCGTCCAGGTCGATAAACAGCAGAGCGCCCATGCGTTCCTGACGCGTCTTGGCCTGAAAAATATTAGTCAGCGCATTCTCAAAGCTGCGACGGTTATACAGGCCGGTCAGCGCGTCGCGTTCTGCCAGATAAATCAATTGCGCCGCAGTCTGGCGTTCGCGGGTGACGTCTTCGAATATCCATAACGAACCCATTACCTGGCCATCGTCCGCCAATACGGATCGCGTTGCATGGGTAACAAGCCGGCCGTCCGCCATCTCGATTTCGAATTCCGCCATTCCGCCGCCCGGGCGCAATACGCGCACGATATGCTCGGAAAAATGCAGCGGATTAACCAGCGCCATGCTGGACTCCTGCAGCAGGTCCGAGGCGGACTTGCCGATGACCTGTTCGCGGCTGCGTATCCGCCAGATATGCTCAAAAGCCGGATTGCAGTAAACCACCAGCCCGGCGTTATCGACAAACACGATACCTAGTGTCATCGCCGACAACAGCGCTACCAGTCGCGCTTCTTCTTCACGCACATACGCCAGTGCGTCGCGCTGCCTGGCTTCGGCATCCTGCAGGGCGCCAATACGCTGCTGCAAGCTTTCCGCCATCGCGTTAAAGGCGGCATTGAGCTGACCCACTTCATCATCGGTATTGACCGGCAACTTGATATGCAAATCTCCGGCTGCCAGACTCTGGCTGGCGGTAGCCAGCTGACGCAAATGCCGTGTTAACCAGATACTCAGCACCAGCAGCAACAGAAAGGCGATCAGCTCGGTGATACCGGCCACCAGAAAACCCAATTTAATCAGATGTTGCTGCGCCAGTTCTGCGAATTTGGTCGACAAGCCGAAATGCAGGGTACCGTATCGCGAGGCGCCGAGCGTGATGGGCAGCACATTGTCCACAGTGTCCGCAGACAACTTGCCGAATGCCGCACCCGGCGTCTTGACGCCGGCAGGCACATTTCCCGCCTGTTCGACGAACCTGCCGTCTTCATCTACCAGCCACAAATAGCTGATGCCTTCGTCGCGCTGCACGTTATGTAACAGCGCATGAATCCCCGCCAGATCGCGCTGAAATAGCGCATTAGCCAGATTGGTATTAAGCAGGGGGCGCAGTTCGTCCAAGCGCATCTGATTTTGCTGCATCAAGGTACGGTTCAGCAACGTAATGCTGGTATAACCCAACGCGAACAGAACCAGCAACTGCACAGTTAGCGCTGCGGCCAGGATCTTGAGCCACAAGGGGAAATGAGCGCCAAACTTCATTCGCCGCCCTGACTTAACATCGCGCGCGTTACCAGCGCATAAGGTTTAACCGCCGCCAGTGCATCGGGGTTTGCAGCGACGATAGCGCCTATATGATTGGTTTTAATGAAATCCGCGCCCACAGCAACGTAGTTGAACCCGATCAACGCCGTGCGAATGCGCTCGCGCAGCGACGCCGGCACTGCGGCTCCGACCATGACAAACTGGCTGGGTACGCTTTGTGTTTCCCCGATGATGCGCAATTTGCTTTGCACTTCTGCAGGCATTTGCTGGAACGGCAATTTGCCGATTACCGCACAATCCGCCTGCGCCGTTGTCACTGCGAGTGCGGCATTGGCATGGTTACTGTACACCGCGACCCGATAATCCACATTCGCTGTCAAACCTATCAATTTCAGATATTCCAGCCCCAGCTGACTGACTATGGCCAACGGATCTATCATCGCAACCACTTTACCGTCGCAATTGCCCGGCACCGGAATAGGCGCATTACGCCTGACGATCACCACCCCGGATATCGGATTGGTAAACGTGACCAATGGCCGATAATCCGACTCCACCATGGCCAGCCAAGCGAGATGCGGCGCTGTCACCACAACATCGAACTGATTATCGTGCGTCGCCTTGTAAAAAGACCTGAAATCCCTGGCGGAAAACAATCGTACCTGACACCCCAGCTGCGCCGCCAGGTAATCGGCCAGCGGCTGATACAGCTCTATCAGCCTGCGCGCAGGGAGATTCGGGAACAGCCCTATGGTTAATACCGTCGAGCCTGCCCGTCCCGTTATCGGCAAGGCAGTAAGCGCAAGCGCAGCGCAGAATTGACGGCGGGTCAGCTTCATAGCGTCTTGACAAACACCTTGGAGCGTCGCTGATAATTGTATAAAGTCTGCTTCTGCATCGGCAACTCGCTCACGTAGGCATTGACAAAACCGCGCTCGACAAACCAGTGCGCAGTATGGGTAGTGAGCACGAACAAGCGTTCAAAACCCGCTGACCGCGCCGCCTTTTCTGCCGCTTCAAGCAAATCGTCGCCGCGCGCGCTGCCGCGATAATCCGGATGCACTGCCAGACACGCCAGCTCGCCCACGCGCTCTTCCGCAAACGGGTAAAGCGCCGCGCAACCGATCAGAAATCCGTCGTGCTCAAGCACGATAAAGCGTTCTATCTCCATCTCCAGCCGCTCGCGCGAGCGACGCACCAGCATGCCTTCCTCTTCCAGCGGATGGATCAGCTGCAGTATGCCGCCTACATCGTCTATCGTTGCCGTACGCAAGGTTTCCAATCGCGCCGGCGTCAGCATCGTACCCACACCTTCATGAGTGAACAGCTCACTCAGCAACGCGCCGTCGATATGGCGGCTGATCAGATGCACGCGTTTCACGCCCTGCCGACACGCAGCAATCGCGCACGGCAGGTAATAGCCCACGTCGTCTGCCACATTGGGATGTTGCGCCAGCACTTGCTGCGCTTCGGGTACGGTCAGTATATGCAGCAAATTGCCCGCCACGTCCTGCACACCTTCGGTCTCCATCAGAAAAATCAGCTTGTCCGCAACCAGCGCCTGCGCTGCCGCGGTCGCCACATCCTCCAGCGACAGATTAAATATCTCGCCGGTAGGCGAATAACCCAATGGCGACAACAACACCATATCGTTATCGTCCAGCCGCTGCCGTATTGCTGCCGCGTTGATTTTGCGCACCACGCCGGTATGCATCAGATCCACGCCCTGCCGCACCCCCAATGGCCGCGCAGTGACGAAATTGCCCGAAGCAACGCGTATGTCGGCATTCGCCATCGGACTGTTGGGCAGCCCCATCGACAATAACGCCTCGATCTCGACCCGCACTTCGCCTACCGCTTCCTTCACGCACGCCAGCGCAGCGGCATCGGTTACCCGCAAGCCGTCCACATAACGGATTGCCGCCTGCCGCTCGGTCAGATGCTCCTCCACCTGGGGGCGCACGCCGTGCACCAGCACCAGACGCACGCCCAGACTGTTAAGCAGATTCAGATCGTGCGCCAGACGCGTGAATTGTCCGTCGGTCAGCACTTCGCCGCCGAACGCGAGCACGAACGTCTTGCCGCGGAACGCGTGTATATAAGGCGCAGCGGCACGAAACCAGTGAACAAAGGAAGTAGGCGGCATGGTCGGCATTATTATTAGAAAGTTTCCCTAGTAAAGATTACAGTGTATACCAAAAATAAAACCAGTTAAAAATCCCCCCACAATACCTGCATGGCGCTCAATGCCGCCACTGCCGCAGTCTCCGTGCGCAGCACCCGCGGCCCCAGACGTACCGGGGTAAAACCTGCCGTAACAGCGGACCGGTACTCATCCGGACTGAAGCCGCCCTCGGGGCCGGCCAGTATCTCCACACCCGTCTCGGGTTTGGCAAGCGTATGCAAGCTTGCATCGGCATCAGGCGAGAACATGATGCGCAGAGGCTGGGCGGGGGAGTTTGCCAGCCAGTTCGGCAAGGTCTCGACCGCAGCCACCTCGGGCACGACATTGCGCCCGCATTGTTCGCATGCCGCAATCACCAGGTTTTGCCAATGACTGCGGCGCTTGTCGGCACGCTCGCCCGCCAGTTTGACGACGCTGCGCGCGCACGCCAGCGGCTGGATGCGCGCCACGCCCAGTTCGACCGCTTTCTGCAGGGTGTAATCCATGCGGTCGCCGCTGGAAATGCCCTGTACCAGCGTCACTGTCAGCGGCGATTCGCGGCTGACGGCAAGGCGCTCATGTACTTCGACTTCGACATCGCGTTTGTCGATACAGTTGATGGTCGACACCCACTCGCTGCCCGACCCGTCGAACAGCACGACGACATCGCCCGCATTCAGTCGCAGCACGCGTGCCGCATGATGCGCAGCGGCATCTGGCAGATTCATCCGGGTATTGAGTATCGGTGTATGAGCAATATAGAAACGCGGCATGGCTTACTGATTAGTAAATGGCTTACATGGTATGATAACGTGTAATTAACGAGATTTATCATCGGAGCTGAAATGGTCAGTTTACAAACCCCGGTTTGCCAATTCGGCTGGCAAGCCCCCGATTTTGATTTGCCCGGCATCGACGGCAAACGCTATTCGCTCTCGACGAGCATGGGCGAAAACGGCCTGCTGGTCATGTTTATCTGTAACCATTGCCCGTATGTACAGGCAATCCGGCCGCGACTGGTACGCGATTGCCGCGAATTACGCGACCAACACGGGATCAACAGCATCGCCATCATGTCCAACGATCCGGCGGACTACGCCGAAGACTCATTCGACAACATGGTTAAAGTTGCTGCCGAATTCGATTTTCCGTTTCCGTACGTATATGACGAAACGCAAACTGTCGCGCATAGCTACGATGCCGTATGCACGCCCGACTTTTTCGGATTCAACCGCACAGGCGAATTGCAATACCGCGGTCGATTCGATGCCTCCCGCAAGGAAGCGGCACCCGAAGACGTCCGCCGCGATCTGTTCGAAGCCATGAAGCTGGTGGCTATCTCCCAAAAAGGCCCGCTCGATCAAATTCCCGGCATGGGCTGCTCGATCAAGTGGAAAGCCTGATCACCCACTCACTTTTACTTTACTATGCTCAATCAAGTTATCGCTATTGTTAAACAAGTTGCACAGACCGAAGTCATGCCGCGCTACCTCAACGTGGCACACAACCACAAAACGGACGGCAGCATGTGTACGGAAGCCGATATCGCCTGCCAGCAAGCGCTTGCAACAGCACTGCACAAACTTGCCCCTTATCCGGTACTGGGCGAGGAAATGAGCGAGGAAGAACAGTCCCGGCAATGGGCTGCCGGCGTTGACGGCCTGTGGTGCATAGACCCGATAGACGGCACCTCCAATTTCGTCAACGGCATCCCTTATTTCGCGCTGTCGGTAGCACTCATGAAGCATGGCAAAAGCGTGCTTGGCGTTATTTACGACCCGGTAGCCGACGAGATGTTTTATGCCGAACGCGGCTGCGGCGCATTTCTCAACGGCTTCTCGCTACCCATCAGAACGCGCGCACCCGACCTGCATCACAGTCTGGCCGCTGTGGAATTGAAGCGCATCAACGACAATATCACCGCGCAAATTGCTCTGCACCCGCCCTATACCTCCCAGCGCAATTTCGGCGCGAGCACGCTGGACTGGTGCTATGTCGCTGCCGGACGATTCGACGTTTACCTGCACGGCGGCCAGAAGCTGTGGGACTACGCTGCCGGCTGCCTGATCATGGAAGAAGCAGGCGGGCATTGCTGCACGCTGCTCTGCGACGATTTCTGGGCCGACGATCCCTGGCAACGCTCGGTCGTTGCCGCGCTCGGCAACGACCTGTTTAAGGAGTGGCGCGAATGGATACATGCCGCCAACCTGAAACCGGCCCCTAACGTTTGAATTAGCACACTATTTTTACCGACTTCGATATATTTGGACGCTCGTCATACTTGCTGAAATTCGCCATGTCGGCGATAATCGGAAACTTTCAGCTGATCAGCGCTACCTCATTTTTTATTTTCTAAGGAAAAAGCAATGGCAACTCGTACCGAACTCGCAAACGCCATCCGCGCGCTAGCTATGGATGCCGTGGAAAAAGCCAAATCGGGCCACCCCGGTGCGCCTATGGGCATGGCCGAAATCGCGGAAGTGGTGTGGAATCATCACCTGCGTCACAACCCGGCCAACCCGCACTGGTTTGATCGTGACCGCTTCGTGCTGTCCAACGGTCACGGCTCGATGCTGATTTACGCGCTGTTGCACCTGACTGGCTACGACTTACCTATCGAAGAGCTGAAAAATTTCCGCCAGCTGCATTCCAAGACACCGGGCCATCCTGAACTGGGCTACACCCCAGGCGTGGAAACCACGACCGGGCCGTTGGGTCAAGGCATCACCAACGCCGTGGGTATGGCGATGGCAGAAAAGCTGCTGGCAGCCCAATTCAACAAACCCGACCACGAAATCGTCAACCACAGCACCTACGTATTTCTGGGCGATGGCTGCCTGATGGAAGGTATTTCCCACGAAGCCTGTGCGCTGGCCGGCACCTGGGGTCTGGGCAAACTGACCGCATTCTGGGACGACAACGGCATTTCCATCGACGGTCACGTTGAAGGCTGGTTTACCGACGACACGCCCAAGCGTTTCGAATCCTACGGCTGGCACGTTATCGCCGGCGTAGACGGCCATAACGCCGAAGCCGTCGAAGCCGCCGTACAAGCTGCCAAAGCTGTTACCGACAAGCCCAGCCTGATTTGCTGCAAAACCATCATCGGCAAAGGCTCGCCCAACAAGGAAGGCACGCACGATGTGCACGGTGCTGCACTAGGCGCGCAGGAAATCGCCGATACCCGCAAAAACATCGGCTGGAATCATGCGCCGTTTGAAATCCCTGCCGACGTATATGAAGGCTGGGACGCACGCACCAAGGGCGCTGGCCTGGAAAGCCTGTGGGACAACAAGTTCGCAGAATACGCCAAAGCCTATCCTGCAGAAGCAGCGGAATTCACCCGCCGCATGACAGGCGAGCTGCCGGCCAACTGGAACGAATTCCTGGCTGGTGCAATCGCTGCCGTCAATGCCAAGGCTGAAACCGTTGCTACCCGCAAGGCATCGCAAATCGCCATCAATGCGCTGGCTCCGGCCCTGCCTGAATTTCTCGGCGGCTCTGCCGACCTGACCGGCTCCAACCTGACCAACTGGACAGGCTGCCACCACGTCCACGGCAAGAGCGTCGGCAACTACATTTCCTACGGCGTGCGCGAATTCGGCATGAGCCACATCATGAACGGCATGTCCCTGCACGGCGGTTTGCTGCCGTTCGGCGGCACCTTCCTGATGTTCTCGGAATACGCCCGCAATGCATTGCGCATGTCCGCACTGATGAAGAAACGCGTGATCTACGTCTTCACCCACGACTCCATCGGTCTGGGCGAAGACGGCCCTACCCATCAGCCGGTTGAACAGACTGCGACCTTGCGCATGATCCCGAACATGGACGTATGGCGCCCTTGCGACACGCTGGAAACCATCGTTGCCTGGGGTCAGGGCGTCAGCCGCACCACTGGCCCGACCAGCCTGATCCTGAGCCGCCAGAATCTGCCGTTCATGGCGCGCGACGAAGCCACCATCGCCAATGTCGCCCGCGGCGGTTATGTGCTCAAGGATGTAGCCGATCCCAAGGTTGTGCTGATCGCTACCGGTTCGGAAATCGAACTGGCAGTCAAGGCGCAAGCCGTGCTTGCCGAACAAGGTATCGCAGCACGCGTCGTATCCATACCTTCCACCAATGTATTTGACCGCCAGGATGCCGCATACAAGGCCAGCGTACTGCCCAAGGGTATCGTGCGCGTCGCTATCGAAGCCGGCGTTTCCGACTTCTGGCGCAAGTATGTCGGTCTGGAAGGCGCTGTCGTCGGCATGGATACCTTCGGCGAATCCGCTCCGGCTCCGGAACTGTTCAAACACTTTGGCTTCACCGTAGACAATGTGGTGAATACTGTCAAAGGCGTACTGTAATTCAGCATCCTTAAACCGCTATCGCGCGCTCATGCGCCGCGATGGCGGCTGCTACCGTTTTTTTTATCGCTAAGGAGTAGTAACAATGGCAATCAAAGTAGGTATTAACGGCTTTGGCCGTATCGGCCGCATGGCATTCCGTGCTATCGCCAAGGATTTCCCAAACTTGGAAGTGGTCGCCATCAATGACTTGCTTGACCCCGAGTATTTGGCATACATGCTGCAATACGACTCTGTACACGGCCGCTTCAACGGTGCCGTATCGGTTGAAGGCAACCACATGATCGTTAACGGCAAGAAAATCCGTCTGACCGCCGAGCGCGATCCTGCCAACCTGAAATGGGGCGAAGTCGGTGCCGATATCATCATCGAATCCACCGGTTTCTTCCTGACCAAGGAATCCTGCCAGGCACACATCAATGCCGGCGCCAAAAAAGTGGTACAAAGCGCGCCGTCCAAAGACGACACCCCGATGTTCGTATACGGTGTCAACCATACCAAGTACGCCGGAGAAGCGATTGTTTCCGCTGCTTCCTGCACCACCAACTGCCTGGCACCTGTCGCCAAGGTACTGAACGACAACTTCGGTATCAAGCGCGGCCTGATGAGCACCGTGCACGCTGCAACCGCTACCCAGAAAACCGTAGACGGCCCATCCAGCAAAGACTGGCGCGGCGGTCGCGGCATTCTGGAAAATATCATTCCGTCGTCTACCGGCGCGGCCAAGGCTGTAGGCGTGGTCATCCCTGAGCTGAACAAGAAGCTGACCGGCATGGCGTTCCGCGTGCCAACTTCTGACGTATCCGTTGTGGATCTGACCGTAGAACTGAACAAGGAAGCTACCTACGAACAGATTTGCGCTGCGATGAAGGCCGCTTCCGAAGGTCCTATGAAGGGCGTGCTGGGTTACACCACCGACAAAGTGGTTTCCACCGACTTCCGCGGCAACACCTGCCCATCCATTTTCGACGCGGATGCGGGTATTGCGCTGGACAGCACTTTCGTTAAAGTGGTTGCCTGGTACGATAACGAATACGGCTACACCTGCAACATGTTGCGTGTCGTGGAAACCGTTGCCAAGTAATAAGATCGGCAAATAATCGAACGCTGTATCGGGTCTGATGCCTGATACAGCGTTCGACACGTTACAGCGTGAGCTTTAAGGACTGGCCGGCGCCACCCCTTAAACCTTACTTTAATCTGGAGAACATTATGGCTTTTATCCGAGTTACCGATCTCGATCTCAAGGGCAAACGCGTTTTCATCCGTGCCGACATGAACGTCCCCGTCAAGGACGGTAAAGTCACTTCCGACGCCCGCATCACCGCATCCATGCGCACTATCGAACACTGCCTGAAGGCCGGTGCCAAGGTGATGGTTACCTCGCATCTGGGCCGCCCGACTGAAGGCGAATACTCCGAGGAAAACTCGCTCAAGCCGGTTGCCGATGTACTGTCTGCCAACCTGAGAAAACCCGTACGCCTGATCAAGGACTGGATCGACGGCGGTTTCGACGTTGCCGAAGGCGAACTGGTACTGCTGGAAAACGTACGTTTCAACATTGGCGAAAAGAAAAACGTCGATGAAACCGCAAAAAAATACGCTGCACTGTGCGACGTGTTCGTAATGGACGCCTTCGGTACCGCTCACCGCGCCGAAGCCTCCACCCACGGCGTTGCCAAATTTGCGCCCATCGCCGCTGCCGGCATCCTGCTGACCGAAGAACTGGAAGCCCTGACCAAGGCGCTGTTGAGCCCTGCACGCCCGATGGTTGCCATCGTTGGCGGCTCCAAGGTTTCAACCAAACTCACCGTGCTTGAAGCCCTGTCCGAAAAAGTGGACCAAATGGTCGTAGGCGGCGGCATTGCCAATACCTTCATCAAGGCTACCGGCAAGAATGTCGGCAAATCGCTGTGCGAAGACGACCTGGTACCTGTTGCACAAGCCCTGATGGCAAAGATGACAGCACGCGGCGCGACCATCCCGGTTGCCGTCGATGTGGTTTGCGGCAAGAAATTCGACGCAAATGAACCCGCTGTGCTGAAAAACGCCGATGCAGTGGCCGACGACGACATGATTTTCGATATCGGTCCCAAGTCCGCCCAGGAACTCGCCGACATCATCATGAAAGCCGGTACCGTAGTATGGAACGGCCCGGTAGGCGTATTTGAATTCGACCAGTTCGGCGCCGGCACCAAAACCATCGCCGATGCTATCGCCAACACCAGCGCATTCACGCTGGCCGGCGGCGGCGACACCATTGCCGCCATCCAAAAATATGACATTTACGACAAAGTGTCTTATATTTCCACTGCAGGCGGCGCATTCCTCGAATTCCTCGAAGGCAAAAAATTGCCGGCCGTAGACATTCTGGAACAACGTGCTGCAGCAAAATGAGTAGAATAGCGGGTGCATAGTGGCACCCGCCCCACTTTAGTCGACTCACGAACTGGTAAACTTTCAATGATACGCAGAACTAAAATCGTCGCCACATTAGGTCCGGCCTCTAACGACGCAAAAGTATTAGACAAAATGATGGAAGCCGGACTCGATGTAGTTCGCCTTAACTTTTCTCACGGCACGGCTCAGGACCATATCGATCGCGCCGAGCTGGTACGCTCGCTGGCTCGAGCTCGCGGCCGCGCAATCGGCGTGCTGGCCGATTTGCAAGGCCCGAAAATACGCGTAGGCAAATTCGCCGATACCAAAATCACGCTGGCAACCGGCGACCGCTTTATTCTGGATGCCAATTGCACGCTGGGCAATCAGGAACGCGTCGGTCTCGACTACAAGGACCTGCCCAAGGATCTGGAACGTGGCGCAACCCTGCTGCTCGACGACGGACGTATCGAAATGTGGGTCGAAGAAGTCAAAGGTGCGGAAATCATCTGCAAAGTCATACAGGGCGGCGTGCTCTCCAACAACAAAGGCATCAACCGCAAAGGCGGTGGCCTGTCCGCCGCAGCATTGACCGACAAGGACATGGAAGACCTGAAAACGGCTGCCGCGCTTCAAGCCGATTACATCGCCATTTCATTCCCGCGTTCGGCTGACGATATGCATCTGGCACGGCGCCTGCTCAAGGAAGCCGGCGGTCACGGCATGCTGGTCGCCAAAATCGAACGCGCCGAAGCCATTGAAGCCCTGGAAGAGATCGTACTGGCGTCGGATGCCATCATGGTAGCGCGCGGCGATCTGGGTGTGGAAGTCGGCGATGCTGCCGTTCCCGCCCTGCAGAAAAAAATGATCCGCATGGCTCGCAAACACAATAAACCTGTCATTACTGCCACGCAAATGATGGAATCGATGATACAAAATCCGATTCCAACCCGCGCCGAAGTGTCCGACGTTGCCAATGCCGTACTGGATGGTACCGATGCCGTGATGCTATCAGCAGAAACGGCTGCCGGTTCCTATCCGGTCGAAGCCATCGCCGCGATGCACCGCGTTTGTATCGAAGCGGAAAAAGAGCAGGAACAGGAATTCAGCAGCAACAAACTGGACAAGGAAGTTGCCCGTGTCGACGAATCGGTGGCGCTGGCTGCGATCTTTACCGCAACCCACCTGGACAATGTCAAGGCAATTGCAGCATTAACCCAGTCCGGATCAACCTGCTTATGGATGTCGCGCATCAGTACTGCGGTACCGATCTACGCGCTCACACCGGAAGTTTCTACCCGCCGCAAAGTCACGTTGTATCGCGGCGTGTACCCGATCAATTTCAAAGTGGATACCAAGGATCGCGATGCCCTGCTAATCGAAGCAGAGGAAGAATTGCGTCGCCGCGGCGCCGTCCGCGAAGGCGACCAGATCGTGCTCACCATAGGCGAACCCATCGGTGAGGCCGGCGGTACCAACACCATGAAAATTGTGAAAGTGGGCGAATACAAGCATCGCAAAAATTAATTTATTTACTTACCAAGGAGATTAAAATGGCACTCGTTTCATTACGCCAATTGCTAGACCATGCTGCTGAAAACGGCTATGGCTTGCCGGCTTTCAACGTTAACAACCTCGAACAAGTGCACGCCATCATGCAAGCTGCCGATGCATGCGGCAGCCCTGTCATCATGCAGGCATCCGCCGGTGCGCGCAAATACGCCGGCGCCAGCTTCCTGCGCCACCTGATCACCGCTGCGGTTGAAGCTTATCCGCATATCCCGGTAGTCATGCACCAGGATCACGGTGCCAGCATGCCGGTTTGCGTACGTTCGATTACCGATGGTTTCTCATCGGTGATGATGGACGGCTCGTTGAAAGAAGACGCCAAAACGCCTGCCAGCTACGAATACAACGTCGAAATCACCCGCAAAGTTGTCGAAATCGCTCATGCAGTCGGCGTGTCGGTTGAAGGCGAATTGGGTTGCCTAGGCTCTCTGGAAACCGGCATGGCCGGCGAAGAAGACGGCGTTGGCGCAGAAGGCACGCTGGATCACTCGCAACTGCTGACCGATCCTGAAGAAGCCGCCGATTTCGTCAAGAAAACCGGTGTAGACGCACTGGCTATCGCTATCGGCACCTCGCACGGCGCATACAAATTCACCCGTCCACCTACGGGCGACATTCTGGCAATCGGTCGTATCAAGGAAATCCACGCACGCATCCCTAACACCCACCTGGTGATGCACGGCTCTTCCTCGGTTCCTCAGGAATGGCTGAAAATCATTAACGATTTCGGCGGCGACATGGGCGAAACCTACGGCGTGCCAGTCGAGGAAATCGTTGAAGGCATCAAGCACGGCGTGCGCAAGGTCAACATCGATACCGACCTGCGCATGGCATCTACCGGTGCAGTGCGTAAATTCCTGGCTGAAAACAAATCGGAATTCGATCCGCGCAAATTCCTGATCGCTTCCACCAAAGCCATGCAGGAAATCTGCCGTCTGCGTTACGAAGCTTTCGGTTCTGCAGGCCAAGCCAGCAAAATCAAACCGATTGATCTGGAAAAGATGGCTGCCAAGTACGTCAAGGGCGAATTGGCTGCTGTCGTCAAGTAATTCGTTTCACCCATAAAAAAGGCAGCTTCGGCTGCCTTTTTTATTTAGCCTATTGCTGGCTAGCCGTTTCAGGCTGCATCTTTTTTTCTACCAGCAGCGTATGCACGCGCCGCGTATCGGCACGCAGCACCTCGAATTTAAGCCCGTCGAACACGATGGTCTCACCGCGCTTGGGCATGTGGCCGAAACGATTTACCACCAGTCCGGCTATAGTGTCGTAATCGGCATCATCCAGCTCAGTCCCCATCACCTCATTAAAATCGGCGATCTCGGTCACCGCCTTGACGCGATAACGCCCACCCTTGTCCTGAATGATATTGTCTTCAGTCTCATCGAAATCGTATTCGTCCTCGATATCGCCGACTATCTGTTCGAGCACGTCTTCTATCGTCACCAGCCCGGCAACGCCGCCATACTCATCGACCACGATGGCCATATGATTACGGCTGGCGCGGAACTCCTTGAGCAACACGTTCAAACGTTTGGATTCGGGGATAAACACGGCGGGGCGCAACATTTCGCGCACATGGAAGCTGGATTCGGCATAAAAACGCAGCAGATCCTTGGCCAGCAGGATACCGATAATATCGTCCTTGTTTTTATCGAATACGGGAAAACGCGAGTGCGCAGTTTCTATCACGACCGGAATGAAAGCGTGCGGCGGATCGTTGATATCGATCACATCCATTTGCGCCCGGGGGATCATGATATCGCGCACCTGAATTTCGGAAACCTGCAACACGCCTTCTATCATTGCCAGCGCGTCGGCATCAAGCAGATTGTGCTGATATGCACCCTGCATGATATCCAGTAACTCGTCGCGCGTCTCCGGCTCGTGATTGAGCAATGCCCCCAGACGCTCGAACCAGCTCGGTTTGGAAGGTTCATCCATGATACTGTGACTCCATCTCAGAATAAGGGTCGGGGAAGCCCAACCCGGTAACAATTGCTATTTCCCGTGCTTCCATTTGTGCCGCATCTGCCTCGTTTTCATGATCGTAACCGTGCAGATGCAGCACGCCGTGTACGATCAGATGCGCATAATGCGCCAATACGGACTTACCCTGTTCCTGCGCTTCGCGCGTGACTACCGGCGCACACAGCACCAGATCGCCCAGCACAACCGGAGCCGTTTCGTATACAAACGATAGCACATTGGTTGCGTAATCCTTGTGACGATAGTCGTGATTAAGCTGTCGGCCTTCGACTTCGTTGACGATGCGCAAGGTGATTTCAGCGTCGCGCTCCAGCGCGGCACGGGCGAATTTGATGATTTGAATACGGCTGGGTGCATCTGCGGCCCGCATGGCGCGTTGAACCGAAACGGTTAAACGCGGATGCGGGACAGGACTTCGGGGGGAGGGTTCAGCGGGCTTGATCACGTTTTTCATATGCATTAACGATGCGGGCGACCAAAGGATGGCGCACTACGTCATCTGACTGGAAATGAGTAAAGGCGATACCGCGAACGTCCTGCAACACTTCGCCGGCATCGACCAGCCCGCTCTTCTGGTGGCGCGCCAGATCGACCTGCGTCACATCGCCGGTAATGACGGCTTTGGAACCGAAGCCGATGCGTGTCAGGAACATTTTCATCTGTTCCGGCGTGGTGTTCTGCGCTTCGTCCAGAATGATGAACGCCTGATTCAAGGTGCGTCCGCGCATATACGCCAGCGGTGCAATTTCTATCGTGCCGCGTTCAAAAAACTTGCCCATTTTATCGGAGCCCATAAGATCGTATAACGCATCATACAACGGACGCAGATACGGGTCGATTTTTTGCGCCAGATCGCCGGGCAGGAATCCCAGACGTTCGCCGGCTTCAACTGCAGGACGCGTCAATATGATACGCTTTACCAGATCCCGTTCCAGCGCATCCACTGCACTGGCTACGGCCAGAAATGTCTTGCCGGTACCGGCAGGGCCGACGCCGAAAGTGATGTCGTGCGCCTGTATCTGGGTGAGGTAGGTGTTTTGCCGCGGGGTGCGACCGCGCAGATCGCTGCGCCGGGTCATCAGTATGGGTGCAGTGTCGCCGGACGGCAGATCCTGATGCGCTATTTCTACCAGCGCCAGCTGTATGTCCTCGATATTCACCGGCACTGCGGCTTTTTGATAAAAATTTTCCAGCAAGGCAGCCGCGCGGCGCATGGCTGCCGTTTTACCGGTGATATGGAAATGTTCGCCGCGCCGGGCAATGACCACATCCAGCGCAATCTCGATCTGACGCAAGTTTTCTTCCAGCGAACCGCACAAATTGGCCAGCTTGACGTTGTCGACAGGCGCGAAAGTCACTTCCATTATTGCACGACCACTTCGCCGCGCAGGCTGTAGGTTTGGGCCTGAGTGATTTTAACCGTCACGATTTCCCCTATCAACCGCGGATGCCCGGCGAAATGCACGCCGCGATTATTATCGGTGCGCCCGCTCAGATCGTTGGCGTCTTTTTTAGCCTGCCCCGTTACCAGCACGCGTTGCAGGGTGCCGACCATGGCCTGACTGATCGCATGCGTATTGGCATCGATGGCAGCCTGCACTCGTGCCAGGCGCGCCTGTTTTACCGCATGCGCCACATCGTCGGGCAAATCCGCTGCCGGCGTACCGGGACGCTTGCTGTAAATAAAGCTGTAGGAAGTGTCGAAACCCACCGTCTCTATCAATTGCATAGTCGCCTCAAAATCGGCATCGGTCTCACCCGGAAAACCTATAATAAAATCCGACGATATCACAATATCGGGACGAACTTCACGCAAGCGCCGGATAATCGACTTGTATTCCAGCGCGGTATACCCGCGTTTCATGGCGGCAAGTATGCGATCCGATCCCGACTGTACCGGCAAATGCAGCAGCGACACCAGTTTCGGCAAGCGCGCATAAGCCTCGATCAGGCGCGGCGTGAATTCGCGCGGATGACTGGTGGTATAGCGCAGGCGCTCGATACCGGGAATCTCATGCACGTACTCCAGCAGCAGCGCAAAATCCGCCATTTCGCCATCGGCCATCCGGCCGCGATAGGCGTTGACATTCTGTCCGAGCAGATTGACTTCTTTCACCCCTTGCGCAGCCAGTCCCGCGATCTCCGTAAGAATATCGTCAAACGGCCGCGACACTTCCTCGCCGCGCGTGTAGGGCACCACGCAGAACGAACAATACTTGGAACAACCTTCCATGATGGAGACGAAAGCTGCGCCGCCCTCGACCTTGGCGGCCGGCAGATGATCGAATTTCTCAATTTCCGGGAAGGAAATATCCAGCTGCGAACGTCCGCTGCTGCGCCGTTTCTCTATCAGCGCAGGCAGACGATGCAGGGTTTGCGGGCCGAACACCACATCGACATAGGGCGCCCGCGCGAGGATAGTGGCGCCTTCCTGGCTGGCCACGCAGCCGCCGACGCCGATAATGAGATCCGGTTTGGCCGCTTTCAGTTCGCGCACCCGCCCCAGATCGGAAAACACCTTCTCCTGCGCTTTTTCGCGCACCGAGCAGGTATTGAACAAAATCACGTCGGCGTCAGCCGGATCGTTGGTAGGCGTCATGCCTTCGGCTTCGCGCATCACATCCGCCATTTTGTCCGAGTCGTACTCGTTCATCTGGCAGCCAAACGTCTTGATATAGATTTTTTTCACAATATTACGCCGTACAGCGAACATTAAAATGCAGAATTCAACACCCCGCATTTTAGCATTTTTACTGCCCATCGGCGAATAAGGCCGCACCTCGCAAGCATGTCTCAGAACAACCGGCTATTGCCCTGCAAATGCGGCACCATCATATCAACGAAGGATCTGACTTTAGCCGATGCCTGCCGGCCCTCCCGATAAATGACATGTATCGGCATCGGCGGCGGTTCATAGCTGGTTAGTATCGGCATCAATGCGCCCGTCTCAAACAGGCCGGCGACCTGATACGACAGGATGCGCGCAATGCCGAAACCCTGCATGGCCGTCTCTATGGCGGCATCATTGGTCGTGACCGACAGTCTGGGTTTGACATGGATCGTTGTCGCATTGCCCGCGTGACCGAACTTCCATTCGTTGCCGGCGCCCATATTGCTGGTATTGATGATGCAATGCTGCAGCAGCGCAGCCGGTTCTGCCGGCGTACCGTGTGCAGCGAGGTAGTCCGGCGCGGCGCACGTCACCCTACGCACTTCGCCGACGCGAATTGCCGTCATGCCCGAATCCGGCAACTCGCCGATACGCACCGCCACATCGACGCCTTCTTCCAGCATATTGACCACTCTGTCCAGCAAGAGCGCCGACACCTCCATTGCCGGATGGCGTTGCAAAAACCCGATAATGCCGGGCAGTACGAACATCCTGCCGAATAGACTCGGCGCAGTCACCGTCAAATGGCCGCGCGGCTCAGCATTAATGCCTGCAGCCGCCTCATCAGCCTCGGCCACTTCGCCGAGTATGCGCCGCGCGTCGTCAAGATAGCGCCGACCTGCATCCGTGACCAGCACATGGCGCGTGGTGCGGGTTAACAGCTTGACGCCCAGTTCGCGTTCGAGTCTGGCAACCGCCCGCGTCACCGCCGGCGGCGACATGCCCATACGCCGCGCGCCTGCCGCAAAACCCTGGCCCTCGGCCACGGCAACATACACCGTCATCAAATGCAGTTTATCCATATAAAACGCCATTCAAAGCAACAATTATCAAATTGTAATGCATGACTATTCCACTAAACACAATAATTAATTGCGTCTGGCGGATATTCTACCCGCGACAGAATTCAGGCAAAGTTGCTCTCATCGTACCGAGGAGCCCTGACCATGACCCAGCCCACGAAAAATCCGCCCACGGACTCACGCCCGATCAGCGCACTGTTGCACGCAGGCGAACTCGCAGCGCAGCAGCGTTTCAATGCTACCGGCGTCTGGGATGAGCAGCGGCTTAATCGCATGTTTCATGAACGCATTCCGCCCGGTCTGGTCGAATTCATCGAGCAGCTGCCATGCTTTTTTATCGCCACGGCAAATACCGCAGGCGAATGCGATTGCAGCTTTCGCGGCCGCGAATACGATGTTGCCGGACTGCCTTATCCGCTGGTCAAGGTACTCGACGAGCGAACCCTGGTGTTTCCCGATTATCGCGGCAACCGGTTGTACAACTCGCTAGGCAATATCATCGTCAACGGACACATCGGCATGCTGTTCATCGATTTCCAGTCGCGCACGCGGGCACGGCTGAACGGGAGGGCAGAGATAGTCGAAACACAATCGACATATGCCGACATCTGGCCGCTCGCGCAACGCTATGTCCGGGTAACGGCAGAGCAGGTCTACGGCAACTGCAAATCGAGAATTCCGCACATGCTGCTGGTACCGCCTACCGACAGCGAACTGCACGACAATTAACGCAACAACCTCGCAACCCTTAATCAAACAGGAGAAAACCGTATGAAACTGTATGAATTCCAGCGCTCCGGGCACAGCCACAAAGCCCGACTGATGCTGGCTTTACTTGGCCTGGAATATGAAAGCGTCGCGCTGAACGGGCAGGAAGGCGAGCACAAATCCGCGGCATTTCTCAGCAAAAACCCGTTCGGGCAGGTGCCGGTGCTGGAAGACGGCGACACCACCATCCGCGACAGTCAGGCCATACTGGTCTACCTGGCCCGGCAATACGGCGCCGAACACTGGCTGCCGCTAGAGCCCGCCGCCATGGCGCAGGTCATGGCGTGGCTCTCCACCGCCGCCAATGAAATCGCACGCGGACCGGCCTTGTTAAGAGCGCACCACAAATTCGGACGCGACATCAATCTGGCCGACGCCGAGCAAACCACCGCAAATCTGCTCGCCATCCTGCAAGCGCAACTTGCCGGTCAGCAATGGCTGGCCGGCGACCGGATCAGCATTGCCGATATCGCCGTATACCCTTACATCGCGCTCGCTCCAGAAGGCAACATCGACCTGCAACCGTATCCGGCCATTACCGGCTGGCTTGCCCGGATCCAGTCGCTCGAGGGCTATACAGGCATGCCCGGCATGTGGACGCCGACCGCAACAGCCTGATTATTTACCTGACAAGGACAGCCATGAACGCAATACTTCCCCTTACCGAAAGCGAAAGCCGCCCGCCGTGCCCGCCGTTTACCCGCGAAACCGCCACGCAAAAAGTTCGCATGGCCGAAGACGGCTGGAACAGCCGCAACCCGGCGCGCGTCGCTCTGGCCTATACCGTCGACAGCCAATGGCGCAATCGCAGCGAATTCCCGCACGGTCGCGAACAAATCGTCGCCTTCCTCACCCGCAAATGGGAGCGCGAGCTCGATTACCGGCTCATCAAGGAATTATGGGCATACGACGGCAACCGCATCGCTGTGCGCTTTGCCTACGAATGGCGCGACACCGAACACCGCTGGTTTCGCGCCTATGGCAACGAAAACTGGGAATTCGACGCCCACGGCCTGATGCAGCGCCGCTACGCCAGCATCAACGATTTGGCCATCGCCGAGTCCGAACGCAAATTTCACTGGCCGCAAGGACGTCGCCCGGACGACCATCCGGGATTAAGCGAGCTGGGACTGTAACCCCGACAAACCACCGCTGGCTTAACCGCCGGCAAGACCATGTCTACAGTGTGGCAATTTGTCACATTCCGCGATTTTCCTCCCCTCATTACCATATGTGGTTTTGTATCAAAGGGGAGGAACTCATAATGAAACTCAAGCACAGCGCGCTTTGGGCTGCACTCAGCCTGGCGTTATCCGACTTTGCCGTAGCCGACGACGCCTACCGGCTGCCCGACGTAATCGTTACCGCGCCCAACTATTACCTGATGCTGAACGCAACCGATCTCGACGCCGCCAATCTGCCGTCGATGCGGCCCGCTACCAGCGATACCGCCAGCCTGCTGCGCGACATCGCCGGCGTCAACCTGTATTCTGCCGGCGGCGTCTCCAGCCTGCCGACGATACACGGCATGGCTGACGACCGCCTGCGCATCCAGGTTGACGGCATGGATCTGATCGCGGCCTGTCCCAACCACATGAATTCGCCGCTATCCTATATCGATCCGACCAGCGTCGGCAGTGCCAAAGTATTTGCCGGCATCGCCCCCGTCAGCGCCGGCGGCGACAGCATAGGCGGCACCATACAGGTAGATTCTGCTGCACCGGAATTCGCCCAGCCGGGGCAGGGTACCTTGCGTAAAGGCGAAGCAGGGACTTACTACCGCAGCAACGGTAACGCCAAAGGCGCGAACCTGTCGGCAACGCTGGCCAACGAGGATGCCAGCATCAGCTACAACGGCTCGACCGCAGAAGCCGACAATTACTCGGCCGGCGGCACTTTCAAGGCGGCAGGTCTGGCCGCCACCGGCAAAGGCTGGCTGGACGGCAACACCGTCGGCTCCACCGCCTACAAATCGGAAAATCAATCGCTGAGTTTCGCGCTACGCCGCGACAGCAAGCTGCTCGAGTTCAAGGTGGGCTTCCAGCATATTCCGTATGAAGCCTTCCCCAACCAGCGCATGGACATGACCGGCAACGACAGTACCCAACTCAATTTCCATTTCAAGGAAAAATATCAGTGGGGTGCGCTGGATGCGCGCGTTTATCACGAAACAACCCAGCACGAAATGAATTTCGGCGACGACAAGCAATATCAATACGGCACTGCCCCCGGCATGCCGATGAATACGGAAGGAAAAAATACCGGTGCCATGATCAAAACAGACATCGCCCTGTCCGCAACTGACACCCTCAAAATTGGCAGCGAATATCAGCAATACCGACTCGACGACTGGTGGCCGGCATCCGGTACCGGCGGCATGTCTCCCGACACCTTCTGGAATATCAACAACGGCCAGCGCGACCGGTTCAGCGTATTCGGCGAATGGGAGGCGCGCTGGAATACCCAATGGCTAAGCCAGATGGGTATACGCAGCGATATTGTGACCATGGATAGCGGTGCGGTACAAGGCTATAACAGCAGCTATGCGACCGATGCAAACGCCTTCAACGCCAGCGACCGCAGCCGCATGGATCACAACATCGACCTGACTGCGCTCACCCGCTATACCCCGAGCGCGACGCAGACATACGAATTCGGCTACGCGCAGAAAACCCGCTCGCCCAATCTTTACGAACGCTATGTCTGGTCGACCAACGCCATGGCCGCCATCATGAATAACTTCGTCGGCGACGGTAACGGCTATGTCGGCAATCCCTACCTGAAGCCGGAAGTGGCGCACACGCTCAGCGCGACCGCCGACTGGCACGACGCCGCCAAAGAACAATGGGGATTGAAATTCACCCCCTATTACACCTATGTGGAAAATTACATCGATGCCGAATGCCGGCCCGGCACCACCTGCACCGTCAACAAATTCAACGTGCTGCAATACGTCAATCAGACTGCCCAGCTGTACGGTATCGACCTGTCGGGCCACAGGCTGATCGGAACGTCCCGCGATTACGGCAACTTTGTCGCAACGGCGGCAGCGAATTACACCCGGGGAGAGAACCTGACGACAGGCGACAACCTGTACAACATCATGCCGTTAAACCTGAAACTGGCGATAACGCAGCATATGGGAAAATGGCGCAATACGATAGAAACCCGGTTTGTTGCCGCCAAAACGGATATCTCGCAAGTCAGAAATGAAGTGAAAACAGGCGGCTACAGTCTGGTCAATCTACGCAGCAGTTACGAATGGCAGCAGGTGCGGCTGGATATCGGCATAGACAACCTGTTCGACAAATCCTATGCGCTACCGCTGGGCGGCGCCTACGTCGGACAAGGGAAAACCATGTCGATCAACGGTGTACCCTGGGGGATTGCCGTTCCCGGCATGGGCCGTTCGCTTTATACCGGCGTCAGTTTCACATTCTGACACTGCCGCCGAGATAACGCCGGCAGGCATCCGCGGCCGCACATATCGCTCGCGAATGCCTGACCGTTACGGTTTCAGCTGTCCGCGAATTTCGCCGCCGGGATGAGCCTGACTATGTACGTTGACATAAAGGTCGCCAGCCTCGAAACTCTTATATTGCGCATCGGTAAGCTTGGCGCCGGCAGGGACGGACCATACATTCTGGGCAGTCTGTTTCAGCGGAATAACGACGGAGCCGTTTTCCCCTGGCGCAGCTTCATGAATATGCGCCATGGTGCCAGCAATGCCATAGGTCGTCACGCTGCCGCTGACCGATTTGTCGGCATTCACCGTAATGCTGCCGCTGCCAGTTGCTGATGTTTCAACGGCCGGCACTTCCTGATCACCGCTCAACACCACTACCGTTTCCGCGGCAGCGGCACTGCCCGCAAACATGGCGCCAGCCAGCGCCGCAATTGCAAAAGCAGACCGCGTGTTACGAAGTATTAAATTCATGTAATCATCTCCTTCAAGTTGAACAATGCGAATGGATGTTTATTGCAGCTTCAGACCGGATAACGCCCATCCTGTCATGCCGACAATCGAACGTTATCGCAACATGGACACGAATAGCGCCCAATAGTTTAACAAGCTGACGCCCCATAATACGCAAGCTTCTTCGCGGGCATAGTCTGCTTTCAATATAGATCGCATCGTAACCGTAATCAATGCACATTTCCGCTTGTCATCTGCGCTGCTACATTGACCCAATAATGCATACAATGCAGCCGCCCCCAGATTCCGATATGCCGCGGATTAGAACTGATCGATAAGAGCGGATTAACGGTAACCATACTGCAACAATTCTGGCATTGCCCTACAGACGGCATGGATTATATAATCGACGCACCCTGAACTCCTGCGAACCATCATGAAATTCGAACTTGAGAACCTGTTTCATCACGAATCCGATTTATGTGGCGTTCCCGCCGACCAGACGCTGTTTTCGGAAGGCGATACGGGCGATGTCATGTATGTACTCATGTCCGGCACCGCCAATATTCTGGTAAACGGCAAGGTAGTTGAACAAGCGGTTCGCGGCACGATGCTGGGTGAAATGTCGGTCATCGAGGATGGCGCCCTGCGCTCGGCAACCGTAGTCACAACTTCAGAATGCAAATTCGTGCCTGTCGATCAGGCCCGCTTCAAGTTCCTGATACAGAACACACCCAATTTCGGCATCCACGTCATGCGGGTCATTGCGAACCGCCTGCGTTGCACCAACAAACTGATTTAAGCCAGTCGATCCAAAGCTGCCGACTCGGGAAACTGGTGCGGCAGCTTTGGCATTATTCAGGTCTGCGACTTGCCGGCCAGAAAACGAGCCGCTTTACGCGTCCATATCCACACGTAATGCAAACCAGATAGCACCGCTGTCGCCAGCACCAGCATAAACAACCATTGCAGCGACAGGCTAACGATACCGGCAGCATCCGCCAAAACCAGGCAGAGCATGCCGAATTCCATAAAAATGTGGATTTTTCCCAGCAGAGTGGGCGTCACTTGCAGATGTCCGGTCAGGCGCCGGTACGCCATCGCCCCGACGACGATGATCAGATCGCGCGCCAGCAAGGACAGCGTCAACCATAGCGGAATCAGCGCATGCCAGGTCAGCATCAGCAGACAGGCCAGAATCACCAGCTTATCGGCTACCGGATCCAGTATCGCGCCTATCGCCGTGCGTAAATCGTAGTGCCGGGCAATCCAGCCGTCTATGCCGTCGCTCACGCTTGCCGTCAGAAATACCGCAAGCGCATAGCCGTAAGCGGAAATCGCCAGCAGATAGACTACCAGCGGCACCAGCAGCAGGCGAAACAGACTGATCGTGTTCGGCACGTTCGGCATACCGCTCCCATCGCATGTTCAGGCAGAAACAGGATATTACACCCGATCTGTGACAGCGCGATTTGCCGAACTGGTTTTAATGACCGCCCAGATCGCGCACTTCGACTTTCACTTCGACTTTTTCATGGTGTCCGGGGGCGGTGACAATGTCCAGCGTGAGCGGCACCACCTCGCCCTGTTTCATCGGTTGCTTCAGATCGAACAGCATGACATGCAAGCCGCCAGGCGCCAGTTTGACGGTTTTGCCCTTCGGCAACGGAATATCTTTCACTTCATGCATGTCCATCATGCCCTGACTCATGCTCATGGTATGCAGCTGCGCGGTACCGGCCAGCGGCGTGCTTGCACCGACCAGTTTGGCATCGGCGGCGCTGGTAATATCCATAAATGCACCCGCGACTGCCTGCCCCGGCGCTGTCGCCCGCATCCAGGCGTGTTCGACCGTTACATCGCCGGCCAGCGCAGCCTGTGTGCACAACATTCCCAGCAAAATCGCCAAACGTTTCATGATTGTTCCCTCGCATGATAAATAAGCTATTGTTGCGCCTAAAACGCAATGATGAAATGCGACAAATTGTCGCACTTTAACGTCAAACTGGCGAACGCGGGTAAAATGCCTGCATGATCCCTTCCGCCCCGACCTTGTCCACCGTGCCTGTAGAAGGCATGCTGCGCAACCTGTTCATCCTGCGCCTGTACGCGATAGGCGGGCAGCTGCTGGCGTTATTCGCCGCCGATTACTGGCTCGGTATCGGCCTGCCGCTGGCGGCCATGCTGACAGTCACCGCGCTGCTGATTGCGCTCGATGTCGTCACCTGGTTACGGCTGGCGCAGCCCTGGCCGGTCACCGCGCTGGAGTTTTTCGTCCAGCTGCTGGCGGACATGGCGGCGCTCACCATGCTGCTGTATTACAGCGGCGGCGCCAGCAATCCGTTCGTATCGTTGTACCTGCTGCCCATCATCATTGCCGCCACTACGCTGCCCGCCGCTTTCGCCTGGGCAACGACGATACTCAGCGTCATCGCCTATTCGCTGCTTACGCGGCTTTTCGTACCCTTGAGTCTGCCGCCCGGAGAAGTCGAATTCTCCCTGCATCTGGCGGGCATGTGGCTGAATTTCATCGTCAGCGCAGTGCTGATTGCGTATTTCATTGGCAAGATGGCCGGCTCGATCCGTCAGCGCGATCAGGCGCTGGCCCGCATCCGCGAAACCCGGCTGCACGATGAGCAGATCGTCGCGCTGGGCAGTCTGGCCGCAGGCGCTGCGCATGAGTTGTCGACGCCGCTGGCGACCATGAACATCGTCGCCGACGAATTGCAGCACGACTACGCCGACGATGCCGAGCTCACCCAGTCGCTACAGATATTGCGCAATCAGGTCGCCGCCTGCAAAACCATACTCACGCGCCTGACCAGCGTCGGCACCAGCGGGCGCACCGAGAGCGCCGCCGTCATGAGCGCCGACCGCTGGCTGGATAAACTGCTGGAGCAATGGCAACTGATGCGCCCGCAGGCACAGGTGACAACGCACCTGCGAGGACGCCTGCCGGCGCCCGCCATCATGGCCGACGACAGTCTCAATCAGGCGCTATTGAATCTGTGCAACAACGCTGCCGACGCCGCCAATAATCAGGTGGAAATCGAGCTTGATTGGGACGAGCAGACGCTGCAAATCGACATCCTCGACCGCGGCACCGGATTCAGCGACGACGCCTTGAGCGGCGCGGTGTTCTTTACCACCAAGCGCGAACAGGGCGGCTTCGGCATCGGCCTGTTTCTGGCCAATGCCAGCATAGAAAGGCACGGCGGCAGCGTCGCCTTGCTGAGCCGGGACGGCGGCGGGGCGCATGTCGCCGTGCGCCTGCCATTACTTAAGCAAACCCTCGCATGAATACGCCCGCATCCTCCCTGCTGCTGGTCGACGACGACGCTACTTTCTGCGCCGTACTGGCGCGCGCCCTGAGCAAACGCGGATTTACCGTGCACACCGCGCACGATGTCGCCAGCGCTCTTGAATATGCGGAGCTCAATCCGCCAGAATACGCCGTCGTCGATCTGAAAATGCCCGGCGAAACCGGCCTGCGGCTGATCGCAGGGCTCCACCAGATCGACCCGCACACCCGCATCGTCATGCTCACCGGCTACGC
This sequence comes from Sulfuriferula sp., assembly GCA_031291235.1. Taxonomy (GTDB): domain Bacteria; phylum Pseudomonadota; class Gammaproteobacteria; order Burkholderiales; family Sulfuriferulaceae; genus Sulfuriferula. Next base: position 252,128 of record JARLJL010000009.1, read on the forward strand.
CAGCATCGCTACCGCAATCGAAGCCATTAAGCTCGGTGCAACGCATTATCTCGCCAAACCCGCCGAAGTCGATGAAATCGTTGCCGCCCTGCACAAGGACGACGGTAATGCCGATATCGTTACCGACATCCGCCCGCCTTCAGTCGAACGGCTGGAATGGGAACACATCCAGCGCGTGCTCAACGAACACGGCGGCAACATCTCCGCCACCGCCCGCGCCCTCAACATGCACCGGCGCACACTGCAGCGCAAGCTATTCAAGAACCCGGTCAAGGAATAAGCCGCGCCCATTGAGTCAATCCGTTTGCGAACTTAGCAATTTCAGTCAGGATAATCGCCCGGAATAACGGCACAATACCCGCTAATTGAGGAGGTGTGGCTGTGGACGAGAAATCGGCGAATTCGTATGCGCAAAGGATAGGCAAGGTGTGCGACTACATCGGCGCGCACCTGGACGAAGATTTGTCTGTTGAAAAGCTAAGCCGTATCGCCCATTTTTCCAAGTACCATTTCCACCGCCAGTTTTCCGAATATACGGGCATTAACGTTGCCCGATTTATCCTGATGATGCGCCTGAAACGCGCCTCTTATCAGCTGGTTTTCAATAAGCGTTCGCGGATCACGGACATCGCTCTGGATGCCGGATTTGAAAACCCGGAATCGTTTTCCCGCGCGTTTAAAAACACGTTCGGACAAACGCCCTCTCAATTCAGACAGCATCCCGCATGGCTGCCATGGCATGCGCAATATCAAACCCCGACACTAGCGAGGAACCCGGACATGAATATACAACTTGTTGAATTTGCAACCACCAAAGTCGCGGTGCTGGAACACCGCGGCGCACCCGAACTGCTGAACGACTCGGTCAGCATTTTTATCAAATGGCGCAAGGCGAGCAAATTGTCGCCTGTCGCAACCAGCCTGACGCTGGGCGTGGCGTACGACGACCCCAAAGCCACAGCGCCGGAAAATTTCCGCTTCGACATCTGCGGTTCTATCGACGCCGATGTGCCGGCCAATGCGCAAGGCGTAGTGACCCGGCTGATTCCCGGCGGACGCTGCGCGCTGGTGCGCCATCTCGGTTCCCGCGATGCGATGGACGAGAAAGTGCATTATTTGTATGGCAAATGGCTGCCGTCCAGCGGCGAGGAATTACGCGATTTCCCGTGCTTCTTCCATTACGTCAACCTGTTCCCGGAAGTACCCGAACACGAACTGATTACCGATATTTATTTGCCGCTGAAATAAAACGCCGACCCGGACTGGCGAATTTGCCGCCGTCAGTTTTTGCTCAAATAATCGCGCAGAAACTGGATGAACGCCTTGAGCGGCGCCGACAAGTGATGACGGCTGCTGTAAAACAGATACCAGCTGTCGTAAGTCGGCGACCAGTCGGTCAGTAGCGGAACAAGGCTGCCTCGCTCGATGTCTGGGCGCATGTAGGTCTCGGCCATATAACCGATGCCGATGCCGTCGCGCACCGCCTGTATCATCAGGTCGACTTCGTTGACGATCAAAGGCCCGTTGACGCCGACCTCGACCTTTTTCCGGTTTTTCTCGAATTCCCAGGCCAGCAACTGCTGGTTGCCGCGGCGGAAACGGATACAGGCGTGGCTTTGCAAATCCTGCGGCGTTTGCGGCATGGGATGCTGTGCCAGATACGCCGGAGCAGCCACCGCGATCATGCGCGATGGTGGGCTGGCCTTGACCATGACCATGTCCTGGGCAATGATGCTGCCGTAACGGATGCCGGCATCGTAGCGCCCCTTGACGATGTCGAGGTTGACGTTATCGACGCTGATATCCAGCAGGATGGCAGGGTAGGCTGACAGAAAATCCTTCAGCATCGGCGCCAGTATCATTTGCGCGGGGATGGGCGAAACGCTCAGGCGCAATGTACCCATGGGCGCATCGCGAAAATCGTTTATCGACTCCACAGCGGCATGCAATTCATCGAATGCCGGATGTATCCGCGCCAGCAGGTGTTCTCCCGCTTCGGTAAGCGATACGCTGCGCGTAGTCCGTTGCAGCAGACGCACGCCCAGCCGCTCTTCCAGTACGCGTATGGTCTGGCTCAGCGTTGACGGCGCCAGACCGAGCGCACTGGCAGCCCGCGAAAAGTTACCCTGCTCGACCACCTCGATAAAGGCGCGTAATTCGGCAAATTCGGAACCGCGCATCGTTCACTCCTGTCTGAATTCATTACATACCGGCAGCCCGATAAAATGGCGCCGTATTATTCGTTGTGCACGAATAATATATATACATTATTAGGCATTATCATGGCAATCCGCCTCGACTACAATCAATCCATCGAAATGAAATCCGTGTGATCGCGCATATCAATGAATAATCCGGCCCCGAACAAAAGCAAGCTGCGCCGTAACCTGTTTATCGGCGGCGCGATCGTGTTTCTGGCGCTCGCTACGGTGTTGTATTTCACCGGCGGGCGCATCGTTTCCACCGACGATGCCTATGTGCAGGCCGCGCATGTCGACATTAGCGCCACGATCGGCGGCCGCGTCACCCAGGTTTACGTGAAGGAAAACCAGCATGTGCGCAAGGGCGATCCGCTGTTTGCGCTGGACGACCGCGATTACCGTATTGCGCTGGCGGATGCCCGCGCCAAGCTGGCCAACGCCAAATTGCAAATCGCCGCATTGCAGGCGACTTACACCCAGCGGCAATCCGACGTGACCGCAGCACAGGCGACACTGCTTTATCAGCGGCGGGAATTCGAGCGTCAGCGGATACTGGCTGGCAAAGGCATTGCGTCGCAGGCGCAACTGGATATGGCGCAGCACGCGCTCGCCGACGCCACCGAAAAAGTGAACGCCAGCAAACAGCAACAGCAAAACGTACGCGCCTTGCTCGGCAACGACGTCACTTCACAAATCGACGACCATCCCAGCGTACAACAGGCTCAGGCCATGCTGGAGCGGGCGCAGCTTAATCTGTCGTACACCGTGGTCAGAGCGCCGATGGACGGTATCGTCGCCAAGGTAGACCAGTTGCAGCCGGGCAAATACATCAACGCAGCCGTGCCGCTATTTGCGCTGATCTCCGACAAAACCGTCTGGGTTGAAGCCAACTTCAAGGAAACCCAGCTCACCTGGATGCGCCCCGGCCAGAAAACCGAGGTAACGGTAGATGCCTATCCCGGCCGGACATTTCACGGCAGCGTGGACAGCCTGAGCTCCGGCACCGGGTCGAGCTTTTCGCTGTTGCCGCCCGAGAATGCGACCGGCAACTGGGTCAAGGTGGTGCAACGCTTGCCGGTACGCATCCGCATCAAAGATCTCGATCCCAGCCGACCGCTACGTGCAGGACTCAGCGCGGTCGTGGATGTCGATACCGGCCACAGCCGGATGAAGGCGCTTTGGTGATGGAAGAGCCGTCGTCGCATAAAACGCCGCTGGAGGAAATCAGCGCAGAAGCTGGGGAAGGCGCTGCCGTCCCGCATCCGCCGCATACGGATGTTGCCGCCCCGGCATTGAATCGCCCGCTGATCACCTTTTCCATCATGGCGGCAACCATCATGCAGGCGCTGGATTCGACCATCGCCAACGTGGCTCTGCCGCAGATGCAGGGCGAGCTGTCGGCGACCCAGGATCAGATGGGCTGGGTACTGACCTCGTACATCATTGCCACCGCGATCATGATCCCGCTGACCGGCTGGCTGGCCGGGCGCTTCGGGCGCAAAAAAGTATTTCTGATTTCGATAGTCGGTTTTACCCTGACCTCGGCATTGTGCGGCATCGCCACCAGCTTGCCAGAAATCGTGCTGTTCCGGCTGCTACAAGGTATCTCCGGCGCAGCGCTGGTGCCGCTGTCGCAAGCCGTGCTGTTCGACATCAACCCGCCGCAAAACCACGGCAAGGCCATGGCCATGTGGGGCATAGGGGTGACACTGGGGCCGGTACTGGGGCCCATCCTGGGAGGATGGCTGACCGAGGATTATAGCTGGCGCTGGGTTTTCTTTATTAACGTGCCTGTCGGCATCGTTGCCTTTCTCGGGCTAACGGCGTCGATGCCGGAAACGAAAAAGCTGCTGAGCCAATTCGATTTCTTCGGCTTCGCCACGTTGAGCCTGTGCATAGGCGCACTGCAATTGCTGCTCGATCGCGGCGGCATTAACGACTGGTTCAACTCCACCGAGATCGTCATGGAAGCCATGGTAGCCGGCATCGCGCTGTACTATTTTGTGGTGCACAGCTTTACCCACCCGCATCCGTTCCTCAGCCCGGCGCTGTTCGCCGACCGCAATTTCCTCATGGCCAACGTCTTCATTTTCCTCATCGGCGTGGTGCTGTTCGCCACCCTGGCGCTGATCCCGCCGATGCTGCAAAACGAAATGAATTACCCGGTCATCGTCAGCGGGCTGGTCACCGCGCCGCGCGGCGCCGGTACCATGATAGGCATGATGGTGGTCGGCAGGCTGATAGGCCGGTTCGATGCGCGGCTGATCATGGCGAGCGGTCTGGCGCTGACTGCGTTCTCGCTGTGGCAGATGACGAATTTCGATTTGCTGATGGACGAAGATCTCATCGTCGTCTCCGGCATCATTCAGGGTTTCGGCGTCGGGCTGGTGTATGTGCCGCTATCGACGGTGGCCTTTGGCACGCTGCCTTCGGCGCTGCGCAACGAAGGCACGGCATTCTTCAACCTGCAGCGCAACCTCGGTAGCGCCATCGGCATCTCCGCCGTGGTCGCGCTGCTGACGCAAAATACCCAGATCATGCATGCGACGCTGGCTGAACATATTACGCCGTACAATCTGGACAACCCGGCTTTTCTGTCCAGCCATATCGATCCGCATACGCCGGCTGGCCTCGCTGCACTGAACCACATGATTACCAATCAGGCAGCGATGATCGCCTATATCAACGACTACAAACTGATGATGGTGCTGACGCTGGCCGTCATTCCGCTGCTGGTGCTGTTGCGCCCGGCAGCACAGACGCAAGGCAAGAAGGAAACGGCGGTGATGGAATGAATATGAAAAAATCCGGCCTGCCGCTGGCAGCGCTGTTGCTGCTCTCCGCATGCAGCGTCGGCCCCGATTTCAAAAGGCCGGCAACGCCCGATACAACCGCTTATATCGCATCCAATGAAGCCGTACCGCCGGATCAGCGCATCGTCATGGGTAAGCAGATCGAGGGTCAATGGTGGTCGCTGTTCGCGTCGCCGCCCTTGAATGAAATTATCCGTCAGGCAATCGCAGGCAACTACGATCTGGCTGCGGCCAAAGCGACGCTGGCGCAGGCAGAAGAAGCCGTACGCGCGGCAAACGGCAGCCTGCTGCCGCAGGCATCGCTGGACGCCACGGCAGGACGGCAAAAATACGGCGTGGCCCTGTTCGGCCCCAGCAATTTCGTCATACCGCCATTCAGCTACTATGAAGTGGGTCCGTCGATCAGCTGGACGCCCGACTTATCCGGCGGCAAACACCGCGCGCTGGAGCGGCAACAGGCGCTGGCCGAATATCAGGCGCATCAAACCGATGCCGCCTATATCACGCTCACCGCCAATACCGTCGCTGCGACGCTGGAAATGGCTGCGGCCCGTGCAGAAATCGCGGCAACCGAACGCATCATTGCGGAAGACCGCAAAACACTTGCGCTGGTGCAGGACGCTTATGCCGCCGGAGCAGCAACCCGGCTCGACATACTCGGCGCGCAGAACCAACTCATCGCCGATCAGGCGCTGCTGCCGCCCGTGGAACAGCGCGTTAACGTCAGCCGCCACGCACTTGCCATCTTCGTCGGCAAGGCGCCCGCCGACTGGACGCCGCCCGGCCTGGATTTCAATCGCCTGACGTTACCGCGAACGCTGCCGGTCAGCCTGCCGTCTGCGCTGGTAAAACAGCGACCTGACATACTGGCTGCCGAGGCCAACCTGCATGCCGCGAGTGCCGCCATCGGCGTCGCCGCCGCGAACCTGTACCCTCAGCTGACGCTGAGTGCGAACATGATGCAGGAAGCGCTGACGCCGGCAGGATTGTTCAGCGTAGCCAACAATGCATGGGCGCTTGCCGCCGGCGTGACGGCCCCGATTTTCAACGGCGGCACGCTCAGCGCGCAGAAGCGCGAGGCGGAGCACGCCTATCAGGCCGCGCTGGCGCAATATCGGCAAACGATACTGGTCGCCTTCAGGCAGGTAGCCGATATGCTGACAGCGCTGGCGCACGACGATGAAGCGCTGACGATCACCGGCAATGCCGTGAATTCGGCGACGACTTCGCTGGAGCTGGCGCGCGCCAGCTATCAGGCAGGCGCTATCGGATTGTTACCATTGCAGGATGCCCAGCGCGCGCTGGCAAGAGCGCAGCTGGATATGATACGCGTGCAGCACCAGCGCTATCTGGATTGCACCGGTTTGTTCGTTGCATTGGGCGGCTCGCCCATGGGCTGAATCGGATAGCTTATTATCCGATCAGCGCCACCGACTTGATCTGCGCCCAAACCGTGCGTCCCGGATGCAGATCGAGCGCCGCTGCGGAACGCCGGGTAAGCCGTGCCAGCAACGGCACGCCGCCTGCGTCCAGCCGCACCAGCGTCAGTGCCGGATGATGGTCGTCGCCCAGCTCGGCCACTACGGCGGGTACAACATTGAGTATGCTACTGTCCATATGCGGCGTCAGCGTCAGGCTGATATCGCGTGCGAGTATGCGCAGGCGCAACTTTTGCTGCAGCGGCGCACCGGTGTCGCGCACCCACAGGTCGCCGCCGGCAAAATTCACGCAGCTCAGGTGCCATTGCGCATCGTAAGCGGTAATCGTGCCTTCCAGCACCACGCCGGCATCCTCGGTCAGCCGTATCGGCAAATCCAGCCGCGCCAGCGTTTCGCTCAACGGCCCGCTGGCACGCACCTGGCCGCTTTCCAGCAGCACCAGATGATCGGCCAGCCGCGCCACTTCATCCGGCGAATGGCTGACGTAGAGCACCGGGATATCCAGTTCGTCGTGCAGACGCTCAAGATAGGGCAATATTTCGCCCTTGAGTTTCAGATCGAGTGCGGCCAGCGGTTCGTCCATCAGCAGCAATTGAGGGCTCACCGCCAGCGCGCGGGCAATGCCGACCCGCTGACGCTCGCCGCCGGAAAGCATGCCGGGCATACGATCCAGCAGATGGCCGATACCGAGCATATCTATCGCCTGATCCAGCGATACGCGCCGCTGTTGCTGCGGCACGCGTTTCAGGCCGTATTCCAGATTGCGGCGGATGTCGAGATGCGCGAACAGGCTGGCTTCCTGAAACACATAACCCAGCGGACGCTGATGCGTCGGCAGAAATATGCCCTGTGCGTCATCCTGCCAGACGCTGCCGTTTACCGCCAGATAGCCGCCCGGCACGCGTTCCAGCCCGGCGATCGCGCGCAGCAGCGTGGTTTTGCCGGAACCGGAATGACCGAACAATGCGGTGACGCCGTTGCCTGGCAAGTCGAGGTCGACGTTCAGCGAGAATCCTGAGTAATCGAGCTTGAATCGCGCGTGTACGGTTGTAGCGACATTGGCCTTCATTTACGCCTGCCCGTCGGATTAAACAGGTACAGCAGCAGCAATACCACAAACGAGAACGCCACCATGACGGCTGCCAGCCAGTGCGCCTCGGTGTATTCCAGCGCCTCGACGTGATCGTAGATCTGCACCGACACCACTCGCGTTTTATCCGGGATATTGCCGCCTATCATCAGCACTACGCCGAATTCGCCTACAGTATGAGCGAAGCCGAGTACGGTCGCAGTGAGAAACCCCGGTTTAGCCAAGGGCAGCACCACACTGAGAAAGCTATCAAGCGGCGAAGCGCGCAATGTCGCCGCCACTTCCAGCGGACGTTCGCCGATGGCTTCGAAGGCATTCTGTATCGGCTGGATTACGAACGGCATGGAATAAAACACCGACCCTACCACCAGCCCCCAGAACGTGAACGGCAGCATACCCAACCCCAGCGCCTGAGTGAGATGTCCGATAGGGCCGTGCGGGCCCATCGCCAGCAGCAGATAAAAACCGATCACCGACGGCGGCAGCACAATAGGCAATGCCACCAGCGCGCCGACCGGCCCCTTCGCCCACGACCGGGTACGCGCCAGCCACCATGCGACAGGCGTGCCTATCAGCAGCAGAAGCAGGGTAGTGAGCGTCGCCAGCCGCAACGTTAGCCAGATCGCGCCAAAATCGGAATCACCCGGCATCGGCAATCCCGTTCATAAATTGTAGCGCCATCTTGTGCGGGCAAATCATTAATTAACCCTGTAAGCGGCATGGCAGGCAACGCACTGCTGGGTAACCGTCGACAGGCTGTCCAGCGCCCGCAGCGTATCCCCTTCCGTAGCCGTTCTGGCAAAACGGCTGGCGGATTTGTGCATCTCCATCCCTATCATGCGCATGGCCTGGGGCATATAGGGCGCCATCTGCTGCTGCATTTGCGCCGGCATGGAACTCACGCCCAACCGTGTTTCGGCAATATCGCTGGCTTTGTCCATATCTCCCCGCGCCATCGCTACCTGAATTTCATGCAGCGCCAGCAAATGGTCGCGCATTTGAGCCAACATATGCTTCTTCATCATGTCCGGCATGCTTATTTGTTGCCTGGCATCCTGTTCGTCCGCGCCCGCAGTGCCGTAAAGTCCAATCAATAACAATGCTGCCGTCAAATTTCTGTATATCTGATTCATGCTGAATTTCCAATAACCGGTTGTCTGCATTTTACTATGCTTGACCCGGTAAACGTTTCCGAATTCGCCGGGCTTTTACACTTACGCGTTACAGATCGTAACCGTAAGCCTTTATCACTGCTTTGGCCTTGTCGGATTTGAGGTATTTCAGCAAGGCTTCAGCCGCCGGGTTGCCCTTGCCCTTCACCAGCAACACCGCATCCTGACGGATCGGGCTATGCATGTCGGCAGGAACTATCCAGCCGGAGCCGCTCTTGAATTTGCCGTCCTCATACACTTGCGACAGCGCGACAAAACCCAACTCGGCATTGCCTGTGCTGACGAACTGGAAAGTCTGGCCGATATTCTCACCCTGTACGAATTTCGGCTCCAGCGCACTCAACACACCAAGCTTGGTCATGGTTTCGACTGCTGCCACACCGTACGGCGCCAGTTTCGGATTGCCCAGCGCAATATGCTCAAAGCCGCCTTTCTTCAGCACGTCACCCTTGGCATCGACGAAATCGGGCTTGGCCGACCACAGTACCAGCTTGCCTATTGCGTAGGTAAAGCGGCTCCCGGCAACGCCGAGATCCTCTTTTTCCATTTTCGCAGGCGTTTCGTCATCGGCAGCCAGCAATATATCGAAAGGCGCGCCGTTCTTGATCTGCGCGTAGAACTTGCCGGTAGCGCCGAACGACAGCGCCGCCTTGTGGCCGCTGGCTTTCTCGAAATCGGCAGCAATGATTTTCATCGGCGCAGTAAAGTTGGCAGCGACAGCCACTTGCACCTCGTCCGCATAGGCGCTACCTGCCAGCATGCCGACCAACAGCAAAGGCAGTGTGAATAATCTGGTTAATTTACGTTTCATGATTTTTCCCTTAAATTAAAAAATCAGGCCGTCACGGCCAGAATAATGTGCGAAGCCTTGATCAGCGCGCAGGCGCGTACGCCTTCCTTGAGCCCCATGGACTTGATGCTCTCGTTGGTAATGATGGCGGCCACACTCTTGCCTGCATCGAGTGCGATCACGACTTCGCCGTTGACCGCGCCTTCCTGGCAGCGGCTCACTACGCCGCACAATTTGTTGCGCGCGCTGGTTTTAATGCTGCCGTCTTCGACCATGATAATCACCCACGGCGCCTTGACCAGGGCATAGGCTTCCTTGCCGACGGCGAGGCCAAGATTGTCCACGCTCTCCTGCGTGATGATGGCGACCAATTCGTTGCCGCCGCCGATATCGAGTATGACTTCCGCATTCACCGGCCCCTTGTTCAGGGTTTTGACCCGGCCCAGAAATTCGTTACGCGCACTGGTTTTCATATCCATTTTCCTCATTAAGTGAAAAAACCTGTCAAAATCCTCCCGCTCTCGCAACGCGGTCAGAAACTGCTGATACTCCCCCTCCAATCGCCTGAAGGCGGATAAAGCCTGCAAGCCGAAAGCGGTCAGTACCGATCCGCCGCCGTGCTTGCCGCCGACGACCCTGACTATCAGCGGCTCGTCCGACAAATTGTTCATACCTTCCACCGCCTCCCAGGCCGCCTTGTAGCTCAGCCCCAGCGCCTTGGCCGCCCCCGAGATCGATCCCAGTTCGCCAATTTTTTCCAGCAATTCGATGCGCCCCTTGCCGCGCTGGCGACCGCCTTCATCTGCGATCAGTCGCAATATCGGATTGGGTAGTTGTGCCGATTTAGTCATGTCATGTTCTCGGTTATTCGGGTTATCTAGGCCGGCTCTGCGCCAGTTCATAACGCGGCGGAGCAGCCGGATTGCGGCAATGCCCCATGCCCACCCTGCTGGTTGTGCGACACAGCCATTGGCCGCTATCCAGCAGCCATGCGGTCAATATTTCATGGTAAGACGCTTCTTCGTAAAAATTATCCTCGTCGTCCAGCACATCGCGGGTGATCGTATAGGCATGCTGGTAGTAGCAGCAGCGGCCCGCATTGTCGTAACCCAGCATTTTCTCCGCGTAGGCCGACGGCTCTTCAAAATGTTCGAAACGCTGCGGCACCACCAATATCGCATTGATGCCCATATCCGCCGGTAAATCCGCCTTCCAGCCTGTTTCCATATATCCTCCGTGAGCCACACCAAGCAACTCCATGCCGCCAACCGATATAACTTTTAACTATATAACGATAGCCGTAAAAGCATTATTACAAGAACATTATCCGCAAGCAAGCTATCTGCAATTAAACTTCATCAGCCGACAACATCCGTGCAATCGACGCCTGCGGCAAATCCGCCAGCTGATAGCGGCCGCTACGGACATCCTCTGCCAGACGTTGCAAAGTACACTCTTGCAACAGTTCGACTATCGTCTGCTTGATCGGCTTCCATGCGCCGTGCATGGGACACGCTGTTTCATCGCTGCAGGTCTTGAGACCGAGCAGACAATCCTGCACAAACGAACCGCGCTCGGTATGCGCCAGTATATCCAGCAAACCGCACGATTCCACCCCCTGCCCCAGATACACGCCGCCCTGGCGGCCGCGCCGCGAAGACAGGAACATACCCTTGCTCAGGGATTGCATGATCTTCGCCAGATACGCCGGCGGCACATTGAGCCGACTGGCAATATCGCGCACCGACACGCGTACGCCTGCAGGCTGTATGGTCAAATAAACCAGTGCCTGTACCGCATACTGACTGGTACGCGACATCACCCAGGAAGCGGACGTGAAATGCTTGTCGGCAATGTGCGCGACATGCTGCCTGCCCGCTGCCTGCGGCGTCATCGCGATCAGACCGGCGACCCTGCTGCCATCAATTGCGCTGCCGCATTCTCTTCGGTACCGAAACAATTGCGATATTCGTCGCAAACGCTACAGCTCGGTGCAGGACATGCCTGTACTTCAGCCCGGTCGCACAACTGCTTGTAGAGAAATTTCTTCCACTTCATTTTCCGGCCTTCGTTTTTCAGAAACAGCGAATTGAAATGGCGTTCCAGCAATCCGGAAACAGCAGGGCGCCCCGGCAGGCCCATATCCGCGTACAGATGATCCTTGCCCATGCAGCCGCTGGCGAAGGCGTAAGCCAACCATTCGGTATGTTCGGCATCGTCGCTGCGATGTTCCAGCAGCAATTCGACCAGATCCTGAAATTCGTCTTCGCGGAACGGCTGGCACTCCGAACTTTCCGCCGTGTTGCTCGCCACGCACATGTCCACGCTGGCGCCGGGGAAAAAGCGATCGAGCAATTCCACGAATTTATTCAGCGACAGCCCCATGCCCAGATTAGGCGGCTGAATCTCGCCCTTGCCGGCGGACTGTATCACCCCAGCAAACGCCATGGTCAGTCCGTCTTCGGGATTACTGGCATGGGCCATCAACCAGTCGTAACTCACTGCCTGTATGTTCGTATTCATGCTTATCTCCTGAAAATCATTCGGCCGGCAACGGGCTATGGGTGTAACATTTTTTCGGACAAATCTTGGAGCAGGCCTCGCAGCCGATACAGTTTTCCTGATGGGCGATGGTCATCACCTTTTTCTCGTATTCCTCGTCATCGTCGTCACTATCTGCGGCCAGCGCGATTACTTCGCCGTCCTCGTCGATGCCGACCAGCTGCAGCACATCGCGTGAACAAACCTTGAAGCAGCGACCGCAACCTATGCATTTTTCCTGGTTAAGATCCGCTACAAAATTCGGTGTCCAAATCTCGCCGCTAGGCAAGGTAATACTAAAAGAGGCCATGTTTTTTCTCCTTGAAATCAGCCGCCGGCTGCACTCAATGTCTTGCGCGCCTCAGTCAACGCAGCATGGGCGTCGTACGCCTTCTGCGCGACTTCCATGATGCGCTCCCAGCCGGTCGGCAAGTCTTCCGACAGATCGTGCAGATCCATTTTCAGCGCGGTGGCCTGCTGGTTCAGCTTCTTCACTTTTGCCTTGAGGGTATCGAGGTCTTCCATATTGCCCTCCTAACCGTATTTCGCCACGTCGGTAAACTGGTTGATCATGTCCACGCCGGCATTCACGTATTTGGTGCCTTCTTCAGCCAGGCTTTCCATGCTCACGAAACCGAAACGATGCACATCGCGCAACTGCTTGTTGACGACGATCAGGCGACCCGCGATCAATACCTGCCGCCCGAATCCCTCATGCGACATTTTCATCATCGGCGATACCATCACGCCGGTGCTGCGCTCAATGGACAGGCCCACGGCATTAAAAAACAGCTCCAGCCGCCACAAGGTCTCAGGATCGGGATCGCCGATAATAGGCATCTCGCGGCGCTGTTCCTTGGTGATGATGTAAGGCGCCAGCAGCATTTCGTCGGACTTGCCTTCCCATGCACCGTGGGTATCCTGCGCCCGCCACTGCTTGATCAGCTCTTTAATAAACAATGTGTCCATAGGCGACACGATAGGTTCCAGCACCGCAGCTTCAGTCATTTTCCACCTCGTCTTCAAAATCCATTACCCGCTCCTGATCCTTGAGCAGGGCTTTACGCAGCCATGGCGGCGGCGTCCCTTTTACAACTTCCTGCAACTTTTCCAGTATGTCCATGATGGCTTCCGGTTGCGGCACCTTAATCGGATGGATCTTGCTGGCGACCACGCGCGCTGCGCCCGAACCGCCGATGGCGGCAACGTAGAGAATCGCGCAATCCATGATCGCAGCCAGCTTGGGCGCCAGTTTGTCTTCGTCGCCGTCCTCTTTCAGATCGCCCTCGAAGGTAAACGATTCGACAAAGTCAAAGCCGTCGGCCCTGACATCGTAGACCGCTATATTCTTGGCCCAGCCGAAGTGGGCGTCGACGCGCTGCATGTCTTGTGTGGCAAATGCGACTTTCATGGATGACTCCTTTTCGATGTTAATGAATCAATGAACCAGTTCAGCAACAGGTTCGGTACTACTTGCTGCTGCAGCAACTGCATCGGTCTTCCCGGCAGCCGGCAACGGCCAGCTATCCGGGTAATTTTCGCGTTTTGCCGCAAGAAACATATTGCTCAGTTCGAACACCAGCCCGCGCGTACCGCGATAGCCTATCGACAAACGATGAGCGCCGCCGAGCCGGTCGAACATCGGGATGCCCATGCGGAAGAAGGGAATATCCAGCCGTTCGGCAGCCTGACGACCGTGCGAATGGGTAATCAGCATGTCGCAACCTTTGGCACGCTGTTCGAGATCTTCCAGATCGCCGATCAGCACTTCCTCGGCGGGCAGTTCGGCTAGCAGCGGCGATTTGGTGGTGGTCACCAGCGCGGTCAGTTCGCAGCCCATTTCAACCAGCCAGCTGGCGGTCGCCCACAGCAGGTCAGGCTCGGCGCCGATGGCGATTTTCTTGCCACCGAAGTAGAAATGTCCGTCCAGCATCGCATCGAGCAACTGGCTGCGCTGACGGCGGAATTTCATCGGTATCGGTTGCCCGGATATGCGCGACAGCGTCTTTAGCAAACGGTCGTTCGGCTCCAGCCCGGTCAGCCGGTCGAACAGCTCGAAACCGACGCCGGTAATACGCTCCAGCGTCTCGGCGCTGACGCGCATCTGTTCACCTATGGCAACGGTGAACGCCGATGCGCCCATGCTGCGCACTTCCTTCAAGGTGGTCCCGCCCAGCGTGCTGGGGCTGAATTCCTCGGGGATATGACCGTCCAGCGAACCGGACAGATCGGGCATGACAATCGCGCTGAGGCCGAAGGATTCGATAATCTCGCGCAACTCCTCGAGATCGCCCGGCGTCAGATGGCAGCCGGCCAATACGTTGACCTGTTTGTCGTTGCGCTCGGTTGCAGGTACGGCCAGCGCCGTTATCATTGCCTGCACGGCTTTGGCCCAGCCATCCTGAAATGCGCCGACATAATCCGGCGTCGATACGTACACCACTTCGGTCTCGCCCAGCTCGGGATGTTTGGCACGGATCAGCTTGAGATCGCCGTCCACGTCTTCGCCCTTGGTTTCGGTCAGCCCGGTCGAGCAGATGCCAATCAGATCAGGTTTGGCGCGCGTCTTGATATTGACGATGGCTTTTTCGATGTTGTCCATGCCGCCCAATATGGTCGTGGCTTCGTTCATCGCAGTGGTTTGCAGCGGGATGGCTTCGCGGAAATGCCGTACCATCAGCACCAGACCGAACGCAGTACAGCCTTGCGAGCCATGCATCATCGGCATGCAGTTGTACATGCCCATGTAGGCGTAGCTGGCGCCCAGCGGCTGGCTCATCTTGAGCGGATTAACGGTACAGGATTTTTTCGATTCGACGACGTTGGCCATGTCACACCTCCCACGGCGCGGGGATGCGCACTTGCTGCCACACCGGGTTATACAGCGACTTGTCGATCTGCTTGACCAGCTCGACCATACCTTCGTAACCGGCGTAGGCGTAATGCCGTTCCTGATTAATGTCGAGCCAGGGCATTTTTGCCTTGAGCGCGAGGAACTGCGAGCGTCCGCCCGACAGCATGATGTCGGCGCGCGAATCCTTGAGTAATTTGTACAGCTCGCGCGGCGTCATGTCGTCGACTGCGTGCGCGTCGTCGGCCATCATGCCCTTGATCTTTTCCTTGTCCTCGACCGTGGATTTCTTGGTACTGGTACCGACCACATCCATGCCCACTTCCTGCAGCGCGGCGACGACCGACCAGGATTTCACGCCGCCGGTAATCAGCAGCACGCGCTTGTCCTGCAGACGCGGCGTGTAGGCTTTCATGCGCTCCCAGGCGCGCGCTTCCTCGCGCTGAATCAGCGCCTCGGTGCGATCCAGTAATTCGGCCGGCGCGCCCTGACGTACCAGCAGACCGGAAATCTGACGCAGCGAATCCGACATGTCGGACACGCCGTAGAACGAACCTTCGAAGTAGGGGATGTCGTAGCGCTCATCCATCTTGCGGGCGATGTTGATCATCGCTTTCGAGCACACCATCATCGCTGCCTTGGCGCGATGCGAATACGCCACTTCCTTGTATTTGGCGTCGCCGCTGATGCAGGCCAGCAGACGAATGCCGAGCTCGTCGAGCAGTGGCTTGATCTGCCACAACTCGCCAGATAAATTGTATTCGCCGATGATGTTAATGTCGTAAGGCGTGGTGTATTCCGGCTCGGCAGTGCCGATCACATAATCCAGCAGCGCTTCGCCGCCGAGTTTGTTGCCGAGGTTCTTGTTACCGACGAAGCCGGGCGCATCCACGGGAATGACCGGCTTGCCGAATTTCTGTGCGGCGGCCTTGCATACCGCTTCAATGTCGTCGCCGATCAGCGCAGTGACGCAGGTCTGGTAAACGAATATGGCCGGTGGATCGTATTTCTCGATGATTTCCTTGATGGAGCGATACAGGCGCTTCTCGCCGCCGTAAATGACGTCGAGCTCGCCGATGTCGGTAGTGAAGCCGGTACGGTAGAGGGTGGAGCCGGACGAGTTGGCGCTGCGGTTATCCCAGGAATTGCCTTCGCAGGCGATAGGGCCGTGCACCAGATGGGCGACGTCGGTGAGCGGCTGCAGGGCAATCTTGGCGCCATCGAACGCGCAGCCGCCCGCCGCAGCACCCGGCACCAGCTGCTTGGTGCAGCCTTTCTTGCGTTCCTTCTCGGACTTGCCCTGGTTGGCATCGCAACCGGGCTCATTGAGCACTTCCTGTACTTTCACCGCAAGCTTAGCCGACATTTTCTATCCCTTTCCAATCAAGTCTCTAAAAAGCCACCATGATTTTCTCGTCTGCCACCTGATACTCGCAGGCCAACCGCCATAACGGCGGATGATCCGGCAAGGAATTGGCGTGATACTGAACCTTGGATATCTTGCCGGCTGTCAGTAACAGATAACGTTCCCTGTCGCTGAGCCGGATCATGCTAGTCTCGCAGCGTAACGGCGCCACCTTGACGGCACAGGCGCCGCAATTGCCGCGCATGCAATCGCAGGGCAGCGGGATACGGTGTTCCAGCGCCAGATCGAGCAGGCTGCCGCCCGCATCGCAGGCCACATCCACTTCCACTCGGTCGGATAACTTCATTCCCAGAAAAGTGACGTTCCCCATGGCGTGCACCCCGCACATCCTGCTGTTACTTGATGCCGATACCCGGTTCGCCGCTGAAGCGCACCAGGATATCTTCGTCGCGAGGGATAAACTGGCATGCCAGACGATAGGCCGGCGGCATGTCGTTGACTTCGGCATCCTTCAATTCCTGCTTGGTAATCAGCCCTTCGGCTACTAGCGTATGGCGTTCCTTTTCAGTCAGGGCCTGCGCCATGCGCGGCTTGTCTTCCAGCGAAACCACCTTGATCACACAGGAGCCGCATTCGCCGTCTTCGCATTCGAAAGGCAAAGGAATCTTGTTCTTTTTGGCGAGCTTGAGCACGCTATGGGTGTCGCCGGCAACGGCATACACCGTGATATCTTTCTCCAGCAATGGAGAGCTGAAACAAATTGTGGCCATTTTGCATTTCCTTTTGTGGCATTCAGTGAGCGGCGAGCAAAGCCCGCCGCCCAAAGCCGATTAACGGATAATGTCGTAGCTGTAGTCGGTTTTCGCCGTGTCGATGGTGTTGGCATCAAGCGCTTCGAAAATTTCATCCAGTATCGTAACCAGTACGCGCATCGAACCTTCGTAACCCCAGATCGGGAAACGATGATGATGGTGACGGTCGAAAATCGGGAAGCCCATACGCACCAGCGGTACGCCGCAGTCGCGCTCCAGGTACTTGCCGTAGGTGTTGCCGATCAGCAAGTCGACTGGTTCCGTGAACAGCAGCGAACGCATGTGCCAGAGATCCTTCTTCGGATAAACGTGGCAACCTGCGCCAAACGGTGAAGCATCGAACAGGGCCTGTACCTTTTCAGCCCAGTCTTCGCCGCCGTTGGTAGACAACACGTGCACAGGTTCAGCGCCCAGTTCCAGCAGGAATGCAGTCATGCCCAGCATCAGATCGGGGTCGCCGTACAGTGCGAACTTCTTGCCGTGGATGTGCGCGCTGGAGTCGGCGATAGCATCCATCAAACGGCCGCGTTCCTTTTCCAGTGCCTCAGGAATAGGCTTGCCGGTCAGGCGCGAGATTTCCATCAGCAGCTGGTCGGTACCGGCGATACCCATGGGGTGGTACAGGGAAACGGTTTCCTGACCTTTTTCATGGATGTACTTCATGGTCTTCTCAGTAGAGAAGCCCTGGAAGGACAAGGTTGCCTTGGCATTCAACGCATTCTTGACTTCATCCTTGGTGGTGCCGCCGTCGTACATGCGGAACTCGCCGTCGGTAGGGGTATTCCACACATCGGATGGATCGCATACCACGGTGTACTCAGCGCCGAACAGGTTGAGGATGCGACGAATTTCAGGCATGTCGCCGACGACGTTGCCGTCGAAGCCGCCGATGAAATTAATCGATTCGTTCGGAGTGCGCTCTTTGCCATCCCAGAAGTGGGTCAGCACGCCTTTCAGGGCATTGTCGTAACCGGTGATATGGCTGCCGACGAAAGCCGGGGTATGGGCGTAAGGTACGTCGTACTCTTCAGCCACGCTGCCTTTTTGCTTGGAAGTGCGGATGAAGGAGCCCAGATCGTCGCCGATCACCTCGGCCATGCAGGTGGTGCTGACTGCAATCATTTCGGGCTTGTACATGTTGTAGGCATTAGCCAGACCGTCCACCATGTTGTTGAGGCCGCCGAACACTGCAGCATCTTCAGTCATCGAAGAAGATACGCAAGAGGTAGGCTCCTTGAAGTGGCGGGAAAAGTGCGAGCGGTAGTAAGCGACGCAACCTTGCGAACCGTGCACGAAAGGCAGGGTCTTGGCAAAGCCGACGGCAGCGAACACGGCACCCAGCGGTTGGCAGGCCTTGGCAGGATTGACCGTCAGGCCTTCGCGGGCAAAGTTCAGGTCCTGATATTCCTTGGTTTTGGTCCAGTCACGGATTTCTTCCATTTTCGACAGAGGGAATGCGAACTCGAAGTTTTCCTTCTTGTTCTTGAACATTTCCACATATTCCGGCTCGCGGAACAGCATTTCGTGGTCGATGACTTTTTCAGCGTTTTGACTCATTTCAAATCTCCTTAAGCTGTAGGGTGGGTTAAGCGCTCATCGCGCCATAACCCGCCGATTCGGTGGTGGGTTATGCATCGCTCAACCCACCCTACATTTGCTACTTTCTTACTTCTTCCATGGCGCCTTGGTCAGCGCCCACACAGGACTATTGATCGCCATATCCATGTCGCGAGCAAAGATGGCAAAGCCGTCGTAGCCGTGATACGGACCGGAGTAATCCCACGAGTGCATCTGACGGAACGGCACGCCCATTTTCTGGAACACGTACTTTTCCTTGATGCCGGAACCAACCAGATCAGGCTGGATCTTTTCGACGAACTTCTCGAACTCGTAACCGGTGACGTCGTCGTAAATCAGCGTGCCGTCTTTAACATAGTGCGTGGTACGCTGATAATCGTCGTTGTGACCGAATTCATAACCGGTACCTACCACGTTCATGCCCAGATCTTCATACGCGCCGATCACGTGACGAGGACGCAAACCACCCACGAACAGCATGACGGTTTTGCCTTCCAGGCGTGGACGATACTTGGCGATCACCGCATCGGTCAGCGCTTTGTACTTGGCGATCACACGTTCTGCGCCTTCCTTGATCTTGTCGTCGAAGTGGCTGGCGATTTCGCGCAAACTGGCTTCGATTTTCGACGGGCCGAAGAAGTTGTACTCAACCCAGGGGATGTTGTACTTCTCTTCCATGTAGCGAGAGATGTAGTTCATCGAGCGGTAGCAGTGCAGTACGTTCAGCTTGGCTTTAGGGGTGTTTTCCAGTTCGGCAATGGTGCCGTCGCCAGACCACTGGGCAATCACGCGCAAGCCCATTTCTTCCAGCAGGATGCGTGAAGACCATGCATCGCCGCCGATGTTGTAGTCGCCGATAATGGCAACGTCGTAAGGCGTAGCTTCAAACTTGTTCTTTTCCGGATCGGCTTTTTCAAACACCCAGTCGCGAACTGCGTCGTTGGCGATATGGTGGCCCAGCGATTGGGATACACCGCGGAAACCTTCACAACGCACCGGCACGATGGTCTTGCCGCCGTATTCCTTGGATTTTTTCTTCGATACTGCTTCGATATCGTCGCCGATCAGACCGATAGGGCATTCCGACTGTACGGTGATACCTTTGTTGAGCGGGAACAGCACCTGGATTTCGTCCATGATCTTTTCCAGCTTCTTGTCGCCACCGAACACAATGTCCTTTTCCTGGAAATCGGAAGTGAATTGCATGGTGCCGAAAGAATCGATCCCGGTGGTGCCGATATAGTAGTTACGGCGTGAAGCCCAGGAATACTGACCGCAACCAACCGGGCCGTGACTGATGTGGATCATGTCCTTGATCGGACCCCACACCACGCCTTTGGAGCCTGCGTAGGCGCAGCCGCGGATGGTCATAACACCCGGCAGCGATTTGATATTCGATTTGACGTCGCAATCCGACTTGCCTTCCTCGTGAACGCTGAGGTGTTTGGCACGCCGTTTTGCGCTTTTCTCAGGGTAAGCCTTGAGAACTTCGTCAATCAGCTCTTTGTTGCGTACTTTGGTTTCTTCTACTGTGAGGCTCATTTCGCCCTCCTGCCATTAAAAAATCAAAAAACGTTGCATTGAGAACACCGTACTCCCGAAAGCGCTCTGCAAATGGCTCCCGATCGACTGCAAATCCGCAGCCATTTACAGAGATCTCCCGGTACGCCACTCGCCTGGCGCTGCCCTGCTAACAAGGCAGCGCCCGACTTGCGGTTTTATTACGCTACTGCTGCACTCTTACCGACTTGGGATTCGTCGATGGTTGGCATCAGACCATGCTCCATCAACAAGTCTTCCAGTTGGTCCATGGTAATAGGCGTTGGGATGGTGCCATTGCCTGCATTAGCATGGATTTTTTCAGCCAGTTGACGATATTCGCCAGCTTGCTTGGACTCAGGTGCGTACTCGATCACCGTCATACGACGCAATTCAGCGTGTTGAACGATGTTGTCGCGTGGCACGAAGTGGATCAGCTTGGTGCCAAGCATGCCAGCCAGTGCTTCAGCCAGTTCCAGTTCCTTGTCGGTTTGACGTTCGTTGCAAACCAGGCCGCCCAGACGCACGCCACCCGAATTTGCATACTTCAGAATGCCCTTGGAGATGTTGTTGGCAGCGTACATAGCCATCATTTCGCCGGACATAACGATGTAGATTTCCTGCGCCTTGTTTTCACGAATCGGCATAGCGAAACCGCCACATACCACGTCACCCAGCACGTCGTAGGAAACGTAGTCGATACCTTCGTAAGCGCCTTCTTCTTCGAGGAAGTTGATCGAGGTGATAACACCGCGGCCAGCGCAACCAACACCAGGCTCAGGGCCACCGGATTCAACGCAACGAATGTCCTTGAAACCAACCTTCATCACATCTTCCAGTTCCAGATCTTCCACGGAGCCGGCATCGGCAGCCAATGAAAGGATAGTGTCCTGGCACTTGGCGTGCAGGATCAGACGGGTTGAGTCAGCTTTAGGATCGCAGCCGACGATCAGGATTTTTTGACCCAAATCAGAAAGTGCGGCCAGGGTATTTTGCGAAGTCGTAGACTTGCCGATACCGCCTTTACCGTAAAACGCGATTTGCCTTAATGCAGCCATTTTGCAGCTCCTTTAAAAAAACAAGTTCAGTTCAAATTGAAAATCCGGTATCTTTCCGGATAACCATGCGACCGACATGAAGCCCTCCGAATACTATTAATAGTTCTTAGTTTCAAGTCACTCGTTCGGCAAAACACTTTAGGTGCAGTCCAGTCATAGCAACTGCCGTGCCAACCTCAAAATTTGCATATAACACATTGTTTATATGTTATTTATTTTTTAGTGTCGGGCTTTTTTCCGCGCCAGAGCAGCTGTTGCAAACCCCACAAAACCATTCACGACTGTAGCAAACAGTACAACCCTGCCGGAACGCTACAACGCTGGAAAATTTCTTGAAATTTTGCGCGGATACCGCGTAGATACTGGCTTGCAGCGCTGTGTCGTGCACAATTGGAATAGCGGGCATGAAGCTTGCTGAGATATGGGCGTCGCACGTCCAACGTGCCTGCTCAATGTCATCAGGAGGCGGTAATGCAGATCGGAGTAGATAGTCAGCGCTCGATAGAAAACAAGCGAGTATTTGTAGTGGAGAACGACGAGATCAACAGCATGGGGCTGCAATTCATGCTTGCGGACGAAAACGAAACCCACGTGCTTTCCAGCGTCGCCGCCGCTATCGACAAATCGCAGGCATGGCCACCGCATCTGGTGCTGCTGGGCATAGGCATGGTACGCAACGAAGGCGTCAGCCTCATCAACCTGATCAAGGCCGCGATGAACAACGTCAGGATTTTGCTGGTGTGCGACAGCGCCGACGACAGCACCGTCAAGGCGGCATTGGCACAAGGCGCCGACGGCACATTGCTGACGCCGCTGCGTATAGAAACCGTACGCCGCAAAGTGGATTCTGCGCTGGGGCGCGCAGTCCCTATCGGCATCCCGGTAGTAAGAACCTAATTTAAACCGCAGATGTTCTGCACAACCCCAAGGAGTATCCCATGACCCTCATCACCGAAACCCCATTTGCCGAGCTGGACGCGCAAGGCCTGTTACTCAGCCCTGTATTCAAAGGCGCAACCACCAAACCCGGCCGTTTCGGCTTCCGCGGTGAAATCGCACTGGCATTCCAGGAATCCATGGCCGACGAAAAACGCCCGCCCGAAATCAAGCTCGACCAGGTAATGATGGTTGCTTCCGCCGGCGATACCAGCATCCCGTTCCTCGCCGGTTTCGCTCCATCGCTCGCTCATCTGCAACTGTTATGCGAACAGGTAGGCGACAAATTATCGCCTACCGGCAAATACTTCTTCTTCGCCGGCAATCTCGACATTACCGAAAAGTATCAAATCCCTTACGGCGGCGCGACTTTCTGGGTTATGCCACTGGACGAAGCCACGGTATACAATGAGCTATTGGACATGTTCCGCATAGAGAAGAGCGACTTGAAAAAACTCGATACCGCAGGCAAGCTCGATGCCATCGCCGACAAAGCTGCCAATTTCACCGCCAAATGGAAAGAAATCAGCTTCGACGAAGGCCTGAAAGTCATGGGCCCGATCAAAATCCGCGAAAACCGCCCGGTCTGATCGCCGTGCATCAGGCATGACGCATACCCCTGACGAAAACGACCGCACCCAGCCTGCATCGGGTGCGGATTCGCCGCAGCTGGCGCAGATCATCGCCTATCACCAGCGTACCAAACACCGCCTGGAACGCTACGCTGCCGGCCCGGAAACCCTGGACTGGAGTGCACAACCCAACCCGTTCCGCGAATTCAGCGACGCACCGCGCATCAGCCTGCCGTTGATCGCAGACCGCTTAACCGCCAGCTTCGCCGCGCTGCATACGCCCGGCGCTGTGGCAGCGCAGCCGTTCACGCTGGATTATGTCGCCGCCATGCTGGAGTTGGCATTCGGCCTGTCTGCATGGAAGGAATACGGCCCCGATCGCTGGGCCGTGCGCTGCAATCCCTCCAGCGGCAACCTGCACCCGACCGAAGCCTATGTCGTCTGCCGCGACATCCCCGATCTGGAAGACGGCGTCTACCACTACCTGAGCCGCGAGCATGCGCTGGAACAACGCTGCCGCATCGCCGCCGCATCTATTAACCAGCCCGGTCTGCTGGTAGGCATATCGTCGATCACCTGGCGCGAAGCATGGAAATACGGCGAGCGCGCTTTCCGCTACTGCCAACTCGACACCGGCCACGCCATCGGCGCATTGCGCTATGCCGCCGCTGTATTGGGCTGGCAGGTGCGTATCGCCGATACCGTCAGCCACCAGCAGCTGGCCCAATGGCTGGGGCTGGACCGCGACGTCGACTTCCCCCGCGCCGAGCGCGAAGAAGCCGAGCTGCTGCTGGAAATCACCGCTGCGCCGAATGCCGATGCAACCGCATCTTGGCTATACAACGCAACGCAAACCGACTGGCGCGGCCAAGCCAATGTACTCGACGCCTACCCCATGTATCGCTGGCCGATCATAGACGAAGTTGCCGCAGCCAGCCGCAAACCGGCAACGCTACCATCAACATATCATCCGGCCATATCCGCCGCACCATCGTCCTGCACCATGGCAGCAGCCGATCTGATTCGCCAGCGCCGCAGCGCCCAGCGTTTCGAATTCCGCTACGTGCAGGATGCCGACAGTTTCTACACCATGCTAACAGCACTGCTACCCGGCTCCGGCATGCCCTGGGATGTCTGGCACGAAACGCCGCGCGTACATCCGGTACTGTTCGTCCACCGCATCGACGGCCTCGCGTCCGGCATCTACGCGCTACCGCGTAGCGCCGAGGCCCAAGCGCAAATGCAGGCCGCCATGCGCGCGGACTTCTTCTGGCGCAAACCCGACGACTGCCCCGAGCAACTGCCGCTATACCTGCTCGCTGAAGCCAATCTGGGCAAAGTACTCAGGGCCATCAGCTGCCATCAGGCCATCGCCGCCGACAGCACATTTACGCTGGGCATGCTCGCCGAATTCGACACAGCGCTGCACGACGCCCCCTGGCGCTACCGCCAACTGTACTGGGAGGCCGGGCTGCTCGGGCAAGTGCTGTACCTGCAGGCAGAGGCCGCCAGTCTGCGCGGCACCGGCATCGGCTGCTACTTCGACGACACCTGCCACGAACTGCTGGGCCTGCAGGACACCGCACTCCAGTCGATGTACCACTTTACCGTAGGCTACCCGCTCACCGATCAGCGCATCGCCAACCTGCCGCCTTACCTCCGCCCCTGAAAGCACCAGCCATGACCCCATCGCCCGCACTCGCCGCCTGGCTGCAAACCCATGGCTTCCCGGCTGACAACCTCAACGCCACCACCCACAACCGCGCCACCCCGCTGATGCTAGCCGCCCAGCAAGGCGATCACGCCATCGCCGCCGAGCTGATTCAATGTGGTGTCGACCTCAATGCCACCAACAACGATGGCAACAACGCGCTGTGGCTGGCGTGTTTCAACGGCGACCCGCAAGTCATAGATTTGTTAATCGCCAGCGGCATAGACCTCAACAACCGCAACGACAACGGGGCTACGTGTTTGATGTATGCGGCGTCTGCCAGCAAGACGGCTGTGGTAGAACTGCTGCTGAAAGCAGGGGCGGATACCAAGATTAAATCACTGGATGATTTTACGGCGCTGGATGTGGCGGGGAATTTGGAGTGTTTGAGGATGTTGCGGCGGGTTTGAAATACCACTTCAACTGATAACTGATAACTGATAACTGCTCATAGATTTACACTAAGTTGTTTGAGCCATATACAAAATATTGGTCATAACCAACTCATCAAAAGCCCTAATATACTCAACAGCATTTACCCAGATTTCTGAATTTTTGCTATTTCATCCAAACCAAACGAGCGATATTGATTTGACGTATGATTACATCATGTGCGGACATAAAAATTTATGGAGCCACTATGAATCAACAGGTTACAATAAAACAACATGACTTTTTATTAACAACAGTACTGACCGATGGGTCCGTCAAATAACTGTTAGCTACCTCACAATGCAATCACTCTCCATCTTCCTCAGTTCTACCTGCTACGACCTGAAGTCGTTGCGCGAGCATCTTCGCTCGGCGATTAGCGCATGGGGGCATGATCCAATACTCAGCGACTACCCATCCTTCCCAGTCTCCCCAGATCTATCTACTGTCGAAAACTGCAAGAAGGTAGTTCGTGAACGAGCCGATATATTCGTGCTTGTCGTGGGAGGAAAACGTGGATCGCTTGATTTGGAAACTAAACGCTCTGTTGTCAACAGCGAGTATCGCGAGGCGCGAGCCGCTGGCCTTGACTGCATTGTCTTTGTCGACCAGCAGGTCTGGAATTTGCGCCCTCTCTTCCAAAAAAACCCTCAAGCCGACTTTTCACCGACTGTCGACTTCCCTGAAGTGTTTAGGTTCATCGAGGAAGTCGAAAACGATACAAAATGGATTTTTCAGTTTCACCGCACAGATGAAATTTTGACAACCCTTAGCCAACAACTATCGATCAGATTTCGAGACCTTTTGCTTCGGCATCGGACAAATAGGCTGCTCGTCCCACCCGAATTTTCCTCAGAGAAGCCAAGCATCGCCCGTATTGTTCTAGACAAAAATCCCTCTTGGGAATATCGCCTCACAAGCGCCCTTATTAGAGACAGAATGGAGCGTCTAGACAATAAGTTAAGCGACCTCGACTCAGGATGTGTCGTAAAGAGAACCAAGTTCGTGCCTGCAAAAGACACGCTGAACTACATTCAAGATCTGTTCAGCGATCTCACCAACATAATTACAGCGTCTGCCAAAGTTTTGGAACATCAAATCACACCAGCCTTTGGGCCACCTGGTATCGCTGGTGATGCCACCCAAATCAAGCGAGCTTGTGACAACTTATATTCTTTGTTTCTCGCTCTCTACGAATGGGAAATGGATATCCGGTTTGTGAGACCACACGAACTATTCGAAAACCTGTTCTTACGCATGCACGGATGGACAAGTGAATTGCTACAGGAGTTTCGACGCATTCCCAAAGAGATTGATGAACTCCTCGCCAACCCCGACCTGACCGGACAACACAGTATTCAACTCGTAATTAATGCGCCGACTGGTCTCGCTTCACTAGCTGCCGAATTTGAGCGCATGTCCCATGACCCCGATATCTTGGCCGCGCTTGCAGGTTGCTAAACCGTCATTCCGCTGGAATTATATGGAACGGCAGAGTCAGATATTGACTCTTGCCAGTCAGACATATGGAGTTTAATCTGCCTATGCAGCGAATTTCCAGCCATGTCAGGCCGGGGGTTGCCCGGCGGCAAGTTACTTTCTCTTGCTTGCACAAGAGAAGGTAATCAAAGAGAAGTGCACCCTGCAGCCTCGCCCCTGCGGGGTCCCTTCGTCCGAACCGTTCAGACGGGGGCTGCGCAACTCGCCCTGACAGCTTGCACACCCCGCAAGCTGCTGCGGAACTCGAACAGTGCTCGCCTACCCCTCCCGCCTGAACGGCCCGGACGAAGCGATGCAGAAGGGGAGAAAAACATTAAAGGCGCGAAGTCACGCATGAATGCGTGATGTTTTTGGGGTATCCGGGCACAGCCCGGACAGGGGTAGTTGGTTTTGGTTTTGGTTTTGATTTTGTTGTTGGTTGTTAGTTTTTAAATTTCCGCTTTTAAATCCCCCTCTCCGCCGCCGAGTAGCGCAGTCGAGCCGGGGATGTCGGCGAGGACTGTCTGAGGCCGCAGGCCGAGTTCCGCAGCCGCCCGGATTGACGAGCAACGCAGGGGCGGCGGAACGGGGGGCCCTTTTAGCTCCGGCATAACCTGAAGGTTAGCCTGCACTGAAACTTCGTTGTCTTTGGTACCTTTCTTTTGGGCAAACAAAAGAAAGATACCAGCCGCCGGGCTGCCCCCGGCCTGCCACTCCAAAAATCACAAACTCAAATAAATTTTTATCATCACTCCAGCAAATAAGTTTCGTTTATTTCGAATAATTACTTTATTTCGTTTATAGCCTATAATTAGCGATAATTAGGGGGTCTAATTAACGTTAGAACAGAGGTAAATACCATGTCCACATCCACACTAAATGAATCCGTGCTCAATGAGCACGATGCCGAGCTGGCCAAGATTGCCCAGCGTTGCATCATGGCCGCTCTGGATCATTCGCGTGCGCATAAAATCATTCTGGTTGATGATAACGACCAAAGCGGCAATCCGCCTACGCTGGAGGTGCCGCCGCAAGCACTTCGCCTGTTCGCGGAAATTCTGGGAAAAATGGCGCAGCGCCAGCCTTTTTCGGTGATTCCACAAAAGATGTTGCTGAGTACGCAAGAGGCGGCAAACATCCTGAATGTCTCGCGCCCCTTCGTGGTCAAGCAACTCGAAGCAAACAGGATCGAATATATTCAGGTCGGCCGTCATCGCCGGATTGCATTCGACAAGCTGATCGAATACCAGAACTCGATGCTGCGCGAAGCGGATGAGGCTCTGCAAACGCTGGCTGATCAGGCGCAAGTTCTGGATATGGGTTACTGATGTCTGGGTCGGCCCGCTATACTGCCATTCTCGATGCATGCGTGTTGTATCCGGCCCCGCTGCGGGATTTGCTGCTGAGTCTTGCGCGGTCGGGGCTATATCATGCCCGCTGGACAAACCATATACAAAACGAGTGGGTCAGGAATTTACTAGCCAATCGCCCGGATTTAAAAGCCGAGGATATTGAACGCACCTGCCTGGCGATGAATAGCAGCGTGCTGGATTGCATGGTTGAAAATTACGAGGCCATTGCGAGCACGCTTACATTGCCCGATTCGGGAGACACGCATGTCTTGGGCGCAGCGATCATCGGCCATGCAGATGCTATCGTCACATTTAATCTTAAGGATTTCCCCTCAGAAGTGTTGAGCCCTTTTAATATAGAAGCCCAGCATCCGGATGACTTTATTGCCAATCAGCTGGAGCTCCGTGAACTTGAGGCTCTTGCAGCGATCAAGGCCATGCGTGCTCGACTACGCAATCCACCCAAAACAGCAAACGAGTTGATTGCGACTTTTGAGCGCAACCAATTACCCTTAACGGCGTCGATGCTACGCACCGCAGCAGACTTGATTTAAGCTTGCAAGATTAGCCGAGGTCAGTCTGCAGGATGAATAGGGTAGAGCACAGCGAAACCCATCACCCCCTGACAGATTTACCCACATGGAAAATTACATAGCGATACGCCTGAAGTTAACTATACTGGAATTCCATAGTCTTGATTCAGACTGAATTCACCGCCGATCCCCCACCGTACTGTTCAAAATCTTCAGCCAATTAGCAGTGCTTCATTTCCTTTATGTGCGCTTCCGAACAGACCGAACCCGGTAACCGGTGCAATCTGGCATTTTCACAGGAGATACCTCATGAACAAGAATCAAATTAAAGGCAGTGCAAAAAACATCGTCGGCAAAGTGCAGGAAGAAGCCGGCAACTTAACGGATAGCAACACCCTCAAAATTAAAGGCCTGAATAAGCAAATCACCGGCAAGGCGCAGCAAACGGTTGGTGATGTGGAGGCCCTGATCAAGGCTAAAGTACGCTCAAGCTGAATTTATATTTAGCCTCACGGCAATTCGGCTAAATATCATTAGCGCCCGGAATCAAGCGGGATGCACGTATCCCGGCAGGGCACGACTCAGGCCGGCAACGGCCATTTAAACCACAGGAGATGCATCATGACAAATATACGACGCAGTTTCATCAAGTTGTTTTTCATTGTCGCTGCCACGGCCTCTCTCGCTGCGATTAGCGGACAGACCTATGCTGCAACCGCGGCAGATCTGGACAGGGATTCTACCCAGGCACTGCAATCCCTGTACAAGACCAGCCCCATTGCAGAGGTCATTTCCAAACAGGCCAAGGCAATACTCGTATTCCCCAACATTATCAAAGCCGGGCTGGTGTTCGGCGGCAGTTACGGCGAAGGCGTGCTGTTCAAGGGCTCGCAAGTCGCCGACTACTACAATTCCGTTTCCGGCTCCTGGGGCTTGCAGGCAGGCGCTCAGTCATACGGCTATGCGGTATTCCTGATGAATGACAAGGCCGTGAAATATCTGAAGAAATCCAAAGGCTGGGAAATCGGCGTCGGTCCGACCGTGGTAGTCGTGAATGAAGGTGTTGCCAAGAACCTGTCATCAACCACTTTGAAGGACGATGCCTATGCCTTCATATTCAATCAGCAAGGGCTCATGGCCGGCCTCAGTATTGAAGGCACCAAGATTTCCCGCATCAAGCGTTAATGCCTAACGGCAGGCAGTAATTGGTCTGGTAAAACCGGATCGATCAGGGGCAGTGCTCGCATACCGGCATAACGTTCGGATGTAAGCTCTGCCCCTGATTTTTTGGCACTACAAGCCGTCAGGCCAGCGCTGCCTCGATCATCTTCTGCAACTCGCCCTGCTGAAACATTTCGCGCACGATATCCGCGCCGCCGACAAACTCGCCCTTGATGTACAGCTGCGGTATGGTCGGCCAGTTGGCATACGCCTTGATGCCGTCGCGGATTTCCGGATCGGCCAGCACATTCACGGTGACATAATCCTTCAGGCCGCAAGCTTGGAGTATCTGTACTGTAGCGCCGGAGAAGCCGCACTGCGGGAATTGCGGCGTGCCTTTCATGTACAGCACGATGGGGTTGGTAGTGACCTGGGTGCGTATCTTTTCCTGTGTGCTCATTTGATTGCTCCTGAATTAATGGGTAGTCGATTGTGCCCAGGTTTCGGGCGTGAAGGTGCGTATGGCCAAGGCATGGATTTCCGCCTGCATGCGGTCGCCCAGCGCCCGGTATACCAGCTGGTGCTGCTGCACTTTGCTTTTGCCGGTAAATTGCGGGCTGACGATGGTCGCCTCGAAGTGCTGGCCGTCGTCGCCCAGCACTTCAACGTGATCGCAGGGCAAGCCGCTGGTGATGTAGCCTTTTATTTCGTTCGCTGTCAGCATGTTGATCCTTTCAAGGGTAAAACTACTCGTTCATATCCGGAAACAGTATCACTTCATCCGGCAAGCCATTGCTGTTCTTTTCCAAATTCATGCCGGCGACCAGCGAGTATCCGCCGTCGCCTTCAAACAGCACCACCGCCTGCTGCGGCATGGCCTGCAACGCTGCTATCAATTGTGCGACAGTCATGATCCGTCCTTTGGTTAACCTATGGTAATAATCAGCGGTTCCAGCCCGGCGACGGTGGCTTCGATGACATCGCCCTTGACCACTGGGCTGACACCCGCAGGCGTGCCGGTAAAAATCAGATCGCCGGGACAGAGCTCGACCTGCTGCGACAGGTAGTTGATGATCTCGGGTATCTTCCAGATCATGTCGCCGACATCGCTGCTCTGGCGTATCTCGCCGTTCACTTTCAGCTCGATCTTGCCCTTGGCGATGACGCCGGTGTAAAACTCGGGCGTGATGGCGGAGCAGGGCGCCGAGTGGTCGAAGCCCTTGCTCATATCCCATGGCCGCCCCTGTTCGCGCGCAGCGCGTTGTACGTCGCGCTTGGTCATGTCGAGGCCGACGGCGTAGCCGAAGATAAAGTCGTTGGCCTTTTCCAGCGGAATATTGCGACCGCCGATGGCCATGGCGACGACCAGCTCGACTTCGTGCTGCAAGTCGCTGGTGCCGGGCGGATAGGGCATTACCGAGTTGTTGGGCAGGATAGCCTGAACCGGTTTGGTGAAAAAGAACGGCGCTTCGCGTGCGGCATCGCCGCCCATTTCCTGCACATGCGCGGCATAATTCTGGCCGACGCAATAAATCCGCCGTACCGGAAACGGGTTGCTGGACATCGCCGGAATGCTGACGATGGGTGCAGGGGCAAAAGCGTAATTCATTTAATCCGACCTTTTAAATAATCATTTCGAAAGCAGCTCACACCAGCCTGTCATTACCACGATAGCCCGCATCCATGTCGAATTCCAGATAATAGATGCGAAAATGCTCTTCCATTTTGTCGGCTACAGGAATGCTGTCGCTGCGCTCAGGATATTGAGCCAGCAAAGCATTGCGATGTGCCGTCCAGCCGCGCAGCAGCGCTGCTCTGGCGTCATCCTTGCAGCGTCCTGTGCCCTTGAAGATGAAATTGTGCGTAATCATCTCCGCGACGTAAAAATGCGCCGGTACTGCTGCGTCGCTTACCTGCATCATGTCTGCGCCGTTTGCCCGAAATCCATGCCGCGAAATACCGAGCAGCGCATGAATGCTTCCGCGTTCGGCGCGACTTGCTTCTGATGGCAGAATTTGGCGGTGAGCTTGGCCAGCCCCTTGATATCGCGGCCGGTAGCGGTGGGGAACATGTCGACCAACTGGTCGATCAGCGCGGCGTCTACGTCGAGCTCAAACTGCTCGGTCATCACCTGCCATATCTTGCGCCGGGCATCGCTTTGCGGCGGGTAAAACCGGATCATGGCGATGCAGCGCGAGACGATGGCTTCGTCAATGTCGTCGACGCGGTTGGTGGTCAGGAACAGCAGGCCGTTGAAATACTCCAGCACGCGCAGGAACACGCCGACCACGGCATTCATGGTCATATTGTCGTCGCGGCGCTTGATGTAGACGTCGGCCTCATCGATCAGCATCACCGCCCCCCAGCGCTGGGCGCGGGTCAATACTTCCTTGAGCGCTGTTTCCATGGACGCGACATTGAGCCCGAGCTGACCCGAGTGTACACGGTATAACGGGCGCTGGATGATTTCGGAATAGACTTCAGCGGTCAGCGTCTTGCCGACGCCCGCCGGCCCGGCGCACAGCACCGTGGTGCCGCCCGATTTGCCGGCGACGATGTCGTCCATCAGCACATCCATTTCGGCGGTCAATATGTCGATAAGATCGGTCTGCTCCTGCGGCAGGATCAGCTTCTGCTTTAGCGCAGGCTGGTACTGATAGGGCTTCATGTCGTCGACATGCACCCACAGATAATGGTGCAGATCCAGATGGAACATGAGGATGTAGGCGTGTACCGGCAGCTGGCAAAACAGCCCCTTGGGGATGGCTGCCTGCGATTCCTTGGCTTCGTCTTCGGCATCGTACTTGTTGCTCTTGGCGGCTTTGGTCAGATACGACCCGAGTATGTCGCCGGTGACTTCCAGCGTCAGCGTGCGCGAAGTGAGTATGCTTTCGTCATTGACCAGCCGCGCCGTGCCGCCGCTGCTCGACAGTACCACCACATCCTTGCGCGACCAGTCGGTATTGCGGTGCGACGAATTCGGGTCTTCGGTATAAAAGCCGGTCCCCTGGCCGGAAAACTGCGCGCCGTATTGCGCGCGCCAGTCGAAGTAACGCGTCACCGTATCGTCGTAAGCACCGATCAGCGCGGGGGTTTCCTTCAGATAGCCTTTGGCGGCAAAGATTTCGCCCATGGTTTTGCCGTCGATATCGCCTGCACCGATGCGGAACGTTGCCATGGTAACGGTGCCCTTGGCATTGGCTTTCAGCTCGACCATCACCTTGCCGGTTTCGTCGTTCGACGCCGGGGTATAGTCGAGGCGAGTGACGACATAAGGCAGCGGCTTGCTCGCCGCATTAGCGGTAAACACCCAGCCGCGTATGGCATTGCTCATCAGATAATCGGCAATGGCCGGCACCACCATTTCCAGCTCGTCCGCCTTGTAGCGCACGCCATCGTCGTTCATGGCCTGCTGCAAGGTGGCGAACTGCGCGGCGCGCACCTGCATCTCCGGGCCCGCCGCCTGATACAGCTCGCCGAGGAAGCTGCGCTCCGGCGCCGATAGCTGGCTGTAGCGCACCTCGACCTTGTCGCCGAACCTGAGCTGATCCTTTAGCGACGACAGCCCGGGAAATGCGTCGACCAGCGCTTCTACATAGGGCCGTTCTATCTGCAGCTTCATTACTCTATGCCTTCCAGTATTTCCAATGCGACCAGTTGCCCGCGCAATGCGTCCTTGGCCCAGTAATTCTCGATGATGACCGGGTCGCTTTCCAGCGCAGCGGTGGCTTGCGAATCCGACCAGTAAATCTTGTACGCTGGCGTGCGTCGCGCCAGCGCGGCGACACAGGCGTCGGTTTCGCTGACGGCAGCAGCCTGAAATACGCCGTCGCCCAGCAGATAGTCCGCCCGGTACAGCGGCGTGTCCCAGCCGTGTTCGTCGCCCAGACTGCAAATCGCCGGGAATGCTTCACGCGCATCGGGCGTATCTGCGGTTTTACCCAGCAATTCCAGCAATTCGCGCGCGGTGACCACGTCGAATATTTCCCATTCCTTGCGCGTATCGGTCGCGTAAATCTTGCTCAGCAGATCCTGCTGCTCGAAGGCAAACCACGCATGCGGCCTGCCTTGCTCGGGGAATTCCACTACGTAAATCATCATTGCTCCTGTCTGCGCAAAATGCGAAGTTCACTGCCCGGCAAAGCTGCCGTCAAACCACCGATAAGGTACGTGCTGCGCTGTTTTCGCTGGCGAGCATATACGCTGTGCGCTCGCCGGCTTCCAGCGCACCTTCCATATACCCGGCGGCATAGCCTGCCGTCTCGGTACCGCCGAAATACAATTTGGCATCCCAATACGAGCGGCGCAGCGTCGGGTCGTCGTAAGCCGGGTGCCGGCTGGGCGGAGTTTGATCCAGCGTACTGCTGGTATAAGCTTCGGTAGCCCAGTCCTGCACATACTGGGTGCCGTCGTCAGCATCCTTGCCGAACAACTGCACCAGCTGGCTGGACACCAGTATCGGAATCCCGACCTGAAACGACAATCGCAACGCCGGGGACAGTGCCATGAAACCGCCCAGTGCGGCCTTGTCGCCGGCGGCATCGCAGGCGTCGAAGGTTTCATACAGCATGGCCTGTTCGTGCTCGACAAAGGCATTGCCGGCCAGACCTGCGGCGCGCCAGAACGGCCGCGCATAAGTGACCAGCACTTTGGCCTGATCGGCCATCCAGGTATAAGTTGCACGCATGCTCTGCCGCACCGACTCGTCCAGCGGCGGCTCGAAACGCACATGTTCCTCGATCAGCCGCGGCGGTATGGTCAGCACCACCCGGCGCGCCACGATCAACTCGACGCTGTCGCCGCGGCGAAAATGCAATTCGACGTGATCGCTGTGTTGAATCACGGCGATCAACGCATGTCCCAAATGCAATGTAGCGGCGGGCAATCCGGCGGCCAGCGCCTGGATCAGACTCGCCATCCCGCCGCTCAATCGCTGCGCGCCGTCGTGGATGCCGTCAGTCGGGTACGGCTGCGGCGCCTTGTCGGGGTCGGTCAGATTCAGTACCGTACCCTCATCGTGTTGCGCATAAGCTTCCAGCCCCAGCGCTGCAACCAGCCGATGCATGCGCGGCTGGGTCTTCGGCCAGTACCAGGCCGGGCCGAGATCCAACGCGACGCCGTCGCCGGGTACGCTTAATATACGGCCGCCGAGTCGTTCGCGGGCCTCGAACACGGCAAAATCCCGTCCGCGCTGTTGCAGGTTGCGGGCCAGCGCCAGCCCGCTCAGACCGCCGCCTATAATCGCTATTTCCAGCATGGCTCGCCCCAGATAATGTATATATGCAAGCGATAGCAAATATCGTTCCCCTTCGTCTGCGTCTCGCAGCATGCGCTGGAAATACGGCCTTGCAGCGGGCTATTGGCGTTTGCATACCCTTCATGCCAGCTGTAGTCTTTGCGACAAATCAGACACGACGGCTGCGAATTTGTAGTATCCGGACAGTCGATTAATGCGCTCCGGCGATTGTCGCCTGCGGCACAAGCCCGGATTTGCCGCCCCGCGCGGACTCTGCCGAAAATGGCATGGTTTGTGCTGTTGCGCTAAACATGCATATGCATGTTTACTGTAGGAGACTAAAATGCAAGCAGTTCTTGAAAAACCGGCGATCCGTATCGAAGGCCAGGATGCCTGGATCGCAACACCCGAAAGCATAGAAGGCGGAATCAACGCCGCCGCTGCCGTATTCGCTCGCCATGACGTCGATCCGCTGGATTGCGCCAAGGCCTACGAAAAGCTGTTTCGCGGCGTCGAGCTGCTCACCGAAGCAGAAGCGCTGCTGTGCCTGATCTGGGATGAAGCCGATTACGCCGCTTTCCACGCGATCACGGTAGGCTGGTTAAGCCGGGATATCGATATCCAGATTACCGTACGCTGAGCGCTGTTGCTGCGCGATTCAGCGATAGCCTTCTTCGCGTAGCACACGCTGTACGACAGGCCGCATCAGCATGCGCTGATAATGCGCAAGACAGTTGGGCGGCAAGGCTATGCTGATCTTGTCGGCCCAGAATTCGACATAGAACAGCGCCGCATCGGCGATGGAGAAGCGGCCCGCGACATATTCCCTGCCGGCGAGCGTATCGTTCATGACCGCAAAGCAGCGCTCGACGATTTCGCGCCCGCGCGCCTTGATGGCATCATGGTCGGCGACGTTTGGCGAGTAATTGTCAGCAGTAAAAATACGTGTATAACCCTGGCCGTGTATGGTGCCGACCACATAGTCCATGGTCTCGATCACCCGCGTTTCGCCTTCGGCATCGCCCGGCAGCAGCCCGGCTTTGGGATTGCTGCGCGCCAGCCACCAGGCGATGGCCTGAAACTCGGTCAGCGCCGTGCCGTCGTCGCGCACCAGCGTCGGGATCGTGGATTTGGGGTTGATAGCGACATAGTCGGCCTTGTACTGATCGCCCGCCATCAGATTGACGAGATAGGCTTCGAACGGTTTGTCGATTTCTTCAAGCAGAATGTGGATACCGGTCGAGCACGAGCCGGGGGTCATGTAGAGTTTCATACGGTTTTCTCAAATTGAATAGCTGACAGATTGAACATGAGCAAAAATCGCGCCCATGCCATCCGCCAGCCCGGCAATTCTCGCCGCCAGATCAGGAAATCGACGGCGCAAAGACACGCAGACGATGCCCATCCGGGTCAAGCGCAACAAACGTATAGCCAAAATCCATATCCGTCGGCGCTTGCGCGATGACTAGCCCGCGCTCTACCCACTCGGCATGCAAGGCACGCACAGCATCATTGTCGGCGACGCTGAAATCGAGCTCGCTACCACCTGCGTCTGCCGTTACGGCGGGCACTACCGTGTGTTTCGACCACAGCCCAAACCGGACACCCGATTCCAGCACATACATCGCAAAATTGGACGAGGCTTCGATAGGCGGCTTCCCGAACAATTTGGTGTAAAAGTCGGCGCTGGACATCGGGCTATCGACGTACAAAATAATAAAGTTGGGATCAGGCATGTCTATACTCCTCAATAGTGAATGAAATGGCTGATGCAGGAACAATGTCCTGCTCAACCGGATCCCATCCTAGATGCCTGGACTGACAGTTTCTGTCAGTAGCAATGAATTATTGCGGCGGAATACCTTCGATTTTGCGCCACTCCTTGAGAAGTGCTTGTCGCCTATGCGGGTAACGTTGTGCTGACACGGCGAGCCCGACTATCCGATCCGCGCGAAAATGACGGAACCCGCGGCGAAGTTCGCACCAGGCGGCAACCATATGAACGCGATCAAAGAAACCCAGCGCAAAGGGCCATATGGTCCGTGCGGACTCGGCGCCTTTCAGATCACGATAGGTGATTTCAACTTTGCATTCAGCCCGGATAGCCCGTCGAATCTCGGGTAACGCCGTATCGCCCGCTGGTATGGGCGTGCCAGGGCCGACCAGCAGAGTGGATGCGTAGAGCGTATCGCGCAAATCGCTCGGAAGGATTGCCGCAATTTTGGCGAGCGCATTATGCGCAGCGGCACTGAGCCGGGCGTCCCCACGCTTGACCACCCAGCGCGAACCTAACACGAGCGCCTCAATTTCGTCCTCTAAAAACATGAGCGGAGGCAGCATAAAACCCGGACGCAAAATGTAGCCCAGCCCCGGTTCGCCATCGATCTGCGCACCTTGCTCCTGCAAGGTGCCGATGTCGCGATAAAGTGTTCTGATGCTAATCCCAAGCTCGGCAGCCAATACACTGCCCGCGACAGGATAACGATGACGACGCAGAATCTGGATCAAATCAAGCAAACGTTGGGAACGAGACATGTAGCTGTTTCTTTCATAAGAAAACCAGCAAGTATTTCACCATATCCTGCCAGTTTTTGGCAGTAGCAAATATCACAGGGTATGATATTGCTTCTTATGTCTGCGCAGAGGAATAACTTAAAGACGTTATTTACTTTACGTACCCACTTTAACATTTCCTACAAGCAACTTCTGAGCGGCCCCACCGCATTCACACACAGCAAACCATTTTTTATGCATAAAATGGATAGTATGCATTTGACGCTATCCATTTTATGCATTACATTATCGTTAAGCTGTCCAATTTCATGGAAAGGGGCGTCCAAATGAGCAAAAATACGGAACCAAAGAAGGAGAATGATGACGAAGCGTCATCCGAAGATGTCAAGGGCAGGCAACGCTCTACAATTGCGTTTCCCTATTCCGATTTCGAGTCTGCTTTTGAGGTCCCACAAGCAATTTATGCAAATGTTGGACATGGATCTTGCTCAGCAGCTGCACAGCTAGCGCCATGGATGCGCCAGAGTGCGAAAAGTAGCGGATTCCGCACGCAACTGGCTGCTGCTCGGCTTTTCGGATTGATCGAGAGTGACAACTCGGAAACATATCGGCTAACTGAGTTAGGCATTCGGGTTCTCGATCCGTCACAGGCTCGCCTCGCAAAGGCTGAATCGTTTCTTCGGGTCCCACTATTCAAAGCACTGTACGAGAAGTACAAAACAAGCACCGTTCCCCCAACTGCAGCACTAGAACGAGAAATCGCACAATTAGGTGTTTCAGAAAAGCAAAAGGCGCGGGCTCGTCAAATATTCGAAAGTTCTGCTGAACAAACCGGATTTCGAGAACAGGGACCACAACGTCTTGTAATGCCGGCCGTGGTGGTCTTGCCGCCGCCAGCAGGCGGGGCTCCGAATACTGGCGGCAATATTGGCGACAGAAATGGTGGTGGCAACGGTGTGAACAAGATTGGATTGGATTTAGACCCGTTGTTACTCGCACTATTGCAGAAGATACCTGTTCAGGGCGAACAGTGGCCAGCCGAAAAACGAATTCGGTGGTTCAAAACATTTGCGATGAACGTAAGTCAGGTCTATGACGAGGATGACGCCCCCATAGAAATTTCTATTTCCTAACCGAAAGGCAAGTGATGAAAAGAAGATGATTCGTCCCTAGTTCTATGCTCACCGAGCTAGGGCCGGAAAAAACAACGCCCTCATTGACGAACAACTCTTGGCGGAGCAGTCAATGAAGGCGGTGGTGAGAAAGACAGCGCGTTAAAGCGTGCCACTGTCACCCGCAGTTGTTATCACCTGACAACCCTCCTATTATAGTTTAAAAGGAGTCTGCGGGCAAGAATCGCCTTCAATCCTTTTATAGGAGGAGGCATTATGCCGCCCAAGCTATATCGCAAGGTAAAGGATGTCTTTGTGCATGCCTATCCTAGGTTCCGGTTCGGAAAATGGGAAAACGTATGTCAACACTGGCGTTCGGCACCGGGTCAATTAACGTTCAATTTCGATTAACCTAACTAGCAGGCTCCTTTTGGGGCCTGCCTCGCTTCGGTCGTAGTATGACCGGAACTTTATCTGACGCAGTTTTTGGCGTGATGATCGATAAAGCGCGATCAAATATATCCCCACTCTCGTTGGCTTGCAAAGGTAATACCCAAAGTTGTGGTGCAATTAGTTGGAACTGATACCTTTCTTGCTGCACTTGTGCGTCTATGCGGGTCGATACGCCGCCCATTTTAGAAATGCGCTTACCGCAGTCGCGGCGAGGGCAGACTCAGCCTTGCGGCCAGATCTATCCTCTACAAATGCGTAGACTACTTCTTTATTGTGAAAGTAGGCTTGCGACAGTATGCTCATCTCTATCTCCTATAACTGAACTATAGGAAATAAAATGGGTGCATTAAGTACAATATCGTTAACTTAAAGCCCTCGACCTACTCCCAGCGGGCATGAGCCCGCCTGATGTTGGTTCGCGCACGGCAAAATCCTGCCAATCCGGTATGCACAAGCCCGCGCATGGCATAATATACGGCACCAACACACGAAACCGCTTACGCATATACTGCGCACAACACCAATGAGCGCCATCCTACTTTCCATAGCAACATTTTTTTCTACCGTAATCGGCGGCCTGTTCGCGCTGCATTTCCGCGACCGCATGCATTTCATCCTCAGCTTTACCGCAGGCGTGCTGCTCGGCGTTGTCAGTTTTGAAATTCTGCCGGAGATTTTCAGGCTGGCTCACGAACAGCAGCTCGACGCTACCTGGGCGATGATCTCGCTGATAACCGGCTTTCTGATATTCCACAGTCTGGAAAAATTCGTGTCCATCCACCATGCTCACGAAGCAGATTACGCTGTGCATCATCACCCCCAGGTAGGCGTGTTGTCCGGGTTCTCGCTGGCCGGGCACAGTTTCATGGACGGCGTGGGCATCGGGCTGGGATTTCAGGTTTCCACATCGGTCGGCATACTCGTCGCCATTGCCGTGATTTCGCACGACTTTTGCGACGGTCTCAACACGGTGAGCCTGATGCTGGTCAACCGCAACACTACTCGCAATTCGCTGGCCATGCTGCTGCTGGATGCCGCCGCGCCGGTGCTGGGCGTCGTGTCCACGCTGTTTATTCACTTACCTGCTTTTTTCCTGATGCTCTACCTGGGCTTCTTTGCCGGATTTCTGCTGTACATCGCCGCTTCCGATATTTTGCCGGAAGCGCATTCGCAGAACCGTTCATCCATCACCCTGATACTCATCGGCCTGACCTGTCTGGGCGCGATATTTACCTTTATGGTGGCGCACCTCACATGAATACGGCCCGCATCCTTGCAGATACGGGCCATACCGTGACGACAAATCGCAATCGACGGCTTAAACGAAACTCAGCAATTCCACCGTGACATCTTCGGCACCCATCATGGCCTGGCAAGCCAGACGCGAGCTGGAGCTGACGCCGACGATGCTGTCGAGCTTTTCGTTCTCGGGGCGTGTCGTTTTGGACAGGGTCTTGCGGCCTTCCTTGACGTAGATGTGGCAGGAACCGCATTCGGCCTTGCCTTCGCACTTGTGGGCAATCGCTTCGCCTGCGGCGAGGATGGCTGCAAGCAGGCTTTTACCGGCTTCTACTTCTACGGATTTTCCGCTGGGTTGTATGGTTAACATGGGCATGGCTAAAACTCCTGATTAAGTTGTAAATTACGAATGCACTTCCAGTTTTTCGCCGGTTAACAACGCGACAAATTCCTGCAGCGGCATATCTATGTGCTGAATATTTTGCTCTTCGAGAAAGCGTAATTCGTTACGGGTCAATTCGCCCGGCAATACGGCCCAATGATGATCAGACGAGCGCTTCATCACCTGACGGGCGAAGGTGCGCTGCAATTGGTCGTTGAAGCGGCAGCCGAGGAACAGGAAATGGCGGCCGGTGCGAATTTCCTGCACCTTGGGCGGAATCGGCGTCTGGATATCGATCTCGGTAAGCACTTCAACGTAATCGGTATCGGACACCAGAAAATTGGCCGCCGGGCGGGCGCCGCCTATCGGCTTGTACAGCAGGGTATTCCAGCCGGCGGCGGTATCCTCAGGCATCGGTATGCCGAGCGCATCGTAATAGCCGACCCAGGTGCCGAAATGTTCCGACTGCGACAGACCTTGCACCTGACCCCAGTCGCTGCGCCCGGCCAGCGCATTTTGCGAGGCGTCGTCGTACCAGGCGTCAACCCACAACGGCAGATTGGGCAACGCAGCAATATAGACGTGCAGCGACGATGGTTTCACTTTGGGCGCAAACGCTTCGCCCATGTAGGTGGTCAGGGTTTTGCGGTGCTTGAAATTTTCAATGAACTGCGCCGCGGCAGTCAGCCGGTTACGAATCTTGTGCGGCACGGTGACTTTGGAAGTCAGTATCGCTGCCAGCGCTTCGGGCGCCGACGGCACCGGGGCGCCGCCGGGAATCAGATCGAGTACGCCGGGCCCGAAATAGGGGATAACGCGACCGCCGGCCAGACCATCGGTTAACTGCGGGGGGAGTGTCGTTTGCTTAGTCATGTCTAAATCCTCGGTTGCGGGTGGGTGCTAAAACAATGTCAGTAAATCGCCGCTCCGGCGCCTACGTTGACAGATGAATCCTTGGTCGTCTTGACGATAAAATGCACCGTGTCGCTGTCCAGATGGGCGTGAAACGGCAGCGCCAGCGAGCGGTCTGCCACTTTTTCAGTAACGAACAGATCGCCTTTTTTGTGTCCCAGCGTGCCGTAGAAATACTGCAAATGCAGCGGGTTGCAAAAGGCCAGCACTTCGACCTGCTCGGTCGCGAGATCGTCGACGATCTGGTTGCGCCCGCTGCGTGTAAAGCGCGTGCCGAGGTGCACGACGAAGCTCATCCAGTGCACTTCGTCCACTTCAGGTGCGACATAGGACGGCTTGATACCTTCGAAGGCGAGGATGTGTTCCTCATAAAAACCTTCGACCCGCTTGCGCCGCGCCAGTATTTCATCGAGCCGATCCAGTTGCGCCAGACCGAGCGCCGCCGTCATGTCGCTGATGGATGCCTGATACGGCACCCGGCTGGCGATGGCGATGGAGAAACGCTCGTCCAGACCGCGGCTGCGGTAGTAGCGCAATTCGCTGGCAAGGTCGTGGTCGTCGGTTACGATCATCGCCCCCTCGCCGCAGCACAGCGCCGACGGCTGCGAGAAATCGAATATCGATACGTCGCCGAAAGTGCCGACCACGCGGCCCTTATACCGCGAACCGATGGCCTCGGTACTGTCCTCAATCAGCTTGATGCCATGCTCCTCGGCCAGTGCGCGGAATGGCTCCCACGCTGCCGGATGGCCGTTGGTATTGCCGGCCACGATCGCTTTGGTTTGCGGGGTGATTTTGGCGGCGGTTTTCTCTGCCGACAGCGTGCCCGACCAGTAGTCGATATCGGCAAATACCGGCGTTGCGCCGACCAGCACGATGGCGTGGGCGATCTGATGCCAGGAGTAAGCGCTGGCTATCACTTCGTCGCCGGGGCCGATGCCCATGGCGCGCAGGCTGACCATCAAGCCGGCAGTGCCGCTGGATACCGCGACGGCATAGCTGCGCCCCAGACTTTCGGCGAAGGCGGCCTCAAATTGTTCGACCACCGGCCCGGCCGAAATGCGCGATGATTTCAGCACGCCGGCAACGGCAGCCAGTTCGTGCGTGCTGATGTCGGGGTCGGTTAGCGGGATCCAGTCTTCTTCCATGATTACTTTCCGGTAGCTTAGCTACGCGCGGCGAGTATGACGCCGGTAGCGATAGCGGGTTCGTCGATAATGCGCCAGCAGTGATTGCTGGTATCGACCAGATAGACGTCGTAATCACCGACGCGGCGGAACGGGGTTTCATCGCGCATGTCGTCTGCCGAACAGCGCGAAACCGAAAGCTCGGGAAATCCGGCGCGCACCGCCGGTACGGGATTTTCCCCGCTCGGCAATGCCACCAGCATGCCGGCCAGGTTTTCAACTTGTTCGAGCGAGATAGTCATGTCAGTCGTTCACTTTGCGTGCGTCTACGGTAATCGGCAGCCGGGTGTCTGCCGCCATTTCCGGCAGCTCCAGCTGCCAGCCATTTGCCAGCGTAATCATGCCGCCCCACATGTCGGGCTTTTCCATGGAGGAAATGGGTTCTTCCAGATCCTTCTTGGGGACATAGGCCGACAACTCGCCGGCTGCATTCTTGCGGATCATGATTTTCATGTTTAAATTCCAGTTAGGTTAATTCATTACGCTGCCATGCCGGCCAGCGGTCGCACTATTTCAGGTAAAACCTGGAGGATGCGATCGACCTCAATCACCGTGTTATAGCGGCTCAGCGAAAACCGCACCGCAGCTAGTGCTTCGGTTCGCGC
The DNA here is from genome assembly GCA_031291235.1 of Sulfuriferula sp. Classification (GTDB taxonomy): domain Bacteria; phylum Pseudomonadota; class Gammaproteobacteria; order Burkholderiales; family Sulfuriferulaceae; genus Sulfuriferula. Next base: position 295,194 of record JARLJL010000009.1, read on the forward strand.
CTGCCCCATGGCCAGCAATACATGCGACGGCTCGGTGCCGCCCGCGGTGCATGCCGACCCGCTGGAGGCGCAAATGCCGGCCTTGTCCAGCCGGTCCAGCGTGATTTCGGCATCGATCTCGCCGAAACGGATATTGCTGGTATTCGCCAGCCGTTGCACGCCGCCGGCGTTAACGCTGGCATACGGCAGCTGCTGCAGTAGCCCCTGTTCCAGCCGCTGGCGCAATGCAGCAATATAAGCGCCGTCCGATTCCATATGCGTCTGCGCCAGCTCGGCGGCGATGCCCAGCCCGACGATCGCAGCGACATTCTCGGTACCGCCGCGGCGGCCGCGTTCCTGATGCCCCCACAACAGGGGCGGCAACTTGCAACCCTTACGCATAAAAAGCACACCGATGCCCTTGGCTGCGTGTAATTTGTGACCCGAAAGCGACAACAAATCTGCTGGCACCTGGCGCATATCCACAGGCACGCGGCCTATCGCCTGCACTGCATCGGTGTGAAAAAGCACGCCATGCGCGACAGCGATCGCCGCCGCTTCGGCTACCGGCAACACGGCACCGGTTTCGTTATTCGCCCACATCATGCTGACCAGTGCGGTGTGCGGCGTAATCGCCGCCTCCAGCGCCGCCAGATCGGGCAGGCCGTCGCCATCCACGCCGATCTCGCTCACCGTTACGCCTTCGCTCGCCAGACGCGCCAACAGCAAGCGGGTAGACGGATGTTCTATCGCCGTCGTCACCACATGCCGCCGTGCCGGATCGCGGCCCAGCGCGCCCAGTATGGCCAGATGGTTACTCTCTGTGGCGCTGCCGGTGAACACGATCTCGGCCGGCGAGGCGCCGAGCAGCGCAGCCACTTTGCTGCGCGCATCCATCACCATTTGTTTGGCTGCCGCACCGATACGATGCAAACTGGAAGGATTGCCGTAACAGTCGGCCAGACACGCTGTCATCGCAGCCAGCACTTCGGGCGCCAGCGGCGTGGTCGCATTGTTGTCGACATAGACCGGGGCTGGCGCGCTCATTGCCAGAACACCCGCGACGGGTCCTCGTTCAGTTGCGTAATCAGCATTTGCAGCAACGACGATGCTGCGTACATTCTCCACACGCCCTGCTTGTGATCCTTGTGATACAAGCGCCATACCCCTTCCGCAGCCACGTATTCCAGCCTGGCGATATCTATGGTGCCGCCACTGGCATCAATGTTGCGCGAGCAGCAAGGGCTTACTATCTGATAGCCGTCGCCGGCTGCCCGCACTTCCGGTTCGACATAGCGGTAGCGCACACGCTGTTCGAGCATGCGCGCAATGCGGCGCTGGTCGAATTCGTTGGGATGGGGGCCGGAGCAGGATACGGAATAAGGTACGCCGGGTAAGGTTTTCGTCATCGTCTGCCTTGTCGCTTGTCCATTACTCATGATGACCTCCCGGTAGCAAATCAGGCAGGGAAGATTTCCTCTTCCATGCACCCCACGACGCAACTGTCCTTGCGCTCGGTGCCGAATTCGACCAGATAAACCGGCGTATCGGAATCGACGTGATGGCCGATCTGCACCACCTCGCCGACGCTCCCTTGTGCGACCAGCAAGGCATTCGCCTCGCGTTCCGGATACGAACCGTCATTCACCAGGTCTATCCCGGCAACGACGCGCTGTCCCCACTGATATTTTGCTGTTCTGGGTTCTATCATGATCTTTCCTTAAACCTGAACTTCCTGGTCGTGCGGCTTCACTTCTTCGACCGCATCCAGTTCCTTGCCGCGCATGCCGACCCGGTAACCGTGCTCGACAAACTCGACCGCATAAATATAAAACTGCTGCAAAAACGTCCCTATGCTGGTGACGTAACCGATATCGCCCTTGTTGACTAGGATATCGCCGATTTCCTTGCCCTGAAACGTGCCGTCGTTGCGCACGGTTTTCAGGCTTTTGACCTTTTGCCCATAGTTGAAATCAGGCGGCCCGCTTAATTCGACGACGCTGTCATCACGACTGATTTTCATAACTGTGCTCCACACTGGATTAATTTGGCTGAGGCTGTCGGCAACGCGAGACGCTGGCGCGTTTGCACGATTTCGCGTACCGCCTCGTCGTCGTCCGCCGACATGTTTGCAAGCAGTTTTTCGTCGATACGCTGCGCGACTTCGTAGCGCACGCGCCAGTCCGCATCGTGCAGAAAAATACCCAATTGCGCCGCCGGCAAGCGGCGCACGGCAACCAGACGCACCTGCACTTCCGTGTCCAGCGCCATCTGGCGCAATCCGTCAGGCGAGATGCGTTTGGCGACTTCCGCCCGCACTTCGCGGTCGGGGTCGTGTATCATCAGCGGCAGCAAGCCTGTGGGCAGGCGGCGCGCAACGATGGTGCGCACGTAGTAGTCGGCGTCGTGCAGCATGCTTTTCAATTCGCTCTCGGGCAAACGCGTTGCCACGCGTATGCGCACCTCGCGGTCGGGGTCGTTGCGCAGCAACCGCAGCTGCGACAAAGTCAGCCGTTGCGCAGCGCTCCAGCGTACGGTTTCGTCTTCGTCGGACACCAGTTGCGGCAAGTAAAACACCTCGACGTACTTCGCGCCGATGGCGCGTACTTCGAAATACGGATGTTTCAGGTAGTCCTTGGCCGTTTCCGGATTCCAGCGGAAAAACCTGTCTATGCGCAACGCGTAACGGTCGAAAACGCAAGCGTGCTGCAATTCGCATTTGCCCGCTGCGAGCAGGTCGCGATGCGCGCAATTTGCACAATCTATGGGCTGCGCCTGCCAGTCCAGCGCTTCGAAAGCATCTACCGATTCATTCGTCATCATCATTCTGCCCCACTCGATCAAGTACGCCGCGCAGCACCGAGCCGCCCAGTTTGTCCCTGGGGTCGAGCGCCATCAGTTTGGATACCATGTCTGCGCCCAGCGCCAGCTCACCCAGCCGCATGTTCAGATAAGCGCAGCCTTTCAGGGTGAACAGGTAGAAGCGCGGCGCTGCGGCGAAACTGTCGGCATGCCCAGCAAACACGGCATGGTCCGCATCGATTTCGCGCCAGTTGACGGGCAGGCCGAGATCGACCGCCGTCTTGGCAAGGCAGCGCTGCGCGACAACCAGCGCTTCGCTCAGACGATTCTTGTAGAAGTAAAAACGGTAGTACGCAATGTGTACCGCAGGATGATCCGGTGCGCGGGCATAGGCCTGCGACAGATAAGTTTCGGCCACTTCATCCTGATGGTACGCCGCCGCAGCGCGCTGCAAATCCGCCGCTACGGCCGGTGGTAACGCACCGCCGAGGCAGGCGCTGTCCAGCCAGTCGTCGAAGCTCGCCAATGCGGCATCGTCACTACTCAACGGCAGTGGCGATGTGGCGGCATGGTGAGTGGCGGCGGGGGACATGGCTGTGCTCTCAGGCGCGCTTGATATCGGCGATGCTGATCGTAGCCTGGGCCGGCTTGGCGGATTCGGCCGAGCTGCAACCGCAGGAAGTCGCATTCGGGTTGATGAAGCTCAACCCGGATTCCAGCACAGTATCGACGAAATCAATGGTAACGCCTTCCAGCAGCAAGCGGCTTTCCGCCGGCAAGAACACCTTGAGACCGTTCCAGTCGAACGTGGCATCGCCATCCTTGGGTGCAGCTTCAGCTGAAAACTCGGAAGACAAGCCGGAGCAACCACCGGCCTTGACCGTCAGCCGGAAACCGGAGTCAGCCGGGCCGCCGCCAAAACGAACGATACGGCGCATGAACTTTTCAGCCTTGGGTGTAATTGTGATATTCATTGCCTGTTTCTCCTTGACCCTGCACTGCAGGGGTTAAATTCGCCACCCGCCAAGCGGGCGGCGTTGCCTACCGCCTCAGGCGGGTGCTACGTAACGCGGAAAAGCGTTGTCGATCACGCAAGTCAGATCGACCGGGCACACTGCGACGCACTGCGGCTCGTCGAAATGACCGAGACATTCGGTGCATTTTTTCGGGTCGATAATGAACACGCCGTTCTTTTCGCGGATGGCGACGTTAGGGCACTCTGGTTCGCACGCGGAGCAACCGGTGCACTGGGAAGCGATGATTTTGTAAGCCATGATTTTTCCTTAAATTAAATTCAACAACTATGCTGCGGAGATATAGGCACCCTGACGGATGTCTGCATCACCGCGCATTTCATGCACGATCTCGTGACTGCGTACCTTGGCAACGTATTCCTTGAAGTAGGTAATCGCAGACTCTTCGATAAATTCGTGCGCAAAGCGATCGACCGGATCGATACCTGCCGCTTTCAGCTCATCGCGCGGGCAACCGCCGATTTTGGCGACAAATACCGCGTGACAATCGTTGATGGCGCGCACCACGGAAGGCAGTGTCTCTTCCTCGCCGAAGCCGCCCTGACAATACAGATCCACGCGCCGGTGACCGACGAACTTGGAACCGGCCGAGCTCATTTCATAAATCTGGAACTCGGTCGCGTGACCGAAGTGCTCGTTGACCCGGCCTTGTCCCTTGGTGGCGACAGCGATCAGGATCTTGATATCGGACACTTCGTCGTCGGACATTTCTGCCAGCGCGGCTTCCTTGGCGGCAACCTTTTCCAGACGCTCGGATTCGACCAGCTGCTGATAGGCCTTACGCGTTTCTGCGTCGTAGACCACTTCGCTCATTTCGTCGATCTTCTCGGTGGTGAATTCGGCGCTGCGATCCTCGCCCAGCAGGCCGACTGCATCGGCACGGCACTGACGGCAATGGCGCATCATGTTCATTTCGCCTTCGCATGCGTCCTGCAACGCTTTCAGTTCCTGTGCGCTTGGGCCGCGCTGACCGTTCAGACCGAATACGGTACCGTGCTCGGGTGCCGAAATCAGCGGCATGATGTTATGCAGGAAAGCGCCGCGCGATTTGACTGCCTTGTTCACTTCGACCAGATGCTTGTCGTTGATGCCGGGGATCATGACCGAATTGATCTTTGCCAATACGCCGGCAGCGGTCAGCATTTCCAGACCCAGCAACTGACGTTCGGTCAGTATGCGTGCGGCTTCGATACCGGTGTAGCGCTTGTTTTTGTAGTAGATCCACGGATAAATATGCTGCCCGACTTCAGGGTCAACCATATTGATGGTGATGGTCACGTGATCCACATTGAAAGCCTTGATGGTGTCGACGTGATCGGGCAATGTCAGTCCGTTGGTGGACAGGCACAGCTTGATGTCGGGCGCGGTCTTGGCGATCAGCTCGAAAGTCTTGAAGGTCTTGGCCGGGTTAGCCAGGGGGTCGCCGGGGCCGGCAATGCCGAGCACGGTCATTTGCGGAATCGCGGAAGCCACGGCCAGCACTTTTTTCGATGCCTGTTCCGGTGTCAGCTTCTCGCTGACCACGCCCGGACGCGACTCGTTGGCGCAATCGTATTTGCGGTTGCAATAGTTGCACTGGATGTTGCAGGCCGGCGCGACCGCGACGTGCATGCGCGCGTAATGGTGATGCGCTTCTTCGCTGTAGCAGGGATGGTTTTTGACCTTTTCCCACACTTCCGGCGCCATGTCCGCCGGGCCGTCCGACGAACCGCAACTCGCTTTGCCGCCATCGCTGGAAGTACCACAGCCTTTGTGGTCGGCAATTTTCTCAAGCAACTGTTCTAGTGGCTTGCCCTTCTCAATCCCGATATGTTCCGTATTTGCTTGCATGAATCGCCCCTGATTAAAAGTTGCGGAAAGAACATCTTTACGCTGAACCTCTAAGCCAGAAGCATGCCAACAAATTTTATTGTTTTAAATCATCAAATTAAATTGAAATTCGTATTTTTAAACGTTGTAGCAACTATGACAGTCGCCACCCCGCTTGTGGGGATTTGTCGCAAATCAGACATACAAAACTGACACACCCGGAACACCGCAAATTCAAGACACTCAGGTCTGTTTTTTGAAGATTTATCCCCATTTTTCCCGCTCGCCGCAGGCTCGCGTGCAAACAGAAATAGCGATGCGTTACACTTGTCATTCATATTGCAATGTCATAATCATAATGCGCATTACGCCGACGGAATATGACGCGCAAGCAAAGTCGTCAATTTGAGCGACATTTGATAAAAGATTAATTAAATTTAATGCACAAGGGGGTAGCAATGAACAAATTAAGTTTTTACGGCATATCTTTAGTCGTCGCATTAATAGCCGCTTTATTGTTTATTTCGGATATATTCGTACAGGTCGGCGCAGGCGAGCGCGGCGTATTGATGACATGGGGCGCGGTACAATCCGGTGTGCTTAACCCGGGATTGCATATCAAGTTTCCTATAGCGCAAAGTGTCGTCAAGTTAAATGTGCAGGTGCAAAACTCGCAAGCGGCAGAGACATCCGCCAGTCTCGACTTACAGGATGTGACCACGACCGTTGCCACCAACTGGCACATCTTGCCTGCCGATGCAGAGTGGGTTTATCAGAATATCGGTAATGAAGACGCGCTAATTGCCAAAATCATCAAACCTACTATCAGTAACTCTGTTAAAGCCGTCACGGCTTTGTATAACGCAGAAGACCTGATTATTCATCGGGATAAAGTTCGCGGCGAAATTGAGGGCCAGATCACGAACTCGCTGAAGCAATACAGAATTGTGGTAGATTCCGCCAATATTATTGATTTTAAATTTAGCACTCAATTTGCCCAAGCGATTGAACAGAAACAGGTTGCGCAACAACATGCTCAGCAAGCGCAATATGATTTGCAGAAAGCGCAAGTCGTGGCCGAGCAACGTGTAGTGGAGGCAGAGGCGCAATCAAAAGCGCAAAAATTGCTGCAATCCACCATTACCGCTGAGATCATTCAACAGCAAGCTGTAGCCAAGTGGGACGGCGTATTGCCGCAGGTGGTTGGCGGCAACGGCGTCATTCCTATGATAGGCCCGCTCACCAGTACCGCTTCAGGCAACAAATAGGATATCCGGGAGTAGCGGCAGCGCCGCTTTGTTAAGGATGTTGATAATCCTTAACGACAATCGCTATGTGCCATGCATGCCCAAATGCATGAGCGAGTAAGCATGCATTATTTTGCGGTCAGACATGCAGCGGCACGCGCCTCCAGCAGGACGCGCTCACGCGTATTGCTGGTCAGTGCCGCCGCGCGCCTGAATTCGTTACAGGCTTCTTCACAACGCCCCAGTTTAACCAGCAGATCGCCGCGCACGCTGGGCAACAAATGGTAATTCACGAGCGAAGGTTCATCGCGCAGGGCGTCGACGAGCTCCAGCCCGGCCGCCGGACCGAACGCCATGGCGAGCGCAACGGCACGGTTAAGCTCAACCACGGGAGAAAATACGATCTGCGACAGCGCATCGTAAAGCGCTGCAATACGAATCCAGTCGGTTTGTTCCGGCGTATGCGCACGGGCATGGCAGGCGGCGATGGCAGCCTGCAAGGTATAACTGCCGTATGCGCCGCCTTGTGCTTCGGCACGCGCCAGCGCTGCCAGCCCGCGCTGTATCAGCAAATGGTCCCAGCGCGAGCGCTGCTGGTCGAGCAGCAGGATAGGCGCGCCGTTTGCATCGATGCGGGCAGACATACGCGAAGCCTGTATTTCCATCAGGGCGACGAGGCCATGCACCTCGGACTCCTGCGGAACAAGTTCGGCGAGGATACGTCCCAGGCGCAGGGCTTCGTCACACAGCGCCGGTCGCATCCAGTCGCTCCCTGCGGTAGCTGCATAACCTTCGTTGAAAATCAGATAAATGACTTCGAGCACGGACATCAAACGCGCCGGGAGCTCATCGATACGCGGCACCTCAAACGGCACGCGCGCTGCCGTCAAGGTACGCTTGGCGCGTACGATGCGCTGGGCTACGGTCGGCTCGGGGACCAGAAAAGCGCGCGCAATCTCGCCGCTGGTCAGCCCCCCGAGCAACCGCAACGTCAGCGTGACGCGCGCATCCGCCGATAGCAAAGGATGGCAGGCGGCAAACATCAGCCGCAACAGGTCGTCGCCCACATCGTCGTCGATGGCGGCGTCAATTGCAGCATTAAATTCGTCCGCCGCCATGGCATGGCGGGTATCCAGTTCATGGCTTAGCGCTTCCTGGTTATGCGCCAGCATGGTTTTCCGGCGCAGATAATCGAGTGCGCGATGCTTGGCAGCCGTCATCAGCCAGGCGGCCGGGTTGTCCGGCATACCCGTTTGGGGCCAATGTTCCAGTGCCGTTACCAATGCATCCTGCGTAAACTCCTCTGCCAGCCCGACATCGTGCAACATGCGCGCCAGCGCCCCGATAATTTTGGCGGATTCCATACGCCAAACGGCGTCGATTACTGCATGGATATCGGTCGACATGGACAACGCATCACGCACAAAGGCACACGCCGGTCATTTGACATAGCACGGCGCAATCTCGCGCACTTCAACGCTAGCCCACTGCGCTGCCGGACAGGCGATGGCGATAGCAACCGCCTCGTCGCGGGTCACGCCGTCGAGCAGGTAAAATCCGCCGACCATCTCCTTAGCTTCTATGAACGGACCATCCCGCAAAACCGGCTTGCCATCATGCAACTGCACGCGCACGCCGTGCTCATCCGCACGCAGGGACTCACTGGCACGCAATACCCCGCGTGCAGCAAGCCCTTCGCCGAAGCGTACCATGTCGGCATACAGCTGTTTGCCCTCATCCGGCGTACGCCCATCGCGCTGACCGCGCGGCTCGATAATTAACAACAGAAAAGCCATATTCTCCCTCTCGAAATCAACGCCGAACGACCGTGCTGCCTAATCCAGCACAGGCCGGTTAAGCTCGGTACGCCAATCAGCCGGATCGGGGCTTGAGTGCGGCCCGGCAACATAACATTCCCACAAGTCCGGGCCGGAAACATGACCGTTGGCCTCAAGCCAGTCCATGAGTTCTGCCCAGGCGGCATATAAGCCTTCGTAAGCGCCATGATAGATCGTGTGCACTACTTTGGCGGCCGGCAATTCTCCGGGCCTGACGCGCCCCGTAGCGATTACCGGCGTGCCGACGGGCAGACCGACTTCAAAATCGAAAGTGTCCGGGCTCATTTGCAAATGATGGGCAAACCCAGCACCCATCGGCTTGATGCCTTGCGCGGTTAACGCTGTCAGCAACTCATCGACTGCCGGTTTGAAGACATGCATCATCTCCGCACGCGGAATACGCAAATGAATAACGGCAGCAAGCCGGGCAGGGCTATGGATAATACAAGGCGTATCGATCATGTTTACTCCCCTGTATGCAATGCCGTCAGGCCTGCATGTTGTTCATGGCCTGCTGCATTTCCTCCCGGCTCACATCGCGGATATGCGTCGCGACAGACCACTGATGACCGAACGGGTCTATGAGCAGGCCGTAGCGATCGCCCCAGAACATGTCGGCCAGCGGCATTTTGACAACGGCACCTGCGGCGACGGCCTGTGCAAAGATCGCATCGGCGTCCTCCACATAAAGGTGCAAAGTCACCGAAGTGCCCTGGCGTGCCGCCGGACCCAACGCACCGCATTCCGGCATTTCATCCACCAGCATGACAGGCGAATCGCCGATACGAATCATGGCATGCACCAATTTTCCGGATGGCCCGGGCAAGCGTACCGCTTCTACGGCATTAAACGCCCGCCGATAAAAATCGATTGCGGCAGCAGCGCCAGCACATACCAGATGCGGGGTGACGCTATGCATACCTTCAGGGATAGGTTTGATATTTGACATGATAGCTCCTCGATGTTTGGGTCATGCACTGCGCGCAGCGATTTCGGCACGCAATTTTTCTTTCTGTGCGCGCAGTTCGGGGGTGAACTCGGCACCGAAGTCTTCCGCCTCAAACACTTGGCGAATTTCGATGACAGCGTCGCCAATCAACGGATTCGGACAGCGCTTAACCCATTCGATGGCTTCAGCCAAAGATTTTACCTGCCATATCCAGAAACCTGCAATCAGCTCCTTGGTTTCGGTAAAAGGCCCATCGATCACGCTACGCGCGCTACCGGAAAACAGTACGCGTGCGCCTTTCGCACTGGGGTGCAAGCCTTCGCCTGCCAGCATCACGCCGGCCTTTACCAACGCTTCATTAAACTTGCCCATATCGGCCAACAGCTGTTCGCTCGGCATCTCGCCTGCTTCGGTGTGTTTGTCGGCTTTGATCATTACCATGAATCGCATTTTAGTATCTCCTGATAAGGTTTAAAGTTTTGAACACGGCCGGTAAAACTGATCCAGCATACGTTCAGATAGTACGACGAACGATGCAATACGAAATCGACACGGTGCGAAAAATTTAAATACAATGATACGGAACGGGCGTTGCCCTGATCACGCATACCGGTATCAATCTTCGCGAGGAATGAACATGAGAGGCAGTTGCCTGTGCGGGGCCATCACCTACGAAATAGACAGTTTGGACAAGCCCATCGTTCACTGTCATTGCCATACCTGCCGCAAGGCGCATGCGGCGCCGTTCGCCGCCACTGCGGGCGTCATGCGCGAACATTTCCGCTGGGTGCAGGGCGCGGACAAGCTCTCCAGCTTCGAATCGTCGCCGGGCAAACTGCGCCATTTCTGTTCGCTATGCGGCTCGCATCTGATCGCCGAACGCGTTGGACAGCCTCACGTCATCGTGCGGGTGGCGACGCTGGATGAAGATCCGGGCGTTGTACCTGCGGCGCACATCTGGACAGCGCACAACGTGCCCTGGCTGGCATACGACGACATACCGGCCTGGCCGCAATGGCAGCCTGTCTGAATTTTCCGGAGTACGACATTGAGGCTTAAACAATATCAGGTAGATGCCTTTACCGACCGGGTTTTCGGCGGTAATCCGGCTGCGGTGGTGCCATTGTTGACGTGACCTGAGGACGCGCTGCTGCAAGTCATAGCCGAAGAGAACAATCTTTCCGAGACGGCTTTTTTTGTTGCTGAGGGGGAGGGCTATCGACTGCGCTGGTTTACCCTGGTTACTGAAGTCAATCTTTGCGGTCACGCGACGCTGGCTACAGCGCATGTTATTTTCGAGATGCTGAGTCACGCCGAACCGGTTACTAGCTTTACGACACGCAGCGGCGACCTGTTCGTTTTAAAAACAGAAGACTGCTGGCCTGATTACGCCGGCGTAATGCCAATACCGGCGCCTTCGCCGTTTCCGGAAGCAACAAGTACAGTCAGAACTTCTTCACCTCGATGTTATATTTCAACAACGCATATCCCATCTGGCGAGGAGATATGTTTAACAAGCGCGCAGCTTTGGCTTGCACCCAGCCGCACTGCTCCAGCGCCCAGATCAGACGTTCGCGCTCGGTCGAAGGCGGGGCGGAAACATGCTCGGCAACTGCTGTAGCACCGTGTTCATGATGACCGCTGTCGGCTGTTGCAGGCTGTTTTTCGTGATGCGGCGGCGGTACGACAACGGCAATTGGTACCGCATCGCCATGCAGCATCTGGGTCAGGCATTTTGCATGCTGGCACGGAAAATCCAGTTCGCGGATGATATTGGTACGCGTCATGGTTGCGGTACGCTCAACGCAATTTTCCAGCTCGCGCACATTGCCGGGCCAGTAACAGTTGACCAGTACCTGCATGGATTCGGGCGCCAGCGTCAGTTTACGTTTGTTTTCCTGATTGAATTTGTTGAGGAAACGTTCGACCAGATACGGGATATCCTCGCGGCGGTCACGTAACGGCGGCAGGAAGATGCTGACCACGTTGATGCGGTAATACAGATCGGCGCGAAACTCGCCCTTGGTGACAGCCTGTTCCAGATTGCGGTTAGTCGCGGTAATCAGGCGTACATCGACCTTGATGGAACGGTTGCCGCCAACGCGCTCGAATTCGCGTTCCTGCAGCACACGCAGCAACTTGGCCTGGAATGCCGGCGAAATATCGCCGATTTCATCCAGGAACAGGGTGCCGCCATGCGCCTGCTCGAAGCGCCCTTTGCGTTCGGCCTGAGCACCGGTGAAAGCGCCTTTTTCGTGACCGAACAGTTCGGATTCCAGCAGGGTTTCGGTCAATGCCGCGCAGTTGACCTTGATGAACGGGCCGTTCTTGCGCGGACTGAGAAAATGGATGCCGCGCGCGATGACTTCCTTGCCGGTACCGCTTTCGCCTCGCAACAGCACGGTGGCGTGCCCCGGCGCAGCCATGTGCGCCTGGGCGAATACCTCCTGCATGGGCTTGGAGTAGCCGACCACGTTGTCCAGACTGTATTTGCCGTGCAACTCGCTCTTCAGGCGGCGCTGCTCCTGCATCAGCAGAGTACGCTCAGCCGTCACGCTCTGGTGCAGACGCACGGTCTGGCCGATCAGATTGGCCACCATGGACAGCAGCTGCACGTCGTTCTGGAATTTGCCGCTGCGCCCTTCCGCCACCCGATCTATACTCAGCACGCCTATGACTTCGGCACCGTACTTGATGGGTACACCGATAAAGGCGATGGGGTACTCCGCCACTTCGTCCAGCGAACCGGTCCGGTTAAGAAATAGCGGCTCCTTGGAAATGTCGTGTACCACGACCGGCATGCCGGTTTGCAATATGCGTCCGGTAACACCTTCTCCCGACTGGAATCGTCCGCGCTTGAATTCTTCCGCCGACAATCCGCTTGCACCAATCAGGTGCAGCTCTCCGGACTCCTGCAACAGGCTGATCATGCCCCGCCGGGTATCCAGATTAACCGACAACAGATTCAAAACCTCGCGAAAAGTCTTCGGCAGATTAAGCGACGAGCTCAAAATCTTGCCTACTTCATAAATTGTAACCAGCTCCAGGTTCCTGCTGCGATCTGCTGTCTTGGCCATTTGGCCCTCCAAAAATCAATATCTAACTCGTAAAACTACAGATTGTGCTCCCCTGTATTTTTGATATTGAGATAATAAGATCGTTAAATTTCACGGCAAAAGAATAGATCCGAATTGTTACGATAAGATATTTATGCAAAAAGCGTACCGAAATTGTCTGCCAATGCGCGTCGGCAAGCGCATTGACATCCCTTAACGCCGCGCGAATTTCGTTAAACCCTTGCAGTTATGCCGTTCTCGACGTAGCTGCAGCATCGTGAAATATTTTCAGTCGCGATCCGCAGGGCGTGCAATCCCGATGTTTTGTCAGGCACTCATTTTGCTAGTACGGCATATAACTGAACATTTTGTAAGTAACCCTACAGGAGGATGTATGCCTATCTACGATTACCGTTGTAATAATTGCGACAAAACGTTCGAACTGCTGGTCAGATCGACCACAGTGCTGGCCTGCCCGCATTGCGGCAGTGTGCAACTGGAAAAACTGGTCTCGATGCCGGCGCCGAAAAGCAAGATCGATGTCCTGCGTAAACGCGCGCGCAGCCAGGGCGTCAAGGAAGGCCATTTCAGCAATTACAAACCTTCTGAAATACCGCACTAACCGTAACGCGCGCTGCACCGGTCAGGAAGCAGGCCGGCGAGCGCCCACCATATGTCCAATATAGTACAAGAACATAACAATTCGACCGCCAAAATACAAAAAAGTCCATTCCTGTCATATAGATATCAAAACTTCACCGCCCCGAAATAAATACCGGGTGCGGCCCACGCCGGATACCTAATCCAGCAGGATCGCCAGCCTACAAGCCCCCCGGTTATTTGTACCGAATCCTACAAAAATAACAAACCGATCCAAATCATTAATTCATATTTAAATCAAAATAATCATTAAGTTAAAAATAAAAATCGGTTTTGGTACGCTACTTGCTGATAGCCCAATGTACCGACTGTCAACCGACAAACATTACTCGCGATACTTAAAGACACCATGCTCAAGTCACCTATATATCTCGACTATTCCGCAACCACTCCGGTCGATCCGCGTGTGGCGCAGAAGATGATCCCTTATCTGACAGTGATGTTCGGCAATCCGGCCAGCCGTTCGCATGCCTACGGCTGGGATGCCGACAAGGCCGTCGAAGAGGCGCGCGACCACGTCGCCAAATTGGTCAATGCCGATCCCAAGGAAATCGTGTGGACGTCCGGTGCAACCGAGTCCAACAATCTGGCACTCAAGGGCGCGGCGCATTTCTACAAGGCCAAGGGCAAACATCTGATTACGGTCAAAACCGAACACAAGGCGATTATCGATACCTGCCGCGAACTCGAGCGCGAGGGCTTTGAAGTCACTTATCTGGATACCCGCGAAGACGGCCTGCTCGATCTCGACGTGTTCAAGCAGGCGTTGCGCCCGGATACCATTCTGGCCTCGGTGATGTTCGTCAATAACGAAATCGGCGTGATCCAGCCTATCGCCGAACTGGGCCAGCTCTGCCGCGACAATGGCACGCTATTCCATGTGGATGCAGCGCAGGCGACCGGCAAGGTCGAGATTGATCTCGCCAAACTGAAAGTCGATCTGATGTCGTTCTCTGCGCACAAGACTTACGGTCCCAAAGGCATAGGCGCGCTATATGTGCGCCGCAAGCCGCGCGTGCGGCTGGAAGCGCAGATGCACGGCGGCGGTCATGAGCGCGGCATGCGTTCCGGCACGCTGGCGACCCATCAGATCGTCGGCATGGGAGAAGCCTATCGTATCGCCGCCGAAGAAATGGCTGCCGAAAACGGACGTATCCGCCAGCTGCGCGATCGCCTGCTGGCAGGCTTCATGGAACTGGAAGAAGTCTACGTCAACGGCGACATGACCCAGCGCGTACCGCACAACCTCAACATCAGTTTCAACTATGTAGAAGGCGAATCGCTGCTGATGGCGATCAAGGACATCGCTGTCTCCAGCGGCTCGGCCTGCACCTCAGCCAGTCTGGAGCCGTCCTACGTGTTGCGCGCACTGGGCCGCAACGACGAACTGGCGCACAGCTCGATCCGCTTCAGCCTGGGACGTTTCACCACGGTGGAAGAAGTGGATTTCGCAATCGCGCTGATCAAGGAAAAAATCGGTCGACTGCGCGAGTTGTCGCCGCTATGGGACATGTACAAGGATGGCATCGATATCAACTCGGTGAAATGGGCCGCACACTAAATTCAGGAGAACACCATGTCATACAGCGACAAACTCATAGACCATTACGAAAACCCGCGCAATGTCGGCACCTTCGACAAGGACGACGACAGCGTCGCCACCGGCATGGTCGGTGCGCCGGCATGCGGCGACGTGATGAAATTGCAGATCAAGGTCAATGCCGACGGCGTGATCGAAGACGCGAAATTCAAGACCTACGGTTGCGGTTCGGCAATTGCGTCCAGCTCGCTGGTCACGGAATGGGTCAAAGGCAAGACGCTGGAACAGGCACTGGATATCAAGAATACCGCCATTGCCGAAGAACTGGCGTTGCCGCCAGTCAAAATCCACTGCTCCATCCTCGCCGAAGACGCGATCAAGGCAGCCGTGGCGGATTACCGCAGCAAACACGAAGCAGGCGAATCGAGCTACCCGATCTGCGCCCCCGTCACCGCCAACTGATGCACCAATCTCTGATAAACAGGAGCTGACCATGT
Organism: Sulfuriferula sp.; assembly: GCA_031291235.1. Classification (GTDB taxonomy): domain Bacteria; phylum Pseudomonadota; class Gammaproteobacteria; order Burkholderiales; family Sulfuriferulaceae; genus Sulfuriferula. Next base: position 310,605 of record JARLJL010000009.1, read on the forward strand.
TAGAAACCACGACTGAAACCGCCCAACCGGTAACCATGAACGATTTTGCCAGCCCGATACAGTTTTCCGAAAGCGCGGCGCTCAAAGTCAAGGACATGATCGTCGAAGAGGGCAATGCCAAACTGAATCTGCGCGTATACGTCACCGGCGGCGGCTGTTCCGGCTTTCAATACGGCTTCGCCTTCGATGAAACCATCAACGAAGACGATACCCGCATCGAAAAGCACGGCGTCAATCTGGTCGTGGATGCGGTGAGCTTCCAATATCTGGCCGGTGCCGAGATCGATTACGAAGACGGCCTGGAAGGCGCCCGTTTCCTCATCAAGAATCCGAATGCGGCCTCCACTTGCGGTTGCGGCAGCTCGTTCTCGATGTAATCGCAGCACCTAAGGAGACCATCATGTCCGTCACCCTGACTGAAAGCGCGGCGAAACGCATCAGCAGTTTCATAGAAAAACGCGGCAAAGGCGTCGGTCTGCGGCTGGCAGTCAAGACCAGCGGCTGCTCGGGACTGGCTTACGCCATCGAATTCGCCGACGAAACCCTGCCGGAAGACCTGCTGTTCGAAAGCCACGGCGTAACCGTGCTGGTCGATCCGAAAAGCCACGTGTTTCTGGCAGGCACAGAGCTGGATTTCGTACGCGAAGGGTTGAACGAAGGCTTCAAGTTCAACAACCCCAACGTCAAGGATTCATGTGGCTGCGGCGAGAGTTTCAAAGTCTGACCCATTATTGAAACACATACCGGCAATTAATTATGGCACTGCTACAGATATCCGAACCCGGCCTGTCCGCCGCCCCGCATCAGCACCGTCTGGCGGTAGGCATCGATCTCGGCACCACCAATTCGCTGGTGGCTAGCGTCATCAGCGGCTCCGGCGCAGTTATCCGCGACGAACACGACCGCACGCTGCTGCCGTCGGTAGTACGTTATCTGGCCGATGGCAGCATCGAAACCGGCCACGAGGCGTTGGCGCAACAAAGCAACGATGCGCTCAACACCATCGCCTCAGCCAAACGGCTGATGGGACGCGGGCTCGCCGATGTAACCGATATACACCAGATACCTTACCGCCTGATCGATTCCCCTGGCATGGTCAGCATAGCAACGGCAGCCGGCGCCAAAACGCCGGTCGAAGTCGGTGCGGAAATACTGCGCACTTTGCGCCTGCGCGCCGAAGCCGCATTGGGCGGCGAACTCACCGGTGCGGTCATTACCGTTCCCGCCTACTTCGACGACGCCCAGCGTCAGGCCACCAAGGATGCGGCGCGGCTGGCTGGGCTGACTGTATTGCGGCTGCTCAACGAACCCACCGCGGCCGCCATCGCTTACGGCCTCGACAATGGCGCCGAAGGCATCTATGCGGTCTACGATCTGGGCGGCGGGACATTCGACATTTCCATACTCAAACTGTCGCAGGGCATCTTCGAAGTGCTTGCTACCAACGGCGACTCGGCACTCGGCGGCGACGATTTCGACCGCGCCATCGCCGGCTGGGTCAGCACCCAGCTGGCACTGCCGGCACTGGGCGCACACGACATGCAAAAGCTGCTGACCCAGGCGCGCGCCGCCAAGGAAGCATTGTCGACGGAGCCTATCGCCCATATCAACGCCACGCTGGAAAACGGCAGCACCATCGACGCGCTGTTGCCGCGCGAAACCTTTGAGACCATCACTGCCGAACTGGTAGCGCGCACGCTAAAACCTACGCGCAAAGCCTTACGCGACGCCAAACTGGATGTGGAAGCGGTCAAGGGTGTGGTGCTGGTAGGTGGCTCTACCCGCATGCTGCATATACGCCAGGCGGTAGCCGACTATTTCCGCCAAACACCGCTCACCAATGTCGATCCCGATCAGGTCGTTGCGCTGGGCGCAGCAATGCAAGCCAATATCCTGGCAGGCAATCGCGGCAACGACGACTGGCTGCTGCTGGACATCAACCCACTATCGCTGGGCATAGAAACCATGGGCGGACTGGTGGAAAAAATCATCCCGCGCAATGCCAGCATCCCGGTGGCGCAGGCGCAGGAATTCACCACCTTCAAGGACGGCCAGACTGCCATGAGTTTCCATGTGCTGCAAGGCGAGCGCGAGCTGGTAGCGGACTGCCGCTCGCTGGCGCGCTTCGAACTGCGCGGCATTCCGCCTATGGTCGCCGGAGCGGCACGGATACGCGTGACTTTGCAGGTCGATGCGGACGGACTGCTGAGCGTGAGTGCACGCGAGCAAAGCACCGGCATCGAAACCTCGGTCGTGGTCAAACCTTCATATGGACTGGCCGACACCCAGATTGCGCAAATGCTGCAGGATGCCTACGGCAAGGCCGACAGCGACATGCGCGTACGCATGCTGCGCGAGGCGCAAGTTGATGCCCGGCGTCTGCTTGACGCCACCGACGCCGCCATCCACCAGGACGGCGACGCGCTGCTCACCCCCGATGAAAGAATTGTGCTGAAACAAGCCATGCACGCGCTTGCCGAAGTCATAGAAACCGGCGACGCAGACAGCCTGCCGTCGCTAAAACAGGCCAGTGAAGTGCTCAACCGGGCCACTCAGGATTTTGCCGCGCGACGCATGGACGCGAGCATACAGCGCGCGCTTACCGGGCACAAACTGGCAGAACTGGAAAGCCGGGTCTAGGCCGGCGTCGATCAAAGGAATCATCATGCCACGCATTACCGTTCTGCCCCATGACACGCTGTGCCCGGACGGCGCTGCATTCGACGCCAAATCCGGCGGTTTTCTGTGCGACGCGCTGCTCAAAAACCACATCGAACTGGAACACGCCTGCGAGAAATCCTGCGCCTGCGCTACTTGCCACGTCATCATCCGCGAAGGCTATGCCTCGCTGACGCCCGCCGGCGAAGACGAAGAAGATCAGCTCGACAAGGCCTGGGGGCTGGATCCGCATTCGCGTCTGGCCTGCCAGGTAGTATTGCGCCAGACCGACCTGCTGGTGGAGTTGCCGCGTTATTCGCTAAATCTGGCGCACGAGGAACATTAAACCCGCGCCGGGCGCACCAAACCACAACCCGTCATTGCCGTATTGATGGCATTTATCCGGAGTGAACCAACCATGCAAACCGACATGCCCGTTACGGGTATCGAATACATATTGAGCGAATCGGAAACTATCGTCTCCAAAACCGATCTGCATGGCAATATCACTTACATCAATCAGGATTTCATCAATATCAGCGGCTTCTCCGAAGCCGAATTGCTGGGTGCGCCGCAAAACATCGTACGCCACCCCGATATGCCGAAAGAGGCTTTTGCCGATTTCTGGCATACGCTGCAAAGCGGCAAGGCCTGGACCGGGCTGGTCAAAAATCGCTGCAAGAACGGCGATCATTACTGGGTGGAAGCCAACGCTGCGCCCATGTTCGAAAACGGCCAAATCGTCGGCTATACCTCGATCCGCATCAAACCCGACCGGGAACAGGTACGCGCGGCGGAGCAGGCTTACCGCGCCATCAAGGCAGGCAGCCGCAAACTGCAAATCATCGAAGGCGAAGCCGTCGCACGCACTCTGCTCACCCGTCTTGATCTGCTAAAAAACACACCGATCAAAACCAAGCTGATCATGTCGGCTGGTTTGCTGGCGCTCTTATTCGCAATCAATATAGCCGTCGTAGCCAGCGGCGATTACCGCAACTGGGCGTTGGCACTCTCTGCCGCCGGCGTACTGTTATCGGCGCTATTCGGATTCATGTTCCATCGCAGCATCGTCATGCCGCTGGAGCATACCCGATGCAATATTGACCGCATGAGTGCGGGCGACCTTTCCGGAAAAATCGATTCCGGCCGCGATAACGAGCTGGGCAAAGTCATACAATCGTTGCGCATTTTGCAAATCAATGTGAAGCTGCTGGTAGGACAGATCAAGGAAGTCACCGATATCGTCAATCTGGGTGCAGGAGAAATTTCCCGCGGCAATAACGACTTATCCCGGCGCACCGAATCGCAAGCCAACGCGCTGCAGCAAACCGCCTCCGCCATGGAACAGCTTACCGGCACCGTAAAACAAAACGCCGGCAACGCCCGCGAAGCCGACAAACTCGTCGCCGCTACATCCGCCATCGCCGTTCGCGGCGGCACAGCCGTCGGCGATGTAGTCAGCACCATGAGCTCCATCCAGGCCAGTTCGCGCAAGATCGCCGATATTATCAGCGTCATTGACGGTATCGCCTTCCAGACTAATATTTTGGCGCTTAACGCGGCTGTGGAAGCCGCGCGCGCCGGAGAGCAGGGACGCGGCTTTGCCGTAGTGGCAAACGAAGTCCGCAATCTGGCCCAGCGCTCGGCCAGCGCCGCCAAGGAAATCAAGACGCTGATAGACGACTCGGTAGACAAGGTCCGGCTGGGCGGCAAACTGGTCGACGAAGCAGGCAAAACCATGGGCGAGATCGTTAATTCCGTCAAGGGCGTAGCGGGATACATGAGCGACATCACCACCGCCAGCCAGGAACAGAGCGCCGGCATAGAAGAGGTCAATCATGCGGTCATGCAAATGGACGAGGTAACCCGGCAGAACGCAGCGTTGGTCGAACAGGCCGCAGGTGCGGCAGGCGCAATGCAGGCGCAGGCCGCCAAGCTGGCCTATCTGGTAAGCGCGTTCAGACTGGTTGCCGGGGCATCGCATCCGGCCGGAAGCAATAACGCTGTGCCGCAGCCGGCGGTCATTCATGTATTGCCGCCCCAAACCGGGCGTCAAGCTGCTCCGGCAAGACTGGCTACGCCGCAAAAACGCATAGCCGCAGGCCGATAACCGCGGCGCGATGCCCCAGAATCGGCTGCTGTCACTCCCTGTCACTCCCTGTCACAAACGCGACAAACGCGACATTAGACCCATTCTCCGCATAGCCTGAATCGTTCTATGCGCATGCAATATCATGAAAAATAAAGAATAAATTTCAATTACACAAGCTGGCACAGCTATTGCTGAACATAGACTGAAGCACTAACCGGTCTTAGCCAACGAAAGCCTGACACCATGATCACGATCAACGACACCACACTGCGCGACGGCGAACAAACCGCCGGAGTGGCATTCAGCGCCGACGAGAAAATCGCCATCGCCGAAGCGCTCGCGCGTGCGGGGGTGCAGGAGATGGAAATCGGCATTCCGGTCATGGGCGACGCCGAAATCGAATTGATTCAGGCCATCGCCGGCCTGCATTTGCCAACCAGGCTCATGGCCTGGGGCCGCATGTGCGAAGCCGACCTGATCGCCGTTGCTTATTGCAACGTCGATGTCGTCAACCTGTCCGTTCCGGTTTCCGACATGCAGATCAAGCACAAGCTGGGACGCGATCGCGACTGGGTGCTGGCGCAAATACGGGCATTCGTGCCGCGCGCGCTGGATCTGGGGCTGGAGGTTTGCGTCGGCTGCGAGGATGCCTCGCGGGCAGATGTCGAATTTATGCTCAAGGTCGCCGAAACCGCACAATATGCCGGGGCGCAGCGCTTGCGTTTTGCAGATACGCTGGGTCTGCTCGACCCCTTCGCCACCTACGGCCGCATCAGCATGTTGCGCCAGGCGGTCGATATCGATCTGGAAATGCACGCTCACAACGATCTGGGTCTCGCCACCGCCAATACGCTGGCCGCCATCCGCGCCGGCGCCACACATGTCAACACCACCGTCAACGGCCTCGGCGAACGCGCCGGCAACGCGCCGTTGGAAGAAGTGGTGATGGCGCTGCGCCATCTCTACGGCATCGAGAGTGCGGTCGATACCATGCAGTTTCCGCAAATTTCGCAGCTGGTCGCCAAGGCTTCCGGTCGGCCGGTCCCGCCGAACAAAAGCATCGTCGGCGATGCGGTATTCACCCACGAATCGGGTATTCACGTCGACGGGTTAATCAAAAACCCGCGCAATTATGAAGGCTTCAGCCCGGCAGAAGTAGGCCGCGAACATCGCACCGTACTGGGCAAGCATTCCGGCTCGCATTCGGTCATCGACGCCTACGCCAAAATCGGGCTGGTGCTCACCGAGCTGGAAGCGCATTCGCTTCTGAGCATGATCCGTATCCACGCCATTCTCACCAAAAGCACACCGAGTTCGGACGACCTGAAACGCTTTTACCTTGAAAATGCGGCATGCGTCGGCACACCGTCATGATGAGCGAGAAACCTGCGATGACCACACTGACCGAAAACACTGTTGACCGCACGACGCAAACCGCAGCGATCGCGCCCGGCTTGTTGGCGATGGTACGCGAAGACATAGCCTGCGTATTCGAACGCGACCCGGCCGCGCGCAATACGCTGGAAGTGGTCAGCATTTATCCCGGCGTGCATGCGCTGGTGCTGTACCGCCTCGCCAACGCGCTGTGGCGGCGCAAGCTGCATTACGGCGCACGCTTGATCAGCTTTGTCGCGCGCATGCTGACACAGATCGACATTCATCCGGGCGCCAGCATAGGCCGCCGTTTCTTCATCGACCACGGTTGCGGCGTGGTCATCGGCGAAACCGCGGAAATCGGTAACGATGTCACCCTCTACCACGGCGTCACCTTGGGCGGCACCACCTGGAATCCCGGTAAGCGCCATCCAACGCTGGGCGATGGCGTCGTCGTCGGTGCCGGCGCAAAAATTCTGGGCCCGGTCACCATCGGCAGCAATGCCCGCATCGCCGCCAATTCCGTGGTCATTGAAGACATACTGGCCGAAATGACCGTGGTCGGCATCCCCGGCCGCATGGTACTGCCCAAGCATCAGCGCCGCATCACCGCCGACGGCATCGATCTCGACCATCACCGCATGCCCGACCCGGTGGGCAAAGCCATCAGCTGCCTGCTCGACCGCATTGCCGATCTGGAAAAGCAGGTGGCAAAGCTGTCCGGCGACGAAGGCAGCGGCGGTATTTGCCAGACCTGCGACAGCGATAGCTGCGCGCAACCCGCATTCGACGGCAGCCTAAAGGCCGATGTCGTCATATCACCCAAGCATTCCTGAGGAGAACCGCAATATGAATGCCATGATCAAGCAACTGACCCAGTTTTCTGCCGCCGAGGAGTTTCTCGACTATTTCGGCATTCCCTACGAGGAAACGGTGGTCAACGTGAATCGCCTGCACATACTCAAACGCTTTTACCAGTACATGCGCCAGGAAAAAGGACTCGGCTTGCTGGATGAAGCAGCCATGTTCGAACAGTATCGCGCATTTCTGCTGCGCGCTTACGAAGACTTCGTCCATTCCAACGCAGCCAAGGAAAAAGTATTCAAGGTGTTTCAGGATGCCGAAGCCAAAAGCTTCGATCTGGACAAACTGAAATCCACCTTGCCTGCCGCCAGTTAAGGAGTTAACCATGCACATTGTCGTCTGTATCAAGCAAGTGCCCGATAGCGCGCAGATCCGCGTCCATCCGGTGACCAATACCATCATGCGTCAGGGCGTGCCTGCCATCGTCAACCCATATGACTTATTTTCGCTGGAAGAAGCGCTGCGCCTGAAAGACAAACACGGCGGTCGCGTCACGGTGATCAGCATGGGGCCGCCGCAGGCCGAAGGCGCATTGAAGAAATGCATCGCTTTTGGTGCCGATGCTGCCATTCTCGTCACCGATCGCGCCTTCGCCGGCGCGGATACACTGGCCACCTCGTTTGCACTGGCCTCGGCCATCCAGCAGATCGAGAAGGACATGAAAGTGGACATGGTATTCGCCGGCAAGCAAACCATAGACGGCGACACCGCGCAGGTCGGCCCCGGCATCGCCAAACGGCTGGACATGCAACTGCTGACTTACGTCTCGCAAATCGACGCGCTCGATCTGGAGAAGGGTGAAATTCAGGTACGGCGCCGCGCCGAAGGTGGGGTACAGGTGCTGCAAACCAAATTGCCGTGCCTCATCACCATGCTCGAAGGCACCAATGAAATGCGTTTTGCCACTATGGAAAACATGTTCCGCGCCGCGCGCTACCCGGTCAATTTCTGGAACAAGGATACCGCCGGTATCGAGGACGTCAGCAAAATCGGCCTGAAAGGTTCGCCTACGCTGGTAAGCAAGGTGTTCGCGCCGCAGCCCAGCACCAAGCCGGCCGAGATCATCGACACGGAAAGTCACGAGCCGCGAGACATTGCGCTGACCCTGATCAGCAAGCTGTTTACCCAGCACCCGAAACTGTGCGACGGCATCGTCAAGCAAGCGGCCTGAACGGCAAACCGGCATATTTAAGCGAGGTAAGATCATGAGCGAAGCAACAACACCAGCAGCAACACCGGCCAAGAAGCCCGCCGGCCGCGGCAATTTTGAACTCGACGAACGCCTGAAGGCCTATAAGGGCGTCTGGGTTTTCATCGAACACGAACGCGGCGAAGTCCATCCGGTTTCATGGGAGCTGCTGGGCGAAGGCCGCAAACTCGCCGACAAGCTCGGCGTCGAACTGTCCGGCGTAGTCATGGGGCCGCCCGGGTTGCCGACCCGGCGTTTCTGCGAGGAAGCCTTCTTCCACGGCGCCGATAATTGCTACCTGATCGAAGATACGGTACTGGCAAATTACCGCAACGAATCCTTTACCAAAGGGCTCACCGATCTGGTCAACGCCTATCAGCCGGAAATCCTGCTGCTCGGCGCCACCACACAGGGCCGCGATCTGGCCGGCAGCGTCGCCACCACCCTGCAAACCGGGCTCACCGCCGACTGTACCGAGCTCAATATCGACCCCGACAATCGCGGTCTGGCGGCAACGCGGCCGACTTTCGGCGGCAGTCTGCTATGCACCATCATCACCAAGAATTACCGGCCGCAAATGGCGACCATACGCCCGCGCGTGATGGCCATGCCCGATCGCGACGGCAATCGCACCGGCCGCATCATCGAGCACCCGCTGGGGCTGATAGAAACCAACATCATCACCAAAGTGCTGGAATACATTGCCGACGAGAATCAGGACAAACCGCAGCTACCGTTTGCCGACATCATCATCGCCGGCGGACGCGGCATGAAAAAACCGGAGAATTTCCAGCTGATCTGGAATCTGGCGCAGGTGCTCGGCGCCGAAGTCGGTGCCACACGGCCGGTGGTGCAGGCCGGCTGGGTAGATGCCGAACGCCAGGTCGGGCAATCCGGCAAAACGGTACGACCCAAGCTCTACATCGCTGCCGGTATTTCCGGCGCGATCCAGCACCGCGTCGGCATGGAAGGCTCGGACGTCATCATTGCCATCAATAACGATCCGAACGCGGCCATTTTCGATTTTGCCACTTACGGCATCGTCGGCAACGCCATGACCATACTGCCGGCGCTGACGGAAACATTCAAGCAACAACTCGCAGTCGCGCGCGTGGCGAGCTAAAGGAGAAAATCATGGCTGAAAAATTTGATGCTATCGTAGTCGGCGCAGGGCCTTCCGGCAACGCCGCCGCTTACACCATGGCAAAAGCTGGGCTGAAAGTGCTGCAACTGGAACGCGGCGAATATCCCGGCTCGAAAAACGTGCAAGGCGCAATCCTGTATTCGGATGCACTGGAAAAAATCATTCCCGATTTCCGCGACGACGCGCCGCTGGAACGCCACATCATCGAGCAGCGCATGTGGGTACTGGACGACGAATCCTACATCGGTACGCACTACCGCTCGGACGAATTCAACAAACCGCCGTATAACCGCTATACCATCATCCGCGCCCAATTCGACAAATGGTTCTCGGAGAAGGTACAGGAAGCCGGCGCTATGCTGATCTGCGAAACCACCGTTTCCGACCTGCTGATGGACGGCAAGCGCGTCATCGGCGTGCAGACCGACCGTCTGGGCGGCTCGATTTATGCCGACATCGTCATCCTCGCCGACGGCGTCAATTCGCTGCTGGCCACCAAAGCCGGATTCCATCCCGAGCTGGAGCCGAAAAACGTGGCGCTGGCAGTGAAGGAAATCCACTTCATGCCGCAGGAAACTGTGGAAGCGCGTTTCAACGTCAACGGCGATGCCGGCGTGGTCATCGAAATGGCGGGTAAGATCACCAAGGGCATGATGGGCACCGGCTTCCTCTACACCAACAAGGAATCGCTGACCATAGGCGTGGGCTGCATGCTCTCAGACCTCAAGCAGCAAAAGATTTCGCCGTACCAGTTGCTGGAGGAAATGAAAGCGCATCCGTCCATCGCCCCGATACTGGAAGGCGGCGAAATGAAGGAATACACCGCGCATCTGATACCCGAAGGCGGCTACAAGGCGATCCCCGAATTGTGCGGCGACGGCTGGATGATCGTCGGCGACTCCGGTATGTTCGTCAATGCCATGCACCGCGAAGGCTCCAATCTGGCGATGACTACCGGCTGCTTTGCCGCAGAGACGGTGATCGAACTCGCCGCCGAGCAAAAACCGTTTACCGCCAAGAATCTGGCACGCTATCGCGAAAAACTGAACGAGTCGTTCGTCATCAAGGATCTGAAGAAATACAAGAACATGCCCGATGTGTTCCATGCCAATCCGCAATTCTTCACTACTTATCCAGAAATGCTCAATCAGGCCGCGCACAAGATGCTGCGGGTTGACGGCATCGACAAGAAGACCAAGGAAAAGCAGATCATGGCCAATTTCAAACAACGGCGTTCGCTGTTCGGCCTGATGGGCGACGCCTACAAACTGTGGAGGGCTTTCGAATGAGCGCCAACGTCAAAGTCGAAGAAAAGCTGTTCCAGAACCGCTACCGCGTCGATGCCGGACGCCCGCACATCCAGATCAAGGACGAGGAGTTATGCGCGTCCCGCTGCGAAACCCAGCAATGCACGGTATGCTGCCCGGCGGGCTGCTACACGCTGGAAGGCAACGGCCGTATTGTACTGATTACCGACGGCTGTCTGGAATGCGGCACCTGCCGTATCATTTGCAACGATCACCGCAACGTGGCCTGGGAATATCCACGCGGCGGCTACGGCGTACTGTTCAAATTCGGCTAACATCATGTCCGGGCATGAAGCTACGGCCGGGCCGATGGCAGTAACCGACAGGGTACACTGGATAGGCGCACTCGACCCGAAGATGCGTACCTTCGACGTCATTCTCAAGACACCGAACGGTACCACCTACAATGCCTATCTGGTACGCGGCTCCGATGGTGTCGCGGTCATCGACACCGTCAAGGCCGAAACGGCCGACCAGTTTTTTGCCCGATTGGAAGCCGTGGCCGACTATGCCGAAATCAAGGTCATCGTGCTCAATCATCTGGAGCCGGATCACTCTGGTGCGCTACCGGAACTGATGCGGCGCGCGCCTCAGGCAACGCTATACATTTCGGATGCTGCCCAGCTCATGCTCAAGGCCTTGCTCAATAATAGCGACATCGCCTATACGCCAGTCACTACCAATGACCGCGTCAGTCTCGGCGATCGTACTTTACGCTTTTTGAACACGCCCTACCTGCACTGGCCGGATACGCAATGCACTTATCTGGAAGAAGAAGGCGTGCTGTTCTCGGGCGACGTGTTCGGCTGCCACTATTGCGACGAGCAGCTGTTCAACGACAGTGTAGGCGATTTCCGCTTTTCCTTCGAATACTATTACTCGCACATTATGCGGCCGTTCAAACAGTATGTGCTGGGTGCGCTGGAGCTGATCGAACCGTTGCAAATCAATCTCATTGCGCCCACTCACGGTCCCATCCTGCGCGATCACCCGCGTCATTACATCGAACGCTACCGTGAGCTGTCCACCCCTCATCTGCATCTGGAAATCGACCGTGACGTCAAAACCATGATCATTTTCTACATCAGCTCCTACGGCAATACCATGCATATGGCAGAGGCGATCCGTGACGGCGCGGCAGAGGTAGGAGGTTTCCGCATCTCGCTTTACGACCTCGAAGGAGGCGAAGTCGAACCTTTTGTCGATCTGGTCGAAGAGGCCGACGCAATACTGGTCGGCTCGCCCACCATCAACGGCGATGCGGTGAAACCGGTTTGGGATCTGCTGTCTTCTTTCGCCCAAATCAACGTCAAAGGCAAGGTTGCCGGCGCCTTCGGTTCCTACGGCTGGTCGGGTGAAGCGGTACGTATGGTCGAGGACAGGCTGCGCGGCCTGAAAATGCGCGTTCCCGCCGGCGGCTTGCGCATCAAGCTGATACCTAGTGCAGACGAGTTGGAAAACTGCCGCGATTACGGTCGCGACATCGGCAGTTTCCTCATGGGCAGGCCGCGCGCGCGGGAGATCGACATGTCGCAACTATCGGCAAATTAATCATGGCAATCAGCTGACGCAACGGGTTATGCAGCAGCATTAACTATCTATTTTGGGAAAATCATGGCTAAAGCGAAAGTGAAGTTTGCAGATGTCAACGTTACCGTTACGGTACCGGTAGGCACGCGCATTATCGAGATATCGGAAAAAGTCGGATCCTACATCGCTTACAACTGCCGCGAAGGCGATTGCGGCAGCTGCATGTTCACCGTACTCGACGGCTCGGACAATCTCTCCAAACCGTCTGCACTGGAAAAAGCCACGCTGTTCGCACATTTCCAGGAAGTGCTCGACGGCTGGCGCAGGGCCGGCGATATCGAATCGCTGCAAGCGATGATGCGACGCGAAAATTTCGCCGGCAAGGAATGTCGGCTTGCCTGCCAGACGCAGGTATTCGGCGATGCTACGGTGGCGCCATTATGAATATTGCACAAATCACATTGCAGCACTTCATCAGCCGTCACGTAATTCAAGGAGATCCTTCATGGCCAAAGCCATATTAACTTTCGCCGATATCGGCGTTTCGGTGACGGTGCCTGCCGGTACCCGCATCATCGAGGTCTCGGAAAAGGTTGGTGCCGGTATCGTCTACGGCTGCCGCGAAAGCGACTGCGGCACCTGTCTGACCGAAGTGATATCCGGCATGGAAAATCTGTCCGAGCCATCTCCGATAGAGCGCGCCACGCTGGCCGAACACAAAGCCGGCGCCAACATGCGGCTCGCCTGTCAGACGCTGGTGTTAGGCGACGCCACCATCAAACCGGCAATCTGAACACGCTATTTTTACTTAACTGAAGGAAACATTATGTCCAAGCCCGTCAAACATGTATTCGTTTGTTCGCAATCGCGCCCCGATGGTCATCCGCGCGGTTCATGCGCGCAAAAAGGCTGCAACGAAGTATTGCAGACCTTCTGGCAGGAATTGCAGAAACGCAATGCCTACGACCGCATCGCCGTGACCTACTCCGGCTGCCTCGGCCCCTGCGATCAGGGCGCCAATGTGCTGGTCTATCCTGAAGGTGTGCTCTACGGCCATGTGACCAAGGCAGATGTAGTGGAAATCTTCGACTCGCATCTAATCGACGATGTGCCTGTCGAACGTTTACGCGTGGCAGCGAGCATCTGGTAATGAAGCTCATGGATGCCGTCAGCGGCGACCCGCTGACCCTGTTCGGCGGGGAAGCCAGCCCGGTAATCGCGCAATTGCTGCAGGATGCGGCAGCCGCATATCAGCAGACGACGCGCGCCGAGGCGATATTGTGGAGCGCGCAGGCCATCAACCCGGCTTGCCTGCCGGTGTATTTTGCCCTGTACAAGTTTTATTTTTACAAGTGCCGCTTGGCCGATGCGGAGAAAGTGGCGCTGATGGGGCTGGAAACGGCCGCACGCCAGGCCGGGATAACCTCTGACTGGACGCAGTTGTCTGCGGATTCTGCGGACTGGGGCCAGACCGACCAACCCCAGCATTTTTATCTGTTTACGCTAAAAGCGCTGGCCTTTATACGCCTGCGCCTGAGGCAACGCGCCGACAGCCTGACCCTGCTCGCCAAGCTGCAGGAACTCGACCCTCGCGACACCGTAGGCAGTTCCGTCATACGCGACCTGGCAGCGGAACTGATTTAGCAATCTGCGTTTTTTGTTGATCGGGTCTGTGCCTGCCGTTGATACGGCAGACGCAGACTCGGTCACATATCAATGGCTGGGCGGCACATACCCTTGCACCTGATCCGCGCCGTCGCCGAAGAAATATTTTTCGACCTGTTCCATCAGATATTTGCGCGCTTTGGCATCGGCCAGATTGAGGCGGTTTTCGTTGACCAGCATTGTTTGCTGACGCAACCAGCCTGCCCATGCCTCTTTCGACACATTGGCATACAGCCGTTGTCCCATTTCGCCCGGTAACGGCGGAAAGTCCAGACCTTCGGCTTCCCGACCCAATTTGATGCAATTAACCATTCTAGCCATTTCCAATACTCCGGTTATCAATTAAACATTAACGATGGTTTGGTCTTCGCCTTCACCACGTGCGCGTATGGTGCCGATACGATGTACGGTCTCGCCTGCCGCTGTCAGTTGCTGCATGGCCGCAGCAGCCTGTTCCTGGGCAACGATGACGACCATGCCGATACCGCAATTGAATGTGCGATGCATCTCTGCGTCGGCGACGCCGCCTTGCTGTTGCAACCAGCGGAAGATAGGGGGCATTTCCCAGCTATGGCCGTCGATTTCAGCTGTCAGATTTTCTGCCAATATGCGCGGCACATTGCCGGTCAGGCCGCCGCCGGTGATGTGCGCCATACCCTTGACCGGCATGCTCGCCATCAGTGCCAGCAGCGGTTTGACGTAAATACGGGTCGGCGTCATCAGGACGTCGGCCATTTTGCGGCCGTGGAAATCGGCATTGACGTCAACGCCGCTCACCTCGATGATTTTACGAATCAGCGAATAGCCGTTGGAATGCGGGCCGCTAGAAGCCAGACCGAGCACCGCGTCGCCGGGGCAGATGGTGCTGCCGTCGATTATGGCGTCGCGTTCAACCACGCCGACGGCAAATCCGGCCAAATCGTATTCGCCTGCAGGATACATGCCCGGCATTTCTGCCGTTTCGCCGCCGATCAACGCGCAGCCTGCCTGTTCGCAGCCTTGCGCGATGCCTTTGATGACTTGTTCCGCCACATCGACGTCCAGCTTGCCGCAGGCGAAATAATCCAGGAAAAATAGCGACTCGGCGCCTTGCACCAGAATGTCGTTCACACTCATGCCGACCAGATCGATGCCGACTGTGTCGTGCTTGTCGAGCATGAACGCCAGTTTGAGTTTGGTGCCAACGCCATCGGTACCGGATACCAGTACCGGATTCTTGTACTTCGCAGGCAGCCCCATTAACGCGCCGAAACCGCCGATGCCGCCCAGCACTTCCGGACGCATGGTGCGCTTGGCCCAAGGCTTGATACGGTCAACCAGCGCATCGCCTGCATCGATATCGACACCGGCATCGCGGTAGGAGAGGGAAGGTTTATTTGGGCTGGTCAAGATTAAGCTCATTTCGTTTAAGGTAATTTGTGTTATTTTACCGCAAATGAACACGTCACGATTAAACACTGAATGGATTTGGGCAATTATTGCCGTCGTCGTCTTTATCGGTATGCTGTATCTGCTTGCGCCGATTTTGACGCCGTTCCTGATTGCGGGGATTCTGGCATACATTTGCAACCCATTGGCCGATCGGCTGGAGCGCCTGAAATTCCCGCGTACGCTGGCCACGCTGGTGGTGCTGATGGGCGTCTCTCTGGTCTTTTTGTTTCTGGCACTACTGCTATTGCCGGTAGTGCAAAATGAAACCGCGCATTTTATCGAGCGCCTGCCTGATTATCTGATCTGGATACAAACCCGGCTAGCACCGATGCTGCACGACAGGCTGGGTTTGACCTTGCCGGGCCTGGCTGATCTGCAAAATATGGCCAAAGCGCACATGCAGGGCGTTGGCAATGCAGCGGGGGCATTATTACCCTCGCTTAAAAGCGGCACGCTCACCGCACTGAACATCCTCGTCGATGTATTATTGATACCGGTCGCGCTCTTTTACATGCTGCGCGACTGGGATAACTTCATGCTCAAACTAGGTGACCTCATACCGCGCCGCTGGTACGAACAAACGCTGAACATTGCACGTGAAATCGACAGCATCCTCGCCCAGTTTTTACGCGGCCAAATACTGGTCATGCTGATCATGGCGGCTTTTTATGCCACCGCATTATGGGCCGTCGGTCTGGAATATGCACTGCCCATAGGCATACTAGCGGGGTTGCTGATATTCATACCCTATGTCGGTGCGACACTAGGTCTGGGACTGGCCTCGCTGGCCGGTCTGGTGCAGTTTAATGATATTGCTGACCTGATTCCCGTATGGCTTGTGTTCGTCGCCGGGCAGGCGATAGAAAGCATGGGCATCACTCCCTGGCTGGTAGGTGAGCGTATCGGCCTGCATCCGCTGGCGGTCATCTTCGCACTGCTGGCATTCGGCCAGATCTTCGGTTTCTTCGGTATTCTGCTCGCGCTTCCGATTTCGGCAGCATTATGGGTAGGCTTGCGGCATATCAAACTCGCCTATCAACGCAGTAACCTATACCGGCATCCAAAGGTATAATACTGATTTTAATTAAAAGAAACTCGCAAATGACCGCCGCGCTCCTCGAATCACATATCCCTTCGTTGCAACTCCTGTCGCGCGGCAAAGTCCGCGACCTTTATGCTGTCGACGATCGGCGCCTGCTTATCGTCGCGACTGACCGTCTATCGGCGTTCGACGTCGTGCTGCCGACGCCGATCCCGGGCAAGGGTGCGGTACTGACCGAGATCTCGCATTTCTGGTTTAAACAGCTGGCGGACGTCATCCCCAATCACCTGACCGGCGACGCCCCCGAATCAGTTGTACAGGCCAGCGAACGCGATCAGGTCAGTGGGCGTGCCATGGTGGTCAAACGCCTCAAGCCGCTGCCGGTAGAAGCCATCGTGCGCGGCTATCTGGTCGGCTCCGGCTGGAAGGAATATCAGGCCAGCGGCAGCGTATGCGGCATTCCGCTGCCTGCCGGTCTGGCGCAGGCTGCGCAATTGCCACAGCCGCTGTTTACCCCTTCGACCAAGGCCGAAGTCGGCGCGCATGACGAAAATATCGATTTTGCCCGCGCCGAACAATTGCTTGGCGCGGATATTGCCGCGCAAGTGCGTGACGCCAGTATCGCGCTTTACTCTCGCGCCGCCGCCTATGCGCTGACGCGCGGCATCATCATAGCCGACACCAAATTTGAATTCGGTCTGGACGACAGTGGCAAGCTGTATGTGATCGACGAGGTGCTCACTCCCGACTCATCCCGCTTCTGGCCTGCCGATGAATACAAAACCGGCAGCAACCCTGCTAGCTTCGACAAGCAATTCGTACGCGACTGGCTGGAAAGCTCGGGCTGGAACAAGCAGCCGCCGGCACCGCAACTGCCCGCAGAGATCGCAATAAAAACCGGTGAAAAATACCGCGAAGCAGTAAGCCGCCTGATGCGCTAGCCATCTGCAAGCGGGGCATCCGGGTACGCATTGCACAACCCGGACTTGCTGCCGCGGCTTACTCCGCGGCTAGCCCCAGCTCCTGAATTTTACGAGTCAGTGTATTACGGCCCAGTCCCAGCAGATTGGCGGCTTCAATACGTCGTCCGCCAGTGTGTTTGAGCGCGATATTAATCAGGGTTTTCTCGAAATCTTGGGTCAGCCCTTCGATAATACCTACCTCGCCCCGGCTCAACGCAGCATCCGCCGTATGTGCCAATGCCTGCAACCAGTCACCGCTAACCTGTTCGGACTGGCTGGCATTCAGGATCTCGGGCGGCAAATCCGACACGTCCACACTGTTGCCAGGCGCCATCACGGTTAACCAATGACAGACGTTTTCCAATTGCCGCACATTGCCACTCCAGCCGAACTGACTCAGATGCCTGATTGCCGCTTCGGACAGCTTCTTGGCTTCAACGCCTTGCTCCTGTGCGCTCTTTTGCAGGAAATGCTTGGCCAGCAGCGCAATGTCCTCGCTGCGTTCGCGCAGTGCAGGCAGGCGCAAGCGGATGACATTCAGGCGGTGGTATAAATCTTCGCGGAACAGACCTTCCTTCACCCGCGTTTCCAGATCCTGATGCGTCGCCGCAATAACACGCACATTGACCTTGATCGGCTGATGTCCGCCGACGCGATAAAACTGCCCGTCTGCCAGCACACGCAGCAATCGCGTCTGCAACTCGGCCGGCATGTCGCCGATTTCATCCAGGAACAGCGTGCCGCCGTCGGCCTGTTCGAACCGGCCGCGCCGTTGAACTGCTGCGCCGGTAAAAGCGCCGCGCTCATGCCCGAACAATTCGGACTCCAGCAAATCCTTGGGGATGGCCGCCGTATTCAGCGCAATAAACGGCTTGCTGGCGCGCGGGCTGTGACGATGCAGCGCCGATGCGACGAGTTCTTTACCGGTACCCGATTCGCCGGTAATCAGCACCGTGGTATGCGATTGCGACAGCCGGCCTATGGCGCGAAACACTTCCTGCATGGCGGGGGCCTGTCCTAGTATCTCCGGTACGCCTTCAACATGCACTGCAGCGGCGGCTTCATCCACCCGCATGCTTTCGTCGATCGCCCGGCGTATCAGCTCTATGGCATGATCCACATCGAACGGCTTGGGCAGATATTCGAACGCGCCGCCCTGGAATGCAGCCACCGCAGATTCCAGATCGGAATAAGCCGTCATGATAATGACCGGCAGCTTGGGGTAGCGGCTTTTCAGTTGTTGCAGCAAATCCAGACCCGATCCGCCGGGCATGTGAATATCGCTTACCACTACCTGCGGCATGCTCTGCTCCAGCGCCGTCACCACCTCGGGCACCGAAGTGAAGCTAACGAAGTCGATACCTTCGCGCTGCAAGGCTTTTTCGAATACCCAACGAATAGAACGATCGTCGTCAATAATCCAAACTGGTTTAGTCATGATATTCCGTCATTAATATATATTAGAGACTACCCAGCGGCAGCAACAAGGTAAAACAAGTGCGTCCGGGCTGGCTTTCTACTTCTATGGTACCGTGGTGCTGATGCACAAACGTCTGCGCCAAAGTCAGCCCCAATCCGCTGCCGCCTTCCCGGGCGGAAACCAGCGGAAAGAAAATGCGATCGCGCACCGACTCGGGTATCCCGGGGCCGTTATCTATAATCTGTATCTGGGCCGCCAGCGGGTAACGCTTCATTGCCAGGGTAACTTGTC
Organism: Sulfuriferula sp.; assembly: GCA_031291235.1. Lineage (GTDB taxonomy): Bacteria > Pseudomonadota > Gammaproteobacteria > Burkholderiales > Sulfuriferulaceae > Sulfuriferula. The sequence goes on from JARLJL010000009.1 coordinate 329,574, forward strand.
TGGCTATCCGCGTTCGCAGGCATATCTCGCCGCGACCTTGCAGCGCTTGCACTGCATTGCGCACGATGTTAAGCACGACCTGAATCAGCTGCTCGCGATCACCTACGATATCCGGAATGCTGGTATCGTAATCGCGCCGTATCATCAGGCCCTTGGGCGTTTCGGCCAGCGTCACGCTACGCACTCTTTCCAGCACCTCATGAATATTCAGCGCATTAATTTGCGGCAAACGATGCGGGGTCAGCAACCTGTCCATCAGCGATTGCAGCCGATCCGACTCCTGTATGATCACCTGCGTATATTCGCGGTTCTCCGTGGACAGCTCATGCTCCAGCAATTGCGCCGCACCGCGTATGCCGCCTAGCGGATTCTTGATTTCATGCGCGAGATTGCGCACCAGTTCGCGATTGGCTTGCTGTTGCAATAACATGTGTTCGTCCCGCGCAATTTTCAATTGCTGATCCATGGCATGAAATTCCAGCATAAATGCTGCAGCAGGACTTTCCACCGGGGTAAAAGTCGCACTCACTTGCAAGGCAACGTCGCCAATCTGCACATGCAATTCATGCTCGGTAAAACTGGCGTTATGCGCTATTGCGTAATCCAGCGCCGCATTAAGCTGAGCGGGCAGACGAAAAATATCGCTCAACGGCAAACCTTTAACTTGCACCACACTTAACGCCATTAAATTTTCAGCCGCCGGATTGATGTAGCGCACGCAGCGCTGTTCATCCAATGCCAAAACTGCCGTTGCCAACCATTCGAGACCGGAAAAATAAGGATTCATGTGTTCCATGCAGTTGCACTACAAAAATGAAGACAAAACGATGCACTGAAATAGGACATTAGCATTACCCAATAAATAATTCAGTCCTAAGTAAGCAATTAGTAAGCCAGAAATGTTATTTGACGCTACTTAGTTCTTTTCTGAGGGCATTAATATTGTCGCGATGCAGTTTAATATTGCTATCGAGCTTATCGAGCCGGGCAATATAAGCTGGACTGCTGACTTTTTCGCCGGGGCGTAGCGTTTCGCCGTCTTTTCTGGCAGTGACAGCGTCGGTCAATGCCTGTTCTTCGGTGTGCAATTCGTCTTCCAGTACATTTCGTCGCACATTATCACGCTGACGCTGCACGCCTGCGTCTACGCGCGGAAAACTGCTAGGCGTAGTATCGACTGATGCCTTCCTATGCGCAGACTCAGCGGCGTTTCCGGATCGAACCATGGGTGTTGCAACCGGCCCCAGGTCAAGCCGTTTGGCGCCTTTGACTGGCCGGTCGGTATAAGTCACCTGGCCCGAAGCATCAATATGCTTGTATATATCGGCATGCGCCGGCACCACTGCACACAGGCTTAATATCAGGAAGGGTAATTTCATATTTAGGCTGATCCGCGAATGGATTGAGTTTATGGCAAGCCTAGCAGGGATGCAACCCCAATAAAAAAGGGGCGGAAATCCGCCCCTTTTCAGCTGCCGTGTAACTTACAGCGAGTAGTACATTTCGAACTCAACCGGATGAGTGGTCATACGGAACTTGGTAACTTCTTCCATTTTCAGTTCGATATAAGCATCAATCATTTCGTCCGAGAATACACCGCCGCGGGTCAGGAATTCACGATCTGCGTTCAATGCCTCCAGCGCCATTTCCAGAGAGTGGCAAACTTTAGGAATCTTGGCTTCTTCTTCCGGCGGCAAATCGTACAGGTTTTTATCTGCCGCATCGCCAGGATGAATCTTGTTCTGAATACCGTCGAGGCCAGCCATCATCAGGGCAGTAAAGGCCAGATAAGGGTTGGCAGAAGGATCAGGGAAACGCACTTCGATACGGCGGCCTTTTTCGCTGGCAACGTGCGGAATACGAATCGAAGCAGAACGATTTTTAGCCGAGTAAGCCAGCATCACCGGTGCTTCAAAACCGGGTACCAGACGCTTGTAGGAGTTGGTGCCTGGGTTGGTAATCGCGTTCAGCGCCTTAGCATGCTTGATGATGCCGCCGATGTAATACAGTGCCGTTTCCGACAAACCGGCATAACCGTTACCGGCAAACAGGTTTTTACCATCTTTCCAGATAGACTGGTGCACGTGCATGCCGGAACCGTTGTCGCCAACGATAGGCTTAGGCATGAAAGTCGCCGTTTTGCCGTAAGCGTGAGCTACGTTGTGAACGACGTATTTCAGCGTTTGAGTCCAGTCTGCACGCTTGGTCAGGGTGCTGAACAAAGTACCGATTTCGCATTGACCGGCAGTAGCCACTTCATGGTGATGCACTTCAACGGGCACACCCATGTCTTCCAGCGCGAGGCACATTGCGGAACGGATGTCATGCAGGCTGTCGACTGGTGGCACAGGGAAATAGCCGCCTTTTACCGCAGGACGGTGGCCCATGTTACCGCCTTCATATTCCTTATCCGAGCTCCAGGCGGCTTCTTCGGAATTGATTTTGACCGAGGTGCCGGACATATCGGTTTTCCAGCTGACGGAATCGAATACGAAAAACTCCGGTTCTGGACCGAAATAAGCCGTATCGCCGATACCGGTCGATTTCAGATAAGCCTCGCCGCGCTTAGCGATAGAACGTGGGTCGCGGTCGTAACCCTTCATATCGGAAGGCTCAATCACGTCACAGGTCAGAATCAGAGTGGACTCATCCATGAATGGATCCATGCGCGCACTGTCCGGATCCGGCATCAGGATCATGTCCGAAGCTTGAATACCCTTCCAGCCGGCAATGGACGAACCATCAAAAGCATGGCCATCGATGAATTTATCATTGGTGAATTGCTTGACCGGCACTGTTACGTGCTGTTCTTTACCACGTGTATCGGTAAAACGAAAATCAACAAACTTGACATCGTTATCTTTAACCATTTGCATTACGTCGGCGACCGCCATTGAGTTCTCCTCGCTAAAAAATTTACATCCAGAATAAAACAGTTATGTTTTCCGCCTGAACAAGCATGATATATGCCAATGCGGCGTTCATGCCCAGAACTGCGTATATTGTGATTATGCTTGTGTAAATCAGCTTATGTAAAGGCCCGATAGCAACATTCCTATTTGGTGCAGTTTTGGACATAGGCACAGAATTGGTGCAAAACCACATAACAAGCACAGATAAAGTGCATCCGCTCTGGCTAGCTAACCCGGGAACTGCGGCTATACTGAGTAGCATACCTTAATCAAATCTGATGGAGCGACATGATGCCGAGCCTTAATCTCATACTGCGAACCGCCCAGGAGCGAGCCCATGCTGCCAGTCTGCCTTACGCCGGCGCACTGACACCGACCGAAGCCTATTATCTCGAACAGCATGCGCCGGGGGCCGTATTGGTTGATGTGCGCAGCCAGCCCGAACGCGATCTGGTCGGCCAGATCGACCAAGCCGTCAATATTGAATGGCAAACTTATCCCGGCTGGCAACCCAACCCATATTTCATTACCCAGCTCAAGGCGACCGTCGATCCCGAGGCACTGGTCATGTTTATCTGCCGTAGCGGCAACCGCTCACATCAGGCCGCCGTCGCGGCACAAACAGCCGGTTACAGCGAATCGTACAACGTACTCGAAGGATTTGAAGGCGACAAAAACGAGCAAGAGCGACGCAATCTGAAAAACGGCTGGAAATTCGCGGGCCTGCCCTGGCATCAGAAATAAAGGCAAGGCAAGGTTTTTGCAGTAGAATTCTGGTTTTCCAATGAACCTGATACGCTGTGACCGACCGTTATGCTGTAATCGGCAACCCTGTTGCCCATTCCAAATCACCGCTCATACACGCCGCCTTCGCTCGACAAACCGCGCAGGATATCAGTTATGAACGCCTGCTCGCACCACTGCATGACTTTGTCGGCACATTGCGCCAGTTCCGCATAGACGGCGGACGCGGAGCCAATGTCACGGTGCCATTCAAGGAAGAAGCCTGGCGACTTGCCGATACTCGTACCCCGCGCGCGCAATTGGCGCAGGCTGCCAACACGCTGGTTTTCACGGATGCCGGCATCCATGCCGACAACACCGATGGCGCAGGCCTGGTCACCGACATCCTGCAAAATATAGGCTATGCACTAAGCGGGCGCCGCATCCTGCTCATGGGTGCTGGCGGCGCCGCGCGCGGCGTCATCGCACCGCTATTGGCCGAGCATCCGGCATTGCTGGTAATCGTCAACCGCACGGTCATTCGCGCCAACGCGCTCCAACACCAATTTTCGCCTTACGGCATCGTCGAAGCCTGCGATTATGCCGCGCTCCGCGGTATGCAATTCGACTGCATTATTAACGCCACTTCCGCCAGCTTGTCCGGCGAACTGGCCCCATTGCCGGACGGCATATTTGCGCCGGGCAGTCTGGCCTACGACATGATGTACGGCAACGCGCCTACCCCTTTCCTGCGTTATGCCGCAAGCCACGGCGCCGGATCATGCGCAGATGGATTGGGCATGCTGGTCGAACAAGCCGCGGCAGCTTTCGAATTGTGGCGCGGCGTACGTCCAGACACCCTGCCGGTTATTAAACAATTACGGTCACTATAATGTTCAAATGGATCAAACGCGGGGTCTTTACCCTGCTGGCCGTCATCGTACTCTACCAATTCTGGCTGTTTGCCCACGTCTGGTGGTGGGTGGATCACAATCCGGCAAACAGCGCATTTATGGACGAGCGCCTGGACATACTTCAGCAAAAAAATCCTGACGCGCAACTGCGCTTCAAATGGGTACCTTATGACCGGATTTCCGGCAATCTCAAACGTGCGCTCATCGCCGCCGAAGATGCAAAATTTCTGAGTCACGACGGATTCGATTGGGAAGGTATACAAAATGCCGCTGAGAAGAATCTGAAAAAAGGCAAAATCGTCGCCGGCGGCTCGACTATCAGCCAGCAGCTGGCCAAAAATTTATTCCTGTCGGGACAGCGCACCCCCTGGCGCAAAATGGAAGAAGCCATTATTACCGTTATGCTGGAGCAGATGATGAGCAAGCGCCGCATACTGGAAATCTACATGAACGTTATTGAATGGGGTAACGGCGTATTCGGTGCACAGGCGGCATCCTATTATTATTACCGCACCTCGCCCGCCAGCCTGTCGGCCAATCAGGCCGCCAAGCTGGCTGCGATGGTCCCCAATCCGCGCTACTACGACACCCACCGCAATGCACGCGGCTTACTGCATCGCACAGCGATTATAGAAGCGCGCATGTATCAGGTCGCCGTACCTAAATGAAAAAACCTTGACCAGCATACCTTTTTAGAGTTTAATAGCGGGCTTCGTGGCTGGGTAGCTCAGTTGGTAGAGCAGCGGATTGAAAATCCGCGTGTCACAGGTTCGATTCCCGTCCCAGCCACCAAATAAACCAGGCTTTCAATTATGAAAGCCTTTTTTATTGCCTGCTTTAATGACTCAGCAGTATCAAACCCCATATCACGCAAACATTCAGCAATGCCACCAGCACCGCTGCGCTGCCCATGTCCTTGGCGCGCTTGATCAGGTGGTGGTGTTCGAAAGAGATACGGTCGACCGCAGCCTCGACTGCCGAATTCAGCAGTTCCACAATTAGCACCAGTAGCACCGAAGCGATCATCAAAGCCCGCCCGATCGCGCCCGGCTCCAGAAAAACCGCCAAGGGGATCATGATAACGGCCAGCAGCATCTCCTGGCGGAAGGCGTCTTCATGCTGTAGCGCAGCTTTCATGCCGTCTATCGAGTAGAAAAAAGCATTAAGCACCCGCTTGGGGCCGGTTTTACCTTTAAACGGAGACTCTTGCACGGTTGCACATCCTCAAAAATTCCGAGCATAGCTGACGTGCATGTGCTTTGAATAGCAAAAATTGATGAAGATTTTGCGTCAAATTGATGACAGCACGGATAAAACTCGGGAACCAAGAAAATTTACAACGGAGGCAGGTGGTGGTGATGGGCGGAATCGAACCGCCGACCTATGGGTTATGAATCCATCGCTCTACTAAATATAACATTACTATTCAATTGGTTATACATTAACCAACAGCGAATTATAACCTAATGAATGATGTTAGTGTGAACAGAATGTGAATGAGATGTGCTGAATGGGTGTCACTTATAGCCCCATGTGAAGGGGGTAGGTAGGGGCAATGTGTAAGCGCATAATGTTGTATTATGGTGCCAAGATATTTTTTATAATATTTTCTATGGGGTCTATTTTTTCTTTATTAATCAATAAGATATAAATCTAATTACCTACCTGTAAGTTATTGATTTATAATGTGTGCGGTATATGCTGTTTAGTAACTTATTGATTGTAAATGTTATTTTGTTGTATTGTCTTTAATGTCGGATATGTCAGACTTTATTTCTGTAATATCAGATTCGATGTTAGAAATGGTGCTTTGGATGTCAGTAACATCTGATAGAGTTGTTTCAATATTGCCATCTATTGAGTCAGCACTATTCGCAATAGTGGTTAATGTTAGTGCAATATAAACCAATACAGATAATGTTGAAATTTTGTATAAAACCTCCCATATATTCCCTTTGTTTTTAATGCGCTGAATCAATTCTTTAAGTTTCATATTCTGCCTTAGTCTAAGTTAAGAATGGGGTAAATCCTGTTACCTTATAATAAGCATTAACAATAGTTTCATTAAGTAAATGATTATCTTCTTTTTTAGCAATAAAGCTATCATGAACTGTAAGAACAGGCTTACCTAATCTGGTAAATTCCTTGATTACAGCTAGTGCTATTTCACTTTCAAGAAACATCATTTTCATGCCTACTTCTCCATCGAAGAAAGGTATCTGTGGATGCTTGGCAATGAACTTCTTTATAAGTGCAGGGGCTTCTTCATTTACTCTTTTAGAGATGTTTTCTTTTCTAATGAGCCAAGTTAACCATCCTTGATTTTTTCCTTCATTGGTTGCATTGATTAATGAGCTAGAAATCTTCTTGAGTGCCTTTCTGTAATCTTCTCCAGTGTATCCATCTATATAATAAGGGTCTACCTCTTCTATCCATTCTTCACTACTTAGATCACCCCAATAATCAATGCCTAGTGAGTGGTAGACCAAGACAGGAAATGTAGCCCTTATGTCTATCTCTGTAACTTCTTGACCATCTAGCAGTATTGTAAGCCGAGCTTCTTTAGAAAAGCCCTGCCAGAATCCACCATATAACCTGCCGCCTTTATCCCAAGCCCCATTGTTAAAGACCCTTCTTACATATTTATCATAAGGGGTGAATTCACCTTTAAAAATGTCTCCCTTTTTTCCTGTTATTTCAGCAGGTAAGCTGATGATAGTAGTGTCTAGGAGCGCCTGATACTTTTCTAAGAACCTCTCACACTCTGCTATGTGGCTTGGTAATCTTGCTACTGTTATAGGTTGCGCGATAGCTCCAGGTCTTTCTTTGGCGGCTCTTAACTCTATCCTTGGGCTATCCTTCGCTGACTTCCATCTGTCTTTATCTTTAGCTAAATTAATTAAATCTACTGCTTCTATTAACTTCGCTGTGGCTCTTATCCTTGTCTGTTTTCTCTCTTTTGGATTCCAGTGTTGATTACCTAGAACTAACTCAACATAACCATTCTCTGCTAATCTCTGTACTGCTTTGCTTAACTGTTCAGCCTTTAATCTTAACTTGTAATACCTGCCGCCTTTATCCCAGTCATTTTTATTTAAGCTTACTGTCTGCCATTTGGTTGGGTTTTTCTCAAAGACTTTTATTGAGTTTATAACTAGAGTTCTAATTACTGTTCTCGCCTTCCCTCGCTTCGCTGCTGTGCTTAACTCTTTTGCTGTATAACATTCCTTCATTACCTTGTTGCATACACCTAGAAGATGTTTATTCTCTGTTACTAGGTGTTTATGTAAGCCTTCGCTGTTGTCTATATCATCAATCACTACAGAAGGCTCTAGGATGCTCTCTGTTGCATTTTGATTATATTCTGATGTAAATGTATATGTATCATCATTTAAATCTATTGTAGCGCTTCCTATGGCTTCCATGTATACTCTTCTAACTTAAAATCATCGCTTACAGATAGAACACAGGCTTCTTCATAATATTCCTTAGTAAGGAAGATGTTAGGTAGCTCTCCTCTTGCTTTGTAAGGCGCTCTTTTAGTTCCACTAAAATTCATGGGGTAATAGATAACTTGCCACCCTTTATCATTAGCCTCTACTGAATAGTAATGCTTTCCATTCCCATCGGAATCATCTTTCTTTTCGCCAAACTCATCATAGTGTAGTGCATCTTTATTTCGGTGTAGCCAAGGTTTTAGATCGACAATGATAATATTCATAAAGCTATTATCTGCATAAATGAGAAAGTCGGCTTGGTATTTGCCAGTCCTTATCTTCTCTAGTTCCTTGTCTCTAAAGTCAAGCAAGGGAACAAAGTAGGTAACAGTTTTGCCATCCTCTTTCCTTTCCTTTTTCTTCATCTTTATTTCTTTCCTTACTCTGAAGGCAAGCTTCCATTCCTTCTCATTGCCTTGCTCATCTATGGCTCTCATGAGCATATCTATACCTAAAGCCTTATCTTCATAAGGAGAGGGTCTAATAAAGACAGGGGGCTCTCTTCCTATGACTCCATTATCAGCTAAGATATTAGCAGCCCCAAGGCACAGAGCAGGGTCATGTTTATCTGCTTTCGCTCTTCTGTGAGGGTTGTAACTCATAGGCTATTAGCCCTCATCAATCGGGAAACATACCATTGTTGCCAAGATACTTCTCCTTTGCTGTTCTGATAGCCATGCTCTTTTAGATGATCTGCTATTTGATACTGACTCAGCCCTTGAGAATGAAGCTCTCTGATAACAGCCATAATGTCTAATAACCAAATCAAATGCTCTTGTAATTTTTTTATTGAATTCACTTGCGCTTCTCCTTTTGTTGTTGTATAATTTTTTATCACTTAATTGTTGATGTATATATTCGCCTTTTTCAAGTGTAATATATCTATTATATCATCAAATGCTTATATTGTCAAGCATTATTTATGCCAGTTAATGTAACTATATGATTTATTGGTAATCTATTTTGATAAGAAAAGCGGTTCGCTATCTCTTGTTTTTCTTTTTACTACTCTTTGTAGTGTGGGCTATTGCTGCACTTAGTAAATCAATGCTGGCTAAAGATGGATGGGTAAAGGTTTATCAAACAGAAAGCGGTACTGTTTTCATATCCCCAGACCATGTTGAAAATTACACAGATGGAGTAAAGGCTTGGTGGCTACTAGATAGAAAAAAAGCTGATGCTTCTAATGATGGTAAGGTTTTATCAAGTAAGCTCCAAGAAGAGTATGGCTGCGGAACCGCACAATATAAAATATTAAAGATTGTTACCTACACTAATCACATGGGCACAGGGGATGAAACCGAAAGAAAAGAACTTTCATATGATGACAATTGGTCTACAGTTATTCCTGATAGCAATACAGAAAAAAGAATGAAGACTGCTTGCAAAGAGGCTTCTAGTATTCGCTCTTATTTACAAAGTATTGAATGGCTATAAGCCTTATATAGCAAAGCCTACAGACTGATTTAATAAAAAATACTCCCTTAGTATTGCTAGATATACCTATCTATATACTAGTAAGTAAGTATTAAGTAGTATCTTAGTGAAGCCTTACAGCTAAATCAGTAGCTTTTAAATGAGTATATCTTTTAAGCATCTGTAATGTTCTATGCCCTGTTATAGAAGCTACTTCCATTACATTAAATCCCTTTTCAAAGAATCTTGTTGTTGCTTCATGCCTTAGGTCATGGAAATGAAAGTTAGTTATACCTGCTCTATTTAATGCGGTATGCCATGACCTTTTAATGCTGTCGCTTCTCTTCCATGTATAAAAGATGTGCTTCACCTTATCGCTGTCCTCACCTTTAGGCATGTTCTTTAGAAGATAGATTGCATGACTAGATAAGGGAACAGTGCGGCTATCTCCATTCTTGGTGGTACTAAGCTTTATGGTCTTATCGGTGTAATTAACCATATCCCAAGTAATAGAAAGTATCTCACCTAACCGCATACCTGTTTCCATTGCAAACTCTACAAGGTAAGGTAATAGGTGGCTATCAGACAAAGAACAAGCAGCTAACAATCTAATCAGTTCATCCTTGTCTAGTCTTCTGTCTCTTGCATTGTCAGCCTTAGGTTTGCGGATACTGTCTATTGGATTAACTAAAGACATTCCCCACTCTTTCGCCGCAATTGTGAATAGGTGTGAAATGATTGCAAGTTCTGATCTAATTGTAGAGGCTGCTATTCCAGTCTGTAATCTACTGTCTCTATGTTTGGCGAAGTCCTGAGGCTTCAATGTATCAAGGGGCTTTTGTGCTAGTGGATGCTGTAGCCATTGATTGATTCGGATTAGCTCTATCTTAGCCCCTTTCTTACTTGGGGTTATCTCAAGCCTGTAGCGATCTAATGCTTCTGCTAGTGTGGTAGCATTGGCTTTGGTGTAGATATGCCTAATCATTTCAGACTCAGTAATCTTGACCCACTTATCTGCTAGGGCTTTACTTGGAAATGATTTAGATGCTTGTGGATGCCCTTTCATTCTAATTTGGGCATTCCATTTACCAGAAGGAAGTTTGCGAACTGTAGCCATAATCTCACTCACTGTGAACAGGTTGTGAATGGCAAGGTTGTATAGAGAAGTTAGAAAGGCGCAAAGCCTTATAGGTCTTGGTGGTGATGGGCGGAATCGAACCGCCGACCTATGGGTTATGAATCCATCGCTCTAACCGTCTGAGCTACATCACCAACATGGTACGAAGCCCGGCATTATCCTAGTTAAGCATGCCCTGTGTCAAGATAACAATTCCTGTATCATCAACATTATTGTTCCTGCACCTTGCGCAGACCATTTTTTTACTGGATAATGTCGTCCTTTCTGCGTACACGCCGCAGCAACTTAGGAAAAATCATGAAAACTGATATTCACCCAAAATATGAAGACATCAATGTCACTTGCAGCTGTGGCAATAAATTTGTCACCCGCTCAACGATGATCAAGGATTTGCACGTTGAAGTATGTTCGGAATGTCACCCGTTCTACACCGGCAAGCAAAAGATCGTCGATACTGCCGGTCGCGTTGAGAAATTCCGTCAGAAATACGGCATGAAATAATATTTCATCAATTTGAGATAGCAAAAAGGCAGCCATGGCTGCCTTTTTTGTTTTTTGGAGTAAAATCGGCTGTCCGTTTCCAACTATTCAGGCGCTTCGTGTCCAATTTATTCGCAATTCGCCCTTATCGTTTTGTCCCCAGCCTGCTGACGGTAGTGCTTTGCCTGGCATGGCTGCTGCCGGGACTGATCGGTCACGAGCCGTGGAAGGGCGACGAAGCGGAAACCATGGGGTTGATACACAGCGTCCTGTCCGGTGCGCCCACCGCCATCCCTACCCTGGCCGGCGAACCCTGGCTCGGTGTTCCCCCGTTATACAGTCTGGTCGGCGCGACATTTGCCCAGATCTTCTCTCCCTGGCTGCCGGCACATGACGGCGCCCGCTTGGCTGGCGGCTTCTTTATTCTGCTCACGCTGTTTTTTGCCGGATTTACCGGACGCGAATTATACGGTAGCGAACATGGCCGTCTGGCCGCACTGGTGCTCATAGGCAGCGTAGGCCTGTGGGTGCGTGCGCACGAATCCATCCCGCAAACTGCACTGTTAGCCGGTGTCGCCATGGTCGGCTACGGCGCGGCATTATCGGTACGGCGCGCTTATGTCGGCGGCGCCCTCGCCGGTACCGGACTAGGCATCAGCTTCATGAGCATAGGCGTTGCTGAAACGCTGGCGCTGGGTATGGCCCTGCTTGCGTTACCGATATTCAGCCCATCCTGGCGCCAGACCAACACGCTTAAAGCCGCTGCCATGACCCTGCTGTTTGCTGCGCCCTGGCTGCTGATCTGGCCGTTGGCGCTCTATCAATCCGCTCCGAGTTTACTGGCCGACTGGTGGCATAGTCAGGTGCAGGCGCGATTTGTGTTCTGGTCGACGCCCCCGGGCATGGGCACGCTGTATTATTTCAAATTCCTGCCCTGGTTCGCATGGCCGGCTTGGCCACTGGCCATGTGGACGGTATGGAGAGCGCGGCGCGGACAACTGACTTCGACTGGTATCGTACTGCCGTTGGCAATGTGGCTAAGTCTGACTGTTGTATTAAGCTTCACCACGGAATCCAGCCCGGACGAAGGCTTGCCGCTGTTGCTTCCGCTCGCCTGGTTGGCTGCAGGCAGCACTTATACCTTGCGCCGCGGGGCTGCCAATGCGCTGTACTGGTTCGCAATCATGACCTTTGCCGTGGTTGCGGCTGCGGCATGGGTATACTGGAGCGCGCTTGATCTCGGCTTTCCGGCCAAGCTGGCACATCACCTGCACGATATCCAACCCGGCTACCAAGGCGAATTTCATCCGTTCATGGTCAGCATGGCCGTCATTTATTGCCTGGCATGGGGCTTACTGGTTATGCGCATGAACCGTTCGCCGCAACGCCCGCTCATCGTCTGGGCTGCCGGCATGACTCTGGCATGGGGACTAGCTGCCAGCCTGTTCGAACGCCCCATGGATGAACGTATGAGTTACGAGGCCATGATCAAATCGATGCAGCCGCATTTGCCGGCCACCGCCTGCATCGCCAGCCGAGACGTATCCGACGGCGCCCGGGCCATGCTGGATTATTATCTGGGCGTGCAAACACTGCGCGAGGAAAATACGACCACCTATAGTTGCCGTTTTCTGCTCGTGGAAGATCATAGCGAAACTGCCGTATTACCCAAACAAAAGGGCTGGCACATCGTCTGGAACGGCAGTCGCCCCGGCAGCCGTATGGAACGTTATATTCTGTACCGTCGTCTAAAGCATGATTAGCGGCATCATTCTGGCAGGCGGTGAGTCACGCCGCATGGGCGGACAGGACAAGGGTCTGCTGCCGTTTGCCGGAACGCCGTTAATACAGCATGTCATACAGCGCATTGCACCACAGGTCGATGAATTGCTCATCAGCGCAAACCGTAATCTGGCAAGATATGCCACATACGGCTACCCGGTCATAGAGGATGACGGCAACGGCTTTCTGGGACCGCTTGCCGGTATGCTGGCGGGGCTAAAGGCGGCGCATGGAGAGTGGGTGCTCACCGTGCCATGCGACACGCCGTTCCTGCCAGCCAATCTGGTCGAACGGCTGCAGCAAGCGGCTGATGATGTCGATATCGTGGTTGCCAGCGCCGGACGCATCCATGCAACGACCATGCTGTGCCGCCGCAGGCTGGCGGATAATCTGGCAAACGCCCTGGCCGATGGTGAACGCAAGGTGCAAAATTGGCAAGCCGGACAGCGCCGCGCCGTCGTTGAATTCGACGATGAAGCGGCTTTCGCCAATCTCAATACCCCGCAGCAACTGACAGGAGCGAATTTCGATGAGCGGCAATCCGACTGAGCACAAACTCAAAATCGAGGGCATGACCTGCGCCTCATGCGTCGCTCGCCTGGAAAAAGCGCTGCACAAAGTCGAAGGGGTGGACGATGCCAGCGTGAACCTGGCTACCGAGTTCGCCATGCTGCACACCCAACCCGGGGTGAAGCTCGAAACGCTGGTCAATGCGGTAAAACTGGCCGGGTTCGATGTCGCCCGCCAGACTATCGATGTCGGCATAGAGGGTATGACCTGCGCCTCGTGCGTAGCGCGGGTGGAAAAAGCCCTAAACAAGGTAGCAGGCGTCAGTGCGGTCGCAGTAAACCTCGCCACCGAACGCGCCCATATCGAAACCGCATCCGCAGTGAGCATGGCCGATTTGCAACAGGCCGTTACCGCCGCCGGATTTACCCTCGCACCGTTGACTGCTGCCCCGGAAAATGCAAGCGCTAAACCGAAACGGCCCGACTGGCTGCCTGTCGCACTGGCAGCCGCGTTCAGTATGCCGCTGGCTATTCCCATGCTGGCCATGCTGTTCGGGATGGATCTCGGCCTGCCCGGCTGGCTGCAATGGCTGTTGGCGACGCCGGTGCAATTCTGGCTGGGCGCGCGTTTTTACCGTGCGGGCTGGAGCGCGCTGAAGGCGGGAGCGGGCAATATGGATTTGCTGGTAGCGCTCGGCACTTCCGCTGCTTACGGCCTGTCGCTGTATTTGCTGGTCCATGGCGACACCCATCATTTATATTTTGAGGCTTCCACCGCGGTCATTACCCTGGTATTGCTAGGCAAATGGCTGGAAACTCGTGCCAAGCGCGAAACCACCGCCGCCATCCGCGCGCTCGGCGCATTGCGTCCGGACATCGCCAGAGTCAGGCGCAATGGCGTAGATAGCGAAGTGTCGTTGGCTGAAGTGCGTATCGGGGATATCGTCATCGTACGTCCGGGCGAACGCATTGCCGTCGACGGCAATGTACGCGAAGGCCAGAGCCAGGTCGACGAATCCATGCTTACCGGGGAAAGCGTGCCGGTACGCAAAACCGTTGGCGACCGCGTCATCGGCGGCGCAGTCAATTACGACGGCTTGCTCATCGTCGAAACCGCTGCTATCGGCAGCGAAACCATGCTTGCGCGCATCATCAATCTGGTAGAAAGCGCCCAGGCCGCCAAAGCGCCGATCCAGCATCTGGTCGACAAGGTCAGCGCCGTGTTCGTGCCCGTCGTGCTGGTGATCGCCCTGATTACCTTGCTGGCATGGGGGCTTGGCAACGGCAACTGGCAGGTCGCCATACTTAATGCTGTCGCCGTGCTGGTCATCGCCTGTCCGTGTGCGCTCGGTCTTGCCACGCCCACTGCCATCATGGCCGGTACCGGCGTCGCAGCGCGCTTCGGCATACTCATCAAGGATGCCGAAGCGCTGGAAATCGCCCACAGCGTCAATTGCGTCGCATTCGACAAAACCGGCACGCTCACTGTCGGTCACCCCATCCTGATTGCCGGCGTACCGCAGCAAATATCGGAATCGGCATTATTGCAGCTCGCCGCCAGCGTGCAGCAAGGCAGCGAACATCCGCTGGCGCGCGCCGTCATGCAGGCGGCGGCAGCCCAAAACCTTGCCCCGTCCGGCGTCACTGATGTACAAGCGCGCCCGGGACTGGGCATTTCAGCCCGGCAGGGCGAGACAGCGCTTTATCTGGGCAACACCGCAATGATGCAAAGCCTGTCTGTTTCCACAGAATCGCAATTGTCGGCAGCAACACCTTATATGCAACAGGGCCGTACCATTTCATGGCTGGCGCAGGAACAAAATGGCCGCTCCGAATTGCTCGGCATGCTGGTATTCGGCGACGACATCAAGCCTGCTGCCGCTGCCGCCATCACCCGGCTGCACGATCAGGGAGTACGCACGGTCATGCTGACCGGCGACAACCCTACCAGCGCCGCCGCCGTGGCCAAATCCTTGGGCATGGATGAGTATTACGCAGAAATCCTGCCTGCCGACAAGGCGGCCAAAATCCGCGATCTCAAACAATCCGGGGCCATCGTCGCCATGGTCGGCGACGGCATTAATGACGCCCCCGCGCTGGCCGCCGCCGATGTCGGCATCGCCATGTCCACTGGTACCGATGTCGCCATGCATGCCGCCGGCGTCACCCTGATGCGCGGCGACCCCATGCTGGTTGCAGATGCCATCGCCATCTCGCGCCGCACCTACAGCAAAATACGCCAAAACCTGTTTTGGGCATTCATTTATAACCTTGTCGGTATCCCGCTTGCTGCCAGCGGCTTGCTGAATCCGGTGATTGCCGGCGCGGCCATGGCATTCAGCAGTGTCAGCGTCGTCAGCAACGCATTGCTGCTTAAACGCTGGCGTCCGCAGCAGACTCAGAACTGATTATTCATTACCGAACGTAGTCCGGCCCATCGGGCTGTGTGGCATTATGTCGCAGATGGACAGCTCGCTGATTGGGTAAAATCCGCCCTTTTCGAGGGGGACGACTACATGACAGCGACACGTTTATTGGTAGCAAGCGCTTTACTCCTGCCTGCGCAGGTTTTTGCCTGTTCCAGCTGCGGCTGTACCTTAAGCCCGGTGTGGGAAAATCAGGGCATGTCCACGCAAGCAGGTTTGCGGATGGATTTGCGCTACGACTATATCAATCAGGATCAATTGCGCCATGGCAGCGGTACTGCCAGCAGCGTCGATATCGCCAGCGCATTGGCTAACGGTACGGCGGGCGAAACCGAGCAATACACCAAAAACCATTATTACACCCTGGCTGCCGACTACATGTTTAATCGCGACTGGGGCGTTAACCTGCAAGTGCCCTATATCGACCGTAGCCACGGCACCATCGCCGACGGCGATACCGACATTACCGCTTCCCACACCAACAGCCTCGGCGATATTAAACTGATATGGCGCTATCAGGGATTTTTTCCCGATGCCAAAACCGGCATGATGCTGGGGCTGAAATTACCGACAGGCAAACAGGATGCCAATTTCAGTAGCGGGCCGGGAGCCAACACACCACTGGACCGCAGCTTGCAGCCGGGTTCCGGCAGCACCGATCTGATAGTGGGCGCCTATCATTTCGATACGCTTACGCCCTCGCTGGACTGGTTTGCGCAAGGCCTGTATCAGACCGCCATGAGCACGAAAGACGACTATCGTCCGGGCGACGCATACAACCTCAACCTCGGCATGCGTTACACCGCACTAGGCAAGGTGATGCCGCAATTGCAAATCAATGCCCAAATCCGCAGCAGCGACAGCGGCGCCAATGCCGATACTTATAACAGCGGCGGCAAGCTGGCCTACCTCAGCCCCGGCGTCACTTACAAAATCAGCAACGACGTCAAGATTTACGGCTTCATCCAGCTGCCGATATATCAATACGTCGAAGGCCTGCAACTGGCTCCGCGCTGGAATGCATCGTTCGGTATCAATTTCGGGCTGTAAATTCGAGTCGTAAAAAAAACCGGGTAGCGTGTGGAACAACCACATGCTACCCGGTTTTTTTGGTACAACCGCTTAGATCTTGGCTTTACGATCTACCAGCAGAATCAATCCAGGCAACATGAATGCCTCGGTCAATGCTGCGAAAGTAATGGTAATCGCTGTCACCAGGCCGGTATCCGAGTTCATCGCAAAGTGCGACGAAGCCAGCACCAGGAAGCCGCACACCAGCGTCAACGTGGAAATCCACATCGGTATCCCTGCCATATCGAAGGCATAACGCAATGCGTCTTCCGGCGTCTGCCCCAACTCGCGTCTTGCCGTCAAATATTTGCTGAGGAAGTGCATGGTATCGTCTACCACGATACCCAACGAAATCACCCCGACCATCGCCACGCCCATATTGATCTGGCCGACAAACATCCCCCATACACCGTACGCAAGCAATGCCGGTGCAATGTTAGGCACCATACTGACGATACCCAGTTTCAGCGAACGGATGGCAAGCATGATCAGCACGGAAATCTGCAGTATCTGTATGACTTCGCCTTCCAGCATGCTCTCGCCGTTATCCTGACCGACGTGAGCAAACATCAGACCCGCACCCGATCCGCCTGTAGATTTAATGATGCCGCCGCTATTCGCTTTAAGCCATGCATTGGCACGATCTTCCAGCGCTATCATCTGGGTCGAATGCACCGCATGCAGTGTGGCTGTCAGCTTGGTTGCGGATTTGTCGATATTGACCTGATTGGTCAGATCCAGACCGTACGGCAGCGACAGTTCGTATAACAGCAAATACTGCGCTGCCAATTCACGCGTTTCAGGCAGTTTGTACTGTGCCGGATCGTCCCCGTGCATATTCTTGTTCAACCGTTTCATGATGTCGGTGAAGGTATCGACATGCAATACTTCGGGTTGCTGGCGCAGCCAGGTGGAAAACTCTTCCATCTTCTGCAGGAATTTCGGGTCGTTAATACCACCCGGCTGATTTGCCTCTAGAGAAAAGTCCATCAAATACACGCCGGTGAGATTCTCCAGCGTAAAATCGGTAGCCTGGCGGAATTCCGTTGTTTTGTCGAAATACTCGTGGAATGAATCGTCGAATTTATTGTGCGTAACAAACGAGCCCACTACAGCGGTAAACAGCAAGCTGCTGAATAACATTTTGTAACGGTGGTTCAGGAAGAATGTCTGATACCGTTCCATCAGCTTGAACTTGCTTTCTTCCTGCGAATGTATCTTGCTGCTGCCCGGCAATATCAGCATCAGTGCAGGTACCAGGCCGACCGTAATAAAGAACGCCACCATGATACCGAATGCCACCACATTACCCAGCGTCTGGAATGGCGGTACATCCGACATGTTCATGGTCAAATATCCTAACGCCGAGGTGACGTTGGTAAACAGCATCGGTGCAAAATTCGACTCGATACTTTCCTTCATTGCATCCACTCGAGACACGCCGTGCCGCACATTATGCCCGTAGTGCGATAGCATATGCACACCATCGGCAATGGCCATGATCAGGATAGTCAGCGGTGCAGTAGCGACCGGTGCGGACAGTATCACATCCATCCAGCCGGCCATCCCCATGGCAGCGGCAATCGACAATATGATACTAAGGAAAATCAGGCCGGTTGCCTGTATGCTGCGCAGCGAAACCAGCAGCAGCAGGAACAGTATCCCCATCATATAGGGAACCAGATGCTTCATGTCGTTGTGCGTGGCTTCCAGGAAGGCGTAGTTCATCATCGCCACACCGGTCATATATATCTTGATGTCCGGATGCTTGGCCTCAAACTTGGCCTGCATCTCTTTTGCAAATTTGACTGCCTGCTGAATTTCCTTGACCTTGTTCTTGCCCGGCATTTGCAGCGTGATATTGATACCGGTCACTTGCCCGTTTTCAGAAATCAAACGCTTCGCCAGCAGCGGATCATGCACGGCAATATTGCGGATTCTAGCCAGATCGGCATCCGTCAGCGCTTGCGGGTTTTTAACCAGATCGTCCACATGCAAAGTATCACCGTCGGCAACCGAATTCTGATAGTTGCTGATAGAGTCGACTCGAATGGAAAATGGGGTTTGCCATGCAGCATCGGTTAATTCGATCAGCGCCGACAGATTGCTGCGCGTGAAAACATTCTTGTCCTTAGGCGCCAGCGTCAACAATATGTTGTCGCTCTTTGTATACGTCTTCTGCATGGCCTCAAACGCTTGCAGCTGCGGATTGTCAGGCTTGAAAAAGATTTTGTAATCACCGCTCATGGTAAGGCGATGCGCACCCATTGCAGCGGCAATGATCAATGCCACTGTAATCAAGGTAACCAGCCATTTATTATTCACCACCCAGTTGGCATAGTGGCGTGTAAAAGTATTCACTCGGTATATCTCCCCAGCTAAAACAATTGACGATAACTTCTTGTAGGATTCACGGCATGAAATCCTTCTATTTTAACGAATAATACCATAGTTGTAATACCGACATTATACTTACGCATGGCTGACAAACCCGTTTTGTAATGCCGGACACAACAAGATGCACTACATTAAAAATTAAATTACAGCAATATTCATGCCTGAATAAACATAGCCTGACGCGCAGCCTGACTGATTGCCAGCACGGCCGGATGCGTCAAACGCCGCTCGGTTGAAATTGCATAAAACTGTTCGATAACTGCGTTGGTTGCCCCCACTTGCAGTGTACCTGCCTGCTGTTGCACCAATTTGACAACCGCAGTAGGCACCGGATACACCCCCGCACCCTTCTGCCCAAAAGCATTGAGCAAGGCGCTATCGTCGAACTCGCCGACGATATTCGGCCGAATGTGCAAACTGTCCAGCCAACGCATGAGTTTCGGGCGCATGACGGCATCTTCTCCCGGCAGCAGTAATGGCGTATCGGCTAGCAAAGCAGGGAAATCAGCGGACTTGAAATTCGCTGCCAACTCCGCGCTGGCAAGAAAACTGATACCGCATTCGCCCAGCAAATGACTAAAACCGCGTACGTTAAGATTGCTCGGCATGGGGCGATCAGCAATCACGAGATCCAGCTTGTGCACCGCCAGATCGCCGAGCAAAGCCGCCAATCTTCCTTCACGGCACAGCATCCTGGGCTGCTCGGTCATGCGAACTGCCGGTTCCAATAGTTGATATGCCATCATTTTTGGCACTACATCGGCAATTCCCACTTTAAATTGCAAAGTGCGACGCCCCGGATGTTGACGTATTGCATCCTGCATCTCTTCCCCGAGTACAAAGATTGCTTCGGCATAACCCAGCACCATGCGTCCGGTTTCAGTCAATTCCAGCTTGCGACCGCTTTTACGAAATAACTGCACACCCAGCGATTCTTCCAGTATGCCCAATTGCCCACTGATAGATTGCGGTGTCAGGTGCAACTGATCAGCGGCCTTGCCAACCCCGCCGGCTCTGGCCACCACCCAGAAATAGTGAAGATGCTTATAGTTTATCTGGCTCATAATAGTAAGCTTTATACGAACAATTATTAAATTATATTCGATTATTCATTCATATTACATGCTTGTAAAATGATAAGCATCGAAATTCTTTTTACAGGGAACTGACATTATGGGTAAACGTATATTCCTATTTTTGCTGACCAATCTGGGCATCATTTTAGTGCTGTCGGTAATGGCGCAAATCCTCGGACTGAATCGCTATCTGGACGCGAACGGCCTGCACCTGGGCAGCCTGCTCGGTTTCGCCGCGTTGATGGGTATGGGCGGCGCCTTCATCTCGCTGGCCATTTCCAAATGGAGCGCGCTGCGCATGGTGGGCGGACACGTCATCACCTCGCCGCAGAACACCACCGAGACCTGGTTGCTGGCCACGGTACAGATGTACGCCAAAGAGGCCGGCATCGGCATGCCGCAGGTAGCAATTTACGACGCGCCGGATGTCAATGCCTTTGCCACCGGCATGAACCGCAACAAGGCGCTGGTTGCCGTTTCCAGCGGGCTGCTGCAGCAACTGCGCCGCGAAGAGGCGGAAGCCGTTATCGGCCACGAAATCGCGCATATTGCCAACGGCGACATGGTGACGCTGGCGTTGATCCAGGGCGTGGTCAATACCTTCGTAATTTTCCTGGCGCGCGTCATCGGTTATGCCGTCGACAAGCTCATCTTCAAAAACGAGAACGAACAGGGCACAGCCTATTTTGTAACTTACTTCATCGCCGAAATGGTACTGGGCGTGCTGGCTTCCGTCATCGTCATGTGGTTTTCGCGGCAACGCGAATTCAGGGCCGATGCAGGCGGTGCCACGCTGGCCGGCCGCCACAACATGATTGCCGCGCTGGAGGCCTTGCGCCGCGCGCACGAACCTGCTGCATTACCGGAAAAAATGGCAGCCTTCGGTATTGCCGGCGGCAATGGCGTATCGGGATTGCGCCGCCTGTTCATGACCCACCCGCCATTAGAGGAGCGCATACATGCATTACGCCAGGGATAAAATCTGTTCGCTTGCCACTTTAATACTCCTCTCACTGCTGCCGCTAAACCCGGCTGCCGCCGTGGAAACGCCAAGCTATAGTGTGGAACAGCTGATCGCGCTGGGCATGGCGAACAATCAAACCTTGCAGGCTGCCGAATCCGGCATTGCGGCAGCGCAATCCGGAGTGGTCAGCGCGCGCGCCTACCCCAACCCTGATCTGGAAACCACTGCCGGCAGGGTCCGGGCACGTCAGCCGGGCGCTGCGGAAGGCGGCGCCCTGACAGTAGGGCTAATCCAGCGCCTGGATTTACCCAATGTGCGCGATGCCCGCGAGCGCCTCGCCCAGTCCGGCGTTGCATTAGCCAACAGTGAGAAGACCGTCGTCGCCAGCGAATTGCGCGCCCGCATCAAACTGGCTTATTTCAATGTGCTGCGCCGTCAGGAGGAGCTCAAGGCGGCGCACGAAAACAACGACCTGATCCAGCAAATTTTCAATCGCGTCAAAGTCAGGGTGGCCAGCGGCGAAGCCCCGCGATACGAACTGATCAAGGCGGAAACCGAGCTGCTCAACGTCCAGCGTGCGCTGCAGGCTGCCGTGCTGCGCGTTACCCAGGCCAAGGCGGCGCTCAGTCGCGAAGTGGGCGGGGGATTGCCTGCACAATTTGATGTCGCCGATTACAGCGTACAGCGGCTGGTGCTAGCCGGCGCTGATCTGAAAGCCGCCATCGCCAAAAACAATCCCTATCTCGCCCTGTCGCAAGCAGAGCTGACACGCGCCCAGCAGCAACTGGCGCTGGAACGCAGCCTGCGCACCCCGGAAATCAGCCTGCGCGCCGACTGGGATCGCGAGCCGGATATCAACGCTGCCCGCATCGGATTGCAAATCAGCCTGCCCATATGGGACAGGCGGCAAGGTCCTATCGGCGTCGCTGCGGCACAGCTGGCACAGGCGCGCAACCGCTACGACGCGCTGGATTACAACCTCAGGCAAACGCTGATTACAGCTTTGAACGAATACGAAATTGCAACCACACAAGTCTCAGCGCTTGAAGAAGGCGTCATGCGCCAGGCCGAGGCCGCGCTGAAAGTCGCCGAAGCCGCCTACCGCTTCGGCGAACGCGGCATACTTGATTATCTGGATGCGCAACGCGTATTTCGCACCACACGCAACGATCTGATTACCGCCCGTTTCGAGCAAGGCGCCGCCCTGGTCGAACTGGAACGCTATACCGCATTGAATTTAGAGGGAGCCGCACCATGAATACATCGTCATCCTTGGTCACTGCTTGCGCACTGAGCCTGCTCGCACTGAGCCTGAGCGGCTGTAACAAAGACAAGCAACCGGCAGCCGATGCCGCGCCGTCTACACAAGCAGCAGTTATCGATCCCATGCTGGTCACGCCGCCGCCGTCGGTAGTCGCGCGTATCAGTGTCGCACCGCTTGCCAACCACCCCATAGCAGATATCTTGCGCGTCGCCGGGCAAGTCGATTTCGATGAGCAGCGCATCGCCAAAATCGGCTCCACCGTCACCGGGCGGGTGGTAGAAGTGCGTCAGCACCTCGGCAATACCGTCCGCGACGGCGATGTGCTGGCCGTACTGAACAGCGCTGAACTCGGCCAGGCACAGCTGGCCTACCTCAAGGCGCGTTCGCAGGCCGCGCTGGAACAGCGCAATGTCGAGCGTGCGAAACTGCTGCTGAGTGCCGACGTCATCGGTACTGCAGAATTGCAGCGCCGCGAGAACGCGCTGGAAATGGCGCAAGCTGAACACCGCGCGGCGGCCGATCAATTAAAGGTATTGGGTATGAGCGCAGCCTCGCTAAAACGCATCGCCCAGACCGGCAATATCGACTCGCTTAAACCCGTTACGGCCACTACCTCCGGTACTGTGGTCGAACGCAGCGTCACACAGGGTCAGGTCGTTACGCCATCCGACCCCATGTTCGCCATTGCCGACCTCTCGCATCTGTGGGTTGTTGCCGAAGTCCCCGAGCAGCAGGCTGCCAGCGCCAAAGTCGGTCAGGACGTCGCCATCGAAATCCCGGCCCTGGGTGGCGAACAGGTCGGCGGCAGGCTGATATATATCAGCGACACGGTCAATCCGCAAACCCGTACCGTTCTGGTTCGTACCGCCGTCGATAATAAACAGCACCGCCTCAAGCCGGCCATGCTCGCCACCATGCTGATTGCTACAGAAGCAGTACCACGCCTTGCCATACCGGTAGCGGCCGTTGTCCGCGAAAACAATCAGGATTATGTATTCATCCAGATCAAGCCCGGCCAGTTCAAACTGACTGAAGTGCGACTTGCCCCCGAAGTGAATGGGCTGCGCCCGGTGATTTCCGGCGTAAAGCTGGGCGATCCGGTAGTGGTCGACGGTGCGTTCCATCTCAATAACGAACGCAATCGTCAAGCCTTGGAGGGAGCATAGCCGTGATTGAATCTCTGGTTAAAAGCGCG
This sequence comes from Sulfuriferula sp., assembly GCA_031291235.1. Classification (GTDB taxonomy): domain Bacteria; phylum Pseudomonadota; class Gammaproteobacteria; order Burkholderiales; family Sulfuriferulaceae; genus Sulfuriferula. The sequence goes on from JARLJL010000009.1 coordinate 353,338, forward strand.
CTGGCGCAACGTCTGGTCATCGTCGTCATCGCCGTCGTCATCCTGCTGTTCGGGCTGGATGCAACCCGTAAACTCTCGGTCGATGCCTTCCCCGACGTCACCAATGTGCAGGTTCAGATCGCCACCGAAGCCACCGGACGCTCGCCGGAAGAAGTGGAGCGGGGCATTACCGTACCGCTAGAAGTGATCATGACCGGCCTGCCCGGCCTCACCGAAATGCGTTCGCTGAACAAGCCCGGCCTGTCGCTGATCACACTGGTATTCACAGAGGACACCGACGTATTCTTCGCCCGCCAGCTGGTGATGGAACGCCTGCTGGAAGTGCAACCGAAAATGCCGCAGGGCATCACCCCGGTGCTGGGGCCGGTTTCCACCGGTCTCGGCGAAGTCTACCAGTACACGTTGGAACGACCGGATGACGGCAAGCGAGCGCTTACTACTGCCGAATTGACCGACCGCCGCATTGCGCAGGACTGGGTGGTTCGCCCGCTGTTGCGTTCCATTCCCGGTGTCGCCGAGATCAACTCACAGGGCGGCTATGTCAAGGAATACCAGATTCTGGTCAACCCGGACCGGCTGCGCCACTACGGCCTGAGCATTGCCGATATTTATCAGGCAGTGGCGCGCAACAACGCCAACGCCAGCGGCGGTATCCTGCCACAACGCGCCGAACAATACCTGATTCGCGGCATCGGACTGGTAAAAAATCTCGACGACATCCGCGCCATCGTGGTCAAGGAGACCGACGGCGTGCCGGTATTCCTGCGCGATGTGGCCGAAGTCCGCATCGGCCATGAAGTGCGCTACGGCGCTGTAGTCAAAAACGGCACTACCGAAGCGGTCGGTGGCATCGTAATGATGGCGCGCGGCGGCAATGCCAAGGAGGTGGTATCGCGCATCAAGGCACGCGTTGCCGAAATCAATGCCAAAGGCATGCTGCCCGGCGGCATCAAAATCGTACCGTACTACGATCGTTCGGAACTGGTCGACGCCGCCTTGCACACCGTCACCAAAGTGCTGATCGAAGGCGTGGTTCTGGTGGTGATCGTGCTGTTCCTGTTTCTGGGCGACGTGCGCTCGTCGCTGATCGTCGTCGCCACGCTGGTGCTCACGCCGCTGCTGACTTTCCTGGTAATGAACCGGCTCGGTCTGTCCGCCAACCTGATGTCGCTGGGCGGTCTTGCCATCGCCATCGGCCTGATGGTCGACGGCTCGGTGGTGATGGTGGAAAACGCCTTCGGCAAACTCGGCCACGCCAAGCCCAGCGAAAGCAAGGTGCGCATCATTCTCAACGCAGCGCTCGAAGTTGCCACCCCGGTAATATTCGGCGTCGGCATCATCATTCTGGTATTCCTGCCGCTGATGACGCTGGAGGGCATGGAAGGCAAGATGTTCGCGCCGCTGGCGTTCACCATCTCAATTGCACTGGCGATCTCGCTGGTGCTGTCGCTGACGTTGACGCCGGTGCTGTCGTCCTACCTGCTCAAGGGCGGCGCCGAGCACGACACACGCCTCATCGCCACGATCAAGCGCCCTTATCTGCATTTGCTCAATACCGCATTGCTGCATAGACGCAAGACCCTGGCCATCAGCGTCGCGGCCTTTGCCGGCGCGATACTGCTGGTGCCGTTCCTCGGCAGCAGTTTCATTCCGGAGATGAAAGAGGGTTCCATCGTTCCCGGCATTAACCGCGTCCCCAATATCTCGCTAGAAGAATCGCTGCGCATGGAACAGGAAGGCATGCGCCTGATCATGCAAGTGCCCGGCGTGAAGTCGGTGGTTTCCGGCGTCGGCCGCGGCGAAAGCCCGGCCGATTCGCAAGGCCCCAACGAATCCACGCCCATCGTCAGCCTGAAGCCGCGCGACGAGTGGCCCAAGGGCTGGACCCAGGACGATATTGCCGCAGCCATACGCGATAAGCTGTCCGCCTTGCCAGGCGTACAGATCGTCATGGCGCAGCCGATTTCGGACCGGGTCGACGAGCTGCTCACCGGGGTGCGCTCCGATGTCGCCATCAAGGTATTCGGTGACGACCTCGACGAGCTCAAGCGCAAAGCCGACGAAATCGCCAAGGTTGCACGTACCGTATCCGGTGCCGAGGATATCCGCATCGAACGCGTCACCGGACAGCAATATCTGGTAATCGATATCGACCGGCCCACTATCGCCCGCTACGGCCTCAATGTCTCCGACGTGCAGGATCTGATCGAAACTGCAATCGGCGGCAAGGCAGCGACGGAAATCTTCGAAGGCGAACGCCGCTTTCAGGCCACCGTGCGCTTGCCGGAGGCCTTCCGCGATAACATCGAAACCGTACGCAATATCCTGATCGCCACACCGTCGGGCGCCCAGGTCAATCTGAGCGACCTCGCCCGCATCAATCTGGTCGAAGGCCCCGCCCAGATCAGCCGCGAAATGGGCAAGCGTCGCATCGTCGTCGGCGTCAACGTAAAAGACCGCGACCTCGGCAGCTTTGTCGCCGAGCTGCAGCAAAAAGTGGATCGGCAGGTGAAATTACCTGAAGGCTACTATCTGGAATGGGGCGGTCAATTCCAGAACATGGAGCGTGCCATGGGCCACCTGATGGTCATTATTCCGATTACCATTGCTGCCATTTTCTTCCTGCTGTTCCTGCTATTCGGTTCGTTACGGCTCGCCAGCCTGATCATACTGGTACTGCCGTTCGCCTCGATCGGCGGCGTGATCGGCCTGTTCGTCAGCGGCGAATACCTGTCGGTACCGGCATCGGTGGGCTTCATCGCGCTGTGGGGCATGGCGGTATTAAACGGTGTAGTATTGGTGTCCTATATCCGCTCGCTGCGGGAGCAGGGGAAATCGGTAGGCGAAGCCGTTGCCGAGGGCGCTGCGATGCGTTTCCGTCCTGTAATGATGACGGCTACGGTCGCCATGCTCGGTCTGGTGCCGTTCCTGTTCTCGACCGGCCCGGGCTCGGAAATTCAGCGTCCGCTGGCCATCGTGGTGATCGGCGGGCTCATCACCTCGACGCTGCTGACCCTGGTGGTATTGCCGACGCTGTATAAATGGTTCGATGAACCGCCGATTGAAGCGTAATCCAGTGCAAACGGTCGCCAGCCGCTTGCGGGATAATCCAACGCTACCTCATTCAACATTTTTACCATTTCCAGAATAAGGAAAAACGATGAAAGAAATTCGAGCCATCATTCGCCCCAAGCGTCTGTCGCAACTGCGCGAAGCGTTACGTGACATCTCCCATTTCCCCGGCGTCACCGTGTTTCGCGGCGAAGGCTTCACTGCACCCGAATCCATTGACCGCCGCAGCTTGCGAGCGGAATTGACCGATTTTACCGACAAGGTACTGGTATCAGTCATCGCCCGCGACGAAATGGTGGACACCATCACCGAAGTCATCATGCGCGAATGTCGAACCAGTCAGATCGGCGACGGTCTTATCTGGGTCATGCCTGTCATCAGCGTACAGCGCATCCGCGACGGTCATTGGCTGCAAGCCAATGAAACCGGCATGGAATGCGTGCCGTCGCACAGTGACACGGTTTGAATCTCATGATAATGTAACAGGACTTTTAATCAGGAGCTCGCATCATGGCCGTACTGGAACTCAATCAGGAAAACTTCGAATCTACTGTACTCGACAATGATTTTGTCATTGTCGATTTCTGGGCGCCATGGTGCGGTCCTTGCCGCGCATTTGCGCCTACATTCGAAGCCGCATCGGAAAAACATGCCGACATTACCTTTGCCAAGGTCAATACCGAAGTAGAGCAGGGCATAGCCGCCAGCTTCCAGATTCGCTCCATTCCTACGCTGATGATTTTCCGCGAAAAAGTCATCATTTACTCGCAACCCGGATCGTTACCGGCTTCCGCGCTGGACGAACTGATCGGCAAGGTGCGCGAGCTGGACATGGCGCAAGTGCACAAGGAAATCGCTGAAGAGCAGGCTGCGCAAGCAAGCAAGGCGTAAGCAGCAGATAAAAAAACGGCCGTACAGTTTCTGTACGGCCGTTTGCATTGATAAACTCACTGCATCGTCAGTATCGGCGGCAATTGCTTGGCCAGCGCCTGACGCTGCTGCGTGGCCTTGCCGGTCAACGCAAAACCCAGCAACTGACCGTTCGCATCCTGATATAACGCGCAAATACCGTCCTCCTGGCAATCTACCGTCCAGCTTGCACTGTCCGGTACGCTGGGCGCTGCCAGTGCAATCGGACAAGCTGGCGTTTTCACCACGACAGGCATGGCCGGATAGGCCACATTGGTCGGCGTACCGGATAAGGTCGCGGCCAATGCCCGCGCCTGCGCCATCAGCGGCAGCACATACGGCAGCACATGACCTTCTACTTCCGCGCAATCGCCGATCGCATAGACATCCGGCACATTGGTCTGCAGCTGGCGATTGACGCGGATACCGCGCCCGGTATGTATGCCTGCATGCTGGGCAAGCTGGGTGCGCGGGCGCAAACCGATTGCCGACAACACCGCATCGGCCGCTACCGTCGAGCCGTCGTTCAGGCTCACAACCAAATCATCGCCGTGATGATCGACCGCCACCGCCATGCGCTGTAAATGCCAGACTACGCCCAGCCCTGCCAGACCGTCGCGCAGCGCGATAGCAGCCGCCTCGGGCAACAGACGTTCCAGCGGATACGCTTGAGGATGAACGATCTCTACATGAAAACCGGCAGCGGCCAGATCGTTGGCAAACTCGCAACCGATCAATCCGCCGCCGAGTATGGCAACCCGCTTGGCGTTGACTATCGCTGCGCGGAAACGGGCGTAATCGGTCAGGTCATTAATCGACATGACCGCATCGGCCGCATCGCCGGCCAATTGTGCACGTACCGGATCGGCACCCAGCGCCAGTATCAGTTTACTGTAGCTTAACGTTTGATCCTGCAATTGCAGCTGCTTTGCGGCCGCATCGATCGCCAGCACTTGCTGATTGGACAGAATCTGCGCATTAAGCTGCTCGCGCATGCTCTCCACCTTGGCATTGACCAATTGGTCCGGCGCCTTGTTTTGCGCCAATGCCGTGGACAACATGGGCTTACTGTAAGCGTCACCGTCATCAGCCGTGATAATGGTCAATGCGGTTTCCTTATCGAGTTTACGAAACTCGCGCGCCAGCGTGTAGGCCGCCATACCGCTGCCGATAATGATGATGGGATGCATATTAACCTCTATGTCTGAAACGATGGTGGACAGGAATCGCACGATTTTTCAGCATTTCACGACAGCCGTCAATCCCGAACTCATGCGCCCCCGCCTGAACTGCATTTATTCCAAACTACTGATCCACGAAAATCGCAAAATACACTAAAGCCTGCTATCACAGCGTGTTTTCGCGATTTTTGTGTTTTTCGTGGACAAATTGCTTTACCGGATTAAAAACACCTCAGACTTCTATCATTTCGAAATCGGCCTTTGCCACGCCGCAATCCGGGCAGGCCCAGTCGGCGGGGATGTCTTCCCAGCGCGTGCCGGGAGCGATGCCCTCGTCCGGCAAACCTGCCGCTTCGTCATAGATAAAACCACATACGATACATTGCCATGCTTTCATTTCGTTCTCCTGAGTAATAGATTGATTTACGCGGCCTGGATTTTAGCCAGGGTGTCGCGGTAGTGATTGGCGTGTTTTTCTTCCACTTTCGCCAATGCGGCAAAACGTTTGGCGGCTTTCTCCAGCATCGCCTGGAAGCGGGCTGCGTGTTCTTTTGATTCAGCGATCTGCTCGTCCATTTCGGCTACAGCGGCATGATTGCCTTCTTCCACGGCGGCATGGCGGAAGCTCGGGTACATTTCAGTGTACTCGTAGGTTTCGCCTTCTATCGCCATGTCCAGACAGCGTGCCGGCGTCATGGTGTCCTTGGGATAGAGCAGATCGAGATGGCCGAAAGCATGCATCACTTCCTGCGCAGCGGTTTCCTCAAAGACGCGGGCGGTGGCTTCGTCGCCCGCTGCACGGCACATTTTTGCAAAATACATGTATTTGATATGCGCCATGGATTCGCCTGCAAAAGCGGCTTCAAGATTCTTGACAGTAACTGATTCGGTATTTGCCATGATAATTCTCCTGTTGGTTGATGGAGCTCGTGCTCACAGTTCATATCCTACGCCGAGCATTATCATTATTCCAATTGATTGTTACAATTGTTGTGATAGTTTTTTACTATAATCATAAGTGCGCAGGATAGCGAATTCGCCAGACTCGGAGAATCTCAGGCAACAGGCAGGGAAGGCGCCCAGTTTACGCAGGGCAATGCGCATTGCAGTACAGCCTGCCGCAACGCTTCGATCGCTTCCATGCGCGGATAACTCTTGCGCCAGGCCAGTGCCACCGGACGATCCGGGGCCGGCGCGACAAATGGGCGGAAACGCAGCAGACCCTGCTCTATCGGCGTTTGTGCAATGGCAGTACAAGGAATAACGGTAATCCCGATGCCGGAAGCCACCATATAGCGTATGGTTTCCAGACTGCTCGATTCCAGCGTCTTCTGTATCGTGCCCGGCGATGCGGACGAGCGATTCAGCGCCGGGCAGGCCTGCAATACCTGATCGCGGAAACAATGGCCGGACCCCAACAGCAACATATTCTCCTGCGTCAGGTCATTCACATTGATACTGGACTTCTCGCACCACGGATGATCGATGGGCAACGCTACCTGAAACGGCTCATGGTACAAGGTAAGCGTTTCCATCCCCGGTTCATCGAACGGCAATGAAATGATGATCACATCGAGCTCGCCCTGGCGCAGCTTTTCAGCCAGCTTACGGGTGAAATTTTCTTCCAGCAACAGCGGCATTTGCGGTGCCAAACGATGCAAGGCCGGAATAAGATGCGGCAGCAAATACGGCGCGATCGTATAAATCGCGCCCAGTCGTAACGCGCCGACCAATGGATTTTTGCCCTGCTGCGCAATTTGCTTAAGGGTGCTGGTCTGTTCCAGTATATGCGCCGCGTGCTCGACGATACGCGCCCCGATAGCCGTGACACTGACTTCATTATTAGCGCGCTCGAACAAGGTAACGCCCAATTCGTCTTCCAGCTTCCTGATTGCCACGCTGAGAGTCGGCTGCGAGACGAAACAGGCCTCAGCCGCACGGCCGAAATGATGCTCTCGCGCAACAGCAACGATATAGCGAAATTCGGTCAGCGTCATGATCGCATATGTCCTGAACAGTTAATTGGGCTTGTTCGCCGCACGACGATAAGCCCAGATCATCATCGCCACGCCGGCCACGATCATCGGCAGCGACAGCCATTGTCCCATACTCAACCCCATCGCCAGCAGTCCAAGAAAATCGTCCGGCTCGCGCGAAAATTCCACCAGAAAACGGAACGTGCCGTATCCGATCAGGAACAATCCCGACACCGCGCCCATAGGGCGTGGACGCGCCGAAAACAGCCACAGCAGCGCAAACAGGGCCAGCCCTTCCAGACCGAATTCGTATAATTGCGAGGGATGCCGCGGAATCATGTCCACGTCGGGGAACACCATGCCCCACGGCAAATCGGTAGGCCGCCCCCACAATTCGCCGTTGATGAAATTGCCGATACGACCGGCACCCAGACCCAGCGGCACCAACGGCGCGATAAAATCGGTAATGGACAGCCAGGATTTGCCCTCGCGCCGGGCAAACAGCCACATCGCAAAAGCCACGCCGAGGAAGCCACCATGAAACGACATGCCGCCCTGCCACACATAAAAAATTTCAATAGGATGCGCCAGATAATAGCTGAATTTATAAAACAGCACGTATCCCAGACGCCCACCCAGCACCACGCCGAGCACCCCATAGAACAAAACGTCATCCAGCTGCTTGATATCCCAGCCTGCATGAGGCTGCTGTTTGATACGCAAACGCCCCAGCACCAGCAGCAGCACGAATGCAAGCAAGTACATCAGTCCGTACCAGCGTATGGAAAGCGGTCCGATGGCAATAGCAACAGGGTTAAAATGAGGATGAATAAGCATGTCGGTTCGGAATGGGATAAAATTGAAGATATTATCGCATTAGATTAAAGGTTACACATGCCCACTTATCGTTCCCGCACCACTACCCAGGGTCGCAACATGGCTGGAGCCCGCGCATTATGGCGCGCTACCGGCATGCAGGACGGCGATTTCGAGAAGCCTATCATTGCCATCGCCAACTCGTTTACCCAGTTTGTACCCGGCCACGTCCATCTGAAAGACATGGGGCAACTGGTTGCGCGCGAAATCGAAGCGGCTGGCGGCGTCGCCAAGGAATTCAACACCATCGCCGTCGATGACGGTATCGCCATGGGTCACGGCGGCATGCTGTATTCATTGCCGTCGCGCGAGCTGATCGCCGACAGCGTGGAATACATGGTCAACGCCCATTGCGCCGATGCGCTGGTGTGCATTTCCAACTGCGACAAGATCACTCCCGGCATGCTGATGGCCGCGATGCGCCTGAATATCCCGGTAGTGTTCGTCTCCGGCGGCCCGATGGAATCCGGCAAGACCACCATACACGGCAAAGTGATGAAGCTGGATCTGGTCGATGCCATGGTATCGGCTGCCGACAACAAGGAAACCGATGCCGAGGTCGAACAGATCGAGCGTTCCGCATGCCCGACCTGCGGTTCGTGCTCGGGCATGTTCACCGCTAACTCGATGAACTGCCTGACAGAAGCGCTGGGCCTCAGTCTGCCCGGCAACGGTTCCACGCTGGCAACGCATGCCGACCGCAAACAACTGTTCCTGCAGGCCGGACGCATGATCGTCGACCTGGCCAAACGCTATTACGAACACGACGACTACAGCGTGCTGCCGCGCAGCATCGCCTCGTTCGGCGCATTCGAGAACGCCATCGCGCTGGACATCGCCATGGGCGGCTCCACCAACACCGTGCTGCATTTGCTGGCCTCGGCCTTTGAAGGCGGCGTACCGTTCACCATGCAGGACATCGACCGCATGAGCCGCCGCGTGCCTAATTTATGCAAAGTCGCGCCGGCCACGCAGCAGTTCCACATGGAAGACGTGCATCGTGCCGGCGGCGTCATGGCCATCCTCGGCGAACTCGACCGCGCCGGGTTGCTGCACCGCGACCTGCCTACCGTGCACAGCAAAACCATGGGTGACGCCCTGGCCCAATACGACATCATGCAGACCACGGACGAGGCGGTAAAAACCTTCTTCCGTGCCGGACCCGGCGGCGTACCGACCCAGGTCGCATTCAGCCAGGACAAACGCTGGCCCACGCTGGATACCGATCGCGCCACCGGTTGCATCCGCGAAATCGCCCATGCCTATAACAAGGAAGGCGGCCTGGCGGTATTGCATGGCAATATCGCCAAGGACGGCTGCATCGTCAAGACTGCCGGCGTGGACGAAAGCATCTTCAAATTCAGCGGCCCGGCGCGCATTTTCGAATCGCAAGATAGCGCGGTGGAAGCCATACTTGCCGACAAGATCGTTGCCGGCGATATCGTGCTGATCCGTTACGAAGGCCCCAAAGGCGGACCCGGCATGCAGGAAATGCTGTATCCGACCTCGTATATCAAATCCAAAGGCCTGGGCAAAGCCTGTGCGCTGATTACCGACGGCCGTTTTTCCGGCGGCACTTCCGGGCTAAGTATCGGCCACGTCTCACCGGAAGCGGCTGAAGGCGGCGCCATCGGTCTGGTGGAAGAAGGCGATATCATCGAAATCGACATCCCCAAACGCAGCATCCATCTGGCGGTTAGCGACGAAGTGCTCGCCAGCCGCCGCATCGATATGGAAAACCGCGGCGACAAGGCCTGGCAACCAGTCAATCGCAACCGCTCGGTATCCGTTGCCCTGCGCGCATACGCTGCGCTGACGACCTCGGCAGCGACAGGTGCGGTACGCGACGTAACGCAGGTAGAGCGCAAGAAATAAGGACGGCTAGTGAGCAAATCCGGCATGCGGGCAATTCTGGTCGCCAACCCCAAAGGCGGCAGCGGTAAAACTACACTGGCAGTCACGCTTGCCGGCGCATTGGCGGCGGCCGGGCAGAATGTACGCCTGCTGGATATGGACAAACAGCAATCGGCAAGCACATGGCTATCGCAACGAGCAACCGGATTGCCGCCTATCTGGCCATTCGAGCAAACGCAAGGCACGACGGGAAAGGAAGGCTGGCTGATTATCGATTCGCCGGCCGGGTTGCATGGCAAAAATCTCGAGCGTGCACTGAAACTGGTCGAACGCGTTGTCGTGCCGATTGCGCCGTCGATGTTCGACATTGAGGCCAGCCGCTCCTTCCTCACCGCCTTGCAGGCAGAAAAGGCCATCCGCAAGGAACGCGCCTTTATCGGCATGGTCGGCATGCGCGTGGCGCCGCGTACGCGTGCCGCTGCGATACTGGAATCGTTCTTGCTTGAAAACAATCTGCCGGTACTGGCGCATCTGCAGGACACGCAGGCCTATATCAATGCGGCTTTCGAAGGCAAAAGCGTATTTGATTTGCCCGCCCGCCTGACGGAACGCGAACGCGAGCAATGGCAACCGCTGCTGACCTGGCTAACCGCTACGCAGTAGGTATGTACTGGGCGAAACTAGCGCTTCTATCTGGTATCATCAATCGGAATATTATCTACAATTCATTATCGAAATTTAATTTAGGGGGTAGCAATGAAATTTATGATGAAGCTTGCAGCCATCGCTCTGGTAATGACGGCTGGTCAAGCCTATGCAGCAGACAGCACCGGCTTATCCCTGGCACAACAAAATGCCTGCCTGACCTGCCACTCCGTCGACAAGAAAATCGTTGGCCCGGCCTACAAGGATGTTGCTGCCAAATACAAAGGCGATAAAACCGCTGAAGCGCACCTGATGGACAAAATCAAAAAAGGCGGCGCAGGCGTTTGGGGCCAGATCCCAATGCCGCCTAACCCGCAAGTCAAGAACGACGATCTGCGCGTGATCGTCAAATGGATACTGGCATTGCCAAGCTGATGCTGCACAACTCAAAATCGGGCCTGGAGTAATTCCGGCCCGATTTTTTTGGCACTCGCATTCACCTCTGTATAGCTTTGTGGTATAACAAAAGCGTTTGTCACATTACGTTATTCTTACGGAGCCGAGCCTTGAACCCCACGTTACGCAACACCTTATTGACCGCACTCGTCAGCGCCGCCCTAATCTCGGGTTGCAGTAAAAAAGACGAGTCTGCCGACAATATCATCAAGATCGGTTCCGCTTCGCCGCTTACCGGCCCGCAGGCGCATCTCGGCAAAGACAATGAAAATGGGGCGCAACTGGCTGTCGATGAAATCAATGCCGCCGGACTCACCCTAAACGGCAAGAAAATGCATATTGACCTGATCGCCGAAGACGATCAGGCCGACCCCAAAGCCGCCACCACGGTTGCCCAGAAACTGGTCGATGACGGCGTTGTCGGCGTCATCGGCCATCTGAATTCAGGCGCTACCATTCCCGCCTCCAAAATCTACTTCGACGCCGGCATCCCGCAAATTTCCCCATCCGCAACTGCAATCAGCTATACCGCACAAGGCTACAACACCGCATATCGGGTTATGACCAACGACCGCCAGCAAGGCCAGGTGCTCGGCCAATATGCCGTCAATCAGCTCGGCGCAAAACGCATCGCCGTGATTGACGACCGTACCGCTTACGGTCAGGGGCTCGCCGACGAATTCGAAAAAGCAGTTAAAGCCGCAGGCGGCGAAGTGGTCGCACGCGAATACACCACTGACAAATCCACCGACTTCATGGCGATCCTGACCTCAATCAAATCCCATGACCCGCAGGTGGTATTTTTCGGCGGCATGGATCCGCAAGCCGCACCGCTGGCCAAGCAGCTAAATGAACTGGGCATCAAGGCGCAATTGCTGGGCGGCGACGGCATGCAAACACCCGCTTTCATCGATCTGGCGAATAGCGCCGCCGAAGGCACCATCGCCTCCAACCCCGGATTGCCGCTGGACAGCATGCCGGGAGGCAAAGCCTTCAGAGAAAAATTCAACGCGCGCTTCGGAGAAATCCAGAATTACGCGCCGTATGCTTACGATGCCGTGTATGTCATGGTTGACGCCATGAAACGCGCAAACTCATCCGATCCGGCCAAGTACCTGGCCGAACTTCCCAAAACCGACCATCAGGGCGTGACCGGACACATCCGTTTCGACAACAAGGGCGACCTGACCGACGGCGCGGTAAGCCTGTATCAGGTCAAATCCGGCAAGTGGCAGGTGTTGCAAACCGTACAGAACACCAAGTAGGCCCCGGTCATGGATATTTTCGTCCAGCAGCTCATCAACGGTCTGGTGCTGGGTAGCGTATATGCGCTGGTCGCGCTCGGCTACACCATGGTTTACGGCATACTCGAACTGATCAACTTCGCACATGGCGAAATCACCATGTTCGGCGCGATGGTTGCATTGGCAGTGATTTCGGCGCTGACCGGGGCCGGCGTCGATTTGCCCGGCGTAGTCATCGCCTTGCTCGGCCTGCTCACCGCCATACCCGTATGCATGGCGCTAGGCTACACCATAGAGCGCGTGGCATACCGACCGCTGCGTCATGCGCCGCGACTGGCGCCGCTGATTACCGCCATCGGCGTATCCATCGTGCTGCAAAACGTCGCCATGCTGATCTGGGGACGCCAGTACATTCCCTTTCCGCCCATACTGCCGCAAGGACACCATAATCTGCTGGGCGCACGCATCACCGATATCCAGATCGCCATTCTGGTTACCTCGGTAGTACTGATGATCGCGCTAACCCTTTTGGTACAACGCACCCGTCTGGGCCGCGCCATGCGTGCCACCGCACAATCGCCGCAACTCGCGGGACTGATGGGCGTCAATTCCAACACTGTCATCTCGCTTACCTTCATTATCGGCTCGGGGCTGGCTGCCGTTGCCGGCGTCATGGTAAGCGCTTACTACGGACTGGCTCACTATTACATGGGCTTTCTGCTTGGGCTTAAAGCTTTTTCCGCAGCGGTGCTCGGCGGTATCGGCAACCTTGCTGGCGCCATGCTGGGCGGACTACTGCTTGGGGTAATCGAAAGTCTGGGCGCCGGTTATATCGGCGATATAACCGGCGGCTTCCTCGGCAGCAATTATCAGGATGTGTTTGCATTTTTCGTACTGATAGCGGTACTGATCGTACGGCCTTCCGGTCTGTTGGGCGAACGCGTAGGTGAACGGGCATAACATGAAATCGCGCAGCAAATCGGCATGGCTCGCCTTTATCCTGTTGGCAATCGGCCTCGCGTTGCTGCCTTTGCTGGTAGAAACCGGGCTGGGGCGCTCCTGGGTGCGCGTCATGGATCTGGCGCTGCTCTACATCATGCTGGCAGTCGGGCTGAATATCGTGGTCGGCTACGCCGGACTGCTGGATCTGGGCTACATCGCATTTTATGCCGTCGGTGCCTATAGTTACGCGCTGCTGGCATCGCCGCAATTCGGCCTGCATTTACCGTTCTGGGCATTATTGCCGATAGGCGCCGTAACCGCGGGACTGTTCGGCGTGCTGCTGGGCGCGCCGACACTGCGCCTGCGCGGCGACTATCTGGCCATCGTCACGCTGGGGTTTGGTGAAATCGTCCGCATCTTCCTCAATAACCTCAATGCCCCGGTCAATATTACCAACGGCCCGCAAGGCGTTAATCTGATCGATCCCATCCGCATTGCAGGCTTCTCTTTCGACAAAACCCACCACCTCCTCGGCATCGCATTCTCCTCCCCGCAACTGTACTACTACCTGTTTTTACTGCTCACGCTAGGCATTATTTTTATCGCCCTGCGCCTGCAGAACTCGCGCATAGGCCGTGCCTGGGCAGCGATACGCGAGGACGAGATGGCAGCCCAGGCTACCGGCATCAACGTGCGCAATGTCAAATTGCTGGCATTTGCGATGGGTGCAACTTTCGGCGGCGTCGCCGGCGGGCTGTTCGCAGGATTTCAGGGCTTCATCAGTCCGGAAAGTTTTAATCTGATGGAATCGGTGATGATACTGTGCATGATCGTGCTGGGCGGCATGGGCAACATTCCCGGCGTCGTACTGGGCGCCATTCTGCTCACCGTGCTGCCCGAAGCCTTACGCTATCTCGGCGACTGGCAGCGCGCCGCACTGGGTCATGTGATCGTCGACCCTACGGATTTGCGCATGCTGCTGTTCGGCATGGCGCTGATACTGATGATGCTGTTCCGTCCCGCCGGCTTGCTGCCTTCCGGCCGTCACAAGCGCGAATACGATGAATAACCCGGACATTATCCGCGTAGAGAGCATCAGCAAGCATTTCGGTGGCATCCGCGCCCTGCATGAAGTCTCGCTGTCGGTACGCCGGGGCGAAATCCTCGGACTGATAGGCCCCAACGGCGCCGGCAAGACTACGCTGTTCAACATCCTCACCGGGCTGTACACGCCCGGCAGCGGGCAATTATGGTACGGCAGCCGATCGATGCTGGGCATGAGGCCGCATCAGGTGTTGCAGCTCGGCATCGCCCGCACTTTCCAGAATATTCGCCTGTTTGCCAACATGAGCGCGCTGGAAAACGTCATGGTCGGCCGTCACGCCCGCACCCATGCCGGCATTATCGGCGCCATCACCCGCAATCGCAGCACGCGTGAGGAAGAAGCCGCCATCCGCCAGCGTGCTTACGAATTGCTGGCGCTGGTCGATATCACCCGGCACAGCAATACGCTGGCGAAGAATCTGTCCTATGGCGACCAACGCCGTCTGGAAATCGCCCGTGCGCTGGCCACCGACCCCAAAGTGCTTGCGCTGGACGAACCGGCCGCCGGCATGAACCCGGCAGAGCGCGACACCTTAAAGCAGCTCATCCGCAACTTGCGCGACCAGCTCGGCCTGACGCTGCTGGTCATCGAACACGACGTCAAACTGATGATGGATCTGTGCGACCGCATCGCCGTACTCGATTTCGGCGAAAAAATTGCCGAAGACATCCCGGCGCAAATTCGTACCAATCCGCGTGTCATCAGTGCATATCTGGGAACCGAGGCATGAGCGAATTGCTGAATGTGCACGAACTGCGCGTCGCCTACGGCCAGATTCATGCCGTACAGGGCATCAGCCTGAACGTGGCCGAAGGCGAGCGCGTCTGCCTGATCGGTGCCAACGGCGCAGGAAAAACCACCTTGCTCAAGGCCATCGCTGGCATGCTGCCGAGCGCGGGCGGCAGTGTGCATTTTGCCGGACAAGCCATCACCCATAAACCTTCACACCAGATCGTGCCGCTCGGTATCGCGCTGGTACCGGAAGGGCGCGGCATATTTTCCCGGCTCAGCGTTGCCGAAAATCTCGAAATGGGCGCCTACATCCGTCGCGACACTGTCGCCGTCAGACAGGAAATCGATACCATCTACCAGCGCTATCCGCGCCTCGGCGAACGCCGCGCGCAACCGGCAGGGCAGCTCTCCGGCGGCGAACAGCAACTGCTCGCCATCAATCGCGCGCTGCTGTCGCGACCGCGCCTGCTATTGCTGGACGAACCCAGCATGGGTCTGGCGCCGCTCATGGTCAGCGCCATTTTCGACACCTTGCAGGATGCGCACCGGCAAGGCGTCGCTTTGCTGCTGGTCGAACAAAACGCGCGCATGGCGCTGGCGCACAGCGATCGCGGCTATATCATGGAAACAGGCAAAATCAGTCGCCACGGCCCCGCTGCCGAACTCGGCGCCAATACCGACATCGTCAAAGCCTATTTCGGCGAATAAACTGCACGGCCCTCAAACAGCGTAGTATTAACCGCCACAGCAGCATACTGGCTGAACGCAAAACCGAATTGCGCATCCAACCCGTATCACTTTTCATCCCGACACAAGGACGACACCATGAATCTATATCTGAGCATAGGCCCACTCGCAGCACTCATCGCCGGCATCCTGATACTATTGATGCCGCGACTGCTGAACGCGATCGTCGCCATTTATCTGATTATCATCGGCCTGGTCGGCCTGTTCGGCGCCGGGCATTTTCACCTTTAACTTAGTCCTTGCCTCAACCCTGATTCCTCACGGAGATTCATCATGCGTAAATTAATGATAAGCACACTCGCAGCAACGCTGGCGCTCAGCGGCTGCGCCAACATGTCGGAAACCGACCGCGGCACGGCAACAGGCGCCGGTATAGGTGCAGGCCTGGGCGCCATCATCGGCGCAACAACCTCGGGCGGCGGCGGGCAACGCGCCGCCGCCGGTGCCGTACTGGGCGGCATGGCCGGCGCTGTGGCCGGCAATATCTGGTCCAAAAAAATGGAAAAGCAGAAACAGGATATGGAACAAGCCACGCAGGGTACCGGCGTGCAAGTCAGCCAGACCGCGGATAACCGCCTGAAACTGGAGATCCCCAGCGATATTTCATTCGACACCAACCGTGCAGATATCCGGCCGAACTTCCGTGCCATACTGGATAAATTCGCCGCCGGCCTGGCCGAAAACCCGGCAACCATGGTCACCATCGTCGGCCATACCGACAACACCGGCAGCGACGCGATCAACGACCCACTGTCGCTCCAACGCGCCGAACATACCCGCGACTATCTGACCACCCGCGGCATTGCACCGGCGCGTTTCACCGTCTACGGCCACGGCTCGCATGAACCTATCGCCTCCAACGACACCAGCGCAGGCCGGGCCAAAAACCGTCGCGTGGAAATCTTCGTAGCCGAACCGCAACATTAACCCGTAACCAGCACAGCGTGTACCAAGGCGAACGTTTCAACGCCATCAGCCACCTGATCGGCGCCGTGCTGGCGCTGGGGGGAGGCGTGCTGCTGATCGTGCTGGCAGCACTCAGCGGCAGCGCCTGGAAAGTAGTCGGCGTATCGATTTACACCGCAACGCTGGTGCTGCTATACACCGTGTCCACGCTGTACCACAGTTTGCGCGGGCGACCCAAGGATGTACTGCGCAAACTTGACTATCAGGCCATCTATCTGTTGATCGCCGGTAGTTACACCCCATTCTGCCTGGTCACATTGCATGGCGTGTGGGGCTGGTCGCTGCTCGCCATCGTATGGACGCTGGCCGTGCTGGGCATGCTGCAGGAGCTGCACCCAAAAAATTCCGCGCGGGTGCTATCCGTCGTCATCTACGTACTGATGGGCTGGGTCGCACTCATTGCCATTATCCCGCTGCTGCATGCGTTGGGTACAGCCGGTTTTATCTGGCTGGCTGCCGGCGGGCTGTTTTATACCAGCGGCATAGTTTTTTACGCCTACGATTACAAATTCAGACATTGGCACGGCATCTGGCACCTGTTCGTCGTTGCCGGCAGTGCGACGCATTATTTTGCGATATTGTTTTACGTGGTATGACGAACCATATGTGTAATTAATAGCGCCATACGCACATGACGCAAACGGCACGATGTAAGACGAGCGTAAGCAACTTGATGATATCTTTAAGAAAATCATGCTGCTTACGGAGACCGGCTTGCGTACCACAACACCGTCACACATTTGTCCGGGGGAGAATCGGGGGGGCATCCTGATCCGTAGTACCACGTTGCAATACATTGAAACTGCACTGCAGCAATTTCAGTCACGACTCGAAACGCTCGAACTCCAGCAGTACGTATATGCTACGCTGGAAACAGAATCCGGGCTGCATGGAATACGCTTCCAGCTCGATCCCCACACCGCCCAAACTTGGGCGCCAGATTGCGATACCACGCAGCTATGCGAACAGCTCCGGCTCAACCCTGATGCTAACGAAAGGGATTTGACCCGGGAAATCCTGCTGACTATGCTGCTGGGTCCGGTTGCCTTCGAATTCCCGAGCTATGAAGAATTGCAATCGGCCATTCGTATCCGCCAGAACATCGTCACTGCCGGACGCAGCACGGCGATGGCGTTCGATACCGCTGCCGCGGAACGCCCCACCGAATACTGGCGCTACAACGAAGAAACCGGCTTCACCGTCGTGCCGGGCAAGCCCCTGATCACTGCACTACAAAAAGCGACGCAACCCGGCACCTCCGGCAAGCTATATTCCTTCTCCTGTTATCGCGCAACCGAATACGTCATTCTGCTTGGCATCGCGCAGGAGCTGATGATCAGCAACCCCGCGCTATTTCAGCAACTGCAACAACAGTGGGAACAGCAAGCCATCATGTCGGGCCAGTTCCACGAAGTTTTCCTGCGCGAATACGGCTCCATGGATGCGCCGCTACCGCCCAAATACTACGTCCCCGGCGATCGTCTGTGGTTCCGCAACCCCGATGCCCATTCTTCGGACGTTCAGGGCTACGAAGGCTCGTGGGTGTTCTATCTCGGCAACGGCCTGTTCAGCAATTTCTGGAAACCCGAACAGCCCTACACGCTGAAATCGAAATGCCTGGAGCTTTTCCATTGGCGCAACGCCACCTATCTGGATCTGGCCGGTGAGCTGCAAATCGATGAGTCGGTGGTTGAAGCGCGAGTACAGGAATCGTTGAACAATCCGGAGGAAGTCGAACGCATCCTCGCAGAAATGCTGAAACTGCGTGAGCCCAAAGGCATCTACGCCGACGGCGGCTGCATCGACACCACGCGCGAATACCCCCGCTGGGTCTGCCCGCCCAGCGCAGATTTGGGACTGCCCGGCATTTGACCCAGCGACAGCATCAACGCCAGCGGTGCACCAGGCGCCAGCCCAACAACAGCGTCAGCACCGCCGCATAAATCAGCGGCTGGGTCAGGTCTTTTTTCACCAGCCATGCATAATGCAGCACACCCAGTATGGCGATCGCATACACCAGCCGGTGCAGCATTTGCCAGCGTTTGGCACCCAGCCGCCGTATCATGTTGTTGCTGGAGGTCACCGCCAAGGGAATCAGCAGCAGAAACGCGGCAAAGCCCACGGTAATAAAGGGGCGTTTATATACATCCTTGATCATCGCGGCAAAATCGAAAAACTGATCCAGCCACACATAAGTCAGAAAATGCAAACAGGCGTAGAAAAAGCTGAACAGCCCCAGCATGCGCCGCACCCGGATCAGGCTGTGCCAGCCGGTCAATTGACGCAACGGCGTTACCGTCAGTGTCAACATCAGACCGACCAGCGTCCAGGTCCCGGTGGAATGGGTGATGAATTCGATCGGGTTGGTCCCCAGTCCACCGCTCAGCCCCAGAAATATCAGGCGCAGCAGCGGGAAACACGCCAGCAGGAATACGGCCGCCTTGAGCCGACGTATCTGCGCCGCCGATGCCGCCGTCATCAATAGTATTTCCGCAAATCCATGCCGCGATAGAGCTGGGCGATCTGATCGCCGTAGCCGTTAAACAGCAACGTGTCGCGTTTGAAAAAGTCGCCGATGCGGCGCTCCTTGGCCTGACTCCAGCGCGGATGATCGACCGCGGGATTGACGTTGGAATAAAAGCCGTACTCGCTCGGTGCGGCACGTCCCCAGGCCGTCGCCGGCTGGCGGTCGGTAAAGCGGATGCGCACGATGGCTTTGGCGCTCTTGAATCCGTATTTCCACGGCACCACCAACCGTATCGGCGCACCGTTCTGATTCGGCAGCGTCTGTCCGTACAAGCCGACCGCCAATAAAGTCAGCGGATGCATCGCCTCATCCAGCCGCAAGCCTTCCACATACGGCCAATCCAGCACCGCGCGGCGCTGTCCGGGCATCTGCGCCGGGTCGAGCAAAGTCGTGAATTCGACATATTTGGCGTTACCGGTCGGCTCCGCCTGACGGATCAAACTGGCCAGCGGAAAACCCGTCCACGGAATCACCATCGACCAGCCTTCCACGCAACGCAGCCGATAGATGCGCTCTTCCAGCGGGAAGGCCTTGATCAGCGCGTCGATATCCCACACTTTTGGGTGCTTGATCTCGCCCTCGATACTGACCGTCCACGGCCGGGTTTTCAGGCCTTGCGCATTTTCAGCAGGGTCGGATTTGTCGGTGCCGAATTCGTAATAGTTGTTGTAGGTGGTAACGTCCTTGTACGGCGTTTGCGGCTCCGTCGTGCTGTAGCGGCTATTCATTGCCGCCGCCAAACGCGCACTCGCCTCGCTCACCCCCGGCAACAGCGCCCCGGCAGCGACTGCCGCGCCTGCCTGCATGAACTGGCGGCGGCGCAGGTATAGCGCTTCCGGCGTGATCTCCGAGGAGGGGATATCGCTGGCGGAACGGATGAGCATAATGAATCTCCTGATTATTTATCGATGCTATTGTTGTCCACGAAAAACACGCAAAGCACAAAAATAAACCACAAACTATTCAATTCTTATGCTGAAACTGCCGCCACGCTCAAGACCTACCTAAACGCATTTGTTTCGTTTTTGCATTTTTTCGTGCTTTTCGTGTCTTTCGTGGACAAAGCACTTTAACCAAGGTTCACCGAATTAGCCCAACACCCGCTCCAGCGCAAACAATGCGGGTATCGTTTCACGCTCCCGCACCAGCGTCGCCGCACCATCGCGCACCATCACCTCGGCAGCACGCGGACGAGTGTTGTAGTTAGAGCTCATCGACATGCCGTAAGCGCCCGCCGACTTGATCGCCAGCAGATCGCCCTGTGCCAGCGCCAGCGGCCGTTCATGGCCGAGGAAGTCGCCGCTCTCGCACACCGGGCCGACAATTTCGTAAATCTCCGGCGCATCGTCGCGCGGATTGACCGGCACGATGGCGTGATAAGCGTCGTACAAAGCCGGGCGCAGCAGGTCGTTCATTGCCGCATCAACGATGGCAAAATTCTTCTCGATGCCCTGTTTCAGATATTCCACCCGCGTCAGCAGCACGCCGGCATTGCCCACTATCGCCCGCCCCGGCTCCACCAGGATAGTCTGATTGCGACCTTCAAGCTTGTGCAGCAACGCGCCGAGGTAATCCTGTATCAGTGGTGGGGTTTCATCCTGATAACAGATGCCCAGCCCGCCGCCCAGATCGAGGTGGTGCAGCACTATGCCTTCCAGCGCGAGCTGATCGACCAGCGCCAGCACGCGATCCAGCGCATCGGCAAATGGCCGCGTCTCGGTCAGCTGCGAACCGATATGACAATCGATACCGGTAATATTCAGATGCGGCAGCGTCGCCGCCAACCGATACAGACGCAGCGCATCCTCGTGCGCCACGCCGAATTTATTACCCTTCAGCCCGGTGGAAATATAAGGGTGGGTCTTCGCATCCACGTCGGGATTGACGCGCAGGCTGACCGGCGCGATCTTGCCCATTTCGCCCGCGACTTCGTTGAGCCGGTACAGTTCGCTCTCCGATTCCACGTTAAAACACAGGATGCTGTGCGCCAGCGCCAGCCGCATCTCGTCGCTGCTCTTGCCGATGCCGGAAAACACCACCTTGCCCGCATCGCCGCCCGCCGCCAGCACACGCTGCAACTCGCCGCCGGAGACGATATCGAACCCCGCGCCGAGACGGGCAAAGATATTCAAAATCGCCAGTGAAGAGTTGGCCTTTACCGCGTAGCACACCAGATGCTTGCGCGCCTGCAATGCCTGATCGAACGCGGTAAATGCGCCAACCAGACTGGCGTGGTCGTAGACGTAACAGGGCGTGCCGTAAGTCTCCGCGATATGGTTTAAATCGGCGGCATTAAAGGGGGATAAATCAGTCACATTCATGGTTGAGTCGCTTGCGTTTGAGTCGGTTTTTCGGGAAGATACAATGGGCCTTTGGTGCCGCAGCCCGTCAACGAGAGCAGGGCAGCGCACAAAAGCGCGTGAATAATGTAAGTAATGGCACGGCGTTGCATATCAATGTCTTTAATAAACGAACACAAACTAAGTCTATCATGAGGGACCGCTATGACCGAAACCGAATTTAACCAGCTCACCGAGGAAACTTTTCGCCAGATCGAAAACGCGCTGGAAAACGCAGACGGCGATGTCGATTTCGAACTCGCCGCCGGCAACGTCCTTGAAATCGACTGCGGCGCAGGCGGCAAAATCATCGTCAACCGTCAGGCCGCCATGCATGAAATGTGGGTTGCAGCGAAGTCGGGCGGCTTCCATTATCAATGGACAGACAATGCCTGGCGCAATTCGCGGGATGGGACGGAGTTGTTGAGCAGTTTGGCGCGGATGATAGAGCAGCAGGGTGGGGGTAGGGTTGAGTTTGGGTGAATGCGGCTTCGATCTTTCTTTTTATTAATTTTAATAAATACCAAATTGGTGTCTATTTCACATTGAAAGTCAAAAGTGGGTAATCCATGGCACTAGGGAAAAGCATTCGAATCTATCTTGCTGATGGCGGAGTGACTGGCATTCGTCATGGGGAGATTGTTAATTGGACAGGCCAAGCCATTGCGTGCCCCAGAACGCGCTTCCCGGAACTCAAGGAGTGGACTGAGGCCAAGCGCCCGGGAATCTATTTCCTGTTCGGCCAAAATGATGAATCTGGGCAAGACTCCGTCTACGTAGGTGAAGCCGAGGTCGTTTTTGATCGACTGTGCTCACACATAAGTGGCAAAGACTTTTGGACAGAACTTGTTGCATTCACGAGCAAAGACGACAACTTAACCAAAGCGCATGTCCGTTATTTAGAGTCTCGACTGGTTTCTTTAGCAAACAGTGCAGGGCGCTATGCTATTGAAAATTCCGCATCTCCGCAGCTTCCCTCTTTGCCAAGGGCTGACCGCGATGCGATGGAGGAGTTCATTGGAGGAATTCAAACATTGCTTGGTGTGTTGGGCCACCGTGTTCTTGAGCCATTGGTTGAACGAACGCCTGCCCCCTCAACTCATGAGGAAGTGTCCTCACCACAACCCACTATCCAGACCGAGTCGGAACAGCCCACTAGTTTGGCGATGACACCATCACAATCTCAAACATTTCAACTTCGCGTGAGCAATCTCATCGCGACCGCAGTGCGAACAGATGAAGGGCTAGTAATTCTCGCAAATTCCGAAGCTGCATCCGCTGTCCAGAACAGCCTTTCCGTTGGCTACCGCGCACTACGCGAGCGACTAATCTCATCAGGTGTCTTGATAGAAAACGGGGCCAAACTCAAGTTTGTAAGAGACCAGCTATTTCGGAGTCCTTCTCAAGCCGCAGCAATAGTGGTTGGCTACTCGATTAACGGCCGTGACAACTGGCGAACCCCAAACGGGGTAAGCTTCACTGATTTTGAAAACAGGCTGGCACGCGACGCCTATACCAACAACTCGTAGCCCGGAGATAACGAGATCAAATCTCGGCTTTTGTCGATCAGATATACGAGCTTTAATCTGCCTATGCAGCGAATTTTTAGCCATGTCAGGCCGGGGGTTACCCGGCGGCAAGTTACTTTCTCTTGCTTGCACAAGAGAAGGTAACCAAAGAGAAGTGCACCCTGCAGCCTCGCCCCTGCGGGGTCCCTTCGTCCGAACCGCTCAGACGGGGGCTGCGCAACTCGCCCTGACAGCTTGCACACCCCGCAAGCTGCTGCGGAACTCGAACAGTGCTCGCCTACCCCTCCCGCCTGAACGGCCCGGACGAAGCGATGCAGAAGGGATTTAAGAGCGTTAATGACGCGAAGTCACGCATGAATGCGTGACGTTTTTGGGGTGTCCGGGCACAGCCCGGACAAGGGGAGTTGATTTTGTTGTTGGTTGTTAGATTTTGAATTTCCGCTTTTAAATCCCCCTCTCCGCCGCCGAGTAGCGCAGTCGAGCCGGGGGATGTCGGCGAGGACTGTCTGAGGCCGCAGGCCGAGTTCCGCAGCCGCCCGGATTGACGAGCAACGCAGGGTACCCCGCAGGGGCGGCGGAACGGGGGGCCTTTCTCTTTGGTTACTTTCTCTTGGGCAAATGTATAAACCGGAGAGAAAGTCACTTGCTGCCGGGCAACCCCCGGCCTGCCTCAGCTAAAAGAAGATACGCAGTAGCACTTACCCACTCCCGCCTAACATGCGTCACACGTCCACTTTTGCTACTATCAAGCCACACACCCAACCGCACTCAGTATCATGACCAATATCAGACTACTAACCCCAGACGACACCCCCCAATACGTCACCATATGGCGCAAGGCCCTGGTCGAACAAGCTGAATATTTCCGCATCGCTCTGGCGGACAACCCCGCACAAGACATCCCGACCCGATTCGGCAATGACAGTTTCACGCTCGGGGTTTTCAGCAACGGCTCGCTCAAGGGCAGCGTCAGCATAGAACGCGACTCACGCATCAAATTCCGCCACAAGGCGCTGCTATTCAAAATGTTCGTAGACGGCGAGCTTGCGGGCAAGGGCGTGGGTCGCGCGTTGATTACGCAGGCGATGGATCTTGCCGCGCAAGTTGACGGGTTGCGGCAACTGTATTTGACCGTGCTGGCCTCCAACCGCCGCGCTATCCATCTGTATACGTCGCTCGGCTTTGTCGAATTTGCTCACGAACCGGAAGCCGTCCTGATCGGCGATAGCTATGTCGATGAGATTCAAATGGTCCATTTTCTGAACGGCAAGCATAGCGAGAAGATATTAAATACTTGAAAAGCGCCGGTTTTCGACTAGATTTCAAGTGCGGCTTGATCATCGCGGGTACGCTATTCGACCAGTGTTAATAACGCAAATCGTCGTTTAACCCGGACGCGTGGCAACTTACAAAAGAAAGCATAATATGAACAGCAAAATCGGGATACTCGCGTTACTTTCTGCCCTGAACTCGCCGGCCATGGCAGCCAATTTCTATGCTGCTGTCGACATGGGGCAAGCCCGCGCGGGCGATATGTGCAATGGCGACAACTTTGGCGGAGCCACTAATTGTTCAACCGGGTCAACGGCTTACCGCATAGGCGGCGGTTACCAGTTCACGCCAAATTACGGGATCGAGCTCAGTTATGCCGATCTGGGCGACATCAATCCGGTTTCTGCCCCCGCATCCGGCTACTATCAAAACAACTATGCCACGACGGTACAGGCTGCGGTCACGGGAAAGCTGCCTGTGGGTCAGGGATTTTCCCTCATAGGCAAGCTGGGTGTGGCGCATACTGAATTCGACGAAAGCTGGGTCAATAACGGGGGGCATTTTTCGGCCAAATCCCGCGACGACAAAGCTGCTTACGGCATAGGCGCGCAATATGACTTTCGGAATCGTTTTGCGGTGCGCGTACAGTATGAAGACTTCGGCGTGGTTGGAACGCCGGTGGTTGGTCAAACCGGGACCGGGGTCAGCAGAGTTACTCTGCTCTCAGCCGGCGTGATCTACAATTTCTAAACGCTGTTCGGCGGGTACATCGGGAGCAAGTCCGTAAGATGGGTAGAGCACAGCGAAACCCATCCATACCCGCCCCTTACCACTTCAACAGCATCTTCCCCAACCATACCCCCAGCAACGCCACCGCAATCATCGGCAAATAATGCCACTCGATCACGTGCATGATGGAATTGGTCTGCTCCGATAATCGCAAGGTAATGGCACCGATGCTGAACGCCGACAGCATGACCACGGCGCCGGCGGCGCGGCGATGGGTGCTGGCAAGACGGCGCATGCTGTAGAACATCCAGGCAGCAGGCAGCAAGGCGAGTACAGCGATAGTGAGCGAACACTCGAAGCTATGTACGGGCGGCGGGGCAGGGGGATTGTCGGCCTGCCAGGCGAGAAAAATCACAGCGACAAACAGCACGAACATGGCAATCGGCGCCAGCACCAGACGGCTGTGCTGATACATGTCGGGAAACGCGAGCAGGGTGGCGCTCAACGCCGTGGTGGCGACAATGGCAACCAGCAGCAGCATCTCTGCGACAAACAGACCGTTATGCAACGCCGCCGGCAGATCCGGGCGCACACCGAGGAATAGCAGCGACACCACGATATACACCACAGCCACACCCATCCATTTCAGCCACAGACGCAAGGGGCTGGACGCCGACTGTACCTGCCCGGCATCGGCTACCAGGCTGGCTATGTGTTTTTCCATTGCATCCATTTATCTGCTCAATTTCTCTTTTAAAATCCTGTAAGCTCTGTATGCGGCTACTTTTACCGCAGATTCCTTCATGCCTATCTTCGCCGCAACCTCCTTGGCGGTATAGCCGTCCTGATGCATCATTTCCAGTATCGTCGCCTGTTTCTCAGGCAGCTGATGCACCTCTCCAATGATTGATTCGTAAGTAAAGTCGGAATTGGTTACATGTTCGGACAAACTATTTTCGACTTCCGATAATTCGGTCGCGTCCCTGAGCTGGTCGGCATAGTAACTGCGCAAATAATCCTGCAGCCGAAAATGCGCGATGGCGAATACCCACGGCTTGTATGGACGCTTGCCGTCGTAGGTGTGGCGAGCCTTATGAATGGAAACGAGAATTTCCTGCAGCAAATCGTCAACATCACCGGGGATGCTCAACCGCTTTGCCAGATAGGGGCGGACGAAGCGCGCGGTTTCCCGCAACAGCTCGGCATACGCGCGCTTGTCACCGGCTAGCGCCTGTTGCATCAATATTTCCAGAGTCACGGGGGGTTCTGTCACGCCAGCCTCGGTCGGGTTCTGTACAAGCCAGCTTCATTCTACCCGAATCTTCTTGCACATTGAATTAACTCGGATTTTTTAATCCGACGATTCCATTGTCAAAAAATTTCGCAGGGTTTGTAACCTTTTTTCATCCGGCTGCGAATCAATGGGCAAACCAGGCTGCATTTAGTGCAAGCCATCATAAGGAGACACCCATGCGTACCCGTATTGCTGCAAAAGTACTGAACAAACTCGGCGTCCTGACCACCGCCGCCATGCTGACCACCGGCCCGGCACTGGCGGACGGTCAGTTGCGCAAGCTGCCCGACCCGCTACAGGACATGCCCGCCACAAGCTCGTCAACCCCGCAAACCGCGGTATTGGCAGGCGGGTGTTTCTGGGGCGTCGACGGCGTATTCAAACACGTCAAAGGCGTCATCAGTTCGACCGCAGGATATGCCGGCGGCCAGGCCACCACCGCCAGCTATTATCAGGTCAGCCGTAGCACAACCGGCCATGCCGAATCGGTGAAGGTGGTATACGACCCCAGACAGATTTCCTACGGACAGTTGCTCAAGATCTACTTCTCGGTCGCGCTCAACCCGACCGAGCTCAATTATCAGGGCCCTGATTACGGGTCGCAATACCGGTCGGCGATTTTCTACACCAGCCCGGCGCAGCAGCAGGTAGCGCAAGCTTATATCAAACAATTGCAGGACATGAAGGTGTATGCCGCGCCTATCGTGACGCAGGTAGTGGCGCTGCCCGCGTTTTACCCGGCCGAAGATTACCATCAGGATTATCTGGCGCTGCATCCCGACCAGCCCTATATCGTCGCCAACGATTTGCCCAAGCTCGAGCACCTGCGCCAGCAATTTCCCGGGGTCTATAAATGAGCCGCGCCCCTGTCATTCATCCGCTGTGGTTGCGAATGACCCACTGGATCAACGCGCTGGCAGTATTGGTCATGGTGACGAGCGGCTGGAAAATCTACAACGCCTCGCCGATTTTCCATTTCAGCTTTCCCGACGGCATTACCTTCGGCGGCTGGCTGGGCGGCGCCTTGCTGTGGCATTTCTTCGCGATGTGGGTACTGATAGGCAACGGGCTGATTTATCTGGGGCTGAATCTCGCAAGCGGCAGGCTTAAGCGCAAATTCTTCCCGATTTCGCCTAGGGCCGTACTGACTGAAACGCTGGCCGCCATCAAAGGCAAGCTCTCGCACGCCAACCTGAGTAACTACAACCAGCCGCAGAAACTGGCTTACCTGTTCATCATCGTCGATACCCTGCTGCTGGTGCTGTCCGGGCTGGCGGTATGGAAGTCGGTGCAATTCCCATTATTGCGAGAGTTGATGGGCGGCTACGATAACGCGCGCATCGTACATTTCGCGGCGATGTCCGCACTGGTGGCTGTGGTGACGATACATGTGGTCATGGTGGCGCTGGTACCGCGCACGCTGTTGCTGATGATACGCGGACGTTAAGGAAAACAACATGTTCAAACCCAAAAGAATCCAGTTACTCGACGAGCCGGCCGTGGTAAAAGCCGCCCTGCAGGCATTGCCGCAACCTTCGCGTCGTCTGTTTTTACAACGCGGGCTGTCGCTGGGCGGGCTAGCGCTGCTGACCGGCTGCACGCTGACCGATGAAGATTCGGCGGAACAGGCGTTGATGCGCGTATCCCGCTTCAACGACAAGGTACAGGCATGGCTGTTCGACCCCAACAAGCTGGCGCCCACTTACCCGGAATCGATGATTACCCGGCCGTTCCCGTTCAATGCCTATTACGGTATCGAGGATGTGCCCAAGGTGGACGGCAGCCGCTACGTGCTCGAGCTCAGCGGCATGATCGCCGACAAACGCCCATGGACGCTGGAACAGCTGCACCGGTTGCCGCAAGTCAGCCAGGTAACGCGACATATCTGCGTGGAGGGCTGGAGTGCGATAGGCAAGTGGGGCGGGGTACCGTTCGCGACTTTCCTTAAGCGCATCGGCGCCGATCTGACGGCCAAATATGTCGGCTTCAAATGCGCGGACGATTATTACACCAGCATAGACATGCCGACAGCGCTGCACCCGCAGACCCAGCTCACCCTGACTTACGACGGGCAGACGCTGCCGGCGCAATACGGCTACCCGATGAAACTGCGTATCCCCACCAAGCTGGGCTACAAGAATCCGAAACATATCACCGCAATTTACGTAACCAATGTCTATCCCGGCGGCTATTGGGAAGACCAGGGTTACAACTGGTTCGGCGGCAGCTGATCGTTCAGCGGCCCTGATGTACGGCAATATCGCCGTTTTATTTTTACTTTAGGAGAGAACTGAAATGCGTAAATTATTTGCTACCCTGATTGCTGCCGGTTTTGTATTCGCCGGTACCCAGGCTTTTGCCGACGACATGATGAAAAACGACAGTATGGCAAAGCCTGCCATGGCCAAAGATGAAATGAACAACCACACCATGGCGCATGAAGGCATGAAAGCGAAAAAACCCCATGCCAAAAAAACCATGGAAAAAGACGGCATGAAAAAGGATGACATGAGCAAGGACAGCATGGCGAAATAATGCCGCACGCCCGCACGTCGGTACAAGCCGGCTGCGGGCAAATCCGTACGCCGTCCGCCCGCCGGACTACACTTGATATCCCACCCGCTTCACGGCATGATGCGCTGAATACTTTTCCGGCGACAACGTGCCCATGACGGCAACTCTGATTGTTATATGCCTGCTGCTGATCGCACTGTTGGCCGCAATCGCGCACAAACTCCGCCTGGCGCGCCGCGCCGACTACATCCGTACCTGCAGCTTCCCTAAAGGGTTATACGACCGACTCATCAAGCGCCACCCGGAGCTGACCCTGAACGATTGCCATCTGGTAAGCCGTGCGCTGCGGCAGTTTTTCCTCGCCCATTTGCACAGCGGCCACAAATTCGTCTCCATGCCGTCGCAGGTGGCAGACGATCTGTGGCACGAATTCATACTCTATACCAAACACTACGATCAATTCTGCCGTCAGGCTTTCGGCCGCTTCATGCATCACACGCCGGCCGTGGTGCTGAGCGCAGACCGGCAGGACAACACCGGCCTGCGACGGTGCTGGTGGTACACCTGCAGAGAGGAGAATATCAACCCGCGCCAGCCGGTGCGCTTGCCGTTACTGTTCGCGCTGGATGCCAAGCTCAACATTGCTGACGGTTTCCGTTACGTTGCCGACTGCGCCTCGGTGCGGCGATTAAATGATAAAACCGGCAACGCCGGATCAACCGTTTACTGCGGCGGTGATTTCAGCAGCACAGACTTCGATAGCAGTACCGACGGGTTCGGCGATGCCGCAACGGCAGACAGCGGCGATGCCGGCGATAGCGGGAGCGGATGCGGCGGTGGCTGCAGCGGCGGCGACTGATGCGCCAGCCCCCGGTCGCCAGTAACAGGTTCATCAGCCGCACGATGCTTTGCTTGCCTCATTCCCTATCCCCGCCATGCGCGGTATGATGCACAAAACGCGGGAGAGCCATGTTTAAATTCTTAAAACCCAGAAAACCCGAACCGACCGAAATAACGCCAGCCGAACCTGCCGTCATTCCGGCCTCTGTTCCAGTTGCACCGGATCCGACCGCCCTGATCTCCGAACCGGAAACCGAGGCGAACAATCAGCCGGAACGCAGCCTGAGCATTAACACGCAGGATATCGCCCAGGATCAGGTAATCACCGATGCGCTGGATATTCCCACTCACGGCGAGCGCAACACCGGCAGCGAAATGCTCAAACGCTTTCTCGGACGGCAACCTGTGCTCGATAACGGGCAGCACATCATGGGTTACGAATTCAGCCTGCGTAACAGCATAGACGCGCCGATCACGCCGACCTTGCAACAGATGCGCGACGAGATGCTAGTGGCCAGCCTGATTGATTTCGATGTCAAGCCGGCGCTCGGCAATAAGCTGGCTTTTATCGGCATGGCACCGGCCATGTTAAGCAGCGACTGGTTGGCCATGCTGCCCGCGCGCAATATCGTGCTGGCTGTCGATTGCACGCAGCTGACCGATATCGACGCGACTGTAGTGCAATGTCAGGCACGCATCGAAGAAGGATTCGCCATCGCGCTGGATAACGCGATCGATAGCGACGAACTGGAACCGCTGCTTAATCTGGCCAAATTCATACGCTTCGATACCCGCCGCTACAATGCCATCGCATTGAGCAAACAGGTAATCGCCGCCCGCCGGTTGAGCAGTGCGCGGCTGATCGCAATGCGCGTTGAAACCGATGACGATTTTCAGGCCTGTCATACCATGGCCTTTAACTGCTTTCAGGGCTTTTATTTTACCCAGCGCCAGCCGAATGCGCCGCATCGCATCGATCCGAACCGCATCCGCGTCATCGAGCTGCTCAATATGGTCACCAGTCAGGCCGAAATCCCGGCGCTGGAAACGGTGCTCAAACGCGACGCGATGTTGTCGTACAAGCTGCTGACCTTCGTCAATTCGGCCGCCAACGGCTTGTCGCGCAAGCTTGAATCCATCTCCCAGGTACTGATATTGCTCGGCTACAACCAGTTCTACCGCTGGCTGACGCTGTTATTGTTCAATAGCGGGCAATCCGACATGCGCGACCAGACGCTGTTGCAGAATGCACTAATCCGGGCTCGTCTTACCGAACTGCTGGGTGCCGAGCAACTGACCGCCGCCGACCGCGACAGCCTGTTCATCGCCGGCATTTTTTCGCTGCTGGATGCCTTGCTCAATGTACCGATGGAGCAGGCCGTTGCGCAACTCAACCTGTCCGACAAACTCACCCAGGCCTTGCTGCTGGATCAGGGCGTTTATGCGCCGTATCTGCGACTCGCCATCGCCTGTGAGAACGGCGATCAACACCGGATCGACGCACTTGCCGCCAGCGCCAATCTGAGTGTCGACGCCGTCAATCTGGCGCATGTAAAGGCGCTGATCTGGGCTGAAGGATTCGCTGTTTAAAATTCGTCCTCGCTGCCGGCCCAGGTCGCATTGAGGTTGACTGCATTCTCCGCCACCGACATGCCGCGCTTGACGATAAAACCTTTACCGGCGACGCTTAACAGCAGATGATGGTTGTCGGGGAATTCGGTCAGCATCCAGTATATCTCGGACGGATGTACCGGCATGTCGTTGCGCATCAGATGCCTGACCAGCAATCGCTCATCCTCGACCTTGACCAGAAACGGCATGGGCAGCTTGTGCGGCAACAATTGCTGATGCACCACCCACTCGATCGGCGTAGGACGGCGGCCGGGCTGACGCCGGGCATCGATACGAAAATGCGCGCCGCCGCCGGCTTCCTTTACCAATTCGCTGACCCAGCCTATGCTCAGACCGTCATGCACGATAATGGTCTTGCCTGCGAAACGCGCCATAAAGCGTTCGCGTAATACTGTAGGATTGGAGCGGAATACCGCTATAATCTTATTTATCATAATCAACGTTAATATCCATGCAACCAGTTTCAACCAATAACGCGTCGGTCGGAGTCGTGTCGCCGCAAACCGCTCGTTTCGATACGGCGCTCACGCTCAAAAGCGGCGCAGTGCTACCGGGCTACGACCTCGTTTACGAGACCTACGGCACGCTGAATGCCGACAAAAACAATGCTATTCTGGTATGTCATGCGCTGTCTGGCAACCATCACGTTGCCGGCATGCATGCGCCTGAGGATAAAAAACCGGGCTGGTGGGACAATATGATAGGGCCGGGCAAGCCGGTCGATACCAACCGTTTCTTTGTCATCGGCGTCAACAATCTGGGCGGCTGTCACGGTTCCACCGGACCGGCATCTATCAATCCGGCAACGGGACAGGCTTTCGGTTCATCCTTTCCGCTGGTCACAGTAGAAGACTGGGTTGCTTCACAGGCGCGCCTCGCCGATTACCTCGGCATCCAGCAATTTGCAGCCATCATGGGCGGCTCGCTCGGCGGCATGCAGGTACTGCAATGGAGCATCGGCCTGCCGCAGCGCGTGCGCAATTGTCTGGTCATCGCCTCGGCACCAAAACTGACGGCGCAGAATATCGCGTTCAACGACGTGGCGCGGCAGGCTATCCTGACCGACCCGGATTTCCACGGCGGCGATTTTTACGCGCATCACACGCATCCGCGCCGCGGCTTGCGCCTGGCGCGCATGCTGGGGCACATTACCTATTTGTCCGACGATGTCATGGGCAGCAAGTTCGGCCGCATATTGCGCGGCGGCAGTTTCAACTACGGCTACGACGTCGAATTCGAGATCGAATCCTACTTGCGTTATCAGGGCGACAAATTTGCCGACTCGTTCGATGCCAACACCTATCTGCTGATGACCAAAGCGCTGGATTACTTCGACCCTACGCACCATCATCCCGAAGCGGGGCTGACCGCCGCACTGAAGCCGGCTCAGGCAGATTTTTTAGTCGTATCGTTCACCACCGACTGGCGTTTTGCCCCGGAGCGTTCGCGCGAAATCGTCAAGGCGCTGCTCGATAACGAACGCAATGTCAGTTATGCCGAAATCGTTTCCGGCCACGGGCACGACGCATTCCTGATGCCGGATGCGCATTATCACGCGCTGGTGCGCGCTTACATGGAAAGGGTGACGACCTGATGCGCCACGATTTTCAAATTATCGCCGACTGGGTCAAGCCCAGCGCCAAGGTGCTGGATCTGGGTTGCGGCGACGGCAATCTGTTGAAGTACCTGCAAAATTCGCGTCAGGTGCGCGGTTACGGGGTAGAGCTGGCCGACGGCAACGTGCTGGCCTGCGTGCAAAACGGCGTCAATGTGATCCAGCGCGACCTGGAGGCGGGGCTGGCGGAATTCGCCTCGGACAGCTTCGATTACGTGATATTGTCGCAAACGCTGCAGGCGATGCATCATACCGAGGCGATTTTGCGCGAAATGCTGCGCGTCGGCCGCGAAGGTATCGTGACATTTCCCAATTTCGGTTATTGGAAGAATCGCATGCAGGTCCTGCGCGGCAACATGCCGGTATCGGCGGATATCCCTTACCAATGGTATAACACGCCCAACGTTCACCTGTGTACCATGCATGATTTCGAAGCGCTGTGCGACCGGCTCGATATTCACATCAGCGAACGCATCGTGATGACCGCCGGCAAGCCGGTCAGCTTCCTGCGTAACCTCACCGGCAGCCTTGCCGTATACCGGTTTGAACGAAAAAAATAGCCGCCATGTCCGCACCCGCCATCCGTCCGGAGTCGATCGACAACAAGCTGTATCTGCATGCTACCGGGGACTGGCGTTTATCGCAGCTCGATACGCAACAGCCGCAACTGCCGGCCGCACCGCGCGCTGAGACCAATTATCTGGATGGGGCAGAGATTACCAGCCTGGATACCAGCGGCGCGCTGATGTTACTAAAATTACTGTACGACCGCGATATCCCGCCCGACAGTGTGGTACTGAACAACTTCTCCAACGCGCATCAAACCATTTTTGAACTGGTGCGCCAAAATTTCAGCGCCAGCCAGCAACGGCAACCCGCCGCCCGGCACCGTACGCTGGCGAGAATCGGGCGCAATGCCGGCTCGGTAGGCGAACACCTTATCGGCATGATCAACTTTATCGGTATTCTGACCCTTGAAGTCGGCAATCTGCTCCGGCATCCATTGCGCTTTCGCATCAAGGAGTTGGCCAATCAGGTCGAAACCATATTCGTATATGCGCTGCCGCTGGCTTTTGCCATGATGTTTCTGCTCGGGCTGGTTTTTGCCTACCTGCTGGGTATACAGGCCGAGCAATACGGCGCCAATATTTTTGTAGTAGACGGCTCGGCACTCGCCATTTGCCGGGAGCTTGCGCCGGTTATCGTCGCCATACTGGTGGCCGGCCGCTCCGGCGCGGCGATTACCGCTCAAATCGGCACCATGAAAGTGTATGAGGAAATCGACGCCATCAAGGTGCTGGGCCTGTCGCCGTACGCCGTGCTGGTGCTGCCACGCATACTGGCGCTCTTGATCGCACTGCCGCTGCTGGTCTTCGTCGGCGACATTGCCGGCCTGTTCGGCAGCATGGTCATTGCCGACCAGCAACTCTCGGTGACGCCGATCACCTTCATCAACCGCCTGCAGCAGGTGCTGGAAACCAAAACCGTCGTCATCGGCCTGATCAAGGCGCCGGTATTTGCCGTATTTATCGGCACCATTGCCTGCTACATGGGCTTTACCGTGGCGCGCGACGCGCGCAGCATCGGTATCAATACCACGTCTACCGTAGTGCAAAGCATCGTTGCGGTCATATTGATCAACGCGATTTTCGCCATCATCCTGGTAAAACTGGGGATATGACATGACGGACATGCTCATCAAGGTAGAACAGATCGTGACCCGCTTCGGCAAAAACACCGTGCATGACGGCGTCAGCATGGAAGTCGCTCGCGGCGAGGTGGTTGCCGTAATCGGCGGCAGCGGGACGGGGAAGTCCGTATTGCTGAAGGAAATCATCGGCTTGCTCAGACCGGAAAGCGGTCGTATTCATTTGTTCGGCGTAGACATGCTGACTGCCGACGAGGCCGATCTGGAACAGGTACGCCAGCGCTTCGGCATGCTGTTTCAGGACGGCGCGCTGTTTTCCTCGCTCAATGTCGAGCAGAATGTCGCCACGCCGCTGCTGGAACACACGCATTTGCCCAAAGCCGTCTGCCTGCAGCTTGCCCGGCTGAAACTGGCGATGGTGGGTTTACCGCCCAGCGCCGCCAACCAAATGCCCAGCGAACTTTCCGGCGGCATGCGCAAACGCGCCGCACTGGCGCGCGCATTGGCGCTCGACCCCGAGTTATTGTGTCTGGACGAACCGACATCCGGTCTCGACCCGATCTCGGCACGTGCCTTCGATCACCTGATCCGCACTCTGGCTGACAATCTGGGCTTGACCATATTACTGATTACGCACGATTTGAATACTTTATTATCCATCATCGATCGCGCCGTCGTTCTGTCGGGGAGCAAGGTATTGGGCTCGGGCACCGTCGCAGAAATTCGGCAGATTAACGATCCCTGGCTGCATGAGTATTTTTCATCATGCACCACTCTGGAGACAGCTCATGGAAACTGAAGCACGATATACGCTGGTCGGCAGCGTCGTTTTACTGATCGTTCTGTTGCTCGTCGCCAGCCTGGTATGGGTGATGGGCGGGGCGGATCGCATCTCGTACCAGCACTATACAATTTATTTTCACAATCAATCCATGGACGGCCTGGACATCAACAGCG
Organism: Sulfuriferula sp.; assembly: GCA_031291235.1. Lineage (GTDB taxonomy): Bacteria > Pseudomonadota > Gammaproteobacteria > Burkholderiales > Sulfuriferulaceae > Sulfuriferula. Next base: position 388,939 of record JARLJL010000009.1, read on the forward strand.
CCGTCAAATTGCGCGGCATAAAAGTCGGCGTGGTGACCGATTACACCTTCGTTGCCGGCAACAAGGAAGCGGTACGCGTCAATATCAAGCTCGACGAATCCACGCCCATCCACATCAATAGCCAGGCATACATCAAACGCAATATCGTCACCGGCCTGGCCACCGTCGAAATCAGCAATCCTGACGCAACCAGCCCGCTGCTGACCACGATATCCCCCAACGAACAGTATCCGGTCATCGCCGAAGGCAGTTCGGATCTGGACAAGGTCACCACCGATTTGTCGCAAATGGCCGAAAACGGCGCAGTCCTGCTGAATAAAATGAATACGATGCTATCCGACGACAATCGCGCAGCCGTCACCGCCACGCTGCATAATGTACAAGTACTGTCTGCGCAATTGATAGCACACAAGGAAATGCTCGACCATGCCATTCAAAGCTTTGAGGATGCTTCCGATGCAGTCAAACTGAGCGCGAATAATTTCAACCAGACTACCTCGCATCTGGACAACAATATCCAGACGCTGAGCGACAACGCCAACAACACACTGACCCAGGCCACAGCAGCACTGGGTGATTTGCAGCAGCAATCGGTCATCATTTCGCGGCAACTGCAGATGCTTACCAATACCGCCAATTACCAGCTTAACCAGATCAGTCGCGACGTCCATCAGAGCGCCAATACCATCACCACTACCGGACAACGGCTGGCCAATCCGCGTAATCTGATCTTCGGTAACGGCAAATCCGAACCCGCACCCGGAGAACAACCATGAACGGCAAATTACTCATTGCGCTATTAATCAGCCTGCTCAGCGGCTGCGTCAATCTCGGCGACGACCATCAGAATGCTACCAGCACGACCTACGTACTGACCGATACGACGGCAGCGCCCGCTACCGGCCCGGTCATACCGCATACACTATTGGTCGAAGACACGCATGCCAACACCTATGACAACAACGAAGCGCTGGTATTCAGCCACGAACCCAACACCCGCGGACGCTACAGGTACGCACGCTGGAGCGAACTCCCCAGCACCCGGTTCAGCGAGCTACTATTCAACCGGCTGGCTACGGCCAATGTCTACGCCACTGTGGTCGGCCCCAGCAGCGACGTCATCGCCGACCGCCGCCTGTCTACGGAATTGTTATCGTTCTATCATGACACGACCACCAATCCGGGGGTGGTACACGTTGCTATCCGGGCAGAATTGTTCGACGCTCAGCATCACCGACTGATGGCTCGCCGGGTATTCGAGCAGACAGTGCCGGTTACCAGCTATAACGCTGCGGGCGCAGCGGCGGCATTTAATCTCGCCACCCAGACGTTGCTCAACGACATCAGTACCTGGATAGGCGCTACTGGCACATCGACATCAGCCGCGCATGGCTAACAACTTCGCCACCCGCTCCTCGGTCGAGGGGTGAGTGCGAAACAGGTTTTGCATGCCGTCCGCCGTCAACGGATTGATGATCATCATTTGCGCGGTTTCCGGATGCATTTCAGCCGTTTGCATCGGTATGCCGTGGGCGTAGGCTTCGATTTTGCGTAGCGCGTCGGCCAGCGCAACCGGATCGCCGGAAATATCTGCGCCGCCCGCATCTGCGCCGAATTCGCGAGATCGGGAAATCGCCATTTGTATCAACATGGCCGCCAGCGGCGCGACGATCATGATCAGTATCGCTACGACAGGATTCACGTTGCGCTCGCCGTCGTTATTGGTGCCGCCGCCGAACAGCATGCCGAACTGGGCAATCGCCGAGATAGCGCCGGCAACGGTCGCCGATATCGTGGAAATCAGGATGTCGCGATGCCTGACGTGAGCCAGCTCGTGCGCCATCACCCCGCGCAGTTCGCGCGGACTCAGCATGCGGATAATCCCGGTAGTGGCCGCCACAGCGGCATGTTCGGGATTGCGCCCGGTAGCAAACGCGTTAGGCTGGGCTTCGTCGATAATGTATACCTTGGGCATGGGCAACCCGGCGCGCTGCGCAAGCTCGGCGATGATGCCGTAAAATTCAGGTGCGCTATTCGCATCAACCTGCTGGGCGTTGTACATTTTCAACACCATTTTGTCGGAGAACCAGTAAGCGTAAACATTCATCGCACCGGCAAACAGCAGCGCGATCATCATTCCGCTTTTTCCGCCCAGCAACATCCCGACCGTAGCGAACAACACCACGATTCCCGCCATTAATATGGTCGTTTTAAACCAGTTTTCCAGCATCGCCGCATCTCCAAAAACACCGGTAATCAGATAGATGGGGCATTTTCGCAAAAATTCAATCCCGCACTCAACGGATGTCCGGCCAGCCATTGCCCGGCGGGCTGACGTTTACCGCCCGCCATTTGCAACTCGGTAATACGCAATGCGTCCCGACCGCAGGCGACCACTATGCCATCATTGTCGGCGACCAGCACGGTTCCGGGCCGGCCTGCGCCTGCCTGCACCTGCGCCCGCCAGATCTTGACAGGCTGCGCCTGCCAAAGAAAAAACGCTCCCGGGGCCGGGTTGAAAGCGCGGATATTGCGCACCAGTTGCTGCGCATCCAGCGTGAAATCCAGCAGCGCTTCCGCTTTGCCGATCTTGGCAGCGTAAGTGACGCCGGCTACAGGCTGCGATTCCGCTATCAGCGTACCCGCGTCGACGGCGTCCAGTGCGGCAACGGCCATCTCGGCACCCAGCAGGGCCAGCTTGTCGTGCAGGCTGCCCGTAGTATCGTCCGCGTCGATAGGTATTGCCTGGCGCATCAACATGGCGCCGGTATCGAGGCCGGCATCCATTTGCATGATGGTAATGCCGGTTTCGCTATCGCCAGCCTGTATCGCGCGGTGTATCGGCGCTGCGCCGCGCCAGCGCGGTAACAGCGAAGCATGGATGTTCAGACAACCGTAACGCGGCATGTCCAGCACCGCCTGCGGCAGAATCAGGCCGTACGCCGCCACCACCATGACATCGGCCGTTAGCGCACGCAATACGTCCTGGCTCTCGACAGATTTAAGGCTTTCGGGCTGCAATACCGGCAAACCCAGACGTATCGCCTCCTGCTTTACTGCGCTCGGCGTCAGCTTCATGCCGCGCCCGGAAGGCCGGTCGGGCTGAGTCAACACGGCAACCACGGTATGCCCGGCAGCATGCAGGGCGGTGAGGGCGACACGGGCGAATTCCGGCGTGCCGGCAAAAATTATGCGCATCATTTTTTACATGGTTTCCAGAACGCGTTTTTTCAGCTTGTTCTTGATTCGGCTCTGTTTCAGCGGCGACAGATACTGCACGAATACCTTGCCCAGTAAATGATCCATCTCGTGCTGCACGCACACCGCCATCAACCCCTCGGCGTCCAGCGTAAACGATTTGCCTTCGGCATCCAGCGCCTGCACGGTAACGCGCTCGGCGCGCGTCACCTTGTCGTAGATTCCCGGCACGGAAAGACAGCCTTCCTCGTGAATGGCAATGCCGTCGCTGCTTAGCAGGACGGGATTGATGAATACCCGCAAATCGTTACGCTCTTCGGAAATATCGATCACCAGTACCTGCACATGCTGATCCACCTGCGTTGCAGCCAGCCCTATGCCCGGCGCGTCATACATGGTTTCCGCCATGTCGGCAACCAGTCGGCGGATACGTTCGTCTACCGTTGCAACAGGCTTGGCAACGGTATACAAACGCGGATCGGGATATCGAAGTATTGTTAATTTGGCCATATAAACTTGCCTACATATGTGATTACATGCAGAATCTAAATAAAATATCGGATATTATACGGTGGTTGTTACAATAGCGGCTAAATTACAAACCGGCACGAGGGGGTTCAATGCATAAATTCACTATTTCCTTATTATTGGCAAGCTTGATCAGCTTTTCAAGCCACGCCGATGAATTACGTTTACAAAACAATGCACCCACTCGCTACACGGTCGTCAAAGGCGACACTTTATGGGATATTTCAGGAAAATTCCTGAAAGACCCATGGAAATGGCCGCAAATCTGGCGCATGAACAAAGCCGAAATCAAAAATCCACACTGGATTTATCCCGGCGATATCGTGGTACTGGATAGAAGCGGCGCAACCCCCAAACTTTCGTTAATCAGCTCCGGCCTGAATACGGTCAAGCTGTCACCCAAAATACGCGGTACCGAAATTGACGATACCGGAATCCCGCCCATCCCCGCGTCTACCATCAATGCCTTTATCAGCCAGCCGTTTGTAATGGAGAAAGGCGCGCTCGACAATGCACCGCGCATACTCGAGGCGCAGGAAGACCGCATGATACTGGGGGCCGGCGACAAAGCCTACGCCACCAGTAACGATAGCAATGTCACCGACTGGAAAATACTACGTCAGGGTAAACTGCTGATCGATCCGGATACGAAAGAAGAACTGGGCTACGAAGTCGAGTATCTGGGCGAAGCCAAGACTATCGCTCCCGGCAATCCGCAGCGCATACTGATTACCGCCGCGTCTCAGGAAATCGAAGCCAACGACCGGCTCAAGCCTGCCGACGAACGCTATTCTTTCCGTTACATCCCGCACGCCCCCAGCGGCCCGGTTAACGGCAAGGTCATATCGGCTTACGGCGGTCTTGCCGAAGCCGGGCAATATGCAACTATCGTCATCAACAAGGGCAAGCGCGATGCCATGGAAGAAGGCGATGTACTTGCCGTTTACAGAAACGGCGGCAAAGCGGACGGCATCACCTTGCCCGATTCCCGCTCCGGTCTGATCATGATCTATCGCGTGTTCGACAAGGTTTCATACGCACTGGTCATGCAAACCAGCCGGCCGGTCAATTTGCTGGATTTTGTGCGTAATCCTTAAGGCCGAATTGCATCCTGGCGAACGTAACGCCTGGCTCGGGCTGTCCTTGACGCCCGGGCTAAGCAGCAAGCAATTCCGGACACTGCTCGCCGCCCTTGGCGGGCCGGAACAAATCTACGCCGCAACTACCGGTACATTGCAGCAACATGTCCCCGTGCCGGTAGCGCAACAAATATCGCAAGGCATCCATATCGAACGAATTGCCGCCACCCTGGACTGGCTGAATCAGCCCGGCAATTATCTCGTTACCCTGGCCGACGCCGATTATCCGCAACGCCTACTCGAAATCACCGACCCGCCGCCGCTACTTTATGTCAAAGGCCGTCGCGAGCTGTTAAACAAGCCAGGGCTGGCCGTCGTCGGCAGCCGCAATACCACGCCGCAGGGCGCCTTGAATGCCGAAAGCTTTGCTCATGCTCTGGCCGATGCCGGGCTGACCATCATTAGCGGTTTGGCATTGGGCGCCGACACCGCCGCACATCAGGGCGGACTGAAGGGCGCCGCCAGTACGATCGCCGTCGTCGGCACCGGACTGGATATCATTTATCCGGCACGCAACAAGGCGCTCGCGCACCAGCTTGCCGAGCACGGTGCCATCATTTCGGAATTTCCGCTCGGCACGCCGTCGATTGCTGCCAATTTTCCGCGCCGCAATCGCATTATCAGCGGCATCAGTCTGGGCTGTCTGGTAATTGAAGCCGCGCTGCAAAGCGGCTCGCTGATTACCGCGCGGTTGGCGTCGGAGCAGGGCCGGGAAGTGTTCGCCATACCCGGCTCGATACACTCCCCGGTGGCACGGGGCTGCCACTACTTGATCAAACAGGGTGCAAAACTGGTGGAATCAGCCCAGGACATACTGGATGAACTGCGCTGGCATACGCCGGCCGCTGTCACATCGGTCGCCAACGGGTATGAGGATACCTTGCTGACGTTAATGGGCTTCGATGCGCTGCATTTGGATACGCTAATCGCACGTAGCGGGTTGACGGCGGAAACGCTTTCCGCCATGCTGTTGGAAAAAGAGTTAATGGGACAAATAGCGACGCTGCCCGGCGGTTTATACCAACGTATTATTTGACTACTTGAAGATAATGTTTGAAATACTGATTTTTCTATTCGAAAACTACCCGCAAATCGAGTTGGCGCCCGATCGCGATGCATTGACGATCAAGTTGCACGCTGCCGGATTTAACGGCGATGAAATCGATCAGGCGCTGGACTGGTTCTCGGATCTGGGCGCACTCAACTCCGCACAATATCCCCCCAGTCTGGCAGACCATCACGCCATCCGGGTGTATGCCGCCCACGAACTTGAACGTCTGGACGCCGAAAGCCGCGGCTTCCTGCTGTTTCTGGAACATGCCGGCCTGCTCAATCCGTTGCAGCGCGAATGGATCATAGACCGAGTGCTGGCGCTGGATGAAGACGAAGTCAGCCTGGAAAAGATCAAATGGATTGCCCTCATGGTTCTGTGGAGTCAAAACCCAAATCAGGATTATTTACTTCTGGAAGACATGCTGTTTAATGACGGCACCGGTCTATCCATACACTAAGCGCCACCCCATCCATGTCAGTACTCGTCATTGTAGAATCGCCTTCCAAGGCAAAAACCCTGAAAAAATATCTGGGTGCGGATTACGAAATCCTTGCCAGCTACGGACACATTCGCGACTTGGTGCCCAAAACCGGCGCCGTCGATACCGATCACGATTTTGCGATGAAATACCAGCTCATCGAGCGCAACGAGCGCCATGTCGATGCCATCTTGCGTGCCGCAAAAAAGGCCGATCGCATCCTGCTGGCAACTGACCCGGACAGGGAAGGCGAAGCCATTGCATGGCATTTGTCGGAGATTTTGCTGGAAAAGAAAATCACGCCGAAAAAACCCATTGCCCGTATCGAATTTCACGAAATCACCCAAAGCGCGATCCAGCATGCTGTAGATCACCCGCGCGAAATTGCCATGCCGCTGGTCGATGCGCAACAGGCACGCCGGGCACTGGATTATCTGGTCGGCTTCAATCTGTCACCATTGCTATGGCGCAAAATCAGCCCCGGTCTGTCGGCCGGCCGCGTACAAAGCCCGGCGTTGCGCCTGATCGTCGAACGCGAACTGGAAATCGAAAAATTCGTTGCGCGCGAATACTGGAGCATACATCTCGATAGCCACAAAGCCAGCCAGACGTACTCGGCAAAGCTGATACAGTTTAATGGCGAAAAACTCGATCAATTCAGCATCTCTACCGGCGACGCGCACCAGAGCATACTCGACCAGCTGGCCGCTCATGCTACCGGTACCGTCAGCCGCGTAGAAAAGAAGCGCAAATCGCGTAACGCTGCTGCACCGTTCACCACGTCAACCCTGCAACAGGAAGCGGTACGCAAGCTGGGCATGACCACCGATCGCGCCATGCGCACCGCACAGCAACTGTACGAAGGTATAGACACCGGCAGCGGCGCAGTGGGTCTGATCACCTACATGCGTACCGACTCGGTCAATCTTGCACGCGAAGCGATAGACGATGTCCGTCATTATATCCAGAAGCATTTTGACGCAGACTACCTGCCTGCAGCGCCGGTGTATTTCCGCAACAAGTCGAAAAACGCGCAGGAAGCGCACGAGGCCATACGCCCGACCGCTATTGCCCGGACCCCTGATTCAGTTCGTAAATTCCTCACCATCGATCAGGCGCGGCTATATGAGATGATCTGGAAGCGTACCCTGGCCTGCCAGATGGCGCCGGCGCAATTCGACACGGTCAGTCTGGATATTGCTGTCGGCAGTACGGCCAATCTGTTCCGTGCCACCGGACAAACCCTGGTATTTCCCGGATTTATTGCCGTTTATCAGGAAAACCAGGACGACACGGCCGAAGAAGACGATGCCAAACTGCCCGTATTGGCCGAAGGTGAAACCATCCCTGTCGACAAACTGTACGGCGAACAGCACTTTACCCAGCCGCCGCCGCGCTATACCGAAGCCAGCCTGGTGAAAACACTGGAAGAATACGGCATCGGCCGTCCTTCAACCTATGCCAGTATCATTTCTACGCTGCAAGATCGGGAATACGTAATACTGGATAAAAAACGCTTCATGCCCACCCCAACCGGCCGGCTGGTGAACTGTTTCCTCACGACGCATTTTACGCATTACGTCGATTACGACTTTACCGCCAAACTGGAGGACAAGCTGGATGACGTATCCAATGGCGAGCTGAAATATCTGCCGCTATTGCATGAATTCTGGGATGAGTTTTCAGGCACATTAAAAGCCAAAGCCGAAGTTGAACGCGGCTGCCCAATCGACGACGAAGTATGCCCCAAATGCGGTAGCAAGCTATTCCTGCAAGCCAGCAAACGCGGCTTATTCATCGGCTGCTCGGGTTACCCCGCCTGCGATTACACCCGCCCGTTATACGGCGGTAACGAAGAGGGTCCGGTCGTGCTCGGCACCGATCCGGCCACCGGCGAAGATATTTTGCTGCTTAACGGCCGTTACGGCTGGTATGTGCAAGTCGGCGCCACGCCGGAGGACAAAAAAATCAAACCGCGCCGCGCTTCATGGCCAAAAACGCTGCCCACTGAAACGGCCGACCTGCCAACCGCGCTGCGGTTATTGTCGCTGCCACGAGAAGTGGGCACTCACCCCGATACGGGACTCGGCATCGTCGCCAATATTGGCCGCTTTGGCCCATATCTGCAGCACGACGGCAAATTCAAATCCATTCCCAAGGACGACGACGTCTATACCATCGCTTTGCCGCGCGCACTGGAAGTCCTGTTAATGGAACGCGCGCCGCGTGCCGGCGCACCTGCCGGCAAACCGTTGGGCAATCATCCCGATGACGGCAAGCCGGTTACGCTGAATGAAGGCCGCTATGGCTGGTACGTCAAACACGGTGCCGTCAATGCGACCATACCCAAGGACATGACGCCGGACACGGTGACGCTGGAACTGGCACTGCCATTACTTGCAGAACGAGCAAGCAAAGGCAAGCCCAGCCGTAGAAAGTCACCGGCCAAATCGGCTACGTCTGCAAAAAAAGCTACCGCCGCTAAAAAGCCGGTAGCGGCCAAAAAAACGACGGTAAAGAAAACGGCTACGCCCAAAACCGTCAAAAAAGCCGCCAGTTCCAAAGCAGCTTGATATTGCAATAGACGGCATGCATGCGCATGTCGCTATTTGCTGCGTTTTGGGCCACCGCAAATTTCTCAGACTCTTACCTAGCCTGTCAAAATCACAAAATCCCGGAATTTATTTTCCTCTGGATTGTCTTATGTTTAGCGGTACGGTGTATCGCTTTATTCAAGATGTTTTAGTACGACCATGAAAGGAAAATTATCATGCAGATCGTCATTCAAGATAATCAGATCATGAACATGCTGGAATGTAACCGGGCGTTGCCGGCAAATCCCCAGAAAGAGCGGGTAGTGTTATGGAAAATATTCCGCGATCAGTTAAGTGCGCTGGAATATTCTCACCATATCCTGCTGGAGCCGGATCAGCAGCTCGTAGGCGGACATGGCTTTGATTCGGCTGGTGAATTCTACTGGCTAGGCGTCGAAGTCGAAGATCTGGCTGCATGGGGACATCCGCATGCAATTCAGCTAAGCGACCCTTTCGAAGCCGAAGACCCCAAAATTCAGGGCAGGGGATTCGGTAACGAATGGCATTAAAACTGCACTGTAATCAGGTGTAATTTCATACACCAGAGATAGATTGCGCAGCTTCGCAGTTTTGCCTACAACGGTTTGAGGCCGTTGCCGGGGCGTTTATGCTGTGCTATACCGCCGTCTGCACATACGAATACGTCATTTTGTGCATGGCATCGTTGGATTCGCCAGCCGACGTTTGACCAGACCCAACATATTGCGTCTGCGTCCGGTTGTTCTTGCCTATTGCACCCCAGCCCTCTTCTGCTGCGAACTCGCCTACATTATCGATCAGGCCGAAGCTTACTGCTGCCTGCGCCATAAATTCACTTATTTGCATCATGTACGTCCTCTTCGGGGTTAATCAGGCAATACCAGCCTGTCGACACGACCTGCGTCTGTATGCTTATCTTGCCTCCGCCCCGTTACGCAACCATTGCCGGATCAAGCCAGCTTGTAACCGTGTATTACAATCTGTATCAAATAAATCAAATACATGGCACGGTTAATAGAGTTAACCAGGAAATTCTTTCAGCAATCGTCATGAAGTCGTCATGTTTAATTAAGACTAATGTCAGCAAATGCTGTCATAATCGGATTTTGCCCATGCTGGAGATGTGGTTGAAATCCCGATTATTTTTATCAGCCTGCCTGATGCTGTCCACCCCCGCCATGTCGCTGGCAGCCGATCCCTTGCCCACAGCGGCGCCTGTCGTATTGACGCTGGCGCAAGCGCAAGCTGCGATGCTGGCGCATAACCGCGACTTGCTGGCAGCGCAGCGTAATGTCGAAGCAGCGAAAGCGACGCAATTATCAGCCGCGGCGCGACCGAATCCGCAAATCTCCATTAACAGCGCCAGCATTAATACGCATGCTTTGGGGGCCGGCGGCCTTTATGACAAGAATATGGACACCATATTTCGCGTCGATCAAGTCATAGAGCGCGGCGACAAGCGCGATTTGCGCATTAAAACCGCACAGCAGCTGGAGCTTGCCAGCGAGGCCGATCTAGCCGACACCGCGCGCCAACAACGCATTGCGTTATACAACGCCTATTACGATGTCGCCTATGCGCAGGATAAAATAAAATTAACCGCCGCTGCAGCCAAGCTGGCGGAAACCGCTCAAGCCAAAGCTGAATTACGTTTATCGGCTGGCGATATCGCAGCCTCGGAGGTAGCCCGTACCCGCGTCGATACGCTACGCACTCAGAATGATGCCGAACAAGCCATCGCCGATGCTACCAATTCACGTATCGCACTGGCTTACCTGCTGGGGCTGGACAAGCAGGCTGGACAGATACAGGTCGATGCAAGCTGGCCCGATGCCAATAACGCAAGCATCGCATCCGATTTCGATAGCATCATTGCGCAACGCGCAGATGTACGCGCAGCACAAGCACGAGTCGATGCGGCGCGCCAATTCAAAGAATTGGTCAGAGCTCAACGTACGCGAGATATCTCGGTAGGCGCGCAAGTTGAACATTATCCAGGCGCTACCGACAATACGATAGGGTTAGGCATCAGTTTTCCGCTATTTTTAGGCAATCATTTCGACGGCGATATTCGCAATGCGGAAGTTGCGTTGAGCGCGGCGGAAGACAATCTGGATCGTGTACGCGCACTTGCTCTGGACGATCTCAACCGTACCGAGGCGGCGCTTGCAAGCAGTCGGGCACGTCTGCAGCGCTATCAATCCAGCCTGCTGCCCGCAGCTAAACGCGCAATGGATGCGGCCGAATTTGGCTTCGCCAACGGGGCGATCTCGGCAGTCGAGCTGCTCGACGCTCGCCGCACCTGGCGGGCCATTCAGCTTGAAGCATTAGGCGCTCAATCCGATTATGCCCGTGCTCTTGCCATATGGCGTACTAATACTCAAATTGTTCAGGAATAAATTATGAAAAAGTCATATTTATGGCTAATGCTAATCGCTGCCGGTGTGATAGGGGGCGCTTACTATCGATATAACCAGCATAATTCGGATACGCCGCCACCACGGCCCGCAACAACGCAGGCCGAGCCCAATGTACTGCGCTACGCTGCCGATGCACCGCAGCTATCGGCGATACGCAGCCAAATCATACAGCGCGTTCCGGTGCCGTTAGCCGACCCTTTAAATGGCAAGGTCAGTTATAACGAAAACGTCACTGCACGCATTGCAGCGCCAATCAATGGCCGTGTGTTGGCCATTAAGGCCGAACTGGGCGATACCGTGCGTGCAGGGCAAACCTTGCTATTGATGGATGCTCCCGACCTCGGCAATGCCATTGCCGATACTGAAAAAGCGAATGCCGATGCCAGGCTGAAGCAACTGGCGTTAAATCGCGCAAATACGCTCTATCAAGGCGAGGCACTGGCGCGTAAGGATCTGGAAGCCGCGCAGGCAGATTATGCAGCCGCTGCCGCCGAAGCCCAGCGCGCCACATTACGCTTGAAGAACCTGATGCCGGAAGGGATGAACCGCAGCAGCGAGGGTTATGTGTTACGCAGCCCGATTAACGGCGTTGTCGCTATGCGTACGGTCAATCCTGGGGAAGAAATCCGCCCCGATCTGGCCGATCCACTATTTATCATTACCGATCCAGCCAAGATATGGGTAAATATAGACCTGCCGGAAACGCTGCTGGCCGACGTCAAACCAGGGTTGCCAGTAAGTATTGCCGTCGATGCCTACCCGAACAAGCCGTTCAGCGGTCGTATAGAAAATATTGCACCAACACTCGATCCTGTCACCCGCAGAATCGCTGTGCGCTGCTCGGTTATCAATACCAACAACATGCTCAAGCCGGAAATGTATGCTCGTGTAACCCTGATTGCTGACTCCGCAAAAACAGCATTTCGTATCCCCAACGCGGCATTGGTCAGCGACGGCCTTTACAGCTATGTATTTGTCGAACTTGCACCCGGCGTACTGAAAAAACGCCGGATATCCCTGATCGCACAAGATCGCGAGTACAGCTATGCCATTGAGGGACTGCAAGAAAACGAACGTATCGTTACTGCCGGCGCCTTATTGCTTAATTCCGAACTTGGCGCAGCCAAATAACGAGGCAGAAAGCCATGCTAAATAAACTTATTACCTTTGCACTCCAGCAGCGCGTATTCATATTATTGCTGACGGTTGCATTGGTGCTGCTCGGTATTAATGCGCTGGATAATCTGCCCATAGAGGCATTTCCTGATGTACAGGATGTACAGGTGCAAGTGGTCACTCAGGCTACAGGTCAGGCACCAGAAGAAGTAGAGCGTACTATCACGTTGCCGGTCGAACGCGAAATGAGCGGCGTGGCGCGCATTACCCAGTTACGCTCGGTATCAATGACAGGCTTGTCTATCGTTACCCTGACTTTCTCCGACGGGACCGATGATTATTTCGCCAGACAGCAAGTGTTGGAAAAACTGCAAAACGTGACGCTGCCACCTGGCATACAACCCAGCCTCGCCCCCTTGTCGACGGCTGTCGGCGAAATTTACCGCTACGTACTGGAAGCGCCGGCTAATATGCCGATTTCGGAAATCCGCGCTATTCAGGATTGGCAAATACGTCCCGCCTTGCGTATGGTTAAGGGGGTCGCGGATGTGGTGAGCTTTGGCGGCGTCATCCGCGAATATCAGGTCAATGCCAATCCCTATGCACTAAAAAAATACGGTGTAACACTGGACCAGGTAGCCCAAGCACTCGGCAATAACAGTGCAAATGTGGGTGGTGGTTTATTGCGTCGCGGCGACGAAGCGCTGGTTGTTCGCGGCCAGGGTTTGTTTAACAGTCTGGACGATATCGCTCATGTCGTCGTCGCTGCAAAAGATGGCAAAACCATACAGGTTGGTGATATCGGCGAAGTTGTTATCGGCTCGCGCCCGCGTTCGGGTATCGTCGCTTTCAATGACCAGGATAATGTCGTTGAAGGCATCGTACAAATGGTCAAAGCGCAGAATGCAGCAAAAGTGGTTGCTGCGCTTAAACTTAAAATTGACGACCTGAATACCAAATTGCCTGCGGGTGTGAAATTGCATGTAATTTACGATAGGACGCAACTGATTAATCATACTGTTCATACAGTAACCGATAACCTGATTATGGGTGCGACGCTGGTGATCACTATCCTGATCGTGTTTCTACGCAATTGGCGGGCCGCGTTAATTGTTGCATCCATTATTCCATTAGCGCTTTTATTCGCATTTATCCTGATGGATGCCCGGGGCGTTTCAGCCAATCTGATTTCGCTTGGCGCCGTGGACTTCGGTATTATTATCGATAGTGCGGTTGTGCTGGTTGAGGCATTAATGGTGCGTCTGGCTGCCGGCAATAGCGGCACTAATCCTGCGCACAATACGCTGACCTGGCGTACTCATGCGCTTAAGCAGACCGCCATCGAGCTTGGACATCCGATATTGTTTTCCAAAGCCATTATCATTCTGGCCTTTTTGCCTATATTTACGTTTCAGCGCGTAGAAGGAAAAATATTTACCCCCGTTGCACTGACGTTAAGTTTTGCCCTGTTAGGCGCATTGATTTTAACGCTTACCCTGATCCCGACATTGTTGTCTTATACGCTTAATAACAATGGCATGGCGGAAAAACATTCGAACTGGATGCATAAGTTGCAACTACGCTATCGCGCACTGTTAATCTGGGCTGAGCAGCATTTCAAAGCCATATTGGCAGCATCCGTTGCTGTACTGGTCATGGCTTTGGCGGGTGCGCCTATGCTGGGCAGCGAATTTTTGCCCAAGCTGGACGAAGGCAATATCTGGCTGACCATTACACTTCCGCCACAAACCGCACTGGACAAAACCAAGGACATTGAACGTCAAGTGCGTGCGATACTGCGCAGTTATCCGGAAACCGGGGACATCATTACTCAGGTAGGTCGTCCCGATGATGGTACCGATCCCAAAGGCCCTAACAATCTGGAAATCCTGGCCGATCTGAAACCGGAATCAACCTGGCATTTTGCCAGCAAGGATGCGTTGATTGAGAATATGACCGCCAAGCTCAAGCGTATCCCCGGCTTACCTACCAATTTTTCTCAGGTCATTGAGGATAACGTAGAAGAATCCATGTCCGGGGTTAAGGGTGAAATCGCCGTCAAGATTTTCGGTCCGAATCTTGAAATTCTTCAGGACAAGGCCGATCAGATTGCGTCTATCCTGTCCCAGATTCCTGGGGCGAGCGACGTCGCGGCCATTCAGGTCGGCGGTCAGACCGAGCTGAATATCATATTGGATCGCGCAAAAATGGGCCGTTTGGGGATTAATGTCGCCGATGCCAACAGCGTAATTCAAACAGCGCTCGGCGGTCAGGTCGTTAACAATTTTTATGAAGGCGAACGACGCTTCGATGTGACATTGCGTATCGAGAAGCGTTATCGTGATGCCGTCGACGATGTTGCCAATCTGCAGGTAGCGTTACCCAATGGGGCAGGGAGTATTGCACTTGGTGATATTGCACAGATTGTGGTCAAGCAGGGCGCATCGCGTATCAGCCGGGAAGGAGGCGGGCGTAACGTTTCTGTCAAATCCAATTTGCTGGGACGCGATCAAGGCAGTTTCGTTGCTGAAGCGCAGCAACGTGTGAAGGAGCAGGTTAAATTACCCCCCGGCTATACTATTACCTGGGGTGGACAATTCGAGAATCAGCAACGCGCCATGAAGCGCTTGAAGATTATTGTACCTATCAGTCTGTTCCTGATTTTCTCCTTGCTGTTTTGGGCTTTCCGTTCGGTACGGCTGGCCGGTATCGTTTTGTCCATGGTGCCGTTTACGCTAATTGGCGGCATCGCCGGATTAGGCATGGCCGGCCTGCATTTATCTGTGTCTGCTGCGGTTGGTTTTATAGCTGTGGCAGGCATTTCCGTACAAAATGGCGTCATTATGATAGAACAAATTATCGATTTGTTGCGCAATGGTGCAGAAATGCACAGTGCGGTACTTGATGGCGCTGTGCAGCGTTTGCGCCCTATTTTGATGACTGCCTTGATGGCTGGTCTGGGTTTGTTACCAGCAGCCTTGTCGCACGGCATAGGCTCCGAAACACAACGTCCGTTTGCAGTAGTTATTGTCGGCGGCATCGTATCAGCAACCCTGTTTACATTATTGTTATTACCGCTTGCATTCCAGCGGATAGCAATCCCTAAACTTGCCGATAACATTTCAGAGTGAGGTATATATGCGAGTTTTAATTGTTGAGGATGACGACCTTTTAGCCGCCGGTTTAATGCGGGCGCTTGATCAGACCGGTTATGCTGTGGATCAGGTCAATAGCGGTGAGCGGGCCGACCTAGCACTTAGTTCTGAATCGTATGATCTGGTAGTACTCGATATAGGATTACCTGGCATAGACGGTTTTAGCGTCTTGAAGCGCCTGCGCGCGCGCGGACAGCTGTGCCCGGTACTGATATTGACTGCACGAGATGCCGTAACCGATCGCGTCCGCGGTCTGGATTTGGGTGCCGATGATTATCTGATCAAACCGTTTGCGTTAAGCGAATTTGAAGCCCGTTTGCGCGCTTTGGTACGGCGAGGCACTCAACTTAACAGTGCGCAGTTGGTGTGCGGAAATCTGATGCTTGATACTTTAGCCCATCGCGCCTGGCTTAGTCAAACGCCGCTTAATCTGACAGCGCGTGAATGGGGCGTACTGGAATATTTGCTGATGCGACAAGGGCAAGTGTTGAGCAAAGATAAAATATTACAAGCCGTATGCAGTTGGGATGAAACCATCAGTCCTAATGCTATAGAGGTTTATATGTCCAGACTCCGCAATAAACTGGAACCCGCCGGCGTTAATATTCGTACCATACGCGGTTTCGGTTATTTGTTGGAGTCAGACGATGCGACACAACACGCGCAACCCTAGTTTAAAAAAATTATTGCTTGGCTGGTTGCTCGGCCCATTGTTAGGGCTATTGTCTGTTGCATCGGTTGGCGCTTTCTATATTGCGAGAACATCCGCGACCGATGCCTACGACAAGGCATTACTTGATCCTATACAAGCACTTAGTCAACATATTGATACGGTTAATAATAAACCGGTTCTGAATATGTCGCCTGAGGCGCTTCATTCTCTTTTTACCGATACTTACGACAGTCTGTATTATCAACTGGCGACCAGTGAAGGCATCGTTTTTGGCGGTACGCTGCATTTGCCCATACCCTTGCATTTAGCCTCAAAACCATTATTTTACAATGCCAGCATAAATGGTCGCGATGTCCGGGTTGCAGCAATGCGCATTCAGCCTGACGATATGCAAAATTATGTTGTCATTCAAATTGCGGAAACCTTAACCAAACGCGATCGAAATCTCTATGAAATACTGGCGATCATGATTGCGCCGGCATTATTAATGGTATTTGCGGCGGTTGCTTTGGTCTGGTTCGGTATTAATCGCGGACTAACGCCTTTACAAAAACTTCAGGCTGAAATAGCTGCACGTTCGTTACGAGATTTACGTCCCGTACCGGAAATTCAAGCGCCCGAAGAGGTGCGTCCGGTTATTGTTTCGCTTAACACCTTATTAAGCAATCTAGCTGCTGCAATTGATGGTCAGCAACGCTTTCTGGCCAATGCTGCTCATCAGTTGCGGACGCCTTTGGCAGGATTGCAAACCCAGGTCGAAGTCGCATTACGTAACGATATGCCGGTCGAATTGCGGCATATATTTGAGCAATTGCTTATCGCAACACAGCGCGCCGCGCATCTTGCCAATCAATTATTGACGCTTGCGCGTGCAGAACCTGGCGCTTTACATTTAATGGCCATGCAACAGCTCGATCTGGCCAAATTAATTGAGGAAGTTATCGCGCAATGGTTGAATCGCGCCAATATTAAACATATTGATCTTGGTTTTGAAATAGAGACGGCCAATCTGTGGGGAGACCCTTTATTAATCGGCGAACTTATCGCTAACCTGATAGACAATGCGATTCGTTATACACCCAAAGATGGTTATGTCACCGTACGGTGTTATCAAAACGACAACAAAGCTACGCTGGAAGTAGAGGATAACGGGATAGGTATTCCCGAACCGCAGCGTGAAAAGGTGCTGGAGCGCTTTTATCGTGTCGATGGCAGTCCCGGTAATGGATGCGGACTGGGACTTGCCATCGTGCAGGAAATTACCAAATTACATGAAGCTGAGTTGATTATCTCTACCCCAGAACATGGGCGAGGTACCAGAATAATCGTTCACTTTCCTACTAAAATAAACTGAAGAAGTTACACGTCCAGATTTCTAACACCCAAAGCATTAGTTTCGATAAATGCGCGTCGCGGCTCAACTTGATCGCCCATCAACGTAACGAATATTTCATCTGCACTGATTGCATCATCAATTTGTACACGCATTAATCGGCGTACCGTCGGATCCATGGTAGTTTCCCATAACTGGCTTGGATTCATTTCACCCAGTCCTTTGTAGCGCTGAATTGCCAGGCCGCGTTTTACCTCACCGAGCAGCCATTCCAGAGCATCCTTAAAGCTTGATACGGATTGAGTTTTTTCCCCGCGTATGGCCTTGGCGCCGACTGACAATAATCCTTGTAAAACCTGACTGGTTTCACGAATCTGGGCGTAATCGCCGCCTTGTACAAAATCGGCATCCAGTCGCGTTACTTGTATGTTGCCATGATGACGACGATTAATTTTCAATGAGTACGATTCATTTTCCGTACTGTATTCTACTTCTATATCTACGGCCGGATCTTCTATTGCGGCCTTTAATGTTTGTGCTGATTTCTCTGCATCTTGTTGATTAGAAAGCGATATAGGTGCTATATCCATTAACGTGTGCATAATTGCGCCGTCAATGACGCGGCTCATGCGTTCAATAACTGCTTCTGCCAGCAGATAGGATTTGGCTATATTTTCCAATGCCACACCGCTTATTTCGGTACCGCCTTGTTCAGCCGTTATCAACTTGGTATCTTTTGTCGCTTCGGCTAATAAAAATGCCTTTAATTCATGTTCATCTTTTAAATAGCGTTCTGTTTTACCGTATTTCACCTTATACAGTGGCGGTTGTGCTATATAAATATGACCGCGCTCTACCAATTCCGGCATCTGGCGATAAAAGAATGTCAGCAACAAGGTGCGAATATGGGAGCCGTCTACGTCGGCATCTGTCATGATAATAATACGGTGATAACGTAATTTATCCGCGTTATATTCATCTTTACCTATGCCCGTACCCAGTGCTGTAATCAGCGTCGCTATTTCCTGGCTGGAAATCAGTTTATCGAACCGTGCTTTTTCAACGTTCAGAATTTTACCTTTAAGCGGCAGTATTGCCTGAAATTTACGATCGCGACCTTGTTTGGCAGATCCGCCTGCAGAATCTCCTTCGACCAGATATATTTCCGACATGGCAGGATCTTTTTCCTGGCAATCGGCTAGTTTTCCGGGAAGTCCCATACCGTCTAGTACACCTTTACGTCGGGTCATTTCGCGGGCTTTGCGCGCGGCATCCCGCGCTCGTGCAGCATCTATAATTTTATTAACTATGATTTTGGCGTCATTTGGATTTTCCAGCAAAAACTCAGTGAGTTTTTGACTGATAATTTCAGATACAACCGGCTGCACTTCAGAGGACACCAGTTTGTCCTTAGTTTGCGATGAGAATTTCGGTTCCGGTACTTTTACCGACAATACGCAAGTTAATCCTTCTCGCATGTCATCGCCGGTAGTATCTATTTTTGCTTTCTTCGCGTATTCATTTTGTTCTATGTATTGATTCAGAGTGCGAGTCATTGCCGTACGCATACCGGTTAGATGGCTACCGCCATCTCGCTGCGGTATGTTATTAGTAAAACATTGTACGGTTTCAGCGTAGGAATCGTTCCATTGCATCGCAACTTCTACGGTCATCCCATCTTTTTCACCAACCGCATAAAATATATGCGGATGCAATACAGATTTGGCGCGATTCATATATTGCACAAAACCTTGAACGCCGCCGGATAAGGCAAAATTTTCGCTCTTTCCATCGCGCTGATCCAGCAATTCAATTTTTACGCCATTATTTAAAAATGAAAGTTCCCGTATCCGTTTTGCCAAAATATCAAAATGAAATTCTATCAAGCCAAATGTTTCTTTCGAGGCAAAAAAGTGAACTTCGGTGCCGTGTCTGTCCGACTTGCCGATTTCTGCCAACGGACTTACGGCTTCGCCATGGTTAAATTCCATTTGATAGCTATGGCCGTTACGCCAAATGCGTAATTTTAACCAGTCGGAAAGTGCATTTACCACAGATACGCCGACACCATGCAAACCACCGGATACTTTATATGAATTCTGATCGAATTTACCGCCGGCATGCAACTCGGTCATGACAATTTCGGCTGCCGATCGTTTAAACTCATCGTCCTGTTTAATGTCGACAGGAATGCCGCGTCCGTTATCGGCAACCGAAACGGAATTATCCGCATGAATAATAACCTTGATATCGTCGCAATGTCCTCCTAACGCTTCATCAATCGCATTATCCAGCACTTCAAATACCATATGATGCAAACCAGTTCCGTCTGACGTATCCCCAATATACATGCCTGGACGTTTACGTACGGCATCTAAGCCTTTAAGGATGCGGATACTATTTGAATCATATTCTTTATTCATATGGATACACTCGATCGATTATTATGTTTCACGTGAAACATGAGGACAATAACTTGTTTTGATTACTTCAAGATCAAATACGCATGGGCATTATAACGTATTTGTAATTCGCATTTTCAGGAACCGTCATTAGCATACTGCTATTGGCATCACCAAAATGGCAGTTTATTTTTTCTGAACTCAAATGATTCAATGCATCGAGTAAATATGACACATTGAATCCAATATCAAGCGGGGCACCATGATAATCAACTTCGATCTCATCTTGCGCTTCTTCCTGCTCATTATTATTGCAAACTATTTTTAGCTCGTTTTGTCCGAGGACTAAGCGTACGCCTCTAAATTTTTCATTGGATAGAATCGCTGCGCGTTGCAATGCCTGCTGCAGTAACATTCTATCGGTTGTTAAGATATTTGTATGGGTTGTGGGAATAACCCGATTATAGTCTGGAAATTTTCCGTCTATGACTTTTGATATTAATTGAATATTGCCAATATCAAATTTAATCTGATTTTTGAAAATGGTAATAGTAATTTGATCATCGGTATCGGTTAGTAATTTAGTTAATTCCAGTATGGTTTTACGCGGAATAATAATTTCCTGTTTGCTTGCGGTATCGGTTAATTTATCGGCTGCAAGACACAATCGATGTCCATCCGTAGCTACGACAGTAATTTCATTATCATTCAATACCAATAACATACCGTTTAAATAATAACGAATATCTTGTTGCGCCATAGCATATTGCACCATGGAAATCAGATTTTTTAATACTTTTTGCGATATCTTTATATGATTGTCTGCATCAATGCCGGTTTCTATTGTTGGAAAATCCTGAGCCGGTAAAGTTTGCAAATTAAATCGGCTTTTACCGGATTTGATTTGCAATTGATTATCATTGCTTTCCAAAGAAATAATTGCTTTGTCATTAAATGCACGACAAATATCGACAACCTTTTTAGCGGCAACTGTAATTGCAAAATCATTTGCCGAAGAGTTCGTTTCAGTAATGATTTTGATTTGGATTTCAAGATCTGTTGCCAGCATTGATAATTGATTATGTGTTTTTTCAATAAGCACATTAGACAGAATAGGCAGGGTATGTCTTTTTTCTACAACGCCAGTGACCGTTTGTAATGGCCCAAGTAGTGCATCTCGATTAGTTTCTAGTAATAACATATATAACCTTAATAACAATAATAAGAGAATTAAGTTTTCGACAATAAGTTACTATTTATATTTATAAACATAGTGTTATTGATATATTAATGATGTTGATAAACTATCATAGCAGTGTTAAGTAATTGTGGATAACTTTTCATAAATCTGAAAATCCTGAGTTATCCACAATGTATTATCAAGTTATACTTAATATAAAATAGCATTCACTAGCTTGTAAGTACTTGCAACAATAAAGCGTATTCACGGTTTATATTAGCATCTTCTTCTTTTAATTCAGTCACCTTACGACAAGCATGCAATACAGTTGTATGATCACGGCCGCCAAATGATGAACCGATATCCGGTAAACTCATGCTGGTTAATTCTTTGGCAAGAGACATGGCTATTTGTCGAGGGCGTACTAAAGCACGTGTTCTTTTTTTGGAATGCAAGTCGATAATTTTTATTTTATAAAAGTCGGCAACAGTTTTCTGAATATTTTCTATAGAAATTTGACGGCTTTGTACAGCTAGCAAGTCTTTGAGAGCTTCTTTTGCAGATTCTAGCGTAATGGGGCGGTTTGAAAATCGCGCATATGCAAAAACTCTTTTAAGGGCACCTTCAAGTTCACGTACGTTAGAGCGTACTTGTTTTGCAATAAAAAAAGCAATATTTTCTTCCAGCGTGATTCCTTCGGCGGTCGCTTTTTTTAATAAAATCGCTACCCGCATTTCCAGCTCTGGTGGATCAATTGATACGGTCAATCCCCAGCTGAAACGTGATTTTAAACGATCTTCCATACCGGAAATTTCTTTCGGATAGGTATCGCAAGTAATAATTAATTGTTTTTTAGCCTCAATTAGTGCATTAAAAGCATAAAAGAATTCTTCCTGAGTACGATTTTTTCCACTAAAAAATTGTATGTCGTCAATTAACAATAAATCCAGAGAATGGTAATGACGCTTAAACTCATCGAAAGTTTTATGCTGATAGGCTTTAACTACATCGGATACATAATTTTCCGCGTGTATGTAACTGATGCGGGCATCAGGATTGTTAGCGTGTACAAAATTTCCTATAGCTTGAATTAGATGGGTTTTCCCCAAGCCTACACCACCGTAAATAAATAGCGGGTTGTAAGCAACACCTGGATTTTCAGCGACTTGTATGGCTGCAGCACGAGCCAATTGATTGGCTTTTCCGGTTACCAGCGTATCAAAAGTAAATGCCGGATTAAGCCGTTTGGGAGGATCTTTCTTCTGCGCAACAATAATCGATTCAACAGGAATCGTATTTGTATTGTTTATATTGTGGTTTTTATTTTTAAGCGTGGTATCGACCGCAAGATTTATAATCGTCGAAGTACCAAAATACGCAAGAGCAAGCTCCTCTATGCGAGAAAGAAATTTATCTTTGACCCAATCCAAAACAAATCGATTAGGTGCCATTAAATTTAATTCATTATTAGTGACAACCGGTTTTAATGGTTTTATCCAAGTGTTGAATTGCTGTGCAGGCAGCTCATGTGAAAGTTTGGATAGGGAGTCTTGCCAAAATTCATTCATAACGTAAGATCAAAATTTGTTAACCAAAATATGTTATGCATAAAATTAATTTTTAAAAGATAAAATGCAAGTGAATTTACTGATGTCTGGCGTGTTTAAAAAAGCACGTTATCGGTTGTGATAAAACAGTGTTAAGTTTAATCTGCGTAACAAAAGATATCTATCAACTTTTGAATTATTTTTATTTGAAAAGTATTGTTTATTCTTGACAAGGTGGGTAATAAAATAGTCTAATGCTATGTTCTACGGAATTATTTTTATTAGGATTTTGTTATGAAACGTACTTATCAACCTTCCGTTATTCGCCGTAAACGTACTCATGGCTTTTTGGTCAGAATGAGAACCAAAGGCGGCCGTGCTGTTATTAATGCACGTCGTGCTAAAGGCCGTGTTCGTTTAGCTGTAGGTGAGTCACGGTAATCTGCAAATAGCTAGGAAATGAATATTCGGTATACTTTTCCGCGAAGTTGCCGATTGTTAAAAACGGATGAGTATTCATCCGTTTTTAATTTCCGCTGTAGCAGAAGCGGGCAATTCGTTAATGTATATGCCAAACCAAATGGCAATGAAACAGCGCGTTTAGGTATCGTCGTGGGTAAAAAACAATTACGTACGGCAGTAACGCGTAATTTGGCAAAGCGAGTCGTACGCGATGTATTTCGCTTGCAGCGGCCGATTTTGCCTGCCTTGGACTACATTGTCCGGATAACGAAGCCATTCAATAAAAATGAATCACAAGTAGTTCGTGCTGAACTGATTCTATTATTGCAAAAAACTAAGCGATGTCTCAATTCCTGATTCTAATTGTAAAGATTTATCAGTACACTATCAGTCCTATGTTGGGACCCAGATGTCGATTTACGCCCACATGCTCGCAATATGCCGTTGAAGCAATTGCTAAACATGGTGCATTCAAGGGCGGATGGTTAGCAATAAAGCGCGTGTCGCGTTGTCATCCACATAATACGGGTGGTTACGATCCTGTACCTTAATCATTTTTATAGCTAAGCGTTGTATTCATGGATATCCAGAGACTTGTTCTTTTCGTTGTTTTTTCCTTTTCGTTACTGATGTTATGGGAATCCTGGCAAAAGCAAGAGGCGCCGCAATCGATCGCCGCTCCTGTTGCCGCGCCAGGAAATTTGAATGCTGATGCACCTGTACCCACATTAGCATCTTCCGTTAATTCAGTTGCGCCAAATAACTCAGCCAGTCAATTACCGGTCGCTGCGCAAGCTGTTGTAACTACAGATTTGGTACGCGTCATCATCGATGCGAATGGTGGTGATTTACGTAGCATGGCCCTGCTTCATTATCAGGACCCGCTGGATAAGAATAAGCCGTTGTATATTTTTGAACAAAGCGCAAATCACACATTTGTGGCGCAAACGGGCTTAATTGGTACCGGTTTACCTAATCATAAAACGCTGTTTACATTAGCTTCTGGCAATTATCAATTAATGCCGGGACAAGACAAGATAGTAATACCGCTGGTTTGGGTAAATGAACAAACCGGCCTTAAAGTTACTAAGCTTTATACCTTTTATCGGGATAGTTATAAAATTGATGTTGCTTATCAAATAAGTAACTCAAGTGCAAATACCATTCCTGTGGATGCTTATTTTCAGTTATTGCGCGACGGTAAAACACCTGAAGGCGAGTCCAAAGTTGTCCACACGTTTACTGGCCCGGCTTTATATACCGAAGCAAATAAATTTACTAAAATTGAATTCAAGAAACTGGATAAGGGCGAGCAGAATTATCCTAAGTTTTCCAATGATGGCTGGATAGGCATTGTTCAACATCATTTTGTATCGGTGTGGTTGCCAAAGAATGGTGGTAAACGTGAGTTTTACGCAAAAGCCATAGGCAATAATCAATATAGCGCCGGTGTGATTTTACCAGAAGGCAAATTGTTGCCAGGCGCTACGCTTACATTCGATGTGCCTATGTATGTCGGTCCGCAAATACAAAAGACCTTAACGGCACTGGCGCCGGGCCTGGATTATGTGGTTGATTATGGTTGGCTTACGCCTATCGCAGCACCTATATTCTGGTCGTTGCAAAAGATACATGGCATTGTAGGTAACTGGGGTTGGGCTATTGTTATTCTGACTATACTCATTAAATTGATGTTCTTCCCGCTGTCGGCCAAGAGTTATCAATCGATGGCGCAGATGCGTGGCTTGGCACCAAAACTGCAAAAACTCAAAGAGCTGCATAGTGACGATAGACAAAAACTGCATCAATCCATGATGGATTTGTATAAGACTGAAAAAGTAAACCCATTGGGCGGCTGCTTACCGGTAGTTGTTCAGATCCCGGTGTTCATTGCGCTGTATTGGGCATTATTAGGCAGCGTGGAAATGCGGCAAGCGCCATTTATTGGATGGATACATGATTTGTCAGCGCCGGACCCGCTATATATATTGCCTATTATTATGGGTTTAACCATGATATTACAAACTCGGTTAAACCCTACACCCCCGGACCCCATGCAGGCGAAAGTAATGATGGTTATGCCTGTTGCATTCAGCATTTTCTTCTTTTTCTTCCCAGCCGGACTGGTATTGTATTGGGTTGTAAATAACATATTGTCGATTAGTCAACAATGGGTTATTACTCGCCGGTATGAGGCCTCGCAAGCGGCACGTGCTAAACGCTGATCGGGATACTATCGCTGCGATTGCCACCGCACCCGGACGCGGTGGCATAGGAATTGTACGAATATCCGGTAGCAATTTAAGCGCTTTTTCGCAATCGCTCTTGGGCATAACGCCCAAGCCGCGTTATGCCCATTTCACCCGATTTCTGGACGCTGAAGGTAATAGTCTGGACGAGGGCGTAGTTTTATATTTCCCTGCACCGCATTCATTTACCGGTGAAGATGTATTGGAGCTGCAGGGGCATGGTGGTCCGGTAGTGCTGAATTTAATTTTAAATCGGTGCTTGCAGTTAGGTGCACGGTTAGCCAACCCTGGGGAGTTTACACAGCGCGCTTTTTTAAACGATAAACTTGATTTGGCTCAGGCCGAAAGCGTTGCTGATTTAATAGATGCCAGTTCGGCGCAAGCAGCGCGTTCAGCTATGCGTTCATTGACAGGGGAGTTTTCACTTCGAATAGATGAATTGGTACGCGGTTTAATTGATCTGCGTATGTTGGTTGAAGCCACGCTGGATTTTCCAGAGGAAGAACTCGAGTTTTTACAGGCGGCCAAGGCTTTCGAGCGACTAAAGGAAATCAAACAAAAAGTAGAAGTGGTGGAGCAAACTGCCCAGCAAGGCAGCTTGTTGCGAGACGGTATCCATGTCGTCTTGATAGGACAACCTAACGTCGGTAAATCGAGTTTGCTTAATCGGCTAGCGGGGCAGGAGCTGGCGATCGTGACATCGATTGCGGGCACAACTCGGGATGCTGTACGAGAAACCATACAAATCGAAGGTGTTCCGGTGCATGTGATCGATACAGCCGGTTTGCGCGATACCGAAGATGAAGTAGAGCGCATAGGCATCGAACGAACCTGGGCGGCCATATCCAAAGCAAATCTGGCGTTGCTTATAGTTGACGTACAACACGGCATAACCGCATCAGAACAAGACATAATTGCCAGGCTGCCACCCGCTCTGCCACTATTTACCTTACATAATAAAATTGATCTGTTTCATGAAGCAATGTCGAATACCGGGCAGGAAATTTATATTTCCGCTAAAACGGGCGATGGCATCAATAAATTGAAAATGGCCATACTGGAAATCGCGGGATGGCAATCTGAAAGCAGTAGTGTCTTTATGGCAAGAGAAAGGCATTTAAAAGCCATACGAGATGCAAAAAACCATCTTGAGCATGCTGCGAAATTACAGGCAACCGCATTAGAGTTTTTTGCAGAAGAGCTAAGGTTGGCACAATATGCTTTGTCTTCCATTACAGGCGAATTCAGCGCCGATGATTTGCTGGGTGAAATTTTCAGTCGTTTTTGTATAGGCAAGTAGTAAAACGCCCTTAAACGCGCTCGGTGCAAATATTTGCTCTAGATAATGCTTTGCCATGCCGATGCTTGATAAAACCCAATACAGCTTGTTTTGGGCTGTCTATTTTTTAATCAGCCATGATGTTTCACGTGAAACATCATAGAATAACTTGATTAAAAACGAATTGAGTAATGGGCCTTTGGTACAATAGTGCATGATGTATGCCCTACGGTTAATAAATTATTTTGAGTAACGAACTGAAAATGAGCTTTCTGGATAAATACGACGTTATCGTGGTTGGCGGTGGTCATGCCGGAACAGAGGCTGCTCTGGCTTCGGCGCGTATGGGTGTCCGTACGCTCTTGCTGACGCATAATATTGAAACGTTAGGACAGATGTCATGCAATCCTTCTATCGGTGGGATAGGTAAGGGGCACCTGGTAAAAGAAATAGATGCGTTGGGCGGCGCCATGGCGGCGGCGACGGACGAGGCGGGAATACAGTTCCGGATTCTAAATTCATCCAAAGGCCCTGCCGTACGAGCAACCCGGGCGCAGGCCGACAGATTGTTGTACAAACAAGCAATACGCACACGTATCGAAAATCAGTCTAATTTATGGCTATTTCAACAGGCCGTAGACGATCTGATTCTGGATCAAGATCGGGTTATCGGGGTCAAAACCCAACTTGGTTTGACATTTCATGCGACCTCGGTGGTATTAACGACTGGAACGTTTTTAGCCGGATTAATTCATGTAGGGCAAGCGAATTATGCTGCCGGCAGGGCGGGAGATCCACCGGCAGTCAGTCTGGCACATCGTTTGCGCGAAATGAATTTGCCGGTGGGCCGGCTGAAAACAGGTACGCCACCACGAATTGACGGACGCAGTATTGATTATTCGGTTATGCAGGTTCAACCGGGCGATGATCCTGTACCCGTATTTTCTTTTATGGGGTCGCGAGCGCAACATCCACGGCAACTCCCTTGCTGGATAACTTATACCTCAGAGCGCACTCACGAAATTATTCGAGGAGGGCTGGATCGCTCGCCATTGTATACGGGTGTAATAGAAGGTGTCGGACCACGATATTGCCCGTCAATAGAAGATAAGGTTGTACGGTTTGCTGACAAGACATCCCATCAGATTTTTGTGGAACCGGAAGGTTTAACTACGCACGAGATTTATCCTAATGGTATTTCAACCAGTTTGCCGTTTGATGTGCAATTGGCCTTAGTCAGGTCGATTAAAGGGTTTGAAAATGCACATTTATTACGCCCCGGTTATGCAATTGAATACGATTATTTTGATCCGCGCGGCTTGAAACGCTCCCTGGAAACCAAAGCGATAGCAGGGCTGTTTTTTGCCGGTCAAATTAATGGAACCACCGGTTATGAAGAGGCGGCCGCTCAGGGTCTGCTGGCGGGGATTAATGCGGGTCTGTTCGCACAAGGTAAAGCAAGCTGGAATCCTGCGCGAGATGAGGCATATCTTGGTGTTATGGTAGATGACTTGACGACACTGGGTGTCACGGAGCCTTATCGGATGTTTACCAGCAGGGCGGAATACCGGTTATCGCTAAGAGAAGATAATGCCGATATGCGCTTGACGGAAATCGGCAGAGAGCTGGACGTTGTTGATGACCTGCGTTGGCGAGCTTTTATAAACAAAAAGGAATCGATAGAAAAAGAACAGGTACGCTTGCGTAACGTCTGGGTGCGGCCCGAAACACTAAGCAAAGAGGAGTCGGATCGTGTTCTGGGTAAGGAAATTGAACGTGAATACAATTTGTATGAGCTGCTGCGCAGACCGGATGTGACTTACGAAAAATTGATGACGCTGACGGCTGCCGGAGAGGGGATATCCGATCAGGTCACAGCTGAACAAGTGGAAATACAGGCAAAATATCAAGGCTATATCGAACGCCAGCGCGGAGAGATCGTCCGTGCGCAAACGCAAGAACATCAAACACTATCGCCGCAATTGGATTATAACCAGGTGCCTGGGCTATCAATAGAAGTACGACAAAAGCTGAATCGACACAAGCCGGAAACAATTGGGCAGGCGTCACGCATATCTGGGATTACACCTGCGGCAATATCGTTATTGCTGGTTTATTTAAAACGGCATGGGAATGGTCGTAGCAAATCCGTCGCATGAGTATGTTAAGTTATTTGATCGAACATGCCGCGATTTTGGGCGTTACCATATCTGAAACGCAAGGCGAGCTGTTGCTGGCATATCTGAATTTAATAGAAAAATGGAATAGGGTTCACAATCTCACGGCGGTACGTGACCCCAATAAAATGTTGTCGCATCATTTGTTGGACAGTTTGTCTGTGTATCCCTATGTCAAAGCTAAAAACTTGCTGGATGTGGGTAGCGGTGCAGGTTTGCCGGGGATTCCTCTCGCAATAATTAATCCGGCATGGAATGTCGCCCTAATAGACAGCAACAAGAAAAAATCGGCATTTCAGCAACAGGTTGTTATAGAGCTGGGGCTGTCTAATGTAAATGTATTGTCTGGACGTGTGGAAACAATTGCTCCGGAAATAAAATTTGATGGAATAATTTCGCGAGCATTTTCGGAAATCAATCTATTCATAGAGTTAACCCGGAATTTAATAGCAGCGAATGGATGCTGGTATGCCATGAAAGGCGTATATCCGGAGCAGGAACTAACCGGCCTGGCCGAGGGAATTGAGGTTGTATCCGTACATGAATTGGATGTGAAGCCGTTAGAAGCAAAAAGACATTTAGTGATATTGAAAGAGGCTGATGACTAAAATATTCGCGATTACCAACCAAAAAGGTGGGGTTGGGAAAACCACGACCGCAGTTAATCTTGCGGCAAGTCTGTCAGCGTCCGGTTCGCGTGTGCTTTTAGTGGATCTGGATCCGCAAGGTAATGCAACGATGGGTTGCGGTGTAAACAAGAGGGAATTAAAGAAGAGCGTATACCATCTGCTGTTGGGATTGGAAACGATAAGCACGATTAAAAAATATAGCGCAAATGGAAAATTTGACATATTGCCGGCCAATCGTGATTTGGCAGGAGCTGAAGTAGAGCTGGTAGACGAAAGTGGTCGAGAGATCAGGCTAAAAACGGCATTGACGGAAATAATTCAAGACTACGATTTTATACTTATAGATTGCCCGCCAGCATTAAATTTGTTGGCGGTTAATGCATTGACAGCCGCAGATGCTGTAATGATTCCTATGCAGTGCGAATATTATGCGCTGGAAGGTGTGTCGGATCTGGTGAATACAGTTAAAAAAATACGCGGAAATTTTAATCCGCGCTTGGAAATCGAGGGATTGCTGCGAACCATGTTCGATCCCAGAAGTACATTGGCACAACAAGTTTCCGAACAACTTAAAAGTCATTTCGGCAATAAGGTATACGATACGGTTATTCCAAGAAATATACGACTGGCAGAAGCGCCAAGCTACGGCCAACCTGCATTGATGTACGATCCTGGATCAAAAGGTGCTCAAGCCTATCTGGCACTGGCGCAGGAAGTTCTGACAAGACGAGTATGAAACGAACATATTTGTGTCGCAATAACTACTGACAACAACAGCAGATATGCCATATTTCCAGATATGGCATCATGGTTGATAACGTAAGAGGTGTTGCATATGAACCGAAATTTGGATCGTAATATGGAGATGGACTCACACGTATTTCTAAAATCGGTGCTGGCGGCATTCGTTATTTTAATCGGACTGGTTTTGACCCAAATCGGATATAGCATTAGTCAACTGGATGATTTACAGGATTCAATCGAGCAAACGACGACGCATCAGTTTGAGAAATTACGCCTATTGAATGAAGCTGAAACTATCGGCGATAGACGGGCGGGGTTGCTGGTAAAAATGAGCTTGAATAAGGATGAGGAAGAACGCCAGTTTGAGTATCTAGAATTTCAGCGTTATAACAATCAGGCATTAAATGCCATGCGGCAATTGATTCGAATTGAAAAAGATCCAAATGAGCAGATTTTGCTAAAAGAACAACTCATGAATCTGCAAAAAATTAAAACAGCCCAACTCGATGTAATAAATATGATTAAGGTAGGCAATACTGAAGCGGCTCAGTTTCTGCTGCAAAGTACTGTTATGCAACAACAAAATACGATTAGAATGACATTTGTCAGCTTGCACGAACACCAGCAGTTGCAGGTGCAAAGAATGTTGGAAAAGGCAAAGGGTAAGTACTATGCGACACGTGGCGCCATATTATGGATGGGTTTGTTCGTTGTTATTGTTGTAATGGCAATCAGCTTTGTCGTTTGGCGCAGAGCAAGAAAACACGTAGGTAATATGGAAATTCGCTTGTTGAATGTCGAGGCAAGTAGATTACGGCTTCATAAAAAAGCAACGCGGGACGCTTTGACAGGATTGGCAAATAAAAGTCAGCTAAACGGTTATTTGCAGCAGAAAATTCAGCAAACATCCAAACAAAAATCATTTGCCGTCATGTATCTGGATCTGGACGGATTCAAAAAGGTTAATGACGAGTATGGTCATGCAGTAGGGGACCGTCTGCTATCGCTTGCTGCACAAAGAATGCAAGGTATGTTAAGAGAGCGTGACTTCATAGCTCGGGTGGGTGGTGATGAGTTTGTCATAATCATGCAGGACAGTGAAACAATTGAAATTATTACGTCCGTAGCAAACAAGCTGATTGCATTTCTGAGTGAGCCGTTTTGTATCGGCGCTGTCGTTTGCAGCATCGGCGTAAGCGTTGGCATATCGTTTTATCCGGAAAATGGAACGGATGGTGCGCAATTGCTCCATAATGCAGATCAAGCCATGTATAAGGCAAAGCGTAACGGTAAAAACCGGTTCGTAATCTATAAGGCGGCTGAATTGGTTAATGGCGATCAGTTAGAAGCAAGGTAAAAGATCGTGAAAGGAAGTTTGATGAAAAAGGCACGAGGATTGGGACGCGGACTAGATGCACTTCTGGGTGAAGATGTATCTCCGGCTCTGATCGCACATGAATTGCAGAATGTCGCTGTAAATAAACTACAGTCTGGCAAGTATCAACCAAGAACAAAAATGGATGAGGTAAGCCTTGCAGCTTTAGCTGAATCCATTAAAACACAAGGACTGATGCAGCCAATACTTGTACGGGAAATCGCTAATCAGCAATTGGAAATTATTGCGGGGGAGCGGAGATGGCGTGCGGCGCAAATGGCTGGGTTAACAGAAGTACCGGTGCTGATAAAGTCGGTAGCTGATGAAGATGCATTGGCGATGGCGCTCATCGAAAACATACAACGGGAAGATTTAAATCCGCTGGAAGAGGCGGCAGGCATACAAAGGCTGATTGATGAGTTCGGTATGACGCACCAGACGGCGGCAGAGGCTGTAGGACGTTCGCGGAGTGCCGTTAGCAATTTGTTACGATTATTAAATTTGCAGCCGGAAATACAAACATTGGTGATGGACTCACAAATAGATATGGGACATGCTCGTTCCATATTATCGGCACCGGTTAATCAGCAACTGGGGATAGCGCACGAGGTTGTAAAGCGGCAATTATCCGTACGGGAAACGGAACGACTGGTAACCCGCATGCTCGCACCCGTACAGCAGCAGGAAGTAAAACAGGACAGAGACGTGGCGAATCTGGAAATAAGCCTGTCGGACAGACTGGGGACAAAAGTCGCAATACAAACGCGGAAAAACGGATCTGGAAAATTAATGATTGAATACGACAACAACGAGCAGTTAGACAATATAATCAATAAGTTATAATTAAAACTTAATGTGTCGATGAGCGCTATATAAATCAAAGGGTTGCATAAAATAGACAGTGTAATGTATTATCGCTGTCTAATTGCCTGGCCGACTGGCTTGGGCTACCTGAATTCGTGCAAAATAATGGTAGACGATGCAATCAACCATACAGCACAAAAAGCAAGACACAGAGATAATTAAAGCTGTTATTAAATTGCAATTAATTGTAGCTATTATTGCAATGTTGGCAATCGAGTTTAATATCCCTCTTGCGATTAAATCAGCGCTATATGGCAGTATGGTCGCCGTAATTAACAGCAGTTTTTTATACTGGCGCATGTTAAAGGTCAATCGCAGTACTGATGCTCCGGCAGAAGAAAGCCTAAAAGCATTGTACTGGTCCGCAATTGAGCGGTTTATATTGATTGGGGGCTTGTTGGCAGTAGGTATGTTGGGCGTATTAAAACTATCGCCGCTGATAGTATTGGTAAGTTTTATAATTGGACAATTAGTGTTTCTGCTAGGCGTAATATTTATACGTACCGGCAGAAATAAAATTAAACAGAGTTAGAGTAACCATAATGTCGACTGAAGCACTTACTTCCTCCGAATATATAAAACATCACTTACAAAATCTGACCTTTGGAAAACTGCCCGGAGGCGATTGGGGTCTTGCACATAGCGCCGAACAGGCAAAAGAGATGGGGTTCTGGGCGTTAAATCTGGATACGCTGGGCATGTCCATTTTTCTGGGCTTGATTTTTTTGCTGGTATTTCGCTCGGTAGCCAAGACGGCGTCAGCAGGTATACCGACAGGCGTGCAAAATTTTGTGGAATGGATAGTTGAATTTATCGACACCAGCGTACGCGGCTCGTTCTCCGGTAAAAATCCTCTTGTAGCGCCGCTCGCATTAACCATATTTGTCTGGATTCTGTTAATGAATCTGATGGATTTGCTCCCGGTTGACTGGGTACCGCGTATTGCTCATCTATTGGGATTGCCATTTTTCAAAGTAGTTCCAAGTACAGACCCAAATGCAACATTCGGCATGGCGATTTCCGTATTTTTCCTGGTGGTTTTTTACAGCATAAAAATGAAGGGTCTGGGCGGGTTCGTCGGCGAATTGACATTGCAGCCGTTCGGTAAATTTGGCTTGCCAGCTAACATATTCCTGGAGGGCGTGAACCTTGTTGCGAAACCTGTTTCTTTGGCGTTGCGGCTGTTCGGTAATATGTACGCAGGCGAAATGATATTCATATTGATTGCATTGATGTTTGGCGGCGGCATCGGTATTGGATTGTTTGGCGGTGCTTTACAATGGGCTTGGGCAGTATTCCATATTTTAATTGTCACGCTGCAAGCATTTATTTTCATGACCTTGACCATCGTATATTTGGACATGGCTCATCAGGAACACCATTAAGATTTTGTTAATTGTTTTGCTTTTTTAATTGAGGAGTAGTAAATGGATATGATTCACGCAGTGCTTTATGTTGCAGGCGCAATGATGATGGGATTGGGTGCTTTGGGCGCTTCTATCGGTATCGGTATTCTTGGCGGCCGTTTTCTGGAAGGTGCAGCTCGTCAACCAGAACTGATCCCAATGCTGCGTACACAATTCTTCATCGTTATGGGTCTGGTTGACGCTGTGCCTATGATCGCTGTTGGTTTGGCAATGTACGTATTGTTTGCGGTTGCAGGCTAAACTGCAACTTACAAACGTAGAAAGGTTCTGGCATGAATATTAATGCTACCTTAATCGGACAATCCATAACGTTTTTCGTGTTTGTGTGGTTCTGCATGAAATTCGTATGGCCACCGATTATGCAAGCGCTCGTTGAGCGCAAAAAACAGATTGCAGACGGTTTGGCTGCAGGTGAACGCGGTAAGCATGAGCTGGAATTGGCTGCAAAGCGAGCCAGTGAAAACCTGCATGAGTCGAAACAAAAAGCGGCTGAGATTATCGCACAGGCAGAAAAGCGCGCTGTACAGTTGGTCGAAGAAGCGAAGAATGCTGCAAAAGCGGAAGGCGATCGCATGATTGCAAGCGCTCAAGCAAGTGTTGCTCAAGAAACGGTGCGCGCCAAGGAAGCATTGCGTGCACAAGTAGCTGAACTGGCAGTAGCGGGTGCTGAAAAAATTCTGCGTCGTGAAATAGACGCAAAAGCACATGCTGACTTGCTCGTCGCGATACAGAACGAGCTGTAATCATGGCTGAATTAGCAACTATTGCCCGTCCATATGCAGAGGCTGTGTTTCGTCTGGCCAAGGAAACCAATTCGCTGGCTTCCTGGGCAGAGCAATTAGCATTTGCGCAACTGGTCGCTGCCGATAGCGAAATGCAGAGATTATCTGTAGATCCGAAAGTCGACAGCAGCCAGCTGAGTGAATTATTTTTGAGTGTCACTGGCAAAAACCTTAATGCCGAAGCGGGCAACTTTATCAAGTTGCTGATAGAAAACGGTCGGCTTAATGTACTGCCAGAAATTGTTACTCAATTTGAATCACTGAAAGCTAATGAGGGTGGCGTACTAGAAGCGAGTGTAACTAGTGCGTTTGCCATGAGCACAGAACAAATTGCGGAACTGTCCGCCCGCCTTGAAAAAAAGTTTAATCGCAAAATCAACGCAACTGTAACGGTAGATGCAGCCCTGATCGGCGGCGTAATCGTAATGGTAGGCGACGAAGTGTATGACGCTTCGGTGCGAGGTAAACTACAAGGCATGGCATACGCGTTAAAACGTTAAGAGATTCCGTTAGGAGCTATCAATGCAACTCAATCCCACCGAGATCAGTGATCTCATTAAAAGTAAAATACAGAACCTTGCCGTAGCCGCAGAGTTGCGTACGCAAGGTACTGTCATGTCTGTAACGGACGGTATCGTTCGCGTGCACGGCCTGTCCGATGTGATGCAAGGGGAAATGCTGGAGTTTCCTGGCAACACCTTCGGTTTGGCGCTGAACCTGGAGCGCGACTCCGTCGGCGCCGTTGTGCTGGGTGAATACGAACATATTACTGAAGGCGATACGGTCAAGTGCACCGGACGTATTCTTGAAGTACCCATTGGTCCTGAACTGATTGGCCGCGTTGTTGATTCGCTGGGTCAGCCTATCGATGGTAAAGGCCCGATCAATACCAAGTTATCGTCGCCGATTGAAAAAATTGCGCCAGGCGTTATCCAACGTCAGTCGGTTACGCAACCGCTGCAAACCGGTTTGAAATCGGTTGACGCAATGGTGCCTATTGGACGCGGTCAGCGTGAGCTGATCATTGGCGATCGTCAAACGGGCAAAACGGCCGTTGCAGTTGATGCGATCATCAACCAAAAAGGTACCGGCGTAATTTGTATCTATGTTGCGGTTGGCCAAAAAGCATCGTCGATTGCCAACGTAGTGCGCAAGCTGGAAGAGCATGGTGCAATGGGGCACACCATTGTGGTTGCAGCTACTGCTTCAGATTCTGCAGCAATGCAATATATTGCACCTTATGCGGGTTGCACCATGGGTGAGTATTTCCGTGATCGCGGCGAAGACGCTTTGATTGTATACGATGACTTGACCAAGCAAGCTTGGGCATATCGTCAAATTTCGCTCTTGCTGCGTCGTCCGCCTGGTCGTGAAGCTTATCCCGGCGACGTTTTTTACTTGCACTCCCGCTTGCTGGAGCGCGCATCGCGCATCAATGCCGATTACGTCGAGAAGTTAACTGGCGGCGAAGTAAAGGGTAAAACCGGCTCTTTGACTGCATTGCCTGTGATCGAAACGCAAGCTGGTGACGTTTCTGCATTCGTGCCGACTAACGTGATTTCGATTACCGACGGCCAGATCTTCCTGGAAACCGATCTGTTTAATGCCGGCATACGACCAGCAATTAACGCCGGTTTGTCAGTGTCGCGCGTTGGCGGCGCTGCGCAAACCAAAGTGATTAAGAAGCTGGGTGGCGGTACTCGTCTGGCATTGGCCCAGTATCGCGAGTTGGCAGCATTTGCACAGTTTGCTTCTGATCTGGACGAAGCCACACGCAAGCAATTGGAACGCGGCAAACTGGTAACCGAGTTGATGAAGCAAAACCAGTATGCGCCTATGAATGTCGCAGAAATGGCTTTGACTCTGTTCGCAGTTAACAAAGGTTATATGGACGACATCGATGT
Organism: Sulfuriferula sp.; assembly: GCA_031291235.1. Classification (GTDB taxonomy): domain Bacteria; phylum Pseudomonadota; class Gammaproteobacteria; order Burkholderiales; family Sulfuriferulaceae; genus Sulfuriferula. Next base: position 425,627 of record JARLJL010000009.1, read on the forward strand.
CAAGAAGACGCTTGCATTTGAAGCGGCGCTGGCATCTTCAGTGAAGTCCAAACACGGTGCGTTGATGGATAAAATGCAAAGCACTGGTGATATGCCTGCTGACGTTGAAGCTGCATTAACCAAGGCTATTGAGGAATTCAAGTCCTCAGCCGTTTATTGATTGGATAACAATCATGGCTTCAGGTAAAGAGATACGGACCAAGATCAAGAGCGTAGAAAATACGCGCAAGATCACTCGTGCTATGGAAATGGTGGCTGCAGCGAAAATGCGCAAAGCGCAGGAACGCATGCGTGCTGCTCGCCCATATGCCGAGAAAATAGGAAATGTTGCCGCTCATCTTTCCCAAGCCAATCCTGAATACAAGCATCCATTTGTAGTTAAGCGCGAAGCTGAAAAACGCGTCGGTTTGATAGTAGTTACTACGGATAAGGGCTTGTGTGGCGGTCTTAACACCAACGTATTGCGTTTGGTTGTAAACCAGTTGAAAAAATGGGATGCAGCGAAGCTGGGCGTGGATGTGACCGCAATAGGTAATAAGGGTTTGGGTTTTCTGCAACGCTCCGGGGCAAATGTGGTTTCACATGTAGTGGCGCTGGGTGATACCCCGCATATAGAACGTCTGATAGGACCAGTTAAGGTCATGCTGGATGCCTATATGGAAGGGAAAATAGATGCGCTGCACATAGTGTATAACCGCTTTGTGAACACAATGAAGCAAGAGCCAATGGTGCAGCAGGTATTACCGCTGTCTGCGCCAGAAGATGATAAGCCCGTTCATCACTGGGATTACATTTACGAGCCGGAAGCAAAATCGGTGGTTGATGCTTTGTTGATTCGATATATCGAAGCGTTGATCTATCAGGCTGTGGCTGAAAATATGGCTTGCGAGCAAAGTGCGCGTATGGTTGCAATGAAGGCTGCTTCTGACAACGCCAAAAATGTGATTGGCGAGCTCAAACTGGTCTATAACAAGACCCGTCAAGCTGCCATTACTAAAGAACTCTCCGAGATCGTAGCTGGTGCTGCGGCCGTTTAAGTAATTTTGATATTTCAAGGAACGACGATGAGTCAAGGCAAAATCGTACAAATCATTGGCCCAGTTGTGGACGTGGAGTTTCCGCGTGATGCACTGCCTAAGGTTTATGATGCATTAAAAATGGAAACGCCTGAACTGACGTTGGAAGTCCAACAACAGTTAGGGGATGGCGTAGTTCGAGCTATTGCAATGGGAACGACCGACGGTCTGCGCCGTGGCATGCTGGTAAGCGGTACTGGTGCTCCGATTTCCGTGCCGGTTGGCGTCAAGACGCTAGGCCGTATCATGGACGTGCTGGGTAACCCTATCGATGAAATGGGTCCTATCGGCAACGATACGACCTGGGGCATACATCGTAAGGCGCCTGCATTTGATGAATTGGCAGCTTCCAACGAACTGTTGGAAACCGGCATCAAAGTGATCGATCTGATCTGTCCGTTTGCTAAAGGCGGTAAAGTCGGCTTGTTCGGTGGTGCCGGTGTGGGCAAGACCGTTAACATGATGGAACTGATCCGCAACATCGCAGTTGAACACAGCGGTTATTCTGTGTTTGCCGGTGTGGGCGAACGTACTCGTGAAGGTAACGACTTCTACCACGAAATGAAAGACGGCGGCGTTCTGGATAAAGTTGCACTGGTCTATGGCCAGATGAATGAGCCGCCTGGCAACCGTTTGCGCGTTGCTCTGACAGGTCTGACCATGGCCGAATACTTCCGTGACGAAGGTCGCGACGTGCTGCTGTTTGTTGATAACATCTACCGCTATACACTGGCTGGTACTGAAGTTTCAGCACTGCTGGGTCGTATGCCTTCCGCCGTGGGTTATCAGCCTACGCTGGCAGAAGAAATGGGCCGTTTGCAAGAACGTATCACATCAACCAAGAAAGGTTCGATTACATCGATCCAGGCTGTATACGTTCCAGCAGATGACTTGACCGACCCATCGCCTGCAACTACGTTTGCCCACTTGGATGCTACCGTTGTGCTGTCCCGTCAAGTTGCCGAATTGGGTATTTATCCAGCTGTTGATCCGCTGGATTCGACCTCACGCCAATTGGATCCATTAGTGGTTGGCGATGAGCATTACAGTGTTGCCCGTGGTGTACAGTCAGTGCTGCAGCGTTACAAGGAATTGCGTGACATTATTGCGATTCTGGGTATGGATGAGTTGGCTCCGGAAGATAAATTGGCTGTGGCACGTGCGCGTAAGATTCAGCGCTTCCTGTCCCAACCGTTCTTCGTTGCTGAAGTGTTTACCGGTGCACCAGGTAAATATGTATCGCTCAAGGATACTATCAGCGGTTTCAAGGCCATCGTCAACGGTGAATATGACCACTTGCCAGAGCAAGCCTTTTACATGGTCGGCACTATTGAAGAAGCGGTCGAGAAAGCCAAGACCATCCAGTAATCCCAGCCAGGGCGTAATTGCGGTTACGCCCGCTGACCGTTCGCAGGGAAGAAAGATTTATGGCAATGACCATACATGTAGATATAGTAAGTGCTGAAACAGCTTTGTTTTCTGGTGAAGCAGAGTACGTTATTGTGCCGGCAGAAATGGGTGAAGTAGGAATTTATCCTCGTCACACGCAGCTGCTGAGCAGAATCAAGCCTGGTTCCGTTCGTATCAAGAAACCTGACGTTGCTGAGGAAGAGCTGATTTATGTTTCGGGCGGCATGCTGGAGGTGCAGCCCTATGTGGTCACTATTCTGTCGGATACCGCTATTCGCGGCAAGGATCTGGATGAGTCACGCGCGCAGGAAGCTAAACGTTTGGCCGAAGAAGCAATGAAGAATCATTCATCGGCAATGGATTATGCAAAAGCGCAAGCAGAGCTGGCTGAAGCAATCGCACAGATAGCAGCGATACAGAAGCTGAGAAAGCATTCGTGATTTGATTGATGTAAATCAACCTAATAAAAAAGCAATCTCAGGATTGCTTTTTTATTGTCCCTACAAAGAGATTAATAAAATAACAACACTTTATACCCTGAAACCGAAATGCCATGTACATCCAGTAATAAATGAGCAGAGACGGCTTCATGTGCGGGAATGCCGCTTTTTTCATTGGCTGGCGGGATCAAAAACTGACTGGGCGTAAAATTGCGCTTGGCAATAACCTCATCCTGATCATTCGTCAGTGACAATGCCACATTGGGTAATCCTATTCTCATATCGGATTCATTTTCCAGTCCGATGCGCACAGAAATTAAATCTGGATTTTTAGGGTCGACTTCAAATACGGTATCAGTAATTTTGACCAGGTTGACATCTTTGGGCAAATCGATGCTGCAATTCGTTAATTTACAAAATTCATGCAATACAGGTTCAAGTTGCGGCACATTGGTAGCGAGTTCAACGCGATAAAATATTGAAAATTGCAAGATTAACAAACAAATCAGCAATAGCGAAAAAACGGACCACGCTAAAATATGCTTGCGAGGCGATTTACTGCCGAACTGTATTGGATTAGCTTGTGCATGATCGTCTTCGGCAACATTTTCAGCGCTACTGATATGTTCATCCATTGGCATATCGACATTGAAAAGCGATTCAGCCGGTTGTATTTGTGTTGATTCTGGTTCTGAAATATCGACGATGACGGATGCATCTTCATCTGGCTGCGGAGGTGCAGGCAACTCGACGATTGCATCAATGGGTTGATCTGCTGCACTGTCAGGCGAGTCGTTTTGTGTACCGGTGTCCACTTCAAAAGCATTTTGATGGGCATTAAACACCATGCCACATACGCCACATTGCACCATGCCCTTGGAGCCTGTAAGCGACGATTTACTCGCCCTGAATACAGTATGGCAGATGGGACATGTGGTTTGTAAAGTCACGTAAACTTATCTCCGGAAAGGCAAACCCAGCCTTCATCGCAACGCCATTGCGAAATATTAAACCATGGGCTATAGGCTGATATTACCTTGTCTGCCTGCTCGGCAAGGATACCAGACAAAACGATTTTGCCGCCTGGCAGGCACCTGTCGGCCAACAGTGGCGCTAAGGCAAGCAAGGGATTGGTTAAAATGTTAGCGATAACAATTTCAGTACGCAAGCCTGGATCGGTTTCTGGAAGATAAAAATTGGCACATACAGCATTATTGGCGGCATTATCCCTGGCGGTAACGATAGCCTGAGGGTCAATGTCAACGCCGTATGTGTTGCCGGCACCAAACTTCAAAGCCGCAATAGCCAGAATGCCGGATCCGCACCCATAATCCAGAACGGATGCACTGACAGCAAGATGCTGATCTAGCCATTGCAGGCATAAGCGAGTAGTAGGATGCGAACCGGTGCCGAATGCCAAACCCGGATCGAGCTTAAGGTTAATGGCATGCACATCAGGCGCATCGTGCCAACTGGGGATGATCCACAAACGTTCTGAGATGCGTATAGGATCGAATTCCGCCTGTGTTAGCCTGACCCAATCTTGTTCTTCGACCGGCTCAATGGCATATGCTGAAAGCGCATAAGCACACTCGGTTGCAGCTGCCAGCAAAATCTTATGAACATTGGCCTTTTCTTCAAATAAGGCCACAACATAATTATCACGCCATAATGCATCGACAGGCATGCCCGGTTCGCCGAAAATCGGCGCTTCGCCAGTTGTCCCTGCTGCGGCATCTTCTATGCTTACGGACAGGGCTCCAAGCGACATTAGGGCATCAGACAAACGATCTGCTTCATCAGCAGTGGCGGCTAGCTTTACCGATTGCCATGGCATAATAAATCCCTAGCTGTGAGTAGGTTTAGCCAGCTTTTGTTCAAGGTAATGTATGCTGGTACCGCCTTGAATGAAATTAGCGTCTTGCATCAAATCCTGATGTAGCAGAATATTCGTGTTGACGCCTTCGACAATCATTTCCATTAGCGCAGTGCGCATCCGTGCAATAGCTTGCTCACGCGTAGATCCATGCGCGAGTAATTTGCCTATCATGGAATCGTAGTGCGGCGGTACAAAATAATTCTGATAAACATGCGAATCCACGCGTATGCCGGGACCGCCAGGTGCATGATAAGCAGTTATGCGCCCGGGCGAGGGAATAAACGTATACGGGTGCTCGGCATTGATACGACATTCAATTGCATGGCCACGAAACACAATATCTTTTTGCTTGTAACGTAATGCCTCACCGGCAGCAATATGAATTTGCTCCTGTACGATATCCACGCCAGTAATCAACTCCGTGACCGGATGTTCTACCTGAACGCGGGTATTCATTTCTATAAAGAAAAACTCACCGTCTTCATATAAAAACTCAAAGGTCCCCGCGCCGCGATAGCCAATTTTTCGACAGGCTGCGGCGCAGCGTTCGCCAATTTTGTCGCGTAATTTGGAATCAAGCCCAGGTGCCGGCGCTTCCTCCAGAATTTTCTGATGACGACGTTGCATCGAGCAGTCGCGTTCGCCAAGATGGATGGCATTGCCGTGCTCATCCGCCAGAACCTGTATTTCAATGTGCCTGGGTCTTTGCAGATAGCGCTCCATGTAGACAACCGGATTACCGAAAGCAGATTGCGCTTCGGCCTGGGTCATGGCAACGGCATTGAGCAAGGCGCCATCGCTATGCACGACACGCATGCCGCGACCACCGCCGCCGCCAGCAGCCTTGATAATAATCGGGTAGCCAACTTCCTTGGCTATGCGCCGGATCTCTTCAGGATCATCGGGCAATGCGCCATCCGATCCGGGGACGCAAGGCACGCCGGACGCTTTCATGGCATCCTTTGCGGAAACCTTGTCGCCCATCAGACGTATGGTTTCGGGCCTCGGGCCGATAAACACAAACCCCGACGACTCGACGCGTTCCGCAAAATCTGCGTTTTCTGAAAGAAAACCATAACCTGGGTGGATCGCCTCAGCATCGGTGAGTTCGGCTGCACTGATAATGGCAGGCACATTCAGATAACTTAACGAAGATGAGGCCGGACCGATGCAAACAGATTCGTCTGCAAGCTTGACATATTTAGCATCTGCATCAGCCTCCGAATGGACAGCTACCGTTTTGATACCCATTTCGCGACAGGCCCGCTGGATACGCAAGGCAATCTCGCCGCGATTGGCGATAAGGATTTTTTCAAACATGAGCGACCTGTGTATAGAGAGTGTTAGCCGATGATGAACAAAGGTTCGCCGTATTCGACAGGCTGACCGTTCTCGACCAGGATAGCCTTGATAACGCCGGAATGATCCGATTCAATTTCATTGAGCAGTTTCATTGCTTCAATAATGCATAAAGTGTCGCCTGCGTTGACGCTTTGTCCGACTTCTGCAAATGACTTGGCACCAGGGCTGGATGCACGATAGAAGGTACCAACCATGGGCGATTTGATAACATGCCCGTCAATGGCGGCTGGTTCAGTGCTGAGCGTTGCGGCTGCGGCAACCGGCTGGGATGGAATTGCCGGCGCCGGCGCAGGGGCTGCACCCATGTAGAATGGTTGCTGCTGATTTTGCAATATGCTGGCTATGCGAACCTTTTCTTCGCCTTCAGTAATTTCGAGCTCGGCAATGCCGGATTCCTGTACGAGGTCGATGAGTTTTTTAAGTTTTCTCAGATCCATGATTTAAACCTTGCGGGTAAGTTGGGTAAGCGCGTATTCGAGGGCAAGCTCATAAGATTGTGCACCCAGGCCGCTGATAACACCGATAGCCAAATCGCTAAAATAGGAATGATGGCGGAAAGGTTCGCGGGCGAATACGTTGGATAAATGAATTTCTACAAAAGGAATGGCAACGGCGGCAAGCGCATCGCGCAATGCGACGCTGGTATGAGTAAATGCTGCGGGGTTAATAAGAATGAAATCGATATTGTTGTGAGCATCATGTATGCACTTAATCAACTCGGCTTCGCTGTTGCTTTGAAAGTTGCTTAACGTCACCTTAGCTGCGTTCGCTCGCAACTGCAAACGGGCATTAATATCAGCCAAAGTATCGTGCCCATAATGCGCCGGCTCACGCATTCCCAACATATTAAGGTTGGGCCCGTGTATCACAAGTACGCGTTTGCCGGATTGCGAGTTAGTGGAATTTTCATTCATAGCCGCAAGTTTGCCGAAATTACGCGGTATTGTCCAGACGTTTAACGAAAATTGCTGTAAGTCACTTTAATGATTTTGTAATAATGGGGCGACGATAGCAGTCAATTTCGGCCCGGTAAGACCGCCAACTTCGGTAGCAATTATCTTACCGTTCCGGTCGATTATGACGGTATACGGCAAGCCGCCCAGACGGTTACCGCTGGTCTGCGAAAGGGCGACCGCTTCCAGATCGCCGACCAGTACCGGGTAGTTAATCCCTGCTTCGTCGACGTAACTTTGAATTTTCGCCTTTTCGTCGAGCGCGATGCCGATAAATTGCAGACCCTGTGCGCCATATTGCTTTTGCAGCTGAATAAACTCGGGAATTTCCTGACGGCAGGGCGGACACCAGGTTGCCCAGAAATTGATTACCAATACTTTACCGCGCCACTGGGCTATGGGTTGACTGACACCTGCCAAATCGGGTAGACGCGTATTGAAAATGGGATCGGACGACAGCGCCGTTACCGTCGTATTCGCGGCCGATTGTTGCCTATTGGCATATCGTTGATAGCCGTAGTAACCCACACCCAGCAGAGCGACGATGACGGTAGCCAGTAATGTTTTTTTAATCATTTTTTTGCCAGCAGGCTATCCAGTAATGGTGAGAATTGGTCAGGGGACTGATAACCGATAACATGATCGGCGATTTCCTTGCCGGACGGGCTGAAGAATATCATGGCCGGCGGCCCGAATACGCCAAAATGCTTGCGTAAGGCATCGTCATCGGCGCTGTTAGCGGTGATGTCCGCCTGCAATAATACTACATTGGCCAGACGTTGCCGTATAACCGGATCGCTGAAGGTATTATGTTCCATTTCCTTGCACGATACGCACCAATCGGCATAAAAATCCAGCATGACGGTTTTACCCGCAGATTGAGCGATTTTGTCGTTAAGCTCGGCAAGGTTGTGTACGCGTTGAAAAGTCAGTTTCTCCGACGCGGCTGCAGTTGTTACCACTGGTTTGAATATGGATAAAGGTTGCAGCAATTCACGTCCGCCCGCCAGCATGCCGAGGATCAACGCTACGCCGGCGGTCAGCATGACGATGGCCAGCCCTTTCCACAGGCGCTGCCATCCCGATGCGTTATGCGCCAGAGGATCGAGCGCGTGCAAATAGATAGCGGAAATAATTAGCAATGCCGCCCATAGCAGCATTTGCGTCCATATGGCGATTAACGGCGTAATCAGCCAGATCGCAATGCCTATCATCAGTACGCCGAAGAAATTCTTTACTGCGTTCATCCATCCGCCTGCGCGCGGCAGTAATGTCCCGGCGGATAATCCGACCAGCAATAATGGCACGCCCATACCGATAGCCAGCGAAAATAATGCCCAACCGCCTAATACGGTATTGCCGGTTTGTGCGATATATGCCAGCGCGGCAGCCAGCGGCGGAGCAACGCAAGGGCCGACGATCAGGGCCGACAAACTGCCCATGATGAACACGCCGATGAAATTGCCGCCTTTGACCTTGTTGCTGGCGTCGGAAAATTTGCTCTGTATGAAGCTCGGCAGCTGCAATTCGAAAAAGCCGAACATGGAAAGTGCCAACGCGACGAATATACCGGCGCCGACGGAAAGGGCGATCGGATTCTGTAACGCATTGGAAATCAGTGTGCCTGACAAGGCGGCGGCCACGCCGGCGACAGCGTAGGTGATGGCCATGCCCAGGACATAAGCCAGCGATAACAGAAATCCGGATAAACGCGTGACCTGCTTTTGCCCCGCAATAATGCCCGACAGAATGGGGATCATCGGAAACACGCAAGGCGTCAGCGCCAGCAACAGGCCGGCGCCGAAGAAGGTAACGATCACCACCCAGAATTGCCCGCCTTGCAAAGCCCGCCGGATTTGCGAGTCTTCGTCGTTGCTTGTGGCTGCAGGGCTGGATGGTGCTGTCGGCGCGGCCACGCTGGCAGCTGAAGGGCCGGCACCCAGTTTGATTAGTTGCGTTTGCGGCGGATAACAGATGCCCTTTTCGCTACAGCCCTGGTAATCGACGGCGATCTGGATAGCCTCATCCGGGTTAAGCGCGCGGCTTAACGTTAAATGCGCAGCAAAATCATGGTGAAACACTTTCATTTCGCCGAAGTTAGGGTCGGTTTTGGTGTCGGCAGCGGGGAAATCGGTTTTGGCAACAGCGATGCTGGCCGGTGTCTTCACGGTAAAATGAATCTTGTTCAGATATAAATAGTATTGCGGTGCAATATTGAAATTGGCCTCTATCGTTGTTGGGCTGGACAGCGCAAGTTTGACGCCGAATGCCTGTTCCGGGGACAGGAAGTCATCGACAGTATTGGCAGCAGGACCGCCCAGCGAGCTCAGTGCTGCAGGTACCGAAGCCGGTGCTATCGGTGCGGCAGGAACGGGGGGCAGGGTGAACTGCTTGGTGCTGTCTATCGGGGTATAGCATACGCCCGCTTCGGCACAGCCCTGAGCCGTGCTTTTGAGCGTAATGCTGGTCGCACTGGTGCGGGTAAACGGCAGCTTGATTCGTACTTCGTCATGATAAATTTCTACGCTGCCGAAGCTGGGGTCCTGCTTGATTTTCCCGGCAGGGAACTGGGGCGAGCCTAGCGTTGCTCCGTTAAGACTGAATTTGAATTTGTTGCGATATAAATAGTAGCCATTGGCAATCTGGTAACGTACTTCCAGGTGTCCGGTATCAAGGAGTTGCGCAGAAAATTTGAAAGCCTGTTCCGGCTCAAGCAGATCATCGGCATGGACGGCTATAATCTGGCTGAAAAAAAGCATGATAAGCGCAAAAAAACGCATAAGTGAAATCCCCCGGAGCTTGTTGTTATACATTACGTACCAATATGGTTAAGATGTTTCTAGCGTCTGCAGCAGTCGGACAGGCCGTATACAAAATTGTTCAGTAGAGTTGAAGGGCGACCATGCGTTTTTTAATAGGCTTCATTATAGTGTTGAGTTTCCCTGCATTGGAAATTTATACACTGGTAAAAGTGTACCAAGCTATCGGCTGGTGGGTAATTGCATTGCTTGCCGTGTCTGCATTTGCCGGGGCGATGCTGATTGCAGAAGAGCGGCTGGCGTTTTTCGCCCGTATGATCATGACGGTACAGGGCGGCGGTTCGCCGTTTCGCGCCTTGTTCGAGAGCGGACGAACCATGCTGGCCGGCGGATTGTTAATTTTCCCCGGCGTTATCAGCGATGTGCTGGCTGTGCTGATTTTGTTGATACCCGCGCGTCTGTTCGGGCGCAAGTCGCAAGCGCCGGTGCCGTCCGATGTGATAGAAGGTGAATTCCGGCGCGAAGATAACGACAGGCTGGGCCGTTAATCAGGCGGATTTGCTATACTAGCGCAGTCTCGATAAGGCAGAACAATCATCATGATTTCCCCCTTTAATGTAGTCATTCTCGCTGCCGGTCGCGGCACGCGCATGATGTCGGATTTACCCAAGGTATTGCACCCTCTGGCCGGCAGACCCATGCTCGCCCATTTGCTGGATACTGCGCGCAGTCTGGATCCGCTGCAAATCTGCGTGGTTTACGGTTACGGTGGCGAGCAAGTGCCGCAAGCGATCGGCGGTACTGACATCACCTGGGTGCTGCAAGCTGAACAGCACGGCACGGGACACGCCGTGCAGCAAGTATTGCCGTATTTGGCGGGTTCCGGCGTGACCCTGATTCTGTATGGCGATGTGCCGTTGACGACGGCCGACACCATGCGCGCGCTGACCGCAGTTGCGGTACAGGATAAGCTGGCGCTGCTGACGGTAAATATGGACGACCCGTCCGGTTACGGGCGCATTGTGCGCGATGCTTGCGGGAAGGTTTTGGCTATCGTCGAACATAAGGATGCCGATGCGCAAACGCGTACCATTACTGAAGTGAATACCGGGTTGATGGCGTTGCCTACCCACAGGCTGGCCGGATGGTTGTCGCGGTTGAGTAATGACAATGCTCAGGGAGAATATTATTTGACCGATATCATCGCGATGGCAGTCGCCGACGGCGTTGCGGTACAAACCTGCCAGCCTGCGCATCATCGGGAAATTCTCGGCGTGAACAGCAAGGCGCAACTGGCGCAACTGGAGCGCTTGCATCAGCACGAGGTGGCCAATCGGTTGATGATGCAAGGCGTGACCCTGCTCGATCCGGCGCGCCTGGACGTGCGCGGCAGCCTGCATTGCGGGCGCGATGTCATGATTGATGTCGGTTGCGTGTTTGAGGGTCGTGTGGAACTGGGTAATAACGTGAGTGTAGGCGCTCACTGTGTGCTGCAGAATGTCAGGATAGGCGCCGGTACGCAAATCGCGGCGTTTTCTCATCTGGTCGACGCCACAGTTGGAACGGATAACCACATCGGCCCGTTTACGCGATTGCGTCCCGGTACGGTATTGGCTGCCGACGTGCATGTCGGGAATTTTGTCGAGATCAAGAATAGTCAGGTCGATGACGGTTCCAAGATCAATCATTTATCCTATGTCGGCGATAGCACCGTAGGCAAGCAGGTAAATATCGGCGCCGGCACCATTACCTGCAATTACGACGGCGCCAACAAGCATCGTACCGTGATCGAGGATAATGCCTTCATCGGCTCGGATACTCAGCTGGTTGCGCCGGTCACCGTCGGCAAAGGCGCCACTATCGGCGCCGGCTCTACCATCACCAGAGACGCGCCAGCCGGAGAGTTGACGCTGTCGCGTAGCAAGCAGTTAACCATCACCGGCTGGCAGCGTCCGGTCAAAAAGTCGAAAGGATAGCCATGTGCGGCATTGTAGGGGCAGTAGCGCAACGTAACGTCGTACCCATTTTGCTGGAAGGTCTGCGTCGTCTGGAGTACCGCGGCTACGACTCGGCCGGTCTGGTGGTAATTAATCACGGTCTGCACCGCGTGCGCAGCATCGGTCGTGTGGCGGCATTGGCAGATGCCGTACAGCAGCAGCATGTACAGGGTCAGTGGGGCATCGCGCATACGCGCTGGGCAACGCATGGCGCACCCAATGAGGCGAATGCGCATCCGCATGTCAGCCACGACCTGATCGCCGTCGTGCATAACGGCATCATCGAAAATTATGAAATCCTGCGTCAGCGTCTGCGCGAGTTGGGTTATGTATTCACTTCGGAAACCGATACGGAAGTGATCGCTCACCTGGTGCATCACTATTACAAAATGGACGGCGATTTACTGGCGGCAGTGCGTAGCGCCGTAGCCGATTTGCAGGGTGCGTTTGCGATTGGCGTAGTTGCTGCCGATGCCCCGCAGCGCCTGATATGTGCTCGTCGCGGCAGTCCGTTGCTAATAGGCCTGGGCATAGAAGAAAATTTCATTGCATCAGACGTATCGGCATTGTTGCCGGTAACGCAAAAGGTCGTATATCTGGAAGAAGGCGATATCGCCGACATCGGTTTGTTGCATGTCGATATCTATAATGCTGCCGGACAGCGCGTCGAGCGCAATATTTTCATCTCCGAGCAGTCGTCGGAAATGTCCGAGCTGGGTAATTACCGGCATTTCATGCAAAAGGAAATCCATGAACAGCCGCGTGCTCTGACCGACACGCTGCACGATGCCGTGATGGGCGAACGCCTGTTGCCGGAGCTGTTCGGCTTCGATGCGGCAGCGGTATTTGCCGAGATCGATGCCGTCACCATTCTGGCCTGCGGCACCAGTTTTCATGCCGGTAAAGTGGCGAGCTACTGGATAGAGTCGCTGGCAGGTATTACCTGTCGCGCTGAAATTGCCAGCGAGTACCGCTATCGCGACAGCGTGCCCAACCCGCGTGCGCTGGTAGTGACTTTATCGCAATCGGGCGAGACTGCCGACACGCTGGCTGCATTGAATCATGCCAAAGCGCTGGGACATGAACATACTCTGTCGATTTGCAATGTGCCGGAATCGGCACTGGTGCGTGCTTCCAAATTACGCTTCCTGACACGCGCCGGCCCCGAAATCGGCGTAGCCTCGACCAAAGCCTTTACCACGCAATTGGCTGCGCTATTCCTGCTCACGTTACTGCTCGCCAAGCAGCGCGGACGTCTGACCCCCGCGGCGGAAACTGCCTATATCGCTGAATTGCGCGCATTGCCAGTAGAAGTGCAGCGCGTACTGGCGCTGGAGCCCGCCGTAGCGCTATGGGCGGAACGCTTTGCCGACAAACAGCACGCCTTGTTCCTTGGCCGCGGCATGCATTACCCGATTGCCATGGAAGGCGCGCTCAAACTCAAGGAAATCTCCTACATCCACGCCGAAGCCTACCCCGCAGGCGAGCTCAAACACGGCCCGCTGGCGCTGGTAGATAAAGACATGCCGGTCGTCGCTATCGCCCCCAACGATGCGCTGCTGGAAAAACTTAAATCCAATTTGCAGGAAGTGCGCGCACGCGGCGGCGAACTGTATGTGTTCGCCGATGCCGATACCCACATTAGCGCCAGCGAAGGCGTGCATGTGATCCAGCTGATGGATAATGCAGGTTGGTTGTCGCCGATATTGCACACTATTCCGCTGCAATTGCTGTCCTATCATGCCGCGTTGCAAAAAGGTACGGACGTAGACAAGCCGCGCAATCTGGCCAAATCGGTGACGGTGGAATAGTTTGCTGCCGTCATCCAGATAATTGTTCGGCGGTTTGCCGCAAGCAAATAGTCGGCGCAAGATATTGCTTGTATCTTGCATCGATTCATCTATCCTGAATAGAGTCATATTCGAACGTTCGAGTTCATGCAGGTTCATTCAGGAGTACCGAAAATGCTTGGAACTATCGCGTTTATTCTGATCGTCCTCTGGATTCTGGGCCTGGTTTCCTCCTACACCATGGGCGGATTCATACATATTCTCCTGATCATCGCCATTGTGGTGATATTGCTGCGAGTCATTCAAGGCCGACGCCTGTAACAACCTGAAAATCACCGTACGGGAGACTTGGGATGAGCGCATTCAAAATGTTCGCAGTCGTACTAATCGTAGCCGGCGGTTTGGCATTGCCCTATGGCGGGTTTAGTTATACCAAGGAAACGCATCAGGCCAAAATCGGACCGATAGCGCTGTCGGTCAAAGACAGGGAAACTGTCAATATCCCGGTCTGGGCTGGCGTAGGCGCAATCGTGGCAGGGGTGGTTCTGTTGTTTGTACGCAAGTAGCGGCAATTATGGCCGGTTACTGTTAACGCACGGGATTCCGGGTAGGTGCACAACGGAGTTCGCCCGTTTTATGTAAACCCAATGATAGAGGCTCACCATGAATGCGATAGAACGTGCAGCTGAAAAAAGTATGGAAGCATTAGCCGATGAAGTCAGCAAAGAACAACTGATTGCCGATTTCAAGGCGGTCGTGACAGATGCAGAAGCCCTGCTGAAAGCAACTGCCAGCCAAAGCGGCGAGAAACTGACCGAGGTGCGTGCCAAGGCGGAAGAGTCGCTCAGGATTGCGAAAGCGAGGATGGCGGAAGCACAGGAAGCCATGCTGGCCAGGACCAAAGCCGCAGCTAAGGCGACGGACGTATACGTTCATGAAAACCCGTGGAAAGCCATCGGTATTGCCGCCGGTGTCGGATTGCTGGTCGGCCTGCTTATCGGTCGTCGCTAATTCCTATGTCTGAAAACGCATTCGGCGAGAGCAAAGGGCTGCTGGCGTCGCTGACCGCGCTGGGTGCAACGCTGATTGCCATCGCGCATACGCGACTTGAGTTATTGTCGGTAGATATTGAAGAAGATCGGCAGCATTTTTTGTCGCTACTGGTGCTGACCCTGATTGCCTTGTTCTGTCTTGGGGTTGGCGTGGTACTGGCAATCATATTGCTAGTCGCTGTATTCTGGGACACGCATCGTCTGCTGGTGCTCGGTGTGCTTGCCGGGTGTTTTCTGGTCGCTGGCATGTCTGCATGGTTGTTCGCCATGCACAAATCGCGAACCAAGCCGAGAATTTTCACATCGAGTCTGTCAGAATTGTTAAAAGACCGCCAGCATCTGATTTCTCGCCATTAACATGATGAACCCGAAAATGCCGCCGCCGACAGAACGCCGCGAACGATTGATTGCTCAGGCCGCCGCGCAGCGTGCAGCGCTGGCGCAAAACATTGAGTCGTGGCGTACCCCGCTGGCGCACGTCGATCGGGGTTTGATGGCGTTACGCTATATCAAACGCCATCCTGTCTGGATAGTCGGCGGTATCGCAGTGCTTGCTGTAGTGAGTCCCGGTCGCGCTGGGAAATGGCTGGGACGCGGCCTGGCGGCCTGGAAAATAATACAAACAGTGCGCGGCAAGTAGGCCGAACCGGAAAATTGCGAATAGAATTTACGACTTCAATTGAGCCGAGTGCCAAATGGCATTGGTGCAATTTTAACTCGGCGCACATTGCGCCTGGGCCTGAAGAATATGGGCAAGTGCCAGGAGTTCGCGTGTGTCCAGATCGGAAATCATCCAGTAAATCATTCCGGCTTCATTCCAGTGCGCAAGATGATAGCCATGAATCGATAGCGTATGTATCGCAATTTGTCTCGCGTCGACAGCAGGCCACATGTAAACGTTGATCGGATGTAAGTGGTGACGGTATACCAGTGCCGCGACAGCATGTTGATCGATATAGTCCAGCCGGCCGCCAATGAGTGGAAAACCCTGAGCGGTCAGGTCGTTGACACACGGAGCGAAATCGAGCTTGCCGTTGAACCAGGGTTTTACTGTGTGCTGATCGGAAGATGCAACATCGGCAAGATGATTTGCCATCAAAGAACGTACGTGGCTGGAAACCACTTCTTCGGCGAGAAGGTCATCGGAGGACGGCGTTGCCAGATAAAGTGCGGCACTACATATCAATGCAATGAGCGAAACGGATGTCGCACCGACATTAAACCAGTTCCAGAAACTAAGGCGCCATGGCCGTTTCGGTTGTATGGCCGGCAGCTGTTGTTCGACAGCCAGTGTTGCTTTGATGCGGTCTTCCAGCCCGTCCGGTGCCTGGAAATAGGTCGCATGCAGTTTGACTGCATCGCGGAGCTCACTCTGGATAATAAAGGCGTTTTGGCAGGCAAGACAGGCTGACAGGTGCTGATCTATTTCTTCGGCTTCGGATAAGCCTAATTCCTGATCCCCGTATGCAGTGAGTAGCTTCAGAGTTTGTTTGCAGTCCATCGCGCGATTCCTCAATTCATCTGTTCAAGGCATGCTCGCAGCAGTTTGCGGCCGCGTGCCAAGCGTGACATTACCGTTCCGATGGGTATGCACGCGATTTGGGAAATTTCCTTATAGGACAAGTTCTCCAGTTCCCTTAGCACCAATATTTCGCGAAATTCTACGGGTAACTGTATTAGCGCCTGATCCAGCAGGTGCTTATCGTCGATTTGGGTAAGGATCGCTACGGGATTGCTGTCCGGCTGATCACATAATGTCGCTGATTCAGTTGCGTTGAGATCTTCAAATGCCTCATCGTAAAAGACATGAGCAGCATGGTCACGATTCTGTTGTAACCAGGTGTAGGCGGTGTTCCTGACGATGGCAAGCAGCCATGCCCGCGCATCATCGCCGCGAAACCCATCGAAGAATTTGAATGCACGCAGGTATGCTTCCTGCACGATATCTTGCGCATCCTGATCGTTGTGAGTCAGCCATCGCGCCAGATTGTAAGCGGCGTTCAAATGTGGCAATGCTATCTCTCTGAACCGCTGGGCTCTCATTGCATCAGTCACAGCTACCCCATCGTTTGGATATACCGATTAGCGCCCAATTGTATTCCTGCATTTTTCTTAAATCAATTTAATGGGTACGTGTTTGCCTGAATCGGTAAAGTATTTTAATTGTTCGGGAATAAGTTAACGTTATCGGCAGTATTGCAAGCTGTAAGCATTTGATACTTAACAGCCATTCTTGGAGAAAAAAAATGGAAAAGATGTTAGATAGGCGGGAATTTTTGAAATTGGCCGGATTGGGGGGCGTGGTATTTCTTTCCGGCTTAGCAGGATGTTCAAGCATGGCAAACCGCAGCGAGGGTGATGTATTTTATTTTGTTCAACTCTCGGACAGCCATTGGGGATTTAACGGACCAAAGGTCAATCCGGACGCTGGCGGTACGTTGCAGAAGGCGGTTGCTGCGGTTAACAGTCTAACGCAACCGCCGGACTTTATCGTATTCACCGGTGATTTAACCCACACTACCGATGATCCTCTGGAGCGCAGAAAACGTTTGGCGGAGTTTCGGGGTATCGTGAGTGAACTCAAAGTGAAAAGCGTGCATTTTATGCCTGGAGAGCATGATGCCTCGCTGGATCATGGAGAGGCTTATCAGGAGTTTTTCGGCAAAACTTATTACACTTTTGATCATAAAGGTGTGCATTTCATTGTGCTGGATAATGTCTCAGACCCCACGGCGAGCATCGGCGATGTGCAATTGCAGTGGCTTGCTGCTGATCTGAATGCCTTGTCCAACGATGCGGATATTGTGGTTTTTGCGCATCGTCCGCTATTTGATCTGTATCCGCAGTGGGACTGGGCTACTCGTGATGGCGATAAGGTATTGGCATTGTTGATGCCGTACGCAAACGTGACTGTGTTTTATGGACATATACATCAGGAAAATCATCATATGACGGGACATATCGCACATCACTCGGCGAAATCGTTGATTTTTCCATTACCGGCACCGGGTTCACAACCCAAACGTACGCCATTGCCCTGGGATGCAACCCAGCCGTACAAAGGGCTGGGTTATCGCGATGTTGAAGTCGATGCGCAAAAGGCCGAGTATCGCATTACAGAACTCCCCATAGTACAAGGATAGTGTTATGGAATCCTGTTTGCGAAGATTACGGATTTTGATCGTGGTTATGGTTCTCGGATCCGGTCTGGTTAGCGCAGGCGAAGATGCCGGTACGCAAACGGAAGAACCGGTTATTAAAATCGTCGCAAAAAAATTCGATTACACGCCAAATGTAATCAGACTGAAGAAAGGGGTGCCGGTCGTGCTTGAGTTTACTACGCTCGACATCTTGATGGGGTTCAAAGTACCGGATTTGGGTATTCGTACCGATATTACTCCTGGTCAGGTAACCAGGATTCGTCTGGTACCTGATAAAGCAGGGGTATATCCGTTTTTGTGCGATATCTTTTGCGGTAGCGGTCACAGCGATATGACCGGAACCATCATTGTTACCGAGTGATTCCAGGCTAGTGCTTGCAGCAGATTTCAATTACCGTTCTGCAATTCGAATTTGACCTGTTCCAGAAAACTGGCGGCAAAGGCCGCGCCGATTTTGGATTCGCGTAAAGCCATGTGCCAGTGAGCGACGGCAGCCATGAGCTGTTCAGCAGTATGGCAACGCTGGATACGGCTGATGATTTCCATGCTCATGAGGCCGAGGTACGAGTTGGCGGTGGTAATCATGAAATGTTTTACCTTTTCGATTACTTCCGGATTTTGCGTGAGTCTGGGTTGTGCAGGTTGCGTCGGCGGCGTGATGATGGCCGATTTGGCGGGGGCGGATTTGAGATTGACGTCGTCGGTCAGCGTTTGTTTACGCGTTGCAGCGACCGGGATTGCCTGCTCGCGTTGTTCGTCGGCCAGCACGATGAAGCCGTTTTCCATCAGGAAAGGTACGGTTTTTTCCAGTTCCGGCAACGGGATGGCGTTGGCGATGAGACCGATGCTTTTCGCACAGTCCATCAGTATCAGCGTACTGCGCTGGCGCGAGAGCAGGCCGTGGTGACGCCCGGTGATTTCTTCGTGGCCTTTGGCGGTTTTGCAGTACACAAGATGCGGATTGTCAGTCATGGCATCGGTATTATCACGATAGAAGGTGATGATATTAGCCGGTGAATGCTGCAATCATGTTAAAGCGATACCGGCGCCATATATTTTATTTTATGCGCATTTCAGGTATAGTTCGGCCTTGTCCGCAGTGTCTGCGGGAGAGTGCAGATCGTCGAACAAATATCAATGATCTGCCGCCGAAGGCGTAATTCACCCAGAATCGCTCAGGCTCCCGAACCGCAGATCACAGGACATCTCTGGAGAGCGGCGCGAACAGCGCCCACCGAAGGGGCACACGGCGCGATCATCGTGCTGTAATCTCTCAGGTAAATAGGACAGGGGGGTGATGATGGCACATCGTTACCACTTTAATATTTACCGACCATGACTATCCATACCATCAATATTATTTCCGAGTTGGGCCGTCAGCCGAATGCTGCGCGCATGCCGATCTGGATTCGTCAGAATCTGGGTCAGGACGTGCATTACGGCAAGACCGATGCCGCCGTGCACGAGCATCGCCTGCATACCGTGTGCGAAGAAGCGCGCTGCCCCAATCGCGGCGAATGCTGGAGTCGCGGCACGGCGACCTTCATGCTGCTCGGCGATACCTGCACCCGCGCCTGCGGATTCTGCGCGGTGAAGACCGGCAAGCCCGGCTACCTCGATACCGACGAGCCACGCCGCGTCGCCGAAGCCGTGCTGGAACTGCAATTGCGCTACATCGTGCTGACCTCGGTGAACCGCGACGATCAGGCCGATGGCGGCGCCGTGATTTTCGCCGAAACCCTGCGTGAATTACGCGAGCGCGACGGGCAAATGGGCATCGAGTTTCTGACTCCCGACTTTCAACAGGATCAGGCTGCTGCGGTAGCGACTGTCATGCAGGCGCTGGCAGCATTGCCGTCAGCTGCGCGGCGCGATCTGGTGTGGGGGCATAACGTGGAAACGGTGCCGCGCCTGTATCAGACCGCGCGGCGGGGTTCCAAATACGCGCGTTCGCTGAGTTTATTGGCGCTGGCCGCGCAGCAGCAGGGCGTCGCCGCCAAATCGGCACTGATGCTGGGTCTGGGCGAAACTCGCGACGAGGTGCTGACCGTGTTGCGCGATTTGCGCGACGCAGGCGTATCGCGGGTGTCGCTGGGGCAGTATTTGCGCCCGTCGCTGGATCATTTGCCGGTGATAGCCTACATCCATCCTGACGCATTTGCCGAATACGAAAACGACGCGCGCGCCATGGGTTTCGACTGGGTCAAGGCCGGGCCGCTGGTACGCAGCAGTTATTACGCAGAAGAAATTCAGCAGCAGGCACAGTGATATTTTTAGATTAGGACAGACATGTTAAAACAGACTCCACTTAATGCAGCGCATCGTGCCATGGGCGCGAAAATGGTCGATTTCGGCGGCTGGGACATGCCGGTGAATTACGGCTCGCAGATCGAAGAGCACCATCAGGTGCGCAACGACGTCGGCATGTTCGACGTCTGCCACATGCTGGTGGTGGACGTGCAGGGTGACGACGTGCGTGGTTTCCTGCGCGGGTTGGTGGCGAATAATGTGGACAAGCTCACCGTGAGTGGCAAGGCGCTGTATTCGTGCATGCTCAATCCTGAAGGCGGCGTGATCGACGACCTGATCATTTATTTCATGACCGAGGACTGGTTCCGCATTGTGGTCAATGCCGGCACCGCGGACAAGGATGTCGCCTGGATGCAGAAACAGGCTGCGGGGCGAGCGCTTACTGTCTCCCCGCGCCGCGATCTGGCGATGATCGCCGTGCAAGGCCCTAATGCGCGTGCCAAGGTGTGGGAGGCCATCCCCGGTGCGCAAGCAGTGAGCGAAGCGATGAAGCCGTTTAACGCGGTGGCATTCCAGCAATATTTTATTGCCCGCACCGGCTATACCGGCGAAGACGGTTTCGAGATCATGCTGCCGGTAGCGGAAGCCGAGACCATGTGGCAGCGGCTTGCCAGCCTCGGTGTGAAACCTATTGGCCTCGGCGCGCGCGACACCTTGCGTCTGGAGGCGGGGATGAACTTGTATGGCCAGGACATGGATGAAACCACCAACCCGCTGGAATGCGGTCTGGCATGGACCATCGATCTGAAAAGCGAGCGTGATTTCATCGGCAAATCCGCTTTGCAGTCGCGTGACATTGATCTGCAATTGGTCGGTCTGGTGCTGCTGGACAAAGGCGTGCTGCGCGCTCATCAGGCAGTCAATACCAAACACGGCGCCGGCGAGATCACCAGCGGCACTTTTTCCCCCACCTTGCAGCAATCCATCGCGCTGGCGCGCATCCCGCTGGGCATTGCCCCGGGTGCCGAAGTCGAGGTGACGGTGCGCGATAAACAGCTTAAAGCGAAAGTGGTAAGCTACCCGTTTGCCCGCAATGGCAAATCGTTAATTTCCTGAATTCAGCAGACAACCTAGGAGTCATACATGAGCATTCCAGCAGATTTGAAATACACCGCTTCCCACGAATGGGTTAAAACCAATGCAGACGGTACGGTCACCGTAGGCATCACCCACCACGCGCAGGATTTGCTGGGCGACATGGTGTTCGTGGAGAACCCTGTCGTCGGCCGTACGTTGGCCGCAGGCGAAGAGTGCGCCGTGGTGGAATCGGTCAAGGCCGCATCCGATGTGTATGCGCCTATCGCCGGCGAAGTGGTGGCTGCCAATGCCGATGTCGAAGCATCGCCCGAAGCTATCAATCAGGACGCCTATGCCGCCTGGATGTTCAAGCTCAAGCCGGCCAACAGCGCCGATGTCGCCGGCTTGCTGGATGCCGCCGCCTATCAGGCACTGGTTGAATCCGAAGCACATTAAACCCGAATAACAACAGGACTAGCCATGCCATTTATTCCGCATACCGATGCAGATGTAACCCAGATGCTCGCCGCCATCGGCGCGCCGTCGATAGACGCGCTGTTCGATGAAATCCCCGCTGCGCTGCGCAGCGGCAAGCTCACGCAAGTGCCCGAAGCGATGACCGAAATGGAAATCGACCGGCTCATGCAGGAGCGTGCCGAGCTGGATGGACGGCAACTGAATTTCATCGGCGCGGGTGCGTATGAGCATCACATTCCGGCAGCGGTTTGGCAAATTACCACGCGCGGCGAGTTCTATTCGGCGTATACCCCGTATCAGGCCGAGGCTTCGCAAGGTACCTTGCAACTGATTTACGAATACCAGACCATGATGGCGAGCCTGACCGGCATGGATGTGTCCAATGCTTCGCTGTATGACGGCGGCTCGGCGCTGGCCGAAGCGGTGCTGATGGCAGTGCGCGCGCACAAGGGTGCGATGCGCGTGCTGATGCCGAAAACCGTATCGCCGCTGTATCGTGCTGTGGTGCGCAGCATGGTGAAGAATCAGCACATCGAGCTGGTGGAGCTGGATTACGATCGCGTCAGCGGTACCACGCCGGTGCCGACTGCCGACATGGGCGATTTCGCCGCGCTGGTGATACCACAGCCGAATTTCTTTGGCGCACTGGAAGATGTCGATGCGCTGACCGATTGGGCGCATGCCCATGGCGGCCGCGTGATTGCGCTGACCAACCCAACCAGTCTGGCCTTGCTCAAGGCACCCGGCCAATGGGGCGCGCAGGGTGCAGACATCGTGGTTGGCGATGGTCAGCCGCTGGGTGCGCCATTGGCCAATGGCGGGCCGTATTACGGTTTCATGACCTGCAAGCAGGCGCTGGTCCGGCAAATGCCGGGGCGCATTGTCGGCCGCACCGTCGATCTGGACGGCAAGCAGGGTTTTACACTTACCTTGCAGGCGCGCGAGCAGCATATTCGCCGTTCCAAGGCGACTTCGAATATATGTACCAATCAGGGGCTGGTGGTGACGGCATCGACCATTTACATGAGCCTGCTGGGACCGCAGGGATTGAAACGGGTGGCGGCAGCATCGCACGCGAATACGCGCAGTCTGCTTGCGCAACTGTGCGCGATTCCCGGCGTGAAGCAGGCTTTTTCCGGACATTGCTTCCATGAAGCAGTGCTGCAGCTGGATCGCCCGGTCGCACCGGTGCTGGCTGCGCTGCAGGCGCAGGGCATACTGGGCGGACACGATCTCGGCGCAGACTATCCGGAGTTGGGTAATGCGCTGTTGATCTGCGCTACGGAAACCAAGACTGCCGCCGATTTACAGCGCTACGCGCAGCAATTGAGTCTGGCCCTGAACAACAAATAAGAGATAATCATGCTGATATTCGAACATTCCCGCCCTCATCGTGCCGCTCATGCGCAAATGCCTGCTCATACTGCCGACATCAGCGATCTGCCTGCCAGCCTGCTGCGCCAGGACGAGCCTTTGCTGCCGCAAGCTTCGGAGATGGACGTGGTGCGCCATTACACGCGTCTGAGCCAGAAGAATTTCTCCATCGATACACAGTTCTATCCGCTGGGTTCTTGCACCATGAAATACAATCCGCGTGCCTGCAACAGCCTGGCGATGCTGCCCGGCTTTCTGGCGCGGCATCCGTTTGCACCGGCAGCGACTGGTCAGGGCTTTCTGGCTTCCATGTATGAGTTGCAGGAAATGCTTAAGGATGTCACCGGCATGGCCGGTGTATCGCTGGCGCCGATGGCCGGTGCGCAGGGCGAATTCGCCGGCGTAGCGATGATCCGCGCATATCATGACGCGCGCGGCGACCATGCACGGCGCGAGATCATCGTGCCGAACGCGGCGCACGGCACCAATCCGGCCACGGCGGTGATGTGCGGCTATACCGTGCGCGAGATCCCCACCGACAAGGAAGGCGCAGTGGATATGGAAGCGCTGCAAGCCGCAGTAGGCCCGCATACAGCGGGACTGATGCTGACCAACCCGTCCACGCTGGGCGTATTCGAAAAGAACATTCAGCAGATCCAGAAGATCGTGCATGATGCGGGCGGGCTGCTGTATTACGACGGCGCCAATCTGAATGCCATACTTGGCCGTGTCAAACCCGGCGACATGGGCTTCGACGTGATCCACATGAATCTGCACAAGACCTTCTCCACCCCGCACGGCGGCGGCGGACCGGGCGCAGGTCCGGTGGGCGTTGCGGCCCGCTTGTTGCCATATATGCCGGTGCCGGTGGTGGCCAGGGAAAACGGCCTGTACCGCTTGCTGGTAGAAGGCGACATTCCGGCTACTATTGGCCGCATGAGTGCCAATCACGGCAATGCCGGAGTGCTGCTGCGCGCCTATATCTACGCGCGCATGCTGGGCGCGGAAGGCATGCATCGCGTCGCCGAGTTTGCCACGCTGAATGCCAATTATCTGCTGGCAGAGTTGCAGAAAGCCGGCTTTGATATAGCGTTCCCGACGCGTCGCGCCAGCCACGAATTCATCGTTACGTTGAAGAAGCTCAAGGACGAGACCGGCGTCAGTGCGATGGATTTTGCCAAGCGTTTGCTGGATTACGGTTACCATGCGCCGACCACGTATTTCCCCATGCTGGTGCCGGAGTGCCTGCTGATTGAGCCGACCGAAACCGAATCCAAAGAAACGCTGGATGCTTTCGTGACGGCGATGAAAACCATTTTGGCCGAGGCCTATGCAACGCCGGATATGGTCAAGGGCGCACCTTATACCCAGCCGGTGCGCCGCCTCGACGATGTCAAGGCCGCGCGCGAACTGGATCTGGTGTGGCAGCCCGCTGATTAAAACACCGCGGCAGGATTTAACGGCGCTGGTTCGTAAGATATGGACATTAATACCAGATAAATGTGGGTCGCGGCCCGCCGGATTTGTGGTAGATTGTCAGCTCCTGCAGTTGTTGCCTTTCCTGATCCGGATTCAGTTTTATGCCTTTTGCCTCAGAAAAAACCCGGCTGCTTGGCAGGTTAAGCCTGATCCTGGTGGTCGGTTTTCTTACTACCAGTATCGCCAGTTATCTTGTGTCGCGTAATTCCATACGCAGCAATATTGCCGAACAGGCATTACCGTTGACGGCGGATAACGTCTATTCGGAAATTCAGCGCGACATTCTGCAACCGGTGGTCGTTTCCTCGTTGATGGCGCAGGATACGTTTCTGCGCGACTGGCTATTGCACGGCGAACGGGATACTGCACAGATCGAGCGGTATTTGCAGGAAATCAGGCTTAAATACGGAGCCGTCAGCAGCTTTCTGGTGTCGGAGCGTACCCGCCGTTATTATTATGGCGGCGGTATTCTTAAAGTGGTGCAGCAGGATAATCCCGTCGACAAATGGTACTTCCGGGTCAGGGCGCTCAACGCCCCCTATGAAACCAATGTCGATTACGATTTGGCCAATCGCAATACCATGACGGTTTTCATCAATTACCGGGTAGTGGATTACAACGGCCGGTTTCTTGGTGCGACCGGTATCGGGCTGACGCTGGACGCGGTAAGCCGTCTGATCGATAAATATCAACAACAATTCCGGCGGCGGATATATTTCGTCGATCCGCAAGGTACGATCGTGCTGGCCGGCAAGTCGATGCGCGATACGCGCGGTTCCATCCTGAATCAGCCGGGTATCGACGAGATTGCCGGGCAAATACTGAATCGCACAAAAGTGCCGAGCAGCCTGGAATATCAGCGCGACGGTTCCATGGTACTGGTCAATTCGCGCTTTATTCCGGAATTGGGCTGGTATCTGGTAGTGGAGCAGGATGAGCGCGAAGCCATGCGACCGATCAATCAGGTTTTCCTGCTCAATCTGACGGTAAGTATCGCCATCAGTTTACTGGTGGTGACGATTACGCTGTTTGCTGTGAATCGCTACCAACGGCGTCTGGAGCGGCTGGCAACGATAGATGCGCTGACCGGTTTTCTGAATCGGCAGGCATTTGAATCGGTGTTCGGGAAAATGATCGCCCAGGCAGCCCGCGCTCGACAACCCTTTTCTGCGATATTATTCGATATCGATTTGTTCAAGCGTATCAATGATACTTATGGTCATCTGAAAGGCGACGAGGTGATACGTACGATTGCAAAACTCGCCGCAGCCAACGTACGCGCCGGTGATGTCATCGCGCGCTGGGGCGGTGAAGAGTTCTTCGTTATGCTGCCGAATTGTACCCAGCAGCAGGCGGTTCGCGTCGCTGAGCAATTGCGACATGCAATATCGACATATGATTTTACGCTGGACCAGTCGAGTCAGCCTATTACGGTAAGCGCGGGCGCGGCGCAATATGGGTCTGAAGAAACAACGGACGCTTTCTTTGCGCGGGTGGATCAGGCGCTGTATCAGGCTAAGGCGCAAGGGCGTAATGTGACTGTTGCGGTATAGTTGTTCACCTGGTTTAGCCGGGTGAAGGCCATTAGCGAGTTCAATCTGTATGGGCAGGTTGCTTTGGAGATTTGCGTGAATCAATTATCCGATCAGGCATTACCGATATTGGATGCCGTCGAGGACGGGGTATTCATTTTCGCTCTGGACTCATTGCGTTTCAGCTACGTCAATGAGGGCGCTGCGCGGCAGACCGGTTATGACAAGGCAGAGCTGCTGGCGATGACTCCGCTCGATATCAAACCGGAATTCGACGAGGCGGGTTTTCGGCAAATGCTGTTGCCGCTGATACATGGGGCTGTGCGTACCATACGTCTGGAAACTGTGCATCGGACCAAGCATGCCGGGGATATTGCGGTAGAAGTGATATTGCAGTTATTGGCACCTGTGCAACAGCAGGCCAGTGTGATTGTGATTGCCCGCAATATTACCGAACGCAGACAAACAGATCTTGCACTGAAACGGGAAACCTCCGAATGGACGCAGGTAATGGATTCGTTCGAGGACGCGATTTGTCTGCTGGATGCCAAACGTTGTCTGCTTAGGGCGAACAAAAAGTTCTACGCGCTTATGCATACCGAGCCCGAACTTTCAGTCGGCAAGCCGATCGCACAATTGATGTATCCGTCCGGCGAGCCCGCATCCTGTCCTGTGTGCCGGGCGCAGGAAGAAAAAATGGATACGGTGGTTACCATGGAGGCCGATCATCCGTATAACCCCGTCCCAGGTTATCCGATAGAGATGACGATCAAGATCATACGCGATGAAGCAGGCGCGGCCAGCGGCATATTGATCAGCATGCACGACCTTTGTCATGCGCGCAAGATTGAACAGGAGTTGCGACAGAGTGAGGATCGCTTTCGCAGCGTCATGTCTGAAGCGCCTTTGCCCATGATCATTCACGCCGAAGACGGCGAAGTGCTGGAAATCAACAAGGCCTGGGTGGAGACTACAGGTTATGTTCATGCCGATATCCCAACGATCAAAGTCTGGACCGAAAAAGCTTATGGAGCAAAAGCGCAAGTCATGCAACAGAGCATTGCCATGCTCTATGCAACGACGCAACGGGCAGATCGCGGCGAACACAAGATTATGTGCAAGGACGGCAGTTCGCGCATCTGGCATATCAGCGCTGCCCCGGTCGGTAAACTGGCTGACGGTCGCAGATATGTAGTGAGCATGGCGCTGGATGTGACAGAGCGCAAAGCAGCGCAGGCTCAGATTGAGTTTCTGGCTTATCACGATGCCCTGACGCAATTGCCTAACCGGTTGCTTGCCAAAGATCGCATGGAGATGGCGATACATTCGGCAGATCGTAATCAAACCAAGTCCGCTTTGCTGTTTCTGGACCTGGATAATTTCAAAACCATCAACGATTCGCTGGGTCACGTTGTCGGTGATGCCTTACTCAAACAGGTAGCGTTAAGCTTGCGCGGGTGCCTGCGCGACACGGACATGCTGAGCCGACAGGGCGGGGATGAGTTCTTGATCGTACTGCCCGATATTCGCGATGGCGACGCCATCATGATCGTTGCGGAGAAGATACTGGAAAGTCTCACGCATCCGTTCGATATCGATCATCATGCGCTGTCCACTTCGTTGTCGATAGGGATTGCTGTTTACCCGAATGACGGTGCCGATTTCGATACCCTGCTGAAAAAAGCTGACACGGCGATGTATCAGGCCAAGGAGTCAGGGCGTAATACCTACCGTTTCCATACCGAGCAGATGAATGCCAATGCAGTCGATCATTTGCAGATACGAAACGGCTTGCGCCAGGCGTTGGAGAAAAATGAATTCGTACTTTATTATCAGCCGCAGATCAGTCTGGCCAGCGGTGCGGTTATCGGCGCGGAGGCTTTGCTGCGCTGGCAGCATCCGGGAATGGGTATGGTGTTGCCGGGACGTTTTATTTCGGTGGCGGAAGATTGCGGGCTGATTGTGCCGATTGGCGACTGGGTATTGCAGGAGGCGTGTCGGCAGGCCGTGATATGGCAGCAGGCAGGTTTGCCGGAGCTGGTTATTGCGGTGAATCTGTCAGCTGTACAGTGCAAACGCGGCGATCTGGAGCAGAGCGTCACACGCGCGCTGACTGAGTCCGGTCTGGATCCGGCCTATCTCGAGCTGGAATTGACCGAATCGATATTGATTCAGGATGCCGAGAAGGTATTAGGCAAGGTCAGACGCCTGAAATCGTTGGGTATCAAGCTGGCAATCGATGATTTCGGTACGGGCTATTCCAGCCTGTCCTATCTGAAGCGGTTCGATGTCGACAAACTGAAAATCGATCAATCGTTTATTCGCGATATGGCGGACGATCCGAACGATGCCGCCATCGTTCGCGCCATTATCCAAATGGCCAGAAGTCTGAATCTTAAAACGATAGCCGAAGGGGTTGAGGATGAGCGCCAGTTGTCGTTGCTGCATCTCCAGCACTGCGATGAAATACAGGGATACTATTTTGCCCGGCCGATGCCTGCGAACGAATTCGCCCGTTATCTGACTGCCAATTTATAGCCCGGATTGCTGGTGTTGGCTGTAGATGGTACGTGCATCCAGCTTTGCCTGCTGGTTGGTGCGCAGCGCCGGATTTTCATCATGACTCACAAAAAAATCGGCTGCTTGCGCCTGCATGACCAGTTCGATTGCAGCCGCATCGACTAATTTGTAGCGTTCGGCGATCAGCGTCGTTACTTCATCCAGATATTCTTCGTAGGTCATAGCCGTTATCCAGGTTGGTTGCGCGTGGCAGGCAGTATTATGCCAGATAAGACCGGTATTTTCAGTTTTGCGATGTCGATCTTAGTGTTTTCCAGTAATTGATCTATGCTGGAGTTTGATGTTGTTTCGAAAAGCGTCAGTGCGATGTCAGCTGGCTAGCCTAGAATCAAAACGGGATATAGATATCCGGATAATCAGATAATTAATAATGGAGAAGGCTATGAACGTATACCAGTACCAGCACGTAATGGCAGGGCGCAACGTTCTCCCGGCGCATTGCCGATGCGTCGATAATGCCACGTATATAAATAAATGCTCAGAAACGGTTTTGTCGCATTCAGGGATGGTGTTGATATTTTCCTGGCTGGCGACGTTATTGATGCTGTTGATGTCGATGAATGCCGAAGCCGTCCCCGCATTTGCGCGTCAAACCGGGCAAAATTGTCTTGCCTGTCATGCCGGCGGACAGTTTCCCGAGCTGACGCCTTACGGCCGTATGTTCAAGCTTACCGGTTATACCATAGGCGAGCGCACCGTACCTCTGTCGGTGATGGGCGTGTTTACGGCAAACAAGGTAAAAGTGAACGATCCGGCTGCAGGGCATACCCAGGACGGCACGCTTACGTTCAATACCGGCAGTTTGTTTCTTGCTGGCAAGATTATGGATAAGGCCGGTGTATTTGCCCAGATTACTTATAATAATTATGCTGGCGATACCGGCTTTTCGGGTCATACCGGATCGGATAATCTCGATCTGCGTTATGCGGATCGCCTGATCAATAAAAAAACGGATCTGATTTACGGCGTAACCCTGCATAACAACCCCGGAGTACAGGATGTATGGAATAGCGCCCCTGCCTGGGGTTACGGCGTTGTGCCCGGCAGTACCGGAACGGGCGCGCCGGTAACGCCGATGCTGGACGGCGGGCTTGCCCAGCAGGTGGCGGGCGCCGGTGCCTATGTTTATTGGAATCAGTCGGTTTATGCGGAGTTGACGGGGTATCGTACCGGTAACGGCGTATTTTCCTTCATGACGCAAGGCAACGGTGTGCAGACCATCATCAAGGGCACCAATCCTTATTTGCGATTGGCGCTGACGCATGCATGGGGAGCGCACAATGCGATGATAGGCGTCTCGCATCTGGATGTGCAGCAGTATCCTGACCCCACCAATTTGTCGACGCCGACTGATCGCTACCGCGATAACAGCGTCGATTTCCAGTATCAGTATCTGCTTGATCCACATACAGTAACGGCAACATTGACGCGCATACATGAGACTGTCGATTACGGTACGCCGGGAGCGCTGGCGGATACGGTCGATTCGTTCAGGGGCAAGGCGTCTTATGTTTACAAGGCGAAATATGGCGCGACCATATCCTATTTCGATGTCAGCAGCAGTCTGAACGGATTTACTTCGCCGACCGGGTTAAGCGGCAATCGCGGCTGGACGCCTGAGATATTCTGGACGCCTATGCAATACATACGGCTTGGGGTGCAATATACGCTGTTCAACAAGGTTAACGGCGTATCCAGCAATACCGATGGCGCGGGCAGAAAAGCCAGCGACGACAATACGCTGATGTTTTATGTCTGGGGCGCTTATTAGGTGCTGGACAGCGTGGCATATTTGCAGTCTTGGCGATGCAGATGCAAACGAATGATCGTATATGGGGGATAGCATGATGAATACAGTCACAATCGGTCTCGTTCTGGCTTTAACCACGATTGCGGCCGGCTGCACGACGACCGACAGTTCGCGCAATCTGGCCGATGCCGGCGTTCCCGGCAAAGCGCTGGCACAACAGGTATGTTCGATTTGCCACGGTGCCGACGGCAATTCGACCAATCCTACTTTCCCCAAGCTGGCGGGGCAGCAGGAAAGCTATCTGATTGGTCAATTGACCGATTTCAGAAGTCATGGCCGTTCCGATCCTGCCGGGTCGGAATACATGTGGGGCATTTCCAGGCATCTGACCGATGTGCAAATTCAGCAGCTGGCAGCTTATTTTGCGCAACAGCAGCCGATAGCGGATACCTCGGCGAATGCCAAACTGGAGGCTGACGGCAAGGCGATTTTCATGAACGGTCTTGCCAATCAGAATGTTCCTGCATGCGAGACTTGTCACGGTGCAAAAGGCGAGGGCAATGCCTCGTTTCCCCGTATTGCAGGACAGCATGCCGATTATATTGCCAAGCAGTTGCGTGTATTCAAGGATACAGAAATGCGTCCCAAGGGTGCGGTGATGAAGGTGATTACCCATGATCTGGCGCCGGATGAAATCCAGGCGGTTGCAGCATACGTGTCGACGATTTCCCGATAGCAGTTGATCTGCGCCATCAAAACGGACATCATGCAGGTGTCCGTTTTTTTATTGCAAAAGGATTGCCTTGTCGTTTCGCAGTATACGAATAGTGCTGTTGTTATGCCTGCTCGGCGCGATAGCTGCGGTTACCTATTGGGAGCGCTGGTCGGTGGCGCAATGGCGGCAGCCTTTGCAAGTAGTGATCTACCCGGTTAACGGCGACGGTTCGGATGAGGTGGGGCGCTATATTGCGGGATTGTCTGCATCGCAGTTTGAGGAAATTGCCGTATTTATTCGCAAGCAGAGCGAGCGTTATCGGTTAAAGCCGCTGCCGCTGCCGCAAGTGATATTGGGCAAAGAGGTGCATGTCTTGCCGCCCGAGTTGCAGGGCGAGCAGCGCAGCATGTGGGACAGGCTGCGATGGAGTCTGGCGCTGCGTTATTACGTGTTTCACAACACGCCATTCTGGCAGAGTCTCGGCCGCATCAAGCTGTTTGTGATATTTCACCAGACTCGGGACGGCGTGCCGCTGGAAAGCTCTGTTGGATTGCAAAAGGGGTTGTTCGGTGTGATACATGCATTTGCAGATAGCCGGCAAAATGCGCAGAATAATGTGGTGATTACGCACGAATTACTGCATACGCTGGGCGCGACGGATAAATACGATGCCGGTTTGCAGCCGGTTTATCCCGATGGTTTTGCGGAGCCGGACGATGGCGAACATTATCCGCAGAAACAGGCGGAAATCATGGCCGGGCGCATTCCGCTTTCAGCGCAGCAAGCGGTGATGCCGGCAAATCTGGCCGCGTGTGTGATCGGCTCTAAAACGGCATACGAGATACAATGGCGATGATGAAACCGCATTCCCCATCCTGCGAACGCAATCAGGCTCCCATACTTGAGCAATTGCAAATGCTGTTTGCCGATAGGCGGCATGTGCTGGAGATCGCCAGCGGTACCGGTCAGCATGCCGTGTATTTTGGCCGGGCCTTGCCGCACCTGATCTGGCAGACCAGCGACCTGTTGCCCAATCATGATGGTATTCACGCCTGGCTGGCAGAGGCACAACTGGAGAACGTGTTGCCGCCGCTGGTGCTGGACGTCACTGAACCGGACTGGCCGGTCACCGGCGTGGATGCAGTGTTCAATGCCAATACCGTGCATATCGTGTCGTGGCCGGCAGTGCAGCGCATGTTTGCGGGTGTAGGGCAGGTGTTGCTGCCGGACGGGTTGCTGTGCCTGTACGGGCCGTTTAATTATGGCGGTGCCTATACTTCCGCCAGCAATGCCGATTTCGATGTCTGGCTCAAAGCCCGGGATGCGCAGAGCGGCATCCGGGATTTCGAGGCGGTATGCGCGCTGGCCGAGGCGCAAGGCCTGCGCTTGTTGCAGGATGTCGCCATGCCGTCCAATAACCGCCTGCTGGTGTGGCGCAAGTCAGTCTGACGGCAGTTGCTTGAACGGGTTGCGCTCGTTCAATTCGTCGGTGTAGCGGGCCATGCCCTGCGTTTCCCGGGCCAGGAAATC
Source organism: Sulfuriferula sp. (assembly GCA_031291235.1). Classification (GTDB taxonomy): domain Bacteria; phylum Pseudomonadota; class Gammaproteobacteria; order Burkholderiales; family Sulfuriferulaceae; genus Sulfuriferula. The sequence goes on from JARLJL010000009.1 coordinate 458,270, forward strand.
CTCGACGGCACGGCTGAATTCGGTGTGCGCCAGCCAGTGCGCCGACCAGGTGGTGACGGGCAGGAAGCCGCGGGCGATTTTGTGCTCGCCCTGTGCGCCGCCTTCGAATACCGCTATTTTCTCGGTTATGCAAAACTCTATCGCCTGATAGTAGCAGGCCTCGAAATGCAGGCCGGGGTGGTATTCCAGCGCGCCCCAGTAGCGGCCGTATAGGGTGTGGGGCGTATAGATATTGAGTGCGCTGGCGATGGGCTGGCCGTCGCGCCAGGCGATGATCAGCAATACGTTGTCCGGCATGGTGGCGCCGATGCGCTGGAAAAAATCCAGATTCAGGTACGGCGTGGAGTGGTGCTGAATATAGGTGCTGTCATAGCAGCGCACGAAAAACGCCCACATTTCTGTGGTAATGCGGCTGCCTGTGGTTCGCGTGAAGCTGATGCCGGCATCGCGTACCCGGCGGCGTTCCTGTTTGATTTTCTTGCGTTTGTCGTTGTTCATGCATGCCAGATAGGCATCGAAATCGGCATAGCCCGGATTCTGCCAATGGAATTGCACGCCCTGCCGCAGCATCATGCCCGCCTGCTGCATTTCCCGCGCCTGCGATTCGGCGGGAAACAGGCAATGCAGCGACGATACCTGTAGTTGCTGGGCCAGTTGCAGCGCGGCATGGATCAGTACGGTACGCATTTCTGCCGATGCAGCCAGCGCCCGCAGACCGGTAATCGGGCTGAATGGCACAGCGCACAGCAGCTTAGGGTAGTAGGCCAGCCCATGGCGTTCGTATGCCTCCGCCCAGGCCCAGTCGAACACGTATTCGCCGTAGGAGTGACGCTTGAGATACAGCGGCATTGCACCTATCAATGATGCGTCCTGCCATAGCGTCAGAAATTGCGCCTGCCATCCGCTACGCTGAGTAGCGCAACCGGATTCCTGCAGTGCCGACAGGAATGCGTGGGAAAGAAAGGGATTGCCGTCGGTCAGCGCATCCCACTGCGCCGCAGGAAGATCGGCGAGGGTAGTAATGGTGCGCAGCTCAACATCGGGTGCAGGTGCACTCATTTAGGCGTAGTCGATGGCAATAAATCGCTGATTTTTTGCATGGTTTCTGTTGCATCCCATTCTGTTGAACCGAATAGAGCATAGCGTATTTTACCGTTGCCATCTATCACGTAGCTGGTGGGGAAGGCGAATACTTTCCAGCTTTTCAGTGCATGTCCGTCACTGTCCAGCAATACGGTAAAGTCGGTGTTGACGGTTTTGATATAGGCATTGACGACATCGGGCGTTTCGCCCATGTCGACGGCAAGTATGGTAAACGGCTTGCCCGCCAGTTTTTCCTGCAGTCGCTGCATGGAAGGCATTTCTGCGCGGCACGGCGGGCACCAGCTGGCCCAGAAATTGACCAGCACTACGCGACCGCGGTAATCGTCCAGCTTGTGCGTTTTGCCGGCGAGATCCTTGAGTAGCAGCGGTGGCGTGGCGTCGCCCTGGTACGGTTTGAGTTCGCGGGCTTCGGCTACGCTTGCGGTCAGAAACAGGCTAATCAGTATCGATATGAAAATAGGTTTCAAGGGCGGTTTCCTCCAAGTTGTTTATAGGCATTTATGATTAATTGCGGCAGCGTCGGGGTGAGCGCCAGTTCTGCCGGCAAGGCGTCGTCGCGGAAGTAAAAGCGGTCGCGTATGCCAGGCAGCAAGTTGACCGTGACAGTGGCGCCGCCTTGCTTTAACAGTGACTGCAGTTCATCGATATGCCAGCGCCAGGGCGAAAGCTCGGGCTGCAGGATGGCGACAGGGAGGCGGGTGGCTGTGGCGATGGGCAGGTATTGCGCATCCTCGCCGGGCTCCGGCGTGGCGACGTACAGGTTGGGCGAAAGCAGGATCGCACCGCCCAAAGCGTGCGTGTTGTCATGCACGGCCGCCGCGCCGGTCAGCGCCAGCGCCGCGCCGTTGCCTTCGGTAATCAGGTAGACGGTCTTGCCGCTGCGGCGAGCGACGGCACCGATAAGCTGGGCGACATCGCTGCTCGGGATCTGTTGCATACTGCTGGGCACCAGCGGCAGGAAATAGGCGCCATGCAGATCCGCCAGCCAGACTTCAATGCCTGATTTGGCAAGCGCTGCGGCGGTGTTGAATTCGGCTGGAACCAGGCCGTTTTCGGAAGGCAGCCATAGCAGGATGGTATTGCTGGCGGCTGGAAAGATCGTAACGGGGATCTCGGTGCCGTTGGTGAGAGCGATATTTTGCGGGGCGGCAGGAAGCGTGGCGGCAAATATATCGGCCGATATCAGGGCCAGTAAACACAGCAGGCTATAACGGTGAATATATCCGAATGAAAGACGGTTGATGGTTTTCATAATCGGTTTGCGAGCCCCGCACTCGGTGAGTTAATGCATTGTATTGTATAAGTAATTGATGCCTTTCTTATTGAATATATATCCTATTGCATTACGCCCGGGTCGATGTTAGTTATATGACCGGTTTGCCTTAACCGGTTACGGTCCGCGATTTTTGCCAAAATGCGGCGGCAACCAGCGCTGGTGCCAGATAGAGCATGGCTGAGCCGAGATAGGGTGGGAAATAGCGGGCAACGCGTAGGCTGAATTCCATTGCGCCCATGCTGGTGAATTGTCCGCTCATGCTGAACCAGAATGCGTTGGCAATGACAAATGCCAGGCCGACCGCCAGTAGGCTGACGGGGAACGCGATCAGGGGCTTGGTAAAGCGTTGCCGTTGCGCCAGTGCGATACCGGTGAGCCAGAGCGCGCCATAGGTGGGGATCAGTCCGACATAGGCCGGGGTGAAACACCAGCCGACTTCAGTAGCCGTTTGGGCGCTATACACATCTATACCGAATGCAGCCAGCATGAGTACGGTGAAGCCGCAAGTGCGGCCAAGCATAAGGCCGCCGAGCAGGAATACCGCCAGGCTGGCATCCGGCAACAGGCTGGCGGTACCGAAATGGCTCATGCGCGTCGAGGCCATTATGGCAATGAGGGCGAGCAGTACGCCGAGGCGTTGCGCGGTGGATAGTTTCAACATGTGTGACTCCTTGTTAACCGGTGATGATAATGAAAACGGCCGGCGCTGATCAGATAGCGCTATGCTAACACAGGCGCCGGGCCGGGCAACAGCTGCAGGCTATGTGAGTAGTTGCAACCTTGCCTGCCCGTTACTTATTTTTGCTGCCATTCCAGTCCTACGAAAAGATTCGCGCCCGGCGTGTTGTAGCCGCTGACGGTTTCGTAATCCTTGTTGAAGACATTATTCAGTTTGGCAAATAGCCGCCATTCCGCGGCGACCTGATAAGCGGCACGCAGATTCACCAGCGTGTAGCCGCCCAGACGGGTGCTATTGGCGGGGTCGTCATAGCGCATGCCCGATGCAATCGTTTGCGCGCCCAAGTTCCATGCGCCTATCGTTTTGCTGATATCTACTGTGCCATGCTGACGTGCGCGGCGCGCCAGCATATTGCCGGTGGTTTCATCCCTGGGGTCTTGCAGATCGTAGCTGGCATGCAGTTGCAGTCCAGCCAATATCGTGTCCGCGGAGAGTTCCAGGCCGCGTATGCGCGCTTTGCTGGTGTTGTAGGGCAGATAGTCGGGCGGTCCGCTGACGATCAGGTCGGTAATCCGGTTTTCGAACGCGGTAACGCCGAAGCGATCGACGCCATGCCGGTAATGCGCGCCGAGATCGAATTGTTCCGACTGTTCAGGTTTGAGATTGGGGTTGCTGTAGCCGGGGTAGAACAGTAAGTCGAAACTGGGGGCATGAAATGCCGTGCCGGCATTGGCAGTCAGCCGCCAGGCGCTGTTCAGGGCATAGCCGTAACCCAGATTGCCGGTGTCGTGTCCGCCCAGATCGCTGTAATCGTCGTGGCGAACGGCGGCCAGCAAACTGTGTGCACCGATGGTGGCCATATATGCCAGTTGCGCCGAATTGACGTTGCGTCCGGTGTAATTGTAAGCGGTAGTTGCATCAACGCGTTGCTCGTTACGTTCCACGCTTGCCGATATGGTGCCGATCGGCAGCGTGAAATCGTTTTGCCATTGGTATTGGGTCTGTTTGGTATTGTTGACGCCCGGATACGCGCCAAAGCTGTGAGTGTTGTTTTGCCCTTGCCCGATCTGGAGACGGCTGCGCCAGGCGCTGGTGAATTGGCTTTTCCAGTATGCCGCCAGGGAATTCACTTCGTTGATGGCGTAATCGTTGGTGGTGTTGCTGGCATCGTATTCCACACGATCGCGGTTATAGAGCGAAATCAGTCCGACATTGTTGCCGGTATTGATGCGCTGATCGAGATTGAAGTGCGCGCTGTATTTTTCGTCGCCGTCATTGTCCGGGTTGTAGCTATAGACATTGCTCGGACGCGTCGCCGAGAATCCGCCATTGGTTTTGTCATAACCGGCACCCATGCTGAAGCGCGTGTCGCCGCTTTGGCCGCTATAACCTGCGCGTAGCTGATTGGTGCCATAGCTGCCCAGCCCGATTGCGGCATTGAGCCGGGGGGTGCCGGCGCCTTGCTTGGTAAAAATCTGGATGACGCCGCCGATGGCATCCGATCCATACAGACTGCTGGCGGCACCGCGCAGGATTTCAATATGATCGATCTGGTCGAGCGCAATGGATTCCAGCGGGGTCAATCCGGAGGTGGCAGAGCCGATGCGCATGCCGTCTATCAGTACCAGCGTGTGGCCGCTGTTTGCGCCGCGGATGAAAAGGCTGGAAAGCGAACCTGCGCCGCCGCTCTGTGCGAGTTCCACCCCCGGTTGGGCTTGCAGCAATTCGGTCAGCGTCGATTGGCCGGCATTGCGAATTTGCTCCTGGCTGATGATGCTGATGTCGCTGGTGGCTTGTTCCGTGGTGATGGGTGTGCGCGTGGCGGTAACTACAACGTCGTCGAGTTCGTAAGTCGGTGTGTCGGCGAGGGCGCAGGATGAGACGGCGAGCGCGATGACGCTCAGGGTGAGACGTGGCTGCATGTTGATTCCTGAAATAAACGCAAGCTCCCCGCTTGCGGTGGATAAATGAAACAGCGGGAGATTTAAATCAGTCAGTGAGTCGTCATGCGGCAAGCGCGTTGAGGATGCACGTCATCATTGCCTCCCCGCAATGTTTCGTCTCAATATCGGGCCGGTATCCGGGCTCGCAAGACTTGACGTGCCGCCTTCCCATGTTGTGCTAACACAGTGGCTTGATTGGCCGTCCACACTTGCTTACCGTTGCGGGGGCAGCGCTGGTATTACACCAGCTTCCCGTTTAACTGTACGTTTTTGATCGCGCACAGCACCTGATAAAGTGAGCGGATTATAGCGAAATTGCAGCGTTACGGCTAATCGTCGATGACGACGCGAATGTAGAAACCGCAAGTTTGTCCTGGAGTGGGGTTGGCAGGCACAGCATCAAACGGGTATACGCCGGCGCCCAGTCCGTATTCGTCGGCATTGCACAAAGCGGCGATCCCCGCCTCCGGCTGGGCGGCAATGGGAAACAGGCGAATGCCGATTGCACCATCGCGATCTCGTGCTGCATCGATATACATTTGTCGGGTAACTTCCAGCGTGAGGACGGTCAGCCATTTGACCAGCGTTTCCAGCTCGGCATCCAGTCCGTTGGCAATAAGCTGCTGAGCCAGCTGGCGCGCGCCGGTCTGGAGGAATAGCGGGTCGGACAGAGCAGTGTAGAGTACGGTGTGGGCTGCATCGGTTTGGGGCAATGCGGGTGCACCTGCCAGATGGCGCGAGATGAGCTCCGGCGTCACCGGTATGCGGTCAACGCGCTGCTCCGGCGGCACGCCGGCAGTGACGACGCTGCCTTTGGGCGCCCAGCGTGATTTGATATAGTCGAGCAGATAAGCCATTAAAATAGCTCGATACGAGCTTGATAACGGTATACGACGAGACGGTACAGGTCATCTCCGACTTGTACATGGGTGGATTCGCGCCGCTCCAGACTGATGGTGTCGCCGCCGCTGGCAGACAGTGTGCGGAATCCGAATATGTCGTTTTCAACCAGGCTGTTCAGGATATCCAGACATTCGCTGGAATCCAGGCTTTCACCTGTATTATCAACGAGTTCGCAAGTCTTGCCGCGGGCGTTGACAGCCGTGTAGTGGACGGCGTCGTCGCGTAGCGGGTTGTTTTCATCAAAATTTGCATTTGGGTCGACAAATTGATTAATATTATCCATATACTTAGCATTTACCTTCAAATAATGGCGATGAGTCATTGACGCAACTGAATTTTTCCAATTATAGTACAGCTATGGAACCTCAAATAAATTCGCTTGAAATCAAATTGCGTCAAATACTGGAATTGTGCCAGAGTTTGCGCTCGGAGAATCAAAAGCTGCGTCAGCAAATTGCAATTGCCAATGATCACAACAAGCAACTTAGCGAGCGCGTCATTTATGCGCGCACGCGGATGGAGTCGTTATTGTCGAAAATTCCCGGAGCAGACCTATGAGCCGGGATAACAAGGGCATGGATATCAATATACTCGGCCGCGAATTCCGTGTGGCCTGTCCCGAATCCGAACAGGAAGCTTTATTGGCTGCCGCGCAGTATCTGGATCAGAAAATGCGTGAGATCCGCGAACAAGGAAAGGTGATCGGTATCGAGCGCATTGCAGTGATGGCTGCCTTGAATATTGCATTTGAATTGCAAAATCGCCCCAAACAAAATGGCGTTGACATCGGTTCGATGGAGCGTAGAATCGAAGCCATGGAAGCGATGATAGACGAAGCGTTGCGTCCGCAAGAAACTTTGTTCGATACGCCCGATTCCCTGTTATCCTGACCTGGGAGTCTTTCGACTCCAAGCCGCTATGCTCCCTGCGGTGTGCGCCAAGACTGCGAATTCTTTGAACCAATAAATTTGCTAAGGTTGCAGCTATTAATGAGTGCTGGTGTGCGCGTTACCTGTTAATGTGCCTGATGCGCTTGCGCTGTGACCCCTTGAACCCTAGGTTCAAGATAGCGGTCTGACGGCATCGGCGGGGGGCACCCTTCCCCTGATTGTTTCGATTTCAGTTTCAAATCTCCGGCGGTAAATCCTTGACGGCACCAAAGCGCGCTAAAATAGCGAGCGCGATATACGCTTGGTATATGGCTACAGGATAAAACGCGATACGAATACCCGGAGATTGGCCTATGGATAAAACCCGATTGCGTACCCAATTGCAACGCCGTCGCCGCGAAGTGACGGCGGGGCAGCGCGTTCACGCTGCGCGGCAGATTGTTCGGCATGTCTTGCGCGGTGGTCTGCTGCGTCGTTATCGGCACATCGGCGTTTATTTGCCGCATGGTGCTGAAATCAATACCTTGCCATTGCTGAATCGCGTGCTGAGTCTAGGCAGGCAGACGTATTTGCCGATGTTGCCGTTCGGTCGCGGCAAGCAGCTCTGGTTCAATCGTATTGAGGCCGGCAATCGCTGGACTTATAACCGGTTTGGCATCGCCGAGAATCATGGCGGCAGGACGGTGCGGGCACAGCAACTGGATCTGGTTTTCATGCCGTTGGTAGGCTATGACGACTACGGCTATCGCATCGGTATGGGCGGCGGTTATTACGATGCCAGCCTGGCGTTTTTGCAACGTCGCCGGTACTGGCGGCGCCCTTATCTGGTAGGGGTTGCATTCGCCTGCCAACACGTAGCGGGCAAGTTGCCGCACGATGCTTGGGACATCCCTCTAAATGCCATTTTGACTGAGCAAGGTTTGTACCATTTTGGGCATTAAGCGAATATTATTTTTTACTTATGCACAACGAAGGTGCGTTGTATAGATTTTTTTGATGGGCAGATTCAAATTTCGCCATTAAAAGTTAACATAATGATTTTTTTGATATAAATTTGTTGCAATTTTTTTAATCGAATTAATAAAAGTCTTTGCCGACAGAGGACTTAGCGTATTATTTTGGATTTATTCACAAAGTTATCCACAGCTTATGTGGATAAGAAAAAAGCCTTGCCGGATGAAGGGATTAGGGTGCTATCGTAGAATTTACCCTAACAAAACGAGCTAACTGAGCGCGCTCGAAATGGGCAGTATTTGGTGCCATGCACCACAAAATGATACGTTATCGGGAGTGAAAATCCTGTATGGGCAGGCGCGCAATACGTGCCTGCCCGGATAGTGCTATTGATGATAGGCGGGACTTAAGCTGTGAACGGCTTCTACCAGTGCGGCTGCATTTTCTGGCGGAGCGAATTGCGATATGCCGTGGCCCAGATTGAATACATGACCATGACCCTGACCGTAACTCGCGAGGACTTTGCCGACTTCTTTGCGTATGGTATCCGGGTCGGTTAACAGGATCGCAGGGTCGAGGTTGCCCTGCAATGCGACGCGATCGCCGACGCGCTGGCGCGCTTGACCGATATCGATACTCCAGTCCAGTCCCAGCGCATCGCAACCGGCTGCGGCCATGCTTTCCAGCCAGTTCCCGCCGCCTTTGGTGAAGAGCACGACAGGCACGTCGGCGCCATCGTTTTTACGGGTGAGGCCATCGATAATTTGCTGCATGTATTGCAATGAAAATTCGTGATACGCGGCATGAGACAGGGCGCCGCCCCAGGTATCGAATATCATCACAGCCTGCGCGCCTGCAGCGATCTGTGCATTCAGGTAATCTGTGACTGCACGCGCATTGGTAGCGAGGATGTGATGCAGCAGGTCGGGACGCTGATACAGCATCTTCTTGGTGGTGGCGAAATCGGTGCCGCCTTCGCCTTCTATCATATAGCAGGCAAGCGTAAACGGACTACCGGAAAACCCGATCAGCGGTACGCTATTGTCCAGCGCACGGCGAATCTGGCTGACTGCATCGATGACATAGCTTAGATGTTCGTACGGATCGGGTGCGGTAAGGGCGCGTATTTCCCATTCTTCACGTAGCGGACGTTCGAATTTGGGGCCTTCGCCCTGAGCGAAATAAAGGCCCAGACCCATCGCATCGGGTATGGTCAGGATATCTGAGAACAGGATAGCGGCGTCCAGCGGGAAGCGTGCCAATGGTTGCAAGGTGACTTCGGTAGCCAGATCCGGATTTTTGCAGAGCGACAGAAAATCGCCGGCACGGGCGCGAGTCTGGTTGTATTCCGGCAAATAACGACCGGCCTGACGCATCATCCAGACTGGAGTGTAATCCGTAGGTTGTCGCATCAAGGCGCGGAGAAAAGTGTCGTTTCTAAGTTTGGGCATGATAGTCGGCTACAAGTAATAAGAGGGCAGGGTAAGCGCTTGCTTACCCTGACAAGGTGCGATACCGGGCTTACCAAACACCCAGATAGGCCAGTATGCCTTCGGCTGCCTGTCGGCCTTCATATACGGCGGTTACCACCAGATCGGAACCGCGCACCATGTCGCCGCCTGCGAACACTTTGGGATTGGCGGTCTGAAACAGATGCTGGCTGCCTTTGGCAATGACGCGGCCGATCTGATCGGTGGTTACGCCGATGTCGGCAAACCAGGGCGCCGGGCTGGGTCGGAAACCGAAAGCAATAATTACGCGATCGGCGGGAATGATTTCTTCCGAGCCGGCTACTACGACTGGCGTGCGGCGGCCACGTGCATCGGGTGCGCCGAGTTCGGTGGTAACCAGCTTGACGCCTTCCACCTTGCCGTTGCCGACGATTTCCACAGGCTGGCGATTCCACAGGAACTGTACGCCTTCTTCCTTGGCGTTGGTAACTTCACGCTTGGAACCCGGCATATTCTTTTCGTCGCGGCGGTACGCGCATGTTACCGAGGCGGCATTCTGACGGATGCTGGTACGGTTGCAATCCATTGCCGTATCGCCGCCGCCAAGCACAACCACGCGTTGACCTTCCATGGAGTTGTACACGTCGTCCGCTTTTTCCATACCCAGACAGTGCTTGACGTTGGAAATCAGGAACGGCAACGCTTCCAGCACGCCCGGCAAGTCTTCGCCGGGAAATCCGCCCTTCATGTAGGTGTAGGTACCCATGCCCATGAATACGGCGTCGTAGTCGGCCATCAATTGCTGCATTTGCGCGTGATCGACCTCGACACCTAAATGGAATTCGACGCCCATTTCCTCCAGCACTTCGCGACGGCGGCGCATGACCCATTTTTCCATTTTGAATTCGGGGATGCCGAAGGTCAGCAAGCCGCCGATTTCTTCGTAGCGGTCGAATACGACCGGCGTTACGCCATTGCGCACCAGTATATCTGCGCAACCCAGACCGGCAGGACCGGCACCGATAATGGCAACGCGTTTATCGGTAGCGACAACCTGGCTCATGTCGGGGCGCCAGCCGGCCTTGAATGCTTCTTCCGAAATGTATTTTTCGATCTGGCCTATGGTGACGGCGCTGAAACCGTCATTCAGCGTGCACGAACCCTCGCACAGACGGTCTTGCGGACAGACGCGACCGCAGACTTCGGGTAACGAATTGGTTTGATGAGACAATTCCGCCGCTTCGAACAATTTTCCCTCGTTGACCAGCTTCAGCCAGTTGGGGATGTAATTGTGCACCGGGCATTTCCATTCGCAGTACGGATTGCCGCACGACAGGCAGCGCCCGGATTGCTCGGTAGCCTGTGTGGCATTCATCGGGGCATAGATTTCCTTGTATTCCATGCGCCGCACTTCGGCAGAAGTTTTCGCACCGTCCTGGCGCGGGATGTTCATAAATTGAAATACGTCAGACATAGTATTCACCTAAACCAAAATTTCATGGACGCAAAGCGTCGTTTATGCAAACCGGCAAGTACGGCAGCGCCGGCTGCGATTGTCCGATATCAGGCACAGAATCGCAGCCGACGCGGGTCATAGCATGGCCATGGTTTGCGTAGTGTTATGCTTTCAACAGGCTATCCAGGGTAACGGCCTTGGGTTTTACTAGCCAGAACTGTGCCACGACTTCGTTGAAATGCGCCAGCATCCACTGCGCGCGAGCGCTGTTGGTGTGTAGCGCATGCGCTTCGATACGCTGCTTCAGGAAGTGGCGATACTCAACCGTAGGTTCGGTGTGTATGCGCTGGATGTCAATGAGCTCATTATTGTAGCGATTGGCAAAGTCACCCTTGGCATCGTAAACCAGCGCAAATCCGCCCGTCATGCCAGCGCCGAAATTGATGCCGGTTTCGCCCAGTATGACTACGCAGCCGCCGGTCATGTATTCGCAGCAGTGATCGCCTGCGCCCTCTATGACTGCATAGGCGCCCGAGTTGCGCACTGCGAAGCGTTCGCCGGCCAGCCCTGCAGCAAACAATTCGCCGCCGGTTGCGCCGTACAGGCAGGTGTTGCCGATAATGACCGCCTCATGCGAAGCGAAACCCGATCCCTTGGGCGGCTGGATGGCAATGACGCCGCCCGACATGCCCTTGCCGACGTAGTCATTGGCGTCGCCTTCGAGCAGCAGTTGCAGACCGTTATGGTTCCATACGCCAAAACTTTGTCCGGCAGAGCCTTGCAGTTTCAGCGTGAGGCAACCGGCCGGCAAGCCTGCGGCACCGTGCGCGCGGGCGATTTCGCCGGACAGCCGTGCGCCTATCGAGCGATTGACGTTACGTACATGGTATTCCAGCGTCGTCGGTATTTGAGTCTGGATGCAGTTTTGCGCATCCTTAACCATTTGTTCAGCCAGTTCACCTTTATCGAACGAGGGGTTGGAAGTCTCCACGCAGAAGCGCGGTTCGGATTCCGGGATGCCGCCCTGGGTAAGCAGTGCCTGCAGATTCAAACGCCCCTGCCGTGCGGTATCGCCCTGATTGAGCTTGAGCAAGTCAATACGCCCGATCAGCTCTTCCATGGTGCGTATGCCCAGCTTGGCCATCCATTCGCGCGTTTCCATGGCGACAAAAGTGAAGAAGTTCACCACCATTTCCGGCAAGCCGATGAAATGCTGTTTGCGCAAGCGATCGTCTTGCGTTGCCACGCCGGTCGCGCAGTTGTTGAGGTGGCAAATGCGCAGATATTTGCAGCCAAGCGCGATCATCGGGGCCGTGCCGAAACCGAAGCTTTCGGCCCCGAGTATGGCGGCCTTGATGACGTCGTAGCCGGTTTTCAGGCCGCCGTCGGTTTGCACGCGTACCCGGCCGCGCAAACCGTTGGCGCGCAATACTTGCTGAGCTTCGGTCAGGCCCAGTTCCCATGGCGTGCCTGCGTATTTCACGCTGGTCAGCGGAGAAGCGCCGGTGCCGCCGTCGTAGCCGGAGATGGTAATCAGGTCGGCATAAGCCTTGGCAACGCCAGCAGCAACCGTACCGACACCCGGTTCGGCGACCAGTTTGACTGAAACCAGCGCTTGCGGATTGACCTGTTTCAAATCGAAGATCAGCTGCGCCAGATCTTCGATGGAATAGATGTCATGGTGCGGCGGCGGCGAGATCAGCGAAATGCCGGGCTTGGCGCAACGCAGGCGTGCAATCATTTCCGACACTTTATGTCCTGGCAATTGACCGCCTTCGCCCGGTTTCGCACCTTGCGAAATCTTGATCTGCAGCACTTCTGCATTGACCAGATAATGCGCGGTGACGCCGAAACGACCGGACGCGACCTGCTTGATCTTGGACATTTTGATGGTGCCGTAGCGCACCGGGTCTTCGCCGCCTTCACCGGAATTGGAACGTCCGCCGATGCGGTTCATGCCTTCGGCCAGCGCCTCGTGCGCTTCTGGCGACAGGGCGCCCAGCGACATCCCGGCCGAATCAAAACGCTTGAGGATTTTTTCCAGCGACTCAACTTCTTCCAGCGGGATCGCTGTCGTGTCGTCGCGCAAACCCATCAGGTCGCGCAACATGGCAACCTGGCGGCCGTTTACCAGACCGGCGTATTCCTTGTACAGCTCGTAATCACCCGATTTGACGGCTTTCTGCAACTGCATGACCACGTCGGGGTTGTAGGCATGGAATTCTTCGCCGAAGATGAACTTGAGCAAACCGCCCTGGCCGATAGGCCGCATGGGGTTGAATGCAGTACGGGCGAGCTGCTTCTGGTCTTCTTCGAAATCGGCAAAGTTCGTGCCGGAAATCCGCGATACGGTGCCCTTCAGACTCAACTCGACGACTTCCTCGTGGATGCCGACAGCTTCGAAAAGTTGTGCGCCGCGATAGCTGGCAATGGTCGAAATACCCATTTTCGACAGTACTTTTAACAGACCCTTGTCGGTACCTTTACGGTAATTGGCCAGTGCTTTTTCCGGTTTGAGTGCGATCTCGCCGGAATCGATCATTTCCAGTATGGATTGATATGCCAGGTAAGGATAAACCGCCGTTGCGCCGTAACCGAGCAGGCATGCAATCTGGTGCGGATCGCGGGCGCTGGCGGTTTCGACGATGATGTTGCAATCGCAGCGCAGGCCGTTGCTGATCAGCGCGTGGTGTACGGCGCCCACGGCAAACAGCGCGTGGATAGGCAGCAGGGTTTTGCCTATGCTGCGGTCGGAGAGCACGATGATGACGTTGCCGGCACGTACTGCGGCAACGGCATCGGCAGTGAGTTTCTCCAGCGCCGCTTGCAGCGTGGTCTCTGCCGGATGGTAATTCAGTTTCAGGTGTACGGCGCGGTAAGCCGGATCCGTCAGCGAGGTCAGATGGGTAAACGCGTCATGCGACAGTACCGGCGAAGGTACTTCCAGACGATGCGCATGCTCTGGCGTCTGCTCGAACAAATTGCGTTCGGGGCCGAAGCAGGTATTCAGCGACATGACCACGGCTTCGCGGATAGGGTCTATCGGCGGATTGGTCACCTGAGCGAACTGCTGGCGCAGATAATCGAACGGCGAGCGTACTTTTTGCGACAGTACTGCCATCGGCGTGTCGTCGCCCATGGAGCCGACCGCCTCCTGGCCTTCTTCGGCCAGCACGCGCAATATCTGGTCGCGTTCTTCAAAACTGACGCCGAACAGCTTCTGATAGATCGACAGGCTGGGCGCATCCAGACGCGCCAGCTTGGCATCCTGTTCCATGCCCAGTTCCAGACGCTGCGACTGCTTGAGCCATTCGCGATAAGGATGGGCAGACTTGAGTTCGGTCTCGATGTCGGTTGGCAGCAGGATCTTGCCTGTCGCCAGATCGGCAGCAATCATCTGGCCGGGCTTGATGCGGCCTTTTTGCACGACATCTTCGGGGGCGTAATTCCATACCCCGATTTCGGAGGCAATGGTGAAATGCCGGTCCTTGGTGACCACATAACGTGCTGGACGCAGGCCGTTGCGATCCAGCAGGCAGGCGCCATAGCGGCCGTCGGTCAATACCACGCCGGCAGGGCCGTCCCAAGGCTCCATGTGCATGGAGTTGTATTCGTAAAAGGCGCGCAAATCGGCGTCCATTTCCGGTACGTTCTGCCATGCCGGCGGTATCAGCATGCGCAAGCTGCGGAACAGCCCGGCGCCGCCCATGACCAGACCTTCCAGCATGTTGTCCATGCTGTAGGAGTCGGAGCCGTTACGTGAAACGATAGGGCGGACATCGTCCATGTTCGGCAACATGGGTGTGACGAATTTGCGTTCGCGTGCCAGCGACCAGTTGCGGTTGCCTTGCACCGTGTTGATTTCGCCGTTGTGGGCAAGATAGCGGAACGGTTGCGCCAGGCGCCATTCCGGCCAAGTGTTGGTGGAGAAGCGCTGATGGTAAACCGCCAGCGAGGATGCAAAACGTTCGTCGCTCAGATCCTTGTAAAAAACCGGCAGTGCGGCTGGCATGACCAGACCTTTATATAGCAGAACGTTGCCGGACAAGGTCGGAATATAAAAAGTCGTATCGTTTGCCAGCGCTTTTTCGGTCAGGCGGCGGGCGATATACAGCTTGCGTTCGAAAACCTCGGCGTCCATTTCAGCCGGGCAATTGACAAATACCTGTTCAAAATGTGGCAGTGTCGCCAGCGCGTATTTACCGCAGACCGAAATATCTACCGGCAATTGGCGATAACCGGCGACGGTCAGTCCCTGGTTCGTCAATTCACGCGTCAAGGTGTCGCGGGCGATAGCGGCGAGGTCGGTATCCTGATTTAAAAATACCAGACCGGCGGCGTAATGGGCATTCAGCGTAAAACCGCATTCGGCGGCAACCGCGCGCAGGAATGTATCGGGCTTTTTAAACAGCAAACCGCAGCCGTCGCCGGATTTGCCATCGGCAGCGACAGCGCCGCGGTGAGTCAGACAGGCTAACGATGATATTGCCGTTTGTACCAGCCAGTGACTGGGTTGGTCATCCAGTTGCGCCATCAAACCGAAACCACAACTATCCTGTTCAAAATCGGGGCGGTAAAGAGTCCCCTGCAACCAGCTTTGTCTGTCCATTGGAGCGATATAAAAGTTAAAACGAAATGGACTCGATTCTACCTCTTTCGGACGGTGTCAGGCAATGCCAATATAAATATTGGCCCGGAATTCAGGCATCTCGGTCAATGTGTCATGGCTTGTTTCGCCTGTCTTTTGTGGTTCGGCCCACGTTGACGGTAGCTCGTTGTCAACATATCACAAAGTACATGGACAGCCAGATTTGTATATTAGTTTATGTTAATAAAATAAATTTTTAATAAAACGTTGTTAAGGCTGTCATTTGATTGTTCCAAGATTCTGGGCATGTTGTAACGATTTCTTAAAATAAGTGCTACAGCACAGTTATCGCCAACTATATTATTTCGGGCAGGATCTATTGTGGAAAAAGCTGAAAATCATTTACATTCGCGCCGTCATTTTTTGCAACATACGGCGTCGCTGGCAGGCATTGCCATCGTTTCATTGACCTTCATGCAGGACGCCGAGGCGGCCAAGCTGTCGAAAGCCAGCGTGCATTATCAACCGCACTTGAAAGGTAAGCCGGATTGCGACGATTGCGCGCAATACCTGGCACCCGCAGCCGGTAAGCGAAACGCGACATGCAAGCGGGTGGCTGGCGATATCAATCCGCACGGCTGGTGCGAACTATTCGAAGCCAAAGCGTAGCGTCTGCTTGCATGGCTGTTACGCAATAGCGGCGTTATTTCAGTATCCTGCGTCGCGTCAGTCCGACGGCCAGCCAGTAGCTGACGACAGCCCATGCCAGCATGGCGCCGATGTGGCCGGCGATTGCAGTCGGAATATGGCCCAGTATCAGCGGGCGCACCAGGTCGATGGCATGTGATAGCGGCAGCACAGCCGCGACGTTTTGCAGGATCTCTGGCATGCGCTCTACCGGATAGAATACGCCGCACAACAGTACCATCGGGGTGATAACCAGCGTGAAGTAGTACATGAAAAAATCGTAACTGGGCGATATTGCTGTCATCACCAACCCCATGGCGGAGAAGGTAAGGCCGATCACCACGACTACCGGAATCACCCACAGGCTCAACAGCCAGTTGGCTTGTAATCCCAACGCCCAGATCACCGCGAGTATGGCGATCCCCGACAGCAGACTCTTGGATGCCCCCCAGCTTAATTCCGCAAACATCACGTCGTCCAGCGTCAGCGGCGCGTTGAGTATGGCCTCCCAGGTCTTTTGCACATGCATGCGCGAGAAGCCGGAATACAATACTTCGAAGGTGGCGCTATTCATGGTCGAATAGCAGATGGTGCCGGCTGACAGAAAGGCCATGTAACTGGCGCCGCCGACCTGGGGTATCAGGCTGCCCAGACCGTAGCCGAAGCCTAGCATGTAAAACATGGGGTCGGCCAGGTTGCCGAGTATGCTGGGGCCGGCCAGCTTTTTCCAGACCAGGAAATTGCGGCGCCATACCGGGATGAAGCGCCATGACAGCTGAGGGGGTCCGAAATATTTCATACGTCGCGTAACTCACGTCCGGTAAATTTCAGGAACACGTCTTCCAGATTGGAAGGGCGTTGTACATAGCGCAACTCGCATTGTTCGCGTAAATGCGCGATCAGGGCGGTGCCGTCATGGGTATAGCAGAATAGCGTTTCTCCGGTGATTTCGTGGCGGGTGCACCAGGCCGCGCCGTTTTGCTCAGCCCACGCATCGACGCGTTCGCCGTAGATTTCCACGACGCCGGGCTCGATTTCGGCGGCAATCAGGTCGCGTGGGTTGCCGGTTGCAATCACCTTGCCGTGATCCAGAATGACCAGATTGTCGCACAGGCGTTCGGCTTCCTCCATGAAGTGCGTGGTCAGCAGGATGGTTTTGCCCTGATGGATCAGCCGACGCAAACCCTGCCAGATGACATGACGGGCTTGCGGGTCAAGTCCGGTAGTCGGCTCGTCGAGCACGATGAGCTCAGGGTCGTTAACCAGCGCGCGGGCCAGCGTGAGGCGACGTTTCATGCCGCCCGACAGCGTGGTGATCTTGGTATCGGCCTTGCTGGTGAGGCCGGCGAATTCCAGCAGACTGGGTATGCGGCTGTTGATAACAGCGTCAGGTATGCCGAAATAGCGCCCGTAAATCAGCAGGTTTTCCGCGACCGTAAAATCCGGATCGAGATTGTCCATTTGCGGTACCACGCCTATGCGTAGCCGGGCCTGGCGGGCCTGCAACGGGATAGGCTGATCCAGCATCAGTATTTCGCCAGCATCCGGCTCGATTAGCCCCAGTAGCATTTTTAATGTCGTGGTTTTGCCTGCGCCGTTCGGGCCGAGCAAACCGAAGCATTCGCCGCGTTTGATGTCCAGATCGAGGCCACGCACGACTTCGGTGTTGCCGTAATGCTTGGTGAGATTGCGTACTTTTATGATAGGCATGCTGTCAGTGTCGCCGCTTTCAGTTCGGCCAGTTTGCCGTGGAAAAAATGTCCGGCATCGTTGATGGGGCGGAATTCGATGTTGTGAGCTTGCGCCCAGTTTTCAGCGTCGGCGAAGGGTACGACTTCGTCGTCGACGCCGTGAATGATGGTCGTGGCGGCAGGCACTGCGCCGAATTCGTACAGATTGACGGCCGGCCCGATCAGTATCAGCTTGCTGACTTCCATCTGCTGCGCAACGCGGTGTTGCACGTAGCCGCCGAAGGAAAATCCGGCGAGCACGATGGGCAGCGTCGCATCGTAATGGCTGCGCACGAAGGCAATGACGGCCAGCATGTCTTCGGTTTCGCCGATGCCGCCGGTGTATTCGCCATCGCTGCTGCCTACGCCGCGAAAATTGGGGCGGATGGCGACATAGCCCTGGTCGTGGCAGGTTTGCGCAATGCTTTGCACGACCTTGTTATCCATGGTGCCGCCGTGCAGCGGATGCGGATGGGCGATAAATGCCAGCCCGCGGCGCGTATCGCCCGGGTCGTTGACCAGCGTTTCGATATGGCCGATGGCCGACTTGATGCGTAACTTGGAGCGTTTCATTTCAGTTGCAGGCGTTCCACGATGCGCCCATGCTGCAAATGTTCTTCAATAATCTCGTCAATGTCCTGCTCGTCAACAAAGGTGTACCAGACTTCTTCCGGATATACCACCAGCAATGGGCCTTCGCTGCATCGGTCCATGCATCCGGCGCTGTTGATGCGGCATTTGCCGGGGCCGTTCAAATCCAGCGCCTTGATTTTCTTTTTGGCGTAATCGCGCATGGCCTGACCGCCGGACGCACCGCAGCATTTCGCGCCGTCGTCGCGTTGGTTGGTGCAGAAAAATACATGATGCTTGAAGTAACTCATGGCATTGCCTTAACTTAAAACCAGTTCGTAGTTTAGCATTAGCTGTCCAATTCCTTCTACTTGCTGGGTATAATCGAACTATCCTGTTTATATCAAAGTCATTATAAAAGATGCAAACCTTAACTGTTGCCCTCGGTAGCCGCAGCTACCCTATCCATATCGGTATGGATTTGCTTAAACAGCCTGAACTGATCGTGGCGCATTTGCCGCAGAAGCGCGTAGCGGTGATTACCAATACCACCGTGGCGCCGCTTTATCTGCCAACGCTGACTGCTGGCCTGGTCGCCCATGGCGTAGAAGTGGTGCCGATTATTCTGCCGGACGGCGAACAATATAAAACCTGGGAAACGCTAAACAGCATATTTGATGCCCTGCTGACACATCGTTGCGAACGCAAGACCACGTTGATCGCGCTGGGCGGTGGCGTCATCGGCGATCTGACCGGATTTGCTGCCGCGAGCTATCTGCGCGGCGTGCCGTTTATCCAGATACCTACGACATTGCTGGCGCAGGTAGATTCCTCGGTGGGCGGCAAGACCGGCATCAACCATCCGCTGGGCAAGAACATGGTAGGCGCATTCTATCAGCCGCAGCTGGTGCTGGCGGATACGCGTACGCTGGCGACATTGCCGGCGCGCGAGTTGTCTGCCGGATTGGCCGAGGTGATCAAATACGGGCTGATTTACGATGCGGCGTTCTTCGACTGGCTGGAGGCTAATATCGATAAATTGCGCGCACTGGATGAAGAAAGCATCGCCTATGCCGTCTATCGTTCGTGCGAGATCAAGGCAGAAGTGGTGGCGCAGGACGAACGCGAGTCGGGTTTGCGGGCGTTGCTGAATCTGGGGCATACGTTCGGTCATGCGATTGAATCGGGCATGGGTTACGGCGTGTGGCTGCATGGCGAAGCGGTGGCGGCGGGGACGGTGCTGGCGGCCGATGTGTCGCAACGTATGGGATTGATGAGCGCGGCGGAAGTGGAACGCACTCGTGCGCTGTATCGTCGCGCCGGTTTACCGGATACGGCGCCGGATCTGGGCGTGGAGAAATACCTGGATTACATGGGACTGGACAAGAAGGTTGAAGGCGGGCGCATACGTTTTGTGCTGTTGCGCGGCATAGGTTCGGCTTTTGTCAGTGCAGATGTACCCGAGGCCGATTTGGCGGCTGCGTTGACGCATCATGTTCACGCCGTTTAATCTGGCGGCGTACGCCGCGACCGATGCGCAATCGCGCGGACGGCGTCATGCCGAACCATCTGCCACCACTCGCGGCGAGTTTCAGCGCGACCGCGACCGCATCATCCATTCCGGCGCATTTCGCCGTCTGGAATACAAAACCCAGGTATTTGTGAATCATGAGGGCGATCTGTTTCGTACGCGTTTGACGCACAGTCTGGAAGTCGCTCAGATCGGGCGTTCCATTGCGCGGGTGCTGGGGCTGAATGAGGATCTGGTGGAGGCGATTTCGCTGGCGCACGATTTGGGGCATACGCCGTTCGGTCATGCCGGACAGGATGCGTTGAATGCGTGCATGAAGGATTACGGCGGCTTCGAGCATAATCTGCAAAGCCTGCGGGTGGTTGACAAGCTGGAGCAGCGTTATGCCGAATTTGACGGATTGAACCTGTGTTTCGAAACCCGTGAAGGCATATTGAAACACTGCTCGCTGGAAAATGCGCGCCAGCTGGGCGATGTCGGCGAACGTTTCCTGCATAAACGCCAGCCTACGCTGGAAGCGCAAGTGGCCAATCTGGCCGACGAGATTGCCTATAATAACCACGATGTGGACGACGGCCTGCGTTCCGGCCTGATTACGCTGACGCAACTGGAACAGGTGGAATTGTTTGCCAGCCATCTGGCGCAAGTCCGGGAACATTACCCGCAACTCAGCGAGCGGCGCACCATACATGAAACCGTGCGGCGCATGATCAATACGCTGGTGGTGGATTTGATTGCACACAGTCAGGCGGCGATTCGTGCTGCGGGAGTGGCGCATCCGGATGAAGTCCGCGCGGCGCCGCAACTTATCGGTTTCAGTCCGGCGCTGGCAGCGCAGAATAATGCGCTCAAGCAATTCCTGCGCAAACATCTATACAAGCACTATCGCGTAGTACGCATGACGACGAAAGCCGCGCGCGTTGTAACGGAGCTGTTCGATGCGTTTCTGGCGACGCCCGCATTGTTACCCGAAGAACATCAGCCGCATCCGCAAAGCGATGCGCCGCGGGTGATTGCAGATTATATTGCCGGGATGACGGATCGTTATGCCATGCGCGAGTATCGGCGGCTGTTTACGATTGAAGATGTACTGATTTGATTGTGGCGGGTTTGCACGACAGCGACAAGCGTTGTCGTGCAATGGTTGCGGTTAATTAGAAAATGTAAGTCATTTGTACGCTGAGGCGATTACCCAGATTGTTGGCGATATCCAGCGCATTGGATTGAGCCTGGGCGGCAGTGTTTGTAGCAGCGTTAACCTGAATAGCTTGAACATTTGGTACTTCTGCTTTACGGATTTCGTAGGTCAGGGTGAAATGCGTTGATTTGTTCAGTAAATATTCCCCGCCTATGGTCCAGGTCTTGAAGTCACGTTCGTTGGCTGCCTGTTGCGAGTTGGTCAAGCGGTTATAGACGTCATATTTGAGGTTGGCTCGCCATTTTGGCAGGAAGCGGTAGCCACCTTCCAGATACCAGCCGTCTGCTTTGTTATAGTCTTGTAACGCCATCGTGTCGCTAGGCGCTGCTACGTTATCCGTTGGGATATCGACGAATGGCGGGTTAGGGCCATTGTAGATCATACCCGCACCGCGTATATATTCACCGGAGAAGCGCAGCTTGTCTTTCAGGTATTTGAAACCGGTGCCTTCACGCATGCGGTTGTAATCCGTGCCGCCGAATGTGCGTTTACCTTCCTGATGCCAGATGAAGGCATTGACGTCTTCACGTGTCGGGCCGGCACCATTGAAAACGTAGGAAACCTGTAGTCTGCCGGTGAAATCCTTGGAGCTGTTGTTGTCGCGAATGAAATTGATATTGTTGCCATTGGAAACCATCGCGGCATAACCGAATTCCCAGCGGTTATGGCGGAAGGTATTAAAGGCTTCAATACCAATGTCGCGAAAGCCGCTCAAGCTGCCCATAACATTGCCAATAGCGAGCCCTGCGGGCGCTGTCCCGGCTTTTGCTGTCATGTCGCGCTCATTTAACAAGCCGTCGGTAACGTTGGTGTAATTAACA
Organism: Sulfuriferula sp.; assembly: GCA_031291235.1. Taxonomy (GTDB): domain Bacteria; phylum Pseudomonadota; class Gammaproteobacteria; order Burkholderiales; family Sulfuriferulaceae; genus Sulfuriferula. Next base: position 480,051 of record JARLJL010000009.1, read on the forward strand.
TAATTGTAGGCGACGTGGACCCCAGTCAACGCTTCTTCACCCGTGGGCAGTTTGAATAAACCGGCACGAATGTGTGCGCCCGGAATGTAATTGAAGGTCATGGACGCATCGGTGAAGGCAATACTTTGATCACGGGTGACACCATTCCGGCCCCCCTCCAGCAAAACGAAATAATTGATGCGATCGTCCACCGGTCTCAGTATGCCACGCATGCCGAGGCGGGCGCGGAACAGTTGTATAACCTGAGTGCTGTCCAGATCCGGGCCAACCAGGTTTGAAACTTGTTGATGATTGTTATAGGTAGTAATACCGACCTTGCCCTGTAATCCGGTAACGGGGCTGGAGTCGATATAGGTGTAGGTCGGTTGTATAAATCCCCAGATTTTGGCGTTAGGTGTACTTGCCGGTTCGGTACCTTGCAAGGATATCCAGTCCGCAGCGTGGCTGGAGTTGGAAATGACCAGCCCTGAGAGGAGGGCGAGCGGTAATGCGTATTTCTTCATTGTGTTTCCCCTGTAAATAATAAATATTACTGATGTTTAATGGTTGAGGCGGTTTTACGGTTTTACATAGACATAGCCCTCTTGTGCTTGCAGTCTCGCAATTTCGGCAACGCCGGATGGCACGACTACGACCGGGTAGGCGACATCGGCAGCGGTTAAATGACGGCCTTTGAGCGTGTTGTTGCATATTTTGAAATCGACGCCTTGTTGCGCCAGCGTTTCCATCATGACGTTGTACGGGTTGCCATTGGCGTCCTGCGCGTTGTTAAGCATGAAATCTATGCCTTTGCCGTGGGCAACGACGGCAATTTTGGTACCGGGTACCGCCCGCAACTGATTAGCCACATTCTGGAGCAGTGCGCTGGCTCTGGTAGTGTCGTCAATGTGATAAACCACCTTGATCGGTGTCGCGTCAGGCGTACTTGCAGCGTGGCCCGATGGGGCCAGTAACATACTGAAAAGTGCCATTCCGGCAGTTAATAATTTGGCAACTTTGCTACCCATGTATTGCTCCTGTGACATTTAAAATTATGAGTGGTAAATGTGCAGGGCCGATTGATAGTCCTGTAAAGTAAAGACGCAGGAAATTTCGTTATTATTCCGTCATAAAAAATAAATAATTTTTGTGGAATAAATCGGCTATCGAGTACGTCTTATTAAGGTGGATGGTTTAGACAGGATTACAATACGGCATGAGTTTATTGCATTTGTTTGGTGTGAATACTGGCGTTGGCGCGCAGATAAAGGAACGGCGAGCGCGTTTGTATCGTGTCGCCTATTCGTGGTGTCACGATCGCGCGCTGGCTGACGATCTGGTACAGGAAGCATTGGCTCGCGGCTTGTCGCATCTGCATCAGTTGCGCGATCCCATGCAGATGGATAGCTGGTTATTCAAGATTCTGCACAACTGCTGGCGCGATTGTTTGCGTTGTCAGAAGGATTTTCAGGACGTAGAAGATATGGAAGATTATCTATACGCCCACGATGAAACGCCGGAGCGGATTAATTCGCGTACCCAGGTGGTGGATCGGGTACGTGCAGCAGTTGCGCTGTTGCCGATAGGCCAGCGCCAGGTGCTGACATTGGTGGATCTGGAAGAGTTCAGTTATAACCAGGTAGCCGAAATCCTCGCGATTCCGGTGGGTACGGTGATGAGCCGCCTGTGCCGCGCACGGATCGCGCTGAAGCAAACATTGATTGAATTGGCGCCCGTAACCAAAAACACGGTTTTAAGGATAGTAAAATGAATCCGGAAATATCGAATGAACAGTTGAACGCTTTTATTGACGGCGAACTGGATATCCCTGAGAAAGACAGTTTGTTCGTGATGCTGGAGACCGATCCCGATTTGGCGCATCAGATATGCGAACTGCGGGCAGTCAAGGAGCTGGTGCGTCATGGCTATGCGGAACAGCGTCCGTCGGCGCAACGCGACTGGGTGCGTAAATTTTATGTGCCGCAATCGCTGGTGGCTGGCGTGATGCTGATACTGGGGCTGACGATGGGCTGGCTGGGGCGCGACTTGGATCGGCCGGCGGCGGCGATGCCGCTGGCGCAGTTCCAGCCCCGACTTCAGGCCGGAGCATTGCGTCCGGTCAGCCTTGCCGCCGTCACGCAGGATATGAATAAAATCGTGATGCATGTGGATTCAGCCAATGCAGCCAGATTCGGCATGTTGCTGGACGATGTGGAATATTTGACCGAGCATCAAATGGTAAACGGGCATCCGGTGCAGATAGAGGTGCTGGCAAGCCATAAGGGTTTGAGCATGCTGCGGGCCGATGTTACCCCGTATGCGGCGCGTATCAAGGCGCTGGTGAAACGACATCCCAATGTGACTTTTGTCGCCTGCAATCAGACCATACAGCAATTGACCCGGGATGGCGTCAAGGTCAGGCTGGTGCCGCATACGCTGGTGGCGCCAGCCGCTACTGAGGAAATCGTGGCCCGTTTGCGCGGCGGCTGGACCTATATCAAGGTTTGACGGCTTGCGTGCATGATGGCGGGTGCCTGCTGCGTTTGCTGCACTGGCAAGACGGTGCTCGCTTCTGGTACAGTTGAGCGATGACTAAACTATCGCTGGATCGTATTCTCCAATCGCAAGGCTTCGGGACACGCAATTACTGCCGGGAATTGGTAGCCGAAGGGGCAGTCAGCATTGCCGGCAACGTTGTTACCGATTATCGCAATAAAATAGCGACTGATGGATTGCGGTTTACGCTGTTCGATACTGAATGGATTTACCGCGAACACCTGTATATTGCATTAAACAAGCCTGTCGATTTCGAATGTTCCCGCAAGCCCAGTCATCATCCGGGTGTGCTGAGTCTGCTTCCGGAGCAATTCTCGTGGCGCGACGTGCAGCCGGTCGGGCGGCTCGATCACGATACCACTGGTTTGTTGTTGATGTCGGACGATGGTGCCTTCATTCACGCCCAGTCTTCACCGCGGCGTCATGTGCCTAAAATTTATGTTGCGACGACGCACGCGCCGGTTACGGATATATTAATTGCTGCTATGTTGGGCGGCGTTAAACTGCATGACGAGCCCGCGCAGTTAAGGGCGGTCACTTGCCGGAAAATAGATGAATATCGGCTTGAGATCGTGCTGGAGCAGGGCAAATACCATCAGGTCAAGCGTATGCTGGCTGCTGCAGGCAATCATTGCACCGCCTTGCAGCGTACAGCCATAGGCGCGTTGACGCTGGATGCGCTGGGTTTGGCAGTCGGTGCGTGGTGCTATCTGGATGCGGGGCAGATGGCCTTGTTGCGTGAGTCGGCGGTTGCGGGTTAACGCAACGCAAACCGGCTGCTCATATAGCGCTGGCTTTGTTTGTTATGCCAGATTATCCATTCCGGCACGGCATGAGCGGGCATGGGTTTGCTGAAATAAAATCCTTGAACGACATCGCAGCCCAGTATTTGCAGCAATTCGAGAATTTCCGCGTTCTCTACGCCTTCGGCGACAACGCGATATCCCATGTTATGCGCCATGACGATCGTGGCATGGACGATGATGGCATCGTTTTCATCGGTGGTCATGTCGGTGACGAACGATTTGTCGATCTTGATTTCAGCAGCAGGCAGGCTTTTTAAATACGCCAGAGATGAATAGCCGGTTCCGAAATCGTCGATCGAGCACTGTACGCCGAGCTCGCTCAGTGTAGTTAGGGTTGCGTTGGCGAGTTCGGGGTTGATCATCATGCTGCTTTCGGTGACTTCCAGAATCAGGCTGGCAGGCGGGATATTGTAGGACGCGAGCGCATTTGCAATGTCGTCTGGCAGGCTTTCGTCGCTCAGGTTGCGCATCGATAGATTGACTGCAACCTTGATATTTAGGCCCAGCGCATGCCATTCCTCGAGTTGGGCCAGCACGGTGTGTAGCACGAAGAAGGTGATTTGTTTCATCAGGCCGACGCGTTCCGCAATCGGGATAAACTGATCGGGCGGGACGTTGCCAAGAGCCGGATGATTCCAGCGTACCAGTGCTTCCAATCCGCATGCCGTACCGTCTTTCAGGTTGATCTTGGGTTGATAGCAGATACTGAGCTGGTGCTTGAGGTCAGGGTGCTTGAGCGTGGCAATGAGGTTCAAATTGCTTAGACTGGATTCATTGATACCGGCCGCATACATGACATAGCCGCTGCCGTTGCGTTTGGCGGCATACATGGCAACATCGGCATGCTGCAGCAACTGCTGGGTGATATCGCCGTGCTCGGGATACATGGCAATGCCGATGCTGCCGCCGATGCTGAGTTTATGACCGTCTATGACGAAAGGCTCGTCAACCAGGGTCAGCACATGTTTGCAGAAACTGACGGCTTCCTTTTTGCTGGTAGACTCGAGTACGAAACCGAACTCATCTCCGCCCAGACGGGAAACCATGCAGGACAGCGTGGTCATGCCTTGCAGGCGTTGCGCTAACGAGATGAGCAGTTCGTCGCCATAATGATGACCTAACGTATCATTGACTTCCTTGAACCGGTTAAGATCCATGATCATGATGGTGATGGGGCGTTTTGTGAGGTTGCCAATGGTGATGGCCTGTTCGATGCGTTCCATTAGCAGGCGGCGGTTGGGCAGATTGGTTAGGCTGTCGTGCAGCCAGCCGTGGCGTTCACGTTTCATGATTTCGCGTACGTAGTGCAGCGTTTGTACGCTGACATGCATGGTAATCAGCACAAACAGTCCACCGCTGAAAAACACGCCGGAGACGACGATGTCAACCAGCTCGGCAGGACGGGCAAGTAAGGTGAGGCCGTAACCGGAATAGCCTATAATGAAAAGCAGGACAAAGCCGGATAGCAAGCGCCATCCTGCCAGATTGCGGGTGTGTTCGTCTTTTAGCAATACGTGGGCGTAACTGCTTGATCGCAGCATGAATAATATGCCGACAGCAATCAGTAACAAGCTGTAAATCTTCAAAATTCTCTACCATCCAATGTTTTGTTGTAGGCTATAGATGTAAATAAGTTAAAAACTTTTTTAACAAATTACGCCAACTTGTTATATTTTTGATATATTTGGGTCATGTGTTACGCTCAAGGTAAATTCCCATGAATATCCCGTCTCGTTATACCCTGCTACTTGCAGCGTTTGCCATTATTGTGGCGACGGATGCGGATGCTGCGCATAGCCGTCATCATGCAGCACAACTGGCTGAATACAGTATGCCAGACAGTGCTGAATTGCCCCATTTGAGTGCGTTATCGGTATTGGTATTAAATCAGGACGATGACCTACCTTTATATCAAAAAAACACGGATATGGAAACGCCTATCGCGTCCATCAGCAAGTTAATGACAGCGATGGTCGTGCTGGATAGCCATCCGGACATGGATGAGGTGCTGGAAATTACGCAGGCGGATGTGGATACCCTACGCCATTCCAGTTCGCGTCTTGCCGTCGGTACGCGTTTAAGCCGGGGCGAATTGCTGCATTTGGCGCTGATTGCTTCGGAAAATCGGGCTGCATCGGCATTGGCGCGCAATTATCCCGGCGGTATGGAAAAATTTATTGCGGCGATGAACCGCAAGACGCGCAGTCTCGGCATGTTGCACACCAGATTTGAAGATCCAACCGGTTTGTCGAGCAACAATCAGTCGACGGCAACGGATCTGGCCAAGATGGTGCAGGCTGCTATCCGCTATCCGACCATACATGAGATAACCACTACCGGCAGTTATGAGATCACCAGTACGGGCATGGTAAAAGTGCGGCACAAGCATAAGCAAAGCTGGCGGAGCGTAACTCGCAAGGTGGCGTTCCGTAATACCAACGAACTGGTACGCGATGACAATTGGGATATCGGGTTGTCCAAAACCGGTTTTATCAACGAAGCCGGGCATTGTCTGGTAATGCAGGCAACCATTGCACAAAAGCCGGTGATTATCGTGTTACTGGATGCATACGGCAAATATGGCAGGATCAGCGATGCCAAGCGCATCAAGGAATGGCTGGAGCAGCGCAGCGTGAATAACAAGGTTGCGCTGCGTCAGGATCGCATTTCGCGTAATTGAGAGACACGTTAATGCATAGCCGCACAGGCCGGTTTGCTTCATGTCCTGAGATGTGGGCCGCATGTTAATTTACGTACACGGTTTTAATAGCGGTAGTGTTTCATCTAAGGCGCGAGAATTGCAGGCGTATTTCGCGCGTGCGGGCAAACCGGAAGCTGTGCTTTGTCCGGATTTGCCGCATCGCCCCGCTCAGGCGATCGCTATGTTGAGCGAATTGATAGCGGCGCACGATACGGTCACGCTGGTGGGTAGTTCGCTAGGCGGATTTTATGCGACTTGGCTGGCCGAGCGGTTCGGCATAAAGGCTGCACTGGTCAATCCCGCGGTTCATGCGCATTTGCTACTGGCCGGTGAAATAGGCGAGCAAAAAAACTACAGTAGCGGCGAGGTTTATCAATTTACACCGCAACATCTTGAGGAACTCGCTGCGCTGGATTTAGCGCATGCGCAGCATCCGGAGAATTTTCTGCTGCTGGTCGAAACCGGGGATGAAGTGTTGGACTATCGCGATGCGCTTGCTTATTATGCCGAAAGCCGTCAAATAGTCGTACCGGGCGGCAACCACGGATTTTTATCTTTTACGCAATATATTCCGGCTATACTGGAATTCCAGGCGCATCGTTGATGCGTGCTTACGCGGTTACCAATCATGTATTTACTGTACGAAGAAGACGGTCAGTTCAAGGCCGGAACCATAATCACCGATAACGAAGCTTCGTTACAAGTCGACACCCAGCATGGCAAACGCATTAAGGTTAAGGTCATAAACGTGATGATGCGTTTTGTGGCACCGTCCCCTGCCGAATTCATGGAATCCGCACAATCCGTGCGCGATGAAGCCGATGCCGATTTTTTGTGGGAAGTCGCCAGTCAGGATGAGTTCGGTTTTGCCGATCTGGCTACCGAATATTTCGGACATGTGCCGACAGCCATCGAATCGGCCGGCATCCTGATGCGACTGCACGAGTCGCCCATGCATTTCTACAAAAAGGGGCGCGGGCGCTATAAAGCCGCACCGGCCGAGTCGCTAACGGCAGCCAAGGCCGGTGTCGAACGCAGACAGCGCGAAGCTGAGCAGTTGACGGCCTATGTTGCGGAATTGACGGCCTTCAGTTTGCCGGACGATTTGCGCGAGCATGTAACGCAACTGCTTTATGCGCCGGATAAAAATCAGCTGATCTGGAAAGCGCTGGATGCTGCCTGCAAGCAGACAGGATTAACGCCATTGAAATTGCTGGATCGTTGCGGGGCGATCGCGTCCAGTCACGATTACCATTTGCAGTTATTTTTGCGCGAGCATTTTCCACGTGGAATCGGCTTTGCCGAAGTTGAGGCATTGCCGGCCGTTCCGGAATTGCCGCTGGCTGCGGTCAGCGCGTTCAGTATCGACGATGCCAGCACGACGGAAATAGACGATGCATTTTCGGTACTGCGGCTGGAAAACGGCAATTGGCAGGTGGGTGTGCATATCGCTGCGCCGACGCTGGGCATTACACCGGCATCGGGTTGGGATCAGATCGCTGCTCAGCGTCTTTCTACCGTGTATTATCCCGGCGGCAAGATCACCATGCTGCCCGATGTTGCTATCACCGATTACACCTTAAGCGAGTCGCGTACCGCGCCCGCATTGTCCATGTATATCGAAGTAACCGATGCGTCCTGGCAAGTGGTGGGGCATACGACACGGCTGGAACAGGTGCATATTGCGGCCAATTTGCGTCATGAATTGCTGGAGACGGACTTCAATCACGCGAATTTGACAACAGATTGCGCCGAGTATGCCCATCAGACCGAGCTGACTATGCTGTGGCACTTGTCCGGGGCGCTGGAAGCCGCGCGCGGCAAAACGCCCGACCCGAATTTGCCGCAACGCGTAGATTACAATTTCAAGGTGGAAAACGATCGGGTAACCATTACCGATCGCTTGCGCGGCAACCCGATCGACCGTGTCGTGTCTGAATTGATGATATACGTGAATGCGGAGTGGGGTAAATGGCTGGCCGATACCAATACCATGGCGTTGTACCGGACACAGCAGAACGGCAAGGTTAAGATGAGTACCAAGCCCGGGCCGCACGTCGGTTTGGGGGTGGCTCAGTATACCTGGGCCAGCTCGCCATTGCGCCGTTATGTTGATTTGATCAATCAGCGCCAGCTTATCGCGCTGGTGCAGGAAACACCGCCGCCGTATCCGCCGAAATCGGATACGCTGTATACCGTTTTGCGCGATTTCGAGTTGGCATACGATGCCTATAACGAGTTTCAGCGCAAAATGGAACGTTATTGGTGTTTGCGCTGGCTACAACAGGAAAACTGCAGCAGCATACATGCCAACGTAATCAAGGAAAACCTGGTGCGGTTGCAGGGTTTGCCGTTTGTTACACGGGTGCCGTCGTTGCCGGAATTGTCTGCGGGCACCGAAGTGAATCTGGGGATAGATGACGTCGATCTGCTGGATGTCGAATTGTCGTGTAGTTTCCTGAATAAACTCACGCCGGATAGCGAGACGGCTCCCGCAGGTGCAGAATCCGGGTTAGAATAAAACGCATGAATGCGCTCAAACCACTTTACGACCTAGCTGCAATACTGCGCCTGCCGGTGGCGTTTATTGTCGCATTGCTGCTTTCGTTCTTTCTTCATGCAGCGGCATTGAGTCTATCGTTCAAATTGCCGGCTGTGGGCGAACAGAATTTCTTTACGCCGCCGCTGGAAGTGGTGCTGGTCAACAGCAAATCTGCCACGCGCCCGCGTAAGGCGGACGCGCTGGCGCAGAGCAATCTGGATGGCGGCGGCAACACCGACGCAGATCGTCACGCCAAAAGCCCGTTACCTGCAATGTCGCACGATCAGCGTCAGGAGCAGGCGCAGTCTGCCGAACAGCGTGTCAAATTGCTGGAAGCGGAAAGCCGTAAAATCATGACGCAACTCAAGTCGAATTACAGCCTGACTAACGGTCAGCCGCAGCCGGATGCGCCGGAAAAGGCCGCAGCAGCGACATCGGCTACCGGGAATTTGCAGGAACAGAGCCTGGAAATGGCGAAGCTGGAAGCGCGCATTTCGCAGGAGTACGATGCCTATCAAAAGCGTCCGCGCAAGATGTTTATCGGCGCCAGCGCGCAGGAATACGTGTTTGCCCGCTATATCGAGGATTGGCGAATCAAGGTCGAGCGCGTCGGCAACCAGAATTATCCCGATGCGGCGCGGCAGCAAAGAATTTACGGCAAGTTGCAGCTTACGGTTTCGATCAAGGCCGACGGCAGTCTGGACGATGTCGTGGTGACCCGATCCTCGGGGTTCAAGATACTGGATGCTGCGGCTGTCGCCATAGTGCGTCAGGCCGCGCCGTATTCGCCGTTCCCCGAAGAGGTACGCAAAAAGGCTGATGTGGTTGTTATCACGCGTACCTGGACATTTGCGCCAGGCGATCAGCTCAGCACTAAAGAATAGCGGCACCCATTATTGGTTATATCAACGCCATGATATAATTTACCCATTCATTTAATCCAAAAAGGCTAAACCCATGCAGATTGGCACAACCATTGCGCAATTTCTCGCTGACGAACAGCGTAAGAGCAACACCTCAAATACCGATTTGCTTGCTTTGATGGGGCAAGTGGTTACCGCATGTAAAGTGATTTCCAATGAGATCAATAAAGGCGCGTTGTTTGGTGAAATGGGCAGTCTGGAATCGCAAAACATCCAGGGCGAAACCCAGAAGAAGCTGGACGTGATCACCAACGAAATTTTCATGCAAACCACGGAACGTGGCGGTCAGCTGGCCGGCATGGCATCCGAAGAGATGGATGACGTTTATGATATTCCTGCGCAATATCCTCATGGCAAATACTTGCTGGTATTTGATCCGCTGGATGGTTCGTCCAACGTTGACGTGAATATTTCGGTCGGTACGATTTTCTCCGTGTTGCATTACAACGGCAGTGCGGCTAATCCAGTTGCCGCCGACTTCCTGCAGCCTGGCACCAAGCAAGTTGCTGCTGGTTACGCGTTGTACGGCTCTTCCACCATGCTGGTGATTACCACTGGCCATGGCGTCAATGGCTTTACCCTGAACAGCGATATCGGCGAATTCGTGCTGACTCATCCTGGCATGATGATTCCTGCCGATACCAAGGAATTCGCGATTAACGCGTCCAACCAGCGTTTCTGGGAAGCGCCGGTGCAGCGCTATGTCAGCGAATGCGTTGCCGGCAAAACCGGCCCGCGCGGACGCGATTTCAATATGCGCTGGGTGGCTTCCATGGTGGCTGAAGTGCATCGCATCCTTATTCGCGGCGGTATTTTCATGTACCCCAAGGACACCAAGGATCCAACCAAAGCCGGCAAGTTGCGTCTGATGTACGAGGCCAATCCGATGAGCTTTATCGTCGAGCAGGCAGGCGGTTTGTCCAGTACCGGGCGTCAGCGTATTCTGGATGTGCAACCGGAAGGTCTGCATCAGCGCGTGCCGGTGATTCTGGGTTCCAAAAATGAAGTTGAGGTTGTATTGTCATACCACGCCGGTATGTAATTTGACCTTGCTGATGAAAGGCACAACTGCGGTTGTGCCTTTTTTATGCCTGTCGTCAGTCGGCGGTATGCCAGGAAATACACAGTGCCAGGTCACCGGGCGTGGCTTGCCAGCCGCAGGCTGTGCCTATGCCCGGTACATGGATCAGGGTGTCGCCGCTATATATCAGTGGCGTGTGTTCCCGTTGCCAGGGCGGTATATTGGCGGTTTGCAGCAGAGTTTTAAGCCGGCGGTTAGGGCGATGGCAGTCCGGGCGAAACATTTCTCCGCCCTGACGCAGCCGGATATTGATATCGTTCAGTCGTCGCAGGTCGATACCGGGCGCCCCCTCACGTTCAAAGCTGAGTGTGCCGCCCAGTTCGGGCAAGGTCAACTGCGTTTCGCCTTGCCAGTGCCAGCGGCTGGCACGGTCGGGTACGGGCAATTGCTTTAGCAGATAACCGTAATCCCGGTAACGATGCAAAGTATGGCCGTCATGATCTATCGCAATGTGACTATCGATACCGGCATGGGTAAGTTGTTCGAGCATTTCCATCAGCTGTATCTGGCTGGGCATGGCAAGATCGTGCAATGCCAGGAAATATCGTAGCAGGTTGCGGGCGCGAGCCGGGGTGATTGCGGCCAGGTATGTGCAGTTGATTTGCCGATCGCGAATGGCATGAGCGGCATCGAGCTGCGCCAGTTCATCAAGCAATTCGGCGGCTTCGGCCAGGTTTTGTGCGCTGCGGGCTATCGTTGCCCGCCAGGCCGGATAGCGCTGGTTGAGCAAAGGTAAAATCTCGTGGCGCAGAAAATTGCGGGCGTAACGCGAGTCCTGATTGCTTTCGTCCTCTATCCATTGCAGCTGGCGTTGTTTCGCCCAATCCAGAATGTCGCTGCGGTCAACATCCAGCAGCGGACGCAAATAGCCCGGCTCGCCGGATTGCTGACGTATGACCGGCATTCCTGATAGGCCTTTAACCCCGGCGCCGCGCAGTAGCTGCAGCATGAAGGTTTCGGCCTGATCGTCGCGGTGATGGGCGAGGGCGATAAAGTCGGCGGGCTGGTGGCGAAATTGTGCATAGCGGGCAAGGCGAGCAGCGGCTTCGAGGCCGAGTTCTGCGCTACGCGCGAGGCTGATGCGATAAGTCTGGATAGGAATATCCAGTTCGGCGCAAATTTGCTGGCAGAATTGCGCCCATGCATCCGCATTCAAGCTGATGCCGTGATGAATGTGGATAGCGGATAGTGTGAGCGGATAGTGTGAACGCAGCTGCGCAAACAGATGGAGCAATACCACGGAGTCCACGCCGCCGCTTAAGGCGACGCAAACGCGGCTATCAGGCGCGACGTGTTGGGACACGTGCGCCTGAAATGTCGTCTGGAGTTTATTTGGCGGGAGTGTCTTTGTAGCGTCCATAGCTCATCAAGCGCTGGTAGCGGGTTTTGAGCAGCGCATCGATGGGTTGTTTTTGCACGTCGGCAAGCGTTTCCTGCAGTGCGGTTTTCATTGCATGCATCATTGCTGCCGGGTCGCGGTGTGCGCCGCCTTTTGGTTCGGAAATAATGCGGTCTATAAGCCCGAATGATTTCAGGCGCGGTGCAGTAATGCCCAGTGTTTCGGCTGCTATCGGTGCATTCTCGGCACTTTTCCACAATATCGAGGCGCAGCCTTCCGGAGAGATGACCGAATAGGTTGAGTATTGCAGCATCATGGTCTGATCGCCGACGCCGATTGCCAGTGCGCCGCCGGAGCCGCCTTCGCCGATGACAGTGCATATGATAGGTGTGCGTAATTCGGCCATGACATACAGGTTGCGTGCGATGGCTTCGGATTGTCCGCGTTCTTCAGCACCGATGCCGGGATAGGCGCCTGGCGTGTCGATGAAGGTCATCACCGGGATGCCGAATTTTTCAGCCAGGCGCATCAGGCGTAATGCTTTGCGGTAGCCTTCCGGGCGCGGCATGCCGAAATTACGGAAGATTTTTTCCTTGGTATCGCGGCCTTTCTGATGGCCGATAATCATGACGCTTTGATCGTTGAAGCGAGCAATGCCGCCGACAATGGCGTGATCGTCGCCAAAAGCGCGATCGCCGTGCAATTCTTCAAAATCAGAAAATAATGCGCGTATGTAATCCAGGCTGTAGGGACGTTGCGGATGTCTGGCTACTTGCGAAATTTGCCAGGGAGTCAGTTTGGCGTAAATGTCCTGAGTCAGTTTTTCACTCTTTTTTTGCAACAGGATGAGTTCTTTTGAAATATCCAGCGCAGAGTCGTCCTGCACACAGCGCAGTTCTTCTATCTTGGCTTCCAACTCGGCGATAGGCTGTTCAAAGTCCAGAAAGGTGGTTTTCATGGGTAACTTGGACCGTTAAAAACGGTATGGTAGTGGATACGGAAATGATAAAACGAATAGGCGGCAAAGAAATTGCCGCCGTGCGGTTTAATGATGATGGCCGTGGTCGCCATGAGCATGGCCGTGAGTAACTTCTTCTTCGGTAGCTGGGCGTACGTCGACTACGTGACATTTGAATTTCAGGGTCTGACCGGCTAGTGGGTGATTGCCGTCGACGATGACGGTGTCTTCGGTGATTTCCGTGACAGTATAGAGCATGAATTCATCGGTGCCTTCGGCAGCGCCTTCAAATTGCATGCCGACAGCTGCTTCGGCAGGGAACAGATGGCGGGGTTCGGAGCGGATCAGTTCTGCTTCATATTCGCCGAAAGCGTATTCCGGTTCCATGGTTACTTCGATGTCGTCGCCGACGTTTTTGCCTTCGAGCGCTTCTTCCACAGTTGGGAAAATGCCGTCGTAACCGCCGTGCAGGTAGCTGACCGGCTCGCTGCCGTTCTCCAGGATCTCACCGGCTAAATTGCTGAGCTCATAGGTAATGGTAACGATGGTGTTTTTTGCGATTTGCATAGTGTGTCCTTGAAAGGGCGAATAAATTTTATGCGGATATTCTAACGCATTTCAGGATTATAATTCATGCCTATGAATAAACAATTACTTGGCGGTATCGGCCGCGATGAATTTCTGCGGGATTATTGGCAAAAACGGCCCTTGCTGGTGCGTAACGCTATCCTCGGTTTTAACGGCTTGATCGAACCGGCTGCCTTGTTTGAGCTGGCGGAGAACGAGGATGTTCAGGCGCGGCTGGTGCGGCAAAAGGGCAAATCGTGGGATTTGCTGAATGGTCCTTTGGAGGCATCCGATTATCAATCCAAGCGCGGCAGCAATGTGTGGACGCTATTGGTACAGGAACTGAATCATCATCTTCCCAGCGGCGAAGCGCTACTGCAGCAGTTCGATTTTATTCCGCATGCTCGTCTCGACGATTTGATGGTGAGCTACGCCGTGCCCGGCGGCGGCGTGGGGCCACATTTCGATTCTTACGATGTGTTTCTGCTACAGGGCCGTGGCCACCGGCGCTGGCAGATTAGCGCTCAGGATGATTTGACGCTGATACCCGGGGCGCCGTTGCGGATATTGCAGCATTTTACGCCTGAGCAGGAATGGGTGCTGGGGCCGGGCGATATGCTGTATTTGCCTCCGTGTTATGCGCATAACGGCATCGCAGTGGACGATGGATGCATGACGTATTCGATAGGGTTTCGTGCGCCGACAACTCAGGAAATCGCGACGCAGTTTCTGGTCTATATGCAGGATAAGCTGGAGCTGGAAGGGCGTTATCAGGACCCCGATCTGGTATTGCAGGTGCATCCTGCGGAAATCGGCGATGCGATGATCGAGCAAATGCAGTCCATGATTGCGCAGGTGCAATGGGGACGCGAGGATGTGGTTGATTTTCTCGGGCGCTATTTGACTGAACCTAAACCGCACGTTTATTTTCAGCCGCCGCGACGTGCAGTCAGCTTTGAAAAATTCGTCCTCGCGGCGCAAAGCAAGGGCGTGCGGCTGGCGCCGCAGTCGCATATGCTGTTTCATGCGGAGTCGTATTATTTGAATGGCGAGTTGGTGGCGCTGCAAGGGTGCCGCGATTTGTTGCAGGTATTGGCCGATACGCGCCGGATTGATGCTCGCGTATTCGAAACGGCGATGTCGGGCTGGTTATATGAAGCCTATATCGATGGTTACCTTCTGGTAGGAGTGTAAGGTTATGGCTGGTACATATGTTTCTGATGAGGCGTATCAAGCGTTTACTACACTGAGCGAGTATCTGCTTGCTGTCGATGCAGTGATTGTGTCGGCCAGGGCTGGCCTGGATATTTACGATACCGATCTGGTCGATCTGGCGTTTGAAGATATGGCGCGCTACGAATTGTTGCGCAGTTTTCTGGCTCAGGGCGCAACGCGGCATTTGCGTATCGTGTTGCGGGATCTATTGTATGTGCAACAACGTGCGGCACGCCTGCAGCAATTGATGCGCGATTTTTCACATCAGGTTGAAATACGTATGGTTGCCGAAACGCGGGATGCGGATGCGTTTATTTATAGTGATGCCGGTGTATGCCTGTATCGCCCTCAGCATGACCATCCCAAGTCGATATTGACGCTTGGCGATTTGTCGCGTTACCGGTTGTTCAGCAGTCGTTTTGCGCAGATGTTTGATGCGTCTGAGCAAGCGGTGTCATCGACAACTTTGGGTTTGTAAAATATTCATTCCGGTTTCGTGAAAAAATCGTTGACAAGAAAGTTATAATATTAGAAAATTCTAATAACGCTGATTCTTCAGCTCTTTCCCTAAGAGCTTCAGTGTTGTCTCCTCCATCCTCCTTCATAACGAGGATTTCAAGCCCGGGTATGATTGCCCGGGTTTTTTTTGCTTATTCGCATGCCGGGCGGCATGCGGGCGTCGCTTTCTTCTCCTGATATTATCAATATGTGCAGATTTTCTGGCTTTGGGCTAAACTGGAGTTATCTGACATTTCTTCAGTTTGTCATATTTCAGTATTAAAACTCAGATACCATATCTGAATTGATCATCGATTGTGAGGATGTGCATGATTTATCCTGAAGCTTTTGCAAGTTTGGAACGGGTACGCTGGAATATGGCGCAGGATGTGCCGTGGGACAGTTTTCAAGCTGACTTGTTAACAGATGAGCAAGCCGCGACGATTAAAATGAACGCAATTACCGAGTGGGCGGCATTACCAGCGACGGAGATGTTTTTGCGCGACTTTCATCACGATAGTGATTTTTCCGCATTTATGTCGGTGTGGTTTTATGAAGAGCAAAAGCACGCACTGGTACTGATGGAATACCTGCGTCGTTTTCGCCCTGACATGGTACCGACCGAGGCGGAGCTGCATGAAGTTCGTTTTGAGTTCGATCCGGCACCACCCATGGAAACACTGATGCTGCATTTCTGTGGTGAAATCCGTTTAACGCAATGGTATCGTTGCGCCGGTCAATGGCATACCGAGCCGGTAATCAAGCATATATACGGTTTATTGTCAGGCGACGAAGCGCGGCATGGCGGAATCTATTTCCGCTACATGCAACAGGCGATCGAGCGTCTTGGAGACGAGGCCCGCGCTGCCTTTTCCAAGGTGGGAGTGCTGATGACAAGTTCGTCGCGCAGTGCCAAGGCGTTGCATCCGACCAATTTGCATGTCAATCAGGCCATGTTCCCGAACGATACCGTGCAAAGTCATTTGCCCGATCCTGCGTGGCTGGAAATTTGGCTGGATCAGCAGATTCGCTTTGATGCGCCTTGGGAAGCAAAAGTGGTGAACACCATATTGACCAAGCTATCCAATCTGTTCGGGGTGAGCTTTGCCAGTACCAAGGAACTGAATCGTTATCGCAAGGAAGTCGGGCAGGCTGCTATAGCCGTCGTCGTATAATTTCAGCCACCTCATCATCCGTCAGGGCAATGGGGTTGGTTTTCATGCTGCTGCCGCGGCTATGGGCTACGATGCGCGGAATGTCTGCATTCGTTACGCCATAATCAGCCAATCTGGACAACGACATGGTTTGCGTCCAGCTTTCCAGTGTGGATACGAGTGCCAATCTTGCTGGCTGATCCTCGAGGGCATGGTTGCCGGTTATAAGGCGGCCGGCCTCGGCGTATTTTTGCAATGCCGGATGTTGCGCCGCCCGATCAAGTAGCGCATTGATGTTGATATCGGTTGCTGCGGCTACCAGCGTGCCGCACACCACCCCGTGAGGAATGGGGAAGAAGGCTCCCAGCGGGGAGGCCAGTCCGTGTACGGAACCTAAACCTACTTGCGCCAAAGTGATACCCGACAGCAGGGCCGCGTACGCCATTTGCGCAGCAGCATCGGGGTTGTTTCGTTGCTGTAGATACCAGTCCGGCAATCCTTTGCTGGCGGCTTCCAGCCCGCTCATTGCCAGGGCGTCGGTAAATGCATTCGCCTTGCTTGAAACCAGCGATTCCAGTAATTGGGTATATGCGTCCATACCATTTGCGGCAATCATTTCGGGAGTGCACGAGTCGAGCAGATCCGGGTCAATAATGGCGTATTCTGGTACTAATTGCTCATCGCGAAATGATTTCTTGAACCCATTGGCGCCTTGGATGCTTAAAACAGCGTTTTTTGTGGCCTCGGAGCCCGTTCCCGCGCTGGTGGGGACGGCGATAAAAGGTGTTGAAGGTCCGGTGTATTTAAGTTCGGCGCCGACTCCTTCCAGATAGTCCATGACTGAATGTCTTGATTTGAGCAATCCGGCAATAGCTTTCGCTGCATCAAGTGCGCTGCCTCCGCCTATGCCGATAACGACATCAATAGTGTTATCGCCGAGCTGTCGAACGGTATCGTCTACAAACTGCGGGGAAGGTTCGCCGGGTACGCGTATATCAATGTGACTAATGTCTAGCTGGTTGAGTTCGTTAAGCAAGTGTCTCCATTGCGGCGACATGCGAAAAGACGATGTGCCGGTAACGATCAGCGCGCGTTTGCCAAAAGTGGAGGCAAATCCAGGCAGGAGCTTGAATTTGCCGGAACCGAACTCGATGCGAGGCAGGCGGGCGATACTGAATGCAGGAAACATAATAAATAGCCGGAAGTCTGTATGGATGTTGTGTTAAAGAAATTTTTAATAAAACTCAAAAACTTGGGGATTATTTTCTCAGGATTGTTCCTCCTCTGCAAAGTGAAAATCAAATAAAGTGTTGACGGCCATGGAGCGTCTTTGCTATAGTCTCACCTCTCGACGCGGCGCACATAGCGTAGCGAAGATAGAAACAGTAACAATCGGACGCGGGGTGGAGCAGTCTGGCAGCTCGTCGGGCTCATAACCCGAAGGTCGTAGGTTCAAATCCTGCCCCCGCAACCAAGAATTATCGCTCTTTAACAACTAGACAACCGATAAGTGTGGGTATTTACGGTAGCGGTTTTGGTATTGGGTACTGGGTAACTGGTACTGGATACTGAAGCTAAAAACTATTGTAGTAAATACGCATGCTTGTAATAGAGATATTGTAA
>JARLJL010000010.1 GCA_031291235.1 Sulfuriferula sp.
CCGATGATAGTGTGGATTACCCATGTGAAAGTAGGTCATCGTCAGACATCTATCCCTAAACCCCCAAGGCTAACGCCTCGGGGGTTTTTTATTGCGCGCAATAATTAGGTAACCTCCGATGTTCAGGCTCGATTAGGAATGTAGCGCATTGGCTGGTTATGAATATCGGGATGCATATTGCCTGGACAGCGCGGCATAATGGTCAGCTGAGTATTTAAAATAGGCCAATTCTTCAGGCGTTAGCGCACGGATCAGTTTCGCCGGCCGTCCAAGATATAGATGGCCGCTGATTAGGGTTTTACCTTCGGCAACCAGACTGCCGGCACCGACCAGTACCTGCGGTTCGACTGTCACCTTGTCCATGATCAGGCTGCCCATGCCGATGAGGCATTCATTACCGATAGTGCAGCCATGAAGAATGACGCTATGCCCGATGGTGACATCGTCGCCTATGATTAATGGCGAGCCATCGGGATCGTTGACTGTCTTATGCGAAACATGCAATACGCTATTATCCTGAATGTTGCTATTAGCACCTACACGTATGCTATTGACGTCACCACGTATGACTGCGCCGCACCATACAGATGAATTGTTCCCTAAAACGACATCGCCAATAATATTAGCGCTATGATGTACCCATGCAGAGTCGGCGATTTTTGGCATGTAATCCATATAAGCTTGTTGTGAAGATGGATGCTTATGCATAATATGTCCTGCTAACTGAATACCGAAGCGATTATTATATAAGTTATCTACGCGTGCATAATATACAGTCAACTATGTACGTAATATGTGTTGTTATTTTTTAAGATTGACATAAATGAACCCGCTACTAGATTTTACCGGTTTGCCGCATTATTGCGATATCAAGGCAACAGACGTAACGCCAGCGATAGATAAATTACTGCAGGAAAATTTGGAATTGACAGCCCGGTTGTTGGCTGCAGATCAGCCGACATGGTTGACGTTTATTCAGCCTATGGAAGATGCTAATGAAAAGTTGTCGCGTGCCTGGGGGCCTGTTTCGCATTTGAATAGCGTGATGAATAGTCCGGAATTGCGCGAAGTCTACAATGACAATTTGCCAAAAATTACCCAGTACTACGCATCATTGGCTCAAAATTTGGCGCTGTTTAACAAATTCAGGGAATTAGGACAAAGCCAGGAATATTCCATACTCAGCGCAGCCCGGAAGAAAATAGTCGAAAATGAATTGCGTGACTTTCGATTAGGAGGGGCAGAACTTGCTGTCGAAGATAAGCCCCGGTTTTTGGAAATTCAGGAGCAATTGGCACAATTATCGGCTAAATTCGAAGAAAATCTGCTCGATGCCACGAATGCATATAGCCTGATAGTTGACAACGTAGCAGAATTGTCTGGGTTACCCGAGGATGTTCTGCTCACTGCGTGGGAGGCCGCCAAACGGGACGAACGAACGGGTTGGAAGTTGACGCTGCATGCGCCATCCTATTTGCCAGTCATGCAATATGCGGATAATCGGTCCCTACGCGAAAAAATGTACCGGGCTTATGTTACACGGGCATCTGAATTCGGACCGTCCGAGTTGGACAATACCAGCCTGATTGCAGATATCGTCAGGTTGCGTCATGAGGCCGCACTCATGTTGGGGTTTGCGGATTACGCCGAATTGTCGCTTGCCAGCAAAATGGCGGAATCGCCGCAGCAGGTAGATCAGTTTTTGCAGGAGCTGGCGCAGCGCGCTCGGCCATATGCCGAGCGCGATATGCAGGAATTACGCGATTTCGCTCAGACTGAACTGGGTTTGGCCGATTTGCAGGCATGGGATATCAGTTATGCCAGCGAGAAACTGCGTGTCGCCAGGTATGATTTCTCTGATCAGGAAGTCAAACAGTATTTCCCGGAATCTCAGGTATTGCCTGGCATGTTCAAGTTAATCCATACTTTGTATGGATTAACTGTCCGTCTTGGTAAGGCCGAGGTTTGGCATAAAGACGTCAAGTTCTACGATATGCTAGATGATAGCGGTAAACTTATTGGACAGTTTTATCTGGATTTGTATGCTCGCGAGCATAAGCGTGGCGGTGCGTGGATGGATGATGCGCTCACACGCAGGCGCAAAGGCGACGCCATTCAGACCCCGGTTGCTTATCTTACCTGCAATTTTTCTGCCCCGGTCGGCGACAAGCCGGCATTGTTTACCCACGATGACGTGATTACCCTATTCCATGAGTTCGGTCATGGTTTGCATCATTTGCTGACCCAAATTGAAGATTTGGGCGTGTCCGGTATTAATGGCGTGGAGTGGGATGCGGTTGAGTTGCCTTCCCAGTTCATGGAAAATTTTTGCTGGGAATGGGATGTGCTTACGCATTTGACACAGCATGTCGATAATAAAGGGAGTTTGCCTCGCATACTGTTCGACAAGATGGTGGCGGCAAAGCATTTCCAAAGTGGCCTGCAGACTTTGCGCCAAATTGAATTTTCCCTGTTTGATTTGCGCTTACACAGCGGCGCTGTTTCCGGAACCTGTAGTGCATTACAATTATTACAGGATATTCGCAAACATGTCGCCGTGTTTTTGCCACCTAATTACAATCGTTTTCCGAATAATTTTTCCCATATCTTTGCCGGAGGGTATGCCGCAGGATATTACAGTTATAAATGGGCTGAAGTCTTGTCGGCAGATGCATACAGTCTCTTTGAGGACAATGGGGTATTATCCTCGGAAATCGGTATCAAGTTCTGGCAGGAAATACTGGCTGTGGGCGGCTCGCGCCCGGCACTCGAATCTTTTGTAGCATTTCGCGGGCGAGCGCCGAGTATGGATGCGTTGTTGCGACATAATGGCATGACCTGAGATAACCACGGAGGAGGGGATATGCGAAAGAATGCAGTTTGGCTATTATTGATTATGTGTACCGATGGTGCGTGGGCAACAGAATTTTATAGATGGGTCGATAAATCGGGTGCGATACATTATAGCGATCAGATGCCAACCGGACACGTCAATAAACTGGAGCAGCGCAAACTGGAACCCAACGTGATTGACGGGCAGGCATCGTATGTGATGAAAGATGCCGCCATTAAGAATCCGGTGATCTTGTTCGGTGCCGATTGCGGGCCATTGTGTTCCAATGCCAGAGCTTTGCTTGAAAAGCGGGGCATCCCTTATGAATTGAAGGATCCGCAAAAGGTTAAAAAGGATGCTGAAGCACTGAATGCGCTAACCGGCGCCATGGAGTTGCCCGTGATTAAGGTAGGTAAAGAAATGATTAAGGGATTTGAACCTAATCAGTGGAATGCCATGCTAAACGATGCGGGTTATCCAAAATCCAAAATACCGGGCGCATCCAGAAAAGATGGCAAACTTCCTCCATTGCCTCCAGCACCGCACGAGTAATGAAATTAGCTACTTGGAACGTTAATTCGCTTAAGGTACGTTTACCGCATTTGCTGGATTGGGTGACAGCGCATCAGCCGGATGTATTGTGTTTACAGGAAACCAAGCTGGAGGATGTGAACTTCCCGCAGGATGCCATCGTGTCTGCAGGTTATCAGGTGGCCTATTGTGGCCAGAAGGCATATAACGGTGTGGCGATTCTGAGCCGAGGGGTACTGGAAGATGTGGTGATGGGTATCCCCGGATGGGAAGACCCGCAACAGCGTGTAATCGCCGCAACCGTGTCCGGCGTCAGGGTCATTTGCGTATATGTGCCGAACGGGCAAAGTTTGGATTCCGACAAATATCTTTATAAATTGGCATGGTTGCGAGCATTGACGCATTATTTGGCCGATGAATTGACTCGTTATCCTAAACTGGCTGTGCTCGGCGATTACAATATTGCGCCGCAAGATGACGATGTGTACGATGCCGTAGCGTGGGGTGATGGGGTTTTGGTGTCTGCCGCAGAGCGCGAAGCGTTTCAGGGCCTGTTGGCATTGGGGTTGGTCGACAGCTTTCGGTTATTTGATCAGGAGAACGCCAGCTTTACCTGGTGGGATTACCGCATGGCGGCATTCCGGCGCAATATGGGAGCCCGCATTGATCATGTGTTGTTATCGCAGACGCTGGTCGGCTTGTGTCGCTGTTGCGAGGTTGACAAAGCACCCCGTCGGCTGGAACGGCCATCCGATCATGCACCAGTTATGACAACGCTGGATTTGTGATCGTTATTTGCCGATTGCTTTGAGTCCTCGACGTAGAAAAGTGTCGGCCAGCTCGTCGCTGATTGTTAATTTAATCAGTTTTTTGCAACCTAGCAGCGTTTCTTCCAGTGCGGTCGGCGTACCATCGGAGTCTTCTATTTTCTTGATGATGCGTTCGGCATTAGTGCCCAGCAACTCCTTGGCGATGCCGGCAAGCTGAACTTTCAATAGCAATCCTGCGCCGCCAGACTGGCTGACCTGGCCATGGATCGTCGAGACATCGTCGTGTATCAGTCCTAGTGCATACAATTCCTCGAGAACCGATGTGACATCGCTGACCCAGAATACTTTCTTTGCCAGGTTGGCAACCGATGTTTTGCCATCCACAACCAGCAATGCCCGTCTGTGATTAGCGGAAATTTCATGGCCGTGACTGTGCGCAATTTCCTCACCTTTGGCGGTGCGAAATAAAATCAAATCTGGATGCATGGCTACTCCAGCTTATTCAGTTAGTTCGCGGATGATATTAAAGATGAGACGTACGGTTACGACGACATAAATTGCCCCGAAGAGAAAAATGCCGGAAACCATCAGGCGCAACACGTCGTCGGGTAACTGATCGAAGAATGGCGTGGTGAGGTAACCGATGGTGAATAGCACCACAAGTATCGTCAGGAAGTTCCAGCGCTTGCCCACCATGCCGCCGGGGATGCTGGATTTAAGTGATAGCGCCAAATACAGACAATAGAACATGATCAGTATTGCGCTAAAATTTAATATTGTGGTGATGTTGAAACCCATGTGTTATCTCCTGTGATAAATTATCGTTAGTTTTTGATTTATATTTAATAATTATGCCGTAATTCAAAGAAAATGTCTTGTCAAGTTATGGCAGGTTTAAACTGACTCCCAACAAATGTCCTGTGAAATAAGTGGCCAATCCGGCCATCCCGCCTATCAGTAACATACGCAGCCCCCCCCACAATGCATGGCGACCGGTAAACAGGCTGATGCTTGCGCCGACCAGAAATAGCGATAGCGCGGTCACTGTCATTACGCCGTTCAGGGCGGGCTGTCGTGTACTGAACAAAAAAGGCAATAAAGGAATACCGGCCCCGGTACAAAAAGCCAAAAATGAAGAAATTGCCGCACTCCATGGGGATCCGAGTTCGTTTGGGTTGAGACCGAGTTCTTCTCGCGCCAAAGTGTCCAGCGCGCGCTCCGGTTCCGCTATCAAGGCGTTGGCCACTCTCTCGGCTTCGTCTTTGTTCATGCCCTTGGCAATATAAATCAATGCCAGTTCAGCTGCTTCTTCTTGCGGATATAGCGCCAGCTCTTCTCTTTCCAGGCCGATCTGGTATTCAAACATTTCGCGTTGCGAGCGTACTGAGATATATTCTCCCGAAGCCATGGAGAATGCGCCGGCCAATAATCCGGCCAGACCTGAGATCAAAATTATCTGGCTTTGCCCCTGAGTTGCACCGGCTACCCCCATGATGAGGCTGGCATTGGAGACCAGGCCATCGTTGATGCCAAATACTGCGGCGCGCAGATTGGCGCGGCCGTTCAAGTGATGGCGCTGTCCGATATCTTCAAGCGTAGCAGGCATCAGATGCTGGTTGTTGTTTTGAGTGTAAATTGCCATACCCCGGACTTTCATCGCTGAAAGTATGGGACGCATGGTGCGTGCGCCTAGATACTTGAGCATATAACTCACCAGACGGGCACGCAGGTCGGGCTGGAAACGAGCGGGAACCAAGTTGCCTGTGCCGGTTAATTCGGTTTCCCAAATGCTTGCCTGTTGTTCTGCGGCTTTGGCTAAATCCGCGAATAACGCTTGCTCCGGTGTGCCTGCTTCTGCTTGGGCAAGGTTGCGATACAGATAGGCTGACCGTTTTTCTTCCTTCCAGCCTTGCAGAGCGTGGCGATGTTCGGACATGGCGGGCCTTAACTGTGAGTTAAACGGCGATATTGTATGGATTCGGCTATGTGTCGACTGGTGATATCGGCTTCTGCTGCCAGATCAGCGACAGTACGCGCAACTTTAAGTATGCGATGATACGAACGTGCTGACAAATTCAGTCGAGCGATAGCCTGTTTTAATAACGCCTCTCCTGCTGCGTCCGGCGAACAATACAGCTCGATTTCCTTGCCGGATAGCAGGGCGTTGGTTTTACCCTGACGATTCATTTGTCGACTGTGGGCCTGTGTCACCCGATGCCGGATTAACGCGCTTTCCTCACCATTCGATTTTTCCAGCAGTTCTTCATGATTCAAGGCGGGAACTTCAATTTGTATGTCTATGCGATCCAACAGCGGACCGGACAGACGGCCACGATAACGTGCGATCTGGTCTGGCGTGCAACGGCATTTTCCGGAGGGATGCCCTGAATATCCGCAGGGGCATGGATTCATGGCGGCGACTAATTGAAAGCGTGCGGGAAAATCGATTTGGCGTGCTGCTCTGGAAATGGTGATGGCACCGGATTCGAGCGGCTCGCGCAACACTTCTAGGACTGCGCGCGGGAATTCAGGCAGCTCGTCCAGAAACAATACGCCATGGTGAGCCAGAGAGATTTCGCCGGGGCGAGGATTGCTCCCTCCGCCAACCATTGCCGCAGCTGAAGCCGTATGATGTGGACTGCGATAGGGGCGATGGCGCCAGTGGGCAGTACGGAAATTGCCATTCAACGAAAGCAAGGCAGCTGATTCGATTGCCTCGCGTTCGCTCATGTCCGGCAAAATCCCCGGCAAACGGCTTGCCAACATGGATTTCCCGGTGCCTGGCGGGCCGGACATCAGAATCGAATGCCCGCCGGCTGCAGCAACTTCGAGCGCGCGTTTTGCGCCTGCCTGACCTTTGACATCGCTGAAATCCGGCAGATCGGCAATAGTGCCATTGGCAGCTGCTGGTAATTGGGACTTGAGCAAGGTTTGCCGTGTCAGATGAGCGCAGACCGCCAACAAGGAATCGGCCGGATAAATCACGGCCTCTTCAACAAGCGCAGCCTCAGCAGCGCTGGCGCTAGGTAATATGAATGCTCTTCCGCTTGACACGGCGCCTAAAGTCATCGCCAAGGCGCCGCGTATTGGGCGCAATTCGCCAGTCAGCGCCAATTCTCCTGCAAATTCATATTCTTGTAAGGGCTGGGTGGGAATTTGGCCCGACGCAGCTAAAATGCCCAAAGCGATCGGCAGATCATAACGCCCCGACTCTTTAGGCAAGTCCGCTGGTGCGAGGTTGACAGTAATCCGGCTGACCGGAAATTCAAAGCGCGAGTTTTGAATGGCTGCGCGCACCCGGTCTCTTGCTTCCTTAACTTCGGCTTCAGGGAGTCCGACAATAGTAAAACTCGGCAAGCCATTTGCCAGATGCGCTTCGACGACGACTTCCGGTGCGCTCATGCCGGTAAGCGCACGGCTAAACAATACGGCAATGGCCATTATGGCTTATGCTGCGGGCGGTGTAATCATCTTTTCCAGTTCTGTGATTCGCGTCTCCAGCGCAACCAGTTGCTCGCGAGTACGCAACAGTACTTCCTGTTGTACGTCGAATTCTTCCCGCGTCACGATGTCGAGCTTTTGCAAGGTGCTTTGTACCAGCGCCCGCAAGTTATGTTCGATATCCTTGAATGGTCCCTGATGCACTGCCTGACTGATCTTGTCACCGAGCTCATCAAATAATTTTTGGTTTGGCAGCATGTATATCCCCTTAATGTATGCGCTAACGTCAATGACTGCTTCATTTTAACCGGCAAATTACCAGGCTGCTAGACAAAGTGTAATGAAATTTTACAACATGCACCGTATTTGTGCGCATTTATGGTGCTAATCTTAAGCTCGGCGCATTTATTTGGTGCGGCGGAAAATAGCGGTTCCGATTGATATTGCGTAACTTAATGTTTATTAAATATAATATTTCTGGCACGGGATGTGCTACAAAACATCTCGCAATGTTGCAATTTTACTTAGGAGTTTCTGATGCGTACATTTAATAAATCCATTTTAACCATCGCTCTTGCCTGCGTCACTGCTCCCGTTTTTGCGGCCGACGCACCCGCACCAGATTATACATTGACTGCAAACGTTGGCTTGACCAGCCAATATGTTTATCGCGGCATTACTCAAACGGCATCCAATCCTGCAGTTCAGGGCGGCGCTGATTTTACTCATTCCAGCGGCTTCTATCTAGGCACATGGGGTTCCAATATCAGCTGGTTTACAGATAATCCTGCAAATGCATCTACCAGCGGTACCAGCAACTCTGCAAGCATGGAATGGGATTTGTACGGCGGTTTCAGAAACACTATCGGCGATATCGGATATGACGTGGGCGTTCTGCAATATTACTACCCAGGTACTTACGGCACCCTGCCAACGGGCGTTGTCAAACCTGACACCACAGAAGTATACGGCGCACTGTCCTACAAATGGGTAACAGCCAAGATTTCCTATGCTGTGTCGAATGGTCTGTTCGGCGTGGCTGACGCCAATGGTTCCTATTATGCCGATTTGACGGTAAATATTCCTGTAGCTGACACCTGGACGATCAATGCGCACGTCGGTGACCAGAAATATACCGGTACAGCTGCAGTTGGTTTCCCCTCCAACGATAGCTTGTATTCTTATGTAGATTACAAACTGGGTGTAACCAAGGATTTGGGTACCGGCTGGAGTGCGACGGCTTATTACACTTCGACAGATGCTAAAGACGCCGGTTACAAGAATGCTGCCATGAACGATGGTCACAATCTGGGGGCTGACCACTTTGTAGCTGCTATATCCAAAACGTTTTAATTGATTCAGTTGATCAATCCGGGCGCAGTGTCTGTATATCGCGCCCGATTCAAGGAGGAAACATGAAATTCGTTACGGCAATCATTAAGCCGTTCAAGCTGGATGAGGTACGTGAAGCACTCTCCGCCATTGGCGTGCAGGGGATCACTGTTACTGAAGTCAAAGGCTTTGGTCGGCAAAAGGGGCACACCGAATTGTATCGCGGTGCGGAGTATGTGGTGGATTTCCTACCCAAGGTCAAGATTGAGGCGGCGATTGCCGACGAATTGCTCGATCAGGTGATTGAGGCAATAGAAAAATCGGCCCATACCGGCAAAATTGGTGATGGCAAAATATTTGTATTCAACCTGGAGCAAACCGTACGGATACGTACCGGTGAGTCCGGGCCAGAAGCGCTATAAAGGGAGAGCGACATGAAAAAATGGCTCATCGCATTAAGTATGTTATGTACCTTGGGCGTCTCCGGCATGAGTATTGCCGATGACGCTACTCCGCCGGCGGCCGCTCCTGCAGCAACTGCACCGGCCCCTGAAGCAGCAGCGCCAGCGCCGGCCGCACCCGAAGCAGCGCCAGCTGCTGCCGCCGCTCCGGCTGCTGCAGCACCTGCACCTGCTGCGCCAGCTGCGGCTCCCGTTCCTGATAAAGGTGATACTACCTGGATGATCGTGGCCACCGCTTTGGTGATTCTGATGACCATTCCTGGTTTGGCGTTGTTCTACGGCGGTTTGGTCCGTTCCAAGAACATGCTGTCTGTGTTGACGCAAGTCTTTACCATTTTCTGCCTGATTGCAATTTTGTGGGTAATTTATGGTTATTCGATGGCGTTTACTGCCGGCGGAAGCGTAAACGACTTTATCGGCGGCATGTCGCGGCTGTTCCTGAAAGGTATGGATGTCAACTCGACAGTTGAAACTTTCTCCAAGGGCGTAGTTATTCCCGAGATGGTATTCATGATATTTCAGTTAACTTTTGCCGCAATTACTGTTGCGCTGATCGTTGGCGGCCTGGCTGAACGTGTGAAATTCTCTGCCATGCTGGTATTCGCCGTATTGTGGTTCACATTCTCCTATTTGCCAGTTGCGCACATGGTCTGGTTCTGGGGCGGTCCTTCTGCTTTCGGTGATCCGTCGGGCTTCCTGTTCGGCAAAGGTGCGCTGGACTTCGCAGGCGGTACGGTTGTGCATATCAATTCCGGTGTGGCTGCGCTGATGGGCGCCATCGTACTGGGCAAGCGTATCGGTTACGGTAAAGAATCCATGGCGCCGCATAGTCTGGTCATGACCATGATCGGTGCTTCGATGC
Organism: Sulfuriferula sp.; assembly: GCA_031291235.1. Lineage (GTDB taxonomy): Bacteria > Pseudomonadota > Gammaproteobacteria > Burkholderiales > Sulfuriferulaceae > Sulfuriferula. Next base: position 10,231 of record JARLJL010000010.1, read on the forward strand.
TGTGGGTAGGCTGGTTTGGTTTCAACGCAGGTTCCAACCTCGAAGCAACCGGAACGGCCGTGCTGGCAATGACGAACACGATTGTTGCTACAGCCGCTGCCGGCCTGTCCTGGATGTTCATCGAATGGATGGTCAAAGGCAAGCCTAGTTTGCTGGGCGTTACCTCCGGTGCGGTAGCAGGTCTGGTTGCTGTAACGCCGGCTGCCGGTTTCGCCGGCCCCATGGGAGCCATCGTATTGGGTGCCGTAACCGGTGCAGTGTGCTTGTGGAGCGTAACGGGCCTGAAGAAAATGCTCGGTTACGATGACAGCCTTGATGTGTTCGGCGTGCACGGTATTGGCGGTATCATCGGCGCATTGGGTACCGGTATCGTGGCAAATCCTGCTCTGGGCGGTTCCGGCGTGTTTGACTACGCTGCCAACAAGGTTGCCGAATATAGCACTTCCGCACAGATGGTCAGCCAGTTGTGGGCCGTTGGTACAGTAATTGTCTGGTCGGGTACGGTGAGTTTTGTGTTGTTCAAGCTGATCGACATGTTCATGGGTCTGCGTGTACCTGAAGAAGATGAACGCGAAGGTTTGGATACTGCAACCCACGGCGAACGCGCTTACAATGTGTAATATGTTTCTGTAGGCAGTAAAGTCGTAAAAGAGGGCGCTCATCGAGCGCCCTCTTTTTATTTCAAGTTTCGCGAATCAGGTTCAATGTGTTTTTATTGATGGATTAGCCCAGTACTTCCTTGAGCAACGGTACCGTAATCGGGCGCCGGGTTTGCAGCGAGTAATGATCCAAACTGTCCAGCGCGGCAATCAGTGAGGGCAGGTCGCGCCGCCAGTGGCGCATGAGATAGTCTGCGACCCCCGCATGCAATTCGAAGCCGCGGGCTTGTGCATGGCGTGAAAGTACCGATAGCTTGTCGGCGTCGGAGAGCGGGTGTATCTGGTAAACCAATCCCCAGCCCAATCTTGTCGTCAGGTCGCTGCGTAACGGGAGTTGCATGGGGGCGATCAGGCCGGCAGCGATGAGCCGCCCATGGCCTTCGCGCATATGATTGATGAGGTTGAACAGTTTGATCTGATCGGCGGCACCAAGCCGTTCAACATTATCGATTGCGATGAATTCGAATGCGGACGGATCGATTGCAGCCAGTTCCGACGCGTCGACATACACGGCATTATTGTTGCGGGATAAGGCCAGATGTACGCTGGCTTGCAGCAAATGGGTTTTGCCGCTGCCACTATCGCCCCACAAGTATAGCTGGGGCTCCGGGTTTTGCTGCGTCGCTATGGCGTTTACCGCCTGAACCAGTTCTGCGTTGGCGGCAGGAATGAAATTGTCGAAGCGTGGGGGAGGGGTCGGGACGATATCCAGTACCAGCTGCTGCATCGAGTATATCTGCTCCGCTGTTAGAGTGTGTTACGCGATGCACCGGCATCGGCCAGCCGTTGCAGATAGCGTTCCCATAACATGTCCTGATTTTTGCCTATTTCATAGAGATAATCCCATGAGAAAATCCCGGAATCGTGTCCATCGGAGAAGGTGGGTTGTATGGCATAACTGCCTACCGGTTCAATGCCGGTAATCGCCACATCCTGCTTGCCGGTTTGTAGCGTTTCCTGCCCATGCCCGTGACCGCGTACTTCTGCTGATGGCGAATAGACGCGTAAAAATTCGTATGGCAAGTGAAAAATACTGCCATCATTAAAAGCTATTTCCAGAATATGCGAAGTTTGATGCAGTTTTATTTCTGTAGGTAGCGGGGTGTTCTTATCCAGTCCTGCCATGTCGTACTCCAAGCTTTTGCGGAATGGGGGAGGGGTGGCGCGCCCGACAGGAGTCGAACCTGTGACCTTTGGCTTCGGAAACCAACACTCTATCCATCTGAGCTACGGGCGCATTCAGTCTGCTAGAATAACGATTTTCCGGACTAACGTCTATATGCATTTCTATGCAATGCTTTTACGATTGAAGATTTGACGTTATAATCGTAAAATATTCAAGTTTGCGACTTTTAAGGATGTAGTGATGAGTGACCATGATACAAAAATGACGAAAACCACACCACAACAGTTCTTCATGGCGTTATGGGGTGGATTGTTTGCGCCGCTGCTTGCGATTGCCTTGATTGTCGGGTTGGTTGCTAAAATCGAAGGCAGCCATTCATCGGAGGCTGCCCTTGCATATAATGACAAGGCAGTGGAAGAACGGATACATCCGGTTGGCGAAGTGAATATTGTCGATGCTAATGCGGTGCACGTCGATAAGGAAGGTTCGGAAGTGTTTGGTGAAGTTTGTACCGCCTGTCACACTCCTGGTGCTTTGGGTGCGCCTAAATTTGGCGATAAAGCTGCCTGGGGTCCACGGATCAAACAAGGTTACGACACGCTGATTCAGCATGCCGAACACGGTATCCGCCAAATGCCTCCTCGCGGCGGCAATCCTGATCTGACTGATATTGAAATTGCACGGGCTGTAGCCTATATGGCAAATGCCGGTGGCGCGAAATTCACACCTCCAGCTGCCCCAGCTCCTGCAACAACGGCCCCTGCTGCTGCCGCTCCCGGCGCTGCGGCCCCTGCTACTGCTGCTACTGCTGCAGCACCGGCGCCTGCTGCAGATGCGAAAAAAATGTAAGCTTCTGATGATCTGAAATGAAAAAGCGCTCCGGGTAATGCCGGGGCGCTTTTTTTATGCTGTTTCGCCTTCAGTCAACTCATGTACCGGCACGCGTTGCGCACGGGCGCATAACAATTCGTAGCTGATCGTACCTGCAGCTTCTGCTACCATTTCAACAGGCAGCCCTGTACCCCACAGGACAACCGGGCTGCCTACATTTGCTTCCGGTAAATCGGTTAAATCAACAAATAGCATATCCATGGATACGCGGCCTAGAGTTCGGGTAATCCGGCCGTCGACCATGATAGGCGTACCAGTAGGTGCGTGGCGCGGATATCCGTCAGCATAGCCGCATGCGACAACGCCGATACGGGTGGGGCGATCTGCGATCCAGGTGCGTCCGTAACCCAATGCATTACCGGCGATGAGCGTTTGTACAGCAATAATCCGGCTGTACAGCGTCATTACCGGGCGCAGGTCGAATGCTTCGGCGGTCATTTCCGCAAAGGGTGATGCGCCGTAGAGCGCAATGCCGGGGCGTACCCAGTGGCCTTGCGTGACAGGGTAACGCAATAATGCAGCAGAGTTCGCGATGCTGACCGGATAGCTCAACCCGTTAAAGCAGTCCTGAATGACCTGCAATTGTTCCGCGATTCCGTGTTCATCATCGGCTGTCGCAAAATGACTCATTAGCGTGATATCTGCAAACTCAGGCAGAGCCTGTAATTGTGCGAGTGCTTGAGGGAAGTTCTGCGGTTTGAATCCTAGCCGGTTCATGCCGCTGTTGAGCTTGAGGAATAGCGCAAACGGCTGTGCCGGTTTTACTGTTTGCAACATGCGGATTTGATCGAAATGATGTATTGCGACGCTTAATTGGCGCTCGGCGCATTCCGCGATTTCGTTCGCTGCAAAAATCCCTTCCAGTAACAGTATCGGTTTGCGCCAACCCAGATCGCGTAGTTGCACAGCCTCTTCGAGGGATGCTACCGCAAAACCGTCAGCAGCCCATAATGCCTGAGCGACGCGTGCTAATCCGTGACCGTAGCCATTGGCTTTGACCACGGCCATGATACGGGCATTGCCTGCATGTTTTCGTGATATGGTCAGATTGTGCTGCAGGGCATCGGTATCGATGTGAGCGAACAACGGGCGTGTCATGCCTAGTAATCCTCGCGTCTTTCGCCTTGTCCGCTTGCATAATTTTCGAAACGGGTATGTTCGCCGAGGAATGTCAGGCGAATTGTACCGATTGGACCGTTACGCTGTTTGCCGATGATGATTTCTGCGCTACCTTTGTCATCGCTATCCGGGTTATAAACCTCATCGCGGTAAATGAACAGAATGACGTCGGCATCCTGTTCGATAGCACCGGATTCGCGCAGATCGGACATGACCGGACGCTTGTTCGGGCGTTGTTCCAGTGAGCGATTGAGCTGTGATAGCGCAATGACCGGGCAGTTCAGTTCCTTGGCCAGGCCTTTCAGCGAACGCGAAATTTCAGAAATTTCTGTGGCACGGTTTTCGCCGCTGGTCACGCTGGACATCAGCTGTAGATAATCGATGATGATGAGTCCCAGCTTGCCGCACTGGCGATGCAGCCGTCGAGCGCGGGCGCGTAGCTCCAGCGAATTGAGCGCCGGCGTTTCGTCGATAAAGATAGGCGCATCATTAAGCTTGCCGACGGCATAGGTGAGTTTTTGCCAGTCGTCGTCTTGCAGCCGACCGGTCCGGATTTTATGTTGGTCCAGCCGGCCGATGGAGCCCAGCATACGCATGACTAGCTGGGCGCCGCCCATTTCCATGGAGAAAATGGCGACGGGCAAGCCGCTGTCGATGGCAATGTTTTCCCCCATATTGATGGAAAATGCGGTTTTACCCATGGAGGGCCGTCCGGCAACGATGATCAAGTCGCCAGGTTGCAGCCCGGCAGTCTTGGCATCCAAATCGACGAAGCCGGTCGGGATGCCGGTAACGTCGCTTTGATTGTCGCGACTGAACAGTTCGTCGATGCGTTCGACTACCTGCGTGAGCAGCGGTTTGATTTCAAGAAACCCTTGTTTGCCCTTTGCCCCGGCTTCTGCGATATCGAATACCTTGGATTCGGCCTGATCGAGCAGGTCGCTGGCAGAGCGTCCGGCCGGGCTATAGGCGGATTCTGCAATGTCGGTGCCGACTTCGACCAGTTTGCGCATGATGCCGCGGTCGCGCACGATTTCGGCATAGCGGCGGATATTGGCAGCAGAAGGGGTGTTCTGGGCGAGGGCAACCAGATAGGGCAAGCCGCCGACGTTATTGAGTTCGCCCAGATTTTCCAGTGCTTCGCCGGCGGTCACTACGTCTGCGGGTCTGCCTTGCTCCAGCAGCTTGGTAATGGTTTGATAAATCAGCCTATGGTCGTGGCGGTAAAAGTCGTTATGGCTAATGACGTCGGCGATACGATCCCAGGCATGATTTTCCAGCAACAGGCCGCCCAGTACGGATTGTTCTGCCTCGACCGAGTGCGGCGGCAGTTTGATGGCGGCGAGTTCGGGATCGGTGCTGGTAGGGAATTTTGCCATGTCGGTAAGCGGGTCTGCGAAATAAAGCTTATTTTACCCTAGAAACCGGGATGAGCTGTTGCCATTGATGTACCCCCAGACCCAGCAGTATCAATGCTGTACCCAGCCAGATATCGATATTGACCTGCTCATGATTGAGCCATTGTCCCAGCAGCAGGGCGCTCACTGGGGTAATCAGGGTGATCAGTGCGACCTGTCCGGCCTGCAGATGTTTGGTGACATAGAAATACAGCGTGAAACCTGCCACTGAACCGAAAATCCCCAAATACAATATGGATAGGCTTGCTTGCCGGTTGATGGCAGGAATGTGCCCGAATAGGAGCCACCATAAGGGTAATGATAATGTCACAACTAGAATGAGTGCCCCGGTAGTGAGCGCTAACACCGGCATGTCTGCGCCAACACGCTTGACCCATACCAGACTACCGGCCTGTACCATCACTGCGGCAAGCACCGCCAGGAATCCGGGTACGGCTTGCGTGCCGATGTGCATGCCTGCGCCGAAGATAACGCCTAATCCGGCTAGACCCAGGATGATGCCGGCAAATCCGGCAAGGCGAAGCCGGTCTTCACTGCCGAGCAACAGGCCTATCATGCCGGTGAATAGCGGAATCAGGCCGAACAGTACGGCAACCAGGCCGGACGGTATATAGCGCGCACCCCAGTAAACCAGCTGCATCGCGCCGAATATGCCGAGCCCGGCGGCGACATAGGCATGCAGCGCGGCGCGGTGGTAAGGCAGCTTGAGGCGTAAGGCGGTCATGATCATGACGCTGGCTGTCAGGCCGATAACCATGCGTGCCAATAATGGGAAGACGAAATCTTCCCCTACCTCGCTCCACTGAATCGCCAGCGGCGTGGTCGACCAGATCAGGATGACGCCGAGGTAAGCCGGGAATATCCGTTTATTCATAACCCAAATTTGGTGCCAGCCAACGCTCGGCTGTGGCAATATCCCAATTCTTGCGCCGTGCGTAATCTTCGAGCTGGTCGCGGTCGATCTTGGCGACTGCGAAATAGCTGGATTCGGGATGCGAGAAATAGAATCCCGATACGCTGGAAGCCGGCAGCATGGCATAGCTCTCAGTGAGCTGCATGCCGGTATTCTCAGTGGCGTGCAGCAGCGCAAACAGCCCGGCTTTTTCGCTGTGTTCCGGACAGGCCGGATAACCGGGCGCGGGACGGATGCCGCGATATTTTTCGTCGATCAGTTCTTCGTCGTTGAGCTTTTCGTCGGCGGCGTAACCCCAGAATTCGCGGCGTACGCGGGCATGCATGCACTCGGCGAAAGCCTCGGCAAAACGGTCTGCCAGCGCCTTGAGCAGAATCGCGTTGTAGTCGTCAAAGGCCTTTTCGTAGGCTGCCACGCGTTCATCCATATCCAGCCCCGCCGTTACCGCAAAGGCGCCGATGTAATCCTTGACGTTGCTGTCTTTAGGCGCGATAAAATCGGCCAGACACATATTCGGCCGGCCTGGCGGTTTTTCCATTTGCTGGCGCAGCGCATGGTAGGTCATGGCCACCGTGCTGCGGGATTCATCGGTGTAAATTTCGATGTCGTCGTCGACGCGGTTGGCCGGGAACAGGCCGATCACGCCGCTGGCGTGCAGCCAGTTTTCGGCGATGATGCGCTTGAGCATGGCCTGGGCATCGGCAAACAACTTGCGCGCTTCTTCGCCCACCACTTCGTCCTGCAATATCTTCGGGTAACGCCCGTGCAGTTCCCAGGTCTGGAAGAATGGCGTCCAGTCGATATAGCGCGCGATTTCTGCCAGCGGGTAATCCTTGAATACCTGGATGCCGAGTTGTTTGGGTACAGGCGGGGTGTAAGTCTGCCAGTTGGTGACCAGTGCATTGGCGCGGGCCTGTGCCAGGGTGGCGCGTTTGGACTGGGCGCGTTTGCCTTTGTGACTTTCGCGGATACGGATGTAGTCGGCCTTGACCTCTGCCATGTAGGTGTCGCGCAAATCGGGCGACAGCAGCTGAGTGCAGACGCCGACGGCGCGCGAGGCGTCCTTTACATACACGGTGGCGCCGCTGTAATTCGGCTCGATCTTGACTGCGGTATGTGCCAGCGAGGTGGTGGCGCCGCCGATGAGCAGCGGCAACTTCATGCCCAGCCGTTCCATTTCCTTGGCGACGTGCGCCATTTCTTCCAGCGACGGTGTAATCAGCCCGGACAGGCCGATGATATCGGCTTTTTCATCAATCGCCGTCTGCAGGATTTTGGCGGCAGGCACCATCACCCCCAGATCCACGACATCGTAGTTGTTGCATGCAAGCACCACGCCGACGATGTTTTTGCCGATGTCGTGTACGTCGCCCTTTACCGTAGCCATGATGATTTTGCCCTTGGCTTCGGCGCATTCGCCGCTCAACGCCTTTTCCGCTTCGATAAATGGAATTAGGTGGGCGACTGCCTGTTTCATCACCCGCGCGGATTTGACCACCTGCGGTAGGAACATTTTGCCTTCGCCGAACAGGTCGCCGACCACGTTCATGCCGTCCATCAGCGCGCCTTCAATGACGTGGATCGGGCGTTCCGCTTCCAGGCGGGCAGCCTCGGTGTCTTCGATGATGTAGGTGGTAATGCCTTTGACCAGAGCATGGGTCAGACGCTGTCCCACCGGCGTATCGCGCCAGCTCAGGTCTTCGACCTGTTCCTTGGCGGAGCCTTTGACGCTGTCGGCAAATTCCACCAGACGTTCGGTGGCATCGGCGCGGCGGTTGAGGATGACGTCTTCGACCCGCTCCAGCAGGTCGGCGGGGATGTTGTCGTACACGCCCAGCTGCCCGGCGTTGACGATGCCCATGTCCATGCCGGCCTTGATGGCGTGGTAGAGGAATACGGTATGGATCGCTTCGCGCACCGGTTCGTTGCCGCGGAATGAGAACGACACGTTGGAAACGCCGCCGGAGACCTTGGCAAAGGGCAAGGTACGTTTAATTTCGCGGGTGGCTTCGATGAAATCGACGGCGTAGTTGTTATGCTCTTCGATACCGGTCGCTACCGCGAAGATATTGGGGTCGAAGATGATGTCTTCGGGCGGGAAATTAAGTTGTTCGGTGAGGATCTTGTAGGCGCGGGTGCAGATTTCAACCTTGCGCGTCTGGGTGTCGGCCTGTCCAACCTCGTCGAATGCCATCACTACTGCCGCGGCGCCGTAGCGCATGCACAGTTTGGCGCGCTCGATGAATTCGGCTTCGCCTTCCTTCATGGAGATGGAGTTGACGATGCATTTACCCTGCACGCATTTCAGTCCGGCTTCAATCACCGACCATTTCGACGAGTCGATCATGATCGGTACACGGGCGATGTCGGGCTCCGATGCGATGAGGTTGAGAAAGCGTACCATCGCTGCTTCCGCATCGAGCATGCCTTCGTCCATGTTGATGTCGATGATCTGCGCGCCGGCTTCGACCTGGTTGCGTGCCACGGTCAGCGCTTCGTCATATTGACCGTTGATGATCAGCCGCGCGAACATCTTGGAGCCGGTGACGTTGGTACGCTCGCCGACGTTAACGAACAAATCGCCTGCACCGAGATTGAACGGTTCCAGCCCGGAAATGCGCAATTTGTGTGCTATGTCCGGAATCTGCCGTGGCGGGTACTTTTCTACTGCTTCGCGAATCGCTGTGATGTGCGCAGGCGTGGTGCCGCAGCAGCCGCCGATCACGTTAAGCATGCCTGCGGCGGCCCATGGACCGATTTGCGTGGCCATGGCTTGCGGGGATTCGTCGTATTCGCCGAATGCATTGGGTAACCCGGCATTGGGATGAGCAGAAACATAACAATCGGCCTTGGCGGCCAGCTCTTCTACATACTGACGCAGCTCATGTGCGCCCAGCGCGCAATTCAGGCCGATCGACAGCGGGCGTACATGTCGCACCGAATTGAGGAAGGCTTCGGTGGTCTGCCCGGACAGGGTACGTCCAGAGGCGTCGGTGATGGTGCCGGAAATCATTATCGGCGCATGGCGTCCATGCTCGTCGAAGAATTTCTGGATAGCGAACAATGCAGCCTTGGCGTTGAGCGTATCGAAGATGGTTTCCACCATCAGGATATCCGCGCCACCGTCGAGCAGGCCGCGAATGGCCTCGGTGTAAGTGGCTACCAGCTCATCGTAGGTAACATTGCGGAAGCCGGGGTCGTTGACATCCGGCGACATGCTGGCAGTGCGGCTGGTAGGACCGAGAATGCCAGCGACAAAGCGCGGCTTGTCCGGCGTTTTTGCGCTGTATTCGTCGGCTGCACTGCGTGCCAGTCTGGCGGCTTCCACATTAAGTTCATAGACCAGATGCTCCATGTGGTAATCCGCCATGGAGATGGCTGTGGCATTGAAACTGTTGGTTTCCAGAATATCTGCGCCTGCCTCCAGATATGCCGTGTGGATAGCGCGGATAATTTGCGGCTGGGTCAGCACCAGCAGGTCGTTGTTGCCTTTGAGGTCATGGCCGAAATCGGCAAAGCGAGACCCGCGATAGTCGGCTTCTTCCAGTTTGTAGCTTTGGATCATGGTGCCCATTGCACCATCCAGAATCATAATGCGCTTTTTAAGCGCGGAGAAGAGTAAGCTAGTGCGGTCGGTCATGACGATACTGGAAGCGGCAAAAGATGCTTATGATACGTTGAATCAGGGGCTTAAGCCAGTCTGGTGCGTTGGCTTCCGCGGATGGGCAATCTCGACACAGTTGTCGAAATGCTAACAAAAGCAGGCTGTTATTGTGGCAAAAGTGGCTGATTTAATTGGCATATACCTTGCTTGTAATTTAACCAGTCAGGCGGAACTGAAATATTGTAGACAGGTTGCGCCACTTTTTAATATCACTCGGCGGAGGTTTAACATGTTACAGATCAGCCCGCATGAATTGTCAGGTTTGCTGGTACGTCAACCTGATGCTGTCATTATTGATGTAAGATTTTTGCATGAGCGCGAAGAAATCGGCTTTGTGAACGGCTCATACCATATTCCCCTGTATACCCCGGAATGGGACCCCAATCCGGAATTCATGGATGAAGTGGCGAAAGTTGCAGGTGTGGATACCCCGGTCATATTCGTATGCCGTACCGGTAATCGTTCGTGCGACGCGTGCGATATTGCCAAGTCTCAAGGCTATCATCAAATATATAATCTGCGCGATGGTTATGTCGGACTGGTGAATCTAATGTCTCAGGCCGATCGCGAAAATGTTTGCCAATTATTAAATCTGCCAGGGCAATTACAGAGTATGTATGCCTGAAGTCTATTGTCTCGCTGAATGATGCGGCATTGCGGCCGCATCATTGATGCGAGGCGCCGGATTATCCATACGATAGTCTGCATTAAAACGTTAACAAATTGTACTTCCTGTCCGAGGTCGCTACAATTCACTTATTATGCAGACTGTTGATCTTACCGGCCATTTCCTTATTGCCATGCCCAACATGGCCGACGAGCGTTTTTCACGCACACTCACCTATATTTGCGAACACAATGAGGAAGGTGCGCTCGGCGTGATCGTCAATCGTCCCATCGACATGAATATGGCTGAGCTGTTTACGCAGATAGGCACGCCGCTGACGCGTTCCGAACTGGCGCAACAAACCCTGTATTTTGGCGGGCCGGTAGATACCGGACGCGGTTTCGTGCTGCATCAACCCATTGGTCACTGGCAGTCCACGCTGGAGATAAACGGCATGCTGGGGCTGACGACTTCCAAGGATATTCTGGATGCAATCGGTGAAGGCACCGGGCCGGATAAAATGATGGTTTCTCTGGGATATGCCGGCTGGGGCGCAGGTCAACTGGAGGACGAGTTGGCGCAAAATGCATGGCTCTCGGTTGCTGCCGATACCCAGGTGATCTTCGATTTACCGGCTGAAGCTCGGCTGGAAGCCGCAATGCGCCTGCTGGGAGTGGATTTCGCGAATTTGTCTGAAGATGCCGGACACGCCTGATTTACGTTTGAGTCCGGCGCGTTCAGGTTCGGTGCTGGGGTTCGACTTCGGTTTGAAACGTCTGGGGATCGCCGTAGGTACGCTGGATCTGGGTCTGGCCCATCCGCTGGAAACGATAGCCAGCGAGATCAATGCAATACGGTTTGAACGCATTGCAGCGTTAATTGGCGAATGGCAGCCCGTGCTGCTGGTGGTGGGCATGCCGCATCACGATGACGGTACGCCTCATGAATTCGCTCCGACTTGCCTGCGTTTTGCGCATAGACTGAAAGGCCGATTCGGTTTGCCTGTGGCATGGGTCGATGAGCGTTATAGTTCGGCTACCGCCAGTATGGCGTTAAACCAGTCGGGGGTACGCGGACGCAAACAGAAGCCCATGCTTGATCAGGTCGCTGCACAGCAAATTTTGCAACAATATTTTGATGAATCGGAATCCGCCCATGAACTTGCCTGATGATGACGTGCTGACATTGCCGAATGCAGACACGTTGATAGCTCAGCTGGCGGCTGCAATCAAGCCGTTGCTGACAGAAAATAGTGTACTGGTTGGTATGCATACCGGTGGCGTCTGGGCTGCGGAACATTTGCATCCGTTGCTCAATCCTGCGATGCCCCACGGCAGTCTCGATATTTCGTTTTATCGCGACGATTTCGAGCGTATCGGTCTGCATGCCCAGGTTAAGCCCACACGTTTGCCCTTTGAAGTCGAGGGTCGCGACATACTGCTGGTTGACGATGTGTTGTATACCGGCCGCTCGGTGCGTGCAGCGATGAATGCATTGTTTGATTATGGACGTCCGGCTTGTATCCGGCTGGCCGTATTGATCGACCGTATAGGTGACAGACAGTTACCGATTGCTGCCGATTTTGTTGGCGCTGCATTGCGCGTGCCTGCGCATCAACACATCCATTTGGTGCGTGATGAAGACGCGAATCTTGGCTTGAAACTGGTGGACATTAAATGACTTTGAATCCACAACTGAATACGGATGGCAGTTTGCGTCATTTGTTGACGATAGACGGTTTGCCGCGTGCGATACTGACGCATATACTCGATACCGCCGAGAGCTTTATCGCAGTGAGCGAACAGGAGGTCAAAAAAGTGCCGTTGCTGCGCGGCAAGGCGATTTTCAACCTGTTCTTTGAGCCGTCGACGCGGACCCGTACCACTTTTGAAATTGCCGCTAAGCGGCTGTCAGCCGATGTGATCAATCTCAATATCAGCGCATCCAGTCAAAGCAAGGGTGAAACCTTGCTGGATACGGTGGACAATCTGGCCGCCATGCAGGCTGACATGTTCGTCGTGCGTCATGCGCAATCGGGCGCGGCGCATATGATTGCTCGCCATGTGGCACCGCATATCCATGTTGTTAATGCCGGCGACGGCCGTCATGCCCATCCTACCCAGGGCTTGCTGGATATGTTTACCATTCGTAAATATAAAGGCGAGTTCCATAACTTGCGGGTGGCTATCGTCGGCGATGTCCTGCATTCGCGTGTGGCGCGCTCGCAAATTCATGCGCTGACTACGCTGGGCGTACCGGAAGTTCGGGTGATTGCACCGCAGACCTTGCTGCCTACGGCGGTAGAGCAAATGGGGGTGCATGTCTATCACGATATGAGGCAAGGCCTGCGGGATGTCGATGTGGTGATCATGCTGCGTTTGCAGAACGAGCGCATGCGCGGCGCACGCTTGCCCAGCGCGCAGGAATATTTCAAATATTACGGACTGACTCAGGACAAGCTGGCACTGGCGCGTCCGGATGCTATCGTGATGCATCCCGGCCCAATGAATCGCGGCGTTGAGATTGACTCGGCTGTCGCAGACGGCAAACAGTCGGTAATTTTGCCGCAAGTTACTTACGGTATCGCGGTGCGGATGGCAGTTATGAGCATTTTGGCGGGCAATTAGCATGAAAATTCAAATCAGCAACGGGCGGGTAATCGATCCCAAAAACGGCGTGGATCAATATGCCGACGTGTTTATTGCAGCCGGTAAAATTGCTGCGATCGGCACTATGCCGAAAGACTTTCATGCCAATCGCGTGATCGATGCCAGCGATTGCATTGTGTGTCCGGGATTGGTCGATCTGGCTGCGCGCTTGCGCGAACCCGGTTTCGAATATCGGGCTACGCTGGAATCGGAAATGGACGCGGCCTGTGCCGGGGGCGTTACCAGCCTGGCATGCCCTCCAGATACGGATCCGCCGCTGGATGAGCCGGGTTTGGTGGAAATGCTCAAGTTTCGCGCCAAAAACCTGAATCAGGCGCGGGTATATCCCATCGGTGCGTTGACCCAAAAGCTTGGCGGCGAGCGATTAACCGAGATGGCGGAATTGCGTGATGCCGGCTGCGTCGGATTTTCACAGGCGGATGCTGCGATTTCCGACACACAGGTATTGGTGCGTGCATTGGAATACGCCGCTACTTTCGGATTTACAGTGTGGCTGCGCCCGCAGGATGCCTATCTTGCCAAAGGCGGGGTTGCGCATGACGGTTTCGTTGCTACGCGTTTGGGTTTGCCTGCCATTCCGTATAGCGCGGAGACCATTGCAGTGGCAACGATTTTGCTACTTGCGCGCGAAACCGGAGCACGCGTGCATTTATGCAGGCTGTCTTCGGCGCAAGCCATAGAAATGGTGCGTGTGGCGAAAGCGGATGGATTGAAAGTCAGTTGCGATGTCAGCATCAATCATCTGCATTTGACGGAAATGGATATCGGTTATTTTGACCCGAATTATCATCTGATACCGCCGTTGCGCGCACTTCGCGATCGCGATGCAATTCGCGCGGGGCTGGCGACAGGCACGATAGATGCCTTGTGCTCAAATCACACGCCGGTTGACGACGATGCCAAGCAAATGCCGTTTGGTGAAGCTGAAGCCGGTGCAACAGGGCTGGAATTATTACTGCCGCTGACGTTGAAATGGGCCGCCGAACAGCGCGTCAAGCTTAGCGATGCGATTGCACGGATTACACAATACCCGGCGGAAATTTTAGGTCTGGATGCCGGTCACTTTGCGATTGGACATGTCGCCGATTTGTGCATATTTAACCCGGAAACGCGCTGGCAAGTGGTGCCTGCTGCGTTGCGCAGTCAGGGCAAAAATACGCCCTATCTGGGATATGAAATGCAAGGCGCGGTGAAATATACGCTGGTAGAGGGGCAAGTCGTGTTTGACGCGGCAAAATCGTAGCGACTCCGACGGATTTCAGGCGCTGTCATCAGCCTGCTGAAATCCGTTGAGTGCGGGTTTTATGCCGCGATCGCACTTTCCTGATTTAATGCAGCGATTAATGCGCGTTTAATATCGCGATCCAGCTTTTCCAGTGCGTCGAGCTGATTATTAATGTTGATACGCATTTCCTGCAATTCCGCGATCCGATCTTCCAGCGTGTCGGTGGCTTTATGGATGCGCTTGATGCTTTCCAGGCGACGCCGTAATTGCATTTGATGTTCGCGCACCTGGGTTTCCATAGGTGCCATGACCGCTTTTAACCAGTTATCTGCTTCGCGATTGGCAACTTCATAGATGTTGACGACGCGGCTTGCCAGCGTTTCGAAAAACTTGGCCGTCAGCGTGTACTGCTCGTTGGTGAGCATGTTGAGCAGCGTATTGAAGTGCTCGTTGTAGCTTTTTTCCAGTCTGTCCATTTCCTTCTTGTACTTGAAGGTGGAATAAGTCGGCGGCGTGACTTCGGTCAGACCGTGCTCGGCGCTGAATTTTTTGTACATCGCCGCCATCATTTCCTTGATCTCGTCAATCTGGATAGCGGAATGCGTAATGTTCTGGTCGACCTTGGCAAAAAATGAATTCATCGCACTGCGCAGCCCCGAGCTGAAGCGGCTGTTTTCCATGGCTATGCGGGTATCGCGCACTTCGGTTTTGATGCGATCCATGCCGAGGTGGCTGAACAGTTCGTTGGAGTGGTGCGAAAATACGCTACGCAGCGCCTGGAACTGTTGCAGGCCCTTTTCAAAATGTGCCTTTTCTTCTTCGACCTTGCTCATCATGTGTTGTACGACTTCTTCGTTCTTGCCGCGCAGGCCGGTGAGTTCTTCCAGTTGCTCGTCCACATTTTTGAGGCGTGCGCCTAGTAATTCGCGAGTGCTGGTAACCAGATCACCCATTTCGCTGGCGGTGTTGTCACGTACGATGTCCTGTTTGGACGGGATGAGTTCTTCGCTCAACGCATGTTCGAGCTCCAGCAGGCGGCTCTTGGCCAGCAAGACGGCATCGTCGTTGATTTTGGCGAGCAAACCTTTTTGCGCAGAGACGGGATAAATCTGTTTGCTTTCCAGCCCGAGCAGATTGGCGCAGCTTTCAACCTGGCTTTGAATTTCGGCATCGATGGCCTGCTGCGATTTGATGTCGTCCCACAGTCCGTCGATTTTATTGAGTACGACGAGTCGGCCGCGGTGGCCGCCTTGCATGGGTGCAATATGGTTACGCCAGACTTCGATGTCGGATTTGGTGACCCCGGTGTCGGCTGCAAGAATAAAGATAATGGCGTGTGCGCTCGGCAGCAGATTGAGCGTGAGTTCCGGTTCGGTACCGATCGCATTGAGTCCCGGCGTGTCGAGGATGACCAGCCCCTTTTGCAACAGCGGGTGCGGGAAATTGATAATCGCATGGCGCCAGCGCGGGATTTCGACCGTGCCGTCGGCAGATACGGTAAGTAGCGAGTCGGCATCCTGAGCGCGATATAGTCCGTATTTTTCGGCTTCTTCCTTGCTGACTTGCTGGGTTTCGCTGACGCGTTGTAAGGTTTCCAGCATGGCATCGGCAGAATCGACCTGCAGCGGTATGGTTGTCCATTCGTCGGGATAGCGTTTGTATTCGGTGGTCGTGACATTGCCTGCGCGCGTGGCGATGGGCAGCAACTGTATCGAAGGCGGGCGGCTGGCATCGTACAGCAGCTCCGTCGGGCACATGGTGGTGCGGCCGGCGGTCGACGGCAACAGACGTTTTTTGTAATCGGCAAAGAAGATCGCGTTAATTAGCTCGGACTTGCCGCGAGAGAATTCAGCTACGAAGGCGACATTGAGCTTATCTTCCGCCAGCCGGTCGATCAGGTGCTGCAAACGCAGGTCGATTTGCCAGTCGTTGATTTCTTCATTATTAAGCCATTCCCTGTACAGACCGATTTGCGCAGCCAGAGCCTCGCGCCATGCACCATATTGTTCGAATTGTTGGGCTAAAGATAAGTTTGACACGATGTAACCTCCAAAACGCTGCAACGCAACGATAATTATTGGTGGATTGTAAGCTTAGTTTCTGAAAATTATAACGTTTTCAGAAACAATAAAGCTATTTTTTTTGGCAAAGGGGGCAATAGAACGTGGTGCGCTGATTCTGCCGCAGCTGTTTTATTGGCTGATCGCAATTGCGGCAGGGCATACCGCTACGGCTATAGACAAAATATTGCTGCTGAAAATAGCCGGCATTACCGTCGCTGCCGACAAAATCCCGCAAACTGCTGCCGCCTGCAATGATGGCCTTGTTCAGCGTATCCCGAATCGCCAGCGCTAGACGTGCGTAGCGAGGACGGCTGATTTTGCCGGCCGCCAGTTCCGGATGTATGCCGGCCTGAAACAGGGCTTCGTTAGCATAAATATTGCCTACCCCGACAATCATATGGCTGTCCATGATCAGGGATTTGATAGCGCTGCTGCGCCCGCGCGATTTCCGGTACAGTATGTCGCCGTTAAAATCGTCGGATAACGGTTCTACTCCCAGACTGGCGAGCAAGGGGTGCTTATACGGATCGCCTTCGCTCCAGAGCACGGCGCCAAACCGGCGCGGGTCGCGCAAGCGTATGCATAGTCCGCTATTGAGAACGATGTCTATATGATCGTGAACTCCTGCCGGGGTGCCGCTGTCTAGTATACGCAAGCTGCCCGACATGCCCAGATGGATAATGATGGTGCCGCTATCGAGATGCATAAGCAGATATTTGCCGCGGCGGCTGAGCCCGGTAATGGTCTGGTTGCGCGTCAGCTCGGCAAGATTTCCGGGAACAGGCCATCGTAACCGGGGGTTGCGGATGACGATATCAATGATGCTTTGATGCAGGCTGTGCGGCAACAGGCCGCGTCGTGTGGTTTCTACTTCAGGTAGTTCTGGCATATCTCGGATTCCAGGTAGGTGTTATGGCAAAGTCATTGGATCGTGTTATCTGATATGGCGCTGCGAACACGGATATCGCGGGTATCTGTTCGGCAGATATAGTTGAAACGCAACTCTTGCAAGAGTTTAACTGAAGATTTTTGTATCTGTCTTGTCTTGTGGTAACCGCACGCATTGCTGCGGATATTGGATGGATGGGGAGGGCGTGTGGTGGTTGTATATTTAGTGGGTGAGCATTTATGTACGATTTGCGATTCTGGATTGAATTATTTCTGGTGATACTGTTTTCATTCCTGATTCCGGGCGCGATTTACGTTGCCATGGTGGTCAAGCATTCCATTTCGCGGAAGACGGTGTTGTTATTAGGGCTGGCATTGATAGGGCTGGCGGGGATAGATGCAGTGCTGTTGCAGCATCTGGCCAACGAAGCTGCGCATACTTCCACGATTTGGGATGACAGGCTGTTTGCTTCCGAATTGTCGGTTGCATTGTACTTGTTGCCGCTGGTTTCTGCAGGGATAGGGGTCAATATCGTGTCGCATTTGCTGATTACGCATCTGGCTGAAGCGGAGCGCAATTTCGATCGGGCGCAAACAGACAGAGCGAGAAACCGCTGATCCGATGCGGACGGCATGTATATCAAACGATCTGTACGGCAATGTCTCGAATCGGCGAGAGTGATCCTGTTCAAGCGCAAACTTTCATTTGCAGGATGAAGCTCGCTGCACCCAGGCAAGCGGCGGCGATGGGCAGCCATATATCGCTGATGTTGATTTTGCGTTTGTTCAGCCAGCTGTCCACAATATTGAATAACGCGCCGATGCCTGCCACTGATGTGGCGATAAACAGAAAGCCGGTCATCAGGATAAGCACCATGTAAGTATTGCTGGCGCTGGAGCAAACCAGTCTTTCCGGCAGGCGGAAATCGAATCCGTAAATGAAAATGACCGCTGAAATAGCGATAAAAAGTACGCCGAAGAAAATAATCAGCCATGAGCTCGGGCGTGTCAGAAACCGGAAAAGCGTCTTGAAATCCTGGAAATAATCTTTCACAAGCGTCTCCTCGTAATAATTCTTTTATCGCAAATTCATGAATCTGCTATTTTATTTATTGTAGTCCAAATATTGGCATGTTGGTTCGTCCGGGATGGTTTCCGTCGACATGCTGTCAATGTCTCGATTCGTTGCAAAAAAACAACACGTAGCGAAAAATTGCTTGCCGCTGCTGTCGGCCATCAGGCACAATCGCCTCAGCTTCCATTAGGGAGTGTTAATTTTATTTTCCAATTTGGAGATTTATATGAACAAAAAACTGATCGCGCTGGCTATTGCCGCCGCTGTATCTGCACCAGCGATGGCTGCTACCAGCAACGTTGAAGTATATGGTTTGATGTCTGTTGGCGTTGATTCCGTTACCAACGGTTCCGGCGTTGCCGGCAACACCAGCACCAGCAGTGTTGGTCGTGTTACCGATTACGCTTCGCGTCTGGGTTTCAAAGGTACTGAAGATCTGGGCAACGGTTTGTCGGCTGTATGGCAAATTGAATCGGCCCTGGCTGTTGACGGCGGTTCCAGCACCAATGCTGCTTCTGGCGGTATCGGTGGTTCGACCGGCGCTTTGGGCGGCGGCACCCTGCGTAACACCTTCGTTGGTTTGAGCAGCAAGGATGCTGGTACCGGCCTGTTGGGTAAAATCGACACCCCGTACAAAACTGCTACCGGCCGTCTGGACCAATTTGCTGATACCCTGGGCGACTACAATAGCCTGATGGGTGCTGCAAGCCAATCCGGCGCATATAGCGGCTACAACAGTGCAGGCAACTATTTCGATCTGCGTCCAGCTAACGTAGTAGCTTATGCCAGCCCTAACTTCTCCGGTTTCTCTGCTGTTGGCGCTTATGTATTTGGTGCTGAATCTGCAACTACCGGTACTTCCAACAAGGGTAACGCTTATTCGTTGGCTGCCATGTACGATGCAGGTCCTTTGTACCTGACCGCTGCATACGAAAAGCATAACCTGGGCGATGCCGGTAGCGGTTCTTTGGCTGCTGCCAACCTTGACCGCAAGGCATGGAAACTGGGCGCTTCTTACAGCATCATGGATTTCACCCTGGCTGCCATCTATGAAAAGACCGATGACAACATGGGTACCGGTGGTGTGAACCTGTACGGTCACCGTACCTGGTTCCTGTCTGGCAAGTACAAGATGGGCGCAACTTCTTTGATCGCTCAATATGCTAACGCAGGAAGCGATGATGAATTGCATTCCGGCGCAACTGGCAATACCGGTGCAAAAGCTTACACCGTGGGCGCTACCTACGATTTCAGCAAGCGTACCAAAGTATATGCTTTGTATACCAAGATCAACAACGATACCTATGCATTGTACAACTACGGTGCAGGCGGTTCGTCTCCTGCTGCTGGTGCCGTTGCTGGCGACAGCTTAGGTGGCTTCTCGCTGCAAATGAAGCACTCTTTCTAATCTCTAGCCGGCATTTGCCGGTGAGGATTTTGAAGATTAAAACAGGCGACTTCGGTCGCCTGTTTTTTTGCGTTATGAATATGTAACCGTGTGTCCAATATTGGGTGCAATGGCGGATATTGCTCAAGCATAGGGCTATCACCTATTGCACGGAATAAGGTATGCTACATTTTCATTAAAATTCGGGGAGGCAAGATGAGCTTTATCAGCGAATTCAAGGAATTTGCCGTCAAGGGCAATGTGATCGATCTGGCGGTGGGGGTGATTATCGGCGGGGCATTCGGCAAGATTGTCGAGTCTTTCGTAAAGGATATTGTCATGCCTATGGTCGGACAGTTGGTGGGTGGCGTGGATTTCAAGCAGCTTTACCTGAATCTGGGCAGCCAGTCTTATCCTACGCTGGAGTTGGCGGAAAAGGCAGGCGCGCCGCTGGTGAAATATGGCTCGTTCATTAATACCATAGTGGATTTCACTATCGTTGCGCTGGCTATTTTTATAGCGGTAAAGGCCATTAATAAACTGAAAAAAGAAGCGCCTCCTGCACCTGCGGCACCGGCAGAGCCTTCAGAAGAGATCGTGCTGTTGCGCCAGATTCGCGACAGTCTGAATAAATAAGCGGGAATAGGTTGGACCCGTATATAAATAGAATCAGGAGAAGCCGGTGGTAGTAAAGTTCGGCATGACAGACGGTGACTCGGTCGCTGTCAGACGCAAACAGCTGTTACAGAAAATTCAGGAAGATCCGGCATTGCCTGCATTGGGCGTTGCAGTTTCTCAGGTAGTGCAGATTGCTTCATCAACCAACGAAGCAGTGCATAGCCTGGCAAATTTCATATTGTCTGATGTGGCCTTGACGCAGAAGGTATTGAGCATGGCGAATACTGTCGGTTATCGCACAGCGTCAGGCGCCCCTGTCACGACAATTTCCAAGGCGATTTTCCTGCTCGGCTTCGATGCCGTAAGGACGATTGCGCTGACTATGCTGTTAGTCGAAGGTATGACCGGAAAATCTGCCCGGAGCGTACGCATGGAGTTGGTGCAATCGCTGGGGGCCAGCCTGGTTGGACGAGAGTTGGCGCGCCGCAGTACATTCAAGGATGCCGAAGAGGCGTCCGTGGTCGGTTTGTTCAAGAATTTCGGACGGCTGCTGGTAGTGATGCACGACGAGGCGTCATATGATGAAATCATGGCGTTGAGCGCAACCGGGGCTACTTCGCCGACACAAGCTGCGATGCAGGTGCTGGGATGCGGTTTTGACAGTCTGGCGGAATCGGTTTTGCGTCAGTGGCAAATCCCGCTCACTATCGTCAAGGCGCTGGCGCCATTACCCGCCGGCGTAGTGAAAGTGGCGGCAACGCGTCAGGAGTGGTTGCAACAAGCAGCGGCTTTTAGTGCCGATGCCGTGATACTGCTATCGCAAGTGGGGAAAGTCGATACCGGTTTGATGATGCGAAATTTGCTGGCGCGTTACGGTGTCGCATTCGATCTGGATAATGCAGCATTGAGCGAGTTGCTGGCGCGCGTAGCCGAAGAAACGCAAACCCTCACCAATACGATATGTCCGCTGATGCTGCCTGCCGCGGCACCCGAGCCGGAGATAGCGGAGTTGAGTGCGGATGCGGTGCTGGACGAATTTCTGTTGAAAACGGCAGATTCGCAAATGCTGCAGAACGATCTGCGTCATCCTAGCGGAAAACCGGTTAATGCCCGGGATTTGTTGCTGGCAGGGGTGCAGGATGCAACGGAAATGGTGGCTTCGGGGCGCTGCAAGGTAAACGACCTGATCATGCTGGTGCTGGAGACCTTGTATCACGGTATGGGCTTTCGCTTCGCTACGGCGTGCATCAAGGACGTTAAGGCGCAACAGTTTCGGGCGCGGATTTCACTGGGAGAGGACCATCAGCGTCGGCAGGACGGTTTCGCATTTCCCGTGGCGGCAAGCCGCGATGTGTTTCACCTTGCCATGCAGAATGATGTCGATGTGCTTATTGCCGATGCGGCTGTGCCTAATGTACGGGCTTTGCTACCTGACTGGCATACCCGTTTATTGCCTGATGCCAAGAGTTTTATCGTGCTGCCGCTAGTGGTGCAGAAGCAGCCGTTCGGTTTGCTTTACGCCGATCGGGCATGTGTTGCGGCAGAGGGTGTGCCGCCGGATGAGGCGGCATTGATCAAGACCTTGAAAGCGCAAATCATGACTGTGTTAATGCCGCGTTAAGGTAGCGGGCAGGTCGTTTTTCTTAATGCAGGGCCGCCAAAATCGGCCTGCATTTTTTTGAGTTCGCTGAGTTCGTCAGTGTTTAGCCCGTTCAGTTTGAATAGTCTCGCTGCTTTGCCGCGCGCATCGACATGCGCAATAATGCCCTGCTTCTTCAAATTTTCTACTCTGACATTGGCGATGGCTTCCTTGGAATACAGCCCCATGGAAATGGCGTTTTGCCATTTTCCGTCTCTGACGACGGTTACATCCTTGATGCCTCTGTTACGCAAATCGATCACCATGTTATCGGCGTCATCCTTGGTTTTTAGCGGTGGATAGTAGACCCAGTACGGCCCACCGCCTATTGATGCGTCTTCCGCACTTAAGCGATTGCCGAGTTTGAACCGGTTTAATCTGATCTGCGCATCGTCAACGCGATTGATGGCGATAGGCCCCCATTCCACGCATACCGTTCCGCCAGCCGGTTTGGTTTCAGCTATGAGCTTGGCGGGAGGCGCGGCTGGTGCAGCGGGGCTGGTCGGGGTGCCGGCCGTTTTGGCGGCAATGTTTACAGCTGGGGCGGCCGTGGCATCGGTCGTTGGTGTCGGTGCAGGTGCAGGTACAGGTTTCGTGACGGCAGGTGCCTCGGATTTGTCCGCGATGCGGATTTTCTCCGGGTTGAGCTCGGCTGGGGCTGGCTGCGGTGCGGGCTGGCCCCATTGTATCCAGGCCAGTGTCAGCAAATTGAGCAGTAATAACAATAAAACCAGCAGTCTCAAGCAAATACCTCTTGGGCGATAATGTTCAGTCCGATGAGTACCAGATTGTCCTCCAAACGGACCGGGAGCGAAAGATGCGGAATCAGGATTTGTGCGTCGCCGCCATTCAGCCAGACATGTACCGGTTGCTGCGTGCGTTGCTGCAGCGTTGCCGCCATGCGTTCGATTGCTCCGATTAGTGCCAGCAGGCAGCCGCTGGCAATGGCATCGGCAGTGTTGGTTGGGAACGGGTTGAACATGCCGGGAGCGATGGCAAGCTGTGCCGTGTTCCCGGCAAGCGCCGTTTGCATCAGCTGATAGCCCGGGGCGATGATGCCGCCCAGAAACTGGCCGTCATGCAGGGCGTCGGCAGTAAGCGCGGTGCCCGCCGTTACGATGATTGCAGTGCGTGCGCCGAGCTGGTGGGCAGCGATCAGCGCCGCCCAGCGATCGCTGCCGAGTTGCGCGGCATTGTCGTAATGATTGCTGACGCCTAATTGCCGTTCGGTAGCACGCACGGTGTGCATGGTACGGTCGCGGAAGGCTTGCGCAATCGCGGTAGCGATAGCGGGACCGGCAACATTGCTGATAATGATGTGATCCGCCGGTGTCGCGACCAGCGCAGGCAGCCGGGCGATCTCGTCGTGCGCGATATGGCCGCGTTGCAGCCATTGCTGTCCGTCGTGCAATCCCCATTTGATGCGGGTATTGCCTGCGTCTATGGCAAGCAGATTCATATTCGGCGGGTTAGCTGCACTTCGCCGCTGCTGACGGCGATTTGTTTGTCGTCGGCGGTATGCAGCAGCAGTGCGCCGTTGTCGGCCAGGCCAACGGCATTGCCGCTGATTTCGCTACCGTTGGCCATCACGACGCGCACCGGTTTATCGGCAAAAGCATGCGCTGCCTGCCATTCATGGCGCAGATTGGCTAGCCCATGCTGCTCGAATTCATCCATGACGGTGCTTAAATTGGCCAGCAATACGCCTAGTAATGCGTTCCGATCTATAGGTGCGCCGGATATTTCTGTTAAATCGGTTACTGCCTGATCTATGCCGTTGCGGACTTCGGCGGGGAGCTGCAGGTTGATGCCGATGCCGATAATGGCTGTTGACGGCCCGGTCACGTCGCCTTGCACTTCTATGAGTATCCCGGCAAGCTTACGGTATTGCCATAGTACGTCGTTGGGCCATTTCAGCTGTGCGTCGGTTATGCCGGACTGATGCAAGGTACGCATCACGCTGATGCCGACGGCCAGACTTAGTCCGGCTAATGCGGCCATGCCCTGATTAAAGCGCCAACGTATCGAACAGGTCAGGCTGCCGCCCAATACGCTTTGCCAGACGCGGCCGCGCCGACCGCGACCGGCGAGCTGGATTTCTGCCGCAAGGCAATGTCGATGCGGTGCATCTTGCGGTGCGCGCAGTAATGCGGCGTTAGTCGAATCTATGCTGTTGACGACTTCTATACTGAATTTGTCGGCATCCGCTCCGAGCGCCAGTCTGATCCGGGCCGCATCCAGCCAGTCGGGCGGAGCAGGCAAGCGATAGCCGCGGCCACGGATTTTGTGCAAGACGATACCCATGTCGCTGGCGGCGTTGAGGACGTTGCAGATACTGGCACGCGATACGCCGAATTGTTGTGCGAGTGCGGCGCCGGAGTGGAATTTGCTATCGCTGAGCGTACGTAATAATGGTAGCAGTAAAGTTTGCACGAGACAGGGCGTTAATGGGAATAAGCGAAATCTTACCTTAAGACTATCCAAAATGCGTAAAATAACGCCAGCAATTGGCGCGGCAGGGGATGTGATGGGATATAAAAGACAGGCGCGTATCGTTTTTCTGGGCGGCTTGCATCCGGCTCCGGCGAATTTGGCTGCGCATTATGCGCAGAAGCTGGGCAGCGAGTGGATGGAAGCCCGCGCTGCGGTTCTGTCGGGCGTGCCCGGCGAGGTAGCGATTATTGACGATGGCATGCTGGCTTGGGCGGATTTGCTGGTGACGCTGGATGCTGTTGCATTGGCGCAACGCCCGCCATTACGGGCAGGCATGCAGCACCGGCATTATCCGTTTGAACCGATACCGTTGATTGACGATAAAGCGGCCTGGGGCGCATTTGCGGCGCGTGTGCGCGAACGGGTAGAGGGCATGATAGGCGGGATGCGGCTGCTGGAAAAAGCGGCGCAATCGGCAGCCGTGAATGATTTATAATGAAACGGATTTAACGATAGGGAGAATGGAATGGTAGCAAAGCAATTGGCAGAACATGCCGAACTGGCTCAATTCATGAGCCATCAATACTTGTGCGAGTCATTGACGGTTGCCGAGGTGAATACCCTGCTGAATTACCTGACCGTATTGCATTTCGATAATGATGACATCGTGTCGGATGTGGGCGATGTGGGTGATGAATTGTATTTTGTGGTCAAGGGCGAAATCGCGCTGGTGATTCCCGACGGTCAGAACGAATACGAAGTCGTACGTTCGGGTAAAGGGGAAATGCTGGGAATGATGTCGTTCTTCGACAAACGCGCCCGTTCCGCACGTTTGGTTGCCAAGGCCAGCGATACTCAGGTATTAAAGCTGTCGCGTGCGATGTACAAGCGCATGAAAGTCGAGCATCCGTACATCGCGATCAATATTATCGAGCAGGCGGTGCTGAGTCTGGACAAGTTGTTCCGTCTGGTGAGCAGCGATTATGCCCAGTTCTCGCATTATCTGTACGGCGCAGGATCGAAAATCTGACGATTAATGGGCAGCGCACCGGCAACCGGGTGCGCTG
Source organism: Sulfuriferula sp. (assembly GCA_031291235.1). Classification (GTDB taxonomy): domain Bacteria; phylum Pseudomonadota; class Gammaproteobacteria; order Burkholderiales; family Sulfuriferulaceae; genus Sulfuriferula. The sequence goes on from JARLJL010000010.1 coordinate 35,692, forward strand.
CGTCGCGGCTATTTGTCTTCCAGGATTTTTTGATAAACCAGGCTCTGCAATGTCAGTAGATCCTGGGTCTGCAATTCCTGAAACTGTAATCCGTACTTGATAGGATAGGCGTCATCGTCGGTGCTGGTAAGCGAGCGTATGATGCATTTGAGCGACGGATGCACGGCAATATCGTGAATTTTGGCGCGAAAAGCAATGCGTAGCGTGTCTTCTTTTTTGCCGAGCGGGGTAGCGGCAGCAATTGCCGCGCCAGTCGTGCTGATGTCGGAAATGACGATGGGGGTAGCGGCATTGCTGCCGTGCGAGAGATTGGTGGCTGCGCCGATAAGATCGAAGGTGATGCGGGCGGAAGCGCGTATCGGCACTTTTTGTATGGTCTTCGGATAGCTCAGGTGCAGGTAGGGTAATGGAGTATTGCAGACCTTGATAATCTCGCTGGAAAATGCATAAGCTGCGGTGCCTGAGAAAGCGCGCACGGTGAGATTCTGGCCTTCGCGTAATAGCAGCACGCTGTTGTTGACGGTGGGTGCGGTAATCATGATGGTTTTGCCGGCAAGGTAGCCCAGCAGTTTGACCGAATGACGAATTTCCTGACTGTCCGTACTGAGTTGCACTTGAAACATGTCGCCCACACGCGCTTTGATGTCTTCAAAGTTGGCGCTGGTTTTGCCGGGGGCGGTAGGCTTGGTGGTGGCGTTCATGTCGGATCCATATTGTTGTTAAACAAATCGCAAGTAGGGAGGATATATGAGTTTATTCGACTTTGCCAAGAAACAGTTTGTTGACGTCATTCAGTGGACGGAACCCGGGAACGGTCTATTGGCATAATGTTTCCCGATGGCGGATATGGAAATCCGGAACGGGGCATCACTGACGATACATGAATCGTAGCTGGCGCTACTCGTCGACGAAGACAAAGCCGCGGATATATTCGCGCCGGACGGCGCCATGCGGACCTAGCCGATATCTATTTCTGCTGATAAATCCATTCCAGTAGTGCATCCTGCGCTGGGCCGCCTGCGGACGCATGGGGGTCGTTGATGAAAAAAACCACGATGACCTGATGCCCGGCCTGGGTGGTGACATAACCCGCCATGGTTTTGACATTGTCCAGCGTGCCGGTCTTGATGTGGGCATGGGCGGCGACGAGATCTGTCTTGCCGCGTTTTTTCATGGTGCCGTCCACAGCGACGATGGGCAGGGCGCTGGCCAGCTCCGGATAGAACGGACTGCGGTAAGCCGAGCGCAGCAGTTGTGCCATGCTGTCCGGGGCGATGCGTTCTATGCGCGAGAGCCCGGCTCCGTTTTCCAGTACCAGTTCGGGGAAGTCGAGGTGCTGCTGGCGCAGCCAGTCGGTAACAATGCCGATTGATTTAGCGGTACTGGCGGTATCGGCCTCGCTGAGGCTCAGGAACAGGTTGCGCGCCATGATATTGTTGCTGAATTTGTTGAGATCGTAGATTGCCTGGACGAGCGGCGGCGAGGTGTAGGTCATGAGCAGTTGCGCGTCGTCCGGTGTATTGCCGGTGTGCCATTTGCCGTTAAATAGGCCGCCTTCGTTCTTCCAGAATGTCGAGAACAGTCCTGCAACCAGTTCGCTGGCGTCGCCTAACGTGACTGCGAAAGTTTTGTCTCCGCAGGCAGCCGGATAGGTTCCGCTAATACTCAGCTGGCGCGTATCTGCTTGCCATGTGCTATGGATCTGGTCGCGCCATTCGCTGCAGGGCGCTGCATTGTCAAGCGTGAGCTGGTTGATCACCCGAGTGTTGCTCGGCAACGGTTCGGCGGTCAGCCGGATTTCGCTGCCGTGGATGGCGGTATTGATTGTCGTGCTGTTGAAATTGACCATCAGCGCAGCGGGATGAGCGTTATAGGCATGGTGCGGATGGTCGTCGAAGTCCCCGATGGGGTCGAGCCGAAAGCGGCTTTGATCGATGATCAGATCGCCGTTGATCTGCTTCAGGCCGAGTTGGCGCAATTGATGGACGAGCAGCCAGAAGCGTTCGATGTTGAGGCTGGGGTCGCCGTAACCTTTCATGTAGAGGTTGCCGTCGAGTATGCCATCGTGCAGCTTGCCGTCCGTGCTGATGTCGGTCGGCCATGTGTAGGCGGGGCCGAGCAGGTTCAATGCAGCATAGCTGGTGACCAGTTTCATGGTGGAGGCGGGGTTGAACGAGCGCCGGGAATTGATGCCGATGTAAGGTGTGGTGCGGTCTGCATCCCATACAACGATCCCGGTGTGCTGGAGCGGAATTTGGGCTTGTTTAAGCGCCGATGTCACGGCTGGCGGTAATGCGGCAGCCTGGGCAGTGCTGTATAACAGCAGTATCAGATACAGGAAGCGTTTTAGCATGGTGCGATCGGTTTCATGTGCGATGGAATCGCGTTATTCTGGCACAAATGGGCTTAGCAAAAAATTAAACCTGCGACGATAAGTAGATTGCTGTTGCGGATATGGCCGCTAGTACAGAGATTGCAGGCTGGTCGACAACGCCGGGACAGATCGATTGGATCTGCGGTACATATTGAATACGGGATGGCGCCACGATGCGCTGGGCAATATTCTGTATGGGGCGTAATATAAGTGCCGGTTATGGCAAGTTGTGAGAGGGTGGTATGAATCTGGATACGTTGATTATTGCGTTGGATAACGGTTTGCGTACGGTGTTTGCGCCAGCGCAAACGGTGCGCCCGTTACCGGGTAAGGATTTGCTCGATGCCGATTTGAGCGTTGCTGAGAAAAAACATGCAGCCAGTCTGATGCGAATTAATCATGTCGGCGAGGTGTGCGCTCAGGCGCTGTATCAGGGACAGGCGCTTACTGCGCGCAATCCCGAAGCAAAAGCCGCGCTGGCGGAAGCTGCGCAAGAGGAAACCGAACATCTGGCCTGGTGCGAGTCGCGCATCTCGGCGCTGGGCGGGCGCAAAAGCTTGCTGAATCCGGTGTGGTATGCGAGTTCGCTGGCAATAGGCATGGCAGCTGGCGCATTGGGCGACAAATGGAATCTGGGATTTCTGGCAGAAACGGAACGTCAGGTCGGTGCGCATCTGGCATCGCATTTGAGCGAATTGCCGGCGGCGGATGCCAAGAGTCGGGCTGTGGTCGAGCAAATGCAGGTCGACGAAGCCCGGCATGCCGAGACTGCGCTGGCGCATGGCGGAGCGGCTTTGCCCATGCCGGTCAAAGGGGCAATGCAGCTTATGTCCAAAGTCATGACGAAAACCGTGTATTGGGTATAATACGCGGTCAAATTTTGGATTATTAAGGTTACAGACGATGGCTACTTTTGCAGAAAACCTCGAGACGCTCGAGAATGTGGATCAGTTCGGCGCGATGAAGCTGTTCGATGAAATGGGCAACGTGTGCGGCATGATAGAAAACAAGCCGGGCAGCAGCGGTTCGTTTCGAGTGTATTACCATGCTGCGCTGAAATGGGGCGGTATCGGTCAAAAAGCGGCGCAGGAAGCACTGGAGTTGTTCGCCGAACATACTGAAGATGCTCGCCAGCATCCGGGCAAGCATCCGAATATTGACCGGCTGTTTGATGTCGTCAACACGAATACTTGCTATTCGGTGCGTTGCTACCCTGTTTAAACTTCGATAATTTCGAAATCGTGGGTGATGTCGGCAGTTTTCCCCAGCATGATGGACGCCGAGCAATATTTTTCGGCTGACAGGTTGATCGCACGTTCGACCTGTTCGGATTTGAGCTTGCGTCCGCTAACGATAAAGTGCATGTGTATCTTGGTAAATACCTTAGGATCGGTTTCGGCGCGTTCGGCTTCGATTTCCGCAACGCAGTCGGTAATGTCGGCGCGCGCTTTTTTCAGGATGTGTACGACATCGAATGATGTGCAGCCACCGGCACCCAGCAGCATCATTTCCATCGGGCGCGGTCCCAGGTTGCGTCCGCCGCTTTCAACCGCGCCATCCATGACGACGCCGTGACCGCTGCCAGTTTCGCCAAGGAAACTGACGCCTTCTATCCATTTAACGCGTGCTTTCATGCTATTGCTCCGTTGATTGAGTGATGAGCGATTTTAACCTGTTAAGCGGTACCAGATAAGTCCCAATGCTTCGTGAATCGCAAAATAACTGTTGGTGAGGCCGCTCGGTTGAGGGATGAAATCGAGCGGGCTGATATGGTGTGCCAGGCTATATGCGGTGCCTGCCGGAATGACATTGAAGCCTGCGTGCTGGAATGCGTAGATGGCGCGCGGCAAATGCCATGCATGGGTAACCAGATAAATTGTCCGGATGTCGGCGGGTAGCAGCTTGCGGCTGTCGCGAGCATTTTCCCAGGTTGTGTTCGAATGTGGTTCGACCCAGCGTACCGGTACGTGAAAATCCTGCGTCAATACATCCCTCATCGAATAGGCTTCTGCTGTACCGCCTGCCGGATTGCCGCCGGTGACGGCAATGGGTAAGCGGGTGGCGCGATAAAGCCGCGCGCCGTAGCGCAATCGTTCCAGTGCGTACCGACTGACAGTATCGCTCTGGTATTCGGGCGCGTCGCGATAACTGCCGGCGCCAAGAATGACAATGGCATCGGCAGTCTTGGGGTGTGCGAGATCGATCGCTGCATAATGCTCGAACTGTGCCAGCAATCGATCCGAGATGACGGGCATGGATAAGGCGCAGAGCAGCATCAGTGCGGCTGCAATCAGTTTTTTGCCCAGTTGCGGACGCTGCGGGAGCAGGTAGAGTCCCGCGCCGCCGAGCAGGATGAGGCTGAGTGGCGGCAGTAATACGGCACTGATAAAAACAGTGATAAACCAAGACATTGGCGGTATCTTCGAAAAAACAAATATTGTAGCTGATGTTTGACATAGGCGAATATTTGAATTAACATGCTCGGCTTTCCTTGTTTAAGAATTTGTAGGGGTTTCGAATGAACACCTTTTCCGCAATGAGCACCTTCTCCGCTAAAGCGCATGAAGTTACACGCGAGTGGTTTGTCGTTGATGCGACAGACAAAGTGCTTGGTCACGTAGCAGCCGAGGTTGCACGCATTTTACGCGGCAAACACAAGCCAGAATTTACGCCTCACGTTGATACCGGCGATTTTATCGTTGTCGTTAACGTTGAAAAACTGAAAGTTACCGGAAATAAAGCGGAAGATAAAAAATACTACCGTCATACCGGTTACCCCGGTGGTATCTATGAAACCAGCTTCGCCAAAATGCAAGCGCGTTTCCCAGGTCGCGTATTGGAAAAAGCAGTAAAAGGCATGTTGCCTAAAGGCCCATTGGGCTATGCAATGATTAAAAAGCTGAAGTGCTACGCAGGTGCTACCCACCCGCATAGTGCACAACAGCCTAAAGCCCTGGAAATCAGAGGATAAGCCATGATCGGAAATTATTACTACGGCACTGGCCGTCGCAAAAACGCTGTTGCACGTGTTTTCATTAAAGCGGGTAGCGGTAATATTGTTGTCAATGAAAAACCGGTTGACGAGTATTTCTCTCGTGAAACCGGTCGTATGGTTGTGCGTCAGCCGCTGGAATTAACCAGCAACCTGTCCTCATTCGATATCATGGTCAACGTGCATGGCGGTGGTGAGTCTGGTCAGGCTGGCGCGATTCGTCACGGTATTACTCGCGCTCTGATCGAATATGATCTGGAACTCAAATCGCCGCTTAAGAAAGCCGGTTTGGTAACGCGTGATGCGCGTGTGGTTGAACGTAAGAAAGTTGGTCTGCGTAAAGCTCGCCGCGCCAAACAGTTCTCCAAGCGTTAATTATTTGTTACAACAAAAAAGCCGCCTGGAACTGGGCGGCTTTTTTGTTGCTCGTGAGTTATGATAGCGTTAACTTGTTGGGAGAGAAATGGCGATGATTAAAGTCGGGATTGTTGGCGGAACAGGGTATACCGGGGTGGAGTTATTGCGTTTGCTGGCGCGTCACCCCGAGGTGAGTCTGACTGCAATTACTTCGCGCAAGGAAGCCGGTATGCCGGTCGCAGACATGTTCCCCAATTTGCGCGGGCATGTCGATCTGGCTTTCAGCGATCCTCAGCAAGCCGGTCTGGAAAGTTGTGATGTCGTGTTTTTTGCTACGCCTAACGGCATAGCCATGCAGCAAGCGCGCGAGTTGCTGGCTGCCGGCGTACGGGTAATCGATTTGGCAGCCGATTTCCGCATCAAGGATCTCGCCGTATGGCAAAAATGGTACGGCATGGAACATGCCTGCCCGGAACTGGTTGCTGAGGCGGTCTACGGTTTACCGGAAGTTAATCGCGACCGGATTAAAACGGCGCGTCTGGTCGCAAATCCGGGATGCTATCCGACGGCTGTACAACTGGGTTTTCTGCCGCTATTGGAAGCAGGGCTGGTTGATACGCAATATCTGATTGCGGATGCCAAGTCTGGCGTGAGCGGTGCAGGGCGCAAGGCTGAAGTACCTACCCTGTTTCCGGAGGCATCCGATAATTTCAAGGCTTACGGTGCGTCGGGTCACCGGCATTTGCCGGAGATCAGCCAAGGGCTGTCGAGGTTTGCAGGTAATGCTGTAGGATTGACCTTCGTGCCGCATTTGACGCCGCTAATTCGTGGCATACATGCAACTTTATACGCGCGTGTTGTCAAAGATATTGATTTGCAAGAAGTATTCGAGTCGCGTTATGCAAATGAACCATTCGTTGATGTGCTGCCTGCGGGTGCGCATCCAGAAACGCGCTCAGTGCGCGGAGCGAATACGTGCCGGATTGCCTGGCACCGGCCACAAGACGGCGATGTGGTGGTGGTGCTGTCGGTGATTGATAATCTGGTGAAAGGTGCATCCGGTCAGGCTGTGCAGAATATGAATATTATGTTCGGTCTGCCGGAAACGATGGGGCTGGAACTAATTGGATTGTTGCCTTGACGTGAACCGTTCGCATGTAGATAATGAAGAACTGAATTTTTGCTTGGAAGGAGTAAAGTGATGAATGCAATGACTGAAATGCCGTCGGTACTGGTATTTACCGACAATGCTGCAAATAAAGTGGCGCAACTGATTGAAGAGGAAGGCAACCCTGACCTGAAGCTGCGCGTATTCGTTAGCGGCGGCGGTTGTTCGGGTTTTCAGTATGGCTTTACTTTTGATGAAGTCACGAATGAAGACGATACCAGCATGGTTAAAAACGGTGTTACCTTGTTGATCGACCCCATGAGCTATCAGTATCTGGTCGGTGCTGAGATTGATTATCAGGAAGGTCTGGAAGGTGCGCAATTTGTAATCAAGAATCCAAATGCTACCTCAACTTGCGGTTGTGGTTCATCGTTCTCGGCTTAAGCAGCTTCGCACTTAAGTTAAAGGAGGCTCAGGCCTCCTTTTTTGTGTCCGTTCGTTATGCCGGGTAGATTGCGCCCAGAATGCATGAGTGGCGTGCCCCGGTCGCCTCAGGCAAATTACCGGCCTTGCCTTGTAGGGTTTGCCATCCCAGCCATGCAAAGGCATGCGCTTCCAGCCAATCGGCTTGAATGCCCAATGCATCGGTAAGGTCGATACGGAATGCGGACATGAGGCTGCGCAATGCGCTGAGTAATGCGCTGTTGTGCGCTCCTCCGCCGCAGACATAGATTTCCGTAGCGCCAGTGCAGTAATGCTTGATTGCGTCTGCAATGCCTAATGCAGTGAGCTGGAGCAATGTGGCTTGCACGTCTTGCGGCGCTTCGTAGCCCTGCAGTTTACCGGTTACCCAGGCGAGGTTGAATTGTTCGCGTCCCGCACTTTTTGGGGCGGCGAGGGCAAAGTAAGGGTGGTCGAGATATTTTGTAAGTAATTCGGGAATTATCCTGCCCTGTGCACCCCAGTCGCCGTTGTGGTCAAATGCCTGTCCGGTATGTAGTTGGCACCATGCGTCCAGCAGTGCATTGCCGGGCCCGCAATCGAAGCCGAGTATGTTGCCCGCAGGCGGGATGTTGGTGAGATTGGCTATGCCGCCGATATTGACGATGACGCGGTGCTGCAGAGGATGGCGAAATGCCGCTACGTGAAAGGCCGGTACCAGCGGCGCGCCCTGGCCACCGGCAGCGATATCGCGACTGCGAAAATCGGCTATGACCGTGGTTAGCGTTTGTTCTGCCAGCCGTGCCGCGTTAATCAGTTGTATGGTATAGCCAGCGTCAGGACGGTGGCGTACGGTTTGCCCGTGACATGCAATGGCTGTCGGACGAATTTGGCTCGATGCAATCAGGCTGTTGACGGTTTCTGCATAACGATCCGCTAGCTCATTGGCGATCAGGGCGGCGCGATGCAGCTCGTCGACCCCTGTATCGTGGATATCCAGTATTTGCTGACGCAGAGCTGCAGGATAGTGATGGAATTGTTTGCCGATCAACAAGCCTGTTGGATGTGCTGCATCAAACGCAATCATGGCTGCATCGATGCCATCCAGACTGGTGCCGGACATCACCCCGACGATATGCGTTCTATCGGACAAGGCTTGTGGGTTATTCCATTGCGACCAGATTGGTATTGTCCAGCAGATTCAGTTGCGCAACCAGCGGTTGAGTGGTTTGCTTGAACTTAGGCATGTATTGCGCTGCAATCGGGAATGCTGTCGGGATTTTGGCAGTAAGCGGGTTGGTGGCCACACCGGCGACACGGAACTCATAATGCAAGTGCGGCCCGGTTGCCCAGCCAGTCATGCCGACATAACCGATGACATCGCCTTGGCTGACTTTTTCGCCTTTGTGCAGGCCTTTGGCGAAAGCCGATAAATGGCCGTACGCAGTGCTGTAATTGCCGCTGTGCCTAAGCACGATAAAGTTGCCGTATCCGGTTTGCTGCCCCACAAACTCAACTGTGGCGTCAGCAATGGCCATCACCTTGGTTCCGGTGGGTGCCGCATAGTCTATGCCTTTATGTTGACGCCATTGTTTAAGGATGGGGTGAAAACGCATCTCAAATCCGGAGCTGATGCGGGAGAATGCGAGCGGCGAACGCAAGAAGGCTTTTTTCAGTGGTTTGCCGTCGGGGGTATAGTACTCGCCCTTGCTGTTGGCAACATCGGAAAATACGGCGCGATAGGTGTGGCCGGCATTGATGAATTCGGCCGCAAGTACGCGCCCCGTCATGACTGGCTCGCCGTTATGGTACAGAACTTCATACACGACATTGAAATGATCGCCGCGCCGTAAATCCTGATGGAAATCGATATCGGTTGAGAATATATCTGCCATCTGGGTCGCAATGCTATCCGGGATGCCTGCGGCATCGGTAGCGCCAAACAGGGAGTTGCGGATTTCACCCGATTTCATTACGGTTTGCGATTGCAGTTGGGCGGCTTGCTGCGTCACTTTGAATGTGCCGGCATCTGCATCGATTTGCAGCATGTTGCCGTTGCCGTCGATGTGGCGTAACCAGATCAGATTTCCGGTATCGGTCACTTGAGCCTGAATGCGTCGTTCAGACTTGATTTGTATCAGTGCATGCGTTGCGTTCGGTGACTTTAAAAAGAGGGTAATCTGGTCATCGTTGACGCCAAGACGCTGCAAAATGCTGGCGGCCGTATCGCCGCGCTCTACTCGCTCGTCTCGCCAATAACTGGTCGCAACGGCTTGCGGGTTGGTTTGTGTCAGGGAATCCGGGATGGGTAGGTTTTCAACAACTGTATGAATGGGTACTTGGGATGTATCGGTTTGCGGGGCAATACCAAAAGCGGTTACCATGCCGAATAAAGGCAGGCTGGACAATGCAATTAACCAGCGCAAGCGAATTTTTCGCGCGTGCAGGCGCTCGCTATGCGTTAAAATGCTGGTTTTCTGTTTGCTTTTGAACATGTCGCCTATCCTTAATTGCTCCGTTCCAGTGAGTGAGCTTAACAGAATGTTTCGATTAGGAAAAGCCCGCGGTGCGCGGGTGGCGGTTTTTGCGGGATTTTTGTGTGGGGCGGTGAGGTTGTGATGACGGATTTTGCAGTAGATGAGGCGTTGCAAATTATCAAACGCGGTTGCGACGAATTGATTGTCGAAAAAGAGCTGGTTGATAAATTAAAGACCGGGAAGAAGCTACGTGTTAAGGCAGGTTTTGATCCGACTGCGCCGGATTTGCATCTCGGGCATACCGTATTGCTGAATAAGATGCGCCAATTGCAGGATCTTGGGCATCATGCCTTGTTTTTGATCGGCGATTTTACCGGTATGATCGGCGATCCTACAGGCAAGAACGCCACTCGCCCTCCATTGACGCGCGAGCAGGTCGCTGAGAACGCGAAATCCTACACCGCACAGGTATTCAAGATACTGGATCCGGAACGTACCGAAGTGGTATTTAACTCAACCTGGATGGATCAACTGGGGTCGTCCGGCGTCATTAAATTGGCAGCGACGCATACGGTAGCGCGAATGCTGGAGCGAGATGATTTTAGCAAGCGCTATAAAAACAATCAGCCGATTGCCATTCATGAATTTTTGTACCCGCTGGTTCAAGGTTACGATTCCGTTGCTTTAAATGCGGATCTGGAATTGGGTGGTACCGACCAGAAATTCAATTTGCTGATGGGTCGCGAGCTGCAAAAGCATTACGGGCAGTCACCGCAATGCATATTGACTATGCCTTTGCTGGAAGGAACGGATGGCGTCAATAAAATGTCCAAGTCATTGGGAAATTACATAGGAATTACGGAATCGCCGAGTGAAATTTTCGGCAAAATAATGTCCGTATCCGATGAATTGATGTGGCGTTATATAGAATTGCTATCGTCGGCGTCATTGTCGACGATAGCGGCATGGAAGACGCAAGTGGCTGAGGGCGCCAATCCCCGCGATATCAAAGTGCGGTTTGCGCAGGAAATCATCTCTCGTTTTCATAATGCGGTAGCGGCAGAACAGGCTTTGAGCGATTTTGAATCAAGATTTCGCCAGGGGGGTGTGCCGGATGAGATTGCCACAGTCATGCTGGATAGTGTGAACGGTGGCTTGCCGATAGCCCAGATACTTAAGCAGGCGGGGTTGACCGCTAGTACTTCTGATGCGTTGCGCATGATAGAGCAGGGTGGAGTGAAGCTGGATGGGGATAAGGTGAATGATAAAACGCTGGTGTTGAAGGCTGGGTGTGAAGCCGTATTGCAGGTAGGTAAGCGGAAATTTGCGCGTATCGTGATTAATTAGCAACTGGATTCTTTTGCACAGAAGCCCTTGACGGCGGAATTATTGGCTGTATAATTCGCTCCTCGTTGATTGCAACCGCCAATAAATTTTTGGTAAAAATTAACGAAATCAAATAATTGAAATTTGTATTTAAAGTAAATTGTTTGGTTGTGTAAATAAAGCTTTACAAATGATTTTAGGTGCGTATAATTCGCACCTCGTTGTTAGCGCAGAGCAAGGCGCTGACGGCAAGCAAGACGCTCTTTAACAACTAGACAACCGATAAGTGTGGGTATTTACGGTAGCGGTTTTGGTATTGGGTACTGGGTAACTGGTACTGGATAC